>NZ_CP182343.1:0-3352569 GCF_048571125.1 Arcobacter siniprincipis (SeqCode) | reverse complement strand
TAAATATAAACTCTTTTTTATTTGATTGGTAGATATTATATCTAAAATATTTTAAAAACTAAGATATAATAAAAATTATGTTGAATAAGTAGTGAATAACTTTTGGATAACTTTGTAATTTAAGTGAAAACTTATAAAGTTTTTACCATTATATCACTCTTTTAATAAGTGAATAGATTTTTTAAGGATATGTGAACAGTTGAAAAAAAAGATATTAGGAATAGACCCTGGAACTATAAATTGTGGTTATGCAGTTATAGAAAAAAATAATAGAGAATTAAGACTTTGTGAAGCTGGATTGATAAAAATAAAAAGTAAAATTTTACAAGAGCAAATAGTTGAAATGGTTGAGGGTTTGGATTTGATTTTTTCAAATCACGAGATAAACGAAGTAGCTATTGAAGATATGTTTTATGCTTTTAATCCAAAAAGTGTAATTAAACTTGCTCAATTTAGAGGTGCTATATCGTTAAAGGTTTTACAAAAATTTGGAAATTTTTCTGAATACACTCCATTACAAGTTAAAAAAGCAGTTACAGGAAATGGAAAAGCAGCAAAAGAACAAGTTGCTTTTATGGTAAAAAGATTATTAGGTATAAAAAAAGAGATAAAACCACTTGATATTACAGATGCAATTGCAATTGCATTAACTCATGCACAAAGATTAAAATGAAAAATTTTGCAATTATCTCATTTTGGACTTTAGGTATTATTTGGGGAAGTAATTTTATTTATATGAAGATGGCAGCTGATTATATTTCTCCTATGCAAGTTGTTTTTTTTCGAGTTTTATTTGGATTTATCCCAGTATTTTTATATGCACTTTATACAAAAAGTTTGAAACTAAAAGATTTGAAATATAGTTTTCATTTTATCATTATGTCGTTACTTGCAACTGTTGTTTATTATTTTGGATTTGTAAAAGGGTGTGCTTTACTTTTATCTGGAGTTGCAGGAGCTTTAAGTGGTTCAATTCCTCTTTTTTCATTTTTGCTTGCAGCTATTTTTCTAAAAGAAGAAAAAATCACAAAATTGGCTTTTTTGGGTGTTTTTATTGGGTTTTTAGGAGTTGTTCTAATAAGTGATGTATTTAATGAAAATATTATGGCTTCTAGTATGGAAGGTATGCTTTCTATGATTTTAGGGTCACTTAGTGTGGGAGCATCTTTTATTTATGCAAAAAAATATGTTATGCCTTTAAAACTAAAAGCCCAAGCTCTTACTACTTATCAGTTAGGTTTTGGAGTTTTGATTTTACTTTTTATCACGAACTTTGATGGCATAAATAATATTTGGCAAGATACTCATAGTGCACTTGGATTAGTTATTGGTTTGGGATTATTAGGTACGGGATTAGCTTATATTATTTATTATTATATGATTGAAAAGTTAGGTGCTTTAAAGGCCTCTTCTATTACTTATATTCCTCCTATAGTTGCACTTATTATTGCTGTATTTATTGTGGGAGAAGATATTAAATGGATTGATATTATTGCTACAGGGTTTATATTTTTAGGAGTATTTTTAATAAATCAAAGAAAAAAAGCATGATATTAGTTTAAACAAAAGTTGTTATAATTCGCCTCTACGAATTATTAGGATAATAAATGAAAAGAATTGGAATACTCTCTTCACACAATGGAAGTGGCTTTGATACACTTTTTGAAGCTTGTGAAGATAAAATTTTAAATGCGCAGGTTGTATTAGTGATATCTAATAACCAAGAGGCAAAAGTGTTACAAAAAGCATCAAATAATAATATTCCAAATTTTGTTGTAAATGCAAAAAAATATCCAGATGAGAACCTTGATGAAAAAATTACTAAACTAATGCTTGAGTTCAAAGTTGATTATATATTTTTATCAGGTTATATGAAAAAGATTGAAGAAAATCTTTTAAAAAACTTTCCAAATAAAATCATAAACTCTCATCCTGCATTATTGCCAAAGTTCGGTGGAAAAGGGATGTATGGAAGATTTGTTCATGAAGCTGTCATAAAAGAAAAACAAAAAGAATCAGGTTGTACAATACATTTTGTAAATGAAAATTATGATGAGGGTAAATATATAATTCAAGAAAAAATTTCCCTAACAAGTGATGAAAGTGTAGAAACTTTAGAAGATAAAATAAAAATTTTAGAGAAAAAAGCTATTGTAAATGCATTTAAAAAAATGTTAAGTTGAGTAGTATTTAATAGTAATTTTCCTATAATAAAACAATAATCGTTTTGGAGAAATAATGAAATATTTAGTTTGTGATGATTCTAAAATGGCAAGAAAGATGCTAATTAAGGATTTAAAAAATTTAGTTGGTCAAGAAATAGAAGTTTTTGAGGCGACTAATGGTTTAGAAGCTTTAAAACTGTATGAAGAAGTATCTCCTACTATTACTTTTATGGATTTGACAATGCCTGAAATGAATGGATTTGATGCTGTAGAAAAAATATGCAAAATTGACAAAAATGCAAAAATAATTGTAGTAAGTGCAGATATTCAAGAGGCTTCAAAAGTAAAAGCAAAAGAAAATGGAGCACTAGGATTTATTAAAAAGCCTATTAATGAAGAAAACCTTAAACAAATTCTTTTAAAACTAAAGGTTTTATAATGAACGATAGCAACTGTTTTAATGATGATCAAAAAGATTGTTTACAAGAGTTGATGAATATATCTTATGGTTCTGCAACGGCAGCGATTGCTGATATTATAGGAAAATTTGCAAATCTTAGTATTCCTAAGATTACTACTTTATCAAGTAGTGATTTTAAGGATTATATTCAAGAAAAAGTAGAACATTATCCTGCTTGTTATTTAGTTAGCCAATTAATTGACGGAAAACTTTCAGGGGAAAACCTTTTTTTAATTGATGAAAGCTCATTAAAAAATTTAGCCTTAGAATTTGATTTAAATGAATCAGATATAAATGAAGATGAATTAAAAGATGTAGTTTTAGAAATTACAAATATTATTTCTTCAACTACTTCTAGTAAACTAGCTGAACTAATAGAGACTGATATTTTATTTTCACCACCTGATGTGAAAGTTGTAGAGTCTGCACAAAATTTAGAAGAACATTATCATGTGGAATATAATCACATTATAATTATTTCTACTGTAATAGAGTTTGAAGTTCAAAATATACATAGTGAACTAATAATGATGTTAAGAGATGATTCTATTGGCTTTATGAAAAGTGCATTAGATAAAATAATGGATGAGATTTAAATGGAATTTTTAAATAATAACATCATTTTTAATACTATTGATAATGGAATAATAATTTTAGATGAAGATCTAAATATAAAAGCTTGGAATAAGTGGCTTGAAGTTAAAACAGGTGTAAAAGCAAGTGAAATAGTTAATCATGAAATTTGCGAAAAATTCCCTTATATAGATAAAAAAAAGTTAGTAAGAAAAGTAAAATCTGTACTAATAACAAAAAGTACTTCTTTTTTTAGTGTAGAGCCTCATGAGTACTTAATTAAAATTCAATCAAATAGTATTATGGGTAAAGTTTTTAAATATATGAGACAAGATGTTACTTTGGTTCCTTATGATTTAGATAAAAGATTAGTATGTTTATATATTTATGACCATACTAAACTTCATGAAACATCACAAAGATTGAAAAAATCAAATGAAGAGTTAAAGGAACTTTCAAGTAAAGACCCACTTACTCAATTATATAATAGAAGATATTTTACAGAGTCAGCTAATACTATGCAAAGTCTTTCTATTAGAAATAATCATCATATTTCAATCATCATTTTGGATGTTGATAATTTTAAAAATATAAATGATACTTATGGACACTCTGTTGGTGATAAAGTTATAGTTTCACTTTCAAGAATATTAGAAAATAACTGTAGAAAAAGTGATATTGTAGCTAGATTTGGGGGAGAAGAGTTTGTAATTCTTTTATATAATACTTCTTTATCTTTTGCCCAAAGTGTTGCAGAAAATATCAGACAAAATGTAGAAGATTATTCTGTTGATGTAAAAACAGGAAAATTTAGTTTTACACTTAGTTTAGGTGTTGCTCAATTTGATGCACAACTTGATAAAGATATTGAATCAACTATAAATAGAGCAGATAAAGCACTTTATACTGCAAAAGAGAGTGGGAAAAACAAAGTTATAGTAGATCTATAACTTTGGTAAAGACCACTTTTTATAATATGCTAATAATCTCAGTAGAACACCTAAAATAAATAATACTGTAATATTAAAAATATTTCTTTGCTCAAATAATTGTAAAATATACATACCTAAACCAACTATTATTGCAACTGTTCCATAAAACTCACTTACAAGTATTGATGGTACTCTATTTATTAGAATATCCCTAATTGTTCCTCCACCAACAGCTGTAAGAAAAGCTAAAATTAAAACACCTACAAAATTGAAGTCATTTTCAATAGCTATGATGGAACCAGTTATTGCAAAAGAGACAAGGCCAATGGCATCAGAAATTATAAAGGCTATTTTCCCTTCAAAATCTGCTATTTTATGAAGTTTAAAAGCAAGAGATAAAAAAACTGTTCCAATTACAAGTGTTACAGGAAGTGTATCTGTAAAAATATATGGAGTTTTATTTGCAATTGTATCTCTAATCATTCCACCTCCAAGGGCTGTTAAGAAAGAAGAAATAACTATTCCTAAAATATCTAAGTTATAATGAACAGCTATTAAAAATCCACTAGCAGTAAAACAAATTATTCCAATAATATCTGCAATTTGTAATGCCGTCATTTATTATTAACTCTTTTATTTAATTTTTAAGGATTATACTAAATTTTCTATTTGAAGTTGATTTTAAAAATATTGTTTTTATTTTTGTATTCATATTCTAATTTTAAATAATGTCTATTTAAAATTTTATCAACAATACTAAGTCCTAATCCAAAGCCATTCCTTTGTGCTAACTCTTGGGTGAAAGGTTTTAAATAATAATCTAATCCCTTTGAAAGTTTTTCACCTATATTTTCTATAAAAATAGTATTATTTTTGGCTTTTAAAATTATAGGAAAGGAAATAGTATATTTAAGGGCATTGTCAATTAAGTTTTTCAAAGCAATGCTAAGATAATTTAAATCACCCTCTATTTTAAAATCATCTTCTATATTTAAATTTATTTTTGTCTCATCATTTATATATAATTTATCTAAAGCCTCTAATATCAAAGTTTCCGCACTAAATTTTGTAATATCAAGTTTTGATGAATTTAGTTTTTCAAGTTCTATTAACTCATTTGTTAAAATTTCCAAGTCAGAAAATATCTTTTTTAAAAGCTCTTTTTGTGAAAAATCATCAATTTTTTCTATGGCAAACTTACCCTTAGCAATTGGAGTTCTAAGTTCATGTCCAATATCTCTAAGTAGGGCTTCTCTTGTTTTAATTAACTCTTCTAGGTTAGTTGCCATCTTATTAAAGGTATTTGCTAATATTCCAATTTCATCATTTGATTTGATTTTGATTCTTGCACTTAAATCACCCTTTGAGAAACTCTCTATTTCTTTTGTGATTTTTTTAAGAGGTGAGAGCAGTTTAATAATATACAAAAATATAAGAAATAAAACAAAGACATCAAGAAAAACCAAAATATTTAATGTAAGTTTTTCATTTAGATTTTTTTCATCTTGAGTTTTTAAAATATATTCATCTTCAAGATATTTTATATGAAGAATAAGTTCATCATCAAAGCCCTTTTGAAATATTGAAATAGAGCCAAAAGTGTGAGCTTCGTTATATAAAATCTTTTCTTCATTTGTTTGATTTTTAGTGATGGGTTTTAGTTTATATTCTTTAATTATTTGATTTACTAAACTTGTATTATCTATATTTTGATAAATCTCATTTGCTATTTTTAAATATTTGTCTTTTATTAGGCTATCTATTCTTTGGGAATTTATACTATCTATCCAATATCCAATAATACTCATAAGAATAAGGCTTATGATAAATAAAATAGAAATCTTTTTTGTAATACTCATTTTAACTCACAAACTTATAACCAACACCCCAAACAGATTTTATGTATTTTGGGTTTTTAGAGTCATCGCCGATTTTATATCTTATATTTGAAATGTGCATATCTATTGTTCTATTTTTTGTATTTGGATCTAGTGACGTGGCATGAAGTATTTGTTCTCTTGAAGAGATTTTATTTAGGTTTTCTATTAAGAAAATAAAAATCTCAAACTCTATTTTTGTAAATTCAACTGGAAAATTATCAACTATTACTTCTCTATTTTCTTTGTCTATTTCAAAATCACCTAGTATTATTTTACTATTTTCATATTTTTTTAAAATATGTTCTATTCTTAGTACTAGCTCTCTTGGTTCATATGGTTTTGCTAAATAATCATCAACTCCTAATTCAAAACCATGTATTTTATTTCCTATATCACCCCTTGCAGATGAGATGATAATAGGTATATCTTTTATTTGTTTTAATTTTTTAAATAAATCAAAGCCATCCATAAAAGGTAACATCAAATCTAATATAGCAATACAATAATTTTGGTTTTGAAAGAATTCATCAAGGGCATCTTTAGGATTTGAAAATGATGTACAGTCAAAGTGATAATCTTTTAGATAATCGCTTATCAAACTTTGCATTTGTAAATCATCTTCTATAAGTAGTACTTTTTTATTCAATTCTCCACTCCTTTAAAAAGTGAGAAAATTTCTCTTTTTGTTCATCATTTAAAATATCATGAATCTTTTTTAGATTTTTAACCTCTATCTCTTTAGATTTTTGATTAATCTCATCTAATATTTTTCCATAAGTTATTTCATCAAAATCTTTTTTTTCTATTAATTGAGTTAATTCTTTTTCTTTTTTTCTTTCAAATTTATAAAATCTTTTAGACTCTTTTTTATATTTTTTTAGTACCTCTTTTATCTTGGCTAATTGATTTTTGTCAAGATTTAGATAATCCAAATTTTTGTAAATATGATGTTTCTGTTCTTTATCTTTTTCATGGTGTTCATACTTGTCTGCAAAAAGATTAGTAGAGAAAATAATACTACATAAAAGAGCTAATATTTTTAATTTTATCATTTTCAATTAATCCTTTTTCCACATCACTATGACAAGCTTTACAGTTAGCTTTACTTTTTACTTCTTTATTTAAAAAGACACTTTTGGGAATATCTTCATGTTTCTTTTTCGAATAAGTTGTTTGAGTCATGGCTATTATATCTTTATTTCCTATAGACTTTAGAATTTTGAAACTAGCTTTTTTTGTAGATTTTTCAGCACTATATTGTACTAAAAAATCTAAAATATTTTTTTCATCTTTTTTATCTAAACTTGCATCATCTCCAAAATGATTCTCTAAATCTTTCATCAATATTCTCCATGATTTCTCAGGCAATAAATTTGGAGGGATATAGAGTGTGACAACTTCCACACTCTGATACAAAAAGAGGGTTTTCTTTTTTGTAATCTATTGCTTTAAAAGTTGAAGCTATTAAAACATTATTTGGTTTTATAATATTAAATATGAAAAAAGAAACAAGAATAGCTAAAAACATAAAAGCTAAAAATTTTTGAAAAATATTTAGTTTTATTCCCTGCTCATTTTCACTTTTTTTATAACCTGTTACTATAGAGTTTAGCGTTTCATGTTTTTTATGAAGTATTCTATCACTGATTACTCCCAATATATGAGAAGCTAAAAGTACCAAAAATAGAGTTGATAAAAATTCATGAATATGTTTAAATAATTTCATATCTTCAAAAAAAGAGCTATTTAAATATGCAAATATTCCTTTTCCTTCTTGTATCCCATATGCTAAAACTCCAGTTATAACTGCAAAAAAACAAACAACAAGCATGCTTATCATGACATATGAAGCTATTGGGTTGTGCCCTACATATTTTTGTTTATCTTCAAAGATATTATTTAAAAACTCTTTTATATTCTTTTTGCCCATTGGGAAGTCTTTGAATTTTGAGTGTTTTGGACCAAAAATCCCCCATGCTAATCTAAATATTAAAAGTATGAATATTGCATATCCAATTATTGCGTGGTATGATAACCATCTATCTTCTTCACTTGAAATAAATACTAATAAAATAAAAAAAGCAAATAAAAAGTGAAATACTCTTGTTGGTAGTGACCAAATATATATTTTTTGCATCTTATCTCCTAATCATCCCATCTTCCATAGTTTGGAATTTTTATATCTCTTTCACTGTATATTCCTCTTTGGGCTGTGGTATGACAAGCTACACAGTTAAACAATCCTCTTACTTCTTTTTGAGATAGCATTGCAGGTCTTAACTCTTTGTGTTTTCTAATCATATAAGGTGTCTTAGAGATAGATTCTGGAACATCACCACTTCTTATACTTCTTACAATTTTATTACTTCTTCTATAATCCATTGCTTTTTCAGCACTATTTTTATTTAAATACTCTTTTATGATTTTAAAATCTTCTTTTACAAGGCTGGCATCTGTGTTAAAGTGATTTTCTAAATTATTCATCATCTTATTCCAAGAAGATGCTGGTAAAAGACCTGGTTGATATGCAAAGTGACAAGCACTACACTCTAGTTTATAGATTTTATTATCTACAGGTTTTACGCCAGGTTTTCCATTCGAATAATGATTTTCTGCAAAAATTAGTGAACTTAGTAAGGTTAATAAGATTAGAGCTTTCATTATTTATCCTTTGACAATATATAAGTTACAACATCACCTTTTTCTTGTGCTGTACCAACTCTATTATAAACATCATTGAAATTTCTTCTTAGCCATTTTTCTATATTTTTAACTTCAGTAAATCTTTTTGGATTTGCTATTGGAGATAGGGGTTCTATTACTTTTCCAGTGAAAAAGTTTTTACCTGATTTTGTTAAGTCAATACCATGGCAAGAAGTACATGATATCTCTTTGCCTTTTTTTCCCATATGTTTTGATGTGAAAATCTCTTCACCTCTTTTTATATCAAAACCTTTGAAGTTTGGATTTGATTTTTGAACTTCTACTTTGAGATCATTTAAATAACCATCAACAACAGAAGCATAAGTTAGATTTAGAATTAATCCTAGAAGAATTAGTAGTTTCATCTTTAAGCCTTTATGTTTTTATATTGTAAGTATAAAACAAAAGCTTAAAGTACACTAGAAGGTTTTCTTGACACTTTCTTTACAATTTAGAAAGTAATATACAACTCCAAGTCACAACAAAAATAAAAATACTAATAAATACAATAGCACTTCCTACATCTTTTGCTCGTCCTGCCATCTTGTGATGGTCCAAAGTTACAAGATCAACTACTCTTTCAATGGCACTATTTATAGTCTCTGCTAAAATCATACCCATCAAAGTAATAAACATCAAAAGTTTATTGGTAAGGCTTGTATCTATAAAAAACAATGTTGGCAATAATAAAATAGTAACAATAAGTTCTATTTTAAATGAAGTTTCTGTTTTTATTAAATCAAGCAGACCTTTTAAAGCATAAGAGGTATTTTTGAAAAAGTTATATTTGGGTTGGTTTCTCAATTTCTTTCCTTTGAAATATTTTTGCGAATATTAATATAATAAGCCAAGCTAAAAGCATACTAATTAAAGTATGACTTAAAAAATGATCACCTATGAGCATTTTATAAAGCGCCATATTCCAAGCTATAAAAAGTGCAAAGGATAAAGCAATTATTTGATTTTTTCTTTTCTTAAAAAGAAAAAAGATTGACATAAGAGCAAAGCCAGCACTAGCATGACCAGCTGGCCAACATCTGATTCTTTTTTCTTTAAAGTCTTTTGGATAAGATTGGAAAATATTTACATCTGGATATTTCCCACCATAATATTCTATATTTTTTGGACAAGGCATATTTGTAACATCTTTTAATGAAACAACTATAAAAGGTACAGAATAAGAGCTTAATAATATAATAATCAGACCATTTCTATACATTTTTACAAGTTTATTTTTCCTAAAAACAATCAAAGTAAAAAGAACTAATAAGGAAAATATCATTAACACTTTTTTTATTCCATTATAAAATATATATTTTAAAATGGGATTATGTTTATCTATTAACCAAGTATGTGTATCAAATTTATAAAAAAAGTTTTGCACATAAATATCTATGGGAGTAAATGCAAAAAGTACTATTACAAAAGATAAACAAAGTGTTGTATACAGTATATGAGTATTAATTTTTTCTAGCATGATTTAATATATCCTTATCTTTTTTATAAACATCTGTTTCAATTTCAAAGAAACCTAAAAGTGTGTGAAAAAGGTCATCTTGTGAGAATCTCTCATTTGAGTATGTTCTTAGTTTTGTTGTATTAACTTCACTATCCCCAAACCACATAAGAGCTCCTATATGTCTTTGTTCATCTGGTGCTATAAGGTATGGCATACCGTGTAAATATAAACCATTCTCTCCTAAACTTTCACCATGATCACTCATGTATATTAAACCTGTATGATAATATTTTGAATATGGTTTCAAAAAATTTATGGTTTTTGATAAGAAATAATCAGTATAAAGTATTGCATTATCATATGCATTACCAACTTCTTCTTGAGTACATTCTTCTAATTGATTTGTTTTACAAACAGGCTTGAATTTCTCAAACTCTTTTGGATATCTTTTATAATATGCAGGCCCATGATTTCCCATTTGGTGAAGAATTATAAGAATATCTTCATTTTTATGTTTTTCAATAAATTTATCAAGACCTACAAGCATACCTTCGTCTCTACATTCTCCATCATCGCATATTGTATTTATCTTAGGGTCTTTAAAATTTTGATAGTCAACTCTAAGGGCAACACCTTTTGAATCAGAATTATTATCTCTCCAAAGTATTTTTACATCTTTTGTGTTGTTTAATATATCTATAACATTTTCAGTTGAGATACCTTTTTTATAAGTATACTCACTTCTTGGATATACAGAAAACATACAGGGAACAGAGACAGCGGTTGAAGTACCACATGAATACATATTTGGGAAGTTTATAATATCTTCTTTTTTTAATAAAGGATTTGTCTCTCTTTTATAGCCATTTAAAGAAAATCTATTTGCTCTTGCTGCTTCTCCTACTACCATAATAAGAAGTTCTTTTTTATCACTTTCATACTCTTCAGGTGAATATTTAGCATCTTTTCCTATTATTTCTAGAACAAGTGGGCCACTATTTATAGTTTTATTTATATAATTGCCAATACTATATATCCAAAATATAGGGTTAGCATGATATCTTAAAGGTTTATGCTCTCTGAAAAATGAAGTATAAAACTTACTTAAACTAAAAATTATAATAATAACTACTAATAATGAGATAATTAGAGTTTTTAATTTTGCAAAAATTTCATTTTTTAGTGGTCTGTAATTAATTTTTAATCTGTAAATAATAATTGAAGGTATAACACCTAATAATAGAACATAAAGTACAAGTTGATAACTAAATAAATCACTTGATTCATCGAAATTAGTTTGAAGTGTATTTCGTATCATCTCTGTATCAATAACTACATGATAAGTATCCATAAAATACGCTGTAAAAGATGAAACAAGTAAGATTATTATTAAAATAGGTTTTGTTGTATGTTTAGATGCCACAAGTGAAAATAAAAATACAATTAAAGATAGTAGAACAAGGCTAATAGATATTATATAAATAAGATTTGTTCCAGTAACGGGATATGCTGTTATTATACTCTTAAAAAAAGAGAGATTAAAAAATGTAGTTAAAAAAATAGCTACAAAAATTATCAATTTATATTGTGTAAAGTTTTTCATTTTATTCCTCATATTAATGTCAATAGAATTCTATTTTAGTTAAATTAATAAGTAGTTAATGCATAGTTAACCAAGCCCCTTTTTAGCGTATTATCTAAAAAGAAGTAGGGGTTTTTCTGCTTTTTCTAGCATTTTAGAAGTAAAACTTCCAAATAAAACATTTTTTAATCTATTGTGACTATATGCACCCATTGCTACAATATCTAAATTATTATTTTTTTGATAATTTAGTATCTCAGTAATTTTATTATCCCCTTCTAAAGAAGAAGTTTGTACTTCAAAATCAGCTTTTGCAAATAGATTTTTTGCTTCATGTAAAAGTTTTTGTGAGCTTTGTGTATCTTTATTTATATTTACTATATGTCTAGTAATATTAGGGAATATTGGTTCTTTTGTAGCTTCATTGATTGCTTTATTTGCATAATCAGAACCATCATATGCCATTAAAATGGAATTAATTGGAAAAAATTCAGAGTTTACAATTAAAATGGGGATATTAAGTGTCCTAATAATATCTTCAAGGTTTTTACTATTTTTATCAAAACCAATTATTGCAATAAATGTCTCTTTTTCTAAATCTTCAAGGTTTTCTTCAAAAGATCCATGTCTTTGAAGTGAAAAAAGGTTTTCAACTCCTTGCTCTTTTGCATATTCACTAAAAGTTTTTAAAAGAGTTCTTCCTTTAATTATTAGTTTTTTACTCTCTTCTTGTTCTTCAAGGCTAAGTTCTTCAAGCAAAGTCTCTTTTGAACCAAATCCGATATTTCCAGATAAGTCAACTTTTTTAGAAATGTGAGTATGATTTACTACATTTAATAATACAAGTGGTAAGTTGTGAAGTTTAGAGATGTAAACTCCATATTCACAAGCAGCTTTACAATATGAAGAATCATCAATACATACTAAAACTTTTTTAGAACTCATTTTAGTGTCCTCCCATTATTTTTTCAATTTCTTGTGGATCATCATGAATACCAAATCTATCAATAATAGTTTTACTAGCTTCATTTTGACCGATTATTTCAACTTCTGCACCTTCTCGTCTTAATTTTATAACTGCTTTATCAAGTGCATTTACAGCTGAAATATCCCAAAAATGGGCACGAGTCAAGTCAATAATAACTTTATCTAAAACCTCTTTAAAGTCAAAAGCTTCATAAAATTTATCAGCACTGTTAAAAAATACTTGTCCTACAAATTTGTAAGTTTTGATTGTATTGTCTTCATTGTAAAAAGTTTCATTATACATAAAGTGAGAGATTTTATTAGCAAAAAATAGTGATGCTAATAGTACTCCTGAAAAAACACCATGCGCTAGGTTGTGGGTATAAACTGTTACACAAACAGTTGTAATCATTACTAAGTTTGTTGATAGAGGTAGTGTTTTTAAGTTTTTAAATGAACCCCAATCAAAGGTTCCAATTGAAACCATAATCATAACAGCAACTAATGCAGCCATTGGAATTACTGAGATTATATCACTTAAAAATACAACCATGATAAGTAAAAATATACCAGCTAAAAAAGTTGATAATCTAGTTCGTCCACCTGATTTTACATTGATAACTGATTGTCCAATCATAGCACATCCAGCCATTCCTCCCAAAAATCCAGAGGCAATATTTGCAATACCTTGACCTGTACACTCTCTATTTTTTTCACTTTTTGTATCAGTTAATTCATCAACTATAGTTGAAGTCATAAGTGATTCTAAAAGACCAACAACTGCTAGTGAAACAGAATAAGGAAGAATGATAAGTAAAGTATCAAGATTTAATGGAATATCTGGAAATAAAAATATTGGTAAAGTATCAGGAAGTTCTCCCATATCTCCAACTGTTCTTATGTCAATTCCTAAAAAAAGTACAATAAGAGTTAAAGTGATAATTGTAACAAGTGGTGAAGGAATGATTTTCCCAATTTTTGGAACATAAGGAAATAAATATATAATAGCAAGACCCAAAACAGTAAGAGCATAAACATGCCAAGTTACATTTGTGAGTTCTGGAAGTTGAGCCATAAAAATCAAAATAGCTAAAGCATTTACAAAACCAATCACAACAGCTCTTGGAACAAAACTCATAAATCTCCCAAGTTTTAAGTATCCTGCAATAATTTGAAATACACCTGTTAATAAAGTTGCAGCTAATAAGTATTGCAAACCATAATCTTTTACTAAAGTTACCATTACAAGTGCCATAGCTCCAGTTGCAGCACTAATCATTCCTGGCCGACCACCTACAAATGAAATCACAACAGCTATACAAAATGAAGCATAAAGACCAATTTTAGGGTCAACTCCTGCAATAATTGAAAAGGCTATTGCTTCAGGAATTAATGCCAATGCAACAACAAGTCCAGAGAGAGTATCTCCTCTTATGTTACTAAACCATTCCTCTTTTTTAAAATATTTTTTTACCATTCTTTCTCCACTATTTTTAAAAATTCAAAATTTATAAATTTGATTGTTTTCTTAAGTATTGAGGGAAAAATCCCTAATAAGAGTACCTTTTGGTGGAATTGTAGCCAAAAAGTTAAAAATCACAAAATATAAAGATTACATCTTCTCTTTTGAAAAAATCAGTTTTACAGTTGTTCCTATTTCTTCACTACTTATTAACTCAATTTTACCATTGTGACTACTTATTATTTTATCAACGATTGCCATTCCAAGACCTGTTCCGCCCGATTCTTTATTTCTACTTTTATCTGTTCTATAAAACTTCTCAAATATTTTATTTTGTTCTTGTTTTGCTATTCCTATTCCTTTATCTTCAATACTAACAATAAAGTTGCCATCTTCTATATAATTTTTTATGATTACATCAGAGTTTTCATGACTAAAAGATATAGCATTTTTAAGAATGTTCTTAATTGCAATTTTTAGAAGTTTTGTATGCCCTTTGATTTGGAAGATATCTATGATTTGCGATTGAATATCTATATTTCTTAACTTTGCATATAATTTTAATTCTTTTATAGCTTCAAGACTTATTTCATCCATATAAGCATCTTCTTCATAGGTATTTGTGTTATTTTCATTTTTTGCTAAAAAAAGTAAATCATCAATAGTATTTTGTATCATTAAAACTTCATCTAAACAAACTTCTAAAGTATCTTTGTATTCTTTCTTATCCCTATCTTTTCTTAATGCTATTTCTATTTCTCCTCTTATAATTGTAAGGGGAGTTTTTAGCTCATGGGAAGCATCACTTGAAAATTGATTTATCTTTTCAAATGATATTTCTAATCTTTGAAGTAAGTTATTAATTTCGTTTGAAAGTTGAGATATCTCATCTTTATTGTTTTTGTAATTTAATCTTTTTGATAAATTTGTTGCATTTATATTTTTTAAATCAAAGAGTATCTTTTCAATTGGAGCAAAAGATTTATGAATCAAAAAGTATCCACCAATAATAGAAAATATTAAGATAATTGGAATAATAAAGATTAAGATATATAATAAGTTTTCCATCGTATGATTTAATATTTTATAATCAGTGGCAACTTGTAAAATATACTCTTTTTCTTTGATTAAGAATTTTATTTCACCTAATATAAAATTCTCATCTTTTTCAAAATGGATAGTATCTTTTGGAATATTATGAAAAGTTTTTGAAATCGAATCTGGGAAAGGCGAAGAACCTATAGCTTTTATGCCTTCTTTTTGAGAAAGTAGTCTTATATATAAAGGTTTAAATTTATATTCATTCTCTTCATCAAAGTCTAATGTTGAAAGTCCATTTTTATGATCAATTATGTCATCTACAATATCTAAGATAATCACTTTGAGTGAAGTTTCTACTTTATCTAAAGTTGAAATTTCTAAGGTTTTATATATAGAAAAAGCAAGGGCTATTAAAATAAAACCTTGTATTAATACATTGTAAATGAGTAGTTTCTTCTTAATTGATAGGTTATTTTGCATCTATTTTAAATCCCAAGCCTCTTACCGTTTTTATAAGCTTTTTTTCATAAGGCTTATCTATTTTATTTCTAAGTCTATAAATATATACATTTACAACATTGCTTATATTTGATTCATCCATATTATTAAGCATAGAACTTAGTACTGTTTCTGATAAAACTTTATTTTGATTTTTTATTAAGTATTCTAAAAGTGAGAATTCTTTTGCTGTTAGAATTATATTATCTCCGGCTCTTTTTGCAGTTTTTGCAAGTAAATCAAGCTCCAAATCATCTATTTTAATTGTGGTTTGTGTTGAATCTTTTGTTCTTAATTGAACTCTCATTCTTGCTAATAATTCAGAAAAAGAGAAAGGTTTAGCTAAATAATCATTTGCTCCTATATCTAAACCTATTATAGTATCTTCAATACTGTCTTTTGCTGTTAACATAATCACGGGTGTATTTATCCCATCAGTTCTTAGTTTTTTACAAACTTCAATTCCATTAAGTAAAGGAAGCATAATATCAAGTAAAATTAAATCATAACTATTTACACTTGCTAAATATAAGCCTTCTTCACCATTATGTGAATAATCAATACTATAAGACTCTTCTTCTAAGCCTTTTTTTAAGAAATTTACGATTTTTACATCATCTTCGATTATTAAAATTTTCATATGATTATTCTACACTTTTTGATGTTAATTTTAATAAAGTAATTTCATTATTTGCTTTATATCTAAAATTTATACCCCAATATCCTAAACCTTTATTTACATAAATAGTTGTTTGTTTTATATAAAAAAGACCCGCTAAAAAAGGTTGAAAGAGTCTAACAACATAGTGAAAGGGGTAAATTTGACCACCATGAGTATGTCCGCATAAAAAGAGTTTGGCATTTGCTTTTAAAGCAAACTTATAATCTTTTGGTTGGTGAGCTAGAAAAATAGAGTTTTCATAGGCACTTAAAAAGTTTATAACTTTGTTTTCTTCTCTTTTGATTTTGAAAAATTTTGAGAATCTATCACTCACTCCTGCTAGGGCTATTTTTGTATCTTTATATTCTAAAAAGCAAGTTTCATTATCCAAGAGTATAAAGTTTTTTAATAAAGGTTTTAATTCATCAAAACCATAAAATAAATCATGGTTTCCACTTATATAAAAAACTTTTTTTTCTATGCTATTTAATACTTTTAGTTTATCAAGTATATATTTAATCTTACAATCAATAATATCCCCAGTAATAACTATAAAATCAGCTTCACAAAGATTGCAAAGAGTTACCAAATCTTGAATATCTTTTAGGGAAGTTTTTTTATTAATATGAATATCACTAAGGTGAAGTATTTTTAAGCCCTCTAAATCATGGGCTTTTACAAATACTTTAACTTCATTTAGTGAGGGTAGTTTCATTGAAATACTTTTTCCAAATCATCTTTTGTGATAAAAGAAATAGATTTTATCACACCATTTTCAAGTTTGTAAACAGTGGTTTTTTCATCTTTACTTACAAATCTATTATCTTCATCATCGTAAATTAATAAAACACTATGTTTATAATCTCTCATTTTAGGTAAAGCAAACATTTTTGTAATGATTGAAGGCATTCCTGAAATATTTGCAATAAAAACTGTGTGGTGATTTTTCAAAAAATCTTTATCTTTACTAGCTAAGAATTGATTTACATCTTTTCCTGTTTCCTTTTCAAATGATACTAAAATAGTAGTAATAGAGCTATCTATTGTCTGCTTTTCATCAAATTGATTTGGTAATGAGAAAGTTCCTATGTTTTGATTTACCTCAAAACTACTTGCATATAAAACAATAGCAAATAGGGGCAAAAGTAAAAGTTTTTTTAACATCTATATTCCTTTATTAAAGTTAAAATTGTATTTTATATCTATTTTATTTCTAACTGTTAGAAAAAACATTGTTGGTGGCTCTATGTCAAAATCTGTAAGATTTATTGAAAAAGTTCCATTTATAGTTATTGTATCCTTTTGTGTTATATCTGCTAATGAGGTAATTTGATGTGTCATTTTATTCATTTTCAAATTACCTATTATCTTATATTTATCTCCAGCTTTTTCAATGGCAATAATAGTAAACAAAATTTTTGGACAAACCGAAGATCTCAATACTTCATACATGTGTTTATCTCTATCTTTATTATCACTTGTAAGAGTTGAAGAGTTGATAAAAAACTCTCCACTTATTGATTCTATTGAATCGCCTTTTTGTACCTTTGTTATTATATTTTTTGTACTTGGATTTATAGTACTATCTCCAAAAACTTCTGTGTGGGCTTGAATCTGTCCATCAAGCAACTTTAACTCATTGGCATTTGCAATTAAAGCAAACAATAAAATTAAAATTAATTTAAACATTCTTTCTCCTTTGATTGAATTGTTTCTTGAGAATTTAAAACTTTTATTAGTGAAATTAAAAATATAATTGGAACAAAAAGAATAATATTTTCTAAGGCTACAAATAAACCAGCCCCTGATGCCATCCATCCTATAAAAACCATATAAAAAGCTAATGCTTTTAAATCTTTTTTTAGAAGTGATTGTAAAATAGTCACATTGTAATATGAGATTACAAAAGGGTAAACAATAGATAATAAAAGCGGTGATTGCAAGAAATAAAATAGATAAGAAAGAGCAAAAAGTATTATTATGAATAACTCTTTTTCAAGTTTTTGTATATTGAATTTTAAAGCTGCAATTACACCTAAAATATGGAATATAACTATTTCAAAAGTATATCCACCTCTCCAAATAGGAATACTTACATCCCTTGATAGGGTTTCAAAAAGTGCAGAATCTAAAAATATCCATAAAACCATGATAAACAAAGAGTATGATTCAATAGAGTTATTTGTTTTTATCTCTTTTAATTTTGGAAGTTGTGTTGAACAAAGTAGGGCTATTAAAGTAAAAGCCACTCCAATAAACTCTCTTTTTGAAACATCATAGTTAAATAATAAAGTTCCAATTCCATATGAGATAGATAAAGCAAATCCCAATTCAATAATACTTGCTTTTTTTAGTTCATTTATAAGTAATGGTGCCAAGGCTCCAACACTAATTCCTAATAAAAACAGTTCAAAACTTGAAAAGTTTGGATAGAAAAATGACAAAACCAACTGCATACATAAAAAGATAGTTATCTTTTGTTGATTTGATATTTTTATATAATAACTTAATAGTGAACCAATAACTCCCCCCATAGGTAAAAAAGCTATTAAAAAGATATTTGATGAAAAATACTCAACAATACCTGTTTGTGCAATAAGCAAGTAATAACAAAGTTCAAATGCTATGAAAAGTGTAAGTGCTATTTTTGGCATAGGTTCTCCTTGTAAAAAAATAGTAAGAAAATAGAAGCAAAAGTGATATCAAAAAGAGAAATCATTAGTGCTTCTATCCCTAGTGTTTTGTTATAAAAAAGAGCAAAAAAGACTGAACTTATTATTACTCTTGTTATAACTGTTATTTTTGTAAGTATTTGCTCATGCTCTTTGTATCTAATCGCAAAATAGTGAATAATTCCTGTGGTACTCACAAAAGCAAAAACAACATATTCATAAGTTCCTGTAAATGAAAATCCTAAAAGTGGATAGATAAAACTAGCAAGCAGTATTAAAAAAACACCACCAAGACCATCTGCTAATACTCCAAAAAGATTGTATTTTTGTAAATTTGTAAGTTCAAATTTACAAGAAATAAAAGTAAACAAAGATGAAAAAGTAAGTACTCCAAAGATACTTCTAAGAGCCCATAGAAAATCAATATTTCCATGAATAACATTTGCCTCAATAAATCCAGAGATACTTAAAACTGTAAAAATACCTAAAAGACCAGCTAAGTATAAAATATAAAAAGAGAGTTTTTTAAGCTCTTTTACATATGCTACAAACATAGCTATTACCATGAAAAATACCCCAATTCCCATAGCAACATGAGCGTGTGCTACGATTAGATCATTTCTATGAAAAAGCCATCTAAACTCAGGAATAAATAAAATATTCCCTTCAACATCTACAAATAAAAATGCAAGTATAGAAATAAGAAGAGCCTTTTTAGCAAAAGTCTCAATTTGGGCATCTTTGTACCATCTATATAAAATAGGGATATAAAGAAAAGTTAGCCATTGGAAAAACCACTCTTGGTCATATGTTAAGTGTCCTACAAAAGTTCTATATAAAACAGAACCAAAATAAAAGATTGTAGGAATAATCCACAAAATATTCCATCTAGCTTTAAACGTACCTACATTTAGAAGTTTGATGATAAGATAATATATAGGTATCAAGGCTAAACTCATACCCAAAGTATTATCCCCATGTGGTCCAGAAATTGTACTTTCAACTTGCCCAATAACAGGATTCATCAAAATCAAAAGGGCAAAGGGAGCAATAACTACTACCCATAAACACACCTTTATCCATAAAGGAATAATCTCATAGGCTTTTATATATTTGTATAAAGCAATAATATAAAAAACTCCAGCAATAGCAAGTATAAAGTTTAATTCATAGGGAAAATCATAAAAAGCCAAACCCCTTGTATTTCCAAAAAGAAGTGAGCTAATCATAAAGACTAAAAAGATATACCAAAAAATAGTATATAGATTTAAGTAATGTAAGCCTTTTTCACTTTGTACCCCATCTTTATTTATAATCAAAAAGGGTAAATATGAAAGCATCAAAGGAACAAAGCCATAAAGAATAAGACTAATATGTAATGAACGTATATTTGATGGTAATAAAGTAGTTGAATTTATAGAGTATCCAAGTAAATTTATAGAATATAATATCCCAAAAAATAGTGCCAAAAATAAAAATATAAGTGATATTTTAAAGTGTTTATTTACAAAAGTGTTAAAATTAAGCAAGTTGTCCATCCTTTACTTCGTAAATCTTGTCAGCAGTTTCTGCTAACTCTTTATTGTGTGTTGCTACAACTATCGTCATGCCCTCATTTGATAGTTTTCTAAATAGTTCAAAAACTTTTTTTGCATTTTTAGAATCTAAGTTTCCTGTTGGTTCATCTGCAAAAAGAACTTTTGGAGTATTTATAAGTGCTCTTGCGATAGCTACTCTTTGTCGCTGACCTCCTGATATCTCATTTGGGAATTTTTTAGCTAGATTTTTTATATCAAGTAAATCTAAAAGATACTCTATCTCATGATTTGAGGCATCTTCCTTTGCTAGTTTTATATTTTCAAAGTTGTTTAGATAATTTATCAAATAATGAAATTGAAAAATAAAACCGATATTTTTTTGTCTAAATTTATCTATATTTGTAATATCTAAGTAATTGTTATATTCAAAGTTTAACTCTCCACTTTTAGGCTTAAGAAGAGTTGATAGTATAGAAAGAAGTGTTGTCTTTCCACTTCCACTTTCTCCAATCAAAGAGATAAATTCACCTTTTTTTATTTGTAAATTAATATTCTTTAATGCAATATCTCCATTATAATCATGGTTTATATTTGAAGCTTGGATAATCATATTTTATCTCCTTGCATTAAAATGATTGGGTCGATTTTTGAAGCATTTAATGCTGGAATGATTGAACCCAAAATTGCCATTGAAAGTGAACAGCCAAATAAATAAATAGCTAATGTAGATGAAATCTCACCATTTACATACCCATGAAATAGTGATGAGGTTCTTATAAAATATAAGGCAATCCAAGAGATAAAAAAGGCACTTATAAAACTAAAAACTCCTAAAATAGTACTTTCACTCATGATTTGCAAGATTATTTTTTTAGTTGAAATTCCTATGGCTCTTTTGATACCAAACTCTGTTTTTCTTTGATTTATAGTTATACTCATGATACTAATAATTCCAAGTAATCCCATACAAAATGAGATAAGACCTATAAGATTTGATGAGGTTTTTATGATTTTAAATTGATTATAATTATCTACAAAGTTTTGAGTTGATTTTGCTTCTATATCAGAACTTAGTGCTTGTATTTTTGAGATAAGGTCTTTGATATTTGTATCAATTTTACTATTTACCATTAGCATTGAAGCACTTTTATTAAAAATGGCACTTGCATCAGATATATTTAAAACAACTCCTCCATTTTCAAAGCCAATCTTACTTTTATAGATCCCTGATACTCTGAACTTTTTATCGGCTATTTGTACAGTTTTTTTATTTGAAAGTGAGTTATAAATAGATTTTCCGACAAGTACTTCATTTGCTTTTGGATAAGAACCTTGTGTTAATTTGTAATTATCAAATCTATTTTGAGTGACACCATAAACAGCAACGATTGGTAACTCTTCAACTGGACTAGCTCCTACAATTATCGCTGAAGTTTTTTGTACACCTTTTAATTTTTCGATTTCTTTTATTAGTTTTATATTTACATTTGAAAAAAATGTATCAGAGATTTTTGCTTGAGTGATAATAATATCTCCATCACTTTTTAGCATATTTGAGTACATAGAGATAACTCCATTTGAAATAGAGCTAATAAGAAAAATAGATGTTATTGAGAATATTAGACTTATATATATTAAAGTTGTTTTTAGAGGATTGGCTTTTAAAGCTTTTAGAGACATACTTAACACATATTTCCTTTTTTATTTTAGGAAATAGTATAGTTTTTACATGACGCCTTTATGAATAGAATATGAAAAAAAATTCATATTGATTTTTAGATAAAACTATATTTCTATTAAAAGAGAAAATAACTGAACACAAAATCTGGGTTGCTTGTATACGATGTATAGCTTCCCCAGTTTGTGATGAAGTGGCGATGGTTTTTGATTTTTAGCTTCTTTTATTAAAATTTACCTCTAAATACTCCAGTTCCTTTTATTTTCCCATCATCAAAGTTAACACTTCCTCCAAATCCTTTTATTCCACTTCCATAAAAAGAACCATGTAAGCTTCCATTTATCTCTTCCCCTTCATGAGTTAATTTTGATGAATAACCTGAACTATTTATTTTGCCATCAGCAAACCCTATGGCATAGTTTTTTTTATCACCAATCTCACCATATTTTAAGTTCATACTCCCGCTAAAAGAGTTTATTCCTGCACCAAAATCAAATTTAAAGTTCATAACTGAATCACTATCAATGTCGTATGAAGTGTTATCATCCAGTATTTTTCCTTTAATCTCGCCACCACTTCCAGTAAATGATTTGGTAGTCTTTGAAGCATTATTCATTAAACTGCTTATATAACTTGCATCAGTTTTAAGACCGCGAAGATAATAACCACCATCATAGTTAGTAGTATTTGCAAGAACTCCCCACCAATATCCCAATCCTAAATAATTCCCTTCTTCTTGGTCAGAGTAATACTCTTCTGGTACAGTAAAGATAACATCAGTAATATTTTTTTTATTTGCAATCATCCGGTAGTCATTATTTTCCGTAAACCCTATTTCTCCAGTTTGAAGAGAAGTAACAGTTTGATTATTAGAGATTGTTACAAATGAAACATACCCAAGTGTTGAAAAGCCAGAAAAACTAATATGTTCTGTAGGGATATCAGGCTGAATCTCAGGTTTATCAGGATTAAGAGGAGGTGTATCTTCTAAAATTTTAGGAGGTGCAATATTTTCTTTAGGAGTAGTAACCTTTTTTTTAGGAGTAGTTCCGTCATCATTACCACTAGTTGTAAGGGTTCCACCTTCATCATCCTTAGCTCCTGCTTTTTCTTCTTCAGTAGAAGTAGTGCTCTCTTTAGTTTCTTTAGACTCTGTAGTATTACTATCACTAGACTCAGCATTTAAACCTTTTTGAACATTATCTAAAGTATCTTGTTTTAAAGGCTCAGGAGGAGTTGGAGCTTTACCTTGTGGAAGTCTTGTAAACTCTTGCTTATCAACATTAACCGTAAAATTATTTGCAGTAACACTAATAGCACCATCAGTACAAATAATAATTTGTTGATTCCCAATAATAGTAGTTCCCCTAATCCCAATAGTCGCACTTTTAGTTCTAAGTTTAAATCTCTCTTTATTGATTTTACCTATTGCTCCAGTAATAGACTTAAAAGACCCCTTAATAAACCCAAAACTAGCCTTAGAGTCTTTTGGTTTACTCTCATCATAAACATAATCAAAGATATTTAACGTAGAATTTTGTCCAATAGTAATAATAGTATTATCATTCATGGTAATTTGAGCTTTAGAACCTTTAGAAGAATTTATAACATCATTCTTTTCTAATTTCTCTCCAAGTTTAGCTAAGATAGTATTTGAATCCCTAGATATCTTAACATCACCAACTAAGGCTGTTATTTGTCCTATACTAGCAAAGGAAAAACTAATAAGTATAAAAAGTAATAAAAGTATCTTTTTCATGTTAAATCCTTAGAATGTATAAATCAATGAAGATTTAATAACTTGTTTTTTATAATCAAAGGGTGCTTGATTTGATATATTGTTTGTAGCTGTTCCTTTTAGGGCAAAGATTAAGTTTTTTCTTATCAGATAAAACTATATTTCTATTAAAAAACCAAATACTTGAACACAAAATCTGGGTTGCTTATATATGATGTAAACATTCCCCAGTTTGTGATGAAGTAGCGATGGTATTTTTTATTTTTTTAATCCCTTTTATTTAGGTGTAGCTAAAAATATCCCAGCCCCTTGTATATTATTTGTTTCATCATCAAAGTTAAAGTTTCCTACACTTGTTTCCATTCCACTTCCAAAAAAAGAACCATGTAAGCTTCCATTTATAGGCTTATCATCATGAGTTAATTTTGATGAATAACCTGAACTATTTATTTTGCCATTAGCAAACTTTATGGTATAGTCCTTAGGATCATTTAAATATTTTAATTTCATACTCCCTGTAAAAGAGTTTATCCCTGCGCCAAAATCAAATTTAAAGTTCAAAGATGAACCACCACTATCAATGTCGTATAAAGTATTATTATCAACTATATATCCACCTATATATCCACCTCCTGTGAGATCAAATGATTTTGTAGTTTTTGAAGTATTATTTATTAAACTACTTATATAACTTGTATCAGTTTTAACACCTGCAATCCAACTTGTTTTGTAATAAGAATTTTCTCCTGAACTCCACGTTCCATCTGCTAGGAATTTCTCATCTGTTGTTATATAAGAGTAAGTACTTAGTTCCGTAAAAGCAGCATCAGTAATATTTTGGTTATTTATAATTATCAGAGAGCCATTTTCATTTTTCCCCATTTCTCCACTTTGCAAAGAATAAGAATTTCCATCAGACTTTGCTGTAATTACATACCCAAGTGTTGAAAAGCCAGAAAAACTAATATGTTCTGTAGGGATATCAGGCTGAATCTCAGGTTTATCAGGATTAAGAGGAGGTGTATCTTCTAAAATTTTAGGAGGTGCAATATTTTCTTTAGGAGTAGTAACCTTTTTTTTAGGAGTAGTTCCGTCATCATTACCACTAGTTGTAAGGGTTCCACCTTCATCATCCTTAGCTCCTGCTTTTTCTTCTTCAGTAGAAGTAGTGCTCTCTTTAGTTTCTTTAGACTCTGTAGTATTACTATCACTAGACTCAGCATTTAAACCTTTTTGAACATTATCTAAAGTATCTTGTTTTAAAGGCTCAGGAGGAGTTGGAGCTTTACCTTGTGGAAGTCTTGTAAACTCTTGCTTATCAACATTAACCGTAAAATTATTTGCAGTAACACTAATAGCACCATCAGTACAAATAATAATTTGTTGATTCCCAATAATAGTAGTTCCCCTAATCCCAATAGTCGCACTTTTAGTTCTAAGTTTAAATCTCTCTTTATTGATTTTACCTATTGCTCCAGTAATAGACTTAAAAGACCCCTTAATAAACCCAAAACTAGCCTTAGAGTCTTTTGGTTTACTCTCATCATAAACATAATCAAAGATATTTAACGTAGAATTTTGTCCAATAGTAATAATAGTATTATCATTCATGGTAATTTGAGCTTTAGAACCTTTAGAAGAATTTATAACATCATTCTTTTCTAATTTCTCTCCAAGTTTAGCTAAGATAGTATTTGAATCCCTAGATATCTTAACATCACCAACTAAGGCTGTTATTTGTCCTATACTAGCAAAGGAAAAACTAATAAGTATAAAAAGTAATAAAAGTATCTTTTTCATGTTAAATCCTTAAAATGTATAAATCAATGAAGATTTAATAACTTGTTTTTTATAATCAAAGGGTGCTTGGTTTGATATATTGTTTGTAGCTGTTGCTTTTAAGGCAAAGAGTAAGTTTTTTCTTAAGGGTCTACTTATTCCAAGTGAGACACTATTTATCTTATCAACTCTTCTAGATAGAAAGTTAACATCAGTATCTCTATAGATTACTTTTTTACTATTTATATTTGTGTTTAGATTAAATTTATATGGTAAAGCTAAACTATTTTCTAAACCTATTTCAAATGATTCTTTACTTACATCTGTTCTTTGTTCATATATTTCTATTTCTTTACTATATGAAGTATCTAAAGTAAAAAGTCCAAAGTTTTCTGTTTTATATTTTAAGCTATTTGTTAAATCAAATACATAAGCACTTTTTTGTTTATCTTCTTCTTGGTCATAGAGTTTTTTACTTAGTTTAAAAGTAATATCATTTAAAGTTGTTTGAGTAAAGATATGAGAGTTTGAAAGTATTAGGTTATAGTTTTTTAAATAGTCTTTGTCATTGTATCTAACATAATCTATTCCTATTCCAGTACTATATTTATTTTCCTCTTTATAAAAAGTAGGAGTAGAAGTAAATGATATAACATCAATATTACTATTTTTTTTAGTATCATAATCTTGGGTATAAACTACAAGATTGTTATTTAAAGAAAACTTTTCATTATATCTGTATACATGGTTTATAACAGCAATTGCATCATAATAGTAATCTGATTCTTCTTTTGTATCATTTGATAATTTTAAATCAGTTCCTAATTGGGGTACAAAAACTGAGTATTCACCTGCTGTTGCTGAGTTATTTACATTTGAATCATAACTTAAATCAAATACTAAAGCTCCACTTATAAAGTGTTTTTGCATAGTTTGTTTTATGTAAGCAAGTCTTTCTTCAATACTTTTTTTTACATCTGGTGGAGTATCTGCATTTACTAAAACAGCATTAAAGTCTTTTATTGCTTGAGTATAGTTTTTAAGCATCAAATTACTTTGGGCTATTTCTATTTTTGCTCTTAAATTATTTGGTTGAGCAAAAAGTATTCTCTCATAATAACTTATTGCTATATCATATTTCCCTTGTTCATATTCACATCTTCCAAGATAGAAGTTTAGATTTTGGTTTTCCAAATCATTTTTTGATAAAGAAAGAAATATTTTGTAAGCTTTTTCATAGTTTTTTTCATTAAACAGTTTTACTGCTTGGTCATAAGAAGTAACTGCCTTATTAGCTAATAAAAAGGATGTTAATAAAAGTGTTAAAAATAATATTCTTTTTGTCATTTAGTAAACTTCTTTTTTGTGAAATAATTTTTAATAGCTAAATATTAGCAACTCAAAATCATTGCAAAATCATTAGAAAGTAAAAGATTTGTAAATTTTAGAATCTATTTTTATTTTTATTTTTTTTAATGATATAATCTATTCTATGAATAACTTAGATATATTAAAAGAATTAAATGTATTACATGTAGATGATAATATTCAAGCTTGTGAAAATATCAAAAAGACTTTGGAATATTATTTTAAGAATGTATTTATAGCTCATAATGGAGAAGAAGCATTAGAGATATATAATAAAAAAGAGTGTCATCTTTTAATAGTAGATTATGATATGCCTATTATGAATGGTTATGAATTTTTGCAAATAATAAGAGAAAAAGATGATGAGATATCTGCTATGATTATAAGTTCTTATGATGATAAAGTTAAACTCAAAAATGCAATTGGCTTAAATCTTTTGGAATATATTGTCAAACCTTATGGCTTGGATGAGTTAAAAGATGTTCTAAATAAATTTGTGAAAAGTTTAGAAAAAAAAGAGTTACTAAGATACTATGTTACTGAGACTCTTTTTTACAATAGATTAAAAAAGACTTTTATTGATGACTCAAAAGAGTATAAATTTACCTCTTATGAAATAAAACTTATCGAGTATCTTTTTAGATATAAAAACCAAGTTATTAAATATGATGACCTTCTATATATTTTAGACTCAACTAATCAAAAATCTTTGATAAATTTAGTTTATAATATAAACAAAAAACTAAATATCAAACTTATAGAAAATGTAAAAGATATGGGATATTGGTTGAAAAGATAGTATGAAGTTATTTATTTTATTTTTTATTTTTATTACCTCAATTTTTGCCCATGATTTAGATGTTGTAGAAAAGTATTTTGTAGATACGAATCATTCTTTAAATATACAAGAGATAATGAAGCACAAAGATGATTTTATTCCTATAAAAAAATACAATTTAGGGATAATAAAAAGTTCTGTTTGGATAAAGATTGATTTAAAAAATAACACAAAACAGAATTTAAAAAAAAGAATAAATAATAAAATGGCAGGAATAAATTTAATTGATGTTTTTTTAGTAAAAGATAATCAAATAACAAAAACTTACAAACTAGGAAACCTAAGAGAACATAATAAAAGAGAGAATGATTTTAGGACTTCTTACTTTGATATTGAACTTCAACCTTTACAAAAAGTAGAGATATTTATAAAACAAAAAACTTATGGCACTATGGAAATAAGGTGGAATATAATTAATATCAAAGATTTTGAAGCGTATTATTTTCTTCAAGGATTGATATACGCATTTTTTACCGGTATTTTACTTGTGATGATTGTTCTTGGTTTTACTCTTTATTTTATTTTTAAAAAGAAGCATTTTTTAATTTATTCTTTATTTACCTTATCTGTTGGGATTTTTCAACTTTCTGTAGCTGGATTTTTATATCAATTGGGTATTCCACTTGATTTAAATAAATTTTTCATCTTTTTTATTCCTGCTTTTGCAATGATTTTATTTGGTTTGTTTCCCTTATATTTTTTCAATATCCAAAAAAATGAATTTAAAATTACACAAACAATTATAAAAATATCTATTGTTTTACTTACTCTTTTTGCTTTTACACAGTTCTTTTATCGTATTTATCCTGATGTGCTTTATTTTAGTAAATTTTATGTTTATATTATCTTTATACTTATGCTTACTATTTTGATATTTTCAATTCGAATGTTTCTTTTAAAAAAAGATGGTTCTATTTTTTATTTATTGGCAAATATTGTTTACTTCTTTTTTGGAGTCTTGTATATACTCGTCGCTTTTGGTATTTTAAAATATGAAGGTTTTTTATATTACTTCATTTCAATAGGAGCCATTGGGCAAGATATGGTTTTAGCCATTGGGTTACTTTATTCTGTATATGTAATGAGAGAAAGAAATGAGAAAAATATTGAACTTTTAGGTGAATATTCAAAACTTAGTTTTATAGGGCAGACCATGGTAAATATCTCCCATCAGTGGAAAGAACCTATAAATAATATTTATAGCAGTATCACTTATATAGAAGCTGCTCGTGAATTCAAAGATAAAAATATAGATACAATTATTGATAATAATCTTAAAATTATAAAAGAGACAACTTCTTACCTAAAAGAGACAGCCCTTGGGCAGTTGCATTTTTATAAAGAAGAAAAGAATATTGAAGAAGTTGAGTTTTGTGAAGAGATAAACTATGTAATAAGACTTATGGAAAAGGAGTTTATAAAAAAAGATATTAAGATAAGTTTTGATTGTAATGATAAGCTAAAAATAAAAATAGAGAAAAACTATTTTTTAAATGTGTTAATGATTTTATTTGAAAACTCCCTAAAAGCTTTTGAACGACGAAAGATAAGAAATCCTAAAATAGGAATTTTTGTAAAAGAAATAGAAAATAAACTCGAAATTATTTTTGAAGATAATGCAGGTGGAGTAAGTAAAGATTTTATAGAAAAGATATTTGAAAAAGATTTCTCAGAAAGTTCTTCTACTGGAATAGGTTTGTATTTAGCAAAAGAGATAGTTTCTCAAAAGCTAAAAGGTCAAATAACAGCAGAAAATAAAAATGAGGGCTTATCTTTTAAAATAGTTATTTAAAAACTCTTTTAATCAAAGGCAGGGGGTTTAAAAGACCCACCCACCTTGAAAAAGAACTCTACTATTTCTATCAGGTTCACTAGTAACAGGAGCACTATTTACATTCCAAGCAACTTGAACTTGACCAAAGAAGTCTTTATATGAAGCATAATATCCAACACCAACATCTTGTAAAGATTTAGCTTCAAAGCCTACATTATTATTTGCCATAAATGCTCTTCCCCTATCATAAAAGATTCCAACAGTGTTTGTTAGTGAGTTTATATCAGGCAATCTATATTTTCCTTCTATATTAAATATATATCCATTCTCAGCACTAACTTCACTATCTGGATATAATTTAACCCCATAAGCTCCCCCAATAGATAAATCTTCACTTCCATCTAGGTTTTTATGTGAAAGGGCATATTGTAAGTTTAATGAAGTATCTAATGAAAGTTTTTCAGTAAAATTAATACTATGTGATAAATCTATATTAATCTTAGAATAATTACCATTTGTATTAGCTCCTGCTTCATCATCAGCTTCTTTACTAGCATCATCAAAGCTTAACTTCCCATAGGTATAATTAAAACTAACTTTAGAAGATGATGGAAGATTAAAGGCTAAATAACTCTTGTCATAGTCTAATCCTAATCTTAAAGATTTAACATCTTTTTTAGTAGTATCATCTTGAACATTAATCTCATCTTTTAAATCTTTTTTAGCAATATTTAATGAAGCATTTAAATTCTCCAATCTTGTTCTTATAATTGGATAAGTTAATGTAGCATCTAAAGATGTAGAGTTACCCTTTGCATCAAGATTTGAATATTTATCTCCTAAGGCATAAGTTGTTTTAGAATAACTTAGTTCTCCTCTTAATCCATTTGACATCAAAGGAGCTGAATAAGCTAATCTACCATTTTTTAAATCACTCTTATTACTTAAAAGACCACTTAATGAGATTTTATCTCCTATTTTAAAAGGAGAGTTAATATTAACCCCAGCCATAACTCTATTTTTACCTGTATATCTACTTCCATAATTATCAGCTAAAATATATCCATCAAATCTTTTTGTTTTTTCTGTTGTAATAGAGAAATCAGAAGTTCCTACATCAGCTCCTGGCATAACATCAGCACTTGTTACTTTTACACCCGGGGTATCATTGATGATTAACATTGCTCTCTCTAAAGTATTAGTAGAAACTATATTATCTCTTTTAGCATCATCTAACATACCTTGAACAATACTATTTTTAACTAAAGAGTTGTTTTTTAAATTAAACTTTCCATAATTACCCTCAATAATAGAAATTTTAATAATTCCATTGTTTTTATTTATATCTTGTACAGGTAAATATGCCCTTGCTACAAAGTAGTTTCTACTTCTATAATATTTTGTGATTATGCTTGTTACTTCTTGTAGTTGGTTAAAGTTTAAATCTTTTTTTGTATATGAAGAGATTAGATTTTGTAGAGTTGATTCATCTATATGAACAGCACCTTCTATTTCAAAACTCTTTACAAAAATAGTTTTACCACTTTTATCATCTTTCATAACAGGAGCATATTTTTTTACTCCTCCAATTTCTATTAAAGGTGTTTTCTTCTTTTGTACTTCTTTTGGAACTTGTATTTGTTTTACAGCATCTCCTATATTTGGAGTTGCTGCTAATAGTGAACTTGATGTTATTAGTGATAGGCTTATTAGTTTAGTTATTTTTTTCATCTTTATTCCTTATTTCCCTTCATTTTCTACTACATAGAATAATTGATCAACACCCTCTGGAAGTTTCACTCCGCCATTTACTAAATCTATTACAGAATCTGATGATAAAGGTACTCTTACATCTTTTTGTTTATTTGACGGAGTAGTATTTTTTGTATTATCATCTTTCATTGCTGTTTTTATTTCACTTAAAGTTATTACTTTATTTGCATTTTCTCCATTAATTGTTTTTGAGACAATAGATACATTTCCATTTGTTTGAGGCATTTGATTTTGTGATACTTTTACTTTTGGAGTATTAATCATTTTGGGTAATACAACATTTGTTGTTGTGTTATTTGCGATTGTTGTAATCACTTTTTTAATCTCATCTGGTCTATTATCTTTTACTGTTTCTGGTGTTGTGTCTTTTTCAGGAGCATCATATGAACGTCCTTTTGATACATTTTCTTCTCCATTAAAATTAATAACATCACTACCTTGTTTAGAAGTAGTTACATTTTCAAGGACTTTAATAGTATCTTTTACTGTACTTACTTTAATATTATCTGTTGAGTTTAGTCCTTTTGAGTCATTAACTTTTCCTATTGTAATATCATCGGCATCTCTATAGACTAGTTTTCCAATTGGTGAACTTGATGTACCTGCTGCAAGTACATCTACATCGTTATTATTACTATCTAAAGTAAAGTCTCCAGTTCCTTTTATATTTAGGTTTTTTGCAATAATATGTCCTTGTCCTGAATCATTAACATCACTGTTACTTTCAATTGTTAATGTTTTTGTTCCAATATTTAGTTCATTTGATATTTCTACACCAGCAGTTTTCCCAATCAAAGTTAAATTATAATCAGCTACTATAGGCCCTTTTGTAGTAACTTTCGCAGTTGTATCATCTCCAAAAGTAACTTTTGAAAAACCACTTTGAATATTGGCTAAATTAGAACTTGTTATATCTAATATACTATTGTCAGCAGTTGTAGTACCTCCAATTTCAATATTATTTCCATTTGTTTTTTGTTTTATAGTTAGTGTATCACTTCCAGATATATTAGCATTAAGAGCAACTTTATCTGCAATAATTTCTAGTGAATTTGTATGTGCATTTAAAGGATTATTAAATGTAACAGCAGAGCCTGAAAAAGTTTTCTTACTGTTCGTTGATATACCATCAATATAAAGATTTGCTCCTAAAGCTTGTCCTCCACTTGCATCCCACGAACCAGCGATAAAAATAAATTTATAATTACCTGCTTTATTGGCGGTAACAGATGCTGTTGCCCAATTTGTAGCTGCATTTCCTGTTGCACCAGTTTGGTTTAGAATGGTTTGAGTTTCTCCTGTATCAACATTTAAAATATAACCAAATACATCATAGGCATCACTTCCACCTGATGCTTTCCATTTAAATGATACTTCATCTCCTTTACCTAACGATACAGAACTATCACTTACTACTGATGGTCCATGAACTACTCCATAACCTGCACTAACATTACCTCCTGAGTATGTCAATTGTAAAGAATATTGTCCTCCTTCAGAATCTGTATCTGTTGAAATTTTATCAGTATATGTTCCACTAGAAGTGTAATCATCATATGCTCCGCTATTATTTGTACTTGCTTGTGATGGAACAGTATTTGGTAAAACATCATCTGTTGGAGTTGCTGTTCCTGCTATTACACTTCCACCATTTAAATATATTGTATTTGTTGTATCAACTGTCCAACCTGTTGTATCACCGTTTTCAAAACCTGAATTTGTAAATTGATCTGTGGAAAGTGAGTTTATAGTTGCATTATAAACTTGCTCATTTAGGGTATTTATAAAGTGTAATTTTGTTCCTAAATCTACACTGCTCGCAGTAATATTGAGTGATTTTAGTTTTTTATTTTCACCTAAATCATCATTTAATGTTACTTTCCCTGTTCCCGCATTTATGGTAAGTGGTGTTTCCCCATTAACGTTACTATCCACTTGATTATTGATTGTTAGGTCCCCATTATTTGTAATAATAGTATTACCTGTTGCCCCAGATAATATAACTTGCCCATTACCATTATTATCTTTGTCTGCTGTTAAAACAACATTTAGTTTATTTGTATTTGAATTTTGACCAGCATCAATAGAAATTCCATCTGCAAAAACAATATTATTATCTGCTAATAGAGTTAATGTTTTATCAGAATTTAGTGCATTTGTTGTGATATTAGAATTTATATTAATATCTCCATCTCCTGCACTTTCACTATTTGTTCCTGTAGCACTTGTATCAGGAGTATTGCTACCATCAGTAGTTATCGTTACATCTGCTGTATCTAAAGCACTTTGTATTGCACTTGCAAGTGAAGAATCAATAGTAATGTTAACAGGATCAATAAGCCAATTACTTGTAACTATATTTGCACCATTGAAAGTAAAATCTTTCCCAGAAGTTTCCACAAACCCATCAGTAGCACTTATAGTTCCACCAACTTGTGCTTCACCACCATGGGCAAATAGTTCAACTTTACCAGTTAATTCACCCATTGAATTAGCTTCAATAACTCCTGTATTATTAACAACACCTTTTAGTAATTCATTAACGGCATTAGTAGTAAGATATATTTCTCCTCCATCTGCTTTTATTGAACCACTATTTTTTACAATAGAATCTAAGATTCCTTTTTTTACTGTTAGGTTTAATAAAGAATTACCATTTAGATTAATACTATATTCATCTGCTCCTACTAAATGTATCTTTCCTTTTACTGCTTTTATACTTCCTTCATTTGTTACTTCTTTTCCAGCTAAAACTGCATAGGCTTCATTTGAGATATTTATTGTTCCTAAGTTTATAACAGAGTTTGAAGAAGAGTTTTTAAAGTTATAGTTTCCTATATTAAAATCATTGTCAGAGAGTTTGGCTGTAGTTGCTAATAAACCAGCTGTATTAATACTAGCATTTTTACCAAATAAAACTCCATTTGAGTTTAATATCCAAACTTGACCATTGGCATTAAGTGCTCCATTGATAACACTTCTTTCATTTCCTATTACTCTATTTAGTGTAATAGAAGAGCTATTTGGTTGTTTGAAGTTTACTGTTTCATTTTGTGCAATGTTAAATTTGTTCCAATTAATAGTTGCTTTTTGGGTGGATTGTGTTATGTTTGTGGTATTTCCATTTTGGGAAATATTTGCAGTTCCACTTGTAACTACTCCTCCGCTAGGAGCAGCATATGAGATAGTAACTCCAGCTAAAAGAGCTGATACTACCATACTTATCTTTCCACCTTTTAGGATTCTAAACCTTGAACTAAAGTCTATTAATCTTTTCATATATTTTCCTTAACAAAATATTTTTAACATTTTATCATGACAAAATCAACACAAAATCAATAAATAGATTATTAAATCTTTTTGTTGAGTGAAAATTAGTTTTAAGATGGTAAAATTTTCAGATGAATAACTTAAGTATTTTAAAAGAACTAAATGTTTTATATGTTGATGACGATATAAAAGCTTGTGAAAGTCTAAAAAAAATATTGCAATACTATTTTAAAAATGTATTTATATCAAATAATGGAAAAGAAGCCTTAGAAACTTATTTTAAAAATGAATGTCATTTATTAATAGTAGATTATGATATGCCAATTATGAATGGATATGAATTTTTATCGAAAATAAGAGAGAATGATGATGAAATATCTGCATTTATAATGAGTTCATATGATGATAAAGTTAAACTGAAAAGTGCTATTTCTTTAAATTTATTAGATTATATTGTAAAACCCTATGAGTTAGATATTTTAAAAAATGTTTTAAATAGATTTGTAAATAACATTGAAAAAAAAAGTTTATTAAAATATCAGATCTCGCAAACTTGTTATTATGATAGAAAAAAAAGAATAGTTTTTGATGAAGGAAGAGAATACAAACTTACCTCTTATGAAATAAAAATAATAGAGTATCTTTTTAAAAGAGTAAATCAAGTTGTTACATATGATGAATTATTGGATATTTTAGATTCTCAAAATCAAAAATCATTAATATCTTTAATTTACAAGATAAATAAAAAATTACCAATAAAGATTATAGAAAATATAAAAGATATTGGTTATAAGGTAAAAAAATAAAGTGAGATTTTTTATATTAATTCTTATATTTATCTCTTCACTTTTTGCTAAAGGAATACTTATTGATGAAAAATATTTCATCGATAAAAATAATTCTTTAGACATAAAAGAGATTTTGAAAAATAAAGAGACTTTTTCTCCCATATCTAAAGATAATTTGGGCGTTACAAAAAATGTAGTATGGGTAAAACTAACTTTTTTTAATGATTCAGAAAAAATGATAAAAAGAAGAATATATAATAAAAGATCAGGAATTGATTTAATAGATGTGTATGTTTTTAAAAACAATAAAATAGTAAAAACTAATAAATTAGGAGATTTTAGAGATCATAATATAAGAGATAATAACTTTAGAGTTTCCTATTTTGACTTATCTCTTCTTCCAAATGAAAAAGTGCAAGTATTTATAAAACAAAAAACTTATAGTCCTATGGATATTAAATGGGATATAAAAAGTATTGAAAATTTTAATTCTTATTATTATGAACAATCAATGGTATATTTTTATTGTTTTGGATTTTTTAGTGTCACAGCTATTATTTCATTAATTCTTTTTTCTTTTTTAAAAAACAAATGTTATTTAATTTATTCTTTTTTTACTGTATGTAGTATTATCTATCAATTTACCATATCAGGCTTTTTTTATCAGTTTGGCATTCCTGTTTATCTAAATACTATATTTGGCTTTTGCTTTTCAGAAGTGTCAATGGCTCTATTGGGTTTATTTCCTTTGTATTTTTTTAAGATTAAAAAAGATGAATATAAAGTTACAAAATTTATTATAAAGGTATTAGTCTTTTTACTCCTATTTATAGGATTTTTACAACTTTTTTATCCATTATATAATGATATTTTATTACTAAGTAGATTTAATGGTCTATTTAGTTTTTTATTAATGTTAATTCTTTTAATATTTTCTATTAGGCTATTGGTAATAAAAAAAGAAGGTTCTTTATTTTATTTTTTCTCAAATGGTATTTTTTTTACTTTTGTTGTTATATATATTTTAGTATTTTTTGGATTTCTGAGACTTGAGAGTTTTTTTTATTATTCCTTCGCAATAGGAACGATAGGACAAGATTTATTTTTGGCTTTTGCCTTAATACACTCAGCTTATATATTAACAAAAGAGCATGAAAAAAATGTAGAACTTTTAAATGAATATTCTAAACTTTCAGTTATAGGTCAAACAATGGTAAATATTTCACACCAATGGAAAACTCCTATAAATAGTCTTTTTAATAGTATAAATCACATAGAAATAGCATATGAATTCAAAGATGCTAATTTAAATATGATTATAAAGGATAATCTTAAAAATATAAAACAAAACATAAATTATCTTAAAGAGACAGGACTTAGCCAACTAAACTTTTATAAAGAAGAAAAAAATATTGAAGAAATAAAAATAAAAGACGAAATAAATGGGATTATAGGACTTATTGATAGTGAGTTTAATAAAAAATCTATAAATATAAATTTAGAATGTGATGAGAAAATAAAGATAAAAATAGAGAAAAATTATTTTTTAAATATACTTATGATTTTATTTGAAAATTCTCTTAAAGCTTTTGAACAAAGAAAAATAAGGGAACCTCTTGTAAAAATCTCTGTAGAAAGTATAAAAAATAATGTGATAGTTCTTTTTGAAGATAATGCTGGTGGAGTAAGTGATTTTATCATAAAAAGAATTTTTGAAAAAGATTTTTCTGATAGTTTATCTACTGGAATAGGACTATACATTGCAAGAGAAATAATCACTCAAAAACTAAAGGGTAGTATAACTGCAGAAAATAAAAATGAAGGATTGTGTTTTAAAATGCAGTTTAGTATGTAAGGAGAATAAATATCTTATTCTCCTTTTTATTAAAAAATTGAAAGACCTGTTTTTGTAGTAAATAATTCTAAAGCTTTTGTACCAATTAGTGAGTTTCCGTGTACATTTAATTTTGGAGAGTAAACACATATTGCCATCTTCTTTGGAACAACAGCAACAATTCCTCCTCCTACACCACTTTTACCTGGAAGTCCAACTTTATATGCAAAATCACCACTTGCATCATAGTGTCCACAAGTAAGCATTAGTGAGTTTATTCTTTTTGCTTTTGATTCATTTATAATTTGTTCTTTTGTAAAAGGATCTTCTCCATGGTTTGCTAAAAATAACATAGAGTGTGCAAGTTGTTTTGTATTCATCATGATTGAACATTGTTTAAAATATGTTTGAATCACATCATCTATGGGATTTTTTATGTTTTGATAACTTTTCATTAGATTTATTAGTGCAAAGTTTTGAAAACCATGCCCTAATTCAGAGATAAAGATATCCTTATCATATGTTATATTTTCTTCATGTGAAACTTTTTTCATAAAAGTTAAAATTTCATCAAAGGCATTATTATTGAAAATTGAAGTTAAACAATCAGTTGTAACAATTGCTCCTGCATTTATGAATGGATTTCTAGGAATACCACTTTCATACTCTAATTGAACAAGGGAATTAAAAGGATCACCAGAGGGTTCATGTCCTACTCTTTTGTAAAGTTGTTTACTATAGTGTTCTAAAGCTAGGGTAAAAGTAAATACTTTAGAAATACTTTGAATAGAGAACTTTTTATCACTACATCCAATATGAAACTCTTCACCTTCAAGTGTTATTATACTCATAGCAAAATCATTCTCATCTGCTTGGGCTAACATAGGTATATAATTTGCTAGTTTTCCCTTTGTAGAGTACTTTTGAATCTCTTCTTGAATCTCTTGTAAAGTAGTATTTAAATTCATATCATCTCTTTGATTTTTTTTAATTATATCTAAGAAAAGAGTATAAAAAGTAGGTAGAATATTTAATTAGTAAGAATTCTTTGATTTATAATATTGCGAAGTTAAAATACGCAATATTATAAATATATTTTATTTTTGAATAATATATTGAATAGTAGGTCCACTACTATCTACACTTAAAACTTTATACCCGTGATTTTTTGCATCTTGGGGAATATTATTAATACTTTGTGGACAATCACTTATTATCTCCAAAATCTCCCCTTCTTTCAATTCTTTCATTGCTTCAAGAGTTTTAACAGCAGGATAAGGGCAAGGTTCACCTTGCATATCAATTCGATAGTCTGGAATAATATCTTTTTTTATCATTTTGTCACCTTTTCTTTTAATGTTGTTCTATAATTTCTTTCTAGTTTTAATACCAATAGAAATAGTAAAAATAGGAAAATATAATTCATAAATAATCCACCATAATTTCCAAAAGATTGAAGTAAATTTATTTTTGGCCAGCTTGTTGCTAAAGATAAAGAGAAACTGTCCCACATGTATGCAAGTAGAGTTGAGCCAATAACATTACCAATTCCAACTATCCAAAAATGTACTTGACCTTCAACAGCTCTATACATCCATCCACACTCACAACCACCTGCTAGTACAATTCCAAATCCAAATAACAATCCACCAATAAGTGCATTGGGTCCTGCCCACATAATTTTTGGTGGAACACCAATCATAATATAACTAAATACCCCAATAGTAGATACTGCCATTCCTATAACAATAGCAACTGCCATTTGGCTTCTTCCTGTTGTGAAAATATCTCTAAAAGCAGATGTAAAACAAATTTGAGCTTTTGCAATTAAAAGACCAAATCCAGCACCAAATAACATCGCAATACCTAATTTAGTACTTTGTTGAATAAAAATTAAATATAATGCCCAGATAATCATAGCAATAAAAACAAGAGTACCAATTGTAAAAAGAGATTTGACATTTTTAGTATCAGTATTTAAAGTAGTAGAACAAGAAACTTTTTGCATTTTCATTTTAGATTGAAAAAAAGGCAATAAAGTTACTCTAGCACCTATATAAACACCTACAATCATAGCAAGAGTAAATAACCAAGCATGCACTGAAAATTGAGGAATACCAGTAAAAAGGCTTGCTAAATTACAACCCATACCAAGTCTTGCTCCAAATCCTGCGATAATACCACCTAAAAGAGCTTGAAAGATTCTAATTTTACTTGCAGGCATTCTAAGTTTTACATTATTACCCCAAAATGCTGCTGCAATACAACCTGCAAACATTCCTATTATCATAACACCATCAACACGAGTGAAACTATTTCCTTGCATACCCATAATTTTATAATAACCCCAAGAACTAAGGTCTACACCAAAAAGTTGTAAGATGTGACCACCCCATCTTGTAAATTCACCAGTAACAGCCCAATAAGTACCTGTAATACCGAAATAATATGCTGCTAAAACTCCTAAAGCTATGACAGCTGGTAATGGACGCCAAAAAGCTACCATGTACTTTTGTTTAAATTGCTTGAAATAATCCATGCAAGTATTCTCCTTAACAATATATTTTATTTTGAAAATTTCTTTTAAAGACTAAAAGAATTAAGTTATTGAAGAGTGATATGAATCAGGAAAATCATATCTATTTGTACCACAAATCTGAGGGGAATATTAGCAAAAGAAATCTTATTTTTATGTAAAAAGGTAAAATATCTTTTACCTTCTGAGAAAATCATAAAAATAATTTGTCTTAATATTACTCAAAATGATAAAACTTAAGCATTTTTTTAGTATAATCGCGAAAATTAATATCTAAAGAGAATAAATGAGAGACATAAGAAATATTGCCGTAATCGCACACGTTGACCACGGTAAAACAACATTAGTTGATGAGTTATTGAAACAATCAGGAACTTTCGCAGCCCATACGCATGTGGATGAAAGAGTTATGGATAGTAATGCTATTGAAAAAGAAAGAGGTATTACAATCCTTTCTAAAAATACAGCTATTGACTATAAGGATGTAAGAATTAACATTATTGACACTCCAGGACACGCCGATTTTGGTGGTGAAGTTGAGAGGGTTTTAAAAATGGTTGATTCTGTTTTATTACTTGTTGATGCACAAGAGGGTGTTATGCCACAAACTAAGTTTGTTGTGAAAAAAGCACTTCAATTAGGTCATAGACCAATTGTTGTTATTAACAAAATTGATAAGCCAGGTGGAGATCCTGATAGAGTTGTTGATGAAGTATTTGACCTTTTTGACCAAATGGGTGCAAGTGAATCACAATTAGAATTTCCAGTTGTATATGCAGCAGCAAGAGATGGTTATGCAAAACTTGCTTTAGAAGATGCAAATGAAAATCTAACTCCACTATTTGAAACAATTTTAAAAGAAGTTCCTAAACCAGTTGGTGATGATTCAAATGGTCTTCAACTTCAAGTATTTACACTTGATTATGATAACTTCATTGGGAAAATTGGTATTGCAAGAATATTTAATGGAACAATCTCTATGGGTGAGACAGTTTTATTATGTAAAGCAGATGGTGAAAAAGTTAAAGGTAGAGTTTCTAAACTTATTGGATTTAAAGGTATGGATAGATTTGATATCAAAACTGCTGGTACTGGTGACATTGTTGCTGTTGCAGGTTTTGAAACAATTGATGTGGGTGATTCACTTTGTGATCCAACAGATCCTATGCCTCTTGATCCTATGCATATTGAAGAGCCAACATTATCTGTAACTTTTGCAGTTAATGATTCTCCATTAGCAGGAACTGAAGGTAAATTTGTAACTTCAAATAAAATTGATGAGAGACTAAGAGCTGAAATGAATACTAATATTGCAATGAATTATGAGCAATATGGTGAAGGTAAATTTAAAGTTAACGGAAGAGGTGAGCTTCAAATTTGTATCTTAGCAGAAAATATGAGAAGAGAAGGTTTTGAGTTCTGTATTGGAAGACCTGAAGTTATTACTAAAGTTGAAGATGGTGTAAAAATGGAGCCATTTGAGCATTTAGTTATTGACTTACCAGATGAGCATAGTGGTGCAATTATTGAAAAACTTGGAAAAAGAAAAGCAAATATGACAAATATGGTACCAATGGGTTCTGGTTATACAAGACTTGAATTTGAAATTCCTGCACGAGGATTGATTGGTATTAGAACAGAGTTCTTAACTGAAACAAAAGGTGAGGGTGTTATGAACCACTCATTCTTAGAGTTTAGAGCTTATTCTGGAATTGTTGAATCAAGAAAATATGGTGCTTTAGTTTCTATGGAAAATGGTGAAGCATTAGGTTATTCAATTTTCAACTTACAAGATAGAGGGGTTATGTTTATTAAACCTCAAGATAAAGTGTACAACGGTATGGTTATTGGTGAGCATGCTAAAGGAAATGATTTAGATGTTAACCCTACAAAAGGGAAACAACAATCAAATGTAAGATCTTCTGGTGCTGATGAAGCTATTAAGTTAGTCCCACCAAGATCAATGTCTTTGGAAAATGCACTAGAGTGGATTGAAGAAGATGAATTAGTTGAAGTTACTCCTAAGTCTGTAAGAGTTAGAAAAAGAGAACTTGATCCAACTGTTAGAAAAAGAACAGCTAAAAAGACAAAATTCGAATAAAATTTAGAAATACTAAGTTTTACGAAGGGAAGAGCTTTTTAGCTCTTCCCTTTTTTTTATGTTTAAAAAATGCAAATTAATAAAAAGGAAGAACTTGAAGTCCCATATGAGGCCCAAGACAATTAATAAAACAAAAAATTAAAATAGGAGAATTTTTTCTCCTATAAAAAGGAGAAAAAATGAATAATATAAATACAAATATAAATGACTATTTAATTGTACTTGCAATATATTTTATAACTATTACTACAAGTTACTTAATCATTACTAATTAATATATGTCATATTAATTATGTATGATTTGTGTTATAATAAATAAAAAGTGCGTATTATGAAAAAGATTTTTATACTTTTCTTTTCATTATTCTTATTTTTTAGCTTTATAAAAGCAGAAAATCATATTGCAAAAAAAAGAGTTTTTTATGTCAACTCCTATCATTCTGGTCTTTATTGGAGTGATGGGATTGAAAAAAGTATAAAAGAAACACTTCTAAAATCTAAAGTTCCCATTGAGTTTAAAAGAGTCGAAATGGACTCTAAAAGAAATAATAATGAAGCCTATAAAATAAAAACAGCTCAAAAAATCAAAAATCAAATTGAAAACTTTAAACCTGATGTGATTATTACTTCTGATGATAATGCCTTTAAATATGTTATTTTACCCTATTTTAAAAACTCAACTATTCCAATTATTTTTTGTGGTATAAATGGCACCATAATGAAGTATGAACAACTACCTAATAATATAACTGGAATGGAAGAAGTTCAGCTTATTGCAGAAATGATTGAGACGCTAAAATCATATTTAAAAAAAGAAGAAGTTGCATATTTAAAGGGAGATTCTTTTAGTTCTATAAATGAAGTTAAGTTTTTTGAAAAGAGAATAAATAAAAAAATAGATGCAAGATTTGTAAAAACTGTAAAGGAATGGAAAGAAAATTTCAAAGATCTACAAAATAATGCTGGAATACTTCTTATTGGAAATGGCGGAGCTATTAAAGGGTGGACGAAACATGAAAAAGAGCTTGAAAATTTTGTGAAAGAACATATTAAAATACCTATTGTAACTTGGGATTATGATGTTATGAAATTGTCTGTTTTAGGGTATACAACAAAACCAGAAGAGCAAGGAGAATGGGCAGCTAAGACAGCTATTAGAGTTTTGCAAGGTGAAGATATAAGAAATATCCCTATAGTTACAAATAAAAAAGCAAATATTTATATAAATACAACTTTAGCAAAAAAGCTTAATATAGTTTTCCCTTTTGAATTAATTGATAATGCGGTGTTAGTAAAATGATAAAAAATAGCTCTTTAAAAACGGAACTTCTAATTTCAATCCTTTTAGTAATAATACTTGGGATAGGTACTATTTTTTATTTCTCTTACAATTATTTAAAAAAAGAAATAGATATATCACAAGAGAGAATATACAATGAAAAAATTGACAATATTGTGTATCTTGTCAATCAAAAATATCAAACACTTTTAAAAACACAAATGGAAAAGTCTTACGAAGAGTTATTTAAAAAAGGAACTTTAAATATTATAAAAAATGTTTTTGATAAAAATAATAAAGAGATTTATCCTTTTATAATAAATGAAAAAGGTCTTGTTGTATTGCATAGAACTTATAATGTACAAAATAGTCATTTATATAAAGATAACCCAGCATATAAAAAGGTATTAGAAGAGAAAAATGGAAATTTTGAAATTCTTTCAAAAAATAATGAAAGATGGATTATTTTTAAACATTTCGAACCTTGGGATTGGATTATTGGCTATAGGATTGATAAAGAAGTTAAATATGAAGAGTTATATAGATTTAGGGATATGTTTTTAATAATATCAGTAATAATTGTTCTTGTAATTTCATTAATTATTATATTAATAGTAAGAGAAGTATTAAAACCAGTTGATATGTTATCAGATGTTTCAAAAAAGATTGCAGCAGGTGATTTGGATGCAAAGATAGATGTATCAGGGGTAAAAGAGTTAAAAATATTATCAGCAAATTTTGAAAAGATGAGAGATAAAATTGTCGAAGATATTCATCAATTAAAAGAGCAAGAAGAAAAAATAAAAGCATTTAATTCTAAACTTCAAGAGGATGTGAGACTAAGAACAAAAGAGTTAGAGCAAGAGAAAAAAGTTTTTGAAACACTTTTTACTGATTCTTCTGATGGAATAAGTTTATTAAAAGATGGGAAGTTTATTGATTGTAATTTTGCACTTTTAAAATTGCTAGAAATTAGTGAGAAAGAAGAATTTTTAAATTTGGATCCAGATAAGATATCTCCCCAAATTCAACCAAATGGTATAGCTTCTAGTACTTTAGCAAAAGAGAATATTAAAAAATGTTTAGAAAAAGGTAGTATACGATTTGAATGGCTTCATAAAAAGAGATCGGGACAAGAATTTTGGTGTGAAATTGTACTAACAAAAATTATTATAAATGAAGAACTTGTAATTCATGGAGTTTGGAGAGATATTCAAGATAAAAAATTACTAGAACTAGAATTAGAAAATAAAAATCTTGATTTGCAAGAATCAAATGATGAACTTGAAGCTTCTATGGAAAATCTAATAATAACTCAAAACAAACTTGTAGAATCAGAAAAACTAGCAGGACTTGGTAGTTTAGTTTCAGGTGTTGCAAATGAAATTAGTGCACCAATTGGACTTGGAATTACTGGGGCATCACATTTAGAGTATATTTGTGAAGAGATAAGTTCAAAATATGAAAGTAATTCAATTTCCCCAGAGGAATGGAAAGTTTATTTACAAAATTCAAATGAGTTGGTTAAAGTTATCGTAACAAATTTAAACAAAACAGAAAAAATCATAAAAAACTTTAAACAAGTTGCTGTTGACCAAACTGGTGAATTAAAAAGGATTTTTAGAGTTAAAGAGTATATCCGAGGTATTTTAATTAGTATTGATAGCTTATTAAATAATCGAAATATTGAGTTTAAAATAGAGTGTGATGATATGTTAGAAATTAACTCATTTCCTGGATTTTTTGCACAAATTCTTAACCATTTGATTTCAAACTCTTTAGAACATGCATATAGTGATAATGAAAAAGGAGTTATCTCTTTAAGGGCAAAAATTGAAGGGAAATTCCTAATTTTTGAATATAGGGATTATGGAAAAGGAATATTAGAAGAAAATTTATCAAAAATATATGAGCCTTTTTTTACAACAAATAGAAAAAACGGTTCAATAGGTTTAGGTCTAAATATTGTTTATAATCTAGTAACAATAAATCTAAGTGGAGAGATTAATTGTGTAAGTGAAGAGAATAAAGGAACTACCTTTACTATAAAAACCCCACTTTAAACTTCATTTCTTCAAATCTAACATTTAAATACTTATTAAATATGGCAAAGTACTAAGAGAATTATTTAGCACTCTAATAAATAATTTGCTAAAAATATTAGCACTATATATTGACAAGTGCTAATAAATATGTTATTATTTCATTAACTTGATAGAGAAACTATCAAGAAATACTTTTTAAGGAGTTTAGCATGTTAGTAACTAGATTTGACCCTTTTAAACAATTTAGAGATTTAGAAAAGGATTTTTATAAATACCCTTCAAATGAAGGAGTTAGTGGCTTTGTACCTGTAGTTAATACAAGAGAAGGTGAATTTGCATATCATATTGATGTTGATTTACCAGGTGTTAATAAAGATGAAATAAAAGTTGACATTCATAAAGGTGTATTAACAATCTCTGGTGAGAGAAAAACAAAAGAAGAAGTTAAAGAAGAAGATTATTATAAAGTCGAAACATCTTTTGGTAAGTTTTCAAGAAGTTTTACACTCCCTGATAATGCAGATATTGAGAATGTCGAAGCATCAGGAAAAGATGGAGTGCTAGAAGTAGTTATTCCTAAATTAAGTGAAGAAAAACATAAAAAAGTAATAAAGATTAAATAAGAGAGATTATGAACAAATTTAAAGCAGTATTAAAAACGAATAAAAAAGATTATTTGATAACCTTGGGAATTTATATTATCTCAGTATTATCAACAATGGTATATATTGCTCAGTAAAATTTGATATGAAATATAATGGAATATAAAAAGTTTTAGGAGGTGCTAGAATTTTTGATAATTAATATTTAATTTAAAAGCACAAATTTTTTGAGTAAAAAGGGAGAAGGTAGTACTTTCTCCCTTTTTTAATATCTTTTTATAGCTATTAAAATTTCTTATTGTCAGTATTTTTTATAATATTCTTAGCTATATCATTTGTTTTTTTAGCTATTTCTTGTGTTTCACCTGTAATTTTTGCATTTTCTTGAGTTATTTTATCTATAGAACTAACTGCTTCATTAATTTGTGAAATACCTTTACTTTGTTCTATTGTGGCATCTGCAACATTAGAAATAATTTTACTTGAGTCATTTATTTTTTCATTTAATTTAGAATATCCTTCTATCATTTTTTCTGAACTAAATTTCCCTTCACTAGCTTTTGTATTGGCTTTTTCTACTAACTCTTTTATTTCTTTAGCAGCTTCTGCACTTCTTGTAGCAAGGTTTCTAACTTCCCCTGCAACTACAGCAAAGCCTTTCCCAGCTTCCCCTGCAGTTGCTGCTTCTACAGCTGCATTTAGTGATAAAATATTTGTTTGAAATGCAATTTGATCAATAATAGAGGTTGCTTCAAGTATCTCTTGTGTAGCACTATTTATTTCATCCATAGATTTTTGTGTTTTATTGGCTAAATCTAAACCTTCTGTTGCAAAAGATAATGTCTCTTTTGATAATTGTTGCATTTGAGTGGCTTGTTGAGAAATTTCATTTATAGATGATGTGGTTTCTTCAATTGCCGCAGCTGTTTCTTCTATAGAAGCAGTTTGAGAAAGTGCAGATGTATTAAGATGAGATACATTTGAAGATAATATTTCAGAACTCTTCGTAAGAATATCCCCATTTTGTTTGTTTTCTTGTAACATTTTAGTAATAGAGTCACCTAAAGAGTTTATGCCGTCAATTAGTTGTTTCATCTCTCCACTCATATTTTGATCTGATAATTTTGACAAATAATTATAGTTTGTGTATTTTTCTAATTCCTCTAAAATATTGCTCATTACTTTTTGTTGATTAATAAGCATTGTATTTACAGTGGATGCAAAAGTTCTTATTTGTGGATTTGTTGGAGTTGAAAGAATTTGATAATTTAAATATCCTTCTTGTAATTTATGTAAAACTAATATTGCTTCACCTGCACACTTTGTATCAGCATCTAACTCTTTTTGTAAAGATTTAATACTTTCATTTATAAATGAAGCAATTTCTCCAAATTCACTTTTTGATTTTATGTCAATTTCATTTACTATGTTGGCTTTTCTATTCATAAAATCAAAAAACTCTTTAATTCCTTCTCTTATTTTTAAAACTGCATCTTTAATTGTTTTGCTAATATATACGCCAAGAAAAGTTGTAATTAGTACTATAATTAAAACGAGGGCAACATATAAAATAAAGGCATTGAATACTGTAGATTTTTTTTCTATAGTTTCTTTTAGTATCTCTTTTGATATTAAATCATCAATTTGTTTAAGAAGATTTATTTTTTTCGTAATAGTCTTAAACCAAAAAGTTGGTTCAATTTCAGTATGACTACCTGCTATGTTTGAAGTAATTATTTCACGCATTTTATTTACTTCATCTACAACATTTTTATCTAAAGTCTCTTTTTCAATCATTAATATTTTTTTATTAGCAAAATTACGAAACTCACTAAGATATGTTTTTTGCATAGCAATTAATGAAATAAATTTACTCTTTAAATTAATATCTATTTCCTGCGAACCAAATATTGCAGAACCAATTGCCCTTTCTAATCCTGCTAGTTCTTTTGCTTCTAAAAACTCATAATATGCCATTGCTTGGCTAGAAAGGTCTGCATCTTTTGAATTTTTAAATGAGTATGTTGTCAAATGAAGTAAAGATGAATTTATATTTGAGTAATAAGCAACAGCATCTTTTAGAGCAATTTTAAATTCATCGACATTTGGTCTTATAGAACTAATTTTATCTAATTCTTGAAAAATCTTGTTAATTTCATTTTTAGCTTCTGCTTCTGAAAGTTGTATAATATTATTATCTTTTATAAAATTTTCTAAATTTTTAATCTTCTTATTAGTAGATAATCTTTGATTCTTTAGTATGTCAGAAAACTTTTCACCTTTACTTCCAATATATCCAGCACTTGCTCCTCTTTCCTTTTGTAGTTCATGAAGAACTTGTGATATATTTGAATTAAGATTCATCATTATCTCTAGTTTTTGATAGTTTTTATAATCTTGATAATGTTCAAAAATAACTAAAGAAGATAAAAAAATAATTGCAACAAGAGGAACAATAAAGATTAAAAAGAGTCTTTTTTTAATTGAGCTATTTTCTATAATATTCATAGGATTTCCTTATTTCATTGTGCTATAAAGCTTTGTAGCTTTTTCTATTTCATTTCTTGATGCAACTTTTCTGCATGACATATAACCTTTACTGCCATCACTTAAAGTGAGCGGGTATACGGTAGAATATACCCAATAAAAATTATCGTTTTTAGTTCTGTTTTTTACAAAACCTTTCCATATCTTTCCATTTTGAATTGTTTTCCATAAATCCTCAAATGCTGCTTTTGGCATATCTTTATGTCTAAGTAAATTGTGGGGTTTACCAATAAGTTCTTCTAATGTATATTCACTAACTTCGCAAAACTCATCATTTGCATACCTTATAATACCCATCTCATCAGTTTCTGAAACAATAAAAGAAGTAGAGTTCAATAATATCTCTTTATTACTCATTTGAAATCCTTTAAAAGTAATATTTAAGATTAGTATAACATATTTTAGTTGTTAGTAAATATCAAAAAGTAATAATTTACTTTAAGATAACAATAATTTAATTTGTTATTATAATGATATCTATATTATTAATATTATATTTAAAATAAATATATAATTAAAAGTGATTAAGAAGTAATTTTAAGGTAAGTAATTTCAGAACTAGCACCTAGTCTCATAGGTGGACCCCAAAAGCCTGTCCCTTTGCTAACATATATTTGAGTTTTAGAATTATGTTGATGAAGACCTTTTATGTAGGGTTGTTCAAGTCTAACTAATAAATTAAAAGGAACTATTTGCCCTCCATGAGTGTGCCCACTTAAGACCAAGTCAATATTTTGTTTATCAAGTTCATTGATATATTTAGGTTGGTGGGCTAATAAAATTGTGGGAGAATCTTTTACATTTACTAAAGCTTTTTTAATATCTGGGGCAAACTTATTTGCTCTATATCCAAATATATCATAAACACCTGCTAAATTAAAGCCTTGATTTTCTTTTCCAATATATACATTCTCATTTTCTAACACTTTAATATTTATAGACTTTAAGTATGCCATTATCTTTTCTACTCCATGAAAATATTCATGATTTCCAACTATAAAATATGTACCATATTTAGATTTTAAGTTTTTGAGTTCATCAACTGCATTTTTTGCAAATTTGATATTTGTATCTACTAAATCCCCTGTTATAAAAACTGCATCAGGATTTAGTTTATTTACTTTATAAACAATATTTTTAATAAAATCTTGATCTATCAATCCTCCAATATGTACATCACTTAATTGAACTACATTATATGGTTTTTTTAAATTAGGAATTTTGACATTTACCTTTTCAATATAAGATTGTTTTGCATTATATATGGCTCTTGCAGTAATTGATGTGGCAAAAGCAAGTGAGCCAAAGTCAATTGATTTTTTCATAAAGGCTCTTCTTTTTTCATCTTTTCTAATTTTTGGAAGATGAGAAAGAACTTCATACATCAAAGTAGTACAAAAAAGTAAAAAAATAACACCAATAGGAAGTGAAAGCAAAAAGTACAAGTCATTTGGTACTGAAATTAAGTATCTAGTACACATATAAGCAATGACACCTAAAAAATTAACCAATAAAAATATATTTAAAAATAGTTTTGATTTTTTAGAAATATCTAATTTCTTGATAAATCTTTTTGAGATAAAGAGACTTAGCAATCCCATTACAAGTATAAAAACGGTAGCAAATAATATAAATCTCATATGGGATTATAACTTGTAAAGATTAATAAGTCTTAAATTATTTTACATAAATAATATATTTATGTTCAGGAATGTCTCTTAAATAAAATTCCATGAATTCTGGAGTATTTTGTAGTTGCACTTTAATGCTTTTTTTTAAAAAAGGAAATTTTTTTTCTAAAAGTATTTTTTTATTCTTATTAAATACATGAATATTATATAGTCCACATTTATTTCTACTACTACTTTTACATGTGATGAAGAGCTCTTTTTTTTCTTTGTCATATGTTCCTTGTATATCCATTGTATAACTTACTGGGTGTGCAAACATATCTACTAAAAGAAGTAGGGTTATTAATACTATTTTTTTCATTATATTGTTCCTATGCAAAAGTCATATTCACTTTTTTGGGTTTGTATTTTTAATGTTGTATCAACACTATTTAATTTAAATGCCATGTATACACTTGGATCAATAGTACAGATGGTTGTTTCTTTTAAACTTTGTAGTTCAGTGGTGAAGTTTATTGTTAATCTTTTGTTTGTATAAGATATTTTAAAGTCATTGAGTTTTTTAAATTTATACTCTATTGTATTTGAGTCTATAAAAAGATGAAAATTATCTTTTTTTATGGGAGTTAGTATTGTCTTATAAAAGTCTATACTTTCATTCTTTTCAAAAATATTATTTCTATTTTTATCAAAATTAAATAGAAGTATTTTAGAATTGATTCTGTCAAACTGCCATTGATGGTATATTTTATTTTCATTTATTTTTAAATCTACATCAATAAAATAGTGTGGATGGGCAAAGGCAATATTATATAAAAATATAAGAGAAAGTAATTTTTTCATAATAATAAAAAAAAGCCTAAAATAAATAGTAGCGAAATACCTACATAAGTTGTAATATTAATAACAGCTTGATAATTTGAATATTTGGATTTTTTTATTGATGAGGCAAGAACCCCAAACAAAGAGATAGTTAATCCCATACCTATACTCATAGTAATAGCACTAAAAATACCTAAACTGATATATCCCAAAATCATAGAATATAATACTATTGTCATAACTCCAGGACAAGGAACAAGACCAATTGAAAAAGCAACAGAAAGTATATTTTTATTCGCTAAAGGCTTCATCTTTTCTTTTATATGTCTATCTTTCAGGCTCTCATAGAGCAAGTAACAGGCAATGAGTATTATAAAAACAGCTGATATTTTGTACATATGAGTGTTTATTGTTTGAAAATAACTACTTAAAGCATTTTGAAAAAATAAATATAAAAATGCTGTAATAACTAAAGCAGATAAAGTATGTATGATTGAAGTTAAAAAACCTACTTTTAAAGCTTCACTTATCTTGGAACCCTTAGCAATAAAATAACTTGCAATTACCATCTTTCCATGACCTGGTCCTAAGGCATGTATAAGACCATAAAGAAAAGATATGAATAAAATGGAGATAATAATAGTATTATCTCCATTATCCAATAGGTCAAAATAATCAGAAATAGTTATATTTAATGTTTGTTGCCATTTGACTATATAATTAAAAACAGAATCAATCAATTTATTACTTTTTGAAGATTTGTAGATTGACCTTGTGTTATTTCTTTATGCACATTTGTCACAGGTTTTATATGGGCATCTCTTCCATAAATGAAACTTTGTTCATCTACAATCACCTTATATGCTTTGTTTAGTTCTAAGGCTCTTTTTTTACTTGGTATAATTAAATATGTAATATCTTTTTTAAGTTTATTAATTGCTTCTTTTTTAAGTTTCCAATCTTGATTTGGTACTATATTTGGATTTTCAAGTTGGGAAATTAAATCTTTTTCTATTTTATCTTTTTTATTTTCCCAATCTTTGTGAAAGAATTTATTCATAACTTCTTTATTTGCTCTAAATTCATCACCTGAATTGTTTAGTCTTAGGTATCTTGCATATTCTGTCTCCCCATTAGCAAGCTTTTTATCAGGAACATTTTTTAATCCTTTTTGACTCCAATGATACCAGCCATTTGCATAAGGGTCATTTTCAAATTTTCTTTGAAAAACAAATGTAGAATCAGCTATGGTTCCTGTATTACTATGACAACCGATGCAAAAAAGTGTTTCTTCTTGGCTTTGGGGTCTTAAATTACCTTTTTCATCTTCAATGAAACCTTGATAATACCAACCTCTTTTATTATTTAATCCTATTTCTATATTTCCCGTATATTGTTCAACTCTATCTGGAAAGTCACTTTTGTCTTTTATCTCTTCATTTCCTATTTGTTGAAGCTCTGAATAACTTGCCCAATATTTCTTTTTTGTATATCGAAGTTCTTTCATTCTAGAAGACATTATTATAGAAGAATCTTTGTTTATATCTAAATATCTAACAGAGTGTAAAAATTCTGTTCCTGTAGGATAAAGACCGGGTGCCATGTGGAGTTTATTTTTTAATAATGCATTTTTAGCAAGTCCCACATAACTCATAGAAAAGTTTCTTAGGGTATTTGATGAGATATCATAATCTGGAATAGTCCATTTATATACAATTGTATTTGTAATGTCTATTTTTCCATCTTTATTTAAATCAATAGCATATTTTCTTTCATCAATTTTTTCAGTTGAGATAGTTTTTTGTTTTAAAAGACTTTCTACAATAGAGAGATTTATCTTATAAACTTCTAAATCGAAATTACCATTTTTATCTTTCCAAAAGATTTCTGGCAAACGAATGAGTACATCATCCGTACTTCCATTTGTTGGCCAAAAGGTTCCTAAGAATGGATAATAAGCAAATGCTCTCCACCCTGTAATTTCTCCATTTGGCTTTCTATCAAAGCCTTCTTTATCAAAATTATAAAAACAATCAGGAATATATCCATCCCATTTACCATTATTATTTGCATCCCATTCTTTTGAAATATTTTTTAATTTTTGAGAAAGAATTAGTTGATTATTCTTATTTTTATAATTATCTTCTCTAATGTATTTTATAATTTCGTTATCTGAAATATTACTAACTTCTTTAGTTCTATCTTTAAATAGGTTTATCCAAGGATTATTTAATGCCACTTCAGGAAAATCATATGCTTCTTGTAAATCAGAGTCATAAGAAGCAAAATTTGGTTCTTTATTTTTACTATGACAAGAATAACAAGGATTGCTTAGGATATTTTCATCTTTTTCGTGATTTGTTTTAGTATAACATTGGCTTGAAATATAGGCTGTTGAATTATGAATAAAAGAGTCTTTTAAGTCAACTTTCTTTGCTTGAAGTATTACAGCGCTTAAAAACGCTGTAATTAAAAGTATAAGTCTTTTCATGCTTGAATTTATTTAGAAATCACAGGAAGTGGTCCTACATAACCTGTATAAGCTTTCATATCGCCAACTGATTTAGCAGTTGATGGCATATTTTCTTCTTTTGTAATCGCATCACCTTCACCATATGGATGTTGGATAACTGCCATTAAATAACCGTGCCCACCAATATTGTTGTAATAATACGGAGAAGTTGTTTCAGAACCATATGGAGAAGTTAAGATCCTAGTTAGTTTTTTCTCACCTAAGTTATAAGACCAAATAAAGTCATTTTGATGACCTGAACCTGTATCTTCACCGATTATTAAAGTATTTGTATTAGGAATAAAAGTAATATTATCAGGATTTGCTAATCCATCAAGAGAACATTTATTTGCTTTTGCTAACTCACCCGTTCCTTTATTTTTTTCACCTGCAACTAATCCAGTCATACTCTTTACAACATAATTAGAATTAATATACGAACCATCTTTTGCAGATTGAATATCATCTTCATGTGCAAGGTTTAATTCATATACTGCACCACATTTGTTGTAGTTAATTCTAATATCATTATTTCCACCTTTGTCATACTTGTCATTTGACTTACCACTTTTCATGTTATCTTCCATCCCTTTTGCTATCTCAGAGATTGATAGATATACTTTATTTTCATTTGGATTGTATGTGATACCTTCCATTTTTCTAAATTCAGTAGTTGCACCTTTCATTGCTGCATATCTTCTAGATTCCATTCTTGAAGCTAATTTTTCCATGCCTGGTTTGATTTTTAAGTACTCTTGCCCCATTGTTGTATTTATTGAAGTAAATCCTTCTTTAGGAGAATCAGATGTTTCGAATAAATCATTAAAAGTTAATTTTTGATCCAATCCAGCTTTTACATAGTCATCACTTACATGACCTAAATTTACCCATCTTATATTTGCACTTCCAGCACCTATATTACTTGTTTGATCCCATTTTGCAGCATATAGTGTACCTGAACTTAAATCTTTTGCTTTATCAGCTATAAACATATATAAGGCAACATTTGTTCCATCATCTGATAAATATACTGTCTTTTCATCTGGCATAACATAAGCTAATTCATGAGCAAATCTACCCATTGAATAATGTTTTTCAACTTTTACATCACCTTTTTCATTTAAAACAGTTATTTCAGGAGACCAACCATAATCATAAACATTTAATGATTTTAAATCTCCACCAAAATACTCTGCCATTGGTGCATAATAATCATCAATTGAACCATCAGCTGCAACTTTTCTTGCATCGGGTTCATACTCTTCGCTACCTAAATGTGTATGCCAAGGAGTTACACTTCCTGCACAAGGAACCCAAAGTCCATTTACTTTGGCAAAATCAATATTTCTAGTATTTACAGCTGTTAATTTTCCATCTTTTGCTTGGTTTAACTCTGTGATATACATAGCAGCTGGTCTACTTTCAAAGTGTGATACCATAAAAAGTTTTTCACCTACTGGTAAAAGAGAAGCAAAGTCATTTGAGTTTGAGATTTTTAAAGAACCATCTTTTTGTCTTACTGGATTTCCTTCTTTGTCATATAAAAGACCAAAAATACCATTCCCCACTTTATCACCACTTCGAATAATAGTGTTATAGCCAATATTAGTTTGTTGTCCATCAACTTCAATTTGGCTTGAAGCAACAATCTTTCTTTTTTCACTATCTGTTAAGGGAACTGGAACTTCATTGAACTTGATGCTATGTTGAGTTGTTGAGTTAACCATATTTGATTTTGTAGCACATGCTGAAAATAGAACAGATGCTGCAATAACTGAAGCTGTAATTACTTTGTTTTTCATATCTTACTCCTAAATTTGAATCATTATTCAGGATTTTATATTTTATAAGTTACAAAGCAATTACAATTAAATTATATTTTGAAATGATTTTTATTAAATAGCATTCTTAAGAGCTTTTATTAGCTCATCTATTTCTTCTTTTGTTTGAGTGTAATGAATAGAAACTCTTATCCATCCGGGCTTTTTATTTAATTCATCTTTATTATTAAAGTGCAATAAATCATGGCCATATGGACCTGCACATGAACATCCAGCTCTAGTTTGGATTCCATTATTAGTAGAAATCTTTTCACATATTTTGTAAGGGTCTAAATCTTTAATATTAAATGAAACAATTCCAATGTTATATGATGTTTTATTTCCATAAATGATTATATTTGGTATATTTTGTGCTTCTTTTAAAAAATATTCTAATAATTCATCTTTTCTTTTTAATATAAAATCAAAACCTATTTCATTTCTTAGTTGATAAGCTAAACTTGCTTTTATCACTTGAATGATTCCTGGAGTTCCTGCTGTTTCCCTTGCTCTTATATCTTTTTCATATTCAACTGTAGATTTATTTACATAAGTAACTGTGCCTCCTCCTGCAAAAGTAGGAGATAAACTAGGGTCTATTAAATCTTTTTTTATAATAAGTAAGCCACAAGAACCAGGTCCTCCTAAAAGTTTGTGAGGAGATACATACATTACATCAAAATAATTACAGTCTATATTCATATATGAAGATGAAGCTGCTGCATCAAGGGATACTATAGCATTATATTTTCTAAGCATTTTAGAAATTTCTTTGTAACAAGTTACTATTCCAGTAACATTTGAAGCTACACAAAATGAACCTATAAGTTCTCTGTGTTGATTTTCTTTTAAAATTCTTTCAAGCTCTTCTAAATCTACTAATCCCTCATTTGTAAGTCCAATTCTAGCTGTTTCACACATAGCTTCTCTGTAACTTATTTCATTTGAGTGATGCTCATAAGGTCCAACAATTACAAGAGGAAGAGTTGATTTATCAATATTTATTTTTAATCTTCTTTTTGTAGCTGGTGGAATATAAAGCCCTAATAATTCTTGAAACCTTTTTATTGCAGCAGTTGAGCCACAGCCGCTGGGGATTATTTCAAATTCATCATTTAATTCTAAAGATTTTTTTAGATTAGTTAAGGCTTCTTCATAATAAGTATTTGTTTGATTAGCCATACCTGACTCTTTTGAGTGTGTATTTGCATATGTTGTTAACATATCGTAAATACGATTTTCAATAGGCCTAAATGCTAATCCTGAAGCTGTATAGTCAAAGTAAGCACTTTTGTGCTTACCTATTGTTCCATACTTTAAGTATTGAAGTTTATCCGTATGTTGATTAATGAAGGGACGAAACAAATTCTTCGTCATTTATTCTCTCTTTTAAAAATTTATTTAGATCATTTTCACCACTAGCTATATATTTTTGAATAATATTTTCTAAAATACCTTCAGCTTCTTCTGGTAAAAATTTGATTTTTACTTTTTCTCCAAAGTTAGATTTACTTCCTTCTAGATTTCCACCTAAAATAAGTTCAAATCCAGGAACTGTAATTCCTTCTTTATTTTTTACTTTTAGTCCAAGTAAACCTATATCAACCACATGTGGATGAGCACAAGAGTTTGGACAACCATTTACAGATATAGAAACTGTCTCATTAAAATCAGGAAACTTTTTCTCTAAATGTTCTGCAAGTGAAATTGCTTTGTCTTTAGTCTCTGAAATAGCAAACTTACAAAAGTTTAATCCTGTACATGAAAGAGTTCTTGCTTTAAAAGGACTTGGAAAGGCATCAACTCCAATTGTTTTTAACTCTTGGGCAAGTTCTTCAGCACTTTTAGTAGGTACATCTTTTACTACAAAATTTTGTGTAGTTGTAGTTTTAATAGTTGTTGCACCATGCTTTTCTAAAATATTTGCTAAGTCTTCTAATCCTTGCGAACCAATATGTCCACCATTTATAGCACAACCTATATATGATTTTGCTTTTTCTTTAGAATCATGAATACCAAAATGTTCTCTTTTTGCATAAGGAGTATACTCCATTATTTTTTCTTCTTTTATGGCAACTTTTGATCTAGCAATTACTTCTTCTTTGAATTTTTCAATTCCCCACTCATCAATTAGATGCCCAAGTCTTGCTTTTCTTCTATTTTCTCTTAATCCATGGTCTCTATATATTGTACTAACAGCTTTTACTATTGGTAAGATTTGAGAAGGTGTTACAAATCCTATATGAGATGCAATTTGTTTATTTGAAGCTAATCCTCCTCCAACACTTACATCAAAAAGCACTTTGTCACTACAATCACATGGAACAGCAGTAAAAGATAAATCTTGTATCTCATGTCCCATACAGTGTTTATGACAAGCACTAATACCAATTTTATATTTTCTTGGTAAATTTGATAAGTTTTTATTTCCTCTTAGATAATCATTTACTTTTTCAACAATTGGTCGTACATCATAAAGTTCATCATGGTCAATCCCTGAAACTGCACATGTAGTTACATTCCTTGGAACATCTCCAGCTGCAAAAATTGTTGATAATCCAACTTCATTTAACCTTCTAAATATTTCAGGCAAATCTTTTACTTGAATATAGTGCAGTTGAATATCTTGTCTAGTTGTAAAATCTGCTGTTCCTCTTGCATAGTCTTTAGATATTGCAGACACTTCTCTTAGTTGTTCTAAATTCATAGATCCACTCTCTAATTTTATTCTTAACATAAAATATAAAGTTGGGTCATCTTCTGCTTGAAGATTTCTATTTTGAGTGTAAAGTCCATACCATTTAAATCTATCAATATCTTCTGGATGTACTTCTTCTCCTAAAACAGCGTAGACATATATATCTTTTAATACATCTAATCCATTCTTCTCTTTTTTTATTCGCTCTACTCTTTGAGCTGCACTCTCTTTTGCCATTATTTAATCCTTGAAAAATGTCCCATTAAATTTCTTTACATCCCCATTCTGGGTAATTATTTCTAATATATGCATTAAGCTCAACTTCTGCTTTTGTATAGTCTCTTATCTTCTCTTCTTTATTTGTAGCTTCATTCATAACTGAAGATACAATCATCCCAGCTCCAACTGTTGTATTTGAATATCTATCGATGATAATAAAACTTCCTGTATATCTGTTTTCATTATATGGATCAACTGCAATTTGTCTGTCTATTGATAGTGTACATTTTGCGATATCATTTAACTCTAATTGATTTGCTTTAACTTCATCAAAAGTATTAATATCCTTTTTATACTCTATTGATTTAAAGGCACCATTTATAACAGAAGTTGCTCTTTTAATAATATAATTACTATTGAGTTCAAGCTTTTTCTCATCCATCCAAACAACCATCACTTCAAGTTTATTTGATACTTGAGGAATAGAGCTTGATTTTACAATCATATCTCCACGACTGATATCTATTTCATCTTTTAATGTAATCGTTGTAGCCATTGGAGCAAATGCTGTTTGTATAGTCTCAACTGTTTCATCTTTTCCAATAGGTCTTAAATCTTTAATCTCATTTGAAACAATTGATTTTACAACAGAAGTTTTTCTTGATGGTAATACAGTAATCTCATCACCTACACTAATTTTCCCACTTGCAATAGTCCCAGAAAATCCTCTAAAGTTTAAATGTGGTCTTGAAACATACTGAACAGGTAATCTAAAGTCATGATTCTCAGTTTTATGAATATCAATAGTATCTAGTAATTGCATAAGAGGCAGACCCTCATACCAAGAACATTTTGGTGAATTTGTAAGAATATTATCTCCATCAAGTGCAGAGATTGGAATATATTCAAAATTAATATCTTCATAATGAGGAAGATTATGAATAATTTGTGAATAATCTTTTTTAATCTCTTCAAATCTATCCGAGCTAAAATCAACTAAGTCCATTTTATTGATTGCAACAATGAGGTTTTTAATCCCAAGAAGAGAAGCTATATAAGAGTGTCTTTTTGTTTGTGTTAACACACCAGATCTTGCATCAATTAGGATAATAGCTACATCTGCAGTACTAGCTCCTGTTGCCATATTTCTTGTGTATTGTTCATGTCCTGGAGTATCTGCTATGATAAACTTTCTTTTTTCAGTTGAGAAAAATCTATAAGCAACATCAATAGTAATACCTTGTTCTCGTTCACTTGCAAGACCATCAACTAAAAGTGCTAAGTCAATCTTATCACCTGTAGTTCCGCTCTTTTTACTATCTTTTTCAATCGCAGCTAACTGATCTTCAAAAATCATTTTTGAATCATAAAGTAATCTTCCAATTAGAGTACTCTTCCCATCATCAACTGAACCGCATGTTATAAATCTTAGTATCTCTTTGTTTTCATGCTCTTTTAAATATTGTTCAATATTTTCAGCTATTAAATCTGATTGGTGTGCCATCTTAAAAATACCCCTCTTGTTTTTTCTTCTCCATTGATGCTTCACCATCACTATCTATAAGTCTTCCTTGTCGCTCACTTGTTGTACAAACTAACATCTCTTGAATAATCTCAGGCAATGTTGTTGCTTCACTATTAACTGCACCTGTTAAAGGATAACAACCAAGTGTTCTAAATCTAACCATCTCTTTTTTAGCAGTTTTTCGTAATTCTTCAGGCATTCTATCATCATCAACCATGATTTTTGTACCCATATATTCTACTACTTCCCTTTCTTTTGAGAAGTATAAATCAGGAATAGGAATTCCTTCTAAATAGATATATTGCCAAACATCAAGTTCTGTCCAGTTTGATATAGGAAAAACTCTAATAGATTCACCTTTTGTATGTCTTCCATTATACACATTCCAAAGTTCTGGTCTTTGATTTTTTGGATCCCATCTATGATTCTCATCTCTAAATGAGTAGATTCTCTCTTTTGCCCGAGATTTTTCTTCATCTCTTCTAGCTCCTCCAAAAACTGCATCAAATTTTTGGATATTAAGCATATTTTTTAGACCTTCTGTTTTCATAATATCAGTGTGCACTGCCGAACCGTGTTTAAAAGGTGAAATATCCATCTCTAAACCTTTTGGATTAGAGTAAACAATAAGTTCCATTCCAACCTCTTTTGCCCGTCTATCTCTGAATTCTATCATCTCTTTAAACTTCCATGTTGTATCAACATGTACCAAGGGAAGTGGTGGAGGTGCAGGATAAAAAGCTTTTTGTAAAATGTGTAACATTACAGAAGAATCTTTTCCTACAGAGTAAAGCATTGCAGGATTTTGAAACTCTGCTATAACTTCTCTCATGATATGAATTGATTCAGCTTCTAGTTGCTTTAAATGTGTAAGTCTTTCTTCACTAATCATCTTTTTCTCTTTTTTATTTTTTTATTTTGCGTGTAATCCACACTCTTTATGTTCTGGGTTTTCCCACCACCATCTTCCACTTCTAATATCTTCACCTTCTTTTACAGCCCTTGTACATGGTGCACATCCAATACTTGGATAGCCTTGGTCATGAAGTTTATTGTATGGAACTTTGTTTTCTTTTATAAATTTCCATACATCTTCTTCGCTCCAAGATATTAGAGGGTTTACTTTTATTACTTGAAAATTATCATCCCATTCAACTAATGGCATCTCAACTCTTGTAACACTTTGTGATGCTCTTAAACCTGTAATCCAAACTTTTAATGGCTTCAATGCTCTTTTAAGTGGTTCAATTTTTCTTATATTACAGCATGATTTTCTATTATCTATAGATTCATAAAAACCATTTATTCCATGACTTTTATAAAGCTCTTCTACATTTTCATTGTTAGGAAAAAAAACATTTACTTTTATATTATATTTTAAATTTGTACTATCCATAACATTATATGTTTCATATGGAAGTCTTCCTGTATCCAGTGTAAATATATTTGCACTTTTATCATGTTCTAACATCATATGAGTTAAAACTTGGTCTTCTGCGCCAAAACTAGAAGATAATGCTACTTCATTTTTGTATTCATTCATAAAAAATTTTAAAATCTCTTCTGCGCTACTATCTTCTAATTTTTTGTTTAATTCTTCTACTACATCTATCATTTTCTTTCCTAAATCTGATAATCTGGCTCTTTTACTTTCCCAAAAGAGATTTTATTCCAAGCTCTTTCGTGAAAATAATATAGAATCATTTTTGTAAAAACTTCAATAGAACCTATAGAGGCGGCCATAACAAGGTCGCCTGTAATAAAATATGAGATAATCATGGTATCTAGAGTTCCTACTGTTCTCCACGAAATAGTTTTAACAATAGATCTATAAGCCTTTTCTGCCATCTTTTTATTTAATCCTATTCATCATCTAATTGATATAATGGAGTACTTAAATATCTTTCCCCTGTATCACAAAGAATAGTAACTATTGTTTTACCTTTATTCTCTTCTCTTTGAGCAAGAGCAGTTGAAGCAAATACATTAGCTCCTGCACTAATACCTACTAATAATCCCTCATCTTTTGCTAAGTTTCTAGCAGTTTCCATCGCATCATCATTTGATACAGTGATAATTTCATCATAAATTTTTGTATTTAATACAGCAGGAACAAATCCAGCACCAATACCTTGAATTTTATGAGGACCAGGATTTCCACCTGAAAGTACTGGAGAATCAGTAGGTTCAACAGCTATTACTTTTACATTTGGATTTTTTGCTTTTACAACTTCTGAAATACCTGTAATACTTCCTCCTGTACCAATTGCAATAACTAAAACATCAACTTTATCTTCTGTATCTTTTAAAATTTCTAATGCTGTAGTTTTTCTATGAATATCTGGATTTGCTTCATTTGCAAATTGTTGTAATACAATTGAATTATCAAGTGATTCACTTAATTCATTAGCTTTCTCAACTGCACCTTTCATACCTTTTTCAGGCTCAGTTAATACAATTTGAGCTCCAAGGGCTTTTAAAAGTTTTCTTCTTTCAATACTCATGCTTGAAGGCATAGTAAGAATTAGTTTGATACCTTTTGCTGCACAAACAGATGCTAAAGCAATACCAGTATTTCCACTTGTTGGTTCAATTACAGTTGTTCCTTCTGTTATTTTCCCAGCTTTAATCGCTTCATTAACCATATTAAATCCAATTCTATCTTTTACTGAGTGAGTTGGATTCATAAATTCACATTTACCTAAAACTGTTGTTCCATTTACGCTTGCTTTTTTTAATTTTACTAAAGGCGTATTTCCAATTAATTCTGTTACATCATTTGCATATTTCATAATTTTCTCCTAAATATTGTAGTGTAAGTATTGATTATATTTATCTTGATACTGTGTTAAATCTTTCAGCGACAAGTTAAATAGTTTTTTTGTTTTTTCTTTTGTTTCGTCAAAAAATATATTCAAAATAGGGTTATTACTTTTTGAATCAATGATTTTTATATCATCTTCTAAAGCAATAATAATATCCTTGATAAGTATATCTTTTGGATCTTTAGCTAACATGTAGCCACCTTTTGAACCTCTTGTACTTAAAACCAAACCAGCATGTTTAAGTTTTCCTAGAAGTTGTTCTAAATAACTTTGAGGAATATCAGCTCTTGCTGATATCTCTCTACTTTGCATTGGTTTGTTCTCTTCATTTTGTAACAATTCATGCATGGCAGCAAGTCCATACACACCTTTTGAGGAGATTAAAGCCATAATCTCATCTTTAATTTAACGCTTGAGTTAAATCTTCAATTAAATCAATTGGATCTTCTAATCCAATCGAAAGCCTAACAGTTGAAGGATTAACACCTGCTTTTATCAACTCTTCTTCATTCATTTGTGAATGAGTTGTAGAAGCTGGATGTACAATTAATGATTTAGAATCACCAATATTTACCACAACTGAAAATAGTTTTGCACTATCAATTATTTTTTTAGCATCTTCATAAGATTGTGCTTCAAAAGATAATAGTCCAGATGATTTTCCATCTTTGAAATATTTTTGTGCTTTTTTATAATCAGCATTTGATTCTAACCCTGGATAGTTTACTGATTTAACTTTTGGATGTGATTCTAAGAATTTTGCAACTTCTAAAGTACTACTTGAGTGTTTATCCATTCTTAAACTTAGAGTCTCTAAAGTTTGTAGTAATATCCAAGAGTTATGTGGAGATTGTGCTGCTCCAAAATCTCTAAGTAATGATAATCTTGCTCTTAAACAAAAGTTTGGAAGAGGAACATCCACATAAACTAAACCATGGTATGATGGGTCTGGCTCATTAAATTCTGGATATCTTGAAGAATTTTCTTTGAAAAATTCTGATAAACCATCTCTTTCAACAATAATCCCACCAATAGCACTACCTTGTCCATTTGTATATTTTGATGTTGAATGAACTACTATATCAACTCCCCATTTGATTGGATTAAATAAAGCAGCACTTGCAACTGTATTATCACAAACAGTTAAAACACCTTTTCTTTTAGCAATAGAAACTATTCCTTCAACATCTGCAACAGCTATTTGTGGATTAGATAATGATTCAAAAAAGATTGCTTTTGTTTTATCATCAATTTGTTCTTCTAAATTAGAAGCATCAGCTACTCTAAATACTCTAGCTTCTATACCAAATCTTTTAAGAGTATGAGTTAAAAGAGTAACTGCCCCACCATATAATTTGTCAGAGATGATGATATTATCTCCTGCACTTGCCACATTTGCAATAGCATAAAAGATTGAACTTTGCCCTGAAGCTACACATAAAGCAGCAGCTCCTCCTTCAAGTTGTGCAAATCTTTGTTCTAATACATCAGTAGTAGGATTTGTAAGTCTTGTATAAATAGACCCTAACTCTTTAAGGGCAAATAAATTAGCTGCATGCTCTGCATCTCTAAATGCAAAAGCAGTAGTTTGAGCAATAGGAACATTCATTGTTCCCCATCCCTCTTTTTTATTATAACCTGCATGGACTGCAATAGTATCTTGTTGCATATTTATTCCTTTTTGTATATCATATTAAATCTATAGTGAAATTGTAATATATTTTTCATTTAATGTCAAGTAATTTAATAGTGATTAATACACTTAGGTATGTAAAATCTTATAAAAATCTATTATATAGGCTTTTTATAATCTAAAATATTTGATTTTTATATAAAAATAATCTTGACTATTTTTATAAGAATTATTAAAAGAGAGAAAATGAAGAAAAAAAATATATTTGATAAAGTTATTGTTGATAAAAATAATGAAGAATATATCACTTTATTAAGAGAAAAAAGTGTTAGAGTTGAAAGAATTGTTTCAAATGGACAAAAAAGTGAAGATAACTTTTGGTATGAGCAAGATGAAAATGAGTTTATATTAGTTTTAGAAGGTGATGCTATTCTTGAGTTTGAAGATAAAAGAGAAGTTGAATTAAAAAAAGGTAATTTCTTAGATATAAAAGCAAGGGAAAAACATAGAATAAAATATACTTCGACAAGCCAGCCCACAATTTGGCTAGCTATTTTTTATAATAATTAATTATTTATCATCATTTGCTAAAACTCTATATAAAGTTACACGATTATTGATTTTAGTTAAACGCAAAGATATTAAGTTTTGTTCTACATTATATAAATTTCTTTGTGAGCTTAAGGCATTTAAATAAGTATCAATTCCTGATTTATATCGTTTCTGTGAAAGAAAAAAGCTATTTTTAGATGCATCTACTAGGTTTTTTTGTGCATTTAATTGATTTTCTATTGTTCCAAATCTAGCAAGGGCATCTGCAACTTCTTTAAAAGCAGTTTGAATAGCAAATTCATATTTGGCTATGTACATATTTCTTTGGGACTTAGCATAATCCAAAGAAGCCCCTTTTGAACCCCAATCAAAAATTGGTAAAGAGATACTTGGAACAAAAGACCAAATAGAAGCAGCTCCTCCTGTGAAAAGATTATTTAAAGCACTACTAGCAATTCCAGCACTTGTAGTAATAGAAATAGAAGGAAAGTAAGCAGCTCTTGCAACACTAATATTTGCATTTGCAGCTTTTAAATCATGTTCAGCTTGTAATATATCTGGACGATTTAATAAAACATCAGAAGATAAACCAACTGGAATAGTTGCTAAATACTCTTTTTTCTCATCTAAAGAAGAGGGCAATAACTCTTCTTTTACATTTTCACCTACTAATAAATTAAGTGCATTTAAGTCTTGTGCAACTTGAGTTTTATATTTTTCAATGTCTGCTAGTGCTTGGTAATAAACTGTTTGAACATTATAAAGAGTAACTTTTGAATCTACACCTAATTTAACTCTTTGTTGTACAATGTCCAAACTTTTTTTACTACTATTTAAAGTCTCTTTTGCAAAATCTAGTAAGCTTTTGTCAGCAGCTAAGGTTAACCAAGCATTTGTTACTTCTGCAATAGTAGTTATTCTAGTAACTTTTTGAGCTTCTTGTACAGATAAATACTTTTGAAAATCTGCCTTAGATAAATTTCTTGCTTTTCCAAAAAAGTCTAGTTCATATGAGCTTAAACCAACAGTTGCTTTATAATTTTCAGAGATACTTGATGTATCTTTGTTAGAGTTTGAACTATTTAATGAACGAGCTTTAGTACCAGAAACTCCTGCATCAATTGATGGAAATTCTCCTGCATGTTGTACTTTATATGTGGCTCTTGCAGATTCTATATTTGCTATTGATTCTTTTATTGAACGATTTTGGCTAAGTGCTATTTTAATAACTTTTTTAAGCTTTTCATCTAAAATCATATTTTCCCATACAAGGGCTTTATTTATATTTGGATTTATTTGCTCTTTATATGCTTCACCTTTAGGCCAATTTACTGGTACAGGAGCTATTGGTTGTTTATAATTTGAGTCTATTAAACTACAAGCACTAAGAAAAAATGATAAAGAAAAAGAGATAAATATATGGATTAGTTTATTTATTTTCATTGATTTTCTCCTTTTTCAATTGTTTTTGCATTTGCTTTTTTATTTCTTCTAAATATTGAACTTATTAAAACATAAAATAATGGAATCATAAATACTCCAAGAATTGTAGCGCTAAGAGTTCCTCCTACAATTCCTGTTCCTATTGCTATTCTACTATTTGCACCAGCACCAGTTGAAACAGCAAGTGGTAAAACTCCAACAACAAAGGCTAATGATGTCATTAAAATAGGTCTAAATCTTAATCTTGCCCCTTCTACTGCTGCATCTATTAATGAACGCCCCTCTTTATATGCAACTTCCACAAACTCTACAATCAAAATTGCATTTTTAGAGGATAATCCAATTACAGTTAGTAGGGCAACTTGAAAATAAACATCATTATCTAATCCTCTAATAGAGGTAATTGTAACAGCCCCAATTATTCCTAATGGAATAACTAATAAAACAGAAAAAGGAATAGACCAACTCTCATAAAGTGCGGCAAGGCATAAGAAAACAACTAAAATAGATATTGAATATAAAAGTGCACTTTGCCCACTTGAAAGGTACTCTTGATAAGATAACCCACTCCAAGAAAAACTAGAACCTTTAGGAAGTTCTTTAGCTAATTTTGACATCTCTTCCATAGCAATTCCTGAACTTACTCCTTGCGAACCTGACCCTTGTATCTCATAAGAAGCTAAACCATTATATCTTGATAAACTCTCAGGTCCATAAGTCCATTTTGTTGTTGCAAAAGTTGAAAAAGGAGTCATACTTTCATTATCATTACTTCTTATATACCATTTGTAAAGATCATCTGGGGCAGAACGAAAGGCTGCATCACCTTGGATGTATACTTTTTTCACTCGACCTCTATCAATAAAGTCATTTACATAACTTCCTGCCCATGCTGCATTTAAAGTGGAATTAATATCTGATAAATTAAGCCCCAAAGAAACTGCTTTTTCATGATCGATGTTAATGTGTAGTTGTGGAGTTTCAGACATACTTCCTAATCTAACTCTAGTTAGAAGAGTATCTTTTGCAGCATTATCTAATAAAGTATCTCTCATTTGTTTTAATGTCTCTCTATTTGTCCCCGCACTTGCTTGAAGTTGAAAAGTAAAACCATTGGTATTCCCTAATCCTCTTATTGAAGGAGGATTTAAAGCAAAGATGCTAGCATCTCTAGTTGTCGATAGTTCTCGATTGGTACGATTTACTATTGTACCTGCACTATCTTTTCTTTCATCCCAATCTTTTAAAGAAAGAAAAGCCATCCCTGCATTTTGACCACTTCCACTAAAGTTAAATCCTGAGATAGTAAAAATAGATTCTACATTATCTTTTTCTTTATTCAAAAAATAATCTTCTACTTTTTTTGCTATTTCATCAGTTCTTTTTATTGAAGCACCTTCTGGTAATGAAATTTGAGCCATTACTTTACCTTGATCCTCTAAGGGTAAAAAGCTAGTAGGAAGTTTATATGTTAAATACGACATTGCTACTATAATTATTAGATATAAAAACATCCATCTTTTTGGTTTTATTAATACATTAAAAACTCTTTTTTCATATTTTTTAGTAATGGATTCAAAAGTATTATTAAACCAATGGAAAAAACCTGTATCTTTATCTAAATGATTTGAATTTAACAATGAAGCACATAAAGCTGGTGTCAAAGTTAAAGCAACAATAACTGATAAAATCATAGAAGAGACTATTGTAATAGAAAATTGTCGATAAATAACACCCGTTGAACCACTAAAAAATGCCATAGGTAAGAATACAGCAGAAAGAACAACAGCAATACCTATTAATACAGTACTTACTTCTTTCATTGATTCAACTGTAGCATCATGGGCAGAAGCACCTTTTTCTCTCATGATTCTCTCAACATTTTCAATTACAACAATAGCATCATCAACAAGTAACCCAATGGATAAAACCATTCCAAACATTGTCAAAGTATTTATTGAATACCCAAAAATTTGAAGAACCCCAAATGTACCTAAAAGTACAACAGGAACAGCGATTGCTGGTATAATAGTAGCTCTCCAACTTTGTAAAAAGAGAAAAACTACAAGAACTACAAGTATTATTGCTTCTATTAAAGTCTTTACAACTTCATTTATAGAGATACTAATAAATTTAGTGCTATCAACTGGATAAGCAATTTTATAACCATCTGGCATATTATGTTGTAATGAAGTAAGTACCTCTCGAACTCTTTTTGCAGTATTAAGTGCATTTGCTCCTGATGATAGCATAACAGCAAGTCCTGATGCAGGATGTCCATTTAATCTTGTAATGTTTTTGTATATTTCATTTCCTATTTCTACCCTTGCTACATCAGAAAGACGAACTAAAGCACCATTTGTATCATGCTTTATAATGATATTTTTAAATTGTTTGGGAGTTTGTAATTTTGATTCAGCAGTTACAGTTGCATTTAATTGTTGGTTAGGCAAGGTAGGCATTGCTCCAATATCTCCTGCTGAAACCTGAACATTTTGAGTTTTAATAGCTGTTGCTATGTCTGAGGGCATAAGTTTGTATGATAAAAGTTTTGAAGGGTCCAACCAAATACGCATAGCATATTGAGAACCAAAAACTCTAATACTCCCAACTCCTTCTACTCTTGCAACAGTATCTTGTATGTTACTTACTAAATAATCAGAAATATCAGAAGCTGTTGCTTTGTCTGTTTCATCATATAGTGCAGCAATCATTAAGTAATCTGTTTGCGATTTTGTAACATTAACCCCTTGTTCTTGAACAGCATTGGGTAATCTAGTTGTTACTTGAGAAATTTTATTTTGAACTTGAACTTGCGCAGTATCTGGGTCTGTTCCTTGTTCAAAAGATACATTTATAGATACTTTTCCTGACGAATCACTTGAAGAGGAAAAATATAATAAACCATCTAATCCTGTTAATTGTTGTTCTAATAATTGAGTAACACTATTTTCAACAGTTTGGGCAGAAGCACCTGTATATGTAGTAGCGATTCTAATTGTAGGTGGAGCAATATCGGGATATTGGGCAACAGGTAAATTGAAAATAGAACCTAATCCTCCTAACATTATTACGATTGAAATAACCCAAGCAAAGATGGGTCTATTTATAAAAAAAGCTCCCATTAGATTATTTTAGAACTATTAAATATAAATTTTGATGATAAATCTATATCTTTAACTTCATCACCGACTTTGATTTTATTTAAACCTTCAACAATCAAATGATCACCTACATTAAATCCATCTTTTATTAACCAATAATCTTTAATCGCTCTATCAATTACTATTTTCTTTTGTTCAACTTTATTATTTTTATTTACTACCATTGCTGTAGCATTTCCTTTTGGATCAAAAGTTACACCTTGTTGCGGTACTAAAATAGCTTTTGTATTAATAGCTTCGTTAACTATAATATTTACATACATTCCTGGTAATAATATATTTTTAGGATTTGGAAATTGTGCTCTTAGAGTAACAGAACCAGTTGCTTCATCTACTGTCAATTCTTGCAGTTTAAATTTTCCTTGATTCTCATATATTGAGCCATCTTCAAGTTTTAAACTTACTGTTTCACTTGCTGCTTTTATATCTTTTTGTTTTAAAAGTTTTCGTAAATTTAGCATTTGGACACTTGATTGAGTAAAATCAACATAAATAGGATCAAGTGATCTAACAGTAGCTAAGGCAGTTGTTTGTTGTGCTGTAACAAGAGCACCCTCTGTTACCGTTGATATACCAATATGTCCAGAAATAGGAGATTTTATTTGTGTATATTCTAAATCAATTTTAGCACTTTGCATTGCAGCTTTTTTCTCTTCAACGCTTGCTAATGCTTGTAAATATGCAACATGTGCATCTTCATAATCTTGTTTTGAAACACCATCAATTTTCAATAAGTCTTCGTATCTTTCATCTTTTAGTTTTGCTGCTTTAACATTTGCTAAGACATTTTCATATGCTGCTTTTGTTTGATTATATGTTGCTTTATAACTTGATGAAACTACTTTATATAAAACATCACCTTTTTTTACAGTTGAACCTTCTTTAAATAGTTGATGCTCAATTATTCCATCAATTTGAGGACGAATTTCTGAGTTTAAAGCAATAACCGTTCTTCCTGGAAGTTCTTTTTGTAGTGTAATTTCTTTTTCATTTATTATATAAGTTCCAACTTCTGTTACTCTTTTAGTAGGTGATTTCTTTTCATTTTGTTCTGTACATCCATTAAAAATAATGACTAATGTAAGTACACTAATAAATAAGTAATTTCTTGTTTTATAATTATTCAATGGTTTATTCCTTCACTTTATATGGGCTTATATATTAGCATATATTATTAATATTATATTAACAAAAAGTAAACTTAATTACAATGCATATAATTACGAAATAAGTAAAGGGCTTTAAAATGGTAGCTTATTCTTATTTTAAAAGAAATACAAATAACTCCACTTTGTATATAAGAAAGACTTTGTAAGAACTATGCTCTTTGCTTGAATAAAATCAAAACATAAAAAGTGTATAATCCAAAGCATAAAGATAAAGGCATACTTTGAAAATAGCAATAATAGGAGCAGGGGCAGCAGGAATAATATCTGCTATCACTGCTAAAAGATTAAATAAAAATATAAAAATAGACCTCTTTGATAACAATAACGCAATAGGTAAAAAAATACTGGCAAGTGGAAATGGAAGATGTAATATCTCAAATACCCAAGCAAGAGTAGAAAACTTCATAGGTGAAAAACCAGAGTTTACAAGATATGCCTTAAAAGAGTTTGACTATAAAGCCTTTGAAAAGTTTTGTAAAAGTATTGGCTTGTTACTAGATATAAAAGAGACGAACAAAGTATATCCACTATCAAATGAAGCAAAATCAGTAGTAAACCTATTAGAAAATGAACTTGAAAATCTAGGAATAAACCTAATCCTAGAGACAAAAGTAATTGACATAAAAAAACAAGCAAATAAATTTATAGTAAAAAGTACACACAATGAGTTTAAAGATTATGACAAAGTACTTATAAGCTCAGGGCTAGGAGCAGCACCCCAACTAAATGCCACAGAAGAGGGTATGAATATCGCCCAAAATTTCGGACACACATATAACCTAACTTACCCCTCACTTGTAGGACTTCATACAGATTTTGAACAAGCTTCAAGAATACAAGGGGTAAAAAAAGAGGCAAATGTATCTTTATATCTTGATGGAAAAAAAGAGTGTGAAATATACGGTGATGTACTTTTTACAAAATACGGTTTATCAGGTTTTGCTATTCTAGATATTTCACAACATGCAGTATATCCGCTAAGCCTTTACCAAGATGTTCAAGTTTCAATAAATCTTTTCCCAAATATAAGCCGAAATGAACTTTTAGGACAAATAGAAAATCTATTTAAAACCTTACCAAACTCAAATGCAGTTTTACTACTAACAGGAATAGTATCAAATAAGCTCTCTCCAGTAATATGTCAAATAAACGACATAGATAAAGAGACAAAAGCAAAAGACATAAACGCCAAACAAATAAGAAGTCTAATAAATACTCTCACAAACTGGAGATTCAAAATCACAGACACACAAGGCTTCAAACACGCAGAAGCAAGTGGTGGAGGAGTGAGAACAGATGAGGTGGATAATAAGACTTTTGAAAGTAAGAAAGTAGAAGGGTTGTATTTAGCAGGAGAGGTTTTAGATATAGTGGGCAATAGGGGTGGATATAATCTACATTTCGCATGGGCAAGTGGTTATTTAGCAGGCATCAGCCTTGCTAAAAAATAACTACTTTCATCCAATTTCTGCGTTCGATACGAATTTTTTAGTTGTCACATACTTCTAGTATGCTCCGCCCAAAAAATTCTATCTGCCTTGAACTTGAATAAAATTAGTTATTTTTTTGATGATATTAAAGGAAAGTCATGAAAAAATTAAGAGATAGGTATATTATACCGATTTATAATATTTATTATTTAGATGAGTTTAACCATAAAATAGAAATAGAAGATACAATAATTGAAATATCATTAAAAATTTATTCAGAAAATGATATGGGTTTTTTTATATCATTAGAAGAATTTGAAAAAATATTTGAGAGTAGAGATACTAAATTATTCGATAGTTTTTATAAGGCTATTATGCTTGATGAAAAATTGATACAAGATGATTGCAAAGTATTTTTAGTTGTAGATTTTTTTAAAAAAGCAGAGAATAGGGATTTAAAATTATTGAATATTATTTTATCAACATTTCATTTATTATTAAAAGATGGGATTGTTTATCATAGATATATAAATAGAAGTTTTTATCAAAAAAGTTATTTTAATACTTATTCAGGAAGCAGTTCTATTGAAAATGGATTAGATATTCATACACCACATCAAGAGCCATATAGCTTTTCACCTTTTGTTGGTGGAAATACATATATAAAAAAGTCTGAATTAGACCACTTTGATACAACTTTTTATATATTATACAATTTATATGAAAAAGAAAATAGTCAATATTCAAGAATTTTAAAACAAGCAATTGATTATCATATACTTGCAAAAACTTTTTTAAATAATGAACAAACTTTTGCAATTTTAATGATAGCGATTGAGGCGATGTTTAAGTCATCTAGACATCTTTATAAGGATATAAATAAATTGGCAAAACTTTTGGCGTCTGATTTAGCACAACATGATAAAATTCTTTATAAGTTTAAAGAGAATGAGAATCAAAAAGAATTTAAAAAGTATTTTATTGCAGTGCGAAATTCTATAGTACATGGAGATGAATATTTATCTGAAATGGAGTTAATTGAAAAACTTTTAGAATTGTATGAATATGTAAGACAATGTATTTTAAAAATATTAAAAATAAATGAAGAAAGACCATTGATTGATTATTATAAAGATTTATTTGAAGAAATTGAAAAAAGATGGGAAGAGAAAATTAATTTAACTAAGGAAAAATAAGAAAAACAAGGAAAATCCAGCCTTTGTTAAAGCCGAGTGCTTTGCTTTTTTAAGCGGAAAAAGCCGAAACTGTTTGAGGAGAGAAAAGTGCTAAATGTACTTTTTCGACGAGTTTTGCAGGCTAGCTTTAAAAAGTGAAGTGGGAGGGGAGCTTTGCCTTTAACAACTCGGCTGGTGGCTTTTTGTTTTACTTTTTACCACTAAAAAGTGAAAAAGCGGAAACTTAAAGTTTTCAAGAGCAAAAGCCAAACACTAAAAACAATCTAATATTAAAACTAACAAAACACACTTCTAATTTAATAGTCAAATGTAAATTTTAAATCAATACTCCACCTAAGTTCATCTGGATATACTAGGAAAAAAAATTAGGATATTATTGAACCTCAAACAGATAAAAATAGCCATTTATGCCACATACCTTACAAATAAATATGGATTTAGACTCAAAAAAGTAAAAAACTCTCAAGAAATATTTGATTTACGATTAGAATATGCCAAACAATTATTAGGAAAATTAAACATAAGCGTTGAAGTAATAAATAAAGAAAAAATACCCCAAGATGGACAATATTTAGTGGTGTCAAATCATAGAAGTATTATTGACCCTTTGATTATTGAAATTGCTTTAGAAAAAAGTAAAATCAATGGCTTTTGGGTAGCTAAAAAAGAGTTATATAACTCTTTTTTCTTTGGAACATTTACCAAAAATGCTGGAACAGTTTTATTAGATAGGGACGCTTCAAATATGGCATCATTTTTTAAAGATACAAAAGAAGTAGTAAAGCAAGGACACTCTTTGTATATTTTTCCTGAAGGAACTAGAAATAAAGAAAATACTCCTTTATCCTCTTTTAAAGAGGGTTCTAGAATAGTTGCTTTAAAAAATAGATTACCTATTTTACCTGTGTATATAAAATCAAATGCAAATGAGGTTTTAAATGATGCTATTAACAATAGAACAAAAGGTTTGAAAGTTCAGATTGAGATAGGTCATATTATCGAGTATAAAGATAAAACATCTTTAGAAGAAAACTATAGAAAACAGTTTATAAAAGAGTCTTAAAATTTATTTTTTAAGACTACAATTTTTTTAATTTTTTCAAATTGAAAAATACCACAGTCAGTATGAATAATACCCTCTTCAAATTTTAAAATTTTAACATCTTTAAAACTTTTATTTTCATAAGTAAAGCAGACAAAATTTCTATCTTCCATAGCTTTTAGTAAAAACTTTTGCTCAATATTCATACATTTATATCTTTTGAATCTTCGGGAATTTCATTTCTTTGACTCATACTATAATCTCTAACAACTTCAGAAACTCTAATACGATAGTCATCAAAAAGTTCATTTCGTCCTTTTTTTTGAGCGATTCTATGTTCTAATAAGTTTCTCCAGATAGTAATAGCCCCTTCATCTTCCCAAAAAGATAGACTCAGGAGTTTATCTTGGTTTGTTAGACTTTGAAACCTCTCTATTGAGATAAAACCTTTTTGCTCTTCTAAAAACAGTTTTAACTGTGAGGCTATGTTTAAATACTCTTCTTTGCCATTTCTATTTGGCCAAACTTCAAATATTACTGCGTACATAGATACTCCTTTTTAATTAATAACAACTCTATTTCTTCCAAGACTTTTCGCCTCATATAGCGCTATATCTGCCCTTTTTAGAAGGGATTCAGAAGTGTCATTTTCTTTAGATAAGGTAACACCAAAACTAGTAGTTATCTTCCCTATATCTTTAAAAGTATAATTCTCTATATCTAATCGTATACTTTCCATCAAATTATATACTCCATCTTTTTGTGACTCGGGGCAGATTATTACAAACTCTTCTCCCCCAAATCTACCCACAAAATCTGTTGTTCTTATATGAGTTTTTAATATATTTGAAAGCTCTATTAAAACTTTATCTCCTGCTTGATGTCCAAAAGTGTCATTAACTTTTTTAAAGTAGTCAATATCTAAAATGGCTATACCAAAGGTATGGTTAAATCTTTCACTTCTATTTAGTTCATGTTGTAACAACTCATCTAATTTTCTTCTATTATACAAATTTGTTAATTTGTCTGTTATTGCAAGTTTTTCTAACTCTTTATTTTTTACTTCAATGTCTTTTTTTGCTTCTTGTAATAACCTATTTGTTTTTATTATTTTTCTATTCCAATAAATAACAAGAATAATAAATAATATGGCACCAATAGATATTTTCCAAACTAAATCATAGTCTATACCTTTTTGATATTTTATAGGAACCCATTTACTAAAGATTTCTCTGTGCATCTCATTTGTTATTTTATTGACAGCTTTTTGTAAAACATCCAATAAGATTTTATCTTCTTTTACAATAGCAATTGATAGTTTCAAATTTTCAGATATCTTTCCTGCAATTTTAAGTTCTCCAAAATACTTTTGTTGAAATTCATACCCTATACTAGCCAAGGTATCTATATATCCAAATAGTTCTCCATCTTTAACTTTGTCTAGACCTTCTTTTATATCAGTTACTTCTATTAGATTTAAAGAAGGGTACTTCTGTCGAAGTATTTTTACAAAAGCATCTCCTTTTATGATACCAATTTTTTCATTTTCTAAGTCTAGTATTTGATTTATAAATGGCACATCAACTCTTGTTGCTACTACTAGGGGAACTTCTAAATAACTACTTGTAAAGTTTAGATTTCTTTTTCTTTCAGGAGTTTCCATTCCAAGAGCCAACATGTCACACTTCTTTTGCTTTATAAAAGTGATTGATTCATTCCAGTTATTTGTTTTAACAAGTTCAAATTTTGCTGATAGCATTTTTTCAAATAAAGTATAATAATCTGAACTCATTCCTGTATGTTCACCTTTTTCATTAAGTCCTTCAAATGGCATACCATCAGGATTTATACAATATTTGATAATTTTTGTATTAAGGTAAGCTTTTTGTTCTTTGTTGAGTTCAATATGTCCGCCTTTGTACTCTTTTATGGAACCAATCCACTTAGTGACTAAATCTTCTTTTTCTTTTTTACTTAAAGAATCAAGAGCTTTTTCTAAAATAGAAGCTAAAAGTGGTTTTTCAGGTTGAACACCAAACCTTAAATCCTCTTTTTTTGTATTTGGAAGAATTAATTCACTTGCTAGTTTCACATTAGAGTATAAATATTTTTTTATAAGATAATTAATATTTGTAAGATTTTGAATCAAGGCATCGATTTTGCCAAAGACTAAATCATTTAATAAATCAGTATAGTTGTCATAATAGACTAAGTCCATTGTCTTCATATCTTCTAATTCTTTGACATAAAAGACATCTTTTAAAACTCCTACTTTCTTCCCTTTAAGACTTTTAATCCCCTTATATTCTCCAAAGTCATCCCTTACAAATATCATAATAGGTATTTCATAATATGCACTTGTAAAAATAGTAAAAGGTTCTCGATATTTTTTATATGAAATACTAGTAACCATATCTATATTTTTATCTTTAAAAGCAGAATATACTTTTGTCCAGTTATCTATTTTTCTTTCAAATATTAAGCCTGTTCTTTTGGAAATCATATTTAATAAATCATGTTCAAACCCAACGGGTGTATTTTTTATATAATAAGTAAATGGTGTAAAGTCTGGCATCATACCAACTTTTATAATGGGACTTGAGGCAATATAAGCTTTTTCTTCTTTAGTGAATTTAATAGTTTGAGCCATAATATTTGTTGAAAAACAAAATAAAACAAGTAGCTGAATAAATAAAAATCTCATTTTAGTCCTTATATTGAAATTATTATAGCGATTAAAAGTTTTGAAGGAGTTTTACTTTTATAGAAAAAAAAGTAAAACATATTATAATACAGTTATATTTTATAGAGGATTATTTTATGGATAAAACAAAAATAGTACAAAAACCACAAACACAATATGAGACTAAACTAGCTCAAGATGAATATAATATAAATGTTGCTTTTTATGTGCATTTAAAAGAATACAATAATTCAGTAAGAGATGAATTAGAAAAAAGATTAGGGGAAGTGTTTTTATTTTCAAAAGGTGTTGAGTGGAAATTTGATAGTTTTGGAATAGAAAAAACAGGTTCTAGGGGTAAGCAAATATTGGGTTATTTTATTTTTAGAACGGCAAATATTAGTGATCTTCAAAAATTATTTACAAAAGAGTTTGCAGATTATAAAAATGCTCTTAAAATAACTTGTTCAGTAGCTGAATATAAAAAGATTGATGAAAAATTTTTTGAAGTAGAGTTGTAAAATAGCAAAGCTATTTTACAATGATGTTACATAATCAACTATATCCATAGGCTTATATGCAATAAAATCAGCTCCTGCTTCTTTTAATTCTTCAATGGGTCTAAATCCCCAAGCTACGCCAATACTTAACATATTCGCATTTTTAGCTGTTTTTATATCAGTTGAAGTGTCACCAATAAATACGATTTGATTACAAGGAGTGTTTAGTTTTGTAGCAATTTGTATAGCCATGGTTGGATCTGGTTTTTTAGGAACATCACTTTTTTGTCCATGAATTTCTTGAAAATTAAAATTATTAAATAATTTTCCCATATATTTTAGAGTAAATAGGTGTGGTTTATTTGATAATATTGCTTTTTTGATTTTTAACTTTTCTAATTTTTCTAACATCTCATAAATACCTTCATATGCAAAAGTATTATTGTGAGTATTTTGTTCATAAATTTCAATAAAACTTTTTAATACTAATTGAACATCTTCTTTTGTTGTATCTTGTGGTAAAGCATTTTTCACTAAAACTAAAGCACCATCTCCCACAAAATAGTTATATTTGTCAATTTCATGTGTTTCATAGCCATGTTTTTCCAATACTTTATTCATGCTAAGAGCAATGTCTAAAAGAGAGTTTATTAATGTTCCATCCAAATCAAAAATAAGAGATTTCATATATTATTTTCCTAATCTTTTTTAATGATTTTACATTAAAAAACTAAATAAAAAATAAGGATAAAATATTAAAATATGAAGGTTTAAAACCTTAATTTATGCAGAGATTTAAATTTAATTATTTATTTTAATGTAACTATAATATTGGTTTTTTGAAAAAGTGTGTAATAATAGAACTAAAACAAATTTTTTTTTATTCAACATAGGGAAAACTTGATTTTAAGACATTTCAAACGTAAGTTGTGAGAAACTTATCAAAATAAAATTTTTAATAAACAAAACAAAGGGAAAAAAAATGAAGGCATCTGATTTATTTGTAAAAGCCTTAGAAAATGAAGGCGTTGAGTACATATTTGGAATACCTGGTGAAGAAAACTTAGATTTTTTAGAATCATTAAGAAAATCTAAAATTAAATTGATTTTAACAAGGCATGAACAAGGGGCAGGTTTCATGGCTGCAACTTATGGAAGACTAACAGGAAAAGTTGGAGTTTGTATCTCTACTCTTGGGCCTGGAGCTACTAACTTTGCAACAGCTGCTGCTTATGCACAACTTGGTGGAATGCCAATGATGATGATTACTGGACAAAAACCAATTAAAAAATCTAAACAGGGAAGATTTCAAATTATTGATGTTGTTGGTATGATGAGACCAATGACTAAATATGCTAAACAAGTTGTAAATGGAAATAACATTCCATCAATGGTAAGAGAAGCATTTAAAGTAGCAACAGCAGAAAGACCAGGTGCAGTTCATATTGAATTACCTGAAGATATTGCAGAAGAAGAAGCTGGGGATCATGTTTATCCAGTAAGAAATGTAAGATATCCATTTGCTGAGAAAGCTACAATCTTACAAGCAGTTAGAATGATTGAAGAATCAAAAAAACCATTAATTCTAATTGGGGCAGGAGCTAATAGAAATAGAATTGGTGATGCTTTAACTGATTTTGTTAATGACACAGGAATTCCATTCTTTACTACTCAAATGGGTAAAGGTGTGATTGATGATAATCATAAGTTATGTTTAGGAACAGCTGCTCTTTCTGCTGATGACTTTATTCATGCTGCTATTTCAACAGCCGATTTAATTATCAATGTTGGTCATGATGTTATTGAAAAACCACCATTTTTCATGGAAGAAGGTCCTGATGCTTGTAAAGTTATTCACTTGAACTTCTCTCCATCAGAAGTTGATGATACTTATTTCCCACACTTAGATGTTGTTGGTGATATCGCAGGAAGTATTACAGATTTAAATAGAGCATTATCTCCTCAAGCTCATTGGGATTTTGAATTTTATAAAACAGTTATTAGAACTATTAACAAAAGATTGACTAAATATTTTGGTGATATGAGATTCCCTATTTTACCTCAAAGAGCTGTAAAAACTATTAGAGATATTTTAGCACCTGAAGATATTTTAACACTAGATAATGGTGTATATAAAATCTGGTTTGCTAGAAACTATAAAGCAGCTAGACCAAATACTGTATTACTAGATAATGCACTAGCTACTATGGGTGCTGGTCTTCCATCAGCAATGACAGCTAAAATGGTTTATCCTGATAGAAAAGTTGTAGCAGTTTGTGGTGATGGTGGGTTTATGATGAATTCACAAGAACTAGAAACAGCAGTAAGACTTGGTCTTGATATTACTGTAGTAATTCTAAATGATAATGCATTTGGAATGATTAAATGGAAACAAACTGGTATGGGATTTGATACATTTGGACTTGACTATAATAATCCAGATTTTGTTAAATATGCAGAAAGTTATGGTGCAATTGGACACAGACCTGCATCTTGTGAAGAGTTTACAGAAACATTAGAAAAATGTGTAAATTCTAAAGGTGTACATTTAATAGATTTAGCTGTTGATTATTCATTAAATCACGCTATCTTAAATGACCTTGTGAAAAATGCTGAAACATTATTAGAAGGAGAAGAAAATGAGTAAAACAATAGAAGTAACATCACCGTATGATGGGAAAGTAGTAGGGAATGTTCCGTTTAATAGTGAAGAAGAAGTACAAGCAGCGATAGATTTAGCAAGTGATACTTTTTTAGATCATAAGAATGCCTTACCAAAATATAAAAGAATAGAGATTTTAGAGAAAGTAGCAGAAATAATGTCTTCTCAAATAGAAGAATTAACAATACTTTGTGCAAGTGAAGGTGGGAAGCCTTATGTAGATTCTAAAGTTGAAATAAATAGAGCAATCAACGGTATAAAACTATCTATTGAAGCCCTAGGAGCACTAGAAGGAAAAGAAGTGGCAATGGGTCATACAGCTTCAAGTGCAAATAGAATGGCTTACACATTTAGAGAACCAATAGGAGTGGTAGCAGCAATATCAGCATTTAATCACCCATTTAACCTAGCAGTTCACCAAGTAATTCCAGCAATCGCAGTAGGATGCCCAGTAGTAATCAAACCAGCAACTCAAACTCCAATGAGTGCAATAAGATTAGTAGAAATTCTAGAAGAAGCAGGACTTCCAAAAGGATGGGCACAAGCAGTAGTTTGTGATAGACATGGAGGAGAACTGCTTGCAACTTCTCCTAAAGTAGATTTCCTAACATTTATAGGTTCTGGTGCAGTTGGTTGGTACTTAAAATCTAAAGTGGCAAATGGAACAAGAGTTGCTCTAGAACATGGTGGTGTTGCCCCTGTAATAGTAGAACCAGATGCAGATATCGATGCAATGATTCCAGACTTGGGTAAAGGTGGATTCTACCATGCAGGTCAAGTTTGTGTTTCTGTGCAAAGAGTATATGTGCATGAATCAATTTGTGAAGAAGTATCTTCTAAACTTTCTGATTATGCATCTAAATTAGTAGTTGGTGATCAATTAGACCCTAAAACAGAAGTAGGACCACTAATTAACCATAATGAAGTAAATAGAGTAGAAGAATGGGTAAATGATGCAGTAGCAAAAGGTGGGAAAATATTAACTGGTGGTAAAAGAATTTCAGATTCTTGCTTTGAACCAACAGTAATTTTAAACCCATCTGATGATGCAATTATTTCTCAAAAAGAGATATTTGGACCAGTAGTAGTAATTTATTCTTACTCAGATATAGAAGAAGCATTCGATAGAGCGAATTCTTTAGATGTTTCTTTCCAAGCAGCAGTGTTTACAAAAAATATAGATACGGCATTAAAAGCAGTAAAAAGAATAAATGGGACAGCAATTATGGTAAATGACCATACAGCATTTAGAGTAGATTGGATGCCGTTTGGAGGAGCGAAAGCTTCAGGATTAGGATTAGGTGGAATACACTATAGTATGGAAGAGATGACAAACCAAAAAATGATGGTAATCAAATCACCAGTATTATAAGAAGAGATTTAATCTAAATTAAAAGGGGGAAGCTTTATTGTTTCCCCCTTTTTTTATGGATTTAAATATCACTTATCAATAATCAGCTTTATATCCCATCCCATAAATATTTTTTACATGTAATTGGGGTACTTTTTTTCGTAAACGAGAAATGATATTTTTAAGATTTCTAATATCTGCATTAACATCAAACTCTTCAAACCAAATAATATCAATCAGTTCATCTACTGTGCATATTCTCCCATTATTACTTAGTATTGTATCTACAAAGATAATCTCTTTTTTTGTTAGTTTTATTTCTGCATTATTTTGCATTAGTCTTTTATTTTCTATATCCCAAACTAAAGACTCATCAATTCTTAATACATTTTTATTATCATTTAATTTTAGGTGATAAATTTGATTAGTTAGTTTAAAAATATCATCCAAAAAAGTAGAATAATTTATTGGTTTAGTGAAAAACTGATGTATTCCTAGATTGACTAAAGGCAAAAGATATTTGAATTCATTTCTTGCAGATAAGATTACAATAGTTTGATCATCTTTTATTTTATATATTGCCTCAACTAATTGGGTACCATCAAAATTTGGCATTTTTATATCTGAAATTATCAAATCATAAAATTTATTTGTTTGTGCATAAAATTCTTTATACTTGTTTAAGGCATCTAATCCATCAACTGCTATTGTAACTTTTGGAAAAATATCTTGGAGTAATTCAAAAAATTCTTTTCTAAAGTCAATGTCATCTTCAACAAAAAGTACATTAAAATCTTTAGTATATTTTTTCAACAATCCATAATCCATTAGAATCCTTTTAAAAAGTTATAGTAGCATTTTGTTTCTTATATTTGTGTATAAAAAAGCTTTCCAAGATAGAGTACTAATATATAAATTATGATAATATTTAAATAGTAATTGAATACTATTTGAATACTATTTATTGCTAAACTATTTAAAAATTTAAAAGAGATTTTATGACAGATAATCAAGTCCTTAAAAATATAACGGTTCTTTATGCAGAAGATGAATCTATAATACAAGAAGGAATAACAGAAACTCTAAATCTTTTTGGAATAAATGTTATTTGTGCTCAAAATGGGCAAGAAGGTTTATCTATTTTTAAATCTTCTAATAAAAAAATAGATTTAATCCTAACCGACATCAAAATGCCCAAATTAGATGGACTTGGTATGATTGAAAAGATTAGAGAAATTGATAAAGATATTCCTATAGTTATTACTACTGCCCACCATGAAACAAGTTTTCTTTTACAATCTATTGAATTAAACATTGATGCTTATGTATTAAAACCTATTGATATTTATAAATTAAAAGAAAATCTAACAAAAGCAATACAGGCAAAAGTTCTTAAAGAAGAGCTAATAAAAAAGAACATAAAACTAGAAATAGAAATTAAAAAGAATGAAGAAAAACAACATATTATAGAAAGTCAATCAAGATTTGCCGCAATGGGTGAAATGATAAGTATGATAGCTCATCAATGGAGACAACCCTTATCTTCAATTGGAACAGCATCTTTTAATTTAAAATATAAATTACTATCTGAAAAATTTGATTTAGATACACAAGAAGGTCGAACAGAACAAACTAAATTTTTCACTAATAAGCTTGATGAAATAGAATTTTATGTACAAAATTTAACTACTACCATAGATGATTTTAGGAATTTTTTTAAGACAGATAAAGAGCTTGTTAATACAACTATTGAAAATTCTATTAAAAAGTCACTAAAGATAATACAAAGAGATTTAGAATCTAATAATATTGAATTAATACAAAAATTTGAAAGTCAAAATCAAATCAATATTTATGAAAATGAAATTATTCATGTGTTTTTAAATATACTAAAAAATGCTCAAGATAAGTTTATAGAAAAAAAGACAAAAGATGCAAAAATAGAAATTAAAACTTTAGATTTAGAAGATAGTGTCCAAATAGAAATACATGACAATGGTGGAGGAATTGCAGAAGAAGATTTAGATATTATTTTTGAACCATATTTTTCAACTAAAAAAGAAAAAAATGGTACAGGAATAGGTCTTTATATGTCAAAAATTATAGTGCAAAGTCACCATCAAGGAGAATTATTTGCAAAAAATATTAAAGAAGGTATTTCTTTTTATATAATAATACCTAGTATGCTATAATCAGAAAAATATTTAGGGGTAATTGTTTGAAGTTTATTTTTTTTCTTTTTTTCTTTTTTAGTGTTTTATATGCTAACTCAACGGATTTAAGTAAAGAAGAGAAAAAGTGGATTAAAAACAATGAAATAAAAATAGGTATTACAGATTTATATCCCTTAAGTTACTTAACCCGAGATTATCAAAGAAATGGCTTTGCAAATGATGTTTTAAATCTCATAATAAAGAAATTCCAAATTAAAACTAAATCAGTTGATATTACTCAAGGAGATGTAGAATCTGCATTTGAAAATCAAGAAATAGATGTAGCTCCTGTGATAAATCAAAAAAAAGTAAAAAGTGATTATGGTGTATACACTTCTGATATCTTAGAAATTAAGAATATTTTATTTGTAAAAAAAGAACAAATTAATATTAATTCAATTGATGATTTGGAAAATAAAAGAGTAGCTGTTATTAATGAAGCAGGAGCAATATCAAATATTAAAAAACAATATCCATTTATAAAAATAGTAGAAACAAAAAATGCGCAAGAATCTGCACAAGAACTTCTTGAAGGAAATGTTGATGCACTAATAGCTTCTCCTATTCTTATTCAAAAGTATTTGGAAAAAAATTTAATTATTGATTTAAAAGCTATGCCACTTATTAGTTTTAATCCTTCAAAATTATATTTTTTTATTAGAAAAGATAAAAGAGAACTCCAATCCATTTTAGAAAAAGGATTAAACTCTATTTCAATAAAAGATACTAAAAAACTTTTTGACAAATGGTTTTTAAAAGACTTGGCTAACTTACCTATTATGTTTACAAAAGAACAAATTAATTATTTGCAAAGAAGAACAAATATTAATTTGTGTGTGGATCCAGATTGGATGCCCTATGAAAAAATAGAGAATCATAAACATGTTGGTATTGTTGCTGATTATATGAAAGTTTTTGAGAAAAAAATTGGAATTCCTTTACATCTTATAGAAACAAAAAACTGGACAGAATCTTTAAAGTACATGGAAGAGAGGAAGTGTGATGTTCTTTCCCTTGTTCAAGATATAAAATCAAGAGAACATTATATGAATTTTACAAAACCATATGTAACTGCTCCTTTGGTTTTAGTTACAAAAAGAAATGTAAGCTTTATTAGTGATTTGAAAATGCTAAAAAACAAAAAGATTGGTATTCAAAAAAACTTTGCATATAATGAAATAATAAGACGAGATTACCCTAATTTGAAAGTTGTAGATATGGATCACTTACGAATGGGGTTGAAAAAAGTTGAAAGAGGAGAACTCTTTGGACAAGTAACTACACATCTTAATGTTGCTTATGCTTTTCAAGAAGAGTTTTATGGAAGTTTGCAAATATCAGGTAAATTTGACGAGAAATGGCATCTATCTGTTGGTGTAAAAAATGATGATCCCGTACTTCTAAGTATATTTGAGAAAGTAGTGGATTCTATAAGTGATGAAACAAAACAAAGAATTATTAATAAATGGGTATCTATTAAATATGAAAAAAGTATTGATTATAAATTATTTTGGAGTGTTATATCTTTTTTATTTTTTATTTTACTTTTAATTTTATATACATACATACTTCAACGCAACTACATTAAAAAACTGACAAATGTGAAAGAAGAAATAGAGATGTTAAATAGTACTTTAGAAAAGAAAGTACAAAGTAGAACTCAAGAATTAGAACTTTCAAATAAAAAACTAAAAATCAAAACTCACGAACTTGAACATCTAAATAATACCTTGGATACTAGAATAAAAGAAGAAATCAATAATAGAAAAAAACAAGAACAACTATTGATTCAACAATCTAAACTTGCAGAAATGGGAGAGATGATAAGTATGATTGCTCATCAATGGAGACAACCATTAAGTGCATTAAGTACAGTTATTCAAAATATACATTTAAGACACTCTCTTGGAAAACTAGATAAAGAGTATTTGGAGAAACAAAGAGTTTTAAGTAATGCACTTACAGATAAAATGTCAAAAACAATTGATGATTTTAAAAACTTTTTTAAACCAAATAAAGAAAAACAATTATTTTCAATAGGGGATGCTTTGCAACAAACAATATTTCTTATTGATGATAGTTTTAAAAGTAATAATATTAAAATTGAAAATAGAATTTCATATGATGCCATTATATGTGGATTTGAAAGTGAACTTTCTCAAGTTTTATTAAATATCCTTACAAACTCAAAAGATGCTTTTTTAGATTTGAAAATAAAGAATCCATGTATTACGATAACAACTAAGAAAGCTGAAACTCATATTAGAATATTAATTGCAGATAATGCAGGTGGAATAAATGAATCTATTATTCATAAAATATTTGAACCTTATTTTACTACAAAAGATAGCTACAATGGTACAGGGCTTGGGTTATATATGAGTAAAATGATTATTGAACAAAATATGAAAGGCGAATTAAGTGTTCAAAATATTCCCAATGGAGTTAAATTTTCTATTTTTATTCCCATTAATATAAAGAATAACTTTTCACTAGAAAATAAGAATCAAAATAAATAGCCTTGTTTTTATTCACTTTATACATAAAATATCTTCTATAAATATCCTTTAATAAAACATTAAAAATAATCAATAATGATACTATTTGAGTACTCTCTTCTGTAATAATTAAATGAAGCAAAATTATTAAAAATAAAAGAGGAAAAAAATGACAAATCAAAAATTACAAGAACGAAAAAACAAAGTATTTGCTAGAGGACAAGGAAATACTTATCCTGTATTTGTTAAAGAAGCAAAAAATGCAGAAGTTTGGGATGTTGAAGGTAATAGATTTATTGATTTTGGAACAGGGATAGCTGTATGTAATACAGGGCATAGTCATCCAAAAATTGTTGAAGCTGTAAAAACACAAATAGAAAATTTTAGTCATACTTGTGTAATGGTAAATCCTTATGAAGTAGCAGTTGAATTAGCAGAAAAATTAACTGCATTAGCTCCTGGTGATACTCCAAAAAAAGCAATTTTTGTAACAACTGGTGCAGAAGCAGTTGAAAACTGTGTAAAAATTGCAAGAGCACATACAAAAAGAAGAGCTGTAATCGCATTTAATGGAGCTTTTCATGGAAGAACTAGTTTAACAATGGCATTAACAGGTAAAACAGCCCCTTACAAAATTGGATTTGGACCATTTCCTGGTGAAATTTATCATGTTCCTTTTCCAGCTGATGCTTATGGTGCTACTGTTGAAGATTCTTTAAGAGCTATTAAAAATGTATTTAAATCAGATGTAGTAGCAGAAGATGTAGCAGCAATTATTGTAGAACCAGTTCAAGGTGAGGGTGGATTTTACCAAACACCAGTTGAACTATTACAAGCTTTAAGAAAAATATGTGATGAAAATGGAATTGTATTAATTTTTGATGAGATTCAATCAGGATTTGGTAGAACTGGAAAAATGTTTAATAGTGAATATTCAGGTGTTGAACCAGATTTAATGACTATGGCAAAAGGTATTGCTGGTGGTTATCCATTATCAGCAGTTGTTGGAAAATCAGAAATTATGGATGCTCCTGTTCCTGGTGGATTAGGGGGAACTTATGGTGGTTCACCAGTAGGTTGTGCAGCAGGTTTAGCAGTACTTAAAGTTATGGAAGAAGAAGATTTATTAAATAGATCAGTAATTATTGGAGATTTATTCAATAAAAGATTAACTGAATTACAAAATGAATTCCCAACATTAATATCTCATGTACGAAATAAAGGTTCTATGATTGCAATGGAATTAATGGTTGATGGTGATGCGAATGTTCCAAATACAGACTTAACTAAAGCAATTATTTCAAAAGCAGTAGAGTATGGATTGATTTTATTATCTTGTGGATATAACGGAAATGTAATTAGATTTTTACCTCCATTAACAATAAGTGATGAAACTGCAAATGAAGGTTTAGATAAATTCTCAGAGTTATTTAGAAGTTTAATAAAATAGAAATTTAAATTATAAGAAAAGGGGGGACTTTTTATTATTAAAATAGGTGTAAACAACTAATCTGGATACTAATGATTTACTTTTTTGTAAATCATTAATTAAAAGTTTTAATTGAGAAAATAAAAATAAAAATAAAAAGGAATAAAATGTTTAGTAAGTTAAAAAAGAACATAATGGCGACATCTATAATTGCATTATTAGGTGTTATGGCTATGGTTGATACTGCTTCTGCAGCAGAGTTTAATTGGAGGTTCGGTAATTTATACGGACGAGGAACAGCATTTGGTAAAATCTATGAAGATCTTGCTAAAGGAATAGAAACAAAAACTAATGGAGAGATTAAAGTTCAAGTACTTTTCTCAGGAGAAGGTGTTGGTAGTTCTGGATTATTAGGAGCTGCAAAATCAGGTTTAGTACAAATGATTGCACCTTTCCAAGCACTTAATGCAGGAGAATTACCAGCAGGTATAGTTGAACTTGGTTTACCAGGTGGTACAGCAGATACTGATAAATTATATAAACTTTTCCATGAACAAGGTTTTGGAGATATCCTTAAAAAAGCTTACGCTGCTCAAGGACTTGTATGGTTAGAGCCTTATATTCAACCACCAGTTTATATTATTACTAAAAAACCAATTAATTCAATTGCAGATTTCCAAGGGCTTAAAATTAGAGCACCAGGTGCATATGGTAAATTCTTAAGAAACTTAGGAGCATCTCCTGTATCTTTAGCTTGGAGTGAAATTTATACAAGTTTAGCAACAGGTGTTATTGATGGTTCTATTGGTTCAAATATGATTGACCACAGAGATGGAAATCACGTAGAAGTTGCGAAATATATGTATAAATTACCATTAGCTGGTGCACAAGTATTACCTATTCTTGTTAATAAATCAGCTTGGGATAAATTATCTGATAAATTAAAAAAAGAAGTGTATGAAGCAACTGTAGATCATGCAAAAGAACAATTAACTAAATCAAGACAATGGGAAAAAGAAGCTGTTGATGAAATGGTTAAAAAAGGTCTAAAATGGAGTCCAGAACCTTCAGAAGCTGATAAAGCAGCTTGGAAAAAAGCAGGTGCTGGTTTATGGGATGAATATTCTAAAAAAGGTCCATATAGTAAACAATTAATTGATGTTCTTAGAAAAACACAAAACTAGTAATTGAATTTTGAACAAGTATTACCATGTTTAAAAGGATTTTACAACTATTTTGTGTATCAATTGATACATCGGTTATGTGGTTAGGCAAGGGGGTATCAGTAATGGTACCCATGCTTGCTTTTGTTGTTTTTTATGGAACAATAGCTCGATATATGTTTGATTCCCCTCCTATTTGGACATTTGATATGGCATTATTCCTATTTGGTTATGTTGCTGCGATAGGTGGAGCTTATGCCCAACAAAAAAGATCTCATATTAATGTAGATATATTCTATATAAAAGTTTCTCCTCGAGTTAAGGCTATTTTTAATCTTATTACTTATTCTTTAGGTATCTTTTTTCTTATTATTGTTTGTTATCTTTGTCTTACTAAGTTTAATGAAGCTATGGCTTTAAACTATCGTCGTCAAACGGAATGGGCTCCTCCAATGTGGCATTTCTGGCTTATGTTTTGTATTGCAAGTGGATTCTTTATAGTTCAATTATTTAGAGATTTGATTACAGAACTTTATTTCCTTTTTACAGGAACACCACTTTTAGAAAAGGAGCATAAAAATGGGAATTGAGACACTTTCTATTGTTTTATTACTTTGTCTTTTATTTTTCTTCATAATTGGATCTCCTGTAGGTCTAGCACTAGGTGGAATTGCCATGTTAATTGGTTATTTTTCTTGGGGAACAGGAATCTTTAATGTAATACCAACAACAATAGAATCGACATATTTTAGTTATATTTTACTGGCTATTCCTCTTTATATTTATATGGGACAGCTGTTAACACATACGGGAATTGGCGATGCTATGTTTAAAGCAAGTCAATTAATGATTGGTAAAGTTCGTGGTTCACTAGCGATTAGTGTTGTTTTTATCTGTTCTATGATTGGAGCTATGGTTGGAATAATTGGTGCTGGAATTATGAGTTCTGGAAGTATTGCTTTAAAACCAATGCTAGATGCAGGATATGATCGTAAGTTAGCGCTTGGAACAATTATGGCAGGTGGTGCTTTAGGAATATTAATTCCTCCAAGTATTCCAATGGTTATGTTTGCAGCTTCAACACACAATTCAGTTGGACGAATGTTTATAGGTGCAATTATGCCAGCTTTATTGACGATTACACTTATAATAATTTATATCGTAATTAGTACAAAACTAAATCCAAAGCGTGCTCCTTTGCTTAGTGAAACAATAGGTTTACCTGTTTTAAAAGCAAAAGATAAATTTAAAATAGCTGTAGATGGATTTTTTTCTATAGGTTTGATTTTTGTTGTTTTAGGTAGTATTATTTTAGGTATAGCTACACCAACTGAATCAGGTGCCCTAGGAGTAGCAGGAGCAGTTGTTCTTGCAATGTTTTTTAAACGATTTAAATTTGAAATATTCAAAAAAGCAGGTTTACAAGCAGCTTCATTGATTAGTGTTGCTATGTGGATTATTTTAGGTGCTTCATTATTTAGTAATTTCCAGTTACTTATGGGAATTCAAAGTATGATTGCTAATTTTGCACAAGGTTTAGATTTACCTCCAATTGTTATTATTATGATGTTCCAAGTTATAATGATATTATTGGGATTTATACTTGATGATTATGTTATTGTATTAATGTGTGCACCGTTATTTACGCCTATTGCAGTTTCATTGGGTTATGACCCAATTTGGTTTGGTGTATTGATGATTATTAATATTTTAATTGCAGTTCAAACACCACCTTATGGATTTGCGCTGTTTTATCTTAAAGGGATTACTCCTCCTGATGTAGGGATGGGTGAAATTTATAAATCAGTAACTCCTTTTATACTTATTAATTTAGTTGTATTAATTATTTGTATGATTTTTCCAGACATTGTTGTTTGGCTACCCGATTTGATTATGGGATAAAGGAAAGTTTTAATGTTTAAAAATATTTTAGTACCGATTCATATTGCATATTCAAAGAATCACGAAAAGTTATTTAAAGGTGCCTTGGAAGTTTTAGATGATGATGGAAAAATGACTTTGTTATTTACAAATCAAAATCGTATACATGGTTCTGTGGTTTTAGATGATGACAATCAAACAAATTATGATCATGAGGCATTGGATAAATTAAAAGAGATTGCTAATAAACATTCATTACCATTGGATAAAGTATCTTTTTTAGTAAAAGATGGGATTGTTCATGATGAGATTCTTGATGAAGCAAAAAGAAGAAAGGCTGATGCAATTGTAATGATGGCAACAAGACCTGGACTGAGTAGTTATTTTATTAGTAGCACAGCTGAGCGTGTAATTAGACATGCTCACTGTTCTGTATTTGTAATACGATTAGAAAATCGTTAGTTTAATAATAGTTTTTTATATATAAATATTTTTTAGGAGAGTAGTAAAATGAGTAAAACAATAGAAGTAACATCACCGTATGATGGGAAAGTAGTAGGGAATGTTCCGTTTAATAGTGAAGAAGAAGTACAAGCAGCGATAGATTTAGCAAGTGATACTTTTTTAGATCATAAGAATGCCTTACCAAAATATAAAAGAATAGAGATTTTAGAGAAAGTAGCAGAAATAATGTCTTCTCAAATAGAAGAATTAACAATACTTTGTGCAAGTGAAGGTGGGAAGCCTTATGTAGATTCTAAAGTTGAAATAAATAGAGCAATCAACGGTATAAAACTATCTATTGAAGCCCTAGGAGCACTAGAAGGAAAAGAAGTGGCAATGGGTCATACAGCTTCAAGTGCAAATAGAATGGCTTACACATTTAGAGAACCAATAGGAGTGGTAGCAGCAATATCAGCATTTAATCACCCATTTAACCTAGCAGTTCACCAAGTAATTCCAGCAATCGCAGTAGGATGCCCAGTAGTAATCAAACCAGCAACTCAAACTCCAATGAGTGCAATAAGATTAGTAGAAATTCTAGAAGAAGCAGGACTTCCAAAAGGATGGGCACAAGCAGTAGTTTGTGATAGACATGGAGGAGAACTGCTTGCAACTTCTCCTAAAGTAGATTTCCTAACATTTATAGGTTCTGGTGCAGTTGGTTGGTACTTAAAATCTAAAGTGGCAAATGGAACAAGAGTTGCTCTAGAACATGGTGGTGTTGCCCCTGTAATAGTAGAACCAGATGCAGATATCGATGCAATGATTCCAGACTTGGGTAAAGGTGGATTCTACCATGCAGGTCAAGTTTGTGTTTCTGTGCAAAGAGTATATGTGCATGAATCAATTTGTGAAGAAGTATCTTCTAAACTTTCTGATTATGCATCTAAATTAGTAGTTGGTGATCAATTAGACCCTAAAACAGAAGTAGGACCACTAATTAACCATAATGAAGTAAATAGAGTAGAAGAATGGGTAAATGATGCAGTAGCAAAAGGTGGGAAAATATTAACTGGTGGTAAAAGAATTTCAGATTCTTGCTTTGAACCAACAGTAATTTTAAACCCATCTGATGATGCAATTATTTCTCAAAAAGAGATATTTGGACCAGTAGTAGTAATTTATTCTTACTCAGATATAGAAGAAGCATTCGATAGAGCGAATTCTTTAGATGTTTCTTTCCAAGCAGCAGTGTTTACAAAAAATATAGATACGGCATTAAAAGCAGTAAAAAGAATAAATGGGACAGCAATTATGGTAAATGACCATACAGCATTTAGAGTAGATTGGATGCCGTTTGGAGGAGCGAAAGCTTCAGGATTAGGATTAGGTGGAATACACTATAGTATGGAAGAGATGACAAACCAAAAAATGATGGTAATCAAATCACCAGTATTATAAGAAGAGATTTAATCTAAATTAAAAGGGGGAAGCTTTATTGTTTCCCCCTTTTTTTATGGATTTAAATAGTGATTTTTTTATATGAAAAAATAATAGAAGAAATAAATCCAAAAAAACTTAATACAAAAGTCATGAAAAATACATAATCATAAGATTTAAAAGTATCATGGATATATCCAGCTGCTAAAGGTCCTATAATTTGTCCTATAGCAAAAAGAAGAGTTACCAAAGAAAATACTTGTGCCGTTTTTTTTAGCCCAAAGAATTCAGTACAAAGCATGGTAATCATTGTGGGTACACTCCACACTGATATTGCGAAAAAGAATACAGAAACAAATAGTGCGAAGCTTGGTGTATTAAAAATAAGTATAAAAATAGAGAACGCTTGAAATCCAAAAACTAAAATTAGTGTTTTAAAAGTTCCATATTTATCTGCAATTATTCCAAATAAAAATCCTCCAAATATACAAATAAATCCAAAAGTTGACCAAAACATACCAGATATTTGTGAACTCAAATTCCATTTATCAATAGCAGCACTTACAAAAAAAGTTACATACACGACATAAGAGATGCCAAAAAAGAAGTAAAGTGAGCCTATCTTCCAAAAGTTTTTATTTTTTATATAAGAATAAAATTTTACATCTGATTTTACACTGTGATCCACATCATAAGTTAGTAAATACTTTATTGAAAAGGAAATAACAATAATAATTAAAGAAAAGACAATCCAAGATACTCTCCATGAATTTGTTTGATAAAATTGTTCTAAATAAGGGACTAGAAGACCTGAAAATATAATACCAACACCATTCCCACTTACTGCTATTCCAAGTGCTTTCCCTCGTATCTTATTAGGTATTGCATGTGATAAATAAACAATGATGGCAATATTTAAAATGGCAGCTAAAAAACCAGTTAAAAAATATAAAATACATATAATAAAATAATTATCAGCTAAGGCCATTAATATCATAGTAAGACCTTGAAGAAAAAGACATATTGAAATTAAAGGTGTAGTTCTAAAGTGTGAATATATTTTACTTGCAAAGATTATACCTACAAAGTATCCAGCAAAGTTTGCACTTCCAATTAATCCTGCAACTGTCGTTGAAATATGTAAGTCACTTTGCATATTTGGTAAAACCATACCAAATGCAAATCTAGCTAAACCCATACATGATAAGATAATTAAAAATGAAGCTAAAAAAAGTTTTGAAAAAGATTTTATCAAATCTTTATACCCTTTAATAGTTCAATATAATTTTTGTAATGAATCTTTTTGATATATAAATATATAAAAGTAACAACAAGTATATTAATATGAATCATTGCTTCTGCAAAGTCGAAAAAAATAAAAAATATACCAGCAACCAAAATAAAAGCTGGATACATAAGTTTATTGAAACCTATTTGTTTCTCATGTAAAACTTGATATTCATTTAGGTTTTTCTTGATAAATTCTTTGTCCTCTGTAGATAATTTTTTTTCCTCTTCTAATTTATACAATCCATCTATTACTGCAACTTTTTTCTTGTAATTAATAAATTTTATAATTATTAGTATTATAATTAATAAAGATACAATGTTAGATACAATTTCTATTGGGAAGTTTTGAAGCATTTAATTCCTTTGTTTTATATAATAATACATTAAACATTATAAATATAACTAAAAAAATAGTGTTGTATTAAATAGAATTTTTTGTATAATAACTTTTTATAAAGGATTTATTTGAATTATACATATATAGCCTTAGGCATAGGATTGTTTATAATTTGTCTTGTTTTATATTATGCTTTTTTTATGACAAAAGAGGATTTTTACAAATATAAAGAAGATAATTTATATGAAGTTCCTTGGCGATGGGAATGGAAGAAAAAAGAAATTGTAAATTTAAAATGTCATTGCTTAGATTGTGGTGAAACATTGGTTTATGAAAATGACTATTTATTACATAAGACCTATTTTTTATGCCCCTCTTGTGAATCTCAAAAAGCTGTAATTGGTGGAGGAGATAGCAAATATGCCTTTGGTATAATAAAAAGAGAAATAAATAGAAAAATTAGAACAAGAGAGTATAAAGATTTAATATCTTAAATAAAAATAGGAGTGAATGTGGCTTATAATGAACATGCTGCTTGCCCATGTGGTAGTAAAAAAAGTTATAAAAATTGTTGTAAAATCTTTCATGAAGGTGAATATCCACAAACTGCTGTAGAACTTATGAAATCTAGATTTTCAGCTTTTGTAGTAGGAAATATAGATTATATAATTAGTACAACTCATGAAGATAATATTGAGTACTCGAAAAATAAAAGTAAATGGAGAGAAGATCTCCAAGATGTTATAAATTCAAATGATTTTTATAGTCTTGAAATACTTGATTTCATAGATGGAGATGAAGAGTCTTATGTGACATTTAAAGTAGGAATTAAACAAAGAGGATTGGATGTTTCATTTACTGAGAAAAGTAAATTTTTAAAAATAGATGGGAAATGGCTATATAGAAGTGGCGAATTCTTAGATGATTAGGAAATAAATGAAGGTATTACTAGCTCCAGCTGAGACAAAAAATAGTGGAGGAGAAGAGACTCTCTTCTCAAAAGAGAATTTCTTTTTAGTAAAAAAATTCTCTTTGAGACAAGAGGCTTTTGAAGTTTATGAAAAGCATGTACAAAGTTTAAGTTTACAAGAGCTATCTTCTTGGTTTGGAATAAAAAAACTAGATGATGTAAAGAAGTATCAAGAGAGCTTGAGAAACAAACCTTCTATGAAAGCAATACAAAGATATAACGGTGTAGCTTTTGATGCTTTAGAGTACAATAGCTTGACAAAGGAAGAACAAAATTATATTGATGAGAATGTAATTTTATTTTCTAATTTATTTGGACCTATAAAAGCTAGTGATAAAATACCTGATTATAAATTTAAACAAGGTGCTAAGCTAGCAAATATGAATATTGAAAAGTTTTATAAAGATAATTTCTCAAAAGATTTAGATGAATACATTGGCGATGAAATTATTGATTTAAGAGCAGGTTTTTACGAAAAATTTTACACACCTAAAGATGCCACAGTTATAACAATAAAGTTTTTAAAAGATGGTAAAGTTGTATCTCATTGGGCAAAGCATTATAGGGGTATGGTTTTAAATACTCTTGCTAAAAAGAGTGTTCAGTCAATAACTGAGTTTATGAATACCGAAATCCCAGGCTTAGAATTAGTGGAGATACAAGAAAAAAAGAATATAAAATTACTAATTATGAATATAAAATAATTAGCAATTTTTACATTCTTATCTCTTTGTTTGGTTTTCCTATATGGTAACCTTGAACATAATCAATATCAATATCTTTTAAAAAGTCTAAAATCTCTTCATTTTCTACAAATTCAGCAATTGTTTTAACTTTTAATTCTTTTGCTAAAGCAACGATTGATTTCACAAAAGCCACATCTTTTTTATCTTTAGTTATATTTATAATAAAATCTCCATCAATCTTAATATAATCAATTGGAAACTTTTTAATATAATGAAAAGAAGAAAATCCTGAACCAAAATCATCTATTGCAAAACTAAAGCCTTGCAGTTTAAGGTTTTGAACAAATCTTTCTAATAAAGAGAAACTTTTAACAGTCTCTCTTTCTGTAATTTCAAATACTATATTATCTCTGTTTATATTATAATTGTGGGCAAGTACTACTATTTTGTTTATAAATTCACTTATAATCAAAGCTTTTGGAGAAAGATTTATAAATAAAAGACCTTGATAATTTGTTTCATTGATTTTTGCAAAAGCTTTTTCTATTACCATATAATCCATTTTATGAACTATTCCTAGAGATTCTGCTGTTTCTATAAATTTAGCAGCTGGTAAATACTCTCCATCTATTTCTATTCTCATTAAAAGTTCATTTATCTCACATTTGTTTGTTTTTAGATTTACTATTGGTTGAAAATGAGGAATAATATTTTCATTTTTAATAGCATTTAAAACAAGCATGGATTTATCTTCAGCTTCCTTATGAATCTCTTCTAAATCATATTCAGTTGGAAATTTAATTGAGTTTTTACCCATAGTTTTTGCTTCATACATCATTGCATCTGCTATGTTAAATAACTCAATTTGTAAAGTTGAGTGTTCAGGGTACATAGCCATACCAATAGAAACAGTCATACTACATTTAGTTCCATCAGGGCTTATTAGTTCTAAATCACTTACATTATTTAAAATTCTTTGCGCAACTGTAAAGGCCTCTTCTTTATTGCACTCTGGTAAGATTAGGGTAAATTCATCTCCTCCATATCTTGAAAGTATATCTTCATCCCTTTTTGAATCAGCAAGTATATTTCCAAGTGCTTTTAAGAATTCATCCCCAAAGGTATGGCCATGAGCATCATTTATTGGTTTAAAGTTATCACAATCTATAACTAATAGTCCAAAAGTGTAGTCATGTCTAGCGGCTCTTTTAATCTCATATTCCATTAAATCTCTAAATACTCTTTGTGTAAATAGTGATGTTAGTGGATCTCTAGTGGCATAAAATTCTAGGTTTTCAGTGTATTTGTTTATGGCTTTAATTGAACCTACAAGGTTTAATAAAGTTGTTAAGATAGAGTCTATAACAATTGAATGAATTGAGTCTTTTTCTAAATTTGATTGAATTCCAAGTCCAACAATTCCTCCAATTTTTGGAGCATCTAAAAGAATAGATTTTGCTTCATGTTCTATATCTTTTATATCTAAAGCTATAAGAGAATAATTTTCATTTGTAAAATTGTGATTAATACTACAATCAAGAATATCCAACTTGTGGTGAGATTTAATCATTTCAAATGATACTGATTCAATGTGTTTAATTACTTTATCATTTGGTTTTCCTAACCAAAAAATTTCAATCTCATAAAATTCATCATTTGCTTTAAATATAGTAATAAGGCAATGAACTGGCAATACAAGATTTATGTCATGTAATAAATCTTTTATATACTCTTTCCAGTCCCTAATCACATCAGAGGTTATTATCATTTTATCTAGTAATTTTACTTCAAACTCTAATATATCTTTATCAACTGCTATATTTCTTAGCTTATTGCTTAAATCAGTTAATCCATTCATTATGTGGTTAAACTCGGTGAAACTTTTTTTAGGAGGTGATAAGTCTAAAGTTTTAAAATCTTTTACACTATTTATACTTTCTATTTTGTCTTTAAACCCTTTAATCGAAATATCTATTTTTTTTAGTAGATTTCCAGAGATTAGAAATGCACAAAATATCATAAATGGTAAGATTATTAATGACAATAAAAAGTATTGGTATTTAGTTTCATTTATTAGATAATTAAAATCATATTCTATATCAACAGCACCTAAAATATCACCGACTTTCGAATTTGTATGGCAGGCTAAACACTCTTGTTTTGCCAATATTGGAGTTATATTTCTAATTTTATTATCTTTTGAGAGGTTAAATTCTTTTTTTGTATCAAAGACATATTGTAGATTTTTTGTGATTTCTCCTTGATTTATTTTACCAAAGAGATCTTCAACTTTTTTTGAACGGTAGACTTCAATACTATATGAAGACTCTTTAAATGAACTTTTAATATCTCCCATAAATTGAGTTATTTCTTCTCTTGTCCAGCCTTTTCTCATAACTTGATACATAGAGTTAAAGATTTGTTTTGATAATGATTGAGATACTCTTTCATTTTCTTGAATTGTTAAATTTGTATGAATTGTCGAAGAAAAAAAATAAAAGATAAGAAAAAGTAATAAGCTAATGGCTAGTATTGAAATCCGGAAATAATTCTTTAGTGTTTTAATCATAGTGATAAGTCTCTCTTAATGCAAGTAAATAAAGATAAAATAATATAATACTATTATAAATATAATTAAATTTTTCTTTCAGTTTTTATAGTACTAACAAAAAGTAATGAAATCGCTGCAAAAATACTAGAATATAAGAATAAATTCTCTCCATATAACCATCCTGCGACTAAAGCACCTATAAAACCACCAAGTCCATAAGCAACTCCATACATAAATTGCTGAGCAAGTTTTTTATTTTCATAGATTGAATACAAATATATAATTACTGAACTATGGTATAGTCCAAAAGAAAAGGCATGTATTGATTGTGTGAAAAAAGTCACATATAAGTTATCAGGATATAAATAGAGTAATAACCATCTAATTGTAGTCAAAAAAATAGAAAATTTTATTATAGTTAAAAGATTATTTTTTAATATTGGAGCTTGGAAATAAAACATTAATATTTCACAAATCACTCCAAAAGACCAAAGATAAGAAGTCATTTCTAATGATATTCCATGTTCTGTTTCATATATAGTAAAAAAGTTGTAAAAGCCACCAAAACTTATTTGCATAAAAAATAGACTTAACCAAAATGGCCAATATTCAAGAACAGAAAAGGGTTTTGAACTGATTGTATCTTTATGCTCAACATCATGTTTTAAAAGTAAAAGTGAAAAAAATACAATAAAAATATTTATAGTTAAATAATAGTGTAATGCAATTTGTGGTTCAGTCAAGAATTTTGCTAAAACTAAAGCAATTACCGTAAAACCAATTGAACCATATAATCTAGATCTTCCATATTTATCTTTACCCAAATCTTTTAAGGCAATAACTTCAATATAAGGTAATATAAGGCTTAGACAAACTCCTAAAAGAGCATTGTTTAACATAAAAGCATAAAAATTATGTAGTGTAAAATAAAATCCAATTGAACAAAGTATTGAAGTAAATAATGCTAATCTAAAAATATTTCTATCAAGTTTAATATGCTTTAAAAATAAAAATGGAGTAGCAAATCTCATCAATGGAGCTAGGGCAAATATTACTCCAATTTGTGAAGGAGTGTACCCTATGTCATGGAGTACTTTTGGCATAAATATAACATATACTGCAACGGCTGCAAAATAAAAGAAATAAAATGCAGATAAGTTAAAAAAAAGCATCTATTTTTTAAAAATTTTAATTACAAGTGTATTAGCAACTAGATCCTGAAAAGTTTTTTTATCTTTTCTAAAAAATGGTAAAAATGCAAGAACTATAGTAGTTGAGGCAAATAAAAAGCATAAATATCTTAAAATAGCTTTTGGGAAGGATATTTTTTCTTTTGTTTTTTCATCTACTAGTTTTAAACTGTAAGCTTTTAATCCTGGTGTTTGACCTTTTGCTATCCAAAAAACAATAATAATCAAACCATAAATAATAGATAGACTCCATCTTGCTTCTTCACTGCCTTGGAAGTCATCTTTCCCATTCATAAAAACATAAGTTGTAACATAAGCTAAGGGCATCATTATCATAAACATGTCTACAATAAAGGCCTTAATTCTAGCAGGAATAGATGTACAGATATTAGAGTTTAAATTAGTGTTTTTAGACTCTTCATTAAGTGGTTCTTTTTTACCAGCTTTTATATCTCTCCATCTACTCATTATGGATTAGTTTCCTCTACTTCCAGGTTTATATGCAACTGATCCTTCTTTACACATAGGACAATTTTCAGGAGCATACATTTCAAAGGTAAAATCATCTAAAGCAAAAAGTGGTTTATCAAGTGGTAATTTACAATTATCTTTTGGTTCTATTTCACTTCCAACTCTTGAACAAAAACCTCTATTAGCTAATGCTGCATAAGCAAGTATCTCACCACCATCTTTTTCGATTTGTTTAGCAGCTTCCAAAGCACTACCACCCGTAGTAATAATATCTTCACAGATAATATATTTTTCACCACGAGTTACTTCAAAACCTCTTCTTATAGTCATCTCACCATCAACTCTCTCTGCAAAGATAAATCTTACATCAAGGGCAGTTGCTAGTGCAAATCCTGCAATTAATCCACCAAGAGCAGGTGAACAAACAGCATCAACTTTTAGTCCAGATTCTTTTATCTGCTTTGCTAATTCTTCAGCTAATAATTTTGCAGTTTTAGGATCTTCTAGCACTTTTGCTGATTGTAAATAGTATTTAGAGTGATTACCTGAACTTAATTTAAAATGACCTTCTAATAGAGCATTTGCATCTTTGTATATTTGTTCTACTACCATAATTATACTTTTAAGATTTCAGCTTCTTTTGCCTTGAAAGTATCATCAGCTTTTGTTACATAAGAATCTGTAATTTTTTGTATTTCATCTTGAGCTTTTTTGTTTTCATCATCAGTTATTTCTTTATCTTTATGAAGAACTTTTACTCTATCATTTGCATGTTTTCTGATATTTCTAATAGCAACTTTTGCATCATCAGTCATACCTTTTGCTTGTTTTGCACTCTCTTTTCTTTGGTCAACAGTCATAGGAGGGAAAAATAGTTTAATTACTTCACCATCATTATTTGGATTAACACCAATATTAGCATTTTGAATTGCTTTTTCAATATCACCTACAAGATGTTTTTCCCAAGGGTTTATTACAATTGTTGTAGCATCAGGTGCAAGTACTGAACCAACTTGAGTTAATTCTGTAGGTGTTCCATAATAATCAATTTTTATCCCATCTAAAATTGTAGTACTTACTTTACCTGTTCTTAGTGTTTTGTAGTCTCTTTTTAATGCTTCTATTGCACTATCCATTTTCTCTTTTGTTTCTGAATAAATCTCATTTAACATTCTCTCTCCTTTGATTTATTATTAAATTTTGCATATTATACCATTTATTAATTGGCATACTTAACTGAAATAAATTTTTGATAATATATTTTCTTTGAAATTTAAAAGAAAACATATTTTCTTTTTTTATTAAATGGAGAAGTAGCTCTTTGAAAATATTTCATTTGAACTACTTCTTGAAAATCAACTATTTTTCAGTAGTTGGTACTGTAGCTGCAGCTTTTTGTGTTGGTACAGCTGGTGCTACAGGAGCAGTAGGTGCTTGAGTTTTTTCAGGAGTTTTTGGAATTAAACTTTCTGTTTGTACATTGTCTACTGCACTTTTTTGTCTATTTTCATTATAAAAATAACCTAAAAATAGAGTATTTAAAACAAAAATTAATCCTAAAATCATAGTTGCTTTTGTTAAAAAGTTTCCAGGACCTTTTGCTCCAAATAAAGATTCGTTGCTTCCGCTGTAAGCTCCTAATCCCATACTTGAACTTTTTTGAAGTAAGATGCAAATTGTTAATAGTACTGCTAAAATAAATTGAACTACTAAAAGTGTTGATGTCATAATTTTATTCCTTTGAAAAAATGGTAGGTATTTTATCCAAAATTTATTAAAAAAAAGTTAAGATTCGATTATGTCCGTAAAAAACGAATTTTCAAAATACGCAAATCAATATAACTCATACAATATTGTACAACAAATTGCAGCAAAATCTATCATTAGAGATATAAATTGTCAACCTAAAAGAATATTAGAGTTAGGTTGTGGCTCTGGGCAAGTTATTAAAAATGTTTCTTGGGAGTATGATTTTTATAAGGCTATGGATTTTTCACAAAACATGTGTGATATTCATCCTAAAGCTAATAATATACAAGTGGAATGTTTTGATTTTGATACTGATGCTTTTTTTGAAAATATAAAAAATGACAGATATGATGTTGTTATATCTTCTTCTGCCCTACAGTGGTCAAAGGATTTAAGCAAGATAGTTAAAGCTATTAGTGCTATTTCTCCTAAGATTTATGCTGCTTTATTTACATCAAATACTTTTAAGACAATACAAACAATAACAAATAAAAAATCACCAATATTAGATGACCAATCAATAAAAAAAGCTTTTACTCAATATTGTGATTGTGAATTTGAAACTATAACTTATAATTTAGAATTTGATAATAAGAAAAGATTATTTGATTATATTAAGAAATCAGGTGTAAGTGGTGGAAATACTCTTGAATTTAAAGATGCTAAAAAATTATATAAAGAGTATAGTTTAAATTATTTAGAGTTTGAAGTTATCTTTGTCAAAGGCATTAGTTTGAAATAGCTGAAAATAATATTATAATTAAAAAAAGAATGAGTGGTAAGCCAATCAAAATAAATCCTGTTATATGAAATCGATTGATACCATTAGGTAAAGAATCTTTAACTTCTTTTCTATATTGTGGATTCCGTAACCTAATAAGATTAAGAACGAATATAATTACTATTATAAATAATATGATGTTTCTATCAATATTTAATTGGATAAGGATAATGGGCATTATAATAAATAAATATAATATTAAATGAACGATATTCATTTTTGCAGTACTCTAATCTCTTTTTCTAAATCATAAAGTTCATATCGTATATATTTAAATACTTCACTACTATTATTTTCTTCTAGTTTACAAACTTCTTCTAGCACTCTAGAACTCTCTTGCGCTCTTTTAAAGTTAGCTATTAGAATAGAGTTTAAGTCATCTCTACTTTTTTCTGATGCAGTGCTTTGTTTTAAGACATCATTTTTTATATCTCTTGAGTCTAAAAGTTCATCATAAATAGATATTCTTGATTTGTGTCTTAATTCTTTTAGTTTTGAAGCGATATCTTTATTATTGTAAACGTATCTAAAGATATCTTCTACAACTCTAATCCCTTCTCTTAGGCGATTCAAATTTGCATCAATAAGTCTAAGTTCTGTAGTATTCATATTATAAGAAGTAAATCATAACTCGAGGAGTTATGATTTAGTCGTCACTACTATTAAAAATACCAAGTATTTGTAATAATGAAATAAATAGATTAAAGAAATCTAAGTATAAAGAAATAGCAGCTTCAATTGGAGTTGAAAACCCACCTTTTATAATTTGTTGTGTATCATAAAGAATAAACGCAGAAAATAAAACAGCTCCCACCATCGCTATTCCAAGTTGTAATAATGGCGCTTGAATAAAAATATTAGAAATAGATCCTACTACTAATATAATAAGAGCAATAAACAACATTTTCCCCATACCAGAAAAATCTCTTTTAGTTGTAAGGGCAAACATTGAAATTCCACCAAAAGCTACTGAAGTCATTAAAAATGCTTGTGCTACTATTGAAGCACCTGCTGGCATTGCAAATACTGAAGCTAATAAAGGAGTAATTGTTAAACCACTTACAAAAGTAAATCCAAATAAAACTGCTAAGTTAATACCAGGTTTATTTTTAACTGCAAATAGTCCAAATAATAAAGCAAATTCTAAAATAACTAATCCCCAATACCAACTAGCAATAGTTGAAACCATACCTAACCCGATATAAGCTCCTGCAGTTGCAGCAAGTAATGAACCTGCAAATAATTGATATGTAGCTTTTAAAAAGCTCATTAATTCAACTTTAGATGATTCTTGTGTATATTGTTGCGTTGTATCTTTATGAGATAAATAATCTCTGTTGTACATTATGTCTTCCTTTTTGTATTTTATATATACAGTTGATATTTTAATATGTAAAGCTTAATAATATCTTTAAATATGATAATTAAATGTACTTTATAAACATAGTTGATTAACATGACTATATTATCTTATATATGTATATAAAAACTAAGAAAAAGTAGAAATTTAAAAAATTTCAAAATTTAAGCTAAATTTAATTCCCAGCACTTGACAAAGGCAAAAAAACCTATTATAATTCCCGTCCAATTTGAGTGACAAACGTCGCAAAGGGTTGATGTTCTTTAACAAACTACGGTTTTAAGAAGTAAGTAACTTTTATAAACCGAATATGATATAAAACAAGAGAATTTATACAATTCTCGTCTATTAAAAAAACAATGAGTAATGTCAGTAAACAATTGCAATTAATCTTTTTAGGAAGATTAGATAAAAGAGTTAGACACTAGTCATGATTAAACTAAACATTTATGGAGAGTTTGATCCTGGCTCAGAGTGAACGCTGGCGGCGTGCTTAACACATGCAAGTCGAACGAGAACGGGTTAAAGCTTGCTTTAACTGTCAGCTAAGTGGCGCACGGGTGAGTAATATATAGGTAACATGCCCTAGAGAGGGGGATAACAGATGGAAACGTCTGCTAACACCCCATATGCCTTTAAGACCTAAGTCTGCAAGGGAAACATTTATGGCTCTAGGATTGGCCTGTACGGTATCAGCTAGTTGGTGAGGTAATGGCTCACCAAGGCAATGACACCTAACTGGTTTGAGAGGATGATCAGTCACACTGGAACTGAGACACGGTCCAGACTCCTACGGGAGGCAGCAGTGGGGAATATTGCACAATGGACGAAAGTCTGATGCAGCAACGCCGCGTGGAGGATGACACATTTCGGTGCGTAAACTCCTTTTATATAGGAAGATAATGACGGTACTATATGAATAAGCACCGGCTAACTCCGTGCCAGCAGCCGCGGTAATACGGAGGGTGCAAGCGTTACTCGGAATTACTGGGCGTAAAGAGCGTGTAGGCGGGTAAATAAGTTGGAAGTGAAATCCTATGGCTCAACCATAGAACTGCTTCCAAAACTGTTAACCTAGAATGTGGGAGAGGTAGATGGAATTTCTGGTGTAGGGGTAAAATCCGTAGATATCAGAAGGAATACCGATTGCGAAGGCGATCTACTGGAACACAATTGACGCTGAGACGCGAAAGCGTGGGGAGCAAACAGGATTAGATACCCTGGTAGTCCACGCCCTAAACGATGTACACTAGTTGTTGTGAGGCTAGACCTTGCAGTAATGCAGTTAACACATTAAGTGTACCGCCTGGGGAGTACGGTCGCAAGATTAAAACTCAAAGGAATAGACGGGGACCCGCACAAGCGGTGGAGCATGTGGTTTAATTCGACGATACGCGAAGAACCTTACCTGGTCTTGACATAGAAAGAACTTTTTAGAGATAAATTGGTGCCTGCTTGCAGGAGCTTTCATACAGGTGCTGCACGGCTGTCGTCAGCTCGTGTCGTGAGATGTTGGGTTAAGTCCCGCAACGAGCGCAACCCTCGTCGTTAGTTGCTAACAGTTCGGCTGAGAACTCTAACGAGACTGCCTACGCAAGTAGGAGGAAGGTGAGGACGACGTCAAGTCATCATGGCCCTTACGACCAGGGCTACACACGTGCTACAATGGGGTATACAAAGAGCAGCAATACGGTGACGTGGAGCGAATCTCAAAAATGCCTCCCAGTTCGGATTGTAGTCTGCAACTCGACTACATGAAGTTGGAATCGCTAGTAATCGTAGATCAGCTATGCTACGGTGAATACGTTCCCGGGTCTTGTACTCACCGCCCGTCACACCATGGGAGTTGAATTCATTCGAAGCGGGGATGCTAAAATAGCTACCTTCCACAGTGGATTTAGCGACTGGGGTGAAGTCGTAACAAGGTAACCGTAGGAGAACCTGCGGTTGGATCACCTCCTTTCAGAGTAATGAGATTAGATTCGTTTCTAATCTCAAGAAATAAAATAAAATGGGTAAATATCCAATATCATATTCGGTTTGTAAAGGTTATTGAAAATAATAGGTGAAGAATGGGCCTATAGCTCAGCTGGCTAGAGCGCTCGACTGATAATCGTGAGGTCCCAGGTTCAAGTCCTGGTAGGCCCACCATGAGAAGAAGATAATCTTTGTTGGGGAATTAGCTCAGCTGGGAGAGCGCCTGCCTTGCACGCAGGAGGTCAGCGGTTCGATCCCGCTATTCTCCACCAACATTAGCACCTAAACCAAAGTAGAATAGAAATTAGTAAATTTTAATATTAGTACTTAAGAGAAGTATTAATATTAGGATTTATCCTAAATGTTATTTAAAAATTTAATGTTAAAGTCTTTAAAATTTTTTCGAATTAGAATAAAGAGATTTATTTTAATACAAAATAGAAAACAATTTAAACACACAATTACTGTTTTATTAAATATTGTATTTAATAAGATAGTAGCCAAGGAATAATTATCAAAAAGGTAACTATAGAAATATAGTTATACAAATTATAAGCTATTAAGGGCTAATGGTGGATGCCTAGACTGTAAGAGGCGATGAAGGACGTATTAGGCTGCGATAAGCCTCGGGGAGCTGCCAAAGAGCTTTGATCCGAGGATTTCCGAATGGGACAACCCAGCATATAGAGATATATGTTACCCTGCGGGGAGCTAACCTGGTGAAGTGAAACATCTCAGTAGCCAGAGGAAGAGAAATCAAATGAGATTCCGTAAGTAGCGGCGAGCGAACGCGGATTAGGACAAACCCAATGCTTGCATTGGGGGTTGTAGGACCATAATGTGAGACTTAAAAGAGTAGTAGAAATATCTGGAAAGGTATAGCATAGAAGGTGAAACTCCTGTATACGAAACTCTTGAGAGCTCTATTGGTATCCTGAGTAGGACGGAACACGTGATATTTTGTCTGAATCTGGGGGGACCACCCTCCAATCCTAAATACTACTTACAGATCGATAGTGAACAAGTACCGTGAGGGAAAGGTGAAAAGTACTCCAGCGAGGAGAGTGAAATAGAACCTGAAACCATTAGCTTACAATCATTCGGAGCCCTATGTTGCTTGCAACAGGGTGACGGACTGCCTTTTGCATAATGAGCCTGCGAGTTGTGGTGTCTGGCAAGGTTAAGTCAAGTACGGAGCCGTAGCGAAAGCGAGTCTTAATAGGGCGACATAGTCAGATGCTGCAGACCCGAAACGAAGTGATCTATCCATGAGCAGGTTGAAGCTGGTGTAAGAGCCAGTGGAGGACCGAACCCGCTGACGTTGAAAAGTCTTGGGATGACTTGTGGATAGGGGTGAAAGGCCAATCAAACTTCGTGATAGCTGGTTCTCTCCGAAATATATTTAGGTATAGCCTTATGTCGTAACATATAGGGGTAGAGCACTGAATGGGCTAGGGCTGCTTACCGCGGTACCAAACCCTATCAAACTTCGAATACTATATGCGTAATCATAGGAGTCAGGCGGTGGGTGATAAAATCCATCGTCGAGAGGGGAACAACCCAGACTAACAGCTAAGGTCCCAAAGTTACATCTAAGTGGAAAACGATGTGAAGTTACTGTGACAACCAGGAGGTTGGCTTAGAAGCAGCCACCCTTTAAAGAAAGCGTAACAGCTCACTGGTCTAGTGATTTTGCGCGGAAAATATAACGGGGCTAAGATGTACACCGAAGCTTTAGACTTGTACTTGTACAAGTGGTAGGAGAGCGTTCTATTCAGCGTTGAAGGTATACCGACGAGGAGTGCTGGAGCGGATAGAAGTGAGCATGCAGGCATGAGTAGCGATAATTGAGGTGAGAATCCTCAACGCCGAAAACCCAAGGTTTCCTACGCGATGCTCGTCATCGTAGGGTTAGTCGGGACCTAAGTCGAGTCCGAAAGGGGTAGACGATGGCAAATTGATTAATATTTCAATACCAACAAATAAGCGCGATGTGGGGACGCATAGAGTTAATCGAGGTCACTGATGGAATAGTGGCTCGAAGGATGTAGGTTGTATCTTAGGCAAATCCGGGATACATTCGACCGAGATCTTACAGGCTGTTGCGATTTTTCGGAATCAATTCAGAATCGATGATACTGTCGTGCCAAGAAAAGCCACTAAGTATATTATTTGTTGCCCGTACCGTAAACCGACACAGGTGGGTGGGATGAGTATTCTAAGGCGCGTGGAAGAACCCTGGTTAAGGAACTCTGCAAACTAGCACCGTATCTTCGGTATAAGGTGTGCCTACTTCTGTATAGAGATTTACTCTCAAAAGCGGAAGAGGTTGCAACAAAGAGTCCCTCCCGACTGTTTACCAAAAACACAGCACTTTGCTAACTCGCAAGAGGATGTATAAGGTGTGACGCCTGCCCGGTGCTCGAAGGTTAACTGATGATGTCAGCGTAAGCGAAGCATTTGATTGAAGCCCGAGTAAACGGCGGCCGTAACTATAACGGTCCTAAGGTAGCGAAATTCCTTGTCGGTTAAATACCGACCTGCATGAATGGCGTAACGAGATGGGAGCTGTCTCAACCAGGGATCCAGTGAAATTGTAGTGGAGGTGAAAATTCCTCCTACCCGCGGAAAGACGGAAAGACCCCGTGCACCTTTACTACAGCTTGACACTGTAGCTTGGATATTCATGTGCAGGATAGGTGGGAGGCTATGAACTATGGACGCAAGTACATAGGGAGCCACCCTTGAGATACCACCCTTGAATATTTGAGTTACTAACTGGGACGAGTTATCCTCGTTCAGGACAATGTCTGGTGGGTAGTTTGACTGGGGCGGTCGCCTCCTAAAAAGTAACGGAGGCTTGCAAAGGTTGGCTCAAAGCGGATGGAAATCGCTTGTTGAGTATAATGGCATAAGCCAGCCTGACTGTAAGAGATACAACTCGAGCAGAGACGAAAGTCGGTCATAGTGATCCGGTGGTTCTGTGTGGAAGGGCCATCGCTCAAAGGATAAAAGGTACGCCGGGGATAACAGGCTGATCTCCCCCAAGAGCTCACATCGACGGGGAGGTTTGGCACCTCGATGTCGGCTCATCGCATCCTGGGGCTGGAGCAGGTCCCAAGGGTATGGCTGTTCGCCATTTAAAGCGGTACGCGAGCTGGGTTCAGAACGTCGTGAGACAGTTCGGTCCCTATCTTCCGTGGGCGTAGGAAAGTTGAAGAGATTTGTCCCTAGTACGAGAGGACCGGGATGAACGTACCACTGGTGTACCAATTGTTCTGCCAAGAGCATCGTTGGGTAGCTACGTACGGATGTGATAAGAGCTGAAAGCATCTAAGCTCGAAGCCAACTCTAAGATGAACTTTCCCTGAAGATCCCAGCAAGACTAGCTGGTTGATAGGCTAGATGTGTAAGTGAAGTAATTCATTTAGCTGACTAGTACTAATAGATCGTTTGGCTTATTTTATATATTTCTTGGTTTACTATCTTATTAAGTACATACTTAATAAAAGTTGTGTAAAAGACTTTAACATTAATATACACTCAAGACAATTGAGTTGAGTATTAAGAGCATTCTTTGCTTTTAATACTCAACTTTGTTGGTGATTATTGAGAAGTGGAAATACCCGGCTCCATTCCGAACCCGGAAGTCAAGCACTTCATCGCTGATAATACTGCAGGGTCCCCTTGTGGAAACGTAAGTCGTCGCCAACTCTTGAGTAATTTTTAAGCTTAGTTCTATTTAGACATCGTCTTTTTAGCACTGAGCTTTTTTTTTGCACCTTTTTTACTGAATATTATAATATTATTCGTGCTAAAATTTATTTTCTACTTTTAGGTGCCAATATTATTCACTATTACCTGTAGCACGATTTATTACCTTCGGTCAGGTATAATTATTCACTATAATTAGCTCGCATAGCTCCAACGGTAGAGCAATTGCATGGTAAGCAAGAGGTTGTAGGTTCGATTCCCACTGTGAGCACCATTTATCTTTTATAAAAACAAATCAATTTAATATATAATATTTCATAAAATAAAACTTTTTCATTAAATATTATAATTAAGACATAAAAAAAGGGAAAAGAATTAACTTTTCCCTTTTTTTTAAGATGGATATTTTAAATATTTTTCTGGTTTTTGTCAGTGTTTTTATTTCTATCTTCAAGAGGTTTAGAATTTATTGAATCATCATGTACTAAGTTTGAATATTCTTCGTAATTTCTTTCTCCTTTTTTATCTCTTTTATATATTGAATAAGCACAAAAGTAAAATACTATTACTGCAATAAACATTAATATTATTTTTGTATAACCTTGTAAGTCAACTATTTCTTGATAACTCATAATAACCTCTTATTTTAAAGAATTCAAATACGCAATAAGCGCTACAATCTCAGGAATCTGACCGTTTGCTACGGCATCTTTTACAGCTTGATTTTTCATATCAGCAGCAATAGCTTTCGCTTCTTTTAAAGCCTCTGCTTTCGCTTCTTCAAAAGTCCCTAATGGAACATCAACTTTCCCATCTCCATCTAAATCTACATCATAAGGAGTATTAAACACACCTTTTACTGTTACAGCTTCTCCATATGCAGTCTCTACATCTGCCATATTTGTAAACTGATGTGCATATGATGGCATTATTGAACCTGGTACTACTGATGCTGGATCCATCATATGATTCTCATGCCAATCTGTTGTTCTATAATTCCCAACTCTCATTAAATCTGGTCCAGTTCTTTTTGATCCCCATAAAAATGGTCTATCATATACATACTCACCTGACAGTGAATACATACCATATCTATCTGTCTCTGATTTAAATGGTCTAATTAATTGTGAGTGACAAGCATTACATGAATCTTTAATATAAACATTTCTACCTGTTAACTCTAAAATTGAATATGGTTTTGTACCAACTGTTGGTCTACTTTGTTTTGCAAAGTCTGGTATAACTTCTATTATACCTGCAAATGCTATAAATATAAATACTAATACCGCAAAGAAAAACGGTCTTTGTTCGAACCAATGAAACATAATAATTCCTCCTTCTTATGCAGCTACTGGCGTTGCGTTGATTGGTTCTTTATCAAGAACTCTTCCTGCAGTTGCCGTTTTATACATATTATATGCAAACATAAAGAAACCAATTAAGTACAATAATCCACCAACAGCTCTAATTGTATAGTATGGTTTTAATACATTTACTGTATCTATGAAAGAGTAAACTAATGAACCATATTCATCATATGCTCTCCACATCATACCTTGTGTAATACCAGCTATCCACATAGATGTAAAGTACAATACGATACCTGTAGTTTGTAACCAAAATTGTGTATCCATTAACGATTTAGAATAAATCTCTCTACCGTACATTCTTGGAGCCATATGATATAAAGCTGCCATAATCATAAATGTAACCCAACCCAATGTACCATCATGTACATGTCCTGGAACCCAGTCTGTAAAGTGAGCAATCGCATTAACTGATTTAATTGCTTGGATTGGACCTTCAATTGTTGATAACATATAAAAAGTCGATGCTAAAATCATAAATTTAATTAATGTATTAGATTGTAATTGTTGCCATTCACCCTTCATTGTTAAAAGCATATTAATAGCTGATCCCCATGATGGTAAAATTAAAACAATAGACATTACAGAACCCATAGTTTGGAGCCAATCTGGAACAGTTGCATAAATAAGGTGGTGTCCACCAGCCCATAAATAAACAAACATTAATCCCCAGAAAGCTAATATAGACAACTTATATGAATAAACATTTTGTCCTGACTCTTTTGGTAAAAAGTAGTAAATTAAAGCAATAATTGGAACAGTAAATACAAATGCAACTGCATTATGCCCATACCACCATTGCACTAATGCATCATTTGTACCTGAATACATAGATACTGAGTGCATCCATGAACCATAACCAGAATATAAAGCAGTAGGTATTTCCATGTTATTAAATAAATATAACATGGCAATACCCATAAAAGTAGCTATAAAATACCAGATTGAAACATATAGTGTTCTCTCCCTTCTAATACCAATTAATCCAAAAATACTAACACCCCATAATACCCACCAAAGTACTATAATTATATCTATAGGCCACTCTAATTCAGCATACTCTTTTGAAGTTGTGTATCCAGCTACTAGTGTAACAACTGCTAAAAGAATTGTGATGAAGTAAAGAACAAAATGTAATTTACCAATAAACATTAAAAATGGTGATTCCCTCAAAGAAACTTTTAAAATTCTTTGAGCCATATAATACCATCCAGCAAAAATACCGCTTAAGGTAAAGCCAAATATAACAGTATTTGTGTGTAAAGGTCTTAATCTACTAAAAGTACCATATTCTCCAGCTAAATTACTTAAATGGGGGAAAGCCATTTGAAAGGCTAAGGTAACACCAACTATCATACCTAAAATACCAAATAAAATTGCGGTAAAGGTAAAGGCTTTTGCAACTGAGTAATCGTACTCAACTCGTGCATTCTTTTGCATCAAGTTACTCCTTTTATTAATATACAAGTTCTAATTTGTGAAATCTTATTATTTGAATAGTAAATCAAAATTTGGAATTCACCAAGTATTTAATTTCTTATACATATATTTAGTGTCAATTTGGTGGCATAATGATTTTTTTTTGATAATTTAACTATATTGAGATATTTTGGACATAAAAAAAGGGTCTCTAAAATAGAGACCCTTTTAGGTAATAGTGAACTATTACAGTCTAGATTCGTATCTTCTAAGCATATACAATCTTTTAAGCATTTTTTTCTTAGCATTAATTTTTTGTTTCTTTCTCTTTTCAGTCATAGGTTCAAAAAATCTTCTTGCTCTTGTTTCAGTAACGATTAGGTTTCTGTCACATTGCTTTTTAAATCTTCTATAAGCTTCGTCGAATGATTCGCTATCTTTAACTTTAATACCTGGCACTATAATCACCCTCTTTCTTTTAAAATTTAGGGTTGCATTATATTTAAATAATACTTAATTTCAATTTAACCATATTTTGATATAATCACTTAATTAAAGAATATGAGGAAGAACCTTGGATTTAACACATTTAGATGAAAATAATAGACCTAAAATGGTAGATGTATCTGATAAAAAAGATAGTACAAGAGTAGCAATTGCTTCTGGACAAATATCTATGTCCCAAGAAGCTTATAATGCAATTATAAGTAATAATACTAAAAAAGGTCCAGTTCTTCAAACAGCTGTTATTGCTTCAATTATGGGTGTAAAAAAGACAAGTGAATTAATTCCTATGTGTCATCCCTTATTATTAAGTGGAATAAATTGTGATGTAGAAGAATTGCCTAGCTTACCTGGTTTCAAATTAATTGTAACTGCTAAACTAAATGGACAAACTGGTGTAGAAATGGAAGCTCTAACGGGTACAAGTATAGGTTTACTTACCATATATGATATGGTAAAGGCTATTGATAAATCAATGGTTATTTCAAATATTCAATTAGAGAGTAAATCTGGTGGGAAAAGTGGGGATTTTAAGCGATGATTGATTTAAATGAACATAAATTAGAACTTGATTATCCATGCAATTGGATATACAAAGTTGTTGTTGTTGAAACTGTTAATATAAAAAAAGTTGTAAAAGAAGTTATAACAGAAAGAGAACATAAATTAACTGAGTCAAAAGTTAGCTCAAAGGGAAAATTTAAAAGTTACACTTTAGATTTACTTGTTCATAATGAAGATGATAGAAAGATGATTTATGAATTATTAGGCAATCACAGTGATGTAAAAATGGTTTTATAAAGAAGAAAAAATGAATAGAAGAGAGTTCTTAGACAAAGCAAAAAATTTAGCAATTTGTTCAACAATATATCCAATAATTGGTAGTGCAGATTCTACTGACATTTTTGAAGAGAAAAGCTTTTCTCCCAAAGATATGATACCTATAACTAATAGTATTAATAATATATCAAAAGATGTTTTTCTAGAAGAAAAATACCATGTACCTTTTAGAAATGTTCAAAAAAAGATTAATTATATTCAACACTATGTTGGATATGGAAATTTTAATATAATATCTTTTGATGAAGCTATAAATATTTTGAGATATTCTAAAGATTATACAATTTTTACAAAAGAAGAGTTAGCTTTTATTGAACATATTTTTTATTATGAACCAACATATCATGGTTTTTATGGCGATAGAACAACTAATGACTTAACTGCATCAATTAATAAAAAAGAGATAGAAAAAATCCCATATACAGGTCATTATATCTTCAAAGGAAAACCTAAAGAAGCATATTTAAAAATGAAAAATGATATTGGACCAACTATTTATTTAACTTCAGGAGTACGATCAGTTGTTAAACAAATGAAACTATTTTTGGATAAATTAGATTCTGTGGACCTTAATTTATCTATGGCTTCACGATCAATTGCCCCACCTGCCTTTACATATCACTCAGTTGGAGATTTTGATGTTGGAAAAAAAGGTCTAGGAGCAGCAAACTTTACAGAAAAGTTTTCATATACAAGTGAATTTTCACAAATGAAAACATTAAAATATATTGATATGAGATATACAATTGGAAATAAGGATGGGGTAAGGTATGAACCTTGGCATGTTAAAGTTATTTAGAGTTTTATTAGTTTTTTTATTTTTGCAGAATTTATATGCGCATAGTAGCGATTTAAATTTTAAATTTATTAAAAAAGGTGTACAAGATGATAATACACTTTTAATAGTAGGTGGTATTCAAGGTGATGAGCCTGGTGGTTTTATGGCTGCATCTTTAATCGCAACACATTATGAGATAACAAAAGGTTCTGTTTGGATTGTTCCTAATTTAAATTTTACATCTATTATTGAAAGATCACGAGGTCCTTTTGGAGATATGAATAGAAAATTTGCATATATTTCTAAAGAAGACCCTGATTATGTTGATGTGGAAAGAATAAAAGAGTTAATAAAAAAGCCTGAAGTAAAACTAATAGTAAATTTACATGATGGAAGTGGATATTTTAGAAAAAAATTTATAGATAATTATCATTCTCCTTATAGATGGGGTCAAAGTTCAATTATTGATCAATCTAAGGTAAATGTTCCAGTATATGGAAATCTTGCTGAAATCAGTAAAGAAGTTTGTGAAAAAGTAAATGGACATTTGATTAGAAAAGAAGACATTTATCATACTCACAATACAAAAACAAAACTTGGTGATAAGGAAATGGAGAAAACATTAACTTATTATGCGATAAACAATGGTAAAGCAGCTTTTGGGAATGAAGCAAGTAAAGAATTACCTGTTCATGAACGAACTTATTATCATCTTTTGGCTCTTGAAAAGTATATGGATATTATGGGAATAGAGTTTAAAAGAAAATTTGATTTACAACCACTTGCCCTAAGAGATGTAATAGATAATGATATTTATATCTCATTTTACGATGATAAAATAAAAATACCTTTATCAGATGTAAGAAATTATATAAGTTATTTCCCGACAAAAAAAGATGGAAAGATAGATTTTAAACCAAGTAGTCCCGTAATGACTGTAATAAAAAATGGCAATTCTACTTATTCAATACATTATGGAAATAGAAGATTATCTATTTTAGAACCAGACTATTTGGATGTAAGTGAAAAAAAAGAAGATATAAAATTTAAAATTGATGGTAAAGAAAAACAAGTAAAAATTGGTTCTTTAGTTGATGTTTCAAATAGTTTTTTAGTTTATCCAAATGATTATAGGGTAAATGTTATTGGATATGTTAACAAAGCTCATAAAAATGAATCTGGCCTTGAAATTGAAAAAGATGAAATTTTACAAAGATTTTCATTAGATGTAAAAGGTCAAATATATAGAGTAGAATTCTATAATAAAGATGATAATAAGTTCGCAGGAATGGTATTGGTGAAGTTCCCAAAAAAGCTTTATGAAGAGGTAGTTTTAAATGAGGCTGGCGTAAAACCAGCTTCATTATAAAATATTATAGATCAACTAGCTCTTTTTTTATTTTCTCTTGATTTATTTTTTTGATGGCAGATTTGTAAAGTTCTTCAACTCTATCTATCTTCTCATCAATTAATTCACAAATTTGTTCAAAATCTTGTCCTTCTTCGGAAGCTACAAAAACTTTATACTCTTTTTTTGTAAATTTTCTTTTTAAAATTTCTTTTAACTCTGTTTCATCTTTTAATTCTCCAACAAGTTTCTCTATATTGCAGATTAGAGCCTTCTTAAAATTCATTTACTTTATTCCTTTATCCAATCATTTAAATTTGTTATGTCATCGTATGAAGTCATATCTAACATTATAGGAGAAATAGAGATAAAATTTGCTTTTATGGCTTCAAAATCACAATTTAATTTTTCACTCTCTTCCCAAATCAAAGGATGAAGCCCTATCCAATAAAACTCTTCACCTCTTGGACTAAGGTGCCTGTGGGTGTCATTCCCATATATTCTATATCCAGCTTTTGTTATTTTAAAGCCTTGACAATCATCCTCATGTATTGGAGGAATATTAATATTTAAAAATTTTCTATCTTCTAAAGGAAATTCCTTCTTAAATATTTTTTTAACAATTGTAGCGATTGCTTTTTTTGCTAAGTTAAAATCTTCTTTTGGATCAATACCACCTGGCAAGTCATTAAATACTTGTGATATTGCAATTGCTGGAATCCCTTGCAAAGTAGCTTCCATTGCAGCAGCTGCAGTTCCACTATATGTAATATCTTCTCCCATGTTAGAGCCAATGTTTATTCCACTTATTACTAAATCAGGTTTATAGCCTTCTTTAAATAAGTTATTTAGAGAAATAAATACACAATCTGTTGGTGTTCCATCATCAATTTTGTAATAATCATCATCCACATTAATCATTCTAAGTGGTCTATCAAGAGTAAGTGAGTGACCACAAGCTGATTTATTTTTTGCAGGGGCAACTACAGTTAGTTTGGCTAAAGGACTTAGTGCTTTTATTAATGCTTTTAATCCTACTGCATCAAATCCATCATCATTTGTTAAAAGTATTTGTTTCATTATGCTATAAAAACTCCATCTAGTGATTTTATTAAACCTTCTATGTTTGAAGTTACTTTAAATCCAGTATCAAGTTCAATATCGGCTAGTTTTGATTTTACCAATAGTTTTAATTCTCGTTTACCTTGATTATGTGCAATAATTTCAAAAAGGTCATACATGATTTTATCATCATCTGTAAAGTTAACTGCTACTGTTATTGGGGGCTCTTCTATTGCTTTTTGTTTTCTTTTAATTTTTTCTTTTCTTGCTTCTTTTAAGGTCTCTATTTTTCTTAAACTGATTCTAGTAAATTGATCATCTTTTGAAATTCGTACTTTAAAAGCAATAGGTTCAGTTAAGTCAAAATCTTCTCTTAACTCTTTTAATCTATCTTCAAATAGCATTAATTCTATATTTCCATGTAAATCCATAAGGTTTAAAATGGCAAATTTATTACCTTTTTTAGAGATTCTTTCATTAATTGTTTCAACTTTTCCTATAAAAAGGGCTTCACTTCCATCTCCTAAATCTTCTATTTCAGAAGAGAGGGTATAGTTTATTCCATCTAATTGTTCCCTATATTCATCAAGTGGATGCCCTGATACATAAAATCCTAAAGATTGTTTTTCTAATTCTAAAAGATCTTTTAATTCATACTCTTCAAATTTTTCTAATTGAACTTCAACTTTTGTAAGTTCTTTAGAATCTCCAAAAAGTGACCCTGTTGCCATTTTCTTAGCAGCCATTGCTTTTCCAACAGTTTCATTTATGGTCTCAATTTGTTCTAAAATTGATCGTCTAGAATATCCAAACGTATCAAATCCACCAGCTTTTGCTAAAGATTCAAATACTCTTTTATTTACTTTACTTCCATCAACTCTTGAGATGAAATCTGCAAAATCCTCAAAGTTTCCATTTTCATTCCGCTCTTTTAAAATAGATTTAATAGCAACATCTCCAGCACCTTTAATGGCACCCATTCCAAACATTACTACTTCTTGTCCATCAATCTTTTTAGGAGCAAATACTAGGTCTGATTTATTGATATCTGGTGGGAAAAGGTCTAGTTTTAATCTTTTTACTTCATCCACATATTTTACAACTTTATCTGTATTATCTTTTTCTAGTGTTAAAAGTGCAGCCATAAATTCTGATGGATAATATTTTTTCAAATAAGAAGTATAAAATGTCACAAGTGCATAAGCCGCTGAGTGAGATTTATTAAATCCATATCCGGCAAATTTTACAATCAGGTCGAACAGTTCTTCACAATGTTCTTTAACAAAGCCTTTTTTTACTCCACCAATAGCAAACTCACCCTTTAGTCTATCCATCTCTTCTTTAATCTTTTTACCCATTGCCCGTCTAACTAAATCGGCACCACCAAGGCTAAATCCACCAATTGATTGTACGATTTGCATAACTTGCTCTTGATAAACAATAACCCCATAGGTTGTTTCAAGTATTGGTCTTAATGGCGCATCAAACTCATCATAGAAATAGTTAATCTCTTCACGACCATGTTTCCTATCAATAAAGTCATCAAGCATACCTGACTCCATTGGTCCTGGTCTATAAAGTGCAAGAACGGCGATAATATCCTCAAAGTTTGATGGTTTTAATCTTTTACATAAATCTTGCATACCATCTGACTCTATTTGAAATAATCCAATTGTATTTCCTGTTTGAATTAAGTCGTAAACACCTTTGTCATTTACATCCACGGTTAAGAAATTTACTCTTTTACCATGTCTTTGCTCTATTAGTTTATTTGCCTCTTCAATAACAGTTAGGGTCTTTAGACCCAAGAAGTCGAATTTAATCAAATCCACATCTTCTACATATTTACCATTATATTGGGTAGCTAGAGTTTCCATTCCTGAGGGTTTGAAAAGAGGTGTTTTATTCCAAAGTGGTTCATTTGAAATAACAACTCCCGCTGCGTGAGTTCCAGCATTTCTATTTAGTCCTTCAAGAGCTAGTGCAAAATCCCAAACTCTTTTTGCTTGAGGATTTGAATCACAAAGTTCTTTTATCTTTGGTTCTTTTTCATATGAAGATGTTAAGTTGATTCCAAGTTCATCTGGAATAAGTTTTGCCATTGCATCAGCTTGAGAATAGGGCATATCAAGAACCCTAGCAACATCTCTAATAACCCCTTTTGCAAGTAGTTTACCAAAGGTAATGATTTGTGCAACATTGGCTCTTCCATATTTTTCAATTACATAATCAAGAATCTCTTGTCGTCTAGCTTGGCAGAAATCCATATCGATATCTGGCATCGATACCCTTTCTGGATTTAAAAATCTCTCAAAAAGTAAACCATAAGGTAAAGGGTCAATATCCGTAATAGCAAGGGAAAAAGCCACTAAACTTCCAGCAGCAGAACCTCTTCCTGGACCAACTGGTATTCTCATTTGTTTTGCAGCAATTACGAAGTCCCAAACGATAAGCATGTATCCTGGAAACTTCATACTATTGATAATGTCTATTTCTACTTGTAATCTATCTTTATACTCTTGATGTCGCTCTTGTGGGACTATTTCAAGTCTTTTTTCTAGACCTTTCCAACACTCATGTACAAATAATATTTTATCATTTTCTAATGAGTATTCTAATTCTGGTTCGGGTAAAGTTAAGCCTTGTTCAAGTGATTTTTCCCTTGTAAATTTGAAGTTAGGAGGAGTTGGGTCTCCTAGTTTTATCTCTAAGTTACATTTTTCAACTATCTCTTGGGTTGCAGCTATTGTTTCTGGAATATCTGCATATAGTTTTGAAATTTGCTCTGATGATTTTAAATAAAACTCATGAACACTATGTCTTAGTCTATTTGGATCATCATAAAGTTTATTCATAGCAATACACATAAAAGCTTCATGTGCTTGGGCATCTTTTTGTTTTAAGTAATGAGTATCATTTGTGGCAACAACTTTTATACCTGTTTCTTTTGATATTCTTAAAATTTGGTCATCAATAAAATGTTGGTCAGAAATACCATGTCTCATAATTTCTAAGTAAAAATCATCACCAAATATCTCTTTATACTCTAAAGCAATTTTTTTTGCTTCTTCATAACCTTTTGCACCATTTTTTACATTTCTCTCACTTTGAGTATTTAGGTGCCAGTTTACTTCACCTTGTAAACAAGCTGCACTACACACAAGTCCTTCACTATTTTCTCTTAATATTTTTTTATTAATTCTAGGGTAATAATAGAACCCATGCATATAAGCTTGACTAGTCAAAAACATCAAGTTTTTGTAGCCTTTTTCATTTTTTGCATATAAGCATAGGTGAAATCTTTTTCTATGTGATTTATCATCTAATTCTTCAGAATTGTGAATATAAGCTTCCATACCAATAATTGGTTTAATGCCTTCAGCTCTCATTGCTTTATAAAAATCAATAGCTCCAAACATATTACCATGGTCTGTCATGGCAACACTTTTCATTCCTAAAGCTTTGATTTTTTTTGCTAAATCTTTTATTTTATTAGCGCCATCTAAGAGCGAATATTCTGTGTGTAGGTGTAAGTGCGTGAATTCTGGTATTTGTGACATAATGATTCTTTTCTTGGATATTTATTAGGGGATTATAACTTAAAGAATCTATTATCTAAATGAATTTAAATGATTACTTGCTTCTTTATATCCTAGCTTAAATAGTTCATCCAATCCATTAAAAGTAAACATTTTTGTTTCTCTTAATTCATTGGTTGTTATATAAATATCTGTATGTTTAATAGCATAATCAATATTTTGATGCCAAGTTTTAAAGATTCTTTTTTTTACTAAATTTATTGGGTTGTAATTTTTTTGTAGAGTTCTCTCTTTTCTAGGTAGAAGATCAATGGCACATATTTTATAATTTTTGTTTAATAATGGTTCAATTGGTATATTATTTAATAATCCCCCATCAAATAATTTTCTATTTTCAAATTTTAAAGGCTTAAATAGTGGAATTAAAGCAGAAGAAGCTATACATAAGTTAATCACATCACCTTTATCATAATAGACCAACTCTTTATTTTTATAATCATAAACACAAATATATAAAGGTTTTGGAATATCTTCGATTTTGTGTATTGGTAATAACTCTTTTATCAAGGGGTTTGTTGTATCGATTTTAAGCAAACCATTTAAATAAGGATTGAATTTTATACATTTTCTTAGTTCTTTTGATTTGAATATTTTTAATTGTTCTAAAGGAGAGACTCCACTTGCATATGAAGCTGCAATTATTGAACCAATTGAACTTCCACTAAAAGCTTCAAATTTAATATTTTGTTCATCAAAAAAAGCTAATGCGCCTAAATGAAAAGCACCTCTTGCTGCTCCACCACTTAGGCAAAGTGCAAAGTTAATCATTTATATTACCAAGTAATAATTTCAAATTTACCTTCATACGTCTCCACCAGTGCAGTGCATGATTCTACCCAGTCACCACAGTTTTTATATTCAATTCCTTCAATCTTTCTTTGTTCTGCTTTATGAATATGTCCACAAATGATACCATCATAACCTTTGTGTTTTGCATGGTTAGTTAAAACTTTTTCAAAATCATTTATAAAATTAACAGAACTTTTTACATTATCTTTTATATATTTTGATAGTGACCATTTTGAATTGATTTTAAAAGTTTTTCTTATTCTATTTAATATAAAGTTTATATAAAGTAAAAAATCATATCCGTAATCTCCTAAAATAGCTAACCATTTTTTTGTCATAGTAATAGAATCAAAAAAATCACCATGTGTAACATAATAACTTTTCCCTGTAATAGAAATATACTCAAACTCATTGGAAACTTCTAGATTATCTCCTAAAACAAGTGGAACGAAAGGTCTTAAAAACTCATCATGATTGCCAGTTATAAGGTATACATTTGTACCTTTTCTAGCTTTTCTTAGAACTTTTTGTATAACATCAGAATGGGCTTGAGGCCAAATAAATTTTCTTCTTATTGACCAACCATCAATAATATCACCCACTAAAAAAAGATTTTCACTTTCATTATCTTTTAAGAAGTCAATTAGTTTTTCTGCTTGAGAAAATCTTGTACCTAAATGTATATCTGATATAAATATTGTTTTGTATTTCATAAATAGATTTTAATTATATATGGTTACATTATGGCATCAATTTAGTAATATTTTTGTAACCATTACTTGATAATATATTTGAATGAAGAATGTAAATATAGTTTTATTTAGTGATACAGTTTATGACTTAAATGGAGTATCTAGATTTTTAAATGATTTTGCAAATATCTCAAAAGATGAATTTAAAATAATAACATCTACTAAAAAAAGTTCTTTTCCTAAGAAAAAATCTATTTATAATGTTAAACCTTTTTTTAGAATATCTATGCCTTTTTATAAGGAGTTAGATTTGGTATTCCCCAATCCATTTAAAATGGCAAAATTATTAAAAAAATTCTCTCCTCATCTTGTGCATATTTCCACTCCTGGACCAGTTGGAATAATAGGCTCAATATTAGCCAGACTTTACAAAATACCAAAAGCTGGAATATATCATACTGACTTTCCTGCATACATATATAAAAATACAAATTCAAAAATCTTTAGATATATCTCAAAATATTATTTAAGATTCTTTTATAGTAATTTTGAGGCAATTTTTGTTAGAACCCAAGAGTATAAAAGTATTGTAATGAATGATTTGAAAATAGATGAATCAAAAATATTTATTTTAAAATCAGGAATTAATACAGAAAACTTTTCTTTTTCTTTTAGAGATGTAAATATCTGGGATGATTATAAAATAAGAATGAATAGTATGAAGTTCTTATATGTGGGAAGAGCAACAAAAGAGAAAAATATAGAGTTTTTAATTGAACTTTTTAAAAAGGTATATTCTTTAAAATTAAACATAGATTTAATCATTGTGGGAAATGGACATTTTTTAAAATATAAAGAACAGTTGAAGAAATATAATATTCATTTTTTAGGAATGAAACTTGAAAAAGAGTTATCAAATATATATGCTAGTTCTGATGTTTTTATTTTCCCTTCTACTACAGATACTTTAGGACAAGTTGTTATGGAAGGTATGAGTTCTGCTCTTCCTGTGATTGTTACAAATAAAGGGGGACCAAAAGAGATTGTAAAGGCTTCCAATAGTGGATTTATTTTGGATATCAATGATGATAAAGAGTGGATTAACACTATTGAAATACTTTATGAAAATAAAAATTTATATAAAAGATACTCACAAAATTCTGTTTTATTTATGAAAGATAAAGATATAAAAAATAGTTTTGAAGATTTTTGTGATAAAAATAAATTAATCTGTGAAAACTCTTATTTCTCTTCCATAACAAAATCTAAAACAATGTTGTTTTCTTTTGAACTTATATACTCTTTACATCTATTTATATAAAGCCTATTTATTTTAGAAGGATGAGTATCTTCAATTTCCTCAAAAATAGTTTTACTATCAGTGAAGTTTTTATTTTGATAGCATTTAATAGCTTTTTCATAATCTTCTTGGACATTCTCAAACTCTTCAAACTCTTTAGGTAATAGGACTTGATAAAGTTTTATTGAGGTACTTTTCCCTTTTACAATAACACTTGCTAAATATTTCAAATGGTAATTGTCTTTTAATAATATTTTTGTAGATTCAGAGATTAGTAACTCAACTGCAAAATATTTACTAAGTCCTTCAATTCTTGAGCATAGATTTACATTGTCTCCAATAATCGTATAATCACTTCTTCCAGATGAACCCATCTCCCCAACAACTGCAAGTCCTGTGTGAATTCCTATACCTATTTGAATAGATAAATTAAAATCTTTTTTAAGTTCATTATTAAGTACTTCTAACTTTTCAAGTTGACTCAAGGCACTTTGAACTGCTTTATCCGCATGATTTTCCACATCACAGGGAGCATTCCAATATGCCATAATCGCATCACCTATAAACTTATCAATTGTTCCATGTCTCTGAATAATTACTTCGCTCATTGGTTCAAAATACTTATTAAGTACTTCAATTAGTTTTTGTGGAGATTCAAACTCTTCAGAGATATTTGTAAACCCTCTTATATCACTAAAGAAAATAGTTAGCTCTTTTTCTTTAGCTTTAAAATCATTATTATCATTTGATAACAAATCATTGGCAACTTCCAATGAGACTTTTTTTGCAAATTTATCTTTTATAAACTCTTTTTGTTTTTGCTCTTTTTGATAATTGATATAAAAAGCACTTAGGCTTGTTAAAATAATTGAGACTATTGGATAAAAAAGATTTAAAATAAGACCTTGGGAGAAGAGCAAATAATAATAGAGTGAATAAAGAATAGTAGATAATAAAAGAATAACAATAATAATGTTAGTAGATGATAGAAAAAGTAAAAGTGTTCCTAAAACTACAGTTAAAAGAAATATAACTAAAATATCAATAGCTTTTCCAAATGTTGGTTCATATAAAAAGTCACCTTTTAAAATATTGTCAATCATATTTGCATGTATTTCAACTCCTGGTAGGGCTAAATCGTATACTGTTGAACGCAAATCTGCTAAAGTTGTAATCGAACTTCCTATTAAAATAAATTTTCCATTTATATCTTTTGGATCAAAATCACCATTTAAAATATCTAAAAAGGAGATATATTTAAAACTTCCTTTTGCCCCTCTAAAATTTATTCTCATAAAACCACTATTATCTGTTGGTATATCAATATTTGAAAGTTTTACACCAGAAATAGCATAGTTATCTTGAACTATCTTTACACTTGAAGTATTACTTGCAATACTAATCATTTCAAAAACCAAAGAGGGATAGGTTTTGTTTTTGTATTGCAATAATAAGGGCATTTTTATAATCTTGCCTTGTTGATCATTAAAAGCATTAAAAAAGCCAGATGAATAAGCATTTTCTTGTATTGGAGAGATATTTGTAACTACATTTTCAAAGTTTAAAAGATGAGGTGATGCTGTAGGCGTAAATTTTGTAACAGGAACTGGCTTAGTATTTTTTGATAAATCTTTTGTAAAATAATATCCTAAAACTGTAGGTGTTTGGGAAATAACAGCGGCTAAAAGTTGATCATTATCTCTAAACTCCCCTTGAATATTTAATTTTTTTGCCATATATGAAGGAGAACTTCTATCTGATTCTGAAAATATAATATCAATACCTATAATTCCAGCTCCTGCATTTGTAAGGTTTGCTAAAACTTGAGCCATATAGTCTCTACTAAAAGGCCATTGTCCAAGTGCATTTATAGATTTTTCATCAATATCGATTATTACTACTTTATTTGTAGTGGGGATTTCTCCTCTTATTTCAAAAAATATTTCTCTAATTCTTTCATCAAAATTACTAGTTATTTTATTAAAATTTAAATAGCAAAAGGTTAATAATATAAAAGATATGAAAAAGAATAATATCTTATGCTTAATAAAAATTTTCATCGCTTATGATATAATAAATGTACTAAATTATTGTTTGAGAGGCAAACATGAAAAAAATTATAATTGGACTTTGTTTTCTTTTTGTTTTAAATATATTTGCAGATAGTGTAATAAGTAGTGGAGATGTATATATAAATGGACAAAAAGCTACAAAAACTAGTGTTGTAAAACTTGGTGATTTTATAAAAACAGGTAAAAACTCAAAAGTAAAATTTAATATAGGAAAAGATGCTTTTTTAGCGAATGCTGACACAAAATTTTCAATAGAAGAAAAGGGTGGTTTAAAAACTCTTAATGTAGTAACAGGTGGAGTTCTAGCAGTTTTTGGCAAAGGTGGTAGTAAACATGAAGTTAAAACAGAAAATATGACAGCAGGTATTAGAGGTACGGGTGTTTATGTAGAGCATATTGATGGAAAGTCTTATTTTTGTACATGTTATGGAGAAACAGAGTTAAATACAGCAAAAGCTCATAAGTCATATGAAGCAAAACACCATAATATGGCTTGGGTATTAGCAGATGGCACAATAAAACCTGCAAAAAAATTAAGAGATCATAATGATGATGAGCTTAGGGAACTTGAATCAATGGTAGGAAGAATTCCTCCCTTTGATAAGTAGTAAAAGCTATTAGCAATTAGTTGCTAATAGTCCTTCTTTTACTATTTCGTACTCTTCTTTGCCTTTTAAAATCTTTACAATTTCCAAAGCAAAAACTTTAGCACTAGCTGGTCCCCTTGAAGTCAATACTTTTCCATCACTTACTATATTTTCATTTTGGATATATCCATCTTCTTTGATTTTAGTTTCAAAGCCAGGATAACAAGTATAATTTTTATTTAATACTCCAGCCACATGTAAAGCAAATGGAGCTGCACAAATTGCAGCAATATTTTTGTTATTTTCTTTAAATTGCTTAAGTATTTTTTGTAAAAGCTCGTTTTCTGCTAGGTTAAAAGCATTTGGTAATCCACCAGGCAATGCAATCATATCAAAATCTTTTTCATCAATGTCAGATAATAATTTATCAGCTTTTATTGATATTTGATGGGCACCTAGGACATTTATTCCTTCAATAGAAGCTATCGTTACATCAATATTTCCTCTTCTACAAATATCAATTATACTTACTGCTTCAATCTCTTCAAATCCATTCGAAATGGGTACTAATAGTTTTGCCATTGTGAAATCCTTTTTAGTTTAATCTTAACATATTTCTTATGTAAAAGTGAATAATTACATTACTAAAATATACATTGATTTACATTTATTAATATTAGTTTAATCAATGCTTACAAAGAGATAAAATGGTAACTATTCAAGTACATATAAGTAAAGTTTAAATAAAATTTATCAATTATAAAAAGGGGTAATACATGCTTAAGCTATTGAGAAACTCTTGTTTGATTCTTTTATCAACACTAACAATTTCGTGTGCTTCAGATTCAGCTATGAAAGTAACTATGAATCCAAGTGAAAAAGCAGGAATTGATAAAGCTAATGAAAAAGTTCAAGTTACAAAAGAACATATGAAAATTGCCGAAGACATGCAACAAAATGTCACTACGCAAAATTCTTTAGAAGCTACGATTTCTTCGCTTGCAACTCAAATGATGCAAAATAACAAGATGCATACAAACAAATCAGTGTTAATCACATCTTTTGTTAGATTAGATAACTTCAAAAAGACTACTGAGTTTGGAAGAGTTATTAGTGAGAGTTTGATTAATGAACTATCTAATAGAGGGTTTAATATCATTGAGTTTAGAGGTCAGTTAGGCGTTTCTGTAAATGCACAAGGTGAATACTTTATTACTAGAAATACAAGTAAAATGAAAGAAAATGTTCAAAATAGTTTTATAGTAGTTGGTACTTATTCAAGACAATATGGGAAGATTATGTTAAATGCTAGAGTTATAGATAATGCAAATGGTCAAATAATTACAAGTGCAAGATCTACATATGAACATGGCTTAAGAAACGATTGTGTTATTTTTAAAGATTGTAAACCTCCAAGAACTATTAAAATAATGAGAGAAGAATAATAATTTATGAAATTAAACTTCTTTAGTAAAGGGATGATAAAACTCTTTTTAACATCTCTTTTACTTCCCCTTCTTTTCACTTCTTGTGTATATAAAGACATTGATGGTGCCAATAACTTTCAAGCTATGTTAAGAGCTTTAGTTGAAAACTCATATACTAAACTTGATAAAAATATTTCTAAAGATGAAACAGTTTTAGTTTCAGATTTTGTAAATCTTGATAATCTTCAAAATCACTCAAAATTAGGCTTTTTATTATCAGATACTCTTAAAAATTCATTATTAAGTAAAAATATTTTAGTACGAGAAGTTGAATTAGGTAATAATTTCCAAATTGGAAAGCGTGGATTTAATGTATTAAGTCGAAATTCTAATAAAATCAATAATCAAGTCATTGATGAAAATTTTGCAGTTGTAGGTACATATAGTGTTACAACAAAAAGACTAATAGTTTTTATAAAACTTATTGATGTAAGAAGTGGAACAATCTTAAGTTCTTCAACTGCCTCAACCTTAATAGATGAGGAAATCTTAGACTTAGAAAGAACTCCTGATTCTAGTACTGTTTATGCACCAATGGTTCTATAAAAAGTCTTGAATTAAAAACTGAGGAGTTATATCTCCTCTAAACTCATTTTTATTTATTGAAATAATCATATCAACACTGTTTTTATCTATTTTATCACTATAAAATTTAATAGCTTCAAAATCACAACCATCCACATTTAGAAAAAGTTTTAAGTGGTTTTTTTCTTTACCAAAAAGTTCTGATTTTATTACTTTTGCATTTGATATTTTAAATATTGGCTTATGGTTTTCCAAGCCATAGGGTTCAAACATCTCTATAATATCCATAAACTCTAAATCTACACTTGAAATATCAAGTTCACCTAGTGTTATAGGCTCTATGTATAGCTCTTTTGATGCTTTACTTAGTGCAGAGTTAATAATGGCTTTAAACTCATCTAAGTGCTCTATTTTCATAGAAATACCAGCTGCATTTTTATGCCCACCAAAACCTAATAAAAGATGCTGTGCTTCTGAGATAATTGTATGTAAGTTAATATCTGCATTTGCCCTTGCACTTCCCTTTGCTATTCCATTGCTTATAGAAAAAATAAAAGCAGGTCTTTTAAACGCATGTGATAATTTTGAAGCAACTATTCCAATTACACCTTCATGCCAATTATCACCCCAAACAACTATTGCTTTATCATCTACATTTATTTCATATTTTGCTTTTAATGAGATGCTTTCCTGTAAGAGCTTTCTTTTATTATTTAGCTCTTCTAATAAATCTAAGGCTTCACTTGCTTCTTCAAAGTTAGTTGATAATAAAAAAGATAGAGCAATAGATGCATCATCCATTCTTCCTGCACTATTTATTTTAGGAGCAATTATAAAACCAATATCATCTGAAATAAAAGAGCTTTTTCTCATAGTGCTTCGTAGGTATGATATAGATACTCTATTTGAGGTCTCAATTCTCTTTAGACCATTTTTAACCATAATATAATTAAGACTTGTCATGGGCATCATATCGGCAATAATAGCTATACATAATAAGTCTAAAAAGTTAGTCATATTTATATCTAGGTTTAACTCTTTTTTTATTGATGCACAAAAGTACCAAGCAACTTGGGCGCCACAAATATCTTTAAAAGGGAAGTTACAATCTTCTTGTTTGGGATTGATAATTGAATAGGCATTTGGGATTTCGCTTCCAACAGTATGGTGATCTGTGATAATAACATCAATATTCTTATCATTTAAAATTTGAGTTGCTGCACATGCTGAAATTCCATTATCAACTGTGATTACTAATCCACTATCAATTAGTTCAGATATTTTTGGAGATAGGCCATATCCATGCTCAAATCTATTTGGAATGATATAATTAACTTCATAACCAACTTGTCTAAAAAAATCAACCATAATGGAAGTTGAAACAACACCATCAACATCATAATCACCAACTATGGTGATTTTTTCATTATCTAATATTGCTTGTTTTACTCTTTTGGTAGCTTTTTGGATATCTTTAAAGCCTGTAGGTGGAGGAATATCTGCAAGCTTAGAGTATGTACTCTTTAGATGTCTTGCAGATAGTATGTCAAAAAGTTTTTGTTTTGTGACTTTTGACATTACTTTGTTTTAGTAGCTTGTCTTACAAATTCTGTTATTATTGGATTTGGTGTTTCTAAATGAGATGTAAACTCAGGGTGAAATTGAACACCAACAAACCAAGGGTGATCTTTAAGCTCTACTGCTTCAATTAGTCCATCTGATTCACCAGAAACAATCATTCCTGCTTCTTCTAATCTTTGTTTGTAAGCAGGATTTGCTTCATATCTATGTCTATGTCTTTCATAGTAAGTTTCATTATTTCCATAAGCAGCTTTTAGTTTTGTTCCAGCTTTTGGATTAAATGGATACTCACCTAATCTCATTGTTCCACCCATTGGTGATTTGTGAGTTCTTAGTTGCTTATTACCAGATTGGTCCATAAATTCATCAATTAAATAAATAGCAGGATTAGTAGTTTTTTCATCAAATTCAATTGAGTTTGCATCTTCTATACCTAGAACATTTCTACAATATTCTACAATAGAAAGCTGCATACCTAAACAAATTCCTAAAAAAGGAATATTATTTACCCTTGCATATTCAATTGCTTTTAATTTACCTTCAACTCCTCTATTACCAAACCCACCTGCAACTAAGATTGCATCAGAATTGCCTATAATATCGTAAGCTCCAACATCTTCTATTCTTTCACTATCACACCAGTTAATATTAACTTTTGTATTTAAGTGAGCTCCTGCGTGAATCAATGATTCTGTTAAAGATTTATAAGATTCTTTTAGTTCTATATATTTACCTACAAAAGCAATTGTTACTTCACCTTGCGGAAGAATAATATGTTTTACAAGAGTTTCCCATTTTTCCATATTTGGTTTTATTTTGATGTTAAAGTGCTCTGATAAAGGAGTTAAAATACCTTCTTTTAAGAAGTTCATTGGTACTTGATAAATTGATTGTGCATCACCTGCTTCAACTACAGCATTGTTGTTGATATCACAAGACATTGCAAGTTTCTTCTTTAACTCTTTTGGTAGAGGTTTTTCACTTCTACATACAAGCATATGAGGTGTAATACCAATTCTTCTTAATTCTTGAACACTGTGTTGAGTTGGTTTTGTTTTAAGTTCACCAGCCGCTGCAATATATGGAACAAGTGTTACATGAATATTCATAGTTCTATCTTTATTCAATTCATGTCTTATTTCTCTAATAGACTCCATAAATGGTAAACCTTCGATATCTCCTACTGTTCCACCTAGTTCAACAATTAAAAAGTCATAACCTTCTGCTGCATCAAAAATTCTTGCTTTTATTTCATCAACTACATGAGGAACTACTTGAATAGTTTTTCCTAAATATCCACCTTGTCTTTCTCTTCTTATTACAGATAAATAAACTTGTCCTGTAGTAAAACTATTTTTTGCACCAAGAGTTACATCAATAAATCTTTCATAATTTCCTAAATCTAAATCTGTTTCAGCACCATCTGCTGTAACGAATACTTCTCCATGTTCTAATGGACTCATTGTTCCTGGATCAACATTTAAATATGGATCGATTTTTAGCATAGTTACTCTGTAACCTGATTGCTTTAAAATAGTAGCGATAGAGGCAGAAGTTATCCCTTTTCCTAAGGAACTTAAGACCCCACCTGTAACAAATATAAATTTAGTCATTGGTGATACTCCGTAAAAAATAGTAGTTATTTATAGCCGCGATTATAGCTAAAGTATTGTTAAGTAGGGTTTAATTTTCTGAAAGATTTTTGTAAGTGTAAATATTTAAATCTACACTTACAAAGAGTTTTATTTTTTAAGCATATCTTCTCTTGGGTAAATAAATACTGCTTTTCTAAATACTTGAACTCTATCTGGCTCATCTTCTGCATAAGCCCTAATAGTGACTGTTATTGGAGTATCTTTTGTATTGTCAACTACCAATTCAGATTTAGTTCCTAAAATTACAACTTTTTTAGCTAATTTTCCAGCACCTAGTGAAAATGGATTAAATCTTTCTATAAATATGTCTTTGTTATCCACTATTTCTAATGCATATTTGTGTCTTTTTGAATCTGTATTTTGGAATAAAAATAAGAAGTTATTAGTAACAAGATTATCTTTTTTTACTTGGTACAATTGAGTAGTTTTATTTATATTTAAAAGCATATACTCTTTTTCACCACCCATTACAAATAAAAGTCCAATTACAATTAGTAAAGCAACACTATACATAACAGTTGATTTTCTTACAACTTTTGTAGGAATATTATTTTTGATATTATTTGTACTTGTCCATTGAACTAATGACTCTTTGCCAAGTTTTCCCATAACCGTAGTACAGGCATCAACACACTCTAGACAATTGATACACTCTAATTGTAAACCTTTTCTAATATCAATATGAGTAGGACATACTGTTACACATGATTCACAGGTTGTACATTCATTTGAAGGATCAGGTAAATCTTTTTCTTTGAAAATAATTTTTTCTTTATTCCCATTATAAATATCTCCACCTCTGTTAGTAGAGTAAATCGCTTGTAGTGTATTATCATCATATAAAACAGATTGAACTCTTGAGTAAGGACATACATAAACACAAAAATCTTCTTTTAATTTTACAACATCATATACTAAAAATGCAGCAATAGATAAAACAATTCCAATTAGAAACATATGTTCTGAAGGATCTTGTAAATATGTAAAAAAATCTTCAGGAGGAACAAAATACCACATAAAATCAGCTGCAGCAATAAGAGCTAATATTGCCCACAAAATAACACCAACTATCTTTTTACTTGCATTTTCAGCTTTTGAATAATCAGGTTCTTTTTGTTTATTTTTGATTCTTCTTAGTTTTAACAAAGTTGATTCAATCAAATCTCTATATACAACCCTAAAGATTGTTTGAGGACAGGCCCAACCACACCATGCTCTTCCTCCAATTGCTGTAACAGCAAAAATACCTAAAAAGAGTAGCATCAATAAAAAAGGCATCATATAAAGTTCTTGCATATCAAATGCAATACCCATAAGATGTAGTTGTTTCTTATCAAATGATAATAGGAATATATGATTTCCATTTATTCTGATAAATGGAATAGCTAAAGCCATAATTGTAACTGCTAAATAAACATAATATCTTTTAAATCGATAAGGTGATTTCTTAGCAATTTGAACACTTTCTGAAGCCATGTTTTAACCTTTCATAAGGTGAAGTTATATTATCCACCTTTGTTTTTTGAATTATAGAAGATAAGAACTTATAAGAAGCATAATAAAATCATAAGCTTAACTTATAATTATAAACTATTGAGACTATTATAGGAACCTGTTTTTTTCTTTATTTGTAACACTAAAGGTTCAAAATCAAAAATTTCAATATCATTTAGGTTTGGGTAAGAAGAAATAATATCTTCAAATTCTATTATCATTTTATCTAAGTTTTCGTTATAGTTTATTGTAGGAAGGTTTAAATTCTCAATAAATTGCAAATTATAACTTTTGTCTTCTCTTAATAATAGAACAGGTTTATTTCCACAGGCTATAGACTCCATACAACTTTGAACAGAAGTTGTTAGTAAAAACTTAGAATTAGAAATTGTATTAACATACTCTTCATCTGTAAATAGTTTTTCAAAATAGGGTGCTAGCTTTGTTTCATTGCCCATGAAAAAATAGTGTCCCATAAGTAAATTTATTTGTTTCTTTGAACTGCTTTTTATAAGTTCTAACAACAAATTACCATAATCATCATCACCAAAAAAAAGAGTTTTTTCAAATTTTGGATTAGGAACTTTTTTAAATAATTTATCATCAACAATATTTTGTGGTGTATCAACACCCACTTTATAAAGTAGTGAACAAAAATCCTTCATATACTTTTCCATAGTATCTGAACTCTCATCAGAATCAAAGATTAATATATCACCTCTTTCCATGATATTTGGAAGATTTGTTAAAACATCAACGCTAACATATTTCTTGATACCTAACTCTTCTTTTGAATAAACTCCTGCTCTAAAATCGCAAGTACAAAGTATTGGGTCAAATTCTTTTAGTTTTGCTGCAATTGCACAACAAGTTCTTGTAGCTTCCAATCCAATTGAATGTCCACTTTTGGCATAAATATATATTTTCACTATTTTTACCTTTTGTATAATTAGGTGTGATTTAAATGGGATTTATTATAGTAGCGAACAAAGAGTTAAAATATATTTTAACTCTTTGCTTTTTATGAATAATTATTCAGTTTTTGAATTTATTTATTCTTTTTTTCACTTAGTTTTGAAACAAATATATAAAACAAAGGAATAAAGACAATAGCAATAACTGTGGCAGTTAACATTCCTCCAATTACACCTGTTCCAATAGAGTGTCTACTAGCAGCTCCAGCTCCTGTACTAATAGCTAAAGGAACAACTCCTAACATAAATGCAAGAGATGTCATAATAATAGGTCTAATTCTTAATCTTGCTGCATTTATTGCTGCATCATAAATACTTTGTCCGTCTTTTCTTTGTTGCATTGCAAACTCTACAATCAAAATTGCATTTTTAGCGGATAATCCAATTAAAACTAAAATACCTACCTGGAAGTAAATATCATTTTCTAATCCTCTTATCATAGTTGCAACAACTGCTCCAAATACTCCAAAAGGAATAGCCATAACAACAGAAATTGGCATCATCCATCTTTCATATTGCGCTGCTAGGATTAAATATAAAAATAATATACCAAAAATAAAGGCTAAATAACTTTTGCTAGAGATTCTTTTCTCTTGATAAGCAGTTCCTACCCAACTGATTGCATAATCATTTGGCAAAATCTCATTTGAAACTTCTTCAATAGCTTTTAAGGCATCCCCTGAACTATATCCTGGAGCTGGTTGTCCTGAAATTTTTGCTGATGTAAAAAGATTAAATCTTTCAACTAAATCAGCACCAGTTGTTTTTGTGACTGTAACAAAAGAGCTTACAGGAAGTAACTCATTATTTGAAGCTTTTACAAATATTTTGTTCAAGTCTTCAACCCCTTTTCTAAATTCACTTTTTGCTTGGATATTTACCGTATAGGTTCTTCCATATAAGTTGAAGTCATTTATGTAATAACTTCCAAAAGTTGAACTAAGAGTTGAAAAAATATCTGCGATATTGACACCTTTTGATTTAGCTTTTATGTTATCAACTTTTAGAGAATATTGTGGTACATTCGTTGCAAGAGTTGTTCTAACTGCTGTCAATTCTGGTCTTGAATTTGCTTTTTGGATTATCTCTTGAACATATTTATTTAAATCTTTAACACCGCTTCCTGATTTATTTTGTACATACATCTCAAAACCACCAGAAACACCCATACCCATAATTGGAGGAGGAAGTACTGCAAATGAGAATCCATCTGTAGTTCTACCCATTAATTGTCCTGTAAATTTTCCTGCAATTGCATCTGCTTGCTGATCTGGTTGTTTTCTTTCTTCCCAATCTTTAAGTTTAACAATTGTTGCAGCAGAGTTAGTTCTTAAAGCAAAAGTCATAAAGTCTAACCCACTAAGTGTTAATGTATTCTCTACGCTTGTATCTTGTTTAACCGTATCAAAAATTTCATCTGTCAATTTAGTAGTTCTATTTAAAGATGAACCAGGAGGATTGTAAGAGAAAATAAAAATTGCTCCTTGGTCCTCTTGTGGAACAAGTGCTGTTCTCATATTTGTGTACATATTATATGTAATAAATATCAAGCCCCCAAATAATAGGAAACTTAATATTGAATACCTAATTGTACTTTTTACCATAAACGAATAACCATTTGTAAATTTATCAAACATGTTGTTAAACCATTTGAAAAAACCTTGCGGTTTAACATGTCCATCTTTTAATAAAACTGCACAAAGTGAAGGAGTTAATGTTAATGCAACAAATCCAGAGATTACAATTGAAACAACAATTGTAATAGCAAATTGTTTGTACATTACTCCTGATAAACCACTAATAAAGGCAACAGGAACAAATACAGCAGAAAGAACTAATATAATAGCTATCAATGCTCCAGAAACTTCTTTCATGGCTTTAAATGCAGCATCTTTTGGAGCCATTCCTTCACTTAAATGCCTCTCAACATTTTCAATTACAATAATAGCATCATCAACAACAATACCAATTGCCAATACTAAACCAAACAGGGTTAATAAGTTTATACTGAATCCCAGCATATACATTCCTGCAAATGCTCCTACAATAGAAACTGGAACTGCTAAAACAGGAATAAGTGTTGCTCTCCAATTTTGTAAAAATAAAAAGATAATTGCAACAACAAGAATAATTGCTTCAACAAAAGTTTTTGCAACTTCTTTTATTGATACTTCAATAAAGTCAGTACTACTGTAAGGTATTTTGTAAGATATTCCGCTTGGAAATTTTTCACTAGCTTTTTGTAATGCTTCTTTTATAGCTTTTGCTGTGTCAATAGCATTTGCTCCACTTTGTAAAAATATACCAATAGGAATTGAAGGAAAACCATTTAATTTTGAATTCAAGTTATAACTACTAGCACCCAATTCTATAGTTGCTACATCTTTTAATAATAAAGCACTACCATCTTTATTTGCTCTAATTACTATGTTACCAAATTCTGTTGGAGAACTAAGTCTTGGAGGAGTTTGTAATGTATATGTAAACATTTGTTTGTTTGCAATTGGTTCTGCTGCAAATTTACCTGCTGCATATTGTTGATTTTGTTCTTTAATCGCATTTATAAGATCTGTTGTAGTAAGTCCAAAATTTGATAATTTCTCAGGGTCTACCCAAACTCTTATAGCATAATCTTTTGCCCCAAAAATTGTAGCATCACCAACACCTTTAATTCTTTTTAAATCATCAACAACATTCATTAATGCATAATTAGAAATAAAAGTAGTGTCTTTAGAATAATCTGGTGAAAAGAAACTTATCACTTGAAGTAAACTAGGAGATCGCTCAGTTACTGTTACCCCTTGTTTTTGTACTTCTGCTGGAAGTTTTGCTAAGGCTGATTGTACACGGTTATTTACATCAATTTTTGCATCATCAGCATTTGTTCCTACTTCAAAATATACATTGATACTAACTATCCCACTATCTGCTGCTAATGAATTCATATAAATCATATCTTTAGCACCATTGATTTTTTCTTCAAGTGGTGCGGCAACAGTTTTTGAAATAGTTTCTGCACTAGCACCTGGATATGTAGTTGATACAATAATTTGAGGTGGAACAACCTTTGGATACTGTTCAATTGGTAAATTCACCATTGAAAGTAATCCAGCTAGGAAAATAAGAATAGATATTACAGCTGAAAAAACTGGTCTATTTATGAAAAATGCTGAAAACATATTATTTTTCACCTATTATTTGAACAGGAGCATTTGGTCTTACTTTTGCAATATTACTAATAATAATTTTATCTCCAGATTTTAAACCAGATTCAACAATAACTCCACTTGAAGTTAAATTACCGATTTTAACTGGTCTAACTGTAGCAACACCATTATCAATTACATAAACTGCTGCTCCATTAGCTGATTGTAAAATGGCAATTTCAGGGATAGTAAATACATTATTGATTTTTATGTTTTTTATTTCTATTGTAGAATATCCACCAATAATAAGTTCATTGTTTTTGTTTTCAAATGTTGTTCTTAAAAGTAAACTATCTGTTGCTATATCAATTTTAGAAGAGACAAAATTTAACTTGCCATCTGAATAAGTCTTCCCATTTGCTGAAATACTAAAATTAACACTTCCTTTTTTTATTTGTTCTAAATATTTAGAAATATCTTTTTGAGGTAAAGAAAACTCTACATATACGGGATTTGTATTTGTAATAGTTAATAAATTTGAGTTATTTTCATTTGAACCTACATAATTCCCTTCATCAAAAGCACTTTTTCCAGTTAGACCATTAATAGGTGATTTTATTAGTGTATATTGATAACTAATTTTTGCATCTTGTACTTTTGCTTTGTAATTTTGTACATCAGCTAGAGCATCTTGATATGTATATAAATAATCATCTTTTGATTGTTCACTTATAGATTTTGCAGCAAATAATTTTTCTGCTCTTTTCCAATCTTTTGTAGCTTTTGTAAGTAAAGCTTCTGCTTTGTCTAATTGTGCTTGTGCAGCATTTAAATTTGCTTGATAAGTATCTTGTTCTATTTTATATAATAAAGTACCTTTTTTTACAAAATCACCATCTTGAAAATATTTTTTTTCTAGTTTTCCTGGAACCCTAGCAATAATATTTACTTCACTTTTTGATTTTATTAAAGCAGGATAATCCTTTTCTAATGTTGTCTCATTTGTGCTTACTGTATAGGCTTTTACAGGTAGTGCTTGCTTTTGCTCTCCAGCTGCAAATAAAAAGTTTAATCCTAAAATAAACAAACCTACTAATATTTTTTTCATTCTACATAATCTCCTACATTTTTACCACTATAATAAATTATTGTGGCTTTGTTAATTTCTAAATCATATTGTGAACTTTTTAATTGACTTAATGCATCATATTTTTCAGTTAATGCTTCTAAAAAAGAAACATTATCTACAAGTCCATTTTGGTATTTTGATTTAATTGAATCGTATACACTAGTTGCTGCTTTTAAAGATGCTTGAGCAGCTTTTACTTTCACTTTTCCTATTTCATAGGTTTTAAGTGCTGTTTTTAATTCTGTATCAGCTTTTTTCTTTTGGTATTCATAGTTTGATCTTTTACTTAAGTACTCTTTGTATTTTGCACTATATTTTTTACCAGTAGAATTAAAGTTAAAAATATCCCATGAAAGATTCACCGAAAATACATTTTGATCTTTGTAGTCCATTGCAATAGAATTATCTTTATAGTTTCTATCATAATATGAGTATGTATTGTCTAATGTGATTTTTGGCAAATAGCCACTTTTTTCTTGTCTTGCATCATATTTTAGTTTTTCTATATTGTATTCCAAAGATTTAATATCAGGTCTTTGTGCTTTAAAATCACTATTAATATTAATATCTTTTATAGAAGAACCAGCATTTATAGAAACTTCTTCTCCTGTTACATATTCAAGAGTATGTAATACTGTTATAATATTCAATTCAATTTGGTTAAGATCAAAAATTGAACTTTGAATTCTTGATTCAATTTTATCATATTCATCAGTTGTCGAAGAACCAACATCAACAAAGTTTTTGACTCTATCTCCTTCTGATTTTAGTTGTTCTATCTCTTTTTGTTTAGCATCTTTTTGAGCTTCTAAAGTTAGATATTGATAATAATAATTTACAACATCAAGGGCAACTTCATTTTTAAGTGCTGATAAATCTTCTTTAGAACTTTTTATATATGATTTGTAACTTTTAAATAAGTTATATCTTTTGTTACCATCATATATTGTTAGTCCAACTTTTGCATAAGAAGTATACCCATTCTCAGGCATACTTTGACTTTCTCTGTTAGTATTTTGATAAGAAGTTCCAATGCTCACAGCTGGTAAATAAGATCTTTTTACACTACTGTACTCATCTTTTATTGACTCCACTGTTTCTTGTGAAGATTGAATTAGTTTATTTTTTTGAGAAATATTTATCAATTCACTTAAATCTTGACTCCATAAAAAAATAGGTAAGAAAAATAATAAATGTATTTTTTTCATTTTACTCCTTTATATTTGTGAAAAGATAGCATTTTATAACTTAAATATATCTTGCGAGAAAGATATATTTAATGTTCTTTATGTTACGCTTACATTATGAATAAGAATTACATAAAAAATTGCTATGAAAATATAGAAAAGAATCTAAAATATGAAACCTTTGGCATTAGTTTACCTTTAACCTTGATTTACAAGAGTATGTTTAATAAACATGAAAATATAATGAAGGTCAATTATGGCATAAACCACTCAGAAATTGATGTGCTTATTAGCCTTTATTTTAATGGTTATATACAATCTCCCACAGAATTGTATGAGAGTACAATCTTCTCTTCAGGAGGAATGACAAAAGTTCTAAAAAAATTAGAAGAAAATAAGTATATAACTAGAATAGCTGATAAAAAAGATAAAAGAAGTATGCTTGTACAACTTGAAGAAAAGGGTGCACAATTAGCAGTTGAGATGTTAGATGTTTTTGCAACAGAGAATAATAAAGTATATGGAATATTAGACGAAGAAGAAAAAAGAGTTCTAAAAGCAGTTTTAAAAAAATTATTAACTGCAGTTGAATAATTTTATAAAAAGACATAGATTATAAAATCTATGTCTTTTATATAATAATTAATTCATATCTGGTTTAGGCGTTGATTCTGCCGAAACTGGCAAAATTGGATATGTAACTTTTGGTTTTTCCCCTGTAAGTGATTTTAAAAATGTAACAATAGATTTTGCATCATTGTCTGAAATTTTTAAACCTAGTTGAGTAGAACCCATCACTTTAACTGCTTTAGTTAAAGACCAAACTCCACCATTATGAAAATAAGGAGTTGTTTCTTCTATATTTCTCAAAGTTGGAGTTTTAACCATTCCCTCTTTGTCCCCTTTAAAGTCTCCTAAATTAGCAAATTCGTATTTAGCAGCAGTTGCAAATGGTTGCATCGTTCCTCCAAGTCCTATGTCATTGTGACAAGAAGTACAACCTTTGTCAATAAATAGATTTAAACCCTCTTTTTCTTCTTTACTAAGTGATGACAGATTTCCATTTAAAAAATCATCGTATTTAGAAGGAGTGATAAGTGTTCTTTCAAATACAGCAATAGTATCTGCAATAAGTTTAAAATCAATTTTTACATTATCTCCATATGTATCTTTAAACTCATCAACATAACCTTTCATAGATGTAACTCTATTTACAACAAGTTTTGAAGGTGCTGCCATTTCTGGACCTGCTTGAATAGGACCTTGAGCTTGATCTTCTAAGTGTGGAGATCTACCATTCCAAAACTGTACTTTATTTAAAACAGAGTTGTAAACAGTTGGTGAGTTTAAGTGATGAGGATTTGCTGTCCATTTATGTCCAATTGCAGCTGAAACTCCATCTACTCCACCCATTGCTAAATTATGGCAGGTATTACATGAGATAAGACCACTTTTTGATAATCTTGGCTCAAAATAAAGTTTTTTACCTAATTCTACTTTTTTAGCTGTAATGGGATTATTAGGGTCATCTACCAATTTTAGAACCTCTAACTCACTTTGAGGAATTGCTTTTAAACCTGAATTTTTTGCTTTTTCTAATAAAGCAGAATCTGTCATTCCAAACAAACTTACGGCTGAAAAAAGCACTAGGGTACTTGTCAATACAAACTTTTTCATAATGTCTCCTTAAAAATTTTAGAACAAATTAAATTGCCCTTAAAGTATTTTATTAGCTTTTATATTAAATAAAACTTATTAGATGATAAAATTTATTATTAAAAATATAATATTTTTAGATAATTATTATCTTATAAAAATAATTGACAAAATTATATTGTTGTATTACAATGGTTAAACTATTTATAAGAATTGGAAAAAAGGATGCTATTATGACAATAAACTCAACTAATTCATTTGCAGCAGTAAGTCAAGGTATTAAAGTATTTCAAAATAATTCCAATATAGATAATAGTTCACCTACTCAAAATGAGAATGATGACAAAAATAATCCAATTCGTCTTAGTCTAAGTTCAAGTGCAAAAGATAACTTAAATAAGATAAATCAAATAGAAACTCAAGAAGAACCAGTCATACAATCAAGAAATAAATATGTAGGTGAACGAGAAATAAGAATAAAAATCAAAAATGATTATTATGCAAAAGTAGTTGAAGAAGATAAAAAATTTGATGATCCTTATAGACATATGTGGGATAAATATCATAATAAATATTCTCCTTATTATATTGAAGGCTTAACTGACAAAGAAAGAAGTGCTGCTGAAAACAATGAGTTTTATTATTTAAAGTTTGGAGAAAATAATAAGATGATATCATATGAAGATGCTATTTTCCGAGATAGGGGACCCTTGTATGCTGATGTAGAAAGTGAAAAAGAAAAAGCGTTTAATAGAGAAGAAGTAAATAAACAAGTTCAACAATTATTAGATGCTAATAATATAACAATACCACAAGATACAAAACTAAGATTTACAATTGACCCCAATAATTATAAAGTAAGTGTTACGGGAACAGATGATAAAAATCTTACCAGTTTATTGGAAAAGATGTTAGATGAGAAAAACTCAAAACAATTGTTTTATCATATTAGTTTAAGTTCATCAGATGATTCAACACAATTTACAAGAGAAAAGCAAGGTAAATATTATTTGGTTACTGAAATGAAAGATAAGACAGGATATGACTTAAATGACTTAAATGTTATAAATGGAAAGTTTGTAACAGAAGAAGGAACAGATATTTTTGATATTTATAAAAAGAGTATTAGAAATGGAACAAGTGTTCCAGAACAATTTAAAGAGACAATAATTTATACTTATGGTGAAGAGTTGAAAAATCTAGCAAAAGTTGGGATTGATTCTATTCCTGATTTATTTTTATCAATAGATTATAAAAATGGTTCTTTTTATGATGTAGGGCAAAGTAAGAACTATGGAACTGGGAAAACAGATTGGATTGATAAGTTAGAAGCTTCAAAAGTACAAGAAATAAGAAGAAAAGATACAAAAAGTTATGATAAAAATGAAATCATAGATGAGGCACTTTCAGATATTTTAAAAAATGTTAAAAAAGTTAAGATAAATGATGAAGAAGAAAGTGATGCTTTTTATAAAGATGAACTAATTAGAAAATGCTTACTTAATGTACGGAAAGAATCAGAGATAGATGATTTTCGTCTTTTTTTAGAAAGATTTAGAAAAAGAAAATCAAACTCTCTTGATGATATGGTTATCTTAAAGAGTTTTAAGTGATATTGTTACAAATTTTAACAAAATCTTAATACTAATAATAAATTTTCTAATGTAATTTTATTATTAATTATTGATATTAGGTAGATAAAGTATTATAATATTGACGGAAATAAATTAAAAAAAAAGGAATTATGATGAATGATATTAAACTATATTTGGAAACAAAACAGACTCAATTAGATGAGTGTGAAATGAAATTAAAAGAGTTAAAATCAAAGTTGTCTCCAACGGATGCAAAAGCTAATGCTGAACTAGATAAACAAATCAAAACAGTAGAAATGAATTTAGAAGAGGGGAAAGCAAAATTAGAAGCACTTAGTAAGGCTAATAAAGAAGAAGTTGATGAGCATAAAAAAGCTATTGATGAATCTTTTAGATCAATATATACTCATTTAGCAATGAGTTAATAAATACTTAATCTAAGAGGAATTACTCTCTTAGATAGTGATTTTTTTTAAGGTTAAAATATTATGCTAAAAGGCTAAAATGTGAATTATTATTCTCCATAGAGTTTAATTTCCCTTTATCCCCATATGTTGCTAAACTACTAGGTTCTTTTATGCTTAAAGTTGCATTCTCAATTTCTAAAGCTTGTTTCAAATAATTGATTAACTTTCTACCATCATTACTATTAATATAATCGTCCAAACTAGATATAAAGTCTTTTTCAAATTCTTTGTCGCTTTTTAATTTATCATAGAGCTTATTAAAATCAATTTCTTTATCTGCATTTTTAACATCGAATTTTATGTTAGCATTTTCAAAACGATTGCTTTCGTATGAATTATATGTGTAGTTAAAACTCATACTGTTAGTCTCTTTTGTACCACTTCTTGTATAATTCTCATCATCCCAAGCTAAATGAGTAGTTGTTTCTTCTACTTTTGTAAAAATGCCATAAGTACCTATAGTTTCATTTTTATCATTTAATATATCTGCGGAAGTATTTGTTAATTTTGACAATGTAAATTTTCCTGAGCCATCAACACCATTTTCATAATCTTTAATAATATCTGAGACTTTATTAAGACCAGTTGCTGCATTTTTTAACCAAGGATTTTCTTTTAATTGATCACTTGTTGGAACATATTCTTTTCTTTCTTGCTCTACTTTTTCCCTAGCTGCTCTTATTGCTTTTATGGTCTCTTCATCTAAGGGAGTAGGTTCAGGTAATTCTTTTACTTGCATGATTTATCCTTTCAACTATATTTAAGAATTGTATAGTTTTTTTCTTTAAATAAAAATTAAATAGACATATTAGTATAATGTAAATATGACTAAATAAAATAATTATACTTTTTAATAAACTATTAATTGAAATTTACAATATAAAGAGTAAGCATAAGTATAAAATAAATGTATAATTAAATTTAAGAATAGTAGTGGAAGTATAAAAAATAATTCTGATTCTAACTCAGACTTGTTAAATGCTTGGATTAAATAATTTTGAAGAATATTCCTAAAGGAAAACTAGCATGGAAAGTATTGTCGCACTAGAAGCACTTATTAAAGAAAATGAAACAAAAATAGCTTTACAAAAACAACAAATAAAAAATCATGAAGCGGGTATCAATAAACTTTCTCGAATGGCTCTTGCTTCATCAGAAAACTCTTTAGAAATAGCAACAGAGCTTGTGGAAAAATATAAAAAAATGCTAGAACAACTTCAATCAATTGAGGGAAAAGAATTAGAAGAGAAAGAAAGACTCGTTTTCCTTGCTGAAAGAAAGAAGTATTTTGATGCACAACCTTCTCGAATAAAGTTAAATGTTGAACAAAGCAATGATAAAAAATTAGAAGCTTTAAGAATAATAGAAGAACTACCTATAGATGTTAATTTTGAAGATAAAGAACTATTTGAAATGGCTACAAAATCAATAGAGTTGGGTCTTGGTGATTTAAATGATATTAGTAAAAAATTGGAAGATATAAAAAGTGAGTTTAAAGCAATAAAAGACCAAATAGATGAAAAAAATATACAAGAACTCTCAACTATTGATTTTTTTCTTCCAATTGTTGTTCTGCATTTTTATGTATTAAGTTCAAACATAATAGATAATATTGAATTTGATAATGAAAGAGCTTTGCAAAAAAAAGAAGCAGTGGTAAATGAAATAAATGCAAAAAGAGAAAAGTTCACTACCTCTTTAAAAGAAAAAGAGGAGTTGTTGAAGCAAAAACAATCCGAAGAAAATAGTGATAAAGAAGAGATAAAAGAACTTGAATCTATTATAAAAAGTCTTAATAATGAACTTAAAAAGTTAAAAGAGATAAAAGTTCCAGAAGTAAAAATAAAAACCTTTTCTGGCTTCCCAAAATATCAAGATTGGTGGATAAGAGAGTTATGGGTTAGTCATCAAGCATATTTTGCTCTATTTAAATGGAAAGAAATTGTTTCAAATCTATGTGCAACAACTGAGCAAAAAAAGGCTTGGTCTATAATTTTTGATAGATGGGTTTTTATAAAAAAACTTCTTAATGATAAGGGCTCTTTGGCATATAATTATCACTTTGCATTTGATTCTCTGATGAGTACTTATGGAGAACTTGAGGAAGAGTTAGAGATAAAAAATATTGAATCTATGGAGATGATTATAAATCAAATAACTAAAAAAGAAGACTTCTCAAAAAATGTTGGGTTTCATAATATTAATACTTCTTATTTGAAATTTAAAATGGATAAATTAAAATCAAAAGATAAAGATTCGAGTAGCGATATGCTATTTTAAAAATTGGCTAAGTTCACTTGAACTTGGCCTCAAAAATTCTCTTATAATCTCTTCTTATAAATAATAAATAACAAAAAAAAATCATAAAGATACTATTTGAATACAGTCTTTAGTAATAATTAGCCCAAAACAAATAATTACAGGTGAAAAGGATTACAAAAGATGAAAAAACTGACAATCAATTTTAAACTTATAAGTCTTATTATAATAAGCTTGGTTTTACTCTCTTCAATTATTTTGGTAATTACGGCGTATAAAAGTACAACAAATACTGAAAATGAGAAACTAAATCAGTTAAAATCAATTGTTTCTGCTAAAAAACAACATATCTCTGATTACTTTAAAACAATTGAAGGATTATTGGTATCTACTGCAAACTCGGCTTCTACCCAAGATGCAATGAAAAATCTCATAAGAGGATTTTATACTATTGGAAATGATGTTGAAAATATAGATGAAGTAAAAAAAGAAGTTTTGGAACACTATAAAAATTCATATGTAAATAAGATTAATTTTGATTTACCAAATATTCCTAAAAAAAGAGCTCTTGAAGAGTATTTACCTAAAAACAAAAATGGACTTATGGCTCAATATATATATATCATAAAAAATGAAGCTAAAATTGGCGAAAAAAATAAGATGAGTCAAACGACCTTATTTCTTAATAACTATACTTTTGCTCACATGAGATTTCATCCTACATTTAATACCTTATTAGAAAAATTTTCACTGTATGATATTGTTTTAGTTGATATGATGGGAAATGTGGTTTATACAACTGCTAAAGAAAAAGATTTTGGTACAAACTTGAAAGAGGGAGTTTATTCAAATAGTGCATTAGCAAAAGTAAATGAAGAAGCATACAAACTTGAAAAAGGGAAAGTTGCTTTTTCTGATTTTAAACCTTTTGAGCCAAGTTATAACATGCCTGCATCTTTTTTAGCATCACCTGTTTTTAATAGTGAAAATAGAAGAGTGGGAAATTTAATCATAGAGTTATCACCTGCTTCTATAGATAAAATTATGAATTTTGATGGAAAATATGAAGAGTCAGGTTTAGGGGAAACTGGTATTAGTTATCTTTTAGGAAGTGATTATAAGATGAGAAGTAATCACCGATTTATTAAAAATATAGATAATAAAAGTGTGAAAAGTGCTAATACAACCATTTCCTTATATGAAATTAAAAATGATTTAATAAAACAAGCACTAAAAAATAAAACAGGAGCAGGTATTACAGTTGATAACAAAGGTAATGATGTACTTACTGCTTATACAGGAATAAAAGTATTTGATAAACAATGGGCAATTATTTCTCAAATACAAGAAGATGAAGCTTTAAAAGATATTTTTAATTTAAATATTACCCTAATGATTATATCTATAATAGTTCTAATCGTAATAATAGGTATATCAATAACTTTTTTAAGAAATACTATTTTGAAACCCCTTAAAAACTTTGAAAATGGGATAATTTCATTTTTCAAATATCTAAATAATGAGACAAAACAGATTGATTATTTGGATGATAGTAGTGAAGACGAACTTGGTAAAATGTCAAAAGTTGTAAATGAAAATATAAATAGAACAAAAGTAGGAATTGAAAAAGATAGAGAATTGATAGATGAAATTGTAGATGTTTTATCTGGATTTGAAAAAGGTGATTTAAATAAAAGAATTCAATCTGATTCTTTAAATCCATCATTAAGTCAATTGAAAAGTGTACTAAATAAGATGGCAGATAATCTTGAATTGAATATCAATAATATTTTAAGTGTATTAGACAAATATACAAACTACCACTACTTAGAAAAAGTGAGTACAACAGGTCTTAAAGAGCAGTTACTACAACTAGCAAATGGTGTTAATAATTTAGGTGATTCTATAACAAATATGTTGATTGATAATAAAACAAATGGTATGAAACTTGATCAAAGTTCTAATGTATTAATTGAAGGTGTTGCTACTTTATCAAGAAATACAAACTCTGCTGCTGCGTCTATTGAAGAGACCTCTGCTGCTTTAGAACAGATAAATAGTAATCTTTTATCAAATAATGAAAACGTACAAAAAATGGCCGATTATTCCCATGAAGTAAATGATTCTGTTGAAAAAGGAGAAGAACTAGCTAAAAAAACAACTTTAGCTATGGATGAAATAAACAGCCAAGTAACAGCTATAAATGAAGCGATAACAGTGATAGACCAAATAGCTTTCCAAACAAATATTCTATCTCTTAATGCAGCCGTTGAGGCTGCAACTGCTGGAGAAGCTGGTAAGGGATTTGCAGTTGTTGCACAAGAAGTAAGAAACTTAGCAAATAGATCAACAGAAGCAGCAAAAGAGATTAAAAACTTAGTTGAAAATGCAAATATAAAAGCAAATGAGGGGAAAAATATTGCAGATACTATGATTGATGGTTATACGAAATTAAGTTCTAATATTAATAATACAATGGAGCTGATTCAAATGGTTTCTACCTCTTCAAAAGAACAACAAACAGGAATCTCACAAATAACACAAACAGTTGCCTCTTTGGATAAACAAACTCAAGAAAATGCTTCAATTGCTCAAAATACAAATGAAGTTGCGAGGCAAACAGATATCATATCAAAAAGAATAGTTTCACATGCAGATGAAAAAGAGTTTCACGGAAGAGATAGTATAAAAATAGATAATATGTTTTAGTATATGTATCTAAAAATAAAAGGCAAAGGCTATTTGGGCTTAGCCTTTTTATTACAATCTCTTTATTTCTTTGATCAATCTTGTGATTTTTCTTATATTTCTTTCCATATGAACAGTTTGCAAGTTGTTCTTTTCATCTAATGTAATACTAAAACCCATTTTCTGCCAAAAGTGATAACCTCCTGGTAAAAAATAATGAGTATGCAAATATAATTTTTCATATGATTTCTTATGTGCAAAACTTTTTGCTAATTCAAATAATTTTGAACCTATTCCACATCTTCTATATTCTTCATTTACATAACATCGTCCAATTTCAGCAATATACTTATTTTGATATCTTTTTTTTAGTTTATCTATACGATTATCGTAAAATGAAACACTAATTGCACCAATTATCTTATGGTTTTCATTATATGCAATAAAAAATGCATTTCTTAGGGTATCTGAAAGTAAAATACCCATTTTTTGATATAAAATGTTATATTGTGTTTTTGAGATTCGATTTAGATAATGTTTTGAATACTCTTTTATTATAAATTGTTTTGCTTTTGTTTCTGATAGTTTATCAACTTGTTTAAAATGGATTTTTCTTTTATTTATCATTTTTTATTTCCTTAGAAAAGACTTTTATTGGTATTACTGCATCTAAAAGTGCTTTTGTATATGAATGATTAGCTTTGTTTAAATATTTTGAATTTATAATCTCGATAATATTTCCATCTTTTAAGATTGTAATCTCATCACATAAAGAACTTGCAAGTTCTAAATCATGAGTAATAATCAAATATGTTAATTCATATTGCTCTTTTATTTTTTGTAATAAATGTATTATTTGTACTTGAGTATAAACATCTAAGGCACTTAATGCTTCATCAAATACTAAAAATTTTGGCTTTAAAATAAGTGCTCTTGCAATACATACTCGTTGTAACTGTCCTCCACTAAGTTCATGGGGATATTTGAAAAGTATATTTTCAGATAATTCAACTTGTTTTAGAATCTTTTTTACTTCATCCTTTGAAAGTTTTGTTTTTCCCCATAATGGTTCTTGCAGTGCTTCTTCAATGCAAAAATGTGGATTTATTGAACTTCTATAATCTTGAAAAACTATACTCATTTTCCCTTTATTTATTTTTTGCCATTTTGATAAAGGAATATTATTTATATATATTTCTCCATTAGATGGATTTTCTAAACCTAATATTAATTTTGCAAGGGTTGTTTTCCCACTTCCACTCTCTCCTACAATTCCCATTGTGCTATTTTTGTTTATCTTTAGATTTATATTATTCAAAATTAAATCTTTTTTATAACTTTTATTTATATTTTTTAATTGAAGCATTTTATAAACCTTTGAGAGAGTTCAAATCTTGTTTTTAAAAGATAAGCTGTAAAGTCATTTTGTGGATTTGTAAAAATAGTTTTTGTATCTGCATATTCGATACAAGAACCATCTTTCATAACTAAAACCTTATTTGCAAGTTGAGAAATAATGGCTAGATCATGGGATACAAATATAAGTGTTTTTTTCTTATATTTTAATTTTTTAAATAAATCAACTATTTGTTTTTGATTAAGACAATCAAGTGATGAAGTTGGTTCATCTGCAATAATTAAAGATGAGTCTTGAGAAAATGCAATTGCTATCATAATACGCTGTAATTGACCACCACTTAGCTCATGTGCATAACTTTTAAATATTTGAGTTACATTCTTTAATCCCATATCTTCTAAATGCATTAAACATTTTTGTTTTGCTTGTTTTTTATTTTTTTTTGTATGTAAGCTTTCCATCATATGCTCACCAATAGTATAAAGTGGATCAAATGCATTCATCGCTTCTTGTAGTATTATTGATATTTTATTTTTATGATTTGATGAAGTGTTTAGTATCTCTTTGTTATTTAGTTTTATACTTCCCTCTAATTTTAAGAACTCTGGTAAAATTCCTAAAATTGCTTTGCACGTTAAAGATTTTCCGCTTCCACTTTCTCCTACGATTCCTAAAACTTCATTTTCATTTATCTTAAAACTAAGATTATTTAATAATAATGTATTTGTTTTTTTATTTATTATATTTAGTTGTCTTACTTCAAAAAAACTCATAATTGCTCTTTATTTTCTATATAAAAATTTGGATCAAGTGCATCACGAATACTATCACCTAAAAAATTGAAAGCTGCAACTACAATAAGTATCATTATTCCAGAAGGAAGCATTTGATAAGGAGCAATACTCATCACATTTTTTGCTTCATTTAACATAACACCCCATTCGCATGCTGGTGCTTGAACGCCCAAACCTAAAAAAGACAATGCTGAAATACTTAATATAACAGCTCCAATATTTAGTGTTGATAACATTGCAATATCTCCTAATAGCAAAGGAAATAAATGTTTTTTTAATATTGTTCTTGATGGATTTCCTAAAAGGCGTGAAAATAAAATATAATTTTGATTAGTATATTTAAGAGAAAAAGTATATGTCATTCTTGTGTACCAAGCTACTTTAGCAATAATAGTAGCAATAATAATATTTTCAATACCTGTTCCCATTATTCCAATAATTGCAAGCATCATTAATTCACTTGGAAAAGAAAGCATTATATCGCAGGCTCTTAAGATAATTGTTTCACAACTTTTAAAAAAACTTGCAAGAAGACCAAATATTAAACCCAAAAAAACAGTAATTACCATTGCAATTAGGGCAAAAAATAGTGTAGTTCTAATACCATATATCAATCTTGAGGCTATGCATCTTCCTAGATGGTCTGTTCCGAAAGGGTATTTTAGACTATATGAAAGAAGTTTATTGCTTAAGTTTACATCATATGGATTATTTGGTGCAACAAAAGGTGCAAATATACCAAGAAGCATCACAATTAGTATAATACTTAAACTAATAAGTGCAATTGGATCTTTTAAAAGTTTATTCCAAAAGTTCTTTTTCATTGGTATCTTCTTAATCTAGGATCTCTTATTTGTACCCAAATATCTGCAAATAAGTTAAATAAAATAAATAATACTGCCATAAAAAGTATATATGCTTGAATCATTGGATAATCACGATTAAAAATGGCTTGTATACAGAGTCTTCCAACACCAGGAAGTCCAAAGATATTTTCTACAATCACAGTACCTGCTAAAAGTCTAGGAATAGACATATTTAAAGCAATAATAAAAGGTTGTAATGCATTTCTTATTTGGTGTTTTAAAATAACATGCTTTTTTAATCCTCTTGCTTTTGCATATGAGATAAAAAGTGATTGTTTTATTTGTACTAGTGAGTTTCTCATTATTCTTATGAATGTTCCAATATATGAAATTGCAAGTGTAATTGAAGGTAAAATAATACTATTTATATCTTCTAATCCACCCGTTGGTAGTAAGTCAAATTTTATTGAAAATAACCAAATCAATAATAATGCAAGCCAAAAGCTAGGAACTGATGTACATACAAAAGTAAATATTCTGAGTGTTCTATCAATCCAATGACCCTCATATATTGCACATATAACACCAATTGAAAAACCTACAGTAATTATTAAAAATAAAGAACAAAATGTTAAATATAGTGTTGTTGGAAATGCTTGTAAAATCTCATTTAAAACAGGTTCTTTTGTTTCATAACTATTTCCAAAGTCTGCTTTTAAGATATCTTTTAACCAATAAATATATCTTTGATATAAAGGTTTATCTAACCCTAATTCTTTTTGCATTTCTAATATCGCTTCATTTGTTGGTGTGATATTATTAACTCTAAGAGTAACTTCTGCTGGGTTACTTGGATTTAAATTTATCAAAGTAAAGCAAATCAGTGAAACCCCAAGTACTAAAGGAATCAAAAGTAAAAGTCGTTTAAATATTAATCTCTTCATTTATCTCTTATTATCAATATGCATTTTTTCAAATGGTATTTCATATTGAGAAAGATTAAAAGTAACACCTTTAACTCTTGTATTAAATACTGCTTTTGTTCTTGAATAACTCAATGGTATATAAACACTTTGCTTATGAATATATTCCAATAGTTGTTTATACATTTTTTCTCTAGTTGTTTTGTTTGGTTCAATTAAAACTGCTTTGATTTGTTTGTCTAACCATGCTTTTTTACTAAGTCCTAATTGGGCTTGATAATCTCCATGTGCAGCCATTCTCCATGAAGAGATATAAGATTGTGGATCATATGGAACACCCCATGAAAGAGAATATTGTAAATCAAAATCACCACTTTTTTGTCTATCTAAGAAAGATTGTTTTTCTTCTCCTATAATTTTTAAATCAATTCCTATATCTTTTAGATTGCTTTGAATATATTCACTTATAGTTTTTTCTTGTGCATTGTTTGCATTAAAATAAAGTCTTAATACTAATTTTTTATTATTTTTTGTTCTAATTAATTCATTGTTATTTAACTTCCAACCAGCTTCATCTAATATTTCCTTTGCTTTTAAAGGATTGTACTTTTTTGCATCTAGTTGTATATTAGAATAAGCAGTAGTAGGAGCAAAAAGTGAGTGTGCTATGCTTTCTGAACCATTTAATATTCCTTTTACAATAGCTTGTTTATTGATCGCATATTGTAATGCTTCTCTTACTTTCAAATCTTTTGTTATGGGTTGTTTTGTATTTAGTAATATTGCTCTTGATGCAACAGGATCGCTTAATAATGTTGCATATTTATTTTCTTTTTCTAACATTGAAAATGCATTTAAATCAATCATATCTCCATCCGCACCAAATATCAAATCAACTTCATTTTTTTCTAATGCTAATAAAATAGCTTGATGATCTGGAATTACTCTAAATTTAACTTTCTCTAGTTTTGGCTTATCTGCCCAATAATTTGAATTTCTAACAAATAATGCATATGCATTTTTTTTATGTTCTTTTAATATCCATGGACCTGTTCCACTATAACAACTTACTCCATTCTTTGTCTCATTATTAATAAAACATTTTGAAGATATAAAACGAAATGGTCTTGTCATAGCAAATTCTATCAAAGTTGGATAATAAGGATTTTTAAGAGTTATTTCAAGTATATAGGGAGCAATTACTTTTGTTGCATCTATTTCATTTACTAATTCAAGCCATGCATGTCTTGCTCTATTTGATAATACAGCATCAATATTTTTTTTTGCGATATTTGCATCAAAGATTGTTCCATCTGAAAAGAAAACATCTTTTCTCAAATAAAAAGTATATTTTTTACCTTGGTTACTTATCTCCCATCTTTCTGCAAGATTAGGTTTTATTCCATCTTTTGTATTTATAACTAATGATTCAAAAACCATATTTTGTGCAGACATTTCACCTGCATATAAATGGGGGTTGATATTTCTAATATCTTTTGTACTTGCATAGACTAATTGATTATTATTTATATTTTCATTTTTTCTTTTTTCTTGACAACCTACTACGAAAAAAATAATAAATAATATAATTGATGTTTTTAAAAACAGTGATTTCATAAATATTCCTGTAAAAAGATTTTTTATTATAATCATCTTGTCGTTAGGAGAATATAATTTTTATATTCTCTTATGTATTTTTAGAACCATATAATCTAATATTTATTTATAATAATTTTTTATTTTTTTTAACTTAGCTTAATTAGAAATAGAAGAAAAGAGATTACAAAATGGATAAATTTTTTTAGAATTAAGAAAATTGTCTAAATATTAACCATAATTTAACGATTTTTCATTATACTTTTAATACTAATAACAATATTATATTACCACAAGGATCGTAATGAGAGCAAATATTCCAAAATTAAGTTTAATTGGTGCACTTGTTATTCTTTCTTCAAGTGCAAGTGGAAAGAATTTATCAGAAGCTATTGAAAATGTAGATGTATCTGGAACTATTTCTTATAGATACAATGATTATGAATCAGATAAAGGTGCAGGAAAGACTGAAAACTTTTATAAAGCAGCATTAAATTTATCTACAAAAGTGAATGATGACATAAAAGTTAGTACAAGGTTTTTAGCAGAAGACTTTGCAAGTAACACAGGGAATGAGGCTAATAAAAATGTCGATGTTGAGCTTTCAGAAGCAAATTTTACATATTTAGGTTCTGAAAACTTATCTGTTACAGTTGGAAAACAAGCTATTGTTTCTCCATGGACTATATCAAGAGATTCATTAGGTGATGAGAATACTGGTTCGGGGATATATTCAGTTTATACTACTGATTATGTGACTTTTTCAGGTGCGTACTTTAATCAAACAAATTTTAATACAGCAGATATTAGTACATGGAATGGTATTACAGGAATAGATGGTTCAGAAAACTTTACCATGATTGGAGTAACAAGTTCATTTGCAGGTTTAACTTTAGATGTTGCATATGCTGATTTAAGTGATACTTTTGATACTTATACTGTTGGACTTGCTGGAAGCTATGATATTTCAGGGGTAAATATATCTCCTTTTGCAAGATATACTTCATTGGATTTGGATAACAGTAGTCAAGATAATAGTTTATGGCAATTAGGATTATCGGCAAGTAAAGGAATCTTTTCTGTATTTGCTGCATACGGTGAAACAGATAAAGAAGGTGGAAAAGTATCTATAGATTCAAGTGCAAAAACAAATATGGATTATGCATGGAGAGTTACTGCTTCAAATGATGCAGATGCAGCATATACATACATTGGTGGAGATGTAGATGTAACAAAAAAAGTTAATTTAGGGTTATTTTACTCTAATGCTGATTATGGATCACATTCACGAGCTGATGCAAAAGATTTAACAAATATTTTTGGACAAGTAAAATACAAAATGTCTAAAAACCTAGTTACATATGTAAGATACGGTACATTAGAAACAAAAGGTGAAGGTACAGGAATGGTAGGAAGACTTAACATTCAATACTCTTTTTAATAAAAACTTTAAATAAACCCCTCTGGAGGGTTTATTTATATTAATCCTTTTTTAGTTTATCTAAAAAAAGGAGTAGCTTCCAAATGATGCTAATTATATGACTTCACTTTTCACTGTTTTATTTTGAAGATTATAAATCCACATGCGCTAAAACATACTAAATAAAAACTACACTTATTTATTTTAAAACAAAAATATACTTTTATTCCTAATTAAACTATATACATACTGAAAAATTAGTTATTTTATTTAATGTTAATATAAGATTACTAAACTAGAATTTCAAAAAATTACTTGCGACTAAGTCGCAAAAAGGATATAAATTATAATGACTACAAAAATTTTAAAACTAAGTTTGGTGACATCTCTTATTTGTCTTTCTTCAATTGCAAATGCAAAAGATTTAGCAGAAGCCATTAAAAATGTGGATATCTCTGGAACTATTGGATATAGATACAATGATTATGAAACCGATAAAGGTGCAGGTAAAACTCAAAACTTTCATAAAGCAGCTTTAAATTTATCTACAAAAACAAATGATGATATAAAAGTTAATACAAGATTTTTAGCAGAAAACTTTGCAAGTAACACAGGAAACCAATCTGATAAAAGTATTGATGTTAAGCTTTCTGAGATTAATTTTACTTATTTAGGTGTTAAAAACCTATCTGTTACAGTTGGAAAACAAGCTATTGTTTCTCCGTGGACTACATCAAGAGATGTATTAGGTGATGAGAATACTGGGTCGGGGATATATTCAGTTTATACTACTGATTATGTGACTTTTACAGGTGCATATTTCAATCAGACAAATTTTAATAACGCTGAAATAAGTACATGGAATGGTATTACGGGAATAAATGGTTCAGAAGACTTTATTATGGTTGGAGCAACAAGTTCATTTGCAGGTTTAATTTTAGATGTTGGATATGCAAATTTAAGTGATACTTTTGATACTTATACTGTTGGATTTAGTGGAAATTATGATATTTCAGGAGTGAATTTATCTCCATTTGGTAGATATACTTCACTAGATTTAGATAATAGTAGTAAAGATAATAGTTTATGGCAATTAGGAGTAATGGCAAGAAAAGGAATATTCTCTGCTTTTGCTGCATATGGTGAGACAGATAAAGAAGGAGGTAATGTTTCTATAGACACAAGTGCAAAAACAAATATGGATTATGCATGGAGAATTACTGCTTCAAATGATGCTGATGCAGCATATACATATATTAGTGGAAATGTAGATGTATCAGCAAAAGTTAATTTAGGATTATATTATTCTACTGCTGATTATGGATCACATTCACGAGCTGATGCAAAAGATTTAACAAATATTTTTGGACAAGTAAAATACAAAATGTCTAAAAACCTAGTTACATATGTAAGATACGGTACATTAGAAACAAAAGGTGAAGGTACAGGAATGGTAGGAAGACTTAACATTCAATACTCTTTTTAACAAAAAACTATTATAAGTAAGTCCTATTATGGAATTACTTATTTCAAAACTCTTAGTGGAAAAGTTATAAAATAAAGGAAAAATTTAATGTTAAAAAATAATAGATTAAAACTGATATTATTAATTTGTTTTATGGTCTTGTCTTTAGAGGCAAAAGATATTAAAGTTATCGGACCATGGGAGATTTCAGGGATAGAACCAACACAATCTGGTTTTATCTTTTCAAGAATGCAAGTTGCAGAAACACTAGTATCTACAGATGAAAAAGGAAATTTAATTCCAGGTTTAGCAAAAAATTGGAATGTATCAAAAGATGGTTTACTTTGGAAATTTAAGATTCGAAGAGATGTTGAGTTTCAAGATAACACAAAATTAGATGCAAAAACTATTGAGTATAATTTAACAAGAGAAAATCTTTTAAAAAAAAGTATATTAAGATATCTTCCAATAGAAAGTATTCATGCTGTAAACAATACTATAGAAATCAAATTAAGTTCACAATTTAGTGCATTGCCAGCATATTTTGCTCATTATAGTACTATTATTTTATCGAAAAACTCTTTTGATAAAGAAGGAAAAATAATAAAAGTAATTGGAACAGGTGCTTATAAAATAAAAAACTTAACTGCTCCATTAAAAATAAAACTTACACGATTTGACAAGTGGTGGAAAGGTAAAGCAAATATTAAAAATATCACTTATTTGTCAGTAGGAAAAGGTGAAACAAGATCACTTATGATAAAAAGTCACGAAGCAGATATTGCTTATTCATTACTCCCAATTTCCTTAAAATCTTTGAAAAAAGATCCAACTTTGAATACAACAATTGTAACTATTCCTAGAGCAAAATTATTAAAAGTCAATCTTGGTTCATTTTTCCTAAAAGATATTAATGTAAGAAGAGCTATTAGCTTAGCATTAGATAGAGAAAATATGGCTAGAATTATTTTAAAAAATGAAAACTTAGCTGCTAATCAACTTTTCCCACCATCAATGAAATTATGGAATAACACAAATATAAAACCAATAAAACAAAATATTACAGAAGCAAATAAACTTTTAGATAAAGCTGGCTGGGTACTAAAATCTGATGGATATAGATATAAAGATAATAAAAAATTTGAGCTTTCTTTAAATACTTATCCCAATAGACCTGATCTACCTGTTTTAGCTACTGCAATTCAGTCACAATTAAAAGAAGTAGGTATTGATGTAAAAGTTTTAATTGATAGTTATACTGAGATTGTAAGAAAACATAAAGATAACACTTTAGAATTGGCATTTATGAGTAGAAACCTTGCATTGATTCCTAATCCACTAGGAACATTACTTCAAGATTATGGTAGAGGTGGAGCAGATTGGGGAGCAATGAATTGGACAAATGAAAAAATGTTTAAATATTTAACTCAATTAAGAAAAAAAGACAACAAAGACTTACATAATAAAATCACTCAAATTATGTATGAAGATTTACCAGTTATTCCAGTTGCATGGTCAGAATTAGCAGTTGTTTCAAACAAAAAGATTAAAAACTTAAAAGTAGACCCTTTTGAATTGAACTACTTCTTATCAGATATTAAGTTAGATAAATAGTTAAATGAAAAAAATAATTATAACAAGAGTAATACAAGTGTTAATGCTTGTATTACTTATCAGTACGGTATCATTTATAATGATGCAATTACTTCCAGGGGATCCAGCTTTAAAAATTGCCGCAGGTAGATATGGTCCAGATGGGATGACAGCAGAGATTGCACAAAGTGTTAGAGAAGAGTTAAAACTTGATAACTCAGTATTTCAATTATATTTAAACTCCTTATATAATCTTTTACACTTTGACTTAGGTTACTCACTTATAAGTGGAGAGAAAGTAATACATGAACTTAAAACTCAAATGGGTTATTCTTTATATTTAGCTTTTATTTCTTTTATTTTGTCATTAATTATGGCTGTACCTTTAGGTATTTATTCTGGTGCAAGAGATAATGGAATAGTTGATAAAATAGGATTTTTGCTATCTATATTTTTTAGAGCTATTCCACCTTTTATACTTGGATTATTATTGATGTACTTATTTAGTATATACTTTAGAATACTTCCACCTGCAGGATTTGAGAATTGGAAATACTTAGTTCTTCCTGCTTTTACTTTAGCATTAGGTTTAGCCGCTGTCTCAAATAGACTTATAAAAGAATCAATGCTAGAAGTTTCTAATTCTTCGTATTTTACTTACGGAAAGTATAAAGGCTTGAGTGACTTAGCCTTAGTTAATAGACATGGAATTAGAAATGCTTCTATTTCTGTTATTGCTTATTTAGGTTTACAATCAATATATCTAATTGAAGGAGTTGTAATAGTTGAATCAATTTATGCCTTTCCTGGTATTGGACATGCTTTAGTTCATGCAGTTATTGCAAGAGATATTCCTATGATACAAGGTACAGTTTTAGTTATGGGATTGTTTTTTATATTAATAAATTTTTTTACAGATATGATAACAAGTATTTTAGATTCAAGATTAAGGATAAAGCATGCTTAAAAAAATCAATTCAACATTTATAGGATATTTTATATTAATCGCTTTATTTTTATTTATAATATTTGTACCAAATTTCACTGGTCTTGATCCAAATAAACAAAATCTAATGAATGCATTAGCAAGTTTTAGCACTTCAAATTTATTAGGTACAGACCAATATGGAAGAGATATGTTAACAAGACTTGCTTATGCTACTAGATTATCTTTTCTCTTAGCATTTGTTACTATGATAACAGCTGCTATTCCTGGCATTTTATTAGGAATATTAGCAGCTTATAAAAAAGGAATTATAGAAAAAATTTTGATTTTAATTTCAGACATTATTCTTTCACTTCCTGGTTTATTATTAGTTTTATTACTAGTAGCATTTGACCCAGGTAATTTATTACTTTTATATTTAGGATTATCTTTATCTTTATGGGTTGAGTTTTTTAGAGTAACTAGAGCAAAAACTAAAACTATTTTAGTGCAACCATATATTGAATCAACAAAATTATTAGGATTTTCTACTTTTTATATTTTGAAAAAACAAATTTTCCCACAATTATTTCCAATGATATTTACCCTTGCAACTTTTGCTATGAGTACTGCAATTATTGCAATATCAACTTTAAGTGCAATGGGTATTGGTCTACATCCACCAAGGGCAGAACTAGGTGGTATGATTGTCGAGTTTATGCCATATTTTGATGAAAAAGTAACACTTATCTTACTTCCATCTTTTTTTATATTTTTATTAATATTATCATTACAATTGATTTCTAAAAGGAGATTTTAATGGGCTCAAAATTAGAAATTATTGATTTATTTATAAGTTTAAATGATTCAATTATAGTGCAAGATATAAATTTATCTTTAAATGAAGAAGAACCTTTAGTTTTATTAGGTGAATCAGGTTCTGGAAAATCTCTGATAATTGATGCAGTTATGGGAACTTTGCCAAAAGAGTTTAAAATTACAGGACAAATAATTTTAAATGGTCAAGATATATTAAAACTTTCAAGTAAAAATAGAAAAAAGTTATGGGGAAAAGAGATTGCTTATTTACCCCAAGAACCATGGAGAGTTTTAGATCCAACCATGAGTGTTCTTAATCAAGTAAGTGAAGTGCATAAATACATTCATAAGGAAAAGAGCCCAAAAGAAAAAGCACTTTATGACTTAAAAGAAGTCTCACTTGAAGACTCAAGAGACTCATATCCTTTTGAATTATCAGGAGGAATGTCACAAAGAGTAACTATAGCCATAACACATGCATTTAATAGTGATGTTTTATTGGTAGATGAGCCCACAAAAGGACTTGATAAAGATTTATGTGGAAGTATTGTTGAAAGATTAAAAAAAGAGATAAAAAACAAAAAATTATTATTTGTAATAACACACGACATAGATATTGCAAAAAACCTAAAAGGAAATTTAGGAATAATACAAAATGGTAAATTAATCGAATATGATAAAAATGAACTATTATTCCAAAATCCAAAACACCCTTATACAAAAAAGTTATTATCAAGTGAAACATCAAAATGGGAAGTTGAAAAAAGTGAAGTTATAGATGAAGTTGTAATTGAAGCAAAAAATTTAAGTAAAGCCTACAATGATAAAAAGCTATTTTCAGATTTAAATTTTAAATTAAAAAGAGGAGAAATCACAGCAATAGTTGGAAATAGTGGAAGTGGGAAAAGCACTTTAGGTGATATTGTACTTGGTCTTAGAGAACCTGATAATGGAAAAATTAACAAACCATTATCATCAAAAAATATACATTATCAAAAAATCTATCAACAACCACCAAGTGCATTTTTACCAAACCAAATACTAAAAAATAGTTTTGAAGACTTAATCAAAGTTCACAATATAAATATGAATGAAGTCTATAAACTATTAGAAAAAGTAAATTTAAAAAAAGAGTTATTAAATAGAAAGCCTGATGAAATTTCAGGGGGTGAACTTCAACGAATAGCAATAATAAGAGTACTATTACTAAAACCTATTTTTATATTTGCAGATGAAGTAACATCACGACTTGATCCAATTAGCCAGCAAGAGGTAATATATTTACTTCTTGATATTGTAAAAGAAGATAAATTATCTCTATTATTAGTTACCCATGATAGAGTATTGGCAGAGAAAATATCAAATAAAATCTTGTATATAAACTAAAAGCCTTTTTAAGCTTTTAGTTTTTAAAAATAGTCATTTACTTTTGTATCTTACCTTGTATGTCATATTCAATAAAAATTGATAATGATATATTAAATATTGATAATAGTAATTTAGCTTAGTTCATATATTTTTCTTTTAAGGTTGTTCTACAAAAGAGTAAAACAACCTTTAAAATAAACAACTACTTTTGAATTGGTCTTATTTTAAACCAAGCTACATAAAGTGCTGGTAAAAATAGTAAAATCAGTGCTGTTCCACCAATAAATGTGTATGCCATAAAACCCCAAAATACTCAATAAGTTAAAGAAATAAAAGCAAGTGTAGTTAAAATAACTGGTCTCTCTCTTCAATCTGTAGTATCTTCATATAGAGCATTAGGTGGAGGTTGGTAATATTTTAGTTACTAAAAATTTGGTTGGAAATCAACTTTTTATTTTCCACATATAAGAATTCTTCATTAAGAAATATATATTTAGAGGAATAGGCAATTATTTTAGATAATTATTCTATTGAAAATTTTCATATTTATCTATAATAAAATAGATAAGATTTTATATTATTAGGAGAAGAAATGAAATATGTAATTATAAATGATAAAAAATATGAATTAAAAGATATTCCACAAGATACACCAATATTATGGGTATTAAGAGATTATCTAAATATGACAGGAACAAAATTTGGCTGTGGAGTTGCTCAATGTGGAGCATGTACAGTACTTTTAGATGATAAAGCAATTAGAAGTTGTTCAACTCCTCTTAGTGAAGCTATAGGGAAAAAGATAACTACAATTGAAAATAAAGAAGATAAAGAGCTAAAAGCTTTACGAATAGTTTGGAAGGAACATGATGTAGCTCAATGTGGATATTGTCAACCAGGTCAAATTATGAATGCAAGTGCTCTTTTAAAATCAAATAAGAATTCATCTAGTGATCAAATAAAAGAAGTAATGAATGGAAATATTTGTAGATGTGGGACATATAACAAAATTTTAAAAGCAGTTTCGACTGTAGCGAAAGGATAAAAGATGAAATTAGAAAGAAGAGAATTTATAAAAAATAGTACACTCTTAACATCCGCATTTATTATTGGATTTAATTTACCTATAAAAGGTAAAGCTGCAGCTATTGAAAAAAGTAATGTATTAGACCCAAATGCTTTTATTACAATTGCTCAAGATAATACCATCACTTTTTTCTTAGGTCAAGTTGAAATGGGACAAGGTATATATACTGGAATTGCACAATGTATTGCAGATGAATTAGATGCAAAATGGGATGAAATAATTTTTGAACCAGCCCCTGTTAAAGATGTATTTAATATTCCAGGAATGCCTATGATGATTACTGGTGGTTCAATGAGTATTAAGACTCAACAACAAAGAGTTCGAGAAGTGGGAGCTACTCTTAGATTAATGTTAAAACAAGCAGCAGCTAAAAAATGGCAAGTAAGATTATTTGATATAGAGACAAAAGACTCTTATGTGATAAATAAAAGAACAAAAGAGAAACTCTCATATGGTAATTTAGTAGATGATATTAAAAAAATGCAATTACCAACTGATGTAAAAATAAAAGAGCCAAAAGAATATAGACTTATGGGTAAATCATTAAAAAGACATCCTATTGAAGTTGAAGAAAAAATTACTGGAAAAGGTATTTTTGGAATTGATGTAAGAGTTGAAGATATGAAATATGCATCACTTGTTCACCCAAGAGTTTTTGGAGCTAAAATAAAAAGTTATGATGACTCTAAAGCTAAAAATATGCCAGGAGTTTTAAAAATAAAACAACTTCCAAATGAAAAAATTGCTGTAATTGCATCACATTGGTGGCAAGCAAAAAATGCTATGGAGCAAATAACAGTAGTTTGGGATAATGGAGAGTTTGCAAATGTAAGTTCATCTGATTTGGACAAAGAGTATAAAGATTATCTAACAAAAGAAAATAATACTATGAGAAAAGATGGGAATATTGATGAATCTTTTAAAAATGCTCATAAAATTGTAGAAGCAGAGTATATTTTTCCATATTTAGCCCATGCAGCTATGGAACCAATTAATTGTACAGTACATCATAAAAAAGATTCTGCTTATATGTCAGTTGGTGGTCAAATGCAAACTATCTATAGAGATGTATGTGCAGAAATTTTAGAAGTAAAAAAAGAAAATGTTGAATACTATACGAACTATTTAGGAGGTAGCTTTGGAAGAAGAGCAAATCCAACTGCTGATTTTATTAAAGATGCCGCTTATGTATCAAAAAATGAACCTTATGCAATAATGACTTTATGGACAAGAGAAGATGATATAAAAATGGGATATTATCGACCCCTAAGTTATGCTAATGCAAAATTATCTCTTGATAAAGATGGAAATATTACAGGTTTTAAAGCAAATCTTATAAATCAATCTTTAACAAAAGGTACACCTTTTGAGCAATTTATGTTTAAAAATGGTATTGATGGAACGCAAAGAGAAGGTTTGGAAGATCATCCATATAAAATATCAAGTCATGATTTAAAATCATTTTGTCCAGATTTACCTGTAACTGTTTTATGGTTGCGTTCAGTTGGACATACTGTTTCAGCACCAGTAGTAGAAAATATCATTGACCAAGCAGCCAATGCTTTAAATATGGATCCACTTGATTTTAGAATTAAAAATTTAAGAAATCCAAGATATATAAAACTCTTAGAAAATGTTGCGAAGCAGTCAGATTGGGAAAAACGCGAAAAAAACAGTGGTTATGGAGTTGCAATTGCAGAATCTTTTGGAAGTATTGTTGCTTATGTAATAAAAATAAAAGTTGAAAATAATGATTTTAGAATACAAAATGTATGGAGTGCAGTTGATTGTGGATATGCAATGAATCCACTAGGAATTGAAAATCAAATTGAAAGTGCTGTTAACTTTACAATTGGATATGCAAAATATGCACAAATCACATTAACAAATGGAGCAGTTGACCAAAACAATTTCTATGATTATGAAGTAAATAGAATAAAAGATGCACCTGATTCAATAAAAGTTGAGATTATAAATTCTGGAGAAAAAATTGGTGGTATCGGTGAAGTTGGAGTTCCTCCAATGTTTGCAGCAGTTATAAATGCAATAGCAGATGCAACGGGAAAAAGATACACAAGTTTTCCAATTAAATTGGGATAAGTTCATGTTTGAAGATAAAGAACATTTAAAGTTTATTCAATATTGTAAAGATAAAAAACTTGATGTTGTAGTAACCAGCGTTATTGAAACACAGGGTTCTACTTATGCCAAAGTTGGAAATAAAATGCTTGTAAATTCAAATGATGAATTTGCAGGTGTTTTAGGAAGTAAGTTTTTACAAAATAAAATAATAGAATCTTCAAAAGAAGCTTTAAAAACTGGTCAAATATTTACTTTTGAATCAATCCCACAAGATGAATCCTCAGGTCATGGAACTTCAAAATATAAAATAGAACCATTTTTTTATGAAAAAAATTATGACAAAATTAATGAATATATAAAAAAAACTTATTCTCTTTTGATTTTTGGCTCCGGAGCTCATGTTACTTCCTTGATTCTTATGGCAAATTTAATGGGTTGGGAAACAACAGTCATAGATATAAAGATTCATAAAGAGTTTGTAAAAGAAGCTGATACCTTATTGGAACTTGAAAGTATAGAAAATATTTTAGATATGGATTTAAGTTCATATAATGCTTCAGTTATTTTAAGTCATAATCCAAAAACGGATGATATGTATTTAAAAGCATTACTTAATTCAAATATGAATTATATAGGAATGATGGGAAATAAAAAGAATATGCAAAGAATAAAAAAAGAGTTTGCTTTAGAAAATGACAAACGATTTTTTGCTCCTATTGGTTTGGAGATTGGTGGGAACACTCATCAATCTATTGCTTTATCAATATGCTCACAAATTGAGGCTAGAAAAAATGGAAAAATCTAAAGATTTAGCCATTATTATCTTAGCTGCTGGAACATCTTCAAGATTAGGAAATATTACAAAACAGTTATTAAAATATAGAGAAGAAACTTTTTTAAAAATTACAGTCAAAAAAGCTTTAGCTCTGTCTTCTGATGTTTTTATGATACTTGGATATGAAAAAGAGGCTTGTAAAAAAGAGTTAGAAAATTTTAATATTAATATATTATTTAATAAAGATTATGAAAAAGGTATAGGAAGTTCTATCTCTTTTGGAATTGAACACACACAAAACTATAAAAATAGTTTGATAATACTTTGTGACCAACCATTTGTTCCAATTGAACATTTACAATCATTAAAAAATGCTATGAATAATAAAACTATAATAGCAACACAATATGAAAATTCAAAAAGCTCTACAGTCCCAGCTATTTTCCCAAAAATATACTATGAAAGATTACTCAAATTAAAAGAAGATTATGGAGCAAAATCAATTTTAAAGAATGAAAAATGCATTAGTATAAGTTTAGAAAAAAAGTATTCTATTGATATTGATACCGTTGAAGATATGAAAAGTGGAATAACCCAATAAGAGAGCTTATGAAAAAAATATTTATAACAGGTTCCAGTGATGGAATTGGACTTTATGTAGCAAAAATGCTTATAAAACAGGGGCACGAAGTGATATTTCATGCCAAAGACATTACTCGCGCAAAACATATATATAAAGAAATGGGAAAAGTTAAGGTTATTGTGGGAGATTTAAGTGATTTTGAAGAAATCAAATCATTAGCCAAAGAGGTCAATAATTTAGGCAATCTTGACACTATTATTCATAATGCTGGGCTGTTTCATACTTCTAATGAATCCATCTTTAAAGTAAATGTTTTAGCGCCTTACATGCTTACAGTTCTTATAAATAGACCTCAAAGGCTCATTTATATTGGTTCAAATATGCATCCACAAGGTAAAATAAATATTTTAAATTTGAGTTTAGAAATAGGAGTTGATTACTCAACATCTAAACTTTATATTTTGATGTTGAGTTTATTCTTTGCTCGAAAATGGAAAGATGTCTATGTCAATGTGGTTGATCCAGGATGGGTAAGAACAAAAATGAGTAATTATAATGCACCAGATAGTTTAGAAGATGGAAGTGCTACTCAAATATGGTTAGCAACAAATAGTGATGCAAAGATGAGTGGGAAATATTTCTATCATCTTCAAGAGACTTTATACTCTTCAAAAGCTAATGATATTAAAGCTCAAGAAGAACTTATAAAATTGTGTGAAAAATCAACAGGCGTTATATTTTAAATTAATTTTACAAAAAGAGGCTTGTATAAATATTGAGCTTAAAAAAAACTTTTTGTAGGGATATTGATACTTTAGAAGATGTAAATCTTTTTTTAAATTAGAAGAATTACTCGTACTTAGTTTTAAGCATGAGTAATCCTTTAAATTTTTATTATGCTTTTTCTTTTTTATATGTATAAACTGCAGTTACACTTGCCATGAGTGTGGCAACTGCTAAAATGATTGCACTAAATACAAAAGTAATTTCATAACCGTAAATATCAAAAAGTAAACCTCCACCTGCAGCACCTACGGTAATAGCCAATTGTGCAACTGCAACCATCAATCCTCCACCAGCTTCTGTATCATTAGGTAAAGTTTTACTAAGCCATGTCCACCAAGCAACTGGGGCTGATGTTCCCAAAAGTCCCCAAAAACTCATAAGAATAAATACAGCTAATAAAGAATCTCCAAAATAAAGAAGAGAAATTACAATAATTATCATTAAAAAAGGAATGATAATTAGTAAACTATAAAGTCTTGTTTTTAAAATATTTCCAATAACAAAAGTTCCTATAAGACCTGATACACCCATAGCTAATAAAATTAGTGATAGTGTTTCAACATCTACACCTGTATGTATTTCTAGAAAAGGTCTAAGATAAGTAAATAGTGCAAATTGTCCCATAAAAAAGAACATTGTTGCAAGCATTCCTAAAGTAACCTTCCATTGTTTTAAAAGTTTAAATACACTACTAAGCTTTGGTCTATGTCCATATACATGCCGTGCAGGCAAGTGTGGCATACTTTTATATTGCCAGATGAAAGTAATAACAGCAATTGGAACAATACAAAAAAATGCTCCTCTCCACCCAATAATCCCACCAAGAAAACTTCCCAAAGGAGCTGCAACTGTAGTTGCTAAGGCATTTCCACCATTTAAGATAGCTAATGCCTTTGGTACAATTTCTTTAGGTACAAGGCGCATAATTGTAGCAGCTGACATAGACCAAAACCCACCAATACAAATACCTAAAACAGCTCGACCAATCATTAATATATTTGAATTAGGTGCAAATGCTACCATTACCCCTGCTACACCCATTAAGGCTGTAAAAAAAAGTAATACGCTTCTTCTATCTGTATGTCCAATAATTGATGTAATAAAAAGGCTCGTAACTAATGCAAATAGCCCTGATATTGATATAGATTGTCCCGCATGACCTTCTGTGATTGCTAACTCACTTGCTATTGGTGTTAGTAAACTTACTGGCATAAATTCTGATGCAACTAAAACCATTGCACATAATGACATTGCCCAAACTGCTCCCCAAAGTGGAACAGAAGATTCTTCATTAATTTTTATTCTTTTCTTCATGTTTTTCCTAATAATATTTTAAAGTTGTTTGCTATGTGATAGATAGGCACAAGAAGAGTATTTCTTGTACCTTAATATGTATAATTGAGTGATAAGAAAATCATTTGAGATCAAATGTGATAGCAATATCTTCTGAACCAAGAGTTTCTTCTAAACTATGAGTATCATCAATATGACCTATCTTTGTATACCTATATGGTGTAGAAAAAGTTTTATAAAAAAGAACTAAACTGTAATTATCATAAAGCATTATATCTCCAGCATTTATAAACTTAGGGCTATAACTGTCTGTTGGCAAAGCTTTTGAAAAGTGATAATACTTTTCATTGCTATGTAGGTCATTCATAGTGATAGATAGTGGTAGCCTTTTTTTTAATTCTTTTACTGTTTCATTTTCTTCTAGCGTTGCAACAAACTCTTTTTGACCTATTGTAATTGTAATTTTATTGCCCATATCCTTATCCTTTTGTTTTATTTCATTTGCAGTAATTGTCATAAAACTTTGTAAAAATAGTAATAATGAAAAAATGATTAATAGTTTTTGTTTCATACTTGATACCAAAATCTTTTAAATTGTTGCAGTATCAATTACATATCTATATCGTGCTTTTTTATCAACGATATTTTTCCAAGCTTGTGTAATCTCTTGGGCTTTAATCATTTCAATTTCAGGTAAAACATTGTGTTTTGCACAATAATCTATCATCTCTTGAGTCTCTTTCATTCCCCCAATAAGTGAAGCATTAAAGTTAACTCTACTTGCTGCTAAACCAAGGTTATTTAAAGTGATTTTGAAATCTTCTGGCATACCAACTAAGGTAAAGTATCCGTAAGGCTTAACAACACGGGCATAAGATGCAACATCAAATTGATAGGGAATAGTACAAATCAAATAATCCATTTGTCCAGCATATTGTTGTAATTTTTTAGTATCATCTACTACAATAACTTCTTTTGCACCCATTGCTTTTATGCTATCAACTTTGTCTGCTGTTGTTGTTAATGCATATACTTCAGCTCCTTTTGAAACTGCAAGTTTTACAGCCATATGACCTAACCCACCAATACCTGCAACGGCAACTTTATCTCCTTTTTTAATTTGTGCATTTACTATTGGTGAATATGTAGTAATTCCCGCACATAAAAGTGGAGCTGCTTTTTCAAAACTAAGATTTTCAGGAAGATGCACTGCAAAATGGTCTCTTACAACTATATGAGTTGAATAACCACCTTGGCTAATTCCAGTTGGTTCTCTTTTATCTGGAAATCCATAGGTAAACAAAGTATCAGATTGATACTGTTCTTCATTTTCACAAGTAGTACAACCATCAACCATACAACCAACACCAGCTCTATCACCAATTTTAAACTTAGTTACATTTTTTCCAACTTGAGTAATAATTCCTGCAATTTCATGCCCTGGGACTTGTGGATATTGTTGTTTTCCCCAATGTCCTTTTTCTTGATGAATATCAGAGTGACAAATACTTGCTGCTTTTATTTCAATTAAAATATCATCATCACCTACAGCTCTTCTTTCAAACTCCCATGGCTTAATTACGCCTGATTCATCGAATGCTGCGTAAGCTTTTGTTTTTATTGTTTTATTCATTATATATCCTTTTTCATTTGCTAAAATATCTGCTGGTTTATAAAAAACTAAACCTGCACCAATCATTGTGGTTTTTTTTATAAAGTCTCTTCTTTTGTTTTTGTTCGATTCTTCACACATAATTTTTCCCCTATAATTTAAAATAATTATTTTCTGGTTTTCAAAACTTCTTGTAAAACATCGTTTGCAGTTTTTGCTTCATTTCTCCCAACTTTAGTATTTAGAATTAAAATAAAATCTTCTAATTGCTCTTTTTTATTTAAAGATTTTATTTTATCACTTCCCATACTCTCATTTGCAAAAATAAAAAGTGGTAGAAAGAAAAATAATTTGACTAATTGCCTCATTTCTTGTCCTTAGTTAATAGTGTATTGTTTATCGCTAACAGCTTCTAACCAATCAACATTTTTTCCATCTTGATTTGCACCAGTTACTACTAGATGTGTCATAGCTATATCTTTAGATGCTCCATGCCAGTGTTTTACACCTATTGGAATCCAAACAACATCTCCTGCTTTTATAACTTGAATAGGTTTTCCCCATTCTTGATAGTACCCAACTCCAGAACTTACTATAATATGTTGCCCAGCTGGATGAGAGTGCCAATTTGTTCTAGCTTTTGACTCAAAAGTCACATATGCACCTCCATGTGTTTTTGCATCACTTTGGGGATAAAGCATATCTATTCTTACCTCTCCTCCTGTAAAGTAGTTTTTATAATCTGATTTACTTACAGCTATTGATGCTCTTGATTCTATTTTTGATATATTGTCCATATTTTTTTCTCCTTGATTTGCTTTAACTTGAAGTGATATACACATCACAACGAAACCTAGTAAAAATATTTTTTCATCTGTTCTCTCCAAATTTTTTCTTTTATATTTAAATTTGATAGTTTATAAATCTTATTTGATATATTAGTTCATTTAAAAGAATTTAACTAGAACATTAATCCATGCTAGTTGCCTAATACTATAAAAATAAAAATTTAGATGATAAGAGATGAAATGCAGAGAAGTTTACTCTACATTTTGAGAAAGAAAAATATTAAGCAGTTTGTTCTATTTTGGTAGAGAGTATAAAAGCTTTAGGAGATGTACCAAACATTCTGGAAAATTCTCTACTAAATTGAGAAGGACTCTCATATCCAACGATATAAGCAACTTCTGCAATTTCAATGTTTCTACCTAATAGTAACTGTTTTGCTTCTTCAAGTCTAAGTTTTTTTTGAAACTGAAGGGGAGACATCGATGTAATAGTTTTAAAGTTTTGGTACAAAGAAGACTCACTTATATTGATTAAATCAGCTAATTCTTTAATAGACAGTTTATCACTAAAATTGTCTTTGATTTCATTGATTACTTTAACTATTTTGTTAGAAATTGTACCTTCCATTGCAAATTTATTTAAAAAGTATCCACTTTTGTCATTAATTAAAATAAAGAGAATTTCTTTAATAATAAAAGGAGAGAGATAGTTAATGTCTTCTTTAGGCTTATCTAATAGTTTAACTAATCTTGCTATTGGATTATACAATCGTTCGCTCATTTCATCAAAAAAAAGTCCTTTTTCAGATTTTTTTGTAAACAATAATTTTTCTGGATTGGTGTTTTTAAGAACTTCATAAATATCTTCTATTTTAAATCTTATTCTTAAAGATATATACGGCTTTTCTTGTGATGCTTCGAGGATTTGAACTTTTGCAGGTACATATGTTGATGAGAGTAAATACTCTTCTGAATTATAATTGTAGAGGTTATCCCCAAAACCTACAGCTTTTGATCCTTGTAAAATAATACATAATGACGGTTCATACATGATACTAGTAAATTCTGATGGCTGGTTGGAAAAATAAAAATCTAAACATGGAATATAAGATTGTATGGCACCAGAGAAACTGTATTTTGATTTTAAAAAATCTATTAATTCAAATCTGTACGAATCAATTGAATCAGTCATGATAATCCTTTAATTAAGAAATATTTTCATTATTACATTATTATATAAAATTATGAAGGGAATGGCTATATAAATACTCTATTTCTCTTGCCTATTCCTATAAATAGCTTTTGAAATAAAATAATTACAATAAAAAAGGCTAAGTTCATTTGAACTTAGCCTTTAGAAATAAGATGATAAATTTTGTTTTTTATGCAGTTGCATTTTTTACTGTTTTATTTTGTAAATTTATATACAAATGAATAACATCAACTGCAGCTGGTGTTATTCCTGAAATTTCTCCTGCATTGAAAAGAGTTGGTGGTCTAAACTTTTCTAGCTTTTCGATTGCTTCATTTGAAAGTCCAGGGATTTCTTTATAATCAAAATTTTCTGGTATTTTTAATTGAATCATTTTTTTCATTTTTTCTATTTGTTTTTGTTGTTTTTCAACATATCTATAATATTTCGCTTCGATTATTATTTGCTCTTTTATATAGTTGTCTAACTCTTTAAATTGAGGGCAAAGTTCATCAAAGTTTTCTGTTGTAACACCATTTCTTCCAACTATATCAAGTAATAAAACTCTATCTTTGATTTTATCTTGACCTAGTTTTTCTAGAAGTTCTAGGTTCTCTTTTTTTGAAGTAAACCATTCCTCTTTCATAAAATCAATTGCTTCTTTTATACATTTTTCTTTGTATTGTACTTTTTGGATTGTTTCATCATTTATAAGTCCAATTTTGTGACCATACTCACTAAGTCTTATATCTGCTCCTTCTTCTCTTAGAAGTAGTCTATATTCTGCTCGACTTGTGAACATTCTATATGGTTCAGCTGTTCCTTTTGTAACTAAATCGTCAATCAAAACACCAATGTATGCTTCATCTCTTCTTAGGATTAGAGGCTCTTTGTTATCAACTGCAAGAGAAGCATTGATACCAGCCATTAGTCCTTGAGAAGCTGCTTCTTCATATCCTGTAGTGGCATTGATTTGCCCAGCATGATATAGGTTTTTCACTTTTTTAGTTTCAAGGGTATGTTTTAGCTCTGTTGGATCAACATAATCATACTCTATGGCATATCCATATCTTACGATTTTTGCATTTTCTAAACCAACTATTGAGTGAATCATCTCTTTTTGAACATCAATTGGCATAGAAGTACTAAGTCCATTGATATAATATTCTGTTGCCATTGCTGTTTGAGGCTCTAAAAACAGTTGATGTCTATCTCTCTCAGAAAATCTATTTACCTTATCTTCAATACTTGGACAGTATCTAGGTCCACTTCCTTTGATTTGTCCAGTAAATAGAGGTGCTCTGTGGAAGTTACTGCTTATTTTCCCATGTGTTCCCAAGTTTGTATATGTGATATAACAAGGGTGTTGTTTTGGGTTAAAAGTTGACTTATCTGTTCTAAATGAGAAAGGAGTTGGTTTTTCATCTCCTCCATGCTCTTCCATTTTTGAAAAGTCTATTGATTTTGCATCAATTCTTGCAGGTGTTCCTGTTTTTAATCTTCCAACATTTAGTCCAAATTCTTTTAACTGTGTTGATAAAGTAGAAGAGGGTAATTCCCACGCTCTTCCAGCATCATAAGTTGAAGTTCCTATGTGAATAAGACCTTTCATAAATGTTCCTGTTGTAAGAATCACTTTTTTTGATTCGAACTCTTCACCAAGTTTTGTTTTTACACCACAAACTTCAAGACCGTTTTCATCTTTTGTTAAAAGTGAACTTACTTCATCTTGATAGATTTCTAGATTTTCTGTATTGTGACATACTTTTCTCATGTATGTTCTATATCTATCCATATCAATTTGTGCACGACTTCCTTGGACTGCTGCACCTTTAGAAGCGTTTAATATTCTAAATTGAATACCTGCACTATCTGTACAAAGTCCCATCTCTCCACCAAGGGCATCTAATTCTCTTACTAAATGTCCTTTTGCCAATCCACCAATAGCGGGGTTACAACTTGCTGCTCCGATTTGTTCAACTAGCATAGTTACAAGAAGAGTTTTTTTACCCATTCTTGCACTTGCCAATGAGGCTTCAATTCCAGCATGTCCTCCACCGACTACGATTACATCATATTTCATTTTATCTCCATAAGTATACAATTGTCTAATGTATCTTTATCTTTTTTTGTTTATATTGAAAAGTGTTTGAAAGTTAGGTTAAAAAATTAGAATAGTTTAAAATTAGCTTCTCAATAAGTTTTCGGTATTATACCAAATATTTCAAGATTTACAGCAATTTTAAAGGAAAAACATGTTCACAGGACTAATAAGAGAGATGGCTGAGGTGCTAAGTTTCAAATCAAATGTACTTACACTAAAAGCAAAATATGAACCAAAGATTGGAGACTCTATCTCAATAAATGGAGCATGTTTAACAGTTGTGAGAGTTGCAAGTGGAACTTTTTCTGTGGAACTTTCTCCTGAGTCACAAAAAATATTGGCAATGGAAAATTACAAAGGTAAGGTTCATATGGAGCCTGCTATGATGATGGGTGATAGATTTGAAGGACATATTGTACAAGGTCATGTGGATTGCCTAGGGATAGTTAAAGCTATCAATAAAAATGGAAATTCCACTGATTTTATAATTTCGCTACCATCTTCTTTTTCTAAATATATTATTCCAAAGGGAAGTGTTAGTATTGATGGAGTTTCCTTGACTGTAAATGAAGTTATGAAAGACTCTTTTAGACTTACAATTATTCCGCACACTGTTGAAAATACTCTGTTTAAAACTTACAAAATAGGTTCTAAAGTAAATTTAGAAACAGATATGTTTGCAAGATATATTTATAATATGTTTAAAAAAGATAAAAAAAATGATGATTTGACTTGGGGACAAGTTGATAAAATGATGGCATCATACTAAGTCCTTATTTAGTGTGATTGTAAAGACTGCTTTATTGTCTAGATTTTGGGCAGATATTTTACCATGAAAGTTATTTTCAATAATTAATTTAGACATATAAAGTCCTAGTCCCGTTCCTTGTTGTGCTTCTTTTGTTGATTTATAAGGTTCGAAGATTTTATCTTTTATTGAATCTTCTATTCCTCCTCCATTATCAGAAATTTTTATTATGATGATATTTTTTTTATTGAATAATTCTATTGTAATTTTTTTATTATTTTCTTCAGTGTTTATTTTTAAAGCATCTATTGAATTATTTAAGATATTAATTATTACATGTTTAAATTCATTTTCATATGAGATTAAATCATACTCCTTAATTGAGTTTTTAGAATTATTTATAATTTCACATGTTACATAGTCATTTAAAAACTTTGCATCGATTAATTTAAGGGTATTTTTTATCGTATCTAAAATATTAAATTGATTTTTTTCTTTTGAGGGTTTTAAAAAATCTCTAAAGTCATTTATTGTATGGGACATATAAGACAGACTATTTTTTATTTTGTTTGAAATAGTTTCAAACTCTTCATCACTTAAAAGATTTAATTTCTTTTTGAACTCTATTTCTTGTATTAAAACAGAGATTTGATTTAAAGGTTGTCTCCATTGATGAGCAAGTATTGCTATCATTTCTCCCATTGCAGATGTTTTTGATTGTTGGATTAGAATTTCTTGCTGAGAAGTAATCCTATCAAAAAGTTTTTTTGGGATTTTAGCTAAATAATAGGCTGAAAGAAAAGCTATGAATATAATTAAGGCAAATAATAAAAAGATTTTATAGTCAAAAAAAGCCAAAAATCTATTGAGCCAACTTTTTGAAGAAAAAGCTATAAACAAGTTCTCATAATCAGAACTTTTTATTAATAAATCTTCAAAAATAATAGAATTTTTATTTATTACTTTTGCTTTTTTTAAATATCTTGTCCATTCATTTTGCAAGTTATTATTAGATACTAAAACTTCTTTATCTTGGTCGTAAATAGTTATATCAAAATCTTTTGATTCTTTTATAGTGTCTAATAATTCTTCTGCAAAAATATTTATTATGAGGATACCAACTCTTTTATTCTCTTCAAAAATAGGTACTGCAAATCTTAAAACTGGTTTATAAGGAATTTCTATTTTTTTATTTTCTATATTTAAATCGATTTTTGAGGTATAAACTTCACCTTTTGCTAGTTTGATACTTTTTTCAAAATAATCTCTATGTTCTTTATTTTGTAAAATAGGATTTTTTATGATTTTATAATCACTAGATATATTAGGCCTATCAATTCTTATTTGTTCTTGACCATTTATATCGATATATCTTAATTGTGTTATGTTTTTATCATAAGATATAAAACTTTCAAAAAGGGATATAGAGTTTTTTAGATTCTCTTTAGAGGGGTCTTTTATATAAGTTATAAATAAAGAGTTTGTTTTTATAGATTTTAAAAGTTGTTTATAGTTTTTATAGTATTTGTTTATAGTATTTGTTTTTTGAGAATATTCATGTTGTGCTTTTTCTTTATAAAGGATTTCTCTATACTTTACGATTTCATATAGTGCAAAACATAGTATTAAAATAGTAAAAGATACAGCTGATAAGATAAATAATATACTAAACTTTTTTAGATAGTTTTCTTTCTTTATTTGTTCCACTATTTAAAATCCTCTATAGGCTTTGGTTTACTAAAATAGTATCCTTGAAACCAATCAACACCAAGGCTTTTGAGAGTTTCAAAGGTCTTTTCATCTTCGACAAATTCAGCAACAACTTTGATATCTAGTTTTTTGCAGAAATCAACTATAGACTCTACTAAAACATATCCTTTGTATTCATTTACCTTTTTTATTAAGCTTCCATCTATTTTTATTTTATCTATTGGTAGAGTAAAAAAATATTCAAAATTTGAATATCCTGCTCCAAAATCATCAATAGCAATTTTTGCGCCATAACTTTTCATTAAGTTGCAAAAATTAATAGTCTTTTCTATATCTTTCAACCCTTCACTTTCCAATAATTCTATAGTTACAATAGAATTATATTTTTGTAGTTTCTCTTCTAAAAAAAGTATGATTTCAGGGTTTGAAATATCTTCAAAAGATAGATTTATAGATATTTCTTTTTGTAAAATACTTGTACATTTTAAGGATTTTTCTATAATTGTTTTTGTAAATTTAGAATAGTTTTTTGAAGCTTTTATTTGTTCTAAAAAGAAAAAAGGAGTTAAGACTTTATTCTCTTCTGTATCAATTATTCTTGCCAAGGCTTCATATTTTACTATATTTTTATTTTTGTCAACTATTGGTTGAAAATATGGAATAATTCCATCTTCATCGAAGGCTTTTTTTATTTTCTTTTGTAACTGTAAATTTGTAGCAAAGATATTTTTTATTCCTTTGATTTTCTTGTAAAGTAGAAAATCCTTTTTTAATTCTCTTGCTACATCTTTTGCAATTAAAGCTTCTGTTAAGATATCATCTTCTTCATTATATGCAAGTCCAAGCGTAAAAGATATATCTAAAGATACATTCTCTTCTATCTCAAATGAATCCTCTTCTAACTTATTTATTAAATTTCTTGTAATAGCATTTATATCTTTTTCTTCCAAAGTATTTTTTGGTAAAACTAAAAGTACAAATTTATCAGATTCTAATTTATATAATTCAAATGAAAGTTTATCAGTTTGTTCTATACTTATGACTTTTAATATTTTTTTAGAAACGATATTTAGTATTTTATCTCCCATTTTGTATCCATACAATTTTGTGAGTTTTCTAAAATCATCTAAATCAATTATACAAAGCATTAAATTAATAGAAGAGAGTTCATTTATTCTTTTATATAAAGCAAATTTATTTTTTAAATCTGTCACTTGATCAATATAAAGTTTTTCAATTATTTCATCTTTTTTCTTTAAGGTTTTTGTTAAATCTTTAAGGATTAGATTTATTGTTTTTATATCATCATCATGTTCATTTGCAAAGGCAGTTATATTTACAGTATATTGTTCTTCTCCTATTTTCAAAGATAAGTTCTTATGAAATATATCTAAGTCATTGGCACTTTTTATAATTGATAAAAAGCTCTTATCTGTTAAACATTCTTTAATATTTGTTATTTTTATCTTATCTGGATTAAACAAATCAAACTCTAATGGATTATCTGTAGAGATATTTAATATCTCACCTTCTTGTGAAATATTGATAATCAAATTTGAGAAATTAACTGCTTTTTTAAATTGTTCAAGTTGGTGTTTTTTCTTTTCTAACTCTTTTTTAGTTATTATGATTTTTGCTAATTTTGTAATTGATTGTATTAAAGAAGTTATATTTAAAGGTTTTGTTATAAATGCATCAACATTTAACTCTATTGCTTTATGTAAATAATCTATCTCATCATGTGCTGTTGTGATTAAGATTGGTATATTTAAATCTAAGTCTTGTATTCTTTTAGATAATTCAAGGCCATCAAGATTTGGCATTTTTATATCTGTTATAATTAAATCGATTTTATTAGTTTTTAATACATCTAATGCTTCAAGACCATCATTTGCCGTGTAAATTTTTTTTGCTAAAAGTTTTAGAGTAGAAGATAATGATTCTCTAACTGTTGTATCATCTTCAACATATAAAATTGATAAATTATTTATTAGTGTATTAGACATAAAACTCCTTTTATAAGTAAATTTAATCATAAAGATACTTATTGGGTACTTAATAAAATTATTTAATTTTTTTTAGTGACTTTTTAGAATATATATAGAAGAAATTTTGATTAAGAGCGTTAATATAAGGTTCTATTTGAGCTTCTTGCATATCTGCCATTTTTTTGATTGCTATTACTTTACCTACTTTTAAGCCTTCAAAAAAGATATTATCCATACCAGAAGTTATTACTTCATCTCCTATTTTTATATCTATCCAAATTGGAATAAATTTTGCTAAAAGGATATTTGAGTTTGCTTTGCCATGGGTGATTCCTGGAGCTTTATTTTCACCTATATAAACAGCATAATTGCTTTTTTCATTTCCATTTAATAAAGCTAATGCTTGATTATCTTTATTTACAACTATTCCAGCTGAATAGTTTTCAGAAATCAATCCCTCTATTTGAGAGTCTGTTTTTTTTGCATCTAACCAAACTTTTGTAAAGTCATCAAATTCAACATATGATAATACTTGTGCAAGTCTTAAATCAGCTTTGTAGTTTTTTAAGTCCACATGAACGTCTTTTATGTGAGTAAGTTCTAAGTTTTTTTCTGCATAAAGTAGTCTAAATTTTTTTAAATCTTGGTTCTCTAGGGTAAGATCTTCTATGGTTTGGGCTTGAAAAAAATATTTTGTTAAGGTCTCTTCAATAATTACAAGTTTTTCTGTGTAATAATCTTTTATTTTATTGATAAAAATAAATTTTGAAGATAATGATTGGTCTACATTAAAAATGTATAGACCAACCATGATTATAAAAAGGAGAACGAAGAGTAGTTTATTCATTAGAAATTAATCTTAATAAAGCTTCCTCATCTAATACTTTACTTGTACCGTAAGCTACAGCTAAAAGTGGCTCATCAGCAACTCTAACTGGTAATTTAATAATATCAGCTAAATATGTGTCTAAACCTCGAATAAGTGCTCCACCTCCTGTTAGTGTAACACCATTATCAACAACATCACCTGCTAAATCAGGCGGCATATCTTCTAATACACTTCTTACAGCTGCAACGATTTCTCTAAGAGGTTCTTTGATTGCTGTTCTAACACCCTCAGAACCTAATTCAATAGTAGATAAAAGTCCTGAGTTATCTCTACCTTTTACTCTTATTTTTAACTCTTGGTCAAGTTTAACAGCAGTTCCTATTTCTATTTTGATAGTTTCAGCAGTTCTTTCACCAATATATAAATTATAATTTTGTCTTACATAATCCATAATCGCTTTATCACATCTGTCACCAGCTGTTTTAATTGATTTAGATAGAACTAATCCCCCAAGTGAAGTAACACCTATCTCAGTTGTACCACCACCAATATCCACAACTACATAACCAGATGGATCAGAAACTGGAATTCCAGCCCCAATTGCAGCTGCCATTGGTTCTTCCACTAAGAATACTTCTCTTGCTCCTGCACTTAGCGCTGACTCTCTTACAGCTTTTCTTTCAACTTGAGTAATTCCATAAGGAATACAAATGATGATTCTAGGTCTTATAAAAGATTTTCTTGAGTGAGCTCTTTCGATAAAATATCTAATCATTCTCTCTGTCATTTCAAAGTCTGCTATAACTCCATCTCTCATTGGTCTAACAGCTTGAATATTCAAAGGTGTCTTCCCTATCATCTGTTTAGCTTCAACACCTACTGCTAATATTTTATCTTTTCCATACTTATCATGTTGAACGGCTACAACTGATGGTTCATTGATAATAATACCTTTTCCTTTTACAGAAACGATAGTATTCGCAGTACCAAGGTCGATAGCCATATCATTAGAAAAGAATCCAATTAATTTGTCTAAAAACATATACTCTTTCTCCTTTTTAAATTAAGCGATTTTTGGGTCTTTTTTATCACTTACTACATCTTTTGTAATAGTGATAGTTTTCTCTTTGTAATTTGGTAAATCAAACATAATATCAAGCATAATATCTTCTAAAATTGATCTAAGACCTCTTGCCCCTGTTTTTCGCTCAATTGCTTTTTTAGCAATAGCAAGTAAAGCATCTTTGTCAAATTCTAAATTTACTTTGTCCATCTCAAAAAGTTTAATATACTGTTTTATTAAAGCATTTTTTGGTTCAGTTAAAATATGAACCATATCTTCTTCTGTTATCTCATTTAATGTAGCAATCATATGTAATCTACCGATTAATTCTGGAATTAGGCCATATTTAACTAAGTCATCAGCTTCAACTAAAGAGATAAGATCAGATTCATCTTTTTTACTACTTTTAGTTTGGTTAAAACCTAAAACATTATTACCTTTTTTTCTTTTGATAATCTCTTCTAAGCCGTCAAAAGCACCACCACAAATAAATAAGATATTTGTAGTATCCACTTGAGTCATATCTTGACCTGGATGTTTTCTTCCACCTTTTGGTGGAACATTTACAACACTTCCTTCGATGATTTTAAGCATAGCTTGTTGAACACCTTCACCTGATACATCTCTAGTGATTGATCTATTTTCACTCATTCTAGCTATTTTATCAATTTCATCTATAAAAATAATTCCAGTTTCTGCTTTTTTAATATCACCATTAGCTGCTTGTAAAAGTCTAGTAATAACATTTTCAACATCATCTCCAACATAACCAGCTTCTGTCAAACTTGTAGCATCTGCTATTGCTAAAGGAACATCTAAATATCTTGCGATTGTTTGTGCAAGTAGTGTTTTACCAGAACCTGTTGGTCCTATTAGTAAAACATTTGATTTATTAATCTCTGTATCTTCACCAATTTCATCTCTTCTAAAAATTCTTTTATAATGGTTATATACCGCAACTGAAAGAACCTTTTTAGCTCTATGTTGTCCAACCACATAATCATCAAGTAAAGCTTTTAATTCACTTGGTGTATGAAGTTTTATTTCACTTTCTGCTTTAACATCAGGATTTAATGTTTGTTCATCTTCTGCTGGTTCTTTACCACTAATAATATCATGGGCAGCGTTTACACAAGATTTACAAATACAAGCATTGTCTCCTGATATTACTGGATTTTGAGCACTATCTATTGCTCCACAAAAATCACATTTTAATTTGCTCATATGTTCTATCTCTCCTGCTTTCTTATAAAGGGAATACCTCTTTTTGTATTTATAATAAAGTTTGCAAATTCTAATACATATTTATTATCTTGAGTTTTTACTAATTCATTTGCAATCTCTTGGATTGGCTGTCCTGATTCAAAAACATCTTTGTATGCTTTTTTCACAGCATTTATATCTTCTCTTCCTAGTCTTCTTCTAAGTCCATTTAGATTTAGACCTCTAAGATTTGCTCTATTTCCTTCTGCTAAACAAAAAGGTGGTATGTCTTGAGTTAAGACAGAACCTCCACCAATCATAGCATGGCTTCCAATTTTGCAAAACTGGTGAATTGGTGTTAATCCACCAACAACTACATAATCATCAATTTCAACATGTCCTGCAAGTGTTGCAACATTTGCAAATACACAATGATTCCCAATAATTACATCATGGGCAACATGAACATAACCCATAAATAGGTTGTCATCACCTATTTTAGTAATTGAACCTCCACCTTTAGTACCGGGGTTAAAAAGTGTAAATTCTCTAATTTTATTATTATTCCCAATAATTAGTTCAACTTCTTCACCATCAAATTTTAAATCTTGAGGATCAGTTCCAAGGGCTGCATGTGAGTAAATCTTATTATTGTCACCAATTGTAGTTTTACCTTCAATTACACTGTTAGAGCCAATTATATTTCCATTTCCAATTTTTACATTAGAGCCTATGATAGTATACGCGCCAATAGTAACATCATCACCGATAATTGCGCCATCTTCTATTATAGCTGTTTTATGGATATTATTCATATATTTATTATTTATCCACTACCATAGCTTTTAATTCAGCCTCTGCAACTAACTTATCATCAACAAAAGCTTTACCATCAAGCACTATTAAAGTACCTCTTAGTTTTTTTACTTCAATTCTGTATTCTAATTTATCACCAGGTTTTACTGGTGTTCTAAATTTTGCCCCATCAATACTCATGAAATAAATAACTTTACTTTTCATCTCTTCATATGATAAATTATTGCTTTTTAAAGCTAAGATTCCACCAGCTTGCGCCATTCCTTCAAGAATTAATACACCTGGATAAATTGGATGCCCAGGGAAATGTCCCATAAAAGCAGGTTCACTAATAGAGATATTTTTAAAACCAATGATACTTTTGCCTTCTTCCATTCTTGTAATTCTATCTACAAGTAAAAAAGGGTATCTATGTGGAAGTATCTCTTGAATCTGTGTAACGTCTAGCATATATTTTCCTATATCTTTTTATTTAAGGCATATATTCTATCAAAATTTAAATTAGTTTTGAATTATGCGAGCCACATTCTTAGAACTTCCAAATTTAAGATATTCTCTTAGAACTTTTGAATTTTCCATAAACTTGTTTGTATCCATTTTTTTATAATCATTTAAGAGGTTTTCAACAGTTACATTTTCTTGTAAAAACTCACTATGAATTAGCTCTTTACCCATCTTTGAAAAGAATATATTTGCTAATCCAACAGCTGGAAGTTTTACAAGTCGTGAACCTATAAAATAATCTAACTTCTTAGCTATATAGCTAAGTGTAAAAGGTGTTCCAATAAGTGCTGCTTCTAGGGTTGCTGTACCACTACAAATAAAGGCATAATCGCTTTTTTTAAGGCTTTCATGGGCATTATTTGAAATAGTAAATGCTGAAATATCTCCATAAATGTTCTTAATATATTCTTCATCAAACTTAGAAGGGATAATTAAAATGTACTCTTTATTTGGAATATTTTTTATAAGTTTTTTAAATATTGGCATAAGATTTATAATCTCATTTTTTCTGCTTCCTGGCATAAAAGCTATTTTGTTAGAAGTTGAAGCTGTAGTTTTATAATCTTTTATTTCATCAAGTAAAGGGTGACCAACATAAGTGATTTTCTCTTTTTTTGAGTAATAATCTTTTTCAAAAGGTAAGATTGAACAAAGCTTATCGCAGTATGTTTCAATCTTAGGAATTCTTCCTTTTTTCCATGCCCAAGCTTGGGGAAGAATATAATAAATAATCTCTTTATTTGGATATTTTTTCTTAATTGCTTTTGCTAGAGGTAAATTAAAGCCTGATGAATCCATAAGTAATACTTTATCAACATTTTTTGCCAATTCTACCATTTCATCTTTTAGTTTAAAAAAGAAAGGTAACCTTTTTAGGGCATCTACAAATCCCATGATAGCAAGTTGCTCAATATCATAATTTGGAGTTCCAAGTTTTTTATCAAATATTCCAATAAGTTCAATGTCTTCACTTAGATGTTTTTTAAGTTCTGCTAAATGTATATTTGAAGAAGTTTCCATAGCGCTTACTAGAAGTTTCATTTATATAATTACCTCTTTTACATCTTCATAGGTTTTTGCATCAATAGAAATCTCATATTTTCCTTCACTTATCTCATCAACTACTATAATCGCAGATAAGCCATAAGGATTTTGAGTGATTTCATTTCTTACTTTTAGTTCAGCTTCAAAAGTCAAAGGATGATACATCAAGTCTTTAACATCTCTATAGTGAGATTGAGTAAAATCATTGAAAGTATCTATTGTGATTATTTTAACTTCATCTTTATTTAAATAGTGAACTTCTGCTTTTTCAAATGCTATTTTTCCACTTGTTCTACCTTTACTTATTGTTGAATAACATAAAAAATATGAAGGAATAACTTCTTTATTTACTTTAACTTTTGCATTTAAAAGTCTATAGTTTAGAAATTTTTGTTTAACTATTTTATATGGAATATTTGTTTCATCTAAATTTGTTCTATTATTATATAATTCTAGTCGATACTCTATTGATTGGGGTAAAATTTGGTTTGAAATAGGTAAAAACATCTCATCCATAAGTTTATCTTGACTCTCTCTTTGGGGAGCTAATCCAAATAAACAGCCGCAATAATTTTGTCTATAAAAAGAGTTTTCTTTTACAACTTTTGCTTGCTCTTCCATTCCTTTACCACTTCTATAATCTTTAAAAATCCATTGTAAATCATATCTTTTTTCTAAATCAGCTCCAATTATTTCTAATTTTTCTTGTGATTTTTTTGGTGAGATAAGTAGGGTTGTAGTAAATTTGTCATGACCTAATTCAATAGCTTTTTTTACACTTGTTTCTAATCTATCATCATAACAAACTGTGCATCTATCACCTTTTTCAGGTTCATTTTCTAGGCCTTTTACTTTTCTTAACCACTCTTCAAGATTATATGGGCCTTCTATTAATTCTATACCTAATTTATGGCAAGAGTATTCAACATCTTTTAGTCTTAGTAAATATTCATTGTAAGGATGAATATTAGGGTCATAAAAAAAACCAACTAATTTTTCATCGGGGAAATCTTGTTGTAGTATTTCTAAAAAATAGTGACTATCAACGGAACAACATATGTGAACGAGCATTTAAATCCTTTATTTAATCGTATTATAGTAAAATTATTTTCAAATTCAAAGAGGATCTATTTTGTTTAAAAAAATCACTAGTTTTATTTTTATTATTTTATTTTTTTCATCTTGTGCACAAAAACAGGTTATACACTCTACAAGTGCGACAATTCTTATAAAAACACCTACTATGAAATTTTATGATAAAGGCTTTATTTCTAAGTTTAATAATTATACTCAAGTTCAAATTTACAGTGCAGGGAAAACTATTTTAGACATGAAAATATATAAAGATAGAGTTTGTACTTCTACTTTTGAGTGTGAAGGTATAAAAGAGTTTAATAGAAAATATTTAAGCAGTTCTTACAAAGATGATTTTTTAGAAACTGTTTTTAATAACAACAAAAAAGAGACAGTTTTTAGGGATAAAGAACATAATATTTTAATAAAGGTAAAAAAAGATTAAATAACAGGATTAACCAAGTCAAAAATCTTTTTACCTAGTTCATGGGATTTTTGTTTATTTACCCTTGCAGATAATCCAGATATTCCAAGAGTTCCTACAAACTCTTTTTTATTATTGAAGTAGGGAACAGCTATTGAGAAAAGTCCAAATTCGTACTCTTCAAAACCAATGGCATAACCATTTTTTTTCACTTCTTCAATCTCTTTTTTTAGCCTTGTAACGGTAGTAATTGTATTTGCTGTGTATTTTTTCAAATCTAAAGTTTTAAAATCCACATTTTCATATGCTAATAAAACTTTTCCAAAGGCATTGGCATGTAAGGGAGCATGTAGACCTATAGAGTCTTTTGTTTTTAAAACTCGATTTGATTTATCCACTTGATTTAAATATAAAACGGCATTTTTTTCAAGTATTCCAATATATGAACACTCTTGGGTTAAATAAAATATTTCATCAAGTAAAGTTCTTGTTTTCTCAACTATTTTATTTCTAGCTTCTATTTGTGATATATTATTCATAATATCACTTAAAACTATCTCTTTAGAGTTTTCAACATATTCGATGAAACCTTCATTTACTAAAGTTGTGATAAGTCTTGACATGGTACTTTTATCTATATCATGGGTTTGACATAAAAAGTTAGCTGTTAAAGGTTTATTTGAATTCATGATTGATTTTAAAATCAACAAACCTTTTGTTAATGACTTATTTTGATTTTGCAATATATTATCTCTTTATTTAATTTTGTTTATTTTAACATTTTTTATTTAAATTGCTTTTGTTTTTGTCTGTGTATGTTTAATTTTAACTTAATAGATTTTTATTTGACCAAAAGTAACATCTTAATTAAATAATTACAAAAGTTTTATTTTAGATTGCAAGATTTATTGAAAAAATTTTCTCACTATGTGAAACTTGCTTTTAAAACATTTTGTAAAAGCACTTAAAGATGGTATCTAGAACTATTTATAAATTATTACTTAATATAAAAATTAATATTATAATTTATATTTGAGTTTATTTTACCTATGGATTAATTCCCTTACAAAAAGAAAATTATAAAGGTAAATATCATGACTTCTTCTGTAATAGATTTATCAAAATTAACAGCAAATGACGATTTGAAACCAGTACTTGGTGGATATTGGCCAGGGATTCAAATATATTATCCTCCAATTAAGTTTAATCCACTAGATGGAAGCTATGAGACTATGGAGCAAGCAAAACTTAGACTTCAAAAACACGCTTATAAAACAAAAGCACATACAGTGTTATTTGATTTAGAAGATGGTTGTAGACAAAAAGCTATGAGTAGGGAACTTTTAATTCAAGAGTTACCAAAATTTCCTCAAAGGGATTTTCAAATAGCTATTAGAATTAACCCTTTTAGAACTGATGAGTATGAAGAAGATTTAAAGATGTTAAAACAAGTTCATAAATACATCGATGCAATTGTATTAGCAAAAGCTGGTGAAGTTTATGGAGATGCTGAGATTAGAGATTTATCTTCTTGGTTGGTTTCTATTGGTAGTAGTTTACAAATTCAACCAATCATTGAGCATCCAAAATCACTTCAAATAGCTGATAGACTTATGAGTCACTCAACTGTTCAACATGTGGTATTTGGTATCCATGACTTCTCAAAAGCAATGGCATATAAAATCACACCTGAGGGTTGGATTGATGAGTTAGAGACATTTTTTAATATGCTTACAATGGAAGCTAGAATTAAAGGTAAAGGTGTAATTGGAGGGGTTGAAGTTTTACTTACTCCTAATTCATTACCTGATTCTTGTGTTGAGAAAAAAGATATTAGAAGATGGTTAGATTTACATGGGGATAATGCTTCAAGACATGTTTATGAACATGCTAAAAGAGAGACAGCTATGGGATTAACAGGTAAACAAGTAATTACTCCAAACCATATAAATGTTTGTAAAGTTGCTTTTACTCCAAGTCCTAAAGAGATAGCAAAAGATATAGAAATATTAAGTGCAGCAATTGAAGCAGATGCACTTTTAAGTGGAGCTATTAGATACAAAGGTGAGATGTTAGATCCCCCAATGTTTGGTAAGTCTTTACAAAATCTTCTAAGAGGATATGCACTTAGAAGTTTAAGTAAAGAGGATCAATCTTTTGCCTTAACAGTATTAAATAAAATGCCGTTACATACATTTAAAGAAAACTGGCCTTATGGTCAAATATAGTAAGGAGATAATATGAGTTCAACTATTAAAATCGAAGTACCTGAATTTTTAAATATCGGGGTTGCTTGTACATCAGCTCATTTGGGAACACCAAAAGAGAATAATACAGCAATGGTTATAGAAGATGACAAATTAGGTACTGATGAAATAACATATAAAGATTTAGCTAAAAAATCTGATCAAGTTGCAAATTTCCTTACAAGTATTGGAATTGGGGCAAGGGATAGAGTTTTAGTTTGTTTGAAAAATTCATTGGCTTATCCAATTTCATTTTTTGGAAGTATCAAAGTTGGAATTATTGCAGTTCCTACTTCTACACTTTTAAGTGGTTCTGAGGTTAAATATCTTGCGGAAGATTCACAAGCAAGTGCCATTGTTATGTCTGCAACTATGTATGAAAACCTAGTTCCATATTTAGAAAATGTAGATAATCTAAAAACAATAATTGTAGCAGCAATTGATAGTGTTGATAATCTTAAAAAACCAAAAGGTATAAATGTTTATGCTTTAAATGAGATTTTGAAAAATGGTGATGCAACACCAAATCACTACAAATCAAAATCAGGTGAGCCTGCATATTTGGTTTATACATCAGGAACAACTGGTTATCCAAAGGGTGTTTTACATTCTCATAGATCACTTGTAGGAAGAACTCCTGCAACTGAGTATTGGTTTAATTTTAAAGAAAATGACAGAATTATGCACTCTGGGAAGTTTAATTGGACTTATGTTTTAGGTTCAGCTTTGATGGATCCTTTATACAATGGTCATACAGTTATTGCTTATGAAGGTGCAAATGATGCTTCAACTTGGATAAACCTAATTAAAAAACATAAATGTACTATTTTTATTGGAGTTCCAACTATTTATAGACAAATTATTCAAAAAACTGATTTCAAAATAGATGATTGTCCAAGTTTAAGATACTGCATGAGTGCAGGAGAACATTTATCAGATGAGATGTTAGGACTTTGGAGAGAAAGATTTAAACAAGATATTTATGAAGCAATAGGTATGAGTGAATGTTCTTATTATATTTCACACTCTGTTAATAATCCTATAAGACCAGGAAGTGCAGGTTTTGTACAACCAGGACATATTGTAAAACTGTTAGATCCAAATACTTTAGAAGAAGTTGGAACTGAAGAAGAGGGAATGATTTGTATTGGAGTTGATGATCCAGGTTTATTTTTAGAGTATTGGCAATTGGATGATGAAACAGCAAAAGCTAAACATGATGGATACTTTTTTACAGGTGATTATGCCAAAAAAGACAAAGATGGATATATTTGGTTCATAGGTAGAAAAGATGATATTATCAATACCTTTGGCTTTAGAGTATCTCCACATGAGATTGAAAGAGTTGTAAAAACCCATGATAAAGTTGCCGATTGTGTTGCTTTTGGTTTAGATATTGAAAAGGATAAAACCTTAGTTGCTATTGCAGTAATTGGACATAAACCTTTAAGTGAAGAAGAAGAGGCTGAGATTTTAAAATATTCTCAAGAAAACTTGGCAAAATACAAAGCGCCTAAAAGAATATTTGCCATAAGTGATTATCCAAGAACTAAAAATGGTAAAGTTTTAAGAAAACAACTTGTTAAAAACATCCATGAACAAGAGGCTGCTTTAAGTGTTGGGGAAGAGATTATAGAATATAAAGCAAGAAGATCACTTTTATATGTTCCTTCATACAATAAAAAGTATGTGAAAAAAGCAAAAACTGTTTTAGCAGATACTGTAATTTTTGATTTGGAAGCTATTTTAACAGAACAAAAAGAGGCTGGAAGAGCTGTTTTAAAAGAGGTATTTAAAGAAGAGGGTTCAAAATTTGGAGAATCAGAAAGAATACTTAGGGTTAATAATTTAGGAAGTGAAGATTTACAAAAGGATTTAGAACTTGCAAAAGAGCTAGAGCTTGATGGAATACTTTTTTCTAAAATTGATAATAAAGAAGATGTTTTAGAAGCAGCAAAATTAATTGATGAGGTAAATTCTGAATTAACGATGATGATAATGATAGAATCACCACTATCAGTTTTAAATATCCAAGAGATATGTGCTGCAACCTCTAGAGTTGAAGTTGTAGTGGCAGGTTCTAATAAACTTGCAAATAGACTTCAAATAGATGTAAAAAAAGGTTCAAAAGCTATTATTAATTATCTATCTCAAATAGCACTTGCTGCTAAAGCTTATGATAAAGTAGTAATTGATGGACCACATTATGATGTACATGATGAGTTTGCTTGTGAAGATTCTACAAAAGATGCTTTTGATTTAGGATTTGATGGAAAAGCTTTAGTTCATCCTGTACAAATAGAGTATATAAATGATATATTTACTCCAAAAAGAGAAGAGGTAAAAGAGTATGAAGAGATGATTTCTTTATATGAAGATGCTGTAAAAGATGGAAAAGAAGTGATTTTATATCAAGATAAACTTGTTGATATTAGTAGAATCAAATGGGCTAAAAAGATGATAACTCTTTATGAAACATATAAATCTTTAGGTCAAAATCTATTTGGTAAATAAGGAAGAAAAATGTCTAAAATAAGTACTAAAATCAATTTTGGAAACTTTTTTGAAGATTTTGAAATTGGTCAAAAAATAGTTCATCCACTTCCAAGAACAATAAGTGATGGTGATGTATCTTTTTACATTGCCCTTACTGGAAGTAGATTTTCATTAAATTCATCGGATATCTTAGCTCAAGAGATGGGTTATACAAAAAAGCCCCTTGATGATTTATTGATGTTTCATTTGACATTTGGAAAATCTGTTCAAGATATATCTTTAAATGCAATTGCAAATTTAGGTTATGCAGAAGTATCTTTCCCAAATCCCGTATTTGTAGGAGATACTGTTAGGCTTGAGACTGAAATTATAGGTTTAAAAGAGAACTCAAATGGAAAAAGTGGAGTAGTTTATGTGCACTCTATTGGATATAACCAAGATGAAAATGAAGTTTTAAATCTTAAAAGATGGGTTATGGTTCACAAAAGAAACAAAGGCGAAATGAGTGGAATAAATAGTGTTCCAAGTTTTGCAAAAACTCAAGCCATAAAAGAAGAGATAAATATCCCAGTTTTAAAAGATATAAATACAGATGTAACTGGTGGAGATTATTTTTTTGAAGATTATGAAGTAGGTGAAAGATTAAATCATGCAGAGGGTATTACTATTGATGATAGTGATCATACCTTAGCTACTAAACTTTATCAAAATAATGCAAAAGTACATTTTGATGATTTTATGATGAAAAGTACACCAATGGGTCAAAGACTTATGTATGGGGGACATGTTATTTCAATAGCTAGAAGTATTTCATTTAACGGCTTACAAAATGCCCAATGGATTTACTCTATAAATAGTGGAGCACATTCCAATCCAACATTTGCAGGTGATACTATTTATGCTTATACTGAAGTAGTTGAGACTATCAATCATAAAAGAGAAGATTTAGGGTTATTGCGACTGAGAACAGTTGCTCTTAAAAACCAAAGACCAGAGACTTTTGATACAGCATTTGATGAAAATGGAAAGTATAAAAAAGAAGTTGTATTAGATTTAGATTACACTGTTGTAATCCCTAAAAAAAATTAAATTAAAGAGTATTACGATAGAGGCAACTCGTTGCCTTCTTTAGGATTTTGCTTCTTTTAATGGGAATTTATTTCCCATGTTAAAAAGAAGACATTAAACATATAGGTCCCTTTAAAATAGGGAACCAATTTTAAAGGAGAAATTATGACACACCCAAACGAAGCACTATTTGAATCAGGAAAATCTTTACCAATAATCCCAACTTGTGAGCACTTTGCAGGAAGTGAAAAGCTTATTTTAAAAGGCTTTGAAATGCAAAAAAAACTAGGACCAGTTTTTGATATCACTTGTGATTGTGAAGATGGAGCAGAAACAGGAAAAGAAGTAGAACATGCAGAAATGATAGTAAGAGTTGTAGACTCTGAAGCAAACCCTTATGCTATGGCAGGGACGAGAATCCATGATTTCTCACATCCTGATTGGAGACAAGATATTGATATTTTAGTACCTGGTGCTGGTGAAAAACTTGCATATATTACTTTGCCAAAATCAACTTGTTATGAAGATGCTAAAACACAAATTGAGTATATTCAAAAAGTAGCAAAGGAAGCTGGAATAAAAAGAGAGATTCCAATTCATATTTTAATTGAAACTCATGGGGCATTAAGAGATGTTGAAAAAACTGCAACGCTACCTTGGTTACAAGTTTTAGATTTCGGTCTTATGGACTTTGTTTCTGGTTACCAAGGTGCAATTGCTGCTATTAATATGAGAAGCCCAGGTCAATTTGAACATAGATTAATTGCAGCTGCTAAAGCAAAAGTATGTCAAGCAGCTATTGAAAATCATGTTATTCCTTGTCACAATGTAACTTTAGATTTAAAAAATCCATACCAAACATTTAAAGATGCGGAGAGAGCAAGAAATGAGTTTGGATTTATGAGAATGTGGTCAATCTATCCAACACAAGTTCAAGCAATCGTAGATGCTATGAAACCAGATTTTACAGAACTTGAAGCTGCACAAAATATTTTATTAGCTGCACAAAATGCAGAGTGGGGACCTATTCAATATGATGGTGAACTACATGATAGAGCAACATATAGATACTTTTGGGAATTAGTTCAAAGAGCTAAATTCTCTGGTGGAAAACTTCAAGATGAAGTAGAAAAAAGATTTTTCGCTTAATTTTATTTTTTAAGCTAAATTTTCAGATAAGAGGATAATATTCTTATCTGAAAAACTATGAAAGGATTAATAATGATAATTAACAAAGTCGTCATGCTCGCCAACTGCAGTGAGAAGAGTTTATACCGCTGGTAGAGTTTTACATAAGATAATTTAACTACCCACATAAACTTCACGAAAATATTCTCACTTTAAAAAATAATCATCCCAAAATAAAAAATAAATTGTCTAAATTTTTAAAATTAAGGGCAAAAAAATGAAAAAATATAATATAAATACAGAAGACTTAAAAGATTATTTAGGTTTTGGTGTTGCAGGAAACTTCGCAAATCACTTAGGGGAAGCAGGTGAGGCCGATGAATTTTCAGTAATCAAAACAGAGGAAAAAGATGCACCAAAGGGATTATTTCCTTTTTATATTCCAAATGATAAGAGTTATTTAGGACAATTTCCTATTTGTACAGATGAGATAAATCATAATGGAATAGAGCATTTACAAGTTGAAGCAGAAGTAGGATTAATTTGTGATTTTGTATATGAAAATGACAAATTAGTAGATTTAAAACCAAGATATTTTGGGGCATTTAATGATTGCTCAAACAGAGTGCAAGATGGGAAGATGTTAAGCACTAAAAAAAATTGGGGAAGATCATCAAAGGGAATTGCGCCAGAATTTATTGAAATAGATAGTTTTGATGAAGCTGGAATTTTGAACAAATACCATATCGCTTCATTTTTAAAAAGAGATGGAATTGTACATGATTATGGAACAATTAGTGCTGTAAATTCATACTCATACTTTTTTGGTCAATTAAAAGATTGGATGATAGATAAATTTAACACCCAAGAAGAAGTAGGTCCACTTGAAGCTTTACCTCAATATTTCAAAGAAATAAATAATAAAAAAGGTATCTTAATAGCAGCAGGTGCTACGGCATATACTGAGTTTGGTAAACATCACTATTTAGAAAAAGGGGATGAAATATTTATATATGTTTATAATGCACACTTTCACTCTTTTGAAGATATTTTACAAGATATGTCAGGATCAGAAGTATTACTTTCACAGTGTTCTAAACTTCATCAAATAGTTCAATAATATTTTTTAAATAATCTCTTTGTTTTTTGATATATAATTAACAAAAACAAAGGGATTATGATGGATTATAGAATTGAAAAAGATACTATGGGAGAAATCAAGGTTCCAAATGATAAATATTGGGCAGCTCAGACCCAAAGAAGTTTGGAAAACTTTCCCATAGGTATTGAAAAAATGCCAAAAGAGATAATCAAAGCTTTTGCATACTTAAAAAAATCATGTGCAATAGTAAACTATGATTTACAAAAACTTTCAATAGAAAAAAAAGATGTTATATCAAAAGTTTGTGATGAAATAATTGAGGGAAAACTTGATGATAATTTTCCTTTAGCTGTTTGGCAAACAGGAAGTGGAACCCAATCAAATATGAACTTAAATGAAGTAATAGCTTCACGGGCAACTGAACTTTTAGGAAAAGATTTTAGAGTTGAAAAACTAATACATCCAAATGATGATGTAAATAAAGGTCAAAGTTCAAATGATACATATCCTAGTGCCATGAGAATAGCTTTTGTTTTAGAGTTACAAAAACAACTAATTCCTGCAATAAATCAACTAAAAACAACCCTAGAAAATAAAACAAAAGAGTTTGAAAATATCATCAAAATAGGAAGAACACATCTTCAAGATGCTACACCACTTACTCTAGGACAAGAGTTTTCAGCTTATGTTGAGATGTTAGAAAAAGCACTAAATCAAATCGATGATAGTATGAAGTATATTTGTGAACTTGCTATTGGAGGAACGGCTGTTGGTACAGGACTAAATTCTCACCCAGATTTTTCGCGCCTTGTTTGTGAAAACTTGAATATAAATACTAATACAAAATATAAATTTATCTCACATCCAAATAAATTTCACTCTTTAACTTCCCATGATGGAGAGGTTTTTTTAAGTGGAGCCTTAAATGCCTTAGCTAGTAATCTGATGAAAATAGCAAATGATATAAGATGGTTAGCTTCAGGACCACGATGTGGAATAGGAGAGTTAAATATTCCAGAAAATGAACCTGGAAGTTCAATCATGCCAGGAAAAGTAAATCCAACCCAAAGTGAAGCCATGACAATGGTTGCTGTCCAAGTTATGGGAAATCATTCAACAGTTAGTATTAGTGCTAGTCAAGGGAATTTTGAATTAAATGTATTTAAACCAGTGATTGCATATAATATTTTACAATCAATTAGACTTTTGAGTGACACAATGAATGCTTTCAATGATAATTGTGCTGTTGGAATAAGTGCAAATAATAAAAATATAGAAAAATATCTAAATGATTCTTTGATGCTTGTAACTGCACTAAATCCTTATATTGGCTATGAAAAAGCAGCACTTATAGCAAAAACTGCACATAAAAATGGAACAACTTTAAAGCAAGAAGCACTAAGATTGGGAATACTTAGTGAAAAAGAGTTTGATGAGTATGTAAAACCCCAAGAGATGGTAAGACCTAAGATTTAAAGGTCTACCATAGCTTTAAAAAAAGCTCCACTTCTTCCAATATTTTCCACATTTACATGCATTTTTTCATTGATTCTATCATCTTCTATGAACTGTTTTTTTATCTCTAAAATAAGAGGTGTAGTTTTCCCAGGTATTTTAACTGTGTCGTAGTATTCACAAAATAAAGCACTTTGAGAAGATGAAATCATAGGTGGGAAATCTTCAAGTATTTTTTGTACCTTTATATCATACTCTTCTATCTCACTTTGTTCTTTTTTTAACATAGTCGAACAAAGTTTTACTTTATCCACATTGTCTTTATTTGCAAAACAAATTGTGGCCTTTTTTGTTTTTAAGATATTTGCTAAGCTATCTTTTGGAGTACCATCATCTTTTATTCCAATGGCTACAATTAAAGTAGCGGGATTACTTGATATTGGTATAAAGTATGAAAAAGGAGCTGCATTTATAACTCCATTATCTTCTGTTACTATCCAAGCAATAGGTCTTGGAACTACTGTATCAGATATTATTTTATATCTATTTAAATCATCTATTTTCTCATAATCTAGTATCATATAGTAACCTTTTATTTAATTATATTTTAGTTTATTATAGCAATTTTTAAAATTACATAAAATGTTAATTTCTGTGCATAAAAGATTATTTAAACTATCTTAATTATTTGCAAAGATATTAGCTTAATGGTCTCTTTTGTAACCAAATTGGAGTATAATATTATATTAACGAATTATTAACAGAAACAAAAAGGGAGAAAAAATGAGAGGCCAGTTAGGTTTTGGTAATAAGTTATTATTACAAGTATTAAGTACGATGATTATAGTTTTTGGAATAACAATGTTTTTTGTTATTAAATATTCATATGAAACTTCACAAAGTGAGGCTACGCAGTATTTACAAGAAGCTGCATTCAAAGAAGCTAGTATAATACAAGGAGAAGTTGAGAAAACGATTCTTGTTACTAGACTAATGGGTAAAAAGTTTGAGGCAACTTTTAAAACTGGCCTTAGCTTAGAACCAAAAGAAGTAATTCAATACTTTAAAGATATCTTAAATCATAATGAGATTATTGTTGGTACTTGGTTTAAAATAAAAGATAAGACACTACTTTTCCCTGAGAATATGGAATTGGCTGGAAAAGAAGGTTATGATAAGGTTGGACAATTTAATCCTTATATTACAAGAACAGATTCTGGAATATCTGTTTCTCCTGGTGCTGTTTATTCTGAGAAAGATGCATGGATAAAGGGTCCTATGGAAAGTGGTAAATTATATATTACTAAGCCATATTTATATCCTGTAAATGGAGAAAAAGTACTTATGGTAAGTATTGGAGTACCTATGTACAATAATAACCAGTATATAGGGGTAGCAGGGATTGATATTAATTTAGAAACCTTTGCTAAAAAATCAAAAGAGACAAGGTATTATGATACTGGTTACTTTTTTCTTGTAGGACAATATAAATATACTTTAGCCCATCCAATAAGAGAAAAATTAGGAGTTTTACTTCCTACAACAGAAGAATTTAATAATGCTCTAAATAAAGCACAAGAGAATAAAGATACAACTTTTACAAGAGTAGGAGAAAATGGGTTGGTTAATTTTTATTATTCAAAAGCTGTCTCTATTGGAAATGAAGGGATTTATTGGAATCTGTTTTTAACTGTACCTGAAAATGAGTATTTGCAAAATGCATATTTTATAAGAAACTTTTCTATTATAGCTTCTTTGATTGGAATCTTATTAATGGCTGGAGTGGTTATTTTTTCTATTAAAAAACTTAATTTTAATCTACGATCAATTGGTACAGGACTTGATGGATTTTTCTTGTATTTAAATAAAGAGACAAACAAAACAGAAGCAATTGAAATCAATTCAAATGATGAATTTGGTGACATGGCTAAAAGTATAAATAAAAATGTAACTAAAATTCAAGAGGGAATAAATCAAGATAATGAATTACTTGAAAATGTTAAAAATGTAGTAAATCATGTGGGTGAAGGATATTTAAATAAACGAATAGATAAAAGCACAAGCACAGATTCTCTTAATGAGCTAAAAAATCTTCTAAATACTATGTTAGAGAACTTAGCACAATTAGTTGGAGAAGATTTAAATAAAATAAGTCAAATCTTATCCTCATACATGAAAAGAGATTTTACAGCTACATTAGATAGTGAACATTCTGGAAAAATCGGAAAAGAAATAATTGAAATGAATAGAATGATTACAGATATGTTAAGAGACAATCAAGAGGATGGATTATCTTTACAACAAAGTTCAAATGAACTTACTTCAAATGTAAAAACATTAAGTTCAAATGCTACATCTCAAGCTGCATCATTAGAAGAGACGGCTGCTTCAATAGATGAAATCACGGGTACAATTGAACAAACAAATCATAAAGCACAAGAGATGAATGCAATCTCAAATGAGACAAAAGAATCAGCAACTCAAGGTAAAAGCTTGGCAAATGATACTGTTAGTGCAATGGAAGATATCAATAATACAGTTATAAATATAAATGAAGCAATTACTGTGATTGATCAAATTGCTTTCCAAACAAATATACTTTCACTAAATGCAGCAGTAGAAGCTGCAACAGCAGGTGAGGCTGGAAAAGGTTTTGCAGTAGTTGCACAAGAGGTTAGAAACTTAGCATCTCGTTCTGCAGAAGCTGCAAAAGAGATTAAGAAGTTAGTTGAAAGTGCTACTACAAAAGCAAATAATGGTAAAACAATAAGTATTAAAATGATAGAAGGTTTTACTAACCTTGAATCAAAAATTGTAGAAACAAGTAAATTAATTGATGATGTAACAAATGCAGCAAAAGAACAATCTATAGGTATGGCACAAATAGCTGATGCAGTTGGTCAATTAGATAAATTTACACAAGAAAATGCATCAGTTGCAGATAAAACAAATGATATTGCTCAAATAACAAATGAAATAGCAATAGATATTGTAAATAATGTAAATCTAAATAACTTTGAGGGTAAAGGTAAATCAGTAAATATAGTAAAAAAAGAGAGTTCTACAAAAGTGGCTGAATCTTCTAAAACTATAAATAAAAAAATAAGTGAAAAAACTTCTACTCAAAAAGAAAAATCAAAAGTGATTACAGCAGAAAAGTCAAATGCTAATGATGAGTGGGAAAGCTTTTAATAAATATAGAGGTATAGATGAAAATAATTCTTTTAATAGCATCATTGATTTCAATTATTTACGCTATTACTCCTAAAGAACTTGTAGGAATTTGGGAAATGAGTAATTTAGAGGACAAAAGAAGTAATATATCTTTTGGACTCTATAATAGTTTTGATGAACCATTTAGCATCGAGTTTAAAGAGAATAACATTGTAAAATATGTGGATTATGAAAGTTATTATATTTTTGATACAAATAAGATTTTTGTGTCTAAACATAAGCCCGTAGATGGGATTTTCCCAAATCCAAAATCAATTGAAGTATATGAAATAACAGGACTAGTCAATAGAAATAAAACAAATGGAAGAGTTTGTTATGAAATACATATTTTGCAAAAAGCTATTAATGGATTGTATAGTAAAAAAAGTGATCAAAAAATCTGTAAGTAGTAATTACAAAGAGAAGATTCTCTCTTTGTAAATTTATTTTACTAATGGATCTGTTATTCCCAAATAGTACATAGCAATTAAACCAATAATCCCAGTAACTAAACAATAGTAAAGTGTAGGAATAACTGTTTTTCTTATTGTTTCCCCTTCTTGGTCAAGTAATCCAACCGTAGCAGATGCTGCCACAACATTGTGAATAGCAATCATATTTCCAGCTGCTGCTCCTACTGCTTGAAGAGATACCATAAGTGCAGTTGAAAGTCCAAGGGCATTTGCAACACCAAATTGGAATTGACTTAACATCATATTTGAAACAGTATTACTTCCAGCAATAAATGCTCCTAAAGCACCAATAAATGGAGCAAATAATGGGAAAATATCACCAACAGAATGTGCCACAAAGTTTGCCATGGCTACAGGCATAGAATCAAAACCAGCAGTATTTACTCCTGAATTGATAAGAATTCTAACTAATGGAATAGTAAATACAAGTACAAACCCCGCACCTAACATAACTTTTGAAGACTCAGAAAAAGATTCCTTTATCTCTTTGAATTCCATTTTGTGTAAGAAAAAAGTGATTAAAACTACAAATATCAAAATCCCACCTGGTAAATATAAAGGCGTAATAGAGTAGTTTAATCCTTCACCTAAAATATCTTTAAAAGGTATTACCCAAGCTGTAACAAAAGCTTTTGCTTCACTTGATACTCTTGTAACTACTAAAATAATTGCAACAAGTACATATGGAATCCAAGCTTTAGTTAAAGACATATTAACTTTAGTATTCATAGCATCCATATTCATCTCAAGTTTAGATACCCAACTGATTGGCCATTTTTCTTTTGGTGCAAAATCCCAAGTATCTTTTGGAATTAAAAAACCTTTTTTAGCAGCAAAAATTACAATTGGAAGTCCAACAAGAGAACCTATAATAGAAGGAAATTCTGCCCCTAAAAATATACCTGTAAGTGCATAAGGAATAGTAAATGCTAATCCACCAAATATAGCAAATGGTAAGATTGATAATCCTTCTGACCATGATTTATTTTGACCAAAAAATCTAGTCATCATAAGAGTCATAAAAAGTGGGATTAATGTTCCTGTAATAGCATGGATGATTGCAACTTCACTTGTGATGATTTGTAAGTATGTTTCCCAATTCGAACCAACAGCTTGCAAAGAGTTACTAATACTTTGTGAATCTAAACCTTTATCAACTCCTATTAAAATAGGAGTACCAACTGCACCAAATGATACAGGAGTACTTTGAATCATCATACCAATCATAACAGCAGCCATTGCAGGGAAACCAATAGCAACCAAAAGTGGAGCAGCAATGGCAGCTGTTGTCCCAAATCCAGAAGCCCCTTCTATAAATGAACCAAATAACCAAGCTATGATAATAACTTGTACCCTTCTATCTGGGCTTACATTATTAAACCCTTCTCTAATTGCTTTTATAGCACCTGAGTGTTTAAGTGTATTTAGCAATAAAATTGCACCAAAGATTATCCATAAAACAGCAAGTGTAATTAAAAAACCTTGAATTGATGATGCAAGTATTCTATTAAAACTTACTTGCCATACATAAAAGGCTACAAGTGCAGTCACTACAAATACAACTGGCATCGCTTTCTTAGCTGGCCATCTAAATCCAACTAATAAGATTGCTGCAACAAATATAGGTAGTGCAGCAAAAAGAGCTTGTGTGCTTATCTCCATAAAATCTCCTTATTTTTTCAAACTAAATAATAATTAAAGGAAATGATATTCACATGATAAAAATAGCATTTATCTAGCATTTATTAATATATGAACTAAAATGAAACAATAAGGAACATAAAATCCAAGATTTAGTAAAATCCCCCAAAAAAGATAATAGGAACCGATAATGAAATATGTAGGAGCACATGTAAGCGCAAGTGGTGGAGTGTATAATGCACCCATAAATGCAACAGCAATAGGAGCAAAAGCCTTTGCCCTTTTTACAAAAAACCAAAGACAATGGGCAGCAAAAACTTTAGAAAATGATGTTCTTGATAAATGGTTCGAAGAGATGGACAAGTGTGGAATATTGCCAAAGCATATTTTACCACATGATAGTTATCTGATAAACTTAGGACACCCAGTTGAAGAGAGTCGTCAAAAATCACTAGATGGATTTATCCATGAGATTGAAAGATGTGAAATCCTAAAACTAGACAGACTAAACTTTCACCCAGGAAGCCACCTAAGAAAGATAAGCGAAGAAGAGTGCTTAGATAATATAGCAGTTTCAATGAACAAAGCAATCGATGCCACAAATGATGTAAAACTAGTGATAGAAAACACAGCAGGACAAGGAAGCAACCTAGGCTACAAGTTCGAACATCTAGCTTATATCATAGATAAAATAGAAGATAAAAGCAGAGTTGGAGTATGTATAGACACCTGTCACATGTTCACAGCTGGATACGATATAAGAACAAGAGAAGCATACGATAAAACTTGGAAAGAGTTCGATGAGGTAGTAGGAAGACAATACCTAATGGGAATGCACATAAACGACTCAAAACCAGATTTAGGAAGTAGAGTAGATAGACACGATTCTTTAGGTGTAGGAAAGATTGGTTGGGATGCTTTTAAGTTTATTATGAATGATGAGAGAATGGATGATATTCCTCTAGTCCTTGAGACTATTAATGAGGAAATCTGGGCAGAAGAGATTGCTAATTTATATAATCTTGTAGAAAAATAAAGACTTAAAATAACATACATCTTTCGTCATATCTCTGCGTTGGAAAGAAAATCATACAAACTCATTTACTACAAGTAAAATCCTTCGTATAATTTTCTTTCCGCCTTGACCTATTTAAAAATCTGCATATTCTTTTAAGTCCTTTCTAACTATGGAAATAATTATTAATATAGTTTGAGTTATAATCATCTCTTAAATAAATCATATGAAAGTAATAAAATGAAATTTAACTATGATAAAAATTCAAAAGAATCTATTTTAGAATACTCAAAACAATTTATTGATAAAAGTCTATATAAAATTTTAGATGATGGTGCTATAAGTATTTTAGAAGAGAAAATTAATGAATATAAAGGCAAAAGGAAAGGTCTTTTAGGTGATATAGTCGAAGAATATTTATTTGGCATAAAGAATAATAATGATAAATCCCCTGACTTTAAAGAAGTAGGTATGGAGTTAAAGACTACACCTTTAAAATTTCATAAAAAAAATAAATATTCTGCAAAAGAACGTTTAGTATTTTCAATGATTGACTACATGACAGTTGTTAATGAAAATTGGGAAACAAGTTCATTTTTAGAGAAAAATAAACTACTCCTCCTTATGTTCTATTTATTTGAAGGGAATAAGAGTCTTCTTGAATATGAGTTTAAATTTGTAAAAATGTTAAATTTATTATCCGAGATTTCTGACGCTGATATCGCACAAATTCAGAAAGACTGGGAAACTATTGTAAATAAAATTAGAAGAGGAGAAGCTCATTTACTATCTGAGGGTGACACTTTATATTTAGGAGCAGCTACAAAAGCAAGTAAATCTACAAATAGACGTCCTCAACCCTATAATGATGAAGGAGCGAAACCACGTGCATTTTCTTTTAAGAATACATATATTAACTATTTGATTAAAAAGTTTTTAGGAAATGAAGATAAAGGCTATGTTTCTTTAATTCAAGATAACTTACCTTTAACAATTGAAGAGAATATTTTTTCTCGTCTAAAGCCATATATAGGGAAAAGTAATTTAGAGTTAGAAAAACAGTTTCATATCGTTTATGAGAATAAAAGACCTAAACACCATAGAAGAATTTTAGTTAATAGGTTATTAGGTTATTCAACTAATAAAATAGAAGAGTTTGAAAAGGCAAATATTACTTTGAAAGCAATTGCTATTGAATCATCAGGTGTTTTAAAAGAATCTATTTCTTTTGAAATATTTAGATACAAGGATATTATAAATGAAGTTTGGGAAGAGTCAGCTTTTTATAATCAACTTAGTTCTAAGAAGTTTCTTTTTTTAATATTTAAAAAAACTAAAGAAGGTGATATTTTTAAGGAGATAAGATTTTGGAATTTTCCAGTTAAAGATTTAGATAAAGCACAGTGGGTTTGGGATGAAACAGTACGACGAATAAGGGATAACAAAACTGATAAATTACCATCAATAAAAGAGGGAGTAGTTGCTCATGTAAGACCTCATGGATTAAAAGGTAATGATACTATTGAAACAGCACATGGGACGAAAGAAGTAAAGAAATGTTTTTGGTTAAATGCAAAATATATACAAGAACAGTTAAAAACAAAGGACATAATTTAAAGTCTATTAATTGATCTTATGGAAGAAATAAGATATAATGTGAAAATATATATAGATATTGCAAATTGTAATGTTTTAAATTAAATCTTTAATTTGGTTGTATACTTCTTTTATTATTAGATAAGGAAGTACTATGAAATCACCCAACTTATTTAGTTTTTATCAGAAGGTAGAAGAGCAAAAGAATATGAACAAGCAAATGGATGTTACAAATCAAACTATTAAAACAATTGAATTATTTGCTGGTGTTGGTGGATTTCGTATAGGATTAGAAAAAGCTAAAAAAAATAATAGTGAATTTAAAATTGTGTGGAGTAATCAGTGGGAACCTTCTACTAAAACTCAACATGCATCTGATGTATATTGTGCTAGATTTGGTTTTGAAAATCATTGTAATGAAGATATCTCTAGTGTTGATGTATCAGAAATACCAGACCATGACTTACTTGTTGGTGGTTTTCCCTGTCAAGACTATTCTGTTGCAAGTACTTTAAAAAATGCTCATGGATTAGTAGGTAAAAAAGGTGTTTTATGGTGGGAAATACATAGAATTATCAGAGATAAAAAAGAAAATGCTTCAAAATATTTATTACTAGAAAATGTAGACCGTTTGCTAAAATCACCTGCAAGTCAGAGAGGAAGAGATTTCGCAATTATTTTATCTTCTTTAAATGAGCTAGGTTATGCAGTAGAGTGGAGAGTCATAAATGCTAGTGATTATGGCATGCCTCAAAGAAGAAGACGTATTTTTATTTTTGCTACAAAACAAGATACTAAATCTTATAATATTTTAAAAGAAAATAATACATTAGAGATTTTAAATCATATTGGAATTTTTGCAAAAACATTTCCTATAAATGAAATTGAAAAAAAAGAGTTATTAATTAATAATTTAAGTGATAACCTAGTTGATATTACAGATAATTTCAATAAAGAAACACCAAAGAAAAATGCATTTTTAGATGCTGGATATATGATAGATGGAATATATTATACTGCGAAATGTAGTGCTAACTATAATGGAAAGATTTCTGTTTTGGGAGATTTCTTAGAAGATGAAAAAAATGTGCCAAAAGAATTTTATATAGATTCTGAAGAACTAAAGAAATGGGAATATCAAAAAGGTGCAAAATCTATTGAAAGAATAAATAAAAATACTGGACATAAATATTTATATACAGAAGGAAGTATGGGATTTCCCGATTGTTTAGAAAAACCTTCTCGTACAATTATTACAGGTGAAGGAGGAGCAAGTGCTTCTCGGTTTAAGCATGTAATAAAAATTAATGGCAAATATAGAAGATTAACTCCTCTTGAACTTGAACGATTAAATATGTTTCCAGATAATCATACTGTTGGTGTTACTGATAGTAAAAGAGCTTTTTTAATGGGAAATGCTTTAGTAGTAGGTATTGTAGAAAAATTAGGACACACTCTTTTAAATGAGATAATCTAAAAAATTTATTAATCAAATGTCCCTATCCCCCAAAAAACAACATCGAAGTGGAGGAAAACTTGTATTAAATGCACAAGGCAAACTTCGTGCGTTGAGCCAAATTGTTTGAGTTTTATTTGAAAGTAAATCATAGTCATAAGATTTGGGAAGTCGAAGACCGATGAAGCTGTTGAGAGCTTTTTTTATCTGCAAGCAGAATTTGCTCACTTTGTTCGTGCATGTTACTTTTTTTGCGGATAAAAAAAGTGAAAGTGAGACAGCCGAAGGATGTTCAAGATAGATTTATAATTTTAAATCAAAAAAACCAGTCTAAAACGAATTACTTTGCTTAAAAATAGTTTAAGAAACTCTTTTTCATCTCTAATTTCTCTCTTTTCATACAAAAAATCATTTTAAAAAAATCTTCAAAAATATATAATAAACCTAAGACAATAAAGGTATGGTTTATGATAAACAACAATGAGCAAAAAAATAACAACACTCTTGATTTAAATAGAACAGCGACACTTTTTAATAGTAGTTTTGAACATAAAAAAATAGTAGCAAGACCACTTGATAGAAAACAATTTAATAACTATTTTCTTATGATATCAGCATTGCCACAGTTCAAAAAGAAAAATGTACTTGATGTGTGTCCTTTGTATGATTTATTTGCTAAAAGTGATAAGATAATTTATGAACATTATGATTGTGTAGATATTGATTCTATAAAAATAAGAAGCAATAAAATCTTTATTCATATAGCAATCAATCCTAATCTTCCTTTGAGTTTTAGTGATGATATTGTAAAAAACATAGAAAAAAATGCCTTTGCAAATAGTCAAATCTCTGTAAAAACTACAAGTGATGAAAATGTTGATTATGTAAAACTTGAATTTGTATATGCAGCAGCTGATGATATTTCAACATTTGAAGAATCAGAATTATTAGAGATTTATAATAGTCTAAAAATCTTAGATAAAAATCCTGATTTACAAGAAAAAATAAAAGATATGATAGAAAAATCTTTTTCTATTTAATACTTTAAAAAACAACTACAAAATCTCAGCTTTTAACTAAAGAGATAAAATTTATTTCTTTAGTTAATTATATTTTCATAATCTACTTTAATAAAAACTCATGTAAAATATAAAAAAATATTAGGGATCTTTTTTATGATTTTACTTCTTTTGTTTTCTCCGTTTTTAGTTGCTATTGGGTGGGTTTTATATATGGATTCATCTAATATAAATATGATAGAAGAGTTTTATAAAAACAATTCTTGTAATACGATATATGATTATAAGTCAAGATATAAGGGCTTATGTAAAGATAATATAACAATTATAAATAATCAGTTTAATATAGATTTTACAAAAAATGTATATATTAAGTATGATGATATCAAAAATGTAAAAAAAGAAGATAAGAAGATTTTAATCGATACATTAAAAAGAAGTGAGAAGCTATACTTTAAAGAAAAAATCGACACTGATACTTTTTATGAAGGCTTAAATAAAATCTTAAAATAGGAGTATCTTCTTTTAAGATTTTTTAATGTATTATTGATATTTATGGAAGAAAATTTTACAGATATAACAAAAACAGGAATAACTATTAAATGAACGAATTAATTAAATTTATACAAAGCATAGACTTGCAAAAAGAGGACCTTTTTGTACAATTGAAGTGTAATTTAGAAGAGGGAAAAATACTTCAATATCTTACAAAAGAGTATATAAGTGGAAGAGATGCTTTGATGGTGATTGATATTTTATCAGAGTTTTATGATGTAAAAAAATATGAACATCTAGAAAAACTTGAAGTTATCAAATCACTACTTGAACTGGGTTGGTTAGTTCAAAACTCATTTACACCTGTAAAACTAAGTGAATTATCAAAGTTGGAGTTACTAAATTCTAGTGTATCTTTAACTCCATCATTTTTAAAACTTATGGAAGATGGTTCTATGGATATGTCTTTACCTGAGATTACAAAATATAGTGATCACTTGGAATATTTGCAAGACCAGTTTTTCAAAATAGATTTAGCACAAAAATTAAATGTAGTGAAACATAATTTTGATGAAAAATCTCCAAATATAAAAAGACTAAAATCAAAACTTACACTTTTGGAAAATAGAATAAAAGAAAGAGTAATAGCAACGCCACATGAAATCATGCTTGTAGGGTTTTTCAAAGAAAATGATCTAAATGAACAAGAGCAAATGATATTTATTGCTTTATTAAAAGAGGAGTATTCAGGTGGTGATGAATCAATAAGAGATATGAATTCACTTATTGATTTGATTTCACATGATGATTATGAAAAAATCAAAAACAGAAGTTTATTAGAAGAGAGTTCAAAATTAGTTTCAACTGGACTTGTAGATTATGATGAGATGTTAACTCCTTTTGGTGGGATAAATAGAAATTTTTATATTCCAGATGAAGTTTTATACAAAATCTCACACCCAGCAAAAAAGAAAACAAGAGCTTCAAAAATCAAAATTGATAATGTAATAAAAGAGCAAGATATGTTTGAACTAATATCTACTGATAAAACATTAGAAGATGTTGTTTTAAATCCAAAAACAAAAGAAACATTAGATGCTCTTTTACAACAAGTTGACAAAAAAGTAATAAATAGACTTAAAGAGTGGGGAATAAAAGATAGAAAAAAAGGAATTGATGCAAGAATCATTTTCTATGGTATTGCAGGTACTGGTAAAACACTTACAGCTTTAGCTATGGCAAAATCACTTAAAAGACAAGTCTTAGCTTTTGACTGTTCTAAAATACTATCTATGTATGTGGGTGAGAGTGAAAAAAATGTTAGAAAAATCTTTGAAACATATGTTGATATAAGAGATAGAACAAAAAGTGAGCCAATACTATTACTTAATGAAGCAGATCAATTCTTAAGTTCAAGGGTAACAGAATCAACAAGTGGTAGTGATAAGATGCATAATCAGATGCAAAATATCTTTTTAGAACAAATTGAAAGATTTGATGGAATACTAATCGCTACAACAAACCTTTTAGAGAGTTTGGATAAAGCATTTTCAAGAAGATTTAATTATAAAATTGAGTTTGTAAAACCAAACAAAGAACAAAGACTAGAACTTTGGAAAAAACTATTACCAGAAAATATCCCATTGGATAAAGACTTTGATATAAATAAAATATCAGAGATAGAACTAACAGGTGGACAAATAGAGTTGGTGATTAAAAATACTGCTTATAAAGTGGCAGTTATGGATGAGCCAATTTTCAAAATGGAAGACTTCAAAGAACATATTACAAAAGAGCAAAAATCTCAATTTGACTCTGAAAATAAGGTTGGTTTTTTTTAAAAAGAGTTATCTTATAAGTACTCTTTCGAGTACTTATTTTAGGCCTTTTAATTTATCTTTTGCTTTCTTATAATTTGAATTTTTATACCACTCTTTTGCTTTTTTAATATCTTTTTTGATATCACCTTTTCCATATTGATACACTAATCCAAGATTGTATGCAGCTATATCTTTTTGCGATGTATTTTTTTTGTAAGCTCTTTCATAATACTCAATAGCTTTATTAATATCTTTTTTCCCACCTAGACCTTTTTCGTATAAAACTCCCAAATCAATAAGAGATTCACCATAATTATTACTTGCGGCATAAGAAAAATATTTTCTTGCATTTTCATATTCTTTTCTTTTTTTATAATAATTACCTAAAAAATTAGAAACACTGTCATTTGAATAAGCTACTCGTTTATAATATTCAACTGCCTTTTCAAGATCTTTTTTAACTCCAAAACCTTTTTCATAAAATTTTGCTAATAAAAAGGCACTATCTTTGTCATGTTCTTCATATCCCAATTTTAAGTATTTTAATGCTTCATTATAATCAAGTCTTATTATTGGTAAAGTTTTATCATCATGATAATATAGATTTGCAAGTCTGTAATATCCAGATTTATATCCTTTATCTATTGCTATTAAATAATTCTCTTTTGCTTTTTCTAAGTTAACTTCTACGCCTTTTCCATAGTTGTAAAGCCAAGCAAGTGTTGCATAGTCTCTAGCTTCTCCTCGTAGTTTTATTAGTTGATTAAGGTATTTAATTCCTTCTTTATAATCTATATATTTTCCATTTCCACAAGTATCACAAATATAAAAAATAGTTAATTTTTCAATAGATCTAATATCACCTTTTAGTGCATATTTTTTATATATTTCCATTGCTTTTAGTGGTTGTTTCTCATATCCATATGGAGGGTATGTATAAAGTGATATTAAATCTTTTCTTGCTTCTTCGTCTCCCTTATTTGTAAGTTCTTCTAGTATTTTGACTGATTCATCATATTTGTTTACCTTACTATCTAAATAAAGTTTGGCAAGGCTTCTTTTACTAAATATGTCACCATAAGAAGATGCTAAAGTGTAGTATTTTATAGCTTCTTGATAATCATAAGCACGATAGCTTTCTTTTGCAAGATTTCTTAGTGTTAAAATATTTTTATAATCTTGAGTATCTGATTTTTTTAATTCTTCTAAAAAGTCTGTAAAATATTTTTTACGGTAACTTAATGTTATTTTTTTAATTATTTCTTTTTTAAGTTCTTTATCATCACTTTTTATAGCATACTCTTGCCACTTTTTTATTAGTTGAAACTCTTCTGGGTCAAAATTATATTTTGATTGAGTTCTTGTTGTGATTTCAATTATTGCATCAATATTACCTTTTTCTGCAAGTTCTTCAAAAAGTTCATTTGCAGCATTATTTTTCCCATGGGTTTTATAATATTTTGCTAATACCAGTTTCCCCTTATCCTTTTGAAGTAGTTTTTCTTTTAACTTTACATACTCATTTATATACTCTTGTGATTTTGCGTATATTCTTAATAATTCGTTCGAAGCATCTTCATTAGACAAATCAGAAGCTTTTTCTAAATAACTTATAGCTGTTTCTTTATCTATGTTTAGGGTGTCTTTTGATCTTGAATAGTTAAAAATTCTATAAATATCATAATATACTTGACTATTTGAAGAATCATATTTCAAAGATGCCTCATACAATTTAATTGCATCATTTTTATAATCGTATTGTCTTTTTAATAGTTGTGCAGTTGCAAGCATATTTTCTGTATTTTTAGAAATAATCACTTCATTTACAAAAGTTGAGATTTTCTCTTTTTGAGTGTCTGTTCTACTATAAATTAAAGATTTAAGATATTCCATTTTTACTATAAAAGGTTCCTCAAAGCCCTTTTTCTCCATTGTTTCCAAAATCTTGGCTGTTGGTTTTTTATCGTATTTTTTTGAAAATTCAGTGTACAAATCTGATAATTGTTTTTTTGATAGTTTATCAATTACTTTATTTAGTAATTGATTCGCATCTTTATTTGCATATCCTTGCAAATATTTTTTTATAAGAAGTACAGAAGAATTTATATCTCCTAAGTCAGATGTTTTCATTAAAATAGCGGTAGCTTTTTCTTTTCCATTTATAAACATATCAGAATATTTATAATAGATTTTAGCAATATTTGTTTGCCCTTGGATATCTTCGCTTTTTTCTATAAGAGGATACCATTTGTTAAAATAATATAGTCCTTCTTTTGTTTCAGGGAAGTTATAAAACTCTACTAAATCCAACATGGCTGGAATATTCCCATTATTAGATTTTTGTATTAGGTTTTCTTTTGAATCAATATTTCTATTTGTTGAACTTATATTAGTACAAGCTGCAAAAAACAGCGTAATAAAAAGTAGTGATGATAGTATTTTCATTATTTCTCCATGTAAAAAATTATTTAAGTCGTAATAGTAGAGAAAATAAGCTTAAAATAGTTGAAAAAAATAATTATGGAATAAATATTGCATATATAGAACTTTGTAAGATGTTATTCTAAAAACTAATATGAACTATTTATTTTATTTTAAGCCAAGCTTATTATAAATCCATTATGAAATAGTTTTATCTATCTTTTGAGTAAATAAGGAATAAACTTTTAATAAATGCATGTTTTATATGTATAAATATTAAGTCTAGATTTAAAAGCTTTTTGCTAATATCTAGCTGAATGTAAATTAAAATGAAAAAACTAAATTCTTTAAATATAAATAAATTAAGGATGTAATATGACTCATATGGATTTTTCTCATCCGTATTTTGGTGTTTTTGTTATGTTTGTTTTAACCTTTGGTGCTTTTATTGCAACAGTGTGGTTAGCAAGGCTTGTAAGTAGAAAAATGGCAAGACTTGATACAGAAAAATTAAAAACTACATACTATGAATGTGGTCCAGAAGTTACAAAGCAACCAAATACTATCTCTGTACAATTTTACCTTATGGCTTTATTATTTATTTTATTTGATATAGAGATTATTTTTATGTTTCCATGGGCTGTGGATTTTAAAGTCTTAGGTTGGTTTGGATTTGTGGAGATGATTCTATTTATTGCATTATTAACTATTGGCTTTATTTATGCATGGAAAAAAGGAGCGCTTGAATGGCACAGCATAAAATAAAATATTTTCAAGATGGTGGAGCACCTATTGCTCTTTCAACTGTTGACAAAATTGTAAACTTCGGGCGAAGTAACTCTTTATGGCCTTTGACTTATGGTTTAGCCTGTTGTGCAATTGAGATGATGGCAGCTGGTGCTTCAAGATACGATTTTGATAGATTTGGAACTATCTTTAGAGCAAGTCCAAGACAAGCAGATGTGCTTATTGTTGCTGGAACTTTGACAAAAAAGCATGCTGAATATATGAGAAGACTATATGACCAAATGCCAGATCCCAAATGGGTTATTTCTATGGGAAGCTGTGCAAATACAGGTGGGATGTTTAACACTTATGCCACGGTTCAAGGAGTAGATAGAGTAATCCCTGTGGATATTTATCTTCCTGGATGTGCTCCAAGACCTGAAACTTTGCAATATGCTCTTATGATGCTTCAAAAGAAAATAAGAAGAGAATCTTCATTTTTATCTAAAAAGAAAAAGAGGTTAGTATAATGAGAAAATATACTCCTAAAGATAATGTACAAAAAAAATCATACTACAATGATAGATTTTTTGTATCACCAATGGTTCCTAGAACTGATTATAAAAGTGATGAAATCTATGAAAAAGATATTGAAAAGATAAGTTCAAAAGTTCAAATACTAGAAGCCTATATTGAAAATCATGAATTAGTAATATATATAAACCCAAAAGATAATGTAACTACACTAAAACTTCTAAAAGAAGAGTTAGAATATGACATGCTTATGGAACTTTCTGCAATAGATTATCTAGCTGATAAAAAAGGTTTTGAAATCTTTTATGAAATGCTTTCTATGAGTAAACATAAAAGAATGAGAATTAAGTGTTTTATTGAAGAAAAACAAACTCTAGAATCAGTTTATTCTTTATTTAAAATGGCAAACTGGTCAGAGAGAGAAATGTATGATATGTATGGGGTAAAAGTAATAAATCATCCAAATATGAAAAGAATACTTATGCCTGATGATTGGTATGACCACCCTTTAAGAAAGACATATCCTCTTCATGGTGATGAAGTTGCACAATGGTACGAAGTAGATCATATTTTTGGAAAAGAAGCAAGAGAAGAAATAGGTCCAGAAGAGAGAGACGATGCAGCTATTGATAGATATGACACTACAAGATTCTCAAGATTAGGTCATGAAGTTCCTTTTGGAACACCAATAGTTGAGGGAGAAGAAAAAGAGACACCTCTTGCTTATACCGAAGAGGGTGGTGTTAAACTTTTTGGAAAACGACTTGTTAAAGATTTTGATGCGAAAAAATCAAAAATATTAGATGAGAGAAGGTAGATAATGCAACAAACCAATAGACTAAAACCTTTTTTTGAAAATATAAACTTCGAGCGAGAAGATAATACTATGGTGGTCAATTTTGGACCACAACATCCATCTGCCCATGGACAAATGAGACTTATTTTAGAACTACAAGGTGAAGAGATAATAAAAGCTAGGCCTCATATTGGATACTTACATAGAGGTATGGAAAAAATGGGTGAGAATATGATTTATAATGAGTTTTTGCCAACAACAGACAGAATGGATTATATTGCTGCTACTTCAAATAATTATGGATTTGCCCTTGCAGTTGAGAAACTTCTAGGAATAGAAGCACCAAGAAGAGCAGAAGTAATAAGAACTATGTTAATAGAACTAAATAGAATAATCTCTCATCTATTTTGGCTTGCAACTCATGCCCTTGATGTGGGAGCTATGTCTGTATTTTTATATGCCTTTAGAGAAAGAGAGTTTGCCCTAGACTTGATAGAAGACTATTGTGGAGCAAGACTTACTCATAGTGCAGTTAGAATAGGAGGAGTACCTTTAGATTTACCTGATAATTGGTGTGAGAGTTTAGAAAAATATTTAAATATTTTACAAGTGGAAATTCCAAAATATGAAGCACTTTTAACAGATAATAGAATTTGGCGAATGAGACTTGAAAATGTTGGAGTAATCAATAATGAAACAGCAAAATCTTGGGGATGTACGGGACCAATATTGAGAGCTACTGGTCAAAAATGGGATTTAAGAAAAGAGATGCCTTATGGTATATATCCAGAGCTTAATTTTGATATACCAATAGCAAGTGCTGGAGATAGTTTTGCTAGATATCAAGTACATATGCAAGAGATGAGAGAATCATCAAAAATATTAAGACAATTGGTTCCTATGTATAAAGCTTCTCCTTCACAACTTATGGCAAATGAACCTCAATATATCTCTGCTACAAAAGAGGATATTATGACTCAAAATTATGCCTTGATGCAACACTTTGTTTTAGTAACTCAAGGTATGAGACCACCTCGTGGTGAAGTTTATGTGGCAACAGAATCACCAAAAGGTGAGTTGGGATTTATGATTGTAAGTGATGGAAGTCCTTATGCATACAAGATGAAACTAAGAGCACCTTCTTTTTGGCATACTTCTATTTTAGAAGAAATATTAGTTGGTCACCAATTAGCTGATGTTGTTACTATTATTGGTAACTTGAACGTAGTTTTTGGTGAGATTGATAGATAAGGAGTAGATATATGAAAAGATATGATTTAAGACCATTAAAAGATGATTTCTACTCTAGAATGTTGGAACTTATGGATAAAGATATAAAAGATGGTGAAAATGCAATATTCCTTTTTGAAATAGGAGATTTTTCACATATTCAAAAATCAGCAGATGTGATTTATGAAGCTGGGTATACTTTAATGAACTCTTTAAAGTTCAATGAAGTAGATTGGACAATAGTTGTAAAAAAAGTAAAACCAGAAATAAAACCATTTGAAGAAGAACCAAAAAAAGAAAAAGATGAAGAAGATGAAGATGATGAATAAAAATACAAATTTAGAAATAGTTTCAAAAAGTGATTACATTATATGTTTAGGTTCAATGATTTCAAGAGATAACGAAGAAGTTAAAGATTTGATTTTAGAAGCTATTGCAAAAAATGAAGCAGAATTTATTTATATGCATCCTATAGATGATATTGATTTAAAACTTTTCTATACACAGTTTTTAAAGTATGAAGTTGGAAGCGAAGAGGGAGTTTTAGCTCTACTTTTAGATTTTTTTACAAAAAATAGAAGTGCTTCTTTAGAAAAATATTTAAAAGACTTAGATCATGGTTATATCTCCGCTGAAAGTAGTGCCGGGGAAGAAGAGTTTGAAGAGATGATTAAAAGATCTTTAGATAAAAAAAACAAAACTATAATTATAGGGCAAGATTTATTTACCCATGAAAGAGTAGACAATCTATACTCTATGCTAAAAGCTTTTGAAGAGTTTACTGATTTTAATGTAGTTATATTAACAGATGATGAAATAACTTCAAATGAAACTCTCGAAGATGTTGAAGAGTTAAGTTCATATAATGGAACAGTAATTTATAAATATAACACAGATGAAGATGATAGTTTTGTATATGGAAGTGAATCATTTGCTAGAGTTGCAAAAGTGCAAGATAAAGATGATATCTTTTTAAATTATGGAAAAGAATCTTTACAAAAAACTTTTGTCTTAGATAAAAACTTGCAAGGGACTATTGCAATTTGTGGTGTAAGTGAAGAAGATACTAGCTTCTTATCTTTAGGGTATAGGTATAAGCAAGTAAAAATTGAAAAGGTTGAAGAATGAGTGACTTGATTACTTTAACAATTGATGGCAAAGAGTTAAAGGCAAAAGAGGGTGATACTGTATTAAATATTGCTCGTGCAAATGGGATATTTATACCTGCAATTTGTTATTTAACTAGATGTTCACCAACATTAGCCTGTAGATTATGTTTAGTTGAATCTGATGGGAAACAAATCTATGCTTGTAATGCAAAAGTAAAAGCTGGTATGAGTATCACAACTACAACTGAAAATATTGAAAAAGAAAGAAGAGCAGTAATGGAAGTTTATGATGTAAATCATCCATTACAATGTGGAGTTTGTGATCAAAGTGGTGATTGTGAACTTCAAAATTATACTCTTTATCAAAAAGTAGATTCTCAAAGTTATGCCATAAGAGATGTAAATAGACCAAGACAACATTGGGGAGTAATGAATTATGACCCAGGACTTTGTATTGTTTGTGAGAAGTGTGTAACAGTATGTAAAGATATGATTGGTTCAAATGCTTTATCAACTGTAAAAAGAGGAGCTGATGCTCTTCCTAGTGTATTTAAAGCAAGTATGCCAAAAGATGCATATGCTATGTGGAATAAACTAAATAAATCACTTATAGGTTTTGAAGAAGATAAGTGTGTTGATTGTGGAGAGTGTATCTCTGTTTGTCCTGTAGGAGCTTTAGTATCAAATGATTTCCAGTATAAATCAAACTCTTGGGAACTTACAAAAATACCTGCAGCAAATCCTCACTCAAGTGATTGTGCCTTGCTTTATTATGAAGTGAAACATGAGTCAATAGTAAATCATAATGTGCAAAAAATCTATAGGGTTACAAATGAACATCATTATGCTTCAATAAATGGAGCTGCTAGATTTGGATATGACTTTGAAAATAGAGTTGAAAGTCAAAATGAAATAGCTTTTGATAAAGCAATTGAAGCCTTTAAAAAAGCAGATACTATTAAGTTTAACTCTTTTATTACAAATGAAGAGGCTCTTATTTTACAAAAGCTAAAAGAGAATTTTGGATATAAACTTATAAATAGTGATGCCTTAACTTATAAAAAATTCCTTGAAGCATATTCAAGTGTTAGTGGTAAATCACTTTATAGTGCAGATTTAAAAGATATACATAATTCTAACTTTGTAATTTCTGTTGGGTCTTATTTAAAATCTGATTCTCCAAATACAAAGTATGCTTTTAATAATTCAGTTGTTATAAATAAAGGAGCTGGATTATATTTTCATCCAATGGGCGACCCTGTAATGGAACAATGTGGTAAAAGGGGAAAAACTACAGAGTTTATTTATCATAATCCACTAACAGAAGAGTCTATTTTATACTTTATTTTAGATAGATTTGGTGAAAACTTGCCAGAAAATATTCAAACAACTCTTAACTCATATAAAGAGACAAGAGTTAAATCTATTACTGAGATGATAAAAGAAAAAGTAGTATCTATCGTAAAAGATGAAGAGAGTGATGAAGAAAAAGAAGTAACTAAGATGGTTCCTAAAAAAGTTACAAAAGAAGTTGAGTATGAATATACAAGATTACTTGATGAGATAAATGCAGATGCAACACTACTTGAAACTATTGAAGCTATGAAAGATAAAAAAGATAGCTACACCTTGATTTTAGGTGAAGATTTAATCACTCATCCAAATTCACAAAATCTTGCAAAATTAGCAGCCTTAGTAGAAAAATATACGCAATTTAAAGTTATGATTATCCCTACTTCTACAAACACTTTAGGTGTAAGTCTGATTTGTGATTTAGATGAAGAAGAAGGAAGTTATTGCGTAGGATACAATGTAAAAGCAGATTTCCAATTATCAGCTTTAGGGGACGGCAATTTAGATATGCCAGCTCTTAATCAACAAGAAGGAACATTTACAAATATAGATAAAAGAGTTGTTCCTACAAATGCAGCTTTACCTTATAAAGGCTATGTCTTGAATGATATTGCAAATAGTTTATTAGGAACAGAAGTTGAACATACCATTTCATATACAAAATCTTTACCAGTAGATAAAGGTTTCCAAGCAGTTGAATTTGATAGTTTAACTAACTACTTTGAAAATGATTGGAGTGAACATAGAGGTTATATTTTAAATACTTTTGATGTGGAAGCAAGTGATGAAATAGCTCAAAAACAAAATGTAAGTTTTGAAGTTACTTCTTCAGAAATAACTATTTATAAAGCAAACCCAATCAATCAATTTAATGAATTTACAGCAATAGCCCATGAGTTTAAAGATAATTTAGAAAGTGGAATGTTTGCAAATGAAGCATTTTTAGAAGAGTTGGAATTAAGTGCTGGAGATAAAGTGCTACTAAGTACAAATGGGACTGAAGTAGAAGTAAGTGTTTATACTGATAATCAAGTATCAGGGAAAATTGCATATGTGTCAAGCTTTGAGAAAGAGTTAAATACGAAGGCACTTTTCTCTGGATATAGATTTACAAGTGCAAATGTAAAAAAGGTGTAATATGGAGACAAGTATTATAATTGAAACAATTGTTAAAGCTATAGTTATATTAGCTGTATTTTCAGCAATTGCTGGGTTTACAACTTATATTGAAAGAAAAATATTAGCTTTTATGCAAAGAAGATTGGGACCTACAAATGTAGGGCCTTATGGGCTTTTACAAATTGTTTGTGATGGGATAAAACTATTTACAAAAGAAGATTTTATTCCTCAAAATGCTGTAAAACCAATCTTTATGATTGCTCCAATTATAACAGCAGCCACAGCATTTATTGCAATGACAGCAGTTCCATTTTTTCCAGAATTTGAAATTTTTGGATATACAATAAGACCAATTATTGCAGATATCAATGTGGGTGTTTTATTTGTAATGGGTGTGGCTTCAGTTGGACTTTATGGGCCTTTATTAGCTGGTATGAGTAGTGGAAATAAATGGGCACTATTAGGAGGGGCAAGAACTGCCATTCAACTTTTATCTTATGAAGTTGTATCTGGACTTGCACTTTTAGCACCTCTTATGTTAGTGGGTTCTTTATCTTTAATTGATATAAATGAGTATCAAAGTGCAGGATTTACTTCTTGGATTATTTGGACTCAACCTTTGGCTTTTATTCTTTTTGTGATGGCAGGATTTGCAGAGACAAACAGAACACCATTTGATTTACTTGAACATGAAGCTGAAATTGTTGCAGGTTATGCAACAGAGTATTCTGGAATGAGATGGGGAATGTTTTTTATAGGTGAATATGCAAATTTATTTACAATCTCATTTTTGATTTCACTGATTTTTCTTGGTGGGTACAATGATTTATGGTTTATTCCAGGTGGTTTAGCGATTATTTTAAAAGTATCATTTTTAATATTTTTCTTCTTATGGACAAGAGCTTCTTGGCCACATGTAAGACCAGATCAATTGATGTGGTTATGTTGGAAAATATTAATGCCACTAGCAGTAGTTAATATCTTACTTACTGGTGCATTTGTAATGATAGTTGGGAGTATAGGATGAATTTAGAAGATTTAAAAAATAGAAATATAAGCGAGCATGATTATATAAATATTCAAGATAATAGTTCTCCTGAAACTCCTTGGCAAGAATTTAAACAAATATTTAAAAGATCAATAAAAGGGGAACTTTTTACTGGACTAAGAGTTACTTTTAATATGATGAGAGAAGCTTTATTTAATAAACAAATGCACACAGTGCAATATCCTGCTGAAAAACTACCAATAGGACCTAGATATAGAGCTGTACATAAACTACTTGGTCTTTTAGAATCAGGTGAAAATAGATGTATTGGATGTGGACTTTGTGAAAAAATTTGTATTTCTGATTGTATTAGAATGGATACACGAATTGATGAAAATTCTAGAAAAGAGGTTTTAGAATATACAATAAACTTCGGTAGATGTATTTTCTGTGGATATTGTGCTGAGGTTTGTCCCGAACTTGCCATTGTTCATGGGGGAAGATATGAAAATGCAGGAGAACAACGAGCGCACTTTGTTGTAAAAGATGATTTATTAACTCCACTTGATAAATTAGCACAACAACAAGAGTATCCAGGTTTTGGTGCAGTATCTCCTGATGCTGATGAAAAAATCAAAAAAACTCCACTAGAGTATTAGGAGATATGATGTTTGAAATAGTAGCTTTTTATTTGTTTGCAATCTTGACAGTATTTATGTTTGGAATAACAGTATTTACAAATAATGCCTTATATGCACTAAGTTCTCTTGCAGCTGGTATGATTTTTATCTCTGCATTTTTCTTTTTGTTAAATGCAGATTTTTTAGGAATCGTACAAATTGTAGTTTATACAGGTGCTGTTATGGCTCTTTATGCTTTTGGAATGATGTTTTTTGATTCTATGAGTGAAGTAAAAGAAAAAATTCAAAATCCAAGATTAGTATTTTTATTTAGTGGATTAGCAGCACTTATTACGGTTGTAGCTTTTCTTTCTCCAATTATATCAACTAATATAATTTCTGATTATGCAGTTCATCCAGAGTATGGAAATACTCAAGATGTTGGGGTTATTTTATTTACAAAATTTTTAGTTCCTTTTGAAGTTGCAGCTGTGATGTTATTAGTTGCTATGATAGGTGGAATTATACTTGCTGGTAAAAAGATGGATGTATCATATTCAGAACTTAGTGAAGATGAAATAGATGCCCTTGAATCATCAAATGAAAAGGATAGCAAATGAGTTTAAATGAGTATTTAATACTTTCATCACTTCTATTTTGTTTAGGTTTAGTAGGTGTGATTAGAAGAAAAAATCTTTTAATGCTATTTTTTTCAACAGAAATAATGTTAAATGCTGTGAATATCGGACTTGCTGCTGTTTCACATTTCCATCAAGATTTGACAGGTCAAATGTTTGCATTTTTTATAATAGCAATTGCTGCAAGTGAAGTTGCTGTTGGTTTGGGATTATTAATTTTATTATATAAAAGAAAAAATTCTATCAACTTAGATACTTTACAAAATATGGAGGGGTAAATGGAAAAATTTGTATATATTGCGTTATTTGCTCCTTTAGTTGGTTCAATAGTTGCCTCACTATTTTCAATGAAACCTAAAACTTTATTTACTGGGATTTTCACAAGTTTGATGTTAGCTGTTTCTATGGTTGCTTCATTGATTTTACTTTTTAATATTATTTCATCAGATGAGATAATAAGTGTAAAACTTATGGATTGGATAGTAATAGGAAATCTTAGTATTCCTTTTGGTTTTGTAGCAGATGCAGTTAGTGCTACGATGATGGTAGTTGTAACTATTGTTTCAACTATAGTGCATATTCATTCAATTGGTTATATGGATCATGACAAATCATTTAATAGATATTTTGCTTGGTTATCAGTTTTTGTTTTTTCTATGATGATATTAGTTATGAGTGATAACTTTGCTGGATTGTTCATTGGATGGGAAGGTGTTGGTCTTTGTTCTTGGGGACTGATTGGATTTTGGTACCACAAAGAAGATAAAGCAAAATCAAAAGATGTATACACTTCACCATATTCTACTCTTTCACCTTACTCTTCAATCTCACCTTCATATGCAGCAAATGAAGCTTTTATTATGAATAGAGTTGCAGATTTAGGTATGTTAGTTGGAATATTCTTGATTTATTGGAATTTGGGTTCATTACAATATGATGTAGTATTTGCAAATATTGGAAGCTTATCCCATGGAATTATAATAGCAATTGCAATTTTCCTTTTTATTGGTGCTATGGGTAAATCAGCACAATTTCCATTTAATCAATGGCTTGCAAATGCAATGGAAGGTCCAACTCCAGTATCTGCACTAATTCATGCCGCGACGATGGTAACAGCTGGAGTTTATCTACTAGTAAGAGCAAATGCAATTTTTACCGCTGTTCCTGAAATAGGATATGGAATTGCTTGCCTTGGTGCTTTTGTTGCAATATTTGCAGCATCTCAAGCAATGGTAGCTTCTAATATCAAAAAAATTATTGCTTTTTCTACTTTATCTCAACTTGGGTATATGTTTGTAGCAGCTGGTCTTGGTGCCTATTGGGTAGCACTATTTCATTTGGCAACACACGCCTTTTTTAAATCAGTTCTTTTCTTAGGGGCTGGAAATGTTATGCATGCTTTAAATGATGAGATAAATATAAAAAATATGGGTGGGTTGTATAAGCATATGAAAGGCACTGCTATTATTATGATAATAGCTTCAGCTGCTCTTTCAGGTATTTGGCCACTTGCAGGATTTTATTCTAAAGATTTAATCTTAGAAGTTGCCTTTGGAGCCCATGAATATATTTTATGGACTATTCTTTGGGTAACAGCTGGGTTAACAGCATTTTATTCATTTAGACTTGTTATGTATGTATTTTTTGGTGAAGAGAGATTTAAAAAACTTGATTATCATCCCCATGAAACTTATAGCTTTGTAATAGCAGCTATGAGCCCACTTGCAATACTTGCAATTGTTACAGGTTGGTTTAAAGATTCTTTTGAAGAGATGATAATAAAAGTATTGCCAGGATTAAATGTTCATGTTCATGAAGAAGTTGTACTTGTACTTATTCTTGTAACAAGTGCAATGGCAATCGCTGGAGTCTTATTTGCAACGCTTAGGTATGTAAAAGCAGGTACTTATTTTAGTGAAAATGTAAAAGATAGCTTTTTTTATAAACTATTGGCAAATCAATATTATATACCTCATTTTTTAGAGTATGTAATTACAAGACCATATTTGGCAATAAGTAAATTTGCATGGAAATATATTGATCTTAAAATTATTGATTTTATTGTTGATGGTATTGGAAAAATGGTTTATGCATCAGGTAAAGGGGTTAGACCTCTTCAATCAAGTAATTTATCGACACTATTAAAAGTGATGGTTTATGGGTTTGTTTTATTATTAGTTCTAAGTGTAGCGCTTGGGTTTTTAAAGTAAAGGGTTAGAAAGTATGGAACATATTTTATCAATTTTAATATTTTTTCCGGCATTTGCTGCATTTATAGGGTTTTTAGTAAAGAGTGATTCTATTAGAACTTATGCAATTATCGTAACAGCCGTTGAGTTTTTCATTTCACTATTAGTTTGGTCTGGCTTTGATAGCTCGATGCCTGATATGCAGTTTTTAGAAACAGCACCATTAATTGATGCTTATGGAATAAACTATGTTGTAGGAATAGATGGTATTTCACTATTTTTAGTTCTTATGACTACTTTTATGACTTTTATATCAATTATAGGACTAACTGAAAAAAGAGCTTTAAAAAACATGATTATTACTGTGTTATTTTTAGAAATGACTATGGTAGGTGTATTTTTAGCTTTAGATGCAATTGTATTTTATTTATTTTGGGAGTTATCACTTATTCCAATGCTTTATATAATCGGAGCTTGGGGTGGAAATTTAAGAATTTATGCTTCAATTAAATTCTTTATTTATACTTTCACTGGTTCTTTAGTTATGCTTCTTGGTATGCTTTATTTAGCTTATGTATATTATGTGACAGCAGGTTCATGGAGTTTTAATATTTTAGATTGGAATATGCTTATTCTTCCATTTGATATGCAACTTTGGTTATTTGTAGCCTTTTTCTTAGGCTTTGCGATAAAAGTTCCAATGGTGCCATTTCATACTTGGCTTCCATATGCACACGGACAAGCTCCAACAATTGGTTCGGTAATCCTTGCAGCAGTATTGCTTAAAATGGGAACTTATGGATTTATAAGATTTTCACTTCCACTATTTCCAGATGCAACAGTATATTTTATGATACCAATGGCAATATTAGCTCTTATAGCAATAGTTTATACAGCAATGGTAGCTTATGCCCAAGAAGATATAAAACAAGTAATTGCTTACTCTTCTGTATCACATATGGGTGTTATTATTTTAGGAACATTTGCTTTAAATGTAGAGGGAATTGGTGGTTCAATTTTCTTAATGATTTCACACGGTATTGTTTCAGGAGCTCTGTTTATGCTTGTAGGTGTGATTTATGATAGAAGACATACTAAAATGATGAGTGAATTTGGAGGCTTGGCTAAGGTTATGCCAAAGTATGCAACAATCTTTGCAATTATGCTTATGGCTTCGATTGGTCTGCCTTTAACTATTGGTTTTGTGGGAGAGTTTTTATCTTTATTGGGATTCTTTAAAGTATCACCACTTTTTACCATAATTGCTGGACTCACTATTATCTTAGGGGCCGTCTATATGCTTGTATTATATAAAAAGACTTTTTTTGGACCAATAACAAATACAAAAAATGAGAGTTTAGAAGATGCAAAGGGGCGAGAGTTAGTTGCACTTATTCCTTTAGTTGCTTTGGTTATTATTTTAGGAATTTATCCAAAACCTATTTTAGAACCAGTTAATACTTCTGTGAAACATTTAGTTCAAGTTATGCAAATAAAAGCACAGCAACCAGCTTCTAAAGTACAACTTATGTCGTCAAATACAATTGGGGAGGCAAAATAATGATACCAGCTATTTCAATTGATTTTGCAAATTTAAATATTCAAACTTTAGTTCCTATGTCAATTGCCATTGTAGGAGCTTTAATTATTTTATGCATAGATTTGGCAAATAAAAAACTTGACAAGTCTTTGTATATTATGTTGGCTGTTTTATTTTTAATAGTAGATTTAGTAGCAGTAGTAACTTATAATGGTGATGTTAGAGGTATGTTTGACTTGATGATGATTGATGGTATTTCAATTCTTGCTCAAGCAATTATGGTAATTGCTTCTATCTTATTTATATTATTATCATTTACAAAACAAAGATTCAATGAACAACGATATCCAGAATTTTATGCCTTATATTTATTTATGATTGCAGGTTTTCAATTTATGGTTAGTTCTGATTCACTAATTTTGATATTTGTAGGACTTGAAACAGCCTCAATGGCACTTTATACAATTATTGCTATGCACAATAGAGCAAACGCAATAGAAGCTGCAATAAAATACTTCACAATGGGTGCTCTAGCCGCTGCTTTTTTTGCTTTTGGATCAATGATTTTTTATGCTATAACAGGAACCGTAGAGTTTGGTAAGATTTCTGAAGTATTGTTTACAAGTGATTTTGAAAACTATCCTCTTATATTACTTGGAATTGTATTTATCTTAGCTGCTCTTGGATTTAAACTTTCTTTAGTACCTTTTCATGTTTGGGTTGCAGATGTATATGAAGGCTCAACTGCTTCACTTGCAGGGTTCATGTCAATTGTTCCAAAAATAGCAGGTTTTGTTGTAGCTTTAAGATTTTTTGAGATATTTGTCTCTTCTGGAAATATGTTTGTGGAAGCTATTTTAATAGCTATTGTTGTATTAACAATGACTATTCCAAATGTAATAGCCCTATTGCAAAAAGATATAAATAGAATGCTTGCATACTCTTCTATTTCAAATGCAGGTTTTGCCTTATCTGCTATTATGATAGGTACAACGCAAGCAACTACTGCTATGTTTTTATATTGGATTTTATTTTCAGTTACAAACCTTGGGGCTTTTGCTATGTTATGGCTAAATAGAAGTAAAGATTATCATACTTTTAATACAGACCATGCTTTAGAAAAATATGCTGGACTTATTAAAATATCTCCTATGACTGCTGTTATTTTTGGTTTATTTTTACTCTCACTTGCTGGGATTCCTCCTTTTGCACTATTTTGGGGGAAAATGTATCTTTTAGGAGCAGCTGTTAATGGTGGATATATGGTATTAGCACTTATTATGGCTTTAAACTCTGCTATTGCAGCTTATTATTATCTAAAACCAATAGTTTATATGTTCTTAAAAGAACCAAGTGTTGAGGGAATAAAATTTATGGTAAATGCTACAACTACTAGTAAAGTGATTGTTGCCTCTTGTGCAGTGTTTATGATTATTTCAATATTCTTTATTCAAAATATACTTGAAACTATCTCTTACTATATTCAAATAGCTGGATATTAAATCAATCACAAGGTCATAAATATGACCTTGTGAAGAGAGTTATTGGTTGGAATTATTCATTCCTTTTCCCATACCTTTTTGATTCATGTTTTGTTTCATATTTTTCATTTGACCTTCTAAAAGTTCTTCTTTACTTAGTTTTTTATCCCCATTTGTATCAAAACTTTCAAAAGTTGGAGCATTTGCTGCATTTTTCATTCTCATACCTTGATTTGCCTTTGCTTCCATTTTTTTTGCTCTTAAATCATAAAATTCAGATTCAGATACAAAACCATCATTATTTGTGTCATACTCTTCAAAACTTGAAGGTCCTCTTTGTGTATAATCAGTAGCATTAAGTGTTGAAACTAATGTTGCTGCTGCTAAAAGGCCAAGGACTAATTTACATGCTTTCATAATAATCTCCTTAATTAGATTAACTAATTATACTCTCTTAATAAAAAGAAAGCAAAGCTTTTGAATACTCATTCATATTTTTATATAACCAAAGATAAAACCATAACTTGATACAATCTTTTTCATAAAAAAAGAAGGATAGACTTTGAGAAAAATTAGTGTTGCACATTCACCAGACGCCGATGATATATTTATGTATTATGCTATAAAATTTGGTTGGGTTACTCCAAAAGATACAATATTTGATAATATTGCAGATGATATTGAGAGTTTAAATCAAGCTACTATAAATGGTGAATATGATATTTGTGCAATCTCTTTTGCTTTATATCCTTTTGTAAAAGATGATTATGCACTTTTAAAAACAGCAGTTTCCTTTGGTAATGGCTATGGACCAAAATTAGTAAAGAAAAAAGAGACAAAATTAAAGAAAAACTTCAAAGTGGCTTTAAGTGGAGAATATACAACTAATGGACTTCTATTTAGAATCGCTTATCCAGATGCAAGAATTACTTATATGAACTTTTTAGATATAGAACAAGCTGTAATTGATGGTACTGTTGATGCAGGTGTTTTAATCCATGAATCAATTTTAAATTATGATGATAGTTTAGAAGTTGAACGTGAGATTTGGGATATTTGGCAAGAGTTAGCTGGAAAAGATTTACCTCTTCCCCTTGGAGGAATGTGTTTAAGAAGATCAATTCCACTAAATTATGCAATTGATTATGAAAATACTCTAATAAAAGCAGTTCATGTTGCAAATAAAAATAAGAAAATATTATCTGATATGTTATTGGAGCGAGGACTTATAAGAGTTGATGCTCCAACACTTGATAAGTATTTAGATCTTTATGCAAATGATGATTCTATAAGTTTGAGTGAACTTCAATATGATGCTTTAGATAAGCTATATGAACTAGGGTATAAACATGGCTTCTATAATAGTCTTGTAAAATCAAGGGAGTTTTTAATTCCAAGTGAATATGAAGAACTTCGTAATAAATAATAATGAATAATTACAAAAAGAGTATAGACTTTTCAAAGTATTCATCAATTCATATAGGACCAACATTAGAGGTGTTGGTTATAAATGAGATAGGAGATTATAAAGAATATCAAATAATTGGTCGTGCAAATAATCTTTTAGTCTCAAATACTCCTCCAAAATTTGCAGTTTTAGGTGAAGAATTTGATTATATAAAACAAGTTGATGATAAGCTTTATGTTGGTTGTGCTACAAAATCTGGTAAACTTTTATCTTATGCAAAAAGAAATAATCTAGCAAATTTTGAATTTCTTGGAAAACTTCCTGGAAATCTTGGTGGTTTGATTAAAATGAATGCAGGTTTAAAAGAGTGGGAAATCTTCAATTATATAGACTCAATAAAAACAAAAGATGGTTATATTAAAAAAGAAGATGTACAATACGGATATCGAAATACAAATATAGATACTATAGTTTATGAACTTGTATTTAATATAAGTAGTGGATATAGTAAAGAAATGAATGAACTTTTTACAAAAATGCGAAACAATCAACCACAAACTTCTAGTGCGGGAAGCTGTTTTAAAAACCCAATAGGAGATAGTGCGGGAAGATTGATAGAGCAAGTTGGCTTAAAAGGTTTTAGTAAAAATGGAATGTCTTTTTCGAAAGTACATGCTAATTTTTTAGTAAATAATGGTGGTGGAACTTTTGAAGATGCTATTTATTTGATAAATATTGCAAAACAGAGAGTAAAATCAGAGTTTAATATTGATTTACAAACAGAGGTAATAATTTTTTAGATAAAGATGTTAATTTTAAAGCTTAAGTGCTTTTAATCTAATTATGTTAGAATTCTTGCTCAAAAAAAATCAGAAGGGTTATTTTTATAGTGAAAAATTTAGTTATCGTCGAATCACCAGCAAAAGCAAAAACAATTTCAAAATTCTTAGGATCAGATTATAAAGTTATGGCATCTATGGGCCATGTAAGAGACTTACCAAAGTCAAAATTAGGGTTTGACCCAGCTGATAACTTCAAACCTCAATATCTGATTTCCACGGATAAAAGAAAAGTAATTGCTGATTTGAAAAAAGAGATAACAAAAGATACAACTATCTACCTCGCAGCCGATGAGGATAGGGAGGGAGAAGCTATTGCTTGGCATCTTATCCCTGCACTTAAAGTTGAAAAAAATCCACTAAAAAGAATCGTATTTCATGAGATTACAAAGGGTGCAATTTTAAAAGCCCTAGAAAATCCAAGGGAAGTAAATCAAAACTTGGTTGATGCCCAACAAGCAAGAAGAATCTTAGATAGAGCTGTTGGATATGAACTTTCGCCACTATTATGGAAAAAAGTAAGATATGGACTAAGTGCTGGAAGAGTTCAAAGTGTTGCTGTTAGAATAATAGTTGATAGAGAAAATGAAATTAGAGCCTTTATTCCAGAAGAGTTTTGGAAAATAAAAGCTGATTTTATAAATCCCCAATTAAATACTGAATTAGCAAAAATCAATGGAAAAGTTAAAAAAGTCAAAAATGAGCAAGAAGCAAAAGAGATAGAAGCTTCAATAAATCAAGGTGATTTTGAACTTTTTGATATAGATGAAAGTGAAAGCAAAAGAAATCCAGCAGCGCCTTTTACAACTTCAACATTACAACAAGAAGCTAGTAGAAAGCTTGGATATTCTGTAAAACAAACTATGGTAATAGCTCAACAGCTATATGAGGGAAATATTCAAAATATTCCAAATCATACAGGTGGTTTGATTACATATATGAGAACAGACTCCTTAAATCTTTCAACAGTTGCTACAAGTGCAGCTAAAGAAGTGATTGAGAAAACCTATGGAGCTGAATATAGCCTAAAAAGCCCAAGAGTGTACAAATCAAAAGCTAAAGGGGCACAAGAGGCTCACGAAGCTATTAGACCTGTAGATTTAAGTTTAAAACCAAGTATGATAAAAGCTTATGTGGATAATGCACAATTTAGACTTTATAGTCTTATTTGGAAAAGAACACTTGCTACTCAAATGCAAACTGCAAAAATAGCAAATACTACATATAAAATAAGTGCAGGAAAAGATAAAGAGTATGAATTTCAAGTTAAGGGACAAAGAATTATTTTCCCTGGATTTATGAAAGTTTATACAGAAGGAAGTGATAATCCTGAATCTGCACTTGATAGTAGTGAAAAAATATTACCATCAATTAAAGTTGGAACAAAATTAGATTTAGAAAAATTAGATTTAGAACAAAACTTTACAAAACCACCAGCAAGATATACAGAAGCTTCACTTGTAAAAAAATTAGAGAGTGAAGGAATAGGAAGACCATCAACTTATGCTCCTACGATTTCTACTATTCAAGCAAGAGAGTATATAACTAAATCAGAAGATAAAAAACTTATACCTACACCAACTGGTGAAATTGTGAATTCATTTTTAACTGACCATTTCCCTAATATTTTAGATTTAGGGTTTACGGCAAAAGTTGAAGAAGAGTTTGATGATATTGCAGATGGTAAAATTGCTTGGCAACAAGTAATGAAAGACTTTTATGGGGATTTCAAAAAAACTATCGATGAAAAAGAAGAGAGCGTAAATAAAGAAGACTATTTACAAATAAGAGAAATAGGAACTGATCCAAAATCTGGAAAACCTGTAAGTGCAAGAGTAGGAAGATTTGGGCCATTTGTTCAAATTGGAACAAAAGATGATGAAGAAAAACCTCTTTTCGTAGCGATTCCAGCTCATCTAAATATGGATACAATTACTATGGATGAAGCGATGTTTTTATTTACTCTTCCAAGAGTTGTAGGACAAACTGCTGATGGTGAAGATATTAAAGCAAATATTGGAAGATTTGGTCCATATTTACAAGTAAAAACAAAATATTATTCATTAAAAGAAGATGATCCCTATAAAGTTGAACTACCAAGAGCTTTAGAAATAATAAAACAAATTGATGAAGAAAAAGCAAAAGCTACTATTAAAAACTTTGAAAAAGAAAAAATTCAAGTTCTTGATGGAAGATATGGACCTTATATCAAACAAGGTAGAAAAAACTATAAAATACCAAAAGGTAAAGATGCTGCAGCTTTAGAGTTGGAAGATTGTTTAAGTATTATTGAAAATGACTCAAAAACTTCAAAAAGAGCACCAGCTAAAAAAACAGCTGCTGCAAAGACAACGACAAAAACAGCAACAAAAAAAGCTCCTGCGAAGAGAGCTCCTGTAAAAAAGACAACAACAAAGAAAACAACTGCTAAAAAAGAGAAATAAACTTGAAAGTAGCAGTTCTTTCTGATAGTCACAATAAAGTTGATTTTACAAAAGAAGCTATTGATTTTTTAAAATTACAAGGTGCACAGTACTTGGTTCACGCAGGTGATTTATGTTTGAAAGAAAATTTAGAATTATTAAAAGAGTCAAGTTTGCCTTATGTGTGTGTTTATGGAAATAATGACAACTCTTTAGTGTATCTTTCAAATGAATACAAAATAGAAAACGAACCTTATTTATTTAAAATTGAAGATGTAAAGTTTAAACTTATGCACTTACCTTTTTATCTAAATGGGGATAGTGATGTAGTGATTTTTGGACATACTCATATATTTGAAAGTGACTATAAAGAAGGTACTTTATTTTTAAATCCTGGTGAAATATGCGCTAGAGAGAAACCTTTGAGTGAGTGTGTATTGTTGGAAATTAACCCAAATGAGTATATAATTAATTATTACTCAAGAAATATTAATGAAAAAGAATTTTTAAAAAAAGAGATTAGATATGAACGAAAATAAAGAAATATTTTTATGTGCTATTTGTAATATTGAAAGTGGTACATGTAATGAAGACTGTAAATTTTGTACACAAAGTGTAAAATACAAAGCAGATATATTAAGATATAAAAGAAAAGAGATAGAACAAATTGTCCAAGAAGCAAAAAGAGCAAAAGCAAATAATGCTAATGGATTTTGTTTAGTAACTGCTGGAAAAGGTTTAGATGATAAGAGACTAAAGTTTGTTGTTGAAGCTGCAAAGGCTGTAAAAAAAGAGAATCTAGGACTTATATTAATTGCTTGTAATGGAACTGCAAGTGTTGAGCAACTTCAAACATTAAAAGAAGCTGGTGTTGATGCGTATAATCATAACTTAGAAACAGCAGAAGATTATTATCCCCAAATTGTTACAACTCATACTTGGCAAGAGAGATATCAAACCTGTAAAAATGTAAAAGAAGTGGGATTAAGACTTGTCTGTGGTGGAATTTTTGGTCTTGGTGAGACTCAAGAGCAAAGAATCTCTATGCTTGAATCAATCGCATCATTAGAACCTATGAACGTACCTTTAAACTTCTTTCATCCAAATAAGGCTTTGCCAATTGTCGAAAATAGTGTTACAAGAGAAGAGGCATTTGAATTAATTGCGCTAGCTAGAAAAATGGTGCCAAATGCTATGAAAATCATGGTTGCTGGTGGAAGAGAGTTAATGTTTGGAGAAGAACAATATAAAATCTTTGAAAAAGGTGCAAATGCCTTTGTTATTGGAGATTATTTAACAACTGCTGGAAAATCTCCAATTGAAGATATGGAAGAACTTGAAAAGTTAGGCTTTAAAATAAAAAGAGAAAGAGATTAAAACAGGAAACTAAATGACAGATGAAATCCTAATAATTATTACAATCTCAACTATAATTTTTATATCTCCGTTAGTATCAAAGTTTACTAAAATACCAACGGTTCCTGTTGAGATTATATTGGGTGCTCTTGCTGTATATTTTTCACTTATTACAGAACACACTATTTTTGAGTTAGTTGCAGAACTTGGATTTTTATATTTGATGTTTTTAGCAGGGCTTGAAGTTGATTTAAGAAAGATAATAGATTCAGACCCTTTGATTTTGAAAAAATCACTTGTTTATAATGCTATATTATTCTCTTTATCTTTTATTATTACTTGGTACTTTGAATTAAGTAATATTTTTGTAGTTACTCTTCCTTTGATCTCTATAGGTATGTTAGCTGCACTTAAAAAAGAGTATGGAGAAGAGGATTGGGTATCTTTATCTATTCTGATAGGTCTTGTTGGAGAGATAGTTTCTATTATAGTTTTAACAACAGTTTCTGCTGGACTTGAAGTTGGATTTGGCTGGGAATTTGCAAAAACAATGATGTTATTTACAGCTTTTTTAGTTGTGTTGATAATTATATACAAGATATTTCATAATTTATTATGGTGGTATCCTGAGATAAAAAGATATCTTATGCCAGATGAAGATCATCAAGAACAAGATATTCGTGTTTCTATGGCTATTTTCTTTTTATTGATTACTATAATGATTTATCTGAAACTTGAAGTTGCATTTGGAGCATTTATTGCTGGAACTTTTATCAAAACTTTTTTTGAGCATAATAAAGCACTTCCCACAAAACTAGAGCATTTTGGGTTTGGTTGGCTTGTGCCAATATTTTTTATTCATGTAGGTACCTCATTTGAGTTACAATCTTTATTTCATGATGGATTATTTGTAAAAGCTTTGATGATAGTTGTAGCTATGATTTTCATACGATTTGTAGCATCATTTTTATTTATGAAAGATTTAAAGGGAGGAAAGTTTTTATTGATAGGACTTTCTCATTCAATGCCACTTACTCTTTTAATAGCAGTTATTACTCTGGCATATCACAATCATAGTATTACGCAATTTTATTATTATGCATTTATATTAGCTTCTATTTTAGAAGTTCTAATTGTAATGATAATAATAAAATTATTAAATACCTTATTGTTTAGGAAGAATATAAACTAAAGTATCATCAAAAGAAACATCATAATTTGAAGGCATATCTTCTACTTCTACAACAACTCTAAAAAAGTGTTCTTCTCCATGATTCCCCACAGTTATTTTTTTGAAGTTAGTAGAATCTAAAACTATATTTTTAGTAAAAAATGAAACATTAGCTTTAAAATCAATGATTAATTTTTTCTCATTTTCTAGATAAAATTTTTTCATAATTTTATATTTTGTATTTAAAGCCATTTTATCATTTGAGTATTCAAGTTTTAAAAATGGTAGTATTTCTACATTTTTTACATCCATTTTTGTGTCATCTTGCATAGTAGGAGTTTCCGTCTCATTTGGCATAATTTCTGTTGTAGCTCTTGGCTTTACATAAATTACAGGGCCTCTTTCTTCAAGTTCTTTAGCTTTTGTGATTGCTCTTTCTTTTGCTAATTTTGCTTCTGCAGCTTCTTTTTTAGCAATTGCAACTTTTTTTAGAGCTTCTTGAAGCTCCTTTTCTTTTCTTAGTTGAGCTTCTTTTTCCATTTGCTCTTTTTTCAGCTCTTCTTCACTTTTTGCAACAGCAGTAGGAGCTGGTTTATTTACATCACCTTCTCTTAATACAGGAGTCATATCTTCTGTTTGAATATCTTGGTTTTTCTCCATAAATTCAGGTGGATAGTTTTGATCTATTTCCATAAGTCTTGCAACTTCATCATTATATGCTTTTGTTGGCATAAACGGATTTTCCCTTGCTTCTAAAGAAGCAACCATTAATAGTGATGTAACAATTAAAGATAAAGATTTCATTCTTCTGGCTCCAAATTTTTTAATTCAAAATATTCTTTTTGTAATCTCGCATTACTCTCTTGAAGTCTATTAATTTCACTAATCAAATAAGACCTTTTATTTTTAAGTGACTTATAGACCTCAAAAGAATTTACTCCAAAGAGTAAGTTTGCCACATGATAGCTTAGAAAAAGTGTAATAGCAATAGAAATTATTGCTATTACAGTAAATCGTTTGACCTCTTTACTTATAAAACGATTACTTTTTTCTGCCATATTATTCTACTACTATTTTTTGAAAAAAGGTTGTTTCCCTAAATATTCAGCATATGCTATTTCAGAACCGATTTCCAATAATCTATTATACTTAGCGATTCTATCACTTCTTGCTGTACTTCCAGTTTTGATTTGTCCACAATTTAATGCCACTGCAAAATCAGCAATAAAGGCATCTTCAGATTCACCAGATCTGTGTGACATAACACAATTATAATTGTTTCGTTGTGCTAGTCTTATTGTTTGCATTGTTTCACTAACTGATCCAATTTGGTTTGGTTTGATTAAAATAGAATTTGCAATTCCTTTTTGAATTCCTTCTGCTAGGATATTTGCATTTGTAACAAATAAATCATCACCTACAAGTTGAATTTTAGAACCAAGTTCTTCAGTTAATATTTTCCAACCATCCCAGTCATCTTCACTCAATCCATCTTCGATAGATACAATTGGGTATTTTGAACATAAATCAGCATAATAAGCAACTAACTCTTTTGAAGTTAATTCTCTATTTTCAGATTTTAATACATAAAGACCTTTGTCATTTATGATTTCTGAAGCTGCAACATCAAGTGCGATTGCAATTTGTTCACCAGCTTTGTATCCAGCTTTTTCTACTGCTTTTAAAATAACTTGAATAGGTTCTTCATTTGATTTTAAATTTGGGGCAAACCCACCTTCATCACCAACTGCAGTTGATTCACCCATTTCATCAATTACTTTTTTAAGGTTTTGATAGATTTCAGATACTGCTCTTAATCCATCATTGAAGTTTTCAAAACCAACTGGCATAACCATATATTCTTGAAAATCAACAGAATTATTTGCATGTTCTCCACCATTTATGATATTAAACATAGGTACAGGCATAGTCATAGCATTTGCCCCACCTAAATATCTATATAAAGGAATTTCTAAAGATGCAGCAGCAGCTCTTGCTACAGCCATAGAAACACCTAGAACTGCATTTGCACCTAGGTTTGAATAATTACTTGTTCCATCTATATCTTTCATTGTAGCATCTATTTCTGCTTGATTATATGGGCTTAAACCGATTACTTCATTTGCAATTGTAGTATTTACATTTTCAACTGCTTTTAAAACACCTTTTCCTAAAAATCTATCATCCCCATCTCTTAATTCTAGTGCTTCTCTTTTTCCAGTACTTGCCCCACTTGGTACAATCGCACTTTGTTTTGTACCATCACTTAAAATTACTGTTGCTCTAACTGTTGGATTTCCTCTTGAATCTAATACTTCATCAGCATAAATGTTATCAATATATACCACGTAGGTCTCCTATAAATATTTAAATTTATATTATTTTATCTAAAATTTTATTTTAAAGTTCTTTTGTGGTTTGAGGTATTTGTGATTATTTGGGGTAGTTTTGGATATTGTAGTAATAAAAGGTTTTAATCTAAGAGAGTTTTCTCTTAGATTAATCTTCACCTTCTTCTGAACTTTCATCGCCATCAAATGGTACAGCATCATTTACTCCCATAGCTTCAAGAATTTTATCTTCAATCTCTTTTGCTATTTCAGGATTATCTCTTAAGAATACTTTTGAGTTCTCTTTTCCTTGACCGATTTTACTGTCATTGTAGCTAAACCAAGCTCCAGCTTTATCAACAATATCAAGTTTAACACCATAATCAACAAGTTCTCCCATTTTTGAGATACCTTCTCCAAACATAATATCAAACTCTGCTTGTTTGAAAGGAGGTGCAACTTTATTTTTTACAACTTTTACTTTTACTCTATTTCCAATAGAATTTTCAGCTTGTTTAAGTGTTGCTATTCTTCTAATATCAAGTCTAATAGAAGAGTAAAATTTAAGTGCATTTCCACCAGTTGTAGTTTCTGGACTTCCATATCCTGTCATTCCAATTTTCATTCTGATTTGGTTGATAAAGATTACAGTACAGTTCATTTTATGTAAAATACCAGTAATTTTTCTTAAAGCTTTACTCATAAGTCTTGCTTGAACACCTACTTGTTGGTCATCCATATCACCATCAATCTCTACTTTTGGAGTAAGTGCTGCAACAGAGTCAATTACTATTAAATCAACAGCCCCACTTCTAATAACAGTTTCTAGTATCTCTAAAGCTTGTTCTCCAAAATCTGGTTGAGAAACAAGTAAGTTATCAGTGTCTACTCCTAAATTTTTTGCATAAACTACATCAAGTGCATGTTCTGCATCAATAAAAGCACAAACTCCACCTTGTCTTTGACATTCTGCTATTGCATGAAGAGTAAGTGTAGTTTTACCTGAAGATTCAGGTCCATATATTTCTATTACTCTTCCCTTTGGTAACCCTCCAACCCCTAATGCTAAGTCAAGTCCCAATGAACCTGTACTTATAGACTCAACTGGAACTGTTTCTTTATCCCCTAATCTTACTAGTGAACCTTTTCCGAAAGCTTTGTCAATTTGTTTGATTGCTAAGTCTAGTGATTTTTTTTGATTATCATCCATAATTTTTCCTGCGTGTTATTTAATTTTGTGTAATTCTATCAGAAAGTTTTTTAATTAAGAAAAATTATTACAAATTGCAATAAAATTTTATTCTTTTTCTTTTTTATTTATCTCTTCATCAATCTTTTGAATGTTTTCAATTGTCTTAATATGGGAATTAACTCTTTTTTTCATAGTAAATTTTTTTATGTGCTTTGCTAGTATCTTAGTATATTTTTTATAATTCCTTGAACCTTTTTCAAAGCTTGCAAGTTTTTTTTGAATTTTAATAATATCTTCTGGAATGAAATTTTCTGACATAAAATACCTAAGTTTGAATTTATTAAATTATTACATATTTGCTCTTAAAATAAAAGTTAAATAATATATTGGGTAAAATTGAACATTATAAATAAAGGCTTTTAATGTTTAATGATAAAAATATTTTAATTACTGGTGGAACTGGAAGTTTTGGTAAAAAGTTTACTAAGATGATACTTGAAAAGTATAAACCAAATAAAATAATAATTTATTCAAGAGATGAACTTAAACAATACGAGATGTCCCAAGATTATAACAATAAGTGCATGAGATACTTTATTGGAGATGTAAGGGATGCAAGTAGATTAAAAAAAGCTATGAATGATGTAGACTATGTGATTCATGCAGCAGCTTTAAAACATGTACCAATAGCAGAATACAATCCAATGGAATGTATAAAAACAAATATTGATGGAGCACAAAATGTTATTGATGCAGCCATTGATAATAGGGTGAAAAAAGTAATTGCCTTATCCACTGACAAAGCAGCAAATCCAGTAAATCTTTATGGAGCAACAAAACTAGTATCAGATAAGCTTTTTGTAGCAGCTAATAACTTAGTAGGAAAAAGAGATATCTCTTTTTCAGTAGTAAGATACGGAAATGTTTTAGGAAGTAGGGGTTCAGTTGTTCCTTATTTTGAAAAACTAATTAAAAATGGAGCTGAATCTTTACCAATCACAGATGAAAAAATGACAAGATTTATGATAACACTTGAACAAGGTGTTAATTTTGTACTTAAAAATTTTGAGAGAATGAAAGGTGGAGAGATTTTTGTACCAAAAATTCCATCTATGAAAATAGTTGATTTAGCAAGTGCAATGGCACCAAACTTACCCCATGAAATAGTTGGAATAAGACCAGGAGAAAAACTCCATGAAATAATGTGTCCATCTGATGATTCCCATCTAACAATAGAATTTGAAGATCATTTTGTAATTGGACCTACTATTAAGTTCCACGCTGTAAGAGATTATTTTGAGAATAATTTAGGAGAAAAAGGTATTCAAGTTGAACAAGGCTTTGAATATAATTCGACCAAAAATAGTGAGTGGTTGGGTGAAAAAGAGTTTTTAAATTTAATAAAAAAGATTTAAGAAAGGAAAAAATGACAAATATAATACTATGTGGAGGAAGTGGAACTAGACTATGGCCAATAAGCCGAACTCTAATGCCAAAACAGTTCGTAAAATTATTTAATAAAAAGTCACTTTTTCAATTGACAGTAGAACGAAACTCAAAATTATGTGAAAATCAATTTATAGTTTCAAATTCAGAACAATATTTCTTATCTTTAGACCAATTGGAGGAGATGACAAAAAAAGATACTAAGGTATCTTTTGACTCATCGAGTTTAAATAAAATAAATAATAAATATCTTCTAGAGCCAATAGGAAGAAACACTGCACCAGCAATTGCCTTAGCTTGTATGGACTTGCCTAAAGAAGAGATAATGTTAGTAACACCCTCAGATCACCTAATAAAAAATGAAATAGAATATAAAAAAGTTATAAACCAAGCAAAAGAGTTTGCGAATGATGAAAAATTAGTAACCTTTGGAATAACTCCAACTTTTGCAGAAACTGGATATGGATATATTGAATCTGAGAATAAATATGATGTAAAAGCCTTTCATGAAAAGCCAGACTTAAATATAGCAACACAATATTTAAAAGCAGGTAATTATTACTGGAACTCAGGAATGTTTATGTTTAAAGCAGGAGTATTTCTAGATGAACTAAAAAAATATTCCCCAGAAATTTATGAAAATTCTTTAATAGCATTTAATAATGCAAATAAAGAAAATATAATAAGAATAAAACATGAAGATATGATAAATATACCAGAAGATAGTATAGATTACGCTGTAATGGAAAAATCAGATAAAGTAAAAGTAATCCCCTCAGATATTTCGTGGAGTGATGTAGGAAGCTTTGATAGCTTGTATGATGAACTTCCAAAAGATGAAAATAATAATACAGAAAATGAAAATCATATTTCAATAGATTCAAATAATAATTTAATCTATGGAAATGATAGAAAAATAGCAACAGTAGATATAAAAGATTGTATTATCGTTGATACTGGTGATGCACTTTTAGTTTCAAAAAAAGGTTCTAGCCAAAAAGTAAAAAAAGTGGTTCAGAAACTAAAAGAACAAAAAAGTGAACTTCATAATGTACACTTAACATGGCATAGACCTTGGGGGACATATACTATTTTAGAAGATAGCCCTGGTTATAAAATAAAAAAAATAGAAGTAAAATCAGGAAAAAGATTATCTTTACAAAAACATTTTCATAGAAATGAACATTGGATAGTAGTATCAGGATGTGCAACAGTTACAATTGAAGATAAAACATTTATTTTAAATCCAAATGAGTCAACATACATAAAAGCAGGACAACTACATAGACTTGAAAACCAAGGTAAATTACCATTAGTAATTATTGAAGCCCAAGTTGGTGAATATACAGGTGAAGATGATATTGTTAGAATTGATGATGATTTTAGTAGAAATAGTTAAAATAGGATAGAAAAAGAATATGGCAAAACAAAAAGTAGCACTAATAACAGGAATAACAGGACAAGATGGAAGTTATTTAGCAGAGTTTTTACTAAAAAAAGGTTATGAAGTACATGGTATAAAAAGAAGAAGTTCACTTTTTAATACAGATAGAATAGACCACCTTTATGAAGATCCTCATGTTGAAAATAGAAACCTAATTTTGCACTTTGGTGATATGACAGATTCTATGAATCTTACTCGTATTATTCAAGAAGTAGAACCCGATGAAATATATAACCTAGCTGCAATGAGTCATGTTGCCGTTTCATTTGAAACACCAGAATATGTTGCAAATGCAGATGGAACAGGAACACTTAGAATTCTTGAAGCTGTAAAACTATTAGGACTTACTAATAAAACAAAAATCTATCAAGCTTCAACATCTGAACTTTTTGGAAAAGTACAAGAAACACCACAAAGCGAAACAACACCTTTTTATCCTAGAAGCCCATATGCAGTAGCAAAGATGTATGCATACTGGATAACAGTAAACTATAGAGAAGCATATGGAATGTTTGCTTGTAATGGAATTTTGTTTAATCATGAAAGTCCTGTTAGAGGGGAAACATTCGTAACAAGAAAAATAACAAGAGCAGCATCTAAAATAGCATTAGGATTACAAGATAAACTTTACCTTGGAAATCTAGATGCAAAAAGAGATTGGGGACATGCAAAAGATTATGTACGAATGATGTGGATGATTTTACAAGCAGATGAGCCAGAAGATTGGGTTATAGCAACAGGTCAAACGACAACAGTACGAGATTTTGTAAAATTGGCATTTGAATATGCAGGTATTACTTTAGAATTTAAAGGTGAGGGTGTTGATGAAAAAGCTTATGTTACTTCTTGTTCAAATTCAGATTATCAAATAGAAATAGGTAAAGAAGTAGTTGTAGTAGATCCAAGATACTTTAGACCAACTGAAGTAGATTTATTGCTAGGGAACCCTAGTAAAGCAGAAACAAAATTAGGATGGAATAGAGAGTATAAATTACAAGATTTAGTGAATGATATGATGAAATCAGACTTAAAACTAATGACAAAAGATGTTTACCTAAAAGATGGTGGATATAAAACTATGAGTTATTTTGAATAATATGAATAAGAATAGTAAAATTTATATAGCTGGACATAAAGGTCTTGTAGGTTCAGCTATATTAAAAAATCTAATTTCTAAAGGATATACAAATTTAGTATATAGAACACATACAGAATTGGATTTAATAAATCAAAAAGATGTAGAAGTATTTTTTCAAACTGAAAAACCAGAATATGTGATACTTGCTGCTGCAAAAGTAGGTGGAATTGTTGCAAATAATACTTATAGAGCAGATTTTATCTATGAAAACCTACAAGTTCAAAATAATGTAATACATCAATCTTTCGTAAATAAAGTGAAAAAGCTACTTTTTTTAGGAAGTACATGTATTTATCCAAAAAATGCTCCACAGCCTATGAGTGAGGATAGTTTACTAACTTCCGAATTAGAATATACTAATGAACCATATGCTATTTCAAAAATAGCTGGTATAAAGATGTGTGAGAGTTATAATTTACAATATGGTACAAATTTTATATCTGTAATGCCTACAAATCTTTATGGACCAAATGATAACTTTGATTTAGAGAAGTCTCATGTACTTCCAGCACTTATAAGAAAAATTCACCTTGCAAAACTTTTAAGTGAAGGTAAATTTGAAGAAGTCTTAAAAGATTTAAAATTAAAATCAATTGATGAAGCAAAAGAATATTTAACTAATTTTGGTGTAAATAAAAATAAAGTAGAGATATGGGGAACTGGAACTCCAAGAAGAGAGTTTATGTATTCTGAAGATATGGCTGATGCTTGTCTTTTTTTATTAGAAAATAAAGATTTTGTGGATCTAAAATCCTATACCCCTGTTGCTAAAGCAAAAATGGGGTGTAAAGATATTTATAATACTAATGATAAAGAGATAAAAAACACACACATAAACATAGGAACAGGTATGGATATATCAATAAAAGAACTCGCCGAACTTATTAAAAATATCATAGGATTTAATGGTCAACTCATATTTAATACACTAAAGCCAGATGGTACTATGTTAAAGTTAACTGATACCTCTAAACTCCATACTTTGGGTTGGAAACATAAAGTAGAATTGAAAAAAGGTATTGAAAAAGTTTATAATTGGTATTTGGAAAAACATGAAAAATGAATAAAATTAATTTTATCCCTTATAGCAAACAAAATATTTCAAATGAAGATATAGAAGCTGTGGTTGTTGCATTAAAGAGTGATTATTTAACAACTGGGCCAAAAATAAAAGAGTTTGAAGAGGCTCTTTGTAAATATATTGGCGCTAAATATTGTGTGGCAGTATCAAATGGAATTGCTGCTTTACATTTGGCCTCACTTGTACTTTTAAACGAAAAAGATAAAGTTCTTACAACTGTAAACTCTTTTTTAGCCACATCAAATTCAATTCTTTATGTTAATGCAAAAACAATCTTTGTGGATATTTGTGAAGATGGAAATATTGATTTGAACCTTTGTGAAGAAAAGTTAAAGAAAGACTCTTCAATAAAAGCGATTTATGTGGTACATTTTTCAGGGCTTAGTGTTAATCAAAAAAAATTAAAAGAGTTAAAAGAGAAATATGGTATTAAGATTTTAGAAGATTGTGCCCACTCGATTGGGGCAGTTAATGATGGGATAAAAGCTGGTTCTTGCAAAAATAGTGATATCTCAACTTTTTCTTTTCATCCTGTCAAAGGTTTTACTACAGGTGAGGGTGGAGCGATAACTACAAACTCAAAAGAGCTTTATGAGAAGCTTTTAGTTTTAAGAAATCATGGCATGAAAGCAAATAGTGAAGTTGCACCTTGGCATTATGATATGACCCAGTTGGGATTTAATTATAGACTTACAGATATAGCTTGTGCTTTGGGTATCTCACAATTAAAAAGACTTGATGAGTTTTTAAATAAAAGACGAGTAATGGCAAAAAGATATTGTGAGCTTTTTGAAAAATATGATTTTGTAAAACCTATATATGATTTTATTAACGAATCTGCTTATCATCTTTTTGTAGTGTATATTGACTTTGATAGATTTGATACTGATAAAAATGAGTTTGTGACTAAAATGAGAGAAAAAAGTATAGGCTTGCAATTTCATTATATTCCTATTAATAAACAACCATATTATAAAAACTTGGGATATGGAGAAGAAAATACTCCTATTATGGATAAATACTATAAAGAAGCTATTTCTTTACCTCTTTATCCTGCTTTGACAAATAAAGAACAAGATTATGTAATCACATCAATGTTAGAGGTGCTAGGTGTCTAAATGTGTTTGTATAATACCTGCTCGTGGAGGAAGTAAAAGAATTCCTAAAAAAAATATAAAAGATTTTTTTGGAAAACCTCTTATTTCATATACTATTGAAACTGCTTTAAAATCAAAACTATTTGACAAAGTTGTAGTTTCAACAGATGATGAAACTATTGCTAAGGTTGCCAAAGCGTATGGGGCTGAGGTTCCTTTTTTAAGACCAGTTGAACTAAGTGATGATTTTACTGGAACAGGTGCTGTAATATCACATGCCTTATCTTTTTTACAAAATCAGGGTGAAAAGTACGATTATGTTTGCAGTATCTATGCAACAGCACCACTACTTCAAGTAAAGTATATACAAAAGGGCTTAGAGAGACTTCAAAATAGTGATGCTGTTAATTCCTTTAGTGCAACTTCTATGCCTTTTCCAATTCAGAGAACTTTTAAAATCAAAAATGATAGATGTGAGATGTTTTGGCCTGAAAACTTTTCTAAACGAAGTCAAGATTTAGAAGAAGCTTATCAAGATGCAGGACAATTTTATTGGAAAAATTTACATAAACAATCTAGTGATGTGATGTTTGGAAAAGATACTATTCCTATTATTCTCCCTCGGTATTTAGTTCAAGATATTGATACTTTGGAAGATTGGGAGAGAGCAGAAGTTTTATATGAAGTTCTAAAAAGACAAAAGAAAATATCATGAAAAATATTTTAGTTAGAGCTGACTCTTCATCTAAAATTGGTATTGGGCATATTATGCGGGATTTGGCTTTAGTAGAGCGCTATTTTAACTCAAATATAACTTTTGCCTGTCAAGAGTTAGAGGGAAATATAAATAGTAAAATCTTAGATGCAGGCTATGAGTTAAAAATATTAAATTCAAATGATGTAGAAGAGTTAGATGATTTAATAAAAAGCTTGAATATAGATTTTCTAATCATTGACCACTATGGAATAGATTATGGCTATGAAGAGCAAATCAAAAATCAAAATCCTAGTTTGAAAGTTTTAGTTTTTGATGATACTTATGAAAAACACTATTGTGATATTTTGTTAAATCACAACATTTATGCCCAAGAAAAAAAATATAAAGATTTAGTGCCATCTTTTTGTGAGTTAAGATGTGGTGAAAAATATACTTTAATACGAGAAGAGTTTAAGTACTATAAGCATCTAAGAAGAAATAAATCAAAAAGCAAAAAAATATTAATAGCCTTTGGTGGAAGTGATTTTGATAATATTTCTCTAAAAGTTTTGAAAAGTCTAAAAAAGAAAAAAGATATAAAAATCTATCTTTTAACAACTAATGCAAATAAAAATATAAAGAGCCTAAAAGAGTTTATAAAAGATTATGAGAATATAAAACTAATAATAAATAGTAAAAATGTAGCTAAACTAATCCATAAAATAGACCTAGCAATAGTAAGTCCAAGTACAATACTACATGAAATAATATATTTAAATAAAGAGTTTATAGCCATACAAACAGCTTCAAATCAAAAGTTTATGATGAAGTATCTAAAAAAGAACAGACATGCTTGTATGAAAAGATTTTCAAAAAAAGAGTTTTTAAAAAAGTTTGAGGCAAAGATATGAATAAAATAGTATTAAAAGATTATCTTTTTTTATCAAATGAAGAGCATAAAGACCTTTTAGATATAAGGAATAAAGATTATATTAGAGATGTATCTTTAGATATAGGTGTTATAGAACTTATAAATCATATAAGTTTTGTGAAGGGTTTAAAAAATAGTGATAAAAAGTTTTTTGCCATAATTTTTGAAGATAAAATTATAGGTGGAGTAAATATTTTTAATATAAAAGAAGATATTAAATGGGGAATTTTCTTTTTGGAAGAGGCAAATATTATGATTAAATCTTTTGTTCCAATCTATTTTTTAGAGTATATTTTTAAAACTTTTCAAAAAGAAGAGATATTTTTAGATGTTAAGAAAGAGAATATCAATACAATATCTTATGACAAAAACTTAGGCTTTAAAATTTTCAAAGAAGATGATAAAATAATATCTATGAAGATGAGCAATCTAGAGTTTGAAAATGCTAAAGAGAAACCATTTTTAAAAAGAGTGATGAAACAGTTTAAAAAGTTTGATTTTGAAATAATTTCTTATGATGGAGTTGAAGTTTGAAAATAGGGAAGTTTGATTTTACTAGAGATAAAACATACATAGTAGCTGAACTTAGTGCAAATCATAATGGCTCTTTACAAACTGCTCTTGATACAATAAAAGCAGCAAAAGAAGCTGGAGCTGATGCTATTAAAATCCAAACCTATAGAGCCGATACCATAACTTTGGATTGTAAAAAAGATGATTTTATGATAGATGGTGGAACTTTATGGGATGGAAAGAGCCTTTACGAACTTTATGAAGAAGCTTTCACTCCTTGGGAGTGGCATGAAGAACTTTTTTCTTATGCTAGAAGCCTTGATATTGATATTTTTTCATCTCCCTTTGATAAAAGTGCAGTTGATTTTTTAGAGCAGTTTAATCCAAGTGCTTACAAAATAGCCTCTTTTGAAATCACTGATTATGAACTTGTAGAGTACGTAGCATCTAAAATGAAACCAATTATTATAAGTACAGGAATAGCTACCTATGAAGAGATAGAAGATGTAGTTAATATCTGTAAAAGAGTTGGAAATAAAGAGATAATACTTTTAAAATGTACAAGTGCCTACCCAGCACCAATGGAATTGGCAAATCTAAAAATGATACCAGATATGGCTGAAACATTTGAAGTAATAAGTGGATTTTCAGATCATACTATTGGAAGTACTGCTCCCATAGCCGCTGTAACCCTTGGAGCTAGAGTTATAGAAAAACATTTTATCTTGGATAAATCTATTGGAGGACCTGATAGTGAGTTTTCAATGGATAAGCTTGCATTTACTAAAATGGTAAAAGATATAAGAGATACTGAAAAACTTCTTGGAAGAGTTGATTATAGACTTGATGAGAAAAGAGAATCTCAAAGAAGATTTTGTAGAAGTTTATATGTCTGTAAAGATATAAAAAAAGGCGAACTCTTCTCACAAGAGAATATAAAAAGTGTAAGACCAGGATACGGTAAACATCCTAAATATAAAAAAGATATAATAGGAACAACTGCTACAAAAGGTTATACTTTGGGCGATAGAGTAGAGTAGGAGAAGATATGATAGAGAAAATAGAAAAAATAATATGTGAAACTTTAGTTGAGTTAAATGAAGAATTAGAGAATGAAAACTTCGAAAATCCTACAAGTATGACAAAACTTTATGGAACTAATGGCATGGATTCATTAGCTTTAGTATCTTTTATAACTGACTTAGAAGAGCGAATTAGTGACGAGTTTGATAAAGATATTGTTTTAGCAGATGAAAAGGCAATGAGTGCTAAAACTTCTCCATTTAGAAGCGTTGAGAGTCTAACAACTTATATTAAATCACTTTTGGAAGAATAATGAGCCAAATTATAGTTATAACTGGAACATCAAAAGGAATAGGGCAAGCCCTAGCAAACTATTATTTGGAAAATGGTGAAATAGTAATAGGTTGTTCAAGGGGGGAGAGTTCTATAAAACATGAAAACTATAGACACTTTTCTTTAGAAGTAAATGATGAAAAAGCAGTTATAAAGATGGTTCGTGTTGTAAAAAAAGAGTTTGGTAAGATAGATATTTTATTAAACAATGCTGGAATGGCATCTATGAATCATATCCTTACTACATCTGTATCAAGTGTTGAAAAGATATTTGCTACAAACTTTTTAGGGACATTTATTTTTACTAGAGAAGTAGCAAAAGTGATGATGAAACAAAAGTATGGAAGAGTTGTAAACTATACAACAGTTGCAAGTGCTCTTAGACTTGAAGGAGAAGCTATCTACGCTGCAAGTAAAGCAGCTATAGAGAATTTCACCCAAACATCTGCAAAAGAGCTAGCACCTTTTAATATAACAGTAAATGCAATAGGACCAACCCCTGTTCAAACTGACTTAATAAAAGCAGTTCCAAAAGATAAGATAGATGAACTTTTGACAAAACAAGCCATAAAAAGATTTGGGCAATTTGATGATATAAAAAATGTGATTGATTTTTTTATTAGTAAAAAAAGTGATTTTATAACAGGGCAGATAATATATCTTGGTGGGGTTTCTAACTAATGAATTATTTATTTGATAAATTTTCTATATTTAAAGGGCTAGATGCCATTATAATTGAAGGTAAGAGTTACTCTTATGAAAATTTATTAGAAAAAATCCTTGAGTATAGAAAAATATTAGAAGATAAAATAGAAACATCAAGTGTTGTTGCTATTTTGGGTGATTATTCCTTTGAAAATATAGCTTTGTTTTTTGCTTTATATGATAATAAAAATATAATAGTACCCATAACTACAACTTTAGAAAAACTGCAAAATGAATATATGGAAGAGTCATTTTGTGAATATAGTATTAAAATTGATGGTGAAATAAAAATAGATAAATTAGCTGTAAATAGTTCCCCTGAGATGATAAAAACTCTAAAAAATAATAAAAACTCTGGACTAGTACTTTTCTCAAGTGGAAGTACAGGTAAACCAAAAGCAATGATACACAATCTTGATAATCTAATAGAGACTTACAAGGATAAAAGAGCAAAAGCTATGAATATGCTAGTTTTCCTTATGTTTGACCACATAGGTGGATTAAATACACTTTTTAATGCACTTTCAATGGGAGCTTGCCTAATCATCCCAAAAAATAGAGATGCTAAAACAATTTGTGAGCTTATCCAAGATTATAAAATCATGGTATTACCCTCTAGTCCTACATTTTTAAATCTTATTTTAATCTCAGGGGAATATTTAAACTATAATTTACGAACTCTTCGAATGATAACCTATGGAACTGAAACTATGCCAGAATCACTTTTGATAAAACTAAAAGAGATATTTCCAAGGGTAAAATTTCTACAAACATTTGGTACAAGTGAGACAGGAATTAGTACTACAAGTTCCAAATCATCTGATTCTTTGTATATGAAAATAGAAGATGAAAACCAAGAGTACAAAATAGTAGATGGAGAGCTTTGGCTAAGAAGTAAAACTCAAGTTTTAGGATACTTAAATGCTATCATGGACTCTTTTACAAGCGATGGTTGGTTTAAAACTGGAGATTTGGTTGAAGAGATAGAAGATGGGTATCTAAAAATTATAGGTCGTGGAAAAGAAGTCATCAATGTAGGTGGAGAAAAAGTTCTACCTGCTGAGGTAGAATCAGTTGTTTTATCTATGGATGAAATAGAAGATTGTATGGTCTATAGTGAACAAAATGCAATCACAGGACAAACAGTTGTTTGTGATGTAGTTTGTTCAAAAGAACTTGATAAAAAAGAGTTGAAAAAGTTAGTTCGGGCTTTTTGTAAAGGAAAGTTAAATAATTATAAAATACCTACAAAAGTAAATCTTGTAGAGAGAACTAATTTTTCTGATAGATTTAAAAAAATAAGAAGAAAGTAAATTATATGAAAATCGTAATTTTTGGTACAGGAATAGCAGGTAGAGCTATCTATAGACAATTAAGAGAAAAATATGAGATTGTAAAATTTATAGATAATAATTCTGCTTTACATGGAACAAAGTTTAATGATATTGAGATTTGTAGTGTCGAAGATATAAATAATATAGAGTTTGACAAAATTGCTATTAGCGGTGTATGGATTGATAGTATGCAAGAACAACTTGAAAATCTAAATATTAAAAAAGATAAGATATGGATTATAGAAGATAATACTCTTAGTTTTTCTACAAATAATAGAGTTGAAAATACAGATGATATTATAAGAGAATTTGCAAAAGAGATGCAAGAAAATAATATTTCATATTGTATTGAAGGTTCTTCATTATTGTGTTTATTGAGGGGACAAAATCTTTCTGATGTACCAGATGTTGATATTCTAATAAAATCTCAAAATGATTTGGAAAAGATATGGAATATAATTAATTCAAACAAAATATTAAGTAAAAATAAACTTATAAAAGTGATATATAAAGAAGATAGGGTACTAACCAAAAAAGATGAAATTGATAAAATAATCATAAAATCAAATTCAAATCCTGCAGAGACAGAACCAACAGTTGTAGATATAAATTTAGCTGTAGATATAGGTAAATATTATGTAATGGACTATGAAGCTGATTATTATTTATATTTTAATAAAGAATTTGTAGATGGTGAGAACTATTTTGATTATAAAGATATGAAACTTCTTATACCAAATAATGAAGAAGCATATGTAACATTATTGTATGGTAAAAATTGGAAAATTCCTGCTAAAAAGTGGTCATATAAAGATTATGGCAATTTATTAAAGGAAGAAGAATTGATAGAATTTATGGAAAATCAAAAATGAAAAAACAATATATTTTTACTCCAGGTCCTGTACCTATGTCAAAAGAAATTTTAAAAATTGGGAAAGAACAAGTTCCTTATTTTAGGAATGATTATTTTTCAAATATTTTGTTAGAATCAAAAAGACTTCTATTAAAGCTTGCGAATGCTCCTGAAAATAGTGATGTGGTATTTATAACATCATCTGGAACAGGTGCTATGGAAGCTACAGTAATGAATCTTTTAAATGAAAATGATGAAGCAATAATTGTAAATGGTGGAGGATTTGGTCAAAGATTTGTAGATATTTGTGATGTACATAATATTAAAAATCTTAATTATATAATTAATAAAAATGATGAGATTGATTTTGAAAATATTGAAGTGAAAAATAAAACCTCTTTTATAATAAATGCCCATGAAACAACAATTGGAAGATTTTATAATCTAAAAAAAGTTGGAAAATTTTGCAAAAAGAATAATTTGGTGAATATTGTTGATGCAATTAGTAGTTTTGTTTGTGATGATATAGATATGCAAAGACAAAATATAGATGCATTGATAATAAGCTCAAATAAAGGACTTGCCTTACCTCCTGGATTGGCCATGATAATATTGAGTCCAAGAGCTTTGAGTAGAATTCAAAATATAAATAATGTATATTTTAACTTCAAGAATTATTTAGAAGATATAAAAAGAGGACAAACTCCATTTACACCAGCAATATCAATAATAAAACAATTGCACTTTAGGTTAAAAGAGCTTGATAATGAAGGTATTGAAAAAGTTATAAATAGAACTTCCAACCTAGCAAAATATTTCAGAAAAAAGATTTCTAAGTTTCCTTTTGAATTTTATGTTAATGAGATGCCAAATGCAATGACTGCAATAACTCCTAGTGATGGTAAAAGTGCTTATGATATAGTTTTGTTTTTTGAAAAGAATTATAATATTATTTTAACTCCAAGTGGAGGTGATCTAAAAGACAAAGTTATAAGAATATCTCACATGGGAAATATGGATAAAAAATACTTAGATGTATTATTTAAATATTTGAAAAAATATTACAAAAAGGGTTAACTTGAAAGCACTTATTATGGCAGCTGGAATTGGAAGTAGAATATCTAGACATTTAAATGGTCAACCTAAATGTTGTGTAAAAGTTGGTGGAATAGAACTTATAAAATATACTTTTGAATTATTGTTAAAAAAAGGTATTACTGATATAGCAATAGTTACTGGATATAATGAGCACTTTATATTAGATGCAATAAAAGAATTTCCATATAAACATTATCAAAACCCATTTTATGATGTTACAAACTCCATAGCTTCAACATGGTTTGCACAAGACTTTTTAAATGAAGAAGATGATTTATTGATTATGAATGGTGATGTTTTTATTGAAGAAAAAGTGCTAGATATACTATTTGAAGAAAAAAACTCCCCTCTATTTTTATCTGATAGTTCAAGAATAGAAGATGCAGATTATAAGTTTTCTTGGGAAAATAATAAACTGACTAATTATGGGAAAGAACTTACGCTAGAAGAAACAACTGGAGAATATGTAGGAATTGCAAAAGTAAATAAAGATGATATCTTATTTATGAAGAATAGATTGAATAAACTTATAAATAAGCAAAAACATGTTTATTGGTGGGAAGATATTTTTTATCGCTCAATAGATGAAAAAATTGTTTTTATAAAAGATATAAATGGTACATTTTGGGCAGAAGTTGATTATATTGAAGATTATGAGAGAATTAAAGAATATTTGAAGGCTAAGGGAAATCATGGATAAACTAAATGAAGAGTTAATAGATGCTAGAAAACGACTTTATGCTATTGAAGAAGAGAAAAAGAAATTAGAAGAAGAGTATAGTTTTTTACAAGATAAAATACACTACTATTTTGATAGTTCAATTGATACAAGTGATACTGAAAAATTTATTATTAATGATTTTTGGTCTAATGCATACAAAAAATATAAAGATGGTGGATATATCACAAATGATGAATATATTTCAAAAGTACGATTTGATTATGAAACACAATTATTAAATAAAATCATAGAAGAAGAGTGTAAAAATAAAAAGATAGCTTTAGATATAGGTTGTGGAAATGGAAGATATACCCGTGAGTTCTCAAATAAGTTTGAACTTATAGTTGGACTTGATTTATCTACTAAACAAATTGATGAAAATAAAAAAGAGAATAACAATCACAAAATTGAGTATATAAATGATGATTTTATGACAATGGATAATTCTACCTTACAAAAATTTGATTTTATTTTTGTGGGTGATATTTTTATGTATACAAATGAAAAAAGTGTAGATAAGGTATTTAATAATTTACTTAAACTCTTAAATAATAATGGAATTTTAATAGTTCGTGAAAGTACGAGAATAATTGGTTTTGAGGATTATAAGTCAAAAAACTATGTTGCTTATTATAGAAATAGAGAATTTTATAAAGAAGGTATTTTTAGTCAATATTTTAAAAAGTGTTATAGAAATTATGCTTATAATTTATATCATTTAACTAAATATTTTAATTTATTTGAAAACCAAAAAGAAATTATTGAAACTAACCCTTTTATGCTAGAAGAAGTTGTAGAAAACTCTGTTGATAGGTTTTTAAAGTCAAGTCATTTTTATTTGTATAGAAAGTAGAATAATTTATGAATAAAGAGTTTTTCAAAGATAAAAAATGTTTTATTTATCCTTTTTCCAATAGTACAAAGATTCTAGAAAATCATTTAACCCAAATTCCTCTAAACTTTTTAGGATATGTTGATAAAAATTTAGACGGAGAAAATATATATAAAGTTGAAGATATAGTACTAAAAGAGTTTGATTTTATCTTTATTTATTCTCCTAACCATGAAAGAGAAATTTATAACGAAATTACAAAATATATCTCTAAAGAAAAAATAATCTGTGTTCGTTTTGATGAAATTAAAAATGATTACATCTTTTTAAATGATAAAGAGCCTTTAGCTGAAAAATTCTCCTATAAAAATCAGCTAATGGATTACTTTGTTGAAAAACAAAAGAATTATATACTTTCTAAAGATGTAGTTTTATTAATTGGGATTGATTTTATAGATTTAAATATTAAGTATTTATATTTATACTTAAAAAAATATTCAAATTTTAAAGTTTATTTAGCAACGAATAATAAAAGAGATATCCAAATTTTTAAAGAACATGATATTGATGTTATTGATTATGATACAAAAGAGTTTATTGACCTAGTTTTTGAAGCAAGCATAAAGATTATAGATCACAATCCAGTGGACAAATTATTAGTAGAGTGTTTAAAAATAGGTAAAAGTGTACAATTATGGCATGGAATAACAATAGAAACTTTAGGGGTATTGACTAATTATAAAGTTCTAAAATATGATATTGTTCTTTCAACTTCTCCTTTTGTAAGTGAGTATTCTTTTAGTAAGATATATGACTATAAAAAAATAATACATTGTGGATATCCACGAAATGATGTCTTACATAATGATGGCATTGAACATATTAATGTTGATATAAATTTATTAAATGAGATGAAAAATGATAGTTATAAGTATATAGTATATATGCCAACTCATAGACCTTTAGGTTTTAAAAGTAATCCTCTTGACTATGAAAAATTGAATCAATTTGCAAAAGATAATGAATTAAAAATAATCATCAAGATGCACCCTTTTGTTGCACAAAAGATTAGAGATGACCTTAGTTCTTATCAAAATAAAAATATATATTTATCAAATTTAATTATTCATGAATCACATATGGATATTTATCCTCTTTTAAAGTATTCGGATATGTTGATTTCTGATTATTCTTCTGTATATTTCGATTATTTGTATGTGAATAAACCTATTGTATTTTTTTGTTATGATTATGAAGAGTGGGTAAATGCAGAGCAAGGGGTAATCTTGGATTATTTCAGTCATTCACCTGGAGATAAGTGTTATATGTTTGAAGATTTATTAGATAAAGTATTGGTAAATTTAGAAAATGATAATTATAAAGAAGATAGAAAATTAATATTTGAAAAAATGTTTGAAAATAAAAATCAAAAGGCTTCAAGCCTCTTACATGAAGAAATAAAGAAGTTACTATGATGATTCAAAATACAGAGAAATTAATACAAAATATAAAAAAACATGATGGAATAATAGTTTTTTGTGGAGCATCACTTAGAACAAAGTTTTTGATTGAGAACTATGAACTTTTTTCAAATATTGACTATATTTTTGATAATAATAAAAAAGAAGAATCTTTTTTATCTATTCCTATTATTGATTTTTTAGAACTTCAGAAACTAAAGAATGCTTTAATCATTATTTGTGGAAATCATTCTTTTGAGATTTATAAACAGTTAAGTAATTTAAAAAATAAATTATTAATTGAATCTAGACAAATATCAAGATTCTTTCCAAAAGATTTTTTCTTTGAAGTTGAAACACCAGATTTTCAAGCTAAAAATGGCAAAGATTCTAGTCATGCTTTTTTACCTTTATTATTAGAAGAATTGTTAAAGTTTAATCAGAAAATCATAACAGTTCCAACAGAACACAATGATGAAAATTATTTTAGAAAAAGACAGATAAAAGAAAATTCTTTGCTTTTTAGTTATCATAGTTTTGGGAAAAATGATCCTAATAAAATTCATTTTAAAGAGGGGTATTTTTTCGATATAATAAATATTGATAACATGGGTTATAGTGGTTGGAGCTCTTTGTGTTGTGATAAAAATGAACTAAATGAAATAGAAAAAGTAGATATTAATAAAGCACAAAAAGATTTTTTATTTTATAAAGAAAAGTATATTGATAAAAATTTGAGTAAATATATTCAACCTCATTTAAAAGAAGAAAAATTACCTGATAATTTTATTTTTATTCCTTTACAAGTTTTTGATGATAGTGTGATGAAAAAAGCATATTTTGAACCTATTATTTGGATAAAAAGAGTTGTTGAGCTATTAAATAAAAAGAATATTAGTATAGTAATAAAAAGACATCCTCGATGCTTTTTAAAAGAAGTAGATAGTCTCATAAATGAGTTTAAAAAGAATAATAATATAACTATTTATGAAGGTTCAATACATATTGCCATAAAAAAATCAATGGCAGTGTATACAATCAATTCAGGAGTTGGGTTTGAATCATTATTTCATCTTAAACCAGTAGTTACATTTGGAGAAGTTGATTATCAAAGTGCTACTTTTAATATAAAAGACTTTAAAGATTTAGAAGATAATTTAATACCAAAATTAACAAATAAAAACATAGAATATATTAAAAAGTTTATATCATATTTTATGGAAAGAAAAAATATCAACATAACAGATAAAGAAAATATTAGTTATTTTGTAGATAACTTTGTAATGGCATATTTGGACAAAAGATTAAAGGAAATTTATGGATAAAAATATATATGTTGGGTGTAAAGAAGATAGAAAAGAAGGTTTCTTTCATTGCGATGTTAAAAAATTTGAACATATTGATTATGTTTGTAGTCCTTGGGAATTATCAACATACTTAATGGAAGTTAATTTTATATATTCAATAAATTTACTTCAATACTTAACGAATTATGAAGCAGATAGAGTACTAAGAGATTGGTTTAAAATATTAAAAACAAATGGGAAAATAGAGTTTATTGTGCCAAATATGGATTATTATTGTAACTTATGGCTTAGCGCTGAATGGAATGAAGAGAGCCTTAAAAATAAGTTATCTGATGCTAAGAGTAGTTTTGTTGGATTTTGGGGAGAACAAAATAAATGTGATCCTTGGCAAAGTGATTACAGTACTTCTTATGAAGATATTCATAAATCAGGTTACAATGAAAAAAGAATAAAACTTCTTTTAGAAAGAATAGGTTTTGTAAATATTAGTGTGCAAATAGAAGATGAAAAAGAGTTAATTGTTAAAGCAAATAAACCAAAGTATAGTGGAGAAAGGCAAGTTGGAACAACACTTGAACAAATAAGAAAAGATCATTTAAATAGGTATCTTTTTGCTTCAAAATATATTACAAAGCAAAATTCTATAGTAGTAGATGGTGCTTGTGGTGTGGGATATGGTTCTTATGTATTAGCCCAGAATTCAAATACAAAGATAGTTCAAAGTCTAGATATTTCTCAAGATGCTATTTCTCATGCTAAAGAGCATTTTAATGACGAAAAAATAGAGTTTAAAATCGTAAATTTAGAGAATGATGAATTAGAAGTTCAAAAGGCAGATTATTTTATTTCTTTTGAAACAATAGAACATCTTCCTTCACCTGAAAAATATATTGAAAAGATTGCTAAAAGTATTAAAGATGATGGTTTGTTCATTGGTTCAACACCAAATGAAACTATTATGCCATTTATTCAACAAAATTTTTTATTTCACACAAGACATTTTACAGTAAAAGAAATCGATGATATTTTGAAAAAATACGGATTTAATAATATTCAGTATTTTCAACAAAAAAGAGAAGAACCTTCTAGTATTGAAGAAATAGATGATGGTCATTATATAATATTTGTTGCAAAGAAATAGTTTAAATGTTCAAGCATAAATATTTTTATCAAAATAGCAAATTAGAAAAAGAATATTTAGAATATTTAGAAAGTCCTCAAATAATGTTAGTGTCTTTTGATATTTTTGAAACTTTAGTTTTTCGGAAAGTATCAAAGCCACATGATATCTTTTTAAAAGTAGGTAAAAATAAATTTGTTAAAAAAATATTTAAATCAAAATATTTATTTAAAGAATATAGAGTTAAAGCAGAGCGATTAGCTAGAGAATTAAGAAAAACATGCCAAGACGATATTACATTGAAAGATATTTATAAGCAATTACCTATAACTGAAAAGCAACAAAATATTATTATGAATATTGAATTATCAGTTGAAAACAAAAATTTATATATTAATAGACAAATAGAGGAATGGATATATTTAGCTCATAAGTATAATAAAAAGATTATATTGATATCTGATATATATTTATCAAATGAACACATAGATAAATTAGTATTATCTAAGCTTAAGAATAAAAATATTATTTCAGATATATTTATTTCTAGTGAATATAAAGTAGCAAAATTTAGTGGTAAATTATTTCATTTAATAAATGAAAAACTTGAATATACCTTTAATGAACAACTTCATATTGGTGATAATAATAATTCAGATATTATTGTTCCTCAAAAGATGGGAATTAATACTATATATTATAATTTAAATAATTATGCCTTAGAAATGCAATCTTTTGAGTATAAATATTTAAATAATAAGTTTCCAAAATATAATAATTTAAGAGTCTTATCTTGTATACTTAATCCTTATTTTGATGAAAAAAGTACTTTCTTTTACACTTTAGGATCTATGATATATGGACCTATCTTATGGTATTTCTCAAATTGGATTTTAGATATTTATAAAAAGTATAATTTAGAACAGATAAATTTTGTTATGAGAGAAGGGCAAATATTTGGAAAATGCTTAACCTTATTAAATCCTAATATTGATATTAATTTAATATATGCCTCTCGTCATTCAACATATCTTGCCTGTTTGGATATTGATGAATTACTAAACGAAGATGATAATACTTTTATAAATAATTATCTTTATCAATCTATATGTGTAGAAGATTTTTATAAGCTTTTAAAGATAAATATTACAAATGATATTATTTATAAGCACAAAAATTTATTCGTTGGAGATACAAAGTTAATACAAGTAAATAATATTAGTTTATTAAAAATAATATATGATGATATTAAACTAAATGAGTTGTTAATTAAAAGAAATATTGAACATGAAAGAATGCTAATATCAAAATATATTGAAGATTTAGGAGTAAAACATAATTCAATAATAATTGATTTTGGATCAACAGGTACAGTCTTAAAGCGTCTAGAAAATATATGCAGAGTCTCTAAATTGAATGGGTTATTTTATATGAGTGAACAAGGATTAGATAATGCAATTAAAAAGATTACATTAAGCTTTTTTCACAATGAGGAAGATAATACAAAGAATATAAAATCTTTATATCGTTCACCAGCAGCAACTGAAGTATTATTTAATGGTTTAGAAGACACCACAATTGGTTATGAAGAAATACAAAATATTGTTAAAGCTATTACAAAACCTACGGAACAGGTACCTTCTAAAATAATTGAATCATTTAATTATGGAATAGAAGTATTTTTTGAGATGGCTAAACTGTATAAATTAGAAGAAAATAAATATAAGAGTGAAGAGTTAATTAAGTTATTATCTAGAGTAATTGAGTTACCTACTATAGATGAAGCTAATTTTTTAGGAAATCTTACTTTTGACATTGGTGCTGGACGTAATGTAAAAGTAAAGAAAATAGTTGATTTAGAAGAACAAGACAAATATTATAAAGATAATTTATATATAAATCATTTGAATTATTTTAACTATAAGAAAGAATATTTTGAATGGGTCGAAGGTTTTATCACTCAAATTAATCAATATGAGATTTCCTTACATAAAGGGATATTTGACTTAAGAGACACAAATATTGCTATTACAAATTTAGTAAATACATTAAAGAATAATAATATAGAAGAAATATATATTTTTGGAACGGGAGATTTTTTTAAGAAGTTACTCCCTAAATTAGATGATAATAATGTAAAAGTTCTAGGGTTGATTGATTCAAAAGCTATTTCTGGTACATATAGAGTCGATAAATTTATAGTTGATACTCTTGAAAATACGATAGTAAATAATTCGAATATCTTAATTGCAAGTGGAGCTTTTATTGACCCAATACATGAATATATTAGTGAATGTTGTCACTCACATGACATAAGTGTAAATATTATTGATTGCATAAATGGAATTGTTAAAGTATAGTTATTATTTTATTTGAAGGAACTCCTTCTAAAAGTAAAGCTTGCTTTACTTCTTCCTCTCGACCTAAAAGAGAAATGATGATCCAATCATAATTGTACTTTGGAATATCAGAAATTATAATAGTTTGTACATCTTGTTCCTTTTCTAAATTGTTATCTATGACTCCTATAACTTTATTTTTATAGTGAGAATATAATAATTTTCCAAAAAGACCATATCCATATATCAATACATTATTTTTTTTAGATAAGATACTTTCTACATTTGATAATAGCTTACTTAAGTTATGTGGGAAGTTTGATTTTTGATAATTATTATTTAAATCTTCAAAAGCATTAACTATACCTAACTCTTTAGTGTACTTTTTTATGTCTGGATGTAAGTTTATTAATGAATTTGTGCCTTCTGCTATATATTTAATCATATTGTTTGTATGAAGACCTCCTACTAAGAAGTTTGATATTATTATATTAGGTAAGTATTTGAATTTATAACCTTTTATATATAGTTTAATAAAAAAATCTAAGTCAGATGCTAAAAAATAATCTGTTCTAAAAGGAAATTTTTCTAAAAGGGATCTTCTTACAAAAACACTTTGATGAATAAATGGCATTTCAGGTTTTAATAACTTTTCTAAATTAGTAGCTTTTGCAGTTCTAATAATCGTCCCACTATTATCAATGATATTACTATCAGAGTATAGGATGTCTTCATTATATGTATTTGAAAAAATATTTTTTATTGTACTTTTTGAAGAAAATACATCTCCTGCATTCATAAAGTTAATCCATTCTCCAGTAGCAATATTAATTGCTTTATTCATAGCATCATAAATACCTTTATCTGGTTTACTTACCCAATATGTTATGTCTTTTTCATATTTTCTAATAATATTTATAGTTCCATCCGTGCTTGCACCATCAATTATAATATATTCTATTTTTTCATATTCTTGACTCAATACACTTATTATTGTTTTTTCCAAGTATTTTTTTGCGTTGTAAGTAACAGTTATAATTGAAATAGTAGGATATAACATATTATTCATCATCTTCAAATGTAAGTATTTTATTTTCTGGTATATTAAATAATGTTGTCAAATGTCTAATAACAGGTCTTTTTCTCCCCAGTAAACTAACTAAAACTTTATCATATTCTAAATTATTTAAAATTTGGGCACTATAAACTTCTTCTTTTTCTATTTCTTTTTCAACTTTTTCAGATGTTGAATCAATGAATGTTATTACCTGTTCATTTAAAAGACTAAAGATTGTTTTTCCCATACTTCCTTTTCCAAAAATTACATACTTTTCACCATTGTTTTTTAATGCCATAATTTTTTCAAAAAGTAATCCATAATCTCTTGAAAACTCTTTTAATTTTATGCTATCTAATGTCTTACAATAAAGAGTACATATACTTTTGTTTTTTTCAGGGATTAAATCATCGTGATTGGTAAAGAAATCAATCATAGATTTTTTTAATTCGTGAATTTGTAAGCCCATGTTATAACTATTTGATATCCTTCCATGTTCATGTTGAATATATTTACAAAAATCACCTGGTGTATATTCCCATTTATCATAAAGAGTAAAATATCTAAATAAAAAATCCATATCTTGTTGTCTTTGTAATTGTTTATTCCAAATTAAACTTTTTGGAATACTTTCCTTTCTCATTAAAGTAGTCATAATAAATGGACTTTTAAAATTAATTATATTTTCATGTAAGTTACCATTATTGTAAACAATTTCTTCTTTGTCTTCATGGACAAAAGTAAAATCACATATTGCAAATGGTGCATTAGAATTTTCTAGTGCTTGAACTTGTTTTTCTATTTTAATTGGATCCATTAAATCATCAGAATCCATAAACATTATATAGTCCCCAGATGCAACTTTGAGACCATGATTTCTTGCAACGCAGGCACCTGCATTATTTTGATAAAAATATTTTAATCTTGAGTCTGAAAAGTTATTTAATATTTCTTTCGTATGATCTTTAGAACCATCATCTATAACTATTAGCTCTATATTAGAATATGTCTGTTCAAATACATTAGTTATTGTTTTGGCAATAAGAGTACTTCTATTGTATGATGGCATTATTATGCTCACTTTTTTTTGATTCAATATTATCCTTTTAATAAACTATTTTTTACAAAAATAAATTTCACCTGCAGCTGATGTAATACCCATAAGTTTAATTTCATCATTACTTAGAAAATCTTTAGGGTAAATTATATCTACATCAAATCCTGCTTTTTTTAACCTATCAGGATAATCACAACCATAATTTCTTACATGGTCAGGATGCCCATATATTTTTAATCTTTCTTCTTTATCAACTATTGTAAAATCTTCAAATGTTTCAGTCTCTACCATTATTGGTACTAAAAGTATTGCCTATCCTTCTTGTGATAAAACTCTATATAGTTCTTTCATAGCCATTATATCGTCTTCGATATGTTCTAAAACATGACTACAATATATATAATCAAAACTGTTATTAGGATAATTAATATCTGTAATATCCATTTGCACCATAGCTTTAGGATCACAAATATCAGAAGATAGATAATTCTTTCCTAATTGCTTTTGAAAAAGGTTTTGAAAAATAGCTTCAGGTGCAACATGTAGCATTTTTTTATTTATATCTTTTAAAAATCCTGTTTTCTCTTTTATATATAACCAGATTAGTCTATGACGTTCAAGAGAACCACACTTAGGACATCTCGCGTTTTTTCTTGGTATAAATCCAAATTCTTCAAATTCTTCTGAATGTGTTTTACAAATGGGACAGAATCTTTTCATGTAACTCCTTTATGTTAGTTCTAAAGTACTAATAATTTTAGAATTAGGGATATGTGATTTAATTCCATCAATAATACTTGGTATGTGAGATTTGTTTAAAACAGTTATAAATACAGTATAACTTTCATTGTTATTAATAGTTGAAAGTTCTGAGATTTTAATTTTATCTATTATATAACCTTTTTTATTTTTATCTATTATTTCAATAATATTTTTGTTTAATTTGAAATTTTGGTATAACCTATTTCCTAATTCTCCAAAACCATATATTATGATTTTAGTTTCAGGTGGAAGTAATTGGATTTCTTTTAATAAAAAATTATACGCAATATTTTCAATATTTTTTTTAGCCAATGGGTAATATTTAAAATTATGTATAGGAAAAGATTTTTTGAAAATAAGTTTTTTTAAACCATTTATAGACTTTTCAGTAGAGAAATTAGTTGATATTTTTTCTCTGCCTTTTTGTCCCATCTTTTTTCTTAATTTTTTATCTTTTGCTAACAATACCATTTTTTCTGACATATTATTGATATCATTCTCTTGTACTAGAAAGCCGGTAATACCATCTTCTATGCATTCAGGAATACCCGCATGATAAGTAGAAATAACAGGAAGTGCATAAGAAGATGCTTCTAGTAGAATATTTGGCATACCTTCCATATCACCTGTCTCAGGATCAATAATAGAATGTTGGATATAGCAAGAAGAAGACATGACTTTTTCTTGTACATATAAATGATCTTGACTACCATGGAGAGTTACTGATTCATTTAAATCATGCTTTTTTATGTATTCTTTGATTTTTTTCATATAGCCATTACCACCATCATCACCTATAATGTCTAATGTAATATTTGGTACTTTTTTTAAAGTTCTTGAAAATGCTTCCAATGTTACTAAAGGCGCTTTTTTATTTACTAATCTTCCAATGAAAATAAATTTACAAACTTCATCTTCAACATTTTTTGATGTTTCATTTGGGATATCAACGCCATAATTATTTATTAAAATTTTATTTTTTTCAAATCCTGAAGAAATCAGTCTATTTTTCATATCTTTAGAACCAACTATTATATTGTTTATGTTTCTTTGCATCCACATATAATAATCGATAGACTCTTTTTTTCTTAACATCATAGAAGCATCATACCCATGAAAACATACAAAGATAGGAAGATGGAGTAATCTACTATTTAATTCTACAAGTGAAGAGCCAATATTTCCAAACTCTATTAGAATATGAGTGATATTATTTTTCTCAAAAAAGTTTATAACTTTAGATTCTTCTTCTTTATTAAATTTATAGAAGTTAGATTTTGAGGTTACCTGTAATATATTTTTATTATTAGATTTACTACTTGTTAGTATATATGTATTATCTGGACATATTAGATTAATATGTTTTTTTATAAAAGTTTCTGTTATAGCATTCAGGTTATGGGTAAATATAGCTAAGTTCTTTCCTACGATAACTTTCCTTTTATCTTTAAAAGCTGTACCTATAATTCCTGTAATCATATTATTTGTTGTAAAATTATTATCAGGAGCATCAGTTTCTATTAAATTTTGATATAAAGAGAAGTATTTTTCTTTAAGTTCTTCTTTTTTTTCATTTGTTTTTTGGCTTCTATTTATCCACAAACCTATCATTTGAGCTAAAGAAGCATCCCATCCACCAGTAGGTTCAAGTTGAATCATATTAAAATTTGCTTTTCTAAATATTCTTTCCAAAGAATAAGGTGTATATCTGTATTCATCAAAAGGTGCATCATGAAGGGGCCAGAGATATGGAATTGTGAAAAAGATCATTCCTCCAGGTTTTAACACCCTATTTATTTCAGTAATAACATTTTGTAAATTAGGTATATGTTCAAAAACTTCTGTTGCCATAATGGTATCAATACTATTATCTTCCAAGGGAAGATTTACTCCATCCCAAAACAAATCAGGTTTTTTATCTTTATGATAATTTGGGTGTTCAATATCTATTCCAATATATTCTTCTATTGCTGAATTAGATGAAATATATTTCCGATAATGCATATCTCCGCATCCTAAATCTAAAAATTTACCATGAAAATTATATAGATTTTCGTCTATTGCATTTTTTATTGATCTTCTAATATAAAATATATCCATATTGTCTTTCGTTAGTTGTATATCCAAAAAATTATCCAATGTTTTTCCTATAGTTTATAATATCTTGAGATAAGATTATTTACATATTTCTCATCAAAGTTTATGTCTAGTTTTTTTTTTAAAGAATCCATTTCTGGTGTTTCTATATTATAACTATCTCCTTTATTTATAAATGAGTAAATAGCTTTTTTATTTAAGATATGTTCAATATGTAAAACTAAATCCAATATAGGGGTTTTAATTGGGGATGATATATTAATTATTTTATTATTATATTCTTTTTTATAAATTAAATAACTACAGATTTTGACTACATCAGAGATTCCTATTAAATGTCTTGTAGCATTTTCCCATATTTCAAATGGCTCTTTATTTTTTATTTTATGTATTAGAAAACCAATAATTTGATATTTGTTATTATTTCCAACAATCTCTGGTAATCTAAAAATAATAAAATTGAAAGAAAGCTCTTTTATTAACTCTTCCATGTGCAACTTATGTTTACAATATAGTTGCGTAGATAATTCTTTATCATAAATACTTGTAGTACTGAAATATATAATTTTTTTATCTTTATTGTTTAGAATAGCATTTTTAAGTAAATTTGCTTCTCTATCATATTGTAAGATATCTATTTCTTTGGAGTTAGATACTCCTGATGCAAAAATTAATATTTTTTGATCTTCTTTGAAATTTGAAAAAGAGTTTGCAATCAATCCATTACCTATTATCATATAAATGTTACCTTTTTTTGATAGTTATATAATATCAAGTTTTTTTAGAATTTACATTAAACTTATTAATAATTATTTTTATAAATCTGTTGAACTATTATGTAAATGAATTATTTTTGCTTTAGGAAATCTATAAACAATACTTTTTTTGATATCTTTTATGTATGTATCATTAATTGCTGTAATTACAAAAATTTCTTTTTGATATGTAGAAATTTTTTCAAGATTTTGTATTATGTGATTTTGAAAAATTTCCCCTTGCTTATTTTTATCAATAATTGCAGAAATATCTTTATAAAATATTTCATGTAATTTAATTGCCAAATCATTAAAACCATATAAGATAAACTTCTTTTTAGAATCTTTTCTTAACTCTTTTTCTAATATTTTTGAATAATTCAATATAGTAGGGTTATAAATCTTCTGCAAAAACTTTTCATATATTTCAGGAAAATCACTTAAGTATTTTTTTACATGTCCCAAAAAGAAAGTTAAATTTTCCGGATGGCGTCTTCTGTAACTTGTATAAAGGTAATTTAGTTTAATAAATTGAAGTTTATGTAATAAAAAATTGAAGTTTTTATTCTTTACATTTTGTTCTAATAGTATATCTATCTTTTTTAATGCTTTAATTATACCTAGAGAATTTCTTTTATCCTCTTTTTTATTTTGTTGATAACAAAAAGAATTTGAATGTTGAATATAGTAATATCCATCAAAATCTAACCAAGTATATTTCTTTGCAAACATATAAACTTGAAATGCAAAAGACATATCTTCTGAATGTCTAAATGTATCAAAAAAAATATTATTTTTTAGTAGAAATTCTTTTTTATATAGTTTGGTAATAGGACCCATTGTTTGAAAATATTTATCTTCAAACTTTTCAAAATGATGATATACAATTTTATCGCTATTTTCCCAGATCTTTATATGGTTATATCCTATGTAATCTACATCTATTTTCACTGCTTTTAAATATAATTTTTCTAGAGTTTGTAGATTTAAGTAATCATCTCCGTCTATAAAAAAGACATATTCACCTTTTGCTGCTTTGATACCAATATTTTTACTTTTCCCTGGCCCTAAATTCTTCTCATTTTGTATAATTTTAATTCTAGAATCATATTTTTTAAATTTCTTGACTCTCTCAAGAGAATCATCATTCCCACAATCATCTATAATTAAAATTTCTATATCTTTAAAAGTTTGATTCATAACAGAGGTAAGAGATTTTTTTATATATGAAGATACATTATAAAGAGTCATAATTACAGATATAGTAGGATTTGTATTATTATGAGAAAATTTATTCATAAAACTCTGATCCTGCTATATTTTCTTTATCTAATTCAGCAAAAGAGCTAAATTGAATATTAAACCAATGTGTTTGAAATAGTTTCTGCATTAAATTTCCTTTTCCCAATTATAATATCAACATCTTTTAATTTTTTGCCTTCTATTGCCGTAATTAATTCAAAATCTAAATTATATTTTTTTAAAAGGTTAAGCATATATACTCTTCTTTCTATGTCTTTTTTTAAGTTTATTACAAATATTTCCATATTTATTCCATTACCGAAATTATTTTAGAGTTTAAGAATAAACTTTTTAATTTATTTGTTATTTTTATAGATTCATTTTTTGATAAAATTGTATTGATAAATAAAATATTTTCATTTTTATTTAGTTCATCTAAATTAAAATTTGAATCAATAATTTTATATATTTCATCTTTATCTTTAATTCTTTCATATAAAAGTTTTCCAATAGTTCCATATCCATAAATAATTATTTTAAAGCACTTGTTAATCCCTTTAATTTGATTATGTAAGTTTTTAACAATTTCCAAGTTTTTATACAGAGCTCTTAGTCTCTTTCTATCTTGTTCTAGTTCTGTATTAATATCAAATTGATCATTAATATGTATAATAGGTGGATATATACAAAATTGCTTAATTAAATTAGAATCTCCAGTGTACGAATCTATAGGAAGAGTTATCTCTTTATTATACTCAAGTAATTTCTTTGCTCCTTGATTACTTATCAAATAACCATGTGTTCCAGATAATAATTGAGAAGTCATAATATAGGCAAAATTTTTTGAATAAATCTTTTTATCAAAACTTATAGTGAAATTTTTGTGATCAGAACCAATGTAATATCCTAATAAAATACAATCCCAATCTTCTTTAAAATTATTAAAAGTGTTAATAAAAGTTACTAGTTTATCATCAAAAAAAGCATCATCTTCTAATATTAAAGCATAAGGTAAATTATCATCTATAATTCGTTTATAAATAATCATATGACTTAACGTACAACCAATTTCTCCCTTACTGAGTTCTCTGTTAATTTGACTGATTGATCCATTTTTATTTGTGATTGACTTGATATAACTCTCTTCCAAATTGAAACCATATATTGCACATATAAATTCATAGTTTAAGGCATGTTTCTCACATATGTTATTAATTACTTTTTTCTTTTCAATATCTTTTTCTAAATTAATTATAAAAGTTTTCATAAAATATCTTTTTTAATTTCATTTACTATAAAAGGGAAAAGTTGATATTTATTCAATACAAGATTTCTAGCTTCAATTAAAGAATCTAATCTTTTTTCATAATTATCATTTTCAATAATCTCTAATATTTGATTTATACATTCATTAGTATTTTCTGGATTAATTTGTATAAAAGAATCTTTTGGAAAATAGTTTCCTATATTTGTACATCCGTAATATATTGGAACTGTATATGATAAAAAACAATCAGAAATTTTTTCTGTCCAATAATGTGGACTGCTACTATTTTCAATGGCAATAGAATATTTATAAGAGGCTAAACCATTAAATTTATCTTTTATAGGGTTAATACCTTTACCGAAAATATCAATAGGTAGTTGTTGTTTTATAACTTCACTATGAAGTTCCATTCTTAGTTTATGTCCAGGTAAATAATTAAGGTTTGAAACTATCCAAGAAATTCTTTTTGTTTTTTTTATTGATTTAAGATTTATTAATTCATCAAATGTTTTATCAACATGCCATGGCAAGCAAGTTTGCGTTGGAATATATTTAGATTCATTATTGAAAATATGGTGAGTATATATCCTCTCAAAATTTTCGTGTCCAGTTTCAACCCATTTATTTATTCCATCTATACAAGGTTCTTGCATAAATGCCCATATCTTTTTTGAATTTTTCAATATTTCTTCACTATCTTTAGGAATAAAATTCAGTATTATTGCATAATCTGTTTCTAGATTTTTATCGTATGTAAATTGAATATTATTCCACATATTATGTGAGTTATTAGGTAGTTGTCTAAAAAGTTCAGGATTAGTCCAATTTTTAACAATTTTAACTGAAATATTTTTTAACATATCAAATATCTTTTAATTTTTCTGAACTTAAAATAAATATTACATCAATTTGATTTAATTCCTTGTTCTTACTAATTGCAGGGTTATATATATTAAATAATCTATATCCAAACGTGTCTAGATAGTCTGTAATTTGGGCTAATGATTTTTGATTAATATAAGTAGACGATAAGATTACTTCAGAATATATAAGTGAAATTTGATTATTAGATAACATTGATTCTGCACCTTTTAAAATTTCAAATTCATAACCTTGTGTGTCTAATTTTAGTACATCAATTTTTGAAATATTTTTTTCTTTACAATAGTAATCTATTGTTGTAACATCAACTTCAATTTTTTCAATAGTAGTACACCATTGTGCAGACCAATAATAAGATGCTTTTTCATGAGTTTCCAAAAAAGAATTTGTGGGGCTAGCCACATTATTATTTAAGAATTTTTTGCCTATATTACTCCCCAATGCTATTTGATTTGGAATAATATTTATATTTTTTTCTGATTTTTCTAATAACTTTGAAAAAGAATCTTTATATGGTTCAAAAGAATGTATTTCATGTTTTGGGAATAGTCTTGTATAAAGTTCAGAAATTTCCCCTATATGTGCACCAACATCAAATATAATTTTTTTATCTTTAAATCCTATTAATCTCTTTTGTTGAGAAAATGCATCATTAACATATTCACGATTTTCTAAATATAAATCTTTATTCACTTAAATCCTTTATTTTTTAGTACTTTCAATTTTATTTACCTTTTTTATAAATTAGAATAATTTTAAGTATATTTTATTAAGTAAACTAATTTGGAATTAAATTCTTTTATTAATTCAATATTTAATTCTTTAGATATTTTATCAATCATCTTTGTATATTCTGGAATTGACTTTTCAAAGTAATCATCAAAAACTAATATTCCATTTTTTATTAGTTTAGAATAAGCCAGTTTAAAGTCTAATGCTACAGCTTCAGCTGTATGAAGTCCATCTATAAAAATAAATGAAAAATTTAAAGTATTAGGTAATAGTTTCTTTTCGTATACTTCCTTTGTTGTATATTTTAAAATATTAACTTTATCTAAAATAAAATTTTTTTCTAAATTTGTACAAAATTCATCAAAAGAATTTTGAGGTTTTTTTTCTGAAATTGCAACAATGCCCCCAGTGTGAGGGTCTATAGACCATACCTTCTTGTTAGATGATAGTGCAATTAAAACAGTACTTCTTCCCCATGCAGAACCAATTTCTAATATATCTCCATTTAAATGTTCTATCTTTTGAATTAGATCAAAAATTAAATTTAATTTTTCTTTTGAGGTCCAACCTTTGCATTCTAATGCTTTTTCAATAAAATTGTTTTTACTCATATTTTTAATATCCTTTTATATAAAATTTAAAATGGTTTAATAATAATATTAATATTGGAATTTGTATGAGATAAAAGATTTTTTTCCATAGTTAATACATGAGAAAAACCTACAATTATAAAGTTGCTCTCTCCAAGTTTTAAGGCTTTTTCTGGAGTTAAAACTTTTCTTGAATGGAAAACAGATGATTCTTTAGCATTAGAATCTACAAAATAATTAATTCTTTTTTTTGAACTAATTAAAAATAAACGTGCTAAGAGAGATATTGTTAATTCTCCAATTCCATATATTGAAAAGCTTTCATATTCACTATTTTCTATTTTGAAAATTAAATTATCAATAATTTGTTCTTTTTTTTCTGTTGTTAAAACAACTTTACTTGAGTTCTTTTTAAAGTTTGGAGCAATAGTTTTAAAATACTGATTTGTTAATTTGTCAAATGTTAATTTAATTGATGTAGTAATATTTCCTTCTTTATCAAAAGGATTTTCAGTTGTAAGTAATTCTATTGAATATTCATTTTTTAGTAAATTTATATTTAGTTTGTTGGAAATATAAAAAATATTTTCACTTAATCTAAAGGCTTTTTTATAATTATTTGTTAGTAAAATATTGTCCAAAACTTCTTCATGTTCATTACCTGTACTTTCTACAACTATAATTTTTGGTTGATATTTTGCAAAGTTAAGCCCTTCAATTGCTTCAATTTCATATCCTTCTATGTCTATTGAGAGAATATCGATATCCTTTACACAATTTTCTTCAAATATGGTAGTTAATGTTCTTTTTTTAACAATTTGTTCCTTAAATCCCGTGAACCATTCTCCATAATGACTTTTAAAATGTTCTTCTTGAGATTTATCTAATGTTGATAAACTACCTCTTGAATTGGCATAAAAAGTTATATTATCTTCATCTTTTTCACCAACGGCATAATTTAAAACAGTACTATTTGACCTATTCTTTTGTAAAAAAGGAATATAATCTTGATGTGCTTCTATACAAATACCCTTCCATCCTTTTTTTTCAAATTTATATGTATTACTAAATCTTAAACCATCTATACAGCCTACTTCTACAAAAAAACCATTGGTTGTATTTTTTAATAATTCATTTAGAATAAAATCTTCGCCATTTTGACTATACCATTGTTCTACCATGAAGTCTTTTACTAGACTATTATTAATAAGTTCTATATCTTTAAAGTCTTTTTCTTCACCACGAATTGATTTCATGTTTTTAACATTTTGTAAAGTTAAGAATTTTACACTATCATAATAAAAATAATTATTTGGGTTAAATAACATTTCATCTAAATCTAAAGGATAATATTTCAATTCTTCATTATGACAATCTATTTCAAAATCTTCTAAGAGAGTTGATTTTTTCTTATTATTTGCAAGAAAATCTATATCTCTACAATCTCTTATTCCAAATACTGCTAGAACTGAACTACTATCAATACAAAATCCTTTTTGTTCATGATACTTTAATTTATTGTATTTATTTTTAAATGTTTCAAAAAGTTTTAGGAATTTTTGATTATTGTGGTGTATAGAAAAATTTAAAAAATTTACACTATTTTCGTTATATATTTGTTGAGCTAATCTTAAAGTTTCTTCATGTGTATCTGTAATATGTACAGAGTTATTTCCATATTCAAATAAAGCTCTAATTTGTTTTTTTATTATTAATGTGTCTTCATGTGAATTAACTTTTATTAGGTATGTTTGTAATAATTTATTTTCTTTATATTTCAAGTTTGCATTTTTTTTTGCACCATGATAGTTGTCATCTTGAGAACCAATCCATTTCTCATCTCTATAAGATTGAACAACTAAATTATGCATTCCATCTTCATTTAACTTAAGTTCTTTAGAGTAGGCTATTTCACCAATTGATTCAATAATTTTTTCTACTTTGAGGTCTTTGTCCCTTGCAATAGGAAACAAAAAAAGTAAATATAAATTTTCATCTAGTTCCACATAATTTAATGCTGCATAATCCATAATGTTTTCATCAGTACCAAGTTTTCTAAAGTACTTATAATCATAATTAGGTGAAGGGATATTTAAAACAACTATAGAAGGATTTTCTTGATTTAATATACAAGAAGTTGTTCTATGACTTCCATCAAGTATTATTCCTTCTTTTGTTACTGGAATTAGGGAAGATTTAGAATCAAATTTATTATCGATAAGTAAATTAAAATTATTTAGATAATCATCAAAGCAGTTTTTTGATCCGTCACCTTCAATGAAATTGTTCCAGGTACCTATGTGATGTTTATATATTTTTATTGCATATTTTAATGTTATATTATTTTTTTTATGCCAAGCATAAATATATTTTATAAGAATATCAAATCTTTTTGGAGAGAGAAGTTTTTTCGGATGGATTACTTCAACTTCATGAAAATCACTAAAATAATTTTTATATAACTTTATAAAGTGTGGAGTGAGATACTTATTTAAATCTTTTTTTAAAAGTTTCATATTTTTCCTTGTAATGATAATTCAAGTATAGTTTTACGAAGTTTAAAGAAATGAGAAATGAATTTAGGATAATTTAAAGCAAGTGTTATTGAATCTATACAATTTAATTGATAAAAATTGTAATCATCATCAAGATTTACATTTATTCCAAATTTATTAATTAGAGGTAAATAATATAGTTTAATATAATTATAATCAACTTCTAATGCTTCTTTTTCTGTAAACCCAAGATATTCTAAATTATCAAAAATGTGCGAAGCTTTCTTGAATTTCTTATTAGCTTGTGCATCTATAGTTAATTCTTTCATTAATTTATTAAAATAAACAATATATATGTTTTTTGCATGTAATGTCATAAAATATTTTAATTTGTGATCAAAAATAGATTTTTCATTAAGTAAAAATATATTTCTTTTGGCTAGATAATCTAAAAAGCCCTTTATATAAAGCTTTTAAGCACTTGTAATATTTTGCGTGACATTTTCTGTGTCATTTTCGCCTTTAAATACATCAAATTGACCATCAAACTTGGCAATTTCTGAGGGAATAAATTTGTTGTATCTATTGATTAAAGTTTGAATATTTGCATGACCTAACCATGCTGCTATTTGATTCAAACTAAACTGTTGAGACTCAATCATATTTGTTGCAAAAGTATGTCTTGTCTCGTACATTCTTCTTTCAGGGATTTTAATCCGTCTTAATAAAGGTCTCCATTCATAAATGGTTAGATTAGATGATGAATAATGTCTCCCATTCTTTGTGCAAAAAACATTTTTATTCAATCCTGTTCTCTTTTGTTGTTCTCTTAGATAAGGCTCTAAAATATCAAATAAAGGAACATATCTAGTTGATGTACCTGTTTTTGTTGTTTGTTCTTTGTAGTTTCCTACTGTTGCATTAATATAGATTCTCTTATTTTTAAAATCTATATTTTGCCATTTTAGAGCAAGTAGCTCACCTGTTCTAATTCCTGTATAAAAAGCAACTGCTAAATAAGCCTTGAAAAAACCATTTGCATTATCAAGAATAGCTTTTACTTCTTCTTTGGTAAATGGTAAAATCTCTTTTTTCTTTGCCTTTGGTAAACTAATTTTATCAACAGGATTAGAATTAATCTCATCATCAATAAAGGCTTCATTAAAAATGCCTTTACAAATAACTAAATGGTCCTTCATCCCTTGAACTTTTATATCTTTAGTAAAGATAGCTTCTTTTATTTCAGATGCTTTAATCTCTTTTATGTCACGATCAGCAAAAAAACTATTCCAAAATCCAATATACCTTGAATACTCTTTTAATGAGTTAGGCTTCAAATCTCTTTTAGATTTCAAAAACAAATCGCTATAATACTTGAATAACTTTTTATTTACTTTTTCAAGTATGATTTCACCTGTTTTGATTTTATGCATCATTACAGGTATGATTTCTTCTTGTACTAATTTAAGATTCTTTTGGCTTTTTTCATACTTAGTTTTTTTTCTATATCTTTTGTTATTATGAGAGAAACTTATCCAAACAAATTGGCTGTCTTTCCGTAGGTATGCTTTTGCCATTGCTGTTTTCTCCTTTCACTAAGAAGTCAACCGCACTTTCATCAAATATTAGTTTACCACCATTTGGTTTAAAATAGTGCTCGCCTTGTTTTAAGTGTTTGATTTTTTTATATAATGTATTAACTGAATAGTGTGTTTTTTGGCTTAATTGTTTAATGTCATAATAGCTCATAGTTTTATTCCTCCAATAACTCTTTATTTTCGTAGATGTTGCCTATTACTTCAAAATTATCTCCACTAGGTATTAATTTGCCAACTCCACTAAATTTATTTCTTATAAATGTTGCATACCATATATATCCATTTTCTTCATCTTGTCCAACAATTCCATGTTTTCCTTGGATATTATCTGTCCATGAATCATCAACATATCCTTTATAATAAATAACAATATCACCTTTATAAATCTCAATATCATTTTTAACTTTTAGTCCTGTAAACTGACAAACAGCAACCAACTCAAAACTACATGGTATATTATTTGTAAAGGCTTTTAATTGCCCGTTTTCAATCTCTTTAAGAGTTAGTATTGTGTTTTTAAACTCTTTGCCATTACTGAATATGTATTTGAATTTTATTGGTGTCATTGTTTTTCCTCGTTATATTGTTCTATAAACACTTCCCCTAATGGTGTTAATTGTTTATTGGTACTACTTTTGCCATCAATAAGAAATCCACCTTTAGTCATTATGTAATATGCAGTATGACCACTCCAATATCCATTAAGTTGGTCGTTAAGATTTTTATGTAATTGCTTTTTCATAGTATCTATACTTTTAAGTGTACTTTCTCCACTCCAATTTTCCTCAAACATTTTTCTTATTATTTTTTCAATTAATAAATTCATCTTCCTCTCCCTTTCAATTTAAGTTCTCTTAGTCTTTCTCTTCTTTTTGCTGCATACTCTCTTTTACTTGCTCTTATTCGCTCTTTTTTGCAGTCTTTACACTCTGTGTCTCTTTTGCCATTTATATAAGTATAATTGCTCTTATGGAGTGTATTGCCACATTTACCAGTACATATATAAAACTCTTTGTTATTTTGCTGTTCTTTTATATGTAACTGCTGTTTTATACTTTTATTTGAAAGTATATTTTCTCTAAAAACATCAAAAGCAAGAGGTCTATAACTTGAACTTTTGTGTTCTTCATATCTTTTTTTGATGTAGTTTTCTAAATCTGTTGATAGGTTTAGGCTCATGCTACTTTCTCCTTAAACTTATACATCTAGGCTCTTTGCCTTCTTCTTTAATCCATTGCTTAACTTTTTTACCTTCATAAGTCCGTCTTAGTATTGAACACTTAGAATACTTTGAACATTTTAAGCAATTAATATCTTCAAAATACAAGCCCTCACTTCCATTACTTGGAAAGTATGGCTTTGAGTTTTGAGGTACTTCTGGGATATTTCTTTTTTGTTTGGGATTTTCTCCAAATAAGTTCATATCTTCTCCTTAAATAAAGTCAAATAAGCTAGTTGGACTAACTACCTCTTGCTTTTGATACAATGCTCTTAATATATGTCTCATAACTGTTACATTGATTGCATTTCCTGATATTTTGTATGCTTGTGTATCTGATACTATTAATATAATATCTTCATCTTTTAACCCTTGAAGTCTAAATGTTTCAAATGGTGTTAATCTTCTAATCATAAAGTTATAGATAACTCCAATATTCCCACTACACTCTAAAGTCTGTGCATAACCTTTTCCTACTCTTCCTCTTCTTATAGTTGAAGTAGGTCTTGATAAGTTTATGCAGTCATAGTCTTTTGCAGTTTCATATCCTGATTTTGTATTTGAGTTGATAAAGTAGCCTTGTGCATATCCATGAGTGCCACTTGTTAATGTATTTGATACACCATCTACACTCACTACGCTACTCGCTTGTGTATTTTGATTTATATATCCTACTTTTATATAATCATCAGTTGATCGATTACCGGATACAGTATTTAAACATGCAGCAACTTTGTCTCCACTTGTGGGATTAAAACCAAATCCATTACCTCTTTCCTGGTGTCTCTCTTTATGTGCAATAAACCCATCAATCATTTTTTGAGATAAAAAGTATTTCTCCGGTACCCACTTTTGAAGAACATCTTTAAGTCTTAATTCAAGTGGTATTTTTTCAGGTGTTTTGTATCTATGGTAAGCATTTACATCAAGAAAACCAATTATAAAAATCCTATCTCTATTTTGTGGATCTCCATAATCTTTTGCATTCATTCTTGATAAATGAATATAATAACCTTGTTTTCTAAAAGTGTCACATACAAGTTTATAATCTGCTCCACCATTTGAGGATAAAAGCCCGACTACATTTTCAAAGATGAAAACTTTTGGTTTCATTTCTTCTTGAACTCTTGCACCATGAAAGAAGTGTGATGATTTACTTCCTGTAAGACCTTCACGATTTCCACTAAGTGATAAATCTTGGCAAGGACTACCCCAAACAAATAAATCAATAAAGAATAAATACTTTTTTGCACATAGTTCTTTGATGTCATTATAAAATGTTTTAGGCTTACCATGAAACTTAAGATACTGTTGCCTTGCATATTTATCCCACTCACAAGCAAAGATTATCTCATGCTTTGTATTCTCATATTTAAGAGCAAATTCAACAGCAGCAAGTCCACCACTAAAAGCAGTTGCAACTCTTAGTGGTAGATTTGGTTTCTCATTTATACTCATAGTTTGTTCCTTGATTGTTTTATAAAGTTGGGTTTCGCCATGGCGAATGGGAAGGGAAGCGAAAGAGGTACTTGTATTTTCTAAAATTTAGAGTAAAAATATGAACTGCTTAAGCTAGTTTTCAATTAAGACACCTATCATTTTTTAAAATTTAACAAATCCCCTACCCCCAAATTGTTTCGGAGTTTTGTAAAATTTAATTTACACCTTACCTTCAATTTTCACTAAGTGAATTTAGAATGTAGTAAATATTTTGAAAGGAGCTATCATGTAAAGATATGGATTAAAATAAACAAAATGTGTTTTTTAATAATTTTGAGAATTTCATTTTTGTTATAATCATTTGGTTTTAAAAATATGAAATATGGGCCTTCAAAACTATGGCATAATAAAAGATTTGCTTTTAAAAAGTTGCCTTAAAAAAATGAAATTTGTTCAAATTTAGATGTGGTAATAAAATTTACCTTTTTCTAAAAACTTATTTATAGTCATAATCCTCTCCTTATATAATCTAAACAAAGCCTTGATACTCAAAACTCAATTTAAACTACATTTGATATAATCTTCAAGCACTTTTTAGTGTAAATTACAGATTTAAAGTTAAGAATATGAAGAGTTTATGGCTCTTCATAATTCTTTCTATTTCACTATTATTTTTTCTTTTTCGTAGCCATTAATAAGTGTCCTATCGCTCTATCTATTTGCACTCTTCTTTTACCTTTAACCTCTTCTCTACATTCAAATAGACTTTGAATACTTTTTTTTAAAGCTTTTTCTACTGACTTTTTCATACTTTTTCCTTTTATATTTTTTACTTAATTCTTTAATATTTTTCTGCATCCGTTAGAGTGATATTCGATTTTTCAATAAAATCATCAACCTTCCCATATCCTTCTATGAAATCAGTTTCTCCTCTTATCAAGTACCAACCAATATTTGCCTCGTGTTTTTCTTCTCTAGTTTCAAACCTATCGAAATCCAAATCATTAGAAACTTCATGGAAATGCTCTTCATATGCATCCATTAACTCTTCACTTAAGAACCCTTCTTTTATTTGAAACTCAATGTTTACTTCTATTTTTAAATCCACTTTTTTACACATCTTATTTCCCATCCTTTTCAATATCAAAATAACCAAGTACATTCAACAACTTAGTATATGTTTTGGTGTTTTCTTTTGTAACTTTAATTAGCTCTTTAGTTTGCTTATATTCTTTTTCAAACTGTGATACTTCCATTGCTACTTTTACGACAAGTAAGATAACAAGTATGCTAAAGAGCATATTGAAAAAATCTTTTTGTCTATTTAGTCTTTTTACTCTTCTACCTACTGCATCATCTATTGTTATTTCTATTTTTTCCATTTACAGTTTTTCCCCTTTTTTTTAATAATCATCTCTAAATATATAACCACAGTCTTTACACTCTTCTTCATAGATGGTAACTCCACCACAAAGAAAGTTATAAGAACTGCACTTTGGGCATTTTGATTTTTCTTTTATTCTAATATCAACATTAAAAAGTGTATTATCAGGTTGATTTTTTACATTTTCAATCTTTAGTAATAAAAGATTTAATAGCTTTTGCTTATCCATTCACTCTCCTTATATATAAATCTTTTAATGTTCCTAATCTGACTCCATTTGGTATTAATAATGGATTTTGTTTTTCTAAATCTTCCTCTTCATTTGTTCTCTTTAGTTCCTGCAGCTTATATGGTTTTGTGATCGGTTTACTTTTTATTATGATTGCTTTGCACATGGTTTATCCTTTCTTTAAATACATTTTGTATTTTTTATTTTCGATTCCAGTTATTGCAGTTCTAATCATTTTAAGAAGACTAAATTTATTTACTATCTCTTTAATATGTGTACCTATAAAACTGTAATCCTCTTCATAATCTTTTGAATAGATTTTTACTTTCTCATGTGTTTCTGTTCTACCATTTGCAAACAAATCAAGTTCTAAACCATTATTACAAGTGATAATAAATTTGTACTCATTAAATTCTCTTCTATCTTCATGCTCTTTATCTAAAATAGTGAACTCAAATTTTGCTGTTTTTACTTCATCAATATACTTTTCATTATCAAGATATATTAAAAGCTCTTTGAAATGTTTAACATCTAAGACCTTATCCCAAATCGACATTGAGTTTAAGTACAATTCATACAATCTATCATCATCTTTATATTTATCATAGAAATATAATTTATCGGATTTAATATCTTTCATATCAAATAAAATATCAGTTACATAATTTTCCCATGCTCCGAATTTTTTATCTCTAATAATTTTAAAATCTTTATCCCTTTCAAAAGTTACAACTTCATCATTTAAAAACTCTTCTAGTTCTTCTGATGTGTCTAATTCTTTTCCTAGCTTTTTGCCCTCTATTGTATCTTCATAAATTTCATCATTTAAAAACTGTTGTCTTATTGTTTCTGCTCTGTTTTTAATTAATTGATAAGTCTTTTCCAAATTATCTAATTTTCTTAAATCTTCATTGTAATTCTTTCTTAGCATAATTTAATCCTTTCATTTTTATAACTGGTTTAAATTCTAATTCTCTTGTTTTTCTTTTTCTAATTAATACCTACTTATCAGGGCATAAGATTTTATTTTTTTTACTCATATTTATCCTTTATTTTTTTGGTCCCGACATTCATGTCGCTACCAAGTTTTATTCCATATAAAAACCACCACAGTATTAAAAAAAATCGAAATCATCCTTTGTATTTGTAGTTTTGTGGTGGCTTATATATAGAATAGAGTCTTTTTTTTAAATAAGTTCTTCTATAAATATGTATAAATATTTATAAATAGTATTACTTTTTGTAATTTTTCTGTGTAAATACTTCACAAAATGAATGATTTTATAAAGTTACCCAGTGTGTTATAACAAATGTATTGACAGTGCACACAAAATTCTATATAATCCGTGTACATCAGAAGTTATTTCTTAGAGATTATTATTTAATATTTTCGTGGAATTAACTTGTTGTTCATGTTAGTTCATTTTTAAACTCCTAGGAATGTAAGAAGTGAAGATCTTACAGATACAGAGGTATTTAATCATTTAGAACACACAAAAAAGCGACTAAAGGGCCATTCGAAAGAATGGCTTTTTTTTTGCCTTGTTATTATTGAGTATTGGAAACACCTAGCTCCATTCCGAACCTAGAAGTTAAGCAATACATCGCCGATAATACTGCTTTTTTCAAGAGTGGGAATGTAGGTCGTTGCAAGGTTCAGTCGCTCAGCTTGTGTGCCTTTATAAGGCTGAATTAGTTTTTTAAAGGAAAATAACTAATGATTAATTTACCAACATTTTTAGGGAATAGAAATATTGCCCTAATTTTAATCTGTATAATTATAGCGTGGTGTTCGTATATCGGATTACCATTAATTTTAGGTACTTGTCTTACTCGCTATGTAGGAAAAGTAACAAACAAATCACTAGCTAGTGCTTTGATTAAAACAGTTATAGACTTTCTTCACAATTATTTATAACTGTCCCGACTTCGGTCGGGTTTTATATCCACTATTGAATTATCTAATATATAAATAACTCAAATATAAATAGCTCCAGCACTTTTCTTTTCTTTATGTATTACACATAAGAGAACCTTTGATATAATTATTTTGCTACAAACTTATATATAAAGGCTCACTTATGGATAATCCTTTGGCTAAATTAAATATTGATTACTGGTACCATGCAGTAACAGTATTATCAGGAGTTATACTTTTTTTCTCTCTCTTTATTGAAATTCAAGAAACAAGTAATAGCTTAGTACAACTTGTTTCATTAGGTTGTTTTTTAATTGGTCTTGGCGAATGGATAAATCATCCACTACAAACCAAACTCCACACACCAAATGAATTCATGCCAACAGGTGGCATTACATCAGGTCATCCTAGAAATAACAGATTTTTAGGTATTTGCTTTGTCATGATTGGAATTCTTCTTCTTTTTATAGGGTTTATTAGTTGATGTTTCTTCTTCTTTTTCATATACAATTGTTCCATCATTTTTGTGTCCATTACTAATTGCTATCATAAAAGCAATACCAAACATTGCTATACCAAATGCAGCAATTCCATCTCCTATGGTCATAATTTCTCCTTTATATTTATATAATTGAACTATAAAATCTATAACTCAAATATATAAATATTCCAACTCTTTTTTTTCTTGGTGAGCTGTACATAACCTCAATAAACAAAATCACTCTTTAACCTCTTTGGGCGAATGATACCTCCTAGATGATGTTTATCTTCATCTTATAGTTGGGGATTTTTAACATTGGATTGTTTTAAGAACTTCACTTTAAATATTAGTGATAATGAAATAATACAATTTGTATTCTTTGAGTAAACTTAAATTAATACAATATGTATTAATAAATATTTTTTATGATATAATTTAAAAAATATTTAATAAAGGTAAAGTAATGAGAGAACAAGATAAAATAATAATTAAAGATATTGATGCTAAAATAGATATATTAAAAAAGCATATGTTAAAAGGTGATTTTAAAATAAATAAAGAGAGCAAAGTTATAATAAATATGATTAAAATCAAAATAAATGAATTAGATGCCATAACAAGATTGGTAAAAACAGATGAATAAAACAGTTGAAATTATAAGAAATCTTTGTAAATATGAAAATAAAGATGAATCACTCCATGAAGTGTTTAAAAAAATTTTTGAAGAAAAGAACCAAATAGAACTTTTGAAGAAAAGAGCTCTTATAATAGAAGAGTGTGAGAGAGTCTTAAGAGTGATTGGGGCAGATGAAGATAGTTTAAAAGATATATATGAAGTGCTTTCTTTTCCAAATTTAAATTTGAGATTAAGAGATGTAAAACCTATCTTAGCTACTAAAGATGCAAATCACGCATCAACTGTATTTGCATTTTTTGAAAATATTGAAAGACCACATGATGTTGAAGACATAGTTAAATTTTCTGATGAACTTAGAGATGAAGCTGAAAACGATACCGAAGTCACTGATGAACAAAGAGTTATCATATTTGGGATTTGTGATGCAGTGGATGCAGCAAAAAAAGAGCACTCAATAACTGGAAATAATGCAATTAAAAAACTTTATGAGATACTTCTTGGGAAAATCTATCTGTACAAAATTGAACTTTCAAGTATAAAGAGTAAAGAGATACAGTATAAGTTAGAAAAGGTTTATAAAAAAGTAGAAGAGCTTAATAAAGTGATGGGTTTTTTACTAAGTATTAAGAATAATGTAAGTGAGTTTATTGGATTCTTTTCTTGATATTTAGTTACTTGTCCACCACCAAACAATCAAAATAATCCAAAGTATAGCACTTATCATAAATCTATATTTTAAGTGATGGAAGTTCAAGTATATAATCCTTTTCAACCTATATATTATTAAAATTCTCGGTATGAACCAATAACTTTTGCCATAGAAAGTTCTATAATATCATCACAATGTATATTAATAACTTCATAATCACTATTTAAGGGAATTAGCGAAATAATAGTTTCATTTTCATTTATTTTATATTTTTTAACACCGCTATCTTCATCTAATTTATAATGTACAATATCTCCACTATTTATATGTACTTTAGATTCTGATAAACAATATAAAATATCACCATTCGCTATTTTAGGAAGCATACTATCACCTTCTACTTTTACTGCATACATTCCTTCTTTATAAATATTGTCAGGAACATTAATAGGCTCATATCCATTTAAATCATAAATTGCAGGTTCGCCACAGTGAGCAAGACCAATTAATGGAATCTTTTTATTCATAGTTAACTTTTCTTCTCCCCAAAATAAATCATCATATGAAATTTTTAAAACTTCAACAAGTTTTCTTATTGATTCTTCTTTTGGAAATCTAGTACCATTTGCCCAGTGAATAACAGTACCTTTTGTTACTCCTAATAGTTCACCTAAGTTTTCCCCAGTAATATTTTTATGATTCATAATTCTTCTCAAATTATATGCAAATTGAAAATCTTCTAATTTTTTTTTCAAAATAATTCCTTCTTATAAAGTACAAATTGTATCAATTTTAAAAATACATTATGTATTAATTTAAACTTTCTTTAAAGATACATATCGTATCATTCTTAATGGAAAAAAATAAATTAAAAGAAATTTTGCAAATTTTTTACAAAACTTCAACTGTTAATGCAATTGTTAGGGGTGAAAGAAAACCTTCTTATGAGATTATCTTAACTCTTAATAATGATTTTAATATCCCATTTGATTCATGGAAAGATATTAAATCATATATTAATGAAACTATAACAGATGAAGAAAAAGAAAGTAAATATCCAAGCAAGGAAAAGGTGTCATGAAAGAATATAAATTTAAAAAAGATTCTAAGGATTCTAGGTTTTTATCACTATTTAGAAAATCTTTTAATAAAGATAGATTAAATAATAGTTTTACAGTAGCAGAAGCTGCTCATGAGTTAGGCATGAGTGAATCAACTTATGAAGCTAAATTGAAACCCTCGAACAACGAGAATGATATAACAGTAAGCGAATGGAATCAACACTTAGAGCTATGTGGAGATTTTTCTACTTTGGAGTATTTTGCAGGAAAACATGGCTTTGAACTTAAAAAGCTAGATGTACTAAAACATAGTAAAAATACAAATGAAATAAATATTCAAGTAGATGTTGCAATGATAGAGTTTGGTGAAGCTTTCAAAGAGTCAAAAGAATCTCTTATGGATGAAAAAGTAACTATGAAAGAAAAAATCAAAAGTATAACAGAAATAGACGAAGCAATAAAAGCACTTCAACAGCTGAAACAAGACTTTGAAAACAAAGAAACAGAGGAGGAATAGTCATGTGGTATAGAACTTGTCATGGTAGGGTTTGGATTCCTTGTGAAGAAACAAAAGAGTTAAAGAAACTAACTCAACTTATAACTAAAATGAGAACGAAGATGATACAGGCTTTAACAATTCCAAAAGAGGTGATGCAGTGTAAATAATTAGTATCTAAAAACTATTTAATCATACCGTTGATTTTTAATCAAGTCCTTCTTGTGTTGATACTAACACAGGAGGATAAAGCAGTTTATAAAAAAAGCTAAAAAAAAGAAGAAATTTTTAAGAGGGAAATATGAAGTATAAAATCCAAGTTAGCCAAGACCAAGCCATACAATTAGGTATAAAGAATATAAATCAAGCACATATATTTGACTTATTGACTACATCTGCTGTTTGGGCAAAAGCTGTAGCAATAGACAATGAAATATATTATTGGGTAGCAAGACAAACTATATGTAGTGAATTGCCTCTTTTAAATTTAAAACCTGATACAACTTATCGACACTTAAAAAGTCTTGAAACTTTAGGACTTATTGATTATGTTAAAAGTGGAAAAAGAGACTGTATCAAGATAACTGAATTGGGAAAAAAATATCACTCAAGCAATACAAATGATAAACTCGGAAATAAATCCGAAAAAATTGAAGAAGATAATAACAACGATATAACTAAAAATAGTAAAAATGACTATTATAACGATAGTAATAATCTAAATATAGACAAAAACACTATGTCGGAAATAAATCCGAATAATGAAAATGACACTATGTCGGAAATAAATCCGAATAAACTCGGAAATAAATCCGAAAATAACTCGGAAATAAATCCGACATATCCTACTACTATACATTATCCCTCTACTATATTATCACACTATGAAATTAAGCCTAAAGACATAATCACTTTTTATTATAAAAATATCTCACAACTACAAGAAAAAATAAAAGAAATAAAATCGATAAATGCAATGGCATTACTTCCACCTGAAGATAATCTTCAAATGCTTTTAATCGGATTAGAAAACTATTCTAAAGTTTTACCAGTTGATGAAAAATATATTAAATCACTTTTAAATTTTATTCAAGATAGAGCTTATAGAGATTATCAAGTAGCTAAAGAATTGAAACCAACACAAGGTAATAATAAAACCAATGACATGATTAAAAGTTATTTTAATAATCATAACCAATCTGATAAAGATATAGAAGAAGCGAGGATAATATCATGAGTATAAGACCAGATGATTTCGTAATATATATAGCAGAGTTGTTGAATATAAAAACAGAAAGCCAATTTACAATTGCAGATATGATTGAGGATATTAAGACAATACCTGTCGATGATTTACCAAAGTTTAAAGACTTTATTAAAAATAATTTTAGAATGGAAAAGTACAATTTTATGAATGGTGTTCAAAAGTTTAATAGTTTGAAACAAGACTTTGATTATTACACAAGACCTAGATTATCTGATAGTTCTAAAAAGAAAGTAGAAAATTATTCAGAATATTTATTTAAAAAAACATGTTGGTTGATGGATAGAATAGCTTGGCAGATTGAGGCAGAAGGTAAAGATATTAGAGATTTCTGTATGGAAAAAACAAAGGCAGGTGATAAATTATATTTTTCTGAATCTGATTTAAAATATCTTTTTAAGATTGGAGATAAGGTTGTAATATTTAATTTAGTTAAGAGAAATAAACCAAAGTTTGAAAGTGAGTTATTGAAAGTGATAACAGTACAAACTCTTATCAAGTATGATCCACGAAATCAAATAGAAAATAAAACACAAGACCAAAAAATCTTAGAACAAATCAAAGCGAGAAGTGCATGAATAATTTACCAAAAGACTTATTAGACTATGCAGGAGAGATAACTGCAAAGTATCCTGAGGTATCAAAGAAGATTGTATTGGAGATATTAGAAAATGCTCCACAAAAGATAGATAAGAAAGCATATGAGTTAGCTTTTGTTGTTCAACAAAAATTAGGATTAAGTTGTGGATATTTTTCTAAAGCACATAATAGAAACATAGATATTAAAGCTGATATTATCAAAGAAGGAACTTTTCTTTTTGTCAAATTGGATTGTGATATTAAAAAGTTATTAGATGAAAACTATATCTGCTGCAAGATAACACAAGAAGAAGCTGATAGTTTTATTCATACTGTTTGGTTGACTAAAAATACATTGTTAGGATTTTATAAATGAGTAAAAGAATATGTCCTATACATGGATTATTTGAACAAGAAGCAAATTATAAAGGCTGTCCACAATGTAGAAAAACTAGTGCAAAAGTTTATGATAAAACTCAAAGAAATCAAGACTCAAATAAATTTTATCATAGTAAAGTATGGAAGAATAAAAGAGAACAAGTATTAAATAATAGTCCATTTTGTGTTAGTTGTAAAAGACCTGCTGAAATGGTTGATCATATAATTGCAATAAAAGATGGTGGAAGTAAACTAGATGATGATAACTTACAACCGATGTGTAATAGTTGCCATAATATTAAAGAAAATCAAGAGGGAAATAGATGGAACAAGTAAGAGGGGGGTGGTCTTTTTTCTACAGTAAGAACTGTCTGAACACCGAGCATCCTCACAACTTTTTACACAAACCATTCTCGAGGGGTAGGGTATAAATGGAAAACTTAGACAAAATCAAAGATAGAGTTGAAAAAACAAAAGACTCTTATCGTGCCATAGCTAAAGATTATAACACTAGTCACACTCAAATCGCAAATTTTGTCAAAAAATATAATTGGGATACATCACATCGAAATTCCAAAAAAGTTTCCAATTTACAAGAAAAAAAGCATGAAAAAATACTTGGTAAAACTGCCTTAAGAAAAATGGATGAAATAAAAAATGAACTAGGGAATCAGTACTCACCGACAGATGAACCTATGATAATAATGGTTGCTAAGAGTTATGAAGAATATCTTTATCTTGCAGAACAAGTTCAAATAGAAGGATATACTTTACGAAGTCTTAAGACAGGTGGAACATATCTAAATCCAACATTTAATGCATATCAAGCTGTACAAAAAAATCTTATAACAGTATCAAATCAACTTGGGCTTTCAATATCAGCTAGAAAAAAACTTGGACTCAAATTTGACAGACCAGGACAAGAACAAAAAAGTATCTTTGATGTAGTTGCTGAATTAAATATGGATGATGAGGATCTAAATGATATTTGATGGTGAAGAGTTAAAACCATATTATGAAAAAACTTTTGAACGACATCAAAAGGACCTTTTAGCTGTTGAAAATGGAGAAAAACCACATCTTAGATTTAATAAGAAATTAGGAATAGCTTATATCAAAATCATAGAGCAGCTAAATCATTATAAAGGTGAATTCGCAGGACAAAATATAAAACTTGAAGCATGGCAAAAGAAAGCTATTGTGATTGCTTTTGGTTGGGAAAGATTAAATGACAAAAACAGATGGGTAAGAAGATTTAATACAGTCTTTTTCTTTATACCTAGGAAAAATGGTAAAACCCTTCTTGCCTCAGCTATTACAATAGCAGATAGTATAATAAGATTTGAAATAGGTGGGGAAGTTATTATATTTGCTACAAAAAACAAACAAGCAAAACTTGCATGGACGGGTGTAGAAAAAATGGTAAATGCTCATAAGGATTTAAAAGAGGATTGCATGACTTCTTATGGTGTTATTACTATGAAAAAAACTGATACTACATTTTCAACTCTTGGAAGAGATAGCGATACAGAAGATGGAAGTAATCCAACAATAGGTGTAGCAGATGAATATCATGCCCATCCTGATAATAGTTTGTTTGAAGTTGTAGAAAGTGGTCAGGGTTCAAGAATACAACCACTTATGTTATCAATTACTACAGGTGGATTTAAACTTATGAGCCCTGCTTTCAATATGTATGAATATGGGAAAAAGATATTAGATGGTGCAATTGAAGATGATACCTTTTTTGCTTTTATTGCAGAACCTGATAAAGATGATGATCCATTTGAAGAAAAGACTTGGATAAAAGCAAATCCAAACTATGGAGTATCTGTATCAAAGGATTATATGCAAAGACAAGCAAAGAGAGCATACGAAAGACCAGAGACAAAAAACAACTTCTTAGTAAAGAATCTAAATATATGGACCAATGCAGCAGAATCTTATATTCCTATCCATGAATGGAAAGAGTGCGAGGGTAAACTAGCAGATGAAACAAATATCAAAAAAGTACAAGGGTTTGATTTATCTGTTACAGATGATTTTACAGCAAAAGCTAAAATCTATAAGATAGATGATATTTACTATTTAAAGATGAATTACTATATACCAAAAGATAATGTACTTGAAAGAGAGCGAACTCTTAAAGTGCCACTTTTATCATGGGTAAATCAAGGATATATAACAGCAACACCTGGTAGTACTATTGACTATGATTATATTTATAATGATATTGAAGAAGATATCCCTGATACCAATGCAGTTGTATATGATGCATACAAAGCAAAACATCTAGTAAAGCGTATAGTTGATAATGGTTTTGAAGATTGCATCCCATTAAGACAAGGATATATCTCTTTAACTTCTCCTACTAAGTTTTTATTGGATCTTGTTAAGAGTAAAAAGCTTATACATAATGGAGACCCTGTTACTACTTGGATGATTTCAAATCTTACTATTTTATTTGATGCTGCAGGAAATATCAAACCTGATAAAACAGACCCAAATAGAAAAATAGACGGACCAGCTGCTATTATAAATGCACTTTCTTATTATGAAGCCACAGAAGAAAACAAAGAATCAGTTTATGAAACTAGGGGATTACGGTCTCTTTAGACAAATTTACAAATTCTTTTCCAAAACTTTCCAATGTCCATCGGGATGGACGGCAATTTTGTATGATTCTCTCATGGAAAAAATAAAACTATCAATCGCATTACTTTTTTTGTTTGTTCTCCTTTCAATAGTATTTAGTATTGGAACATTTTTTATTTATGCTAAAGCATGTACTTATGTGTTAGGTATATCATTAATTGTTTCAGTTTTATTGGTAGTTTTATTTTTGACTTTTGCTAATAAAGCAGAGGTTACAGAATGAAGAAATTCTTAAACTCATTTTTAGGAGCTGAAAATGTAAATATTAGTACAAGTGATACATCAGGGATTAGAAGTTTATTTGGTCGTTCAAGTAGAATCTCTCCTGCAACAGCACAAAGACTTGTAAATGTTTTTGGCTGTGTAAATATAAAAGCAAATGCCTTAGCAGTTATACCTATAAAAGTTTATAGAAGAACAGAAACAGGAAAAGTAGAAGCTAGAAAAAATCCTTTATATAAAATCCTAAGATATAAACCAAATCCTAACTTAACAGCTTTTGAGTGGAAAAAGATGTTAAGTCAAGATTTAGACCTAAGAGGAAATCACTACTGCCAAATCATATTTAATAGAGATGCAAGTGTAAAAGCACTTTATCCTTTAAAAGCTGACTTGATGAAAGTAACATGGGGACCAAATAGAACTAAAATCTATACCTATGATAATAAAAAAGTTCCTGATTATCAGATATTACATCTTATGGATGTACCTGATTCAGAAGGACTTATTGGTCTTACAAGAGTTGAAATAGCAAGAGAAACTTTAGAATATGCAGATAACACAAGTAAACATGGAAATAGAGTATTTAAAAATGGTGTATCTATTAGTGGTATTTTTACTAAAGAGACTGGAACTCTTACTGAACCTGCATTTAAAAGATTAAAAGATGATTTAGAAGATAAATTTGAAGGTGTAGGAAACGCAGGTAAAACTATGCTTTTAGAAGAGGGTTTAAAATTTACACCAGTTGAGATGAAAAATACAGATGCCCAATGGATTGAATCAAAAAAATTAAATAGAGAAGAGATAGGAGTACTTTTTGGTGTACCTGTTGATATGTTAAATGATTCTACAAATACAGCATATGGAAATCTTGAAGAAAAATCACAAAGACTCTATACGGGTACATTATTACCAATCATTATTTTATGTGAAGAGAGATTTAGATTAAACTTTTTACTTACAGAAAAACAAGAAGATGAAATATCAATCAAATTTAAATATAACGCACTTATGAGAGCAGATACAAAAACAAGAGGTGAGTTTTATAAAACTATGCATGGAATAGCAGGTTATAGCTCAAATGAGATAAGAGGTTTTGAGGATGAAAACGGATATGAAGGTGGCGATGAGTACTTCATGCAAACATCATATAACACAGTTAAAAATATTATAAAAAAAGGTCAGAATAATGAATGAATTATTACTTAATGATGAAATTGGTGATTGGGGAATATCTGCACAAAGATTTATTTCTCTATTAGCAGGGATGGATGGAGATGTAACAGTTAAGATTTCTTGTCCTGGTGGGGATATTTTTCAAGGAATAGAAATATATAACGCTCTTAAATCATACGATAGAGGTCAAATCCATGTAGTTATTACAAGTTTAGCTGCATCAATGGCTTCATATATTGCACTTGCAGGAGATACTATTTCAGTATATGACAATGCAACATATATGATCCATAACGGTTGGTCTTTTTGCGTAGGAGATCATAGAGCTATGAGACATACTGCTGATATTTTAGAAGGTTTATCTTCTATTCTAGCTAAAAAGTATATTTCTAAAACAGGTAAGAAAAAAGAAGAGATTCAAAAACTTATGGATGATGAATCGTACTTTTATGGTGATGAAATCTTAAAAAATGGTTTTTGTGACAGTATTATATCAACAGAAACAGATACTACAAAGCAGGAGGCTATTTCATTAAGTAAAGAGCAGTTTAAAGGGTGTAGTAAACATATGTCGGAAAATTTTAATAAAGATGAGTTCGTGCAAATGGCTGCAAAACTCACTAAAGATGGATTCCTTGCACAAGTGCAAGATGATGTTGAAGTTTTGGGGAATCAGGTGGCAGATACTGCTGAACACGAAAATAGATTAAGAGAAATAGAAATCATAAAAAAAGGAATGAACCTATGAGTTTAATTAAGTTAATAGCTGCGAGAGCAGAAAAATTTGAAGCAATGGAATCGTTGGTAAAAAACAACCCAACTATGGATGAGACTGTAAAGGCTCAATATAACCAAACAAAACAAGAGTTTGATGCATTATCAAGAGATATTGATATTTCAAAAGCAAAAGGGGATATGGATTCTTTTAAAGAAGAGGGTGTTTTACCTGCTGCCACTGCAAGAGCTATTGCAACTCCTGAGTATAAAAAAGGTTTCAACGCATATATTACTGGTGCTGAATTAGGTGATTTTAGAGCAACAATGACTGTTGGAGTTGATGCCGATGGTGGTTATATTGTTCCTGAAACATATCAAAAAACTGTCCTTCAAAAGTTAATTACATTTTCAAGAACAAGAAGTATTTCAACAGTATATGCAACTGAATCAACAAAAAATATTCCAGTTGAAGGTGATGCTCCTGCATTTACATGGATTGATGAGGGAAATGACTATGGTGTAACTGACTCAAAATTTGGAAATAAACAAATTGGAGCATGGAAACTAGGTGGTATTATTAAAGTATCAGAAGAGTTACTTCAAGACAATATGATTGATTTTGATGCATATATGTCTGGACAAATTGCAATTGGGATTGATAAAGCAGAAGCACCTGCTTTTTGTAGTGGTGATGGTACAAAAAAACCATATGGTTATTCAACTGGTCTTGTTGCAACAACTGAAACAACAACTGCAGCAGTTAATGCAATCACAGAAGATGAAATCTCATCTATTTTTTATGCACTTGGTGAAGCATATAGACAAAGAGCAACTTGGAGATTTAATAGTAAAACTCTTAAAAAGATTAGAGCTATTGAAAACGGAAATGGTCAAAAAGTTTTCAAAGATGAAATTAAAAATGGAACTTTAGAAGGTAGACCATATATTATTGATGAAAATATGCCTGATATGGGTGCATCTGCTAAATTCTTAGTATTTGGAGATTTTACATTTTATCACATTGCTGATAGAGGTGATATGTCTATTCAAAGATTAAATGAAAAATATGCAGACCAAGGTATGGTAGGGTTTAAAGTTAGAGTTAGAGTTGATGCAAAAAGAATGATAGATGAAGCATTTGTTGTAGGACAAAACGCTGCAGCGTAAGGATAAATCATGTTGAATGTCGAATTTTTACAGGGAATGAGTGGTGAAAAAGTTTTCAAAGTCAATTCTAAACATGACTTTGGAAACAAAGAAGCTATTAGATTGGTTGCAGCAGGTATTGCAAAACCAACTAATAAAAAAGCATATGAGACAGCTCTTAAAGAAATTGAAGAAGAAGAAACTATTCAAAAAGAAAAAGAAGAACAAGCTGCAGCAATACTACATAAAGATGAACTTGAAGCTGAGAGATCAAAACTTCAAATAAGAGTGGATGAAATCACTCACTCTTTAGGTGATGGTGAAAACTATTATAAATCATATGCAGGATTAGGTGAAAATAATGATAATGCTAATGACAATAAAAAAGATGATTTATCAAAAGATAACAATGAGGGAGAAGGTAAATAGATGTTAGTTCAAATAGTAGCACCAATATCACTTGACAAAGTTTTAAAACTAGATGATGCAAAATCTTTTTTAAAAGCTATTGGAAATAATGATGATGCAAATATACAAGAACTAATTAAATCAGCAATCAAAGAGGCTGAGGATATTACAAATAGACAGTTTGCAGATGCTACTTATGAGCTATATTTGCCTTGTATTCATTCTCATGAAATAAAACTTCCAAAAAATCCGATTATCTCAGTAGATAAAATTGAGACAATGGACCTAGATGGAGTTTATCAAGAGGTGGATTCAAGTACTTATTATCTTTATGAAAAACATGAAGTTGGGATTATTTATTTTGAAACAATCCCTTCTCTTGGGAAAACACATAAAAAAGCAGTAAAAATCACTTTTAAGTGTGGTTATGGGGATAATTTCCCTGAGGATTTAAGAAATTGGCTCAATGTTAGAGTATCTACATTAAATGAGTACAAAGAAGAGTTAGTAATAGGGACAATTGTTGCTAAAACAAATCATGTAAATAATGTACTTGATAGATATAAGATAAGAAGTTTGTGATGAGAGCAGGTTCTTTAAAACATAAAATTGAGTTTATATCAATGAAAAGTGGACGGGATGATTATGGCTCACCAACTCAAATCCCAGAATCATTTGAAATGGCTTGGTCAAATATTATTCCAATATCTGGAAGTGAAAAATATATGAGTAATCAGCGTTATTCTGAATCAACTCATAAAATCAAATGCAGATACATACCTGGTATAGATACGAAGATGAGTATTAAATATGGTGATAGAACATTTGACATTATTTCAGTAATAAATGTAGGTGAGAGAAGTAAAGAACTAGAAATCATAGCAAAGGAAATATTGTGATTGATTCAGAATTTAAAGGACTAGAAGAAGTTTTAAAAGGGCTTAAAAATCTTCCTAAAAATATTCAAAAAAATGTAATGAATGGTGCAGTTAGAGCAGGGTGTAAACCTATTGTTGATGATGCTCGTTCAAATATTGAAAATGATGATACAGGCACATTAAAAAAAGCAATAGGTGTTGTAAAAATCAATTCTAAAAATAAAAATATTATTAGTTTTGCAGTTGCTCCTTTAACAAAAAAAATGCATAAGATTCAAGATAGGAAAAATGAAAAACATTATAACTACTCAAATATTGTTGAAGAAGGAAGAAAAGGAAATAATTGGGCACGAAAAGAGTATGGAAGTTCAACATCAGTTCCTTCTCCATTTATGAGACCTGCATATGAACAACAAAGTAGACAGTCAATAGAAGCCACAGGTAAATATATAGAAGAAAGACTTCCAAGAGAAATTGAAAAGGCTAAAAGAAGATGAATTTTATAAATGATTTAGTAACGCATTTAGAAAATGACGCTGATATAAGCAATCTTATTGGAGAAAATATATATCCAAAAGTGATGCCACAAGGGTGTAGTAAACCTGCGATTGTTTATACCATTGTCAATGATGAAGATATTCAGTCATTACAAGGGGAAGTAAGCTATGAAGATGTAGCAATTCAGTTGGACTGTTACAGTTTCAAATACGGCGAAGCTTTTGAGTTAAAAGTTGCTGTTAAAAAGGCTTTGTATGAGTTTAAGCATTATCCATATGATTTAGTTTCTAGGGATATGCCTTATGAAGATGATACAAAACTTTATAGACAGATGATTGAATTTAAATTTAATATATAAGGAAAAAAGATGGCTAAAAGTAAAGCACCTAACGCAAGTGGGATTAAAATTTTAGTAGATACAGTTACAGCAGGTGTAGCTGATGGTTCACCAGTAGCAATTGGACATGTAGATTCAGTTGGAACAATTGTAGATAAGTCAAGAGATACTACAAAGTATACTCCTATGAATGATACTCAATATGATGAGATTATTGCTCTTGGTTCATTATCACAAGCTGCTTTTTCTATGAGTGTATTATATGATCCTGAGGGAAGTGAAGGGATTAATATTCTTGAAGATGCAATTGATGCAAATAGTGATGTTCAAATTATTATTGAGTTAAATAATAAGATAGATGCAACAGGAACAGGTACAACTATCAAACAAATTTGTGGAGTATCTAACTTCAAAGTTGATGGTGAGAAAAACGGAAAACTTAAATCATCTTTCAATGCTGAAAGAATTGGTTTAGCAACAGTTGCTGCTGCAACAGCAGGAGTATAAAAGAGGGGTTTTAGTAGTTCCCCTCCCAAATACTACATAAAAAAACTACAAGGAAAATATTATGTCAGATAGAAGTATGTTAAGTGATTGTTTTTTAAAAGATGAAGTTATTAAGCCTCAAGTTCTTGGTGGCAAAAAAAGTTTTAAAATTAGACAACTTTTAATATCAGAAGTTGAAATAGTAGAAAAACTAATGAGAGAAAAAAAGCAAAAAGAAGCAGTTCATTATGCTGTTGAGTGTTCTATGGTTGAACCTACATTTTTTACAGATGAAGAGTTGAAAAAACTTAATAGTGTTGGACAAGCTTTAATTTTTGAGATTTATAGTGAGATTCCTATGATTGGAAAATCAAAAAAAGAAAAAGAAGATTATAAAAAGCAATTAGAAATCCAAATAAAAGAGACTGCTAAAAAGCAGTTAAGTGAAGAAGATATTGAAAAAAAGTAAAAGAGGAACAAAAGTTTCTCTTTAAATTAGCATTGAACTTAGGTAAGACCGTTGCTCAGTTGAAAAATACTATGTCTTATGATGAGTTTATAAAATGGTTTGAATATTACAGAGAAGAACCATTTATGGCAGATAGGCTTGAATATCAAATGGCAAATCTGACTTATATAGTTTCAAGTGTAATGGGTGGAAATAATGAGTGGAATCAGTTCCTAATAAGAGATATAGGTGATAGTAGTTCTTCTAATGAGGATCAACTAGAAGAAAAAATAAAAGCTATTTTTGGAGTAAAAAATGGGTAGAAATACAATAGGAACAGTTTTAATTGATGTAAAAGCTGATACACAAAAATTAATATCTGGATTCGATAGAGCTGAAAATGCTGTTACTAAAACTACTACATCTATGAAAAGAGCAGTTGCAGGTTTTGCAGCAGCTTATATATCTTTGGAATCAGCAAAAGGTTTTACTCGTGTTGCTGATGATATGACAGCTGTAAATAGTAAGCTAAAGTTAGTTACAGATAATACTAAGCAACTATCAGAAGTGCAGGCTGCACTATTTGCAATATCACAAAATACAAGAACTGATTTATTAAGCAATGTTGATTTATATTCGAGGTTAGCAAGAAGTACAGAGACCTTAAATGTAAGTCAACAAGACCTCATAAATATTACTGATACTATTTCTAAATCAATGATTATAAGTGGTGGAAGTAGTGACTCTATGAATGCTGCTGTTCTTCAACTTTCACAAGGTTTGGCAAGTGGTACTTTAAGAGGTGAAGAGTTAAATTCTGTTATGGAACAATCTCCAAGACTAGCAAGAGCAATTGCTGATGGTATGGGTGTAACTATTGGAGAACTAAGACAGCTAGGAGCAGAAGGTAAAATAACAAGTGAAGCCATAGTAAAAGCCCTACAAAATCAAGCAGAAGGGGTAAGTAAAGAGTTTATTAGTGTAAATAAAACTGTTGGACAATCACTTTCACAATTAAATAACTCAACAACTATGATAATAGGTACATTTGATAAAACTTATGGTATTACAAAAGTTGTATCTGATGGATTTACTGAGCTTTCACAAAGTATTGATACATTAAACGAAAGTCCTGAAACAATAGGGTTTATCGCAAATGAGATTTTTAAAGTATCAACTGCAGTTGGAACAACAGTAGTCGCATATAAAACATACAATAGTGTTGTAAAAATGGCGACAGCTTATAACTTGGCATTTGGTGGAAGTTTTGGAGCTGTAAATAGAAGTATAGTGTTAAGTACAATATCTATGAAAGCATTAAATATTGTTCTTCGAGCTTCTATATTTGGGATTGTAGCTTTTGGAGTATATGAATTAACACAGGCATTTATAGAAAATGCAGAAAAATCAGAAATATTAGACGATGCATATAGTGGATTGAATGAAAATTTAAAACAACTTACTAAAAAACAACTTGAATATAGAAAATCACTGATAGCTACAGAATTAGCACAAGCAAGTTTAAATTTAGCCAATGCAAAAGCAGATGTAGCAAATAATGGTTTCTTTGAATCAGAAAATGAGAAAAGAAAAGACTTAGAATATCTTAATGAAGTAAGAAATAGATTTAACAATCTAAGAAAATCAAGTATTGAGGTAAAAGATGCTTTAAAGGGTATTTTAAAAGAAAATAAAGTAAAAGATATTACTACTCCAAAAGTTAAAACCTCAATAAAAGAACCAGATACAGAGTCAGAAATATTACATCAATTAAAATTAGAAGAGATAAAAAGTAATATAAATAGTACTGATAAATCAAATATAGAGTTATTAAAAAATCATCTACAATATACAGAAGATGCATTATCTTTAGCTGATGTAATGGGATTTAAAGAGTCTACTTTAAGAAATTTGCAATTAGAACGACTCAATACAATAGAAGAAATTAAAAAAGAACAAGATAAAAATTTAGACAATCTTATAAAAACTCAAAGTGCATATACTCAGATAATGGGAACGGGTTATGATAAATGGATTGAAACTGTAAATCAAAAACTCATAGAGCTTTCAAGTACAGGGATACTAACTGCACAAGAGTTACAAAATGTATATGATACTTTAGAAAACCAATATAAAACAGATAATCTAATCACAGCAAATGAAGAGTATATGAGCTTACTAGACTCACAAATCTCTTTAAGTGAATCTGCTCTTGATTGGAATGCAAACTTAGAAGGTGTTGCTAATACTATTCAAAATATTGCTAAATCATCTATGCAACTTAGTACCATAGAAAAGAAAAGTGAAAAAGAGAAATTAAAAGCACAAAATGAGTTTTATAAACTTACTAAAGATATATCAAAAGACTCAGAACAATACAAAACTGCTGAGATAAATCTTACTAAAAAAACAAAAGCTATAAATGAAGCTTCAATCCAATCGCAAATAGTAGGATATGGAACATTAGCAGGGGCTGTAAGTCAAATGTTTGATGAAGGTTCAAAAGATGCTGCTGCATTTCATGTCGTTGAGAGTGGACTTGCTATGGTTGCAGGTATTAGAGCGATTCTTACACAAGGAAGTGGTGACCCTTATACTGCTTTTGCTCGTATGGCTGCAATGGCTGCAAGTGTAGCTTCACTTTTAAGTTCTGCAAATATTGCTTTTGGTGGTGATAGTGTTTCTTCATCTTCTGATTCTTTTTCAGCACAAGTTGAAAATATAGGTACAGGAAGTGTCTTAGGTGATACAAGTAAAGCAAGTGAATCTATTACGAACTCTTTAGGGATTTTAGAAGATTATGCAAGACCTGAATTCCAACTTTTATCAAGTATGAATCAAAGCCTTTTATCAATAGATGAAAAGATAGGTGGAGTTTCAGCTTTACTTATCCAAAATGGTGGTTTTGCTTTTGGGGAAGGTTATACAGAGGTAAGTTTTGATGATAAGGGATTAGGAATAACTTTTCAAAATCAACTTGACAAAATAGCAACTGCAATAGATCCCGTATCTAATTTTTTAGGTGGAGCAACTGATAAATTGACAGGTGCGATACTTGGTGGATTATTTGGTAAGACATCTGTTAAACAGAAGCTTACAGATTATGGTATAAATTTTAACAATGCATTATTATCAGATGCAATAGAGCAAATAAACGGACAAGCTTATCAAACGATAACAACTAAAATCAAAAAAAAGTCTTGGTTTCATAGTTCTACAAAAACAAAAGTAAAAACATACTTTCAAGGTTTAGACGATGAAGTAGAAAGACAGTTTAGTTTAGTTTTGAGCAATCTATATGATAGTACCTTACAAGCAGGTGAGGCACTTGATACAAGCTCGGCTGATATAGAAAATAGTTTGTCAAATTTTATAGTAAGTATTGGGAAAATCTCTACAAAAGGAAAATCAGGGGAACAATTACAAGAACAAATATCAAATATATTTTCAAAGATAGGTGATGATATAGCTCAAACTGCTTTCCCTGCATTGACACAGTTTCAGAGTATAGGAGAAGGACTGTTTGAAACTCTCACAAGAGTTGCATCAGGTATGGAAGTTGCTGAGTATTATATAAATAGACTGGGTAATAGCTTTGAAGATATAAATTATAAAGATATTGTAAATAAACAAGGTGATGTTGGAGTTGAAGTTTTAACTCAGTCAATTAAAAAACTTGATGAAGCAGTATACGGAACTAACAATGGTGTAGTTCAGATGATAGAAAACTTCTCAGGCACTACAGAAGAACTTTATACTTTATATACAACTTTTGAAGATGTAAGAGATATGTTGTCTCTTGTAGGAAAAGAGTCTAAATATTTGACATCTGACATGCTTTTAGGAGCAGGGGGAGCGGATGAACTTTCAGGGGCATTAGAGGATTATTTTAAAAACTTTCTAAATGGTGAAGAACAGCTAACTTTTTATACTCAACAGATGCAAAAAGAGTTTGATAACCTAAATATAAGTATGCCTTCTAGTATTGAAGGGTTTAAAAAACTTATAGAAGGTATTGATATATCAACTGCAGAAGGTCAAGAGTTGTTAGGTCGAATAGTTTTACTTAGTGATGATTATAAAAGTTTGATTGATAATACAGAAGAACTATTTTATACGCAAGTACAAAACGCACTTGACCTTGATAAACTAAGTCTTGAACTCTTTGATACAGCAGTAAGTGCTGTTCAGAAAATGTCTGATAAGTTTACACAGCTAACTCAAAGTGTAGAAACTACAGTAAATAAACTATTGTCAAACTCAGATGGTGCAAATGCACAAGAAGAGCTTATAAAATCATTTTGGCAAAAAAGAGCAAGTATTGATACTCTTTTAGCAAAAGATGGAAATCTAACAGATAGTGAAGCATCAAATTTATCTTCTCTTATTTCTGATATTAATTCTCTTTCAACTTCAATACAAAGTGCACAAAATGGAGATAATACAGATATTACAAATACTTTAGTAAATGAACTTCAATCATTGCAAGATGGACTTGACCTTGATAATTCTATATTAAAAGTAAAAGTTTTAGACTCAGGTGGAAATGCAACAGATGTAGCAAGTGTAGGAGTAATAACTGCATTAGCTCAGGCACTTGCAGGAACAAATTCTAATCCTCTTGATATTTCTAATTTTTCAAATGGTGGAAATCTAACAGCAGCTAATGAAATTACTTTTAGAACATCATTTGAAGCACAAAGTGCTTTGACTTATGCAGATGAATTAGCAAAATTAAGAACAAATCTATCATATATAAATTTAAGCACAGTAGATGCAGGAGACTTTTTCACAAAACTACAATCACTAGATGAAAATGCCTTTGGAAATATGATTGAGTTCTTTAATTCAATAGGAGCAATCTCAAATAATCAAGTAATGGTAAATGGCCAACTAGTTGATTTACCAAGTTATGATGTGGGAACTTCATATGTACCATATGATCAAGTGGCAAAAATACATCAAGGGGAAATGGTACTTGATAAAAACTTCTCAGATAGTCTTAGAAGATATGGTATTCCAACAGGTGGTGGGAATATTTCTGTGGATATGTCAGGGGTAATAAATGAGTTAAAAGAAACAAGATATATCATAAGAGCACAAGCAAATGAAATAAAAAAACTAAGAAAAATGACTGAAAATATAGAATCATCATATTTATCAACAAACGAACAGGGAGCATAGATGTTAATAGCACCACAAGCAACTATTGATATAAAAAGTACAAATGTATCAGAATATGAAGCTGATATTGATGTATATGATGAGTCAGCTTCAAAAGTATATGCAGTAGATGAATTAACACAATTGGGTGATACTGTTTGGAAATGTCTAAAAGCAGCTACACAAGATATAACACCTGGTACTAATAATCTGATTTGGAAGGCAGAAAGAAAAACAAATAGATATAAAATCTTTGACCCAAGAAGAAGTTACTCAACGATAAATGCTCAAAGTATAAAATACACACTAAATGTAGGTGATGTTGATACTGTAGCTTTTTTTGGAATACAAGCAAAGTTTATAAATATAGTTGTTAAAGATGCAAATGGCGATGAGAGATACAATCATACTATAGAAGCAACTGTAAGACCTGTATCTAATTGGTATGATTGGACTTATGTCAAAGCACAAAGAAGAGCTGCAGTGCATTTTACAAAATTACCTATGATTTATAATGCAACGATGGAAATAACTATTGATAACGATTTAGCAGATGCTAAATGCACTCATATGGCATTTGGTACGAGTATGGATTGGGGAATAACACTTATAAATTCAAGTCCAACTTTAGGTACTAGAAATCTAATCTCTAAATCAAAAGAATCAGACGGAAGTGTTAAGACTGATAATTCCTTGACTTGGAAAAGAATCACAGCAAATGTCTTAGTAGATAATAAAAGAGTAGATAGTGTATTTGAACTTGTAGAGATTTATAACGGGGTTCCTTGCTTATTTATCGTAGATGAAAGAGAAAAAGGCTTTTCATCATTGTTGGTTTATGGGTTTTTTAAAGACTTTGACATACCTATAGGCTATCAAATGTCAGAGTATCAAATTGAAATCGAAGGAGTATCATAATAATGGCAGCATCACAAATAACAGAAACCATAACAGAATTAGACCCTGTTAAAATTCCTGTTGAAGGGCAGGACCCTGAAATCTTTAGATCAAATGCAGGATATGTTTGGGGGAAACTAAGAAGTATAGTTTTAAACCTAAATACTTTTAGGACCCAAGCAAATACAGTAGCAACAGAGATAAATAATAGTGCACTACAAGTAGCAGAAAATAAACAGTATGTTTTAGAATCAAAAGAAATAATAACAACCACAATGGCAAGTATGCCTGAGGGTTCTATTAATGATACTACAGCTAGTGGTACTACTACTTATTCTAGTAATAAGATAGATAGTTTGAATGAAGCATTGAATGAAGCATTGAATGAAGTATTAAATGATTCCTTAGCCTATAATTTAAATCAAACTAGTGGAGCGATAGCAACATTAAAAAAAGATTTAACTGAATCTATCTCAAAAGCAATCCCCATAGGTACACAATCATTGGAAGTTTTAGAATCTCCAAGACCTAACCAACTTATACAAAGTGGTGGTACTTTTAATAGAACTGATTATCCTGATTTATGGGCTTTTATTCAAACTCAAACAACACTATTAAAAAGTGATACAGATTGGCAAACAGAAAATGCAAATGGTATGTGTGGTTATTTTAGTACTGGTAATGGAAGTACAACATTTAGACTTATGAATTTGATTGATGCTACCTTAATAGGTGATACAAATGCTGGGGTTTATCATCCTGATGGTATTAAAAGTCATAATCATAGTGGTAGTACTAATACAACTGGGAATCATAGTCATAATTATACACATAAAGCTTATACTGGAAATACTGGTTCTGGTAATGGTGGATATGAAAATGATATTAATTCTAATACTAGTACTACAGGGAATCATAGTCATACTCTTTCAATTAATAACACAGGAAACACATATAACACAGTTCGAAGTATAGGGGCTTTACCTCTAATAGTAGCTAAGTAAAGGAAAATAATTATGAAAACAAATGTACATACAGTAGATGCAGTCACTAAAGAATATCTTTATACTGAAAAACTAGATTTAAAATTTTTGGGTAATGATTTACCAAATAAAACAACAAAACCATTGCCAATATTAATTGAAGATACAAAGTTAGTATTAGTAAATGATGAATGGAAACAAATACCACTTCCAAAAACAAGATATATATATGATGTAGATACTTTTGAATATCTCAATAAAGTTGATGAATTTAAATTAAAAGATAGTGACCTTTTTGATTTACCTGATAACTCAACAGAGATAGAACTTTGTAATTTATTAAATGATGAAGTAGCTATTTTTGATAAGAATAATAATAAATGGTTAGCCAAAAAAGACTATAGAAATAAAACTGTCTATTCAACTGCTGATAAATCTATCTCATTAGTAGATTATATTGGCGACATTAAAGAGGGATTTACTCTTCTTACACCAAAAGAGTTTGATAAATGGGATGCTCAATCTAATACATGGGTAGAAGATACAGACTTAAAAGAAAAAATGAGAGTATCTGCAATAAAAGAAAAAGCAAGAGAAATTATTGAAGCAAAATATCCAATCTTTTGGCAACTTAACAATCCTAGAATGGATAGTGCTTTTGCAAATGATTATGCTTGGATAGATAATATCAGAGACATAAGCAATAATGCTGAGAGTAATGGAACTTTGATTGATGATATTGATTGGGGAGTATGAGGATGATGGAGACAAAATTAATAGCTAGTAACTCAGCGTATGTTCCATTTATGTGGTTATTAGCTTATTTAAAACTTGATGTTGAAATGGTCACTATATTATGTGTCTTAATAGCTATAGACTATAGTTTAGGACTTATCAAGTCTATTAAGTTCAAAACCTTTCAATACAAAGTAATGATAAGTGGAATAGTTGCTAAGGTAGTTATCTTAATCATCCCTATATCTATTTCTTTTATGTTCATTGGAATAAAGTTATTTGATGTATTTGGTGGATATGTAAGTACTATTATAAAGCTTTTGATAATAGCTGAAACAATAAGTATTTTACTAAATGCAATAAGTATTTATAGTGGCGAAGAGATTGAAAAACCTGATTTAATAAACAAACTTACCCATAAGATAAGAAAGTTTATTGAGAAATTTTATAAGTTAATTGACTAAAGGATAAAAAATGAAATATATCTCATGTGGACTTAATGGCTGTACAGTTAAAAACATAACTAGAGTTTTATTTGACTTAATTATTTTTGTAATAACAATGACAATTTTTATGGAAGGGATTTATAACTCATTTCCTAATCCAATTCAGCTAGTTATATTAAAAATGTTATTAGCAAGTTGGGGTGGACTTCATGCACACTACATGGGAAAAGCTTTTTTTACAAAGATAGATTGGGATAAACCCTTAGTAGAACAAACAGGAGCTTATTATGCGAGGATTGCTTTATATATTGTTATTCCTTTGTGTTACTGCTTCGGCGGATAGATGCAATAGTTATGTTCAAGAAGTAAGAAGAGCCCACTACAAAGTTTTTGGGCTTGATTACCCATATTGGTATGCAGTAGGTCAACTTAGACAAGAGAGCAATTGTCGTGATGTTATCAGTCGTGATGGAGTAGGAAGTCAAGGAGTTGCTCAAATTACTTATAGATGGTGGCAAGGCTTTTTATCCAAAAAAGGTATTGACAATATAAGTTCAATAAAAAATCAGCTTCTAGCCCAAGCCTATATTATGAAAGATGCTAAAAAACAAGCATATAGTTCGCACCTTTGGGTTGCATACCAAGTTTATAATGGTGGAAGTCTAGTAAACAAAGAGATTACAAGGGCAAGAAATGAATTAGGTATAAGAGAAATACCACATGATATAGCAAAAAAGTACTGTAAAAGAAAAACTATCACTTTTAATAATGGTCAAAAGATAAACGCATGTGACATTAACTATGAGTATTCTGAAAAGGTTTATAAATACGGACAAAAATATAAACTCTTTTCAGATGGTAAATATATATTTTGGTAAGGAGTGAAGATGTGGGGAACAATAGTCAAAAGTGCTGTAGGATTTTTTAGTGGTTCTTCTATATATCTATATTTAGCAATAGTTGTTTTTATAGCTGCTATTGGTAGTGGATTTTATTATATGGATTATAAGATAGAACAAAAAGATAAAACAATATTAGAGTTTCAAGATGCTTTAACATTTACAGGAACAGAACTAAATAAAACAATTCTAACTAATGAAGAAAATCAAAAAGAATTTGATAAATATAAACTAGATCAGGAGAAAAGTTTAACAGCTCTTAGTGAACAACATAAAAAAGAGTTAAACGATGCAATAATATATGAAAAAATAAAAGGAGAAATAACCCATGTTAAAAAAAATGATGATGCACCTACTGCCCCTATCCTTATTGATACTATTAACAGGTTGTGGGACCAAACAAATTCAAACAACAAAAACAGTAACTAAAACTATCTATGTCAAACAAACAATACCAGGTGAACTATTAGATTGTAAAGACTTGCCAAATAAAAAAGAAAACTATGCCATGCAAAGTGATACTGCTACATTATTAACTGATGTTTGGGAAGTTGCGAATAGTTGTAAAGAGAAGTTAGAGAGAGTTAAGTCTTTGGTGAAAGAATAAATATTATGTAATTTAAAACTTCTAAAAGTAGATATTACAAATTGCAATAAAAATAGTATTTAAAATATTTTTTTAATATAATAATTTAAATGTGCTAAATATAAATAAAAAAAAATTGAAATTCAAAGGATATGTCGAAGCTTTTTAAAAGCTTAACAGTGTGAATTCACACGATTTAATGTAAAGGAAATTCATGAGTGTAGTAGAGAAAAAAGAATTAATCAAAATTCTTAAAACAGATATTGGTACAGAAGAGTTAAATTCTGTTAATAGTAGAGAGTTATATGAGTATTTGGGAATAAGTACAGATTACAACACATGGATTAAAAGAGCAATAGATAAATATGACTTTGTTGAAAGTGAAGATTATATACTCCTCAAAAATGGGGAGAATGGTAGTAACCCCAAAATAGACTACATAGTAACTATGGATATGGCAAAAGAGTTATGTATGGTTTCAAATACTCCTAAAGGTAAGCAAGTAAGAAGATACTTTATTGAAGTAGAAAAAGAAGCTAATAAACCTTTAACAGTAGAACAATTACTTTTAGAAAATGCAAAAATGATTGATAATCTACAAAACAAAGTCGTTATATTAGAACACAAAGTTGAGAAGAATGAGCCAAAAGTCTTATTTGCAGATAGTGTTTCTCAAAGCTATACATCTATTTTAATAGGAGAGTTTGCTAAAGCAATAAGTTCTGATGATTTTAAAATAGGTCAAAATAAACTATTTAAATGGTTAAGACATAATAAGTATTTAATATCTTCTGGAACTAGATTTAATCAGCCTTTACAACAACATATTGATAATGGCTATTTTGAAGTTATTGAAAGAACAATTAATAATCCAGATGGCTCTACGAGAATAACTGTTACTACAAAAATAACAGGGAAAGGGCAAGTGGCTCTAACTAAGAAGATTCGAGATTCTTTTTATTAGGCAAGGGTCTTTATTGACCCACCTTGTCTATATCTTCTTTAAAAGTGTGATTTTATTTGAAGCTTCAATAAAGCCTTGTATTCTATCAACTAAGTTATTATATTTCATAGTTACAGTTACTTCTTTATCTCTTGCTTCATTTCTTTTTCTTCGCTCTTCTTCTATTTGATTGACTGCGAATTTTTCTAAAGCACTTCCACCTGATTTTAAAACTTCAATATACTCTTTATAAAATTTTAAATTATTTTGAAGAAATCCATAATAACCACTATCATAGTTTTGCTTTAACAAATCATCTGCTTTTTTCATAATGATTTCTAGCTTTTCATCCTTAGTGAAATTTGGTAAGGCTAACATTTTTTTATGTTCTATTTTTAACTGCTCTAGTTCGTCTTCTAATCTTTGGATTTTCTTATCTTTTCTACTCATACCACTTTTAAGACCTGATATTACTTTTTGTAGGTCTTTGCCTTTATGCAAAGTTTCCAGTTGATTTTTCATTAAAAAAAATGCTTTTACCATATTTTTTTTAAATTCTTTAACTTTTGGATTATTTCTAAAATAAGTCATAAGTAAACTATATTGTTGTTCATTTAACTTATAATATGTAGCATAACCTTTTTGCCCTCTTGATAGCTCGGATTTTAAATCTAGTCTACCAAATTCTTTAAAATCATAAATATTATCTCTTATCAATTCTATTATATTTTTATGTTGCCTATCAACATTTTTTGCGATAATTAATGTCGAAACTGTTATTTGACCATCTGTAAATTCAAGTATATTTTCCATTTTTTTATCCTTTTAAAGTATAAATTTAAAAGAATGATATACTAAAAAATTATATTTGTCAAGAATATTGTAATTAATTATTATAGATATTTATTTGTTTATACTAAAAAAGTACATCGGTTTAAAACCGTCATACTTCTTTAGTAAGATTTTTTAGGGCTTCTTTAAGTATATGATAATTCTTTAACTCAGTTTTCAAATTGTGGTTTTTTATTAAAAGGTTAATTGATTTTTCTACTTGTTCAGTAATTCTACCATTAGAATTCATATTTCGTAAGCTTTGTTCTTTTATTCCTATTTCCTCAGCTAACTGTTTTGGAGTCAAGGAAAGTTCTTCACAAACTTTTTTTACAATATTGCCTTGTACTTCTTTTTTTCTTAGCGAACCAATAATATTTTCTTTTGCTATTCCTGCTTTAAATCTGAAAAAATTCCCTTTATCTCCTAAATATCTTTCTTTAACAGTATACTTTGTAAAAAAGTAAATAATAGGTTCAACATCAATAATGACTTCAATAATTATCAAATCTTTTTTGATTACATCAATAGTATCATAAACTTTAAACAGCTCATTTTTAATAGTTTGTTTAAACTCTTCTATAGAGTAAAACTCTGGTAATATACAATCCACCTCAAAGCCACTCTCTATTTCAATAGTTTCTAATACTCTTTTTTCTGACATCTTTTTTCCTTTGGTATCGTGATTATATTATTTTTATGATAACAAATAGTTAAGTTACACTATTTATCAAGCATAAAAAAAGGCACAACCGAAGTCATGCCTTTTTTTATAACTGATATAAATTATTGTATTCTATTAATTATAATGGAAGCGGTATAGGGTTTGCGTAATAAGTGAGTTGTAATCGCGTGACACAATTCGTGTCACAGTATACTAAGAAAACCAATAAATGATGAAAGTATGGTTGCCTTCTTTAGTATTTTGTAGCAAATAAAAGATTATATTTATATTTGATATTAATAAATCAACGCTATTAATAGTTTCACAGATAATATTTTTATCAAAAAAATAACTTTTAAAATTTATTTCACTTGCATTAAAAGAAAATCCTTTAAATAAAGTATTTGGGTATATCTTTATTAATTCTTTTATATAATTTATAAATTCTTGGTCTTCTAAGTTTTCTTTTGTTGCTAAAAATCCAATTGTATTTGGCTCATATAAATCTTTAATTTTTTCTTTGTCAATAATTTGATTTAAACTTTTTATAAAATTACTTTCATTATAGTTCTCAAGTAAATTTTCCAAATAATTACTTGATGATATATCTTTAACTACATATTCTTCTTCTATAACTAATGGATGAATATAAATAGTATTATTGATTATTCTATTTATTTTATCAAGTAAAAAACTCTGATTAGGAATCTTAGCTTGCACCCAAACTTCAGTATTTTCTGCTATATCATAAATATTTCTAGGACAAATAAGTTTGAATCTATTTATTATCGCACCAAAGATGTTTATGTAATCTTTTAGCACTTCTTCATCAAAATAAAAAGCAGAAAATTTTATATTTGGGAATTTATTAGAAATCTCTACGATTTTATTTACAAATTCTTGTTGAAGATTCTCTTTTATTGCAAAGAATCCTAAGTGTTCTTTTAGATACTTTTCATTTAACAAATCTTTATCAATATTATCTTTTAGGCTGTTTGCAAATTCAAAATAGCTAGTATTTGAAAGTGTGAAATTCTCTTTTAAATTATTAGCAAGAGCGAACTTTTTTGGTACAATTAATTCAGTCTCTAGTTCTTTTAATGCTTTTTCTTTATTGTCAAACATTACACTATAGATATTTTCATAATTATTTAAAATGATATCATCTATTCTTTTTACATTTATTGTATTATCATATGTCTCAAGCCATAGCTCTACACTTGAAGTTATATTTGAAATATTATTTGGGATTGAAAGTTTGATTCTATTTAACTCTTGTTTAAATACAAATTGTGCTTGAATTTTTTGAAACTCAAAAAAGTAGAAAAGTTTTAGTTCAACTTCTGGAAATCTTTTGAGAACTTCTTTCACATAATTTATAAAATCTTTATTTGTAAGGTTATCTTCTATCGCAAAAAAGCCAATTGAATTTGGCTTGAAATCATATTGATAACCTCTTTGTGAGGTTTCAACTAGCTCTTTAAAAAATGGTTCAGAATAGATACTATTTTTTATAGAGTACTCTTTTAAATATTTGTTCAATTTTTTTAATAAAATACTATTTTCATCACTTGAATATGATATTGAGATTACATAAGTATCAATTATCTTATTTAGTTGAGTGAGTAAGTTTTTATTTATCTCATATATATACTTTTTCTTGTCATTTTCAGTGTCTAAATCAAATAGATAAAAGATATAGTGCAGATTATGAGAAGAGTAGTTTAACAATATAGATTGCAAGTCTTCACAATGTTGCTTTTCAAATAAAACACTTTGAACAACATTGATTAGGGTATTTTGATATTCATCAAAATTGTTATATTTCTTTATTTTTTGGAATTGCTCAAGGTGTTTTTTCATTTTTTTAACACCACTAAGCTTTAAGTTTATTTTTTCTAAATCTTTTTCATTGTATCCAATTTCACTAATACCTTCTAATGCTTTAAAAATCTCATTTTTGTATGATTCTTGATCTTTCTTTGGAAAATTTGTGAAATCTATATCTTCTATTTTTAAAGGAGTTGCACCAGAAAGATATGCTCCATTTGATAAGTTATATACTTTTTGACTTTCATCCTTGTAGAATTCTGTAAATTGAGCAAAGGTATCAATATTTGTTTTAAATACAGGTATTGATTTAACTTCTGGCAAAAAGTTACCTTTTACAATGATTGTATTTTTTCTAAATGAGTAATTTTTATCTGATGAATCTTCTAACTCTTTAATCTTTTTAAATGCACTAGCTCCTGAGTGACCTTCAATATGCGTTGCTCCTGATTCAACATCCATAGCAAAATCTAGACCTAAAAGATAAAGCTCTTTTGTTTGAAAAAGAAGTAATAAGGCATAGGTCAATTCTCCAATACTTGGGCTTGTCAGTATCCCAAAGTTTTCTTTTACTTCAAACATTGCTTGGAAAATAAAAATATTTTCTTTTGGAAAACTATTCATTAGTTTTGCATTTACATGTGAGGCAAAGATAAAAATTGTATCTTTAAAGTAATTAATATCATTTAGTTTATCCAAGGTATTAAGTACTTGAATATCTTGTTCATCATACTGTGTTACGATATCTGGTTTTATACCATTTTTTTCTAAAATAGGCAAAGTTGCATAGATAGCAACTATAGTAAATTTGTCTTGATTCTCTTTTACAGAATTAATATTATGTTGCAGTGATGGACCAGCTGCAAGAAAAAGAATAGGTTTTTCAAAAGGTTTGAGGCTTTGTTTATATTTTACATTCAATAATTTAAAATTTTGAGTAATATATGAGTTTGTTCTACTTATACTTAAAAATGTTCTATCATAAGAATACAACAAATGTGCTTGTGATACTAAATAATTTTGAATCACCTTCATATACATATCTGACCCAGAAGATATATTTACAAATTTTAAATAATGATTATAAATAAAAATTTCACCATAAAAGCTATCAAATGTCTTTCTAAATTCATACTCATTTTGGGCTATTGAAAAATATAATTTTGTTTTTGTTGCAAGATTTGCATAATTTGTCACAAATAAAGATAATCTAAAAAATTCTAAATTAGGCTCAACTATTAAATATACATCTGAATTGAGTTTTTCATGTATCAAAGGTATATGAATTCCAAGTAAAACCCCAAAAATTATAAATTTGTGGAACTCTTTTACATTTTGTGGATTTGATACATTTTTATTTACAAAATTTATAACAGGAGCATTTCCTATTGAATATGAAGCTAAAATATCTTGCTCAAGAGCTCTTTTTGCCATTTTGTCATTATATGACAATTCATAATAAGTTTTGAAACTATTAATTGTAGCATCATAACTTATGTCATCAACTATCTTTTGTGATATCTCATTTGAGTTTTGTGTGTATAAAAACTCTTTTGTTGTAGGGTTTACTATGTCAAAGTGTGTATTTAAGTATTGAAGTTCAAATTCAGGTTTTACTTGTCCTAGTTCAATTGCTGTTGCATAAAGTTCTAGCGTTTTATATAAATCAGGGTGATTTTGTTTAAAAAACTCTAAATTTTCATTATAAGTTTGTAATGCTAATTGCTGAACTTGATCCAATGACATTTTATACCTTATATAAATCTTTTTACTTAAGTAAAAAAAGTATTATTTTAATAAATATTTTATCATAATAGCTCTAAAGATAGCTGAATTTTAGAAGATTTTTTTATTTTTAACTAAAAAAAAGTAGTACCCAAGAGGCACTACTTTTTAGATGTTTAAGATTAATTACTATTGTAATAATCTAAGAACATTTTGTTGGATTGAGTTTGCTTGACTCATAGCATACGATCCAGCTTGAGATATAATATTTTGTTTGTTGAAGTTTGCAGATTCTTGTGCATAATCAACATCTCTAATAATAGATTCCGCTGCTTTTACATTTGTTTGTTGAGTCATTAAGTTTCTAACCCCAGATTCAATTTGATTTTGAGATGACCCTAAATCTGCTCTAAATGTATTAAGTTGAGTGATAGCAGCATCAACTACACCTTGGAATTTATCCGTTTGAGCCACTGTTAACTGACCAGCTTGTAAAGATTTCAATGCAGAAAGAGTTAATCCACCTCTCATACCTTTATTTTCATCTGTTTCAGTATCTTTAACACCGTCAGTGATTTTTAATTCTTTATTGCTTCCTGTCTCTTCATTGTAAATAGACAAATTAGCTGCATTAGCACTGAATGTCACACTTCCAGAAGTATCAGTTTGCTCTATTTTCATAGACCCAATATTATAAGTAGCTAGGGCACTACTTGCTGTATTTGCAGTATCCGTTGTTTGCCCACCAAAGCTAATTACAGTTCCAGATGCAATAGTATATGAAGCTGCTTTAACTTCTACCCCATTAACGATAGTTGCAGCTACTTTTACAATACCACTAGCACCATTAGTTGCACTAAATGTACCTAAACTATTTCCATTTATGTCTTTTACTTCTACTGATGCACCACTATTAGATGATAATTTATCTAAAATAAGTTGTGTATTAGAGTCTAATTCACTAAGTGTACTTTGTTTACCAAAAGTAATATCTCCAGTTACCCCTGAAATACTTACTTTACCTACAGCACCACCTGATGCAAAACTTTCAAGTTTAAGTGCATTTGTTCCATCAGCTGTTACTCTGATTGAAGTTTCAGCTGAAATAGTATTGCCTTTTGAACCAGTAGTATCTTGCATGATTCTTTCAGTTCCACCACCTAAACCTACAGTATTAGATTGAATTGATGCAGATTGGATGATATCATCTTTATTTTCACCAATTTGGAATCTTAATTGATCTGAACCTCTAGTATTATCATAACCACTTTGTAATAAAGTTGTACCATTATAGTTAGTTTGTGCAGCGATATTATCTAATTGCTCAAGTAATTTATTAATATCTTTTCTAATAGCTTCTCTACCATCATCAGAAGTAGTATCAGTATTAGCTTGAATTAATTTAGCTTTAACAGTATCTAAGATATTTGATTGTTCAGACATAGATTTATCAGCAATTTGGATTAATGAAACAGCTGAGTTACCATTGTCAATACCTTGACCAATAGAATTAGCTTGAGTTCTTAGTTTATCAGCAATTGCTAAACCAGATGCATCATCAGATGCTTTATTGATTTTTAATCCAGTAGAAAGTTTTTCTAATGAACTTGAAATTTTGTTACTTGTATTTTTTGCTGCTTCTTGTGCAGTAAGCGAAGCAACGTTAGTATTAATTCTCATAATAAATCCTTTAATTATGACACATTGTGATAAATCACACCGAATACATTCTCAGGTGAATGAGCATAGAGTAAAACAACTCTTTGGAATCAATTGATCCCTACTTTGTAAAAAGAATTATTACATACCAATTCTTAAAAGTAGATTAAAGTGAAATTTGACAATAAAAAAAGAGAGCTTTTATACTCTCTTTAAATTTGTTATTTAAAAGTACTATTTATTGAAGTAGTCTAAGAACATTCTGTTGCACAGAATTAGATTGGCTCATAGCATAGTTTCCTGCTTGAGAGATGATATTTTGTTTATTAAAATTTGCAGATTCTTCAGCATAATCAACATCTCTAATTACAGATTCTGCTGCTTTTACATTTGTTTTTTGAGTCATCAAGTTTCTAACTGCTGATTCGATTTGATTTTGAGTAGAACCTAAATCAGACCGGTAAATATTCATTTGACTTAATGCAGCATCAACTATTGCTTGATACTTATCTGCTTGTACTTTTGTTAATTGACCTGTTGCTAAAGCTTTTAATCCAGCTAATGTACCGCCCCCAATAATACTTCCTGATGCTGTAGTCACTTTTAATTCTTCACCATTTGCACTATTTAAGTTTTGAATATTAAGATTTTGAGCACTTGCATCAAAGGTAATACTTCCTGATGCTGAAGTTTGAGTAAGTGTCATTGCTCCAATTGTAAAAGTATTTAGAGGTTTGCCAGCAACTTCAACTGTATTTACTGTTTGTCCACCCATTCCAAGTGTTGTACCTGATGCAAGTGTAAATGTTATAGTTGGTTCTGCTCCATTTACTCCTGGCGTAGAATGTCTAATTAAAGCATCTTCTATTGTAGTAGGACTAGTTGGTGTTAGTGTAAAAGTTCCAATAGTTCTATTGTTTATGTCTTTTACTTCTACCGAGGCAGGATTTCCATTTACCCCACTTGTTGCATTTGCTAAAGCTTCTAATACAAATTGAGTAGTTGAATCTACATCACTAATCTCTGTTGTACCTGGTCCATTTGCAGTTATATCTCCAGGTATTCCTGTAATATTTACTTTTAAAGCAGTTCCTGTAGCATATCCATCTAATGTAATAGGATTTGTTCCATCTCCACTTATAACAGTTGATAAACCTTGAGAAATAACATTATTTCTTGTACTTGAACCAGAAACTTGGTCAAGAGCTTTGTCTCCTCCTCCTAATCCAACTGTATTTGACTGCACAAATGAACTTTGCATAACATCATCTTTATTTCCACCAATTTGAAATTTCAATTCAATTGAACTTGACATGCTATCATAGCTATCTTGTAAGAGTGTAATACCATTATAACTAGTCTGTTGAGCGATGTTATCTAATTGTTCTAATAGTTTAACAATATCTTTTCTAATAGCTTCTCTACCATCATCAGAAGTAGTATCAGTATTAGCTTGAATTAGCTTAGCTTTTACAGTATCTAAGATATTTGATTGTTCAGCCATAGACTTATCAGCAATTTGGATTAAAGAAATAGCTGAATTACCGTTATCTATACCTTGGCTAATTGATGAAGCTTGAGTTCTTAGTTTATCAGCAATCGCCAAACCAGAAGCATCATCACTAGCTTTGTTAACTTTCAATCCAGTAGAAAGTCTTTCTAATGAAGTTGCAATCTTCTTATTAGTATTGCTTGCCGCTTCTTGTGCAGTAAGCGAAGCTATGTTTGTATTTATTCTCATGTTTTTTACCTTGTTACAGCTTTTATACTAAATTTTAACAAGTTTTTTTGAGAATTACTCCTGTTTCGATGTGCCCAGAATAGGAAAATTGGTCAAATAAAGAAAATTTTAAGATTTGGTGAGATTTGATTAATTCTTTTAAATCTCTATGCAAAGTTTCTGGATTACATGAGATATAAATAATTTGCTCGAAATTTTTAACTAATTCTCTAGTTGTATCATCAAGTCCAGATCTTGGAGGATCTACAAATATAGTTGAAAAGTTATAATCACTTAAGTTTATATCCTTTAATCTTCTAAATTTCCTTACACTATTTAAAGCTTCCACAAACTCTTGCGCACTCATTCTTATAAAGTCAATATTTGTTATGTCATTTAACTCACAATTTAGAAGTGCAGAGTTGATTGAAGTTTTTGAAATCTCTGTTGCTAAGACCTTATTAAATTTAGTAGATAAAGGGATAGTAAAATTTCCACCTCCACAATAAAGTTCACATAAATCATCTTTTGTTTCAATATTATTTAAAACCCACTCTATCATTTTGATATTTACTTTTGTATTGGGTTGGGTAAATCCACCTTCTTTATAATGAAATTTAAAAGTAGTATTATTTATATTTAGTTCTTCTTTAATAAAATCCTCTTTTAAAACAAGCTTTTGTTTGCGGCTTCTTCCTATGATTTTGATATTTAGTTTCTCTTGTACTTCTCTTGCAACTTTTTCCCAAGTAGTATCTAATTTTTTGTGATAGATTAAAGTAACAAGCATATCATTTGTAGTTGAACCTAAAAATTCTACTGAATAGATTTTATAGTTTAATATTTCATTTTGTGAAATTTCTTTTAAAAGTTTTGGCATGAGTTCGTCTATTTGTTTTGAGACAATTGAACACTTGTCTACTTCTAAAATATTTTTATCAAAGCTTGTCATTCCATAAGATAGTGTTGGATTCTTTTCATCATCATAATTTTTCCAGAATCTAAATTCTGCTCTATTTCTAAAGTGCTCTTCATCACTTCTTATAACTTCAAAGTCCATCGTAGTAATATCTTGAAATCTCTGTTTTTCCCTAGATAGTTTATAATTTAATTGTTCTTCATAATTCATATCGTACAAAGTACAACTACCACATTTTCCAAAATATTCACATGTCATCAAAATCCCTTAAAATCTTTTATTATAATATTATTATTTTATGATAAAATGAATTTAATACTTATAAAATTAAAAAGAATAATATGAAAACAAATTGGCAAGAACAATTAAAAGAACTTTTAAATTGTGATATAAAATCACTTTATCCCTTAGCAAGAACAATAAAAAGAGAACTGCACTTTTTTGTGGGACCAACAAACTCTGGTAAAACATATAAAGCAATGACGGAGCTTAAAAAAGCAGATTGTGGACTTTACTTAGCACCTTTGCGACTTTTAGCTTTAGAAGGGTATGAAGATTTGACTAAAGAGGGAATTCCAGCTTCTCTAATCACAGGTGAAGAGCAAAACTTAAACGAAGATGCAGCACATGTTTGCTCAACTATAGAGATGATTGATTTTAATATGGATGTTGATGTTGCAATTATTGATGAAGTTCAAATGCTCGATGATGATGACAGAGGTTGGGCTTGGGTAAATGCAATTATTGGCTGTCCTGCCAAAAAGATAATTATGACAGGAAGTGTAAATGCTCTTGATGCTGTTAAAAAAATAGCTGCATATTTAGAAGAAGATTTGATAATTGAAAAGTTTAAAAGAAAAAATGAATTACAACTTTTAGATAAACATACAGCTTTGGGAAACTTAGAAAGTGGAACAGCTTTGATTGCCTTTTCAAGAAGTGATGTTTTAAAATTAAAACAAAAACTTCAAAAAAAACATAAAATCTCAATCATATATGGAAACTTATCTCCTGAAGTAAGACGGGATGAAGCAAGAAGATTTAGGGAGAAAGAGACAGATATCCTAATAGCAACAGACGCTATTGCAATGGGATTGAATCTTCCTATTAAAACAATACTTTTTACAACTCATATGAAATTTGACGGTATCTCAAGAAGAGGAATAAGCGTAAATGAAATAGTTCAAATAGCAGGACGAGCAGGGCGATATGGACACCATGAAAAAGGGTTTATTGGAGCTACTACAAAAGATAGTTTAAAATATATAAAAGAAGAGTATTCTCAACCAATCAAAACTATTAAGCCCCCATTTAAAGTAAAAATAAACAATGAGCAACTAACAAGTTTAGCAATGCATCTAAAAACAACATCTTTGACAAAAGTGTTGAAGTTCTTTTCTACAAATATGGTATTTGAGGGACCTTTTATTGCTGCAAATATTGGCTCAATGATTAGTGCGTCAACTATTGTTGACCAAAAGTTTAATTTAAAACTTGAAGATAAATATATGCTTGCTCAAGCACCTATTTCTGTAAAATCAAAGATTATTTTACAGGCATATGATATATATATTTCTGCAGTTTTAAAAAACAGAGTAATACGATACAAACCTTCAATAACTTTACCTAAAGTTGCACGAACACAGAAGGATTTATTGTTAGTTGAAGATGAGATTAAAAAAATATCCCTTTATTTATGGCTATCTTATAAATTACCAGAACAGTTCCCAGATGGTATAAAAGCTACGATAGCTAGAACTTCTTTTAATCAATTTATGGAAAACTCATTGAAAAAAGATATCAAATTATCAGCTGATGAACACAAAAGAGTTTTTCCACCAAGAGAAAAAAAAGAGTTTAGACCAAGGAGAAGATTTTAATCTTCCCTTAGATATAATTGCGTATTATTGAAGTACTGTACAGGAGAATTAATGCTTAATCTATTTCGTTCAGATGATAGTACAACTTTACAAAAAGAGTTGATGAAAGACTATGTAAATGAAGAAAAAATACAAAAACTTATTGATAGTGGATTAAATATTAATGCAAGTGATGAAAAAGGTAGAACTCTTCTTTTTGAACTTGTACAAAAACGAAGAATAGAGGGAATGAAAATCCTAATTGAAAATGGTGCAAATATTGACCATGAAGATAAATTAGGAAAAACAATATTATCAATTGCAGCTTCAAATGCTGATGGTATGATGATAAGATTTTTACTCGATAAAAAAGCCTCTCTAAACTATGTAAACTCTTCTGGTAGGATTCTTATTCAAGATATAGCCTTAGAAGGAAACTTAAAAGTATTTCAACTTTTACTTGCACATGGAGCAGATTTAACTTTCAAAGATAGTTATGGAAGAACCGTACTTTTTGATGCAATTGAAGGTGGAAATATAAGGATTGTAAGAGAGATATTAAATAATATTGACGATATAAATGTGTCTGATTATGAGGGTGAAAGCGCTTTATTTTTGGCTAGCTTAAAAGATGATCAGACAATTATGAAATATTTAATAGAATTTGGATTAGATATAAATCATTTGAACAAAAATAAAAGAAATGTACTTTTTAAAATAGTTTTAAAAGGTGCTAAACACCTTGATACTATTGATGCTTTATTACAAAGAGATATAAATATAAATCAAAAAGATATTGAAGGTAAAACTGTTTTAGATGAGATATTAAAAATATTTAATATTGTAAGAGAAAATAATTTAGATAAGTACAGACAAACAGATTATAAGTATGTAAAAAAAGAGAATGATTATCAAAAGCTTTTGACAGTATTAATTGAAAATGGTTTAGATATTGATAAAAAAGATGAAGAAGGTAAAAGTGCACTTTTTTATGCTATAGACAATAAAGATTTTGAGTTAATTGAGTTCTTTTTAAATGCAGGTGCAGATATCAGTACACAAGATAGAGATGGGAAAACAGTACTTTTTCAAGAGTGTTTAAAAGGCTATTCAAATTATGAAATGATTGATTACCTATTTGATAAAGGTATAGATGTAGACCATCAAGATTTTGATGAAAGAACTATTGTTGATGATTTAGCAGAGATGATTCTAATCCAAGAAAATGGCAAAAGAGCTCATTCAAGAAGATTTTTAGATATTGCTGAAAACGGAGATTATTTTAAACTTTTAAAAAGAATAATTATAAAAAGACCAAAATTAAATCAAGCCAGAAGCGATGGAAAAACTATTCTTTTTGATGTAATAAATTACAATAATATTGAGCTAATAAAAGCTCTTTTAAATAATGGTGCAGATATTAATAAAGTTGATAATGAAGGAAACACAGCATTTTCTTGTATGATAGATTTTGGGTTAAAAGCAAAAACAAAAAATGAAAGAAAGCAATTTTTAGAGAGAATTGTTTTTATGCTTAAATTTAGAGTTGATGTAAATAGTGTAGATAAAGATGGAAGAACTATTTTTCATAAAGCAGTTATTGCAGATGATTATGAACTTGTAGAGAAACTTTTATCTAAGAAAACAGATTTAAATATCAAAGACAAACAAGGTAGAACTGTCTTACATCATACACAATGGAAAGGTAATTATAAAATTGCAAGACTTTTAATAGCAGCAGGAGCTGATATGAATGAACCTGATTTTGCAGGGTTTACAATTTTGAATTATGCGGCAATATTAGGACATGCAAAACTTGTGATGGTACTTATTGCTTCTGGAGTTTTGATGTACAATAGAGCTAAAAAGAGTAAAGCAGTAGCTACTTTTTTTAAAGAAAAAGAAGCTAATCTAACAAAATTAGTTGAGAGCAATATCACTGATGAGAAGATGAAAAGTTCACTTCAACAAGTTGCAGATAATTTAAGAAAAGAAATATCAGAAGCGTTAAGGTAAGGGTATAAATGTTTAATAAATCAATTATTATTCTAGCAGCTGGTGCTGGAACAAGAATGAAATCAGAGACTCCAAAGGTATTACATAAAATTTCTGGTAAACCTATGTTGTACTATAGTATTAAAGAAGCTTTAGAAATAAGTGATGATATTACAGTTGTATTATATCATCAAGCTGATTTAGTAAAACAAACAATGCAAGAGTATTTTTCTGACAAAGTTAATTTTGTAATACAAGACCATATAAATTTCCCAGGAACTGGTGGGGCTGTTATGGGAATAAAACCAAAGTATGAAAAAACTTTAGTTCTAAACGGTGATATGCCACTAATCCAAGCAAGTGAACTTGAAAGATTTGATATAGATGCAACTATTGTAATGTCAGTTTTAGAGTTGAAAAGTGCTGATGGATATGGAAGAGTAGTTATCCAAAACGGTGAAGTAAAGAAAATTGTTGAGCAAAAAGATGCAAGTGCTGAAGAGCTAAAAATCACAAGTGCAAATGCTGGTATTTATCAATTTTGTACAGAATTTTTATTAAATTCTTTACCTCTTTTATCAAATGATAATGCTCAAGAAGAGTATTACATCACTGATTTGGTAGAAATAGCAATTAATAGTCAAAAAACATTAAAACCTTTAGTTGTAAATGAAGAAAACTTTAAAGGCGTTAACTCAAAATATGAACTTGCTTGTGCTGAGGTTATTCATCAAAATAGAATAAAAGAATCTTTTATGAAATCTGGAGTTATCATGAGATTGCCTGATACTATTTATATAGAGTCTGATGTTGAAATTATTGGTGAAAGTATTATTGAAAATGGAGTTACTATTTTAGGAAATAGTAAAATAGAAAATTCTCATATAAAAACAAATACAGTAATTGAAGATGCAACTCTTATAAATAGTGATGCTGGTCCAATGGCAAGAATAAGACCAGGTTCAATTATAAAAGATACTCACATAGGAAACTTTGTAGAGACTAAGAAAGCAATACTAACAGGTGTAAAAGCTGGACATCTTTCTTATCTAGGAGATTGTGAAATAGATGTTGGCACAAATATAGGCTGTGGAACAATTACTTGTAATTATGATGGGGTTAAAAAATATCAAACTAAAATAGGCAAAAATGTTTTTGTGGGAAGTGATACTCAACTTGTAGCTCCTGTTACAATAGAAGATGATGTATTAATTGCAGCTGGAACTACTGTTACAAAAAATGTAAAAAAAGGTGATTTAGTTTTAACAAGGGCAGCTACAAAAGTAGTAAAAGGGTATTTTTATAAATTCTTTGGGAAAAAAGATGCTTAAAAATAAAAATATCTTAGTGGGAGTTACTGGCTCAATTGCTATTTATAAAACTTTAGAACTCATCAGATTGTATATAAAAGCAGAAGCAAATGTAAAAGTTATAATGACTGCTTCTGCTAAAAAATTTATAACACCTTTGACTTTTGAAACTATCTCTCAATCTCAAATTTTAGATGATACTAATGAGTCTTGGGACAAAGATTCTCACTATAATCATATAGCAATAGGTAAGTGGGCTGACATTTTTGTAATAGCCCCTGCTAGTGCTAATACTATAAATAAATTAAGCCATGGAATAGCTGATAATATCTTAACTCAAACAGCGTTAGCTTATCCTAGAGTAAAACTTCTGTGTCCAGCAGCAAATACAAATATGATACAAAATCCAATGACAAATGCAAGTATGAAGATGCTAAAACTTTGTAATTACAAAATCTTAGAGCCTGTATCAAAAGAACTAGCTTGTAGAGATATTGGTAATGGAGCTTTAAGTGAAGTAGATGATATTTATTATGCTACATTAAAAGAGCTTTTAAAAGATGAGTATTGGGAAAATAGAAAAGTTATATTAAGTGGTGGTGGAACAGTTGAAAAAATAGATGATGTTAGATATATCTCAAATTTTTCTTCAGGGAAAATGGCTGCTTCATTAGCTTTAGCACTTTATTTAAAAGGTGCAGATGTATGTTTGATAAGTTCAAGAGGACATGAAGATTTACCAAAAGGCATACATATAATAAATGCTCAAAGTTCTCAAGAGATGTTTGAATATCTGCAAGAATCAATTGATGTTGCAAAAAAAGGAATAATTAGTTCTACTACTTTAATGGATAACTCAAATCCAAGTTTGATACAAAAAAAGCCATACCTTTTTATGGTAGCAGCTGTGAGTGATTATCTTCCTTCTTTTGCTCAAAAAGGAAAACTAAAAAAATCTATGCTTGGTGAAAAGTGGAACTTAGAGTTAAAACAAAATATAGATATTTTATCAAGTTTAAATAGAAGTGATATTTATACAATAGGCTTCAAAGCTGAGCTGGATAAAAAAGTTGCTTTTGAAAATGCAAAAAATATGGCAATTGAAAAAAATGTTGATGCTGTTTGTCTAAATATAATTGATGAAAATAATACTTTTGGCTCAAATGTAAATAAAATAGAACTAATAATAAACGATAAAACAATTAGTTTCGATGGGGAAAAGTTTGATGTCTCTTTAAATATTATAAATACTCTGTCTTTGGAGCTGCATGAGTAGTTTACCACAACATGTCGCCATTATTATGGATGGTAATGGAAGATGGGCAAAAGAACAAGGACTAAATAGAACAGCTGGACATGAAGAGGGTGCTAAAACTGTAAGAGAGATTACCACTCATGCAAATAATTTAGGTATAAAATACTTAACTTTATATGCTTTCTCCACTGAAAATTGGACGAGACCAAAATTAGAAGTTGAGTTTTTAATGAAACTTTTAGAGAAATATTTAAAAAATGAGTTATCAATTTATTTAGAAAATAATGTTAAATTTAAAGTAATTGGGGATTTATCAAAGTTTTCAAAATCTTTGCAAAAAGTCATAAGTGAAACCCAAGAAAAAACAAAAAACTGTAAAGGCTTAACTCAAATATTAGCTTTAAATTATGGTTCAAGAGATGAAATTACAAGGGCTGTTAAAAAATTAGTTGATAAAAAGCTTGAAATAAATCAAGAAAATATAGAATCATGTTTGGATACAGCTGGTATTCCTGATGTGGATATGTTAATACGAACAAGTGGTGAGATTAGAATTTCAAATTATCTTTTGTGGCAGTGTGCTTATGCAGAAATGTTTTTTACAAAAACTTATTGGCCAGAATTTTCTAAAAATGAATTTGATGATTTATTAAGTGATTTTAAAAATAGAGAGAGAAGATTTGGTTCTGTTTAGTGCTATTATTTTTATTTTTGGTGCAGTTATTGGCTCGTTTTTAAATGTAGTGATTAATAGAGTTCCTAGGGGTGAATCTATTATTACTCCAAGAAGTCATTGTACTAAATGTGGAAAAACAATAGCTTGGTACTATAATATTCCTATTATTTCATATCTTATTCTTGGAGGAAAATGCAAATATTGCAATGAAAAATATTCTATAAACTATTTTTTAGTAGAGGTTTTATCAGCAATCATTGCTTTAACACTTTTTATAAAGATTGGTTTTTCATTGGAATATTTTTTAATATTAGCGATGTTTTATACTTTGCTTGTATTATCATTTATTGATTTAGAGTATAAAGCTGTTCCTGATTGGATTTTGTTACTTGTGGTTATTTTAGGTTTTTCTTGTGTTTATAATAATTTTTTAGACTCTATTAAAGATGGATTTATTTTTGTTGGAGCTTTTGTTATGCTAGATTTTTTTGTAACTTTTTATATTCAAAATATAAAATCAAAGATATTAAAAGATGAAACTTTAAAAACACAAAGAGCTTTGGGAGAGGGTGATTTACCAATTATTGCTGTTATTGGGGCACTTTTAGGTTTGGCTTCAGGAATGATAGCTATATTTTTAGCAGCACTTTTTGCTATAATTCCATCAATTTATAATAATATCAAAAACAGTGAAAAACAAACAGCCTTTATTCCTTATTTGTCTTTAGGTTTTTTTGTTGAGTATATATTTCAAATTTCAAAGGTTATTTTGTGAAGCTAAAACAATATTTATTATCACAATTTTCAAATACATTTTTTCCCATATTTTTAGTACTTTTTTTTATTACTTCAATTATATTTTTAGTAAGAATAGCCTCAATTACTTCGGTTATTACCCTAAATATCTTAGAACTTGGTACTTTATATGCATATAATTTACCTAATATTGTTTTTTATACTATGCCCATATCTTTTTTTGTAGCTATGGTAATTACTTTGTCTAAATTATCAAGTGAATATGAGCTTATTGTTATAACTTCTTTTGGTTTAAATCCCTCAAATATTTTAAAAGTATTTTTACCTATTACTTTTTTTATATCTTTGTCTTTATTGATTATTTCAATAGGATTAATTCCCAAAACAAAATATCTATCTCATGAATTGATTAATCAAAAAACAAAAGAAGCAAACTTTAATATAAAAGCATCAGAATTTGGGCAAAAGTTTGGTGATTGGCTTATATACATAAGTAAAAAAGATGATAAACTTTATGAAGAAGTTAAACTTTTCAAAACACAAGATAATGGTACCGATCAATTTATTATAGCTAAAAATGCAAAGCTAAATAATGACTTAGGAAATTTGAGTTTTGTTTTAAAAGATGGAAAAGCTTTTTATTTTGAAAAAAATAAGATTAATCAAATAGATTACAATGTTATGCATATAAATGACACTTTAAGTGAGTCAAAAGCAACTTCTTTTACAAATGCGTATGCGTATTGGAAAGATAAAGTTGAAAATGATGGGGATGTAGCAAAATTCTCTTTTTATGTATTAACATCGATTTTTCCTCTTATCTCTATTTATTTGGTAGTTGCTTTTGGATATTTTAATCCAAGATATGAAAAGAATAGATCAGTTGCATATGCAATTATTAGTGTTGTTGGGTATTATTTGATTTCTGATCCTTTAACTAAGACAATAGGTCTTTTTTCTATCCCATTAATAATTGTTTTTTGGACGATATTATCATACTTTGTTTATAAGTTAAATGTAAAAAAAGTATATTAATGAATGTAAAAATGACAATCTCTTATGATGGTTTTTCTTATCAAGGTTCACAAAGACAAAGTAATAAAAAAAGTGTGGAAGATAAACTTATAGAAGTATTTAAATTGTTAAATATTGAACCTAAAATAACATTAAGTGGAAGAACTGATAAACAAGTACATGCTACCGGACAAGTTTTTAATATACTTATTCCTGCTTACTGGTCAAACTTCTCAAAGCTAAAGCAAGTTATGAATTATAAGCTACCAAGTTCTATAAGAGTTAGAAATATTCAAAAAGTAAGTGATGAATTTCATGCAAGATTTCATGCTAAAAAAAGAGTATATAGATATGTTATTTCTACAAAAGAAGTAACACCTTTTTTGGCAAATTATGTTACTTTTGTAAAACAAATAAATGAAGAGAAAATAAAAGAGGCAATAAAACTTTTTATTGGAGTTCATGATTTCGAATATTTTCACAAAAGTGGTAGTGAAAAAGAGAATAAAGTAAGAGAAATTTTTGATGCAAAATTTTACAAATATAAAGATTTTTATATCTTTAGATTTGAAGCAAATTCATATTTGAGATCTCAGATTAGAATTATGGTTGGTTTTTTGTTAAAAATTTCAGAAGGAAAATTTTCAAAAAATGATTTAAAATCTCAACTTTCCAGAGAAAAATATATCTATAAAACCCCCGCTATTCCTAATGGTTTGTACTTATCACAAGTTAAGTACTAAATATAAATATAAATTAAATTATTTTTTATAATTTTTATGTTTAATGAAAAAAAGCAAAAAGATGGTATAATAGAAAGAATAATCAATAATAATTATAAAAAAATATAGGAGCTCTGTATGAGTATATATACAACTAGAGTTTTGCTAGTAGAAGATGAAGAAGTTGCTAGGAAAACATTATCTTTTTATTTAAACACAATCTTCGATGAAGTAGTCGTAGCAAGTGATGGTCAAGAAGGAATTAATTTTTATAAAGAAAGCTTTAATAATGATAAGTGTTTTGATTTAGTTTTAACTGATATTAAAATGCCAAATAAAGATGGTATTGAAATGATTGATGAAATTTTGGAAATTGTTCCAGATCAAAAGTTTATAATAGTTTCTGCACATAAAAATGAAGAAGATTTATTAAAACTTATCAATTTAAAAGTTTTAGGGTATTTTGTTAAACCATTAAATGTAGATGATATGATGGATATGTTACAAAAAGCAAATGATGAATTAATTAGTGCTAAAAAAGACAGCAAAGAAGATGATTCTCCATTAGTTTTAAATAATACATATACATATAATAGAAGTAGAAGTTTATTATACAAAGATGGGTTGAGTGTAAAACTATCTAAAAAAGAGTCTCAAATTTTAGAAGTTTTAATTAAGAACTTAGGTGAAGTTGTTTCTGTAGAAAAATTCAAAGAAGATGTTTGGGGTGATTTGACAACAAATGATTCTGCATTTAGAACAGTAATGAAAAGATTAAAAGATAAAGTTATTGATGATGATTTTATCATTTCTCAAAAAGGTTACGGTTATATTATAGAATTACCATATATGTAATTTATAAATATTTAACTTCTAAAAAGGTGAGAATGATTTCTCACCTTTTTTTATTTATATTAAAATCGGACAAAATTGAAAACAAAAGAACTCTCTATAATAATATACAATATTGTAATTGTATTATCAGTAATGTATGCAACTCAACCACTTCAACCTTTACTTGCAAAAGAGTTTGAAGTATCAATTGTAAAATCTTCACAATTTACAGCAGTTATCATGTTATTTTTAGCAATTGCACCTATTATTTATGGATATATATTAGAACGAGTAAATGCAAAAAGGGTTTTATTAACAGCTTCACTTATTTTAGCTGTTACAAATACTTTTTTATCATTTTCCACATCATATGAGATGTTTTTAACAATAAGAACAATAGAAGCAATAGTAATACCAGCAATTTTAACTGCATCTATGAGTATTTTAGCAAACATAGATAAAGTAAATGTGAAACTAAATATGTCAATTTATGTGGCATCAACAGTTTTTGGTGGTTTAGTAGGAAGGGTATTTTCAGGATATATTGCCACATACTTTTCTTGGCAAATGGTTTTTTTATCTCTATCTTTCGCTTCTCTTATAGGACTTTTTTTAATCACAAGATTAAATTACGATGCCCAAGCTCACTTAACAAAAGCCACAATAAAAGATATCACACATATATTAAAAGATAAAAGATTTTTTGTAATATATCTTTTGATGTTTTCTATATTTTTTGTATTTGCAGGGGTTTTAAATATCTTGCCATTTAGACTTAAAGAGTTAGATCCAAGTACAAGTGAGAGTCAAATAGGACTTTTATATTTAGGATATGGGGTTGGAATAGTTGTTTCACTTTTCATTCATAAGATTATAAAATTCTTTGATAAAGAGATGAAAACTATACTTTTTGGAATAATAATCTTTATAATTTCAACAGCACTATATATAGTAGAAAATCCACTTATCATATTTCTAAATGTATTTTTATTTTGTTTAGGAATGTTTACAGTTCATACCGTTAGTACTAGAATAGCAAACTCCCTAAAAGAGGCACAAAAATCACTAACATCAGGTATGTATTTGAGTTTTTATTACATAGGTGGAACAGTTGGTTCAATTATCCCTCCAATGTTTTATTCTCTTTATGGTTGGGATAAAACTATATACTTATGTATGTTTTTACTTTTTGTAATCTTTATTTTTGTATATTCAAACAGAAAAATATTTAAGGCGTATAATTGATTTTAGGAAAATGTCCTTATTGTGAAAATGGACAAATAGAAGTACGAAAAAAAGAGTTTAATGGCAAAAAAATAGAGCTTTATGCTTGTTCCAACGCCAAATGGTACAGCGAAGATGGAGAACTCTTCGAACTCACCCCTGATGCAACTTGTGATTTTAAAATTTGGCAAAATTCTTTGAGGAAGTATGGGAAGTATTTAAAACAAAGAGAAGTAAAAGCTTTACTAAATGGAGAAGATGTGGTCGTTACTTTTCATTCGAAGAAGTATAAAGAGAAGGTTTCTTATGAGAAGTATATAACGCTAAGTCAGGAGTATGGGGTTAGTGTTATTTGGGATATAGATGTGATAGAGGAAAAAGATTAAATCTTTTTTAATGCCAAGATGGTATTTGTTTTAATTTCATCAAATATCAAATCTATTTTATCATGTTCATTTAAATAAACACTCTCATCATCTTTTGATTCTTTTTTTGATGTTATAAAATCAATAATTTTATCTTTTGAGTCTATATTTTTAATGCTTTTAGAGATAGAAAGAACCTCGGATAATGTAAGTACATTATTTTCTAATAAGGAATAAAAATCAAATAAATCTCTTGCTTTATCTCTTTGAAATAAAGCAACAATTTTTAATTTTGCTATTGATTTTAAATCTAAAATTTTAAGAGTAGAGTTTTCATAGTTTGCACATGTATTATTGGTTAATATTTCTTTTTGAATAGGACGATTAGCATAAAAAAACTCTATTTTAACTTCATCAAGTATAAATTTTAATATATATTCATCAGGAAATAATCCTGCAAGTCTTAGTGCTGTAGTATTTTCATCTTCAATTTTTTTAGCTCCTAAAGAATTCATCGTTGTTACAACTTTTTTATAGTCCAATATTTTTGGACTTACTATATCTATGTCTTCTGAAACTCGATGATTGAGATAGTATGAGAGTGCTGTTCCTCCTATGAAATAAAGTTCATCTTGAAATATACTTGAGTCTTTGATTTTATCTAATACTTTTATTACGTTAGAAGTCATTTATTATTCCTGATAATTGTTTGAAGGTGGGATTTTCATTGTATTTTCCATGTAAAGGTATATCCATACCACTTGTTGATATAAAGCCTTTTTTGTACATCTCTTTATATTTATCACTTAAAACTGATTTAACCATATTTTTTCCAAACTGATTACATAATTCTTTTATGTCATGTATGTTTATAGTTGATAAATAGTTTGAGATTATTGCATATACTTTTTGTTGACTTTTTTCTTTAGTTTGCCAAAACATATTTTGTGAATATTGTGATGGTTCAAACTCTATGATATCGTCTATATCAACTACATTTATTTTATCTTTGGCATCTTCATATTCAATATTTTGAAGTAAGGTATATAGTCTACTTCTTCCACTCTTCCAATCTCTAAGAGTTCGTTCTGGTATATCAAGTAATTTGCTCATTTGTTGTTGTGTCATAGTTATCTCTACTTTATTTTTATTATTATAGGCGATTATCGCCTATTTGTCAATATTTGTATTTTGATACAAATTAATTGGTGAAACTTTTAAATTATATTCTTGTAACATACTTATAAATATTTTAGCAAAGAGTTATTATGGAATTGGTTTATTTGTGGGTTGAGGATTATAAGAATATAAAGAAACAAGGATTTAATTTTTCTCCAAATTTTGAGTGTGAATTTTTTCCTATTTATAAAAATGAGAAATTGTTAGATAAAAGTGAGTTGAAAATAACTCCAAAAGAAAATCCTTTGAAAGATTTTTTTGGTAAAAATATTAATGTTACAGCAATTGTAGGTGAAAATGGAAGTGGAAAGAGTTCTCTTCAATCCTTGTTAAATATAATTTGTTCTAAAATAAATATAGAATTAAAAACGAAATATATTCTTTTAATATCAATAAATAATCATATACACTATCAAAGTAATTTTGATTTTACAAAAGAAAATACTCTAATTGAAAATATCCATAATATATCGGTATTAACATATTTTAACAGCATAGAAGAAAAATATAGTGAAGATAAAAAAAGACATCTAAATTATACAAATAAAATAAATAATATAAAATTGTCTAATTTTGAAATAAATCAACTTATGAGTATGCATATTCAAGAAGAGCAACCTTTTCCAAAAAATCAAATCTTTTATTTTCCATCAACTATAATAATCAAGCCAATAGACTTTTCTGAATTATTTAATCAGATAATTTATAATGAAAATGAAGAAGTTACTAACTCTTTAGAATTGTTAGAATTATTTGAAGAAATAGATGATTACTATCATAAATTTCTTATCTTATTTCATTTAGAAAATAACCTTTTTGAAATAGAAAAATTAAATGATATTAACTATTTAGAAAAAGAATTTAAAAAATATGAAGGTTATATTACAAAAGAAAAATTCAATACTTATTTTAATGAAAAAACATTTGATTTAGATTCATTAAATAAAGAAGAAAAAGATTTTTATTTGTATAATTTTAATTATTTTTTTGAAATAGATTATATTGATTCAAAAGAAAGAAACTGGAGTTCTTTAAGTACTGGTGAACAAATGTTTTTTGGAATATTTTTAAATCTCTATTTTTTTTATAGAACAATAGAAAATTATCAAAATAATTTATTAATCACTTTTGATGAAATAGAACTATGTTTACACCCAAATTGGCAAAAAAGATTTTTAATAGAAATTATTGATTTTATAAAAAAACTTGATACTAAATTTAATCTAATAATTTCTTCTCATTCACCTTTTATTCTTTCAGACTTACCAAAAGAAAATGTAATATTTTTAGAAAAAGGAAAACAAGTTTATCCTTTTGAAGATAATCAACAAACTTTTGGAGCAAATATACATACTTTACTTTCTCATGGTTTTTTTATGAAAGATGTGCTTATGGGTGAGTTTGCGAAAGATAAAATTCAATCAATTCTAAAATATAATGAAGAAATTTTAGAAAAAGAATTAACGAAAGAAGAAAACAAAAATCAAAGAGATGAAGAAAAAGAAATTTATGAAAAAGAGCATAAAACAAAGTTTAGGCAAATTCAATCAATTATCGGAGATGATTATTTAAAGCAAGTGATTAAAAACCATTTAGTTGAAATAGAAAAGATTTTATACGATGAATACTTGATTGATAAAGAGATAGAAAAACTTCAAGATGAAATTGATAGATTAAATAGGTTAAAAAAATAATGATTTTAGTTAAATATAAAGAATTTGAGAAAAAAGATTATTATGAAAAAATAGCAAATACAAAAATGCAAAAGGAAAATAATTGTACTTTTGAAGAATACTACAATACTCATATTAAAACCATTTTAAATAATTATTCTTTAGCAGATATTTTAACTGGTGATTTTGATAAGTTATTGGAGATAAAAGAATCTGTTAATCTATCAAGTACAGATTTTGAAATGATTAAAAATTTTTTTAATTATGATAAAGCAAATTCAAAAGATTTTGTTATATTAATCTCAAAACTACAACCAAAAATATCTAAATTCTTTCAAGAAAACATAGAAGTTCATACTTGTTATTATTGCAATATAGATTTTATAAATACTTTCAAAAAAAACAATAAAACAAAAAATGCTTTTACATTAGACTATGTTTTAGAAAAATCAGATTATCCATTTTTAGCATTGAGTTTATATAATCTTGTTCCTAGTTGTTATGTATGTAATAGTAAAGTAAAAGATTCAAAAATACCATTTAACTTTTCTCCAACAAATAAAGATTTTAATTTTGATGAAAGAGTTAAGTTTAAATCATTTATTTCAAATCTAAATCTTCAAATAGAAAAAGAACAAGATTTTTATATAAAACTAATTGAGAATTATTCAAATAAATATGATAACTATATAGAGAGTTTGAATCTGAATAATAGATATGATTATCATAAATATAAAGTTTTAGAGATGATTCAAAAAAGAAAAGAGTATCCTGATAGTAGAATAAAAGAGTTATCAGATTTGACTAAAAAAACGCAAGAAGAGATAAAACAAGACTTATTTGGGATTTATCTATCTGACGATTTACATAAACGTCCACTTTCAAAACTTATTAGAGATATTAGTAAGGAATTAGATCTAATATAATATTCTCATGAATACCTGAAGGTCTTCGCTTTTCTTACTTTTTGATCTCGAAAAAGTAAGCAAAAAAGACTGCCGAATTGATGAAGGCAAAGCTACCTAATATTTTAGTCTTTCTTTTCTACGTTGCGAGACTCGCTAAAAGAGTGCATTTAGCACTCTTTCTTCACGCTCAAACATATTCTTACTTTTCACCGAAAATAAAGCCTAAAATCTTAGCTTCATCAAAGGCAGAAAGAAATCCATTACAATTCTAACTGTGAATTTATAAAGTAATATTTTGACACCAAATAATATTGCTACATCTGCAGGAGCCGAATGTTTATTTATCTTTTCGGAAAAGACTTGTAACTGTTTGAACAGAACAAATATGCTAAAGAGCATATTTTTATGTGAGTTTTACAAGTCAGAAAAGATAAATAATAAATGAGGGAACCTCTGGCTCCTAAGCCGTAGTTGTTTTTGCTTACTTTTCGTCAATACAAAAGTAAGAAAGCGGAGAGGTTTACCTCTTCAAGAGAGAATAAAATCTGGACATTTATTCTAAATTTACTTAAAATTAAGTTTCTATAAACCCCACTAACTCAACCCTAAACAACAAATTAGCACTTTTATTTATTAATTGCTAAAAAATACTTGACAAATAAACACTCAATTGAGTATAATTATTTAGCAGTTTAAGATTATGAGTGCTAAATAAACAAAATTGGTTGGAAATGATTGACAAAAAAGAGTTTTTATTACAATCTATTATCAAAGCATATATTGAGCATCTAGAGCCTATAGGTTCTTCACAGCTTAAGAATATGTATGATATCACATATTCACCAGCAACAATTAGAGGATACTTTAAAAAGTTGGGTGATGAGGGATATTTGGCTCAAGAACATGTTAGTTCAGGTAGAACACCTACAACAGAAGCCTTGAGACAATATTGGAGTTCAAAGTTAAACTTTAAACTCAATTTTGTAGATGAAAAAGCAGTTGATTATTATTCTTCTCAAGTTGGATTGACAGCATTTGTCTTAGAACAAACTAGCGATGTTTTAAAAAATATACTTAATGTAGAAAATCGATATATGATTTTAGAGTTTTCAACTTTTAATGTAACAGTAAAGTTTACAGATGCTCTTTATAGATTTTTAAGTGATATGATAGGTTTAGACTTGATTCATATTGTAAATATTTCTAAGCAAGTTGGCGCTTTCGAAGTATATGAATCAGTAAACCAATTTTTAAAAAATAGAGACTTTAGAATTTTTAATACTAAAGAATTTTTTTCATTGGTATTAAGATTTAATTATGATGAAGATACTATTGAAAAGTTTCTAAAAGGAACTATTTTTGAGAGCATTGAAAATGCTATATATTTTGACACAATAGTCCCAGAAGGGTACATCGGTATTTGTCATGATTGTATAATTAACAGCAAAGAATCTAAACTTTTGGTGGTTGGAGAACTATCAAAAGATTATGAATTCTTTTATAATAAAATAAGTATGAATTAGGAGAGTTATTTTGAGTAAAGATACAGAAAATACAAAGAACGAAGAAATAGAACAAGAAGTTGAGACAAGCGAAGAGTGTTGTAAAGATGAGTCTTCATGTTGTAATGAAAAAGAATCAACTGAAGAAGTAAAAGAAGCAACAACAGAAGATAAAATTGCTGAGCTTGAAGCGAAATTAAAAGAGACAGAAGAGAAGTATTTAAGAGTTCATGCGGATTTTGAAAATATCAAAAAGAGATTAGAAAAAGAAAAATATCAAGCAATTGATTATGCAAGTGAAAAATTTGCAAAAGATTTATTGTCTCCAATTGATACATTAGAAATGGCATTAGCAGCTGAAGAAGCAGCAACAAATCTTAGTACTGAAGATTTACTTGCAAAACTAAAAGAGGGTGTAGAACTTACAATTAAAAACTTCTATACAGCTTTTGAAAAACACAATATTACAGTTGTAGAAACAGACGGTGAGTTTGATCCAAACTTCCACAATGCAATTATGCAAGTGGATAGTGAAGATAAACAAACAGGTGAAATTGTGCAAGTTATGCAAAAAGGTTATATGTTGAAAGAAAGATTGCTAAGACCAGCAATGGTAAGTATAGCAAACTAGAATAAGAGAAGTGTTAGTGAGAAAATTTTTAATTTTTCACTATTCATTTTTCATTTGATGCAAAGCATCATTGACCGCAATGTCAGAAAACTATTAATTGAATTTAAAATTTAATAATAAAAAATGATAAGGATATAAAATGGGAAAAGTTATTGGAATAGATTTAGGAACTACAAACTCTTGTATGGCAGTTTATGAAAATGGTGAAGCAAAAATTATCTCTAACAAAGAAGGGAAAAACACAACTCCATCAATTGTTGCATTTACAGATAAAGGTGAAGTTTTAGTTGGTGATCCAGCAAAAAGACAAGCGATTACAAATCCAGAAAAAACTATTTATTCTATTAAAAGAATTATGGGTCTTATGATGGATGAAGAAAATGCTAAAGAAGCACAAGAAAAAGTTGGATATAAAATTGTAAATAGAAGTGGAGCTGCTGCTGTTGAAATTGGTGGAAAAGTTTATACTCCACAAGAAATCTCAGCTAAAATTCTTGGTAAATTAAAAGCTGATGCTGAAGAGTATTTAGGACAAGCTGTAACTGATGCAGTTATTACTGTACCTGCATACTTCAATGATGCACAAAGAAAAGCAACTCAAGAAGCTGGAACAATCGCAGGACTAAATGTTCTTAGAATTATCAATGAGCCAACAGCTGCATCATTAGCTTATGGTTTAGACAAAAAAGGTGAAGAAAAAGTTCTTGTATACGATTTAGGTGGTGGTACATTTGATGTTACTGTATTAGAAATCGGTGATGGTACATTTGAAGTACTTTCAACGGATGGTAATGCATTCTTAGGGGGAGATGACTTCGATAATAGAATTATTGATTGGTTAGCAAAAGAGTTCAAAGACGAAAATGGATTTGATATCAAAACTGATAAAATGGCATTACAAAGATTAAAAGATGCAGCTGAAAATGCTAAAAAAGAGTTATCTTCTGCTGAATCAACAGAAATCAACTTACCATTTATCTCTATGGGAAATGCAGGACCAGTTCACTTAGTGAAATCATTAACAAGAGCAAAATTTGAGTCTATGACTGAAGATTTAATCAAAGAAACTCTAGATCATATTAAAGTTGCTCTTAAAGATGCTGGTTTAGAAAAAGGTGAAATCCAAGAAATCATCATGGTTGGTGGATCTACAAGATTACCAAAAGCAAATTCAGTTGTTAAAGAGTTCTTTGGAAAAGATTTAAATAAAGGTGTTAACCCTGATGAAGTAGTTGCTGCTGGTGCTGCTGTTCAAGCTGGTGTATTAAAAGGTGATGTTAAAGATGTATTATTACTAGATGTTACTCCTTTATCACTTGGAATTGAAACTTTAGGTGGAGTTATGACTAAACTTATTGAAAAAGGTACAACAATTCCTGTTAAAAAATCTCAAGTGTTCTCAACAGCTGATGATAATCAACCTGCTGTTTCTATTCATGTAGGACAAGGTGAGAGAGAATTTGCAAGAGATAACAAATCTTTAGGTATGTTTGAATTATCTGACATTCCAGCAGCTCCAAGAGGTGTGCCACAAATTGAAGTAACATTTGATATTGATGCAAATGGTGTTTTAAATGTAAGTGCTAAAGATAAAGGAACTGGTAAAGAAAACAAAATTACTATTTCTGGTTCATCTGGATTATCTGATGAAGAAATCGAAAAAATGGTACAAGAAGCAGAAGCAAATAAAGAGACTGATGCTAAGAAAAAAGAAGTAATTGAAATCAGAAATCAAGCTGATGCTCTATTACATAGTACAAGAAAAACTTTAGAAGAAAATGGTGATGCCGTTTCTGAAGAAGAGAGCAAAAAAATTGTTGACGCAGCAGCTGCATTAGAAGAAATATTAAAAGATGAAAATGCAACAAAAGAGCAAATTGAAGAAAAAGTTAAAGCTTTAACTGAAGTTTCTCATAAATTAGCAGAAGCAATGTATAAAAAAGAAGGTGATCAAGCTGGAGCAAAACCAGATGCAAAAGCTAAAAAAGATGACGATGATGTTATCGATGCTGAAGTAGAGTAAATCTCTGCTTCATGCAAACTATTCTTTTCCTTTTTTTACTATTTTTAATAGTATCTTTCTCTATTTTACTTTACTTAAAAACTAAGACTTCAAGATTAGATAAATTAAATAAAGGAGAATGTCCTTCTTGTCACCAAAAAACTAAAGAGTTTTTTGATACTAAAACAAATACAAAGTTTAAATATGAAATTATCACAACAAGATTGTTAAAAGATCACGGATGCTCTGGGGTAAAAGAGATTGAGTATGTCTGTAAATCTTGTGGTTTAAAAGAAGTTCACTCTATCAACTAAATATTTTAATTAAATTACTATTAACTAAAAAGTGCTAAAATCCCATGACAGGAGATTAATGTATGAAAAACTTTATATTTATTACAATTTTGATTGGTATTTTTTCAGGATGTGCTCCAAAATTTGAAAAAATTGATAATTCAAAAGCAAACTTGGAAAAGGTCTCTTTTTCTGAAATAAAAGATTTTGATAAAGATGATTTATCTTTGGCCTTAGATGTTTTTAAAAAAGCTTGTACAAAAAGTTCTAGAAAAGAGACTTTTGAAGAGGTTTGTTTGAAAGCAAATGATACAACTAATCCAAAAGCATTTTTTCAAAAAAACTTTACTCCATATAAATTGTATAATAAAAATGGAACTGATAAAGGAACAATTACGGGTTACTATGAACCTTTGTTACATGGAAGTTTTACAAAAACAGATAAATACAAATATCCCATTTATAAAGTACCAGATGATTTGATAACTGTGGATTTAAAAAGTGTTTATCCCCAACTTAAAAAATATACTTTAAGGGGTAAAATAGAAGGGAATAGACTTATTCCTTATGAAGCTAGAAAAAATATAAGTAAAAATAAAAATCAAGATGTATTATTATATGTTGATAACAATATAGAACTATATTTTTTACATATACAAGGTTCTGGAAAAGTAGAATTGCCAAATGGTGATTTGATTAATATAGGTTATGCAAATCAAAATGGACAACAATATACCTCTATTGGGAAATATATGATAAGTAAGGGTTATATTGGTGGGAAAAGTGATTATAGTGCTTCAGTTCAAGGCATGAAAAAATGGTTTTATGATAACCCTGATAAAATAAATGAAGTTATGAATAAAAATCCTAGTTATATCTTTTTTGAAAAAAGATCTCAAGGAGCAACGGGAAGTTTAGGGGTAGAATTAGTTCCCCAAAGGAATTTAGCAGTTGATACAAGATATATTCCTTTAGGAATGCCTGTATTTATAAATACAAAGAATCCAGTTACAAATAAAGAGATAAATCAATTAATGGTAGCAGCAGATACAGGTGGAGCGATAAAAGGTGATATTAGAGCTGACTTTTTTTGGGGTTTTGCAAAAGAAGCAGAAGAGTATGCTGGAAGAATGAAGGAAGCAGGGGAACTATATATTTTAGTTCCCAACTAAAGGTTAAAGCCTTTAGTGTGAACCACATCCACCACCACAGCATCCGCTTGTAGTATTTGTTGGAGCTTCTTGCTTGAAAGAAATTACAAAATTATTGTTATCTTCAACTAATTGAAAATCGTGTTTACCACAGAAATCTTCATTCATTGTTGTTGTCATTTCCATAGCTTTTGTTAAAGCATCATCTTTATTCTCTAATTGTAAATTGTTTTCTAAATCACTTCTTTTAAAACAACCACAAACATGTTCAACTTGTATAGTATGCATATTATTATCCTTTTATATTAATAATGGAAGATTATCAAATTAATATTTTTTTATTCTTAGGAACTTAAGTTAAATAGTAATTTTAAAAATCAAGTGATAATTAGGTAGAATACATTTTTTATAAGGATTAAAATGCATATTACAAATTTGATTTCACAGTATTTTGGTAAGTTTGCAAAAAAAGAGTTTCCCTCTTTTATTCAAAGTACCATAAATAGTCTTTATGTGAAAAGTTTCCATTTAGATATGAGTGAGTTTAGAAACCCTAAATATTATAAGTCTCTAAATGATTTGTTTACAAGAGAATTAGCAATTCAAAGGGAAATAGATTCTGATGATGATTTGGTTATTTCACCAACTGATTCTTTAATAACAGAGTGTGGGGCTTTGAAAAAAGATACTTTATTACAAATAAAAGGTATGGAATATAATGTTGAAGAGTTATTAACATATCATGTAAAAAAAGATAATTTAGAAAAAGTACTTGATGGAACTTTTATGAACTTTTATCTTTCACCAAAAGATTATCATAGATATCATGCTCCATGTGATTTTAGTGTAAATAAACTAATTCATGTACCTGGAAAACTATATCCAGTAAATCTAAAATATTTAAATAAAGAGATAGATTTATTTTGTCAAAATGAAAGAGTTATTTTAGAGTGTACTGATAAAAACGAAAAACTTTTCTACATGGTATTTGTTGGTGCTTTAAATGTAGGACAAATGGTATTTGAATTTGAAAGTGCTGTTGAAACAAATGTTGATGCAAAAGAGATAAAAGTTTATGAATATGAAGATTTAAATATTAAAAAAGGTGAATGTTTAGGTTACTTTAAAATGGGTTCAACGGTAGTGATGATTTGGGAAAAAGATAGTATAAAAATAAAAAACTTAACAAATCAAAAAATCTTATTTGGCTCTGCTATTAGTAAAAAATAAAAAACTAAGTTATAATAACTAAGTTTAACATTATAAAAGTTTATTTTTGTAAAATGTTATAAATCAAACAAAAGGAAAAAATATGTCTACAACTACAGAATTGGCAGAAATTCAATTGGCAGGAACAAAAAAAGGTAAGATATTTATTTCTAATATTACAGAACCTTATGGAAAAGGTACTGACGATGTTGTTAGTATTGGTATTTCTTTAAATGGTGAAAATGTTGAGTGGAAATCTCATATTCCTTATGCAAACTTAGAAGAAGTAATCGAAGTTTTACAAAAAGCTAAAAAGTAATATAGAAGCCAATTTCTTGGCTTCTTTTAAAAAGTCACTTCTTTATTTTGTGCGAGCCACAAAGCCATACCACCTTCAAGATGATAAGCATTTTCATAAGATAATTTATTTGCTAAAAAATCTCCAACAACTTTAGTTCTATTTGCATGGGCACATACTAAAATAAAGTTTTCACTTTTATTTTTCACAATCTTTTTAAACTCTTTTAGCCAAGTATCTAAATCATGTTGGCCATATTCATTAAAAAAAGTTAATTTATATGCGCCTTTTATTATTCCAGTTGCTTTAAATTCATCTTCTCTTCTAATATCTATTATGGGTGTATTTTTATTTATAAACGGTTCTATGTCCTTAGGAAGGACATTTTTTAAAGTATTATTCATCATAAATCCTAATAAAATTTCCCAATCTTACATAAAGAATTCTTATAATAAAGTATAGAATTAAAGTTAATTGACTAAACAATATTTACACACTTTTTAACTATAATGTTGCAAAAGGAATTTATATGAAAAAATTTATAATTGTATTATCTCTATTTGTTACTAGTTTATTTGCATATGAACATTTAACAGTAGATAATATGGCAGAAAAGATAAAGGGTAAGAAAGTCATTGTGGACTTTTATGCGTCTTGGTGTCCACCTTGTAAAATAATTGGAAAAAATTTAAATGAATATAATGATACTAAACCTGATGAAGTAACTATTTATAAAGTAGATATTGATGATCAAAGAGAGCTTGTAAGTAAATATGGAGTTGAAAGTATTCCTACTGTTTTATACATCAAAGATGGAAAGATAATTAAATCTATTATTGGTATACAAAGTGTTAGCGATATAAATAACAATGTTAATAACTATTTATTAAAATAATAGGATAAAAAATGAAAAAATTAGTTCTTTTATTTTTAAGTTTTATTTTTCTTTTTGGACTTGAACAAGATTTTTTATCTCCAAAAGAAGCATTTAAAGAGAGTTTTGAAACTAAAAACAGTAGTTTAATCATAAATCTTGATTTAGGAAAAGATATTTATTTATATGCTGATAAAGTAAGTGTAAAAATCAAAAAACCTCAAGAAATTGATATAACAAAAGAATTAGTTTTGCCAAAATCAATACCTTATGAAGAGTATATAATTTATTTGTATAATTTAAATATTGAGGTTCCATTTTCCCTATTAAAATCTAAAGTTGATGCAAAAGAGTATGAAATTGAATTAAATTTTCAAGGTTGCTCAAAAGCTGGACTTTGTTATGCACCTATGAGTAAAACAACTCTCGTGAAAATACCAGATGATTTTGTAGCTCAAAGTACTACTACTTCAACTAGTTCTACAAAAAGTAGTAATGATTTAAATGAAACAGATACTATTGCAAATAGTTTAAAAGATGGTAACTTTTTTATTATTTTACTTACATTTTTTGGATTTGGGCTTTTATTATCTTTGACACCTTGTGTTTTCCCTATGATTCCTATTTTGTCTTCTATTATTGTAAAAGCTGGACAAAATAAACAATTAAGTATGAAAAGAGGCTTCTTTTTATCATTGGTTTATGTAATTTCTATGTCTTTAGCTTATACGATTGCTGGAATAATTGCAGGACTTTTTGGAGCAAACTTACAAGTTGCACTCCAAAATCCTTATGTTTTAAGTGCTTTTGCAGCTATTTTTGTAGCTTTAGCATTTTCAATGTTTGGATATTATAAATTAGAACTGCCACAAAGTGTTCAAAATAAGATAAATAAAACAACAGAAGGAAAAGAGAAACAAGGAATCTTTGGAATAGCAATAATGGGATTTTTATCAGCTCTTATTGTAGGTCCTTGTGTTGCTCCACCACTTGCTGGTGCTTTAGTTTATATTGGACAAACTGGAAATGCCTTTTTAGGTGGAGCTGCTTTATTTGTACTAAGTTTAGGAATGGGAGTACCACTTCTTTTAATTGGACTTGGAGCTGGAAAGTTTATGCCAAAACCTGGTGGCTGGATGGAAAATATTACAAGAATCTTTGGAATAGTAATGTTAGCTATTGCTATTTGGATGTTAGATAGAGTACTTGAGCCAATTATTGTTATGTATTTATGGTCACTACTGTTTTTAGGAACAGCACTTTATTTAAAATTGTATGAACATATTTTAATGAGACTTATTACTTTAGTTATTTTGATATATGGAGTTTTGACTTTCGTTGGTGCTGTAAGTGGAGCAACAAATGTGTTAAATCCTTTGGAAAAATTCACTTCAAGTAAAGTTGTTTCTACAAGTGAGGCTGGAATTACATTTAAAAGAATTAAAAACTTAACAGAGTTAGAATCTGAGATAAAAAAATCAGATAAACCAGTTATGTTAGATTTTTATGCTGATTGGTGCGTGGCTTGTAAAGAGTTTGAAAACATTACTTTTAAAGATGACAGAGTAATAGAAAAATTAAAAGGCTTTACACTTTTGCAAGCTGATGTTACAGCTAATAACCAAGATGACAAAGAGTTACAAAAAAGATTTAACATCATTGGCCCTCCTGGAATAATCTTTTGGGACAAAGATAATAATGAGATAAATGCTTCAAAAATAGTTGGATATAAAAATCCAAAAGAGTTTTTGGAGATACTTAATAAACATTTTAGTAGTAGCGACATTTAGTCGTTACTACAAATCATTTCTACTATCTTATCAGAGTTAACACTAAAGTTACCATTTTTCTCAATTAAAAATAAATCTCTTACTCTTTTTTTATTTAATGAAAGTTTTGCACTTTCTATTTCTACTCCAAAGTCATCGAAAATTTTAGTAATATATGCTAATAATCCTTTTTGATTTATAGCATGGATTCTCATACTTGCAAGATATGAAGTATGATTACAATTTACTTCAACTTCATTTTTTAGAATAATAGGTTGTTTTAGATTTAATTTTTTGCTCATATCAAAAGAAGCATTTATTATTTCTTCAATATGTAATAAATCACCATCTTCAACTTTTTCTGTAAATTGGATTTCAAAACATTTTTTATCATCAAATAATTTAAAAATATTCATAACTGAAATATCTAAAAATTCTAATTTACCAAGTAGATATCCTAAGTTCAAAGGAATCTTTCTTATTATTCTTATTGTTAGGGCTTTGTCATTTAATATCTTATAAGTATAAGTTTCTACTTCTTTTGCTTTTAATACTAAGTCTAATATATCAGCAGCCTTAAGTTGTAAGAAGATTTGGTTTGAGGCAATATATGTTATTTTTTTCTTTAGTATTTGAGGTAAGTCATTATATTGTTTTAGTTTTTTGATACTATTTATTTTTGCAATTCTTCTTGAACTTTCAGTTAAAAGAGTAGTATTTTCAAAGGCATATAATGTTTGATGGTATAATTCTCTTAATAGGGTTGAAGTTGAACTTTTATAAATATTTTTGCCAACAGCAGAAATATCCCCATAAGTTAAAACAAATAACATATCTAAAAATTTTTTATTTTGAACTAATCCTGAAAAATTTCTAATAACTTTTTCAGAATATATATCTTCACTTGTAGCAACTTTACTCATCATATTGTGATATCTTATTAGTTTTGCTATAACTTGTGTATGTTCAGCCTTAAAACTAAGTCCTTTTGCCATATTTCTAAATAGTTTTTCACCTGCAATATGATGATCCGTAAGTCTTCCTTTTCCTACATCATGAAAAAATGTTGCAATTTTGACTAATGATTGTTCTGTTTTATCAAAATTTTCATATAACTCTTTTACAAATTCATCTTTTATATCACTTAAGTGTTTTAATGTTTTTATAGAATGTACATCAACTGGAAGTTCATGGTATCCATCAAATTGTGGTTGATTTATTATCTTTTTAGTAATAGGGAATATTGATTCAAATATTCTTGCATTGTAAAGAAGTTTTATTATTGGATATAAAGATTCTTTAAATAATAATCTTCTTAATAATAGTTTATGCTCTTTTGTTTGTTTTTGTGGCAAGATAGTTTTACTTGCATAATAAACATATGATTGGTCAAATCTTTCTACACTTATTGGTAAAGATATGAGCTCTTTGAGAAAGGCAGTTAGCGTTTTTGGTTTATTGAAGTATGAAGTATATATTTTACCTTCATAAATATAAAGATTTTTTTTGAATCTATTTTTTCTAACTAAATCATAATTTTGATTTTTAAATTCTAATTCTCTTGTGAATTTTTTGCTTAAAATATTTGTGAAGAAGTGAATATTATGCAAAGACTCAAAAATTTTGTTCATAGCTTGAGTCTCTTTTGTCTTTCTTGGCGTATGTTTAAATCCAAGTTTAGTACTTAGCTCTGGTAGAATATCAAAATTTACAGTATCAAGTTTTTTCTTTGCAATATTATGTAAGTGATTTCTTACTTGAAAAATATACTCTAAAGATATTCTATATTTTTTGTACTCTTCTTCAGTAAATTCTTTATCCATAAGATGTCTTAGTCTTGTAACTCCAAAAACTACATTTGCGATCCAAAATACCATATTTGCTTCTCTCATACCACCATAACCATCTTTTATATTAGGTTCCATTTTTAAAGGGTATTTTAAAAGTCTATCTTTGTGTTCTTGCTTTTTTTCTAGAATAAATTCTAATTGGTTAGTTTTTCTTATTCTATTTAATACATTTTCATAACCAAACCATAAATATTTTGAACCATAAATTAGTCTTGATTCTATAATTGCAGTTTTGATTGTAATATCTTCTTTAACAGATTCTGCAACATCATTAAGTTCATGAACCCTAGAACCTAACTTTAGTCCACAATCCCAAGCTAAAGTAATAAATTCTTGAATTATATCTTTGATATTATAACCCTTAACATCTTCATATAAAAGTAGTAAATCGATATCTGAATAAATACAAAGTTGTTCTCTTCCATAAGAGCCTAAAGCGATTATTGAAATAGGAATAGAAGTGCTCATTGGTTGATATGAACCAAAATTTTTTCTAAGAATATATTTATAAAGTGAGATTAAAAACTTATCAGTAACTTTTGTGTGTTGAACAAAAAAATCTTTCCCACCATTTGTATCTATACTTGTATCAATAGAGTTTACATACTCTTGGATATATTTTTTAAATACTTTTGATATTTGAAAGTCGCTGGCATTTTTTTCTATAAGTTCTTCAACTTCTAGATTCATCTCATTAATCATATTAGTTCTTTATGCATCTCTAGTTTTTTTCTTAGGGTTATTCTGTTTAATCCTAGATTTTTTGCCATTTGTACTTGAGATTTATATTTCTTTTGTGAAGCACGAAGAAGGGGTGCTTCAAATAGATATACAAAATCTCTATACCCATTTTCTCCATCCATATTATCAAGTATATAGTTTTCTAAAAGCATCATAATCTCATTTTCACCAATTGATTCAAAAAGATAAGAGAAAAATATTGATTTTCTTAAACTGTAGGCATTTTCATGGGTATTTACTATTAATTTAGAAGGTTTTTCCTCTATCCCTAAAATCTCACCTGCTTCTTTAGCAAATTTATTTGCTAATGGTTTTATATCCTCTTTTCTTGTATCTAAAGGTGGAATATTTATTGTTATAGAAAATATATCTGAGAGTTTTTCATTTAATTCATCTTTTTTTGATGTTGCTATAACTTTAATAGAGTTATTTTCAACCCAATTTATAAATAAATCAATATTTGTAATCTCATCAATATTTTCAATTATTACAGTACAGTTAGAAATAGAAATTACATTATCACTTATGTCATCTTGTAGAGTTTTCGCACTATAAATATTTGAATCTTGTGTAATATATTTAGCTAAACTTTTTTTCCCTACACCTTTTTGTCCAGTTATTAACGCATTGATATCTAAAGACTTCAGTAACTCTGCTGAGTTTTTTATTTCTCTAGATATCTCTGAAAAAGCTATAAATTCTTGCATAATTATCCTCTTAATTTTGTATATATAGTATACAATTATTTAGATTTTTTTGAAGTTAAATAAATGAAAATTGATAAGGCAATGATGATAAAAGATATACCTGTTATCAAATAAAGTGCATTTATCATTTGAGTGTAGTTTTCTATTGCGATTTTAAAAACTACCATTAGTCCTTCAATTGATAATGCAATTATTATAGTAATTAAGAATTTAGTTATCATTTTTGTATCTACTTTAGAATTTCTCGAATAAGATTTAAAATATACTTCTTGTTCTAATATAGTTTTTGCTAAATCAAATATTGCTATTCCAAGTGTAAGTGCAATGATAGGTTTAAAAATTGCATCAAGAGTAAAATCACCATGAAAAACCATGCTTGTCAAAAAAGTACCAAGTGAATATATAATAAGAAATAAAGCAAGTAATGCTAACGAAAACCCTGCTATACCATAGAATATCTTTGTAAGTGTATGAAATGGTTTATTTAATTCTATTAATTCTAATCTCTCAAGTAAAGTCTCTATTTTAAAGTCTAAAAAAATAATAATATCATCTTCTTTTATTGTAAGAGTTATACAATTACTTCTTGTAGCACTACTTATATATGGTGAAGAAAAGGCTGTATTATTATCTTTAAAATGTAATTTATCTAGGATATAAGTACGACTTTCATTAGTAGCACTTTTGTCTATTCTCTTTTTAAAATAGTTTGGAGAATTTTGTATTTTTGTGTCTTTATTTACTGTATAAACTAATTCCAATGATGGAAAAATTGAAAATAAATTAGAAAAATTATTTTTCTCATAATCTTTAATATTTCCTAAATTATGAATACTATTTAAAATAAAGTCTTCTACTTTGTCTTTGTTTACATCATATATTGTTAAAAACTCTTCCATTTATATTTTCCTTGTTTAATCTGTTTATATTATATCATCTTAAGTAAAAGTAGAAAAAACGATAATTGTATACTAATTATACAGATTAAGTCTAGGCAAAGTTTATAATTTATTTTATACTTTCTTATATCAATTCGAAAAGGAAAAAAATGGAAAATTTTGCTGATGTAAAATATGTTCTTGATGGGTTCTTATTTATTGTAATGGGAGTTCTAGTAATGTGGATGGCAGCTGGGTTTGCTATGTTAGAATCTGGTTTAACAAGATCAAAGAATAATGCTACAGTATTAACAAAGAATCTTGCTTTATTTGCAATTTCTTGCATGATGTATTATTTCGTTGGATACAACTTAATGTATGGAGATGGTGGATCTATAATGGGTAGCTTCTCAACAATTAGTATGGTAACTGCTACTGATGCTGCATATCCTGCTGCTGCTGATTTCTTCTTCCAAGTTGTTTTCGTTGCTACTGCTGCATCTGTTGTTTCAGGTTCAATTGCAGAGAGAATGAAATTATGGCCTTTCTTAATCTTTACAGTGGTTTTAAGTGGTGTTATTTATCCAATACAAGGACATTGGTCTTGGGGAGGAAGTGAATTAGGTGGTGTTATGGCTGGATTCTCTGACTTCGCAGGTTCTACTATTGTTCACTCTGTTGGTGGATGGGCTGCTTTAGCTGGTGTTCTTATTTTAGGAGCTAGAAAAGGTAAATATGGTAAAGATGGAACAGTGAGACCAATTCCTGGTTCAAATTTAACATTAGCTACTCTTGGTACATTTATTTTATGGATGGGATGGTTTGGATTTAATGGTGGTTCTCAATTAGCACTAGGTTCAAAAGCTGATATTGATGGTATTGCTTTAGTTGTTGCTGATACAAATATGGCTGCTTGTGCAGGAGCTATTATGGCTGCAATTTTAACTCAACTTATTTACAAAAAAGTTGATTTAACTATGGTATTAAATGGTGCTTTAGCAGGACTTGTATCTTGTACTGCAGGACCAGACTTAGGTATGATGGTTGCATTTATTGAAGGTATTGTTGGTGGTGCTTTAGTTGTATTTGCTGTTCCTATGTTTGATAAATTAAGAATTGATGATCCAGTTGGTGCATTATCTGTTCACTTAGTTGCTGGTATTTGGGGAACTTTAGCTGTAGGTATTTTCAATCCAGAAGTTACAATTATGGCTCAAGTAAAAGGTATCGTTATTGTTGGTGCATTTGTTTTCATAGCTTCATTTGTAGTATGGAAAATTTTAGATCTAATTGTTGGATTAAGAGTAAGTGAAGAGATTGAGGTTCAAGGTTTAGATATTCATGAAACTGGACTTGAAACTTACCCTGAGTTTAAAAGAGCATAAGTGCTTATAAGAAGGTAAGAAATCTTACCTTTTTAGAAAAGATGAATTTTTTGAAAAAATATTAAAAGGAACAAAGAATGAAAAAAATCGAAGCAATCATCAAGCCTTTTAAACTTGAAGATGTAAAAGAAGCTTTAGTTGAGAGTGGTGTTACTGGTATGACAGTAAATGATGTTAAAGGTTATGGTAGACAACAAGGTCACTCTGAGTTATATAGAGGTGCTGAGTATATTGTTGATTTTTTAGCAAAAATCAAAATTGAATTAATAGTAAATGATGAAGATGTAGATAAAACTATCGCAACTATTTCTGATGCAGCAAAAACAGGTAAAATTGGGGATGGTAAAATTTTCGTTACACCTATTGAAAATGTTGTAAGAATTAGAACTGGTGAAACTGGTAGCGAAGCAGTTTAGTTTTTAAAAAAAAAGTAAAGTAACAAATTACTTTTGCAAGATACAAAGAGTGTTAACTTTAACACTTCTTTGTTTTGTATATAATTTATACAAAAATTTAATCAATTAACTCTATATTAAAAAAAATCACTTTAATTTGTGTATAAAAAACACCCACTTAAATAAACAAAAAATTAATTACATAATATATAATTTGTTAAAATATTAAAAGGATAATAATGGATGCAAATATTGCTTATGTGATTGACACCTTTTTTGCTCTTTTTGCAATGACTTTAATCATTTTTATGGTTCCTGGTTTTGCTATGTTGGAAGCGGGACTTGTGCGTACTAAAAATGTGAGTGCTGTCTTGATGGTAAATACAATGATTTATGCAGTGGCTTCACTGGCTTTTTTATTATTTGGCTATTCTGTGGCATTTGGTGATTTTGGAAGTGATAGTATGAGTAAATGGGCTGCATTTTTATTTCAAATGGCATTTGTTGGTAAGGTTATTAATATTATGTCAGGGGGAGTTAGTGAAAGAGCAAAAGTTTTACCACTTGGATTATTTACAATTGTTATGGGTGCATTAATTTATCCTATAATTGTAAATTGGTCTTGGGGAAGTGATATGTTAAAAAGTACAATATTAGATTTAAATATGTACGATTTAGCTGGTTCAACTGTAATTCATAGTACTGGTGGTTGGGCACTATTAGCTGCAATAATAATAATTGGTGCAAGAAGGGGAAGGTATCCTAAAGAAGGAGGAGTAAGAGTTATACCAGCTTCTAATATTCCCCTTGTAACTTTAGGCGCTTTTCTTTTATGGATTGGATGGTTTGGTTTTAATGGTGGAAGTATTGGTTCAATTGCATCTAAACAGAGTGCTGATGCTGTTGCTTTGACTATTATGAACACAAATACAGCTGGTCTTTCAGGGGCAATTCTTGTAGGTATTTATATGTACTTTAGATATCATAGACTTGATATTACCATGGTATTAAATGGGGCACTTGGTGGTTTAGTTGCTATTACAGCAGGCCCAAATTTATATGATATTTATACTCCAATATTAATAGGTGCAATAGGTGGAGTTTTGGTAATCTTTGGAGTTAGTTTTTTTGATAAATTAAAACTTGATGACCCAGTTGGAGCATTATCTGTTCACTTATTAAATGGTATTTGGGGAACTTTAGCTGTTGGGATTTTTGCCTCAAATGGAGATGATATAACACTTCTAGGACAATTAAAAGGTATTGTTGTTGTAGGAGTATTTGCTTTTATTTCATCTTTTATCGTATTATATGTAATTAATAAGTTTGTGCCACTAAGAGCAGAAAAAGATGAAGAGATGCAAGGATTAGATGTAGATGAGTGTGGACTAGAAGCATATCCAGAGTTTAAACGAGCTTTCTAAGTCTGTATAAAAGCTAGTAAATTAAGCTTGATTTAAAAAGATTAGGTTTATTTAAAATTATTTTGTTAAAATAGAGAATCAAAAAAAGGATTAAAATTGAAAAAAATTGAAGCAATAATCAAACCATTTAAGCTAGAAGATGTAAAAGATGCATTAACTGAGGCGGGAATAACAGGTATGACAGTTTCTGATGTAAAAGGTTATGGTAGACAACAAGGTCATTCAGAACTATATAGAGGTGCTGAATATGTTGTAGATTTTTTACCAAAAATTAAAATAGAACTTATAGTTGCAAATAAAGATGTTGATTCAACTATACAATTAATTACTGAGGCTTCTAAAACTGGTAAAATTGGTGATGGTAAAATATTTGTTTCTCCAATTGAAAAAATTGTAAGAATTAGAACTGGTGAAGAAGATGAGGAAGCAATTTAGTGAGTAAAGAAATAACTCTTAATTCACCTTTAGATATGCATCTTCATTTAAGAGATGAACAGATGCTAAAATTAGTTGGTCCTCTTACTTCAAAAACTTTTGCAGGTGCTTTAGTTATGCCAAACCTTGTACCTCCTATTACAACTAAAGAGGCTTTATTATCTTACAAGTCTAGAATACTTGAAGCATGTAAAGGGGATACTTTTGAACCTTTTATGACTCTATTTTTTCAAGAATATTCAAGGGAGTTCTTAGAAGATGTAAAAGATGAAATTATAGGTATAAAACTATATCCTGCTGGAATTACTACAAATTCTGAAAATGGAGTAGCAGCTATAGATGCAGAGAGTTTAAGACCTACTTTAGAAGTTATGAGTGATTTGGGTATTCCTTTATGTGTTCATGGTGAAACTAATGGTTTTGTAATGGACAGGGAAAAAGAGTTTATGCCAATATATGAAGGTTTGGCAAAAAACTTTCCTAAATTAAAGATTATTATGGAACACATTACAACTAAAGATGCTGTTGATTTATTGGATAAATATGATAATTTATATGCGACAATTACTTTGCATCATTTAATAATAACTTTAGATGATGTAGCAGGGGGAATGCTTCAACCGCACCTATTTTGTAAACCAATAGCAAAAAGATATGAAGATAGAGATGCTTTATTAAATGCAGCAATTACTGGTAATCCAAAGGTTATGTTTGGTTCTGATTCTGCTCCACATCCTAAACATAAAAAAGAGTCTTGTGGTTGTGCAGCTGGTGTCTTTACATCTCCTATTGCCTTGCAAGTTTTAGTTGAACTTTTTGAGAAACATGATAGTTTAGATAATCTAAATGGTTTTTTAAGTCTAAATGCTCAAAAGATATATGATTTTAAAGCTTTAAAAAAAGATATTACATTGGTAAAAGAAGAGTTTACTGTACCTAATATTTATGAAGATTTTGGTGAAAATGTTGTGCCTATGTACAATAATCAAAAACTAGCTTGGAGTTTGAAGTAAGAGACTTAATCGTCTCTTTCTGATAATAATTGAGCAATCTTATCTTGAGTCTCTTTGGCTTTTATAATTCTCTCTTCTCTCATTCCTCTTAAGGTTTCAAGTGTTTCCATTTTTTCATGATCAATATTAGCTTTTATTTGAACAGCTTTTCTATTATTTGATAATCCACTAATTGCTAAGAATTTCTCTTTTTTGTTTATATAAATTTTAGATGTAGCAGATGTTGAATTTTTGTTAAATACTATTACATCTCCTTCTTTTAAATCTAATATTTCTGAAGTTTTTAAAACGGTTTCAGCCATAATCGCTTCTATATTCATTTTTGCACCAGAAATTAAAGTTGTAATGTCTTTCTTTCTACTTGCTTTTTTATTTCTACCTTCTGCAAAGATTTTTGTAACAATTTTATTTAATAAAGTCTCTATGTAAGAAATAGGGTAACAAATAGATAAAAATCCTGACTCTTCATCAATTGTAAACTCTAAAACAACAAGTAAAACAATCTCATGATCTGAAATAATTTGAATGGCATTTGCATTTGTATCTCTTGATTCTATTTTAAAATTTAAAGTTGTAATTTCATCCCAAGCTCTGTACAAATGTGAAACAATTAGTTTATAAAAGTGATCAAAAATCTCAACTTCAATTTCAGTTAATTCCCTATCTAAATTATCCCCTGATGCAACAGACCCACTACCTAATAACTCAGCAATTATCTTATGTGAAATTCCAGGATTACACTCAATTACTATTCTTCCATCTAGTGGTTTGATAGATAAAGTATTTAATGAAGTTAATTGTGGAATTGACAAAATAAACTCACCATAAGTCATCTGTTCAATTGAATATAGTTTTATATCAACAATTTTTCTAAGCATTGCAGAAAGGTCAGTAATAAGATCCCTAAGCATTTTATCATGTAATGTTGAGAATGCTTTAAATTGTTCATTTGAGATACGATTTGGTTTTTTAAAGTCATAAATAGAATAATTTTTTTCTTTTGATATAATAGGTTCATCAGCCGTCTTGTCAATATCTTCACCTTGTTCGGCTATGTCTAAAAGAGCATCTATTTCATCTTGACTTAAAAATTCTGCCATCTCTTATCCTCTTATCTCAAGTTCTGCATCAAGAGCACCTAACTCTTTTATTAATTTCAATGTATCTATTATATCATTCATTGGTAATTTCATAACTTTCATAGCTCGTACTAAATCAGAAACTTTAGGTTGTCCTTTAGTATTTACCATAGTATTATCTAAATCAACAATAGGCTTATCAGCAATTACTATATCATCACCAATATTCATTCCTTTATTTACTTCTATATTATCCCATTGTTCGTTATTTAAATCTGATTTTTTAATTCTTATAATGAAATTATCTTTTGAAACAGTAACAGGACCAATAGGAACTTCATTTCCTGATATTATCATTTGTCTATTTAAATCAATTATAATTCTTTTTTTGAATGATGAATCTAAGTTTATAGTTTGAACTTGGGCGATAAATCTAACCATAGAAATATTAGCTGGTTTTTTTACAGTTACAGTTCTTGTATCTTCTGCAAAAGCAATTTTATCACCAAATTTTTCATTTATCTTTCTTTGAATCATATCTGCATCAGTAGCAGATGCTTTTATTAAACTTAGTGTTAAATCTTTTTCATTTCTTAGTGTAAAAGGAACTTCATTTTCAATCATGGCTCCCTCATAAATCATACCTGTAGTTTCATTATCCCTATCAGCTATAATTGTTCCTTGTGCAAGGCCATATACATTACCGTCTACACCTTTTAATTGGGTTAATAAAAGTTCTCCATTATTGATTGATTTTGCATCCCCAATGGCAGAAATTTTTATTTTTATTTTATCACCTTGCCTTGCAAAAGGTGGAAGCATAGCTGTAACCATAACAGCTGCTATATTTTTTGATTTAATAGATGAAGTTGGTATTTTTATATATGAATTTCTAAGTAAATTTTGCAAACTTTGCATAGTAAAAGTTGACTTGTCACCAGTCCCCGCAAGTCCTACAACTAGGCCATATCCTAAGAGTTGATTTTCTCTAATTCCCACAATATTTGTTATATCTTTTATTGTTTGAGCGTAAATTGATGTAAAAAATAAAAATAATAAAAAAATGAATTTCAAATAGTTTACCTCGTATAAATATTGATTTATTTTATCTAAATTTATATAAATTTTAGATATTATAAATGAAAAAATAAATTAGGAATATCTTTGAATATTTATATTTATGGCAATCAAAACTTTAAAAAAGATATTAAAGGTGAATTAAGTAGAACTTTAATTGATTATAAATTAGAAGGAAAAGGATTGATTCAAGAAGTTCAATCTTTGAGTACACTAAAAGAACTAATTGAAGATAATAGTGATGATATTTTTTTAATAGATGATGCTAAAATAATAAAAGAAAATTTGATTAATTCAAAAATAAAGTTTTTAAAACCTAAAGATGGTATTGAACAAGAATATCTTAAAAATAAGGGAATTGAAGATTTTAGTGTTGATTCAATAAGTGATATTTCTAAATATATTTTAAAAAAAATGAAAGATTTAAATTTAGATGATGAATCTGATGAGGGGACACAAATTCATGACTCAATTACAAACATTGTAAATGATGCTTATGAAAGTGAAAATTTAGAGGAAGATTTAGATGAACATTATGAATTAAGTGATGACTTAAAAGAGTTATTATCACAAGATGAAAATGAAATTGAAGAAGAAAATGAAATTATCAATAAAGATGAACAAATGATTGAAAATAATGAAAATCAAATTACCCAAACACAACCAAATGAGTCTATGAAATCATTAGAAGATATTGAAGAATATATTAATTTGGAAGATATCACATCTTTAGATGAACTAAGTGAAGATGATATTTTAAATGTATTTAGTGGAAAAGAGATTAAGCCAAAAGTTGCAAAAAAAATCCAAAATAAAGCAAAAGAGATGAGTATTAAACTTGATAATCCTAATGATATAAAAGAGTTCTTATCTAAATTATTAGAGAGCAAAGCCTTAGAAATCACGGTAAAGATTAAAGAATGAACATGGACTTAATGGGTATTGCTCAAAGTACAGTAAAAATTATTCTTTTACTAGCATTGCCTTCTTTACTTGTAAGTATGGTAATAGGATTGTTGATTTCTGTATTTCAAGCAGTAACTCAAATCTCTGATGCAGCATTATCTTTTGTACCTAAAGTTATTTTAGTATCTGTTTTTATATTGATCTCTTTGCCTTGGATTGGTGATAATGTAAGTACATATACTAAAGAGTTATGGAATATGATTTTAATGTATGGAAATAATGGATGATTAAAAAACTTTTTAATCTCAAAAAATCTCAAACAGATCAAAAATTGATGTTTAAAGCTGAGCTTTTAAATTCAATTTCACTCTTTGAAGAACAAATTGATGATTTAAAAAGAAATATAAATACCGCAAGTGTTGATAGATATGGAGCAATTTCAGATTTTATGGTGTTGGAAATTCATAAAGAATCACTCAGAAGAGAAGCTAAGAAATTAGAATCTCAGAAAAACTTTTTACTTTCAAAATTGACAAAAGTAAACTTAGAAATTGTACAATTACAAAAAGAGTCTGAACAGTACGATTATTTACTAAAAGAACAGAAAAAAGAGTTATACAAAAAATTACTTCTTGCTGAAGAAGAACAAGCAAGTGAGTTTATACAAAGTAAATATATTACAGGATGACAAGGACAAAGATTGAATAAATTTTTAATAATAATTTTAATTTTAGGAACACATTTATTAGCAGAAGATACAGCTGGAAGTTTTATAAAAGAGAAAAAAGAGATTATTGAGTTAAAAAAAGAGTTAAACCAATTTTATACAATAAAAGAAGCTGAATATAAAACTAGAAAACAAGAACTAGAAACTTTATTAGCCAAAATAAAATCAGAAAAGAAGAATATTCAAGATATATATGATAGAAATCAACTACTTTTAAAAGATATAAAAGGGGAAGTTGTTACAAAGACTTCGAAAATATATAATGCAATGAAACCAAAAAATGCAGCTGAAATATTTAACAAATTGATAGATGATGGAAAAATTGAAGATGTTTTTGATATAATCTTGAAATTAAAAGAAGCAAAAGTCACTCAAATAATGAAATCAATGACTGTAAAAAATGCTTCTAAGATTACTGAAAAGCTTCAAAACTATTCAGTAATTGATGAAAGTAAGAAAGGGAAATAATGGCTGAAGAAGTTGTAGAAGAAAAACCAAAAAGTACTGGTGGAAAAGGTTTGATGATAGTGCTTATTGCACTAATTGTAGTTTTGTTATTAGCTGTTATTGGAGGTGGATACTTCTTGTATTCACAAGGTGTTTTTAGTCCTCAAGAAGAAAAAGCTATGCAAGAGATGGCTAAAAAAGAAGAGAGTAATTCTAAAGAGATGTATAAAGCTGCTATTAATGATTTAGTATTAAATATTACTAATGCAAAAGGTAGAGAAAAACTTATGAAACTATCTTTTACCATTAAAAGTAATGATCCTGCAATAGAATCAATAGTAGAGTCATATAAAGCAGAAATAGTAGATGTTGTTATTTCTCAAATTAGTGCTAGAAGTTCAGAAGAACTTTTAACAGTAGGTGGTAAAGCTTTACTAAAAGATGAATTAGTTGATGAAATAAATAAAGTTTTAAATGATGCTACAGCAACAAATTCTGATGTTCAAAAAAATAGTGTTAAAGAAGTTTTATTTACAACTTTTGTTATTAAGTAATAAAAATGATAGTAACAGTAAAAAATAGTGGACCAAAAAATTATGTAATGAAAATAATTTCAGTAGTTGCATTAGTTGCTATGTTTACTGCTTATTATTTTCATATGAGTGATGAATTCTCTTCAAATAATGGAAAATTAACTTCTAAACAAAGTGTAGAGGATATGAAAAAAGAAGACTCAAAAGAAGTTGAAAAATTAATATACAAAGAAGTAGAAACAGCAGTTGAATTGGTTGGACAAGAACATATTCAAGATGTAAAAATAGTGAAAAATAAAATACTTTTAGTTTGTGATACAGATACAAATTTAGATGCTTTAAAAGTAAGGTATGGGACTTTGGCTTTGATTAAAAATGATTTAAATAATATTAAAATTGCAATAGATATTAAATATATAATTGAGAGTAAATATAATGAAAAGTAAATATTTTTTAATTTTAGCATGTGCATTTTTTTTAAACTCTTGTGTTCCAACTGAACAAGAATTAAAATTTGATAAACCTCCGGCTCAAGTATTAAAACCAAAGCCTCAAGTTACATATAACAAAGGCTCTTTATATTCACGAAAAGGACCTTCTTTATTTGCTGATAAAAAAGATTTACAAGTTGGGGATATAATTCAAGTAGTTATTGATGAATCTTTAACTTCAAATACAAGTAATAAAAGAGAACTTACAAATACAAGTTCTGAGAAAATTGGAGGAGGATTAATTACTCCTGCTACTGGAAATACTCTTCCTTTGAATTCCACAGTACAATCTGTAGCAAATAAAATTAATAGTTTTGGTGGGGTACAATTTAATTCAAGTAGTGATAGTTCATTTAAAGGAAAAGTAAAAGCAAATGCTGATGAATCTTTTTCTACGACACTTTCTGTTATAATAGAGGAAACATATCAAAATGGAAACTATTATATAAAAGGTTCCAAAGAGATGTTAATAGATGAACAGAAGCAAGAGATAATAATTTCGGGGGTTATTAGGCCTTATGATATAAGCCCAGATAATTCTATAAAGTCATCTCAAGTTGCAAATTTAAAAGTTTTGTATAAAAAAGATGGTGAAGAACAAGATGTTATGCATCAGCCATGGGGTACAAAACTCCTAAAAATGCTTTGGCCCTTCTGATTTAATCTAATTTTAAGAATTGTAATGCAATAATTAGGGATATTATCCCAAAGGAAGGTACAAATGTTAGATGCGTTAAATGTAGCCCAATCAGGTTTACGAGCAGCACAAATAGCTGTTGAAAATACAATGAATAACCTTGCTAATGTAAATACTGAGGGATATAAAAAAAGAGTTGTAGAAACAAGTGAATTAAGTCAAAGTGATAATAGACAGTGGGGAAGAGGTGTATCAGTTGATAATACATCTAGAATCACTAGTCAATATTTGTATGATAATATTATAAAGCAAAATAGTAAAGATAATTATCAATCAGAAATGTCTTTAATGTTAGGAAATATCGAAGCAGTATTTAAAGAGACTGATACAGCTGGGTTATCATCAGACTTAGATGCTTATTACCAAACAATTGAAAGTATAAGAGCAAATCCTAATAATGAAGTTTACAAAAATCAATTACAAATTACTGGGCAAAAAGTAATTGATGACTTAAATAATCTTTATGATGGAATAGAAGAACAAGAAGCTACTTTCAAAAAGTCTTTAACCGAAGATGTTGGTCAAATAAACTCAAAACTCGAACAAATTCAAAGAATTAATCTAAAAATAAAAGAGCAGGGTTTTGCTTCTAATGACTTACTTGATAAAAGAGATTTATTAGAAAAAGAAATATCTACATATGCTAATATAACTGTTGATAGAGATCCTGATTTTTATGAGTTGAAAATTGGTAATCAAACAGTTATTTCAAATACTACAATGTCAAAATTAGAAGTAGGTGAAGAAAAAACTGCGCAAATTGATAGGTATGTTACACAAGAAGGAACTAAAAGTAGTATTTTAAATCCTTCAGATACTTTTGATGAAGAGGATGTAATTACTTTTGAATTGGACAATGAAAATTCAGTTAGTGTTGAATATGGTGAAACAATGGTTTTTGACCTTGATGGTGATGGAACTGATGATATTGTAAAGGTTGATGAGACTAACTATGTAAGAGCATTAGTTCATAAAATTAATACATCTGATTTAGCAGATAAAGTAAAAGCTTATAATGGTACATATGATGTCGATAAAAATGGAAATAAATCGACAATTGATAGTCAAGATAAGTTCTTATTAGTTGAATCAAAAACTCCTGGTATTGAAGGTAAATTTGATAGTAGAGTTACTTTTACAGAAGAACCATACTCTATAAATCAAGGTACAGTTACCGTTAGTCCTGTGATTAACAATAGTTCAGTCTCAATTGAAAGTAAATTTGCACAAGATGGTTTAAGTTTAACTCATACAGTAAATTTAGGAGCAACTACGACAGCCCCTGAAGTTTTTGATATTGATTTATCTAGTAATCCTTCAACATCAGGAGCTACACCAACTTTTGTTCCTTCAAGTATTACATATAATGCAACTACAAAAAAACTTACAATTCCTGCAGGTGTTGATTCTTTTACGATAACTATTAACTCAGCTGAAGGTGAAACAAGTACTCCTGAAGAAGCAGCTGCTTTGTTTGGAGTTAATCAAAAGTATACTTTATCTTTAACCGAAACTAATGGCTCAGATACTAGTAATATCACTTCTGTACTTAATGTTGTAAATGATGGCAAAGATATAACGCAAGATTTTGAACTTTCAACAGAAAATACGAATTCAAACCCATTAGTTAGTGCAATTCCTACTGTTAATCCAGTTACAGGTGCTACACAAGCTAGTGGAACAACACAAGTAAGTTCTATAAAAAGTTTAAGTGCAGTTGATGGAAGTAGTATTAAACATACTGTTGAATTAAAAAATACAACAACAACAGCACAAGTAATGAAAGTATCTTTTAGTGATGATACAGGTAGTTATTTTGACTTGTCACCTAAATTTACACCTGATTCGATAACTTATGATGCACAAACAGGAGAAATAACTATTCCTCCGGGAGTTAAGAGTTTTAGTTTTACTACAGATACGAATGAATTGGCACCTGTTAATACGAATCAAACATATAGCTTTTCGATAACAGATAATGCAGCACCTAGTGGTTCAACACCTGTTACTATGACATCAACTATGGTTATAAATAATAAAGAAGGTGTTGTTTCAAACTCTATTTATAAGAATGAGCAAAGAAGTGATTTAGCAAATTCTGCTGTAAGTATAACTTCAAAAGGTGATCCAATATTTTTTTCAAGTGGTAAACTAAAAGCTATAGTAGAAAACTTGACTACAGATTCTGGAAAAAATAAATTTCAAGAATACAAAAATGCATTAGATGCTTTTGCTAAAACTTTTGTTGATATGACTTCTAGTTATATCAAAAATGATGATGGTACATACATTAGCGGTGAAATTGCAACAGATAATAATATCAAAGTCGCAGATGACATAAACTTATTTAGTGGTTCTAGTGTTAGAACAATGACTTTTCATTCAGAAGTTGTTGGAACTTTAGAACAAAAAGATTATGATTATTTAGCAGGTCATCAATGGAAAGAGGATATTTCATTTTTAGGTTATGGTCAAGATAGCTCAAATGATAAAGTATCAAGTGATACTGAACGTATGTCATTTACTGAATATTTGCAAAATCTTAGAACAAATATATCAAGGGACAAAGAGAGTAGTGATTTTACAGTTGAGACTCAAAAGGCAGTTAGTGAATCAATGAATAATTCATATGATTTAATAACAAAAGTTGACGACGATGAAGAGATGATTAATTTAATTAAATTTCAATCAGCATATACAGCAAATGCAAAAATGATAACAACTGTTGATGAAATGTTACAAACTCTTCTTGGAATCAAGAGATAAGGAGTAAATTATGGCTGAAGGTGTATTAGGATTAGGAACAGGACAAGCCTCTGCTTTAAATCAAGAGTTAATTGATAAGTTAAAAGCAGCAGAGAGAAAAGCTACGGTAGAACCTATTGAAACAAGTTTAACAGACTTGGATGAAGAGGGTGTAAAAGTTGCAAATATTAAATTACAAGTTCAAGATATGCTTGATGCAATCAAACCCTTTGATTTATTTGCAGCAGGTGGTGTAAATGCTTTCAACCAAAAGTCAGCTACAACTACAGGTGATTCAGTAGTATTTGATGCTGCTGATGCAAGTAAATTAAATACAGGTACAACAAATGTAAGTGTAAGCCAAATTGCCCAAAGGGATGTTTACCAAACTTCAACATTTAGTGATAAAGATGCAATAATTTCAACTACAGCAGGTTCTATGATAACGGTAAATGGAGTTGAATACTCAACTTTTAATAAAACATATCAAGAAGTAGCTGATAAGATTAATTTAAGTTCAAAATTAAATGCTTCAATAGAATCAGTAGGAACAAATTCTTATAGAATGGTTATAAAAAGTGAAGATTCAGGTATTGATAATGCTTTAAGTATAACTCAAACTGGTTCTGATTTAGGACTTAATGATTTTACTTCAAGTTCAACAATTGCTTCAGGAACAGTTCCTAGTTCAAACTTGTCATTGACTTTAAACGGTACTACATTTACTACAAATGGTAGTGAAACTAATAGTGAATTTATTTCTAGAATTAACGATGATGCATCTTTTGAAGCCTCTATTGATGCAAATGGAAAAGTAACAATTAAAAGCAGTGATGGTGGACCAATTGAGATTACAGATGATGATTTAGGTTTAAATTTAACTAATAACAATCATACTTTAACTGCACAAAATATGAAAGCAAAAATTGATGGTGTTGATTATGATGTTTCTTCAAATGTTGTAATGGTTGATGGAGGATTAAAAATTTCTGCGTCTAAAGTTGGAGATTCATCTATTTCTATAGAAAAAGATAAAACCCAAGTTGCAACATTGTTTAAAGACTTTATTGATAAGTTTAATACTTTATCCAAATCAATTGATGATGAACTTTATTCTGGTGATTCAAAAATACAAGATAGGTCAACATTAAGGGATATACAGTCTCAAATAAAAAACATGATGTTTGGTAATTATGGGACAAATGATGATTTAAATTTATTTAATTATGGATTAGAAGTTGATAAAAGTGGTAATTATTCATTAAATGAAAGTGATTTTAATACAGCAGTTAGTGATGATTTTGAAAATTTAAAAGATTTGTTTGTAGGAAAAGCTGAAAAAGAAGGTTTTGGTACACAATTAAAAACAATAGTTGATTCTATGGATAGTACAGGTGGTGTTATAACTGTATATGAAGATAATATGACATCCAGAAAAAAAGAACTTAATGAACAATTGACAAAAGAAACAGAAAGTTTAGATTCAAAATATTCTCAACTTGCAAATCAGTTTTCAGCGTATGGGGTAATTATAAACCAATTTAACTCGCAATTTTCTAGTTTGCAAATGATGATTGATCAAAGTTCTTCTAAGTAATTTAAGTTTGAATATACTATACTCATGTGTATAAAAAAATGGAGATGATTTGTGGGAATAGAGGTTTATAATCAACAAAATGCAGTTAGTAATGATCCATATGTCTTAATACTAAAGCTTTATGAAGGACTACTGAGATATCTTTCTTTTGCAGAAGAAGCAATGGAAAATGGAGATGTTGAAGAAAAATTTATTTATATTAACAAATCAATCGCAATTTTTGATGAACTAAGAAATATATTAGATTTTGACGGAGGAGATATTGCCCATTATTTAGATGGTTTATATCTTTATCAAATAGAGACACTTTTTACATCGGGTATTAATGATAATGTAAATTTAATTCACCAAGTTAAAAGAGTAACTCAAGGTCTAATAGAAGCATGGAAAGACGAAACTGGTCTTTAGAAGCACTAAAGAGATTGACTTATGTTGATTCTTTAGATGAGGAAGAAAGAGCTGAAGGCTTAAGGTCTTGGACTGAAACTTATTTAACTACTACTAATATTACTGATTTTGAATTATCTCATGAAGAACTTTTAAAATTAAGAGAATTACTTTTTAAAAATGCTAATTTTTTATTTACTCATAGAGAAAACATTTTAGAGCAGATGAAATCTATTTCTCAGATGAAAAAGTTTTTAAATAAATAACTCTTTTACTTCAATATCCTTTTCAAAAAGATATGCTCTTATATTATTTGGGATTTTAAGTACTCTACAAATTTCTTTAAACTTCTTATCCATCGTATTTATAACTTTTGGGCAGATGTAGATATAGTCATTTGAAATAGAAATATTTATTTTATCAGATATTGTTATTTCCCTTTGTCTAATTATTTCATTTCTTTGTGCAGATGATAAAAGTATTCCTCTTTTTTTTAAAGATTTATCTATTATTTTAATATTTAAATTTTCATCTTGGTGATTTGTAAAGATTTCTAAATCTTCATGTTTATAAATGGCTTCATGATTTAAATTTAGAGATTGAATATCATTTTTTAAATATTTGAAACTATTTTTAATACCATCCTTGTACTCTTTTATCAATTCATTTACAAAGTTCTTTCTAAAATAGTTTCTTTTATATTTTTCATCATAATTAGACTCATCAATAAAATATTTATGATTATTCATTTGTAAAAATGTTTGAAGTTCTTCTTTTGATAGTTCAAGAAGAGGTCTATAAATAACATAGTTATTTTTTTTAGTTTTTTCTTCTAATCCAATTAATTCAACTAATCCAGCCCCTTTGCTTAATTGCATCATAAACCACTCTAATTTATCATTTAGTTGATGTGCTGTGAGTAAAGTATCATAATTATGTTTTTTGATTATCTCGTTAAAAAAACTATATCTAATATCTCTTGCTTCTTTTTCGAAGTTAGAATTATTTGTCAATACTACTTCTTTCAAAAAGCATTTTTTATTATATTTAGTGGCTAATTCTTTTGCATAAGCAACTTCATTTTTTGATTGTTCTCTTTGATTATAATTAACAATTGCAATATCAAAAGGAATATTTTCATTTATGAGCAAAAAGAAAAGGGCAGAAGAATCAATACCACCTGAAAATGCTAAAAGATTTTTAGTGGTATTGATATTAAATTTAATCATTAAATTTCTTTAATTGCTGTTCCAAGTAATTTATCACCTGCCAATTCACTTATTTTTACTTGGTATGATTTTCCTACTGTTAATTCTTTTCCTGTTTCATTATCATTGATGTAAATTTCTCCATCAATTTCAGGTGCCCAAATTGTTTTTCTAGCACTAAGTAAATATTCATGTTCTTCACTTTCTCCATCAATATATACATCTACTATTTGTCCAATCTCTTTTTCTAAAGATTCTAACGTTTTTCTTTGAATTATTTCACCTAAAATTTCAGCTCTTTTATCAATAGTCTCTTGATCTACTTTTCCATCAAGTTCATAGGCAGTAGTTCCATCTTCATCAGAATATGAAAATACATTTGCCCTATCAAAACCATACTCTTCTACGTAAGAGCATAACTCTTCAAAGTCTTCTTGTGTTTCACCTGGATGACCTGCAATAAAAGTAGTTCTTACAAAGGAGTTAGGAGTGTTTCTCATGGCACTCATAAGTTCCTTAAGCTTTTCTACTCCTTTACCTCTTTTCATGATTTTAAGCACCTTAGAGCTTATATGTTGCAATGGCATATCAAAGTAGTTTTCAAATACTTTTGATTGCTCAATTTTTTTGATAAGTGATAGAGTTGTTGTAGATGGATAAAGGTATAAAATTCTTGCACTTTTGATTCCTTCTATTTTTTCTACTTCATTAACAAGTCTTTCTAATCCATCATTGATATTTAAATCCCTTAAAAAAGATGAGCTATCTTGTGAAACAAAAGAAAAATCATAAAAACCTTGGGCTACAAGATTTTTTACCTCTTTAACAAGTGATTCTAAAGTTCTAGAGTGAAGTTTTCCTTTAAATGAAGGAATAGCACAGAACGAACAAACTTGATTACATCCTTCAGATAATTTGATATAAGCATGGTAATTTGAACCAGTGATAACTCTATCATTTGTTTCATTTAATAAAAACACTTCATCTGTAAAACCACTTCTTTTTTCTTTTACAAGTGTGTCGATTTTATCATAATCTCCAACTCCTGTGAAAATATCAATTTCTGGTAACTCTTTTTGCAACTCTTCTTTGTATCTTTCACTTAAACATCCAGCCATAACTAAAACTGAATCTTTTTTTCTTAGCCCATGTAATTCAAGAATTGTATTTATACTTTCCTCTTTTGCACTATCAATAAAACCACATGTGTTTACGATAATTACATCAGAGCTTTTAGCATCATTTGATATTGTATAATCTTTTAGTTTACCAAGCATGATTTCAGAATCAACTAAATTTTTAGTACAGCCAAGGCTTACTAAGTGTAGTGATTTCTGAGGATTTTGTGTTGAAAATTTCATATATAACCTATTAGTTTTTTTGGAATTTTAGCATAATAGTTTGAATTAATCAAAAATAGGAAAAATTATAATATTTAATTATAACTAAATATTATAATTAAATTTGACAATTTTATCTTTAATTTGTATAATTCAAGATAAGAAAAACTTATCTTGTAGGAAATGAAAAATGAACAAATTTGATAAAATAAAACTTTTTTGTAGAAAATTTAGAATAGCTATTGGTATTATTTTAATATTAGTAGGATTTTATACAGGGATTGATTGGTTTTACTTAGGAATACTGCCTTTATTGGCTGGACTTACTAACTTTTGTCCTTTATGTATAATAAGCAAAAAATGTACGATATAAACTCTTAAAAGAGTTTATATCCACATATTATCGATAAGTCTTGTATTCCCAACTTTACATGCAATTAGTATGATTGTATTTTTTACTTCGATTGTTTGAATTTCTTCAAAATTTCTATTTACTATTGCTATATATTCTACATCTAGATTTGACATTATTTCTTTCATTCTTGCTTTTATAGTTTGGGCATCTCTTTCTCCCTTTGTAACAGCAATAATTGTCATATTTAAAGATTTTGAAATAGCTAATGCTTCTTTTCTCTCTTCAGATGATAAATATATATTTCTTGAACTCATTGCAAGACCATCTGCTTCTCTTACAATGTCACATTCAACTATATTTATAGGTAAAAAAAGATTTTTTACCATTTGCGAAATTAGTGAAAGTTGTTGGGCGTCTTTTTTCCCAAAATATGCATTATTGGGTTGAACAAGATTAAATAGTTTTAAAACAACTTGTAAGACACCATCAAAGTGTCCAGGTCTTTTTTCACCTTCTAAAATAAAGCCAGTGATTTTTGGAGCTTTTAGTGAAACTTCATCATTACTTTGATACATAGAAGTTACCTCTGGCATAAATAAATAATCAACTTTGCACAATTCACATATTCTCTTATCTGCTGCATCTTTTTTGGGATATTTGTCTAAATCTTCATTTGGTAAAAATTGTGTTGGATTTAGAAAAATTGAAACTATTACAATGTCATTATTTATTCTTGCATTTTTGATTAATGAAATGTGTCCTTCATGTAAAGCTCCCATAGTTGGAACAAAACCAATTGTTCCTGTTAACTCTTTTCTAATAGTTTGTAATTCTTCTATAGTATTAATTATTTTCAATGAATTTCCTTTAATGACTTTTTTTATTTTGTATCAAAATTTGGATTGAGTTTTAGTAAAACTAAATCAGCCAGCATATTTCCAAGAAGGGTAAGAAATGCTCCAATAATTAGTATCCCCATAATTACTGGATAATCATGGGCTAAAGCACTATGAAAAAATAGTAAGCCCATTCCATCTATTGAAAATATTGTTTCAAGTATAACAGACCCACCAATAATCCCTGGAAGTGATAATCCAAGTATTGTAATAACTGGTGGATAAAGATTTGGTAAAATATAGTATCTTAAAATTTGTTTTTTACTTAGTCCTCTAGCTTTGGCAAAAAAGATATAATCACTTTTTAGTATTTCGATTGTAAGTGATCTAATATATAAAGTTAAACTTCCAATTCCACCAAAAACAATTATAAATATTGGTAAAACTAAATGTTTTGCAAAATCTAAATAGTAAGTAAAACTTCCATCATCTTTTACGCTATGCAATCCAGATATTGGTAAAACTTCAAAATTAACTGCGAAAACTAAAACTCCAAGTAATGCCAAATAAAATGAAGGCATAGAAAAACTTAAAAGTGAAAGTTGACCAGTAAATTTATCAAAAAATGATGATTTATTTAAAGCTGATTTAATACCTAAATAAAGTGATAGTATAAATATAAAAATCATTGAAATAATATTTAAAGCAAGGGTAATTGGAATTCTATTTAGAATCTCATTTTTTACCATTTCTCCTGAGCTAAAAGATATACCAAAGTCAAGATGAAGTATTGAAAAAAGCCAAGAAAAATACTGTACATAAAGAGGTTTATCTAAGCCATAAATAGACTTTAGGTGTTGAATCGACTCTTCTGTGATATTTGGGTTTAAATCTCCACTTGCAAAAAATGAATTAGGAGCAAGATGTATAGCTAAAAAAGATATTAGACTAATAATAAAAAGCATAATTAATAAGTACAAAAGCTTGTTTATTAATAATTTCAATTCTATTATCTCCTAGGTTTTTTAAATAAAAAAGTATTTTAGCATTTGTTATATTATTTTCAGTACTAATTACTAACGAAAAGTTTGATACTGTTAACTTTTTATTAAAAAGCTATTTACAAAATTAAGATAGAATTATACAATTAATAAATTAAGAATAAATATTTAGGATAAAAATGATTGGTATAGATGTAGTAAGTATAAAAAGAATTGAAAAAATGTATGAAAAGTTTGGGAATAAAGCTTATCAAAGATATTTAAATGATGATGAAATAAAACTTGTCAAAAAAGTAGAAACAGCAGCTGGCTTTTGGGCTGCAAAAGAGGCTGCAAGTAAAGCTCTTGCTTGTGGGATAGGAGAGGAGTGTGGTTTCCATGATATTATTATCTCTAAAACAGTTAAAAATGCTCCTCTTATAACTTTCTCACAAAAAGTTTTAGATAACTTTTCAATAAAAAATGCTCATCTTTCTATTACCCATGATACTGGCTTTGCAATAGCAGTTGTTGCTTTAGAGAAAAACTAGTTATGACTAAAAGAGGATTTGTAAAACTTTTTTTTACTAGCATATTTATATTCTCTTTTTATGGATGTGCTGTTATAAGTGGATATGAAGACTCTTTGAATAATTTTGATAACAATTTAGAATCAAAAAATTGTGATTACACTCAAATAGAAGAAAAGATAAAAGAGAATGATGATCCAATACTTTGGGGTATTCAAGGTGGCTCATTGGCTAGAAATTGTTTTGCTTATAAAAAAAGTAATGGCTTTTTTGATGAAGCAGAAGAGAAGTATAAACAAACAGTAGATAAAGATACAATTTTTGATAATACCTTAGAGGCTTCAAAAAGTATTTTAGTAAATAATAATGCAAATGAGTATGAGGGAAACACCTATGAAAAAGTGATGGTAAATACTTACAAAGCTTTAAATTATGTAAGCTTACATGATAATGTAAATGCAAGAATAGAGTTTAATAGAGCTTTGGATAGACAAAGAAGAGCAAAAGATTATTTTAGAAGTGAGATAGAAAAAGAACAAGTAAATTTAGAAAAAGAGAATAAAGAAGCCAAAAATGCTGTATATAAACAATATGATAGCTTGTTAAATGATTTTAAAGCATATCCTGATTTTATAAATCCCTTCACAACTTATATGGCTGGAGTATATTTTTTATTAGATGGAGATACAATAAAGGCAAGGGATTTATTAAAAGAGTCTATGGAAATGCAACCATCAAATGAACAAATAAAAAGTGATTATGAACTTAGTAATAAATATCTTGATTCATCTTTGAGGGAATCAAAAGAAAAATATGCTTGGATTATTTATGAAAATGGTAAAGGAATGATAAAAAATGAGACAAGAATTGATATTCCACTGTTTATATTTTCAAGAAATGTGATATATACAGGCATTGCTTTGCCAAAGATTGTTGAAAGAAATAGTTCATATTCTTATTTAGATATCGTTGGAAAAAATACAAAAGAAGTTTGTAATATGGATAATGTAATAAAAACAGAATTTAAAAAAAGATTTCCAGCTATTTTAAGTGAAGCCATAGCAAATACAATTACAAAGACAATCACACAAAAACAACTCAATGATACTAGTCCCTTAGCTGGGTTTTTAGGAGTTTTGTATCAAGCTTTGACAAATAAAACAGATGTCAGGTCTTGGAGTGCTTTGCCTAAAAACTTTCAAAGTTTAAGGATAAAACTTGATGGAAAACCAATTGAAATTAAAAATAATGAAGGTAAAATTATAAAGGAAGTTTTTATTCCTAATGATAAAAATGCATTAATTTATGTAAAATCACAATCAGTAGGAAATAATATAATTCATAAGATTTTATTTTAAAGGAGATTTATGAAAAAGATATATTTAATTATGACAATAATAAGTGTTATACTTCTTAGCGGGTGTGCACAAAAAGAAGTAAAAGTTGAGCCTAAGCTAAGTGATGATTCACATATTGTCATTGATAAGACATTGGATACTTGGCTAAAACTTGAGAAACTAAACTATTTTCAAAAAAGTGATGGCTTTTGGGTTGTACAAGCTAGATTTAAAAACACAACTTATATGAATAGAAATGTAGCTTACAAAATAGATTGGATAGATAAAAATGGTTTTATAGTAAAAACAATTTTGTCTAAATGGAAAATGGCAACAGTGGAAGAGAATAGGGATTTTACCATTAATGGCGTATCCCCTTCAAATCAAATCAAAGATTTTGTAATAAGAGTGCAAGATACAAGTAGAGATGATGAACAAAGAAAAGATAGTAGCCATTATGAATATCAAAACTAAGGAATAAAATGAAAAATAAAAAACTAATAATTTCAACACTATTTATAGGAACAATATTTTTTGCAGGTTGTACACATAAACCTGAGTATTTACCAGAAAATTCCCCAAAATCTTCAGTTGTAACAATGGGAATTGATAGACAAGATTTTGAAAAAGCAGCTAGTGATATGGCTAAATCTTTATTATCAAGTGGTGCATTGGATAAAAGTGGTGGTGGAAAAAATGTTGTTATGATGAGTGATATAATTAATGATACTACTCAAAGATTTGATGTAAAATTCTTAACTAAAAAAATGAGAATATTAATATTAAACTCTGGAAAAGCAATAATCACATCAGCTGTTGGAACACAAAGAGATGATTTAGCACAAGATAGTAGAAAACTAAGAGATAATGATGAGTTCAAAAAAAGTACGACGATTCAAAAAAATACACTTTATGCTCCGAGTTTATCACTTTCAGGAAGCATCTTACAAAGAACAGCAAAAGCAAATAAAGATGAGCAAATAGTTGAATACTATTTTCAACTTTCACTAACAGATATTAAAACTGGACTTGTAACTTGGGAAGATGAGGTAGTTATAGGAAAAATTGGCTCAAATGATACTGTGACTTGGTAAAAATAGTTTAATTATAGGGGGTCTCCCTATAATTAATTTTTTGTCAAATATCTCTCAAGTATTATTTTAGCTGCAAGAGAATCAACTCTTCCATCTCTTTTATATTTGATATCACCTTTCATTAGTTCTTCAGCTTCAATGGAGCTCATATTTTCTTCTTGAAAAATAATTTCACCTTGAAATTTTAAAAGAGTTACAAAGTGCTTAACTCTTTTTTGCATATCATCACTTGAACTTGGAAATCCAACAATTAGTTTCTCTATTTCCCACTCTTTTAAAAAACTATCAACATCATTTGAAGCTTGGTTCCTATTCTTTCTTAAGATGGCTGTTTGTGGGCTAACTATAGTCTTTGTAAGGCTTAAAGCTACACCAATTCTTTTTAATCCTATATCAATAGATGCTAATTTCAATCTTTGTCCTTATATTTGCTTTGAAACCGTAAAGTAATCATTTTAGTATAATTTTGGTAATATATGTCTTTTTAAAATAAGAACAATGACATAAAAATAGGGAAAATGATGAAATTAGCTGTATTTGATTTTGATTCAACTTTAATGGATGGGGAAACTATTGATTTTCTAGCAAAACCTTTAGGTCTGGAAGAGAAAGTTGCAAAAATCACAGAAGAAGCTATGTCTGGTAGATTGGATTTCTTTGAATCTCTTATCGAAAGAGTGGCTTTATTAAAAGGATTAGAAAATTCTTTGGCAGTGGATATTTGTAAAAATCTACCACTTATGCCAGGTGCAATGGAAACAGTTGCAAAACTAAAAGAAAAAGGTTACAAAGTTGTATGTTTTTCAGGTGGCTTTAGAATAGGAACAACTCCTGCAAAAGAAAAACTTGGGCTTGATGCAGACTTTTCAAACATCTTACACCACAAAAATGGAATTCTAACTGGACTTGTTGGTGGAGATATGATGTTTGGCTTTTCTAAAGGTGATATGATTCAAAGAGTTCAAGCAATGCTAGGAGTTTCAAAAGAGAATACACTAGTAGCAGGTGATGGAGCAAATGATGTGTCGATGTTTCCATATGCAGACAAAAGAGTAGCTTTTTGTGCAAAAGATATTTTGAAAAAAGAGGCAAATATTATTGTTGATACAAAAGATTTGACACAAATCTTGAAGCATATCTAAAAAGCGTTTTCTCAAAGAGAGTACAAGCACAGGATTCTTTTAATAGGAATTTATTTCCTATGCTAAAAAGAAGACATAAAAGAAAAGATCCCTATTAATAGGGACTATTAAAAGGAATAAATATGAGTTTAAAAGAAGAGATAAATTTTTCGTTATGGTGTGATTTTATTGAAAGAGATTTTTTAGAAAATCAGTTTCAAGACTTGGTAAAAGATGAAGTTATTCAAGGTGCTACATCAAATCCTGCTATTTTTGCATCATCAATTTCAAACTCTGTTGCTTATAAACAACAACTAGGAATTTTACAAGTAAATACAGCTAAGACTATTTATGAAGAAGTAGCTATGACTGATATTAAAAGAGCAGCTGAAATATTAGAACCTATGAATAAAAATGATAGTGATGATGGATTTATTTCACTAGAAGTTGACCCAACACTTAGTGATGATGCAGAGGGCACTATTGAAGAGGGAATTAGACTTTATAAAACAATTGCATATGATAATGTAATGATTAAAGTTCCTGCAACAAAAGCTGGATACAAAGCCATGGAAGAATTATCTTCACAAGGTATAAATGTAAATGCAACACTAATCTTTTCACCAGAACAAGCTATTAGCTGTGCAAATGCTTTAAATAGAGGTATGGAAAAATCAATTACAGAATCAAAAGCTGTTATTTCTATTTTTGTATCTAGATTTGATAGATTGTGTGACAATAGATTTGGGGCAAAAGGTATAGAAAAAGCCAAATTAGGTATTATAAATGCTGTAAAATGTTACCATGAAATAAACAAATTTCATAATGATAATATTAGAACGCTTTTTGCTAGTACTGGGGTAAAAGGTGATGAATTACCATCAACTTATTATGTGGATAATTTACTTTATCCAAATAGTGTAAATACTGCTCCTTTGGCTACTATTGAAGATTATGTACAAAGTGGTAGCACAGAACCTAGCAAAATAATCACTGAAGATGAGTGTGATGAGTTTTTCAAAATGCTTACAAAACATGGTATTGATACAAATGAGATTTATGAGACATTATTAAGTGATGGATTAGAAGCATTTAAAGTATCATTTGAAGAACTTTTATCAAAATTAAAAGTATAATAATTAAAATAAAAAAAGGTAAAGAGTATGAATAACTGGAACCCAAGTACTTGGAGAGACTTTCCAATAAAGCAACAACCAACTTATAATGATTTAGAAAAACTTGCTAAAGTTGAAAAAGAGTTAGGTTCATATCCTCCACTAATTTTTGCAGGGGAAGCTAGAAACTTAAAAAGCAAATTAGCTGATGTTGTAGCAGGAAAAGCTTTTTTACTTCAAGGTGGAGATTGTGCTGAATCATTTGATGCCTTCAATGCAAATAACATCAAAGATTTATTTAAAGTGATGATGCAAATGGCTATTGTTTTGACTTTTTCAGGTGGTTGTCCAGTTGTAAAAGTAGGAAGAATAGCAGGACAATTTGCAAAGCCAAGAAGTGATGACTTTGAAAATATTGACGGACTTGCTCTTCCTTCATATAGAGGTGATATTGTAAACTCTGTTAAATTTGATGAAAAATCAAGATTGCCAAAACCTAAAAAACTTTTAAAAGCATATAACCAAAGTGCAGCTACACTAAATCTTTTAAGAGCATTTTCAAGAGGTGGAATGGCAGATTTACATCAAGTACATGAGTGGAATTTAGGTTTTATTAAAGATCACACTTTAGGTGTAAAATATGATGATTTAGCAAATAAGATTTCTGAAACTTTAGCTTTCATGAATGCTTGTGGAATTACATCAGAAAATACACAACAATTAAATCAAACTACGCTTTATACTTCACATGAAGCACTTTTATTAAATTATGAAGAAGCACTTACAAGAAGAGATTCATTAACTGGTGATTGGTATGATTGTTCTGCTCATATGTTATGGATAGGCGATAGAACAAGAGAACTTGATGGAGCACATTTAGAGTACTTTAGAGGTATCAAAAATCCAATAGGATGTAAAGTAGGACCTTCAATGAAAGAGGATGAATTAATAAAATTAATTGATGCTTTAAATCCTGAAAATGAAGCTGGAAGATTAAATCTTATTGTTAGAATGGGTGCCCAAAAGATAGGTGATATCTATCCAAACTTACTAAAAAGAGTAAAAGCTGAGGGTAAAAATGTATTATGGTCAAGTGATCCTATGCATGGCAATACAATAAAAACTGATAATGGATACAAAACAAGAGATTTTGAATCTATTTTAAATGAAGTTAAACAATTCTTTCAAATCCATAGTGCCGAAGGTACAGTTGCAGGTGGAATTCACCTTGAAATGACAGGACAAAATGTAACTGAATGTACAGGAAGTACAAGTTCTGCTATTACTCAAGAGGGACTTGCAAGTAGATATCATACACAATGTGATCCAAGATTAAATGCTGACCAAGCCTTAGAGTTATCATTTATGATTGCTGAGACTTTAAAGGAAGCTAGAAGATAAAACTTCAAAAGGGAAGAATATGTACAAAGAGATTATAAAAAGAACTTTAGACCTGCTTTTTGAGAAAAAGTATATTTTAATGAGAGCTTTGTTTATACCTTTTCTTATATTATGTGTTATTGAATACTATAGTACCAATATTATGATAAGTAAAAGCACTTTTTATATCTTAACTGCATTATCTTTTTTAGTGACAATTATTATGTCTATAAATGTACATAGGATATTACTTTTAAGTGAAGAAGATACCCCCAAATGGGGTGTTTATAAATTTGGTCAAAGAGAAATAAGTTTTATCTTAAAAGGTATTGGCTTAGGTTTACTTATGGCTTTGGTATTTTTCTTAATATATTTTATTTCACTATTTATTGGCAAGTTCATTCAAGGTTTCTTTGGCTCTAATGTTGCATATTTTTACAATATATTAGTTGTTGTAATTCTTGTAGGTTTTATAGGAATGATTACTTCAAGAATATCTTTAATCTTCCCTTCTATTGCTATTGATAAGCCATTAGATTTTGGTGATGCACTTGTTTTATCAAAAAACTATAAATTATTAGTGTTTATGATGGTGATTGTTTTTCCTATTGTTTTTGCCTTAGTTGTTAATTTTGTTTATGGATTAGCTATTAAGTTTCTTATGGCTTTAATTTCTCCTGATTTAAGTATTTTGTATTCATTATTAAATATTTTTATTACAGTATTCTCTATTGGTTTTTTATCTGTAACTTATGAATATATAATTTCCAAACAACCTATTATTGAAACCCATGAGAAGTTAAATGAAATAGAATTTATTGACAATGAAAATAGTTTTAAAATGATTATCGATGATAGATATGACACCACTTATGAACAGCTCAAAGATGACTTATTTAAACAATATACCCCATTAGGGTTTGATGAAATTGTAGTTGATAAAGATACATCTTTTATGCTAAAAAATAAAGATAATCCAAAATCATATATTTTAGTAACTCATATGAACAATGAGTTTATAGTAGAGACTTTTAATGTAAAAGATAAACCAATTTTGAGTATAGATTAACTATTTAAAATATAGAAACTGAAAACAAATAAGTACTTAAAAATTTTTCATTTCTTTAAGTTTATTGGATTACAATAAAGAAAAAGGAGATATATTATGGAACTATGGGGTATAACATTAGATTTTAAAGATATGAAAACTTGTGGATTATTCCCTGACTTATGTTTACATTGGGATATTAAATATGATGAACTCGGTGATAATGAGGAACTCTTAGAATATTGGCAAAAACACATAGATAATATTTTTAAACAAACAAAAAATGTTGTTTATGTAAATAATGATAAGGGTAGGTCTTTAATATATTCAGCAGATTATGTGGCTATTGATATAATTTCAAAAGAGTTTAAAGATTTGAAACTAGAAAAAGTAATGTATGATGATATTATCTCTTGTGAGACTTGTATAGGGCATGATTATTTAGCTTCTTCTTAAACCTTTGTATAAAAAGACTTAAAGAAAAGTCTTTTTATACATCTCTTCATCAAAAGCAACAACAAGTTTATCATCAAACTCTATTACAGGTCTTTTGAAAAGCATTGGTTCTTTACATAACCATTCATATTTACCATTTTCATCTAAATTTAACTCTTTTAATTGAAGGGTTTTATACTTTGTGCCTTTTGAATTAAAAAATATATTTATATCTGATTTCGCAGTCCAATCTTTCACTTTTTCAGCGCTTGGTGTATCTTTTTTAAAATCAAAAAAATCAACTTCTATGTTGTTTTCTTTGAAAAATTTTAGTGCTTTTTGTACACTTCCACAAGTTTTTATTCCATAAACAGTAATCATCTAAAAGCTCTATTCTATGATTTTGGGAACTATAAAGTATCCATTTTCACTTTTTGGAGCATGTGAAAGTATATGTTTTGACATCTCTAAATCTTGACTAGCAACATCTTCTCTAAGTGGTGTTCCACCTTCAACTGTTGTGAATGTTGCATCGATATGGCTTACATCAATTTCATTTAAATTTTCAACGAAATTAATAATATCACCTAGTTCATTTTTTAGTGATTCTCTTTTATTTTCATCAATTTCCAAACTAGAAAGTTTTGCTAATTTATCAATTGTATTATCATCAATAGTCATTTCTTTTCCTCTAAAAGGTACCCTTTTAAAGGGACCTGAAATATTTGTCTGCTTTTTAACAGGATTTATGAAAATCCTTAAAAGTAGTTTTGTGCTTGCATTCTCTTTGAGAAAATTCTAAGAAGAGCAAGCAGTTGCTCTTTTAATTTTTTGGATTATATCTAAAAAGAGTTTTGTCTGGGGTTAAGACACTTAAATCTCAATGCCTCTTTTTTTATAAAACTCTTTTTTAAACTCCACCCAATTATCAGCTAAAATGGCTTCTCTAGCTTCTCTCATAAGAGTTAAGTAGTAGTGAATATTATGTAATGTTGCAAGTCTGTAGTATGTTATTTCACCTGCTCTAAATAGGTGATTTAGATATGCTTTTGAAAAGTTTTTACATGTGTAACATTCACAATCTGGATCTATAGGTTCAGGATCTTCTTTAAATCCTGCATTCTTAATCGCTATTTTTCCATATGTTGTAAAGATTGAGCCATTTCTTGCATTTCTTGTTGGCATCACACAATCAAACATATCAACACCACGCTCAATATTTTCTATTAAGTCTTCAGGTGTTCCAACTCCCATAAGGTATCTTGGTTTATCTTCAGGCATAAAATTAGTTGTCCACTCAACTGTTTCATACATATCAGCATTTGGTTCACCAACACTTAATCCACCAATTGCATAACCATCAAAGTCAGTCAAAGAACATAATTGTTCGGCACTTAGTTTTCTAAACTCTTTATCTGTTCCACCTTGGATAATAGCAAAGATATTTTGATTTAAACCTATACCTTTTTCTTGTTGGCTTTTATGATATGTAATAGCTTTTTTTGCCCAATGAGTAGTTCTTTCAATTGATTTTTTGATTCGCTCTTTTGTATTTGGAAGAGCTACTAAATCATCTAATATCATCATGATATCACTTCCAAGTTCATATTGAGTATCAAGAACACTCTCAGGTGTAAAGTAGTGTTTACTACCATCAAGGTGAGATTTAAACATAATTCCATCTTCATCAGGTTTTGAATTATCACTTAATGAAAAAGCTTGAAAGCCACCAGAGTCAGTTAAAAAAGAGTTTGGAAATTTTGAAAAGCCATGAAGACCTCCAAATTTTTTAATTAGTTTACTTCCTGGTCTTAAATACAAGTGATAGGTATTACCTAGAATAATTTTTGCACCAAGGCTTAGCATATCATTTGCATCTAAAGCTTTTACAGTAGCTTGTGTTCCTACTGGCATAAATACTGGAGTTTGTATTGTACTGTGAGCTGTTTTTATTGTACAAGCTCTTGTTTTGTGAAAAGATTTTCCATCTATGTTAAATTGCATTAATAAATTTCCTTTAAAAGTTGGGATTATATCATTTAAATTTATATTTATAAATTAAAAGCAATTTGGTAAAACACACTATCAGTAAGAAAAAGGTATAATACCTTAATGAAAAAGATATTAATTATATTAGATGGTATTGTTGCTAAAAAACTCCTTCAAAGAGTCATTGAGACAAATACTGGTGATAACTCATATGATGTTGTTTATATGAATGAAGCTATCATTCCTGAGAAAAGACCTTCAAATTTTACATTTTTTAAGTTTGACCCAACTTCTAAATCAAAACTTGCGATGGTATTAGATAAAGATATCCATGCCCAAGCTCTTATTGCACTTAACTCAAAAGATGAGATGTTAAATGTAATAAAAAACATAAAAGAAGAAAAACCGAAAATGCAAATGAGTATTTTGGATTATTGGGGAATTGACCTTTCTGACCAACACATAAATATTTATAAAGGAATAGATGTTCTTGCAAATGGAATGGTTGAAAGACTTCCAAATATTCCAGTTGTTGCCCAAAATATAGGTTTAAAGCAAGGTGAAATAATGGAGATTAGAATTCCATTTGGTAGTTCATATGCTTATAGATATATAGGTTCAATTGAACAGCGAGAGTGGAAAATTTTTGGTTTGTATAGAAAACAACAAATGATAAAAATCAAGCCTTCTCTTATAATAAAACCAAATGATGTGATTTTGGTAATTGGAAAACCTGAAGTTTTGATGCAAGTGTATAATGCAATTGGCAAAACACAAGGTCAGTTTCCTATGCCATTTGGACACAATTTATATTTATATTTAGATTTGTATTTACAATCAGAGCAAACAGTTAAAAAGTGTGTTACAGATGTAAAATATCTGAATCAAGTAATAAAAAACCAAAAACTTATATTAAGAATAACAAGACCTACAACTGTTGATTTGATGGGATTTATTAAAAATGAATTAGGCGAAGTTAATAATCTTACTATAGAAATAGATTATGGGAATTTAGGTTTTGATGCACTATTGAAAAAAGATTTAAGAACATTTGATATTGGTCTTATGATGATTTCTTATGAGCTATTTAAAAATAAAGAGGGAATCTCTAAACTTGTTGATCTTAGAATTCCTATTTTAAAAGCTGGATTAGGTGATATAACAACGATAAAAAATAGTATAATTTTATTAAATGATACAAAATCATATGAACAAATTTCTCCAATAATATTTGATGTTTCAAGTCAGTTAAAACTAAAAACAAAAATATTTAATATGGACCCAACAGGACAATCTGATAAATCATATATTTTAGATCACTTTGAAAATTTGGCAAAAATATTTGGGCAAAAAGTTGAGATTATTTCTAAAGAAAAAAATCCTATAAGAGAGCTAAAAAATCAAAAAAATATACTTCAGATTTTGCCTTTAAAAAAAGATATGTTTTTAAGAAGAAAACTTAATAAACTTTTTTATACAAATTCTGATTTATTATCTTTTGACATAAAAGAAAATAATCAACTATTAATCCCAGTAATAGAAAACTAAAAAAAGGTAAGAGATGGTATTTGAAAAATATCCTTTTGAGAAATTAAATGAATTATTAGATGGAATTGAGCCAAATAGCTCATACGAAGCAAGTGCTTTAACTATTGGTGAACCTCAGTTTGAAACACCACAATTTATTCAAGATAGTTTAGCTAATCATACTAAGTTTTTAAGAAATTATCCAAAAACTGCTGGTGAAAGTTTTTTAACAAATGCAATGATAGAGTTTGTAGATAAAAGATTTGATGTAAAATTAGAGGAAAATCAGATTATTCCTTGTTTTGGTACAAGAGAAGTTTTATTTAACTTTCCACAGTTTTATTTGTTTGATAAATCTAACCCAACAATTGCTTTTACAAATCCTTTTTATCAAATATATGAAGGTGCAGCAATTGCTAGTAGAGCAGAAGTTGTTCATATAAATTTAACTAAAGAGAATGATTATAAAGCTTTTTTAGATGATGAAACACTTAAAAAATGTGATTTAGTAGTACTAAATTATCCAAATAATCCAACAGCTGCAAATATGAGCAAAGAAGAACTATCTTTATGGGTTAAAAAAGCACTAGAGTTTGATTTTGTTTTGATAAATGATGAGTGTTATTCTGAAATATATTTTGATGAAAAAAACAAACCATGTTCTCTTTTGGAAGCTAGTATAAGTGCTGGAAATAGTGAGTTTAAAAATGTACTTGTTCTTAACTCCATTTCAAAAAGAAGTAGTGCACCAGGCTTGAGAAGTGGATTTATAGCAGGTGATGCAGATATTTTAAAAGATTATATGAAGTATAGAACATATATAGGGTGTGCAGCACCTATTCCTTTACAGTATGCAGCTGCAACTGCTTGGAGTGATCAAAATCATGTGCAAGTTTTTAGAGATACTTATAAAAAGAATTTTGAATTAGCCAAAGAAATTTTGGGACTTGATATGCCACAAGCGACTTTTTACATTTGGCTAAAAGTTGGTGATGAATTGGAATTTACTAAAAGATTATATAAAGAAAAAAACATAAAAGTATTACCTGGAAGTTTTTTAGGAAGAAATGGTATAGGACAAGGTTATGTAAGAATTGCCTTAGTTGAAAATGCACAAAAAACAAAAGAGGTATTAAATAGATTGAAGGATTTTATGAATGACTAATGAAGAATTACATGAAGCTAGAACGAACCCAGAGTTTTTAAGCTATTTAGAAAAAACAAAAGATGATGCAATTGAGAGTAAAAATATCTCTGCCCTTTATGAAGTTTTAGATTCTTTATTGATTTTAGACTTAGAAGAAGAAAAAATAAATACAGTTTATGAAAATATATTAAAAATATCTTTTGAAAATGTAGAAAATATAGTAAATAATGGAAAAAAGATAGCTTTAGAAAGTGATGGACTTTACTACACAAGAGCTTTTTATGAACATGCTATTGAGAAATGGAGTTATAATGATTTAAAAGGTGCCAAAGAATTATTTTTTGTTTTGGCAAATATAATTGAAGATGAACTTTTATGCAATGCTTTAAATGTGCACTTGATTGCTTGTTCTAAAGATTTTGATTTAGATAAGTTTTATGATGAAAATGTAAATACTTCAACTCCTGCTGTAGATGAAAAATATGGTTATTTTATTGTTTCTTTTAATTTTAAAACAAAAGAATTTTTAGAACAAAATAGGGCAGTTTTAGAGACAGAATATACAAATTTAAAACATTTACTGGATTAAGATGAAAATACATTTTATAGGAATTGGTGGAATTGGTCTTTCTGCCTTAGCAAGATTTTTAAAGCACAGTGGACATGAAGTTAGTGGTTCAGACATGAAAGAAACACCAATAACAGATGAATTAAAAAAAGAAGGAATAAAAGTTTATTCTCCTCAAAGTGCTTCAAATATAAAAGATCCAGAGATAGTTATATATTCAGCAGCAGTAACCGATGAAAATCCTGAATTAATAGAATCAAGAATCAGACAAATAAGAACATTATCAAGAAAAGAGGCTTTGCCAATAGTTCTTGGAGATAGAAAAAATTATTGTGTTGCAGGAGCTCATGGAAAGTCAACTACCACATCTATTTTGGCTTCAATTTTAGATTGTACAGCTATTATTGGAGCTATATCAAAAGATTTTGGTTCAAACTTTAGATACAAAAATGGAATAGTTGCTTTTGAAGCTGATGAGAGCGATGCTAGTTTTATACTTTCAAATCCTTATTGTTCAATTGTTACAAATGCAGAACCTGAACATATGGAGTATTATAACTATGATTATGAGAAATTTTTTGATACATATAAAAAATTTGTAAATCTTGGTACAAAAAAAGTTATAAATGCAGAAGATGAGTATGTAAAAAAACTTGAAATAGAAGATGCAACTGAACTTTATCCAAGTGTTGATATAAAAAACATCTCTTATATTTTACAAGATGATGAACCTTATACAAAATTTGAGTTAAAAGATTTGGGTTATTTTGAAGTTTGGGGTTTTGGTTATCATATTGCTGTTAATACTTCTTTGGCTGTATTAGCTGCTTTAAATGAGCTTGACGTTGAGCAAATAAGAGTAAATCTTAAAAACTATAAAGGTATTAAAAAAAGATTTGATATTTTACAAAAGTGTGAAAAATTTGTCTTAATAGATGATTATGCACACCATCCAACAGAAATAGAAGCTACTATAAAATCAGTTGAGCTTTATGATAATCTTAAAAATCTTAAAAAAAGAGTAATTATTTGGCAACCACATAAATATAGCCGAACATTTGATAATCTTGAAGGTTTTAAAAGATGTTTTAAAGGATGTGATGAATTGGTAATATTACCAATTTGGACTATTCCAGGAGAACATGTTTTAGAAATAGATTTTGCTGAAACTTTTAAACAATATAATCCAATCTTTGCTGATAAAATACTTGCAAAAAATTGTGCAATTGATATTATAAAAGACAATAAAGTTTTAAAAACATATAATGAAGGCATAGTAGTTGGTGTTGGTGCAGGAGACATAACTTATCAATTAAGGAAAATAGTTAAATAATTTAAAAGGATAGATATGAAGATTTTAGTAAATAATTTTATGAAAAGTGAGACATCATCGGGAATTATTCTTATCTTTGTAACTATCTTTGCCTTGGTTTTAAGAAACTCTTTTCTTTCTGAATATTACTACAGCTTTTTACATGTCCCTATTCATTTTTCGGTTAATGATTTAGTTATAGATAAGCCACTTTATTTGTGGATAAATGATGGTTTGATGGCTCTATTTTTTTTAGTTGTTGGGTTAGAAATTAAAAGGGAGTTACTACAAGGACATCTCTCTTCTTGGTCTAAAATATCTCTTCCTGCTTTTGCCGCTCTTGGTGGGATGCTTTGTCCTGCTTTAATATACTTTTTTTTTAATCAAAATGATTCTAATGCATTAAATGGGTGGGCAATACCTACTGCTACAGATATTGCATTTTCTCTTGGGATATTATCACTACTTGGAAAAAGAGTGCCTGTTTCTTTAAAAATATTTTTAATGGCTTTAGCAATTATTGATGATATTGGTGCAATTGTAATCATAGCTTTATTTTATACCTCAAATTTATCAGTTGAAGTTTTATATGTATCTTTATTTATAATTTTTGTTTTATTTGTGATGAATCGTATGGGTATTGCAACTATTTCTTTATATTTTATTGTTGGAATTATATTATGGGTTACTGTTTTAAAATCAGGAGTTCATGCAACATTAGCAGGGATTATCTTAGCTTTTGCTATTCCTCTTAAAACAAAAATTGATGATAAAGTAAATTCTCCTGTTAGACACATGGAACACAATTTACATAATTGGGTTGCTTTTTTCATTTTACCTTTATTTGCTTTTGTAAATGCAGGTGTAGATTTAAGGGAAATTGATTTTACAAAAATGACTCATGGTGTTCCTCTTGGTATTATGTTGGGACTTTTTTTTGGGAAACAATTAGGTGTTTTTATTTTTAGTTTTGTAGCTGTAAAACTAAAACTTGCACATATTCCAAAGTGTACAAGTTGGCTTCAAATCTATGGAATAGCAGTTTTAACAGGTATTGGATTTACTATGAGTTTGTTTATTGACTCATTAGCCTTTGCAGATGATACAAGATATTTTTACACTGATAGACTAGCAATTTTAATTGGTTCACTTTTTTCTGGTATTTTAGGTTATTTAATTTTACGATTTGCAAAATCAAAAAAAGCTTGCAGTGCATAATTTATGGAAGAGTTATAAAACCATTTTTAATTTTAATCTTTCCAGTTAGTTCATACTCATATACTAAAGAATCATATTTTATAATTGCTTCTTCATAAGCTGGGTTCTTTTTACAATACTCTAAAAAGGAATCTTCCTTTTCTTCTTTTATAGGAGTTTTTGCATATTGTTCTACAAACTCATCTATATCATAGATAACTTTTGCCAAACCATTTTTTGCTAATAGAGTTGTTCCTTGACTTTCATTTATTCTATGGGGTAACACAAAAATCTCTTTACCCATTTTCAAAGCATATTCAACACTTCTTAGACTTCCACTGTTTAAATCAGCCTGTGTTACTATTAAAATATCACCCAAGGCAACAACTATCTCATTTCTAAGCACAAAGCTGTATCTTGTAGATTTAAAGTCTTCATCAAAAGAACTAAGTATTAAACCTTGTTGTTCTATCTCTTCTATGAGCTTTTTGTTTATTGCAGGGTATCTATGATTTAATCCACAAGGACTTACTAAAATAGTATTATTTGTTCCTGCAGCTTTATGGGATATGGCATCAACTCCAATCGCTCCACCACTTACTATACAATTTCCTGCGAAGGAGAGTTTTGATGCTAATTGATGTGTTGCAAATTGTGTATAGTTTAATGTTCTTCTCGTGCCTACAATGGATATCTTTGGTTTTTTTAATAGTTTAATATTACCTTTATAAAACAATTTTTTTATAGGTTTTTTTAAGTTTCGTAATTCAGGTATTTCAAAATCAATAGTAGAAATCATTTTACTCCCAAAAAAAAGTAGGTTTAAAATTATATATTAATTTCCTTTAAATTACATAATTACTATTTTTTTATATTATTCTCAAGTCTTTTTGTGTAATAAGAAATGGGGTAAGTAAGTAACAAATAACCTATGGCTAAAGGGATATAGCTTTCAAATGTTGAATAAGTGTACGCATTTACTTCTTGTGCATTCATAGTAAACTCGCTTATAGAGATAATAGAAAGAAGAGATGAGTCTTTTATTATAGAAGCAAATTGTCCTGTTAGTGCGGGTATCATTCTCGTAAATGCTTGGGGGAAGATAATATATCTATACATTTGGTAATTAGTCATTCCTAAACTAATACTTGTTTCATATTGTGCAATATCAATTGACTCAATTGCTCCTCTTATTATTTCACATACATAAGCTCCTGCAAATAATGCTAAAATAAAGATTCCAACAATATATCTATTTTCAAAACCTAAATTATTTGCAAATACATAAAAAAAGATTAGAATCTGAACTAAAAGAGGAGTTCCTCTTATGATTTCAATGTAAAATCTAGAGAAAAATCGTAACATTAAAAGTCTTGAGTTTTGTGCATATGTAAAAAAAAGACCTATTGCAAAGCTTAATATAAGAGCAAAAAAAGATATTATTATGGTCATAATAAAACCATCAATAAATTTTTGTTTATATTCGTAAACACTATCCCAATTAAAAGAGTAAGAGACATTTTTAAACATGAAATAAAATATTATGACAATGAAAACTATAAGAAGAACTAGATTAAAAAGATAAATTAATGGATTTAATTTTTTCTTTCTTTTATAACCTAGTTCATGTATAAATAAATCTTTTAGTTTAATAATAATTTCCTAAAAAAAGAATGGAATATTTAATTTATCAAAAGTCTTTTTTGCATCACTTAAATATTTATCTGCAAGATTGTCAAAAGTACCATCTTCCTTTGCTTTTTTAATAAATGCATCTACAGCAGATTTTAAAGGACTTCCTTTTTTTAGCGCAACTCCCCAATACTCAAAATCTTTTTGAAAAGATTGTAATAAAGGAACAGTTGTATTCATATTCTTTGCATAGTTTTTATAAATAGTTAATTGGTCATAAATAAAACCATCTGCTTTACCTTGAACAACTTCAAGTACACAAGCGGCCTCTTTATCAAATACTAGAACTTGTGCATTTTGTAGATTATCTTTTGCATAAATATGTCCTGTAGAACCTTTTTTAACTGCTATAGTTTTTCCTTTTTCATTTAAATCATCAATTGATTTAATACCAGAATCTTTATTTGCCAAAATTGCTAAAGATGATTGTGCATAAGGAATAGAAAAATCAATTGATTTTTTTCTTTCATCTGTAATTGTCATTGAAGAGATTATTAAGTCGATTTTCCCAGTTTTCAATGAAGGTATTAATCCATCCCATGCAATGTTTTCAATAATAACATCTCTTCCAAGATATTTACCTAATGCTTTTGCAAAGTCAACAGAAACACCAGATGGATTTCCCTCTTTATCACTCATCTCAAAAGGAGGATAAGCTAGCTCCATACCTACTTTTAAAACTTTTTTTTCATTTTTAGGTTCTTTTTCATTCTCTCCACATCCTGTTAAAATAAATACAAGAATTGATGATAATAGTATTAAAAGAAATTTTTTCATTTAATTTACCTTTTAAAATTTCTTATATTATCTCTATAAAAAACTTATTTTATGATTAGATGTTGTTTTAACATAATGTATTTAATCTTATGCTAGTTATTACTTTATATATAAATAATTATTTTTAAATATAAATTAAGAGAAAGTGTATATAATTCGAAATATTTTATTAAAAGAAAAAAATTATTATTTGGAGGATATATGTTTAAATACATGACTATTTCAAAAAAACTTTATTCAGGTTTTTTATTTATGATAGCAATCATTATCATTATTACTATAATTGGTATTTTCAAAGTGAATTTTATTGATAATACTTTGAATCAAATTGTAGAAGTAAATTCTGTAAAACAAAGATATGCCATAAACTTTAGAGGAAGTGTTCATGATAGGGCAATTGCTATTAGAGATTTAGTATTGGCAAAAAATAAAGATGATGCATTATTTAAAACTTCATATGACAATATAAAAAGACTGGAAGCTTATTATATAGAATCAGCAAAACCTTTAAAAGAGATATTTGAAAAAGGCTTAAATGTAGATAACAAAGAAAAAGAGATTTTAAGTAGAATCAATGATACAGAAGCTAAAACTCTTCCTTTAATGTCAAAAATTATTCAATTAAAAAGTAATAATCAAGATGAAGAAGCTAGAGACTTATTAATATCTCAAGCAAAAGGTAATTTAAGAACGTGGCTAAATGAAATAAATGAATTTATAGATTATGAAGAGAATAAAAATCAAATAGAAACACCAAAAGCTAGAGCAGTTGCAAGTAGCTTTTCATATGTGATGATTTCTGTATTGATTGTATCTTTGATAATTGGAGTATTAATAGCATTTTTAATATCTAATCAAATTGTTAAATCAGTAAATAAAGTTAGAACTGGGCTAGAAGATTTTTTTGATTTTTTAAATAAAAAAACTTCAGACTCATCAATGATAGATTTAGATACTAAAGATGAATTAGGACAAATGGCACAAGCAATTAATACAAATGTGCATGCAGTTGAATTATCAATTAAGCAAGATGATGAATTTGTAAAAGATATTGCAAGGTTTGCAAAAGAGATTGGGGCTGGTAATCTTGTTGCTAAAATAGATAAAAAAACTCAAACAAAATCATTGTTAGAATTAAAAGATATTTTAACAAATATGCAAAATGATTTAGATAAAACAATTGCTAAAAATATTCCTATGCTTTTAGATGTTTTAGAAAGCTTTAAAAATCACGATTTTAGAGCAAAATTTCCAGATGCATATTCAGAAGTTGCCATTGCCATAAATGAATTAGGGGATGTTATTTCTACTTTATTAAATCAATCATTAAGTGTAGGGAAAACTTTAGAAAGTTCTTCTGCAACTTTGATTCAAAATGTTAATGATCTAAATGTAAGTTCTAATGAAGCAGCAGCTTCTTTGGAAGAAACAGCAGCAGCACTTGAAGAGATAACAGGAACAGTTAGAAGTAATTCAAGCAATGTTGTTCAAATGTCGAGTTACGCTAATGAAGTTAATAGTTCAGCGAAAGAAGGTCAAGAGTTAGCAAAAAATACAAGTTCTGCTATGACTGAGATTTCAGAACAAGTAAATACTATAAATGAGGCAATAGGAGTGATTGATCAAATTGCATTTCAAACAAATATTTTAAGTCTTAATGCAGCAGTAGAAGCTGCAACTGCAGGTGAAGCTGGAAAAGGATTTGCTGTTGTTGCCCAAGAAGTGAGAAATTTGGCAACAAGAAGTGCAGAAGCTGCAAGAGAGATAAAAAATATAGTTGAGCAGGCAACATCAAAAGCAACTTATGGAAAATCTATAAGTGATAAGATGAGTGTTGGTTATGAAGAGTTATTAATAAATATTGGTAAAACAACTGATACTATTCAAGATATTGCAAAAGCTTCAAAAGAACAAGAACAAGGTATTTTACAAATAAATGATGCGGTTAATTTATTGGATAAGCAAACACAAAAAAATGCAAGTATTGCAGCTCAAACAAAAAGTATTGCTTTAAAAACTGATTCCATAGCAAAAGAGATGGTTTCAGACTTAGGTAATAAGAAGTTTTAAAGTAGGATTATTATCCTACTTTTTTTAATGGAGATTATATTAAAATTTGTATTTTAAAGTTAGAGTATAATTTCTAGGATTACCATAAGTAAGTCCAAATGAATTTACACCTTCATAGTATTTTTTGTCAAAAAGATTATTAATATTCAATTGGATAAGTGTATTTTTGTTTAATTTATAATTTGCCATTGTATTTACAAGAAAATAGCCTTTTTGTTCAATATTTTTTGGTCCTACATCTTTATTATTTTTATTATAATATCTACTTTTATAATTTATTCCTGCACCAAAATTAAAATCATTTATTTTATATTTTGCAAAAATATTTGCAGTTGTTCTTGAAGATTTTGTTTCAACCCTTTCACCTTCTGCGTCTTTACCTGAAAAACTTGCAATTGCAAAATCTAAACTAAATCTGTCATTTATTTCACCAGAAGCTTCAAATTCAACTCCTTTTGTGACAACACCATGGCTCATTTTAGAAGCTAATCTTGTTGTTCCTGGAACATAAACATCTGGTATACTTTGGGCAACATTATCTTGCATAATTTTGAATATAGATAGGGAAGTATTAAGTTTACCTCCAAAATATTCACCTTTAATTCCAGTTTCATAGTTTTTCCCAATGACTGGATCTAAATAATTACCATTCTCATCTTTTGAAGTTTGTGGTTTGAAAATATCAGTATAACTTACATAAAGTGAATGTGTTCCATTAATATCATAAACTAATCCTGCATAAGGAGTTATTTGATTTTTAAATTCCCTTTGTTCTGAATTTGCTTCTTGACTTGTATATCTCCATGTGGTGATTCTAGCTCCTGTTATTAATTTTAATTTTTCATGTAAAGAAAAATTCCCCACTAAATAAATAGCATTTTGTGTGGTTTTTTCAGGATCAAATTCAGTGTATTGTGCATTTGAAAAATCAAATTTTTCAATAGTATAATTATTAAAATTTGGAATTGGATTTTGATATTTATTTGTTGGATTACTATATGTAGCTTCTTTGTATTTAAATAGTTTGTTAGCATATTTGTTATAATTATATCCTAATACAATCTCCTGATTTAATGAGTTGATTTCAAAGGGTACATTTAAATTTATATCAAAATTATTATCTTCATCAATTGTTTCATCCATATATTCCCTATATGATATACCACTACCATCAAGTTTATTTAGAAGTCCATAAAATTGTAATAAATGTGTGTCTTGATGTTTTTTGTTAAATCCATAAGAGGCATTAAGAGTTATATCATTATTGAAATACTGTTTTAAATCTAGGAATATACTTTTATCTTCTTGATCCCAATATGTCCAATCTTCATTTAGAGCTGTTGATCTACTAAAGTTTGTTCTTGTACCATCAGAATATAAAGCCGGTAGCCCTCCTAATCTTGCTCCATCGGTATTTCTATTTTGGTAAGAAGCTCCTATTGATAAATAAGTACTATCACTTAAATCAGCATCAATAACTCCATAAATCAAATCTGTTTTTTTGCTATATCTATCAAAGAAGGAGTGCTCTTTTTCATGTTTTAATACAACTCTCCCTCTTATATTTTTATTAGTATTTAGTGGTGTAGCAATATCTAAACCTTGAGAATAGGAATCCCATGAACCAGCATTTAATGTTACTTCTCCTACTAACTTTTTACTATTTGCATGTTTTCTGATTAAGTTAATACTTATTCCAGGTTCACCTGCACCTGTAGTTAGTCCATTAGCCCCTTTAACAATTTCAATGTGATCATATATTGAAAGATCTGGATTATCACTAAATCTTTGGGCAGAACTTGGCTTTCCATCAATTTTTATATTATCTAGTCTAAATCCTCTAGCTGTTGGGTAAACTCTTTCATCCCATCTATCAATACTTACTCCTGAAATTTCCCCTAACATATCTTGATAAGAATTAATATCTTTATCTTCAAGTTCTTGACTTGTTATTACACTTACAGATTGTGGAGTGTTTTTTATGGAGAGATTTAAGTTTGTTGATGTGCTCATTGATTTGCTTGTATATGAACCTGTATCTTCTGTTATTGCAGAATCACTTGTTGTTGAAACTTTAATGGTATCAATTAGTGTTGATTGTTCTTTCTCTTTTGAAAAAAGATTGCATTGTAAAGTTAATATTACAAGTAAAGATAGCGTTATAGTCTTTTTGTTCTTCATTTTCTATCCTAAATTAAAAGTGAAATGATATAGACAAACTGTTAATTACTTGTTAATTTTTAATTAATATATATAAATAAATTTAATTTAAGATTAATATAAAATATTTTTATTGTTATAAGTTGAAGGGTTTATAAAAGTTTAATGGATAGGTAGTTTATTTACATATACTAAATCAAGATCTTTTAATAAGTATTTAGATTCTTTTAATACTTCCATTGTGATGGGATATGGATGCCCAATTGCTATTGCAGAACCTGTTTTTTTAGCTATTCTTATAGCTTTTTTTAGTTGATTTTGAATATAGTTAAAGTCTTTGTTATTATCCAAAAATATATTTCTAGCAATATAAGGTACTCCAAACTCTTTACTTACTTCTTTAACTACACTATGAGCAGTTGTTCTACTATCTATAAATTGGAAATTATATTTTTTAAGGGCTTTTATTAAATATTCCATTGATGTTTTATCAGAAGTAAAAACACTTCCTGTATGATTATTTGTATATTTTATTTTTGGATACCATTTTCTAATTTGTGCAACTCTTTTTTCAATTTTTTCATAAGAATCTCCCACTTTTAATGTATTGTCTTCTTCAAATCTAATACTATTTTTTCCTGCTTGTAGGGGAAAATGAACTAGAGCAAACGGTAAATTTCGTGCAATACGAGCAGAGTTTTTATGGCCTTTTGTTGGAGGCATTAAAGATATATTAACAATATATCCAATATCTTTAATATGATTTATTTGGGATTGAAGTGTAACATCATCAATCACAATAGAGAGTTTTGGTTTATTAGAAGTTTTAGTTATTATTTTTTCTTTTTTATTTTCAACTTCTTTATGCATTTTCCCATCTTCTAAGGCTGGTAGAAGTGTTTTTCCTTGTGCATTTTGTTTTTCTAAGGTTTGTTTATTTTCTGGGAAAACTTTTTGTTCTATTGATTGTATTTCTTCATTTTTTTCTTTTAAATTAGGTTCTTTTTTTTGAGAATCTATTGGATGAATGTATTCATTTTCAAACTCTTTATTGTACTCTTCAAATTTATCGGCTTTGGTATCTTTAGAAGTTTTATTATACTCTTCAATAATATTATCAATATTATTTTCTTTTGCATGCTTTATTTTTTCTTTTTGTATTTTTGTTGATTCATTTATTTTATCATTATGATTTTTTAAAAGAATAAAATATGCTGCTAAGGTTATAAGTAAAGAAGATAGTAATAATGCTAAAAACTTATTTACAGTAGAAATTTTATAGGTTTTTTTACTAGGTTTTTTACGTCTTTGAGGTTTTCTTTTCGCCATTAAGTTAGAATATCAAAGTAAGGTTTTAAACCTTACTTTAAAATTAGTTTTTATTTAAGTCTACGATTTTGCTTGAAGAAATCCAAGGCATCATTTTTCTTAATTTATTACCAGTTTGCTCAATTAAAGAAGCTTTTGCATTAGCTCTTTCAGCATTCATTCTTGGGTATCCAGCTTGACCTTCTAAGATGAAATCTTTTGCAAATCTACCATCTTGAATCTCTTTTAAGATTTCTTTCATTGCTGCTTTACTTTCAGCATTGATAACTCTTTTTCCAGATACATAATCACCGTATTCAGCAGTATTAGAAATAGAATATCTCATATCAGAAATTCCACCCTCATACATTAAGTCAACGATTAATTTTAACTCATGTAAACACTCAAAATATGCCATTTCTGGTTCATATCCAGCTTCAGTTAAAGTTTCAAATCCAGCTTGAACTAAAGAAACAGCTCCACCACATAATACAGCTTGCTCTCCAAAAAGGTCAGTTTCTGTTTCATCTTTAAATGTAGTTTCAATAATACCAGTTCTTCCACCACCAATAGCTGATGCGTAAGCTAGTGCTACTTCTTTTGTATCTCCACTTGGATTAGTTTCAACAGCAATAAGGTCAGGAATTCCTCCACCTTTTGTGAATTCATTTCTAACTGTATGACCTGGAGCTTTAGGAGCAATCATCATTACATTTGTTTTTGCATCAGGAATAATTCTTCCATAATGAATATTAAAACCATGCCCAAATGCTAAATAAGCACCATCTTTAAGGTTTGGTTTAATTTCTGAATAATAAATTTCAGATTGATTTTCATCTGGTAATAAAATCATTACAACATCAGCACCAGTTGTTGCTTCTGCAACTGTTTTTACAACAAAACCTTTTGCTTCTGCTTTAGCCCAAGAACTCCCACCTTTTCTTAGTCCAATAACAACTTCAACTCCAGAATCTCTTAAGTTCTCAGCGTGAGCATGCCCTTGTGATCCAAAACCTATCATTGCTACTTTTTTTGATTTGATTAGTTCTATATTACAATCTTTATCATAGTAAACATTTATTGCCATTAAATAATCCTTTAAAATAATTTTTGAGGATTATATCAAAAGTAACCTAAATGTAAATAAAAGAGTTATATAATGTATACTTAAATAAAAGAAAATTAGGATAAGTTTTGATTCAAACTATTTTTAGAAAAGTTATATCTGGCAGTGAAGATTTTACAGAAAATGAAAAAGAGTATTTAGTGCCATTTATAAAAGATGATATTGTAAGTTATGAAGATGGCATTTATAAACTTAATTCAAAGTATAGAGTGGGAATTGTAAAAATAAAAAATAAATTCGCTTCTTTGAGTGACTTGGATAATGAGCACAAAAATTTAAAACTGGATATAGATGATTTGAAAGGTGCTTATAACAATGACTTGATTTTGGTAAAAAGAGTATTTAATCCAAGATCTTCATTTAAAGCAAAAGTTGAAAAAGTATTATATACCCATGCAACTTCCCTTTTAGTTTATGTAAATAATGGTGAAGTATTTAGTGTAAAAGAGGGAATAAAGTTAGAACTTAAAATAGATTTTAGCTCTTTTACAAATGGAAATATTTATGTGATAAATAGTAAAACATTTGAAATAGAAAAAGATGTTGGAAATATACAAGACCCAAAAGTTGATCAATTTATTTCACTGTTTTTATATGATGAACTTATAAGATTAGAAAAGCATTTAGATGTTGATGCAAAGATGAATGATACAAATGAAAGAGTTGATTTAACAGCTTTGCCATTTACAACTATAGATCCTGCAAGTGCAAAAGACCATGATGATGCTATTTATTTTGATGTAAAAGAAAATACACTTTATGTGGCTATTGCTGATGTTTCATACTTCGTAAAAGAGAATAGTGAACTTGATAAACAAGCTTTACAAAAATCAACTTCTATTTATCTACCAAATAAAGTTTTACCTATGCTTCCTCCAAGTTTAAGTGAAGAGATGTGTTCACTTAAAGAGAATGTTGATAGATACTCTTATGTTTTTAAAATATATTTAGATAAAGATTATGAAATAATCAAATCAGAACTTTTTGAAGCCATTATTAAATCACATAAGAAATTCTCTTATGGAAGGATTGATAGGGTAATAGAAGGACACTTGGATAAATATAACGAAACAGAAAAAGAGATTTTTGATTATTTGATTCCTTTGTATGATATTACTAAAAAAATTAGAGCAAAAAGATTACAAAAAGGTTATGATTTTATAAGTAAAGAGTATAGACAAAAATTAAATCATAATTTAGAATTAGAAGGAATCTCTGTAGAAGAATCAACGGCCTCTCACCAACTAATAGAAGAGTGTATGTTATTAGCAAATATAGAAGCTAGTAAAAAACTAAGCAATGTGGGAATTTTTAGAATTCATGAAGAACCATCTTTTCAATCTTTATCAAAACTAGTTGATGAGGTAAATTTACTTGGAATAAAAGCAGAAGTAAAATCATCTGTTCATGAGACAATTACTGATATTCAAGCAAGAGCAAAAAATAGTGTTTTGATAGAAGAGATAAATGATTTGATAATAAAGTCCCAATCACAAGCAAAATATTCATCTAAAAACTTAGGTCACTTTGGTTTGGGCTTTGATTCTTATTCCCACTTTACAAGTCCTATTAGAAGATATTCAGATTTAGTTCTTCATCGAATGTTAAAAACTAAAAAAGCACCTGCAAGTATTGATGATATATGCGAACATATATCTGCAAATGAGAGAAAAGTAGACCAACTTGTTTGGGATTTTGAAGATAGAAAGTATGCAAGATGGGCAAAAAATCATATTGGAGAAGAGTTCAAAGCTCAAATAGTAGATATAGAAAGAGGAATTGCTAAATTTTATAAAGATATGCCAGGACTTAGAATTCATCTAGATAACTACAGGGGTGAAAAACTTTTTCTTAAGATAAAAATAACAATAAAATCAAGTGATATTATTAGCAAAAATATAGTTGGAACAATAAAAAATGTATAAAAATGAGTTTGATGGATTATTAAGAGCCAATAAAGAATTCTCTGCATATATGTTTTATGGGCAAAGTGATTATTTAGTAGAAAAGTATGCAAATCTTGTAGCAACAGGTGTTTCAGCTGGAGAAGAGATAGAAAAAGTCTATTTTGATGATTTTGATTTTAAATATGTAAAAAATAAACTTTTACAATCATCTCTTTTTGCAAGTAGAAATATTTTGCTTATAAAATTAAATAAAAAATTAAATAAAAATGAGACTACAGAATTAATAGAGGCTTGTAATATAAATAAAGATTCAAAAGTGATATTTGCTTGTATGGGAGATGGTGATTTTAAAACCATGGGTGGATATTTTACAAGTAAAAATAATAGTGTAAGTGTAAGAATGTTTACTCCATATCCAGGAGAAGCTATTCAAATACTTGAAAGTGAAGCTAGAGCATTAGGTTTGAAGTATGAAGTATCTGCATTAAACCATTTGTATTTTATGCACAGAAATGATTTAAATTTGAGTGTAAACGATTTAAAGAAATTATCTATATTAAACGAAGAATCTATCTCTTCAAAACTTGTAGAGCTACACTGTTTTGGAATAGGGTCTGTTTCTTTAGAAGATTTTTTGTTTAATTTATTAAGTGGACAATTAATAAAAAGAGATTTGCACTTTTTACTTGAAGAGGGAATGAATGAAATAAATTTATTAACTCAAATTGGAGCTTTCTTGCATCAACTTTTTATGATAAGTTCATATTCAAGAACAATTGGAACTCCAAATGCAAAAGAGATACTAGGTTATATTCCTCCTCAAAATATTTGGGAAAAGAAGACAAAACTAGCCATAAAAATAAAACCAGAACTCTTTTTAGAGTTGTTTAATTTCTTAAATGATTTGGAATTGGATTTGAAAAGTTCAAAAATTCCAGACCATAATGCATATATTCAAGCAAGTCTAAGAAAATTTTCAGACAAACTTAGATAAAATCTCAGACTTTACAAAAACCTTGCTGATATTTTTAATAATACCGGCGAAAACTAAAAGGAGAATGAATGTCAAGAATAAAACATTATGAAACAATGTTTATTGTAAAGCCTACAATGACTGAAGAAGAAACTGTAGCACAGATTGAGTTAGTGAAAGCTAACATTGAAAAAAATGGTGGAGAAATCGTATCTTTCGATGATATGGGAACTAGACAACTAGCTTATGAAATCGAAAAGCATAAAAGAGGTCATTACTATGTAATGTACTTTAGAGCACCAACAACTTCTATCTTAGAATTAGAAAGAAATTATAGAATTAATGAAAACATCATTAGATTTATTTTCATTAAATATGAGAGTAAAAAAGAAGTTACTGCTTGGACTAAACTAAGTGATGAAGCAGCTAAAAAGTCTGCTGCAAAGGCATAATTTTATAAAAGGAGCCGTAAATGTATAATAAAGTAGTTATGATAGGAAATCTTACACGAGATATTGAATTGAGATATTTACCAAGTGGTGCAGCAATAGCAAAAGGTGCAATTGCAACATCTTATAATTATAAGACTAGTACTGGTGAAAAGAAAGATGAAGTTTGTTTTTTAGATTTCAACATATTTAATAGAAGTGCTGAGGTTGCCAATCAATATTTACGAAAAGGCTCTAAAGTATTATTAGAAGGAAGACTTGTTTTTGAACAATGGACTGCACAAGATGGAACTAACAGAAGTAGACACTCTTTAAGAGTTGATACTATGAAAATGTTAGATTCAAAATCTGATTCACAAAATGGTGCTAATACTGGGTATGAAGGTGAGTATTCTCAACCACAAACTCAACAACCAGCTAGTAATCAGTACAATCAACCGCAGCAACCAGCTCAAAACAACTATGCTCAAGGTGGTATAAAAACTACAACTGAAAATAGTAGTTATAAAATACCAGAAATCGATATAGACGAAGACGAAATACCGTTCTAGAAAGAGGATAATAAAATGGCTGAGAGAAGAAAATACGGAAAAAAATATTGTAAATATACTGAGATGAAAATTGATTTCATTGATTATAAAAACACTGATTTATTAAGAATTTCAATGAGTGAAAGAGGTAAAATCATGCCTAGAAGACTTACTGGAAATTCTAAAAGTGCTCAAGAAATGGTTGAAAATGCAATCAAAAGAGCAAGACATATGGCATTGGTTCCATATATTGTAGATACTAAAAACCTTACTGATGCGGCATACGCAAGATAAGTTTTAGTTAATACTTTAAAAAAGGAAAGAAGATTTATCTTCTTTCCTTTTTTTATGCCCAAAATTCCAGAATAACTAAAAAGTTTTTTTAACAAAAAATTAATTAAATTCACTGTACAATTCTTAAATATAGATAAAAGGATTGAAGATGAAAATAGATTCTTATGAAGTAAATTTACAAGCAAATAGTAGCTTTGTTCAAAAATACGAAAAAAATACAAGTGCTAGTTCTTTTACAAAAACAGAAAATCCAGATGATAATAAAGATTTGTCAGTAAATATTGACCCTAAAAAACTGGTCTTTAGTAGTGAATCAGATTTATCAGTTGCAGATACAATTAAAAAAAGAATAATAGAACAATTACTTAATCATTTGTTTCAGGGGAATCATAAAATCAGTTTATATCCAAATGATTCTTCAAGTAAAGCTCAAGTGCCAGATAATCCTTATACTACAGGTAATAATCAAGAATGGGGTTTTTCATATGAAAGTAAAGAAGAGTATTATGAAAAAACAACTATAGATTTTAGTTCCCAAGCTACTATTAAAACATCAAATGGTGAGTTTAAAATCAATCTAAGCCTTTCATATTCAAATGAGTTTTATCAAAGACATGAAACAAAAATAAATGCCTATGGAAAAGGAGATAATCCATTTTATATTGATATGAAAAAAGATGGAAGAGATACAAGTGAAGTACCAAGAAATATGGGTTTTGAATTTGATGTAAATAAAGATAAAAAAAATAATGACATATCAACTTTACAGAATAATGCAAGTTATTTAGCAATAGATAAAAATGGAAATAATAAAGTTGATGATGGAAGTGAACTTTTTGGAGTAAATACAAATGATGGCTTTAAAGAATTAAGTAAATATGACGAAGATGGAAATGGTTGGATTGATGAAAATGATTCAGTATTTAATGATTTGCGTGTTTGGGAAAAGAAAGCAAATGGTGAAGGCTCACTCGTAACTTTAGCTGATTCAGGAATTGGAGCTATATATTTAGCAAATGTATCTTCAGTAAATGGAGGTCAAAGTTCAATGTTTTTGAAAGAAAATGGTGAGGCAGGAGTTATTAGTAGTGTGGATTATAGGGTTTAGAAGAAGTTTATAATTTCTCCCAAACCACACCATTTGGTGTATCCATAACTGAAATTCCTAAAGCTGTTAGTTCATCTCTAACATTATCAGCACTGTCAAAATCTTTTAACTTTTTAGCTTCTGTTCGTTTTTCAATTAATGCTTCTATTTTTTCTTTTGTATTTTTATCTATTCCAAATTGAAAATACTCATATGCATCATTAAAACAGATTCCTAAAATATCATTTGTAAATTCAAAGTTTGCTATCAACTCTTTTTTTAGATTTTTATCTTTTGGATTTTTATCTAATTTATCATTTGCATTGTTTGTCATATCATCAACAATCGAAATAGCTTTTGAACTATTTATATCATCATTTAGGGCACTTAAAACTTTTGCTTTAAATTCACTATTTACAGCTGAAGCAGTGCTTCCATAAACTCTTTTTTTCACTCTATAATATTTGTCAAGTCTTTTTTTAGAAGAGATTAAATCTTCTTCATTGAAGTTAAAATCTGTTCTATAATGTGCGGTTAGCAAATAAAATCTAACAACTTCACCACTATAAGATTTCAAAATATCTTTTAAGAAAAATGAGTTACCAAGTGATTTGCTCATCTTTTCGCCATCAATAGTTACAAAACCATTATGCATCCAATATTTTGCTAACTCTTTATGTGAAGAACATCTAGTTTGTGCAGCTTCATTTTCATGGTGAGGAAAAAGTAAATCAGCTCCTCCTCCATGAATATCTATTTGATAAGCTTCATCTTTGTATGCTAAGTGTTTTTCAATCATTGCACTACACTCTATGTGCCAGCCTGGACGACCTTTTCCAAAAGGAGCTTCAAAAGATACATCATTTGCTTTTTCAAACTTCCATAGGGCAAAATCAGATGAATTTCTTTTTTGAGTGTTTACTTCAACTCTAGCAATTGAGTTTTCATCACTTGCTCTTTTTGAGATATTTCCATAAGATTTATCTTTTGATACATCAAAATAAACACCATCTTCAATTATATAAGCAATATCTTTTGATAATAAATCATTTATCATCTCTATCATAGCACTTAAGTTTTGGGTTGCTTTTGGTTCAAGTGTATTATCTAAGATATTAAGTGAGTGCATATCAGCTTTGTAAGCATTTATATATTGTGTTGTGATATCTTCTAAAGATCTTGATGATTCATTCATTTTTTTTATGATTTTATCATCAATATCTGTAAAGTTTTTTGTCATAGTTACATTTAGATTATTCATTTTTAAGACTCTGTGTAACATGTCAAAAGCAATTGCACTTCTAGCATGTCCTAAATGAGAATCATCATAAACTGTTGGTCCACAAACATATATTTTTGCTTGGTTTTCAACTATTGGCTCAAATAAAACTTTCTCTTTTTTTACAGAGTCATAAATGAATATTTTTTCCATTATTTAAATAAAGCCTCTAATTCTGAAGTATCTTTTCTTCTTTCATCATTTGGAATTTCTGTTGAACCTTCAGTGCTTTGTGCATTATCTCCAACTTCCACAAGTTCAATTTCACATTTTGTAAGCATTGAAGCTAGTCTAATATTTAATCCTGATTTACCGATTGCTTTTGATTTTTGGTCACTTGAAATTGTAACAATTGCCTTATCTTTTTCATCATATTTTTCAGATTTCATAATTTGTACACTTTTAATAATAGCTGGACTTAAAGCTCGTGCAACAAACATTTCAGGAATAGTTGAATACTCAACACAATCAATATTTTCCCCATGTAATTGTTGGCTAACTGATGTTATTCTAACACCCTTAACACCAACAACAGAACCAATAGGGTCTATTTGTGGATCCATAGTAGAAAGTGCTATTTTAGCTCTACTTCCTGGGATTCTAGCACTTGCTTCTATTGTAATTCTTTCATCTTTTAGTTCAGGAACTTCTAGTGCTAAAAGAGCTTCAAGGAATTTTGGACTTGTTCTTGATAACTCAATGATTAAACCATTTGTTTTATCAATAGTAACAGCTTTTACAACTGCTTTTAAGTTATCTCCAACTTTAAAAGTTTCACCTTTTATTCTACTTTTTCTAGTAAGCATACCTTTTACTTCGCCAATTTCAACAAAAGTATTTTCAGCTCTATCAACTCTTGCTACTGAACCATTTATGATTTTTCCGATTTTAGATTTATATTTTGATACAAGATTTTCTTCTATATATCTTTGAAGTCTATATTCAAAATTATTGTGAAGAATTGTTGCAGCATTTCTTCCCATATTTTCAAATTCTAAATCATAATCTAAAAAGTCCCCAATATCTAAATCTGCATCAATCTCTTTTGCTTCACTTAAAGGAATAAAATTTTCAGGGTTAATAATGTTGTCATATTTATCAACTTCTTCTCCTTGAAGTCTTTTATCATCATCTTTTACAACTTCAATTTTTTGAAAAAGTTTTAGTCTTTTATTTTTTCTATCAATCTCTGCATCAAAAATTAAAGTATGATCAACCATCTTTTCACCAGTTTTAATTAGTGCTTCTTTCAACGCAGTTTCAACATGCTCAGATTTAATTCCTTTTTCATAAGCAATAGAATCTAGTATATCAATTATCTTATCCATTTATAACCTTTTTTTTAACATTGAACTATGATTTTTGTGATTTTCAATGTGAATGTAGAACAATATTATATCTAAAACTTCTTTTATAAAAATAAAAGTAACTTTAAGATAAAATATATAGTTAAATTTAAACATAAAAGGCTTATAGAGATGGAATTATTGTTCGCAAGAAACGAATTGAATGAAAAACCAAAAAAAGTAAAAATTGATAAGATAGTTGAAGAGTTAAAAGAACTTGGGCAAAAAATATTTTATTTTGATAAAGATAATTCACATAAAGACATGATGTCATTAGTAGATAGCCTAGAAGGTGAAGGTTTCAATGTGTATTTTAGAGAAGTAAAATACGGTTTAGCTGAGGATGAATATATGTATGAGGTACATGCACTTTAATTTTAAAGTGAAATTATAATGAGTAAAGAAGAATCTAAAAAATTATTTATACAAACGCTTGGTTGTCAGATGAATGATACTGACAGCCAACACATAATTGCTGAATTAGAAAAGTATAAAGATTATAAAACAACTGATAATATGGAAGATGCAGATCTTATTATTATCAACACTTGTTCAGTAAGAGAAAAGCCAGTGCAAAAACTTTTTTCAGAAATAGGGCAGTTTAATGCTAAGAAAAAAGATGGAGCTAAAATTGGTGTTTGTGGTTGTACGGCATCACATTTAGGAAAAGATATTATTAAAAGAGCGCCTTATGTTGATTTTGTTGTAGGTGCTAGAAATATTTCAAAAATAAAAGATATTATTGATGTAAAGGGTGCTGTTGAAATTTCAATAGAAAATGATGATAGTACTTATGAATTTGCTAGAAGTGAAACTTCTATGTACAAAACTTCTGTAAACATTTCAATTGGGTGTGATAAAGAGTGTACATATTGTATTGTTCCTGCAACAAGGGGTGATGAGATATCTATCCCACCTGAAATGATTGTTCAACAAATCCAAAAAGATGTGGACAAAGGTGCAGTAGAAGTTATGCTTTTAGGGCAAAATGTTAACTCTTATGGAAGAAGATTCTCAGATAAAAGAGCAAAAACAACTTTTACTAAACTTTTGCAAGAGATATCTAAAATAGAGGGTTTAAGAAGAATAAGATTTACATCTCCCCATCCTTTACATATGGATGATGAGTTTATTGAAGAGTTTTCTTCTAACCCAAAAATTAGTAAATGTATCCATATGCCACTTCAAAGTGGTTCTACTTCTATTTTAAAAGCTATGAAAAGAGGATACACAAAAGAGTGGTTCTTAAATAGAGCAGAAAAAATTAGAAGACTTGTACCAAATGTTAGAATTACAACTGATATTATTGTTGGTTTTCCAGGGGAAACACAAGAAGATTTTGAAGATACTATGGATGTAATAGAAAAGGTTAAATTTGATCAAATATTTAACTTCAAATATTCTCCTCGTCCAAATACAGCAGCCTTAGCTTTAAAAGATCAAGAGATAGATGATGAAATTGCAGGTGCTAGATTAATAAAAGTAATCGACTTGCATAAAGAACATTTAGTTGAACACATGAATTCATATGTTGGAAAAACTGTTGAAATTTTAGTTGAGAATCTAAAATCTGATGGTGAAGTTTGTGGATTTACAGATAATTGGTGTCAGGTTTTTGTAAAAGGAAGTGATGAACTTCTTGGAAAATTTGTAAAAGTAAAAATAAATGATGCAAGCAGAACAGCATTAAAAGGTGAAGTAATAAGCGAATGAAGCTTTTTTTTATAACACGAATTGTGCCATTTTTTTTGCAATTATTTGTAAGATTTGTATATTTAACAAATAAAAAGAATTTTCACCATCCAAAAGAGTTAAAAGATGATGTTTACATCGTCTCTTTTTGGCATGGTGAACTTTTAATGCAACCATTTAATTATCAAAAACTTAAACCAAAAGGTAAAGTAAGTGCTATGATAAGTGACCACAAAGATGGAGAAGCAATTACTAAAACTGTTGAGTATTTGGGAATTTATTCTATTAGAGGATCAAGTACTAGGGGTGGAACTAAAGCTTTAATTGGTGCAATAAAAGAGTTAAAAGGTGGAGATGATATTGCAATCACTCCTGATGGTCCAAAAGGGCCTAGATTTTCTGTTGCTGATGGAATAGTAGCAATTCATAAGAAAACTGATGCTAAAATTTTAGCATTCAATTGTAAGCCAAGTAAATATTGGCAATTTAATTCTTGGGATAAGTTTATTATTCCAAAACCATTTGGTGTGATAGATTTTTATGTGAGTGAGCCGTTTAGTGTATCGAATTTAGATATGCCCCAAGCTAAAGAGTTTATACAAAATAAACTTTTAGTTAATGCAATGAAATAAAAGAGGTTTTTATGTTTGCAAAAAATTCTCAATATATAAGTATTTTAAAATATGATACACAATTAAAAATTGACTTTAAAAAACTTAAAAATGAAGATTTAGATAAAACAGAAGAATCAACTTTTATAATTCATGACGAGATACTCTCAAGGGATATTGCACAAAAAATAAATCAATGGCAAGAAGCAATTCCAAAAACTTTTATTTCAACTTTGTGTTTATGCCAAGATGAAAAGATAATCAATAAAACTAATAAAAAATTATTAGAGTATTCAAAAGTTCAATTAAATAATAGTTTTGATGTTGTTGTAAAAAAAGAAAAACTTTTTGAAGTAGAACACTATTTTGAGTTTACTGGATTAGATTATGTATTTTCTCCTTTTCAAGTTTTAAATCTTCATTTAGAACAAAATCCAACTTCTAATACACTAGTTGTTTTAACAGTTAGCGATTATATTTATATTGTAATTGTAAATGAGTTAAATAAGATTGTTTTTAATAAAATACAAAAAGTTCCTGAATTCAAAGATATAAAAAGCTCTAGATTTTATGAATCAGAAGTATTGGGTCAAAAACTTTATGATGAAGTTTATTTTTTAGAATTACAAAATTTTATTTCTAAAACACTTAAAGAATTTTATACTAATAAAAGCGAGTGTTTTGTAGATAAAATAGATATTTTGTATACAATTAAACAATTAAGTGATGAACAAATTCAGCAATTAGAAGACGATATAATGATAAGTACGCATTATCACTATATTTCATTAAAAGATTCTATTTATGAACTTTCAAGAGGTCCTAATAGATTATTACAAACTTATGTAAAACCAAGAGTTAAAAAAGGCAAGTCTTCAACTAAATGGATTATATTACTATTGATATTTTTATTAGTAATAACTGGTAGTGGGATTTATTATAAAGATAAAGTTGTACAGATTGTTCAAAAAATTAAAACAATTAAAAAAGAAGAACCTAAAAAAATAACTATTGAAAAACAATATACTTTGCCAAATCATATAAATGCAAATAATCAAATAAGAGATGATATAGTAGTTTTATTAAATGCAGTTCCTTATGATATGGTGGTAGACACTTTAGAAGTTAAAAGTGATAATTCTACAATTACTGGTAAAATGCTAACTCCTGATTCTTATATTAAAGATATACAGCCTAAACTTTTAAAATTTTATAAATACTCAAATATACAAGTAAAAGATTCAAAAAATATTGCTCTTGATGTAAGTATATATAATAGTGATCCCGTTGAAATTGATACAAGTAAGATATATAATGAGGCACTTCCCAAATATATAAATGATGGATTTATGCCTGTAAAAAGAGTAAGTGATCAGTTGAAAATTATATTGCCAAAAAGTGCAGTGTTAGTGTATGATTCAACATTTAATTTGAATATTTCAACATACAATTATAGAGTAAATATGATAATAAATTCACCTATAGAGTTTTTTAATTTATTGAGTAACTTAAATAAAGAGTTATACTCAATAAATGTATCTTATCCAATAATATTCTTGAAAAATCAAGATTTAAGTATTGAAGTAGATTTTGGACTTCAATTTAATCAGAACAAATAGTTTACCAAACTTTTAGTTCCTTATAAACTGAGTCTCTTTCAACTGGAATAAATCCAGAATTTTTAATCAAATCAACAAATGAACTAATAGGTAGACCATTTGCACTTGCAGCTCCTGCTGCACTTTGAATTGATTCTTTTTCTATTGTTCCATCTAAATCATTTGCTCCAAATTCTTGTGCTACAAGAGCTAGTTTAACAGTAGAAGTTACCCAATAAGCTTTTATATTAGGAATGTTATCCAGTAAAATTCTTGAGATCGCCATAGTTTTTAGTATCTCTTGTCCTGTTAGGAAATCTTTTACTTTTAAGAAGTTATTTTCTTTTTGATAAACAAGAGGAATAAAGGCATTAAATCCACCACTTTTGTCTTGTAAGTCTCTTAATCTTAATATATGGTCGATTCTATGCTCTCTTGTTTCAATATGTCCAAAAAGCATAGTAGCATTACTCTTTTTGCCTTTTTTATGCCAAAGTTCATGGATATCAAGCCATTGTTGTGAAGTAACTTTCCCTCCACAGATTCTTTTTCTCACCTTTTCATCAAAGATTTCAGCTCCACCACCTGGCATTGAATCAACACCATATTCAACCATCAAATCAATTATCTCTTCATAACTTTTATTATACTGCTCACTCAAAAAATGAATTTCTGCTGCTGTTAAGGCTTTTATGTGGATATGTGGATAAGCAGTTTTTATTTTTTTGAAAATTTCTAAATACCATTCCAATCCAGTTTCTGGATTATGGGCAGATACTATATGGACTTCTTTTATGCCATTTAATGAAGAGTTTTTAACAACTTCCATAATCTCTTCATGTTTTAAAGTATAAGGTTTTGGATTTTTTCTACTTGCACTATATGCACAAAATTGGCATACATCTTTACAAATATTTGTAGGATTTATGTGTCTATTTATGTTAAAATAACTTTTTTTGCCATGTTTTTCTTCTCTTAGTTTATTTGCATATTTACCTAAAACAAATAAATCTAAATCATAAAGATCTAAAGCTTCTTCATAATTTAATCTTTCATTTTTCTCTAACTTCTCTATAATACTCATTTTATTTACACTCTATTTCTTTTTTAAATTTTCCATTATGTTCATTTATAAATCCATAACACTCTTGTTTGGTTTCTTCATTAGTAAAACCAACTTTAAATAATTTACTTCTTATTCTAGTTTCTTCATCTTCTACTTGTGAAACATTATATACCGTCACATTACTTACATTTTTATAGCCAAGTGAACTTAAAACTTCTGTTATTTTAGCGTCCCTTGATAGTGTGATTAATAAATATCCAACAATAGCTAAAATAATTAAAACTACTATAATAATTATACTTTTTCTAGGTATTTTTCTAACTTCTGTTTTACTCATATTGTAAATTCCTTTAATGGCTTAAAATTATCTTCACTTTTATCATAAAAATCAATATTCCCAGTTTCTATATCATAATACCATCCATGAATTAAAACTTCACCATTGTCAAATCTTTTTTTTACTTCAGGATAAGTTAATAAATTTTCAAGTTGATTTCTAATAGAGTTTCGCTCTGTTGCTCTATATTTCTCTTCTAGTGTTGTAAATTTTTGGCTTTTTAAAGTTCTTTGTTTAGCTTCTTCACCAAGTTTAAGCCAAACTTTTACATGTACCATTTTAGGATCATCTGAAATGTCATCATATAAAGCTTTACATGCACCACAGTGAGAATGCCCACAAATAATAATATTCTTAACATTTAGAACAGAAACTGCAAACTCAATAGCAGCAGCACTTCCATGGAAGTCTTCATCTTGTTTATATGGTGGTACAAAGTTACCAACATTTCTTAAAATAAACATATCACCTGGCTGAGTATCTAACATCAATTCAGGAGTAACTCTACTATCTGAACATCCAATAAACAAGACCTCTGGTCTTTGTCCTAGCTGAACACTCTCTTTCAAATCTTTTTCAAAGTAAGGGAAATATTCTTTTTTGAATTTTTCATTTCCTTTTATTAATCTTTTAATAGTATCCATAATTTCCTCTTGATTATATTTTAATTAGTTTACAAACTTTTTGTAAATCATCTATTGAAACATCTATTTTAGAAATAAGTCTAATAATAGCACTTTTTACTGTTGGTTGCCTAATAGCACCTACTATATAACCATTTTCCAAAACTTTTTTTTGTATTTCTAAAACTTTTTTGTTTTCACCAATTTCATAAGCTGTGATTAAAGACTTAGATTCAATGTCTAATTCTTCTTTTATAACTTTTTGTCGATTTTTAATTTTTGTTTTTATTTCATTTGTATTTGATAATATATATTTTAAAGATTCATTAGCTAAGGCTATGTCAAATAAAGATGGAGCAGTTGTGTAAATAACAGCTTTTGCTCTATTTATCAAAAAATCAATTATATTTTTTGATGATAAAATATATGCTCCATAGCTTCCATAAGCTTTTCCAAGAGTTCCCATTTTTATGTGATTTTTTTGTGGTTTGATATTGTAATAATCAAATATTCCTAAAAGATTCTCTCCAATAACTCCTGAACTATGTGCTTCATCAACTATTAATAAAGCATCATATTTATTTGATATATCGAAGAACTCTTTATGAGCAATATTTCCACTCATTGAATAAACACCCTCAATAGCAATAATGAATCTACCTTTTAATTCTCTAGTTTTAATTTTATTTTCTAAATCTTGGTAATCATTATGTGAAAAAAGAATTACTTGTTCTTTTTTTAACAGTTTTGTAGCAAGTATTCCACTTGCATGATACTCTTCATCTATAAAAAGTGTATCACCTTTTCGAACTAATGCTTCTATCATAGAGACATTTGCCAAAAATCCACTTCCAACCACCAAAGCTTCTTCAAATTTGTTTGCTTTTTTTAAATCATCTTCAAATTTTTTGTGAATTTGACTATATCCATTTACTAAGATTGAGGCTTTGGGGGATTTGTATTTTTGTTTTAACACATTTTCATAGGCATTTTTGAAAAGTGTTTCATTACTTGAAAGACCTAAGTAGTCATTTGAAGCTAAATCTATTAGCTTTTCATCAAATATCTTTCTTTGTCTATATAAGTTAGATTTTTTTATAGCATTAAGTTCTTTTTCGTACAAAAGAATCTCCCTAAATTTAGTTAGGGATTATAGTTAATTATTCATTAAATACGATTTAAGCCTTTTGGCTATGTTTTTGCTATTTTTATAAGTTAGTATTCAATATTAATTTTTTATATACAAGTCTTAAATTTACAATCTTTATAATTGACATTCACCAAAATAGTCAAATATTAAAGATTGTTTATTGAACCTCTAAACTCTCTTTTACAAGTAATTCAGCAACCTCTTGATAAGCATATACAAATTTTTTGATATTTAATTCTTTTAGCATTTTTTTCTCTTCTATACTATCAACTTTTACAACTAAATTTGCATCTTTATAAAATGATAAAACAGCAGTACAAATAAGACTTATTTTATTTATATTATCAAGTGTTATGATGATACTTGAGGTTTCATCAGCTTTAAGTGATTCTAAAACTGGAAGTTTATCTAAGTGTCCAAAGTATGCTTTAAAACCTCTTTTTCTAGCAAGTAAAACGTGTCTTAAGTCATCTGAAATAATTACAAAAGACACTTTTTTTTCTTCCAAAGTATTTGCAATCATTCTTCCAAGCATTGAATATCCACAAACAATAGTATGGTTTTTTTGATCAATTGGTGTAATTTTATCTGACTCATAAAACTCAACTACAAAATAAGAAGCTAATTTATAGATATTATTTACAATAAAAGGTGTAATTATCATAGATAAAACAGTAACCAAAATCAAAAATTTACTTAATTCTTCTGATATAATATTATTACTTGCAGCAAGGGCGAAAACTGCAAAAGAGAATTCTCCCACTTGACAAAGGGCAATCGCTGATTTTACCGAGTCACTTTTATTTTCTTTGAACTTAATAATAAAATAAATTACAGCCGCTTTTATAGCCATAACAGCTACAAAAATTAGTAATACATAATGAATATTTGAAAGTAAAAAACTAACATCTATTTTTGTCCCAACTGAAAAGAAAAACGTACCCAAAAGTAAATCTTTATAAGATGAAATATCTGATTCAACCTTTACATGAAAAGAACTATCAGCAATAATCATACCAGCAATAAAAGCACCAAGAGAGTATGTAAATCCTAAACTATGGGCTAAAATAGAAGTTCCAATTACTATTGATAAAACAGAAGCTAAAAATAACTCTTCAAGTTTTGTTTGTGTTGAAAACTTTAAAAGTAATGAAATAAGTCGTTTACCAATAATAAACATAAAAGCTATAATTCCAACAGCTGAAACCACTGTTTTTGAAAGTACTTCTTGCAGACTTAAGGTGTCATTTGATAAAAAGCTAATAAGTAAGAGTATTGGAATTACTGCTAAATCTTGAAATATTAAAATTGCAGTTGCTCTTTGTCCATAGGGAGTATATATATCTTTTGATTGTTTTAGATAAGTTAAAACAATGGCAGTTGAAGATAGTGAAAATGCGAGTGAAATAATTAAAGATGAATTTGTATCAATTGAAAAAACATATTTAGAAATAATAAATATAATAACTGCACTAATAAATACTTGAGAAAGACCATCAAAGATTAAAGCATTTTTCATTCTTTTTAGTTTCTCAATAGGCATTTCTAATCCTATAGAAAACATTAAAAAAACTATACCAAATTCAGCAATTAGATTTAAAGCATCAAGATCTTCTTCACCATTAAAATTAAATAAGGTACTTATTAGTGTACCAGTTATGATATATCCTAAAATATGTGAGACTGATAGTTTTTTAAATATGATATTTAAAATAGTCGAAATTGATAATGATATAAATAAAATAAATAGTATTGATTCCATATGATATATTATCAAAAAAATGAAATAATAGAAAAATTATTTGTATAGAAAATATCCAAATAATGATATAATTTTTTAAAGGATGAATATGTTAAATAAACTAAGAAATTTTTTAAGCCATGGTAAAAATCATATTTTTGAAATAATATTAAAAGGTCTTTTTTGGTTAGCTCCAATTATCGCTATTACAATTATAATTAACTGGATATATGGAAAAGTAGATGCAATAACAGGATATTTATTTAAAACTATTGGAATAAATCCTGAACATTTTCCTTTTATTTGGACAATTGTTGGTGTTTGTTTATTGTTATTTATCGCATATGTTGTTGGAATTTTTGTAGAGACAAGACTTGGAGATTTTGTTCAAAAAATATATTCTAAAATACCTGGATATGAGACAGTTAAAGAGCTTGTAAATATATTCAATACTTCAAAATCTGGGGAAAAGAAAGTATTAGTTGTCTTAATAAGAGGGTTCTCTAAAGAAGATTATAATATAGGTTTGATGTACTCTACTAATGAGAGTATTATTAAAGATCACTATACAGTTACTCTTTCAATGACCCCAATTCCAAATGGTGGATTTATGTTTGAAGTGCATAAAGATAAAATTTTAGTAATAGAAGAAGCAACTTTTGATACCAATTTACAATATTTACTATCAATGGGTGTAAAATCGATGGCGAATATTTTAAAAATAGATCCAAAAAACATAAATGAATTTAAAACAATTGATGAATATTTAAAAATTTAGAAATCTTAAAAATCTTTGATTTTTAGGGTTTATTCAAACTAAATATTATTTTTTTTCTGATATAATCCCTTACTAATAAAACACTTTTTTAAAGTAGCTAGCATGACAAATAAAAACTTAAATAAACACCTTGCTGAACAAACAGTGATGTTCGCAAGTATCACAAAATGGATATTAATCTCTTCTTTAATTGGTGCAATCGTTGGTGCAATCGTATCTTTATTTTTAAAGCTTCTAGAATATTGTGAAAACTCAAGAGAGCTACTTCCCTTTAATTATTATTATACCTTACCCTTTGCCCTTGTTATTACAGTATTTTTAATAAAAAAGTTTGCCCCAAGTGCACAAGGACATGGAACAGAAAAAGTTATTGAAGCTGTGCATAAAAAATCTGGTGAAATGGATATAAAAGTAATACCAGTAAAATTATTTGCAACTGTATTAACCATATTTGCAGGTGGTTCAGTTGGTAAAGAGGGGCCAGGGGCACAAATAGGTGCTGCTGCTGCTTCTTTTATAGCAAATTTATTTAAGTTTTCAAGACGAGATAAAAAGAAGATGGTTATTTGTGGTATTAGTGCTGGATTTGCTTCTGTATTTGGAACTCCATTAGCAGGTGCTATATTTGGTGTTGAGATACTAATTGTTGGTGCCTTGATGTATGATATTTTACTTCCATCTATTGTTGCTGGATTTTCTGCTTTTTTTGTAGCAAAAATGTTATTTGGTATTAGTTATACCTATTTTGATATTGCTTTTTATACGGTTTTTGATTTTAATTATGCACTAATAGCTAAAATCTTAATTGGTGGGATATTTTTTGGATTAGTAGCAGATTTTATTATTACTACTATGTCTGCAGTTGAAAAGTTTGCAAGTAGCTTAAAAATGAATTATATGTTAAAAGCTTTTTTAGGTGGAGTTGTAATTGTAATTCTTACAATGATTTTTGGAACTGAGTATTTAGGATTGGGATTTGAGACTATTAAAAGCTCACTGTCTTCTAGCTTTGAGCTTCACGAAAATGTGCCTTGGTATGCCTTTATCTTTAAAACTGTCTTTACTGCACTTACTTTAGGTTTTGGTGGAAGTGGAGGAGTTATTACTCCTGTGTTTTATATCGGGGCTACTAGTGGAAACTTCTTTGGTTGGCTAGTTGATGGATATATTCCACTATTTGCTGCGTTAGGGTTTGTAAGTGTTCTTGCAGGTGCTACTAGTGCTCCAATTGCAGCTATGATTATGGCAGTTGAACTTTTTGGTATGAATGTTGCCCACTATGCAGCTTTATCAATTATAATCGCCTTTTTAATGACAGGACATAGAAGTGTTTTCCCTTCTCAACTTTTAGCTATGAAAAAATCAGAAGCACTAGATGTGAATTTAGGGGAAGAGATTAATAATACCCATGCAACTTATACAACTAAGTTTTTTGAAAATATAACAAAAATAGGAAAACTAATTTATAGAAAACTAAAAGAGCAAAGAGCTAGAAATAAGGATGAAGACCTATAGAGTTATATTTTCTAAAAACTCTAGTTCTTCATTTACGATAATAATTGCATCTATACAAAATGCAACATTTAGTTTTTTAGTTTGTAAATAATAATCGGCACTTCTTTTTATTTTTGATAGTTTCGATTTAGTTATATTATTTACAGCTGCTTCATATTCAAGACCAGATTTTACTTCTACAAAATGATAAGTTTCATTTTTTGAAGCAATAATGTCAATTTCACCTATTTTTTTTGCAAAAAAGTTTTGCTCAACTATTTTAAAGCCTTGTTCGTTTAAGTATTCACAAGCTTTTGTTTCTGCATATTTTCCTTTATGCTGAGTAGACATATTTTATCAACCACCACCAACAAATTGTAACAATTCTAGTTTATCATCATTTTGTGGTTTATAATTTGTCCACTCATCTTTTTTAACAATTTCCATATTTACCGCTGCTGCCATAACTTTATCTTCGATTTTTAGTGAAGTAATAATTTCTTGCAAAGAGATTCCCTCTTGAAAGTTCTTCTCTTCGCCGTTTATAATAAGATTCATTACACTTTTCCCTCATGTAGGTTTATTTTAGTAATGATTTTATCAAAAATATCTTTATGTTAAGTCAAATAAAAATATTAAGATTTAAGAGCTTGGGCAATTATTTTTATACCTTTTGTAATATCTTCTAAACTAGAGTTTGTAAAATTAAATCTAATCTCATTTTTATTTTTATTTTTTACATAAAATTCGCAACCAGGTACAAATACAACTTTTCTTTTCATACATTTATTTAAAAGTTCAAAGCTATCAACATCTTTAAATTCACCATAGACAAACATCCCACCTTTTGGTTTTTCATAAACAAATTCAGGAAGATATTTATCTAATTGTTCACAAAAGTATTCTGATTTTTCTTTGTAGTATTTTCTTAAAATATTTAAGTGGTTTTGATATTTTTTATCATTTTTTAAATACTCATTTAAAAGATGTTGAGATAAACCACAACTATGTAAATCAATACTCTCTTTTATTACTAAAAGTTCATCGATTAATTTTTTATTTGCTCTTATCCAACCAATTCGAAGTGAGGGACAAAGTGTTTTTGAAAAAGAACCTAAATGAAAACTATTATTTGGAATAAGTGAGCTTATACTTTTGTTTTTTTCATCAAAATATAGTTCAGTATAAGGGCTATCTTCTATTAATAATCCATTATTCTTTTCAACTATTTTTGCTACTTCTTCTCTTTTGTATTTAGAATAAGTTCTAGTTGATGGGTTTTGAAAATCTGGAATCAAATAACTTAATTTTGATTTTTCAAAAGCTTTTTTAAAAGATTTCAACTCTATTCCATCACTTTCTAATGGAGCAGTTTTCATTTTCAAATCATTTAATTTAAAAGTATTAATTGCACCTAAATAAGAAGGATCTTCTAAAACTATAGATTTATTTTGGAAGTGTCTTGCTAAGATGTATAAAGCTTGTTGGCTTCCTGTAGTAATAAGTATATTTTCAGCTTCAGTTTCAAAGCCCTCATTACAATATTGTTTTGCAATTTTTTTTCTTAGGCTTTTAATTCCATTACTTAAACTATATTGCCAAACATCTCTTTTTTTTAAGATGTTATTTGCAGATAATTTCAAATCATCAACTGGAAATAATAAGCTATTTGGTAAACCACCTGCAAATGATATTGTCTCTTCATCTATTGCTTCAAGTATCTCTCTTATAAATGAGCGTTTCATTTAATCCTCTTTTTAGTGAAATGATATATGAATAAAATTTTTTATTCTTTACACTTTTTGCTATAAAAACTATCTATTCTTGCTAAAAATATAATATAATATTTTATGAAAAAAGAGACTTTAGAAAAACGAGCAAAAATCACTAATTACATTATGTACTATATTTACAAATATATTGATACCGATATAAATATAGATACCCTAAGTATGGATTTAAATATAAGTAAATTTCATATGCACCGTATATTTAAAGAAGAGTTTGGGAAAAATATTTATGAAGCAATTAAATCAATAAGATTACAAAAGGCTTCTACTTTACTTATTACAAATAAGTACTCAACTATTACCCAAATAGCTTCTATGTGTGGATATAGCTCACAAACTTCTTTTATAAGAGCATTTAAACAAAGATTTAATTGTACTCCTAAGAAGTGGAAAAATGATGGTTATAAAGAGTACTCTAAAGAGATTTTAAAAGATTCAATTGATTCTTTGGATTTAAATATTCCTGAATTTAATATTGAAGCAAAAATTGTAAAAATGCCCAAATTAAGAGCTTATTATATAAGACATGAAGGTTATGATAATAGTATAAAAAATATTTGGCAAAAACTTTATACTTGGACACTTACAAAAAATATAAAAAATTATAAACAAATAGGTATTCATCACGATAATCCAGTAATTACACCCCTTGATAAGTGTCAATATATAGCTTGTATAGTTTTAGAAGATGAGGTTGAAATAGAAGATTCTTCTCTTCCAACATTTTTAATTCCAGATGGGATATATGCAAAATTTCACTTAGAAGGTTTTTCTGGAGATACTTTAAAATTTATGCGATGGCTTTATCACACTTGGTTATTAAATAGTGGTTATGAGACTAAAACAGCACCTTCTTATTCAATATATGAAAAGAACCATTTTTTAGAAGATGATGAAAAATTTATTTTAGATTATTATTTACCTATTACATATGTATAAATAGTACTTAATATAAAATTGGTATAATCGCAAAAATTTATACTAGGGAAAATATGAAGAAAAAAGATTTGTTAAACTATTTATATGTTTTATTAGGAACTATGTCTTTGTCTTTTGGTGCTGTAACTTTATTATCTCCAAATGAGATAATAACAGGTGGAGGGATAGGTATTGCTTTACTTGTTCATTATGTATTTCCTAATCTTACTTTAGGTACATATATTATACTTGTCAGTGCTCCTTTTATAATTGTGGGATATATTTATTATGGTAAAAAATATACGATTAAAACACTAATTACAATGTTATTACTTTCATTCTTTACAGATTTTTTTAAAGAAGTTTTAGAATTAAAACCTTTAGTAAATGATATTCTTTTGGGAGCTATATTTGGTGGTATATTTGTTGGTCTAGGGGTTGGATTTATCATAAAAGGTAAATCATCAACAGGTAGTACTTCTATTTCAGGAGAATTAATAGCTTCAAAAACGAAGTTTAAAGTATCTGAAATATTATTAGCTCAAGATGCAGTGATTTTGATTAGTTCAATATTTGTATATGGAGATATTAAAAAATCATTTTATAGTCTTATTGGAGTTTATATTACTTCAAAAATTGTTGATATGGTATTAACAGGAAGACCATCTAAAAAAGTTGTTCATATAATCTCAAATAAGGTTGAAGATTTAACTGTACACATAAGAGAAAGAATTGAAGAGCATGGAGCTGTGATTACAGGAGTTGGTTTACATAAAGGGCAAGATAAGAATATAATCTTTGTAGCTGTTGAAACAAATAAAATACAATTATTAAGAGATATTATTTCAAAGCATGACCCAGAAGCATTTTTAATCATTTCAGAAGCTTCTGAAATACTAGGAAGAGGAACTAAAATATGAAAATAAAATTAAAAGAAATAGAAAAATTTGATATAGAGATTGTTATTTTAAAAAGTTTAAAAGAGTGCAAAAAAGAAGAAAAAGAGTTATTAAAACAAAGTGGTTTCAATGCAAATGAAGGTGAAGTTCTATTTCATGGGAAAAAGTTATATGTTGGTACAAACAAACTAAAAGGTGAAGATCTAAAAATCGCTTTTTCAAATGCTATAAAAGCTATTTTAAAAACAAAATATAAAAATGTAAAAATCTCCCTTGTAAATAAAGATAAGGAATTAAATCTAAAAAATATCGTAGAAGGTTTAGTTTTAGGAGCATATTCTTTTGATAAATATAAATCAAAAAAAGAAGAAAAAGAGTTAAATGTTTTTATTGATAACAAAGATTCAAAACACAAAAAAACTGATTTACAAAATGAGTTAAATGAAACAATAGCTATTTGTGAAAGTGTAAACTTGGTTCGAAATATTGTTAATACTACACCTGAAGATTTTACTCCAATAACAATGGCCGAAAAGGCAAAAGAAATATCTTTTGCAAATGGCTTAGAGTGCAAAATTCAAGGTGAAGAGTATTTAGAAAAGCATGGGATGAATGCTATGTTAGCAGTAGGTCGTGCTTCAAGACATGAAAGCCAACTTATACATTTAACATATAAACCCAAAAATCCAAAGGGAAAAATTGTTCTTGTGGGAAAAGGTTTAACTTATGATTGTGGAGGCTTGAGTTTAAAATCAGGTGAGGGTATGGTCTCTATGAAATGTGATAAAAGTGGAGCAAGTGCTGTTTTAGGAGTAATGAACTCTTTAAATGCTATTGCTTGTGAATATGAAGTTCATGGAATCTTAGGTGCTGTTGAAAATATGATTGGAGGAGATGCTTATAAACCAGATGATGTATTAGTAGCTCGTAATGGTAAAACTATAGAAGTGAGAAATACAGATGCGGAAGGAAGACTTGTACTTGCTGATTGTTTATGTTATGCCCAAGATGAGATTAAAGATATAGATTATATCTTTGATTTAGCAACATTGACAGGTGCTTGTATTATAGCTTTGGGAGAATATACAACTGGTGTAATGGGACATAACAAAAAACTAAAAGAGAAAATCAATAAAGCCTCAGATAAATCAGGGGAATTAGTTGGATTTTTACCATTTAATAGATATTTACCACCTATGATAAAAAGTGGTGTGGCTGATATTGTAAACTCAGTTGGCTCAAAAGCTGGAGGAGCAATAACTGCTGCACTATTTTTAGATAATTTTATAAAAGATGAGAATAAAAACAAATGGCTTCATTTTGATATAGCAGGAGCTGCTTATAGAGAAAAAGTATGGGGTTATAATCCTTACGGAGCAAGTGGAGCAGGGGTTAGACTTCTTTTAGAGTTTATGCAAAATCAAAAATAGCTTTTTTAGCTATTCTTGATAATTTTTCATTCTTCTTTTTTCATATTTTGGATAAAGATTTATAATACTTCTTTCAAACTCTTCTTTAAACATTGTAAAACTTTTAAACTCTTTAGGAATTGGTCTAGCAAGAATTTCAAAGATATCAAAACCATGTCTAGCACTATTTTTTAAGGTATTATCTAAATAGTGTAAATAAGCTATATCTTCATTTATAGCATTTTTAGTCCTATCAATTTTCCCATGTCCTGGGACTAAGATTTTATAGTCTATTTTTTTTAATTTTTCTAGGGATTTTATCCAATCTGGAATATTTGCATGTGGTGTAGCAAGGGTTCTTTTATTAAAAACTAAATCTGATGCATAAAGAATTTTAGTATTTTCATCATAAATTACTAAATCACTTTTTGTATGACCATCTAAATAAAAAAGTTTTAATTTATATCCATCTAGATTTAACTCATTTGATTTTAGTATTTCATTTGGAACTTTTATTTTAGTACCATTCATAGCACCTTGCACTAGATTATTTAGATTTGCTATATACAAATCTCCATTTTGCTCTATTTCTTTTTTAGTAAACTCTGTTGAAAAGATTTCACTATTAGAAAAAGCATTATTGCCTAAAAAATGATCAGGATGGTGGTGAGTATTGATTACATATTTTATTGGCTTATTTGTGATTTGTTCTATTTTCTTTTTTACTTCTTCTCCATACTCATATGAACTACCAGTATCTATTAAGATAACACTATTTTTTGTGATAATAAAAGCAGTATTTGAAATATCTCCACCATTTTTAACAGAAAAATACTCCTCTTTTCCATAAAAATAGTAACTATTGGTAGATAGTTTTATGGCTTTTAGTTCAAAATTAAAACTAGTAGAATATAAGAATGTTGAATAAAAAATAAATATATAAAAATATTTCATTATAATTCCAGTTTAAAATCGTTTCCTTCATTATCAAAGAAATGAATATTTAGATTTTTTACTTTCTTATTTATCTCAAAAATAAATCTAGGATTTTCACTAATTGCAGAAGTTGTTTTGATTGTTGATAATATTTTATTTGAATCTTGGATTGTGATTCTTTCTATATAAAATTCTAAGCTACCAAATATTAAACCTGTTTCCATGGGATGAAAGATTGAAGCTTTAATTCTTTTATTATTATTATTTTTTTTTATAAATATCTTTCCTTTTGTTATACCTAATTTTTTTGCAAATGATTTATCTTTTGATGCAAGACTTGAAACATCACAACCTCCACCTAAACTTTTAATAAGTGCATTATTTACATGCCATATATTTTTATCATCAAGAACCAATATTCTTAGTGGTGTCTCATTGGCAACTTTTATATTGGTAGAGAATACGGGACGTATCTCTTTTATATCCATATCTATTATTATGGGGATTGGATTATAATCTGCAAGTATAAGCATTCTTTTTGCATTCATTATCTTTGAAGCATCAATATAAATAGGAACTTGCAAGGAATTATCAGCAAACTTTGGAACTTGTATTTTGATATTTTTATTATCAAAGACATATTTATTTTTTCCTATGATGGGTTTAGTAATATCTAAAAATGATGATGAATCAATTATCTCATCTGCACCTAAATTAATATTTACTATTAAAAATATAATTGTAAAAACAAATTTTTTCATTATTTTATTCCTTTTTTACCTTCTTAATTATCTAAGCTTCTTAAAATTAAATCTTTTAATTTATTATTGATTATTATTGAAATATTATTAGCTTTTTCAAAACTATTAAATTTTTTATATGAGATGTATAAATAGGTATTTTTTTTATATATTGAGATTGAAAGAGGACAATATGTAATATTATGAATATTTTCCTCAATCATTTTTAAGGCAAAACTTCTTTTACAAATTAATAAATTTGTACCTTTTTCGAGGGGATTATTTTTTTTTAAAGCTTTTGCAAGATTGTTTATTGACTTTGCCAAATTAAGTTCATTTATTATTATATATCCTTGATAGGATATTTCACTTTTTAAGTTAATTAATAAGTCTTCAAATTTTTTATTTTCAAGTTTAATAGTAAATATATTTTTGTCTTCATATACAATAAAGCTTCCATATAAACTTATTGAGAATATTAAGATTATAAATAGCTGTTTATACATTTTATATCCTAATTATATTTGTTTCTATTTAAGAAGAAGACAATTAGTCTTCTTCTGGAAGTGTTTCCAACCAGCTATATATAGCCCATAGTGCTGAGTTAGGTATTATGTCATCTGGAAAAGGTGGCATGTATACATTTCCATTTCTAACAGCTCCTGCTCTAACCATACCTAAGAAATATTCATCATCTCCATCAGTTAAAAGTCTTAAGTCAGGTGCAATTCCTCCTGATTTTGCTTCTAATCCATGACATCGTGCACAATTTTGATTAAATGCAGTTGCCCCAACTTCTATTGCTAACTTGTTACCTGAAAATGGATTTTTAAATACATCATCTTTTACTTCTGATAATCCTTGTGTATCAACTTTTTGTGGTGCCATATCTCCATGAGAAAAGGCTAAAGTTGTAACAGTTAATAAAACACATGTTGTCTTTTTAATTATAGACATGTCTTCCCCTTAATAATTAATTTGTGAAAGTATATCATTGGATTATAGCTTCATTATAGCCCTTAATTATCTATAAAATTGCTAAGAAAGTATGTTTTTGGAACTATTAAATTTAATTTATAATTTAGAAATATAATTATATTCCATAAAATGGTTTATTTTAGAATAATTATGTGATGGCTAAATTCAAGCTATAAATGTGTACTAAGATTATGGAATTATTTTTTTGATGAATTAGTAATCTTATTAATTGATTTAAAAAGTAAGTTTATATTAGAAGGGGAGGGATAATGATGAATAATCATTTTTTAAAGAAAATAGCATTAATCGCTTTTTTAAGTTGCATTGGATTCCAATATACTTTGGCAGATGCTAAAACTAGCAAGGTTACTTGGAAAGATATTATTAATGACCAAGATACACCTAAGGATGTTTTAGGTTATGGTATGGGACCAAAAGCACAAAGGTATTCTAAACTTACACAAGTGAATACTGATACTGTTAAAGACTTAGTGCCTGTTTGGAGCTATTCATTTGGTGGAGAAAAACAAAGAGGTCAAGAATCACAGGCTTTAGTTTATGATGGTATTATTTATGTTACAGGTTCTTATTCAAGAATTATTGCCTTAGATGCAAAAACTGGTAAAAGAATTTGGGCATACAATCATCGATTGCCACCAGATATTAGACCTTGTTGTGATGTGGTTAATAGAGGTGCTGCAATATTTGGAGATAAAGTATTTTTTGGAACATTAGATGCTGGAATTGTTGCTCTAAATAAAAATACAGGAAAAGTTGTTTGGAAGAAAAGATTTGGTTATGAAGATAGACCAAATAAAGGTTACCAAGATGGTTATACAATGACTGGTGCACCAACAATAGTAAAAGATAAAAAAACAGGGAAAGTTCTTTTAATTCATGGTTCTTCAGGGGATGAATTTGGAGTAATAGGTAAATTATTTGCCTTAGATCCTGATACTGGGAAAGAAATTTGGATGAGACCGTTAGTTGAAGGGCATTATGGAAAACTAAATGGTAAAAAATCAACTCCTTCTGGAGATCCAAAAGCACCAACTTGGCCAAATGACCCTAAAAATAAAACTGGTAAAAAAACTGCGTGGAGTCATGGTGGTGGTGCTCCTTGGCAAAGTGCTAGTTATGATTTAGAAACAAATACTATTATAATAGGAACAGGTAATCCTGGACCATGGAATACTTGGGAAAGAACAGCAGATGGTGGAGATCCAAGAGATTGGGATAGTTTATATACCTCAGGACAAATTGGTATTGACCCAAGTACTGGAGATATAAAATGGTTTTATCAACATACACCAAATGATGGTTGGGATTTTTCAGGTAATAATGAATTAGTTTTATTTGATTATGTTGATAATGGTAAAACAATTAAAGCTACAGCTCATGCAGATAGAAATGGGTTCTTTTATGTAATTAATAGATCTGAAATGCCAAAAGTTAAAAAACAAAGAGAAGATCAAGCAAGAAGATTCGTAAAAGCATTTCCTTTTGTTGATAATATAACTTGGGCAAGTCATATTGATGAAAAAACAGGAAGACCAGCGGTGGATATTAATCAATATCCACCTTTACCTAAAAAAGGTGAGAAAAAAGGTAAGGTTATCCATGTATCACCTCCTTTCTTAGGTGGTAAAAACTGGAATCCAATGGCTTATAGTCAAGATACTGGACTATTTTATCTAGGTGCAAATCATTGGAAAGAAGACTATTGGACAACACCAATACAGTATAAAAAAGGTGCTGCTTATTTAGGTCAAGGATTTAAGATAAAAAGAATGTATCCTGATCATGTTGGTATATTAAGAGCAGTTGATCCTGTAAAAGGAAAAATTGTTTGGTCACATAAAGAAAAACTTCCTTTATGGGCAGGTGTTTTAGCTACAAAAGGTGGATTAATATTTACTGGAACTGGTGAAGGTTTTGTAAAAGCATTTGATGCAAAAACTGGAAAAGAATTATGGAAGTTTCAAACTGGTTCAGGAATTGTGTCTTGCCCTATTACTTGGGAAGAAGATGGAGAACAATATATTGGTTTAGCTAGTGGTTATGGTGGAGCTGTTCCTTTATGGGGTGGTGACATGGCCAAATTGACTAAATCAGTTTCTCAAGGTGGTTCATTTTGGGTATTTAAATTAAAAAGATAAGATTAAAGTTAGATATATTTATTATATCTAACTTATAAAAGGTACAGAAATGAAAAATATAATTTTAGCGATAATTATGCTTTTTTCTATAAGTTATGCACAGGAAGATGAATCTCTTATTATTAATGGATGTAAATTAAAATCTAGAACAAGTTGTCCTAATGTAGATCTTAGAAATAAGGATTTATCAAATTTAGATTTAAGTTATTCTAACTTTGAGGGAGCAAACTTTGAAGGAGCTATATTAGATGGGACAGATTTAAGTTTTTCCAATCTAAAAAAAACAAATTTCAAAAATGCGAAATTGCGTCATTCGATTTTAAAACAGTCAGATATGACACAAGTAAATTTAGAAAATGCAAATTTGGCAAGAGCAGATTTAAGACATACAAATATTAGAGCTGCTAAAGCATATAATGCAAATTTTGAAGCAATTAATGCTTGGGCTTTATTTGGTCAAGGTGGAAAGTATGATGGTGCTTCTTTTATAGGGGCTAATTTGAATTTTGCAAGAATGAGTGGTTCTAGTATGAAAAATTGTAATTTTGAAGCTTCAAATCTTGAAGCAGCATGGATGACGAAAATTGATTTTACAGGTTCAAATTTTAAAAATGCTAATTTACAAGAATCAAAGCTTCCTAATTCTTCATTTATAGATGCGAATTTAACTGGTGCACGAATTCATTATGCAAATTTTGGAGATGTAAATATGCAGGGGTGTATAAATTGTCCTGTAAATTGGTAAATAAAAAATAAAATCTTGAAAAGGAGGACAATATTATGAAATGGGAAACACCAGCGTTCGTTGATAATAGATTTGGTTTTGAAGTGACAATGTATATTTGTCATGAATAAAAATTTTCAAAAATAAACTTAAAAGTTAGCGAATTTTTCTCTAACTTTTATTCTTTTTTACTTGAGTTTATAATAGATAAATTCAATTAAAAAAAGAGTTAGGATTATTATGAAAATAGAAGTTTTAGGTTCAAGTGCTGGAGGAGGACTTCCTCAGTTTAATTGTAATTGTGATAACTGTAAAGCTTATAGAGAAGGCAAAAAAATAGTTAAAAGAAGAACTCAAAGTTCAATTACTATTAGTGAAGATGGTAAAAACTGGGTATTATTTAATACTTCACCTGATATTTTAGAACAAATACATAATTCACCCTTTTTACAGCCCCAACAAAGACGAGAGACTAAAATAAAAGCAATCATTTTTATTGATGCTCAAATAGATCATACAACTGGATTATTGATGTTAAGGGAAGGTTGCCCCCATGAAGTATATTGCACAAAAGAAGTAAATGAAGAACTAAATACTTCTTTTCCACTTTTTAAAATATTAACACATTGGGATGGTGGAGGAATTAAATATAATGAAATCACTCCAGATAATAAAGCCTTTGAAATACCAGTAATGCCAAGTTATGAGTTCTTTGCACTTCCTCTTATCTCAAATGCACCTCCATATTCTAAATACAGAGATAAACCAAGAGCAGGGGATAATATTGGTATTGTAGTTAGAAATAAAACTACTGGCAAAAAACTTTTTTATCTTCCCGGACTTGGAGTTGCCCAAGAGCATATAATAAAAGAGATGTCTGATGCTGATATTTTATTAGTTGATGGAACAGTTTGGACAAATGATGAGATGATAAAAAATGGCTTTTCAACAAAGCTAGGAACTGATATGGGACATCTTCCTTTAAGTGGAGAAAATGGACTTATCAAGATACTTGATACTTTGGAAAAACCAAGAAAAATATTAATACATATAAATAATACAAATCCAATACTTGATGAAGAAAATGAAGAGTATAAGGAACTTATTTCCCATGGAATTGAAGTGTCCTACGATGGTATGAGTATCGATTTATAGAGATTAAGGCTTTTTTATAAATCCTGTTAAAAAGAAGACAAAAAACAAGAGGTTCCCTTTTTTTGTGGGAACCATAAAAAAAGGAGACAATGATATGACAAAAAAAATGGAACAATTATTATCAAAAGAAGAGTTTGAAGCAAAACTAAGAGGTATGGGTGAGATGTATCATATTCATCATCCTTTTCATATAAGAATGTATGAGGGGTCTTGTACTAAAGAGGAGATTCAAGGTTGGGTTGCAAATAGATTTTATTATCAAACAGCAATTCCAATTAAAGATGCTGCGATTATGTCAAATAATCCACCACTAGAAGATAGAAGAAAGTGGATAGATAGAATTATTGATCATGATAGTGTTGGTGGAGGAATTGAAGCTTGGTTGGAACTTGGTGAAGCTGTAGGACTTAAAAAGGAAGATTTAATTTCTCACAAATATGTATTACCAGCAGTTAAATTTGCAGTTGATGCTTATGTAAATTTTGCAAAACAAAGACCATGGAAAGAGGCTGCAATGTCATCTTTAACAGAGATGTTTGCACCTCAAATTCATCAACAAAGATTAGATACTTGGCCTAAAAACTATCCTTGGATTGAACAAAATGGATTAAGATATTTTCAAAAAAGATTGAGTGAAGCTAGACGTGATGTTCAACATGGTTTGGCTTTGACACTTGAAGAGTTTAATACTATTGAGTTGCAAAAAAAGGCATGTGAAATTTTACAGTTTAAATTAGATATTCTTTGGACTATGTGTGATGCTTTATATTTAGCATATGAACTTAAGCGACCACCATATTTTAATATAAAGGGATGTAATGCAACTAGAAAAATCAATTGCAGTGAATGATCATTTCCAATTACAATATGAAGAGGCACAAGGGTGTTTTGTACTATTGTATCCTGAAGGAATGGTGCAATTAAATCAAAGTGCTGGTGAGATAATGAATTTATGTGATGGTAAAAAAAGCTGTTTAGATATTTCAAAAATCTTAGAAGAGAAATTTCAAATGCCTGATTTAAAAAAAGATGTGGAAGCTTTTTTAAAAGAGGCTTTAGAGCGTAAGTGGGTGATGTATGCACAATGATATTAAACCACCACTTTGGATGCTTTTAGAGTTAACTCATAAGTGTCCTTTGGAGTGTACCTATTGTTATAATCAACTTGATTTTGCAAATACAAAAGATAGTATGATAAAAGAAGATTGGTTTAGAGTTATGGAAGAAGCAAGGGCGATGGGAGCTGTTCAATTGGGCTTTTCAGGTGGTGAACCACTTCTAAATAAAGATATTTTGGAAATAGTTAAAAAAGCAGCAGATTTGAAATTTTATACTAATCTTATAACTTCTGGTGTGGGAGCTGATTTATCTATAGTTCCAAAGCTAAAAGAGGCTGGATTAAAAACAGTTCAACTTGGAATCCAATCACATGATGCAAAAACAACAGCACTAATTACAAATAATAAAAATGCCCAAAGGGATAAATTAGCCTTTGCAAAAGCTTGCAAAGAGAATGGTTTGCAACTTATTGTTAATTCGTGTATTACGCGACAAAATATTCATCAAGTAGGTGAAATCATTGAGTTTGCAAACTCTCTTGGAGCAAACTATTTAGAAATAGCAAATATACAATATTATGGTTGGGCTTTAAAAAATATTGATGCACTTTTACCAACAGAAGAACAACTAAAAAAAGCAAAAGAAGAGGTGGATTTTTATAGGGAAAAAAGAGATGATATGAAGGTGTTTTTTGTGGTACCTGATTATTTTGCGACTAGACCAAAAGCCTGTATGAATGGTTGGGGAACTACTTTTTTAACTATCAATCCAGATGGGGTTGCCCTTCCATGTAATACGGCAAATACTTTACCCTTGGAGTTTCCTAACGTAAAAGATTTTTCAGTAAAAGAAATATGGAATGACTCTGAAGCATTTAATTTTTTTAGGGGTGATAAGTGGATGAAAGAGCCTTGTAGAACTTGCCCTGAAAAAGAGACTGATTTTGGAGGTTGTAGATGTCAAGCATATGCACTTACAAAAGATATGAATGAGGCTGATCCTGTTTGTGATAAATCTTCTTATCATAAAGTAGTTTTGGATAAAGTACAAACTGCTTTAAAATCGAATAGCAAACCAGTTTATAGAAACAAACAAAACTCTTTGGCTTTGATAAATGAAGCTTAACTAAGTGTAAGAGATTATCTTACACTTAGTTTGTTTTTTTTGATTTGCTCTATTAACTTAGTTATATTTTCCATTTTTTTCTCTTCTTCTTCAATATGATCAATTGCATCCATATTAAACTTTTCTAATTTTTTATCTAAATAACTAGTATCAAGTTTTCCTTCAATAAAATCTTTATCTCTTACGATTTCTCTGTGTAGTGGAATATTTGTAGGTAAGCCTTCTATATAAAACTCATCTAAAGCCCGTCTTGCTTTTTTTACTGCACCTTCCCAATCTAGTGCCCAAACAATAAGTTTTCCTACCATTGAATCATAGTTTGGAGGAATTTTATAACCAGTATAAACACTTGTATCAATTCTTACTCCTGGCCCTCCTGGAGTTAAGTATTTATTTATAGTTCCAGATGCTGGCATAAATTTTTTCTTGGGATCTTCTGCATTGATTCTAAATTCTATTGCATACCCTCTGAAATTTATCTCTTCTTGTAAAAATTGAAGTTTATCTCCTTCTGCTATTTCTATCATTCTTTGAATAATATCAACACCAGTTATAAGTTCAGTTACTGGATGTTCCACTTGAACTCTTGTATTCATCTCAATAAAATAAATATTATCTTGTGCATCAACTAGAAACTCAATTGTTCCAACACTTTCATAACCCAATTTGAACATGGCTTTTGTTGAAACTCTATATAACTCTCTTCTTACATTTTCGTTTAATCTAGGACTCGGAGCTATTTCTATTACCTTTTGGTGTCTTCTTTGAATAGAACAATCCCTTTCCCCTAAGTGAAGAACATTCCCATATTTATCAGCTATAACTTGAACTTCAATATGTCTTGGATTTTCCACATATTTTTCTATAAAAGCATCACCTTTTCCAAAGAATTTTTTAGCTTCTGCAGTTGCTGCTTCAAACATAGCTTTAAAGTCTTTTTCTTCTTTTACTATTCTCATTCCTCTTCCCCCACCACCAAAAGCTGCTTTGATAATAATTGGAAAACCAATTTCCCTTGAGATTTTTTCACCTTCTTTTACATCAACAATTGGAGTACTTGTTCCTTCTAAAACCGGAACCCCAATTTTTTTCATAGCAACTTTTGAAGCCATTTTATCTCCAAAAAGTGCTATATGCTCAGCTTTTGGACCTATGAAAATGATACCTGCTTTGTCACAAGCTTCGGCGAATTCTGCACTTTCTGATAGAAATCCATATCCTGGATGAATAGCATCACATTGGGCTTTTAAAGCAAGAGATATGATTTTTTCAATATTTAAATAAGCATCTAATGGATCTCCTAAAAACGGATAGCATTCGTCAGCTTTCTTTACCCAAATACCTTCAATATCTACTTCTGAAAATATTGCAACACTTTTTATATCCAACTCTTTACATGCTCTTATTATTCTAAGAGCTATTTCACCTCTATTTGCTACTAGGACTTTAGAAATTTTTTTTGACATAATTCTTCCCTATTTAATTTTTTCATATTCTAGGGTTTTAAAAAAAATAGTTCTTCTTTTTTTTTGCTCAAATAGTTGTTTATTAGTGCTTATTTATTAGTTCTATAGTGTTATTTATGTTAAAAAGATACTTAGTTTGGTCTTTCTACCATATAGCCAATAGCTCTAATATTTAAAATAAAATCTTCTTTTAATACTTTTTTTACTCTATTTACTTCTGCTCTTATTGTGGCATTATCTATGTAGTCATCATTCCAAACATATTCTCGAAACATGTCATAATTGCAAACCAAAGATCTATTTGCAGCTAATAAATCTATTATTTGGATTTGTCTTTTAGGTAGTATTTGTGGTTCATTGTTAAATAATAAAATCATATTTTTAGAATCATAACTATATGATTTTGATAATCTTTTGTGTTGTTGATGAACTTGGCTTGTTTTTAGAAATTTGTTTATTCTAAGTGTTAGTTCTTTTAGGTGAAATGGTTTTTTTAAATAATCATGGCATCCTATATCAAAAGCTCTTGTGATATCTTCAATATCAATTAATGCTGAGATAAAGATTGTAGGAACCATTCTTTTTTGTTTATGTAAATCTTCTAGTATGGTTAATCCGTCCACATCTGGAACATTTATATCAAAAACTAATAAGTCAAATTGTTCTTTTTCTAAAGTTTCTATACAATGTTTACCATCCATAACAGAGTGAACGACATGCCCAGTAGATTCTAAATAAATTTTGATAGCTTTATTTAGCATAATATCATCTTCAAGTAGTAATATTTTCATTTTATGCCTTTAAAAATATATGTAAAACTAGTAGTATCACTGTCGGAATCGACTTTTATGATAACACTTTCTTCATCACAAATTCGTTTAACTAAATTTAAACCCAACCCAAAGCCATTGTTTGATTTTTCTTCTCTATAATACTCTTGGAATATTTTATCTGGGTCTTGTATTTTTTTTGAGTTACTTGATACTGTAAATTTTAAGTAATTGTTTACTTCTTCAACTTTTACATTTATATCTTTGCCTTTATTTGTGTATTTTATAGCATTTGATAAAGTATTGTCAACTATTCTTTGTAATTTTGTCTCACTAAAATTAATCATCATCTTGTCCCTATTAGACTCTAAATTGAACTTTGAAGATACTTGTGTTGCAACATTTTTGAAAAAGTATACTCTACTTCTAACAAAATCCACCAAATCAAGAGAATAAACTTTATATTCAACTTGATCTTTTTTTACTAAATAACTTAAATCATCATAAATAGAAAATATACTTTTCATGGCAACTTCTATATTTGAAAGATATTCACTTTTATGATATTGCATCTCATGTAGTTCTATATTACTCATGATAACTGATAATGGAGTATTTGTTTCATGAACCGCATGTCTTAAAAACATTTTTTGGTTTTTTAGTATATTTTCTGAATAAGCGATATGTTCTTCTAATCTTTTTGATTGTTCGTCATGATCTTTAGCACTTTGTTGAATTAGATTTGTTAAGGCTTGAATAGTCTTAGCATAAGAGCTTTCATTTTGGTTTACTATTTTTTCTATTTTAGGGATATCTTTTTTTACTGTATGAATATTTTCAGTCAATCCTACAAGAGTAATTGTTTGATTCATAAGTTCATTTCTATCATTATCATGGAAAAATTCTGCATAAGTAAAAAAGCCAGAAGTAGGAGCAATACTAGCAAAAGGTTCTATCTCAAGTTTGATTAGGCTTTGCATATATCTTCTTCTTGCCATACAAGAATATATAAAAAATGTTTCTGCTGGATATTCATGTATATTTTTCAAATATTGTATAGGATTTCTTATTATAAGTTCTGCATTTGCAAAACCTAGCCTCACTTTATCACCTTTGTATAAGTTCCCTCCACAGCCAAAACTTCCATCAGGGTATCTTGTAAGAACTGCTCTTGCTACAGACATGCCATTTCTTTGAACTATTAGTGGGAATTCTGTATAAGAATCACTATTACCTAGGTACTTCTCATAAAAATCCATGGCATCCATTCCCGAAATTTCATAAATTCTATTGCCCTTGACTCTATTAATAGTGTGTTCAATTCCAATTGGAGACCAATCATATTTGTGATCATTTGTTACAAGTAAGGTATCAGAGTTTAAAGATACTGCAACTGCCCCATTAGCCAATATTTTTCTGCCACAAGATACATAAGTTTGTTTAAACACACCATTATCTCCAGCCATTCCACCAGCTACCATTATGGATTTATTATATGCAGTTATTCCTTTTAGATAATCTTCTCCATTTGTAGTTGTTCCATCTGTAAAAGTAATGATTAGTTTTGTATTATCTGTTATTATATCTTTTGCTATTTCATATCCACTATTAAAAGAGTTACTTCCTTCTTTTATAGATGATTTAATAGTAGTATTTTCAAAGACAGATATAGAAATAACAGTTTTAAAAGTAGATACTTTTTTATCTTTTATCTCTCCATCAGTTGTTGTACCTAGTATAGTTGCATGAGGTATATTATCAGCTAATAAGTTAATAATATATTCTAAAGTATTTTCTTCTTTTCCACAAAATACTTGAATTAAAATATTCTTTTTATCTTTAAAAAATTCATAATCTATTTCTTTTTTAAATGAGTGGTTCTGATATATATAATTGTAAGTGTTCATGAAAATATTGTAACATAAATAATTACTTTTTTTATAAAAAATAAATAAAATTTCAAATGCTATTTAAAAGCTACTAAGCCCATATAATAGTCATTGTATTAAATAAAATAAATGGCTATATTTGCGCTATATAGTTGGCTATACTCAGGCTATAATTGTGGAGTAGAATTTCATTACAGAAAAAATTTGTCTATCAAACTTTTTCATATTTACTAAGATAAAAGGAAAAAAAATGGCATACGCAAAACCAACATACAAATCTCAATATGAAAACTTTATAGGAGGAGAATGGGTTGCACCAAGAAGTGGTGAATATTTTGATAATGTTTCTCCAGTTGATGGTGAAGTTTTAACTAGAATTCCTAGATCAAACGAAGAAGATGTAGAACTAGCAATTAAAGCAGCAAATAAAGCATTTGAATCTTATAAGCACACTTCTGTGATTGAAAGAAGTACTCTTTTAAATAAAATTGCTGATGCAATTGAAGCAAATTTGGAAGCTTTAGCTATCGCTGAAACTTTAGATAATGGTAAAGCTGTAAGAGAAACTTTAGCAGCTGATGTTCCTTTAGTTGTTGACCACTTTAGATATTTTGCATCAGTTATAAGAGCAGAGTCTGGTACAGTTGCAGATTTAGATGAAAATACTATTTCTCAAGAAGTTCACGAACCATATGGTGTTGTTGCTCAAATTATTCCTTGGAATTTCCCATTATTAATGGCTGCTTGGAAATTAGCTCCTGCATTAGCTGCTGGAAATTGCATTGTAATGAAACCAGCAAGTGCAACTCCAATGTCTATTTTACTTTTAATGGAAACAATTCAAGATGTATTACCAGCAGGTGCAATTAATATTATTAATGGTGCAGGTGGAAAAATCGGTAAATATTTATCAACTCACCCAGATATTAAAAAAGTTGGATTTACTGGTGAAACTACAACTGGTCAGTTAATTATGCAATATGCAACTGAAAATATTATTCCTTCTACATTAGAACTTGGTGGAAAATCACCAAATATCTTCTTAGAATCAATTATGGATAAAGATGATGAATTCTTTGACAAAGCAATTGAAGGACTTGTATTATTTGCATTTAATTCAGGGGAAGTTTGTACTTGTCCATCAAGAGCATTAATCCAAGAATCAATTTATGAGCCATTTATGGCAAGAGTATTAGAGAGAGTAAAAGCTATCAAATTAGGAGATCCATTAGATCCAACTTGTATGATGGGTGCTCAGTGTTCAACTACTCAAAAAGAGAAAATCATGGAATACATCAAAATTGGTAAAGAAGAGGGTGCTGAACTATTAATTGGTGGTGATGAATATAAAAGTGAAAAATATCCAAATGGAAACTATATTCAACCAACACTATTTAAAGGTCACAATAAAATGAGAATCTTCCAAGAAGAGATTTTTGGACCAGTTTTAGCAGTTACTACTTTTAAAGATGAAGATGAAGCATTAGCTATTGCAAATGATACTATTTATGGATTAGGTTCTGGTGTTTGGTCAAGAGATGCTCACCAATTACATAAATTCTCAAGAGGAATCGAAGCTGGTAGAGTTTGGGTAAATTGTTACCACATGTATCCATCTCATGCATCATTTGGTGGATATAAAAAATCAGGTATAGGGAGAGAAACTCATATGATGATGTTAAACTCTTATAGACACACAAAAAATATCTTAACTTCTTATAGCAAAGATGCAATGGGATTTTTCTAGGCCTTTACTTTAAAACAAAAAAGTTTAAAATGCATAGAAGAGTTCTTCTATGCATTTTTTTTCTTCATAAAAAGAATAATTCGTTTATTCTCTTTAAGGTTTGTTTCTTTAACAATTTTTTTTAAATTGTGATAAAATAAATCTAATATGAACAGATCCTTTAACATGGAATATTTCAAGGATAAAAAATGGCACTAAAAAGATTATTAGTTACAAAAGCTGCGGCTTTAGTAATAGAACAATTAAAAAAAGAAAATGGTGAATTAGTTTTTAACCAAAGTGGTGGTTGTTGTGATGGCACAGCTCCTATGTGCTATGCAAAAAGTGACTTTCATGTTCCCTCACGAAATGTAAAAATGGGAGAGATATGTGGATGTGAATTTTTTATAGATAAAGACCAATTTGAGTATTTTAGACATTCAGAAATAACTATTGATGTAAAAGAAGAAAAAGCTGCCTTTGGAAACTCTTTTTCACTGGAAATAGATTTAGGTTACCAATTTATCACAAAATCTAGAATCTTTACAGATGAAGAGTATAAAGAAATAGAAAAGTTATAACTTTTCTATTTTATATTTATAAAAAGACTTCAAAAAAAATCAGAAAACTTTACTACTTCTTGACTATCTTTTGGAATAATTAAATGATAATTTAAAAAAGGAAGAAGTATGAAAAATATAAGTACAAGAAATAAGTTAATTATCTTAGCATTTGTTGCAATTATAGGGTTAGTAATAATTGGAATTTCAAGCATAGTTCAATTAAAAAAAGTAAATAATGGTCTACAAACTGTTTATTATGATAGAGTTGTTCCCTTAAAACAGTTAAAAATAATTGCAGATGAATATGCAGTTAATATTGTTGATACAACTCATAAAACAAGAAATGGAAATATTACATTTGAAGAGTGTATTTCTAATATTAACGGTGCAGAAAATAATATAAAAAATGAATGGAATAATTATTTATCAACATCATTGACAGAAAAAGAACAAAAGTTAGTAAATGAAGCTAAAAAATTAATGTTAGTTGCAAATGACCTTTCAAAAAATATAAAAATGGCCTGTGAAAAAAAAGATTTAGAACTTATTAGTAAATTTACTACTGATGAACTGTATCCTAAAATTGACCCAATAGGAGAAAAAGTTTCAGAATTGATATCTTTACAACTAAATGTTGCAAAAAGTGAGACAGAAAAAGCTGAAAATATATATTCTAATAGTATGTACTTTGTGATAACTGTTATTATATTTTCGTTAATAATTATCGTATTACTATCATATGTAATAATATCTGATATAACAAAAAAATTAGAAATATTCAAAAATGGACTTATTTCATTTTTTTCATTCTTAAATAGAGAAAATAATAAAGCAGATTTAATAGAAATAAATACAACTGATGAATTTGGGCAAATGGCAAAAGTAGTAAATCAAAATATTGAAAGAACAAAAGTAGGAATAGAAGAAGATAGAAAATTAATAGATGAAGCTATTTTTGTTTTAGGAGAATTTGAAAATGGTGATTTAAGTAAAAGATTAGTAGGTAAAGTTTCAAATCCATCATTATTACAATTAAAAGATGTGTTAAATAAAATGGCTGATAATTTAGAAAATAATATTGAAAAAGTTTTAAATATATTAGATGAATATTCAAACTACAATTATCTAAATAAAATATCAACTACAAATATAAAAGAGCATTTATTAAAATTAGCGAATGGTGTAAATATGTTAGGTGAGTCTACTACTCAAATGCTAGTAGAAAACAAATCAAATGGATTAACCCTTGATTATAGTTCAGATAGGTTACTTAAAAATGTTGATAAGTTAAATGATAGTTCAAATGAAGCTGCCGCATCACTTGAAGAAACAGCAGCTGCTGTTGAAGAAATCACAAGTAATATTAGATCAAATACGGATAATATTGCAAAAATGGCTAATTTCTCAAATGAAGTGACAACTTCAGCAAACGAAGGAGAAAGATTAGCTAATGAAACATCAATATCTATGGATGAAATTAATGAACAAGTTCAATCTATTGTTGAGTCTATCGGTATAATAGATCAAATAGCATTTCAAACAAATATTTTAAGCTTAAATGCTGCAGTGGAAGCAGCAACTGCAGGTGAAGCTGGAAAAGGGTTTGCAGTGGTTGCACAAGAAGTAAGAAATCTTGCTACTAGAAGTGCAGAAGCTGCAAAACAGATAAAAGTCTTAGTGGAAAATGCTACATCAAAAGCAAATGCAGGTAAAAAAATAGCAGGAACTATGATAACAGGATATAAAAAATTAAATGCTAATATTTCTCAAAGTATTAAATTAATCTCTGATATAGAGAGTGCTTCAAAAGAGCAACTATTTGGAATAGAACAAATTAATGATTCTATCAATCAACTTGATCAACAAACGCAAAAAAATGCGATGGTATCATCTGAAGCTCATGAAATAGCAGTTTCAACAGATAAAATTGCTAAACTTATTGTAAGTAGTGCTGATCAAAAAGAATTTACTGGTAAAAATGATATAAAAATTGATAAGTGACAAAATGCTACTTTTTAATAAGTAGCATTTTAAATCTATCACCCATACCTGTTGGTTCAAGTAGAGTTTTTACCTTTTGAACTTCTTTTAGGTAGTTTTCTTCACTTACATTTTTTTGTAAAATTTCAAGTAAGTCTAAAATACCAAATTCTACAAGGGCTTTTAACTGGGTTTGATATTCAACTTCACATTTACAAAAACTATTAAAACTATCAATTACATGGGAAAAGTTTACATCATAAGTGATATCTGAATTTTTATATAATTTATCTAAATCAAGTTTTTCATCAAAGATTGGAAAAACTTCATGTTTTGAATAAATTCTACAAGAAAAATCATTTCTTGGATATTTTTCTCCATAATCAAAACTTAGAAAGTAGAAGTTTTTAATATTTTTACAAATATTTTTTGCAAACTCTTCATAACCTAAAGCTAATTCACCTTTTGTGATTTTGTATTTTTTACATTTATTTATAATATTCTCATCTGAACAATCTTTGAACTGTATTTCCCCTTTTTCTACAAATGCAGTTTGTAATTTATCATCTTTTGTATAGATTAATTCACAAGAGAAAGCATCATAAATCTCATTTGCCACAATAAAAGCATGGGCAAGTTTTATTTCACTTATGTCATCATAAAAATCAAATTTAATACTATCACCAAATGAGTTCTCTAAATATTTTTTTTGCTCATTTTTTAAGTTCTCAAACCTCTCAACAATCGCAAAATTTAGACTTTCAAGAAGTTTAGGATTTAATGTATAAATAAATTGGATAATATCTGCTAATAAGTAGCCATGATGAGCACCAATTTCTACAATAGTAGTATCTTTTGGAAGTTCATTATTTAAGATTGTATCAACAATCTTTTTTGCAATACTTCCACCAAAAAATATTGAAGTTGAAACAGCTGTAAAAAAGTCTCCATCTTTTCCAATAGCTTTATATTTTGTATAATATCCATCTTTGCCATAAAGCCAATTGTTAAAATAATCACTAAATCTTTGTTTTTTCATAATTTAAGTTTATCTAAATCTTACTTTGTTTATTTTACAATCATGCATAAGATCCATGGGGCTTCTTTAATATTATTTACTATCGCTTTTATATTTTCATCTACTTTTATAAGGCTTGTTTCTTTTGCTTTAGTTGAGTTTTCAAAAAACTTTTTAGAAAAAACATTTTGTACTAATTCCAATTCATTTTCTCTTTTTATAGAAGCGATTATAATTCCACTATTTTTATCAAATAAAAATAAATCTTCTATTTTGCTGTGTTTAATATCATTTAAAAGGTTGATAAGCATTTCAGGATTTATTTCACTACTAATTACTCCATAATTTTTACCTTCTTTTTTAATCAAAGAAGATATTGCCCACCAGTTAATTTCTTGCCCACTTATGTCATTATAATACATAGGTCCAGTGATAGTAGTTTTTTCTTGTTTAATAGTCTCTTTATACCATGGTCTTACCCTTGGATCAAAACCATCTATCCAATATCCTTGCGTATCTAAATAGTTTCCATCTTCTAATCCCAAAAAAATACTGTGGGTTTTCATCTTTTTATTTGTTTCTTTCATTATTTTTAAAAAAATTTCTTTGTTATAGTTTTGATTTTCAATATTTTTTGATAACTTTTCCATAAAAATTTTTTTTCCTAAAATCCAATTATTTATTTGTTTTGACTTACTCTTATTTAACTGAATTAAATACTGTTCTTCTTTTTGTTTGTTATAAAAGTATTGAGCAGTAAATATTATGCTTATTAAAAATATGATGAAAAAATACAAGGAGTTGTTTCTTTTAAATATTACTATAGTTTATCCTTCTTACTCATACATATATATACTTAGTTTCTTAATTAATACTATACTATAAGTTTTAAAATTAAAATAAAATAAATAGATTATAAATTCTTTTACTCTTTTTATAATTATATTATTAAAAAATGACTAAAAAATAACTTTTCTTTTCAGAAAACTAAAATAGGCTAAAGGTTATAATGTACATATGTTCATAATTAAAGGTTTACTTTGTCTAAACGTACAGGATTTATTTTATTTGTCAGCATGCTTTTTTTTATTTTAGTACTTGCAAACTATTTTATAAATCTTTATATTTTAAGAAGTGCAATAAATGATTTACAAGTAAACGCTATTGAAAATGCTTCAAAACAGATTATAAAATGGACAGAAGAGAAAATTAATGTTGTAAAAAATTTGGAAAAACTAATTTCTAATATGGATCATATTCAAGATCAATATGCTATTGAAGATTTACTTGAACATAGTTCTTCTGTTGCCGATTTCCCTTATATGTTTGTTGGTTATGGGGATAATACAATTATTTCAAGTAGAACTATTATAAAACCTCTAACTTATAGTACTATAGCTATGCCATGGTATAGAGAAACCATTAGAAATGAAGATATTACAATAACTAATCCTTATGTATCAGCAATTATAGATACATTAGTTGTTGCTGTTTGTAGTCCCACAAAAGATAAAAGAGGTCAAAGTGGTGTGGTTTGTGGTATTCTTCCCTTAAAATATATAGAAAATGAAATTCTAAAAATAACTTTACCTTATGATGGAAATGTTTTTTTACTTGATGAAAATAAAAGAATCTTAGTTCATAAAGAAAAAGAAAAATTGTTTAAAAAATTTAATCAAAAAATTGATAAAGAAGGATATCTTACTATCACAAAAGATAGTATTTTCTCTCAAGGTTTTATAAAATATGGGAATTGGTATCTTATCTCACAATTAAATAAAGAAAAAGTTTATGAAAAAGTAGATTTACAATTAAAAATAAATTTTACTATATATGTAATAAGTTTAATTATATTTTTGTGGTTGAATCTATTTTATAACAGAAGTCAAAAACAAAGTGATGAAAAATTAGAAATATCAAAGAACTTAATGAAACACTTTCTTTTATCAGATATAAGAGGGTGTTTAATTGCTGATGACAAAGAAAAAGTCACTTATTGCAACAATGAGTTTTCTAAATTGCTCTATCTATCAGAAAATAAACTTTCTGATAAAAATCTATTTGAATGTACAGAATTTTTTAAAAGGCTTCCTTTATGGATAACAGATTGTATTAGTAAACAATTAAAAGCAACAAAAGAGAAACATACAACATATACTAATACTTTTTGTTTTTTTGAGAAAAAGGAAAAAGTATTTTTATTTTTTACTTCTATTCCTGTTTTAGATGTAAAAAAAGAGTATAAAGGAATTATTTTTTTTGTGGAAGATGTCACTAAAAAAGAGATGTCTAAAAAGTTAAAAAAAGAGCAAGAAGATATTTTATTTCAACAATCTAAAATGGCAGATTTAGGTGAGATGATTGGTGCAATTTCCCATCAATGGAGACAACCCTTAAATTCAATATCTTTACTTATAGGGAATATTCTACAGTTTAAGGAACTGGGATGTTTAAGTGATGATATGTTTAAAGATAATCTAAATCGTGTTCTTACTAGTGCTCATTATCTTTCGGATACGATTGATACTTTCAAGAATTTTTATCTGCCAAGTAGAAAAATGGAGTCCTTTGATATAATAGAAGCCATAGAAGAGACAAAAGTAATACTAGAACCACATTTTAAAAACTCAGGCATTAGTATTAAGGTAATTCATGAAGAGAGAAAATATGATTGTTATAGTTATAAAAATGAATTACAACAAATTATAACTGTTTTAGTTTTGAATTCAAGGGATTCTTTACTTGATGATAAGAATAATAAAAATAAATTTATAAAAATTACAATAAAAGAGATTCAAGACAAATATAATTTAAAAATTGAAGATAATGGTTTAGGAATTCAACCCGCTATTAGAAAAACTCTTTTTGAAGCTTTTAAAACTACAAAAGGGGAAAAGGGAACAGGAAATGGTCTTTATCTATCAAGATTAATTGCAAGAAATAAACTTTTTGGAGATTTGACTATTATATCTTATAAAGACCCAACAACTTTTTTATTTACTTTTCCCAAAATAACAAAGGATAATGATGATTGATTTAAAAGTATTAAAAAAACTTTCTCAAATACATGTATTAATTGTGGAAGATGATGAAACAACAGCTTTTGCATTAAGGCAAGCTTTAGGCATGCATTGTAAACGTGTAGATGTTGCAAAAGATGGCATAGAAGGTTTCGAAATGTTTGAACAATATAAACCTGATATTGTCATATCAGACATAAACTTGCCAGAAATGAATGGTTTAGATATGGTTCATTCTATGCATGAAATCTCTCCTCACTTACCAGTTATAATAATCACTTCTTATGATACCCCTTCAAATATCTCAGAAAGTATTAATGAGGGTGCATATAACTATTTGAGAAAGCCAATTGTGATTGAAGATTTACAAACCTCTTTACTTATGGCAACAAAAGATATATACAATTTTCGAGTTAATCTAAAATTTGGTTTTATTTATGATAAAAATTCAAAGCAATTAACAAATGCAAATGCAGAGCTTATAAAGTTAACAAAATTAGAGATGGAGATTCTTCATTTATTAATTTCAAATATAGATAAAATAGTCGAATATTCTACTATAGAGAGTTATGCTTGGCAAGAAAAAAGTATGAGTATTGAAGCACTAAGAATGAGAATAAAAAAGATACGTCAAAAAACATATAATGACATAATAGAAAATGTATCTGGATGTGGATATAGAATTAATAGCGCCCATTAATATCTAACACAACTGAACACTTATCTATTTTATACATAGAAATGACCTTTTTATTTAAAAAGGTTATTTTTTGATTACTTATTTATATTAATATTCTTTTATAAATTTTATTTAAGGAGAGTTGTTATGGGTAATTTAACAAGACGTAATTTTTTTAGAATGGGTGCTGTTAGTGCAGGTATGTTGGCTTTAGGAAGTACAGCTGCAAATGCTACGGCTATTGATTCAAAAGATGTTAAATATGATGAAGAATATGATGTTGTAATTATTGGTTCAGGTTATGCTGCTTTATCTGCTGCTATTACAGCAGTTGAAAAAGGAAATAAAGTTGTTGTTGTAGAAAAAATGGGAAGACTTGGTGGAAACTCAGTTATTAATGGAGGTCTTTTAGCTGTTGTAAATAATCCAAAACAGAAAAAAGAGGGAATTAAAGATTCTATTGATATTTATATGGAAGATAGTATGAAAGCAGGTAGATATATTAATCATCCTGAGTTACTTAAAGTAATTGGAGAGAGAGGGAATGATGCACTTAAATTAGTAGAAAAATGTGGTGCAAAATTTTATGAAAAGCTTTCTCATTTAGGCGGACATTCTGTTCCAAGAACTTATCTTTCTTCAAATGGTAGTGGTTCAGGAATTGTTTTACCAATGCTTAAATATTTTCAAAAACAACCTAATGGAACAATCAAAAAAAGAACAAGATTTGATGAGTTTGTATTAGATGATAAGGGAAGAGTAGTTGGAGTTAAAGTTAGAGAAAAATATAGATTTGACAAAAAATTAGAAGATGATGATTCTCAAAATAAAGGTGGTAAAGTAACATATTATAAAGCTAAAAAAGGTGTTGTTTTAGCAGCAGGAGGATTTAGTAGAGATAAATTTTTAAGAGAACAACAAGATCCAAGAATTCCTGCGGATACAGATTCAACAAATCAACCAGGTGCAACTGCTGGAGTTTTATTGAAAGCCTTTGAACTTGGAGCAGTTCCTGTTCATTTAAGTTGGATTCAATTTGGTCCTTGGGCTTGTCCAGATGAAAAAGGATTTGGTGCAGCTTCAAACTTTAATATTAATGCAACATTTAGATATGGAATTTCTGTTAATCCTAAAACAGCAGTAAGATACATGAATGAACTTGCAGATAGGAGAACAAGAGCAGAAGCAATGTTTAAAGTAATAAAAGAAACAAACTCTTATCCAATTAATATATGTGATCAAACAGCAGTTGATAAAATCATTCCAGACATTGCAGAAAAAGCTTTAAAATCTGGAGTTGTTAAAAAATTCGATACTATTGATGCTTTAGCAGCAGCATATGGACTCCCAGTTGCTGAGTTGAAAAAAACAATTAAAAAATACAATGATTTTGTAAAAGCAAGCAAAGATACAGACTTTGGTAAACCAGTTGAAAAAACAGAAAATGTACAAATTATTAAAGCTCCATTTTATGCAACTAAAGGTGTACCAAAACTTCATCATACAATGGGTGGATTAAAAATTAATACTAAAGCACAAGTTATCTCTTCTGCAACTAAAAAACCAATTCCTGGTTTATTTGCTGCTGGTGAAATTACAGGAGGAACACATGGAGCAAGTAGATTAGGAAGTTGTTCAATTCCTGATTGTTTAGTATTTGGTATGGTAGCAGGAGAAAATATATAATTATGAAAAATATAGTAAAAGTAATGGGTGGCATTACTATTTTACTTCTATCAATATTTTTATTTGCCAATGACAAAGAGGAAAAGCTTTTACCTTTTCCTCAAAGTGAAGAAAATATAGTAAATGTAACACCTGAACAAAAAGAAAAATATCCTTTAAAAAAAATGCATGAAAGTTTGTCTTTAGAGTGTGTTTTTTGTCATGTAAATCAAGGTGATAACCCTGACCACTTTGAAGTAGTAGAAGAAAAAACTTGTTTATCATGTCATAAAACAAAAATTTATTTGGCTCAAAGATTGTCTTTTATGGATGTTCATAAAGCAAATCCTCATAATTCGGTTCATGATGGACCAAATTTATTTTGTGATGAATGTCATAATGAACATAAACCTTCTGTAAATATGTGTGCGGAATGTCATCAAAAAGAGATTGAAAATAAAATTTGGATGAAGGAGACACCATGAGACCTACATTATTTATAATAGCATTATTGTTTATTGGTGGTTTAGTTGGATTATCTCTTTCTTATGGAACTTATTATGGAATTCATAAAACAAGTGGTGAAAGATTTTGTGTTTCTTGTCATGAAATGGATCCTATGGTTATTTCTTATAAACAAGATGCGCATGGTGGAAAAGGTGAATTGGGTGCTAGCGCAAGATGTGTAGATTGCCACTTGCCCCATGATAGTTTAGCTAATTATATTTTCACAAAAGCGAAAAATGGAGTTGTGGAAGTTGGAATTCATTTTTTTGGAAATCCTGACGAAATAGATTGGCAAGAAAAAACTAAACATCGTGATACTTTTGTATATGATTCTGGATGTTTAGAATGCCATGGTAATGCCTTTGAAAAAGATTTAGTATCTTTAAGTAAACAAGCGCAAAAAATGCATAATCATTATGCTAAATTAAAAGGAACAGAAAAACAAATCTCATGCGCCTCATGTCACTTTGATGCTGGTCATAAAAATTTAAGAAATGTTCTAAATTATTATAATCCAGAACATAGTATTTATAAAGATAAAATGGAAGAGAAAAAACTTGAAACTCAAAAAGAGTATAAAAAATATGGAATACAAACAGATGATAAATAACTTCTAAGTTGTTTATTTGGGCTTTTGCAAAAGCTTTTATTATTGGAAAAAAAGGTAATGGTATGTTTATTTTTAAAAAACTTGGAGTTATATTAATTTTAACAAATTTGTTATATGGTGCAGGATTGGAAATTCCAAATTATTTGGATAAAAGTGATATATTAAATGCAGAGTTTAAGTGTTTATCTGAACCTGCAAAATATAGTAAAAAAGATCAAAAATATGTAGATATTCTTTGGGATGAAACCTTAGTTTATCTAAAAGCTTATGCTTTAGCTTTAACTAATGGAGATTTAAATCACTGTATGAGTTCAGATGAAGCTATTTATGATACAACAAAAAAAGACAATAAAATGTGTATTATGGATAGAAGAGATATGAAAAATATGGTTAAAAATATTTATCAAATCTTATTTAATAAAGAAAAAGCAAAAGTTTGCTTCTCTGCAAGAAGAGATGTAAATTGGATATATAATCCAGGAGGAGAACTTCAAGAAAAGTCTCCTGTTGCCAAATGGGCAAATCGTATGACTTTTGAAGAGTTCTTTGACAAAAAAGTAAAAAATGAAGATGTAAAAAAAAGAGGGAAAGCGTTTACAAAAAACTTTTATAAAATGGTAACTGGTAATGATATTAAAATGCCAAAAACTTTTCCTTATGATGTAAGTGCAAATTCTCTACCTAATCTTTGGGCTAGTGCAGGTTGGTTTCCAATGTATGCGGAGGAGAGTAAAAGAAATGCCAAAAACTTTCTTATTATTCGTGGAGGATATGCCTATGCTGAAATATTAGGTCATTGGGGTTTATTAAGAATTGATGAAATTAATGGACAAAAAGTAGGAGCTGAGGTTGGTATGACGGTTCAAGTCGTAGATTCTTTATACCCTTATCACAATCATGCTATTCCTGAAATTTATTATAATATGAGAATGCCTGCTTGTGTGAAACAATTTAAAAGTTTTGCAATAAGAGAAGACAATCCTTTATTAAAAACAGTAAAAGTAAATGAAAAATTTAGAAGAGTTCAGTTTGATTCAGGTGCAAAAGATGAACCTGATATGTGGATCGCAGGAAGTCAAAGTGAGAATTCACTTTTGTATTTACATGAAAATACCATACATGCTTTTCAAGTAGATGGCTCTTGTGAATCAAAACCAGAAGAAAAAGCACTTGTATCTGTTTGGGCTAGAACTAATGCTCATGATAAAAGAAATGATTACGGGACTACTTTACTTTGTGAATCAGCTGAAAAACCAGGAACTCCTGCTCATAGGGGAGAAATGATTCAGTGTGATTTAACACATACTAAATGGTAAATTTCAAAAAATTATAAATTGTGCCAAGTCTTAATCCTTTTCTTGGCACTTTTTATTATTATTTCCGATTGTATTAACAATCTTTTTTGCAATACTTCCACGAAAAAATGTTGAAGTAGAGAGTGCTGTAAAAAAGTCTCCATCTTTTCCAATAACCTTATATTTTGTATAATATCCATCTTTGCCATAAAGCCAATTGTTAAAATAAGTACTAAATTTTGTATTCATGAAAATAATAATATCTAAAAACTGTTTATAAAATGTTACTAGTGTGTAACTGGGATTATGATATAATCACAAACAAAAGAGGAAAGGAATGATTTATGAATAAAAGAACAAAAATATTAGCAACCTTAGGCCCAGCAAGTGATACGATAGAAATAATAGAAGGATTGATTAAAGCTGGCGCAAATATGTTTAGACTTAATTTTTCACATGGAAGCCATGAATACCATTTAAATACATTAAATAATATAAGAAAAGCAATGGAAAATCTAAATACTACAGTTGCTATTTTACAAGATATTTCAGGACCAAAAGTTAGATTAGGGGATTTAAAAGAACCTTTTGAATTAAGAAAAGGTGATACTATAAGATTTGTAAAAGATGATATCGTTGGATATCAAGAGAGTGAGAATGAATATGTAGCGTCATTAAACTATCCAGAATTACTTGATAAAGTAAAAAAAGATGAATATATTTATTTGTATGATGGAACTATTAGAGCAAAAGTAATTGAAACAGGTGTTCAAGTAAAAGCAGAAATAGAAAATCATGGAAAATTAGGCTCAAGAAAAGGTGTGAACTTTCCTAATACAATAATTGATATTGATGTTATTACTAAAAAAGATGAAATAGATATTGCATGGGGAGTTGAAAACAAAGTTGATTATTTTGCAATCTCTTTTGTACAAAATAAAAAAGATATGTTACATGCAAGAAAACTTCTAAATGGATATCATGGAAAGCTAATAGCTAAAATAGAGAAATTTGATGCAGTTGAAAACATAGATGAAATAATTGAAGCTAGTGATGGAATCATGGTAGCAAGGGGAGACTTAGGAATAGAAGTTCCTTATTATGAAGTTCCAACTATCCAAAAAAGACTTATCAAAAAAGCAAATATTGCTTGTAAACCAGTAATCACTGCAACTCAAATGCTTCTTTCAATGACAGAAAATGAAAGAGCAACAAGAGCAGAAATCTCAGATGTTGCAAATGCAGTTTTAGATGGAACAGATGTTGTAATGCTTTCTGAAGAGAGTGCAGTAGGAACAGACCCTGTAAATGTTGTAGAAACAATGAGTAATATTATTGCTAAAACAGAAGAGATTTATAACTTTGATAAACAAAGTAAATTTGCATATTTAGATGAATTTGATGTTATTCAAGGAACAGTTACAAAATTAGCAGATGATTTAGGTGCAAAAGGAATTTTAGCACTTACAAGTTCAGGTAAATCAGCAATGAAAATATCAAGATATAGACCAAAAACAAAAATCTTAGCATTTTCACATAAGAGAAAAGTTCTAAATTCTTTAAGTGCTATTTGGGGTGTTTATCCTATTACAGTATTAAAAGAGGGACAAGCTTCTAAGATGATTCAAAAGATGCTTAAAAATCTAGAATCAAGAAATATCTTAGATAAAACAGGACCATATATAGCAACAATTGGATATCCAGCAGGAATTCCAGGAAGTACAAATACTATCAAAATCCTAACAGAAGGTGAGATTGAATATTATTTAAATCTACCTGCAAATAAGAAGAAATAATCTTCTTATTTGTCTTACTTTAATTATCGTGTAAACTACAAAAAATCATAAAACTTATATAAATTACTATAAATTTATAACTTTACTGTAACAATAATAAACTATTAAATTACTTTTAAGTATCATATGCAAAAATAATTGGATAAATTATGGGTAATGAATATAATGTAATAGAAGCAGGGGTTATAAAATGCGCTTGTGGAGGAAAAGTAACCTTAACATCAAGTGTTCCAAACCTAAAGATTGCAGGAGCAAAACCTTTATACCTAAAAGATATTTTAGGAGCACCAGTTGCTTGTCCAAGGGATAAGAACAAGTGTACAAAAGTAGCTTCCATCTCAACAGCAGGAACAGAAGTAAATGTTTCAGCCACAGGAGAAACTTATCTTTTAAGAACAGATGGCTTTACAACAGATAAAGGAAGAGCTGTAGTATTAAGTAGCCCAGGACAAGGTACTTCTAAAATATCTTCTATTCCTAGTTTTGAAAATCAAGATACAATAGCAGAAGAAAAAGTGTTAAAAGAACAATACCTAAAAGAAGAAAATGAAGTTACAATAAAATATAAACTTTATTTAATAAGAAAATCACAAGATATATATAAACCAATAAGACCTTCAAGAGGTTTTAGAAAAGCAGATGAAACCTATGCAGTTGATAAAGAAAAATCAGAATTTGATAATATCTATTCCCATACCTTAGCTTTTGTATATGTTGTCAAAGGGAATGAATATTTAGAATATAAAATCTATAATGATGGTGGAATAAATGCAGAAGAGTTAAAAGACATCTACTATCATGATACACAAAATGAAATAATAAGAAAATTTATCCCACTTAAAGAAAACAGTTCATATCAAATCTATTATAGTAATTTCAAATTAAAAGATCTAAGTGATATACAAAAACTACCAGAGCTTAAAATAGATACCAAATCACTAGATAGTAAAAGTGGAATCTATATAAAAGATATAGATAGTATCAATAAAAATAAAATTGAACAAAAACTTTTAGATGCACAGAAACCCCAAAATGGAGAAAAAAATTCAAATATTATTGTTGGTTTTTTAGAAGACACTATAGGAGAAATAGAAGATTTATATGAAGAGTATTATACCAATTATAAATTGGCATATAGTTATAATCAAAAGATTTTTGATGAGATAAAGACAAGAAATTCATATGCATATACTATTGCTAATCTTGTAGATTATTTTTATGTTTCTGACTTTGAAAATAAAGAATATAGAGAAAATCTCTTTATTTTAAAAAATTGTTACAGTAAATTAGTCGAAATGATTTTCTTTGAGAAAAAGCTTTATAATTATGTACTTGATTTAAAAGATATAGAAAATATAGTTCATAAAGATACCAATAAAAAAGCTTTTGCTTTTTATAAAATATTGGAAAACTATAAAAAAGACTTTTTCTCTTTTAAATCTCTATTCCCTTCAAAAAGAGGTACTGTTGGTAACTCTGCATTTAGATATACAAATGATTATATTTATAGTATTCCTTACATGAAAAATAGCTCAACAAATAATAAGTTTATAAAGTATCAAAATATTTTTTATCATGTTGCTGATGATAAAAAAACTGAATCGTTGATGAAGTTTACAGGAAATGATGATTATACTTTAGTAAAAAAAGATTCAGAGCAAGTTTTGGCACATATGGTTTTTTGTTTATTCTTTTTAGACGATTTTGAAGAAGATTTAAAAAATCTTATAGACTATTCAAAAGTAGTAAAAATAAGAGATGAGTTTTTAATAGCCTATAGAAAAATAGTTCCTTTACCAAATATTGGACAAAAAAGCATCTCTAATGTAAAACAATTAATAGAAAAGCAAGAGTTTTATAGTCAAACAACAAGAGATAATAAAAACTTTATTAAAAAGATTTTTTCAAATGATGAAAAGAATAATCACTTCTTAGAAGATTATAAACAAATAGATAATCATCACATTATGAAATCCTTTGATTACTCTTATAGAGTAAATTTTAAAAGCAATCTACTTTATATTCCAAAAGATATAAAGTATTATCAAGAAAAAGCAGTTACATCACCTAAAAGTATATTAAAAATTATTAAAACAAAGTTCTCTCAAGGAAGCTTAGAAGAGTTACTGTTAAAATATCAAAGTTGTGATATAGATAGATTTGAATATGTAGTAGGAGGTATGAATATTATTTATTCTCTTTGTTCTACAAAAATTGCTTTAGATGAAGAAGTCGCAGTAAATGGAATATTTGCCAGTGAAGATATTCAATATCTTTTAAATTTTACTGATGATATAGTAGAAAAAAAAATAAAACTAGAAGATACAGCTAAAGAGCTTCTTTTAGGAAAATATCAAATTTCAGAATATTTTGATGAGTATATTATTAAACAACTTTTAAATGAACTACTTTTTTTAAAATCAAGTAAAACGGCAAAAACTAAAGCTCAAAAGTTTTTTGATAAATATCAAAAACTAGCAAAAAAAGCTATGAATGAAAAACATAAAAAGATAGAGCCTTTGGATTTAGATAAAGATATTAAAAAATTAGAAAATGAGTTTTATTCAAGCTTAAAATTTATGTGTGGAGTAACAGATCAGATTGATAAAAGTTTGGATAAGTTTTTGAAAGAGTATTCAAATAATGAAACCTATCAAGTAAAAGATATAGCAAAATCAAGAGCCTTACAATTAGGCTTAGCCTTTAAAGCCTACTCTTCTATGCTAGCAATTGCTTCAATAAAAGAGTACATCTATGATAATAAAAATAAAGATATAAAATCAACTATAGGCTTTGTAAATGATTTTGCAGGGCTAAATAGTGCATTAGTAGGGATAATGCAGAATGAAAAGTTTGAAAATATGGCACAAGCTTTTTTAAATAGAATGAATAAAAAATCAGGAGGGAAAGAGCTAATAAAAATAAATCTTGCAAATAATGAATTTCTAGCAGGAGCAGGAAAAGCTTTTGCAAGAGTATCAGCATATGCAGTAATAGTTATCTCTGTACTAGATGCGATAAAATATAAAAAGAATGAAGATTATGATGCCTTAGGTGCAACTGTTGGGATGATTACTTTAAATATAGTAGCTTTATTTGTAACAAGTGGAACACCTTTGGTTGTGTTTGTATCACTAAGTTCAATTGCATATGCAATAGTTATGTTAAAGCTTGAGGATAGTGCATTTGAAAGCTATTTAAAAAAGTCATTGTTTTATAAAGATGATATATATCTAGAAAGTAAAGATAAAAAGATAAAAGGCTTTCCAGCAAAATATCTATTAGAAACAACAAATAAAAAAGAAGAACTAAAAACTATAAATAGTGAAGGATTTAGAAGTGCTAAAAAGATAACAAATTTTATAGGAGAGAATTATAAAACAAATGAGTTGTATTTTGATACTGCATTAAAAAATGAATTAAGCTTTTTTAAATCATCTATATTTGGATATAAGTTAGAACTTCTAGGTAGAAGAAGAGAAAGAAAGCTTAAAAATCACTATGGACATGATACTAAAATATGGCAGGATACTTTTGTGAAAATTCCTAGTGCTTTGGTTGAAGATAAATCGAGTAAATTTGTTTTTAATAGCGAGAACAATTACGAAATTATTGATAAAAATATGATACCTAAAGAAGAGGACTACTACATATTCGATTTACAAAATCAGAATTTTACTACCTTGGTAGAATTAAATGAACTAAACCATAAAAAAGCTTCTATAATAGTTTTATCTTCACAAGTAGAATTGAAGTATGAATTTACATATGACTACAGAGAGATAGTTTACTTAGATGCAGTAAACTTTGAACAAGTAAGTTTTACACCAGAAGATGTAGAAAACTTAAAACAATTTATAAAAAAAGAAGAGGAAAAATAGAATATGATAAAGTCAATAATAAAAATAACTATCACAGCCCTACTTTTAGTATCCTTTACAGCATGTAATGACAATAAAAAAGAGAATGAATTTAAAGCTAGTTTACCTATGCCAGAATGGGATAAAAAAGTTTCATCTACTATAGATGGTTATATAGCAAATTGGCATGACGCAAAAAAAGACCCAATCCCCGCCACTAAAATAGGATACACATACTCAGAAAAGCTACATGATTATAAAAAAGCCTTAGAGTGGTATAAATATGCTGATTCAATGATTCCTTTAGGTGAAAACTCATATTTTGCATGTTATGCATTGCAACAACTAAAAAAATATAATGAAGCAATCACTTGGTGCCAAAAAGCTATTGATTTAAAATGGGATAAAGCTTTGTTTAGAATGGGAGATATTTATAAGGAACTAAATGATTATGATAAAGCAGTATTTTATTATAAACAATCATTTGAAAAAACAAAAGATAAAATGTCTGCAAATAATTTAGGATTTATTTTTTCTAAAAAAGTAAATAATTATCAAGAAGCTGAGAAATGGTATAAAGAAGCAATTAAATTGAATAATTATGAATCATATAAAAATATTTCTAGCTTATATCATGAAAAATTAAAGAATGATATAAAAGCTTCAGCTTATGCAATAGCAGTAATAGATACAGAGTATACAAGATCTTCAGTTTTAAGAGTTTTAAAAGAAGAAATGAAAATCCCAAAAGAAACAATAAAAAAAGGATATGAGTTACAACTAAATTCAGATGAATTTCCAATAAAATATAAAGGGAAGTTAGATTTAGATGAATAGAATAAAAAAGTAAAGATAAAAAGATAAAAGGCTTTCCATCAAAATATCTATTAGAAACAACAAATAAAAAAGAAGAACTAAAAACTATAAATAGTGAAGGATTTATAAGTGCAAAAAATATAACAAATTTTATAGGAGAGAATTATAAAACAAATGAGTTGTATTTTGATACGGCATTAAATAATGAATTAAGCTTTTTTAAATCATCTATATTTGGATATAAGTTAGAACTTCTAGGTAGAAGAAGAGAAAGAAAGCTTAAAAATCACTATGGACATGATACTAAAATATGGCAGGATACTTTTGTGAAGATTCCTAAGGTTTTAGTTGATAATGAAGATAGTAAATTTATTTTTAATATAGGTAATGATTATAAAGAGATTAAACAAAATCTTCTTGTAAAAGAAAATGATTATGCAGTTTATGACTTATTAGAACAAGAATTTAATACTTTAGATCAACTTGCTAATATAAACCATAAAAAAGCATCTATTATAATCCTATCTTCACAAGTAGAATTGAAGTATGAATTTACATATGACTACAGAGAGATAGTTTACTTAGATGCAGTAAACTTTGAACAAGTAAGTTTTACACCAGAAGATGTAGAAAACTTAGAACAATTTATAAAAAAAGAAGAGAAAAAATAAAATATGATAAAAATACTAACTAAAATATCTTTTATAACTTTACTTTTACTAGCACTTAGTGCTTGTAATGATAATAAAGGAGAAAATGAATTTAAAGCTAGTTTACCTATGCCAGAATGGGATGAAAAAGCAAAGAATAATATTAACAAATACTGGAGTTTGTGGAATGATGCAAAAAAAGACCCAGTCCCAGCGATGAAAATAGGCTATGCCTACTCAGAAGAGTTGCATGATTATAAAAAAGCCTTAGAGTGGTATAAATATGCTGATTCAATGATTCCTTTAGGTGAAAACTCATATTTTGCATGTTATGCATTGCAACAACTAAAAAAATATGATGAAGCAATCACTTGGTGTAAAAAAGCTATTGATTTAAAATGGGATAAGGCTTTCTACCAATTGGGGACAGTTTACTATAAAAAAAATGATTTTGAAAATGCTTTAAAATGGTTTAGTAAAGCATATGCAAAAGGTGAAAAAATAGCTGTTACTAGTATTGGACTTACAAATGAAAAACTAGGAAACTATAAAGAAGCGGAAGAATGGTATAAAAAAGGTGTTAAAGGGAATAGTGTAGACTCTTATCATAATATTGGAAGATTCTATTTTTATACTATAAAAAATAATTTAAAAGCTAGTGCTTATACTATAGCACTAATAGATACAAAATACACAAGATCTTCAGTTTTAAAAGTATTACAAGATGAATGGAAAATCCCAAAAGAAACAATAAAAAAAGGATATGAGTTACAACTAAATTCAGATGAATTTCCAATAAAATATAAAGGGAAGTTAGATTTAGATGAATAGAATAAAAAAGTAAAGATAAAAAGATAAAAGGCTTTCCATCAAAATATCTATTAGAAACAACAAATAAAAAAGAAGAACTAAAAACTATAAATAGTGAAGGATTTATAAGTGCAAAAAAGATAACAAATTTTATAGGAGAGAATTATAAAACAAATGAGTTGTATTTTGATACTGCATTAAAAAATGAATTAAGCTTTTTACAGTCTGCTATGTATGGGTATAAATTAGATAAAGAGAGAATAAAAAGTCATCAAAAAGTAAAAACAGTAAATGGTTATGAGATTAATTTCTATGCTTATGAAGGATTAAAGATACCAAAAATAATTGCAGATGATAAAGAGTTTAAACTTTTCTTTTCTCCTTATAAAGATGAATATTTAGGAATTGGGGAAGTTTTAACAGATGAAGGGATTTATTATATTTTTAATTTCTTCCCAGAAGAGGATTCTTACTTTCTTTTAAATAGTTTTACAAATAAAATAAAAAAAGAGAATCATAGCTCATATATAATAGTTACAAGTTCTTTGATAGATTTAAAATATAAAGTAGTATTTAAAGATTTAAATAAAATAGCAACTTCAAATTTTGTACCAAAAATGGATTGTGAGATAAAAATAGAATCATTAGAACAAATAAGTTTTACCCCTGAAGATGAAAAGATATTAGAAGGAAATAATTAAAATGATAAAAACAATAGTTAAGATATTAATAATAGGAATAATAAGTATAAGCTTTACTGCTTGTGAAGATAATAAAAAAGAAGATAAGGAAGTTAAATTTACTCCTTCTTTACTTATTCCTAATTCTGAAAATCTAAGAAAAATGGGATTAATAGGACTATGGTATGATGCCAAAAAAGACCCAGTCCCAGCCACAAAAATAGGCTATGCCTACTCAGAAGAGCTACATGATTATAAAAAAGCCTTAGAGTGGTATAAATATGCTGATTCAATGATTCCTTTAGGTGAAAACTCATATTTTGCATGTTATGCATTGCAACAACTAAAAAAATATGATGAAGCAATCACTTGGTGTAAAAAAGCTATTGATTTAAAATGGGATAAAGCAATAGTGCTATTAGCTACAGTCAATGAAGATAATAAAAAATATGATGAAGCAATTAAATATTATAAACAAGCATATAACAAAACTAAAGATAGTTTATCTGCGAACAATTTAGGGTATTTATATTCTTCAAAAATTAAAGATTATAAAGAAGCTGAAAAATGGTATAAAAAAGCTATTGCACAAAATCATCACTCTACTTATCAAAGTTTTGCAACTTTTTACCATGAAGATTTAAAAAATGATATTAAAGCAAGTGCCTATGCAATTGCACTAATCAATACAAAATATACAAAAAGGTCAGTTTTAAAACTACTCCAAAACACTTGGAAAATCCCAAACAAAACAATAAAAAAAGGCTATGAACTACAATTAAACTCAGATGATTTCCCAATTAAATTTAAAGGTGAGTTAGGATTATAAAATGAATAAAACACTAGTTATTATAATTGTACTTATTGTTTTCTTTGGCGGAAGATATATTATCCATAAACAAAATGAAGTAGATAATGAACAAAGAATGCAACAAGGAGTAGCAGATTCACACAATCCTAACTCTCCTTTTTATGTTGGGAAATAATGAATTAAGAAAATGAATAATTTATATACTTTTAGTTTCTAAAAATGGAAATTATGAAGAAGTATATACAACACCATATGAAGAAGATTATATTTATGATTTTATAAAACCTAAATATGAGGATTATAATTGGCAAAATAAAGGTGCAAGTGAAATAGAGAAGTTAGCTTCAAGTGATTGTTATATAATACTTTCAAATGACCATGCACAGATTAAATATAAAGTAAAATTTAAAAAAGAGTACTCTTCAGAAGGTTTCTCTCCAATAATAAATCTAGAGATAGATGACCTAGAAGAAAAACTTTTAAATGAAGAAGATTATAAAAAAATAGAAGAGATAAAAGAGACAAAAAATGAAAATAAGAAATAATATAATAAAAATAGTATTAGTTAGTTTACTAGCCTTAGGCTTTAGTGCTTGTGATGATAATGAAAGTTCAAGTACGATAAATAGTGAAAAAAAAGTTAGACTTCCTAAGCCTGAGTGGGAAGATAGATTAACAAACTATAGAGATACTGGGAAATGGTTTCAATTAGCTGATGATGATGAGATTGCGGCTTATAATATAGCAAACATCTATAGTGAGAAGATTAAAGATGAAAAAAAGCTATAGAATGGTATCTGTATTCAGATTCAATTAAAACTATTAATCAAAACCTTGTAAATATGGCTACTTCATATAAAGATATTCAGGACTATAAAAATAGTATAAAATATTACACACAAGCATATTTAGCAGGAGATAAAAAAGCAGCAGAAGGATTAGCTTTACTATATGAAATAAATCTTAATGATTATAAGAAAGCAGAAAATTGGTATAAAAAAGCTATAAAGAGAAAGAGTTTATCTGCTATAAAAAATATTGGCTTATTGTATCATGAAAACTTAAATGATGATGTCAAAGCAAGTGCTTATTATATTGCTTTAATTGATGAAAAATATTCAAAAGATGAAGTATTAAATTTGTTAAGAAATAAATGGAACCTATCTAATGAAACAATAAAAAAAGGCTATGAATTACAACTAACAATGCCAGGACTTCCTAGAAGATATAAAGGTGAACTAAATCTAGATTAATAGTAAAAGCAAAAAATGCAAAAAATGTTTTCAAAAGAAAATGTAAATATCACAAAAAATGCAAGTGGAAAAGTAATAGCATTTTTAGCTATACCAACAATTATAATATCAACTGAATTTGAGATAGAAAAATATGCAAAAGATGAAGACTATGATGCAGCTTTTTTTGTGACCTTAAAAAGTGCCTTGACTTTAACACTTTTTTTAGCTGTTCCTTTTACTGTAGGAGTATTTCTATTTCTTGCAGTTGTAGAATTAGCTTGGTATTTATTATCCCATAAAGTAATAGATAGCAAATTAGAAAACTATATAAATAAATCCCTTCTGTATAAAACAAAAACAGATGATGGTTTAAAATTTAGGACAACAATTTTAAATAGAACATTAAAAGACTCTGATTTAAAAATACCACAATTTAATACTTTTAAAGATATTCAAAACTTTATAGGAAATAATTATGATAAAAATAAAGGCATACTAGATTCTGCTTTGTTAAATGAGATATCAGTACTTAAAAAAACACTTTTTGGATTGGATTTAGAGTTGTTTAGTTCTAGATATTCAATAGATAAAAAAACAAGATTATATAAAGCAACAAGAGCTAAAATACCTAAACAAATATTTGATGATAGTAAATTTAAACTAATTATTAAAACTGATAAAAATAAATATAAAGTAATGCAGAAAGAAGGAATACCTTTTGAAGACTTCTATACTTATGATTTATCAAATAATGATATAATTGAAGCTTCAAAAATATCAGAGTTAAATAATAAAAAATACTCAATCATAGTTTTAACAGAAAATATATCATTAAAATATGATTATATATATTCTTCTAGAGAAATAGGATATGTATCAGTACTAAACTTTAAAGAAGCATTTTTAAATCAAGAAGACGAAAAATTTATAGGAACAATAACAAATGACTAAACTAATAAAAATACTAGCAATACTCGCACTTTTAATCTTTATGACAGGATGTGAAGAAAAACCTATAGGAGAGAAAGTAGTAATCAAATCAACAAAAGATATGGATCCAAGGCTTAAAGCTTATCCTGAGGCTGTTGAGTGGTATAAAGATTCTGATATGGATAAAGTTTCTGCATATAACTTAGGCGTTATATATCAGAACAAAATAAAAGACTATTATGAAGCTATAAGTTGGTATAAAAAAGCTATTTCTATGGGATATAATAAAGCTACTTTAGGATTAGGTAATAGTTACAGAAATTTAAAAGATTATCAAAATTCTATCAAATGGTATTTATTAGATGATTCAATTGATTCTTTATTTAATATAGGATTATTATACAACAGGGAATTAAAAGATTATCAAAATGCAATTAAATACTATAAATTAGCTATAGAGAGAGTGCTGAATCAATAAAAGGTATATCTTGACTATACCATCAAAATTTAAATGATGATATAAGGGCAAGTGCATATATGATAAATTTAATAGAATATGGAAAACCAAAAGAATACATAATCTCATTTTTAAAAGAGAAATGGAACCTATCAGATGAAACAATAAAAAAAGGCTATGAACTACAACTAACAATGCCAGGACTACCAAGAAGATATAAAGGCGGGATTTAATTGTGAAATGCCCCATTATATTTTCCAGAGTTCCCGATAAAATATAAAGGGAAGTTAGAATTATAGTTAGATTTTCAAAAGATATAATAAGATAGAAATATTTAGTACACTCTTAGCTTATTTTAGAATAAATATCTAAAAGTTCGATTTGTTTATCGATATTGTAAATTTTGAGGTCTAGTTCTCTGATTTTTTTGGAATTTAGTAGGGTATCCACATCACTTTGGGTTTTTAGTTCTGCTTCTTTTTCTTCCACAACTACATCAAGTAGGGAGTTGTATAATACATAATCATTTTTTGCAATGTCTATTTTTGAATCTATCATTTTGATTTTTGATAGTTTACTTTTGAAATAGTTTTCTTGTTCTAAAATTTGGTTGTCAAAATCTAATTTTGCCTTTAGATAATCTATTCTAGTACTTTGAATATCATTGAATGTTCTTGTATCAAGTGGCATAGTGATTTTTATTCCATAGTTTTGTACATCATCTCCTGTGTCAATTGTAGGATTATTACTTGAGTGATATTTTGTATAATCAAAGGTTGCACTGACTGTTGGAAGGTATTTTGATATGGTCATCCATGAGAAGTCTTTTTTACTACTTATGTCTGCTTTTGCTCTTTTTAAAGTTAGATTATCTTTTAAGAAATTTTCTTTATCTAAAATGCTAAATTTTGGCAAAGTAAAACTTTCATAATCACCACTTGCATATGTACCAAACTGATTTATTAATTCTTCTTTTTGATAAACTAAATCAGCTAGAGCATTTCTACTTGTATTTGTATCAAGTATTGCATTATCTAGTAATGAAGTATCAGCAAAGCCATTAAGTACTTGTTCTTTTTTTCTTTGGATATCTATTTCACCATTTTTTACTAAGAGTTCTTGTTTTTTTATTTGAAGTTGCAGTTTATGGATATTGAATAAAATGGTTGTGGTATCTTTTATCATAGCTTTTTTTTGCAAATCTAAATCTAGGTGAGAATAGAGTCTTTGAGCATTTGCATATTTTATAGCTTTGTAAATACCACCAGTTTTAAATATGGGTTGGTCTACAGAGATAAGAGACTTTTCAGTATCATATTTATCTCCATAAACTTTTGAATAGGTATAATTTACTGGATTTATCCAATCTTTTTTAAGTTTTGAACTATTCTCTTCTATTTGCTCTTTTGATAAGTCAAATATTTCTAATCTTTTTTTTGAAAGAATAGAGTCATCTAACTTATCACTTTGTGCTGCAAAAGAAGAACTAGCAACTAAAACAATAGTTGCTAAAGATAGTCTAAATCTTAGAAATTGCATCATCTAGCCTTTTGAACCCTTCATCAATTTCTTCTTTTGTGATAGTTAATACTGGTAAAAATCTTAAAGTATTTCTTCCTGATTTTAAGACTAATACCCCTTGCTCAAAACTATTTTTAATAATAGCTGCTAAAGTAGCTTCATCTTTAGCTCTAAGTCCTCTCATAAGACCTAAACCAACTTTTGAAATAAAGATATTTGGATACTTTTCATATAAAGCAGCTAATTTTGATTCAAAGTAGATAATAGCTTCATCTAGCGCACCTTTATCTTTATATTCATCTAAGATTTTTAAAACTTCTAATCCTGCTCTTGTAACTAAATAATTTCCACCAAAAGTTGAACCATGATCACCAGGAGAAAAGATATCTTTGTGTTTTGTCAAAATAGCTCCAATAGGAACTCCTCCACCTAAACCTTTTGCCAAAGTTACAATATCAGGTTCTATTTCATATAAGTTTGAGGCTAAAAATTCGCCTGTTCTATAAACACCTGTTTGAACTTCATCTACGATAAGTAAAATCTCTTTTTCTTTTAAAAATGCAGCTAATTTTTGAATCTCTTCTTTTTCGAAAGGTTGAACGCCACCTTCACCTTGAACAAGTTCAATCATCACTGCAACAGTTTCTTCATCTATTGAGTTATAGATGTCATTGATTTGTTTATTGTATGAAAACCCTTCAGGATATGGAGAAAAATTTGGCGAGTGAAATTTATCTTGACCTGTAGCTTTTACAGTAGTAATAGTTCTTCCATGAAAAGAGTGCTCTAAAGTTATCACTTTATATTTTTTATTTGCAAATTTTGTTTGCCCATATTTTCTTGCAATTTTTATTGCACCTTCATTTGCTTCGGCTCCACTATTTGCAAAAAATGTTGCCACATCATAACCACTAAGTTTAGCAATTTCTTTAGCTAAAAGTGCTTGTGGCTCGATTGCATAAAGGTTTGAAATATGAGTTATCTTACTAACTTGATCATAAATAGCATCTGCTACTTGTTTGTTTCCATGTCCAACACTAACAACACCAATACCTGAAGTAAAATCTATGTAGTTATTATCTTTATCATCAAAAAGAGTAGCATTTTCTCCTCTTTTAAAGTTAACATAATTTCTTGCATAAGTATTTAATACATAATCTTTATCTAATTGTTCTAACATTTTATAAACTTCCTAAAAAAATATGCTTATTATATCGAAAATATATTTTTAATTAGTTATAGGAAGAATAGATTTTTTAAAATATCTATTTAAATCAAAAATTCCTGAATCTATAGGTTGCTCCTTATTAAATTCATTTTGAAACCAATCATATACTTCCCAAAAGTTTTTATTTTCTCTACTAATAAAATATTTAGATAATTTTTCATTATCATCTTTCTTATAATTTATTAAAATATTAAAAAATTCACTTAAATCATCTTGTTTTACAACAATAAATAAGTTTGGATATGAGCCTACAAAACCTTTTAATATATTTATTCTATCTTTGCTAGAATCCAATCTTTCACTTTCATTAAATAAAAACGCAACATTGTCATGCCATTTATTTATGACTATTGAATAAACATAGTCTTCTTTATTATTCATTTGTATTCTTAAATATGAAAGATTGAAATTATTACTTGAATAGTCTCTAAAAAGAGTTGTATTCTTTTTTAGTGTTAAGTCTTTTAGACTTTGCTCGATTTGACTTTTTGTATTATATTGTTTCAATATAGGGGATTGCTTATACCCTTTTTCTATAAAATTTAATTTATCTTTTGGTGTATTTGTATATTTTAATATATCTAACATCAACTCTTTTTTATACTCTTTAGATTTATATTTTACTAAGGTTTCATTTTGAGAGGGAGTATAAGTTATTAGCCATTTTGCAGTATACCCTAAGTACCATTTATCAAATTGAGTTTTTCTTATATCTTTTGGAAGGTATTCTAAAAAGTTACTTTCACCTTCTATTCTTAATCTGTCCATATATTTTCTTACTAGTAGTTTATGAGGAGTATTCCCAAAAACATCAAATCCCACAACAAGAGAATAATAAAGTCTTTCTAATAAAGGGTAATCAATGACCCACATAGTTTTAGGAATATCACCTAAGGCTCCCTTTTGAACTGAGGCAGAGTTAAAATGTCTATATATGGTCAATATTGCATCATTGTTTTTTTCTTCACTATTATTGCCTTTCCAGATACTATTTATATCTATTCCCTTTTTATAATATTTTTTATATAGTTCATTTTTATTTTTATAATAAGCTATAGTGTCTTGGTCGTAACTAAAAAAATCAAAAGCATCCAAAATAGGGGCGTTTGGTCCATACTCATTTGGTACACTAAGTTTTTTTAAATTGTCATGTATAAAGTTACTATCATGAAGAGTTACATCAAATTTTGGATCTTTAAAGGCAACCCAAAAATGGTCATTTATAACATTTAGTGCAATCTGACCTTTACAAACAGGACCTCTTATAAATGTCATAATAAAATAATGGATATTATCAAGTAAAAAGTTGTATCTAGATGTTGCAGGTATTTGTTCATAAGCTGTTAATGGATTTGCTGCTATTTTTGAATCATAACTTACTAAAGTAGGTTTTGCTTCCCAATTTGTATTTATAAAAAGGTCTTTATATCTTTTTAATTTACTTTCATCAAGATTATATACCATATGTGTTTTATGAACAATAGTTGATTTTATTTTTTGGAATCTATAATAAAATGGTTCTTCTACTTTATCATAAGGAAGTCTTGTTGCTATTACTTTTACACTTGTATTTGGTTTTGTATAAGACCTTACTAGTTCGTAAAAATCATTACTATCAGGAAATTTAATATGAGCTAAGAAAAGATGTTCATAAATATATCTAGCTGTTACTTTATGTTTTACATCTTGATTATTCAAAAAGTCTTCGAAGATTTTTATCTCTTTTGGTTCTTTTGTTTGTATGATTTTAGGCTTTTTTATTCCTTTATCTAACCAAGTCATAAGAAGGTTATGTTCTTCTTTTTTTAAAGCTGGAAAACCATATGGCATACCATGATAAGGCTTATCATTTAAATATTTCTCAAGTTCATCTTTATCTTTTATACAAGTTAGTTCATCATCTTCTGGTGCATAATTTCCTTTTATTTTTGGAAATTTTTGTTTTTGATTTAATAAATAAGACATGATAGAAGCATTTAGATTTGGTATCTTTTCATTTACTGGATAAAAGCCTTTTTCTCTCCATTTTTCAGTTGTAGTTGCATCTACAAAGAGTCTTGTCATCTCACCGGCTTTTAATCTATTTTTATAAATAACCTCTTTTGTTGCTCCCCTTAAAAGACCTTCAAGTGAGCTCATTTTTAATTGGCAAGGTGAATTATAACAAGAGTGACAAACTACACATCTTTTGTCTAGTATGGGTTTTATATCATTTTCATACGAGATATTTTTTTTAACTTCATCAAAGGAAACTTTTTGATTAAACTGTGCATTTGCATTAGAAAGTAAAAATGTGATTGTAAATATTAAAAAAAGTGAAAATTTCATTAAGTTCCTTAGGGAGAATAGGAAAATATTATAACCAATTTAATCTTTTTTTTGATAAAATTTGTTTTTAAAAAGGCAAGGATAATAGATGCAAAACCTCATAAGAACTTCAGACTTTACAAACGAGGAGATTATTTCATTATTTGATGATGCAAAACTGTTTTTAGATATGAAATCAAGGGATATTTTAAAAGGCAAAGTAGTAGTTACATTATTTTTTGAAAACTCTACAAGAACTAGAAGTGCTTTTGAAATAGCTGCAAAAAGATTGGGTGCTGAGATTGTTTCACTTGATGTGGGAACAAGTTCAAGTAGTAAAGGTGAAACTATATTTGATACTGTTGCAAATATTAATGCAATGTGTCCAGATGCTATTATTATAAGACATTCAGAGTGTGGATTACCAGGAACTTTAGTTGATCTTGTAAATTGTCCAATAATCAATGCAGGTGATGGCAAACATGCACATCCTACTCAAGCCTTACTTGATTTGTTTACTATTATGGAACATTTTGATGGAGAAGTTGAAAATAAAAAAGTTGCAATAGTAGGAGATGTTAGAACTTCAAGAGTTGCTGGATCTAATAGAAAACTTCTTCCTAGATTTGGCTTAGATGTATGTTTTGTAGCTCCTGATTGTTTTAAATCAGAAACAAATGAACATAAGCAATATGATAATATTTCAGAAGTAATTGATGAAGTTGATGTTGTGATGAGTTTAAGAACACAATTAGAAAGACACAATGAAATATATTTCCAATCAATTAATGATTATGCAAAAGATTATTGTATTACAAAAGAAGTTCTAGGAGATAGAGATATTTTACTTCTTCACCCAGGACCAGTGAACAGAAATGTTGATATTAGTGATGAGATGTTATTGGATCCTAGATCAAAAGTTTTAAAACAAGTTAAAAATGGTGTTGCTGTTAGAATGGCAGTACTTAAAAAACTAATACTTTCTCAATAGTATATATTTGAATAATCAAGAATTAATAAATCAACTTAATAATTATGGCTCTTCTAAAGAGCCATTTTTTTTTATGATAAGTTATGACTTAAAAAACTACTTTTTAAAACCCTTAAAAGATTTACCCCAAGATATAAAATATGAAATCTCACCTAAAGAGAAAAAAAGTTCAATAAAAAACGAAGCCTTGATAAAATATCCAATGAGTTTTGAAGAGTATAAAACAAAATTTGAGTATGTGCAAGAACAAATAGCTTCTGGAAACAGTTATTTATTAAATTTAACAGCTAAAACAAAAATAGAGTGTGATTTGAGTTTAGATGAAATTTATGAAAAATCAGAATCAAAGTTTAAATTAAAATTTAAAGATGAGTTTGTGTGCTTTTCTCCTGAAAGATTTATAAAAATTAAAAAAGATAAAATCTATACTTATCCTATGAAGGGTACTATAGACGCTTCAATTGATAATGCTAGTGCTAAAATCTTGGGTGATATGAAAGAGATGGCTGAACATACGATGGTAGTAGATTTACTTCGCAATGACCTAGGAATAGTTTCAACTAAAGTTCGAGTAGATAGGTTTAGATATATTGATGAAATACAAGCAGGGGATAAGAAACTTCTGCAAGTGAGTTCTAAAATATCAGGAGAACTACAAAGCAATTGGAATGAAAAGTTAGGAGATATTTTACTTTCCCTTCTTCCAGCTGGTTCCATAACAGGAACACCAAAAAGGAAAACTGTAGAAATCATAAAAGAAATAGAAGGATATGAGAGGGATTATTATACTGGTATTTTTGGGGTTTTTGATGGAAAAAGTTTAGATAGTTCAGTTATGATTAGATTTATTCAAAAAGATAAAGATGAAAATCTTTATTATAAAAGTGGTGGAGGTATTACTTGTGATAGTGATGCCAAGTTAGAATATCAAGAGATACTTGATAAAATTTATTTACCATTTTAAGAAATTTGTAGTTTATATCCAATCCCAATTTGTGAAGTTATTGTATCTTTTGGAAGTTTCTTTCTTAGTCTTTTTACAAGTGTTCTGATACTCTCATTTGTAGTAAAATCACCTTCCCAAACATATTGTTCTATATGTTCAAAGGTAACTATTTTCTCACAATTTTTTATAAATAAATTTAAAAGTAAAATCTCTTTTTTTGCTAATTTTATCTCTTGTTTATTTTCATCATACAAAAGTTCACTACTTGTGTTATAAGTATAGTTTTCAAGTAGATTTATAGTCTCTTTTTCTTTTTTACAAAATTTATTAAGCTTTAATTCTAACTCATATATATAAAATGGTTTTTTCAGATATTCATCGCAACCATTAGTATAAGCATCTTTAATAGTCTCTAATTCAACATTTGCACTTATTATTATTGCGGGTGTTTTTTTATCCATAACTCTAATTTCTTTTAATAAACTAAGACCATCTATTCCTGGTACATTTATGTCTAAAATAAAACAATCATAACCATCATGAACTGCATTCAAAGCATGTCTTCCATCTTCGAACCAATCAATTTTATATTTTTTTTCCCATAGGGCTTCAATAATAAGTTTTGATAATCTTTTATTATCTTCTAATAATAATATTTTCATTCTAATTCTCTATAGAATTATCTAAACAAATAAGAATATTTGCTCCTTCATCACAAGGCAAAGCTTTTATTGTGCCATTCATCTTATCTTCAATTATTAATTTTACCATATGAAGTCCAAACCCATCACCATTTTTTTTACTTGTAAAAAATGGCTCAAATATTTTTTCTAAGTTTTCATCTTTTATTCCAATGCCATTATCTTTTATTGATATACATAATAAGTCATTTTCAGAAGATATTGAAATAGAGATTTTTGCTTGGAAATTTTGGCTTTGTCTTCTTTTCAAAATACTATCTTTTGAGTTATTTATTATATTTAAGATGGCCTGTTTAAATTCATTTGCATAACCATATATTGTATAGCTTCTATTCTCTTCATAATTTACATCTACATCTATGTAGTTATATTTTGTATTGTGTTCAATTACTCTTAGAAGTTGATTTATTGCAGAATTTATTTCAAATTCACTTTTTCTAATTGAAGGTTTTATAAAATCTTTAAAATCATCAATAGTACTTGTCATATATTTAACTTGAGTCATAATCTCATCAACAAACTCTTTACTAGAGCTTTTTGAGATGTCTTTTTTATAAAGTAACTCTTGAGCTATAGTTGATATTTCTATTAGAGGAGCTTTCCATTGGTGAGCAACAGAAGTTATCATTTCTCCTACTTCATAAAGCTTTGATCTTTGTACTATAAATTGTTCATCTTTTTTTCTTTGATTTTCTAATCTTTTCAAATCAGTAATATCATTTATGATTGTAACAATTCCTGCTTCTTCATTTTTCTTATTCAAATACTTTTTTCGTCTAATTAAAACATTTAGAACCTCATTATTTCTACCTTCTAAAGTTGTTTCAAGATCACTTACAAATAGTTTTTTATCATCAACTTTTTGACAAATCTCAGGGAAAATGTCATTTAGTTTTTCTCCTATAATTTTATTTCTTGAAAGATTTAAGTATTTGCATAAAGCATCATTACAACCTAAAACGATACCTTCTTTACTTTTCCAATAAATTATATTTTTAATGTTATTTAACAAAACATTGTCCAATTTAGTTTGTTCTAATAGTTTTATTTCTAAATTGACTTTTTTTACAATATTAACAATTAATCCAATAATCAAAAGAAAGAGTAAAGGCAATAAAATAAAAGTACTATCTATTATTTTTCTATTTTTTTCAAAAAAATCTTTTGGTTTATTTATTGTGCTTGATTGTATTGGAATATTTGAATTATGTAAATGAAATTTTTTTAATACAGAATAATCAAAATAATGTTTTGAAATAGGTGTTGATATATCTATATCTTTAATAGGTGTCCCATTTAAAAAGTAATTTGCTTTGTTTCCTGCTAGTTTTCCTTGTTCATATGGATCTACCATAATTCCACCAACTACCCCTGCACCTAAATGTATTTTATTTATAGCAAAAACAGGATATTTAGATTTCCCAAAAAACTCTTTTAAGTCTTTTTGATAGAGAAACTTTCCATTTATATCTTTATATAAACTTGTAAAAAGAACAGCACTATGTGAGGGAAGTTTTTCAATTTTTTGGTTTAGTGTTTTTATATCAATCTTTGTATCAAAAATGATATTGATTTTATTTTTATATTCTGAAATAGCATCAAGTATTTGATTTCTTATTGCTTTTGAAGATAGAGTATTATCACTTATAATATATAAAGTATTTAAATTTTTTATTGAATCTTTTATAAGTTGAATATTTTTTTTAATTTCTTTATATTCTATGACACCAGTGACAGAATTTTCCATATTATCTGGAATTTGTATTTTATCATAGTTTTCAAGACCACAAAAAATAATAGGAGTATTATGAAATAACTTTTTATTATTTGAAAGGGCAAAATTAAAAGCATAATTATCAACAGTGATAATTAAATCATATTTTTTATCTGCATATTTTTTTGCATATAGTAAAGATAAAACTTCAAAGTATTCTTTACTATAATTCCTTTTTGTATCCATATATTCAATTGTAAGTTCATAATCTGGATATCGTGAAATAACACTTTGCAAACCATCTGTTATCTCATCACTCCATTTTAGTCCATTATTATAAGAATGTAGAAGCAAGATTTCTTTTGGAGAATTTGCAAATAAGAAGTTGAATATAAGTAGAAAGAAAAAAATATATTTCATTTGTGGCCTAGTGATATTTTGCTTTATTCTATCAAAAAATAAAGCAAAATAACTAATTGATTACATATATGATAGTTTATACTTTTTTTATTTTACAAATCGTATCATTCCACGATTGCATTCCAACAATTGGAGCTGGATTTACTGGAATTATATTATTTGGGTTGAATCCATTTCCACTTCCACCTAATCTTTTGTCCCACCAAATATTTCCATTTAAATCTAAGTCTTGATATTCAGTATATCCTTTAATATTCTCTTTTATCCCATTTTTAGCTTTTGGTACTCGACCTCCATAATTCATTCCTAAAGAGTTACTTATTGCTAGTACTTCTGGATGAATCCCTTGGGTTACAAAAGCTTTTACTTCCATACTTCCTAAGACTTCATTTTTAGAAGCTTTATAACCTTCTTTTGGTCTAAATGTAGTGATTCTTATTATATCACCCATTTTGATGCCATATTTTTTTGCTGTTTGTGTATTTATCCAAACAGGATTATCATGAACTATTTCAGTAAGATATTTTTGTGGAGCAGTTCTAGCTTGTGTATGAACATTCCATTTAAATGTAGTTAAAACAAGTTCATTTTTACTTTTTTCTTTCAAAGATTTTGGCATTTTAAAGTGTGGATAACCATCTTCATCAAGTCCAAGTTTTTTGGCATCTATTATAATATCATTCGATTTTATCTCAAATTTTCTTGATGGAGTTTTTAATCCTTTAAATGCTTTTCCGTCTTTTATTATACCTATGGCTTGTTTTTTACCTTTTTTATCTACATAAATAATATCATTTTCTACAAAACTATCTTTTAAATCTTTTTCTTGAAGTTTTATATTATATGGTTCATAATTTTTTGGCTTATCCTCTATCCATACACCATATTTTTTCATATAATCAAAACCACTAAGCCCTTCTTTGATTGGTAGTTTTGAAAATCTTAATTTAATAAACTCTTCATAAGAATCAAAAGCAAAATATTGGGCTACTGGTTCTCCTATTTTTTTTGCAACTTTTATGAGAGTATCTGCAAAGTTTTCACAATCATAAGGGGGTTTTACAGCAGGTTGTCTAAGACCAAAATATGGAACTAAATCATAAGCATTTCGTCCTTCTATTGTGTATCTTTCAAAATATGTTGCATCTGGTAAGATAAGATCAGCATAGTGTGCCATCTCTGAATAAACTACATCAGAACAAACATGAAAAGGAATTAATTTTTCATCTTTTAATACTTTAACTGCCGTTTGTGGGCCTTCTGGCCAAGTTTGAGGTGAAGATATTGTATATGACATATATACTTGAATATTATGTTTTTTAGTTTTGATTTTGTCATAACATAATTCACTTACTCTCATTTTTTGCCATTTATTTGCAAAAGGATAAAGTTTTGGGTCTTCTAAATCTGTGCTAAATGTTGGTTTTGGAGGAATAGGGCTTGGCATAGGGAATGATTTATGTCCTTTATTTTTTGAACCACCAAAAGCATAACCACCTTTTTTCCCTACACTTCCAACAAGGGCATTTAATATTACTACTGCTCTATCATTGTGTAATCCATTATAGTGAGCTTGTGAACCTCTATTTGTAAAAGCAGCACAATTTGGAGCTGCTTTTGCAAACTCTATTGCAACTCTTTTTATGTCACTAGCATTTAAACCGCTTTGTTTTTGGGCAAACTCAGGAGTATATGGAGCAATAAATTTTTTATATTCATCTACACTTACATTACACCATTCATTAATAAAATTTTCATCATATAAGCCTTCGCTCATGATTACATTTGCCATTGCTAGTGCTACTGCACCTTCACTTGATGGATATGGAGCAAACCATTCATCACTTCTTCCTGCTGTATTTGATAATCTTGTATCAAAAGTCACTAATTTTGCACCCTCATTTTTTGCTTCAATGAATCGTTTAAGTAGAGGAAAACCTCCTTGATGAGTTTCTAAAAAATTTGAACCAAAATTAAGAAAATATTTACAATCTCTAGCATCAACAGTTTCCCAACTTGTATCTCCTATTGTAGTGTAGTTTGCTGCTCTTTTATTCGAAGAACAAAGGGCTCTATGGTTTAAAACCACTGGAGAACCAACTGCATCCATAAATCTACCAGTTATATCTCCCATTTTGTTTCTTCCACCATGAAAAACTATGCCTTCTGGTTTTTTATCATCAATACATTTTTTGATTTTACCTGCCATCATATCATAAGCTTCTTCCATGGTGATTCTTTTCCAAAGACCATCCCCTCTTCGTCCCACTCTTTTTAATGGATAAACAATTCTTTCTGGATAATTAACTGCACTAACTCCTCCATGAGCTTTTGCACAGAGTTTACCTTCACTATTTGGATCTAATGGATTCCCTTCAACTCCAAGAATTTCTCCATCTTTTACTAAAACAGTCATTCCACATATCGTAGAACAATTTAAACATACACTTGGAACTCTTTCTATTCCTTTTATATTTTTAGCCAAAGTATTAAACTCTTGAAAAGTTGTTATTTCACTTGCTTGTGCGCTTGTTGGAGATAAAGATATGACATCTCCTAGTTTTAGTGCTGCAAGAGTTATAGCTCCATTTCTTAAAAAATCTCTTCTATTCATAATCCACCGCCCAATTTTCAATCTCATAATTTAATGGAGAAAAACTTCTTCCAAAAGTTAATTTATTTTTCATTTTTTCATTAGCTCCAATGTGCAATGTTCCAGGTTTGTCATCTTTGTGATTTTTAAATGGTTTTGCATCTTTTGGAATATATTTTTTATCTGTAATTATTGTAATTGCATTTGCAACGCAAGTTGCTTCACATGCTGTTTGAAGACCTTGTTCTAATCGGTGTTCACATAAGTTACATTTTTCAGCAATATTTGTAAATGGATTTACATAAATGGCACCTATTGAACAAAATTTTATACAATCTTTACAACCTGTACATTTACTTTCATCTATTTTTACAATTCCATTTTCTTTTGAAATAGCTCCTTTTGTACAGGCTTTTAAACATAATGCCTCATTACATTGTCTACACATAAGAGGCAAAAAATCTCTTTTTACTTTTGGGAAAGTCCCACTATCTAAATACATTGTCATTGTTCTAAAGTAACCAAGGGGAGCTTTAAACTCCTGTTTACAGGCTACTTCACATGCATGACATCCCACACATTTTTGTGCATCAATTATCATTTGGTAATTTTTCATAAGTTTAATTTTCTTTTGTTTTGGATATTGAAGGTGTGTTTTAATAAAATAAACACTACTTGTTACACAAGTCTAGGTTAGTTATAATTTAATAGAAGTAGTATATAACTTATATTAAAATGGTAAATAGAATTTTACCAAAAATAAAATTAAATAAAAGAGTTAATTTTTTATTTTATATTTAATTAATTTAAGAGGTAAGAATGAAATATTTTGAAACTATAAAATGTGAAGATAAAGAGGTATTTAATCTTATTTTTCACAATTTAAGAATATCCAATACTATAGGGAAAAATATAGATTTAAATGAATATATCTATCCCTTAAATAGTAAACTTTTAAAATGTAAAGTTATATACAATGACGATGAAATATTAGATGTAAGATATGATGAATATAAAAAAAGAGAAATAAAAACTTTTAAAATAATTTATGATGACAAAATTGAGTATTCAAAAAAATATCTCAATAGAAGTTCTTTAGATGAACTTTATGCTAAAAAAGAAGATGCTGATGAAATAATTATTTTTAAAAATTTTTTATTAACTGACACATCTATTGCAAATATTGCCTTATATGATGGTTCTAATTGGTATACACCTAAAAAGCCATTATTAAATGGTACGACAAGACAAAGATATCTTGAATCTAAAAATATCATTGAAAAAGACCTTACAATCGAAGATTTAAAATCAGCTTCAAAGCTTGCACTTATGAATGCAATGATTGATTTTGACATCATAGAAAATCCAATTTTTATCTATTAAAATCCATTTGTAATCAAAAAGTTTTTTTTCTAATATAAAATCCTTTTGTGTGACAACAAAAGGAGACAAAATGGAAAACACTATATTCATAATTGAATACGCAAAAGGAAGTGATAAAGGCTTTGATGGTTTTAGACCAGATACAAAACCTATCTTGGATGCTATAGAAAAAGTAACAGATTATAAAACTGAGATTGTATTTTATAGACCAAATAGAAAATATGATTTATTGGATTATCTAAAAGAAAAAGCAGTTGCTGTTATAAGTAGAATCAATCCTGGCAATCTAAAAGAAGTGGATGAATATTTTCAATTTTTAAAGGCTTTAGGAAATTCTGGTATTGAAGTGCATACTCACCCAGATGTTATGATAAATCTTGATTTTAAAGATATTTTAGCCAAACTAAAAGGCACACAATTAGGAGATGATGAAAGTTATTTTTATCACACCTTTACAGATTTTGCTACAAGATTTCCAGCTGATTTAGATAAGCATGGAATAAGAGTTTTAAAAACAAATTATGGCTCAACAGGAGAGGGTGTTTATTTGGTATCAAAAAAAGATGACGGTTCTATATTTTCTGTGGAAGCTGTGAATAATCAAAAGTTTTATTATGATGATATTAATGAGTTTCTACACAAATTTGAACCAAAGTTTGAAGATAATGTTTCAGAATATGCCGCATATTTTACGGGGAAAACTGGCTTTGTTGGGTGTAGGTATTTAGAACGAATAAGTGAGGGAGAGATAAGAGTTTTACTTGTAAATGATAAGCCTATCTCAGTTGTTCACAAAAAGCCACAAGAGGGACAATTCTCTGCAACACTATTTTCAGGTGCAAAATATAAATATGAATCACCAAATGAATCAAAATGGAAAGCGGTAGTAGAACTTACAATGAATGGATTAAAAGATTTGAAACCATATCTTAATGGTCAAAATTATCCTTTACTTTGGACTATGGATTATATTTTAGATTATAATGAAGATGGAAGTGATAAATATGTTTTATCAGAGATAAATTGTTCTTGTGTAGGAATTACAAGTGAGCTCCAATATACAAAAGATGTTGCTGAGGTTTTTGTATCAAAAAAGAAAAAATAATTGTGTAAATCAAGGAATTAATTTACTCCTTGTTTACATAAACTCTTCTAAGTAAGTTCTTCCATTTATCTTCTTTTCCCCAATTGACTTTAACTTTTTTACTTATTTTATCATTTTTCATAAGATAGGATTCTTTTTCATTAAATATAAAATCCACTTCCAAGGAGGGTCTTTTATTTAAAGGTATTACTCTAAAACTAAGATTATCTAAGACATATGGGATTTTATCTCTTCTTGGAAAATAAAGTAGCACCATATGTTTAGTAGCTTTTCCTTTGACTTGAACAACAGCTAAAAAAAGATTATCTTTAGAAAAGCCATTTTCAAGAAGTGAAAAGTACTTTGCAATAGTATAATCTTCACAATCACCTCTCCCCTCAATCAAAAACTCTTTTCTTGTACTCCAATAATCACTTATCCCATATTTTTGTTTATCAAGTTCTGGAAGAATACTATTGTAAAAACTATTGATGTGCCCAAGTTTTCTAATTGTAGAGAAATTTTTAATTTTTTTCTCCAATTCCTCATAGTTTTGTATTCTTTTTATAATTGCATTTTTATTTGGATTATCTTTTATCTTTGCAATATCTGATTGGGTAAATTGTAGAGTATGACCATATATTAATGTTGAAATCAGTAAAATAAATGTAATTGTTTTCATGTAATTATATATTATCATGGATTTTTAAAAAAAGGAATAAAATATGGTAAATGATATAATACAAAGTGTTGAATTTAAGAATCTTATGATTAAACAAGTAAAAGATATGATAGTTTTTTTATTGGAAAGAAATAGTGAATTTGCAATAACAGTAAATGTAAATGGAGCAACTTTTGATCCTACTTTACCAAGTGCCATAGAAAAAAAACTTGCTAAGTTTTCACTTTTTGTTTTAAGTAATTATACCTATACAACTATAAAAATTGAAGATAATTTTATCTCATTTGAAGCTGGTTTTGGTTCTGAAAACTTTGGTTCAACGGTTACAATTCCTCTAGAGTCAGTTTTTCAAATAGTAATTGATGAGTCAATTTTATTGATTAATCCAGTAGCAACTGTAGAAAAGTTTAACACTAGTTCTAAAGCTTCTTTACATAAATCAATAAATGTATTTAAAAATAATCCAAATAATAAAAAGTTTCAATAAAAAGTAAAATTGGGAAGGTTATAATTAAGATAAATTTATCTTAATTATATTATTTTTTAGGTGAGAATGGGAATAAAGCACTTCCCCAAGTAAGTCCAGCTCCAAATGCATCAAAAAGTACATTATCACCAGCTTTTATTCTTCCTTTTTCATAAGCATAGTTCATAGCCATAGGAATAGAAGCTGCTGAAGTATTTCCATATTTATCTACAGTTACAACAGTTTGCTCATCATTTAGTCCTAAAGCTTCACCAACAGCTTTTATAATTCTATAGTTCGCTTGGTGAGGAATAAAATGATTAATCTCTTCTGCTTTTAAATTATGTTTTTCAAACATCTCTTTTACATCAGAAGTTAAAGTTTTAACTGCTAATTTAAAAGTTTCGCCACCCTTCATTTGGATACAAGCTAGTTTTTGCTCAACTACTTCAGGTGAACAAGGATTTCTACTTCCTCCCCCTGGAGTCATGATTAAGTGATCATAATCACCATCACTAGAACATTTTACATCAACTATTGCTTCTTCTTTTTTATCAGTTGCAGATATAATTGCTGCACCTGCACCATCGCCAAAAATAAAAGCTGTTCCTCTATCTTCATAATTTAAAATAGAAGTATATTTTTCAGCACCTACAATTAGTACATTTTTTTTCATGCCAGATTCTATAAATGCTTTTGCAATAGATAAAGCATATATAAATCCAGTACATGCAGCACTTATATCGAAAGCTTGCACATCTCTTAAACCCAATTTTGATGCTAATACACAAGCAGTTGAGGGCATACAAAGGTAATCAGGAGTTACAGTTGCACAGACAATCATATCTATGTCAGTTAGTTCTATTCCTGCTCTTTGAATAGCAATTCTGGCTGCATTTGCACCCATATCAGATGGAAATTCATCCTTTGCTGCTACCCTTCTTTCTTTTATACCAGTTCTTTTTGTTATCCATTCATCAGATGTGTCCATGATTTTTTCAAAATCAAAGTTAGTCATGATTTTTTCTGGTATGTAAGCACCTATTGATCTAAAAGCTGCGTAAGCCATTCTTAGTCCTTAAAAATTTCTATATTTTGCAAGTTTATCTTCTATATCTTGTTCTAGTCTAGAACTCGCTGCACTTATAGCCTGATTTATTGCATTTTTTATAGCTTTTGGATTTGATTTTCCATGTGCTATTATCACTGGAGCTTTAACACCTAATAAAGGAGCTCCACCATATTCTGCATAATCAACTCTTACTTTTAGCGATTTAAAGACTTTTCTCATTAATACAGCACCTGCAATAGAGATTAGAGATCTTTTTAGATTTTTTTTCAATATCTGCCCAATAGTATCTGCTACACCTTCGGCTGTTTTTAACAATATATTTCCAATAAATCCATCACAAACAACAACATCAACTGTCCCTTTGAAGATATCACTACCTTCAACATTTCCAGCAAAATTTTTGATTTGTGAATTAGCTAATAATTCATAAGCTGCTTTTGTAACTTCGTTACCTTTTGATTCTTCTTCACCATTACTTAGTAATCCAATAATTGGTTCATCAAGTTTCAAAACATCTTGAGCGTAGATTTGTCCCATAACTGCAAATTCAAAAAGATTCTTTTCATCACAATCAACATTTGCCCCTACATCTAATACTAAAGTATTTTGATTTTCACTAGTTGGCATAAGTGTTGCAATAGCAGGTCTTGTAACACCTTTGATTCTTCCAATTCTTAACGTAGCTAAAGACATTGAAGCTCCAGAATGTCCTGCTGAAACAACAGCATCTGCTTGACCATTTTTTACAAGTTCAATAGCTTGATAAATAGAGCTATCTTTTCTTTTTAGTGCATCAGTTGCATGGTCTTGCATAGATATAACATCATTACAATCAAGGATTTCTATTCTTCGTAAGTATTCAGGTGGGATAAGTTTTAGTAGTTCTTCTTTTCTACCTACAGCAATTGCAGAAAAAGCTGTGTTTATTCTAAGTGCGGCTATAAGGCCGTCTATAATAGGTTCGGGACCGAAGTCCCCACCCATCGCGTCAATTGCTATTTTTAGCATTAGTTTTTATATTCGCCAGTATTTGGATTTACCGTATGAGGCATTTTCCAAGTTCCATCACTATCTTTTACAGGTCTTTTTAATGTAATTTTATAGTGAGTTCTTCTCTTCGCTGATCTTGAGTGTGATACTCTTCTCTTTGGTACTGCCATGTTATTCTCCTTTTAATATTCTTTTTCTATACTATCTTTATTTTCTAAACAAAGAGCACATATGTGATAATCACTTCTTATAGATGAAATTTCACTTTCGATTATTTCATCAAAGTCAATCATATCGTTTTCTATCTCAATTACCAAGTTTTCCAACTCAGATTCATCTTCATACACTCTGTTAGATAATAAAAATTCTAAATTTTCATTAAGGTTTATAGTGTATTCAGCCCCGCATCTACAACAATCTACAGATGTAGAACCTACTAAAGTTGCTTCAACCTTAGCCAATGTAGGCGACATTTTACAAAAAGTACCCTCTAATTTAACTGAATCAAGTTCAACATTGAACTCTTTTCCAGTAAAAGGGACTTTTCTAAATTCTATTTGCATAAATATTTATTAACAGATTTCTCTATCTGAAAAGAAAAATTTAATTTCATTAGCTGCATTCTCTACAGAATCAGAACCATGAACTGCATTTGCATCAATAGAATCAGCAAAATCAGCTCTAATTGTACCAGCAGCAGCTTCTTTAGGATTAGTAGCACCCATTAAATCTCTGTTGATAGACATTGCATTAACACCTTCTAAAACTGAAACTACAACAGGTCCAGAAATCATAAATTCTACTAATTCACCAAAAAATGGTCTCTCAGCGTGTACAGCATAAAAAGCTTCAGCATCAGCTCTACTTAATTGCATTTTTCTAGTAGCAGCAATTCTTAGTCCCGCAGATTCAAATCTATCTAAGATTTTTCCTACAACATTTTTAGCAACAGCATCAGGTTTGATGATAGATAACGTTTGTTCCATATGATATTTTCCTATTTTGAATTTCAAGTCGCGGATTATATCTAAAAAAATAAAAAAAGGCAAGTAATTGTAAAATCACCTGCCTTTTAAATTGTTTTAAAATATTTCTAAATTAGTCTTCTACACAAGGTGTACCAGCAACAACGCCTTCTGTATCAGGATTTTCACCCCATACAATACACCCTTCTGTTGGACATGCATCAGCACATGCTGGTGTGTCATTATGACCTATACACTCAACACATTTGTCTTCATATACATAATAAATATCTTCACCTGTAGGATTTTCGTCATTATCAACTATAGCTTCAACTGGACATTCGTCAAGGCAAGCATCACAGCTTATACATGTATCAGTAATTACTACTGCCATTTGATCTCCTTAATATATTTTTGAGTAACTCTATCACATCAAATATAAATATAACTTTAAAATTTATTGTAGTAATTTTCATTAAAAATAGAGAGTTTTAGTCAAAATTTTTAAAAATATTAAACAATTTTAATTAAATTTAGTCTATTTTCATCAAAAATAGTAAAAATCAGCTCCATAATTGAAAGAAAGTAAATTCAAATACTTATAATAGTGTATGTCATTTTTACACATTTATTATACTTATTATATATATGTAGTGAATTTATTGTTTGTATACATTAGTAATAATATATAAATATTAGTCAATAGTTTATCTTATGGATAATTTTTATCCTAAAGTAAATTTTTTCTTAAATATAAAATTAAACAAAATATTTGATGGTTCATTTTAGATTATTATATTATAATTACATCACTTAAAACTTAAATAAAGGAATAAAATATGTTAGTTACAAAAAAAGCTCCAGATTTTACAGCAACAGCTGTACTTGCAGACGGTCAAATTGTTGAGGATTTTAATTTATATGAAAACATTGGTGAAAAAGGTGCAGTTGTATTTTTTTACCCATTAGACTTTACATTTGTTTGTCCTTCTGAAATCATTGCATTCTCAAAAAGAGCTGATGAATTCAAAGAAAGAGGAGTATCAATTATTGGTGTTTCTGTTGATTCACAATTCTCACACTTTGCTTGGAGAGAAACTCCTATTGAAAATGGTGGAATTGGAAGAGTTAAATTCCCATTAGTTGCTGACTTAAGTAAACAAATTTCAAAAGATTTTGATGTATTATTTGGTGAATCAGTTGCATTAAGAGGTTCTTTCTTAATTGATGCTGATGGAACTGTAAGACATGCAGTAATCAATGACTTACCATTAGGAAGAAACATTGATGAAATGATTAGAATGGTAGATACAATGTTATTTACAAATGAGCATGGTGAAGTTTGTCCAGCTGGTTGGCAAAAAGGTGACGAAGGTATGAAAGATACTACTGAAGGTGTTGCTGAATATTTATCTAAAAATGCAGATAAATTATAATATTTAATTTAGATTATTAAAAAAAGGTGCCAAGAAATTGGCACCTTTTTTTTATTTAAATCAAAATATTTGACAATTTATAAAATAAAGACTAAAATAACACCACTTAAAATTCTATTCACAAGAATTAACTACAAAAAATCACTTTACTGAAAATGACAAAGGTCTAAATATAAATGGAAGAGACAACAACTCAAACTAAAAAGAATACTCCTGCAAAAGGAAATTCTACTGGCAGAAAAACTAGGACGCATATCCCTGTAGAAGGGCATACAATTGAAAAACTAAGAGAATATCCTTTAGAAGAACTACTTCAAATAGCTAAAAAACTCGATGTTGAAAACCCTCAAGAGCTTAAAAGACAAGAACTTATGTTCTCAATTTTGAAAACTCAAATCGACCAAGGTGGATTTATACTTTTCACAGGTATTTTAGAGATAAAAGATGGTGGATTTGGTTTTTTAAGAGCAATGGATGGAAATTTTTCTGATACATCTAATGATTCTTATGTAAGTGCAACACAAATTAAGAAGTTTGCACTAAGAACTGGAGATATTGTAACTGGACAAGTTAGGCCTCCAAATAAAGAGAGTGAAAAATATTATGCTCTACTTAAAATCGAAGCAATCAATTACCTACCAATCCACGAATCAAAAAACAGACCACTATTTGATAACTTAACACCTTTATACTCAACTGAAAAGTTTAAATTCGAATATGAATCACATAAAATGACAGGGAGAATCTTAGATTTATTTTCTCCTATGGGTAAAGGTCAAAGGGGACTTATCGTTGCTCCTCCAAAAACTGGTAAAACAGAACTTTTAAAAGAACTAGCACATGGTATTTCAAGAAATCATCCAGAAGCACACTTAATGGTTTTATTAATAGATGAAAGACCAGAAGAAGTTACAGATATGCAAAGAAGTGTAAAAGGTGATGTTTACTCTTCTACTTTTGACTTACCTGCACAAAATCATGTAAGAGTTGCGGAAATCGTTATTGAAAAAGCAAAAAGAATGGTTGAGATGAAAAAAGATGTAGTAATCTTACTTGATTCAATCACAAGATTAGCAAGAGCATACAATACTGTAACACCAAGTTCTGGTAAAGTACTTTCAGGTGGGGTTGATGCAAATGCACTACACAAACCAAAAAGATTCTTCGGAGCTGCTAGAAATATAGAAGAGGGTGGAAGTTTAACTATCATCTCAACTGCACTTATAGATACAGGTTCAAAAATGGACGAAGTTATTTTCGAAGAGTTCAAAGGTACAGGAAATAGTGAAGTTGTACTTAGCCGAGATGCTTCAAACAAAAGAGTTTACCCAGCTGTTGATATTATCAAATCAGGTACAAGAAAAGAAGAACTTCTTCTTACTCCAGATATCTTACAAAAAACATGGATACTAAGAAATGCAATTGCTAGCATGGATGAAGTAGAAGCGTTGAAATTTCTTTATAGTAAGATGTTGAAAACGGCTAACAACGAGGACTTCTTCGCAGGTATGAACGAATAATAGTTTCATAAAACTGCATCTTTTTGCAAATTTCCGCGTCAGTGCGGAAATTTTGCTCGTCACATACTGCGTGTATGCTCCTCCCAAAATTACCACTTTTAAAAAATAGTCAGCTTTCTGAAACTGTTATAATAAAATAATTTCTTACATAAATAAGAAGTATAATTCCTATTTAAGTTTAGAATAGCTATTATAAGAAATATACTTCATATAAAGGCACATTTTGAATTTAATAGATTTAGGTCAGAAAATAAAAGAATTACGAAAAAGTAAAAATATTTCGCAAGCTCAATTAGAAGATTATTCAAATATAACAAAAAGAACTATCTCTAAAATAGAAAATGGCTTTATAGAAGAAGTGGGAATAAAAAAAGTAGAGACGATACTTGATTTATTAGGCTATGAATTTAATATACGATTGAAAGATAGACCAAAAACTTTGGAAGAGTTACAAGATGAAAGAAAATAATTTAAAAGTATTTATCAACAAAAATAGTTGCGGTAATTTATATAAAGAAGAAGATAAATTTATTTTCAATTATAAAGATGATGCACAAGAGATACTCTCTTTAACTATGCCAATAAGAGCCCAGTCTTGGTCTTCTAAAAAACTTCATCCAATATTTCAAATGAATTTACCAGAGGGTGCTCTGAAAGATGTAATACGAAATCATTTTGCTAAAATTAAAACAATGGATGAAATGGGTTTTTTAGAATTAATTGGTCCATATGTTCTAGGGAGAGTTAAGTATAATGAAATTTTAAAAGATAAAGAAACACTCCAATTAGATGAAATCTTACACAATAATAGTGAGGATTTATTTGAAGAGTTAGTTGAAAAGTTTGCAATCACATCTGGTGTTTCAGGAGTACAACCCAAACTACTTTTAACTGCACAAAACAAAACAACAATGAAGTTTGAACACTATATCGTGAAATCTTGGACAAATGAATATCCTCAATTGGCAATCAATGAATACTTTTGCATGAGAGCTATTCAAAATGCAAATTTACAAACAGAGGAATTTTATCTGTCAGAAGATTTATCAATGTTTGTATGTAAGAGATTTGATGTAAATGAAGATAATAGTTATTTGGGTTTTGAAGATATGTGTGTATTAACAGCTAGAGGTACAGAAGAAAAATATGATGGTTCTTATGAAGAGATTGTAAAAGTTATAAAAGAAGTGATACCAATAGAAAATAGAAAAGATACATTAAAAACTTTTTTTAAAGCACTTATTATGAACCATCTATTGCAAAATGGAGATGGACATTTAAAAAATTATGGAATACTTTATAATAAAGATTTTACAGATTCATATTTTGCACCTATTTATGATGTAATCACAACTACTGTTTACATAAAAAAAGATATACCAGCACTCAGATTATCAGATGGAAAATTGTGGTGGAAAAATAAAACCTATAAAAATTTTGCAAAAAATTCTTGTATGATAAATAATAAAGAGTATGAGGAAATACTATATGAATGTAAAGAAGCCATTATTAAAACAAAAAAAGAAATAGATAATTTTAAAACGGATAAAGAAGAAGTGAGGTTGTTTTTGGAGAGGTTGAAAGAGATATGGCTAGAAGAGATAAAGTAAAGGCTTGATTTATCAAGCTCTTTTGCTCTCTATCTGCGTTGAATAAAACTTTTTATTCACTCACTTACTATTTGTAAGCTCCCTCACAAAAAATTCTATTCGCCTTGACATAAACCAAAATATCTTAATAACTCAAGCCTTTTAAAAATAAGAATGAATGATTAAGATTTAAAACGTACTAATGAATGAAAAATTAAGATTTCTCCTGTTATGACTGTATTAGATTTATTTTCAGGTGCTGGTGGTTTATCAGAAGGCTTTTTTAGAATAGGATCAACATTTGTTGGACATGTAGAATTAGATCATCATGCCTCAAAAACATTAAAAACTAGAACTGCTTATTGGAATTTAAAAAAGGAAAATAAATTAGATATTTACAATGATTATCTTTTAGAAAAAATAACTACTGAAGAATTATGGGAAAAAGCAAATATTTTAAATTCAAATGATGTAATAAACAAACCAATTTCAAGTGAAACATTTGATGATATTACTACGATAATAAATAAAAATTTAAAAGAAAAGAAATTAAAAAATATAGATGTAATAATAGGTGGACCGCCATGTCAAGCATATTCTGTAATTGGTCGTGCACGGATGAAAGATACAGTTAAAGATAATCCTCGTAATTTTTTATATAAATATTATGTCAGATTTCTTGAAAAATATAATCCAAAAATGTTTATCTTTGAAAATGTTATGGGTTTAAAAACGGCTGGAAATGGTGAGTATTATGAAAGTCTTCAGAAAGCATTAGATAAAGCAGGATATCATATTGAAGAAAATGTAATGGTTGCTAGCGATTATGGAGTATTGCAATCTAGAAAAAGAATTATTATTGTTGGTTGGAGAAAAGAAGAAGGAAAAGATAGATATGATTTCCCCAAGTTTGAACAACTCAAATTAGATGATGATATTACTGTTAATGATGTATTAAAAGATTTACCATATACTTTTCCTGGAAATAAAATTTCTGGTTTAAATAAATATAAAAAAGAAACTAATAAATATTTAGTTCAAAGTAATATTAGAGAAGATGGATTTGATATATTAACCCAACATGAAACAAGACCTCATAATAATAGAGACAGAGAAATATATAAAGAAGCTATAATAGCTTGGGATGAAAGAAAAGAGAGATTATGTTATAGGGAATTAGCCAGTAGAAGGCCTGATTTGATTACACATAAAAATACAGAGACATTTACAAATAGATTTAACGTAATAAAAGCAACTGAAAAAGCATCTCATACGATATTAGCTCATATGGCTATGGATGGTCATTATTATATTCATCCTGACATAAATCAGCTAAGGTCATTATCTATTAGGGAAGCTGCTAGATTACAAAGTTTTCCAGATGATTTCTTTTTTGAAGGTCCAAGAACTTCTATTTTTAGACAAATCGGGAATGCTGTTCCACCCAAAATGGCAGAACAAATTGCTAAGAAGATAAAAGAGTTAATTTAATAAATTTGGTTGACCTTGCCTTGAATAAAATAAAGAAAATCTTGAAATAATATCTTTTAAAAAAGGTGAAGATATAGAAGCAATTCTTTTATAATCCCTCTTTATAATTAATTCTCGTTCATTAATATATTGTCCATTTGTAGGATTAGAAATTGATCCTATATTGACTGTTTTTATATTTTGAAAATCTATAACGTATTCTGAATCAATTTTAGAAAATTTTGGTAAGTAATGATACCTATCCGTTTTATTTCCTTTACGTAGATTACTATCAAAATAAGATTCTTTACCAGAAGTAGATTTATATTTAATTTCATAAATATTTTCAATTTTAATAATTTTTACAAGTAAATAGTACTCTAACTTATTAATGTTTACAACATCACATGCAGGATTTAAAATTATAAATAATTCATCATCTTTTTGTATAATATCTCCAGTATGATAATGTATCTTTATAGGAGGTATTATATACATTTCTCCATTATGAAACTTGTCAAATTTACCTATATTACCACTTACATAAAATTGTTCATTTAAACAAGATACAGTATGACGAGAAAGAATTTTATTAATGTCAGATGGATGTTCTTCCGATACAGCATTCCAAGAATTAAGAGTTTCTTGTAAATTTGTCCAATAAAAATCATTAATTTTTGTTTCTAAAAAACCATTTCGAGAAAAATATTGAATTGTCGGAGAATTATAGTTATCTTTTATTGAAGAAAGAATCTCATGTGTTGTCTTATCTCCTCTTCTTATAAGAGAAACCAAATTATTATTGTCAAACTTACTATCTAATTTTTGAGGTTCTCCTGTTACGACAAAAATTGGTATGCGAAAGTTAGATATTAATCCATCAATCACTGCATTTCCATCATTATTTGATAAATCACTCTCTTCACCTGATAAATTTAAATCTACTATTGCGGAATCTAATTTAAAATATTCAATGTAATCATTTGCTTCTTCTAAGTTTTTAGCAAAATAATACTTATAGTCTTCAGAAGTTCTATTTATCCTTTTAATAGTTTCTTCATAGTTTTTAATAGCATCTTCACTATCCTCAATAATCAATAATTTAATTTTGCTCATCGTTAATCTCTCCATTTAGTATGATTCTAAAAAATGCTCCATCCTTAGATTTTATACATTCAATTGTTCCATTATTTCTACTTACAGCTTGACCAGTTAGTGTTAACCCAATCCCTGTTCCTCCTTCAGGCTTTCTGCTAAAACCAGCATCAAAAATCTCATTTGCAAATTTCTCATCAATACCTGGTCCATTATCTTTAAAATCAATAAATATTTTTTTATCTTTATTGTAACAATCAATAGTAATTTTCTTATTGTCTTTTTTAATTGATTTAAGCCAATAAATTGAATTTTCTATTAAGTTAGTATATATTATAAAAAAGTCTTCTTCACGTGCAAAATAATCTATTTTTTTAGCTTCATTTATTTCAATTTTAATATTATTATCTTCAAATTGAGTTTTAAAAAAATCTAAATTCTTTTTTATATTTAAATTTATATTGAAATTCTTTTTCCTTGATAATCTTTTTGCTGTTAGAGGATCTAAAGAAGCAAAGAGTTTAGATATTGTTTTTAGGTTTTCATGATTAGTAGATAATGACTTATAAATATCTTTTTTAACATCTTCATTATTAGTATTTTTAAGAAAGAAGTCTATATCCATTTTAAGATTATTTAAATTATCACCAATAAATTGTAAAGGTTTCCTTCCTTCATGAATCACTAGTTGAACTAGCCTTCCAAGAGCAGCATGCGCTTCATACATAACTAAAGTATCTTGAATATTTTGTAAGTCTTTTTGTTTAGATTTTTCTTCTGCTTTTATCGTATCCTCAACTTTAAGAATTAATTTATTATCTAATCCTTTACTTTCAAGATAATTACGTATTTTATATGAAACTGAGTCAAAGTTAAATAAGTCTTTTATTGCTTCTTTTACATTGTTTTCAGGTTTTCTTCCTCTTTTTGTATTTTTTCTAAAAATGTATCTTCTTGATTCAACTTCAGAAATTACTTTTGCTACAACTTCTTTTAATCTTTCATAGCTACTATTTTCTTTTAAACCTTCTCTTGCACTCTTTTCTATTAAACCAGATGTATCTTCTGATTCTATATTTACAAATCCAACTACTTGATTTGTACTAAATCTAAATGTTGGATTATTTACTCTTTTTTGGTTTAACATAAGCCAGTCATAATCTGCATCACCATAAGGTCTTATTCTAAACAAGTTTCTATAAACTCCAATTCCAATAAAATCTTTTAATAGGCTTCTTGCTTCACTTTTTCCAAGATAATCACCTGTTATAGGGTCTTTTAAACCTCTATTAATAAGAGCTTGAATCGCATCTGGTTCCAAATCAAAGAATCTTAAATCTAATTCAATATTTCCACAATTTTGCTTATTAATAAAATCTATGTCTATTTCAATTTTCTCATTAGATTCTTTATAATTTTGATTTTCATAGAATAATTCAAATTTACCATTATTAGATATTTTCCCATAAATTCTATAATCATATAAATTGATTAAAGGAAAAGGTTCAATTTCAATATCTAAATCCTCTATTCCAAAAGATGTTAAATTTTTATACATTAAGTTAATAGAAAAAATATCATCTTTATCTTTTTCAAGTGGGGATAATAGGTTTCTTAATTCTTTTAATAAATTTTTAGAGTCATATAGTGACCAAATTATTTCTTTTGTATTTTCTTTTGTTATTTTTACTTTTGAATAAATCTCAATTTTTGTTCCTGAGTTTAAATCAGTTTTTTCATTTTCATAAGGTATGTTAATTTCATCTAAATATTTTATATTATCTTTATCAGTATTTTCGAATGTACTCCAATCAATTTCAATAAGTGTAGTTTCTCCAAGTTTGTCAGTAGTTTCAATTCTTAAAAAGTCACCTAGTATTGCAGAAGCATATCTTCCTATACCTTTTCTTCCTTGTAAGGGACGTTTCTTTTCTGTAGAATATTTTTTATTTAATTTATAAGATGTGGCTGGAACCATCCATGCTTTTTCAATAATTTCAAGAGACATGCCTTCACCACTATCTTTTATTGTAAATTTAATAAATTCTTCTTCTTTATCAAAAATATTAGCTTTTTCATATGATATGATAATATCAATATTTTTAGAATCTGCATCATATGCATTTTTTACTAGTTCAATAACTGCAGCATAATAGTCTTTTATTAAGTCTTCACCTATTGTTTTGATTAGTCTTGCTTCCGGTCTTATTGATAAGGTATTTTTCATTTTAAACTCTTTAAAAAATTATTTATTAAAATACTATAACTTATTACTTTTAAACGAATTTTATAAAGGTTTTGTGTTATAGTTTTGAAAACTTTTAAATTATAGATAAATGTACAATAAAGTTGTATTAAAAATTCAAAAAGTTTTCAATTAAATATAAAAGTTTTTAATGAGTAGAATTATTAGGAACTAAATGGAAACTTATCACTCCCCGCCCAAAAAGATCAGCATGACTATCCCAAATATTACAAGAAAGTCGACAGATATTGAAACAGCGCTTTTATCTGTAAACAGAATTATCATGGTTACTTATTGTCGTGTTGGGAAAAGTAACAAGGCGTGATCCCTGAAAGGGGCACAAGAGAGATTTGTTTTTAGTTTTCTTAATGCTATAATACTCCCATGCACAAAAAATTACAAAAATACATAGAATCATACGATTTAATACAAAATACAAATACCTACGAACTAAAACCAAATGGTGGGATGATTGTTTTGATTAATCAAAATGATAGTTGTGAAGTTCTTATTCATGAGGAAGTTTTTATCTTGGATAGTTTTCAAGCTATGTTAATCAATGCTTATGAAGAATCTATGATTATAAAATCTGTTGAGAATATTAATTTAGCCGTCATAAGATTTAAAGGTGCGGGGGCTTCTTTTTTTTATGAGGAGTTTATGGATGAACTTATGCACCATGTTAAAGAGCCTGTTTATTTGCAAAAAGATATTTTGAATACTTTGGATAATCTTGAATCAGAGTTGGATGTTTATTTTCAAAATCGATTTAAGCCTAGTAAATCTCAGTTTGGTGTTATGAGAATAATAGAATTGGTTGAAGAAAATCTTGGTGATTATGATATGGAAGAGGTGCTTCGAATAGCAAATGTACCTAGAAAAATCTTTGATAAGGTTTTTAGGTGGCATGTTGGACTTGCACTTAAAAATTATGCAAGTATTCGAAAAGAGATATTGCAATAGTTATTTAAAAACTTTTTCATACTGCTCAACTCTAAAATCAAAGGTTGTGTAGTTTGGATTTTCTTTTTTCATCTTTTTATAATATGCCTTTGCTCCTATACTTCTGTTTGCTGCGTTTGATGGGGAAGTTAGACTTATGGTTTGGATGACTCTATTATTATATTCAAATTGATGTTTTTTGGGTAGCTTTTCTGAGATTATTTCTAGGCTTATATTTTGTTTTTTTAGGACTTGTCTAAAGAAGTATTCTGGGGAGTTTTTGCATAATCCTCCTGTGAAAATTATAGTTTGGATATTTTTATGCTCTTTTATATAGCCTAAGATATCTCTTAAGATAATTTCACTCATGCCAATATCACTTGCATCTATTTTTTCTCTTTTACAAGACTCTACAATATCGCAAATACCTATTTTATGTTTTAGTAAAAACTCTTTTCTTTTATTTATTTCTTCTTTTGTATTTTCAAAGGCTAAGTTTAGATTGAAGATTTTATTCCATGCTTGCCAAAGTAAATTATCCTTTGAACCATAACAAAAGTCTACATCTTTTTCTTTGAAATTGTTAGTACAAAATCTTGGAGGTGGTAGAGTTCCTACTATGATTTTTTCTGTGTTATGATTTAAAAATGGTTCATATGGGTGAAAATGCTCAAACAAAAAAGACCTTTATGCTGTGATTTAACATGTATTTTATCAAATTTTATATACTATTTCCCCCTTGAATAAGGAATACAAATGATAAGTATAAAAAACTTGAATAAATACTTTGGTGATACACAAGTTTTAAATAATATTTCAATTGATATAAAAAAAGGTGAGATTTTTGCTATCGTAGGGCATAGTGGTGCTGGAAAATCTACTTTAATGAGATGTATAAATGGACTTGAAGATTATAGTGATGGTTCATTGCAAGTAAATGGTAAAGAGATAAAAGAGTTAGCTAAAGAAGAGTTAAGAGCATTTCGAAAAAATATCGGGATGATATTTCAACACTTTTCACTAATTCAGCGAAAAACTGTATTTGAAAATGTTGCTTTACCAATGCAACTTTGGGGATATACTAAAGATGAAATTGCAAAAAAAGTAAAAGATTTATTAGCCCTTGTAGGCTTAGATGAAAAGCTTGATTCTTATCCAAGTGAATTAAGTGGTGGTCAAAAACAGCGAGTCGCTATTGCTAGGGCTTTGACTTTAGACCCTGATGTTTTACTTTCAGATGAAGCAACTTCAGCACTTGACCCAAATACTACTACATCGATTTTGAATTTATTAAAAGAGATTAATGATAAACTAAATATCACAATAGTACTTGTAACACATGAAATGGAAGTTGTGAAACAAATAGCTCAAAGGGCTTTGTTATTAGAGCATGGAAATATTATCGGTTTTGATGATACGGAAGAGCTATTTTTAAAACCAGATGAGCAGATGAAACACTTCTTAGGTGAAACGGAAGTTGTACCTAATGAAGGGGTAAATATAAAAATATATTTCCCAAAAGACAATGTCTTTCAATCCTTTATTACAAAGATGGCAAGAGAGCTAGATATGGATTTTGATATTGTTTGGGGAAAACTTGAAGAGATAAACACACATATTGTGGGTAACATGGTTATAAATATAAAAGATGAACAAAAAGTCTCAGTAATCAATTATCTAAAAGAGCATGATATTATTTGGGAGGTGTTGTAATGAGTGAGATTTTATTACCAGCCCTAGTAGAGACTATTTATATGTCTTTGGTATCTACTTTTTTTGCAATTGTTATTGGCTTTATTTTAGCTATTATTTTAATCTTGACTTCAAGTGGTGGACTAAGAGAAAATCAAAAAATATATTCAATCTTAGATGTGATTATAAATACTTTGCGATCTTTTCCTTTCATTATTTTGATGATTGTACTTTTCCCTTTGACAAAGTTTTTGATAGGAAAAAGTATAGGTACCACAGCTGCTATTATACCTTTGACAATAGGTGCTGCTCCTTTTATCGCAAGATTGATTGAGAGTGCTTTAAAAGAGGTTGATACAGGTGTTGTGGAAGCTGCAAAATCATTTGGGGCAAGTGATTGGCAAATAATATTTAAAGTCATGTGTGTGGAAGCTTTACCTTCAATAATTTCAGCTATTACTCTAACTTTAATTACAGTAATAGGATTTTCTGCAATGGCTGGGGCTGTTGGTGGTGGAGGATTGGGTGATGTTGCCATAAAATATGGTTATTATAGGTTCCAAAGTGATACTATGATTTATACAGTTATTGTACTTATTGCCTTAGTTCAAGGTGTTCAAAGTTTGGGCGATTATTTATATAAAATTACAAAAAAATAAAATTTATAAAAGGAAAAAAATGATTAAAAATATTTTAAAATTTGCACTTTTGGGTGCTGTTGTATTTGGATTTGTAGCTTGTACAGATTCAAAAGAAGAAAAAGTAGAGAAAAAAACAGTTATTAAAGTTGGGGCTACTCCTGTACCTCATGCTGAGATTTTAGAGTTTGCTAAACCATTATTAAAAGCAAAAGGTTATGATTTACAAATTGTTGAATTTACTGATTATGTTACTCCAAATGTTGCAGTTGACGAGGGTGAATTAGATGCAAACTTTTTTCAACATTTACCATACTTAAAAGAGTTTAACAAAAATAAAAATACTCACCTAATAAAAACAGTAAATGTACACTTAGAGCCAATGGGAATATATTCTAAAAAAATCAAATCTTTAGATGACTTAGAAGATGGTTCAACAATTGCAGTTCCAAATGACCCTACAAATGAAAGTAGAGCTTTAGATATGTTAGTAGAACAAGGTTTATTAACATTTAATGATGTTGATTTAAAAACTGCAGTTGATATAAAAACAAATCCTAAAAATCTTAAAATAGAAGAGATAGATGCTCCTCAATTACCAAGAGTACTTGATGAAGTAGATGCAGCGATTATCAATACAAACTATGCTTTACCAGGTGGATTAAATCCAATTCAAGATGCAATAGTATTAGAATCAATAAATTCTCCATATGCAAATATTGTTGTTGTAAAAGAAGGTAATGAAAACAAACCTTATATTAAAGCTTTAGATGAAGTTTTAAATTCAAAAGAAGTAAAAAAATTCATCACTGATAATTATAAAGGTTCTATAATTCCTGCATTTTAATATATAAGTAAAAGACTTGATAATCAAGTCTTTTATTTTTAATTATAAACTTCTGCTTTAAATTTAATTTCTATATCCTCTTCTCACTAATTATTTTATATAAAAACTTATGCTAGAATATTTTCTTATTATGAAAAAGGTATAAATTGAGAGTAGGCGTATTTGATTCTGGAATTGGTGGTTTAACAGTCGTAAAAGCCATAACAGAAGTACTAAAAGGTGCTGAGATTTTTTATATTGCAGATACAAAGTTTGCACCATATGGAGAAAAATCAAAAGAGCAGATATTAAAACATAGTTTTGATATTGCAAATTATTTAGTTAAAACACACAATATTGATGCTTTAGTTGTTGCTTGTAATACTGCAACTTCAGCTGCAATCAAAGAGTTAAGAGAACACTTTCCAAATCTTATAGTCATAGGAACAGAGCCTGGAATAAAACCAGCAATTTCTTTAAGTAAAAATTGGAAAATAGGAATTTTAGCAACACCTGCAACTTTAAAGGGTGAAAAGTATCAATTACTTGTTGATAAGCTTTCAACTTCAAGTTCAAATATTACTTTACATGAACAAGCTTGTCCGGGTTTGGTTCAGCAAATTGAAAATGGTGATATTGAGACTGAAAAGACCTTTGAGATGTTGCAAAATTGGTTAAAGCCTATGAGAGAAGAGGGTGTTGATACTATAGTTTTAGGATGTACTCATTATCCTTTAGTTGGAAATGTAATAAAAAAAATAATGGGTGAAAATACAAATCTAATAGAAACAGGTTATGCTATAGCAAATAGATTAAAAGATTTATCTAAAAATTGTGGACATTTTAATGATGGTGTATTGAAAGTAAATGTATACTTCACTTCAGAAATAAATGAGACAATGATAAGTAAAATATTAAATTCATGGAATAATGGTGGGAAAATAGTGGTAAGGAATATAAATGAGTGAGAACCAAAATTCACAAAAAAGAGTTTTAGCCTTAAAATATAGACCAAAGAGATTTGAAGATTTAGTTGGTCAAGGAACAGTTTCTCAAACACTATCATTAGCGTTAGACTCAAATAGATTATCACATGCATATTTATTTTCAGGGCTTAGAGGTAGTGGAAAAACTTCGACTGCAAGAATTATGGCAAAAGCTCTGTTGTGTTCAAATGGTCCTACTTCAAAACCTTGTGAAGTATGTGAGAACTGTGTGAGTGCAAATACTAATCGTCACTTAGATATTATAGAAATGGATGCTGCTAGTAATAGGGGTATTGATGATATTAAAGATTTGATAGAACATACTAAATATAAACCAAGCAGTGCTAGATTTAAAGTGTTTATTATCGATGAGGTTCATATGCTTACAACTCAAGCATTTAATGCTCTATTAAAAACACTTGAAGAACCTCCAGGATTTGTAAAATTTATTTTAGCAACTACTGATCCTTTAAAATTACCAGCAACTATTTTAAGTAGAACTCAACACTTTAGATTTAAAAAAATCTCTCAAAAAGATGTAATGAATCATTTAACTCACATTTTAAATGAAGAAGAAATAGAGTTTGAAACAGAAGCTTTAGAAATCGTTTCAAGAAGTGGACAAGGAAGTTTAAGAGATACTCTTACTTTACTTGACCAAGCAATTATTTTTGCAAAAGGGAAAGTTACTACAACAGCTGTTGTTGATATGTTAGGACTTATTGACCCAGAGTTCTTAGATAAACTTTTTGATGTGGTTTTATCTTGTGGAGATATAACTCCTATAGTTGAAACACTTGAAGAATATGAAGCTGGTTCTGTTTGTGATGAGATGACAATTTATCTAAAAAATAAAATGTTATACGGAAAAGACCCAAAATTTAATATCTTTTTATATGATAGATTTTTTAGAATCTTAGGGGATGCAAAACATCTTTTATCACTAAATTCTGATCCCACATTTGTATTGATATTAACATTATCTAAAATGAGTGAAGCTACAAATTTAAAAACAATTGATGAATTAATAGATGAAGTTCAAGCTTCACCAATAAAAGAAACATTGTCTCAAACAAATGCAAATAAAATGACAAGTGCAGTTAATGAAAAAGTGGTAATGCAACATGCAAAAGAAGAATTACCAAATGAAATAAATAAACCAGAAATACAAGTACCAATAGCAAAAGAAATTTTAGAAACACCCCAAGAGCAAATTGTACAAGATATAAAAGAAGAGCAAGCAGTAGTTGAAAAACCACAAGAAGTTGTAGACCCAAATGTTGAGTTATACAGTGAACTTACGAAAAAAGTTTATGAGAGAAATCATGACTTGGGAGAGTGTTTTGAAAAAAACTTTATTTTTGAAAGTTTTGAAAACAATATTTTAAATATAGTATCTTATGCCCAAGATGATGATAGAAAATTTTTATATAAATATTTTGGCATCATCAAAACCTTTGCAAAAGATGTCTTTGGTGTAAATATTGATTTAGATTTTAAAAAAGGTGAAATTCCAGAGCAAAAAAAAAATGATGTAATTCCCAAAAAAGTAGAAATAAATACAAATGACATAAGCGAAGAAGATGTTAATTTAAACTATGAAAATGAGGAAGAACAAGAAGAAATAAGCTCAATGGTAGAAGATGTGGAAATGGGTGCAGGTTGTGTTGGAAGTATGCATGATACGGTTGATCCAAAACCTTCTCAAAGGGAGCTTCAAATGGAAGATTTACTAAACTCTTCTATGTTAAATAAAGCAAAAGAGTTATTTGATATAAAAAAAATAACAGTAAAAACAAAAATATAAATTTTAGGAGGTATTATGAATTATAAAAAATTAATATGTATTTTTTCTATTATGACTATTAGTTTAAGTGCTGCAAATTTTGATAATGATGTTATTAATTTTGAGAAAAAAAGACTTTCAAATAACGCAAGAGTTGAGATAAAAGATATACAAATAAGCATGAAGGAAAAAATGCCAGAACCAATGACAAATTGGTATGGTTACATTGTGCAAATAAAAGCAAAAGTAAAAGATAAAGAAATCAATGCAAAAGATATAATATTTTCAAATGGAGAAATTGTAGCACCAGAATTGATAAACTTGAAAACAGGAGCATCTTATAAAGATTTATTACAACCAAAACTTGATGCAAACTATTATCAAGAAGACCATTTAATAGCAGGAAACGCAAAGGCAAAAGATAAAATAGTAGTTTTCTCTGATCCTTTATGTCCTTTTTGTATAGATACTCTTCCTTCAATTATTGAGCATGTAAAAGATAATAAAGAGGAAATAGCACTTTATTATTATAATTTTCCTCTTTTAAGAGTTCATCCAGCATCTGCAACTATGGTAAAAGCTATAGATGTAGCAAGACAAATGGGTTTAAAAGATGTTGAGAAAAAAGTTTACACTACTAATTGGGAGCAATATTTTGCTGTAGATTCACAAGATGAAGATAAAATTTTAAGTGCTTTTAATAAAGAGTTTAAAACAAATATTACAAAAGAACAAATAAATTCTACCGAAGTAATGGCAAGAGTTTTAGATGATGTAAAAATGGGTGATGATGTTATGATAAAAGGAACCCCAACTATTTTTATAAATGGTAAAAGAGATGACAGTAAATTAAAATATGAGACTTTAGGAAGTAAATAATGAAAAAAATTGTAATAGCAACTAGAAAGAGTAAATTAGCACTTTGGCAAAGTGAATATATCAAAGCTGAGCTTTTAAAACACTATCCAGATATGGTTATAGAACTAAAAACATTTTCAACAAAAGCAGATAAGATATTAGATGTACCATTAGCAAAAATAGGTGGGAAAGGGCTTTTTACAAAAGAGTTAGAAATAGCACTTGAAAATAAAGAAGCAGATATAGCAGTACACTCTTTAAAAGATGTTCCTGTTGAGTTTGAAGAAGGTTTTGTATTAGCAGCACTTACTAAAAGATTTGATCCAAGAGATGCTTTTTTAAGTGAAAAATATGCAAGTATCACTGACCTACCAAAGGGTGCAATAATAGGAACTACAAGTTTAAGAAGAAGAATGGAGCTAAAACTTTTAAGACCAGATATTGAACTTAAAGATTTAAGAGGAAATATAAATACTAGAATTGCAAAGTTAAAAGCTGGTGAATATGATGCTATTATTTTAGCAGCAACAGGTGTTCAAAAACTTCAAATAGAAGATGAGGTGAAATACTTTACCCCAATCTCTATTGATGAGATGATACCATCTATGGGACAAGCAACTTTAGGTATTGAAACCTTGAATAATCCAGAATTAATAGAATTATTATCAGTCTTACATGATAAAAATGCTGAAATCGAGTCAACTATTGAAAGAAGTTTTGTACATACTTTAGAAGGTGGTTGCCAAGTTCCTATTGGAGTAAAAGCAACTATTTTAGATGAGAATGCAGTAGATGTAAGAGCAATAGTTGGAATGCCAGATGGTAGTGAATATGTGCAAGAAAAAATTGTTATTAATCAAAATGATTATAAAACAGCAGGACAAGCACTAGCTCAAACTTTTATTGACCAAGGTGCAAAAGAGTTATTAGCAAGAGCCGAAAAGGTAGCATTTAAATAGCATTTTGAAGGGCTTTTTGCCTTTCATGTTGATAAACTTCTCACTTTGTTTTAATTCCCTCTTCAAAGACTAAATTTTACTAGATTTTTTTTACTGCTTTATGTATGATAGTATATTATTTGTGAATATAAATAGTTCAAAATCATAATTTATAAGGAGTAAAGATGAGAATTGATGTAAAAAATGTAGCATTTTGTCTAGTTGATGTTCAAGAAAGACTTTATCCACATATGACAAATAAAGATGAGATAGAAAAGAATCTACTAACTTTAGTAAAAGGTTTACAGCTCCATGAAGTTCCATTTATAATAAATGAACAATATAAAAAAGGTATTGGAGAGACTATTCCTTCTTTAAGAGAGTTAGTTGATGATTATCCACACTTTGAAAAGACTACTTTTTCTTGTTGTAAGAATGAAGAGACAATGGTTGCAATTAATACTTTAGGTAAAAAGCAAATTATAGTTGCAGGAATAGAGACTCATGTTTGTGTGCTTCAAACTTGTATTGACTTGTTACAAGCTGGATACAAAGTAATTTTAGTGACTGATTGTGTTACTTCAAGAAAACAAAATGATACAGATGTGGCAATTACAAGACTTGTTCAATCAGGTGTGATTCCAACTACTTATGAGTCACTTTTATTTGAACTAACAGTAAATGCAAAACATCCACAATTTAAAGGCATCTCTGCCTTAGTAAAATAGTAAAACACTTTTTAAGTGTTTTACCAATTAATCTCTTTTTTACCCAATGATTCTAATATCTCATTTGTTTTACTAAAGTGCTTACATCCGAAGAATCCTCTATAAGATGATAAGGGGCTAGGATGTGGTGATGTTAGTATATGATGTTTTTTTGTGTCTATTAGTTTTGTCTTTGCAATAGCTGGTGCTCCCCATAGTATGAAGATTATATCATCACAATTTGCTGAGATATGTTTAATTATATTATCAGTAAATATTTCCCACCCTAATTTATGATGTGATTTTGGCTTTGATTCTTCTACTGTTAGAATAGTATTTAATAGTAAAACTCCTTGTTTCGCCCAAGGGGTTAAATCTCCATCAAGATAGGAAGAATCTCTTTTTAAATCATCTTTTATCTCTTTTAGAATATTTACCATTGAGGGTGGATTTTTTATCTCTTTTGGAGTTGAGAAAGCCAAACCTTGTGCTTGACCTGCTCCATGGTAGGGATCTTGTCCTAGAATTAGGACTTTTAATTCATCTAAAGGAGTTGTATCAAAAGCTTTATATATATTCTTTTTATCTGGAAATACTGTTGTAGTTTCATATAAATGATTGATACTATTTTCTAATTTTTGAAAATACTCTTGCTCTTTTTGTTTATTAATAACATCTTGCCAAGTTTTCATAATAAGCCTTTTTTATAAAAAAGTATTATCTCTAAAATAAAATTAAAAAAGGGGAAAAGAAATTAATCTTTTCCCCTCTTGTAATTGAATTGAAATTTTATTTATTTTTCCATAGTTCCAGCAGGTACATAAACATTACCTTCCATGATAATTCTTGCACTTCTACTCATACTTGCTTTTTCAACTTTATATTTACCATCTTTATTAGTCAAAGATGCGCCTACTTTTAAAGTTCCAGATGGATGTCCAAAGTTTACAGCATCTTTTTGCCCGCCACCAGCAGCTAAGTTAACTAATGTACCCGGAACACAAGCCGCAACTCCAATAGCAACTGAAGCTGTTCCCATCATAGCATGGTGTAATTGTTGCATAGATAAAGCTCTAACATGCAGATCAAGTTCATTTGCTTTTATTGTTTTTCCAGTAGATGTTGTAAAATCAGATGGTGGTGCAACAAAAGCAACTTTTGGTACATGTTGTTGAGTTTCTGCATCTTTAGCATCTTTCATAAGTCCCATTTTCATAGCACCTGCTATTCTAATAGTTTCAAATCTTTTTAATGCCTCAACATCTGAGTTAATATCTCCTTGAAGTTCAGTTCCTGTGTATCCAATTTCATCAGCATTTAAGAAAATTGTAGGAATACCAGCTGTTATCATAGTAGCTTTAAAAGTACCAACACCTGGAACTTCTAAATCATCTACTAAGTTACCAGTTGGAAATAACTCTTCACTTGGGTCAACAGGTTCAACAAACTCTAATTTAATCTCTTCAGCTGGAAAAGTAACTCCATCGATTTCATAATCACCTATTTCTTTAACCATTCCATCTGCCATTGTCACATAACAAAGTATAGTTTTTTTGATATTTGCTTGCCAAATCTTTACACAACAAACACCATCTTGAGGAACATTATCTACTAAACCCTCTTTTATAGCAAAGGGACCAACTGCTGAAGATAGGTTTCCACAGTTTCCACTCCAATCCATAAAATCTTTATCAATAGCAACTTGACCAAAATAATAATCAACATCATGATTAGGAACTTCACTTTTTCCAACTATTACAGTTTTTGAGGTACTTGATGTTGCTCCACCCATACCATCTATTTGTTTTTTATAGGCATCAGGCGAACCAACAATTCTTTGAAGAAGTCTATTTTTTGTTTCTTGATTTTCTTGAGCCTGTGCAGGTAAATCAGTTATATTAAAAAATGTTCCTTTAGAAGTTCCACCTCTCATATATGTTGCTCTTACTTTAAATTGTGGTTGGTAAGCCATTTAATTTCCTTTATTAAGTTTAAAATATTTATTAAAAAATCTTTTGATTAATTAATAAATATTTTAAGGGCAAACGCCCTTAAAATAGTAAGATATTATCTAAGGTCTATTTACCTTCTGCAATAACATCTTTAGCAAATTTTTGTAAAATACCACCATTTTTGTAAACATCAACTTCAGCACTTGTATCAAGTCTACATAAAACAGGGAATTTAACAACTTCACCATTTTCTCTAGTCATTACAACTGTTAAATCACATCTTGGAGTAATTTTACCTTCGATATCAAAAGTTTCACTTCCATCAATAGCATAAGTATGTCTAGTCTCACCATCTTTAAATTGTAATGGTAATACACCCATACCAACTAAGTTAGTTCTATGAATTCTTTCAATTGATTCAGCAATAAGTACTTCAACACCTGCAAGTCTTACTCCTTTTGCAGCCCAGTCTCTTGACGACCCTTGACCATAATTAGTACCAGCAATGATGATTAGTGGTTGTTTTCTTTGAGTATAAGTCTCAATAGCTTCCCACATTCTTGACTCAGTACCTTCTGGCATAATTTTTGTCAATGAACCTTGCTTAACAGTTCCATCTTCATTTTTAACCATTTCATTAAATAGTTTTGGATTTGCCAATGTTGCTCGACTTGCTGTATGATGATCCCCTCTATGTGTTGCATATGAGTTTAAATCTTCTACAGGTAATCCCATTTTTAAACAATATTCCCCAGAAGCACTACTTGGTAAAATAGCATTTGAAGGCGATAAGTGGTCTGTTGTAATATTATCAGGGAATACACCTAATGGTCTCATACCTTTAAGTGCTGGCATTTGCATATATTCATCTTCCCAATAAGGAGGTCTATTGATATATGTAGATTTTGGATTCCATTTATAGAATGGATCGATTTTAATACTATCTAATAGTTCTCTTTTAAACATTGGTTCATAAATATTATTATACATTTCAGGTTTAACGCAAGATTTTTCAACAGCATTAATCTCTGCATCACTTGGCCATAAATCTTTTAATCTAATATCATTACCATCTTTATCTTTTCCTAATACATCATTTTCGATATCAAATCTAATAGTACCTGCTAAAGCATAGGCAATAACAAGCGCAGGTGAAGCCAAAAATGCTTCTTTTACATATGGATGGATTCTTCCATCAAAGTTTCTATTACCTGATAATACAGCCGTAGTATAGATATCTCTATCTACAACTTCTTTTTGAATCTCTGGGTCTAAAGCTCCACTCATACCATTACAAGTAGTACAGGCAAATCCAACAACACCAAATCCTAATTTTTCCATTTCAGATAATAATCCAGCTTCTTTTAAATAAACTTCAATTACTTTAGATCCTGGTGCCAATGAAGACTTAACCCATGGCTTTCTTGTAAGTCCAAGTTCATTTGCTTTTTTAGCTAATAAACCAGCCGCGATAACATTTCTAGGATTTGAAGTATTAGTACATGAAGTAATAGCCGCAATTAAAATACCACCATCAGGAATTTTATCACCATCTTGTGTCCAATCTTTTACAATACCTTCAGCTTTTAAAGTTGAAGTTGGAACCAATTTATGTGGTTTAGAAGGACCAGCTAAAGATCTTGTAACTTTTGATAAATCAAACTCTATAGTTCTTGCATATGTAGCATTGTCAAATTGGTCTGCCCATAATCCATTTGCTTTTGCATAAGCTTCTACAAGTTTAACTTGAGCAGCATCTCTACCTGTTACTGTTAAGTAATCAATAGTTTGTTCATCAATAGCAAAGATACCAGCACTTGCACCATATTCAGGAGTCATATTTGCAATTGTTGCTCTATCTCCTAAGTTTAAGTACTGAACACCTGAACCAAAAAACTCTAAATAAGCAGAAATGACATTGTTTTCTCTTAAGAATGAAGTCATAGCAAGTGCAATATCAGTTGCTGTAATTCCTTCAGATCTAACACCTGTAATTTCTACACCAATGATTTCTGGAACTCTCATATAAGATGGGTTTCCTAGCATTACATTTTCAGCTTCTAATCCACCAACACCAACAGCGATAACTCCAAGTGCATCCACATGAGGAGTATGTGAATCTGTACCAACTAATGTATCTGGAGATGCTATTCCATCAATATTGTGTACAACTGGAGACATTTTCTCTAAGTTGATTTGGTGCATGATACCATTACCTGGAGGAATAACATCAACATTATTAAATGCTTCTTTTGTCCAGTTTATAAAGTGGAATCTATCTGCATTTCTTCTATCTTCAATATCTCTATTTTTTTGAAATGCGTCTGGATCAAATCCACCACACTCAACTGCTAGTGAGTGGTCAACGATAAGTTGAGTAGGAACTACTGGATTTACTTTATCAGGATTTCCACCTTTTGATGCAACTGCTTCTCTAAGACCTGCTAGGTCAACAAAAGCTGTAAGTCCTAAGATATCATGACAGATTACACGACTTGGAAACCAAGGGAAATCTTTGTCAGTTCTTTTTTCAATAAGTTGAATCAGAGAATCTTTTAAATCAACACTTGGACACTTTCTAATTAGGTTTTCTGCTAATACTCTTGAAGTATAGTTAAGTTTCTCAAAAGAACCAGGAGTTATATCTTCTACAGCTGTTTTTACATCATAATAGCTTGTATCGAAACCTTCTAGTTTTTTAAGATATTTATCATTTGTCATTTTTATATCCATTTTGTTTGAATTTAAAAGGATAAGCAAAGGCTTATCCTTTTAGTGTTTGCCAAAGGTGGCACTAGAATATTTTTTAGTTTTATCTTTCTTCTAAAGGAACGAATTTTAAACCTTCAGGTCCTGTATAATGAGCTGATGGTCTAATAATTTTCCCATCTTCTCTTTGTTCAATTGCATGTGCTCCCCATCCAGTAACTCTTGAGATAATGAAAATTGGAGTAAACATATCTGTTGGAATTCCCATTTGGTTATAAGAAACTGCTGAGAACCAGTCAAGATTTGGGAACATTTTCTTTTGTTCCCACATTACAGATTCAATTCTTTCAGCAACATCATACATTAACATGTCATTGTTCTCTTTAGATAAATCTTCAGCAACTTTTTTAATTACTACATTTCTTGGATCACTTGTAGTATATACAGGGTGTCCAAATCCGATGATAATCTCTTTTCTTGCCATTCTTTCTTTGATATCTTTTTCTGCTTCATCAGCTGAAGAGTATCTCTCTTGGATTCTAAATGCAACTTCATTTGCTCCACCATGTTTAGGACCTCTTAAAGCTCCAATTGCACCAGTAATACATGAGAATATATCTGAGTTTGTTCCAGAGATAACTCTTGAAGTAAATGTTGAAGCATTGAATTCATGCTCAGCATATAAAATTAAAGATACGTGCATAGCTTTAACCCAAGATTCTCTTGGTTTTTCACCATGTAATAGGTGTAAGAAGTGACCACCAATAGTGTCATCATCAGTTACAACTTCAATTCTTTTTCCATTGTATGCATAGTGATACCAGTAACATAATATAGAAGGGAAACAAGACATTAATTTATCAATAATGTTTTGTGCTTCCTCTTTTGGATGAGATTCGTCTTCTGACATGATTGCTCCAAGAACTGAACAACCTGTTCTCATAACATCCATTGGATGAGCAGTTTTTGGTAGTTGTTCTAGTGCAACTTTAACACCATCTGGAAGATCTCTCATTCCTTGCAGTTTTTCTTTATAAGCTTTTAGTTCTGCTTTATTTGGTAATTTTTCATGTACAATTAAATATGCAATTTCTTCAAATTGGGCTTGAGTTGCAAATTCTAAGATATCATACCCTCTATAATGTAAATCATTCCCCGTTTTACCAACTGTACAAATAGCTGTATTTCCAGCAGCAGTCCCCGAAAGTGCAACTGATTTTTTTGGCTTAAATCCTGTAGTTGTAGTGCTCATATTGTCTCCTTTTGTTTTTGTTATCTATTATATTTTAGTAAAGCTAAATTATTTAGCTTTACCTTTTGCGAATAATGAATCCATTTTTTGTTCATATTCGTGATACCCCAACATTTCGTAAAGTTCCATTCTTGTTTGCATAGTGTCTAAAGTACTTTCTTGAGTACCTTTATCTCTTAATTCTTGGTATACATGTAAAGCAGCTTTGTTCATAGCTCTAAATGCTGATAATGGATAAAGTACCATTTCAATACCTACACTTCCTAATTCTTCAGTAGTAAACATTGGAGTTGCCCCAAACTCAGTAATGTTTGCTAATACAGGTACAGACATTTGATCACAAAATTCTTTGTACTCTTTTAATGTATGAACTGCTTCTGCAAAAATTGCATCTGCTCCAGCTTCAACATACGCTTTTGCTCTTGCAACTGCAGCCTCTTGACCTTCTGAAGCATGTGCATCAGTTCTTGCAATGATATAAAAATCTGGATCTAATTCCATTTTAGCATCAACAGCAGCTCTGATTCTGTCACACATCTCTTCAGTAGAAACTAACTCTTTATTTGGTCTGTGTCCACATCTTTTTGCAGCAACTTGATCTTCAATATGTAATCCAGCAGCACCAGATCTGATAAATTCTTTAACAGTTCTAGCTACATTAAATGCATGTCCCCAACCTGTATCAGCATCAACGATTAATGGAGTATCACAAATTGAAGTAACTCTTCTAATATCAATACATACATCTTCAATCATAGTCATACCTAAATCTGGTAAACCATAAGAAGCATTTGCGATTCCTCCACCTGAAAGGTAAATAGCTTTAAATCCTACTTTTGTAGCTTGTAAGGCTTGATAAGCATTAATTGTACCAACAATTTGTAATGGTCTCTCTTCTTTAAGAGCTTCTCTAAATCTTTTTCCTGCGCTCATGTAAATCCTTTTGTAGTTTTATATTGTTAGTATACATCATAGTGAAATGTATGTATTGTATAATAGTTGAAAAGAAAAACACAAGTTCTTTACAGATAGGATTATTTTGTACAATATTTGATTTTATGTATAAAAATGGTACAATTTTTTAGTTAAAATTATAAAAAGAGGAAGAAATGTCTTATAAAACAAGTATAGATAAACTAATAGAGATATATAAAAGATCTAATTTAAGTATATCAAAATTTGCATCATTAATTCAAAAAGATAGAAGAACAGTAACTTCTTGGGTTGATAGAGTAACAGATGTTGAACCTTCAAAAAGTGTCAAAGATAAAATTTGTGAGTTATTTAGGTATCCAGATTATATTTGGGAAGAGGCTTGCAATGAAGAAGAATTTGTAAAATCAATCACTCAAATTCCACAAAAAGAAGTACGAATAATCGATGAAGATTATTGTGGAAGAATGAGATATATTATGGAAATAGAAGAAAATAGAAGATTTGTAATTCAAGCACAATTTCCAGGACCTATGTATAGAGATACAGCTGTAAAAAGAATATATAGAACCCAAACAAGTTCAGAAATAGAAGCACTAAAACAAAATAGAATAAATCAAATGCTTAGATATGATTATGATACAACTGAATGGTACTCAATAAAATCTATACTATCTTTTTGTTTTGCAAGTATTGGGAACTTTTATACAAAAGAGGAGAAGATAAAAATACTTGAACTTATTTATGAATTGTTTAATAATAATTACAATAAGAAACTATTTTTATTTGACTCTTTTTCAAGAAAAATATATGGCATGGAGACGACTTATATCTCAATCAATGTAAAACAAAAGGTACTATTTTTTAAATCCCCAATTGAGTCAGTTTTTATAGAAATAAGAAATAAAAATTTAGTGGAGCGTATGCATAAATATTATTCTTCTCCTATAGAAGCACCTTCTCATATTAACTTTTTAGAATCAGTTAAAATTATAAAAATATTACAAGATGCTTTAAAATATAATAATGATATAAAACAAGCATATGAAACCATAAATAGGTTGACAGATTATGGAGAATTGTTTTATAATAATTTGAGCGTGGACTTACAAAAAGAAGTAAGTGACCCAAAACCTGGACAAAGAAGGAATTAATCTAAATAATAAGTAATTAAACAAAGATTGTTTTTTATTTAATTATTCAAAATATAAGAAATTTTAAGTATACAAAAGTTATTATGATAATGATAATTAGTATAAGGTAATTTTATGTCAATACTTTTAAAAAGAAAAGAATATTTAAATAAAACCGAAGAAATATATCCTTTAGCTGTTGCTCAAAAAAAGAGTATGCAGTTTAATAATGAGAACTTTAAAGAAGTATCATTTTATCATTATCGTACAAATTTTAAAACCTCATATATGTTTTTCAAGTCTTCTTTTAAAAAAGATATAATTTTAGAATCTAAGCATGATTCAAAAGGTGTATCCTTTATCATGTTTAATTGTTCTAGTAATATTAGTAGTATAAAAGAAAGAAACAAAAAAAGTGAATTTATTTTTAAGCCTAAACATTATGTAATTGGTAAAATTGATGAGAATTTTGAGTCTTTTAATACTTACTTAGCTAACAAACAGTATTGTACACATTATATTTTAATTGAAAATGAGATATTTGATGATTTAATTAAAAAAGACTTATCAAAAAAGGACGTATATAATATAAACGGTTTTTCTATAAAAGAAGAAATCCCTATAAGTGAAAAACAAATATTAATTTTAGAAGATTTACCTACATTATTTTCCTTAGAGGGGAAATTACAAGAATTATATTTAGAATCAAAAATTATAGATTTAATCTATATTACAATAAATGAAATCAAAAAAACATATTTAAAAGAAAATTTTGAATTTAGTTCAAAAGATATTAAATGTTTATATAAAGCAAAAGATATTTTAATAAAAAATATCTCTCATCCACCTTCTCTAAAAATGATAGCATACCAATCTGCAATTAATGAATTTAAACTAAAAAAAGGTTTTAAAAAACTTTTTGGAAATACAGTATTTGGATTTTTGCAGGAACTTAGATTAAATGAAGCAAAAAAAATACTTATGAATAATGAAATAAATATTAATGAAGTTTCTTATATGGTAGGGTATAAAAATGTAAGTCATTTTAGTAAAATATTTAAAGAGCATTTTGGTGTAAATCCAATACAAATCAAAAAAAATCAAAAAAAAGTTTATATTTGATTGAATTTTGAGTTTATATGAGTGCATATTATTCTATGAGAATAGTATTATAAAATTGGCTTATCTATCTTTTGAAAAGAATTTTTATGTAATACTATTCAATGTTAAATTAATAAAAGTCTATTTTTTAAAATGTATATTTAACACCTATTCCAAAGAATTTTGGATCACCAAAAGTTGCCATTGAGAAAGTACTATTTGATTCATACATATTAACATATTCTTCATCCGTTAAGTTTTTACCATATACATAAATATTCCAATCAGAAAACTTATATCCTATTTTTGCATCTACTAAAGTATAACCATCTTCTCTCGCAAAATCTTTATTAACATCATCATAGAAAGACATTGATCCTTGATTTCTTATGTTTGTACGTGCATAAAAGCCGCTTGGGTGATTATATGAGATACTTAAATTTACAGTATGTGTTGGTGTAGTTTCTATTTTATTCCCACTAAAATTGTAATCTCCAACATCATAAGAGTCATATTTAGTTTTTATAATACCAGCTGAACCACTTATTTCTAAGTTATTTGTTAGAAAATACTGAAAGTCAAATTCAACTCCTTGAGAATGTGCTTTATCGGCATTATCTGTATAAACTTCTACTGCACCAACTCTTCTATATACATGTACATCTTCTATATTCATTCTAAATATAGAAGCAGAGAAATTGAAATCATTAAATATCCCTTTAATACCAATTTCATAATTAATAGATTGTTGAGGTTTAAAAGTATGATCTTTTACAGTTGCTAAATCTGTTGCTGCACTATTAAATCCACCAGGCATATATCCTTTAGAAATAGATATAAATGGAGATAGATTATCATTAAATTTATAATTTAATGCAACTTTTGGAATAAATGTATTCCAAGCTTTCTTATCATTATATCCTACTTGTCTTATTGTATCAATATAATAATCATAATCTATTTCTTTCTTAATTCTTTGGTATCTAGCCCCTAATGTTAAGTCAAGTTTTTCAGTTAAAGGTATCATAGTTTGTGCAAAAATAGCTTGTGTATTACTCTTACTATTAGACTTCATATTACTATTACCAGTATTTGTGCCATAATATATAATATTAGCTCCGTAAGGATTATGTTTTTGATCTTGGGTATCTAAATAAATTCCATTTACCCAACGAATACCATTTGTTTGATTGTTTGATATTCTAAATTCTTGGGAATAATTATCTGATACCTCAGTATTATACATGTGAGAATTATCTAGATAATTACCTGTTGTATAATCAAGATCATATTTTCCATCTACAGTGCTTTTTCTATGAACAGTTGTAGAATTAAAAGTATAACTATCTGTATTGTATTTTATATTAAGACCTTGAGAATTAATAGTATATTTCTCAAAAGTTGTTTTTTCAAAACCATGATTTTCAGCCTTTTCTCTATTGAAATCTGATAAAGTATAGCTAGTTGGATTAATTGTACCATAGCCTTTAAATCCATAATTGTTACTTCTTTCTTTTTTTAATACCAGTCTGGTAGATAGATTATCTGTGGCTTTATAATATAAAGAAGTTCCAAAATTTTTATTTTTTTCTTTAACTGCTTTGCTATCATTATTGTAAGTATTTGTAACCCAACCATCATCAGAAGTTATTTCTCCATTTAAATTAATAAAAAGTTTGTCAGCTATGAGAGGGGTGTTTAAATTAAATGTACTCCTTATATAATTATTACTACCATATTCAATTCCAATAGTTCCAGTTGTTTCATTTGTAGGCTCTTTTGTTATAATATTTATAACTCCACCTATGGCATCTTTACCATAAAGTGTACTTTGTGGACCCCTTAAAACTTCTACTCTTTCTACATTTTCTAAAGAAATAATATAAGAACGTTTTGAAGATATAGGTACACCATCAATATAAATAACTACTGGATTATTTTCAGTAAATAAAGATGCATTTAATCCTCTAAAGCTTACTTTCATCCCTCGATCTGGGATTATTGTCATATTTGGTATTTCAGATATAACATCTTCAATTGTTTTAATCCCTTTTTCTTCTATTTCTTCATAACCAATTACAGTAATACTTTGAGGTATGTCTTGAATATTTTCATCGACTTTATTTGCTACAACAGTTATGTCATCATATTTCTGAATATTATTTGCATAAAGTATATTTACAAGAGTAAAGGACATTATTGAAAACTTTAATAATTTTTGTAAGTACATTTTTTCCCCTAATGAATAATTAGATCAATAGTATTATAAATGAAATCAATTATCAATATTAGTTATATGATTAAAGGGAATATAAACACCGTTAAAAGTATTTTTATATAATAGTAAATAAATTAAATTTATTTATTCTTCTTAAGTTATTATGCAAATTATCTATGGCATTATCATAATCTTTTATACTAAATATAAATCATAAATATTTTACAAGATGCTTTAAAATATAATAATGATATAAAACAAGCATATGAAACTATAAATAGATTGACAGATTATGGTGAATTGTTTTATAATAATCTAAGCGTGGACTTGCAAAAAGAAGTCACTGAACCAAAACAAGGGCAAAGAAGAAACTAAAATGAGTAGTAGAGATAAATTATTAGATGTAGCCTTTGATGAAATATATCACAATGGTTATGCAGCAACTTCGGTTGATAAGATTTTAAAACAAGCAAATATGAATAAAGGAAGTATGTATCACTTCTTTAAGTCAAAAAAAGAGTTAACTCTTGCAGTTATAAAAGAGAGAATAAACCTTTATACTGAGACTAAGTATTCTATTCTTTTGAATTATGATGAAAATATAATAGATGAGATTATGTCTTTACTAAAACAAAGGGGTGGTTTTGATTTTAGATTGGGTTGCAAGCTTAATAATTTGGTTCAAGAACTCTCACCTAAAGATAAAGATTTTAAAGAAGCATTAGAAAAAGTCTATTTAAGATTTGAATCTATTATAAAAGAAGCTTTGGATAAAGCTGTAAAAAATAAAGAGATTAATCATAATGATACAAGAGCTTTATCTATGTATATCGTTGCCTCAATTGAAGGATGCTTAGGAACTGCAAAAAAATCTCAAGATGGTCAAGTTTTCTATGATTGTCTTTCTCAACTTGATCTGTTTTTAAACTCACTAAAAAAATAATTTCAAAAAGTCTTGACTAATTAGTCAAGACTTTGCTATACTTCTAATTGACTAAACAGTCAAGGAGAAAAAATGTTGTTAAAATTGAAATCTTTTATAGTTCCTTTATCATTTATTATACTTTCAGGTGCTGGCTTTGTATTTATAAAAATGGGATTGACTTATTCAAGCAGTATGGCTTTTTTAGAATTACGATATTTACTTGCATTTGTAGTTTTGCTCTTAGTTGCATTTATATTTAAAGCAAAGTTTTCTAAAAATTTAAATGAAATATTTCACATAAGTGTTGCTGGGATTTTATCTGTAGGACTTTTTTCTATTGGTTGTTTTAATTCAATAGATTATGGATTGTCACCCGCTCTTTGTTCTTTGATTATTTCCTTACAGCCTATTGTAGTTTCATTTTTTGCAATGAAGTTTTTAGGTGAAGAAGTAAGTAAAAGAGCATGGTTTGGACTAATACTTGGACTCATTGGAGTAGGGCTTGTTTTAGGGCTTGATGGAGAAATTAATAAAAATGAGTTGATAGGGTTTTTATTTGCAATATTGGGATTGTTTAGTATGAGTTTTGGGAATTTGTATCAAAAAAAATATTGTTCAAATATGAATTTGATTACAGGTGGAGTAATCCAAACATTTGCTTCTGCAATTATTGTTTTACCATTATTGTATTTTGAAGATATAAGAGTTGATTTTAGTGGCGAATTTATAATTGCTTTAAGTTATATGTCTGTGATTGCTAGTATTGGAGTTATGTCTTTATTGTACTATATGATTAGACATGGTGAAGTATCAAAAGTATCTTCTTTATTTTATTTATTACCTGTAGCTTCTGCTCTTGTGGCTTATTTTGTATTGGATAAAAGTCTGGAGTTGAATGTATTTATTGGAATTATTATTGTTCTTATTGCCATGAATTTGATAAATAAAAAAGAACAAGTTCAAGCTATAGTAAATAAAGGTTAAGTGTGAGATTTTATATACAAAAATCTATTTTGCCATTTTTTTTCATTTTTTTATATGGAAGTGGATTTATTTTTTGTGAATATGGTTTACAAAATGCCTCTCCAATGGCTTTTTTAGAAGTACGGTTTTTTATTGCTTTTTGTATCTTATTTTTGATTACAATTATATTTAAACTACCAATGCCTAAAACTAAAAAAGAAGTTTTCCATATAGCCATTGCTGGAAGTTTAACTGTTGGGACATTTTCAATAGGAGGATTTTTAGCCATTAGTTATGGCATATCTGGGGCAACAAATGCTTTGATAATAGCCTTACAACCAATTGTTGTGACTGTTTTAGCCTTAAAATTATTAAATGAAGATATTAACATAAGAGTTTGGATAGGATTGATAATAGGATTTGTGGGAGTAGGTTTTGTGGTTTTTTCAAAACTTGAAACTTCTTTTTCTTCTCTTGGTCTGTTTTGGTCTTTTATTTCACTTTTGGGGCTTAGTATTGGAAGTTTGTATCAAAAGAAGTATTGCTCTCATATGAATCTTTACTCAGGTGGTGCAATACAAACTTTGAGTTCCACAATCTTAGTTTTACCATTTTTATTTTTTGAAGATTCTCATATAAATTGGAATATTCATTTTAGTATTGCTTTACTTTATATGACAGTTGCAGTTAGCATTGGTGCCTTGTCACTTTTATATATTATGATAAAAAATGGAGAGGTATCAAAAGTATCTTCGATTTTTTATTTAGTACCTGTTAGTGCTGCTATTGTTTCATACTTTTTATTGGGTGATAAAATAGAATTTATCGAAATCATAGGAATATTTACTATAATAATTGGAATAGTATTAATAAATAAAAAAAAGAAAGGAATAAAATGAAAATAGTTATTTTAGACAGAGCAACATTGGGGTCAGATATAAATATAGATATATTTAAAGAGTTTGGGGAAGTTGTATCTTATGCTACAACAAGTGAAGAAGAGTCAAAAGAAAGAACAAAAGATGCAGATATAGTTATTACAAATAAAGTAGTTCTAAAAAAAGAACAAATGGATGATTCGGCTATAAAACTTATTTGTATCACTGCAACAGGAACGGATAATGTTGATTTAGAATATGCAAAAAGTAAAAATATAGAAGTAAAAAATGTAGCTGGATATTCTACTTCTAGTGTAGTTCAAGTTACTTTTGGGATGATATTTTATTTTGTTCAAAAATTAAATCACTATCAAGATTCTCTTAATAATGGAAATTGGGGGAAAGTACCAGCTTTTAATGATGCAGATGATATCTTTTTTGAATTGGATAAAAAAAGAGTAGGGATTATAGGGTTTGGTGATATTGGAGTAGACTTAGCAAAAAAAGTAGAGGCTTTTGGTTGTGAAGTTGTTTATTATTCAACTAGTGGAAAAAATTCTAATTCAGACTACAAAAGAGTTGACTTAGACGAGCTTTTACAAAGCTGCGATATTATATCTGTCCATGCACCTTTAAATGAAAATACAAGAAATTTATTGACTTATGAAAATATGAAAAATATAAAAGAGGGTGCTATTTTATTAAATCTTGGTCGTGGTGGAATTATAAACGAAGATGATTTAGCCAAAATTATAGATGAAGAAAAAATTTATTGTGGTATTGATGTATTTGAAAAAGAGCCAATCGAGCGTACCAATCCATTATTAAAAGTTGTAAATAAAGAAAGACTACTTTTAACACCACATATTGGTTGGGGATCAAGTGAATCAAGAAATAGACTTATGAAAAAAGTTGCACAAAATATAAAAGACTTTTTAAGTAAATAAAGGAGAAAAGATGAGTAAAGCATTGGTAATTATAGATATTCAAAATGACTATTTTGAAGGTGGAACTTGCGAACTAGTAGGTGCCCAAGAAGCGAGTTTAAAAGCAAAAGAGTTATTAGAATATTTTAGAGAGAATAAAATGCCAGTATTTCATGTACAACATACAAGTTTATATGAAGGCGCAACATTTTTTTTACCAGATACATATGGAATGAAAATACATGAGAATTTAAAACCCCGTGAAGATGAGCCTATTATAGAAAAAAACTTTCCAAATAGTTTTTTAGATACATCTTTAGAATATGAGTTAAAAATACAAGAAATAAAAGAGTTAGTAATATGTGGAATGATGAGTCACATGTGTGTAGATGCTACAACTAGAGCTGCAAGTGATATGGGATATGGTTGTACAGTTGTGCATGATGCTTGTACAACAAGAGATTTAGAATTTTTAGGAGAAATTGTTCCTGCAAAATCAGTACATAACTCTTTTATGGCAGCACTTGAAGGTACTTATGCGAAAATGGTTTCTTGTGAGGAGATAGTTTCTAAGTAATTACAAGTAAATTTAAACCTATTTTTGTAGAATAAGAAAAAACATCGGATAGCTTATGATAAAAAAGATTTCTATACTGTTTCCTTTATGGGCAGTTTTATTTTCGTTTCTTGCATATTTACAGCCAAGTTTGGTAGTTGGATTTAAGAGTTGGATTATTCCACTTTTGATTCTTATTATGTTTTGTATGGGGATTACTTTAAAAATTGATGACTTTAAAAGAGTTTTTAAAAGACCAAAAATCATAGCATTGACTGTGGTATTGCAGTTTTTATTTATGCCTTTTTTTGCTTTTATAGTATCTAAGATATTTAATCTATCTGATGAATTACTTGTGGGTATGGTACTTGTTGGAGCAGTTTCAGGTGGAACTGCTTCAAATGTAATAGCTTTTTTAGCAAAAGCTGATGTGGCACTTTCTATTACCATGACAATTGTATCAACTCTTTTATCAATAATCATCACACCATATTTGACACTTCTTTATGTGGGACAAACAGTACCAGTACCAGCTCTTAGTATGCTTCTTAGTATCTTAAAAATAGTATTTGTACCTGTAATTATTGGGCTTATATTAAATCAAATTTTTAATAAATATATTGAAAAAAGACATGATATTTTTGCTTTGTTATCTATTATTTCTATTGTATTTATTATAGGAATTATAATAGGTATAAATGAAAGTAAAATCTCTACTATTGCCTTATCATTGATGTTAGCAATAGCTTGCCACAATCTTTTAGGACTAATCACTGGATACTATTTTGCCAAAATGTTTGGTTATGATAAAACTGTATGCAAAACAGTAGCCATAGAAGTTGGTATGCAAAACTCTGGTTTAGCTGTTGTTTTAGCTATGAAATATTTTTCTGCTTTAAGTGCACTTCCTGGGGCTATATTTAGTATCTGGCATAATATTTCAGGCTCTATTCTTGCAGGTATTTGGTCAAAACAAGAAGAAATAAATACTAATCCAAAATAACAATTTAAGAATAGTATTTATTTTAAACCAACACAATTTCTCACATCAGTCAAGCTAAAATCTACTTTTATAAACAATATGTTAAATTTAACTTAAATTTTTAAACCAATATAAAGATATTAGTTTTTATTTATGTCTACCCTTTAAGGTCAATAGGAAGATAATGAATTGTCTTATGATAGACACAAGGAGAATATAAATTATGAAACAAAGTATATTTTTAAAAGCAGCGATTATTACAACTATTTTATTTGTTAATGTGATTCCTCTTTTAGCAACGGAAGATGTTGATGGTGTTAAAAGTGTTATGACCATTGGAAAATAAATTTAAGGAGAAAAACATGTTATGGACAATAGCTTTAATACTTGTGATTTTATGGGCATTAGGATTGGTTAGTAGTTTTACATTAGGTGGATTTATTCACATATTATTAGTACTTGCTGTTATTATTATACTCATTAGAGTTATTCAAGGGCGACGGGTACTTTAAAACTACACGCACTTACTTGTAAATATAAAATTAGAAAAAGGATTTATGATGAGCGATAAAGAACTTTATCAAGAACAAAAAAAGAGACAATTAGCTGAGTATGAAACACAAATGAAAGAACTAAAAGAAAAAGCTTCAGCACATGATTCCGTTGCAAATACTAAACTATTCAAACAAATTGAAATCGTAGAGTTGAAGTTAAAAGAGGGGAAAGCAAAATTAAAAGCTTTTGAAAAAGCTTCTAAAGAAGAGATTGAAGCTCACAAAAAAGCTATTGATGATGCATTTATAGAAATAAATATTCATTTGGCGATGAGTTAGAATTATTTAATATAATCAAACAAGGACAAAATTATGAAAAATCTATTTAAAATCATTACATCAGGTTTCTTAGTTGCTGGTTCTTTATCAGTTATTACAAGTTCTATAATGGCACAAGAATTGCCAAGTCGAGGTCCAATCCCATTTTCAATATATGATGTAAATAATGATGGACAAATAAGTACAAAAGAGTTTTATGATGTTAGAGAAAAACGAACGGAAGAAAAAGTAGCTGCTGGTATGCCTATGAAAAATGCAGAAAATACACCAACTTTTGGTTTTTTTGATCTTGATGGTGATGGTAAACTATCTGAAACAGAGTTAATTAAAGGTCAAAATATGCAGATGATGAAGAACAGAGGAAATCAAGGCATGAATAACAAAGGTATGGGACGAGGATACAATATGCCTAGTTTTGAAAGCTTTGATTTAAATCATGATGGAGTAATAAGTGACGAAGAAATGGAAGAAGCTAGAGAAAAAAGAATGGAAGATAATTCAGCACAAGGTAAAATGATGAGAAATATTGGCAATCAACCAATATTTTCAGATATAGATACTAATAAAGATGGAAATATCAGTAAAGAAGAGTTCCAATCTCATCAAATGAAACAAAGATAAAATTAAGGTATAACACATAAGTATAAAACAAATTTCCAATTAATAAAAGGATTTAAGATGAAAGATAAAGAACTCTACGAACAAAAAAAACAGGCTCAATTGGATGAATGGAAAGCAGATATTGATAAACTTAAAGCAAAAGCTTCAATCGAAAGTACAGAGGCACAAATTAAACTCAATGCACATATCAGAAAACTAGAAACTGATTTTGATGGGGGGTAAAAGAAAACTAACACACTTAAAAGAATCAGTAGAAGAGACATACGAATCTGTAAAAGAGAGCGTAGAATCTGCATGGAATAGTTTGGAAACTACTTTTAGAGAGGCTAAGGCAAAATTTAAAAATTAACTCCTAAGGGTTTCCACTTTTATCTTGAAGAGGTAAACCTCTCCACTCTTTTCTTTTTTTTTTTTTGAAAAGAAGAAACAAAAAAGCAACCAGACTAGTTGATAAAGGCAAGGCTAAATTTATTTTCTAGTCTGCGGGACTTATAAAAAAGAGTGAGTTTATCACTCTTTTTTATTTCAAACACATCCTCGACTTTTTCCGAAAAAAATTTAAAACTACTGGGCTTCATCAAAGTCTGAGAATAAAGAAAGTTCAAACTATCCTTTGTAAATTTACTAAAGTAAGAAATCTAAACAAATCAAAATGCAAATGTTCTTATCATTGATGTTAGCAATAATTTGTCATAATCTTTTAGGACTAATCACTGGATATTATTTTGTGAAGTAGATATAGAACTTGGTATGCAAGACTCTGGTTTAGCTGTTGTTCTAGCTATGAAATATTTTTCTTCTTTAAGTGCACTTTCTGGTGCTATATTTAGTATTTGGCAAAAGCAGATGTTGCTTTATCAATCACTATGACAATAGTTTCTACACTTTTATCTATTATAGTTACACCTTATTTAACCTTGCTTTATGTTGGGCAAACTGTACCTGTTCCTGCTTTAAGTATGTTGTTAAGTATATTAAAAATAGTTTTAGCACCAGTTGTTTTAGGTGTTATTGTAAATTATTTTTTCCATAAATTTATTGATAAAAATAATGATATTTTTGCTGTCTTATCAATAGTTCCAATTGTTTTTATTATCGCAATAGTTGTTGGACTAAATCATTCAAGAATTGAGACAATAGGTTTATATTTATTGATGGGAGTTATTTTACATAATTTGACTGGTTTAGTTGGTGGTTTTTATACAGCAAAACTATTTGGATATAGTAAAAAAGAGTGTAAAACTGTTGCTATTGAAGTGGGAATGCAAAATTCAGGCTTAGCAGTTGCCCTTGCAACTAATTATTTCACTCCTTTAAGTGCTTTACTAGGTGCTATTTTTAGTATTTGGTATAATATTTCAGGATCACTTATCGCTTCTTTTTGAGCAAAACAAGAAGAAAAAAACTAAAAATAGAATTTAATATTCTAATATGCCTAATCTTAATACTCTAAGATTAGGCATAAAACTATCTTTTAATCTAATTTCCAAAGAGACTTTCCTTTCCTTTTTATTTTAAAAATTATAGAATATAATAGCAATCTTGGAGTAGTTTTAATTTCTAAATCTTAATACAATTTCCACATAAAAGAGTTTGAAAGAGAGCAGATGAGTAAGAGTACAAGTGTATATGCTGCATCTAAAGGAGCAGTTGAGCAAATAACTAGACAACTTGCTAAAGAGTTTGGTGTAAAAGGTATAACTATAAATGCAATCGCACCAGGACCTGTGAAAACTGAACTATTTATGAAAGGTAAATCAGAGGAGCAAATTACGATGTTAAGCAAAATGAACTCTTTTGGACGACTTGGTGAGACTGAAGATATTGCAGACGTGATTGAGCTTTTAGTAGTGATAAAGCCCATTGGATTACGGGGCAAACTATAAAAGTAAATGGTGGGTTTATTTAAAGAAATATATTATAAAATGATTATACATAAAAGGTTTGAAGATGGATGGTTTATCACAACTAAAACAAATTGTTAAAAAGATAAGTTTAGAGGAAGGGATAAATAATACAAATATACCATTTGTAAAAATCTTCAAATCTTTAAGTAGTGGTGAGGTTCTACACACAATGTATGAACCATCACTGTTTATAATCTTACAAGGCTCAAAAACTGTAATGGTGGGTGATAAAATATTTGAGTACGATAGTGCATCTTACTTTATCTCTTCAACTTTTTTAGCAGTATCTGGGAAAGTTATACAAGCAAGCGAAAAAGAGCCTTTTATATCTATACAAATACTTTTTTCTCAAGAGCAGATATTCCAAGCTTTTGAAGAGTTTTCTATGAATTTAAATAAAGTAGATACTACAAATTTTTCTGCTTCAACTTACACTTTAGATGATAATTTAAAAGGTTCTATCTTAAGACTAGTAAAATTGAATGAAACACCAAAAGATGTAGAGGTTTTATCAAAAATATATCTTAAAGAGATACTTTATAGACTTTTAGTCTCAAATCAAAATATAGAGTTACAACAACTAGCTTTTATAGAAAGCAATTCCTATAAAATATCTAAAGCAATTACTTTTATAAATCAAAATCTGCACGAAACTTTTTTAATGGATGATATCGCAAAATCAGTAAACATGAGTATTTCATCTTTTCATAAGCATTTTAAAACTATTACTGGAATAAGCCCACTACAATATGCAAAAAAGCTGAAACTTTTAGAAGCAAAACGATTGATGACTTTAGAAAATATGGATATAGAAGGTGCTTCTTTTTATGTGGGATATCAAAGTACTTCTCAGTTTTCTAGGGAGTATTCAAGCTATTTTGGAATGGCTCCTGGTAAGCATGTCCGGAGTTTAAAAAATATATGAATCAAAAATTACTTAATGAACTTGAAAAACTACTAAAAGAAGATGGTCTTTATAATACTTACTTAGATAATCTAAAATTGTTTAAAGTAAGCTCACCTATGGTTTTAAGCCCATGTGTTTACGATAATTGGGTTGTATTTACTTTTCAAAATAGTAAAACTGTAAAATTAAATAATCATGTACTCGAATACAATAAAAGTAATTATTTAGTTGCATCATCAAAATTACCCCTTGAAGGTCAAACATATTTTGCCTCACAAGAAGAGCCGATGATAAGTATGATTATCTCAATAGATGAAAAAGAGATATATCAGCTTATCCAAGAATTATCTGAAGATTTCAGTGATGAACTAACAGACACTTTACAAGGAACTTTTGTCGATAGTGTTACTCCTGAGATAGAAGATCTTTTATATAAATTGATAAAAGTTATAAAGTCTAAAGAAGAGTCAAGAATCTTAGGTAAGGCACTTCTTAAAGAACTATTTTATAGAATTCTAAAAGGTAAAAATGCAAAATTTTTATATAAATTATTTGATAAGTCTTCAAAAGAAGCAAAAATTGCAAGAACGCTACAGAGTATTCATAATGGTTTTTCAAATAATTTAGATATAGAATCTTTAGCAAGAGAAGAGGATATGAGTGTGGCGTCTTTTCATACTCATTTTAAAAAAATCACTTTACATACTCCTTTACAATATATAAAAAAAATTCGTTTAACAAAAGCAAGGGATCTAATTATCCAAGAAAATCTACAAGTAAATGAAGTAGCTACAAAAGTAGGATATGAAAATATTTCACACTTTAGTAGGGAGTTTAAAAAGTATTTTGGATTTTCTCCAAAGGATGCAAAAGTATCTTATGCTGAGTACAATTTAGAATAGATCTATATTTATAGAATTATGCATAAGATTTATAGAAATCTCTATTTACATATTTTCGTCTAAAAAATATACTTACCTTGTTAATAAATTAAGACAAGGAAAGATAATGAATATTTCAAATAATAGTAAAATTCTTATAATTGGAGCAGGGGAACTAGGGATGTCAATGATTGATGCCTTTAGTAAAAAAATAAAAACTAAGCAATGCTCTTTATATGTATTACTTAAAAAAGAATCGATAATAACTCCAAGCAAAGAAAAAGAACAAAGGCTTAAAGAGTTTGAATCTAAGGGGATAGAAGTTGTAAGCGGCGATTTACAAAATGATTCAATAGAAGAGTTAAGTGAAATCTTTTGTGAATTTGAAACCGTTGTAAACTGTAGTGGTTTTGTAGGAGGGAAAGGTACACAAATTAAGATTACTAGTGCTGTATTAAAAGCAAAAGTTACTAATTATATTCCATGGCAGTTTGGTGTGGATTATGATATTGTTGGAAAAGGAAGTGGTCAACCAGTTTGGGATGAACAATATGATGTTCGGGAGTTATTACATTCTCAAAATATTACTAATTGGGTAATTGTATCTACTGGAATATTTACTAGTTATCTATTTTCTCCACATTTTGGAATTGTAAATCTAAAAGAAAAAGTAGTTTGTGCCTTGGGTGATTGGGATTATAAAGTTACTGTTACTACTCCTGAAGATATTGGAATATTAACAGCCGAGATTACTTTTGTACCTGAGCTTAGAAACGAAGTAGTTTTTGTAGCTGGAGATACAATTTCTTATGCTAAATTAGCTGATGTGACTGAGGAGGTTATGGGAGAGCCTTTTGAAAGGAAGTTATTGAATATGGCTGACTTAAATAAAGATATAGAAAAAGATGAAAATAATATAGCTGCTAAGTATAGACTTGCCTTTGCAAGAGAAGATGGAGTAGCATGGGATAAAGAATTAACATTCAATTTTCAAAAAAATATTAAAGTGACTGATGCGAAAAGTTGGTTGAAAAAAAGTATTAATTAATTTTATATCTCCTAAAATAAAATAAGCAGAGGCTATCTTACCTCTGTTATTTTAATACTAAAATCTTAAAATTCTAAAAAGAACAATCTTTTTTTTCGCTTTAGTTTAAGTTATATAAATATCTTAATTATCAATAACAAATATGAGATATTAAAAAAATTGTACAAAAATGAATCTTTTTTTAGTTAGATTTATATAGACCTTTAAAAGCCTAAGCCTATTGGATTAACTGTAGTTTTACAGTTTTTACTTATGCCTTTGGCTGCTTTTGTTATTTCAAAAGCTTTTGACTTTTCTACAGAACTTACTTTTGGAATGATTTTAGTAGGTGCAGTATCTGATGGTACTGCTTCAAATGTAATAGCATATTTAGCTAAAGCTGATGTGGCATTATCCATAAGTATGACAGTTGTTTCTATACTTTTATCTATAGTAATAACTCCTTATTTGACATTATTTTATGTAGGACAAAACGTACCCGTACCAGCTTCAAGTATATTGTCTAGTATCTTAAAAATAGTATTAGCACAAGTTGTTATAGGTGTAATAGTGAATTATTTCTTTAATAAATATATTGAGAAAAATCAAGATTTATTTGCTTCTTTGTCTATTATCTCTATTGTGTTTATCATTGCGATTGTAGTAGTTTTAAATGAATCAAAAATTCATACTGTTGGTTTATAGCTATTAGCTGGTATTGTATTACATAACTTATCCTAGGTGGATACTATATAGCTAATTAGTTATGATAAAAAAGAGTGTAAATCTGTAGCTATAGAAGTGGGGATGCAAAACTCAGGTTTAGCAGTAGCTCTTTCTATAAAATATTTTAGTACTTTAAGTGCTCTTCCTGGTGCTATCTTTAGTATTTGGTATAATATTGCAAGGTCAATTATTGCCTCAATTTGGGCAAAACAGGAAAAATACTATTTAACTCAAAGTATGATAGTATCTCATAATGAATAATAAATATGAGATACTAAAAAATACTTTTGGGTATAATGCTTTTCGTTCTTTTGATGACTACGAGGGTGTAGCCTCTTGGGATAAGCTCTTGTTTAATTTAAAAGTCAGTACTAAAACTTAACTCTTTATTTTTTTCCAACTCTATTTCCAGAGTATCTATTTTATTTTTTGCATAAGAGTACGAATCTGAGCCTAAAAATAAATGAAAAGGAACTTCATCTAATAGTGAAACTTCATAAATCATTTTTGCGAGTTTTTTAGGATCACCTGGTTGATTTTGATTGATATCATTTTGATGCGTTGATACCATCTTTTTAGCTTCTTTGTAATCTGAAATTTCGTTACTTGGTGCTTTCATTGATGTAGATTCTAAAAAATTGGTTCTAAAATATCCAGGATAAACAAGTATCACCTTTATACCAAACTCTTCTACATCAGCTTTTAAACCTTCTGTTAGTCCAGCAACGGCAAATTTAGTAGAACAATAAATACCAGAACCAGGAAAAGTACCAATAAATCCACCAATACTTGAGATATTGAAAATATGTCCATTTCTTTGTTTTCTCATTATTGGTAAAACTGCACTTAATACATTGATTAGTCCAAAAACATTGATATTATAATTGTTTTCTATCTCTTTTTGGCTAAGCTCTTCTATAGCACCAAATAATCCATATCCTGCATTGTTTATAAGAACATCAATCCTAGAAAATTTCCTAATCACTTGATTAACTGAAGTCTCAATATCTTTTCTATTTGATAAATCAATTTCTAAAGCTAAAAAATTGGTATTTGTACTTAATGTAGTATCTATTTTACTAATATCTCTTGTTGTTCCTGCAACTATATGACCTTCCTTTAAAAAATGTTTTGTCATCTCATAGCCTAAACCTTGAGAAACTCCTGTTATAAAATAAACTTTTTTATCCATTGTTTTTTCCTTAATATGTATTTTAAATATTGAAATGAGTATATTTAATCTATGAATATATGTAAATACTTATTTCTATTGAATTACTGCACAATTCTATGAAGATAAATTGAATTTTATTATAAAGATTTTTCTTGAAGAGGTAAACCTCTTCGCTCTTCTTACTTTTGTGTTGACGAAAAGTAAGCAAAAGCAACTACGGCTTCGGAGTCAAAGGTTCCCTCATTTATTATTTTTAATTTCTAGCTTGCGGAACTCCTAAAAAAGAGTGAGTTTATCACTCTTTTTTACTCAAATAAGTCCTCAGCTTTCTCCAAAATGAAAAATAAATATTCGGCTCCTGCAGATGTAGAAAGAAATCTCTTTGGTTGTTACTTTCTCTTAGAAGTTCAACCTATCAATAAATTAAGAAACACAAGAAAAAGATAAAAGACTAAACAAATCAAAAATGTAAATGTCCTTATCCCACCTTTTATTCCAACATTTGCAAAAGCCGAGCGTTTATTTTTCTCTTTTCTAAACAAGATTGGCAACTGTTTTAATAAACGAGTTTTGCCAAGTAGAGAAGATAAAAATAATAAGAGAGGGAACCCAAAGGGCTTTGAAGCCGTTGGTGGTTTTGCTTACTTTGTCCATACAAAGTAAGAGAAAGTAAAGACCTTTAGGTATTTATGAGAATATTAGAATTAAATAATTAAGGATATTTTATATAAAATGTAATAGTAACAAATAAATGCTATTGAGAGAAATAATGAATAAAGATTCTTACATAATGATTAGAAATACAGTGATTGGTTCTGTTATTGCAGGAGTAATTCTTTTATATTTTCCAGTTCTAAGAGATTATGTAATTAGTTTTTTTACTTGGATTTGGGCAGGAATAACTTTGTGTTGGAATGCTATCTTTCAGTCTTATTCTTTTTCTGGATGGTTTTTACTATTAATTTTTATTTTTGCATTTATTGGTCTTATAACAATTATTAAGACTATTAAAGGTAAGCTAAAAGAACCAGAATTTAAATCATATGTAGAAGACACAATTTATCAAGCTAAATGGCGATGGAAGTGGTCAGGGGAACAAGTTTTAAGTTTATGGTGTTATTGTCCTTGTTGTGATGCTTCATTAGTTTATAATGATAGTTCGAATTATGATAGATATAGTTCTATTAAGAAAACTGAATTTATATGTGAAAATTGTGATAAGATAATTACTTCTATAAAAGGTGGCAATAAAAATTATGCAGTTAGTGCAGTAGAGCGTGAAATTGAAAGAAGAATTAGAACCAATGAATATAAGACAAATCAATTATAAGGTCTTTTAAATAGATTAAATAAGCTTTTCATACTCCCCTAACTCAAACTATGATACCATCACAAAATGAATAATAAACACAAAATACTAAAAGATATTTTCGGACATGAACACTTTCGAAGCTTTCAAGAGGAAGTTGTAGATAGTATTATCAATAAACAAGATGTATTGACCATCTTACCAACTGGTGGTGGTAAATCACTTTGTTATCAACTTCCAGCACTTCTTATGGAGGGAACGACAGTTGTAATCTCTCCACTTATTGCCCTTATGCAAGACCAGATAAAAGCACTCAATGACTTGGATATAAAAGCTGACATGATAAGTTCATCACAAAGTGGTGAAGAAAATGGCTTTACTATGCAGAAGCTTTTACGAGGGGAGTTGAAGTTTATCTATGTGGCACCTGAGCGATTTACTTCAAATGATTTTGTAGGAGTGTTACAACGAATCAATATCAACTATTTTGTAATAGATGAAGCCCATTGTGTATCTGCTTGGGGACATGAATTTAGAGCTGAGTATAGAAACCTTGATAAATTAAAAAGATTGTTTCCTCATACTCCAATAGCTGCATTTACTGCAACTGCTACAAAAAAGGTGGAAGCTGATATTGCTTCTAATTTAAACTTACAAGGGGCAAAACACTTTAGGGCAAAAACAGTTAGGAATAACCTTGATATAAAAGTTGAACCTCGAATTTCAAATGGTAAAAAACAGATACTAAGTTTTTTAAAAGTACATAAAGGCTTGTGTGGGATTATCTATACTTTTACTCGAAAAGAAGCAGAAAGTACGGCACAATTTTTATGTGAAAGTGGATATACAGCTAAGGCTTATCATGCTGGATTATCACCAGCTGTTAAAGATGAAGTTTATGATGATTTTGTTTATGAGAAGATTGATATCGTTGTGGCAACTATTGCTTTTGGTATGGGAATTGATAAATCAAATATCCGCTTTGTTATTCATACAAGCTTACCAAAAACACTTGAAAACTACTACCAAGAGATAGGTAGAGCAGGGCGAGATGGGGATATGTCTTATGTATATTTACTTTACTCAAAATCCGATGAGGTAAAAAGAAAAATACAAATAGAAGATGCCATAGATACAGGATATAAGCAAACAGGACTTGATAAACTAGAAGCCATGTATCGGTATTGTGTATCGAATAATTGTCGTCATAAAATTATCGCAAACTATTTTGAAGATGAGTGTGAAGATTGTAAAACCTTGTGTGATAATTGTACAAAAGGTGATATTGAACAAGTTGACGTGAGTATAGATGTACAAAAGTTTTTAAGTGCTGTTTATAGAAGTGGTCAAAGATTTGGAGCAAATCATATTATAGATATTTTAAGGGGTTCAAAAAATCAAAAGCTTTTAGAGTTTGCACATGATAAACTTAGTGTTTATGGTTTGGGAGCAGATAAAAGTAAAAATGAGTGGGTGGCTATTGCTGATAAACTTATAGATATACAAGCTTTAAATTTAGGTGAATTTAGAGCATTAAAAATCAGTAATCTTGGTATGGAGATACTAAAAGGAAATGAAAAAGTTCTAATAGATAGTGATAAACTTGGTATTGCTCAAAAGATTGAAGAAGAAGTTACGGAACTGAGTTTTGATGAAGAGTTATATGAGAAATTTAGAACCTTAAGAAGAGAGATAGCCCAAGAGAGTGAAGTACCAGCATATGTAATATTTGGGGATAAAACTCTAAAAGAGCTAGCTTCAAAACTTCCCCTTACAAAAGAAGAGATGCTAGATATCAATGGAGTAGGTCTTGTAAAATATGAAAAATATGGTGAGAGTTTTTTATCTTTATGTAAAAGTATAAAAGAGGAGTTTAGTGAAAAACTAGAAAATAAAGTTTCTTTGAAAAAACTTACGAAAACATATTTAGAGACTTTTGAGTTAATTCAAGATGGGAAAACAGTAGAAGAGATAGCACAAATAAGAGATTTGGGTTTGACTTCTATTTTATCACATGTTTCAGTTTTAAGTGAGCATGAAAAAATATCAAAAGAGAAAAAAGAAGAGCTTTTAAAACCACTCCAAATCCCTCAAAATATAAAATCTTGGATAGAAGAGGGTTTAAATTTGGATTCAATAAAAGAGTTGCGAAAACAGTTATACTTGTATGAGTATTTATCTAAAGAAATATAAATTTTTTAAATAGGAAATTCTATTGTAAATGTGGCACCAGTACATTTCTCTTTGTTTATATAAAAGGTGCCATTTTTTACGTTTATTTTTCCATTCATATGTTCAGTTATAATCATTTTACATAAGTGCAATCCTATACCTGAACTTTGTTTTGTACTAAAAAATTGTTCAAATATATTTTCTATATGTTTTTCATCTATTCCACCTGCATTGTCTCTTATGGTTATAAACTTTTTATTATCTGTTTCATAGGTAAATATTTCCACTAAAGGCTTATTTACTCTTCTTTCTATAAAGGCATCCCTACAATTAGATAAGATATTAATAAGTACTTGTGAAAATTCATTTTGATAGCCATATATTCTTACTTGATTCTTTTTATTATCCCTTTTAACTCTTAATTCTAATTTTGTAAAATCGTGTTCTAAAAGTTTTAGGGCGATATCTAACGTATCATCAAATAAGAAGTTAGTTTTGATTTTATCTTGAATATGGAAATTTTTAAATTCATCTACAAGATTACTCATATACACTAAAGTATTTTGCATATTATTAAGTGAATTTTGGAGTTTTTCTTGGGATGGCATACCCTTAAACTCTATCTCACTTTGTAAGGAGATGATATTTGAAGATACTTTTGATAAGGGACTTCTCCATTGATGCTCGATATTTGATAGAGTTTCACCAATTGTGGCATAACGAGATTGGATATACAAAATCTCATCTTTATTTTTAAGCTCTTGTATTGATTCATATTTCAAGTTATAAAATTTATTGATTCTATAAGAAACTATGATTGTCAAAAGGATTCCAATAAATAAGCTTAGTTCTGTAACAAAACTTCTTCTTTCATTTATATATTTCAAACTAGGTATTGCTTGAAAAGTCCATTGTCTAGACCAAATAACTGGTAAGTTTTTTTTATATTTTAGGTGTTTATATATTTTATTTAAAGAGTTGTGAGAATAAATCTCTTCATTTATATTGTTTGTAGTATCAAATATTTTGAAATTTATCTCGTTTGAAGTTTCATCTTCTTCTAAAATTGATTTTTTAAATATATCTTCTATAACAAAAACACCAAGAACAAAACTTTTGATATCTTCATTTTCATCAAAGATAGGCAAAAAAGCTAAAAACCCTTTTTTGTTCTTTTTTTGTACCAACTCTATTGCTTGAGTAACTTGTGGGCTTTTTGTTTTTAAAGCTTTCTTTATAGTTTCAAATCTATTTTTATCGCTTGACAAATCAAAGCCTAAGGCCTTTTCATTATTTAAAAAGGGTTCAACATAATATACTGGAAAATACCTATCTTTTGATTCTACTTTTTTCATATTATTATTTTTTGATTCTTTTGTAAAGAAAAAATCCTTTTCAAAAAGTTTTCTTTTTTCATTTGGAACTATTGGAATCCATTCTAAAGCATGAATAGCATCATGTCTTTGTATTATTTTTTTTGCTTCTTTTGAAAACTGGTCTTTTGTAGGAGTTTGACCATTATTGTAAAGAATTGATAAGCTGTAAAGAGTTTCGAGATTTAATAAAATTTCTCTATAAAAAGATTTTGTTTTATTATCGACTATATTTTGAAATCTACCTTGTATATTTTTTTCTTCAATATTATTAATAATATAACTAACAGATATAGATAAAAATAATCCAATAATTATTATGGAAGATACATGTAGTTTATATTTATTTCCTATCAAATTAAAAGCCTATAACCCTGTTCGTTTTCATTTAAAATACACTCTTTCCCTATTTTTTGACGAAGTTTTCCAATTAGTACTTTGAGTGTCCCTTTATTTAAAAGGTCACCTTCCCAAACATTTTCTTCTAAAATATCATAAAAAACAAGTTCATTTTTATACTCAATTAACGTTTCTAAAAGAAGTCTCTCTTTATTTTGTAGTTTTTCTATTTCATTTTTATTATTGGTAAATATATGGTTGTGCAAGTTATATTTAGCGCCATTTTGAAATGTTATTTCAAATTTATTTCTTTCTAATAATTTTTGAGAACAATTAAATAAAGCCTCTTTTAAAGAAGCATAAGAGATAGGTTTTATGATATAAGATTCTAGATGTAAAGAGACAGCTTCCATAAGAAAGCTTTCTGTTTTATAAGCTGTTAGCACTACAACTGGAGTTTGGCTATCTTCTTCTCTTATCTCTTTGATAAGTTCAAGTCCATTCATCCCTTCCATATCAATATCTGTGAAGATAATATCAGGTTTTATCTCATCATATATCTCTAAAGCCTCTTTTGCATTTGAGGCAGAATAGACTTTTTTAACAATATTTGAAATAGTATTCGTGATGTTTTCTCTTACTTCATCATCATCTTCAACATACAACACAGTAAGGTACTTTAATATATTTTTCATGTGAAATTATATCCTATTCTTCTTCTTTGCAAATTAAGCCATTTTTAGTTTATTTGGTTCAAAATGAGGAATCGATGCAATGAGTTTTTTTGTATAATCTTTTTGTGGATTTTCTAAAATATCATGTACAGTTCCTTGTTCAACTATTTCACCTCTATTCATCACAATAACCCTTTCACATAATAGTTTTACAACATTTAAATCATGTGAAACAAAAATATAACTCATACCTAACTCTTTTTTTAATCTATCTAATAATTGTAAAACTACAGCTTGAACTGATACATCAAGGGCAGAAGTTGGCTCATCTAGAATCAATATCTTTGGATTTACTGATATTGCTCTTGCTATTCCTACCCTTGCTTTTTGACCACCTGAAAGTTGGTGGGGAAATCTAGAGAGTAAATGAATAGGAAGTCCTACCATTAAAGATAATTCTTCTACTTTTTCTTTTATTTTTTTTCTGTCTCTCATTTTTAAAAGTCGTCTAAGGGGCTCTGCAATACAATCAAAAGCATTAAATCTAGGATTTAAACTATCTGTTGGATCTTGAAATACCATTTGTATTTTATTTCTTTGTTTCATGGCTGCAAATTGTTTAGATGTGTAAGCTGTGATATTCTCATTTTCTAAAATTATATCACCAGAAGTTGGATCTAAAAGTTTTGTAATCATATTTGATGTTGTAGATTTACCACAACCTGATTCTCCTACTAACCCTAAACTTTCACCTTTTTTTAGATTGAAGGTGATTCCATTTACCGCTGTAAAAGTATTCTCTTCTTTTTTCTTTGCAAAGAGGCTACTTTTGTCCCTTAGAGGAAACTTTTTAACTAAGTTTAAAACTTCTAAAATAACTTCACCTTTTTTTGTTATTTCATTGTGTATTTGCTTTTTTGAGACTATCTTTTCACCTTCCATCTCTTCTGGAATAGCAGTCAAATCTGAAAGTTTAGATTTTGGACCAGGGGATGCTGCTATTAGTTTTATTGTATATGGGTGTTTTGGTTTTGTAAAAAGTTCATAAACACTATTTTTTTCTACTATCTCACCCTTTTGCATAACACAAATATTATCACAATACATTGCTGCCATTCCAAGGTCATGGGTTATTAACATAACAGCCATATGATGCTCTTTTGCCAAATCTTTAATTAAATCCATTATCACTTTTTGTGTAGTAACATCAAGGCCTGTTGTTGGTTCATCTGCTATTAAAAGTCTTGGATTACAAGCAATTGCAATTGCTATCATAACCCTTTGACACATTCCCCCTGATAGTTCAAAAGGATAAGACCAATATCTATCTTGTGGGTTTACTATTTTTACTTTTTCTAGTATTTTTATCGCTTTTTCTTTTGCATTTTGTGGACTTGCTTGGTGGTGACAAATAAGTACATCTTCTATTTGTTTACCCACACATCTTATAGGATTTAAAGCAGCTCTTGGATTTTGAAATATCATAGAGATTTCTCTTCCTCTGATTTCTTTAAAATCTTTTTCTTTTGCAGTTGTTAAAGTAAATCCTTCAAACTCTATTTTTCCATTTGTTACTCTTCCTGCACTATCTAATAATCCCATTACTGTAAAAGCTGTAATTGATTTACCAGAACCACTCTCTCCAATTACTCCTAAAATCTCACCTTTTTGGATATTCATTGAGGCTTTTTTTAGTCCATGAACTGTTCCATTTCGTGTTTTAAAATCTATTGATAACTCATCTATTTTTAAAAATGAATACATAATATTAGCTCCTTATGTTCTTTTTTTAGGGTCTACTAAATCTCTTAATCCATCACCTAATAGATTAAAACAAAATACTGCAAGCATAAGTGCAAGTCCTGGAAATAAGGCTAACCACCACTCTCCTGAAACAATATATGTGGCTCCTTGAGCTACCATAATTCCCCACTCTGCATCAGGTGGTCTAACACCTAATCCTATAAATGATAATCCTGCTGCATTTAATATTGCCCAACCCATATTTAGAGAAATTTGTATCATCATAGGAGGCATACAGTTTGGAAATATGTGAAAAGCAAGGATTCTAAAATCTGAATTTCCATTAAGTCTTGCAGCTTGTACATATCCTGCATCTCTTCTTATTAGAACTTCGGCTCTTGTTACTCTTGCATAAAAAGGTATATTAATAACAGCTGTTGCATAAATAATATTTTCAATAGAATTTCCTAAAGTTGCCACAATTCCCATTGCTAAAACAAAAAGTGGAAAAGCCATAATTGCATCAGAAAATCGACCAATTATTTTATCAGCCCAACCACCTAAATAACCAGCAATTGCCCCAAAAGCACTACCAATGATAAAGGATAAAATTACTGCTGAAAAAGCTATCCATAAATCAAGTTTTGTAGCAACTATTACTCTACTTAAAACATCTCTTCCTAAGTTATCAGTTCCAAATAGATGCTCCCAAGAGGGAGGAGATAAAACTGCATGTGCATTTGTTAAAAGTGGATCATAAGGTGCAATAGCCGAACCAAATATAGCCAAAAATACAAAGGCAAAAAACATGAAAAATGAAAATGCTGTAATTAAATTATCTTTTAAAATATATTTAAAATGTGTAAAAAATTGTTTCATATTTTTTCCTAATTATCTATAGAGACACGGGGGTCAATAAGAGTTAAAATTATGTCAATAGTTAAATTTACTACAACAAAAAGTAATGCCATAGTAAGTACAAAACCTTGAACCGCTGCATAATCAGAAGCCACAAGTGCTTCAATAGCAAAAGAACCAATCCCAGGCCAAGAAAATACTTTTTCAACCAATACATTTGCACCTAAAAGAAATGAAAAAACCATTCCTAGTGTTGTAAGTATTGATAATAAAGAATTTCTAAGGGCATAAGTTATTAGGATCTTACTTCTTGGCAGACCATTTGCTCTTGCAGTTCTTATAAAATCGCTTGACAAAGCATTTAACATGGAAGCTCTTGTCATCCTAGCAATTGGTGCTAGAGCAAATATTCCTAGTGTAATTGCAGGTAACATTAGCTGTCTTACACTTGCCCAAAATGTCTCCATATCATTTGCTAACAAAGAATCAATAGTATAAAATCCTGTTACATGGGGAGGTGATAAATATAAAATATCAAGTCTCCCAATAGGAGAGGGTGCTACTCCTAAAAGATAATAAAAAATATATATCAAAAAAAGTCCCGTAAAAAACGTAGGCAAAGATACTCCCATAGTAACTAATACTCTAGTTAGATGGTCAATCCAAGTTCCAGGTTTCGTAGCTGATAAAATTCCTAAGGGAATTGCAATTATTAATGCAAAACTTAGCCCTAAAAAAGTCAATTCCAATGATGCTGGAAGTCTAGTAGTTAACTCTTGTAAAACAGGAATACCAGTATTTAAAGACATACCTAAATTACCATGAAAAAGATTTTGTACATAGATAAAAAATTGTTCAACAATACCTTTATCTAAACCCAAAGAAACCCGTACTTGCTCGATTGATTCTTTATCTGCCATAGCCCCAGCAAAATAGACTGCTGGGTCACCTGGAAGCGCTCGTGTTAATAAAAAAGAGATTATTACAATACCTATAATCGAAGGGATTGATTGAAACAATCTATTTAATATCTGAGTTACTTTATTTTTCATGATTTTGTAATGGTTGTACAATCAAGCTGTCTATGGAACCATGAAGCATAGCCATCAATATTTTTTTGCATTGCTGCATCTAGATATGGTTGATATAATGGGATTCTAGGAACATCATCATAAACTATTTCAATCATCTCTTTAATCATATTTTCATATTTTGGATTATCTATTTCCATATGAAGTGTTTCATCTGTTAGTTTCTCAATCTTTTCATTTTTATAATTAGATGAATTAAATAAGTGTCCATATTTATAAGCCCAGAAGAAGTAATAATCAGGATAATTTAACCACCCTCCAAAGTTTTCTAAGTGCATAGGAAGTCTTTTTTCAACAAGTGCTGCTGTTCTCCAGTTTGCTCCTGGGATTTTGTCTAGTTTAACTTTTATACCTATTTTTTTCAATCCTTCTTGGATTAGAAGTGCTGTTGGTTCTTGCCATGATGCAAGACCTAAATTATACGAAAGTGTTGTTTCAAACCCATCTTTGAAACCAGCTTCTCCTAATAGTTTTTTAGCTTTTTTTATATTTGTATTATAAGGAGATGGTTGAGGCCATACAATATTTGATGGAGTTTTACTAGATCCTCCAAACATAGGTTTTCCTCTTCCATAAGCTGCTGATGATAAAATCTCTTCATAAGGAATAGCATAAGCAATAGCTTGTCTAACTTTTTTATTATCAAAAGGTTTATATTTAACATTTAATCCTAAAACATGTATACAGTTATCAATAGGAGCACCAGAAACTTTTATTTTACCCCCTTCTTTGAACTCTTTTACATCTTTTGGAGGAACATTTGTATAAAGGTCTGCATCTTTTCTCTCTAATAATGCTCGTCTAGTTGAAGCTGATGGTACTTCTCTTACTATTACTCTTTTTATTGCAGGTTTTGGAGCTATCGCATAATCTTCATTTCTTTGGTAAACAAATTGTTGACCCGGATCCCATCTTAAAATTTTGTATGGTCCTGAACCAGCAGGAGTTTTATGTAAATATTCTGTAGCCCAAGGGTCATTTGCAGTAGAGTGTGCTTTAGCAACTTTTGAGTTGATAATAAAAGGAATTGGAACAGCTAAATCAGGAAGTGTTAATTTAGAAGGAAATGGTAAATCAATTCTAAATGTCATATCATCAACAACAACAAACTGTTTAGGATCTGACATAGAACCAGCTTTCATCTGTACAGTTGGGAAACCACCTAAAGTAACAGCTCTATCAAAAGACCATTTTACATCATGTGCAGTAACTGGTGTACCATCCCAAAATTTAGCTTTTGGATTGATTTTAAAAGTAATTGATTTTTTATCATCTGAAAATTCCCATGATTGGGCAACTTCTGGCTCTATTTTTGTAGAATCATAAGCCATTGAACCATCAGGAAGAGTTTTAACTCCAAATTTCACAAGTCTGTCATAAATATTTACTGTAACTTGATAACTAGGTCTATTTGTACCTTTTCTATGTAAATCTAAACTATTGATATTGTTTCCACTAACAACTACTAAAACACCATTGCTTCCCGTTGCTGCATTTGCTTGGGTTGGTAAATATCTTAAAAAAGGCAGTATTGAAGCAGCACCTGCTATTCTCATAAAATCTCTTCTTTCCATTTTTTATCCTTTAATTTGATTTGAATTTAAAAAAGCTTTCCAGCCACCAAAACTTGAAATATCTTTTGCACCAATTAAGGCACTTGCTTCACATAAAAAACCTTTTACAGTTTTTTTATTTTCTAATTCAATTGAACCTATGCATAAGGGTTTTGGAATAGTTCTTTCAAATTCTCCCAAATTTTCAATTGGTATTGCCCAAACTTCAAGTTCAATAGAAACTCCATTTTCATCTTGAATAAGCCCAGGTTTTAGTATTTCTTCATCTTGAAGTTTAAAAAGTTTGTAATTTGGAGTTGTTTTTGCTTCATATAAAAACCTTGCATTTAATTTAACTAGGTCTTTATTTAGTGGCATTCCTCTAAGATGTGTTCCTACAACAGCCACTTCTATTTCATCGTAAGTTACTCCAAAAGTATCATCGTCACTTAGTTTTACTTCAACCTTACTATTTCCATAAGTTAGAGTCATATCTTTTTGGATATATTTTGCAAACTTTGCAAGCATCAGTTCTTCAAAGGCATTTGCTATGATTGTAACTCCTCCTGCAAAACCATCTTCTCTTTTATTTACTGGAATTGCTATGGCACTTAGGTCTAATAGATTTACAAAGTTTGTATAAATACCAAGTCTAGAGTTTGCTTTTATTGGGTCATCTTCTATCTCTTTTACACTTGCAACCCTTGGCATTGAAGGTAAACATAAGATGTCAAATTGTTCTAACACTGGTTCAATCTCTTTTTTAAGTTCATTAAATCTATAAATATCTCTATATACATCACTTGCAGAAAAGGTTTCTGCTTTTTGAATTAGTGTTCTAGTAATATCTAAAATATCAGCTGGTTGATTTTTTATCATATCTCCAATTACAGTGTATCTTTCAGCCAACCAAGTACCTTCATATAATAATTGTGCAACTTCAAAGAAAGGTTTTAAATCTATTTCAATAGTTTTAAAACCTTTTTCTTTTATAAGTGAGATTGTCTCTTGGTATGATTTTCTTTGAATTTCATCATCAATAAAGATTTGAGAATCGCTATTTGGAATAGCCACAACTACATCTTGGGTATTTTTATATTTGTTTTTAGGTCTTTTTTTAGAGTAGGGATCTTTTTGGTCATGTTTGCTAGCAATTTCAAAAATATCATAAGCATCTTCAATATTTAAAGCAAAAACTGAAACAGCATCAACTGTAAGACAAGCAGGTACAACACCTCTTTTTGAAAAAGCTCCTAAAGTTGGTTTTAGTCCAACTAGATTATTAAGTGCTGCTGGGATTCTTCCAGAACCTGCTGTATCAGTTCCAAGGGAGAAGCTAAATAATTGGTGAGAAACAGCAACCGCTGAACCACAACTAGAACCACCTGGAATGATTTTTTCATCAAGGGCATTTTTAGGTGCTCCATAAGGAGTTCTAATTCCTACTAAACCAGTTGCAAACTGGTCTAGATTTGTTTTTCCTATACAAATGGCACCTGCTTGTTTTAAAACTTTTACTATAAAAGCATCTTCTTTTGCAATATATTCATATGCAGGACAAGCAGCAGTTGTAGGAATACCTTCCACATCAATATTATCTTTTACTGTAAAAGGGATTCCCCAAAGTGGTTTTTCACTTAAATTCATCTTTTCTAAAGATGAAGTTTGAGCAAATATATCTTCTATTGGCTGTAGATGAATAAATATTCCATCATCATTTACTTTTTTAATTCTATTGTAAACCTCAGTTACAATATCTTTAGGTGTTACACCTTTTTTGTATGAGTCATGGATACTTTTGATATCAAATAACTGATTGCTTAACATGTTTTACCTCTTCAAAATAAAATTTATATTGAAATTGTAAAACTATGAGGTAAATTAAAAGTAAATTACTTTTTTTTGAATTTGATTTCCGCTAAAAGTAGGGCGAGTATGATTAAGGTAGCTCCAAAAAGTTGGATTGAACTTAAAAGTTCATTTCCTACAAAGTAGCCATAAATACCTGCACTTACAGGTTCCATAGAAAAAATAACTGCTGTTTTTGTAGGAGTTGTAAACTGTTGCATATAAGTTTGAATCAAAAATGCATAAACAGTTGCAAAGATAGAAGTGATTATTAGTGCTTTTAAAAATGTATTATTAAAATCCAAATCAAAAGTTACACTATCTAAACTAAGTGAAAATAATAAAGATAATATTGTTACAGTTATAAATTGAAACAGTACTAAGAGATATACATTAACTCTTTTTGAATATTTGTCAGTAAAGAGTATTTGTAAAGCAAAAAGTAAAGCACATATAATTCCTAATACTTCACCTTTTCCAAGTGATAAACTTCCACTCATAGTTAATAAATACAGACCACAAACGGCTATTAGAGAACTTATAAAAACCATTTTTCTAACATATTCTTTAAAAACAACATAGGCTAAAAAAGGTACAATTATTACATTTAATCCTGTTAAAAAAGCTATTATTGAACTTTTTGTATAGGCTAAGCCAAAGGTTTGAGTAGCAAAAGCAGAAAATAAAAAACAACCCAAAATAACTCCATAAAGTATAGTTTGTTTATTTAGTTTGTCAAAATATTTATATGCAATTATTGCCATTAAAATAGTAGCAATTCCAAAACGCCAAAATAAAAATGCATAAACAGGTACAGATTTAATAGCATCTTGTACCATTAAAAAAGTCACACCCCAAGCAATAGCGACAGTTAAAAGTAAAAAGTCTGCTCTTAGTTCTAATAGTTTTTTATTCAATTATTCTCCTAAAATAAAATTTGCATTGTACCCATAGTTTATTTAAGCAAAAGATTATTTTATGTATAAATTATATACATGCTCTATAGGAATGTTAAAATAAATTTAGCTATGATATCGTCTTAGTCTAATTAAAGAGAGATGATGGATAATATTATAAGTATGAAGAAAATCGATAAGTTTTATGACAAGTTTCATGTCTTAAAAGGAATTGATTTCAATGTTAAAAAAGGTGAAATTGTTGTGGTCTGTGGGCCTTCAGGTTCAGGGAAATCAACATTAATCCGATGTATTAATGGTTTAGAAGAAATAGATAGCGGTGAAATTTTTGTTGATAACATCGATATCCATGGAAGCAAAAAAAATCTACAAACTATAAGAAGCGAAGTTGGTATGGTATTCCAACATTTTAATCTTTTTCCCCATTTAACTATACTTGAAAACATTACTTTAGCACCCAATTTAGTCAAAAATATAAAAAAAGAGGATGCTAGCACTATTGCAATGGAACTTTTAAAAAAAGTAAAACTAGAAGATAAAGCGAACTCTTATCCTGGGGATTTATCTGGTGGTCAAAAACAACGTGTTGCTATTGCTAGAAGTTTAGCAATGAAGCCTAAGATAATACTTTTTGATGAGCCTACCTCTGCCTTAGATCCAGAAACAATCGGTGATGTTTTAGCTGTAATGAAAGATTTAGCCCACGAAAGCTTTACAATAGTATGTGTAACTCATGAGATGGGGTTTGCAAAAGAAGTTGGAGATAGAATAGTATTTATGGATCATGGTGTTGTAGTTGAAGAATCTACACCAAAAGAATTTTTTGAAAATCCAAAAAGTGATAGAGCAAAAAAATTCTTAAATGAAATTTTAACACATTAAATAAAAAAGGAAGAAAAATGAAAAAAACGCTTTTAGCTATTTTAGTATTTGCTACAGTTAATTTAGTGGCATCGGATATAAATTTGTGGAAGAATTCTACATTGAATAAAATCTTAGAAAGAGGTGAAATGCAAGTTTGTTTAGAACCTGGATATATGCCTTTTGAAATGAAAGATAAAAAGGGTAGAATTATTGGTTATGATGTGGATGTTGCTAAAAAAATGGCTAAAGATATAGGAGTTAAATTAAAACTTCTTCCTACAGCTTGGGATGGTATAGTTGCAGCACTTGTAACTGGAAAATGTGATATTATTATCTCTGGTATGACTGTTTCTCAACAAAGAAACTTAAAAGTAAATTTTGCAGATCCCTATTTAGTAGTTGGACAAACTATGTTAATGAACAAATCTTTAGAAGGTAAAATCACATCTGCAAAACAGTTAGATGATCCAAAATATACAATTGTTACAAAACTTGGAACATCAGCTGAAATTGCAATAAGAAAATTTTATAAAAAAGCAAAAATTGTTACATTTGAAACTGAAGCAGATGCTGTAAGTGAAGTGTTAAATGATAATGCAACTGCATTTGTTTATGACCAACCATACAATATCTTATTTATGGCAGATAAAGGTAAAGATAAATTAGTACATTTAGATGAACCTTTAACATTTGAACCTTTAGCATGGGCAATTAGAAAAGGTGATCCTGATTTTTTAAATTGGTTAAATAACTTTTTAAGACAAATGAAGGGTGACAAAGTAGTTGATTTCTATGGTAAGTTAAATGATAAGTGGTTGAAAGATACTGCTTGGTTAAAAAGAGTTCAATAATCTATGGCAAGAAGAGAATCATGGACACAAAATAAAAAGCTAGGGCATATCATTGCCTTAGCTTTATTTATTGTTTTAGGATATTTTTTATATGCAGCAGCTTCAAATATTAATTATGTTTGGAAGTGGAGTTCTGTTCCTAAATATTTTGCATATAAAGAAACTATAACAATAGAAGCCCCAGTAGATGGAAAACTAGTATTAGAAGATGGCAAATACTATATTAAGGGTGATGAAAATATAACTCTTAATAAGTTAGATAGTAGTTTTTTATTTGAGTATAAAGTGGGTGAAAATGTATATAGTGGCGATTATATTGCTACAAAAACAGTAACAAAACCAGGACCTATTTTAAATGGTTTATGGATAACCTTAAAAATATCCTTTTTTGCAGCTGTTTTAACTTTTTTTATTGGTATTATTGTTGCTTTTATGAAGCTATCTCCAATAGTATTTATAAAAGATTTAGCAACGGTATATGTAACAATCGTAAGGGGAACTCCTTTATTAGTTCAAATATTTTTATTTTATTTTATTGTTGCAAATATTTTTGAATTTGATCGTTTTGTAGCAGGGGTATTATCTTTAGGTATATTCTTTGGTGCATATATGGCAGAGATTTTAAGAGGTGCTATTCAATCTATTGATAAAGGTCAACTAGAAGCTTCAAAATCTTTGGGAATATCTAACTTTCAAGCTATGAGATATATAATTTTACCTCAAGCTTTTAAAAGAGCTTTGCCAACACTTATTGGTGAAATGATTGCTTTAGTAAAAGATTCTTCTTTGGTTTCAGTTATTTCTATTACAGATTTGACAAAAGTTGGAAAAGAGATTGTTGCAAATACTTTTTCTCCCTTTGAAACTTGGATAATTGTAGCATTACTTTATCTTTGTATAACTTCTGTATTAAGTTTTATAGGACATAGAATAGAGAAAAAAATGGCTTTAAAAGGTGGAATGAATTAATTGGAAATTTTTCAAAATTTTTTACAACAAAGTATCACATTTTTTGCAATAATTGATCCTATTGGAATAAGTGCAATTGCTTTGTCAATTCTTAGTCCCAATATCTCAAAAACACAAATGTCTACAATCGCTAGAAAAACAACTATTACTATTGTAGTGGCATTTTTTGTTGTATTGATTAGTGGAGATTTAGTTTTAAAACTATTTGGTATAGGAGAAGATTCACTTCAAGTTATGGGTGGATTGATTTTATTATTGATGGCTATTACTATGGTAAGAGGAAGTTCTTCTAATGAAAATCAAGATGGTACAAGAGATAGTAAAAAAGATGAAGAACTAGCAGTTATTCCAATAGGTATTCCAATTGCTTTTGGAGCTGGACTTTTTACTACAATTATTATTTTTAAAAATCAAGTTGAAAATACTATGGAACTTTTTACTTTGGTTATGGCTTTTTGTATTAATGCTTTGATATTTTATTTAATACTAAGAAACTCAATCTATATTAAAAAATATTTAGGTGTTACTGGACAAAATGTAGTAACAAAACTTATGGGACTTATTGTTGGAGCACTTGCCGTTCAATTTATAGTTTCAGGAATTATACATTTAGCTAAAAGTTATATTTAGTGGAATTTGATATTTTTATAAAAGGTTACATAGTAGCCTTATCTTTAATAGTGGCAATTGGTGCTCAAAATGCCTATATCTTAAAGCTTGGATTACTTAAGCAACATGTATTAAAAGCAACACTCATTTGTATTATTTCAGATTTTGTTTTGATTACTTTAGGAGTTTTTGGACTGGGTGCTTTTATAAAAGGAAACCAAACTTTTATAAATGGCATTGCAATTTTTGGAATAGTTTTTTTATTATTTTATTCTTTTAAGTCTTTTAAGTCAGCTTTTAAAAACGAGAGTTTAAAAATTGATAATGAGATAAAAACAAATCCTATCAAAGAAGTATTTACTTTACTTTTTATGTTTACTTTTTTAAATCCTCATGTATATTTAGATACAGTTTTATTAATAGGTGGAATTGGAGCTAATGTTGAAGACAACTTAAAAATATATTTTATTTTAGGTTCTGCTTTAGCTTCAGCTAGCTGGTTTTTGACATTAGGTTATGGAGCTAGAGTCTTAATTCCTTTATTTAAAAAACCAATTACTTGGAAAATCTTAGATATATCAGTTGCCTGCTTGATGTTATATATTTCTTACACATTAATAGATTTACTTATCTTTTAAACAAAATTTATTTATAAAATATATAATCTTAGGTAAAATATTCTTCAATATTTAGTAGTATATTTACTACTTATGTAAGGAACGAAATGAAGCAATATTTAGACTTGATGAAACATGTATTAGAAAATGGAACACTAAAAGAAGATAGAACAGGAACAGGAACAAAATCAGTATTTGGTTACCAAATGAGATTTGATTTAAGTGAAGGTTTTCCTTTAGTAACTACTAAAAAATGTCATTTGAAAGCTATTATTTCAGAGCTTCTTTGGTTTTTAGAAGGTTCAACTGACGAGAGAAGATTGGCTGAAATTCACTATGGTGATAAGGCAGAAAATATCATAGGCAAAAAAACAGTCTGGACTGCAAATGCAGATAATCAAGGTGTTGCTTTAGGATATGAAAATAGTGATACTGTAAAAGAGTTAGGCCCTGTTTATGGAAGCCAATGGAGAAGTTGGAAAACAAATGATGGAAAAGATATTGATCAAGTATCTGAATTAATAGAACAAATCAAAAATAATCCTGATTCGAGACGACTTATTTTAAGTGCTTGGAATGTGGCAGAAATAGAAAAAATGGCACTTCCTCCTTGTCATACTTTTTTTCAATTTTATGTGGCAAATGGAAAGTTATCGTGCCAACTTTATCAAAGAAGTGCGGATATATTTTTAGGAGTACCTTTTAATATCGCTTCTTATGCATTATTGACTATGATGGTTGCACAAGTTTGTGATTTAGAAGTAGGGGATTTTGTACATACTTTTGGAGATGCACATCTTTATTCAAATCATATAGAACAAGCAAACTTACAAATTACAAGAGAACCCTTTGCAAAACCAACTATGAAAATAAATCCAGATATCAAAAATATCTTTGATTTTAAAATGGAAGATTTTGAACTTAGTAATTACCAAGCTCATGAGCATATAAAAGGTGTAATGGCAGTATAGCCAAAAGGCAAATCATTGCCTTCTTTTGTCAAAAAGTAGATATATAAAAATGGTTCCTTTTTATTGGGAACCAATTAAAAGGAATACAGTATGATAGTATCAATGATAGTAGCTTATGGAAAGAATTGGGAAATAGGTTTAAATAATGAAATGCTATGGCATATCTCTGAGGATTTTAAAAACTTTAAAACTATAACTTCCGGGCACCATATTTTAATGGGAAGAAAAACCTTTGAATCAATAGGTAAGCCCTTACCAAATAGAACTTCACTTGTACTAACAAAAGGTGGTTTTGAATATGAAGGTGTGGAGACATTTTCTGATATATATGAGGCTTTGAATTGTGCTAGAGAAAAAGGAGAGGAAGAATTATTTATAATAGGTGGGGCTACTATTTATAAAACTTTATTTGAGTATGTTGATAAAATGTATTTAAGTGAAGTTGATTATTCAGGAGAAGCAGATGCATACTTAGAACCTATTGATTTTTCAACTTGGGATTTAGCTCAACAAAGAGATTATGAAGCAATCAAAGAAGATGGCAAAATAAAAAGCCCAGCTTGGAAATTTAAAGTTTATGTAAAAAAAGATTAATCAATCTTCTTCAAACCATTTAAAATTAAAAATTTTATGTGAATGTGGATAATGTCTATGTGCAGGGATATTATTCACAACTACTGCAATTATCAAAAGAATAAAAGCTCCAGATGCTACTGGATATAAAACATATAAAAATCCTAAATCATGTATTTGATTACTGCCAATTACAGCAATGAGGGCTGTTGCACCTCCTGGAGGATGAAGTGTTAAAGTTACTTGCATAATCAAAATAGAAGTGGCAACTGCAAAAGCAGAACAAAATAATATATGATTATGAAATAGTTTAAAAGATATAACTCCTATAAGTGCGGATAAAATATGTCCACCAATGAGATTTCTAGGTTGGGCAAGAGGAGAATTTACAGCTCCATAAACTAATACAGCACTTGCACCAAAAGAACCAATTACTAAAGTTAAATCATTATCATTTAGAATATCACTGTGAAATAAAGAGATAGCTAAAATACCTACAAATGAACCTATCCAAGACCAAATAATATTAGCTCTTTCAATAGGTTCAGTATTTACTTTTTTAAATTGTTTAAAAAACTTTTTCATATATTAATCCATTTTTCAAGAAATAAATGAATCTTAGCCAAAAGAAAAAGGTAAAAGTATGATTTAAATCAATTCTTTTTTTGCTCTTCTCTTATATTTGTAATTGTTTTTCCACCAATTGCATAATTATCAGTAGAAACCTCTTCTATAAGAACAACAGCACTTGAAGCTCCTCTTCCAAAAATCTCTGAAAAAAGTTCAGTTATACCTTTTGAAAGTTTTTCTTTTTGTTCTTTTGTTGCCCCTCCATCTTCGTGGGTCATTTTTACATTTATATATGGCATATTTATTCCTTTAAGATGTTCCCATTTTAAAGGGAACTTATATTTAATAACTTCTTTTAACAAGATTTGTAAAAAATCTTTCTATTCCTTTACTATATTTAGAATTTTTGAGATAAACAATAATACTACACCTGAAAATACAATAAAAGCAGTTAAATAAAGTGCATAAGTGTAGTTTCCAAATTTATCTATTAAGGCTATACTATATAATGGTGCTAAAACTTGTCCTACTCCATAAGCAGTTGTAAGTGCTCCCATTAGAACAACAGGGTTTGCACCTGAAAGTTTGCCTCCTAGACTCATAAATAGTGCTACAAGACCTATAAAAGTACCTCCATATAAAACACCAGATAATAGGTTAAGGTATAGATTATTTGTAAGGGCTGAAATTAGTATTCCAACTACTTGTAATAACATAGCAATAATGATTATATTTACACTTCCATATTTGTGTGCTAAATTCATCCAAATAATACAAGAGGGAATACCTGCTAGTCCAACAAGAGTCCAAGTAAGATTACCATATCCTTTTAGACCTTCAAGTGAATTAATAATATCAGGAATAAAAGTTGCTTGAACAACAAACCCAACACCTTCACAAAAATATGCAATAATAAGAAGTATTACAAAGGGTGAAAACAGTTTTATATCAAAATGGTGTTTTACCACATTTGCATCTACTCTTTTACCAAAAGATAAAATATACATAGAATAAAAAGATGCAAAAAAGGCAAAAATAGTTAAAACTAACCAAGCTTCTTGCCAAGTCCCATGGAAATAAAATACTGCACGAACAATTAAATCAGTAACTAAAATAGAAAACCCAATTCCTGAAAAATGTATCCCCATGGCTTTTGTTTTATTATCTATTTTTAGTTTGTACATTACAATTGCAGAACCTACAACTAAAGCCATAGCGGCTCCAAATCCTGCGATTATTCTTGAGATTAACCATAAAGTTTCATTATGTGTTGTAGCTAAAACTAAGGTTGTTAAAATAGATATAATCATCCCAAGTCTAAAAAACTTTACCTTTGTATATATATCTTTTATGAATACAGCAAAAATAGAACCAGCTAAATATCCTGCATAATTAACAGAAGCTAAAATACCAGCAAAACTAACAGTTAAATAATCTTCAAGCATAGGAGGAAGTAAAGATGTAAATACAAATCTTGCTACTCCCACTCCAATAATTAATGCAAGGATTCCTGCGAGTATAATAGAAGCATTTGAATCTTTATCTAAAAGGTTTATTTTTTTCAAACTCTATTCCTTTGTTTTTGACATAATATCACTAAAAATGATATTATGTCAAATAATTAATCATGATTAGTGATATAAGGAAAAGTGATATGGATTCAAACTTACTAAAAGTATTTGTAAGTGTTGCAAATAAGAAGTCTATTTCAAAAGCTGCAAATAGTTTAAAATATGCTCAGTCAAATGTAACTTCTAGAATAAAACAGTTAGAAAAAAATCTTGAATGTAAACTTTTTCATAGAGTTCCTTCTGGAGTTATCTTAACACATGAAGGGGAAAGACTTTACCCACATGCAGTAGATATTATAAAAAAAATAGAGTTAGCAACTTTAGATATGAAAGATATGCTAAAGCAAGAGCAGTTAATTGTTGCTTCAACTGAATCAAATGCTGTGACAAGAATAGTAAACTTTTTAATAAATATACACAATGAATTCCCAGATATTCAACTAGAACTTATCACAAATACAACAGGTGAAATCAAAAAAATGATAATGGACTACAAAGTAGATATGGCTTTTGTTAGTGGTGTACCTCAAGAAAATGAACTCCTTGTATTAAATAAAGTTGATGAAGAATTGGTTTTAGTTGAACCTTTTGAGGAAGTGGTTCCAAATGTATTTTTGAGTTTTAAAAAAGGGTGTGCATACAGTGATTTTGCTCAAGATTATCTTTTTGAACTAACACAAGTGGAACACAAAAAGTTAGAATTTGGCAGCTATGATACTATTTTAGGATGTGCAAAAGCTGGAATGGGAAAATCAATACTTCCTTTAAGTATTGTAAAAAAATTAAGATTTGAAGATGAGGTTAAAATTTTGAAGTTAAATAAAAAAGCTTGGGATATTCCTACTTGTTTAGTATGTAGAAAAGATAATATTCCTAAAATTGCAGACTATTTAAAAGAACTTGCGTTATAAAAATATGCAAATGCATATTTTTATAAGATATTTAATTGATGAGCTAAAGCATCAGCGATTCTTTCATAGTTTCTTATATCTAAAAGTCTTTTTTGTCCATCAATTCCAACTTGAGTGATATTTTCTTTTGGTAATGAGATTATCTCTTCAAGTTTTGTTTTAATTGAATCTTTGTCAAAGTCACAAAGCCAAGCTGTTTTATTATCATCAAAAATAGAAAGATTGTTATCATTTTTTGACATTATACAAGGAACAGCAGAAGCATAATAATCCATGATTTTAACAGGTGTTGAGGTGTTAAATAAAGCAATATCAGGTAAAATTGATAAACCAATATCAGCTTTTGCAATTAAATCCAATAACTCCTCTTTTGATGTGGCATTATTTAATTCAAAATTTGCTCTTAAGTTAGGATATTTAGCTAATAACTCTTGGGCATATTCTGGGTCTTTTGTAGAAATCATGATTTTAAAGCTTTTACTCTCAATTTGAGAAAAGGCATCTAATACTGTTTCAAATTCTCTTAATTTATCTAAAGTTCCTGCATAAAAAAATCTTTTTTCTTCACTTTCATGTTGTATATTTTCGTGTAAAACTTCTGGATCAATAGCTGAAGGAATAACAAAAGTTTTTGTTTTCACATCTTTTAAATAGTTATCTCTCATTTTTATAGTTGTTGGAAGAAATAGGTCACAATCGTTTATTAGTGATGTTTCTTGGTGTAGTTTAATTTTATTTGAGATTATATCAAAATAGCTTTTTTTGTTGTTTGCTTCATCAATTTGAAGCTTGGCAATTCTTTTTGGAAATGATAATCTAAAAGCAACTTTATAATCAAAAACGATTCTTTTTTTAAGTACTTCTTTTAATATTTTTGTATCATTTCTTACAGCTACTATTTTATACTCTTTTAAATCTATTCCATTATGTCCTAAAACATCTATAACATTTAGTTTATCTGCAAGGGGAATAATGATTTTATTATTATCTTTTCTTTCAAAAGATGCTTTATATTTAGAAAAATAGATGATATGTATTTCAAAATGTTTAGTTAAGTATTTTTCAAATAAAGGGCCAATAAAACTATTATCGCTATATTCTGTTTGGTCAGTAATATATAAAAACTTTTGCATGAATACTCCTTTTTACTTCCGAGTATACTAATTTTACATAGCATTAAAAAAGCATTTCGAAATACAGCTGATTTTTGACCTAGGTTTAATCAAGTTTTTATAAAAAATAGTCGAAAATAAGAAAAAAGGTTTTGGATTGGAATATACAACACAAAGAATGGTAACTTATCCTCATCTAAATGCTGCTGGTATTTTAGTTGGTGGGACAGCTTTATCTTGGATTGACCAAGATGCTATGGTTTATGCTGCAAATTTATTAGATACTAGTAGAATTGCTACTGCAAAAGTATCAGAAGTCGTATTTAATAGTGCTGCAAATATTGGTGATATTTTAATTACAGGAGTTGAACTAGTAAGAGTAGGAAAAACTTCAATTACATTAAAATGTGAACTTAGAAATAAAACAACAAATAAAGTAATAGTTCAAGTTGAAGAAGTAGTTTTAGTAACAATTGATTTTAACAAAAAACCAACTCCACACAAACTTTATAAAGAGAAAATGGCTAAATAATTTTTTATGAGAAAAGAACTGACCTCATAGAAAAAGAGCCTTCTTGAAATCCTTGAGCAAAATATTTATGTTGTTCATCTTTTTTTACACATCCTAAAACATATAAAAGTGGCAAAAAGTGCTCAGGGCTAGGAACTGCCATTAGAGCATCTTTGCCCATTTCTTGGTAATTTACTAAAGCCTCATAATCACCACTATCTATTTTTGAAGTTACTTTTTCATCAAAACTTTTTGCCCAATCATGAACTACATCTCTAGTACCATGCATAGTATCACTTTTTGCACTGGGAATATTATGAACAATATTTCCTGAACCTATTATCATAATCCCTTGTTTTCTTAGCTCATACATCTCTTTTGCTAATAAAAAATGCTCTTTTGGAGTCATTGATTGGGCTAAGCTAAACTCAAATACTGGTACATCAGCTTTTGGGAAAAGTCTTGATAATACAGTCCAAGCACCATGGTCTAAACCTCTAATTGGATCGTTAAATACTTCTTCTTTGAATGTCTCTGAGACATGTTTTGCAATTTTTGGGGTACCAGGGGCTGGATATTTAAATTCATACATAAATTCAGGGAAACCATAATAATCATATATTGTCTCAGGATTAGCAGCTGTACTGACAGCTGGAAACATAGTCTCCCAATGTGCTGAAACTACTAAGATGGCTTTTGGTTTTTTTATTATTTGAGCGATTTTTTCCCACTCTTTAGTAAATCTATTTTCGACAAAGGCATTCATAGGTGTTCCATGTCCTATAAATAAGGCAGGAGTTATTTTAGTACTCTCTTTTGCCCATGAAGGTAGGGTGGCAAGAAGGGTGCTAATACCAGCTAAGTAAGTAAATTTTCTTCGAGTGATACTCATATTTCAAATTATCCTAATAATTATAGTTTATTTTGAAGTATAAGATTATTTTATTAATTGATTATTAATATGTGTAAAATAGGGGTTTATACTACAAACATCAATTTTGCAAGAATGACAATTGCTATTGATAAAACTAAAGCATATGTATGAAAATAATTCATAAAAGCTATTGGTTCTTTTTTTGTGAGTTTGCAATACATAGTATAAATAACACCAATAATGATAAGAAATACAAAAAAAACTTTGATTAATAGTAAAATTTGTAGTGAAGAATTTATAACTCCTACTTCACTATTTATGTATTTACTAAACATATATCCACCAGTGAATATAAGAACCAAAACAATAAGAGGATATATTTTAAGTCCACGCCCAACTATTGCTTCAATCATTTTTGCATGTAATTCTTTTCCCAATTTATTTTTAACTGCTGGAAAAATAATTACATCTGCAAAAATAAAACCTATAAAAATAATTGCACTTAGTAGGTGTAAGATTAGTACGAAGGTATATTCCATTAGAAATCCTTAATTATAAATTAACTAGTGATAATTATAATCAGTATTGGATTTAATGGCATTGATTAGAATCAACATTTAAATTTGATTTTTCTTAATGCTATTTCGAAAATGCTCACATTTTTTTAGTATTTATTTTAAACTAAGTCCTACTTTATTTTTTTCTAAATCTATTGATATGATTTTTATCTTTTTTAGTTGTTGGTTTATGCTAAGTATTTCACTAGGGTGTGAGATTCTTTTTTCGCTCATTTGTGAGATGTGTATCATTCCATCATTTTTTAGACCTATATCTACAAAAGCTCCGAAGTCTGTGATATTTCGTACGATTCCAGAGACAAAAAATCCCTCTTTTAAGTCTTCTATTGTTTTGATATCATCTGAAAACTCTATTTCATCAAATTCGCTTCTTACATCAAATCCTGGTTTTTGTAACTCATTTATAATATCTTCTAAAAGAAGTTTTGAAGTGTTTAGCTCTTTTGTTATATTTTCAATATCACTTGTTTTTATATCTTCTATTTTATATTTTTTTTGTAAGGTATTTACTAAAGCATAATTTTCTGGGTGAATTGCAGTATTATCCAAAATAGAACTTCCATCTTTTATTCTTAAAAATCCCACCCCTTGTTCATAAGCTTTTGAACCTATACCTTTTACATCAAGTAGTTCTTTTTTTGATTTAAATTTTTTGATTTTTTCTCTATGGGCTATAATGTTTTTTGCCATAGTTTCACTAAAACCTGATACAAAAGATAAAAGCTTATATGAAGCAGAGTTTATGTCAACTCCTACTTTATTTACTAAGTCTATTGTTACATTTTCTAGTTTTGAAGCTAAATCTTTTTGATTTACATCGTGTTGGTATTGTCCAATACCAAGTGATTTTGGGTCTATTTTAACCAAAGCTGCCATTGGATCACGAAGCCTTGAAGCTATTGAAATGGCACCTCTAATTGTAACATCAAGGTTGGGATACTCTTCATTGGCTATTTTTGAAGCAGAATAAACACTTGCCCCTATTTCACTTACAACTGCAAATTTTACATCTAAAGAGTTTTCTTTTATAAAGTTTGATACAAAAGAGGCAGTTTCATTTGAAGCTGTTCCATTTCCTATGGCTATTGAGTTTACCTTGTGTTTTTTTATCAAAGCCAACAGAGTTTTAGCAGAGTTAGTAAAGTCTTCTTTTGGTTTTGTTGGATAAATAACTGCACTATCTAAAAAAAGTCCATCATCACTTATAACTGCCACTTTACAACCAGTTCTAAATCCAGGGTCTAGTCCTAAAATAGTCTGATTAACTAGGGGTGGAGTTAGAAGTAGTTCTTTTAGGTTTTTTCCAAAAAGATTTATGGCTTCATATGAAGCTTTTTCTTTTAAGATTGTTATAGCTTCTCTTTTTAAACTAGGAAGTAGAAGTCTTTTTAGTCCATCTTTATAGGCATCAAATACAAGCTCACTTGAACTATTTGCCCAAGTTGGGATTTTGTATTTTTTTATATTTTCACAAATAAAATCTTCATCAACTTCAATTTTAAAAGTTAGTTCTTTTTCATTTGTTGCTCTATTTATGGCTAAAAATCTATATGATTTTATATATTTTATTTTTTCATTTACTTCTGATAAGTTTTTATAAAGGCCATTTTTATCAAATGTTTTTGTGGGCTTAGTTTGTATTGTTCCGTAGTTTAAAATACTATTTCTAACTACTTCTTTTGATTTAAAATCATCTGCATATCTTTGGGCGATAATATCACTTGCACCTTTTAGTGCTTCATCTACACTTGTAACTTCTTTATTTAAAAAAGATTTGGCTTTTTCTTGGCACTCTTTTTTACTGTATTTTAAACACTGTATAAAGTTTGCTAGAGGTTCTAAACCATTTTGTATGGCAATTGTAGTTCTAGATGATTTTTTGTCTTTAAAGGGTGTGTAAATATCTTCTAGTGCTTGAAGTGTTGTGGCAGAATTTATATTTGCTTTGATTTTATCATCTAAGAAGTTTTTTTCTTGTAAAAGATTTAATATCTCCTCTTTTCTTTTTAAAAGTTTTAGTGAATAATTATAAATCTCTTCAAAAACTCTTAGCTCTTCATCACTTGCATTTGAAGTTTGTTCTTTTCTATATCTTGCAATAAAAGGAATAGTACACCCATCATCAAGAAGTTGTAAGATATTTTTGATAACACTTTTAGAAAAAGATGTTTTCTCTTCTAAAAGTGTTATTAAGTTATCCAAGCAATACCTCTGATACATCACTTCTTGTGTTTTTTAGAGGTTTGTTACTAATAGCTCTTGTTGTATAAACAAAAGAGATTTTTGGTTTATCTGTTATGTTTTTGCCTGCATGGTGCAAAGTTTTACAATGAAACAGAACTATATCCCCTCTTTTTAGGTTTGTATGAACTCTGTTTTTGATTATCTCTATATTTTTAGGGTGTTCATCTAGGAAGTTTGATTTTTCATCAAATTGATCTTTTTCAAGATTTAGTTTATGACTTCCTGGAACAAATTCTAAAAGACCATTTTCTATAAACTCATCATCAAGACTAAGCCAAATAGAAATCAAATCATTATTATCAAAGTGCCAATATCTTCTATCTTGATGCCAAGATGTTCTTGATGAATCCTTTGGCATCTTTGTCATTATAGAGTTATGGTGAGCTAAGGTTAAAACTACCTCTTCACCAAATAGTTGTTGAAGCATTGGAAGAGTCTCTTCATATGTCATCCATTCTTTAAAAACATCTTCTCTTTGGTAAACTTGTCTTAATCGTCTTACTGTATTTGTCTCATCATTTGCTTCTAAGTATTCAGATTCTGTCTCTATTGGTTTAATTTTATTTTTTAAATGATAATTTGCTTTTTCTAAGATTTTTTCACATAAATCATGTGGTGCAAAATCCTTGATAAGTATAAAACCATCTTTGTGAAATTGTTCTATTTGTTCTTGTGTTAATTTCATTTAATACTCACTATTATTTAGGATGAACTTCTTTTAAAGCAGCACCAATGGCAGTAATTGTTCTAACTGTTGTTACTCCTGCTCTCTCTAGGGCTAAGTATTTCTCTTCAGCTGTTCCTTTTCCTCCATCAATAATTGCACCTGCATGTCCCATTCTTTTGCCTTTTGGAGCTGTTACTCCTGCGATATAAGAAACAACAGGTTTAGTAATATTATATTTGATGTATTCAGCAGCAGCTTCTTCTTTTGCTCCACCAATTTCTCCAATCATTACGATTGCTTTTGTATCAGGGTCTTCTTCGAACATTTTTAAAATATCTATAAAATCACTTCCTGGAACGGGATCTCCACCAATACCTACACAAGTACTTTGTCCAAATCCTGCTAGGGTTGATTGATTTACAGCTTCATAGGTTAGTGTTCCAGAACGAGAAACAATTCCAACACTTCCAGCCATGTGGATATTTTCTGGCATGATTCCCATTTTACATTGATTGGGAGTTATTATTCCTGGACAATTTGGACCTATAAGTCTTGAACCATTTAAATCAACTACTGCTTTTATATCTAGCATATCAATTGTAGGGATTCCTTCTGTGATACAAACAATAGTCTCTATTCCATTTTCACTTGCTTCTATAATAGCATCTTTACAAAAAGGTGCTGGAACATATATAATTGAAGCATTTGCTCCTGTTAATCTTTTAGCACATTCAACTGTGTTGTAAATAGGTAAGTCAAAATGTCTTTGACCTCTTTTACCTGGAACTACTCCTGAAACTACATTTGTACCATATGCTATGGCTCTTTGAGTATGAAAACTAGCTTGTGCTCCTGTTAAACCTTGAACTAATACTTTTGTATTTTTATCAATTAAAATAGCCATTATTTAACTCCTTTATTTGAAAGCTCAATGATTTTTAAAGCGGCCTTATCTAAATCAGCCTCTTCATAAACTGTTACAGTTGAATTTTTTATCAACTCAAGTCCCTCTTTTGCATTTGTTCCTTCAAGTCTTACTACAATTGGAATATTTATATTCATCTTTTGGGCAGCTCCAATAATACCAGCAGCAATAATATCACATCTTACAATTCCACCAAAAATATTTACTAAAATACCATTTACTTTTGTATCAGAAAGAATAATTTCAAAAGCTTCAATAACTCTTTTTTCATTTACACTTCCCCCTACATCAAGGAAGTTTGCTGGTTCTCCCCCATGAGTTTTTATTAAATCCATAGTTGCCATTGCTAAACCTGCACCATTTACCATACAAGCAATATTTCCATCTAAACTTACATAATTTAAATCTAATTTTTCAGCTTTTAGTTCTCTTTCATCTTCTTGTGAATCATCTCTTATCTCATTCATTTTTGGTTGTCTATAAAGTGCTGAATTATCAACTACAACTTTTCCATCTAAACAGATAAGTTTATTATTTTTTGTTACAACTAAAGGATTTATCTCTACTAGTGATAAATCTTTTTGTACAAACATTTTATATATATTTTTCATTAAATCTATCATTTGAGCACTAAGGTCTTTGTCAAAACCTAAGTCTTCACAGATTTGTCTACATTGAGCTGGCATGATTCCAACAATCGGATTTATTGGATTTCTTAGGATTTTTTCAGGAAATCGCTCCGCCACTTCTTCAATATCCATACCACCTTCACTAGAAGTAATTATCATAATTCTCTGAGATGTTCTATCAACAATAAAGGCTAGGTATATTTCATCTTTTATATCACAAGGTTCTTCTATGTAAATAGAATTTACAGGTTGTCCTTGTGCACTTGTTTGGTGCGTTATTAGAGTACTTCCCAATAATCTTCTTACTTCTTCATTGGCTTCTTTTTTAGAATTAACTAAAACAACTCCACCCACTTTACCTCTTCCACCTGCATGAACTTGAGCTTTGATTACCCATTTGTTTTTTCCAACACTTCTTAAGATATCATCTAGTTGAGAAGGGTGAGTTAAAAGTTTGCCTTTTGTAGTAGGAATGTCGTATTTTCTATATAAGTTTTTTGCTTGATACTCATGTAAATTCATAATTTCTCCGAATTTTAATCATAGTAATTTTTATTAATTTAATTGCCTATTTATATCTAAATTGAAATAGAAATTTGCTTAATTGCTATACACAAAAAAAGTATAATAAAATGTTTATTTTGATAATAATTATCATAATAAGAAAAAATTAAGTTTCTTTTATTTATAATACTTGATATTGATTATCAATATAAAGGATAAAAATGAGTTTTAATGAATGTACTAATTTAATAAATTCAATACATGATAATAAAAATACAAATGAAAATTTTTTTAATTATGTATATAAAAAAATAGCAAGAAATACAAAAAATAGATTTGTGGAAAAGTATGAAGATTGTATTGATATCGTTTTATCAAACCATCCATCCATAAAAGTTATTCCTTTATGCACAAATATGAATAAAGAAAATTTATCAATAAAAAATGAAGTGAAAATTGCTTGCGATATAGTACTTAACAGCGAATATAAATATGTATATTTTGTATATCCAAAAAATAGAAATTTCAATAAACATATTCAAGTAAAAATACCATTACTTGAAGAATCTTGTAGTGAATATATGGTGAAATTGATACCTTATTCATTAAATGACATTATTAAAAAAAGGAGTTGTAGTGAAAACAGCAATATTTTATGCAAGTAGTACGGGAAATACTTCAAATATAGCAGAATTAATAGGAAAAGAATTATCAATAGATTCAATTCATGATATTGCAGATGTAAGTCTATCAAAAATTAATGAGTATGAAAATGTAATATTTGGAATATCAACTTGGGGTGATGGTGATTTACAAGATGACTGGGATGATAATTTTGAACAATTAAAAGAAGTAGATTTTTCATCAAAAAAAGTAGCTTTGTTTGGATTAGGAGATCAAGATGGATATCCAGATACATATTTAGATGCTATGGGTATTGTTTATGAACAACTAAAAAGTATGGGTGCAAATGTGGTAGGGGAATGGGAAAGAGATGAATCCTATGAGTTTGATGACTCAAAAGCTTTTGTTGATAATAAATTTGTAGGTTTGGCTTTGGATGAAGATACACAAGATGATTTGACTAATCAAAGAGTTTCAAAATGGGTATCTTACATAAAAGATGATTTTATTTAGGAGTTAAGATGAATAATAAAAAAGTAAATATAGAAAAGTTATTGAAAAAAATACAAATTTTAAAAGAAGAGGTTGGTTTAACAAATAAGAAAATTTTTAAAACAAAGAAATAAGAAAAGTTAAGGGGGTACTAATGCCCTTAGCTTTCTTTTAGTGTATTAGATTTTTTAATTTTATTTTTTGGTTGATATAGCATGTGATGCCACAATGCAAATCCGCAAAAAGCAACGCCAGCTACTACATGAACTTTTTTTGCAACTTTATTTTTCATAAACATAGAAGTTACTACTGTTGCTCCTAAAGTTGCTGTCATTCCAATCTTTGCAGCTTCTTTTTGAATCTCTAAATCAATTGGCATTTCTTTCATTTCTTTTTTTCCTTTTATCTAGAACTTTTGCAGTTTTATTTACAGTTTTTACCGTTAAAATTGCTGTTAAAGCTGTTGCAAGTGGTAGTAAAAATGGCATATTAATCCTTTTGATAATAATTATCAATATTTTATCTAAAAAAACTTAAATAAAACTAATAACTATTATCAATATACTACTATTTTACACCCCTTATTGAATTAAGCAATAATCCAATGGTTGTACCATTATGTAAAACAGCTGTCACAATTGGAGAAAATAGACCAAATGTAGCACCTGCTAGTATGCAAGAGTTGATTCCAACAGTTGCATTGAAATTGTTATTAATCAGATTCATTGTTTTATTAGCATATTCTTTTGCTTCAACAACTGCAGCAATATCATCTTTTAATAGACTAATATCAGCCGTTGCTTTTGCAATATCTGCACCTCTACTCATAGATATTCCAACATGGGCAGATATTAATGCAGGTGCATCGTTTATTCCATCACCAATGAAAGCAACTTTTTTGCCTTCAGCCATAAGTTCTTTTACAATTTTTGCTTTATCTTGAGGAAGTAGTTCTGCTCTTACTTCTTCTATTCCAATTTCATCTGCAATTAATTTTGCTTTTTCTTTTGTATCACCCGTTAGCATTATGATATTTTTTACACCTAGTTTTTTTAGTTTACTAATAGATTCTTTTGTATTTTCTCTCAATTCATCAGAAAGTCCAATAGTTCCTAAAAGCTTTCCATCGTATCCTATATATAGTAATGTCTTCCCATCTTTTAGTGAATTGTTTATCTTATCTTTATGTTCTTTGAAATCTATTTTTTCATCATCTTCCACAAAGTGTCTACTTCCAATTACTACAGCTTTTCCTTTTACTTCTGTTTTTACCCCATGTGCAACAATAAATTCAACTTCTTCATGGTGCATATGAACAAAACCTCTCTCTTTTGCTGCTTTTACAACAGCTTCTGCTACTGGATGGAAATAGTGTTCTTCAGTTGAAGCTGTTAAATTTAAAACTTCCTCTTCTGTCCAATCATCACTATAGGATTCTACAGAGATTACTTCTAATTCTCCGCAAGTTAAAGTACCAGTTTTGTCAAATACAAAAGTATCTGCATTACTAAGTGCTTCAATAGATTTTGCACCTTTTATCATAATTCCATTATGTCCAGCTTTTGAAATAGTTGATTTAAAAGCAACTGGAGTTGCTAGTTTTAAAGCACAAGAGTAATCTGCTTGTAAAATAGAAGCTACTCTTTCAAAATCCCTTGCAAAAATATAAGAAACTCCAGCAAGCCCAAGTGTTACAGGAACTAGTTTATTTGCTAGTTTATTTGCTTTTAATTGAACTGATGATTTTTCATTTAGTGAATTTTCAATATAGTGTTTAATTCTTTGAGTTGCTGTATCTGAACCTACATGTTCAGCCCAGATTCTAAATCTTCCCTCTTCAACAATAGTTCCAGAGATAACTCTATCCCCTCTATATCTTACGATTGGTTCAGCTTCTCCTGTCATAGATACTTGATTTACACTACCTGTTCCTTCTAAAATGTGTCCATCAACTGGTATTGTATTTCCAATACCAACAACTACGATATCTCCAACTTTCACTTCATTACTTTTTATTAAAACTTCAGTAACCTTGTTATCAACTATTTTTTCAACCCAAGCTTCTTCTACATTTGGTTTTGCTAACTCTTTTAATAAATCATCACTTTTATGAACAGTCGTCTCTTCAATATATTCACCAAGTTCTAACATCATATTTGTAGAGTTTGCAGCAAGATAATCTTTTCTATAAATTGAGATGGCAACAGCTGCACTTTCTAAAACCTTTGAAGTTAAACCTTCTTCTAAAAGCTCTTTTGAACCATCAATTAAAAGTGGAATAGATGCACTTGTAGTTACTCCAGCTTTTAATAAATCATTGCTAATAAATCTTTCAGAAATAAGTGCACTTGAAGCTCTTACCATACCTTTAATTGAGGGTTCTTTATCACTTACGCAAGATACACAAACAGCTTCATTTTGGCAATTACTTAAGAGTTCATCAAGTGTTAATTCTCTTAAAATAGCTTCAATTTCATTTGTAATGTCTTTACTTATTTCAAAAATAATAGAAAGAGCTTTTTTATTTATTCGTACAGTTTCAACATGATTAATTTTTTTAAGATAATTTTTTAAGATATCTTCATCTAAAAATTTTTCTTTTAACAAGAAATATTTATATCTAAGTCTTGAAGAGGTTTGGTGTACTTTAATAAATTTATTCATAGGTTTATTCATTATTCGCTTGCATTTGAGCTTTCATGTCTTCATATTTTTCTTTTAACTCTTCAACTCCTGCTTGAAAAAGTTCACTCCCTTTTCCAAAGACTTGCATAGCTTTTTCTTGGGCATTTTTATTTGTAAGTAGGTATGTAACTGCTGCACCAATTAATGCTCCTTTTACAAAATCTCCTGTATTAAATCCGTTTTGTGATTGTTCAATATTCTGTTGTTGTGGATTATTCATAAGATTTGCATTTTGATTTATATATGGATTTTGATTTATGTTAGCAGTTGTTTTTATATCACTTGGTCTGCTACTTTCTATATTTATATCGTATTGATTATTCATTGATTTCCTCTTCCAAAAGACAGTTTTCGTTTGTTAGATATTTTTTATCAAGTTGTTCTTCAATAACTTCTAGGGCATAGATTCCCATAGCTCCAACAGAAAGAGCAGTAACAGCTTTCAATAATCCACCTTTTTCACCTAAATAATTAGCAGTAGCAATAGCAGCACCAGTTGCAATTGCTCCTTGTGAAGTCTTTTTAATAGTATCTTTAATTGCAGCTTTTTTTTCTAATTCATTTGATTTTACTTTTTTATAATTGATAGCTCCGCTAATTACAGCAGATGCAATAGCTCCACTAATTACATGTCCTAGGACATTTCTTTGAGCTCCAGTATTTATAACGATCTCTTTCATTTTTCTTCCTTGTCTATTTCTTCTTTAACTTCTTTTGTCTCTTTTTTTTTGCATAAGTTATCTTTTAAGTCACTAACATTTTTTTTAGTTTTACTTATTGTTTCATTTGCAAATTCTTTTGATTTACCAACTATTTCATCTGTTTTAGTTTTTACTTTATCTGATTTGTTATAAGCAAGTACAGCACCTGCTCCTACGGCTACCCCGATTAAGAATGGTAATGGCATTTTCTACTCCTCATTTTGATTTTTTGAAATATAATTATTCATAAGTGCAATGATTGCACCACCAAAAATAGCACCACTTGTCATAGATAAATTAAGTTTTGAAAATATTTTTGTAATCGAACTTTCATCAATATTTCCTGACATAATATCATCAAGTAAAACTTGATATTCGCCAAGTTTTTCCATCATATTTTCTTGATTTACATTTGCATTTGTATTGCTTGTATAATGCATAAGTACAGCATTTCTAAAAGCTGGTAAATGATTATTAAAAGATGCTGCTTGTAATTGATAAAGTACATTTTTTATATCATCTTGAGTTACATGACTTAATAGATTATTGTACATTGCTATATTATTAATCTCTGCTGCAACTCCCATCTCACAACACTCAATAATAGTATTTGGGATTTCAATCTTTTCGTACCAATCATTAATAGGCACTTCAACTGCATATTTTTCCATTAGTTTAATCAAGGCACCATAATGTATTGCTTCTGCTTCTTTGATATTTACAAATGGTTGCACTAAACCAAATTTTTCGATTATTTTTGTGTATGTTTCATAAGCTTTATATTCATCATATACAGCAATTCTAAGTATTTGAGTTGTAATAGGTATTTGACTATTTATATCAACTCTAGCACTTAATAAAAGTTGTTCATCTATATTTGTCTCCAATTAAATAACCTCCTTTGCTAAATTATTTATTAAATCAGTTATTTCATCTATATTCTCTTGATTTATTAAATCTTCCCATGTTTTTGGCTTAAATACTTTTGGGTCATATTTAATTGTAACTGAAGCAATAATTTTATTTATCTTAATGTGTTCTATCCCAGATATTTTTTCTGGAAGGGTCTGAATATCTTCAATAGAAATATTTCCAGCAGAATCCTTTATTTTAGGATTGACTCTTACTCTCAATCTTCCTGGAGTATGTGCAATTATTGTAAAAAATTTTGCTATATTTATAATTTCTTCTGTAGTAATCAATTTTATTCCTTTTAATGATTATTATATATATAATCTTAATAATATCTTATTGTAAATTTGTAATCATTATCAAAAAAAGTATTTTAGTTTATTTTTGACAGGTCTGACATAAACCATATATTGTTACTACATGGTCTTTTAGAAGAAAGTTATTTGTTTTTGCTATTTCTAATTGTTTTTGTTCCATAATTTCATCTTCAAATTCGATTATAGTGTGACATGAATTACAAATAAGATGATCATGGTGGTTTGAATAGTCAAGTTCATAGTAGTTTGCTTTTTCAAGTATATTTAGGCATTTTATTATTTTAAGTTCTTCAAATAATTTTAAAATTTTGTATACAGTTGCAATAGAAATATTTACATTATACTGAATTTTAAGTTCTTGATTTATATTTTCTGCGGTTAAGTGACCTTCTGAGTAGTAGAGGGCTTTTAAAACATAATCTTTTTGGATAGTATTTTTTAAATTAAGATTTTGAAAGTGCTGTTTATATCTTTTTAATAAGTTATTAAAGTGTGCTTCATTCTTTTCAAGCATTGAATAGTTCTTTTATCATAACAAAAGAAACAGCTACAAAAAGTGCAGAGTAATATACTTTCCATAAATTAGCATGTATTTTTATATTTTTCTGAAGTAAAGACATCTTTTTAACTTTTTTCATTTTATAACCTTGATTATTGTTATAAAATGATACTAATTGTGACCTTAAAATAATATTAATGATACTTATTATCATTATAATTTAGATTTAAGTTTATTGTTCATATAATCAGGAAATTGGAAAGGATTATTATGCTAAATTTAACATTAATTTCTTCAGTAGCAAAAAGTGCATTAGTTGGGGCAGTTGCCACAAAATTGGTTGATACCTTTGTTTCTACAAAAATAAATAATAAAATAGAACAAAATAAATGGCTTAGAAATACTAAACTAGAGCTATTTTCAAAATTAACAGAAGACATTTTATCAATGGGTCATGAAAATGTTGATGAACAATTAAGACAGATAAATAAAACATCAGCAAAAATAATTCTATTATTAAATGATAGAAAATTAACCAATAAAATAGAAACATATACAAGTACATTAATAAAATTAAAAAGTACAAGAAGAATAGAAAGTAGTATAGATTTTGTAAATAAAGATATGATTGGTTATTTACAAAGAAATATTCGATTATATAATTAAAGGTAACTCTTTTGAGTTATCCCTCTTCAGAGTTGAAAAAGTATCCACTATTTGATGAAGCATAAATATACTGCTTTGGAAGTTTTCTTCTTAATCTTTTTATAAGTGTCCTTATTGCGTCTAAAGATGCATATTCACCTTCCCACACATAGTTTTGTATATTTTCATAAGTTACTAATTTATTTATATTCGTTAAAAAAAGATTCATCATTAAGTTTTCTTTTTTTGTAAGTATTACTTTTTCATCTTTAAATTTGATTACTCCATCGCTAAAATTAAAAGTACAATCTTTATCTATTGTTATTTCTTTTTTAGAAATTTTGCATAATTTATTAACTTTTATTAATAATTCATCAATAAAAAATGGTTTTTTTAAGTAATCGTTACAACCAAAATCATAAGCATTTTTTATTATTTCAAATTCGACAGTTGCTGATATAATTATAATGGGAACCTCTTCATAATACTTTCTTATTTTTTGTAATATTCTAATACCATCAATATTTGGTACATTAATATCTAAAATAAAGCATGAAAAACCTTCCGTAATATTTTCATATGCATCTTTCCCATCTAAAAAAGCGTAAACCTTATGGTCATTTTTCTCAAATTTCAACTTTATAGTTTCATTCAATGTTTTATTATCTTCAAGTAAAAAAATTTTCATAGTTTGCCTACTCTTTCTTTATTGGTATTTTGATTGAAAAAATAACATTATCAACATCATTTTTCACACTAATTTTTCCAGACATTTTATCTTCAACAATGAGTTTAGCCATATATAATCCAAGTCCAGTACCTTCACTTTTAGTTGTAAAGAAAGGTTCAAATAGTTGACCTATAATTTCCTCAGGAATTGGTCCTGCATTATCTGAGATTTCAATAATATTGAATCTTTCATTTTGGTAAACTTTTATTTTGATAAGTGGATTAAAGACTTTCTCATTTTCAATTTTAATTATTTTATTTTTTGCATTGTTAATTATATTTAATAGAACTTGTTTCAATTCATTTTCATAACCATAAATATAGATTTCTTCATTTACATTTTTATATTCTAAACTAACATTAATGTTTAAATAAAAAATTTGTTTTCCAATTATCTCAAATATCTCTTTTATCGCTTTTTTTATTTCAAAACTTTTTTTAACAGTTGATGGTTTTAAAAAATTTCTAAAATCACTAAGTGTATTTGACATATATTTTATTTGAACCATTGTGTCATTTACAAAATCATGCATCATATTTTCATTAATCTTATTCATAGCATGGAGCAATTCAAACCTTTGAACTTGGGCAGATAACTCAACTAATGGTTCATTCCATTGATGGGCAATTGAAGCTATCATTTCTCCCATTTCTGCAAATTTACTTTGTTGAATTAAGAACTCTTTTTCTGTGATTCTTTGAGTGATATCTGTCATTATGCAAATAATACCTGCTACATTACCTTCTTGGTTTAAACAAACAGTTTTACTTAGGTTGTAATATCTTACTTCCCCACTTTTTTTTACAAAATGAACTTCATCTTTATTTGATTTTAATGTTTTCATTATATTTGCATCAATTATTTTATGTCTTGTAACTACAGAAATAGGAAAAAAATCATAAGCAGATTTTCCTATAATATTTTCTTTTGATGTATCCAAAAGTTTTGAAAACCTAGAATTACATCTTATGAAATCACCATTTATATCTTTATAATAAATAGGATTTGGTAATGAATCTAATAAAATTTCTTCAAAATCTAGTTGTTTATCTAATTCATTATGAAGTTTTTTTCCCATAAAGTTTTCCTTGTAAAAGTCTTACTATTTTACTTTTTTGAGTAAAATAGCAGTTCCTAATCCTCCACCAATACAAAGAGAAGCCAATCCATATTCTGAATTTTGTTTTAGCATTTCATGGACTAATGAAACGATAATTCTATTACCACTCGCTCCAACAGGATGACCAAGTGCAATAGCTCCTCCATTTACATTTATTTTTTCTTGTATGGTTTGGTTGGTTAGCTTGATTTTATCTTTTAAAAGTTCAAATACTCCTAAAGATTGGGCTGCAAATGCTTCATTAATTTCTATTACATCTATATCATTTATTGAAATATTTGTCTTATTTAAAAGTTTTTCAATAGCATAAGCAGGACTTAGTCCCATAACTGATGGATCTATTCCAACTTCTGCATAATCAACTATTTCAGCTAAAGGGGTAAGGTTGTACTCTTTTACAACTTTTTCAGAGGCCAATAATGTAAAACTTGCACCATCATTTATTCCAGATGAATTACCAGCTGTTACTGTTCCTTTATCTTTAAATGCAGCTCTCAAATTAGTAAGTTTCTCTAAAGATGTATTTTTATTGATAAATTCATCCGTACTAAAAACTATATCTTCTTTTCTTTCTTGTATTGTGATTGGAGTTATTTCATCAATAAACTTTCCCTTTTCATTGGCGATTAAGGCCTTTCTTTGAGAATTTAGTGCATATTCGTCTTGGGCTTCTCTAGTGATATTGAACTTCTCTGCAATATTCTCTGCTGTAATTCCCATATGGTAATTACCGAAAGCATCAGTTAATGCATCATTAATCATAGAATCGACCATTAAAGAATCACCTAAACCTATTCCTAATCTTGCTTTCGATGAAATTAAAAAAGGAGCTTTTGACATAGACTCTACTCCCCCTGCTACAATTAGATTTTTGTTCCCTGATTTTATTTCAGATGCAGCATTCATAACAGCTTTCATTCCTGAACCACATAACATATTTAAAGAATAAGCAACAGTAGAATTTGGAAGTCCACCATATATCGAAGCTTGACGACCAACTCCTTGCGCATGTCCTGCTGATAATATATTTCCAACTATAACTTCATCAATTAAAGTATTATCAATATTTTTCACTAAATCTTTTATTACTTGTCCCGCTAAATGTCCAGGATCAATATTTTTCAATGATCCTAAATATTTTCCAATGGCACTTCTTTTTGCCTCTACAATATAAACTTTCATTTTATTCCTTATTGAATTGTATATCCACCATCCATAACTAAGGCTTGTCCTGTTATAGATTTTGCACTTTCACTTGCAATAAACATTGCATAATCTGCAATTTCATCTGTAGTTAATAACTTTTTTTGAGGAACTAAAGAAAAAATAACCTTTTCTAAGGCTTCTTCTTCACTAACACCTCTATTTTTTGCTAAATCAGCAATTTGATTTCTCACAAGTGGAGTATCTACATATCCTGGGCATAAAGCATTAACTGTTATATTGTCTAGTGCACCTTCTAATGCAGCAACTTTAGTTAATCCAAGTAGTCCATGTTTAGCTGAGTTATATCCAGCTTTACCTGCAAATCCTACAAGTCCATTTATTGAAGCCATATTTATGATTCTTCCCCATTTTTGTTTTTTCATGATAGGAAATACCTCTTTTATAGCAATAAAAGGTGCTACAAGCATAAGTTTTAGCATTAATTCATATTTTTCAGTTGGAAAATCCTCAATATTACTTACATGTTGAATACCTGCATTTGATATAAAAATATCTATTGTCTTGTAGTGTTCAACTGTCATATTTATAAGATCTTTAATTTCATCTTCTTTTAAGACATTGCACTTTATTCCAAGTGCTTCATAGCCTTTTTCTCGCAAACTATTTACTGCCTCATTTAAAGCTTCTTCATTTATATCTGATAGAACTACTTTTGCACCATTTTTTGCAAAAGTAGTTGCAATATCAAGTCCAATTCCTGAAGCTGCTCCTGTTATTATAGTAACTTTATTTTTGATCATGAATAACCTTTAAATTTTATTTTATTAGATTTGATGCAATTTTGTATGATGCTGGAGTTACTTCTTTAATATCATTTAATGTAACACCTTGCATTAATTCTATTAATACTAATTCATTATTAATAAATTCAAAAACACCCATTTCAGTAATAATCATATCAACTACACCTTTTCCTGTTAAAGGTAAAGTACATTGTTTCAATATTTTTGGATTTCCTTTTGCAGTATGAAGCATAGAAATAATAACTTTTTTTGAACCATTAACTAAGTCCATCGCTCCACCCATTCCCGGTAAAAGTTTCCCTGGTATTTTCCAGTTAGCTAAATTACCTTCTTCATCAACTTCCAAAGCTCCTAAAACTGTAATATCTATATGCCCACCTCTAATTATTTCAAAAGAAGTAACAGAATCGAAAAAAATTCCACCATCTCTTAAAATCACATTAGAGCCTCCTGCATCTACAACATTTTTATCTATATTATTTTCATTTGCTCTGTCCCAAATACCTGCAAATCCATTTTCAGAATGTAGATTTATATGTATATCTTTTGGAATAAAATTAACAGCTTGTGTTGGAAGTCCTATTCCTAAATTAATAAAATCTCCATTATTAAATTCTTGTGCAACTCTTTTTGCAATAATTTCTTTAGCTTCCATATTATGCCTTTATGATGTGATTTACATAAACAAATGGAGTATGAATGAAATTTGGATCAAGGATTCCAGTTTCAACAATTTCTTCTACTTCAACAATAGTGATTTTAGCAGCTCCAGCCATAGGAACATTAAAATTTCTAGTTGAACCTTTATAGATAAGATTGCCAGCCCTGTCAGCTTTATGTGCAGATATAAATGCAATATCTATGTGAATTGGTTTTTCTAAAATATAATCTTTCCCATCAATATGTATAACCTCTTTTCCCATTTGTACTTCAGTATTTAAACCTGTTTGAGTCAAAGCTCCACCAAGACCAGCTGCTGTACATCTTATTCTTTCTGCTAGTGTCCCTTGGGGTATTAATTCAACTTCTAAAAAGCTTTCATTTACTTGTTTTTGTGTTTCTTTGTTTGTACCAATATGAGATGCTAATAATTTTGTTATTCTTTTATCATCAATTAATTTTCCAATGCCAAAATTATCTCTTGCTGTATCTGTTGCAACTAAAGTTAAATTTTTTACATTTGTTTTTAGAATTTCATCTATAATGTTATGGGCATTTCCACACCCCATAAAACCACCAATAGCAATTGTCATTCCATCATATAAAAAATCTTTTATCTTATCAATTGTTATTTCTTTTTCCATAAGATTTTCCTCTTTATAAAAAGGCTTATTAAATACTTAATAAGCCTTTTTGTTAATTATTATTTTGAATGATCAGCTTTGAAATCAAATGCAACATCTTCATTCTCTTCATCTTCAAACCATTTTTCAGTAACAGTTTTTGTTTCTGTATAAAAAGTTATTGCTTGTTTTCCGTAAGCGTGTAAATCACCATAGAAAGAACCTCTCCATCCTGTAAAAGAGAAAAATGGTAAAGGCACAGGAATTGGTAAGTTAACACCTACTTGTCCTACTTGAACTTCTCTTCTAAATTTTGTTGCACTTGCTCCACTTGAAGTGAAGATTGATGTTCCATTTCCAAACATATTATTATTTATAATATCTAGTGCTTCATTTAAATTTTTTGGTTCTAATATAGATAGTACAGGTCCAAAAATCTCTTTAGTATAAATTGACATATCTGTTGTTACTCCTGTAAAAACAGTTGGTCCAACCCAGTTCCCTTCATCATATCCATCAACTTTTGCATTTCTTCCATCAAGTACTAGAGATGCTCCATCTTTAACACCTTCTTCTATGATACTTTCGATTCTATTTAGGGCAGTTTTTGTGATAATTGGTCCATAATTGGCACTTTTATCATTCCATGCTCCAGGTTTTACTTCTTTTATTTTTTGAATTAATTCAGGAATCCACTCTTTTGATTTTCCTACAAATAAAGCAACTGAAATTCCCATACATCTTTGTCCTGCTGCACCCATAGAAGATCCTACTAAGGCATTTAATACATTTTCTTTATTTGCATCAGGCATAATAACCATATGATTTTTTGCTCCTACAAAAGCTTGTGCTCTTTTTAGGTTTGCAGTTGCTCTTGAATAAATGTATGCACCAACTTCTGGTGAACCAACAAAAGAGTATGCTCTAACTTTTGGATTATCTAATAAGTAATCAACTTGATCTTTTTGTCCATGAACAACTTGTAATAAATCTTTAGGTGCTCCAGCTTTAATGAATAGTTCTGCAAGTTTCATAGTTGTATTTGGAACCATTTCTGATGGTTTTAAAATAAATGCATTACCACTAACTATTGCCATTGGAAACATCCATAGAGGAATCATTGCTGGAAAATTAAATGGTGTAACTCCTGCACAAACACCTAATGGTTGTTTGTAAGAGTATGTATTCATTTTATTTGAAACATGTTCAACAGTTTCTCCCATCATAAGTGTTGGTGCACTACAAGCGAACTCAACAACTTCATATCCTCTTACGATATCTCCTTTTGCATCATCAAAAGTTTTCCCTTGTTCAATACTTAATATTTCAGCTATTTCATCAATATTTTCTTTTATCAAAGTTTGGTAGTTAAACATTAATCTTGTTCTTGTCATTATTGGAGTATCTTTCCATGACAAATAAGCTTTATGAGCTTTTTCAACTGCATCATCTATCTCATTTTTTGTACATAATGGTACTTGTACCTGTACTTCTTGTGTTAATGGAGAAACTTTATCAAAATATTGAGTTGTTTCACTTTCTATAAATTTATTACTTACTATAATTTCTAATTTTTTCATTTAATTTCCTTATAATTTAATTTAATATGCGATTGAAGGTAACCAAGTTACTACTTCTGGGAAGAAAAATACTATCGCTAACCCAATAAGTTGTAAGATTATAAAAGGAATTACACCTTTATATATATCTAATAACTGAATTTCTGGTGGACATACACCTTTTAAATAAAATAATGCAAACCCAACTGGTGGTGTTAAAAATGAGGTTTGCAAGGTCATTGCTACAAGTAGCACAAACCAAACTAAGGTTGCATTATCAATTCCAAAACCATTAATTTCAATGGCAAGATGAGAGATAATTGGTGCAACTAAAGGTAAAATAATTAGTGTAATTTCAATCCAATCTAAAACAAAACCTAAAAGAAACACTAATCCTAAAATAAATAAAATAACAATAACAGGGTTATCAGAAATTGAGTGTAGGGCAGATATTATTACTTCATCTCCACCTAATTCTCTTAATACTAATGAAAAGCATGTAGCCCCTACAAAAATAGCAAATATATATCCTGATGTATTCATAGTTGACATACATATTTTTTTAACTTTACTTAATGTTAAATGTCCATTTATTGCCATCAAAATTAAGGCTCCAAGTGCACCAATCCCAGAAGCTTCTGTTGTTGTTGCTAATCCAAAAAATATTGAACCTAATACTGATAATATTAAAATAACTGGAGGAATAATATTTTTAAATAAATCCCAATATAAAACAATATCTGAGCCTTCATGTGGTTCTTCATTATCTTGAATTAAAGGCATTTTTTTAGGTTTAATAAATCCTAATATTACTAAATACGAAATATATAATAAACCTAAAATCAATCCTGGAAATACTGCTCCCATAAAAAGATTTCCAACTGAAATACTTAATTGGTCTGCCATAATAATAAGCATAATACTTGGTGGTATTAAAATTCCAAGGGTTCCTGAACTTGCTATAACACCCAATGCTGTTTGCTTGTCATATCCTTGCTTTAACATAATTGGTAAACTCATTACAGCTAAAAGAACAACTGATGCTCCAATTATTCCTGTTGATGCAGCAAGTAGTACTCCTAAAAGTACAACAGTGATTGCTAATCCACCTCTCATTTTCCCAAAAAACATTTGTAAAGATTTTAAAAGTTTTTCTGCAATTCCTGATTCATCTAAAGCTAAGCCCATAAAAATAAATAAAGGCAATGCTACTAAAACCCAATTATGCATTATTTGAAATATTCTATTTGATACAAGTCCAATCGTACTAAAATCTAATCCTGTTATTGTCCCAAAATACATATCTGAAATATATCCCACTACTACAAATAATATTCCCACTCCACCTAGAACCCAAGCAACTGGAATTCCTGTGATAAGTAGTAAAATAAATGATACAAACATTGAAATAACTAAATAATCATTAATTTCCATTTTTTCTGCCTTTTAATAAATAGCTCGTATGTCTAATAACTCTTGAAATACTTGCAATTAATAATAAACTAAAGCTAATTGGCATAACACTTTTAACAATCCATCTATAAGGTAATCCTGTAGGTGAACTTGATCTTTCGTTTATTCTTAGTGCTTCTTCTGTCAGATCCACACCATATTTAATAACAATTAATATAAATGGAATCATTAATATTAAAACACCAAATATTTCAATTTTTCTTTGTAGTCTTGGATTAAACTTCACTCTTAAAATATCAACTCTAACATGTGAGTGATTAACCATTGCATAAGATAATCCAAACATTATAATGGTGGCATATAGATGCCACTGTAACTCTTCTAGTTGCACTAAATTTATAGAAAATAAATATCTTAAAAGTACTTGTATAACTATTATTGCAATTAAAAGAATAGACAGCCATGAAATGGCTGTCCCAACTTTAAATACAAAAGCATTTAAAATTTTACAAATTTTAGGAAACTCTTCATCTTTTGAAGTTACTTCACTATCCCTTGTATGTGTAATATCATCATAAATTTTTAATGGTTCAACTATGTGGTCTGTTATTTTCATAGTATTCCTTTTTAAATTTTTTAGTTTCTAGGTAAAAATGCTAAGTCATTCCAGTATTTATAATTAGCTCTAAATTCTGATAAATCTTTCCATACGGCATCAAATTCTGGATCTTTTCTAAGGTCTACTAATGCTTCTTTCCAAGCACCTCTAAGCGCTTCTAATGTTTCTGGCGATAATTTTTTTACAAGTACACCTCTTTCTTTTATATTTTTCTTAATAACAGCACCTTGTATAGCTTCACTTTCTGCTAATGAATCAGTTATATTTGCTTCACAAGTAGTTGATACTGCACTTTGTTGTTGTGCACTCATACCATTCCATGTGTCTTTATTAATTAATAATTCAAAAAATGTAGCTTGTTGATGCCAACCTGGGAAATAATTATATTTAGCAATTTTAGAAAATCCTAATTTTTGGTCAACTGCAGGCATTGAAAATTCAGTTGCATCAATTACACCTTTTTCTAATCCCGAAAATAGTTCACCACCTGGAAGTAATGATACAGATGTTCCTAATTTAGTTAAAACATCTCCCCCTAAACCTGCAAATCTCATTTTTAGACCTTTAAAGTCTTCTGGGCCATTAATTTCTTTTGTAAACCAACCAGCAGTTTCTGGAGAAGATATTGAACAAGGTAATACATGTACATTATATTTTGCAGTATCATACATTTTTTGATACAGCTTTAATCCATTTCCTTTATACATCCAAGCAATAAATTCTGGAGCTTCTGGACCAAATGGTACAGCTGAGAAAATTGCTGCCGAAGGAATTTTACCCTTCCAATAACCAGCATATGCCCAACCTGCATTTACTTTACCATCAGATACAGCATCTAAGATTTCAAATGGAGCAATAAGTTTATTTGGTTCATAAATCTTTACTTTTATTGTTGAAGAAATTGATTCTACTGTTTTCTTAAAAGAGACTAACGGTGTTCCTAAACCAACTAAATTAGTTGTATATGCTGTTGGAACTTTAAGTAAAACTTTTTTATCTTCAGCCAAACCAGAAGTGGCACCAATGCTTAAAGTGATAACAGATGCCATCGCTAAATTCGTAATTTTCATAGTAGTCCTTTGTTTTTTATAATTTAATTTTTATATTAATATCTTTCTTACTTTGTAGAAAAATAATCATAAATAGATGAAAAATCTTTGTGTCCATTACCCATATTTGAGTATTGTGCATATAAACATCTAGACAGAGATCCTAAGGGTGTAGCTGATTTACTTTCAGAACTAGCTTGCATAGCTAAATTCATATCTTTTAACATTAAATCCAATGCAAATCCCCCTTCATAGTTATTACTTGATGGAACATTTTCTAATATATTAGGTGATGGATTGTAAACTTCCAAGGTCCAATTTCTTCCGCTACTATTTAACATAATTTCAGATAAAATTTTTGGATCTAAGCCATTTGCAATTCCAAGTTGTAAAGTTTCTGATGTTCCCACCATCAAAATTCCTAATAACATGTTATTACAAGCTTTTGCCATTTGACCAGCACCAGATTCTCCTGCATGAAATATATTTTTACCCATACACGATAATAAACTTTTAATTACTTCAAAGTTTTGTTTAGTTCCCCCAACCATAAAACTTAAAGTTCCAGCTTTCGCTCCACCTACACCACCTGATACAGGTGCATCAAGGATATTAATATTTCTTTTATTTGCTTCTTGTGATAATTTTTTTGTTGTAGCTACATCAATAGTGCTACAATCAATTACAATGCAATCTTTTGAAACTTTTTCTAATAGATTAGTTTCGCCTAAATATAACCCCTCTACATGTTTACCAGCTGGTAACATACTAATAACAAACTCTGCATCTTCAACACATTCCCCTGCAGTTTTTGCAATAGTTGCACCAAGTTTTTCTGTTCTTTTTAATGGTTCAGCAGCTAAATCAAATACTTTCAATTTATGTCCAGATTTGATTAAATTTATAGCCATAGGTTCACCCATATTCCCTAAACCAATAAAAGCTATTTTTGACATTTATACTCCTTTAATTTATAAGTTACATTTGTTATAAAAATACCAGTTCTCTTTTTCCAAAATGATTATAATTGTAAAAAATGACAAAATTATGTCATTACTTTATATTTTATGAAAGTGCATTTCTATGAAGTTTTGTAACAAAATGTTTTAACATATGGATGAAGAATCCTTTTGCAAAGTACTTATTAAATAGTAATCCAATGGCATAATTACCACCTAGAGAGATAAGTGTACCTTTTAGTTTTGGCTTGAAAGTATCCATGATATTGTATTGAGAATTATTAATTTCTTTTTGAATATATGAAGCAACATAATGACCTGCACTGATGGCTAATTGTGCAGTAGGGGCAAAATATTTATTATTATAAGTAACTTCCGCAACATCTCCAATTACAAATATATTATCTTCACCTTTTAGATGTAAGTAGTCATCCGTAATATATTGATTAAGTTTATTTACTTCGTAATCTTTTTGTGAATCAATTGTTATTCCTTTTATTCCACCTGTAAATATGAAATAGTCATATTTTATTTGTGTATCATTTGCTAAATATATATTTTTTTCATCTACATCTTTTATAAAAGATCCTAAATATATTTGTATACCTAGTTCTTTTAGTCTTTTTTGGCATTCTGAAACTAATCTTTCATTCATATTTGGTAGGACCATATTCATCCCATCAACAATAGAGATATTTATTTTAGAAATATTCTTATTTTTAAATACTGTTGACATTTCTGCTGCAATCTCAACACCTGAAAGTCCAGCTCCACCAATAACAATATTATATTCCTCTATATCAGAAGAACTCATATTCATTTTTTCTAGGATATCTAGATACATTTTATTTACTTGAGTTGCCCTTTGGAGAGTTTTTATTCCTGTAGAATATTTTTGTATATTTGGAACTTGAATTGGGAAATTAGTGAGAGAACCTGTAGCTATAATTAAATAATCATAGTTAAAAGTATTTTTATCTTTTGTAGTGATAGTATTAGAATTTGCATCAAAGGAGAGAATTTCTTTTTTGTAAAATGTGATATTTGAATTTAACTTTTGTACAAAATTATTTATACTTATTGTTATTTCTGAAGTATCATATTTTGTAGCAACAAAGCCATAAGCTTCCACTTGCATGTAATGATAGTCATTTTTATCAAAGAGTAAAATCTCAATATTTTTATTCTTTGAAAGTTCTTTTGCCGCATATAAACCCGCGTAACTTGCCCCAATAATAATTACTTTTTTCATAATTGTACCTTTTATATTTAATTGAAAAAATAGTACAAATAAATAATGGCATATTTATGGCATAGTATTATTGATTAGTGATTTTGAAAGAAATTGTGTAGTTTTTTTTATGAAGGTTAAAATGTGGTAAAAGTGAGTATTACTTTGGCTACTAAATGAATATCTTCTTCTTTGTAAACTAAATGAGAGAAATCAGGATTGATAGAGATAAAAATTTTATTTAATAAATCATATTTTTTAACCCACATTTTATTTTCATAATAAATTAAATAAATACTTGAATCTTCAAGTTTTTTATTTGATAAGTCTGCAATTATTACTGCCTTGTGATTTATAACAGGCTCCATTGATTTACCATCAACTAAAATGGCAAAGAGTGACTTCTCTTTATATGGACTTTTTATAAGGTGTTTAGAAAATTGTATTTTTTTTATTTTATTACCATCAAAAATATCTGTATATTCTAAATTAATCATTTATTTTCCACCTTTTCTTTTTTTATGTATTGATGCACATATATTATAAGAACAAAAAATAAAGCAGAGGTAAAACCTAAAACAAGTAAAAGAAATGTTTCTGATGGTTCAGTTTGAAGTAGTATTAGTTTTCGAACCAAAACAACAAAGGCTATTTCTAAAAATGTAATTGCATAATCAAAACTATGTTTGATAAAAAAAGATTTTACGATTGCTAAAATAATCAAGATAAATAAACCATCTGTTAAAATATTTTTTATTGAGTCAAAGTCTAATACTCCTTGATTAATAGTCATAGCAATAACTTTATGGGATAAACTCATAAGACAAACGGCAAGATACATAATCATAACTATTATAAAAGCATATCTAAGGATATTGATTATTTTTAATAATACAAAGTCAATTTTTTGATCTAAAAAACGGTCAAAATTTGTAATATTTGAAAAAAATCTTTCAAATAAATTTTTATCTTTTTTAGTGACAATATTTTCTATTTCTTCGCTCATTTGAGAAGTCCCTGCTATTTTTGCGAAGTATATTCCAAATATGATTATTTTTTGTTTAAAAGAAGATAAGTTTTAAAAAGTAATTAAATAGTGGCAGAGAGCAAGGGATTCGAACCCTCGGAGGCGTGAACCTCGCCGGTTTTCAAAACCGGTCCATTCGACCAACTCTGGCAACTCTCTATGTTTGTTATTAGTGTGTAATTTATAAAATGGAGCTGGTGAAGGGAGTTGAACCCCCGACCTGCTGATTACAAATCAGCTGCTCTAGCCAACTGAGCTACACCAGCGTGTGTTAGAAATGGTGTCAAGAGGGAGACTTGAACTCCCGACCTCCGGCTTATGAGACCAGCGCTCTAGCCAGCTGAGCTACCTTGACACTATGGCTAAATTTTTTGGTTGCGGAAGCAGGATTTGAACCTACGACCTTCGGGTTATGAGCCCGACGAGCTACCGGGCTGCTCTATTCCGCGGTATAAAATTGTAATGGTGACCCGTAATGGATTCGAACCATTGGCCCCCTCATTAAAAGTGAGATGCTCTACCAACTGAGCTAACGGGTCATTACATATAAAGTGGAGCGGGAGACGAGACTCGAACTCGCGACAATCTGCTTGGAAGGCAGAAGCTCTAGCCAACTGAGCTACTCCCGCTCTTTTATGGTGCGAATGATCGGAATCGAACCGATACTCCGAAACCGGAATGGGATTTTAAGTCCCACGCGTCTACCTATTCCGCCACACTCGCACATAAAAAAACAATTTGGATGGGGTAGCAGGATTCGAACCTGCGAATATCGGCACCAAAAGCCGAGGCCTTACCACTTGGCGATACCCCAATCAAAATGGACTGAAATAATATTAAAAAAATGCAATATTGTCAATAGTATTTAGCTTAAATCTATCTAAATTTGGAAATTTAAGATAAAACTTATTAAATTTCATCTTTTATCTTTTTCAAATCCTCGATTTTATCTATATATTCACCTTTTCTTGATTCAACAAAGTTTATTCTCTCTTCATTTATTTCTAGATATTGTTCTTTTGAATATTTTATAATTTTAAATAAATAGTTTCTTTTTGAAGTTAAAAAGTCTTCAATTTTTTCAAATCCAAAATTTGCTTTTAATTTTGTTAGTATCTCATCTTCTCTTGGATGATATACTGTAAATTTTGTTGGTTCTTTTTCATATAATATTATTGATTCAGCTATTTGTTGTTCAAAGTGAGCAATAGTAGCTTGTGTCGTTTGAATATAGCTATATGATAAGGCACCATTAAAATATGCAAACTTTTTTCTAAGTGCTGAAATATTTTCTAATATTGCTCTATGGTATGAAATTAGTACATTTTCATAAACTTTTGCTGCAAAGTGTCTTGTTGTTGAAAACTCTACATCTGAAGCAACATCTCTATTTTTTTTAATTAATTCATACGGTTCTTGCCATCTGTGAACATTACTTTTTATTGTTCGATAAACATCTCTAAATGATTCATCTGCACTTAGTTCTATTTGTTTTAAATCTTTAATTGATTTTTTAAACATTTTGTCAATTGTTTGGTCGTCATAAAATAGGTTTTTATATACATTATCACTGTCTATCCAATATGTATTGTATTCTATTTTTGCATAGTTTTCTTTATTTAAAAAGCCTGTTTTATTTTCGTATCTATTTGCTTTTACTGTTTTGATATTTTTAAATGTTTCATGTGCCATTTTTTCCATAATAGCTTCTAATGAGTTGTAAATGGCAAATAGCTCTTTAGAGTATTTTTTATGAATATTGTCTAAGGCATTTAACACATCATTTTCTGATGATTTCAGAATTTCTACTAGATTATCATATACTCCTAGAATATTTTGATATTCACTTACTAAAATATCGCAAATCCCCATAAGGTCTCTTTTAATCGCAAATTCTTTTGATTCTAGTGCTTGTGGTCTTATTGTATTTTCTATGAAATCAATTACTTTTTGTATATTTGATTCTTCTTGAAGTTTTATATTATCTTTTGAGTCTTGAAGATTTATTTTTGATATTTTATTTTTGTATTCTGTAAATTTATTTTCAAAAAAGTTTAAAGATTCAACTTCGTTATTTTTTAAATCATTTTTAAATTCACTAATGAATTTTTCATATTCATCATTTATCAAAACATCTTTATCATGGGCTCTTGCTTGAAGTGCCATTTTAGCTGAGATTGGTGTAACTTGGGCAAAATATTTAGAGAATTTTTCTCTTACATATTTTGTTGTAGTTTCGATTTGTTCTTGGGTAAATTTGTCTTTTTGATTAAGTACACAAAGAGATTTATTTTTAAATTGTTCCATATACTCTTCTAGCACTTCTGCTTCAGATTTTTTACCTGCATTATCAATAAGTGTTAACCAAATAATACCACCAACATCTCTTAATACTTTTCTTGTAGTATCTGTATCACTTTGACTTTGAGAATTAAGTCCTGGTGTATCCACAAAAGAGATATCTTTTAATATGTCCATAGGCGCATAAAGTGTAAGATACTTGATCTCACTCATCTCACTCTTTCTTTGATCTGTAAAGTCAGCTATTGCTTCAATAGGGGCATATTCTTGAGCACCTGAGTAATAAGTTATTTTTAATTTATACTCTTCTCCATAATTTAAAAAGTTAACTTTTGAAGTAACAGGAGTAATTCCTGTTGGCAAAATATTTTTTGAAAGTAGGGCATTTAAAAATGTAGATTTACCTGAAGAAAATTGTCCAGTAATTGCAACTTCCATAGGGTATCTTGCTCGTCTTAATTGTTTATCTAATATAGATTTTAATTGAAAAGATGGGTGAAACTTTTCATCCATAAGCTTTACACTTACTTTTTTTATATCACCTACTAATCCAGTCTCAAATACCTCTTCTTTTTCAAAAAACTTATCGCTGTACTCTTTTACAAAACTATTTAAGATACTCATGCTTTAAGCTCCCTGCTAAATGTTTCAAGTTTTTTGATTTTTTTGTGAATCTCTATAGTTAACTCATCTTTTTGTGAGTCATTTTCTTCAAATGAAGAAATTCTATCTTGTAAAGCTTTTTCGTCTTTTATTAATTTTTTCTCAAAAACTTTAAGTGGTTCAGAAATTTGTGTAAAGAAATTATCAATTAAAATTTGTGAGACATTTTGGGCTTTTTCTTTTATGTTTTTTTCGATTGGTTCAAATTCTTCTTTTATAAACTCTTGTAAACTTCTATCTAATTCACCTAGTTTTGAATCTTTACTTTTTGAAACTTCATTTGTTATTTTATTTATTAATACTTCATTTGATGATGTCAAAAATCCTGTTTTAAAATCATTTTCAAAGAATCCTCTAGCATCAAAATTTTCATTTTTATGCCCAATAGTAAATCCCATTTCTTGATATTTTTGTTCAAATACTTCACCAATATTCTGAGACTTTTTAATAAATTTGTATCTATAGTCTCTAATGACATCTACAATTCCATCTTTTATAGCTGTTTCAACTATACTTTTGATTCTCTTTGATTCTGGTCTTTTTTTAGTCTTTTCAAAAGAGTATTTAACATCTGAAAAAACTCTTTTTCTAATAATCTCTTGTAAATCTAAAAGCTCATTTTCCAAAAATGTTTCTAAGGTAAGAATATAACTTTTGGCATCATTTTTATATACAACAATGTCTTCATTCATTGCTTCAAAAATTGATTCATTTGTAGATTTTTTCTTTGCAAAGTCCTTTAAATCTTCTTCTAATTCTTCTTTTGATTTACCTAATAAAATCAATTCATAATTAAAAGATTTTATCTCTTTTTCTATTGTTTTTCTAAGTTGAGTTTTAATACCTTTTATTATCAAATCAGTTTTTGAGGAGCTTTTACCAAATAGTGTTTCTTCAAGATAGTTTTCAATGTCTATAATACCTGTATCTTCTACTTTAAAGCCAGCATCTAATGCTTTCTTTTCTCTTCCTGTTCGATGGTACAATGCCATCATTCCAGAAATTGGTATAAATTTTATATTTCTAAGTATGTAATCTAGCTGGCTATCTTTATTTTGAGCTTTTAATTGAGCTTCAATGGAAGTTTTTGTGTAGTCTATTACTTCTTGTAATTGCTCTTTTTCAACAGTATCTGCTCTTGTTATTACAATTAAAAGTTTTGTTATATTTTGATAAAGTAGGGCATCTATTATAAACTCTACATCTTTTAGTGTTGCACTTTGGGATACATTCATTAAGTGAATCATTAAATCACATTGATTTAAATACTCTTTTGTTATCTCTTCCCTTTGAATTACGGGGTCATCTAATCCTGGAGTATCAACGATTTCTATTCCATCTTCCAAAAATCTTAAATCAGATTTTAGTTCAACATATTTTACTAAATTACATTTTTTACCGCTGGCTTCTGCTGATGTATAAGCTGCAAGATTATTAATATCAACTTTTTCGCTATATGAATCTTCTTGTATATAATTATTTATTTCATCACCAAATATTTTTTTAGTTTCATGTACAAACTCTTTGATTGACTCTAATTGTTTTCCTGATTGTTCAATTCTATTCCACTCTTCTTTATTCCAATAAAAAACATTTGCTTCTGGTGTACCATGCTTTACAATAGTCAAATTTGCTGTTTCTGGAACTACTGCACTACCTAGAATTTCTTTTCCCATTAGAGCATTTAGCATTGTAGATTTACCAGCATTCATAACACCTGTAATTCCTATTGAGAACTTCTGGTTTTCTAGATATTCTTTTGTATTTGCTAATTCTTCTTTATACTCTTGTGATTGAAAAATTTCTTCTAATTCTATTATTAGGTTTTCAAAATCAATTTTTATTTCTTTAAATGATTTTGATTCATCAATTTGAATATGGTCATCTTTTGAATCTTCATCACAAAGTCCTAGTTCTTTAGGATCAAAAAGAGATATTAGTTTATTAAAATTTGAAGAGTCTAAAATACGCTCTTTTTTTAGATACTCTAAACTCTCATGAAGTTTCTCAATTTGGCAATTCTTTGTATCATTTTCAATTGAATCTATTATGCAATATTGTAGTTGATTTAACTCATCTAAACTTTTTACTTTTTTGTTTGTAACATGGGTAATTAATTTTTTAAAACTATCTAATGATATATACTTTTCATAATCTTTTCTTGTAGGGGCTAGTACTAATGCTGCTACTTCAAAAAACTCATCTCTATTTTTGTAGTGCTCTGTTCCATATGTAATTTTCTGCTCACAAGTTTTACCATGATAAAGCAAAAAATAATCGTTAACTAATGACATTCAATCTCCATTAAAGGCTTTTTCTGTACACATGAGAAATAATTAAAAAATAAATTAATTTTAATACCCCTAAAATACAAAAAGTTAATTACCCATAGGATAATTAACTTTTTATACTTTTTAATTTATACAAGAGAAAACTCTCTTGTATAATTATCTTAATGCTACTAATCTTCTTCGTAAATATGCAATTTTATTTTGTAATGGTAAATGTTTTGGACAATGATCTTCACATGCCATTAATGACATACAACCAAAGATTCCATTATCATCACCAACTAATTCATAAAAATCTTCAGCAGTTCTATTGTCATGAGGATCAACTTCAAATCTTGCAATTCTGTTTAATCCAACAGGACCAACAAAATCAGGTCTCATTAACATTGTTCCGCAAGAAGCAACACAAATTCCACACTCAATACATCTATCTAATTCAAATGTTTGATCTGCAATATCTGGGTCAATTTTTTCTTCGATTTTTGTGATGTCTGGTTTATGATTTGTATGAATCCATGATTCAACTCTATTAGACATTGCATCCATCCATTTACCTGTATTAACTGATAAATCTTTAATTAGTTCGAATGCAGGCATTGGAAGTAAAGTAATAACTCCATCTGGATAATTAGCAATTAGTGTTCTACACGCAAGTGCAGGTTTTCCATTAACTACCATTCCACAAGATCCACAAATACCAGCTCTACAAACGAAGTCAAAAGATAAATCTGCATCATGCTCTTCTCTAATTTTCATTAGTGCAATAAAAAGAGTCATACCTGGTGTCTCTTCTAATTTATACTCTACATAATGAGGTTTAGAAATTTTACTTCTTGGATTAAATTTAAGTACTTTTATAGTAACTTCTCTACCTTTGTGGTCACTCATTATTTATCTCCTACTCTTTCATTTTTTTCTTTATAATTCATTGGTAATTCAAATGGCATAAGTGCATGTTGTAGCTCATGTCTATCTTTACCTTCTGCTTGCATTCTTTCAGTTATTTCATCAACTTGGGCTTGTCTTTTTGCAGATAAATCATTTTCAATAATCATCCCTTTAGCACCATAACCTCTAAATGCTGGAGGCATTTCCATCTTCATAATGTCTAATGGCTCATAAGTGATTTCTGGTTCGATTGCATTTTTATCTGGCCAAGAAGTTAATGTTCTATTTAACCAGTTCGCATCATCTCTTTTTAAATAATCTTCTCTATAATGTGCCCCTCTTGATTCAGTTCTATCTCTAGCACCTTTAGCAACACATAATGCAATTTTTAACATTTTTGGAACTCTATAAGCTTCTTCAAGTTCTGGATTTCCAACTCTTTCTTTTGATTTAACAGTAATTTGTTTAGTTTTAACTAATAATTCTTTTAATTCATTAACAGCTTCTTCTAAGTGAGGTCCATCTCTAAAGATACCTACTTTTTGATCCATTAGATTTTGCATTCTATTTTTGATTCTAAATATATCTTCATTTCCATTGTAAGATAAAATCTCATTTAAATATGCATCTTCTTCATCAAGGAATTTTTGAACTGTTTTAGTACCAATTGTTACATCATTTTCTAAACAGAAATCAGCAAAATAATTACCAATAATCATACCAGCAACAACTGTTTCAGAAACAGAATTTCCTCCAAGTCTATTGAATCCATGCATATCCCAACAAGCAGCTTCACCACAAGCAAATAGACCTTTTAATGTTTGTGATTCACCAGTTGGTTTTGTTCTAATTCCACCCATTGAGTAATGTTGCATAGGTAAAACTGGAGCCCAACCTTTTGGACCTTCATCAGCTGGATCAATACCATTAAAAATTTGACAAATTTCTTGCACATCTCTTAAGTTTTTCTCAATGTGTTCACGACCAAGAATAGAGATATCTAACCAAATATGATCACCATATGGAGAAGGTACACCTTTACCATTTCTAATATGTTCAATCATTCTTCTTGAAACAACATCTCTTGATGCAAGTTCTTTTTTCTCAGGCTCATAATCTGGCATAAATCTATGTCCATCAACGTCTCTTAAAATTCCACCATCACCTCTACACCCTTCAGTTAATAAAATACCTGATGGTACAATTGGAGTTGGGTGAAATTGAACAGCTTCCATATTTCCTAAAGTTGCAATTCCTGTTTCAAGTGCAATAGCAGCACCAATACCTTCACAAATAACTGCATTAGTTGTTTGTTTAAATACTCTTCCATATCCACCTGTTGCGATACATGTTCCTTTAGCAACATAAGCTTCTAATTCTCCAGAAATCAAATCTCTTACAATAGCACCATAACATCTTCCATCTTCATGTATAATTGATACAGCTTCTTTTCTATCTCTAATATCAACTTCATGTTTTAAAGCTTCATTTGCAACACCAAATAACATTGTATGTCCTGTTGCATCAGCTGTATAACATGTTCTCCATTTTTTAGTTCCACCAAAGTCTCTTGATGTAATTAATCCATGTCTATCAGCATCTTCAGTTATTGTTGTTTTTTTAGCATTGATAACTGCTTCTCTTGCACCTTCTCTAACTCTTGTCCAAGGCACACCCCAACCAGCTAATTCTCTAATAGCTTTTGGTGCAGTATTTACAAACATTCTTGCAACTTCTTGGTCACATCCCCAATCCGAACCTTTTACAGTATCTGCAAAGTGTAAATCTTCATTATCCCCATCACTCATTTTAGAGTTACCTAAAGATGCCTGCATACCACCTTGTGCAGCAGCACTATGTGATCTTTTAACTGGAACAAGTGATAAAACTACTGTATTTAAGCCTTTTTTTTGTGCAGCAACTGCAGCTCTTAAACCTGCTAAACCACCACCAATAACTAATGCATCACAATAATTAATTTTCATTATGCCACTCTCCCATTATTTATTTTATATTCCATTACTTGTGCTGTTGGAGTATATCTTTCCCCAACTTTTCCTGCAGCTGCGTGATCCATACCAATTTTCATATAAGCTGCTAATGTAGCGAAACCTAAAACTAAAAAGAACACTGTAAGAATTTTTTTATAAGCTTTTAATTTTTTTCTTGAAGCTTTTGGATCTTTACCGTCAAACCATCCCCATTTAACAGCAAGTCTATATAATCCAATAGTTCCATGGAATTCAACTGCTAATAGTAAAAGAATATATAAAGGCCACATCCAGTTAGACCAAACTCTATCTGCACTTGCATATGGTCCGATTGCATCTGCTTGAGTCATAATAATATATAAGTGAACTGAACCTAAAAAGAACATTGCAAAACCAGTAAATGCTTGAACAAACCACAATTTTGTATCTTCATGAGCCATGCTATTTGCATGTGCTTTCATCACTTGATATTGTTTGAAATTAGCTGGTAATTTTCTCATACCCATTGCAGCATGTGAAATAAATACTACAAATACAAAAAATGCAATTGCAGAAACAATTATAGGTTGCCCCTCATTGAAAATAAAACTAGCTTCAAAGAATTTTGTAACTGAATACATAAAATCTTTACTGACTAAAATTGTTGAGACAAATAGCATATGTCCCCACATAAATAGACCAAGGAATAATCCCGTCGCACTTTGCAAATAATCTAATTTTGCAGGAGTTCTACTTTTCTTCCCTTCAACTGTTTTGCCTAAATAACCTTCTATTAGGTCACTCATTATCAATCCTTTGTGTTTAATTTATGATGGAATATTTCAAACAAAAAATTCCTTTTAAAACATAGCATTATTATAGCGAAGATAATCTTGAATAGAATTTTAAAAATTCAATTAATTCTATCTTAAATTATCTTTAATAATTTTTGCCTTAAAAAAAAGGTCGATAAAATCGACCTTTAAAAAATTAGTACTAAAAAAATAATTTTTAATACTAATATACTAATTTATTAACAGTGTTTACTTTAGAAACAAAGATTCAATTGCTAATTTTGAAACCTCTATTATTGCATCAATATTTGGTGCAGGAATGAAAAATACTATAGCAGAACCTATACCACCCCATACAACTAAAGCAGCCAAAAACGCTACAATATATGTAGATATCCTTTTATCATTGAATCCTTCACTTGTACAAGCATCAGTTGCTGGATAAAAATACATCATTGCAATTAATCTAAAGTAGTAGTATACCGAAATGATAGTTGCAATAATTGCAACTATTGTTAAACTTGCATATCCTGAATTAATGGCTTCTGTAAAGATATAAAATTTTCCAATAAATCCAATTGTAGAAGGAATACCTGCTAAAGAAAATAAGAAAATAGTCATAGCAGCTGCTAAGAAAGGTCTTTCATGTGCTAACCCTTTAAAATCTTCGTATGTAACTCTAACTTTTGTCTCAGAAATAATATGAGAAATAAGTCCAAATGCACCAATTGCAGTTAATAAATAAGATATTAAATAGAACATAATTGCATAAGCATTGTCAATATTTTGTCCTAAAGATATAAATCCTAATAAGATATATCCTGTATGAACTATTGAAGATGCAGCAAGCATTCTTTTAATAATTTTTTGAGTAATTGCAATCCATGTACCATAAGCAAGTGTAAATATAATAAGTACATATAAAATAGGATCCCAAAAATTTTGAATAGTTGAGAATGTTTGTAAATATGCTCTTAAAAATAGTGAGAATATTGCTACTTTAAATGTAGATGCCATATATGCAGTTACTAGCATTGGAGCACCTCTATATACATCTAAAACCCAAGATTGGAATGGGAAAGCTGCAATTTTGAAAAGGAAAGTAAATAATAATAGTGTTATACCAATATAAATAAGATTTAAATCGCTTCCACTATGTGTTGTAATATAAGTTGAAATATCATTTAAGTTTGTACTTCCACTTACACCATAAATTAATACTGTTCCTAATAGGAAAAATGCACCAATAAATGAACCCAAAACTAAGTATTTAAACATAGCTTCAACTCTTTTAGCATCTTCACTTTGGAAACCAACTAATATGTATATTGCAAATGATGCAATTTCTAGTGAAATATAAGCAGTAATTAGCTCGTTTGAATTAGCAATTAACATCATTCCAAATAGAGCAAACATCAATACTGAAAAAAACTCACCTTTAAAATATGAATGTTCATAAAAGTAATGTTCACCAATTAGTACAATAAGTAATGTACCAAAAATCAATAATACACCAAAAAAGTTTGCATATGTATCAAAAACTAAAGCATTATTAAATAATTGATTATATGGTTTAACAGAAAAAAGATCACCAAATTCTGCAACAGAAAAACCTAAGGCAATTATCAAAAATATTGATGTAGTCGTAATAAAATGCTTAAGTGTAAACTTGTCATACATACTCATAAACATCAATACAAGAGCACCTACAAGTACGGTTAGAAGGGGTACTAGATATAAGAATTCAGTCATTATCTCATCACTCCAATTTTTAATATGTCATTTAAAAAGTGAGTTACAGTTGGCTCAAACTTATCAATGAATGGTTCTGGGTAAACACCCATTAGAAATACTAAGATTATCCATGGTGCTAAACCGATAATCTCTTTTATTTTAAGGTCTCTCATTTTTCTTGGTTCTCCAACTCTATCTTGTAAAATAGCTCTTTGGAACATCCATAACATATATGAAGCACCAATGATAACTGTAAGAGCTGAGATGTAACCTAATGTATGATTAAATTCATAAATTCCAAAAATGATTAATAATTCTGATACAAATCCATTTGTTCCAGGTAATCCAATATTTGCAAATAACATGATTGCAAATATGAAAGTAAATATTGGAGCAACTTTTGCAATTCCACCTAAGTCACTAATAGTTTTAAATTTAGATTCATCATGTAAAATACCAACAAGTAAAAATAAAGCACCTGTTGCAATTGCATGAGCAATGATTAAATATAATGCTCCATTAATACCGTAAGCATTTAATGAAAATATACCTGCTGCTATAAAACTTAAGTGAGATGCCGATGAATATGCAAACATTCTTTTAATGTCATTTTGCATTAGTGCTGCAATTCCAAAATAAACTAAACCAAATAATCCAATAAATACAAACCAAGTAGAGTATTCAATATAAATTTCTGGAAATATTGGAATCATGAATCTAACGATTGCATAAACCCCAAGTTTTGCCATGATTGAAGATAATAAGAAAACAGCACCAGTAGGAGCATTTTTATATGTATCCATAATCCAAGTATGTAATGGGAAAATTGGAATTTTAATACCAAAAGCAATAACAAATGTTAAAAATAAGTATACTTGCTCATGATAAGACAAGGTTGTAATTTTTGTAAAATCATTGTATTGGAAAGACCAAAAACCAAACTCGTTAAAAAATGTAACACCAAGGTAAATAATACCAATAAACATCAACAATGAACCAGCCATTGTATAAATAGTAACTTTAATAGTTGTAAATACTTTATCCCCAAAACCATCAATACCAATCATTAAGAATACTGGCAATAACATAACTTCCCAGAAGAAGTAGAATAAAATAACATCTAAAGATAATAATGCACCTGTAACACCTGTTTGTACAAGTAGCATATTAATCCAATAACCTTTTGTTCTACCTTCCCATAATAGTAAATATGAAGTAGGAATTAAAATAGCAATAAGCATTAAAATAGTTAAAGAAAAACCATCAACTCCGACATAATAATTTATACCGTAAGTTTGAATCCAAGGTGCATTTGTGACAAATTGCATTCCAGCATTTGGGTCAAAGTTGATATAGATTTTTAAAACTAATGCTAATACAACAGTAGTAGTTAAAAATGCTATATTTCTAACTGCTTCCACATTTGCTGTTGTAATCATCAAACCAAAGGCAACAATTGCTGGTAAAAATATAATAAATGATAAACTTTCTGCACTCATACTACAATCCTAACGAAATAAATAAATAAATGAAGATTGCACTCATGCCAACAAGCATGAATAGACCATAAAATCTTACATTTGCATTTTGAAGCCTACCAACTACTTTACCAAGGTTGATAAACTGGTTACAACTTCCCATGATGAAGTTATCAATGATTTTTTCATCTACTACTTTATCAATAAAAGTTGATAATTTTTTTGCACTTTGAACAAATACTGCGTTATATATTTCATCAACATAGAATTTATTAGCAACAAGTCCTTGTTCACTTTCAGGATTATATATATCAAAGTTTGCATATTTTTTATATGCTGCATATATTCCAGCAACTGCAAATAAAACAGATACTACCATTAAAATATATTCTGTACTGTGACTCATATGTAACTCTTTTGAATCAAGTTGTGCAAGCCATGTATCAACCATGTGATGACCACCTAAAACTTCTGGTAAGTTTAAGAAACCAGCAGATATGGCACCAATTGCTAACACTAACAATGGTAAGGTTATTGTTTTAGATGTATAAACATATTGGTTGGTATTGTTTTTATTTGGAGCAACAAAAAGAATAAAATATAATCTAAACATATAAAAGGCTGTCAAAAATGCTGTAAACATTCCAATTGCCCAAATTACATATTCTCCTTCATGAAATGCTGCACCTAAAATTGCATCTTTTGAAAAGAAACCAGAAAATGGAGGAATACCAGAAATTGCAATAACACCAACTAACATACAAAATCCAACGATTGGAGTACTTACTCTATGTTGTGCCATTTTGAAGATGTTCTGTTCATGATGTTGAGCCATAATCATCCCACCTGCTGCCATGAACAACATTGCTTTAAAAAATGCATGTGTAAATACATGAAATAAACCTGTTGAATAAAAACCTAAACCAACTCCTATAAACATATATCCAAGTTGTGACATAGTTGAGTATGCAAGTATCTTTTTAATATCTTGTTGCTTAGTTGCAATAATTGCTGCAAATAAAGCTGAAAAAGCCCCAATGTAAGCAATAAATGTACCAACACCTTCAATACCTTCATAAAGAAAATGAAATCTTGCAACCATATAAACACCAGCTGTTACCATTGTAGCAGCGTGAATAAGTGCTGAAATTGGTGTAGGTCCTGCCATCGCATCTGGAAGCCATGTATATAATGGAATCTGTGCTGATTTACCCATTGCCCCCACAAATAATAAGAAACCAGAAAGAATAAGTAGTTCAGTTGAGGCATTACCTAAGTTAGCTTCTATTGAAGTAAATGATAAATTTCCTTGTCCAATTGCAAAAAATAGAGTAATCACACCTAATATAAATCCAAAGTCTCCAACTCTATTTACAATAAATGCTTTGTTTGCTGCAAGAACATTCTCTTTATTACCATAATAGAATTTAATTAGTAAGTAAGAACAAACTCCAACACCTTCCCAACCAATGAATAAAATAATTGGATTGTCAGCAAGTACTAAAATTAACATTGATGCTAAGAAAAGGTTAAAATAAGCAAAAAATTTACCAAAGCCTTCATCTTTGTGCATATAACCAACTGCATAAATATGAATTAAAGATCCAACAAAAGTTACAAACATAGCCATAAAAATTGATAAATTATCACCTAAAAATTTCATTTCAATAGTTAATTTATCTACTTCTAACCATGTAAAGATAGTTTGGTGATATGTAGTGTTATTATTAACCATATCTATAAAGATTATTAAAGTAAAAATAAAACCAATAATTGGAGCTATAGTACCTATTAATGAAAATAATCTTTGTGGTAAAGCTCTTTTCTTTATATTATAAAAATAGAATCCACCATTTAATATAGCACCAAGTAATGGAGCTAATATTATCCATACTAATAGATTTGTATGCATTATTTCTCTCCTTGTTTAAGTGCTGTAAATAAATCAGTATCTAGTGATCTTTTTGTTCTAAATAAAAGTATTATTACTGATAAGAAAATCGCAGCTTCAGCAGCAGCTATTGCAATAACCATTACTGTAATTACTTGTGGGTCCATATTGAAATGGTATCTAGCAAAAGTAACTAAAAATAGATTTATTCCATTTAACATAAGTTCTATTGACATATATATTACAAAAATATTTCTTCTTGCAATAACTCCAATTGCACCAATTGAAAAAAGCATCATTGAAACAAATGCATATGATGTTAGTGATATCATGATTGTATTCCTCTAGTTTTTTTTCTTTTAGCCAATACAATAGCACCAACTAATGCAACTAAAAGTAGTATTGAAATCAACTCAAATGAGATTAACCAATTTTGATATAAAAGCATTCCAATCTCTTTTATTCCACCAAAATTTGTCTCAATAATACTCATGTCTTTTTTTGGTAGTGCGGATACAGCTGTTAATATTACAATATTCAACGGTAACATAACAATTGCACCTATAATAATATTTCTAGTTTTTTTAGGCTCTTTTGGTAAATCATGCTCATCAATATTTAAAAACATTAATATAAATAATAGAAGAGTCATAATTGCACCTGCATAAACTATTATTTGAACCATGAAAAGAAAAGTTGCACTCAACAATGCAAAAAGTCCAGAAACAGATAAAATAGATATTAATAATCCAAGTGCTGCATACATAGGTTGTTTATGTATTAACATGGTGATACCACCAGCTATTGCCATAAAACTTAAACCAATAAATAAAATATCAGTCATTTGATAAATCCTTTGCTCTTTCGTTATTCATTAAGTATTTTTTATCTACAAGAAATTCTTCTCTTGAACTTCCAGTAAAACTTAAAATACCTGTATCCATTCTAATTGCATCACACGGACAAGCTTCAACACAATATCCACAATATACGCACTCTAAAAGATCTATTTTAAACTCTTTTGGTCTCTTTTCAGCTTTACCATCAAATCTTTCTTCTGCATCAATAAATATACACTCAGCTGGACATGCAGTTGCACACATATAACATGCAACACATTTTTCAGATTCATCTTCCCACTTTGTAAGTCTATGAACACCTCTGTATCTATCATTTGTTGCTACATCTGTTGGTTGTTCTTCTGGATACTGAATAGTTTTTAAATTTGAAACATCTTTTAGATTCTTTGTAAAGTGTCCAAAAGTTGTTTTCATACCACCCATAATAGCTGGTATGAAAAGCTTATCTTTAAAAGTTTGACCTTGTCTTTTTATTATTTTAATACCCATATTACATTCCTGTCAAAACTATAACTGAAGCAGTTATAACAATATTTAATAGTGATAATGGAAGTAAAATTTTCCATCCTAGCATTTGTAGTTGGTCATATCTAAATCTTAATAAAGTCCATCTAACCCACATGAAAACAAATACCATCATTAAAAATTTCACTAAGAAAGTTACTACTTGAATAACAGCAACCGCAATACTTGAACCATTCTCACCTAACCCTGTAGCTAATAAAGCACCTAGGGCTATAAATGAAACTATACCAATAGTCCAAAATGCTTTTACTAAAATACCTGTTTCTTTTGATCTTGAATCATTTTTATCTGCCCAATTATTATTTTTCTTAATCCATTTTGTGAAGATATAAATCTTAATAGGCAATAAAGCCATAAGTACAATAATAACAATATCAATATTTGCTTTTAATGTTTGTGTATCTAGCCATGGAATTTGATATCCACCAAAGAATAGGGTTACAATAATAGCTGATGCTCCTGCCATTGCTGCAAATTCTGATACTTGGAAAAGTCCAAATCTCATTGCACTGTATTCTGTATGATAACCTGCAACAATTTCTGATTCACCTTCTGCAATATCAAAAGGAGTTCTATTTGTCTCTGCAAAAGCACAAACAATAAAAATAATAGCAGCTAATGGTTGCATAAATGCACCCCATGAAGGAATTATTTCCCAAAAAGTTCCACCTTGAAAATGTACAATTTCATTTAAGTGAATAGAACCATAAGTTAATAACATAGAGATTAAAGCTAACGCCATTGATGCTTCATAAGAGATAACTTGAGCTGATGCTCTAATTGCACCTAAAAGACCATATTTACTTCCTGATGCATAACCACCTAGAATGATTCCGTATACAGATAATCCAGCATATGCTAAAAACCACATTACTCCTAATTGCATTGGTAAGGCTTGCATTGCATGGCTTTGACCATCAATTACTACATTATCTGCAAAAGGAATAACTGCAAATGTTAGAAAGTAACAAACAAATACTATGGAAGGAGCAATAGTAAACATAAATTTATATTTAATATGTCCTGGTGTGAAGTCTTCTTTAAATACAAGTTTTAACATATCTGCTAAACTTTGGATTAATCCTCCTAGTCGCATTGGTCCAATATGACATCTATTTGGTCCTGATCTATCTTGGATAAATCCAGCTATTCTTCTCTCCCACCATACAAACACAGGTGTTAAACCAACTGCTAGTACTACAGCTAAAAGAATATTTACTATAATAACAACTATTGATGCTGTATTCATATATTTCCTTTTTCTATCATTGTTTTAATAGTTTCAACTATTGATGATATTGTTTTTGCTTGATCATTTCTTTTCATACCTGAAATTGCTTTTTGTTTGATTCCATCAAGATTTATGTAAGTCCCGCTTTTCTCATAAAATGAAGCAGTAGGAATTGCAACATCTGATTTTTCAATAGTTTTAACTTTATGTGAAAAACAAGAGATAACTTTCTTATTTGTTAGTAGTTCAATATTCTCATCAAAATAATTATTATCAAAAACTACTACAAGTGATGCTTTATCAAAATAAGTTTTAAATGAAGACTCATCTTCTTCTATACCTACTTCTTGAAAAGAGGCTCTATTTGCACTTTTGTCATTCTTTTTCAAATAATCATCACCAAAAGTTTCATCTATGTATTGTGGTGAATATCCAGAAATATTCGCTTTTACAGCATCTGCAAATGCTTTTACATTTTGTAATTCTTCTAAACATAAGTTTGGACTTACAAGAAATAAGGCATTGTTATTTTTTGCAACTTCTGTATATAAAGCAGCTATTGCATTACTTGTAGTATCTTCTTTACCATTTACTATTGCTTTTTCTAATCTATTTTCTTCTTCATTTTTATATGATAATCTACCGTAATCACACATGAAATAACCATTAACATCATTATTAAGTCTAGGTCTAAATCTGAATATTTTGTCATCTTCATACTTTTCTTTTCTATGGTCAACAAAGATATTACATCCTTTTGAACAACCATTACAAATAGAATTAAATGTCTCCATAAACCAAACTCTTTGTTTGAATCTAAAGTCTTTTGAAGTTAAAGCACCTACAGGACATAAATCTACTACATTCATAGCATAAGGATTACTAAGTGGTCTTCCTGGGAATGTACCAATAACTGAATGGTCAGCTCTATTGATAACACCTAACTCATTTGTTCCTGTTATGTCTGAACAAAATCTAACACATCTAGTACAAAGAACACATCTTTCTTGGTCTAGCATTACATTAGAACCTAAGTCTTCTCTTTTTCTTGCATGATTTTTTTCTTCAACATTTATTCTAGATTCATAAAAACCTGATTCCATGTAAAAATCTTGTAGTTTACACTCTCCTGCTTGATCACAGGTAGGACAGTCAATAGGGTGATTGATTAGTTCTAACTCTAAGATATCTCTTCTCACAGCCATAATATTATCACTTGTTGTACTAACTACCATACCTTCTTTTACAGGAGTATCACAGGCAATTTGGGGTCTTTTTTGTCCAGCGATTTCAACCATACACATTCTACAGTTTCCATCTTTCCCCAATGCTTTGTGATAACAAAAATGAGGAATATGTATATCTTCATCTAATAATTTATCAATTAAGAGACTTCCTTTTTCTGCCTCCATCTCCTGATCATTGATTATCAGTTTTACCATTTCGCTCATTTAATAAATCCTCTTTAAAATTTTGTTGTATTAATTATTTTCCAGTATATAACTGTCTAGGTCTTGCAATTTTTGCAGTTTTATCATGTTTTAATTCTGACCATTGTGCTAACCATCCTGGTGTTCTACCAATAACAAAGATTGGTGTAAACATTGCAATTGGAATTCTAAGAGCAGTTAAAATAACTCCTGAATAGAAATCAATATTTGGATATAATCCTCTTTGGATAAAATAATCATCACTTAATGCTGCTTCTTCTACTGCTGCTGCGATATCAAGTAATTTAGAATCAAGATTTAACTCTTCTCTTAATTTATCTTGTAATCCTTTTAATGCTTCAGCTCTTGGGTCTCTATTTTTATAAACTCTATGCCCAAATCCCATCAATCTAAATGGATCATTTTTATCTTTTGCTTTAGCAATATAAGAAGGTACATTTTTAACATCACCTATCATTTTTAATTGATCCATAACTTTTTCATTTGCTCCACCATGTGCAGAACCCCATAAAGCAGAAATACCAGAAGCAATTGCAACATAAGGGTGAGCTTCAGTAGAACCAACATTTCTTACAGTTGTTGTAGAGGCATTTTGCTCATGGTCAGCATGTAAAGTAAAAATAGCATCAAGAGCATCTACTTCTACTTGTCTTATCTCTTGGCTTTTACCATTTCCTAGGTATTTCATCTTTCCACCTGGATATGCTCTTAACATATATAAGAAGTTTTCAGTGAAATATTTATCCACATCTGGATAAATAAGTGGTGTACCAATAGAATTTCTATAAGCCATTGCAGCAATTGTAGGCATTTTAGCTAAGATTCTTCTTCTCATCATTTTAAATTGTTCTTCATCTTCTAAATGTAAGTGATCTTTATAAAATGCTGCTAATGCCATAGTTGCCGCTCCCATAGTTGCCATTGGGTGAGCACCATCAGGTAAGGCATCAAATAATCTAATAATACCTTCATTTAAAAATGATCTATGTCTAATTTCTAAATCAAAGTTTCTTGAAGCTTCTTCTGTTGGAAGTTGACCTCTCATAAGTAAATAAGAAACATCTAAAAATGAGTGTTTACCAGCTAAATCAGCAATATCATATCCTCTGTATCTTAATTCAGAATTTTCACCATCTATGAATGTGATTTTTGAATCACAAGATGCAGTTGATGTATAACCAGGATCATAAGTAAACATTCCAGTATCTTTGTAAAATGTTCTAATATCAACAACACTTGGGCCTCTTGTACCATCTATAATATTGTACTCATAAGCTTTACCACTTCTATTGTCTGTTAATGTAAATGTATCTTTTGCCATCTATTTTCCTTATAGTTTATTTTCAATTAATTCAAGAAATTCATGTTTATATTTTTCAACAATACTTTTAATAATATCTTTTACAGCTGGTGCAAAAACACAAATTGTTTTTCCATTCATTGTGTCACATACTTCTAAAAGTGTTTCTATATCATCTTCTTTTGCAACACCTTCTATTAATTCTTTTAAAATTTTATCAATCCAACCAGTTCCTTCTCTACAAGGAGTACACTGACCGCAAGATTCATGGTGATAAAACTCAATTAGATTTTTAGCAACATCCACCATAGAAACGCCTTCTGGAATTATCATCATTCCTCCTGTTCCTAAAGTTGAACCAATTTCCCACATAGATTCATAATCTAAATATGCTTTTTCAACATCCTGGGCAGTTAAGATAGGACAAGAAGCTCCACCTGGAATAACAGCTTTTAATTTTAAGCCATCTTTCATTCCTCCACCAATTTCATTGATTACATCGGTCATTTTACAACCATATTGTAATTCATAAACACCTGGGTTTTTAACTGGACCACTCATTGCAAAAAGCATAGTTCCGGGAGCTTTTTCAGTTCCATATTTTGTATATGATTCAAAACCATTTTCAACGATATTTGGTACTGATGCAATTGTTTCAACATTATTTACAGTTGCTGGCATATCATAGAACCACTCACACTCTTTACCATGTGGTTTAAGTCTTGGATGTCCTCTTTTACCTTCAAGAGATTCAATAAGTGCAGATTTTTCACCACAAATATATGCTCCACCACCTCTGTGAACTGTAATATCAACTCTAAAATCATGTTTTCCCATGATTTTAGCCCCAATAATTCCAGCTGCATAAGCTTCTTCAATAGCTGCATCTAATCTATCAATAAACCACTTATATTCACCTCTAATATAAATATATGCATCATGTGCTCCTATTGCATAACAAGAGCAAATGATACCTTCTATTAAAAGATGGGGATCATATTGGAATATTTGTCTATCTTTAAAAGTTCCTGGTTCTGATTCATCCCCATTTACGATTAAATATCTAGGTCTTTCATCAACTGGTGGCATAAGTTTCCACTTAGGTCCACAAGCAGCACCTCCACCACCTTTTCCTCTTAATCCACTTTTACAAACTTCTTCTGTAACTTCATCGGGAGCCATAGTAAATAGTTTATCAATTGAAGTATATCTTCCATTTTTTAGTGCAACATCTAATTTATGAGAATCAGGAATGTCAAAATTTTTACTTACGATTTTTACAATCATGTTATTTGCAGCCATTATTTACACTCCTCTATAAGATTTTTAAGAGATTCAACTGTTTGATTTTCATGGTATTGACCATTTAAAGCAAACATTGGTGCACCACCACAAGCTCCAAGACACTCAACTTCACTTAAGTGAAATTTTCCATCTGCAGAAGTTTGACCTGGTTCTATTCCAATTGTATCTTTTATAAATTTTTTAAGATTATTTGCACCCATTAACATACATGATAAAGTTTTACATAACTCAATGTGATATGTTCCAATAGGTTTTAAGTTAAACATTGTATAAAATGTTGCGAACTCATAAACTTCAATTGGTTGTTTCCCAATTTTATCAGCTACGAAAATCATGGCTTCTGGGCTTACCCATCCCTCTTGCTCTTGTACTAACCATAAAGCTGGTAATAACATAGCATCTATTTTTGGGTATTTTTTAGCTGTTATTTGGAATTTTTCTTCATTTTCTTTTGTATATTGAAATTTTGCCATTATCTATCAAACTCCCCTGCAATAAAGTTCATTGATGCCATTGTAATAACTGCATCAGCTAACATTGAATTTTCTACAATTTTTGCATATGCTGCAAGTGAATAGAAACTAGGTGGTCTACATTTTACTTTATAAGGTGTTCCTGTACCATCACTTGTAATGTGGAAACCTAATTCACCATTTCCACCTTCAGTAAATCCATAGTATTCACCTTTTGGAACTTTAATACCTTCAAATGTAAGTTTGAATTGATTCATTAAACCTTCAATGTTTCCATAAACATCTTTTTTGGCTGGTAAAAATATTCCCGGAGCTCCTACATTAATAGGACCATCTGGCATCTCTTTCATTGCTTGTTCAATGATTCTAATAGATTGTTTCATCTCTTCAAATCTACACATAAATCTATCATAAACATCACCATGAGAACCAACTACAACATCAAAGTCAAAGTTTTCATAACCATAATATGGTTTGTCTTTTCTTAAGTCAAAAGCAACTCCAGTTGCTCTTAAGTTAGGACCTGTAATTCCAGCACTTAAAGCAAATTCTGAATTTATAATACCAACATCTTGTGTTCTATCTTGGAATATTCTATTTCTTTCAACTAATGATAAAGCATCTTCAATAGCTTTTTCAACATCTCTTAAAACTTCATTTAAATCTCTTTCAAAACCATCATACAAGTCAAACTCTAAACCACCAATTCTAGTATAAGAGTTAGTTAATCTAGCACCAGTTAGTTTTGATAAAATATCATAAGCTTTGTCTCTTGGAGCAAAAAGATACCAATAGTTTGTTAAACCACCCATATCAACCATATTTGCTGCATTACAAACAAGGTGATCAGTTATTCTACTTAGTTCTCCAATAACGATTCTAATCATTTTTGCTCTTGGAGTAATATCTATTTTTAACATATCTTCAACTGCTTTTGCATATCCAATATTATTTAAAATAGCACTACAATAATTAAGTCTATCTGTATATGGAATAACTTGAGAATAATTATGTGTTTCACAGGCTTTTTCAAAACCTCTATGTAAGTAACCAATCTCTGTAACACAGGCAGTGATTGTCTCACCTTCCATTGCAACAAAATTTCTAATTGTACCATGAGAAGCTGGGTGAGAAGGACCTACATTTAATAACATAAGTTCTTCTAAATCATCTTGACTATAACCTTTAGATTTTAGTAATGGAACCATTTCATCCATCAAATCTTCAGTTTCAGTACAAATTTGTCCATCAGTTATGTTGTAATCTTTTCTTAATGGATATCCAACAAATTGATGATGATTTAAAACTCTTTTCATATTTGGATGACCAATAAAATTAATACCATATTGGTCATAAGTTTCTCTTTCTGCCCAATTTGCAGCTTCATATAAATCACTAATAGTATCAACATTTAAGTTGTTATCTGCAACATAAGTTTTTATAACAATTTGTTTTTTAAAAGTTTTATCTCTTAGTATATATATAAGTGCAAATCTTGAAGGAGTTACATCTGGGTATTTTAAATAATCAATTGCCGTGATATCAAGAAGTAAAATATAATCTTCTTCTTCTTTTAATCTTTTGATAGTTGATTTAACTTCATTTTGTGAAATTAACATATCTGGTTTAAGCATCAAGGATTCCTTTGAACTTTTTTACTCTATCTACAATAATAGATTCATTTTGAGCTTTTTTCTGAATATTCATAATTGCATCAAGTACTGCTTCTGGTCTAGGTGGACAACCTGAAACATATTCATCAACCGGAATAATTTGATCAACACCTTGTAAAGTTGTGTAGTTGTCATAAAACCCACCAGAACTCGCACATGCTCCCATTGATATAACCCACTTAGGCTCACACATTTGATCATAAATCTTTTTTAATACAGGTGCTTGTTTATATGTAATAGTTCCTGCGATAATTAATAAGTCTGCTTGTCTTGGAGAAAATCTTACAACTTCTGCTCCAAATCTTGATATATCATATTTCGCTGCTGCTACTGACATAAACTCAATCCCACAACATGCAGTTCCAAATACCATTGGCCACAATGAATATGATCTTGCCCAGTTTACTGCTTTGTCAAGTCTTGTTGTGATTACTGAATCACCTAATACTGATTCTGCTCCTACTCCCATGATAATGCCTTTTTCTTATAGATGTAAATTAAACCTGCAAATAATAATCCCATAAACATAAACATTTCGCCAAGACCTAAAAATCCTAGTTCTCTAATATTTACAGCCCATGGAAACATAAAAATTATTTCGACATCAAATAGTACAAATAAAATTGCTACTAAATAAAATTTGATACTAAACCTAAGTTTAGTTCCACCAACTGGGTTACTTACCCCAGATTCATAAACGGTATTTTTTGATTTGTCCTCTTTATTTTGAGGTCCAACAAATTTTGAAAGTATAAATATTGATACAACAACAATACCTATAACAACAAAAATTGCTGCTGACAATAATAGTTCATTTGACATGCTTAATCCATTTCATAATAATATGTAACTTCATTGTACACTAAGTTTATTTCAAATAGCTAGCATTTGTTACAAAAAAAAGCAAAGAGAAAAAAGTGAGAAAAAAGGTAATACTTTATTTTTCATTTAATTTTATTTGTTGAAGTTAATAATTTTATTTAAACCTATTTTAAGTTGATTTTTTGATGTTGCTACATTAAATCTGAAGTGTGATTTTCCATTTTTTCCAAAAGTTAATCCATCGTTTAAAGCAACTTTACAATCATTTAATAATATCTCTTTTATCTTCTGATGTGATAAATTATATTCTTCAAAATTAAGCCATAAAAGATAGGTAGCTTCGGGCTTTTGAACTTTTATCTTGGTGTTATTTTTGAGTGTTTCAATTGTATAATCAATATTAGATTCAAGGTATTTTTTTAGATTTTCTAACCATTGTGTTCCATTCTCATATGCACATTGCATAGCAATCAAACCAAAGACATTTATAGTTCCTATTACTCTTTGTTTTATAATATCATCTAATGTGTTTTTTAATTTACCATTTGAAGTGATACAATATGAAGCATTTAAACCTGCAATATTAAATGTCTTTCCCGGAGAGTTTAAGGTTACAGTAATATTTGCAATTTTGTCATTTATAGAAGCAATTGGTATAAATTTTTTAAATGTTAGATCTGAATGTATTTCATCACTTACAATAGTAATGTTATTTTCAATACATATATTAGCTAAGTCTTCTAACTCTTCTTTATTCCAAACTCTTCCAACTGGATTATGGGGAGAACATAAAGCAATCATTTTTGTTTTTGGTGTAATAATTGATTTTAAGTGCTCTAAATCCATTGTATAATATCCATTATCTTCTTTTAATGGATTCTCTAGAATTTTTCTATTATTTGCCTTAATACATTGAAATAAGGGAAAATAAACAGGAGTTTGAACTATAATTTCATCATCAACATTACTAAATGCTTCAATACAAGCTGCGTATGCTGGAACTACACCATTGCATAATGATATTGAAGAAGTATCTATATTCCATTGATGTTGAGAACTCATCCAGTTTTTTATTGCTTCGAATATCTCTTTATTTTGTTTTCCATATCCAAAGACATTGTGTTGTGCTCTTTTTTGTATAGCCTCTTGTAAAAATTCTGGTATTTCAAAATCCATATCTGCTACCCAAAATGGATCTAAATCAGTTTTCCCGAAATATTGTTCTAAATTATCATATTTACTACACGAACTATTTTTTCTATCAATTATTTTATCAAACATATTTAAAACCTCTATTATAAACTATTTTTTAACGATAAAATGATATAAGATTTATACTAATTATTTGTTTACTTTAGAGGGAAATATGGAAAAAGCAATAGAACTACTTAAAAAAAATGATTTATTAAAAGTGATTGACGATGATTTGGATATTTACTTAGAGATACCACACATCGCATATGTAGAGGTTAAAAAAGAAGATTCAAAGGCGATTTTATTTACAAATCCTATTGATAAAAAAACTGGAAAGAAATTTGATATTCCAGTATTGATGAATGTATTTTGTAATGAAAAAGCTGTAAAACTCTTCATTGGTGATGGTGATAAGATAGGAACTGAGATAGAAAGCTTACTAAAAATGAAACCACCAACAACTTTTAGTGAAAAACTCTCAACTTTTGGAAAACTTTTCGCACTAAAAAACACTATTCCTAAAAAAAATAAAGGAAAAGGTGAATGTCAACAAGTAATAAAACTAGGAGAGGATGCTAAATTATCTGATTTACCTATTTTAACAACTTGGGAGCAAGATGGTGGGCCTTTTATTACTATGGGGCAAGTTTATACAACTAGTTTAAATGGAGAGCTTAAAAACTTAGGAATGTATAGACTTCAAGTTTATGATGATTATACTTTAGGAATGCATTGGCAAATACATAAAGATAGTAATCATTTCTTTCATGAATATAAAGCCGCAGGTAAAAAAATGCCAGTATCAATAGGTGTTGGTGGAGATCCTATGTATATTTGGTGTGGACAAGCACCTTTACCTATTGGAATTTTTGAACTTATGCTTTATGGTTTTGTTAAAAATAAAAATGCGCAACTTGTGAAAAGTATAACAAATGATATATATGTACCAAGGGATAATGACTTTATAATAGAAGGTTTTGTTGATCCTTCAAAAATGAGAATTGAAGGACCTTTTGGTGACCATACTGGTTACTATACTTTAGAAGAAGAATATCCATTTATGGAAGTTAGTGCAATCACATCAAAGGCAAAACCTACATATTTAGCAACAGTTGTTGGAAAACCACCATTAGAAGATAAATATATGGGACATGCAACTGAGAGAATATTTTTACCCTTATTAAAAACTACTGCACCTGATTTGATTGATTATTATATGCCTGAAAATGGTGTTTTTCACAATCTTATAATTGCAAAAATAAAAACTCTATACCCAGGACATGCAAGTCAAATGATGCATGCATTTTGGGGAGTAGGGCAAATGAGTTTTGTAAAACATGCTATTTTTGTAAACCATGATGCGCCAGAACTCACAAACCATGAAGAGATAACAAAACATATTTTAAATAGAATAGATATAAATGATCTTTTTATCTCAAGGGGTGTAGTTGATGCACTTGACCATTCAAGTCCAAAATTTGCAGTAGGTGGAAAACTAGGACTTGATTGTACAGGAAAAGAGATAAGTGATAGTGGAGTAAAAGTTTTAGCTGATGATGAACTATTAACTAAGATGAAAGATATTTCAAGTGATATTATTAATCTAAAACAATATTATAAATATACAAAAAATCCAGTTACAATAATAACTGTAAATAAAACTAGAAGCCAAAAATATCTATTTGAAGAGCTTAAACCTCTCTATGAGCACTTAAGAATTCTAATCATAGTAGATGAGGCTAAAAATGATGTAAGCAATCCTTACATGCTTATTTGGAGAGTTTGTAATAATATTGATTCAAATAGAGATATTTTTATATCAAATGATACTTTAGGTGTTGATGCTACAAATAAAAATTCATATGATAATTTTCAAAGAAGATGGCCGGATGATGTTGATTGCACAAAAAGTGTGATTGATGATTTGAGAAGTCGTGGAATTTTAGATTGCTCAGATGAACTTATTTCTAAATTTCAAATATAAACTAAAGTAGAAAAGCTACTTTAGTTTTTTACACTTATGACTTTGTCTTTATTTATATCTAAATATATCTCTTCTTCTAAAGAGATATCACTATCTATATATACTCTTAGCTTAATTTGAGACTTTAACTCTTTTTCAAAGCTAAGAATTACTTCTTCATATTCGCCACAATATAATCTGTTTACAATATTTAATTTATAATTGTTTGTTTTGTTTGTTATTTTTGTCTCATGTATTCTAATGATACTTGTTCTATCCTCGTCTAAATTTAAATCTTGAGCAATAAATTTTGGTAAAGTATTAACTTCCCCTAAAAAGTTTGCAATATAAAAACTATTAGGATTTTTGTATATATTTTTTGGAGTATCAAATTGTACGATTCTTTTATTATGAATAATTCCTATTTTATCAGACATAGATAAGGCTTCTTTTTGATCGTGCGTTACTAATATAGCAGATAGTCCTAACTCTTTTATTAGATTCTTTAGCCACAGTTTTGTTTTTGCTCTTAAAATAGAATCAAGATTTGAAAAAGGCTCATCAAGTAGTAATATTTTGGGTTTATATGCTATTACTCTTGCTATTGAAACTCTTTGTTGTTGCCCTCCACTTAACTCATGAATCTGTTTATTTTTATGTTCTACTAAATCGAATTGTTTTAATAACTCATCAACTCTTTTTTGTCTTTCATTTGATTTTAACTTAAACAAAGCAAACTCTATATTTTCTTTTACATTTAAATGGGGAAATAAAGCATAGTCTTGGAATATATAACCAATATCTTTATTACATTTATTTGCCCCATTTATTAAGCAGGTTTCATTTAGAAATATAGAACCAGTATATCCTTCTTCTAGTGAAGCTATACTTCTTAATATAGTACTTTTACCACAACCACTAGGTCCTAATATTGTAACTATTTCTCCAGCTTGAACATCAAAAGAGATATCATTTAATATCTCATTATCTCCAAAAGCTATAGAAAAGTTTTTTATACTAATGCCAATCATTAAATTCCTTATTAATTTTTCATTTTTTGTGCGAGAATTAAAACAGATATAATTCCAAGTATTACAATAAACATTGCAGGAACACTTGATTCAAATATTTGGGCTTGCCCAACTAACTCATGTGAAAATACTGCAAGTGTATCAAAGTTAAAGGGTCTTAATATCATAGTTAAAGGTAACTCTTTTATTACTTCTATAAATATAATTATCAAGCTTACAATTATTGAGTTTTTTATCAAAGGGAATATAACTCTAAAAAAAGTTCCAAATGTACTTATATCCATAGTTTTACAAGCATCATCATAAGTTTGGGGTATTTTTGCAAATCCAGATTCATAGTTGTTGATTGAAATTGCTAAGAATCTAACTACATATCCAAAAATAACAGCCACAATACTTCCTACAAGTAAAATATCAAAAGCTTTATTTACAATTAAAAAGAATGATAAAATTCCAACAGCTATAACTGAACCTGGAATAGAGTACCCAAGCTTTGATATTTGGGTTATATAATCTGCTAATTTACTTTTGTGCACTCGAACATTATATGTAAAAATAAAAGCTAAAAAAGTAATTAGAACAGATGTTCCAATTCCTAAAGACAAGGTTTGATAAAAGACAGTCAAAAAGTCTTCATTTATTGTTGATTTATATGATAAATAAAACCAATAACTCATTTGAGAAAAAGGAAGTAAAAATCCTAAAAAAAATGGAATAAAACATAAAATAAAAGCTAATACATTTTTATATCCAGTTAATTTTTCTTTTTTAATTGGTTTAAAATCTTTTCCAGCACTTCTATATCGTGTATTTTTTCTTTGATACTTTTCCAAAAATATTAATAAAAATATAAATAGCATAAGCATAGAAGCTAGTTTAGAAGCATCTTCAACACTTCCCATTCCAAACCAAGTTCTAAATATTCCTGTTACAAAAGTAGAAACTCCATAATAATCCATAACACCAAAATCAGAAACAGCTTCCATAACAGCTAAAATAACCCCTGCAACAATCGCTGGTCTAGATATTGGAATAATAACTTTATAAAATATTTGAAAGTTTGTAAGACCCATTGTTTTTGAAGCATCAACTATAGAAGAAGATTCAGAGTTTAAGTATGTTTTAGAGATTAAGTATACATATGGATATAAAACAAATGACATTACTAAAATAGCACCTTCTATTGACATAATATCGAAGAAGTAAACTTCTCCTAAATTTTTACCAAGTAGGTGTAAAATAAAAGTTGTAACACTTCCTGTTATATCAAACATGCCTCCATACGCATATGAAACAATATAAGTTGGTATTGCAAAGGGAAGTATTAACGCATAATGAAAAAAATTAGAACCAGTGAATGTAAAAAGTGAAGTTATATAAGCAGTTGAAAATCCCATAATTGAAGTCAAAACTGCAACCCCAACCATAATATACAAAGAATTAAATATATATCCCCATAATACAGTATCTACTAGATGTGTCCAGTTTGGAGTACTTACAAATATATTTGATAATATAAATAGTGCAGGCATAGAAATAAGTAGAGTTAGAAGAACACTACTTATTGTTAGTTTGTTAAAATATTTCAATTATTTTAAAACCTTTCTTTATTTCCAACCAGCTGAGTCAAATATTCTTACTGCTTCAGCATTGTGTTTACCTAATTCATCAAGAGAGATATTGTCAGGTGTAAATGTTCCCCAAGATTTTGCAACTTTTGATTCATGCACGCTTTTTAGTATTGGATATTCATAATTATCTTCAGCAAAAAGTTTTTGTACTTCTGGGCTTGCTAAAAACTCTATAAATTTTATGGCATTTGCTTTATTTGGAGAATATTTTGCAACTCCTGCTCCACTTATATTTATATGTGTTCCACCATTTTCAAATTTTGGAAAAAATACTTTAACTTTATTAACAGCATCAACATCTGATAAATTTTTACTTCCGTACATTTTACCAACATAGTATGTATTTACAATTCCAATTTTACCAATACCATAAGCTATCGCTTTTACTTGATACATATCATCACCCTTTGGACTTCTTGCCATATTTGCAACAATCCCTTTTGCCCATTTTAAAGCATAATCTTTTCCATGGTGAGCTACAACTGCTGCTAATAAAGATTGGTTATAGGCATTATTTGAAGATCTAATCATAATTTGCCCCTTATATTTTGGATTAGCTAAATCTTCATATGTTGATAACTCTTTTCCTATCCCTTCACCTTTTTTATAAACTGTAACTCTTGATCTTATTGTTACACCAAACCATTCATTATCTTTGTCTCTTAGATTTTTTGGAATATTTTTTTCTAGATAATCTGATTTTATGGTTTGTAATAAACCCTTTGTTTTGGCTTTGTATAAACCAGCCGCATCAACAGTAATAAGAACATCTGCAGGAGATTTATCTCCTTCTGTTTCCATTCTTTTTATTAATTCATCTGCCATTGCTTTTACTACATTTACTTTGATACCTGTTTCTTCTTCAAATAATTTAAATATTTTTTTATCTGTATCATAATGTCTATGTGAATAGACATTTACTTCTCCACTTGCATAAAGTGAGCTTGCTAACAATAATATAATTGGTATAAAAATTTTTAACATATTGGATTCCTTTTAGAATATAAGAATAATTTTTGCAATGATTATAAGAAAAAATAACTTTGCTTATCCTTAATAATAAGAATGATTATCACTAATTATAGCGATAAATAAGCAACTTTTGTTCTTTTTTCTTTGCTATTTTGTGTTAATATTTGGTTAATAAAAGAAAGGATTTAAATGAAAAACTTATCAATAAAAAGTAAATTACTTTTTATAATAATATTTACTATAGTGATAGTGGCAGGTTTAATAGCAGTAAAATCTATTTATTCATTAAATGAATTAACAAAAGAGAATATTGCAATTTATAAAAAAAATGCATATGAAGAGCAAGAAAAAGAGTTAAATTCTTATGTTAATTTTGCTAAAAATGTAGCAGTAGAATATTATAAGAAATCAGATGTCAATGTTATTAAAGAAAATATTAAAAAAGATTTAGAAGGTCAAATGAACTTTTTATTTTTTATGCTTGAAGATTTGTATAAAAAGTTTAAAGGAAAAGTTTCAGAAGAAGAACTTAAGAGAATTTTACTAGATGCTGTTGGTTCTGCAAGATATGGCGCTAATAATGGCTACTTTTTTGTTTACAATGAAGATGCTATTGTATTAAAGCACCCAATAAATCCAACAAAAGAAGGGAAACGATACCCAAAACCTCATATTTTGAATTTCATTGACTTAGCAGTTAAGAATGGGCAAGCATTAGTTTCTTATGAGCAAACTGTTCCTAATAAACCTCCAAGAGAAAAAGTTGCGCTGGTTAAACTATTTAAACCTTATAAATGGGTAATTGGAACAGGTTCATATTTAGATAATATCACTGAAAAATTACAAGCAGAAGCTTTGTCAACTATAAAAGCAATGAAGTTTGGTAAAACTGGGTATTTCTACGTATATGATTATGATGGTATAAATTTAATGCATGCTGCAAACTCTTCATTAGAAGGAAAAAATCTTATAAATATGAAAAGTACAAAAGGTGTGTATATAATTAAAGATTTAATTTCTATTGCTAAAAAAGGTTCTGGAATGCTTAAATTTGATTTCCAAAAACCAAATGATGAAAATTATTATGAAAAATTAGGCTATTCAATTGGTTTTGATGAATGGAAGTGGATGATAGGTACAGGTGCTTACACAGATGAAATAGAAGCAAATATCAATAAAATGCAAAAAGAATCAGACAAAAAAATTCAATCAATTGTTTTGGGGATATTATTAATTTCATTGATTATCTCTATTGTTTTAGCCATATTTGTGATATATTTTATAAATAAACAAATAATTAATCCTTTAAGTATTTTTCAAAATGGATTACTTAACTTTTTTAGTTATTTAAATAAAGAGACTTCAACTGTAGAAAAAATTGTTATTAGCAATAAAGATGAAATTGGAACAATGGCTAATATTGTAAATGAGAATATAGAAAAAACAAAAGAACTAATAGAAGAAGATGAAAAAGTTATTAAAAATGTTAAGGATGTTGTAATCGCTGTAAACTCTGGAAATTTAAGTTCTAGAGTTACTCAAAAAACTGATAATCAAGGTTTAGAAGAATTAAAAAATATTTTTAATGAAATGCTTGATTCTATTTCTAATAAAATCAATAACAATTTAAATGACATTGATTTTGCATTAAATGAATTAAAAAAAATGAATTTTACCCATAGAATAAAAAATCCAAATGGGAAAGTTGCGATAGCTTTGAATTCATTAGCTGACACTATTAATGAAATGTTAGTTAATAATATGAACAATGGTCTAAATCTACAAAGTTCTGCAAAAGAACTTTTAAAAAATGTAGCAATACTAAATACTGCTTCAAATGAATCAGCAGCTTCTTTAGAAGAGACAGCAGCCGCAATTGAAGAAATCACTTCAAATATTGCAAGTAGTGCAGAAAATATCTTACAAATGGTTTCTTTTGCTAATAAAGTATCTAAATCTGCTATAGATGGTGAAAATCTAGCAAATAAAACAACTATCTCAATGGATAGTATAAATAATGAAGTTATGGCAATTAGTGAAGCAATTACTGTCGTTGATCAAATTGCATTTCAAACAAATATTTTAAGCCTAAATGCTGCAGTAGAAGCGGCAACTGCAGGAGAAGCTGGAAAAGGTTTTGCCGTTGTTGCAGCTGAAGTGAGAAATCTAGCTTCAAGAAGTGCAGATGCGGCAAAAGAAATTAAAGAGCTTGTAGAAAAAGCAACAGTAAAAGCAAACGAAGGTAAAAATATCTCAAATCAAATGATTAATGGTTATGCAGAATTAAAAGAAAATATTACACAAACTTTAGGATTAATTTCAAATGTTGAAATTTCAAGTAAAGAGCAAAGAATGGGAATTGAACAAATAAATGATGCAGTAGCAACTTTAGACCAACAAACGCAAAAAAATGCAAGTGTGGCTAACTTAAGTAATGAAATTGCAGAAGAGACTCAAAAAATTGCAGGTAAGATTTTAGAAGAAGTTGAGGAAAAAGATTTTATTGGTAAAAAATAAATTTAAATAGTTTATTCAAAATAAGTAGTGTATTATTACACTACTTATCTATTGAAATTTTTATTTCCATCCTGCTTGGTCAAAGATTCTAACAGCCTTTGCGTTATTTTCTCCTAAAGTATTGATAGAAATTGTATCATCAGTAAATGTTCCCCATGATTGAACTAATTCTGATGCTTTAACATCTTTTAAAATTGGATACTCAAAATTACCTTCTGCAAAGATTCTTTGTGCATCAGCACTTGCTAAAAATTCTATAAATTTTATAGCATTATCTTTATTAGGAGCATATTTTGTAACTCCAGCTCCACTAACATTTATATGAGTTCCCCCATTTTCAAATTTAGGAAAAAAGATTTTTACTTTTTTTACCGCTTGAGCTTGTGATTTATCTTTATTATCAACCATTTTACCTATGTAGTAAGTATTTGCAATAGCAATAGAACCAATGCCATTAGCTACAGCTTTTACTTGATATCTATCATTACCTTTTGGTTCTTTTGCCATATTTGCAACAATTCCTTTAGCCCATTTTAAAGCAAACTCTTCCCCATGATGTGCAATAACTGCTGCTAAAAGTGATTGATTATATGCATTATTAGAAGATCTAACCATTATTTTACCTTTAAATTTTGGATCTGCCAATTCTTCATATGTTGATAGTTGATCTTTAATCCCCGATCCAACTTTGTATACAGCAACTCTTGCTCTTTTTGTTAATCCAAACCATTGGTTATCTTTGTCTCTTAATTGAGCTGGTATATTCTTTTCTAAAATATCAGATTCTATTGTTTGTAACAAACCACTAGATTTAGCTTTGTATAATCCTGCTGCATCAACTGTTATTAAAACATCAGCAGGTGATTTTTCTCCTTCTGTTTGTATTCTTTTAATTAAAGCTTTTGCTTCAGCTTTTACTATATTTACTTTTATACCAGTTTTTTTTTCAAACATTTTAAATAGTTCTTTGTCTGTATCATAATGTCTATGTGAATAGATATTTACTTCTTGTGTAGCAAATAATGAACTTGAAAATATTAATATACTGATTCCTAATTTTTTTAACATGTTACCCCTTTTATTTTTGAAACTATGAATAATATAAAACTAAAACTTAGTATATTCTTAGTTACAATAATCATTATCATTATATTTATTGTTTATAATACTTTTATAAAGTAAATTTGATATAATATATTTTTTAATAAGGAAAATGAGAAAATGATATTAATGATTGATAATTATGACTCTTTTACATATAATATTGTGCAATATTGTTTAGAGTTAGGTGCTGATTTAAAAGTAATAAGAAATGATGAACTAAGCGTGGAAGAGATTGAACAACTTAATCCTGAAAAGATAATAATATCTCCAGGCCCTGCAACTCCAGATGATGCAGGAATATGTTTAGAAGTCATTGAATATTTTGCTGATAAAAAACCTATATTTGGTATTTGTTTAGGACATCAAAGTATTGCACAAGTATTTGGTGCAAAAGTTGTTAGAGCAGATAACATGATGCATGGAAAAATCTCAAAAGTAAAAGTCCTAAATGATACAATTTTATTTAATGGACTGCCAAATGAATTTACTCAAACTAGATATCATTCATTAACTGTTAAGCAAGATAATTTACCATCTTGTATTAAAGTTACTTCTAAAAGTTTAGATGATAATGAAATTATGTCTTTAGAAATTGAAGGTAAAAAAATTTATGGAGTTCAATTTCATCCAGAATCAATCATGAGTGAATATGGATATGAAATAATTGGTAACTTCTTAAAAATATAATGATTAAACAAAAATTTTACAACTATATTTTTGGAATAACCTTAGCCACCTTTTTTGTTGTACTAATTTTTGTTGCCAATAGTTTAAGCATTTCATATAATGAAGCACTAAATGTTTTAGTAAATAAATCTGTTTTATCTTATATAACAAAATCTAGTACATATTTTTTTGGGAGTAATGATATATCTATTCGACTTCCTTTTATTATACTTTATGTTTTTAGCGTTATATTAATGTATTTACTTACAAAGGATTATTTTAAAAAAGAAATAGATAGATTATTTAATGTACTTATATTTATGTTTCTTCCTGGAGTTGTTAGTGCTTCTTTATTAATAAATAGTTCAATTGTTGTTATATTCTGTACCTTAATATATTTATATTATTATAAACTTTATTCAAAGCATAATTACTATTTGTTATTCTTCTTTTTATTTGTGGATAATTCCTTTGCAGTTTTCTTTTTAGCATTATTTTTTTATTCATTAAATAAAAAAGAAAATAAATTGTTAATAATATCTTTGATTTTATTTGCTTTATCAATGTATATTTATGGATTTGAATCTACTGGAAAACCAAGAAGTTATCTAGTAGATACTTTTGGAATATATGCTTCAATTTTTTCTCCATTAATATTTCTATATTTTTTTTATTCACTATATAGAGTGGGAATCAAAGGGACGCATTCAATATATTGGTATATTTCAGTTACTGCTATGATCTTTTCTCTTTTATTTTCTTTTCGACAAAAAATTTATATAGAAGACTTTGCTCCATATGTTGTGATATCTCTACCAATTATGTTGAAATTATTTATGCATTCATTAAGAGTTAGGTTACCAGAATTTAGAAGGATACATTATAATATTGTAAAATTATCTCTTTTTTTTCTTTTTATTAATACCTTTTTACTTTTATATAATAAACCACTTTATTTGATATTAGATAATCCAGAAAAACATTTTGCATATAATTATTATTTTGCAAAAGATATTGCAAAGATTTTAAAAAAGAATAAGATTAATAATATAAAGACTTTTGACAGAAAACTTCAAAAAAGATTAGAATTCTATGGCATTGTAAAAGGTAATGATTACTTTGTTTCTTTGTATGATCCAATAAAGTATGATCAAAAATTTATAATAAAGTATTTTAATAAAGACTTATTAGATATCTATGTGCGAAAAATCAAATAATAAAAAATCATATTTCTTATTTGAAATTATATTTGTAATACTATTAATATCATATTTTTCATATTCACTTCTGCCTAAAAATACTCAACCAGAATTTAAAGTAGCAATAGATAGATTGGTACTTTATTTAAATCAAACAAAACTACAAGCTTTTATTGATGATAAATATGATTTATCAAATCCAAAATGGTTTAGAAAAAGATGGACGTTGAAGTTTTTTAATTGTAGTGAAAATGTTGGTGGTATTTATTATTCTATATATAGTGATACAAATATGACAGGACATCCAAACGCAGATGAGAGTTTAAAAGACCCACTTAGTAAAAAATATATTTACTCATCAAATAGTTGTGAAGAAAATAATTCCAATAGTGAATATGTTTTATTAACTAAAAAATTTGGAATAAAAAATATAAGTATGACATGTAATAGTACTACTTCATCAATAGGACAATTATCATTTGGAAGTGATGGAAAAGTCTATTCAAGGTTAAGTACAGAAGAAAACGATGAGTCTTCATATTTATTAAACGAAGATTGTACTATAAATTTTATATCTAAAAAAGGCGATATATCGGGCATTAAGGTACATGCAAATACAGGATTTATTGAAAAACTCTAAGAATTTCAAAATTTAAGCTAAATTTAATTCCCAGCACTTGACAAAGGCAAAAAAACCTATTATAATTCCCGTCCAATTTGAGTGACAAACGTCGCAAAGGGTTGATGTTCTTTAACAAACTACGGTTTTAAGAAGTAAGTAACTTTTATAAACCGAATATGATATAAAACAAGAGAATTTATACAATTCTCGTCTATTAAAAAAACAATGAGTAATGTCAGTAAACAATTGCAATTAATCTTTTTAGGAAGATTAGATAAAAGAGTTAGACACTAGTCATGATTAAACTAAACATTTATGGAGAGTTTGATCCTGGCTCAGAGTGAACGCTGGCGGCGTGCTTAACACATGCAAGTCGAACGAGAACGGGTTAAAGCTTGCTTTAACTGTCAGCTAAGTGGCGCACGGGTGAGTAATATATAGGTAACATGCCCTAGAGAGGGGGATAACAGATGGAAACGTCTGCTAACACCCCATATGCCTTTAAGACCTAAGTCTGCAAGGGAAACATTTATGGCTCTAGGATTGGCCTGTACGGTATCAGCTAGTTGGTGAGGTAATGGCTCACCAAGGCAATGACACCTAACTGGTTTGAGAGGATGATCAGTCACACTGGAACTGAGACACGGTCCAGACTCCTACGGGAGGCAGCAGTGGGGAATATTGCACAATGGACGAAAGTCTGATGCAGCAACGCCGCGTGGAGGATGACACATTTCGGTGCGTAAACTCCTTTTATATAGGAAGATAATGACGGTACTATATGAATAAGCACCGGCTAACTCCGTGCCAGCAGCCGCGGTAATACGGAGGGTGCAAGCGTTACTCGGAATTACTGGGCGTAAAGAGCGTGTAGGCGGGTAAATAAGTTGGAAGTGAAATCCTATGGCTCAACCATAGAACTGCTTCCAAAACTGTTAACCTAGAATGTGGGAGAGGTAGATGGAATTTCTGGTGTAGGGGTAAAATCCGTAGATATCAGAAGGAATACCGATTGCGAAGGCGATCTACTGGAACACAATTGACGCTGAGACGCGAAAGCGTGGGGAGCAAACAGGATTAGATACCCTGGTAGTCCACGCCCTAAACGATGTACACTAGTTGTTGTGAGGCTAGACCTTGCAGTAATGCAGTTAACACATTAAGTGTACCGCCTGGGGAGTACGGTCGCAAGATTAAAACTCAAAGGAATAGACGGGGACCCGCACAAGCGGTGGAGCATGTGGTTTAATTCGACGATACGCGAAGAACCTTACCTGGTCTTGACATAGAAAGAACTTTTTAGAGATAAATTGGTGCCTGCTTGCAGGAGCTTTCATACAGGTGCTGCACGGCTGTCGTCAGCTCGTGTCGTGAGATGTTGGGTTAAGTCCCGCAACGAGCGCAACCCTCGTCGTTAGTTGCTAACAGTTCGGCTGAGAACTCTAACGAGACTGCCTACGCAAGTAGGAGGAAGGTGAGGACGACGTCAAGTCATCATGGCCCTTACGACCAGGGCTACACACGTGCTACAATGGGGTATACAAAGAGCAGCAATACGGTGACGTGGAGCGAATCTCAAAAATGCCTCCCAGTTCGGATTGTAGTCTGCAACTCGACTACATGAAGTTGGAATCGCTAGTAATCGTAGATCAGCTATGCTACGGTGAATACGTTCCCGGGTCTTGTACTCACCGCCCGTCACACCATGGGAGTTGAATTCATTCGAAGCGGGGATGCTAAAATAGCTACCTTCCACAGTGGATTTAGCGACTGGGGTGAAGTCGTAACAAGGTAACCGTAGGAGAACCTGCGGTTGGATCACCTCCTTTCAGAGTAATGAGATTAGATTCGTTTCTAATCTCAAGAAATAAAATAAAATGGGTAAATATCCAATATCATATTCGGTTTGTAAAGGTTATTGAAAATAATAGGTGAAGAATGGGCCTATAGCTCAGCTGGCTAGAGCGCTCGACTGATAATCGTGAGGTCCCAGGTTCAAGTCCTGGTAGGCCCACCATGAGAAGAAGATAATCTTTGTTGGGGAATTAGCTCAGCTGGGAGAGCGCCTGCCTTGCACGCAGGAGGTCAGCGGTTCGATCCCGCTATTCTCCACCAACATTAGCACCTAAACCAAAGTAGAATAGAAATTAGTAAATTTTAATATTAGTACTTAAGAGAAGTATTAATATTAGGATTTATCCTAAATGTTATTTAAAAATTTAATGTTAAAGTCTTTAAAATTTTTTCGAATTAGAATAAAGAGATTTATTTTAATACAAAATAGAAAACAATTTAAACACACAATTACTGTTTTATTAAATATTGTATTTAATAAGATAGTAGCCAAGGAATAATTATCAAAAAGGTAACTATAGAAATATAGTTATACAAATTATAAGCTATTAAGGGCTAATGGTGGATGCCTAGACTGTAAGAGGCGATGAAGGACGTATTAGGCTGCGATAAGCCTCGGGGAGCTGCCAAAGAGCTTTGATCCGAGGATTTCCGAATGGGACAACCCAGCATATAGAGATATATGTTACCCTGCGGGGAGCTAACCTGGTGAAGTGAAACATCTCAGTAGCCAGAGGAAGAGAAATCAAATGAGATTCCGTAAGTAGCGGCGAGCGAACGCGGATTAGGACAAACCCAATGCTTGCATTGGGGGTTGTAGGACCATAATGTGAGACTTAAAAGAGTAGTAGAAATATCTGGAAAGGTATAGCATAGAAGGTGAAACTCCTGTATACGAAACTCTTGAGAGCTCTATTGGTATCCTGAGTAGGACGGAACACGTGATATTTTGTCTGAATCTGGGGGGACCACCCTCCAATCCTAAATACTACTTACAGATCGATAGTGAACAAGTACCGTGAGGGAAAGGTGAAAAGTACTCCAGCGAGGAGAGTGAAATAGAACCTGAAACCATTAGCTTACAATCATTCGGAGCCCTATGTTGCTTGCAACAGGGTGACGGACTGCCTTTTGCATAATGAGCCTGCGAGTTGTGGTGTCTGGCAAGGTTAAGTCAAGTACGGAGCCGTAGCGAAAGCGAGTCTTAATAGGGCGACATAGTCAGATGCTGCAGACCCGAAACGAAGTGATCTATCCATGAGCAGGTTGAAGCTGGTGTAAGAGCCAGTGGAGGACCGAACCCGCTGACGTTGAAAAGTCTTGGGATGACTTGTGGATAGGGGTGAAAGGCCAATCAAACTTCGTGATAGCTGGTTCTCTCCGAAATATATTTAGGTATAGCCTTATGTCGTAACATATAGGGGTAGAGCACTGAATGGGCTAGGGCTGCTTACCGCGGTACCAAACCCTATCAAACTTCGAATACTATATGCGTAATCATAGGAGTCAGGCGGTGGGTGATAAAATCCATCGTCGAGAGGGGAACAACCCAGACTAACAGCTAAGGTCCCAAAGTTACATCTAAGTGGAAAACGATGTGAAGTTACTGTGACAACCAGGAGGTTGGCTTAGAAGCAGCCACCCTTTAAAGAAAGCGTAACAGCTCACTGGTCTAGTGATTTTGCGCGGAAAATATAACGGGGCTAAGATGTACACCGAAGCTTTAGACTTGTACTTGTACAAGTGGTAGGAGAGCGTTCTATTCAGCGTTGAAGGTATACCGACGAGGAGTGCTGGAGCGGATAGAAGTGAGCATGCAGGCATGAGTAGCGATAATTGAGGTGAGAATCCTCAACGCCGAAAACCCAAGGTTTCCTACGCGATGCTCGTCATCGTAGGGTTAGTCGGGACCTAAGTCGAGTCCGAAAGGGGTAGACGATGGCAAATTGATTAATATTTCAATACCAACAAATAAGCGCGATGTGGGGACGCATAGAGTTAATCGAGGTCACTGATGGAATAGTGGCTCGAAGGATGTAGGTTGTATCTTAGGCAAATCCGGGATACATTCGACCGAGATCTTACAGGCTGTTGCGATTTTTCGGAATCAATTCAGAATCGATGATACTGTCGTGCCAAGAAAAGCCACTAAGTATATTATTTGTTGCCCGTACCGTAAACCGACACAGGTGGGTGGGATGAGTATTCTAAGGCGCGTGGAAGAACCCTGGTTAAGGAACTCTGCAAACTAGCACCGTATCTTCGGTATAAGGTGTGCCTACTTCTGTATAGAGATTTACTCTCAAAAGCGGAAGAGGTTGCAACAAAGAGTCCCTCCCGACTGTTTACCAAAAACACAGCACTTTGCTAACTCGCAAGAGGATGTATAAGGTGTGACGCCTGCCCGGTGCTCGAAGGTTAACTGATGATGTCAGCGTAAGCGAAGCATTTGATTGAAGCCCGAGTAAACGGCGGCCGTAACTATAACGGTCCTAAGGTAGCGAAATTCCTTGTCGGTTAAATACCGACCTGCATGAATGGCGTAACGAGATGGGAGCTGTCTCAACCAGGGATCCAGTGAAATTGTAGTGGAGGTGAAAATTCCTCCTACCCGCGGAAAGACGGAAAGACCCCGTGCACCTTTACTACAGCTTGACACTGTAGCTTGGATATTCATGTGCAGGATAGGTGGGAGGCTATGAACTATGGACGCAAGTACATAGGGAGCCACCCTTGAGATACCACCCTTGAATATTTGAGTTACTAACTGGGACGAGTTATCCTCGTTCAGGACAATGTCTGGTGGGTAGTTTGACTGGGGCGGTCGCCTCCTAAAAAGTAACGGAGGCTTGCAAAGGTTGGCTCAAAGCGGATGGAAATCGCTTGTTGAGTATAATGGCATAAGCCAGCCTGACTGTAAGAGATACAACTCGAGCAGAGACGAAAGTCGGTCATAGTGATCCGGTGGTTCTGTGTGGAAGGGCCATCGCTCAAAGGATAAAAGGTACGCCGGGGATAACAGGCTGATCTCCCCCAAGAGCTCACATCGACGGGGAGGTTTGGCACCTCGATGTCGGCTCATCGCATCCTGGGGCTGGAGCAGGTCCCAAGGGTATGGCTGTTCGCCATTTAAAGCGGTACGCGAGCTGGGTTCAGAACGTCGTGAGACAGTTCGGTCCCTATCTTCCGTGGGCGTAGGAAAGTTGAAGAGATTTGTCCCTAGTACGAGAGGACCGGGATGAACGTACCACTGGTGTACCAATTGTTCTGCCAAGAGCATCGTTGGGTAGCTACGTACGGATGTGATAAGAGCTGAAAGCATCTAAGCTCGAAGCCAACTCTAAGATGAACTTTCCCTGAAGATCCCAGCAAGACTAGCTGGTTGATAGGCTAGATGTGTAAGTGAAGTAATTCATTTAGCTGACTAGTACTAATAGATCGTTTGGCTTATTTTATATATTTCTTGGTTTACTATCTTATTAAGTACATACTTAATAAAAGTTGTGTAAAAGACTTTAACATTAATATACACTCAAGACAATTGAGTTGAGTATTAAGAGCATTCTTTGCTTTTAATACTCAACTTTGTTGGTGATTATTGAGAAGTGGAAATACCCGGCTCCATTCCGAACCCGGAAGTCAAGCACTTCATCGCTGATAATACTGCAGGGTCCCCTTGTGGAAACGTAAGTCGTCGCCAACTCTTGAGTAATTTTTAAGCTTAGTTCTATTTAGACATCGTCTTTTTAGCACTGAGCTTTTTTTTTGCACCTTTTTTACTGAATATTATAATATTATTCGTGCTAAAATTTATTTTCTACTTTTAGGTGCCAATATTATTCACTATTACCTGTAGCACGATTTATTCCCTTCGGTCAGGTATAATTATTCACTATAATTAGCTCGCATAGCTCCAACGGTAGAGCAATTGCATGGTAAGCAAGAGGTTGTAGGTTCGATTCCCACTGTGAGCACCACTTTGTTCTTTTCCCTAGTTTTAGATATGTTAAATTTCTATATATTTTTTACCATTAAATGAAACAATTAAATCGAGTCTTATTTTTTGTTTATTATCTAAGAGTAAATACTCTTTTCCTTTAATTACTACTAATGCGTTAACGAATCCTTTTACCGTTAATATATCTTCTTGATTAAAGTAAACAATAGTAGATGGTATTTTTCTTTGTATTGCTATATCTAGTTGATCAAAAAACTCACATGAAATTGGATTATACATAATTCGCCTTTTTTAAATAAAATATTGAGAAATATTTATAGCATACCAAATAATAGAGAAGTTAAATAAAAAAATAAACATAGAAGAGGCTCTTGAAATGATTTTTTCTTTTTTAGTTCTTTGTCTTCCATGTGCTTTTAATGAAATGTACATATGGATTGCTGTTGCAAGAACTACTAAAAAGACTATGAAAATCTTTCTATATAATAATATCCCAAATTGAGAGTTTCTGAATGATTCATCAAGTATTATGGAATAAAGATTATGTTGATTTAATAAAAGAAATCCAGTTATTAAAAGTAGGCTTATCCAAATTAATTGAAAATAACCATAAAATGGCCCTATATGAGAGTAAATTATATTTTGTGTTTTTTTATCTTTAAAATATATGCCCATACCAAAAAGTAATAATCCTCCACCAACCCATGCGGTGGCGGAGAGTAGATGAATAAATAATATTATATTAGTTAGCATCTTTTGCTGGTAAAATTTTAATTGAAACAATTTTATCTTTTTGATTAATCGAATCTAATGTTTGGAAACTTTCAGAATCATTTTCTTCAATTCCGCCAAAAACTGTATGCCCACCATCTAAATGTGGACAAGGAACAAAACAAATGAAGAATTGGCTTCCCCCAGTATTTCGCCCTGCGTGTGCCATTGATAATGTTCCTCTTTTGTGAACTTGATTAGGTGCATCTGTTTCACAAGGAATTGACCAACCTGGTCCTCCCATTCCAGAACCATCTGGACATCCACCTTGTGCCATAAATCCAGGAATTACTCTATGAAAAATTAATCCATTATAAAATCCATCATTTGCAAGTGTTGCAAAGTTTGATACGGCAATTGGAGTTGATTCTGGAAATAACTTAGTCCAAATTACACCTTTATCTGTTGTAAATTTTGCATATTGAAATTTTTCTAACTCTTCTTTTGGTAAATCATATTTTTTTAGCTCTTTTTTTGATCCAAACATTTTTATCCTTTAAAATTTATGGAATTATATCAATATTCTGTATTAAATAGATTAAATTTCTTAGTTATCTGTACTCTTAGTTAAATAATTAAGTTTTATAAGATTATTAACAACTTCTTTGAAAACAGGAACAGCTGACCATGAAGCATAATGATAATACCAATATCTTCCTGTTGATATTGGATTTATTACTGTTACACCTATAGTGTATTTTTTATTTTTATCATTTGCAAAACCAAAAAAAGATGAAATATATATGTTTTGATATTTTCCATGTCTTGCAATTTGAGCAGTTCCTGTTTTCCCTCCAACTTCAATGCCTTCTATTTGAGCATTAACTCCTGTGCCTTTTGTTATTGTTTTTATAAGTAGTCTTTTTATTTCATTAGCTGTTTTTTTAGATATAACTCTTTTTTGTGTATCATCAGCTAAGCTTACTTTTTTGTCATTTACTGATAAACTTTGAACAATCTTTGGTGTTACAATTATTCCATTATTATTGAATGCTGAATATGCTTTAATCATTTGCATAAAAGTACCTGTCATACCTTGTCCATATGAAATAGTTGCTTTAAAGACATTGTCTTCACCTTTATCTTCACCAGCTGAAAATTGCCTTACACTTGGCATAACTCCAACTTTCTCATATGGTAAGTCTATTTGAGTTTTTTCTGTTATTCCAAAACTTTTAAGCCCTTCATACATCTCTTTTCCACTTAGTCTTTGAGCTAATTGTAAAGTTCCTATATTACTAGAATAAATAAATATATCATCAACAGTTAAATAATGTTTTGTAAATTCATGGTCATCCCCAATTATATATCTACCAAGTTTATATTTTCCCCTTGGATATTCACCTTTTGAGTTTAATTTACCGTTATTATATGCGTTAAACAGTTCATCTTTTTTGATTCTATTTTTATCCATAACTAGTGAAATAGAAACAGGTTTTATGATTGAACCTGGTTCAAATAAAAATTCAATGGCACTTACATCTAAGTATGGGATATCAGTTTGTCTAATTAATCCTGGATTAAATCTATTTGATGAGGCTAAAGCTTTTATTTTACCTGTATCACTTTCCATTACTGAAACAATAATTTCATCTGCACTTAATTTTGTTTTATATTGGTCAATCATTAGTTCAAGGTTTTTTTGAAGTCTAAGTGGAATATTTAAAATTAAATCTGCACCATCAACTCTATTTTGTACAATTGAGTTTTTGTTAAAAGAAATATATGAAAGTACATCTCTTGTGCCTTCTAGTTTTCCATCTTTAGTATTATTTAATATATTGTTATAACTTTTTTCTAAACCTTTAATCCCATTTACTTTTGTTTTTCCATTATCACTTTCATATTTTCTTATATATCCAATAACAGGAGTTAAAGTATCATCATATGAGTATAATCGCTTTTCTCCACTTTCATTTATATTTAGCCCCCTTAATATTTTGTTATCATTGATTTCTATGGATTTGAAAACATTTAAATGTCTTAGTTTAAATCCTAGTTCTTTTAGATTTTTTGCAGTTTTTGAATCAATGTTATATGAAAGAACAATTGAACCAGGATTTTTAAGTGAGTTACTTATCTTTTCATAAATTTTAGCTTCAGGTATATCACTATAAATTGAAAAAAGTTTAACAAATAAATCAATTTTTTTAATATCTAAAAATCTAGTATCTATAGTTGCTTTGTATAATTTTAAAGAAGAAGCAATTTTAAAATTGTCTTCACTTAAAATATTTCCCCTTATTGCAAGTTCTGTTTTACTGCTCTCTAAATTGGGCAGCCTTCTTTTATCCGTAATTGTAACGAAGACATTTGACAGTAGAAGTATTAAGCTTAAGAAAATAAAAATAAGTATAATAAAAATTTTTTTAATTCTAGTAATTTTGTTTATGTTTTTTGAAGACATCTTTATCCATATTAGATTATAATGTGAAATGAATTTTATCCAAAAAATGTTTAAATCAAATCAGAACTTTTCACAGCCAGACTATTTGCTGTTTATATTGTCCTCTTTATTAGTAATTGTTAGTATAATTTTTTCATACTCATTGAGTGTATATACTGTTGTATTTTATGAATATTCTCAATATCACTTCTTTGAAAGACAGCTATTAGTGGGAATTTTATCAATATTTTTAATGTGGGGAATCTCATTTTTTAATCCTGATTTTATTATAGGAAAAGTAGGAATGTTTTTATTTATACTTTTTTTAATATTGATGATTGCCATGCCATTTTTACCGGCTTCTTTAGTAACAAGTTCTGGAGGAGCAAATAGATGGATTAGACTTCCTGGTCTTTCTTTATCTCCTGTTGAGTTTTTTAAAATAGGGTTTATCTATTTTTTAGCTTGGTCATTTCATAGAAGAGTTATGGATAAGCCTAAGAAAATGGGTTTAAAAGAAGAAACAATATTACTATTACCATATTTTGTAGCTTTTTTACTTGTAGTTTTTTTAGTAGCTTTTTTGCAAAAAGACTTGGGACAAGTTGTATTATTAGGTTTAATTTTAGTTATTTTATTGATTTTTGCAAATAGAAGTTTTAAAATCTTTTTAGCTTTAGGCTTTTTAATTGTAATAGGATTTGTATCTCTAATTTTAGCTGCTCCACACAGGGTACAAAGAATATATTCTTGGTGGGCATTAAATCAAGATAAAATATTGTCAATACTTCCAAAATGGGCTGATGACCATCTTAGAATAGAAGAGTTACCTGAGCCTTATCAAGTTTCTCACTCATTAAATGCTATTCATAATGGTGGTTTTTTTGGTACAGGTTTAGGGCAAGGTAATTTAAAATTGGGATTTTTATCAGAAGTTCACACTGACTTTATTTTAGCTGGAATCACAGAAGAAGCTGGTTTCCTAGGTTTATTTATTGTAAGTGCTATTATGTATGTGATTGTTTGGAGAATATTTAGAATAAGTAAAAGAGTAGAAAATCCTATTTATCATCTATTTACTTTAGGCTTAGGATTAATGATTATTATTGCTTTTTTAATTAATTCATATGGAATATCAGGAATGATTCCTATAAAAGGAATTGCTGTGCCTTTTTTGAGTTATGGTGGTTCGTCTATGCTTAGTCTTGGAATATCCATAGGTTTAATTTTGTCAATAAGTAAATTAGCAAAAGAAGAGAGAAAATAATGAGTGGAAAAATTGTAATCACTGGTGGTGGTACTGGTGGTCATTTAAAAGTTGCAAAAGCATTTATTGATGAATTGGCTGTTAATAGAAATAGTAAACCCATTTTCATTGGCTCTTTAAATGGGCAAGATAAAAGATGGTTTGAAGATTATAAGAACTTAGAGAAGGCATATTTCTTAAATACTAAAGGTGTAGTTAATAAAGGCTTATTTGGAAAAGTTAAAGCCCTAGGACAAATTCTATTTCAAACATTTAAGTGTTGTGTTTATTTTATAAAAAATGATGTTAAGAGTGTGATTAGTGTAGGTGGTTTTTCCGCTGCTCCTGCAACTTTTGCTTCAATAATAATTCCTTCTTGCAAATTATATATACATGAACAAAACTCTTATATGGGTAGATTAAATAAACTTACCTCAAAATTTGCTGTTGAAGTTTTTTCTTCATATTTAGAAGAGTCTAAAATAAAAGATTATCCAGTAAGTTCTGAGTTCTTTTTAAATTCAAGAATAAGAAGTGAAGTAAAAAAAGTGATTTTTTTAGGTGGTTCACAAGGTGCTGTTGCCCTTAATAGTTTTGCAATAAGTGTTGCAAAAGATTTAGATGATATGGGAATTAAAATCATTCATCAAACTGGAGATAGAGACTTATTAAGAGTTAAAAGTGAATATGAGAGATTGGGTTTAGATGTAGATGTTTTTGATTTTACAAATGAATTAATTGATAAAATGAAAGAAGCAGATTTTGCAATAAGTAGATCTGGTGCTTCAACATTATGGGAACTAGTTGCAAATGGTTTACCTACACTTTTTGTTCCTTTTCCTTTTGCGGCACAAGATCATCAATATGGAAATGCAAAGTTTTTAAAAGAAAAAAAACTTGCATTTTTAGTTAGGGAAAAAGATTTAAATAAAGACATTTTATTTGAAGCGATTAATAGCGATATAAAATCTATATCTGAAAATCTATCAACATTGATTTCAAATGATGCAATTAAAAAAATAATAGATTTTATATTAACTGAAAATCAAAAGTAAAATTACACCAAATATAATTCTATAAATACCAAAAGCTACAAAAGTAAAGTTTTGTAAAAATTTTAAAAACAATTTAATAGTTAAAAAAGCCACAAAAAAAGCTACAACAAAACCAATAGCTAAAACTATAAAATTAGCATCAGTAAAATCTTTATAGTGTTTTAATAAATCATACCCAGTAGTTGCACACATAACAGGAAAAGCTAAAAGAAAAGAGAACTCAGCACTAGCTTTCCTATTTAGTCCAACTAACATAGCTCCAATAATTGTAGAACCCGCTCTTGATGTTCCTGGAATCAGTGCAAAAATTTGTGCAATCCCTATGTATAAAGCTTGTTTATAAGTTACTTGTTCCACATCTGTAATGTGAGATTTTTTTTCATCATAAAATTTTTCTACAATTAAAAATATAATTCCACCTATTATAAACATAATGGCAACAATTTCTATAGAAAACATAGCTTTTACTTGGTGTGAAAATAGAAAACCTACTAGACCAATTGGAATAAATGCCAAAATTAATTTCTTCCATAGCTCAATCTTTTTAATTGAAAATTTATCAGGGTAGTTTAATATTACAGCTAAAATTGCTGCAAATTGGATTATAACTTCGTAAGCTTTGTTTATATTACTTTGTTCCAAACCCAAAAATTCACTTGCAACAATTAAATGTCCTGTAGAAGAAATAGGCAAAAATTCTGTAAATCCTTCTATTATTCCTAGTATAACTGAATCAATAATTTGCATTTTTTACCTTTATTTTATCTCTTTTGCAAGTTTAAAAAAAAGATTTAAACCTTTTTTTTCTTTTTTTTCAATTATATAATCGAGTTTTGTAAGGTAAAATTGTATATCTTTTACCGAGATACCTGTTCTTTGTGAATACTCTTTTAAAATATACTGAGGAATTTTTACTGCTCTTTTATTAAAATTTTTAGTTACTTTTTTTAAATAGTCTCCATGTTTGTTATAACAAAGTCTTGCAAAAACAAATGGCAAATTATGTTTTTTTGTCCAAAGTTTACCTAAATCTATAAAGTCATCTTTATCATGGCTAACATAATATTTTAACGCTTTGTCTCCAATAAGGACTTGGCCTTCACATTGTAGAATTTTTGCTAGTAAATTTGAAGTATTTGATTCATGGTCTTCTTTATAATCACCTGGAATTGATAAAACAGAAAGTATTTCTTTTTTCCCTATTATTCCAAAGTCTAGTGATTTTTGACCTTTTGATTTGATTGAAGAAATAAAAGCTGCATCAACTTTTCTATTTAAAAATTTTTTATTAATATCAGCAGGATATGATTTTTTTGAATTAATAATTGCTTTTAATTTTGCTGGTTTAATATTTTTTTTAAAATATACATGAAAAGGTAATAAATTTATATAATCGATTTTTGCAAATATCATTTATTTGTTTTCCTTTAAAATAGTTTTGATATAATAATTAAAAATTAGTAAAAAGGAGTTAAAGTGGTAACTATAGAATTTTTAGGACCAATTAACAAAAAACCACTCAATTTAGATATAAAAAATTTATCAGAATTAAGTATATTTTTAAAAGATGATCAAGATATGGTAAAGTGGCTTGAAAACTGTGCTGTTGCAGTAAATGATATGATGGTTAGTTCAAAAGATGTTGAGTTAAGTAGTGGAGATAAAGTATCTTTATTACCTCCTGTTTGTGGTGGATGAAAAATTTAATGAAAAGTGAATAATAAATAATGAATAATGATAGAAAATTACAACTTTTTGATGGGGCTTTGCCTGTAGAAAATATTACAAATACTTGGTACGAAGAGTTTAAAAATTCCAATTATGGTGCAATTATCACTTTTGTGGGAGTTGTAAGGGATGAAGATGGTATTGAGGGCTTATCTTTTGATATTTATGAACCAATTTTAAATAATTGGTTTAATTCTTGGCAAGATAAGGCAAATGCACAAAATGCAATTGTACTTATGGCTCATAGTAGGGGAGATGTCCTTAATCATGAAAGTTCATATATTGCAGCTGTTTGTTCTCCTAAAAGAAGAGTTGCCTTAGAATTAATAGATGAATTTGTGGAAGATTTTAAAAAATCTGCTCCAATTTGGAAATATGATATTTTAGATGGTAAAAGGGTTTATGCCCAAGATAGAAGTACTAAAATAGAAGGTTCTGGAATATTGGCATGAGAGTAGATTTGCATAATCATACAACTCTTTGTAACCATGCAACTGGAACAATGGAAGAGTATGTAAAAAAAGCAATTGAATTAGGAATTGACGAATTTGGCTTTTCTGAACATGCCCCTATGGACTTTGATGAGGAATATAGACTTAATATTTCTCAAAAAGATTATTATGAAAATGAAGTTAAAAAACTACAAGAAAAGTATAAAAAGCAAATAAAAATTTTATTGGCATATGAAGTTGATTTTATGCAAAATGTAAAAATGCTAGATGAAATTTTAAATGCAAAAGTTGATTATCTTATTGGTTCTGTGCACTTTTTAGATGGTTGGGGTTTTGATAACCCAGAATTTATTGGCAAGTATGAGAATAATGATATTGATAAAATATGGCAAGATTATTTTGATACAGTTCAAGCTCTTGCAAAATCAAAGTATTTTGATATTGTAGGGCACATTGATTTAATAAAGATTTTTAAGTATCTACCTAAAAAAGATATAAAAACAATAGCAAAAGATGCTCTTAAAGAGATAAAGAAATCTAATATGGCAATAGAAGTAAATGCAGCGGGATTAAGAAAACCAATAAAAGAAATTTATCCTTCAAAAGATATTTTAGAATTGGTTTATGAACTTGATATTCCTATAACACTTAGTTCTGATGCACATAGTGTTGATCAAATAGGTTTTAAGTATGAAGAAGTAAAAAGTTATGTAAAATCTTTTGGTTTTACTAAAGTGGCAACATATGAGAAGAGAGAAAGAATGCTGGTTAGTTTTTAACCAGATGAATTATAAAATATCTTTTAAATAATGTAATAAATGTTTATTTTTTATACAAAAATTTGGTAATTTATAAACTTAATTTTGATAAGATATGATAAATTAAAATATCAGGAGATTATGTATGGGTAAATTTGTTAACAATACTGAAGAGTTTTTTAAATATTGTGAAGAAAATGAAGTAAAATTTGTAGATTTTAGATTTACAGACATGAAAGGTATGTGGCATCATGTAACTTATATGATGAGTGCAGTAAATGAAGGTAATTTAACAAATGGTTTACCATTTGATGGTTCATCAGTTGATGCATGGCAACCAATTAATAAATCAGATATGCTATTAAAACCAGATGTTGCAACAGCATTTTTAGATCCTTTTACAGCAGATTCAACAATTATTGTAATTTGTGATGTTTATGATATTTATAAAGGTGAAATGTACGAAAAATGTCCAAGATCAATTGCTAAAAAAGCATTAACTCATTTAAGTGAGTCTGGTGTTGGTGATGTTGCTTATTTTGGACCTGAAAATGAATTCTTTATTTTTGATGATGTAAAAATTATAGATAGTATTAATGAGTCTTATTTTAGAGTTGATTCAGAAGAGGGTTGTTGGGCAGATTCAAGAGATATAGAAGGTGGAAATACAGGACATAGACCAAGAACTAAAGGTGGATACTTTCCAGTTCAACCAACAGATTCAATGGTTGATTTAAGAGCTGAAATGATGCTAGTTTTAGAACAAGTTGGTTTAGAAGTTATTTTAGGACATCATGAAGTTGCTCAAGCACAAGGTGAAATTGGTATTGTTTTTGGTGACTTAATTGAAGCTGCGGATAATGTTCAAAAATATAAATATGTTTGTAAAATGGTTGCACACTTAAATGGTAAAACTTGTACTTTTATGCCAAAACCACTTTACGGTGATAATGGAAATGGTATGCATGTTCATCAATCAATTTGGAAAGAGGGTAAAAACTTATTCTACAAAGAGGGTGAGTATGGAAATCTTTCTGAAACAGCTAGACATTATGTTGGTGGAATTTTTAAACATGCTAGAGCAGTTGCTGCATTTACTAACCCATCAACTAACTCTTACAAAAGATTAATTCCAGGATTTGAAGCTCCTTCAATCTTAACTTACTCTTCTCAAAATAGATCAGCTTCTTGTAGAGTTCCTTATGGAGCAGGTGAAAAAGCTACTAGAATTGAAATGAGATTCCCAGATTCTACTTCTTGTCCTTATTTAGGATTTGCAGCTATGTTAATGGCTGGACTTGATGGTATTGCTAATAAAGTTGAACCAATTGGTCCAATGGATGAAGATTTATTTGAAATGCCTTTAGATGAAATTAGAGAGAGAAAAATTCCTCAAATGCCTCATACATTAAGAGGTTCTTTAGAAGCATTAATTAGAGATAATGATTTCTTAAAACCTGTATTTACTCAAGATATGATAGATACATACCAACACTATAAATTTGAAACTCAAGTTTGGCCTGATGAAGCTAGACCTACTGCGTTTGAATTCATGAGTACTTATTCTTGTTAATAACAAGAATAAGTTTTTAAAAGCTTGGCTTTTTAGCCAAGCTTTTTTTATGCCAATTTTTTAAAATTGAACTTGATCTTTTTCAAGAAGTCTTGATTTATTTAATGGAAGTTTTGAAGTTTCTGTATAGTACTCTTTTTGTCCATTTAATGTAGTAGTTTTAACATTATCTGGTTGTGAAAAGTTTCTTTTAATTTCAGGGTGAAGCTTCAAGTAGTTTTTATAAAAATATGCAAAAGCTGGTCCTGCTGCTCTTCCTCCTGTTTCACTTCTTCTCATAGGTTTATTATCATCATTTCCAAACCAAACAATTGTTTGTAAAGTAGGAGTATATCCACAAAACCATGCATCGATATTGTTATTTGAAGTTCCCGTTTTCCCAGCAATCTCAATTCCCTCAACATTTGCCATTCTTCCTGTCCCTTTATTTACAACATCTTCTAATATTGTTGTCATTAAATAAGCTTGTTCAGGTGTTGTTACAAATTTTTCTTCTGGTTCAAAATTTACAGTTTGTTTGTATCGATTAGTAATAGAACTAACAATATAGGGTTTTACTTGAATCCCATTATTTGAAAACATAGAGTAGGTTTGGGAAAATTCCATTGGAGAAACCCCAAAACTTCCTAATGTAATTGATAGGTCAAATGGTAAATCATTAAATCCATATGTCTTTAATCCTTTATAAATAACATCAATGCCTATATCATTTACTAAATTAATTGTCGCAAGATTTCGTGAGTGAACTAATGCTTCTCTTAAAGTAATTAATCCTTTATAATCTTCTTCATAATTCTTAGGTTGCCATCTTTTTTTACTTGTATCTTCATCTGTTTCTTCTGTTACTTGATCATCTGCTTCATTTGAATCAGGATTTTCTGTGTTAGCTTTTTTTGTTTCTTCATCATCAAATTCATATGTTCTTGAAATATCTGCTATAAGACTTGCAGGTGAGTACCCTAAATCTAAAGCTTGTTGATAAATAAATGGTTTTACAGCACTTCCTGGTTGTCTTTGACTTTGTATAACTCTGTTAAATGAAGACTCTCTATAATTAACACCACCTACTAAACTTAGAATTTTCCCAGTATTATTTTCAATTGTGATTAGTCCACCATTTAAAGTTTTTGTAAATGCTTCTTGTTCTTCTATTAAATTTATAGGATAAACTTCTAAGCCTTTGAAAGCTTGAGATCTAAAGTATTGATCTCTTTTAATAATATTATTATATGAAAGCTTTAAAGCTTCTCTTGCTATTTCTTGTGCTTTTAAATCAATAGTCAAATTAATTATATATCCTTCTTCTTTTATATTTGGAATATTTTTTCTTAATTCTTTAAAGGCATAATCAACAATATATGGAGCTTTATTTTTAGTTAGGGTTTGGTTATAAACAGTTGGCACAGAATCTGTAGCTTCTTGGTATTCATTTTGATTTATCCAACCAAGAGTTTTTAATCTATTTACAACTTGGTTTGCTCTTGCAAGTGAGAACTTTAAATTTCTTGTTGGGTCATAAAAACTAGGAGCTTTAGGAAGACCAACTAATATTGCAATTTCTTTTAATGATAATTGATAAAGTTCTTTTTTAAAGTATCCAAGTGCTGCTGTTCTTATACCAAAGTATCCATGGCCAAAATATACTTGATTGAAATATCGTTCCAGAATTTCTTCTTTTGTTAATACTTGTTCAACTCTAATTGAAAGTAAGGCTTCTTTGATTTTTCTTATAAGTTTTTTTTCTCTAGTAAGTAAAACAGTTTTGACTAATTGTTGTGTTAATGTACTAGCTCCCTCAACTAATTTTCCAGCTTTTATATCTTTAATTAAAGCTCTACTAATAGCATCAAGGTTTACTCCTCCATGTTCGAAGAATTGAGTATCTTCTATAGCTAATAATGCCTCAATTACTCTTGGCGGTATATCATCATAATCTACATAAAGTCTGTTTTCTTTCTCAAAAATGTTGGCTACTAATTCACCATTTTTATCAAAAAATTGAGTTGTCAAAGGTGGTTTATAATTAACTATTTTATCAATATCAAATCTTAAGTTGAGATATAAATAAACTAGCCAAGATACGACTGATAGTCCAATTATTGTAATAATTCCTAAAATATATTTTATCATTATGCTTCCCTGAATTTTTTATTTATAAAGTTTGAATTTATTAATTCAATAGTATATTCATTTTTTGGATTAGATAAAACATCTTTTGTTTTACCACTTTCTATTATTTTACCATTTTTTAAAATTATAATATCTTCACACAAATCTTTTATAGAATAGATATCATGTGTAACATATAATATTCTTAAATCTAACTCTTTAATTAACTTTTCTAAAAGTTGTAATATTACCTCTTTATTTTTTGTGTCAAGTGCTGTTGTTGGTTCATCAAGTAATAAAAAGCTTGGATTTTGACTAATTGCAATTGCAATTACAACTCTTTGAAGTTGTCCGCCACTTAATTGGGTTGGAAATCTGTTTAAAACAAATTTATCTAAGCCAACTAATTTTAATACTTCTATTTTTTTAATCTCTTTACAAAAAAATTGATTAGAAATTTTTGTCATGGGAGATAAAGATGTAAATGGATTTTGAGGTATGAAACCTATGTTTTCTTTATCAAGTTCACTAATAGGATCTATATTGATAATAGATTTTAAATTTGATGGTAAAAGATTTAAAATAGCTTTTAGTGTAAGTGATTTTCCACTTCCACTTTCACCTATTAGTGCCATTGATTTGTTTATTTCAAAACTTAAATTAACTAACTCTTGATTATTGTTTTTAATTTTAAGTTTATTAATTTTAAATATAGACATAGGTATACGCTTATATTAAAGCTTCATCCATTTCTTGAGGAATATCAAGATTCATTAGTTTTAATATTGTTGGTGCAATATTATTTAAACTTCCTGTTTTTACCTCTTTTACTTTATCAGATATTACAAAGCAGTAAACATCTCCCACTGTATGATTTGTCAAAGTTTCACCACTCTCATTTCTCATCATTTCACAATTACCATGGTCTGAGGTTAAAACAATATTATAATTTCTCTCTTTTGCTTTTTCTATTATTTTTCCAAGTTCTAAATCAACAGCTTCAACAGCTTTTATCCCTGCTTCATAAATACCAGTATGTCCTACCATATCCCCGTTAGCAAAGTTTACAACAACAAAATCATACTCTTCATCCATAGCTCGTCTAACTTCTATTCCAACTTCAGGTGCACTCATTTGTGGTTTTAAATCATAAGTAGCAACATCGGGAGATGGAATCAATACTCTAGTTTCATTTAAGTAAGGTTCTTCTAATCCACCATTAAAGAAAAAAGTCACATGAGCATATTTTTCAGTTTCAGCAGTATGAAGTTGTTTAAGACCATTATTAGAAATAACTTCGGCTAAGGTATTTTTAGGAGTCTCTTTTGGAAAAAGAACAGGAAGAGGAAAGTTCTTGTCATACTCAGTTATTGTTACGATGTTAAGACTTTTTTCTACTCTTGGAAATTGGGAAAAGTTTTTATTTGCTATGGCATTTGACATTTCTCTCATTCTATCACTTCTAAAGTTACAAAAAATAACTCCATCATTTTCTTCAAATCCATTGTATTTGTTTAAAGATACAGGAACAATAAATTCATCTAAAACATCATTATTATATGAATCATCAATATATTTATTTATATCTTCATTTGTTTTTGGAATACCTAAAGCAATGGCATCATATGCTTTTTTTATTCTGTCCCATCTATTATCCCTATCCATTGCATAATATCTTCCACAAATAGTAGCAATAGATATATCGTCATCACAAATATTTTCTATGCTTTTTATATATTTTTTAGCACAATTAGGAGCAACATCTCTACCATCAGTTATTATATGTATAAATACTTTTTTACCTAGATTTTTAGAAATTTTAGCAAATGCTATTACATGACTAATATGAGAGTGAACACCACCATCACTAATTAATCCTAAAAGATGAATATTGTTTGATTTTTTAATAGTAGAGTTTAAAAGTTCATTATCTTTTAGTGTATCATTTTTTATTGCTAAATTAACTTTTACTAAATCTTGATATAAAACTCTTCCACTTCCTATACTCATATGTCCTACTTCACTATTTCCCATTTGTCCATCTGGTAAACCAACATGTGTTCCATAAGAATGAATTAAAGAGTAAGGTACATTTTTAAATAGATAATCATAAGTTGGAGTATTTGCATTTTTTAGGGCATTGAAATCTGATGAATTATTATGACCAATACCATCTGTTATGATTAGAATTGTTTTATTTGTCATTACTTAAACCTTTTAAAATTATTAATATATTATAATCCGGAGATTATATCTAAACGAAGGTTTAAATTTGTTTTACTGGTTCTATAGACATCTTGATATTAATATCTTTCAATATATTTCAGTTCGTGCGGGAATGGCCTTTTTAATTGCATTTTTGTTAACTATGTATTTAATGCCAAAATTTATTAAATGGGCAAAAAATAAAAAGGCTAATCAGCCTATATATGAGTATGCACCTGAATCTCATCAAATAAAATGTGGGACTCCTACTATGGGTGGAGTTGTATTTATTTTTTCAACTTTAATTGCTACTTTATTAACAGTGAAACTTAATAACTTTTATGTTGTAGGTGGACTTTTGACACTTGTATTATTTTGTTTAATTGGAATGCAAGATGATTTATCAAAAATTTTCAAACAAAAAAACTCAGCAGGACTTAGTGCTAGGGCTAAACTTATATTGCAGTTTATTTGTGCTTTTTTAGTATCAGCTACACTTTACTATTATGCTCATACTACAGAACTATATATTCCTTTTTATAAGTTACCCCTTTTTGATATGGGAATTTATTCAATAGTTTTTTGGATGTTAGTAATTGTTTCTACCTCTAATGCTGTAAATTTGACTGATGGACTTGATGGATTAGCAACTGTACCTTCAATTATTTCATTTTTTACTTTATCAATCATAGTATATATTTCTGGACATGCAATTTTTAGTGCATATTTACTTGTACCAAATATAAAATTAGCAGGAGAATTAGCAATATTAGGCTCTTCTATAATAGGAGCATTGATCGCTTTTCTTTGGTTCAACTCTCATCCTGCTGAAGTATTTATGGGAGATAGTGGTTCTTTACCTTTAGGTGGTTTTATGGGATATATGGCAATTGTAGGGAAAAGTGAAATATTACTTTTGTTTATTGGCCTTATTTTTGTAGTAGAAACAGTATCTGTAATATTACAAGTTGGTTCATTTAAATTAAGAAAAAAAAGAGTTTTTTTAATGGCTCCTATTCATCATCACTTTGAGCATAAAGGATGGAAAGAGAATAAGATAATAGTAAGATTTTGGATTATAGCTTTTATGGCAAATCTTTTTGCACTATTAAGTTTTAAAATTAGATAAACAAATCTAAGATAGAGGAAAATATGATTAGAGTTTTAGGTAAAGGACTTACTGCAAAAGCTATAGAAGAAGCTTTTGATGATGTTAAATTATATGATGATAGTGATTTTGAAACTTATGATAAATCTTCAAATGATATTACTGTTGTAAGTCCTGGCATAATGCCTTCTAATCATATGGTTAAGAATTCTAAGAACATTATAAGTGAATATGATTTATTTGCAGATGATATGCCTTTTAGTATTTGGATTTCTGGAACAAATGGAAAAACTACTACAACTGAAATGACTCAACATCTATTAGAAAAAAAAGGTAGTGTTTGTGGTGGAAATATTGGAACTCCATTAGCCTTGTTAAATAAAGATGCAAATATTTGGATATTAGAAACTTCTTCATTTACTAATCATTATACAAATAAAGCAAAAGCAAATATATATATACTTCTTCCTGTAAGTGAAGATCATATAACGTGGCATGGAAGTTTTGATGAGTACAAAAAAGCCAAATTAAAACCCTTGGATTTTATGGTAGAGAGTGAAATTGCAATTATCCCAGAAGAGTTTAAAGATTATAAAACTGATGCTTGTGTAATTACTTATAAAAATAGTGATTGCTTATGTAAAGAGTTTGGAATAGAAAAAGAAAAAATAAAATTCAAAGAACCATTTCTTTTAGATTCAATCATGGCATTAATAAGTAGCAAAATACTTTTTGATGAATTGGATTATGAACTTATAAATTCTTTTGTTGTTGGAAAACATAAAGTTGAAGAATTTTTCGATAAAAAAAATAGATTATGGATAGATGATAGTAAAGCTACAAATGTTGATGCAACAATAAATGCATTAAAGCCATATAAAGATAAAAAAATAAATCTTATCTTAGGTGGTGATGATAAAGGTGCAAATTTAAAACCTTTATTTGAAGAAATGAAAAATTATGATATTACAATTTTTGCAATTGGTTCAAATGATGAAAAAATATTTCAATTAGCAAATAAATTTGAGATTGAAGTTTTTGCATTGAGATATTTAGCCAAAGCAGTTGAAAAAATTGATGAATTATTCTGTGAAAATAGTATAGGAATGCTTTCGCCAGCAGCCGCTTCTTTGGACCAATTTACCTCATATAAGCATAGGGGAGAAGAATTTAAAAATCTTGTAGGTACTTTAAGCTAGAATTAATATGATAGACATTATAATTTCAGTCCAAAAACGATGGCTCGGTAGCTCAGTCGGTAGAGCAAAGGACTGAAAATCCTTGTGTCGGCAGTTCGATTCTGCCCCGCGCCACCATTTTTGTAAATATATTTATATGCTGGTGTAGCTCAGTTGGCTAGAGCAGCTGATTTGTAATCAGCAGGTCGGGGGTTCAACTCCCTTCACCAGCTCCATATAAGTTATAAGTCTGCGAAATCTTCATTTTGAAGAACAGCGCTAGACCAGATTAATAATTTCAACCGGTGAGGTTGGAGAGTGGTCAAATCCTGCGGATTGTAAATCCGCCGCCTACGGCTTCGAAGGTTCAAATCCTTCCCTCACCACCATTAAATGAGCGGGAGTAGCTCAGTTGGCTAGAGCTTCTGCCTTCCAAGCAGATTGTCGCGAGTTCGAGTCTCGTCTCCCGCTCCATTTATTTTTTATTGATTCTGGGAGCTGAGTTATATAAATTGCAAAAATTATAACTCTTTTACTACATTGTAATCTCCTTGTAATCTTTTTTAATGTATAATTGCGTCCCGTTAACATAATTTAGTTGTATTCGTACATTTAACTTATGTGAATGTCTCACAATACCCCTCTGAATAGATCAGCTTTTGGGCTTATCTGCTCAGAGGGCAATTTAATTAAATCTTTTAAAGGAAAAATTCTATGGCAAAAGAAAAATTTGACAGAAGTAAACCACACGTAAATATTGGTACTATTGGTCACGTTGACCACGGTAAAACTACACTAACTGCTGCGATCACTATGGTTCTTGGACTAAAAAATGGTCAAGCAACAATGGATTACGATCAAATCGATAACGCTCCAGAAGAAAGAGAAAGAGGAATTACTATTGCTACTTCTCACGTTGAGTATGAAACTGAAACTAGACACTATGCACACGTAGATTGTCCAGGTCACGCCGATTACGTTAAAAACATGATTACTGGTGCTGCACAAATGGACGGAGCTATCTTAGTTATCGCTTCAACTGATGGACCTATGGCACAAACTAGAGAGCACATCTTATTATCTAAACAAGTAGGTGTACCTTACATCGTTGTTTTCTTAAATAAAGAAGATCAACTTGATGACGAAGATAAAGAAGAAATGTTAGAACTTGTTGAAATGGAAGTAAGAGAATTATTATCTACTTATGATTTCCCAGGTGATGATACTCCAATTATTGCTGGTTCTGCTTTTAAAGCATTAGAAGAAGCAAAAGCTGGTGCAGCTGGTGAATGGTCTGAAAAAATCTATAAACTTATGGATGAAGTAGACGCTTATATCCCAACTCCAGTTAGAGATTCTGATCAAGCATTCTTAATGCCTGTAGAAGACGTATTTACTATCCAAGGTAGAGGTACTGTTGTTACTGGTAGAATTGAAAAAGGAACTATTAAATTAGGTGAAGAAATTGAAATCGTTGGGATCCACGATACTCAAAAAACTACTGTAACTGGTATTGAAATGTTTAGAAAAGAAATGGACGAAGGTCAAGCTGGAGATAATGCAGGTATTCTTTTAAGAGGTATCAAAAAAGAAGATGTACAAAGAGGACAAGTTCTTATTAAGCCAGGAACAATTACTCCACATACAGAATTTAGAGGAGAAGTTTATATCCTTTCTAAAGAAGAGGGTGGAAGACATACTCCATTTTTCTCTGGATATAGACCACAGTTTTATGTAAGAACAACAGACGTAACTGGTTCTTGTACTTTACCTGAAGGTACAGAAATGGTTATGCCAGGTGACAATGTAGAAATGACAGTTAAACTAGTTGCTCCTATCGCTCTTGAAAAGGGAACTAAGTTCGCTATCAGAGAAGGTGGAAGAACTGTTGGTGCTGGAGTTGTTGCTGAAGTTATCGCGTAAGGATTAATATGGCAGCAGTTAGAATAAAAATCGGATTAAAATGTCAAGAAAGTGGAGATATTAACTACACTACTTGGAAAAACCCAAAAACTCATACTGAGAAATTTGAGGTTAACAAATATTGTCCAAGATTAAGAAAACACACTATTCATAAAGAAGTTAAGTTAAAGTCGTAAGACTTTACTTAACCCCTTTATCTTTTTAAGCAGGTCAGTAGCTCCAATGGTAGAGCGCCGGATTCCAAATCCGATGGCTGGGGGTTCGAGTCCCTCCTGGCCTGCCACTAAATATTTCTTAAAGTAGTAAAAATAACTTTTTTAAAAAATATTTATAAGCTAAATAATTATAACTCTGGAGTCGATTGTGAGTAAGTTAAAAACATATTATAAGAATGCAAGAGAAGAGATAGGAAAAGTAATTTTTCCAATTAAAGAACAAATTAGATCTGCTTATATTTCTGTATTTGTAGTAGTTACAGTTATTTCATTGTTTTTAGCTCTAATTGATGCTGTGATGTCTTTTAGCTTGTCTTCAGTAATAAACTAAGGAATAATAATGGCACATTTATGGTATGCAATTCAAACTCACTCTGGTAGTGAATTAACAGTGAAAAGAGCACTAGCAAGATTAGCTGATGAAATGGCTGATGGTAAAATTGCTGAGGTATTAGTTCCAACAGAAGATTTAATCGAAGTAAAAAAAGGTAATAAAACAATTGTTGAAAGACCTTTATATCCAGCATATGCTTTTGCTAAAATTGATTTAGATACTGCTTTATGGCATAGAATTCAATCAATGCCAAAAGTTGGAAGATTCATTGGTGAGTCTAAAAAACCTACACCATTATCTGAAAAAGACATCAATTCTATTTTAGATAAAGTTAATAATAGAGCTGCTGCTAAACCAAAAGTTTCATTTGATGATGGTGAAATGGTTAGAATCAATGAAGGTCCATTTGCAAACTTTAATGGAATAGTTGAAGATTTTGATATAGCTTCAGGTATACTGAAATTAAATGTATCAATTTTTGGGAGAAATACTCCTGTAGAGATTTCTTATACACAAGTAGAAAGAGTAGTTTAAATACTCTTTAAGAATATAGACATTAGGCAATAAAATTAGCTTCTGAGTTTTCTTGCCTAATGTCTAAATCATTAAACAACAAATTTAAAAGGAGAAAAGATGGCTAAAAAAATAGCTGGTGTTTTAAAACTTCAAATTCCTGCTGGTGCTGCAAACCCATCACCACCTGTTGGTCCTGCATTAGGACAAAGAGGAATCAATATTATGGAATTCTGTAAAGCTTTCAATGAAAAAACTAAGGATAAAGCAGGGTTTAGTATTCCTGTAGAAATTACTTATTATACAGATAAAAGTTTTACATTTTTAGTTAAACAACCACCAATGACTGACTTAATTAAAAAAATTTCAGGTGTTAAAAAAGGTAGCGATAACGCACTTAAAAACAAAATTGGTAAATTAACTAAAGATCAAGTTATGGAAATCGTTGATATGAAAATCAAAGATTTAAATACTGATGATAAAGAACAAGCTGCAAAAATTGTTGCAGGTTCTGCTAGATCAATGGGAATTGAAACAGAAATTTAATATTTCTTTTCATTAGCCTTACCACCAGGCTCATACGGCGGTAGCAAAAAAAAATAAAATTGCGGAGAGTAAAATGGCAAAAGTTTCAAAAAGATATAAAAGTTTATTAGAAAAAATCGAAGATAAAAAATACACATTGGCAGAAGCAGTTGTTTGTGTAAAAGAATTAAAATCAGCTAAATTTGATGAAAGTGTTGAAGTTGCACTTAATCTTAATGTAGATCCAAGACACGCTGATCAAATGATTAGAGGTGCAGTTGTTCTTCCTCACGGTACTGGTAAAACTGTAAGAGTTGCAGTTTTTGCTAAGGGAACAAAAATGGATGAAGCAAAAGCAGCTGGTGCTGATATTGTTGGTAATGATGATTTAGTAGAATCAATTCAAGCTGGAAACATTGACTTTGATGTTTTAATAGCTACTCCTGATTGTATGGGAATGGTTGGTAAAATCGGTAGAATTTTAGGGCCAAAAGGTTTAATGCCTAATCCTAAAACTGGAACTGTTACAATGGATGTTAACAAAGCTGTTAATGATGCTAAAGGTGGTCAAGTTACATATAGAGTTGATAAAAAAGGTAATATGCAAGCAGCAGTTGGAAAAGTATCTTTTTCTAATGAAGCAATTGTAGAAAATATCAAAGCATTTGTAGGTGCAATTAATAAAGCAAAACCTTCAACTGCAAAAGGTAGATATGTTACTAATGCAGCAATTTCTTTAACTATGTCACCATCTATTTCATTAGAAGTATTAGAAGTTATGGATATTAAAGGGTAAATAAAAGTAAGTTTTACTTTTGTTTATTTAAGTTTTCAGGTAGATTTTTTATCTGAAAACTTGTTAAAAGAAATTTTAACATTCAAAGATGTTGATTTAATCAATATCTTTGAGTGTTATTCAAGGCACTGATATAAAACTGAAGACAGCTGGTTAGATACCCCCGTATCTTGTAAAACCCGCCGAAGTTGGATGTTTTGAAAGGGGGAAATATATAATGATGACTAAACAACAAAAATCAGAAATCGTTGATTTCTTAACTTCTGAATTCAAAGAGTCTCAAGCTATCGTAGTTTGTGATTATAAAGGATTAACTCATAAACAGTTAGAAGTATTAAGAAAAGACGCTAGAGATAATGGAACTAAAGTACAAGTTGCAAAAAATACTCTTGTTGCTGTTTCTGTAAAAAATGCTGAGTTAGGTGATATCGAATTAACTGGTACAAACATTTTCTTATGGTCAGAAGATCAAATCTCAGCTTGTAAAGTAGCTGATAAATTTGCATCTGATAACAAAGATAAATTTGCTATCAAATCTGGTATCATTGAAGGTAAAATCGCTGATCTTGCTACTGTTAATGCATTTGCTAAGTTACCATCAAGAGAACAACTTCTTGGTATGCTTGCAGCTACATGGATGGCTCCAGTTACGAACTTTACTATTGGGCTTGATGCTCTTAGAAAGAAAAAAGAAGAAGAGGCTGCTTAATAAGCAACAATTATTTAATAAAAATTAAAATATATAAGGAAAAGAAATGGCAATTTCTAAAGAAGACGTATTAGAATACATCTCTGGTTTATCTGTATTAGAGTTATCAGAATTAGTTAAAGAATTCGAAGAAAAATTTGGTGTATCTGCACAACCTGTTGCAGTTGCTGGTGGAGCTGTTGCAGCTGTAGAATCTGCTGAAGAACAAACAGAATTTAATGTTGTTCTTGTTGATGCAGGAGACAAAAAAATTAATGTTATTAAAGCAATTAGAGCATTAACTGGTCTTGGATTAAAAGAAGCAAAAGCTATGTCTGAAGAAGCTGGTGCAATCGTTAAAGAAGGTATCGGAAAAGAAGATGCAGAAGCAGCTAAAACTGAATTAGAAGCAGCTGGTGCAAAAGTAGAATTAAAATAATTACTTTTTTGTAATTCATTCTATGTAATACAAGGCTTACGAGCCTTGTATATAGATAGCATCTTTGAAGGCTAAGGTTAAAATTTTGAGGAATTTTAACCCTATCCTTTAGGGATGCTTTTGTGCTTTATACTAAAAAGCAAAAAAAAAATCAAATTTTTGACAAGGTGAACTATGCTAAATTCTTTAAAATCTGGTAATAGGCTTAGAGTCGATTTTGCTAAAAATCCACAACATATTGAAATTCCTAATTTATTACAATTACAACAAAATTCGTATGATAACTTCTTAATGGTCGGAAAAGAGAGCAGAACTGATGCTGGAATTGAAAAAGTATTTAAATCAATTTTTCCAATTCATGATGCTCAGGGTAGAATTACTCTTGATTACATAGAAAGTGAAGTGGGTAAACCAAAATATGACGTAAGAGAGTCTATGGTTAGAGGTCTTACTTACTCAATTCCATTAAAAATCAAAATAAGATTAACACTTTGGGATCTTAACGAAAAAACTGGTGAAAAAATCGGCGTTAAAGATATGAAAGAACAATCTTTATTCGTTAGAGAAATACCTTTAATGACAGATAGAACATCATTTATTGTAAATGGTGTTGAAAGAGTTGTTGTAAACCAATTACATAGATCTCCTGGTGTTATCTTCAAAGAAGAAGAATCAAACACTGCTGGAAATAAATTAATCTATACGGGACAAATTATTCCAGATAGAGGTTCTTGGTTATATTTTGAATATGATGCAAAAGATGTATTATACGTAAGAATCAACAAAAGAAGAAAAGTACCTGTAACTATTCTTTTCAGAGCATTAGGATATTCTAAAGAAGATATTATCAAAATGTTCTACCCAATTTTAAATATTAAAATTAAAAACAATAAATTCTTAACTGAATTTAGTCCTGAAGATTTTACAGGAAGAGTTGAATTTGATATTAAAGATGACAAAGGTAATTTAGTAATTGCTGCTGGAAAAAGATTAACTGCTAGAAAAGCTAAAGCATTAGTTGATGGTGGATTAAAATTAGTTGAATACCCAGTTGAATTATTAATGGACAGAAGTACTGCTGGTACAATTTTTGATCCAGAATCTGGTGAAGTATTATTTGATTCTTTAACTCATTTAGATGAATTAAAATTAAAAAAATTACTTGACTTAGGTTTTGATTCTTTTGATATTGCAAATGATTTAGCTGAAGGAGTTGATGATTCTATTATCAATGCATTTGCTGCAGATGCTGAGTCTTTAAAATTATTAAGACAAACTGAACAACTAGAAGATGAAAATGATTTAGCTGCTATTAGAATTTATAAAGTAATGAGACCAGGTGAGCCTGTAACTAAAGAAGCCGCAAAAGATTTCGTTAAAAAATTATTCTTTGATCCAGAAAGATATGACTTAACTAAAGTGGGAAGAATGAAAATGAACCACAAGTTAGGTGTAAATGTTCCTGAATATGTTACAACACTTACTTATGAAGATGTTATTAAAACTGTTCAATACCTTGTAAAAGTTAAATCTGGTCATGGTCATATCGAGGATAGAGATCACTTAGGTAACAGAAGAATTAGAGCTATTGGTGAGTTACTTGCAAATGAAATGCATTCTGGTTTAATCAAAATGCAAAAAGCAATTAGAGACAAAATGACTACATTATCTGGTACATTAGAAGATATTATGCCACATGATTTAGTTAACTCTAAAATGATTACATCAACAATTACTGAGTTCTTTACATCTGGACAATTATCACAATTTATGGACCAAACTAATCCATTATCAGAAGTTACTCATAAAAGAAGACTTTCTGCACTTGGTGAAGGTGGACTTGTAAAAGAGAGAGCTGGATTTGAAGTAAGAGATGTTCACGCAACTCACTACGGAAGAATTTGTCCAGTTGAAACTCCAGAGGGACAAAATATTGGTCTTATCAATACATTATCTACATTTGCAAAAGTAAATGAATTAGGATTTATTGAAGCACCATATAAAAAAGTTCAAGATGGAATTGTTTCAAATGAAATTATTTATGTAACAGCAACCCAAGAAGAGGGATTATTAATTGCTCCTGGTTCTACTAAAGTTGATGACAATGGTAAAATTGTTGAACCTTTAATTGAAGCTAGACAAGATGGTGAAATTTTAATTGTAGAAAGATCTAAAGTTAATTTAATTGATATCTCTTCTCAAATGGTTATGGGAGTTGCTGCTTCATTAATTCCATTCTTAGAACATGATGATGCCAATAGAGCACTTATGGGATCGAATATGATGAGACAAGCCGTTCCATTATTAAGACCAAATGCTCCAATAGTTGGGACTGGTTTAGAAAAAACAGTTGCAAGAGATGCTTGGGAAGCTATTAAAGCTGATAGAACAGGTGTTGTTGAAAAAGCTGATGCTAAAAATATTTACATTAGAGGTGAAGATGAAAATGGTGCATTTATTGACCATTATAGTGTAAATAAAAATGTTAGAACAAATAATAATACATCTTTTGGGCAAAGAATTGCAGTAAAAGAGGGTGATACAGTTCAAAAAGGTCAAGTAATCGCTGATGGTCCTTCAATGGACAAAGGTGAATTAGCAGTTGGTGTTAATGCTTGTGTTGCCTTTATGCCATGGAATGGATATAACTACGAAGATGCGATTGTATTATCTCAAAGATTAATTAAAGAAGATGCATTTACTTCTATTCATATTTATGAAAAAGATGTTGAGTGTAGAGAGCTTAAACATGGTAATGAAGAGATAACAAGAGATTTACCAGGTGTAAAAGATGAATCAATTACACATCTTGATGAATCAGGAATTGTAAAAGTTGGTACATTTATCAAGCCAGGTATGATTATGGTTGGGAAAGTTACACCAAAAGGCGAAATTAAACCAACTCCTGAAGAGAGACTATTAAGAGCAATCTTTGGTGAAAAAGCAGGTCACGTTATTAATAAATCACTTTACTGCCCTACTTCAATGGAAGGTACAGTTGTTGATGTAAAAGTTTTCACTAAAAAAGGTTATGAAAAAGATTCAAGAGCAGTTGCTGAAATAGAATCAGAAAAAGCTGAACTTGATTTAAAACATCATGATAAACTATTAATGCTTGATAGAGAAGAGATTTTAAAAATCAATGATTTATTATCAAAAGCCCTATTAGTTAAAGATGTTGATTTAGATGATGTAGTTTATAAAAAAGGTCAAGTTATTCCTTTAGATGTATTAGCAAATGTAAATAGATTTGCTATGAAAAAAGTAGTATCTTCTTATGATAAAGATGTTGAGAAAAAATACAACGATATAAAAGAGTATTTTATTAATCAAAAATCTAGATTAAGAACTGACCATGAAGAAAAACTTGAAGTATTAGAGCATGATGATATTTTACAATCAGGTGTAATCAAACAAGTTAAAGTTTATATCGCAACTAAGAGAAAAATCAAAGTTGGGGATAAAATGGCAGGACGACATGGAAACAAAGGTATTGTTTCTAACATCGTACCTCAAGTTGATATGCCATATTTAGAAGATGGTTCAACTGTTGATGTTATATTAAATCCACTAGGGGTTCCATCACGGATGAATATTGGACAAATTCTTGAAGTTCACTTAGGATTAGTAGGTAAAAGACTTGGAACTCAAATTCAAGATATCTTTGATGCTAAGAAGACTGAATTTGTATCTGAATTAAGAGCTAAGATGACAGAAATTGCTGATGTTGCAAAACTTATGAATGGTAAAGAGTTTTTAGCTAAATTAAGTGATGATGAATTAGTTGATTATGCACAAGATTGGACAAAAGGTGTTAGATTTGCAACTCAAGTATTTGATGGTGTAAAAGAAGACGAATTCTTAAAACTATTTGAATTAGCAAAAATTGACTTAGATGGTAAAACTAATCTTATTGATGGTAAAACTGGTGATAAGATGAAAGAAAGAGTAAATGTAGGTTATATGTATATGCTAAAACTACATCACTTAGTTGATGAAAAAGTTCACGCAAGATCTACTGGACCTTATTCACTTGTAACACAACAACCAGTTGGTGGTAAAGCACTATTTGGTGGTCAAAGATTTGGAGAGATGGAAGTTTGGGCATTGGAAGCTTATGGAGCAACTGCTGTTCTTAAAGAAATGCTTACAACAAAATCTGATGATGTAGAAGGAAGAACGAGAGCTTATAGAGCAATTTCAAATGGTGAAAATGTTCCAGATTCAGGTGTTCCTGAAACTTTCTTTGTATTAACAAAAGAGTTAAAAGCTTTAGGTTTAGATGTAGAGATTTTTGACGAGGTAGAAAATAATGAGTAAAAATACAGTATTAGAACCAATTGAGATAAAAGAGTTAGAAAGACCACAAGATTTTTCAGCATTTCAACTTAGACTTGCAAGTCCTGAGAAAATTCTTTCTTGGTCATGTGGAGAAGTTAAAAAACCTGAAACTATTAACTATAGAACATTAAAACCTGAAAGAGATGGTTTATTTTGTGCGAAAATTTTTGGACCAGTAAAAGATTATGAATGTCTTTGTGGTAAATACAAAAAAATGAGATACAAAGGTGTTGTTTGTGAAAAATGTGGGGTTGAAGTAACTTCTGCAAAAGTGCGAAGACACAGAATGGGACATATTGATTTAGTATCTCCTGTTGCTCATATTTGGATGGTAAGTTCATTACCTACAAGAATTGGTACATTACTTGGTGTTAAATTAAAAGATTTAGAAAGAGTATTATACTATGAAGCTTATATTGTAAATGAGCCAGGTGAAGCTTTTTATGATAATGAACATTCTAAAAAAGTAATGAAATATGACATTTTAAATGAAGAGCAATATAGAACTATTTATGATCATTATGAGCATACTGGTTTTGAAGCTAATATGGGTGGACAAATTGTAAGAGATTTACTTGAAAACCTTGATTTAATGGAATTATTACATAGCTTAAAAGAAGAGATGAAATCTACTAAATCAGAAGCTAAAACAAAAACTATTATAAAAAGATTAAAAGTTGTTGAAAACTTTATTAATTCTGGAAATAGACCTGAATGGATGATGCTAACTCAACTTCCAGTTCTTCCACCAGATTTAAGACCACTAGTTTCTCTAGATGGTGGAAAATTTGCAGTATCTGATGTGAATGACCTTTATAGAAGAGTTATAAACAGAAATAACAGACTTAAAAGATTATCAGAACTTGATGCCCCTGAAATCATTCAAAGAAATGAAAAAAGAATGCTTCAAGAAGCAGTTGATGCTTTATTTGATAATGGTAAAACTGCAAATGCAGTTAAAGGTGCAAATAAAAGACCTTTAAAATCTTTATCTGAAATTATTAAAGGTAAACAAGGACGATTTAGACAGAATTTACTTGGTAAAAGAGTTGACTTCTCAGGAAGATCTGTAATCGTTGTTGGACCATCTTTAAATATGGATCAATGTGGTATTCCTAAAAAAATGGCTTTAGAGTTATTTAAACCACACTTGATGGCAAAACTAGAAGAAAAAGGTTATGCAACTACATTAAAATCAGCAAAAAGAATGATTGAAGCTGAGACTAATGAAGTTTGGGAATGTTTAAGTGAAATTGTTGATGAATATCCAATTATGCTAAATAGAGCTCCAACTCTTCATAAACTTTCAATTCAAGCGTTCCACCCAACGCTAATTGATGGAAAAGCTATTCAATTACACCCATTAGTATGTTCTGCATTTAATGCTGACTTCGATGGTGACCAGATGGCAGTTCACGTACCTTTATCACAAGAAGCTATTGCAGAAGCAAAAATTCTTATGATGAGTTCTATGAATATTCTTTTACCAGCATCAGGGAGAGCAATTGCTGTTCCTTCGCAAGATATGATTTTAGGTATTTATTATCTATCATTAGAAAAAGATGGAGTTAAAGGTGAGCATAAACTATTTACTGGTGTTGATGAAGCAGTTATCGCTTTAGAGATGAAACAAGTAGATTTACATGCAAAAATCAGAACAAAAATGAATGATAAAATTATTCATACAACAGTTGGAAGATTAATTGTTCATAATATTTTACCTGATTTTGTTCCTTTAGAATTATGGAATAAGATTTTAAAGAAAAAAGATATTGGTATTTTGGTTGATTATATTTATAAACATGGTGGATATGAAGTTACTCCAAGATTCTTGGATAACCTTAAAAACTTAGGTTTTAGATATGCAACTGATGCGGGTATTTCTGTTTCTATTGATGATATTAGAGTTCCAGAAACTAAACCTGCGCATATTGCTAAGTCTAAAAAAGATGTTATTGAAGTTCAAAAACAATTTGAGCAAGGTTTATTAACTGAACAAGAAAGATATAATAAAATTATTGATATCTGGACAGAAGTTAATAATAAACTTGGTCGAGAGATGATGGAACTTGTTGAAACAGATAAAAATGGATTTAATTCTATTTATATGATGGCCGATTCAGGGGCTAGAGGGTCTGCTGCTCAAATTAGACAGTTAGCAGGTATGAGGGGTCTTATGGCTAAACCTGATGGTTCTATTATTGAAACACCAATTATCTCTAACTTTAAAGAGGGTCTAAATGTACTTGAGTACTTTATTTCTACTCACGGAGCTAGAAAAGGTCTTGCTGATACAGCACTTAAAACTGCAAATGCGGGTTACTTAACTAGAAAACTAATTGACGTTTCTCAAAATGTAAGAATTACAGCTGATGATTGTGGGACTCATGAAGGTATTGAAATTACTGATTTATCAAGTGGTAATGAATTAACTGAGAGCTTAGAAGAAAGAATCACAGGTAGAGTAATTGCAGAAGATATTATTGATCCAATATCTAATGAAATTTTGTTTACTGAAGGTACATTAATTACTGAAGAAGATGCAAAAATTGTAAAAGATTCAGAAGTTAAATCTGTAGTAATTAGAACTCCTTTAACTTGTAAAATTGAAAATGGATTATGTTCAAAATGTTATGGTCTAAACCTTGGTGAGCAAAGAAAAGCAAATCCAGGTGAAGCGGTTGGTGTACTTGCTGCTCAATCAATTGGGGAGCCAGGAACACAGCTTACTCTTAGAACTTTCCACGTTGGGGGAACTGCAAGTGCAACTCAAACAGAAAGAGAATTAAGAGCTGATAAAGAAGGGTTTATTAGATATTATAATATCAAAACTTATGTTTCTAAAGCTGATAAAATAATTGTTGCAAATAGAAGAAATGCAGGTATTTTACTTGTTGAACTAAAAATTAATGCACCATTTAAAGGTAAAATTACAACTGAGACTCTTCATGAAGAGACAATTTTGACAATTACTAACGGTAAAGAAGAGAAGAAATTCTACTTAAGAAAAAATGATGTTGCAAGACCAAATGAGCTAGCAGGTGTATCTGGTAAAATTGAAGGTAAACTTTATTTACCATATGCTGATGGTGAAGAAGTTGAAGCAAATGAATCAATTGTAGAGATGATTAAAGACGGTTGGAATGTTCCAAACCGAGTTCCTTTCGCATCTGAATTAAGAGTTGAAGATGGTGCGCCTATTATTACTTTAGTTACATCAGGAGCTAAAGGTTCAGTTAAATATTATAAATTAACTGGAGATTATTTAGAGAGAAGACCAGATATTAAAGCTGGAGATAAAGTTGTTGAAAAAGGACTTTTTGCTGTTATTGTTGATGGTGATGATAGAGAAGCATTAAGACATTATATTGCAAGAGGTTCTGTTATAGAATTAGATGATAATACAGAAGTTGAAAAAGAGACTATTCTTTCTAAACCAGAAGCTGATGAGAGAGTTGTTATTGCAGAATGGGATCCATATGCAAATCCAACTATTTCAGAAAAAGCTGGTACTGTAACATTTGAAGATATTATTCCAGGAATTACAGCATCTGAGCAATTTGATGATTTAACTGGTACTTCTAAATTAGTTATTAATGAATATGTTCCTGCTGGATTTAAACCAACTATTGTTTTAGCAACTGAATCTGATGAATTAATTAGATATACACTTGATCCTAAAACATCTCTTTTTGTTTCTGAAGGACAAAAAGTTGAGATAGCTGATATTATTGGTAAAACTCCAAAAGCTTCTCAAAAATCTAAAGATATTACTGGGGGTCTTCCAAGAGTATCTGAATTATTTGAAGCTAGACGACCAAAAAATATTGCTGTATTAGCATCATTTGACGGTGTAGTTTCTTTTGGAAAAAGTTTAAGAAATAAACAAAGAATTATCATAACTGATGATAAAGGTAGCAAAGTAGAGTATTTAGTTGATAAATCTAAACAAATTTTAGTACACGAAGGTGAGTTTGTTCATGCTGGTGAAGCATTAACTGATGGACAAGTTGCTTCTCATGATGTACTTAGAATTTTAGGTGAAAAAGCATTACATTACTTTATTGTTTCTGAAGTACAACAAGTATATAGATCTCAAGGGGTAAATATTGCTGATAAACATATTGAGGTTATTTTATCTCAAATGCTAAGACAAGTTTCTATTCTTGATGGTGGAGATACTAAGTTTATTGTAGGAGACATGGTTTCTAAGAAAAGATTCCAAATTGAAAATAGAAGAATTATGAGACTAGGTGGAGAACCTGCGATTGCTGATCCTTTATTATTAGGTATTACAAGAGCTGCTGTTACATCTGATTCTATTATTTCAGCTGCATCTTTCCAAGAGACTACTAAAGTTCTTACTGAAGCTGCAATAAGTGCTAAAATGGACTTATTAGAAGACTTAAAAGAAAATGTTGTAATTGGTAGAACTATACCAGTTGGAACTGGTCTTTATAAAGATCAAAAAATCAAATTTAGAATTAACGATAAATAGACAATAGAGCTTTTGCTCTATTGTGATTTTTAATAATGGACTTATACTCTTTATTACTACTTTTTATGGCTCTTGAACTATTTGAGTCAAACTGGCAAAAACATGATAACCTTTATGGTTTAATTTACAATAACTATCAAGTATTTAGTAAAAATATTTTTTTATATTTTATCTTGCATGTTACATTTTTCTATACACTTGCTGTATCAATATATCTATCAAACTATGGCTTTTGGATGTCAAGTATTATTCTTATCAAGTTTTTTGATTTGGCTTTTAAATTAAATATGATGCAAAAATTATCTTCTGGATTAGAGATTCATGAAGTAATGCCAATAAACATCAATATAACACTACTATTTAGATACTTTAATGTTATTCTTTACCCTTTCTGTTTTGCAGTTGCTACTGGACTTCTTTTTAACACATAATTAATATCATACTTTTTTAATGCTAGAATGCTAATTCTTAAAATAAATTCAAAGGAATACAATGCAATATTTAATAATTGCTTATGATAATGATAATGCGCTTGATAAAAGATTAGAAGTAAGAGATGCTCATGTAGCAGGTGCAAAAAAACTTATAGCTGAAGGTAAAATAATCAATGCAGGTGCTCTAATTGAAGAAGATCAAATGGTTGGCTCTACGTTATTTGTTGATTTTGAAACAGAAGATGAATTAAATGATTGGATAGATAATGAGCCATATGTTACAAACAATGTATGGAATATGGATGAATTTCAAATCGTGCCTGTAAAGTTACTTCCTAAAGATTAATAAAAAGAGGTTCATTTTGCCTCTTTTTATTATTTTTCTAAAAATTTCCTAAAAATACATAAGTGTAGTTTTTATTTAGTGTGATTTAACGCATATGGATTTATAATCTTCAAAACTAAAAGGAAACACATGTTAAAAATTATTTCTACTCTTATTATGTTGCTTACACTATCACAAGCTCATTTCTTAACTTTTATGTCAAACAGTGATGTTGTTGATGATAAAAAAAATTCAACGCTTAATTTTGATATTTCATTTATACATCCTTTTGAGCAAAATGCAATGACAATGGAAAAGCCAAAATTATTTGTAAACAGTAATGATAATAAAATACCTGTAAACGAAACTAAGAAATTAGGACACAAAGCTTGGAGTGCAAAATATAAAATAAATATGCCAGGTGTATATAAATTTTTTGTTGAGCCACAAGCATATTTTGAACCAGCAGAAGGAAAGTATATTATTCATGTACCAAAACTAATTGTTGATGCTTATGGTTTAGAAGATGGTTGGGATGAACCTATTGGGTTAAAATATGAGATTGTACCAATGGTTAAACCTTTTGGATTATATGCAGGTAATTTATTTCAAGGAAAAGTTTTACACGATGGTAAACCAGCTAGTAATGTTGAAGTTGAAGTTGAACTATATAATGACTTTAATTTAAAAGCTCCAACTAGTAGTCATGTAACACAAGTTGTTAAAACTGATGCTAATGGTATTTTTTCTTTTGTTATGAATCACAAAGGATGGTGGGGATTTGCAGCTTTAATTGAAGAAGGGCAAATAAAAAATAAAGAAGATGGTAAAGAGTACCCTATAGAAAATGGTGCTTTACTTTGGATTAAGGCTTACTAGTGCATATAGCTGATGGTGTCTTAACTTTAGAATCAACTGTAACTGTTAGCGCTATTAGTTTAGTTTGTTTATATGTTTCTATAAAATCTATAAAAGATGAAAAGATAACTTTAGCAGCAGCTATGAGTGCTATGTTTTTTATAGCAACATTTATTCATGTCCCACTTGGTGTTACCCAAATACATTTAGTCCTTATTGGCGTGATTGGGATACTAATTGGGTGGATGAGTTTTATTAGTATTTTTATAGCTTTAGTACTTCAAGCTTTACTTTTAGGTTATGGAGGTGTTGTATCACTAGGAGTAAATCTTTTTGTTATGGGAATGCCGGCAATCATTGTGTATTATTTATATAATATGGAAATTACTAATAAATTAAATGAAAAAGTTAAGTTTTTTTTAGTTGGATTTTTAGGTACATTTTTTGCTACGCTTTTTTTAGCAATAATCTTACTTTTTTCAAAACCAGAGTATGAGTATGCTTCATATACTATATTTATAGTTGATTCTGGTGCTATGATAATTGAAGGAATTATAAGTATGTTTTTATTGCAGTTTATAAAAAAGACTTATCCAAAAATTTTGAAGGCCAAATGATGAAATATATTTTTATAATTTTAATACTAATTTCTAGTGTATGGGCTCATAAATTAAATGTATTTTTAACAAATGAAGATAGTAATGTACATGTTTTTGCTTATTTTGCAAGTGGAGCAGTTTGTCAAAACTGTAGATTAATCATAAAAAATAAAGACAAAATTGTATTTGAAGATAAACTTGATAATAAGGGAAAATATACATACAATTCGAAGTTTAAAAATATAGATGTAATTGTTGATGCTGAAGGTGGACATATGGCACAAGAGAAGATAGAAGTTTCAAAGCCACATATCCAAAGTCTAACAAAACATATACAAGAAGAAGAGATTCAAAAGTATTATAAAATAGTTATTTCTTTACTTTTAATTGGTATAATATTTTTCCTAATTAAAAAAGTAAAGAGAAAATGAACGAATACCCAGTTAAATTATTAGTTTCACTTATTTATTCTAGCATTGTAGCTTTTTCTTTAGACTTGGAATATATTTTTTTATTGCCGATTTTATATATGGTAGCAGTGGAGTATAAAGAAGTCTTGAAGATACTTAAAAAACTTGCTTTGATAAATCTATTTATAATATTTTTAGTGATTTTTGTATCTTTTCATGATGTGAATAAAGCCATTGAACTCTTCTTTAGAACGAATCTTATTTTACTATTTAATCTACTTATTTTTTACAAATCAAAAGGTTATGACATAGTAAGAGGTTTCAATTCACTTAGATTTCCTAAAAAATTTGTGACAATTTTTTATTTTACTATTGTAATGATTGAGTATCTTTTTCAAGAATTCAAAACAATAAAAGCAACACTTAGACTTAGAGGCTTTCATGCAAAAAGTAATCTCTTTAGCTATCAAACATATGGGAATGTATTTGCAATGATGTTCATAAAGTCAGTTAGAAAATCAGAAGAGATGAGAGATAGTTTGATTTCAAGGGGATTTAGTGGTGAGATTTATTTATTAGAAATGCCCTCAAAAAATAAAAACTATATCTTTCTTTCAATCTTAGTCTTTATAGTAGTAATAAATAAAATGGTGGTAAATTTATGAGTTGTTCAGTAACTGTAGTCGATGCAAATTACTTGTGTGAAAGCAAGAGTTTATTGGAGAATATTAATTTAAATGTAGGACATGAAGAAAAAGTTGCTGTTGTTGGTGCAAATGGAAGTGGTAAAAGCACTTTACTTAAAATAATTGCAGGTCTAATATCTCCTTCATCTGGATATATTGAAATATTCCATGATAAGATGAACTCTTTAAAAGATTTTAGAAAATATAGAAGTGATATAGGATATCTACCTCAAGATGTTTCAAATCACTTCTTATGTCCCACTGTAATAGAAGATGTAATGTTTGCTTTAAGAGCAAAAGGTGTATCAAAAGATGAATCTTATGAAAAAGCTATTGAGGTTTTAGAAAGTCTAAATATAAAGAAACTAAAAGATAGGATTATACACGATTTAAGTGGTGGTGAACAAAAGATTGTAGCTTTAGCTGGTATTCTTATTACCAAACCTAAAATATTGCTTCTTGATGAACCTACGAACGATTTAGATGAAAAAAGTGAAAATACTATATGTGAAATATTAAATTCTATAAAAAAATCTATGATAATCGTATCACATCACAAAAGCTTCATTGATAAACTTACCCTTACAATATATAGATTAAATAAAAGTTTGATGAAAGAATAAGCCAAAGATTAATAGAATATATCAATAAAAATAAAGTTGGAAAACATGAAAAATAATATTGATATAGTAATGTTAGGTGATTCTCTTACAGCAAGGGGAGAGTGGGATGTTCTTCTTTATCCAAAAAAGATTATAAATCTAGGACATGATGCTGATACTACAATTGATATATTAGATAGGTTGGATTTAGCTATTGAAGTTCATTCACAAAATATTTATTTAATGATTGGTATTAATGATATGAATTCTTATAAAAGCTTAGATAAACTTTTTGAGAACTATATAGAGATATTAAAAAGATTAGAAAAAGAATCCACTTCAAAAATTTTTGTACAATCTATACTTTACACTCAAATGACTTCTTTTAATAAAAAAGTAAAAATAATAAATGAAAAGCTTAATGGATATTGCAATGATAATAACTTAACGTATATCGATTTAAATGAAAAATTATCAAGGGATGAGGTTTTGCTAAATGTATATACGACGGATGGATTACACCTAAATATGAAAGCTTATATTGAATGGGCAAACAAAATTAGAAACTATTTTTAAAACTTTTAAATAATAGTTCTTTATGGTTTGTAGAAGTATCTTGATTTAGTATCATAAAAACAAAATTATCATTTAAAAAGTGAGTATAAAATTTCTCTATTTTGGGATAAGTATAGCTTTTTTTTACAGAAGGATAAATATATTTTTTTGCAGGATAAAATTGCATTGCTACATATAAAAAAAGCGTACATAATACACTTATTTCAATTACTGTTATAACTTTTGCCAACAAAGATTTGATATTTTGACTATCAATAAATTTTGAAAATATTTTGAAAATAGAATTCCATCCAAAATATAATATTAAAAGGTTTATAGTAAAGGCAATTAATATAAGAGTAGTATAGGTATCTGCTTTTGTTATATGAAATTTTTGTAGTAAGGTTGCACTTTCAGGAGCAAATTTTGCTGAAATTGAAAGTATAAAAAAGATTTTAAAATACTCAAAGATTTTTAGATATGTTTTTTGTATATAAGAGTGATAAATTAGGAAAAATAGTATTAAAAAAAATATAAAGTCTTGTATATTATAAAATGTCATTCATAATTATAACATAACTAAAAAGAGTTTTATCTCTTTTTAGCTTTTGCGTTTGGTAAGTCTGTAATACTTCCGTGGAATATTTCAGCTGCCATACCAACTGATTCATGTAAAGTAGGGTGAGCATGAATAGTTAGAGCTATATCTTCTGCATCACAATCCATTTCAAGTGCTAGTGAAATTTCACCTAATAATTCACCTGCATTATCTCCAACAAGTGCTCCACCAATTAATTGGTGAGTATCTTTATCAAAAATAAGTTTAGTCATACCGTCACTTGAAACATCACTTGCTAAGGCACGTCCTGATGCAGACCATGGGAAAGTTGATACCTCATAGTTAACTCCAGCTGCTTTTGCTTCATTTTCAGTCATACCAGCCCAAGCGATTTCTGGGAAAGTATAAGCGATAGATGGAATTTGTTTTGGTTCAAAGAATACTTTTTCACCAGCTATTACTTCAGCTGCCACATGACCTTCATGTACTGCTTTGTGTGCAAGCATAGGTTGACCAACGATATCTCCAATTGCATAGATATTAGGTACATTTGTTCTCATTTGGTTATCAACTTTTATAATTCCATATTCATCAACATTTACACCACAATTTTGAAGGTCTAACTTATTACCATTTGCACTTCTTCCCATTGCTACAAGAATTGCATCATAAACTACAGCACCCTCAGGGGCATTTTTACCTTTGAATTCAACATAAACACCATCTTGTTTAGGAATGATTGATTGTGCTTGAGTTTCGAACATTACATTAAATCTTTTTGCATTTGATTTAGTATACATTTTAACGATATCAGCATCAGTTCCACTCATTAGTTGTTTACCACGTACCACAAAATCAACTTGACTTCCTAGTTTTTGATAAACAGTTCCCATCTCAAGTCCAATGATTCCTCCACCCATAACTAGAAGTCTTTTTGGTACTTCTTTTACTTCTAAGGCATCAGTAGAATCCCAAATTCTAGGATCTTCATGAGGTATAAATGACATTTTAGAGCTTTGAGATCCTGCTGCAATAATACAATTATCAAAAGTAACTTTTGTTTGTTTACCTTCAACATCAGTATGCTCAACGATAACAGAGTTATTATCTAAAAATTTTGCATAACCTTGTACTACTGTTACTTTTCTCATTTTAGACATTGCAGCTAACCCATCAGTTAGTTTTTTTACAACGCCACTTTTATAAGCTGCAACACCTGGTAAATCAATCTCAGGTTTTGTAAACTTGATACCTGCATGAGAAATATGCTCTGCTTCTTCCATAACTTTTGCTACGTGAAGAAGTGCTTTAGAAGGTATACAACCAACATTTAGACAAACTCCACCTAAAGTTGTATATCTCTCTACTAAAACTGTATCTAAACCTAAATCAGCACATCTAAATGCAGCAGAATAACCACCAGGTCCTGCTCCTATTACTAGAACTTGACCTTTGATTTCTTCTGCACCATTTGTGTTTGTAGAAGTTTTTGCTGGTTTTACAGCAGCTGGTGCTTCTTGTACTTTTTCTTCAACTACAGGAGTAGCTGAAGCTTCGTCTTCAATTTCAATTCTAGCAATTAAATCACCAGAATTTACTTTGTCTCCAACTTTTACAAGAATCTCTTTTATAATACCACCGTGAGTAGTTGGAACATCCATAGAGGCTTTTTCAGTCTCTAGGGTAATAAGTCCATCTTCCTCTTCTACTTTATCTCCAATGCTAACCATAACATCGATTAAATCAACATCTTTATCAGCACCTAAATCAGGAATTAAAATATCTATAACTTTACTCATTTCTCTTCCTTATAGACTTAATAGTCTAATATCACTTAATAGCTGTGATAAAGTAGTTGTAAATCTTGCACCATCAGCACCATCGATTACTTTATGATCATAAGATAAAGATAACGGTAAAGTTAATCTTGGTATGAAGTTTTCACCATTCCATACTGGTTTCATCTCTGATTTTGATAATCCTAAGATTGCAACTTCAGGAGCATTGATAATTGGAGTAAATTTAGTTCCCCCAATTCCACCTAAAGAAGAAATTGTAAATGATGCACCTTGCATATCAGCAGATTTAAGTTTACCTTCTCTTGCTTTTTTAGAAATCTCAGCCATCTCAATAGCTATTTCTTTGAATCCTTTTTTATCAACATCTCTAATAACTGGAACCATAAGACCATTTGGAGTATCAACTGCAATTGCAATATGGAAATATTTTTTCATAATTAAGCTTTGACCATCAGCACTTAATGATGAATTAAATTTAGGATGAATAGCTAAGGCTTTTGCCACAGCTTTAACTACAAATACTAAAGGAGAAAGTTTAAATCCATCTGCAATAGCATTTTGTGCTTTTCTAAAGCTTTCTAATTCTGTAATATCAGCTTCATCAAATTGTGTTACATGGGGCATTGCCAACCAATTTCTATGTAAGCTTGGTCCTGAAATTTTTTGGATTCTACCTAACTCAACAGTTTCAATTTCACCAAATTGTGAGAAATCTACTTCTTTAAGTTCTGGTAGATTAAATCCTAATCCACTTCCAGATGCACTTGCTGGTTTATTTAGTTGCTCTTTTACATAAGCTTTAATATCTTCTTTTAGAATTCTACCTTTTTTAGCGCTTCCTTTTACAAAACCTAAATCAACACCAAATTCTCTTGCTATTTTTCTTACACTTGGACTTGCATAAACTTTTTTAGCTTTTTGAGATAATACACTTGTATCTTCTTTAACAGTTGCTGTTGCAACTGCTGCTTGTAAAGTTGCAGGTGCTTTAGTTTCTTGTTTTGGTGCTTCTTGTACAGGGGCTTGAACTGGTGTTGGAACTTTACTTTCCATAACTACAGTTTTTACCATCTTAGCAATTAAATCACCAGAGTTTACTTTATCTCCAACTTTAACAAAAAGTTCTAAAATCTCACCTGCAAATGGAGCAGGTACATCCATAGATGCTTTTTCAGTTTCAAGTGTAATTAAACCGTGTTCTGCTTCAACTGTATCACCTACATTAACCATAACATCAATTAAATCAACATCTTTATCTGCACCTAAATCAGGAATATGAACTTCTTCAATTACTGAACAAATAGTTTGATCTTGGATTAGTTGACAAGAAACTTGTGCACCTGAAGCTGAAATTGCTTGAAGTTCTGCTTCTGCTGATTTTAAATCCATTGGCTCAGAACTAGTAGCAGTTGAAGTAGCTGGTGCTTCTTTTTTCTCTTCAGTTTTAGGAGCTGGTGCCGCAGCTTCAGCTGGAGCTTCTTCACTACTTGCTTCATCTTGGATTTCAACTCTTGCAATTAAATCACCAGAATTTACTTTATCTCCAACTTTCACAAGTATTTCTTTTACAACACCTGCATGAGTTGTAGGAACATCCATAGATGCTTTTTCAGTCTCAAGTGTAATTAAACCATCTTCAACTTCAACTGTATCACCAACGCTAACCATAATGTCAATTAAATCAACATCTTTGTCAGCCCCTAAATCAGGAATATAAATATCTTGAATTGTACTCATTTCTTACTCCTTATGCTTTTAGTGGGTTGATTTTATCTGGGTTGATGTTATGTTTTTTCATAGCATCAGCTAAAATAGATTTTTTTAATTTACCATTTTTAACAAGTTGTGATAAAGTAGTAAATACAATAAAGTCTGCATCAACTTCAAAGAAACTTCTTAAGTTAGCTCTACTATCACTTCTACCAAATCCATCAGTTCCTAAAGCTTTGAAGCTTCCTTTTAAGTAAGGGCTGATTTGCTCAGAATATGATTTCATATAATCAGTTGCTGATATAAAAATAGAATCCGCATCTTCACCTAATACTTGAGCTACATATGGAACTTTATCTTTTCCATTGATATCTAACATATTTGATCTTTCTACATCTTGTGCATCTCTTGTTAATTCGTTATACGAAGTAACTGAGTAAATATCACTTGCGATTCCATAATCATCTGCTAATACTTTAGCAGCCGTTCTAACTTGTTGTAAAATTGAACCTGAACCTAATAAATTAACTTTGTAGTCATTTTTAGCTTTAACAGTTTCTAATTTATAAATACCTTTTTTGATACCTTCTTCAGCACCTTTTGGCATTGCTGGTTGGTGGTAATTTTCATTTAATGTTGTAATGTAGTAGAATACATCTTCTTGTGTTTCACCATACATTCTTCTAACACCATCTTGAACAATAACTGCAACTTCATAACCAAATGTTGGGTCATAAGTAACACAATTTGGAATAGTATTAGCAATAATATGAGAATGTCCATCTTCATGTTGTAAACCTTCACCATTAAGTGTAGTTCTACCAGATGTTCCACCGATTAAGAAACCTTTTGCTTTTTGATCTCCCGCTGCCCAACACATATCACCTGTTCTTTGGAATCCAAACATTGAGTAGAAAATATAAAATGGAATCATAGGACAATCATTGATTGAGTATGAAGTAGCTGCTGCTATCCAAGAACCCATTGAACCTAACTCATTAATACCTTCTTGTAGTACTTGACCTTTTTTATCTTCTTTATAGTATGCCACTTGATCTTTATCTTGTGGGATATATTTTTGACCTTCAGCTGCATAAATACCAAGTTGTCTAAACATACCTTCCATACCGAATGTTCTAGCTTCATCAGGAACGATAGGAACAATTCTTTTTCCGATTTGTTTATCTTTAACAAGTGTATTTAAAACTCTTACAAATGCCATAGTAGTAGAAATTTCTCTATCACCACTTCCTTGTAAAATAGCATCAAAAGCACTTAATTCTGGAATAACAAGTTTTTCAGTAAAGGCTTCTCTTCTTTGAGGAACAAATCCACCAAGCGCAGCTCTTTTTTCTTTGATATATTTCATTTCTTCTGAATCTTCAGGTGGTAAGTAGTATGGTAATTTTTCAATTTCTTCATCAGTAACAGGAATATCAAATCTATCTCTAAATTGTCTTAAAGATTTTAAATCTACTTTTTTAACACCATGTGCAATATTTTTACCTTCAGCAGCTTCACCCATACCGTAACCTTTTACAGTCTTAGCTAAGATAACAGATGGTCTACCTTTAGTTTCATTTGCTTTTTTGTATGCTGCATAAACTTTAACTGGATCATGTCCACCTCTGTTTAACATCCAAATTTCATCATCACTCATATTTTCTACAAGTTTTGCAGTTTCAGGGTATTTGTTGAAGAATTTTTCTCTTGTGTAAGCTCCACCTTTTTGTTTAAAGTTTTGGTACTCACCATCAACAGTCTCTTCCATAAGTTCTAATAGTTTTCCAGATGTATCTTTAGCTAATAGTTCATCCCATTTGCTTCCCCAGATAACTTTAAGTACTTCCCATCCAGCACCTCTAAATTCACCTTCAAGTTCTTGGATAATTTTTCCATTTCCTCTAACAGGACCATCAAGTCTTTGTAAGTTACAATTGATAACAAAAATTAAGTTTTCTAATCCTTCTCTTCCTGCAAGTCCAATTGCTCCTAATGATTCAGGTTCGTCACACTCACCATCACCCATGAAACAATAAATCTTTTGATTAGAACAATCTTTGATTCCTCTATCAGTTAAGTATTTTAAAAATCTTGCTTGATAAATAGCTTGAATAGGTCCTAGTCCCATAGATACAGTTGGAAACTGCCAATATGTTGGCATAAGTCTAGGATGTGGATATGATGGTAAACCTTTTCCATGAACTTCTTGTCTGAAGTTATCCATTTGTTCTTGAGTTAGTCTTCCTTCTAGAAAACTTCTTGCATAGATACCTGGAGAGATATGTCCTTGGAAAAATATTAAATCTCCACCATCTTTCTCATTTGGTGCTTGAAAAAAGTGATTAAATCCAACATCATATAGTGTTGCAGAAGATTGAAAAGATGCTATGTGTCCACCTAATTCTAAATCTTTTTTAGAACCTCTTAAAACCATAAGTTGTGCATTCCATCTAATGATAGATCTTATTTTTCTTTCTAGTGATAAGTTACCTGGCATTTTAGGTTCTTGTTCTACTGGAATAGTATTCAAATAAGCAGTAGTCGCATTATATGGTAAATATGCTCCACTTCTTCTTGCTTTATCAATAAGTTTTTCCAAAAGAAAATGAGCTCTTTCGCTTCCTTCTTCTTCAATAACTGCTTCTAAAGCATCAATCCATTCTTGTGTTTCTTGCGGATCAAGATCTTTCAAGACATCGTTTAAGTTTTCAACTGACATTTAGTAATCCTTGTTAGATTTTTTAATAGAAATTGCGATTTTCTCTATATTTACTGGTGAACATATGTCCAAAATGTAAAAATAATGTAAGCCCATTATCGAGTGTATCGAATTGTGGTCATATGGTACTTATTTTTACTTAACATATACTTATCAGAAAAATTAATCTTTTCATTTAAGTTATATTAGAAATATTATCAAATATAATGAAAAAACAACAAATTTTAGTCTATTTTACTAGAAAATTATGTTAAAAATATGTAAAATATTAATTAAAATTTAAGTTTAAGATAAAAATAATTATTTTTTGCTTAGAAAAGGTTTCTATGATTGAAGAAAAAAGCTCGTTTAGAGTTATAAAAGATGGTGAAAATTCTGCTAGGGTAAATATGGCAACAGATGATGCATTAATATCATCTTTTGAAGAAAATGATAAAGCTATTTTAAGAGTTTACCATTGGTCAAAATCATTTACAATAGGGGTTTCACAGGACTTTTCTTCTTATTCATTTTGTGATGAATATAATGGTAATTTTGCTAAAAGAGTTACAGGTGGTGGAGTACTATTTCATGGTCATGATTTGTCATACTCATTAGTAATCCCAACACCTATGCTAAAAAGTTACAATATTAAACAATCATATGAGATGATTTGTTATTTTTTGTTAAATTTTTACAAAAAATTGGGCCTAAAAACTAGTTTTGCTAAGGATGATGAGGGTGTAAATCTATCTAAAAATGAGTTTTGTCAAGTGGGTTATGAAGCTTATGATATTTTGGTAAATAGACAAAAAATTGGTGGAAATGCACAAAGAAGAACAAAAAAAGTGATATTTCAACACGGTTCAATTCCTTTATACAGTGTGAAAAAAAGTAACACAAATTTGGAAAATGAAAATAGTATTGATGAAAGATTTGGAATCAGCTTAGAAGATTTAAATATAAATTTAACATATGAAGAAGCAAAGAATTTATTGATAGAATCTTTTAATGAAAGTTTTAAAGTAGAATTGATAAATTCACAATTAAATGAGAAAGAAAAAAAGAAAAAAGAAGAGTTATTAAAGGATAAATATGACTATGCCAAGTAATATGGAATTTGCTGAGAAAAAAGTAAATTTCAAAAAACCAGAATGGTTAAGAAAAAAATTAACACCAAGTGCACAAATAGAGATGGAAAATCTTTTAAAAGATGTGGGTGGATTACATACAATATGCCAAGAAGCAAAATGTCCAAATATCAGTGAGTGTTTTGCAAAGAAAAATGCAACATTTCTTATTTTGGGAGATATTTGTACAAGAAGATGTTCATACTGTAATGTAAAAACTGGACTTCCAACTGAAGTTGATTTAAGTGAGATACAAAAAGTTACGACTTCTGTAAAACACCTTGGACTTAAATTTGTAGTAATTACAAGTCCTGCTAGAGATGATTTAAAAGATGGTGGGGCACAACAATTTTATAGAGTGACAAAAGATATTTTAGAAAAATGTCCAGGAACTCAAGTGGAAATTTTAATCCCTGATTTTAAAGCGCGAGAAGAATCACTTCAAACTGTTATTGATTCTGGGGCTGTTATTATTGGACATAATATTGAAACGGTTCCTCGATTTTATAAAATCAGAAAAAATGCTTCATATGAAAGATCACTTCAAGTATTAAAAAGACTTAAAGAACTGGGTGGCGATAAAATCAAAACTAAATCAGCTCTTATGGTAGGATTGGGTGAAACTGAAGAAGAGATGGTACAAGTATTTAAAGACCTAGTTGCTGTTGGCTGTAAGTTTTTAAGTATTGGGCAATATTTAGCACCAAGTGGAGATTATGCAAAAGTTATTGAGTATGTAAAACCTGAGCAATTTGCAAGATATAAAGAACTTGCTATGGATTTAGGATTTGAATTTGTACATTCAACTCCATATGCTAGAAGTTCTTATTTGGCACATGAGTATTTAGGTCATGAGAGTGCTAACAAAGATTTACTAAAATAATATGATGATATAATCCTTCAAATAAAAAAGGATAAATCATCAATCTAATTGGACTTGATTACATAAATCAAAAAGATAAAGAGTTAGTTGAACTCTTTATCTCTTCTAAAACTACTAAAAAATATATCTTAGGTATAAACAAACTTACAAAATCAGTATTAAAACATATAGAAGTAGCTGGAATAATTGATGACTTTACAAGAGTTCAAAGTTCTCGAAAAAAAACAGTTCTAAAAATAGAAGATGTTCCAAAAGATGCTTTGATATTATCAACATCAAGTGGAAGTCCCCTCGAAGTAAAAAATGGTCTTGATAAAATGGGTTTTAAAAATATAAATTATCTCGCTCTTTGTAAATATAGTGATTTAGAGTTAGCTAGTCCTGATTTTATAGATGATTTTCAAGATGACTTTATAAATAACAAGCTTGAGTATGAAAATACTTATAATCTTTTGGCTGATGATAAATCAAAAGGGATATTTGAAAAGATAATTAATTTTAAAATATCTTATGACCTAACTTTTATGGAAGGTTTTACAAACGACCACGAAAGCCAATATTTTGATAAAGAGATAATCCCAAAGATTAAAAATATAAGATTTGTAGATGGTGGTGGATATGTGGGCGATACTTTAAAAGAGATTATTAAAAACTATCCAGACTTTGAAAAAATATATTGTGTAGAACCAAATACTTTGCACATAAATATAGCAAAAAGAGATTTTGGAGATATTGATAATATTGAGTTTATAAATTGTGGACTTGGAAGTGAAAAAATAGTAAACCAGATAAAAGAAGAGTTACAAAATAATTGTGCCCATGATTATCAAGCCACAAATATAAACAGTATAGATAATCTCATAAGCCAAAAAGTTGATTATATAAAATTAGATATCGAAGGTGCAGAGCAAGATACAATAATTGGGGCAAAAAATACAATAAAAAAATACAAACCCATACTTGCAATTTGTATATATCATAAAGCACAAGATTGGTATAAAGTTCCCCAGTTAGTTTTAGATATAGAAAGTGACTATGATATTTATCTAAGACATTATATGGAAGGTATATACGAAACTGTTATGTATTTTATTCCCAAATTTAAATAAGCCTAAATAAGTTTAAAAAATCTAAATACCTTTGTTTGAATAAATATAAGTAGAGCAGAACTACAAAAACCAAGTATCGTACCCTCCACAACTCCAATAGTTGGATATGTTAAATATACTACATAAGAATAAACAATAATACTAGTAAGTCCAAATGGGGTGTTTTTTATGATGGTTCTAGCTTGTAAATTACTATGATTGAAATGTATTATTAAAAGCAAAGGTAAAAGAATAGTTGGGAATGATGAAAAGATACCTGCAATACTTGCTGGAACATATTTAGGTAAATTTGAGATTATTAAGAAAATGATTAATGTAAGTATACTTCTTATTACTAAATCATAGATTGAGACTTTTGATATCTTTACGATTTTATGATCTTCTTTTTTTGAAAAATATATAGCACTAATAATTAAAAGTGTAAAGATAATTAGTGGAGTGAAAATTATATGTGGTGGAATAAAAGATAAGATAAAGGCAATTATTAAATATGAAATAAAAGAGATAACTAAACTCAAAATCACTTCAAATTTTCCAGTATAAAAGGTACTAATATAATAACCAATAGAAAAAGCCAAGGCTGCAAAAAGACCATGTATATTATACAAAGCAGTCTCTTTTACATAATTTACCCCATACTCTATAGCAAAAAATATTAAGGTAATAGAACTACCAAGAGGAAGCCCTGAAAGTAGGCCAGAGAGTTTTGGACTAACTTTCTCAGCAATTACTGTTAAACTTAAAACTAAAGCAATGACTGTAATAGCTTTTAATACAAATATTTCCATTTAATTCTTTCTTTTATAAATGTCTTTAGAATAATATCTTGAAATATATAAATAAATAGTTTTATAAGATTTTGATATACTACAAAATAAATAAAAGGAAGAAAATGGCAGATGGTAAAAAGCGTTTTGATGTAAAAATTGGAGCAAAGGTAAATATAGTTTTAAAACAAGACCAAAGAAGTGGAAATCTAACTCAAGGGATAGTTAAAAATATCTTAACAAATTCTCCTACTCATCCCCATGGTATAAAAGTAAGACTACAAGATGGACAAGTTGGACGAGTGCAAGAGATCTTATAATGAAACTTTTTATAGATGGAGATGCTTTTCCTAATATGTTAAAACCCATAGTTTTAAGAGCCATTGAAAAAAAAGGCTTAGAGACTTTAGTTTTTGCAAATAAAAAAATAGATATTGGAAAATCAAATCATGTGAAATATATCATCGTGGATTTGGGAGCAGATGAAGCTGATAATAAAATTGTTGATGAGGTCTCAAAAGATGATTTGGTTATAACAGCAGATATTCCCCTAGCTTCTAGAGTAATAGAAAAACAAGCCCATGCTATTGATCATAGAGGTGAAACCTATACAGATGATAATATCAAACAATATTTAGCCATAAGAAACTTGATGCAAAGTATAAGAGATGCAGGAGAGATGACAAAAGGACCACCACCTTTTAATAAAAAAGATGTACAAAAGTTTGCAAGCTCTTTAAATGCATTTTTACAAAAAGTCTAATCAATATCTATCTCACATACAACTTGAGCATGGTCACTTTCTAGTAGTGAGCCATTTTGATTTCTTTTTAGGTGTTCATCAAATACTTTGTAAGAGATAATCTTATCTTTTAAGTCATTTGATACAAAAATATAATCTATGACATTGCCATCTGCGAAATGATAACTTGTAGGTGTTCTTTCTATGCTTTTTTGTTCAGGATGGGGATTATAAATCTCTTCTTCATGGTGATAATAAGCATCAAAAAGTATATATTCATCATCTTGGGATTCTTCATGATAAGCTTTGTTGCATAAAGCATCAATTGTCATTGAATACTCTTTGTCATTTAAATCACATAAAAATATTGTAGGTATTTTTGACTCTTTGATTTCCATAAATAAGGAAGATGCTTCTATTAGTCTTTGTTTTAAAACACTTGAAAAATCATTCTCTAAGGCAACTTTTGTTTTTTCTATTTTCTCTTTTAAAGTAGTATCTTTTTTAAATATATATTCAAACTCATTTAATCTATTTGATTTAAGATGATTTACATAAACAGCTATTTTTGTTTTGTTTGGAAGTTCTATTATTGCTTTTATTGGAACTCTTGAAAAGGCAAATTTATCTTTAAAATTGTGTTTTTTTATACTAGCTAGATCATATCTAACATTTTTATTTGAGATGATTGGGAACCTAGAAGCAAGGGCTAAAACTGTAGTTTTATAGATAGTTGGATTTTTTGTATTTATCTTTGGCTTATCCACACTTAAAAAGTGTTCATAACCTAACTCTTTGCAGAGTTCTTTTAACTCTTCTATTGAAAATACTTCTTGAAAACCGATAATATCAGCATCCAAAATTTTGATTTGTTCTTTTATCCAAGATACTTTTTGTTCCCATTGCTCTTGGGTAAACTTGTCTTTTTTGAAATACCAAGAAAAAGGTGGGGCTGTAAATTGAAATAGGTTGAAAGTGGCAAATTTAATATTCATAAAGTTATTATATCCGATTTATGTTATAATCCCAAAAACAATTAAAGGCTTTACTATAATACTTAATACTAAAACAATATTGGAGCAATTTCAATATTTCTGTAAACAAAACAATCCAAAAGATATGGAAACTGCACTAAATTATTTTGCTATATTTGGTGGACTTGATATAAAAATCGATACTACTAAACCACTTGGTAAACTAATAGAGCGACATATTTTAGATGAATATTATGACTTACAAGAGTATATTTCAAAACTGACAAAAAACTCTTTGCCATACTATAAAGTTCTAACTGGTATTGCTTTAGGTGATAGAAGAATTAATAGTGCATTTAAAAGAGCAGATGTAGAATATGACGAAGGGATAAAGGCCTTACATGATTTAGAAGAGTTAGAGGTAATTTATACTGAAACTTCTATTGACCATCTAACAAATAAATTTGAAGATAATGATGTGGCTGATAAGTTATTATTCAATGCTCCTTTTTTAAGATTTTGGTTTGCTTTTGTATCTCCACTTTATAGAGGAATTGCAAGAACTGAATATAAAGAGTTTTATGAGCGATTTAACAATTACAATGCAGAGTTTATGCAACTAATCTTTGAACAATTAAGTCATGAGTATGTAAAAGATCTTTTTAAAGATGATGCAATAGAAGAGATAGGAAGATACTGGGATGAAAACAATGAGATAAATCTTGTAGCTGAGACAGAATCTGGGAAAATTATTGTGGGGTCTTGTAGATATACAAATAGCAAGATGAAAAAAACAGAACTTACAAGACTAAAAGAGCTTTGTGAAAAGTTAGAGATAGTTCCTGATTATGTTTTACTATTTTCAAAAAGTGGTTTCACAAATGAAGTAAAAGCACTAAAAAGTGATGGAGTAAAACTCTTCACTGTTAAGAGCCTAAAAGCGATTTTAGAAGCATAAAACTTTTTTAGTTCAGATACTCTAAATAAAGAGTATACTGAACCTTGAAAGGTTCTTATGCCAAAACTGCGATACACATATCAAACAATAGAGTTTGGTAATATGGACATACATGTCCGAACTTTAAAAGATACACAACAATATGACGAAGAGTGTGATTTAAATCCTACTACAGGAATATCCTCTGCCAACTGGTCATTATTTGGAGTTATTTGGCCTTCATCTAAAATCTTAGCAACTTTAATGAATAATTATAATATCAAAGATAAAAGAATCCTAGAAGTAGGGTGTGGAATAGCTCTTTCAAGTTTAGTATTAAATCACAGAAATGCAAATATAACAACAACCGATTTTAACCCAGAGGTTCAAAAATTCTTGGTAGAAAACACAAGAATAAATCATGGAAAAACAATCCCCTTCGAGTGTGCAAACTGGGCAAATGCTGATGATACTTTAGGAAAATTTGATTTAATCATAGCAAGTGATATTTTATATGAACAGTTCCACTTAGAGGATTTAAGTAGGTTTTTAAATGAGCATACAAATGAGTCTTGTGAAATTATAATTGTAGATCCAGGTAGAGGAAATCATGCAAAGTTTTCTAAGATGATGGTTTTATTAGGTTATGTTCATAGTCAAAGTGAACCGTTGAATACTTCAGATTATTTGGATGAGCCTTTTAATGGACAAATTATTCGTTATATAAAAGGGTAGTTCTTTTCTCTTGAAGAGGTAAACCTCTCCGCTCTTCTTACTTTTTGTGGACAAAGTAAGCCTTGTGCTTGCAGTCTCTTTGAGAAAACCACCAACCGTATCAAAGCCCTTTGGGTTCCCTCATTTATTATTTATCTTTTCTGCCTTGCAAAACTCATATAAAAATATGCTTTATAGCATATTTGTTATATTCAAACAGTTGCAAGCCTTTTCCGAAAAGAGAAATAAACATTCGGCTTTTACAAATGTTGGAATAAAGGTGGGATAAGGACATTTACATTTTTGATTGAAAGCTATTCTTAACTTCTTATATTCTCAATTACTAAAAAATTGTTCAAATTATTATTAAAAAGACACCAAAAGATATTACTACATCTACAGAAGCCGAACGGTTATCTTTCTCTTTTCTAAACAAGATTGGTAACTGTCTGAGTGTTTAAAAGTTGCTAAACGCAAGTTTTAATAAGCGAGTTTTACCAATCAGAAAAGATAAAAATAATAAGTGAGGGAACCTTTGGCTTCGAAGCCGTAGTTGTTTTTGCTTACTTTTCGTCAATACAAAAGTAAGAAAGCGGAGAGGTTTACCTCTTCAAGAGCAAACCTATTTACAAAACCTCTCTATTTCAGTTGAGAAATAAACAGGACACTCTATCATAGGATAGTGTCCTGCTTCCATACACTCTATTATCTCAAAATCATTATAATACTCTTCAAACTGTTTCTTTACATTATTTTTATGAAAAGCAGGTAAGTCATGATGACCTACCATTATTTTTATTGGTATCTTTATATCTTTTACTTCATCTATAAAATCAGTTGTAAGATACATAATCATATAACCAGTTCTAGCTTCTAAAGTTGAAGCTTCATATCCCATTTTGATTCTATAATCTTTCCATGGTTGATTGTATCTATTACTTGCACTTTCAACTACATATTCAATAAAGTTTTCATTTTTTTTCATACTATCTATTAGTTTTGCTTGGGCTTGGGGTTTCATCTTTATACCAGCAGCTGAAATTGGAGTGATTAGAATTAGTTGTTTTACTCTATCATCTATTAGGGCTACTTTTTGAGCTATCATTGTCGACATTGAGTGAGCTAAAAGATTTACTTCTTTTAGATTTAGATTTATTATGAGGTTTTTTACATCATTTGCTGCTTCTTCGCAAGTATATTCTCCTAAGATATCTTTTGATAAACCATAGCCTCTATGGTCTACAAATATGTATGTGAAGTTTGTAGTATCTATATAAGGTAGTATTGGATCAAAGTTTGTATGATCTCCCATGAGTTCATGTAAGACTAAGATATTCTTTTTACCCTTGCCTACAATTTTATGTCCAAGTATTGTCATGTTAACTTATCCTTCAAATTTATATTTTTTTAGGAAATATAAACATAGTCCAACTCCTAATAAAGCCATAAATGCACCACTTAGGGCTGGGTAATTATAGTTTAATCCTAAAAATAATGGAATACCACCTAAAAATGCACCTAAAGAATTAGCCACATTAAAAGCAGCTTGTAAAAATGCAGCTCCAAGCATTGCAGAGTGTTTTGCGCTATCTAACATGATGATATTAATAGGTGCCCCAATTGACATAGCAAAGGCACCACATAAAAATGTAAGAACAATAGTTGCAAACTTATATTCAGATAGGAAAAATACTAATACTAAACATAAAACCATCATCGATAAAAGGAAGATTGCTACTTTTATAGGGTTTCTTTTATCTGCTAAATATCCACCAACTATATTTCCAACTAACATTCCTAGCCCTGCCACAATCATCATGTACGAGACACTACTTTCTTCGAAATTTGTAACATTTATTAATAATGGAGCAATATAACTAATCCATGCAAACAATCCACCAAATCCAGTTGCTACGATAGCTAATATGTGCCAAGCTTTGATAGTCTTAAAAAATTGTAATTCATCTTTTAATGTGATAGTTTTTATCTCTTTTTGTTTTGGAAGATTTTTATATAAAGAGAAGATGGTTACTAAGCCAATTATTGAAACTATTGCAAAAGCAAATCTCCAGCTAAAAGTATGACCTAAATATGTAGTAAGGGGAACCATAGCAACATTTGCAATTGTAAGCCCTGTAAACATCACGGCAATTGCTTGTGCTGATTTCCCTTTTTGGGCAAGTTTTGCAGCAACCACTGTTCCAACACCAAAAAAAGCACCATGGGGTAGACCACTAAAAAACCTTGATATCAAAAGTGTAGAATAATTTGGTGCAATAGCAGATAAAAAGTTGAAAAATGTAAATAGAATCATAAAAGCTATTAAGATGTTTTTAGCTGGAAACTTTGCACTTAGAGCGACTAATATTGGCGCTCCAATAACTACTCCTAGGGCATAAGTAGAGATTAAATGCCCAGCAACTGGAATACTAATATTTAAGTCATTTGCAACATCTGGTAATAATCCCATAATAGCAAATTCAGTAGTACCAATAGCAAGACCACCTAAAGCTAGGGGTAATAATTGTTTTGTCATAAAAAGTATCTTTATTTTAAATTTTTGGAATTTTAGTGTTTTATGGCTTAGTCTTTTATCAAAGATAATACATGTATAAATTTATCACAGTAATGACACATTACTAAGGTATAATTATTGCAAAATATATTTCCGAAGGAAAAAAAATGAATATTTCTAGTATAAAATCAAAACTTCTTGTATTGTTATTTATAAGTATTTCTTGCTCATTTCTTATACTTGGATACAAGGATGCTTCAAGTAAGTATCAAACTGAATCTTCACTGGTAAAAAAAGATGAATCAGCTTTAGCTAAACAAACAGCTAAGTTTATTAATGATTATTTACAATCAAAAATAACTGTTGTAAATTCTGTTGCAGATATGATAGAGAACCAAAATCTTACAATAGATAACAAAGTTCTATTAAATCAACTTGTGCTAGGTACTAAGGCAGGGGATTTTGCAGCCATGTATTTAGGATTGGAAGATAGTGGTGATTTAATTAGATTTAATGGTATTGTAAAAACTATTAAAGATAATAATTATGATGCAAGAACTAGACCTTGGTATAAAAAAGCCATTGAAACACAAGCTTCAGGTGTAACAGAACCTTTTGTTGATAATAATACAAAGAGACTAATAATTACTGTTTTCTCACCTTATAAAAAAGATGGGAAGTTTATCGGAGCTATTGGGGCAACTATCTTTTTAGATACAATAGTAGAAGAAATATTAAATTTGAAGTTAGGTGAAGATGGATTTGCTTATCTTTTATCAAGTGATGGAAAAGTAATAATTCATAAAAATAAAGAACTATTAAAAAAAGATAGTTTTTTATTTAAAGGCATTAGAACAGATGAAGATAATAAGTTTGCAGAAGCTACTGAAAATGGAGTTAAAAAACTTGTAGCTTATAGTAAAGTTTCTATTCCTTCTTGGTATTTGGTTGTTGAATTAGGTAAAGAGGGTGTATATAAAGAAATAAATAGACATATTGTAGAACAAATAGCTATTTATGTGGGATTATTAATAATAATTTTATTACTTTTATATTTCTTACTAAAAAAACTATTAAATCCTATAAATACTCTTGAATCAGGATTAAATGATTTCTTTGAATATTTAAAAGGTACAAAAAATACAGTTGAACCACTAAATATTCATACAAATGATGAATTTGGAAATATGGCAAGAAAAATTGATGAAGAAATAGTCTTTGTAAAAGAGGGGATTGATAAAGACAGATTGCTAATTGAAAATGTAAAAGAAGTAGTTACTAAAATCAAAAATGGAAATTTAGATGTTCAAGTAGAAAAAACCTCTTCCAAAGAATCATTAAATGAATTAAAAGATATTCTAAATGATATGATAAAAGCAAATGCTAAAAATGTAAATAATAATATCAATACAATTTTAGCTGCACTTAAAAACTACTCAAAACTTGATTTTGAGAAAAACATAGATAATGCTACGGGTGAAGTTGCAAAAGGTCTAAATGGATTATGTGATATTATAAATGGAATGTTGCAAGAAAATTACCAATTAGGGTTAACTTTAGAAAATAATGCAAAACAACTTTTAGAAAATGTTAATACACTTAACAAGTCATCAACAGATACAGCAGCATCGTTAGAAGAGACTTCTGCTTCAATTGAAGAGATTACTTCAACTATTGTTGAAAATACTCAAAATATTTCACAAATGGCAGTTTATTCAAATAATTTACTAAAATCAATTAGTTCAGGACAAGCTTTAGCAAAACTTACAGTTGAATCAATGAATGAGATAAATGAACAAACAAGTGCAATTGCAGAAGCAATTACAGTAATTGATCAAATTGCTTTCCAAACAAATATTTTATCACTAAATGCAGCAGTAGAAGCAGCAACAGCAGGAGAAGCAGGAAAAGGTTTCGCAGTAGTTGCAGCTGAAGTTAGAAATCTAGCATCAAGAAGTGCAGAAGCTGCTAAAGAGATAAAAAGTCTAGTAGAAAATGCCACAATAAAAGCAAATACAGGTAAGAAAAATGCTGATGAGATGATAAGTGGATATGCAGAATTAAATGATAATATTAATAAAACTACACAACTAATATCTCATGTTGAAGTTGCTTCAACTGAACAAAAACAAGGAATAGAACAAATCAATGATGCAGTTGCAAGTCTTGACTCAAGAACTCAAGAAAATGCAAATGTTGCAAGTCATGCTCACCAAATTGCTACAAATACCTCTACTATTGCAGAGAACATAATTGCGAATGTGAATAAAAAGAAATTTAGAAAATCTTAAAATAAGGCTATTTAATAGCCTTATTTTATAAATAAAATGAAATCTCAAAATAAATATAACAGATATCTACATATACTTACTAAGCCTAATTTAATTTTATTTTAAGTATAATCCCTAACTTTTTTAGAAAACAACTACAGTTTCTCTAAAATGGTAGTATCGTTTTGATTATACAGGTGTATATATCAAGTCAATCGAGAAGCCTGGGTAATGCTATAATTACTCAAACCAATTTAAACAAAGGGAAAAAATGCCTACTATTAATCAATTGATTAGAAAAGAGCGAAAGAGAGTGGTTGAAAAATCAAAATCTCCAGCACTTGAAAAATGTCCACAAAGAAGAGGAGTATGTACAAGAGTATATACTACAACTCCAAAGAAACCTAACTCGGCTTTAAGAAAAGTTGCAAAAGTTAGATTAACAACAGGATATGAAGTTATTTCATATATCGGTGGTGAAGGTCACAACTTACAAGAACACTCTATCGTTTTAGTTAGAGGGGGAAGAGTTAAGGATTTACCTGGGGTTAAATATCACATCGTTAGAGGTGCTTTAGATACTGCTGGTGTTGCAAACAGAACTGTTGCAAGATCTAAATACGGTACTAAGAAGCCTAAAGCGGCTAAGAAATAAGTAGAAGGATAATAAGATGAGAAGAAGAAAAGCTCCAGTAAGAGAAATATTAGCAGATCCTATCTACAATAGTAAAGTGATCACAAAATTTGTTAACACAGTAATGTTAGATGGTAAAAAATCTGCTGCTGAAAAAATTATGTATGGTGCAATTGCAAACTTAGATGCTAGAGGCGAAGAAGCTGGTATTGAACTGTTTGAAAAAGCAATTGAAAATGTTAAACCACTTTTAGAAGTAAAATCTAGAAGAGTTGGTGGAGCTACATACCAAGTTCCTGTTGAAGTTAGAGCTGTAAGAAGACAAACTTTAGCATTAAGATGGCTTGTAGATGCTTCAAGAAAAAGAAATGAAAGAACTATGGTTGAGAGATTAGCTAACGAATTATTCGAAGCTGCTAACGACAGAGGCGCTGCTTTCAAGAAAAAAGAAGACATGCATAGAATGGCAGAAGCTAATAAAGCATTTGCACATTATAGATGGTAGGAATTATAAATGGCTAGAACAACACCACTTAACAGAGTTAGAAATATTGGTATCGCTGCTCATATTGATGCAGGGAAAACTACGACTACTGAAAGAATTTTATTTTACACAGGTGTATCGCACAAAATTGGAGAAGTACATGAAGGTGCTGCTACAATGGACTGGATGGAACAAGAGCAAGAAAGAGGTATTACAATTACTTCTGCAGCTACAACTTGTCACTGGAAACACCCAATTACAAATGAAGACTTACAAATAAACATTATTGACACTCCGGGTCACGTTGACTTTACAATTGAAGTTGAGAGATCTATGAGGGTTCTTGATGGTGCTGTTGCAGTATTCTGTTCAGTTGGTGGAGTACAACCACAATCTGAAACTGTTTGGAGACAAGCTAATAAATATAAAGTGCCAAGAATGATATTCGTTAATAAAATGGATAGAACTGGTGCTGATTTCTTTATGGTTGAAAAACAAGTTAATGAAAGACTAAAATCAAATGCGATTCCTATTCAGTTACCAATAGGTGCTGAAGAAGATTTCAAAGGGATTATTGATTTAGTACAAATGAAAGCTATCGTTTGGGATGAAGATGCAGCTATGGGTTCTCACTACCATGTAGAAGAGATTCCTGCTAATTTATTAGAGCAAGCACAAGAGTATAGAGAAAGAATGGTTGAAGCTGCTGCTGAACAAATCGAAGAGTTAATGGAAAAATACCTTGAAGGTGAAGAGTTAACTCAAGAAGAGATTACAAGAGGTATCAAAGCTGGTTGTTTAAATATGACTATTACTCCTATGACTTGTGGTACTGCATTTAAAAACAAAGGTGTTCAAACTTTACTTGACGCTGTTGCTATGTATTTACCAGCTCCAACAGAAGTTGCAGATATCAACGGTGAAACTCAAGATGGTGAAGCTGTTATCGTTCCTTCTACTGATGAAGGTGAAGTTGCAGCATTAGCATTTAAAATTATGACTGACCCATTTGTTGGACAATTAACATTTGCAAGAGTTTATAGAGGTGTTTTAGAATCAGGTACTTATGTAATGAACTCTACAAAAATGAAAAAAGAAAGAATCGGAAGATTACTTAAAATGCATGCAAATAATAGAGAAGAATGTTCTCAATTATATGCAGGTGAAATCGGTGCAGTTGTTGGTCTAAAATCAACAATCACAGGTGATACATTAGCATCTGAGAAAGATCCAGTTATATTAGAAAGAATGGAATTCCCAGAACCAGTTATCTCTGTTGCAGTTGAGCCAAAAACTAAAGCTGACCAAGAAAAAATGGGTATCGCATTAGGTAAACTTGCTGAAGAAGATCCATCATTTAGAGTAAATACTGATGAAGAATCTGGACAAACTATTATTTCAGGAATGGGTGAATTACACCTTGAAATTCTTGTAGATAGAATGAAAAGAGAATTTAAAGTTGAAGCTGAAGTTGGTGCTCCTCAAGTTGCTTATAGAGAAACTATTAAAAATGAAGTTAAATCAGAATACAAATATGCAAAACAATCTGGTGGTAAAGGGCAATATGGTCATGTTTACTTGACAATTACTCCTCTTCCAGCTGGTGGAGAAGAAAACTTTGTATTCGTTAATGAAATCAAAGGTGGAGCTATTCCTAAAGAATATATTCCAGCTGTTGAAAAAGGTTGTGTAGAAACTATGCAAGGTGGTATCCTAGCTGGTTACCCAATGGTTGATATTCAAGTAACACTTTATGATGGTTCTTTCCATGATGTGGATTCATCTGAATTAGCATTTAAATTAGCTGCTTCAATGGGTTTCAAACAAGGTTGTAGAACTGCAGCTGCACAAGCTATTATCTTAGAACCAATTATGAAAGTTGAAATTGAAACTCCTGAAGATTATATGGGAGATGTTATTGGGGATTGTAATAAAAGAAGAGGACAAGTTCAATCTATGGATGATAGAGCTGGTGTAAAACTTGTTGTTGCAATGATTCCATTATCTGAAATGTTCGGATACTCTACAGACTTAAGATCTATGTCTCAAGGTAGAGCAACATACTCTATGATTTTTGATTCATATCAAGAAGTTCCTAAAAATGTTTCTGAAGAAATTATTAAAAAGAGAAATGGTTAATTAGCATTTCCTCTTTTGAATTTAAAACCCTAGCTTATTTTGAGCTAGGGTTTTTTTTTGCTTTTATTTTTAAAAATAAAGATGATGCTTTAGATGAAAGATAATTTTGATATAATCCAAGCATGAAAATAACTACAAGTAATGAAAAACTAAATCAAATCAAAAAAGCAGGCTTTATTTTAAAGCCCAATTCACCTGAAATAAAAAAAGATTACGAAGTAATTAAAAATCACTTTTTGAAAGCTAATATAGAAGTTATATTAGAAAAACAAAGTGCACTTATGATCAATGAAGGTGGAATTGAACTTGAAAATTTATGCCAAATCTGTGATTTTTTGGTATCTATTGGTGGTGATGGAACTCTTATATCTGTAGTTAGAAGAAGTTTTAAATTTGATATTCCAGTTTTAGGAGTTCATTTAGGAACTCTAGGTTTTTTGACTGATATTAGATTTAGTGAAGTAGAAAGTTTTTTATCCTTGATGTTTGAACATAAGTATAGAATTGATCATCGTATGATGATTAAAGGATGTGCAAATGAACAGAGTTTTGTTGCTTTTAATGATATAGTAATTACAAGAAAATCAGTATCTTCAATGATAAGCTTATCTGCAAAAATTGATGGTAAGCCTTTCAATTCATATTATGGAGATGGTGTAATTATATCTACTCCTACTGGTTCTACTGCTTATAATTTATCTGTTGGAGGACCTATTGTTTATCCATTAACAGAAGCTTTTATTGTAACTCCTGTTGCTCCTCATAGTTTGACTCAAAGACCATTGGTATTACCAGCTGATTTTAAAATTGAATTTACAATTACAGATAAGCAAGGCGCCTTAGTAATAATAGATGGACAAGATATTTATGAAGTAAATGAAGGTGAAAGTATCAAAATAGAAATTTCAGCTAATAAAGCAAGATTGATTCACAGATGTGAACGAAACTATTTTGAAGTATTAAATGAAAAATTAAGATGGGGAAATTAAACAGATATGATTAGTAGATTTTATTTAGAAAATTACCTTTCATTTCAAAAAGTTGATTTGGAGTTTGAAAAGGGTTTGATAGTTTTTACAGGACCTTCTGGTGCCGGAAAGTCGATTTTGATGGATGCCTTTTTGGCTTTATTTGGAATAAAAGAGGCAAAAGCAGATTTAAGTGAAACAACTATTGGTGATTCTGGGATTTCTTATGAAGAGTTTGGAATAGAAGAAGATGATGAGATAATAATAAAAGAGTTAAAAAAAGACAAAGTAAGATATTTTTTAAACTCTCAAAGTATATCAAAAAGATCTCTTACACTATTTGCAAATAATTTAGTAAAACATCTTCATTTAAAAGATAATAGTGACTTCGATAGTATTAGATTAGTTAGATTTTTGGACAGATTAAGTGCTTCCAATGATACTAACTTTGAATCTGTATTAAAAGAGTATAAAGAGAGTTTTTCTGAACTTTCAACTATATCTTCACAACTAAAAAAGATAAATAATGATGAGTCAAAGCTAGAAGAGTTAAAAGAGTTTGCAAAATATGAAATAGAAAAGATTGAATCAATAAATCCCAAAGTTGATGAATATGAAGAACTAAACGAGATAAAAAAAAGACTAGCTAAAAAAGACAAAATTGAAGAAGCTATTTTGATGGCAAAAGGTATCTTTGAATTTAGAACAAGCGTTTCAAAAGCCTTAGATACTATGGATAAAGATAGCTCATTTTTTGATGAAGCAATTAATGAATTAGAAAATATATTTGAGAATTTTAGTGATTCTTTATTTGAGTTAGAAGAGTTAGATATAGAATCTGTTTTAGATAGAATTGAAAAACTTTCTTCTTTGCAAAAAAGATTTGGCTCTATAAAAGAAGCAATAGAATATAAAGAACAAAAACAAGCAGAATTGGACTCTTATGATAATATCTCTTTTGAAAAAACAATTCTAGAAAAAAAAGTAAAAGTATTGACTATAAAAGTGGAAGAATTAGCTTCTACTTTAAGTGTTTATAGAAAAAGTAGTGCTAAAGTTTTAGAAGAAAAAGTTAATCATTATTTGAAATATTTATATCTTTCAAATGCAAAAATATACTTAAAAGATAAAGCAATTGATGCTTTAGGAAAAGATGAAGTTGTTTTGGATTTAAATGGTGTTAATTTAGAAACAATTAGTTCAGGAGAGTTCAATAGACTAAGACTTGCACTTTTAACTTCTATTAGTAAATTTGAGATTTTAAACAATGGGATTTTATTTTTAGATGAGATTGATGCAAATTTAAGTGGAAAAGAAAGTGATGCTATTGCAACGGTTTTAAAAGAGTTGTCAAAGTCATATCAAATATTTGCAATATCTCATCAACCACAACTAACAGCAGCAGCAAATCAACACTTTTTTGTGGATAAACAAAATGGTGTTTCAAGTGTAAAAATACTTGATGGCAAAGGTAAAATAGAAGAAATCTCTAGAATGATAAGTGGAGAAAATATTACAAAAGAAGCATATGAGTTTGCAAAAAATTTAGTGGATTCTAAGTAAAAAATAATTACCTCAAATGAAGGGAAAACTTTAATATTTTTTTCTCATCTTTTTAATATTTTATTTTAGTTATAATCGCAAAAATATATAAATAGTGTTTATTACAAGGAAAAATTGATGAATAATAAAGTGGAGTTATTAAGTCCCGCTGGAAATTTAGAAAAGTTAAAAATAGCAATTGCTTATGGAGCAGATGCTGTTTATGGAGGGGTTAGCCACTTTAGTTTAAGAATTAGATCAGGAAAAGAATTTACTTTTGAAAGTTTTAAAGAGGGAATTGATTATGCTCATTCAATGGGCAAAAAAGTTTATGCAACGATAAATGGATTCCCTTTTAACTCTCAAATTGAACTTTTGAAAAAACATATAGTTCAAATGGCAGAAGTAGAACCTGATGCCTTCATAGTAGCAGCGCCAGGAGTTGTAAGACTTTGCCGTGAGATTGCACCTCATATCCCAATTCATCTTTCAACACAAGCAAATGTTATGAATTATCTAGATGCTCAAGTATATTATGACATGGGTGTAAGAAGAATAATAGCAGCTAGGGAAATAAGCTTAAAAGATGTTACTGAGATAAAAAAACATCTACCAGATATGGAAATAGAGATTTTTGTTCATGGTTCTATGTGTTTTGCCTATAGTGGAAGATGTTTAGTAAGTGCTGTTCAAATGGGAAGAGTGCCTAATAGAGGAAGCTGTGCAAATGACTGTAGATTTGAGTATACTTTATATGCTGCAAATGAAGATCATGGGACAATGTTTAGACTTGAAGAAGAACCAGGAGTTGGAACTTATATTTTCAATGCAAAAGATATGAACTTAGCTAGTCATGTAGATGAGATACTAAAAAGTGGAGCAGTTGATTCTATAAAAATAGAAGGAAGAACTAAATCACCTTATTACGCAGCAGTTACAGCTTATACATATAGAATGGCAATAGATGATTTTTATGCAAATAGTTTTGAAGCAGAGAAATACCAAAAAGAATTAGCAACTACAAAAAATAGAGGTTTTACTGATGCATATTTAATTCACAGACCATTTGAAAGAGCAGATTCTCAAAATCATGAGTATGCTTTAAGCAAAGGAACATATGAAGTAAGTGGACTCGTTACTGAAGATGAAGAGCACTTTTATTGTAAATATAAAACTTATCCAAATGAAGATATAGAGATTTTTGTTCCCTTAAATACAAAAATTGATGAAGTAGATAATGATATTGGAAAGATATATTTTAAAGATGGACTATATTATATTAACTTTAAAAAGATAATAACTGAAACTGGCAAAGAATTAGAATCAGTTCACAGTGGAAATACAAATAAAATAAAGTTACCAGGAAGGTTACCTTATCTTACAATGTTTAGAGTCGAAGATAAAATGATAAGTGAGTAAATAAATTATTTACTTATATCAATAATAAAGTGATTTCTGCCATTTTCATAAGCATACTTAAATTTAAAGTCATGCAGTTCTATGGTAGTTTTCACTATATATAAACCTAATCCAAAACCATCTTTTCTTTTCTCTTCTTGAGAAAAAGGCTCTGTATAATAATTTAAATCATATTTTAATTTTTCACCACTAGAGATAACTTCTATTCTTTTTTGTGTGGCTATCAATGTTGCATGGTGATTTGGAGAAAACTTTATTGCATTGTCTATTAAGTTTTTTATTGTAATTGAAAATAGGGCAATATCAACTTTTAAGTCAAAATTACTCATTTTAGTACTAATTGTACTTGCATCAATAAGTAGTATATTCATAGCTTTTTTATATATGCTAAAGAATGTTGTATTTTCTTTATAAATAACTGACATATTAGAAGAAAGTTTTTCAACTGTAGCTAACTCTTTTATAATATTATTCATTCTGTCAAATGCTCTTCCTAATATCTCTTTATTTTTATCATCTTCAAGAGACTCTACTATGAACATAGCTTTTGTAATAGGAGTTTTAAGTTCATGCATCATATTTCGCATAAATAGATTCTTTGAGTCTGTTAGATTATTTATATTTCTTATTGCATCATTAAAGCTTTTTGCAATTTTTCCTATCTCATCGTTATTTGGGAAATCAAGCTTTATATTTTTGTCTCCACTTGAGAACTTTTGTATTTGTTTGTCTAGTGTTCTTAGGGGAATGAATTTTCTTCGTATTGCAAAATATAGTGATAGAAAAATAGCAACTGCAAATATGTATATAACTAAGGCTATACTTCTATTATAAGGCTTTGATTTTAAATCCATTAGAAGGACATTATAGCTCATTTTTTGAACATAAATATAGTACTTATTGTAGTATTCATAAATCCTTACTCTTCCAGAAGAAGACTCTTGAAACATAAGCTCTTTTGCATTATTTACAATATCTAATTTTTTTATTCTATCTTCTATAGGATTTACTTCAAACTGTAAATATAGTTTTTTAAGTTGGTCTTCTTTAGGTTGTAGTTCAAAGCTATTTAGTACACTATTAGCAATTATACTGTATCTTTGTTGTCTCTCTTGGTTAGATTTTTCTTTATCTAATTTTACAAAAAATAAAAATGTAGTTGTAATAGCAGCAAGTGCTAATACAAAGATAGTATTTATAAATGCAGTTATAGATATGTTTTTCATATAGATAATTGGTATCCTATTCCTCTTACAGATTTAATATAAGTGGCTGAATTATCTACTAAGGCAATTTTATTTCTTATTCTTGATATCATAACATCAATATTTTTCAAACTACTATCATCTTCAATATGCAAGCTATCATAGATAAAATCTTCCCTTGCTATTACTCCCCCTTTTCTTTGAATAAGAAGTTTTAATATATCAAATTCTGCCATAGTCAAATCCAAAAGTGTATTTTTGAAAAATATTTTCATATTTTCTAAGTTTAGTTCGAAAATAGAGCTTTGAGTTTCTTTAACTGGTTCTATATCTAATCTTTTTAAAATAGCTTTTATTCTAGCTTGTAATTCTCTTGGATTATAAGGCTTTGGCAAATAATCATCTGCACCTCTTTCTAAACCCATAACTTTATCTAAAATATCATCCCTAGCACTTGATATAATAATTGGTATATTTGATGTTGTTCTAATTTTTGGAATAAGTTCTAATCCATCAATTTCTGGAAGAGTCAAGTCTAATATAAGAAGTTTATAACTTGAATCTGTTTTAATCATAGATAGCCCTGTATATGGGCTATCTGTATTTGTAACTTCTATGTCAAAAGATTTCAAATAGTTTGTGATGATTTCAGCTAATTCTAAATCATCTTCTATCATTAGTACTTTAATTATGGTAGGTCCTTTATTTAATAACTAATAAAATAGTTTGTCCTTGTCTATTTACATAAACTCTTTTATATTTGTTATTGTATTTTCTTAATGCTTCTTGTACATCTGAAAATCTATTAATTGTAATATCTTCAATTTGTATAATAACATCACCAGCTTGAAAACCAACTTTTTCTGCATCAGATTTTGGTTTCACATTTGTAACTAAAACACCTGTTATATTTCTAGGAAGTCTAAATCTATCTATGATATTTGTATCTAAATCACTTAGTTGTAAGCCACCTAAAATAGTTCCATTGACTGATTCACTAATAATTAAGCCATCTCTATTACCTAATTGGGCATTTATAACTACATCTTTTTTATCTCTTTCAAGTTGAAGTATAATTTTAGCATTTGGTTTAAAAGAAGCAATAGTATTTTGTAATGCAGCTCTATCTTTGATAGGTTTATTATTTATTGCATAAATTAAATCACCTCTTTTTAGACCATATTTAGCAGCTGGTGTATCTCTTCCAACTTCTAAGATAAGTGCTCCACTTTTGTGATTATATACTTTTGCTGACTCTTTTGTTAAGTCATTAATAACAACTCCTAAATATCCCCTTGTTACTTTTCCTTCTTCTACAAGTTTTGTAGCTACTTCTTTTACCATGTTAATAGGAATGGCAAAACCAATACCATTATTGCCACCACTTCTTGTGATAATAGCACTATTGATTCCTATAAGCGCACCTCTACTATCAACTAAAGCACCACCAGAATTTCCAGGATTTATAGATGCATCAGTTTGAATGAAGTTCTCATATCTATTTATTCCAACTCTATTTTTATTTAGTGCTGAGATAATTCCTTGAGTTACTGTTTCTCCTATACCAAAAGGATTTCCAATAGCAAAAATAACATCTCCAACTTTTAAATCATCTGCATTGGCTACTTTTATTGGAGAAAGATTTGTTGCATTGATTTTAATAACTGCTAAATCGGAATCAGCATCTTTACCTATTACTTTTGCTGTGTATTCTGTAGTATCACCAGATAAGGTTACTGTTATTTCATCTGCATTTTCTACAACATGATTATTTGTAATTATATAACCATCTTTTGAAACAATTACACCAGAACCAAGGGCTCTTTGGATTTTATTTTGTTTAAATTGGTTTCCAAATTGATCCCCAAAAAATCTTCTAAACAAAGGATCATTAAACATCTCCATTGGAACATTTCCATCTTGACTAGTCATGTGTGTTTTTGTAGAAATATTTACCACTGAAAGCATAGAATTTTTAATAGAATCATTAAATGATAAAATTTGATTCATATTACTAGGGGCTACTCTTTGTGGATTTTGTGGTGCCATATCAAAATCAATACTCTTTGCAAACATATTTACAGCAAGTAAGGATGATATGATTAATAATTTTTGATTAAAAATTAAAATATTTTTTATTTTCATGTGAATCCTTTTCAAATTTATTTATAATGAAATTTTATTTGCTTTGCGTAAATGAAAAATTAATAGATTGATTAATATTTGTTAATAAATCGTGGGTTTCCCCAAGATTTATTAAAGGTCAGTTTTTAAAACTGCACCACTACTTGCATTTGTTACAAGTGCTCTGTATTGACCTAACCATTTTGATTTTAGTGGTTTTTTAAGCGGTGTAAATTCTGCTTTTCTTTTAGCGATTTCTTCATCACTTAAATGTACTTCTAAAATGTATTTGTCAACATCAATATGAATTTCATCTCCATCTTTTAGTAATCCAATCATTCCACCTTCAGCAGCTTCTGGAGATACATGTCCAATACTTGCACCTCTTGTAGCACCTGAGAATCTTCCATCCGTAATAAGGGCAACTTTATCTCCAAGCCCCATTCCCATGATAAGTGAAGTAGGGGCAAGCATCTCTTGCATACCTGGACCACCTTTAGGACCTTCGTATCTGATAACTACAACATCACCAGCTTTTACTTTTCCACCTAAAATACCAGCTATGGCTTCAGGTTGTCCATCAAAACAAACCGCTTTCCCAGTCAAGGCTCTAGCTCCTGTAATACCAGCAGTTTTTATAACAGCACCTTGTTCTGCCAAGTTACCATAAAGAATTGCCAATCCACCAACATTTGAGTATGGATTGTCAATAGTGTGGATAATATTTGTATCTTTTATATAAGCATCAGCTATTTTTTCATAAAGAGTTTCACCAGAGATAGTTAAGTTATCTAATAAGATATCTTCACCTCTTTTTGTCATCTCTTTCATAACAGCATTAACTCCACCAGCTTTGTTTATATCTTCCATATGAACAGTAGATAATGATGGAGAGATTTTAGCTATATGAGAAACTCTTTTAGAAATAGCATTAATATCACTTAGTTCAAAATTTACACCAGCTTCTTTTGCAATAGCTAACATGTGTAAAACAGTATTTGAACTTCCACCCATAGCCATATCAACAGCAAAGGCATTTCTAACTGCATTTTCATTTAAGATATTTGATAATTTGAACTTTTCTCTTGATTCATTATTTTTGGCAATTTCACATACTCTTCTTGCTGCTTTTCTGTAAAGCTCTTCTCTCTCAGGAGTTAAAGCTAAGATTGTTCCATTACCCGGAAGAGCGATTCCCATAGCTTCCATAAGTGTATTCATAGAGTTTGCTGTAAACATACCAGAACATGAACCACCACTTGGACAGGCATTACATTCGATATCTGTAAGTTCTTCTTCTGTCATATCACCTTTTTCAAATTTACCAACAGCTTCAAAAGCAGTTGCTAAGTCAATAGGAACACCATCTTTTGTATGACCTTTAGCCATTGGACCACCACTTACAAAAACAGTAGGAACATCAACTCTAATAGCCCCCATTATCATACCTGGCACGATTTTATCACAGTTTGGAATTGCAATCATTGCATCAAGTTTATGCGCATTCATAACTGTTTCAATAGAGTTTGCTATTAATTCTCTTGAAGGTAGTGAAAATAACATACCATCGTGCCCCATAGCAATACCATCATCTACACCAATTGTATTAAACTCAAATGGAACACAACCATTTGCTCTTATTTCTTCTTTTATTATTTCTGCAACTTTGTTTAGAAAAAAATGTCCGGGAATAATTTCAATGAAAGAGTTTGCAACTCCAATAAATGGCTTACCAAAATCATCATCCTTTAGTCCCGTAGCTCTAAATAATGATCGATGAGGTGCTCTGTCATAACCTTTTTTTACTTCATCACTTCTCATATAAATCCTTCGTATTTGTATATCGAATGATTATATCAAAAAATTTGGAAAATAAAATTAAAAACTATTGACAAAGAATAATTTTTTAAATATAATTCCACTCCATTTTAAGAAATAACACTTCTTTGAATCTACCAAATAGTGCGAGTGTGGCGGAATAGGTAGACGCGTGGGACTTAAAATCCCATTCCGGTTTCGGAGTGTCGGTTCGATTCCGACCATTCGCACCACTATTATATAAATGTTAGAGAGTTGCCAGAGTTGGTCGAATGGACCGGTTTTGAAAACCGGCGAGGTTCACGCCTCCGAGGGTTCGAATCCCTTGCTCTCTGCCACTTTACTTAAATCATCTAATTCTTATTTTATATGATTTAATTTTTACGGAGCTATAGCAAAGTTGGTAATGCCTCGGATTGCAAATCCGATATGCGTTGGTTCGAGTCCGACTAGCTCCTCCACTTATAATTCTAAACAAAACTCCAAAATTATATTTAAATTGTATAGTAAAAAATTGATTTTAATAATATACTTAGTCTTTACATTAAACATAATAATTATCAAAATCAAATATTTTTTGTAACTTTTCATTAACTATTTAAATACAAATTAAAGATTCTATTTGATATAATCCTCTCACTAGAATTAAAGAATGAGAGATATAATTTGAATATATTAATAACAGGTGGCGCAGGATATATTGGAAGCCATGTTTTAAAACAATTATTAGAAACCACAAGTTGCAATATAATCATACTTGATAATCTATCAACAGGTAGTCAAAAAACACTTGATACACTAAAAATAATAAGAGAATTCAAATTTATAGAGCTAGACTTAAAAGAGTTTGATAAAGTAAATAGGGTATTAAAAGAAAATAAAATAAATACAATCATTCATTTTGCAGCAAGTATAGTAGTACCCGAATCGGTTGAAAATCCATTAAAATATTATATGAATAATACAGTTAATACTACAAATTTAATCAAATGTGCAGTTGAAAATAAAGTAAGTAAATTTATATTCTCAAGTACAGCAGCTGTTTATGGTGAGCCAACAAATATCCCAAATACAGGGATAGAGGAAACTTATCCGACAGATCCAATAAATCCATACGGTATGAGTAAACTCATGAGTGAAAAAGTTTTGCAAGATACTGCAAGTGTTACTGCTGATTTTAAATATGTGATATTTAGATATTTTAATGTGGCAGGAGCGAGTGCAGATTTGACTATTGGAGAGTGTCATGAACCTGAAACACATCTTATTCCTTTAGTTGCAAAAACTGCTTTAGGTAAAAGAGATAAAATATTGATTTATGGAGATGATTACCCAACAAAAGACGGCTCAAATTTAAGAGATTATGTACATGTTTTAGACTTAGCAGATGCGCACATAAAAGCGATAGATTTTCTTAATGAAAATTCTAGTAATATATTTAATTGTGGTTATGGAAAAGGCTTTAGCGTTAAAGAAGTTGTAGATGCTATGAAATTAGTCACAAATACAAATTTTATATCTGAAATTGTTTCTAGAAGAGCAGGAGACCCAGCAACTTTGATTTCAGATAACAGAAAAATAAAATCAAAAATGAATTGGATACCAAAGTATGAAGACTTGTCTTTGATATGTCAAAGTGCATATGAGTGGGAAAAAAAACTAGAGGAAAAGATTAAATGAAGATAGCAATCGCTGGAACAGGATATGTAGGACTATCAAATGGTATTTTATTATCACAACACAATGAAGTAGTTGCCTTAGATATTATTCCTGAAAAAGTTGAGATGTTAAAGAAAAAGATATCTCCAATAGAAGATAAAGAAATAGAAGAATATCTTAAAAGAGATGATTTAAATTTCACTGCAACTTTAGAAAAAGAGCAAGCTTATAAAGGTGCTGATTATGTAATTATTGCAACGCCAACAGATTATGATCCAGAAACTAACTATTTTAATACAAAGTCAATAGAATATGTCATTACAGACGTATTAAATATAAATCCAAAGACTACAATGGTAATAAAATCAACTATCCCAGTAGGTTATACAAAAACTCTAAGGAAAAAATTCAAAACTGATAATATTATATTTTCACCAGAATTTTTAAGAGAAGGACTTGCCTTATATGATAACTTATATCCCTCAAGAATAATTGTCGGTGAGAAAAGTGAAAGAGCAACTATATTTGCAAGTTTATTAGCACAAGGTGCAATAAAAGAGAATATCGATATTCTTTTTACAGACTCAACTGAAGCAGAAGCTATAAAACTTTTTGCAAATACATACTTAGCCATGAGAGTAGCATATTTTAATGAACTAGATTCTTATGCCCAATCTCATAATTTAGATTCTAGACAAATAATTGAGGGTGTTGGATTAGATCCTAGAATTGGAACACATTACAATAATCCAAGCTTTGGTTATGGTGGATATTGTTTACCAAAAGATACCAAACAACTTAGAGCAAATTATGCAGATGTGCCATCAAATTTAATCAATGCAATAGTTGAATCGAATAGCACAAGAAAAGATTTTATAGCAGATTCAATTTTAGCCAAAAAGCCAACTATTGTAGGTATTTATAGACTAGTAATGAAATCAGGAAGTGATAACTTTAGAAGTTCAGCTATTCAAGGAATAATGAAAAGAATTAAAGCAAAAGGTATAGAAGTAGTTGTTTATGAACCAGTTATAACTGAAGATGAATTTTTTAATTCAAGAGTAATTAAAAGTTTAGAAGAATTTAAAAATATTTCTGATGTAATTGTGGCAAATAGATTAAGTGAAGATATACTTGATGTAAAAGACAAAGTTTATACAAGAGATATTTTTAATAGTGATAGTTAAAAGGAAATATAGATTGAAGATATTAGTAACAGGAACAGCAGGTTTTATTGGTAGTCATTTAGCAATAAAACTGTTAGAACGAGGTGATGAGGTAGTAGGATTAGATAATATAAATGATTACTATGACCAAAATGTAAAATATGGAAGACTACAAAGAACTGGGATAATTGATTCTCTTGAAGATGGTAAAGAAATTCCATATGGTAAATTATTAACATCATCTTTAAATTCAAATTACAAATTTATAAAATTAAATCTTGAAGATAAAGAAGTAATGATGCAACTTTTTGAGCAAGAAAAGTTCGATGCAGTTTGTAACCTAGCAGCTCAAGCTGGAGTTAGATACTCTCTTACAAATCCTGCTGCATATATGGATAGTAATATTATAGGATTTATGAATATTCTTGAATCGTGTAGACATAATAATGTGAAAAATCTATCATATGCTAGTAGTTCATCTGTGTATGGATTAAATGAAGAATTGCCTTTTAGTACTAATCATAATGTAGATCATCCAATATCTCTATATGCAGCTTCAAAAAAATCAAATGAACTTATGGCGCATACTTACTCACATCTTTTTGATATTTCTACAACTGGACTTAGGTTTTTTACCGTGTATGGTCCATGGGGAAGACCTGATATGGCACTTTTCTTATTTACTGAAGCAGCTTTAGAAGGAAAATCAATAGATGTATTTAATAATGGAAATATGCTAAGAGATTTTACTTATGTGGATGATATAGTAGAAGGAGTAATAAGGGTTATTGACAATCCAGCTAAAGCAAATAAAAGTTGGGATAAAAAAGAGCCTTCAACTTCATCTGCACCATATAAAATATATAATATAGGGAATAATAACCCTGTTAAGCTTATGGATTTTATTGAAGCTATAGAAACTAAGCTAGGTAAAAAGATAGAAAAGAATTTTTTGCCGATCCAAGCGGGAGATGTTCCTGCTACTTATGCAGATGTAAGTGATTTGGTTGAGAATTTAAATTACAAACCTGAAACATCGATACAAGAAGGAATTGATAATTTTATTGATTGGTATTTAGAGTTTTTTAATGTGGAGAAAGAAAATAATGAGTGATAAAATATGCGTAATAGGTCTTGGATATGTTGGGCTTCCTTTAGCTCATGCTTTTTCAGAAAAATATGAAGTAATTGGATTTGACATATCTCAATGGAGAATTGATGAATTATCATCAGGTTATGATAGAACATTAGAATTAAATGAAAATCAAGTAAAAGAAGCTTTACAAAATGGTATGAAATTTTCTTTGGATATTAATGATATAAAAGATTGTAATATCTATATTGTTACTGTTCCAACTCCAATTGATAAAAATAAAAGACCTGATCTAACACCATTAATAAAAGCTAGTGAAACAATAGGAAAAGTTCTAAAAAAGGATGATATAGTTATTTATGAATCTACAGTTTATCCAGGAGCGACAGAAGAAGAGTGTGTACCAGTACTTGAAAAAATTTCAAATATGAAATTTAATGAAGATTTCTTTTGTGGATATTCTCCAGAGAGAATTAATCCAGGAGATAAAGAACACACAGTTACAAAAATACTTAAAGTTACTTCAGGAAGTACTACAAAAATTGGTAAAAAAGTGAATGATTTATATGCAAGTATTATAACTGCAGGTACTCATTTAGCTCCAACTATTAAAGTTGCAGAAGCAGCAAAAGTAATAGAAAATTCTCAAAGAGATATAAATATTGCATTTGTAAATGAACTTGCAATAATATTTAATAAATTAGGAATAAATACTAATGACGTTCTTGAAGCTGCTGGTACAAAATGGAATTTTTTACCATTTAGACCAGGATTAGTTGGAGGTCATTGTATAGGTGTAGATCCATATTATCTAACTCATAAAGCACAACAAGTAGGATATAACCCAGAAATCATCCTAGCTGGAAGAAGACTCAATGACAATATGGGTATTTATGTAGCAAATCAAGTAATAAAACTCATGATTAAAAAAGGTCATAAAATAGAAGGTAGTAAAGTTTTAATTCTTGGAATTACTTTTAAAGAAAATTGTCCAGATATAAGAAACAGTAGAGTTATCGATGTCATACGAGAACTACAAGAATTTGGATGTAATATAACAGTTTCTGATTATTGGGCAGATAAAGATGAACTTAAACATGAATATAACCTTGAATTGAATAATGATGTTGATTTTGATGATTATGAAGCAATAATAATGGCAGTATCTCATGATAAATATAAAACTTTAGATTTTACTAATAAAAAACAAATTGTTTATGATATAAAATCTATTTTAAAAAATAGTGATGGAAAGTTATAATAATGACAAACCTGATATTATGCGGAGGGAGTGGCACAAGACTGTGGCCAATAAGCCGAACACTTATGCCAAAACAGTTTGTAAAACTTTTTAATGATACTCCCGAACACAATCTCTTGAAAGATAATTTACCTCGTAAATCACTTTTTCAATTAACAGTTGAAAGAAATAGTAAAGTATGTGATAAAAGTTTTATAGTGTCAAACACCGAACAATATTTTTTAGCATTAGACCAATTGGAAGAAAATTCAAAATTCAAAATTCATCATTAAATATTAATTTGAAGGAAGTTAAAATTGAAATTTGGAGTAGAAGGAAACCAAGAAGAGAGTTTCTTTCTTTTAAAGATATAGATATATCTATAAAAAAACTTGCTGAATTAATTAAAAATAGTATTGGATTTAAAGGTGATTTAGTATTTTATAAAAATAAACCTAATGGTGCAATGTTGAAGTTAACAAATCCTAGTAAACTACATGGATTAGGTTGGAAATATAAGATTGAACTTGAAGAGAGAATTAAAATTATGTATAAATGGTATTTAAATTTATGATTAAAAAGCATGAAATAAACCAAAATATAATTTGGCAAAATCAAAATATTAAAAAAGAAAACAGAGGAATTTTATTAAATCAAAAACCAACAATTTTGTGGTTTACTGGCTTAAGTGCTAGTGGAAAGTCTACTATTGCAAATGCTGTAGAAGCAGAACTTTATAAAATGTGTATAAAAACTTATTTATTGGATGGGGACAATGTACGACATGGATTAAATAAGGATCTTGGTTTTTCTGAAATTGAAAGAGTAGAAAATATAAGAAGAATAGGAGAAGTTAGTAAATTATTTGTCGATGCAGGACTTATTGTTTTAACAGCCTTTATAAGCCCTTTTAAATCAGATAGGCAAATTGCAAGATCTTTGGTTAACTATGACGAATTTATTGAAGTCTTTATTGATACACCTATTAGTCTTTGTGAAAAAAGGGATCCTAAAGGTTTATACAAAAAAGCTAGAGCTGGAGCTATTAAAGATTTCACAGGAATAGATTCACCTTATGAAAAACCAGAGACTCCTCAAATTCATATAAAAACTGATAATCATTCTATTCAAGAAAGTGTTAAAATAATTATAAATTATTTAATTAAGTTTGGATATATAAAGGATAATATTGAGTATTCAATTTAGGAGCTTTAAATAATGCATAAGGATACTAATTTAAGATCAATAATAAAAGGTATTAGTTGGAGAGTACTTGCAACAACTACAACAATAATAATAATTTATATATTTTTTGGAAGGTTAGATTTAGCAATTGTTGCAGGTATAATTGAAACAATTTTTAAAGTAGGTCTTTATTGGGCACATGAGAGAGCTTGGTTTAAAATAAGGTGGGGTAGGAAAAAAATAGAGCCTTTTAATATTTGGTTCACAGGGCTTCCTCTTTCTGGAAAAACTACTATTGCAAATAGAGTTTATGAAGAGTTAGAAAAGCTTGATATTCCAATTGAACGATTAGATTCAAAAGATATAAGGGATGTAATACCTGATATAGGATATACAAGAGAAGATAGAAATAGACATATGTATAGAATAGGACATTTAATAAAAACTTTACAAAAAAATTCAATATCAACTGTTTCTTCTTTTGTGAGTCCTTATTCTGAGTCAAGAAAAGCAATAAGAGAAATGGTTAAAAATAATATAGTAGTGTATGTAAAAGCAGATATTGAAACTTGTAAAAGAAGAGATACCGAAGGTAAATATGAAAAAGCACTAAAAGGTGAGTATAAAAATTTTACTGGTGTTAATGATGTATATGAAGAACCACAGTACGCAGAAATTACAATAGATACAGATAAACTTAGTATAGAAGAGTCTGTTAAAATTATTGTTAAATATATTAGAAGGAATTGTATTAAATAATGGATAAAATATTAAATTTAATAGGAAGAACAAAAGAACTTTTTACAGATGATATTTCAAATAATAATAACAATCTGAAAAAGATAGTTTCATCCTCAACTTTTTTAGTAATTGGTGGTGCTGGCTCTATTGGGCAAGCTGTTACAAAAGAAATATTTAAAAGAAATCCAAAGAAATTGCATGTTGTAGACATTAGTGAAAACAATATGGTTGAATTAGTGCGTGATATAAGAAGTAGTTTTGGATATATAGATGGTGACTTTGCTACATTTGCTCTTGACATAGCTTCTTTAGAATATGATGCTTTTATAAAGCAAGATGGGAAATATGATTATGTCTTAAACTTATCAGCTCTTAAGCATGTTAGAAGTGAAAAAGATCCATTTACTCTTATGCGAATGATTGAAACAAATATTCTTAATACTGATAAAACTTTACAACAATCTATTGAAAATGGAACTAAAAAATATTTTTGTGTAAGTACAGATAAAGCTGCAAATCCTGTAAATATGATGGGTGCAAGTAAACGAATAATGGAGATGTTTGTTATGCGAAAATCAAAACAAATAGATGTTTCAATGGCAAGATTTGCAAATGTAGCATTTAGTGATGGAAGTTTACTTCATGGATTTAATCAAAGAATTCAAAAAAATCAACCAATAGTCGCACCAAATGACATAAAAAGGTACTTTGTAACGCCTCAAGAATCGGGTGAACTCTGTCTTATGAGCTGTATTTTTGGAGAAAATAGAGATATATTTTTCCCAAAATTGAGTGAAAATCTTCATCTAATAACATTTTCAGAAATTGCAGTGAAGTATCTTGAAGATTTAGGGTATCAACCATACTTATGTGAAACAGAAGATGAAGCAAGAGAATTAGCAAAAACTATGCCATCTGAAGGTAAATGGCCTTGTTTATTTACTAATAGCGATACAACAGGCGAAAAAGATTTTGAAGAGTTTTTTACAGATAAAGAAGTTTTAGATATGAATAAATTTGAGAATCTTGGAATTATTAAAAATGAACCTATATTTGATGAAAATAAACTCAATCATTTTGAAACTACAATTAAAAATTTTAAACAAAACTTATTATGGAGTAAAGATAATATAGTAAAAGAATTTTTCACAATGATTCCAGACTTTGGACATAAAGAAACTGGTAAATATCTTGATGGAAAGATGTAATATGAAACTTTCAATAGTAACTACATTATATAAGTCGTCATTATATATAAATGAATTTTATGAAAGAATTTCAAATGAAGCTACAAAAATCACACTTGATTACGAAATAATTTTTGTAGATGATGGTAGTCCTGATGAAAGTTTACAAAAGGCAGTATCTTTATATGAAAAAGATGCTAAGGTAAAAGTGATAGAACTTTCACGAAATTTTGGACACCATAAAGCTATTATGACAGGGTTATCTCATGCTAAAGGAGAATTTGTATTTCTTATTGATATTGATCTAGAAGAAGAGCCTGAATTATTAAGTAAATTTTGGGGAGAACTATATAAAAAGAAAGATATAGATGTAGTATATGGTGTACAAGAAAGTAGAAAAGGTAGTTGGTTTGAGAAATTTAGTGGGGAAATGTTTTATAAAATCTTTAATTTTTTTAGTGGTACTAAAATACCGAAAAATTTTTTAACAGTAAGATTGATGAATCATCGATATGTTTCAAATTTGGTATCTTTTCAAGAAAAAGAAGTTGTTTTTAGTATTTTGACAGTTTTAACTGGTTTTAAAACAAAAGAACTTGTTGTAAAAAAACTAGACCACAGCCCCACAACATATTCAAGTTTTTCCAAAATAAAATTACTTTTTAATGTTATTACGGCATCTTCTTCAAGACCTTTATGGTTGGCTTTTAATTTTGGATTATTTATTACGGTGTCATCATTAGTTTATATTTTATTTCTTGTGTATCGCAAAGTAGTACATAATATAGGAATAGATGGATGGACTTCTGTAATGGTTTCTATCTCTTTTTTTGGTGGAATTATTATTTTATTTTTAGGTATTATTGGTATTTATTTAGCAAATATATTTACAGAGGTGAAGAATAGACCATTAACAATTGTTAAAAAAATCCATAAAGCAGAGGATTGAAAATGAAAAAGTTAATAATATTTGGAATAGGTGAACAAGCAGAAATGGCATATTACTACTTTAAACATGATAGTAGTTATAAAATCACTGCATTTACTGTTGATAAAGAGTACATAGAAAAAGAAACCTTATTTGATTTACCAATTATAGAATTTGGATCAATTGAATCAAAATTTTCAAAAGATGACCATGAATTATTTATCGCCGTTGGCTATAATAAAATCAATAAATTAAGAACTGAAAAATATATAGCTTGTAAAAATAAAGGTTATAAAATCGCTTCATACATTAGCACTAAAGCATCTGTATTTACAGATAATATTGGTGAAAATGTTTTTGTTCTTGAAGATAATACAATACAACCTTATGTAAGAATCGGGAACAATGTAACTTTATGGAGTGGAAATCATATTGGACATCATAGTATTATAGAAGATAATTGTTTTATCACTTCTCATGTAGTTATTTCAGGTGGTTGTAAAATTGGTGAAAATAGTTTTATTGGTGTTAATGCAACGCTTCGAGATCATATTAAAATAGGTAAATCAAATGTCATAGGGGCAGGTGCTTTAATTTTAGGAGATACGGAAGATAATAAGGTATATATGGAAATAGCTACAGAAGCATCGAGAGTTCCGAGTAATAGATTAAGAGGGATATAATTATGAAAGAGAATTTTTATGGAAGACTAAATCAAATTGAATGTAACAGTGATGCTGATTTGTATGTTGAAGAGATTAGAAATGACGGTTTTGTAATCATTGAAAATGTTTTGACTCAAGAAGAACTAGAAAACTATAGAGAAAAAATTGATGAAGTGTATAAAATTCAAGAGAAAGAGTTTGGTTTAGAAAAACTTATTTCCATAAAAGAAAAGAATATGTGCCGCATACCTTTAAAGTATGATGATTATTTTATAAAAATAGCTACAAACAGAATAGTTTTAGAGGTAGTCAAAAAGTTTTTGGGTGATTTTTTCTTATTAAATCTTCAAAATGCAATCATAAATACCCCAAATGAAGAACACCACCAAAGTTCTTGGCATAGAGATTTACCTTATCAAAACTATGTTATATCAAATCCTTTATCAATAAATGCTCTTTTTTGTATAGATGATTTTTCAGTAGAGACTGGGGGAACAATAGTAGTTCCATATACGCATAATGCTGAAATTTTACCTTCTGATAGATATATAGAAAAGCATGCTGTTACGGCTGTTGCAAAAGCAGGATCTGTTATAGTTTTCGATTCAATGCTTTTTCATAAAGCAGGTTATAACTCTTCAAATATCATCAGAAGAGCAGTGAATCATCAGTATCAAATTCCTCTTTTAAAACAGTTCTATGATTTTCCAAAGGTTTTAAATGGTAAGTTTTCGGATGATCCATTTTTAGCTCAATTACTAGGTTATACTTCGGAAGTTCCTTTAGATGATATTTCGTGGAGAAGGAATAGAGTTGCTAAATTCATGTAAGGTTTGTAGCTCAATAGATTTTAATGATGTCTTGAAATTTAAGAAGACAGTATTTAGTGATGGAAATTTGACAGAAAAACCTCTAGTTAAAGAAGAATGTCAGAACTGTGGAACTATAAGAACAAAACTTAATATAAATTTAGAAAAGTTTTACCAAAAGAATTATAAACCAAGTAGAAACATTGATACTGTAGCACTTGTTGATAATGAAGCTATTAATAGAAGTAATTTTGTGTATCAATGGATTGTAAACTTAGTTTCAGAATATAATTTAGCTAAGTTTGAAAATATTTTAGAAATTGGATGTGGTCAAGGCTTTTTGCTTGAAAAGTTTAATAATAAAAATAAATACGGTATAGAACCAAGCGAAGATGCTGTAAAATTAGCTAAAAATATAGCTCAAGTTAGAAATATTAGTTATGAGAAAATTTCAAATGCCGAAAGATATGATTTTATATTTTCTTATTGTGTGATTGAACATATTGAAGACCCTAAATCTTTTTTAAATAAACAATACAATACATTGAGTGTGGGAGGAAAGATGTGTGTATCCTTACCGATTCAGGATAAGTTTAATTATGACTTGTTTTTTGCTGACCATATTCATCATTTTTCTCATGATAACTTTGAAAGACTTTTAAATCATTGTGGTTTTTCAGTTCTTAATTATGAATTAGGAAGAAGGTCTTATACTAATATCGGGATGTATATTTGTAAAAAAGTCGAAAAAAAAGAAATATTATTTGAATATATAAAAAATAAAAACTTAAAAAATATAGATACCATAATCAAAAATATTGACGACATAATTAAAAAATATCAACATAAGCTTTTATATGCTTTTGGATATGGAGAAATTGCAAAAACTATTTTGCCTTATTCAGATTTGGATAAGCATATAATCAACTATATTGATGACTTTAACAATGAACCAAAAGTAATTTCATCTAAAAAAGCAAAACTTTTATTTGAAAACATGGTAGATGTTAATATTATTTTATTAGTAAACCCAGCACATATTCAAAAAATAAAAAGTTTATTTAATGAATTTGATGCTATTAATTTTATAAATATTTTTGAAAATATAGAGGTAGATTAATATGATTTGGAAAAAATTAGGACAAATATATAAATTTAAACAAATAGATAATTATTTATTATCTCATGCCTCAAATCCTCTTGCTGTACATTTAAAAGATGATATTTATAGAATTTTTTTTAGTGGAAGAGATAAAGAAAATAAATCTTCTGTTGGTTATGTGGATATTGATATCCTAAAACAAGATGTTATAAACAGATGTGAAAATGTCATTTTTAAGTATGGAGCAGAGAATAGCTTTTATTCTCATGGTGTAAGTATAGGAAATATGTATTCTTCAAACGGAAAAAATTATATTCAATTTATGGGATGGCAGATAAAAGATGGAGGACATTGGAGAGGTGATATAGGTAGGCTGAAAGTTGATGAAACTTTCGATAGTTTAGAATTAGACCCTAAAGAAGTTTTTATTGGATGTGATGATGAAGATAAAGTGAGTCTTTCTTATTCTTGGATTATGCAAGATGATGGTATTTATAAGATGTGGTATGGCTCAACTATTGATTGGACAAGTGAAAATGATGAAATGATTCATGTTATTAAATATGCCACTTCAAACGATGGTAAGACATGGGAAAAACATGGATTGGCAGTTCCTTATGAGATAGGAGTTGCACAAGCATTTTCAAGACCAACAGTGATTAAAGATGATATGGGTTATCACATGTGGTTTTCATACCGTTCAGGAGATGGGACAAAATATCGTATAGGATATGCTCATAGTATGGATGGATTTGCTTGGGATAGAAAAAAAGATTCTGGAATAGATATTAGTAAAGATGGATGGGACAGTGAGATGATATGTTATCCATTTGTATTTGACCATAAAGGAAAAAGATATATGCTTTATAATGGAAATCAATATGGAAAAGATGGTTTTGGTTTAGCAGTATTGAAAGATATTAAATGAAAAAAGTAGCAATCTTACAATCAAACTATATCCCATGGAAAGGTTACTTTGACCTTATAAATATGGTCGATGAATTTATCCTTTATGATGACATGCAGTATACACGAAGAGACTGGAGAAATAGAAATAAGATAAAAACTCCACAAGGTTTAAAATGGCTTAGTATCCCTGTAGAAGTAAAAGGTAAATATTTTCAAAAGATAAATGAAACAAAAGTTAGTGAAAAAGATTGGGCTAAAAAACATTGGCAACAGATACAACAAAACTATTTAAAAGCAAAATATTTTAAAGAGTACAAAGATATTTTTGAAGAGTTGTATTTAACATGTGATGAAGAGTATTTAAGTCAAATCAACTATAAATTTATAATTGCTATAAATGAGATACTAGGTATTAAAACAAAGATAATATGGTCAAGTGAGTTTGAGCTAGTAGATGGACAAACAGAAAAACTTCTTAGTATTTGTAAAGATTGTAATGCAGATGTTTACATAAGTGGACCTGCTGCCAAAGATTATTTTGATGAAGCGTTGGCAAAAAAAGAAAATATACAAGTAGAATGGATGGAGTATAGTGGATATAAAGAGTATGAACAAATCCATTCACCTTTTGAACATGGTGTTAGTATTTTGGACTTGATATTTAATGAGGGAAATGAGGTTAGAAAATATATGAAGAGTTTTGTAAAATGAAATTAGAGAAAATAGCCTATATTATAGGAATGCCAAGAGCTGGAACAACATTTTTATACCATAATTTAAATAAGCATCCTGATTTGTATGTTCCATTTAGAAGAAAAACCAATTATTTTAGTCTACATAAAGACAAAAATTTAGAATGGTTTTTAGAACATTTCAAAGAAATGAATGAAAACCAAATAGGGATAGATACAGAAACGCTTTATTTTGTAGATAAAAAATTAAAGAGTTATAAAAAAATCAAAGATACTAATCCTAACGCCAAAGTGATGCTTTTCGTTAGGCAACCTGATGAGTGGGTTTATTCTTTTTATAAACAAATAGCTACTTTTGATAAAAATATCTGTTCTTTTGAAGATTTCTTACAGGGTAAGTATACACTTATCGAAGATGGAAAAGAAATTCCTTTTAATATCAAAGATGGCGATATTAAGAATATAATAGAAGACATAAAAAATATTTATGGAGAACAGTTACTTATACTTGATTTTAAGTTATTTAAAGAGAACCCATTAAAACTTTTAAATGAAATAGAATTTTTTTTAAGTATTGATGACTTTTTTAATGAATTTAATTTCCAAAATAAAAAAATTAATGCAAGTGATAGGGGTCATATACCAATTCTGGCAAATTTACTAAGACAGGAATGGTTAATTAATTTATTAAGTAAATTACCTGCAAGCATTGTCAAAAGAATTCGTGTTATGTATGACAATCTTAGTAGCCTTTTTTCTAAAAAAACTAAAAAGTCCAGCAATATTTCTAAAATAGATGAAAATATTTTACTTGCACAAAAATATTTTGAAAAAGATATAGAATATTATAATAATCTATTTAAAGATATTAAATGCTAGAAATAAAAAAAATCGAATTAATTACATTTGGTATTTTTTTACAATCATTTTCATTTTTAAGTATAAAGTATGCTTCTACATATGAAGCATATAGTTTAGTTTTACTAGGTATTGCGTTTATATTTATTGTATCGAGAGCATATATTTGGCAGATTGTTTTAAAACACAATGAGCTATCAAGAGTATATCCATTTAACTCTTTGGTGCAGGTGCTTATATTTGTATATGCGGTTATATTCTTTGAAGAAAGTGTAAATTTATGGCATGTGCTTGGATTGGGATTAATGATGATTGGTTTATACATTATAGGTAAAACAAAATGATAAAAGTTTTTTTAATTAGTACTTTTTTAATTTTAATTAATACAATTGGTCAAATATGCTTAAAACAAGCAACTTTGGCAAAAACAAAAAAAATAATATATCTTATTTTAGGATATTCCTTGTTTGTAATGGCAATTATTGTTTCTTTTTACTTGATGAAGATTATAGAATTAAAATATTTTACTGTTATTATGAGTTTAATATATTTGACAGTATTATTAGCTTCAACATATATATTTAAAGAGTCATTGGATAAAAATAAAATTATAGGAACTATTGTAGTTATGGTAGGTATTATAATTTTTATAGGAGGTTAATTTGATAAGTTTCAGAAGAGTACTAGTAAGTACATATAGTTGTATTTTTAATTTATTTTACATGGTATTGGAGTTATTACCATTTGTTATAAAATATCCAATCTATAAAATAATTTTTAATAAAATAGGTACTGATTTTCATATAGATTTTAAAACATACTTTAGGTATCCTAGTCAAATAACTATAGGTTCTAATGTAAGCATAAATAGAGGATGTAGCTTTTATCCAGGGTATAAAATAAAAGAGGCAACAATTACTATTGGTGATAATGTTGCAGTAGGTCCTGAAGTGACTTTTTTTGCAGCAGGACATGATGTAAATGATATAAAACTCAAAGATACTGGTGCTCCTATTATAGTAGAAAATAATGTGTGGATAGGCGGACGTTCTATTATTTTGCAAGGAGTTACTATTGGAGAAGGTGCAATAGTGGCAGCAGGAAGTGTAGTTGCAAAAAATGTAGAACCTTATACTATAGTTGGTGGGATACCTGCAAAATTTATAAAAAAAAGAGGACTTAATGATACCTTTTAATAATCCACCATATACAGGCAATGAAGAAAAATATGTATTAGAATCAATGAAAAGTAGCAAAATTTCAGGTGATGGAGAGTTTACAAAAAAGTGCCACAAATGGTTTGAAGAGAAGCTTGTTTGCAAAAAAGTACTTTTGACTACATCTTGCACTCATGCACTAGAGATGGCTGCTATTTTGCTTGATATACAAGAGGATGATGAGGTCAGAATGCCATCATATACTTTTGTAAGTACTGCAAATGCTTTTGTTCTAAGAGGTGCAAAAATAGTGTTTGTAGATATACGACCAGATACTATGAATATAGACGAAATAAAAATAGAACAAGCAATAACTAATAAAACAAAAGCTATAGTAACTGTTCATTATGCAGGTGTGGCATGTGAAATGGATACTATCATGAATATAGCTAATCGTCATAATCTTTTTGTAGTAGAAGATGCAGCACAAGGAATGATGAGTAGTTATAAAGGTAAAGCGCTTGGAACTATTGGACACTTAGGAGCTTTTAGTTTTCATGAAACAAAAAATTACACAAGTGCGGGAGAGGGTGGACTTCTTATTATTAATGATGAAAAGTTTATTCAAAGAGCTGAAATAATAAGAGAAAAAGGTACAAATAGAAGTTTGTTTTTTCGTGGAATGGTAGATAAATATTCGTGGGTAGATATAGGAAGCAGTTATCTTATGAACGATATTAGCGCAGCATATCTTTGGGGAAATCTAGAATGTTCAGAAAAAATTAATCAAGACAGGGTACGAAGTTGGAACAATTATTATGATGGTTTAAAGCAATTAGAAATAAAAAGTTTAATTGAACTACCAATAATTCCGAATAATTGTACTCAAAATGCACATATGTTTTATATTAAAGTTAGAAATCTAGGTGAAAGAACTACATTGTTGTCATATTTAAATCAAAATGGAATAAATGCAGTTTTTCACTATGTACCACTTCACATAGCACCAAGTGGAATGAAATTTGGAAGATTTGATGGGAAAGATGAATTTACTACTATTTTAAGTGAAAGATTAATAAGGTTGCCTATGTACTATGGGTTGAAAAGTGATGAGATTAATAAAATTTGTGGAGTTGTGAATGAATTTTTTACTAAGTGATAAGAAAAGTATGCTGATACTATTTATTATTTATTTAGTAACAAATTCTTTTTTTTTATTAAATTATAATGGGATTTATTGGGATGATTGGGGTTTACATAATCAAGAATATAGTACGATAGAAAATATGTATGTTAGTGTATCTGGTTATTTAGGATATTTAAATATTTTTATACAGGATTTATTTTTTAATATAAATGGAGGAATTTTTTTAAGTAGGTTATTGACTTTTGTCCTGTTTTTTCTAAATGCAGTTATGTTTATTGAGATTCTAAAGAAATTTCAAATAATTAGTGAAATAGAACGATTCTTTATTGTAATATTTTTCTTAATTGCACCACTAAATAGTGCCAAAATTGCTGTTATTAATTTTCCAGCTGAGTTAAGAGTATTTATTTTCTTTTTTAGTTTTTATTTATTGAGTAAGTATTTATTTATAGATAGCAGAAAATTATATTTACGCATAGTAATTCTTTTTTTATTTATCATATCTTTTACTCTACCTTCATTACTAGTGTTTTACGCATTAGTTTTGATATATATTTTTTATAACCTCTATGACATAAAATTAACAGTTTTGAAGAATTTTATTTTATTTATTAAAACTAATATTGATTTTATCTTTTTACCAATTATTTTTTATGTTGTTAAATTAATTTATTGTATGCCAACTGGTATATATCAAGGATATAATAAAATTAACATAGAAAATATTTTAAATTTAGATAATTATTATCACACTTTTTTATGGAGTTTTATTGAACCTATTAACCTTTCAATGCAAAATATATCATCTTTGATTATAGTTGCTTTTGTCGTGTTGTTGCTTTTGTCGAACGCATTCTCACGACAAAATAACGATATGAATAAAAAAGATATTTACTTATTGACCTTTGGTTTTATTGTCTTTTTTTTAGGAGCTTTTGCTTATTTAGCGGTTGGAAAAATCCCTACCTTAAATGATTGGGAGTCAAGATTTCAAGTGTTATTGCCTATAGGGTTTAGTTTTATTTTATATTATGGAATTCAAATTATTTCAAATTTATTAAACTTTAAAGTAGTGATTAAATATTTTTTATATTTAATTTTAATTATTTCTTTTGTATCCTTTCATTTAAAAGAACAACTTAAATATAATATTGATTGGTTTTATCAACAAAGTATTATTGAAAATTTTAAAATATCTGGGCAAATTGTTCAAAATAGTACATTTATTGTCGAGAATGAACTGTATTTTAAACTAGCAAAAAGTAGAGCTTTAAGATATTATGAATTAAATGGGATGTCAAAAGATGCATTTTCTAAAGATGATAAATTATTTGTGTCAAATGAGAATCAAATAACTTTATTAGAAGATTTGAAGATTCAAAAAGAAATGAATTATTCTTTATGGGTAAAAGAACCTCCTATTTATTTTAAAATGAAAGTAAATCCAAATGTCCCTTTTAATAAAGGACAAGTTCAAACTCTAAAATATTTTTTTATGTTAAAATATTTAGAAATATTTAATCAAACACAATTTAAAAAAGAAATTAAAAATTTAGTTTTTTTTGAATTCAAATAAAGTAGAATATATGCAAAAAACTGTTGATTTTATTAAAGCTACATTTAGTACTAAAGAATTTATACCTCTTCACGAGCCAAGATTTATTGGTAATGAAAAAAAATATCTCAATGATTGTATAGATTCTACGTTTGTATCAAGTGTTGGCAAATATGTAGATACTTTTGAAAAAGAGTTTGCAAAAACTGTGGGAAGTAAATATGCCATTGCGACCGTAAATGGAACTGCTGCTCTTCATATTTCTCTAATATTAGCAGATGTAAAAAGAGAGGATGAAGTTATTACCCAACCTCTTACGTTTATTGCTACTTGTAATGCAATTAGCTATATTGGAGCAAAACCCATATTTATAGATATTGATCTAGATACTATGGGATTAAGTCCTGATTCTTTAAAGTCTTTTTTAGAGAGTAATTGCAAAATTCAAGAGAATCAATGTATTAACATAACAACAGGCAAAATTATAAAAGCATGTGTTCCGATGCATACTTTTGGACATCCTTGTAAAATAGATGAGATAAAAGATATTTGTGACACATGGAATATTGTATTAGTTGAAGATGCAGCTGAGAGTTTAGGGTCATTTTATAAAAATAAGCATACAGGAACATTTGGAAAAGTTGGAGCTTTTAGTTTTAATGGGAATAAAATTATAACTTCAGGTGGTGGTGGAGTTATCGTTACAGATGATGAAGCATTAGCTAAAAGAGCAAAACATATCACAACAACAGCGAAAATTCCCCATCCATATGAATATGTACATGATGAAATAGGATATAATTACAGACTTCCAAATATCAATGCTGCTCTTTTGGTTGCGCAGTTAGAACAGTTGGAAAGATTTTTAACTTCAAAAAGAGAATTAGCAACAAAGTATAAAGATTTTTTCATAACAAATAATATAAATTTTATTGAAGAACCAAAAAATTCTAAATCAAATTATTGGCTTCAAGCTGTTTTATTAGATGATATTACTCAAAGAAATGAATTTTTAGAGTTTACAAATAAAAGCGGTGTAATGACAAGACCTGTTTGGAAACTTATGAATGAACTTGAAATGTTTAAAGATTGTCAAAAAATAGATTTAAAAAATGCAAAGCATCTTGAAGAAAGAGTTGTGAATATTCCTAGTTCGGTGATCTTATAATGAAAGAAAAAATAGTTCTTATTGGTGGTGGTGGACATTGCCATAGTGTTATTGATGTCATAGAACAAGAGTGTAAATATGAAATTTTGGGAATTGTTGATAAAAAAGAGTTATTTGGCAATAAGATTTTAAATTATGAAATAATTGGATCTGATGATGATTTGGAAACTATTTTTCAAACTTGTAAAAATGCAATAATTACGCTAGGGCAAATAGACTCAAACCACTTAAGAGTAAAATTATTTAATCAATTAAAAGAAATAGGTTTTAATTTGCCTATTATTATTTCTCCTTTAGCTTATGTCTCTAAACATTCATCTATAGATGAAGGAACAGTAATTATGCATAATGTTTTAGTTAATACAAATGTAAAAATAGGAAAAAATTGTATAATCAATACAAAAGCTTTACTAGAACATGATGTTGTGGTAGGAGATAATTGCCATATTTCAACAGCTAGTGTTATTAATGGTGGCGTAAAAGTAAAAGAAAATACCTTTTTTGGAAGTAATGCTACTTCTAAACAAAGTATTGAAGTTAGTGGATTTATAAAAGCGGGGAGTGTTGTTAAATGAATAAAGTGTTTATAATTGCAGAAGCAGGTGTAAATCATAATGGTTCAATTGAACTTGCAAAAAAGCTTATTGATATGGCTTGTGAAGCTGGCGTTGATGCTGTTAAATTTCAAACCTTTAAAGCAGAAAACCTAGTAAGTAAAAATGCACAAAAAGCTGAGTACCAAAAACAGACTACAGATAGTGAAGAATCTCAGTTTGATATGATAAAAAAGTTAGAGCTAGATGTACAAATGCACAAAGAGCTAATCACTTACTGTAACAATAAAAACATAATGTTTTTATCAACTCCTTTCGACCATGACAGTATAGAACTTTTAAATGATTTAGGTTTAATAATATTTAAAATTCCAAGTGGTGAAATAACAAATCTTCCCTACTTAAGACACATCGGAAAACTAAACAGAACAGTCATACTCTCTACGGGTATGGCAGGTATCGGTGAGATAGAAGATGCCTTAGATGTTTTGATAGAAGCAGGAACAAAAAAAGAGAATATTACAGTTCTTCATGCAAATACTATGTATCCAACTCCTATGGAAGATGTAAACTTAAAAGCTATGGTAACTATTGGAAACAGTTTTGATATAGCGTATGGATATAGTGACCATACTTTAGGGATAGAAGTCGATATTGCAGCAGTTGCAATGGGGGCAAGTTGCATAGAAAAACATTTTACTTTAGATAAAACTATGGAAGGTCCTGATCATAAGGCAAGTTTAGAACCAGATGAATTAAAAGCTATGGTAAAAGCTATAAGAAATATAGAGTTAGCTCTCGGGAGTAGCATTAAAAAACCATCAAAGAGTGAAATCCCAAATATGCAAATAGCTAGAAAATCTATAGTTGCTAAAACTGATATAAAAACAGGTGAAATTTTAACAGAAGATAAAATTACTATAAAAAGACCAGGCAGTGGAATAAATCCTATGAGATGGGATGAGATAGTTGGAACTATCGCAAAAAAAGATTACAAAGAGGATGAAATTATATGAGTAAATCATTAGTTTTTAATAAAATTCCACTTGAAGAAATTGAAATTGGGATGAGCGTAAGTTATTCTCAAACTATTACTGATGCAGATATAAAATCATTTGCTGGGATTTCAGGAGATAGAAATGCAGTTCACTTAGATGAAAATTATGCTAAAAGTTCAAGGTTTAAAAAAAGAATAGCACATGGGATGATGACAGCTTCTTATTTTTCTGCTCTATTTGGTACTAAGATTCCAGGAGAGGGTTGCGTATATACTCATCAATCATTAAACTTTAAAAGACCTATTTATATCAATGATACAGTTGAGGCAATAGTTACAGTAACTAATGTAGATATAGAAAAAAGAAGAGTAAAATTTAAAACTGTATGTAAAGTTGATAATAAAACTGTTACAGATGGTGAAGCAGAACTTTATGTTCCTATTGAATTTAATAAGATTATTATTAATGATAAAAATGAATTATTAAAATATAAGTCAGAAATTTTTGAATTATTTGAACATAGTTTTGGTAGTAAGATGGATGAAAAGCTTTGGAAATGGGCATATATAAATAATCCAAATGGAAATCCTATAGTTTCACTTTATTTTAATGGAAATAAACTTGTAGGACATTATGCAGTAATTCCTATGAAATTTATTTATAATCAAAAAAATTTAAATGCAGTTTTATCAATGACGACAATGGTAGATTTAGCATATAGAAAATATGGTATTTTTATTGAACAAGCAACTGAAGTTTATGAAAAAGCAAGTGAGTTAGGTTATAAATTTGTATGTGGTTTTCCAAATAAAAAATCAGCTCCAGGATTTAAAAAACGATTAGGGTGGACGCTTGAAGAAGATTTATATGTGGCTAGTTTCTCTTATGATGAATTACAACAAATAGAGAAAAAGAATTATTCAGATTCAATAATTTTCAATACTCAAGATAAAAAAAATATAGAGTGGAGACTATCTAAACCAAACCAAAATTATTTTAAAAAGAGTAATAATATTCTAAAAAAATTTGAAGATAATTATGATATAGTTTTTAATGGTATTGATTTTTCAAATCTTGATAATGATAAGAAATATAATTTATTGATAGATCATAGTTTAAATAAATATTTAGATAAAAAAGAGTTTGATTACATATTTGGATATAGATTATTTGATACTTCTTTTAATGGTGTTAGTTTTAAAAAAGATTTAATCATATCGGATGTGTTCTAATGAAAAAAATATTAGCTTTTAGTTCAATTCGTTCTGATTATGATTTGATGTCGCCACTTTATAAATTACTTGATGATGATGAAGATATTGATTTTAAGATTATAGTAAGTGGTGCTCATCTGTCTCGTAGTTTTGGTTATAGTGTAGAACAAATTCGAAAAGATGGATTTGATATATTACTTGAAATTGAAACACTTTTGAGTTCAGATACAGGGCTTTCAAGAGTTAAGAGTGCAAGTTTACTACTTCAAAATAGTTTAGAAACTATTGCAAAATTTAATCCAGATTTAATGATATATGCTGGTGATAGAGAAGATGTATTAATGTACTCTATGGTTGGAGGCTATTTACATATACCAACAATTCATGTCTTTTCAGGAGATCATGTAGAAGATGGATATATTGATAATCCTATTCGACATGCAACATCAAAATTATCAACCGCTCATTTTGTAACACTAGAAGAACATAAAAAAAGATTAGTTCGTATGGGAGAAGATTCAAATAGAGTTTTTGTAACTGGAAATATTTCTTTAGATAAGTTTGTTTCTTATAAACCTATTTCTAAAGAGAATATAAAAACTTATTTTAACTTATCAGAAAATTTTCAAAATTTTTCATTAATGATTTTTCATCCAGTAACTGAAGAAATAGAAAAAGTTGATGAATATTTTGATAATATTTTAAAAAATTTAGAAGAAAAAAATATTAATACATTTGTTAGTTATCCTAATGTTGATCCTGGAAATAATAAGTTATTAAAAATCATTGATAAATATAAAGACAATAAAAATTTTGTATTTTATAAAAATTTAGAAAGAGATCTTTTTATGTCTATATATAAACATTCTAAATTTATAATAGGTAATTCATCCTCTGGTATTTGTGAAGCAGCAAGTTTAAAAATACCTGCTATAAATGTTGGACTTAGACAAACAGGAAGATTTTCTGATAAAAATGTTATTTTTTGTGGAACAAGTTATGAAGATGTTAGTAATAGTATTGAAAAAGCAATTTCAATAGAATTTATGAATAGTTTAACTGAATTGAAAAATTCTTATGGTGATGGGAATAGTGCAAAAAAGGCTTATGAAATAATAAAATCGAAAAATTTTAAATCAATGATAGCAAAAACTGAAGATCCTTTAAAAGTGGAGTTGATATGAAAAACAAAGTTTTAATTATAGCTGTTCATCCCGATGACGAAACTTTAGGGTGTGGTGGAACACTTTTAAAACATAAAGCAAATGGTGATGAAATACATTGGCTTATTTGTACAACTATTGATAAAAAACATGATTATTATGAAACAAGAGAAAAAGAGATAGAACAAGTTTCAAAGCTTTATAAGTTTGATACTGTATATAACCTTAGGTTGAAAACTATGCAAGTTGACGAATACTCAATGAGTGAATTAATAAGTAAAATATCTAAAGTTGTAAATGAAATAAAACCAACTATTATTTATCTTCCTTTTAAAGGTGATGTTCACAGTGATCATAGAAAGATCTTTGAATCTGCTTATAGTTGTACTAAATCTTTTAGATATCCTTTTATAAAAAAAATTTATATGATTGAAACACTTAGTGAAACTGAGTTTGCTCCAAGTACTAAAGAGGATACTTTTATACCAAATTTTTTTGTAGATATTAGTGAATATTTAGAAGAAAAAATAAAAATAATGAAAATTTTTGAAAGTGAAATTATAGATCATCCTTTTCCAAGAAGTGAAAAAAACTTACGTGCTTTGGCTACATTAAGAGGAGCTACCTCTGGGTGTGAATATGCTGAATGTTTTGTCCTTTTAAAGGAAATTTCATGAGAGATATAGAAAATTTAAAATTGAATATAAATTCTACAATAAAAGAAGCTTTAGAAATCATAGATAAAGCAGCTATGCAAATAGCTCTTGTCATTGATGATAGTAATAAGCTATTAGGAACTTTAACTGATGGAGATATAAGAAGAGGATTGTTAAAAGGTTTAGATTTAAATAGTTCTATAAATACAATAGTTTATAAAACACCAACAGTAGCAAATATTAGTGATACAAAAGAAGAAATTTTAAAACTTGCACTTTCAAAAAAACTTCATCAAGTACCAATAATAGATAATGATGGGGGAATAGTAGGTATTCAAGAAATAGAAGAACTTATAAAGCCTAAAAATAAAACTAATAAAGTAATTCTTATGGTAGGAGGTTTAGGAACTAGATTAAGACCACTTACAGAAAATACACCAAAACCTATGTTAAAAGTTGGGAATAAACCTATTCTTCAAACAATAGTAGAAAAGTTTGCAGAATATGGGTATACAAATATTGTGATGTGTGTTAATTATAAATCTTATGTTATTCAAGATTATTTTGGTGATGGTAGAGAATTTGGTGTAAATATAGAGTATATACTAGAAGAACAGAGAATGGGAACAGCAGGAGCTTTAAGTCTTTTAAAAGAAAAACCTACTGAACCTTTTTTTGTGATGAATGGTGATTTACTTACAAATGTGAATTTTGAACATTTACATGATTTTCATATAGAAAATAATGCTATAGGGACTATGTGTGTAAGAGAGTATGATTTTCAAGTTCCTTATGGAGTAGTAAATATGAATGGAAGTAAAATTTTATCAATTGAAGAAAAACCAACACATAGTTTTTTTGTAAGTGCAGGTATTTATATGTTAAGCCCTGATGTGCTAAAATACATACCTAAAAATGAGTTCTATGATATGCCAACACTTTTTGAAAAGTTCATAAGTGAGAATAAAAATACTATATCTTTTCCTCTACGAGAATATTGGCTTGATATTGGAAGAATGGAAGAGTACAAAAAAGCAAATGATGAATATAATGAGGTGTTTTAATTGAAGGTTTTAATTATAGGTTTTGGTTCTATTGGAAAAAGACATTATGATGTTTTATCCAAATTTTCTCAAATAGAATCAATTGATTTAATTACCAAACAACAAATCAATAATATACAATCTTTTAAATTTTTAGAAGAAGTTGATAATATAAATACATATGATTATTTTGTAATAGCAACACAGACAAATAAACATTTTGAGCAATTGAAATATCTTGAAGAAAATGTTGAAAATAAACTGATTTTTTGTGAAAAACCACTTTTTGAAACGAAAAAGAATTTGCTTATCAAAAAGAACAAAGTTTTTATTGGCTATGTTCTTAGATTTCATCCTTTGTTGAAAAAGTTAAAAACTTTTTTAGAAGATGAAACGGTTATTAAAGTCAATGTAGATTGTGGTCAGTATCTTCCAACTTGGAGACCAAATATCAATTATAAAGATTGCTATAGTGCAAAAAAAGAAGAAGGTGGCGGGGTATTACTTGATTTAAGCCATGAGATAGATTATGTGCAATGGCTTTTTGGTAAAATTACAGCGATTAAAAGTTATCAAGTAAAAATATCAGATTTAGAGATAGATTCCGATGATTTAACGATGTTAATAGGAAAAACAAATAAGAATGTATTTGTTAATGTATCAATGGATTATATAAGTAAATTTACTCACAGAAGAATACTTGTGGATACACTCAATGGCAGTTATGAATTGGATTTTATAGCCAATGAACTGCTTACAAAAAATAAAGCTGGATTAGAAGAAAAGTATGATTTTCCCAATTTAGAAAGGAATTATTTGTTTGAACAAATGCATACCTCTATTTTGACTCATAATCAAAATATTTGTGATTATCAAAATGGCTTAGAAGTTATGGATACAATCTCAAGGATACAGGAGCAAAATAGGTGAAAAATGTATTATGTACGATTTGTGCAAGAGGTGGTTCAAAAGGTGTTAAAAATAAGAATATTAAAGAGTTAAATGGTAAACCACTTATTGCTTATACCATAGAGCAAGCAAAAGCTTCGGGGCTTTTTGAACATATAGTTATAAGTACGGACAGCGATGATATTGCAAATGTTGCAAAACAATATGGTGCAGAAGTGTTCTTTAAAAGAAGTCATGAAATGGCAAGTGATACAGCAGGAAAGCTTGATGTAATCAAGGATGCTTTTAAAAGAAGTGAAGAGTACTACAATACAGAGTTTGATTATTTGATAGATTTAGATGCAACAGCACCATTGAGAAGTATAGACGATATAACTGATTCTTTTAATCAGTTTAAAGAAAATGATAATGATAACTTGATAACAGCAATGCCAAGTAGAAGAAGCCCATATTTTAATCTTGTAGAACAAGATAAAAATGGGAAAGTTTATCTATCAAAAAAATTAGATAATGCGGTAGTGCGAAGACAAGATGCTCCTAAAAGCTATGATATGAATGCTTCAATTTATATATGGAAGCGAGAAGTTATTTTAAATGAGAGTTCACTGTTTTTAGACAATACAGGATTATATGTGATGCCTGAAATTAGGTCTATTGATATAGATACAGAGTTAGATTATAAGTTTGTAGAGTTTTTGATGAAGGAAAAAAATGCTTAAGGATAAAGTAGTAGTTATAACAGGTGGTGCTGGACTTATTGGTAAAGAATTTGTAAAAGCTATTGTAGAAAATGGTGGGATAGCTATCATAGCAGATATCAATGAAGAGATAGGATTAAAAGTAAAAGAAAATTTATCAAAAGAGTTAAATAATAATACTATTGACTTTGTAAAACTTGATATTACTTCTAAAGAATCTTTAAATGAATGTATTCAATATTTGGATAGTAAATATAGTAAAATAAATGCTTTAGTAAATAATGCATATCCAAGAAATAAAAATTATGGAAGACATTTTTTTGATGTTGAATATGAAGATTTTGTACAAAATTTGGGATTAAATCTAGGAGGATACTTTACGTCTTCTCAACAATTCGCTCAATATTTTAAGAAGCAAGGTTATGGTAATATTATTAATATTAGTTCTATTTATGGTGTCGTTGCACCAAAATTTGAAGTGTATGATAATACTCCTATGACAATGCCTGTAGAGTATGCAGCAATAAAATCAGGACTTATTCATCTTACAAAATATATGGCAAAATATTTTAAAGGTATGAATATAAAAGTCAATGCTTTAAGTCCGGGTGGTATTTTCGACCACCAACCAGAAGTATTTTTATCAAAATATAAAGGACAATGTTTAAATAAAGGTATGTTGGATAAGAGCGATTTAAAAGGAACATTGGTTTATTTACTTAGTGATATGAGTAAATATCTTAATGGTCAAAATATCGTTGTAGATGATGGGTTTAGTTTATAAAAGGAAAATAAAAGTATGAGTGAAAAAATATTTTGGTGTAAAAATTGTTTAAATATGTCGACAAGACCAAGAATAGATTTTGATAATAGAGGGTGGTGTAATGCATGTCAATGGATGGAAGAGAAAAAAAAGATTGATTGGGAGACAAGACAAAAAGAATTAATATCTTTGTTAGATAAAAATCGTTCTAAAAATGGTGATTTCGATTGTATAGTACCTGTTAGTGGGGGGAAAGATGGTTCTTATGTTGCATATACTCTTAAGCATAAGTATGGAATGAATCCTTTAGCTATAACTGTTAGACCAGCTTTAGCTTTAGAAATAGGTGATCAGAATTTATATAATTTTATCCATTCAGGTTTTAATCATATTCATATTTCTTGCAATCCTAAAGTATTAGATAGGCTTAATAAGTATGGTTTTATAGAAAAAGGTTTTCCGTATTATGGATGGTTGATAGCTATAATGACTGCTGTAATAAAGACAGCTGCTAATTTTAAAATACCATTAATATTTTATGGAGAAGATGGTGAGATAGAATATGGTGGTTCAACAGAGAGTAAAAATAAAGCACTTTACAATATAGAATATATGAAAAGAGTATACTTAGAGGGTGGACATGAAAAAGTATTTGAGAGAATCAAAGCTGATGGAGATATAAGTGATGCTGATTTAGCTTTTTTTCAATTCCCAACAGAAGATAAAATTTCAGAAGTAGGATTATCATTTACTCATTGGTCATACTTTGAAGCATGGGATTCATATAGAAACTATGTCGTAGCAAAAGAGCATTGTGGATTGATAGAGAAAGATGATGGTAATCATGATACATTTACTAATTTTGCTCAAAATGATCAAGCACTTTATGCATTACATGCTTATTTAATGTATTTAAAATTTGGATTTGGCAGAGCAACTCAAGATGCCGGTATTGAAATCAGAAGAGGTTCTATGACAAGAGAACAAGCATTAAATCTTGTACAGATGTATGATAATGCCTATCCTTATGAATTAATAGATACCTATTTAGAATATTATAAAATGACAAAAGATGAATTTGATACTGTACTTGATAATTATGCAAATAGAGATTTATTTGAAAAAGTTGATGGTATTTGGCAACCTAAATTTACAGTTGGAGAAGAATTTAGTATATGAAATTAGTTATTGTTGATTATGGAATGGGAAATATCAAATCTGTTAGCAGTGCATTTAAATATTTAGGGCTAAATCAAATAGTGATTTCAAATAAATATGAAGATATTAAATCTGCAGATAAATTACTTTTACCCGGAGTGGGTTCTTTTGTAAAAGCAATGAATCAAATTAACAAAATGGAACTACATAAAATATTAGGTGAAGTTGTATTAGATGATAAAAAGCCAATTCTTGGAATTTGCCTTGGTATGCAGTTACTTTGTAAGAGTAGTGAAGAAGATGGTGGAGCAATTGGTCTTGAATATATAGATGCAGAATGTAAAAAATTTAGTATTGAAAATCTGAAAGTACCTCATGTTGGATTTAATCAAGTACAGATTAATACAAATGCTAAAATTTATGAAGGTTTTCATGCAATTAATGATTTTTATTTTACTCACAGTTATAAATTACAAAGTAATAATGACATAAATCAGTCGATTTGTCATTATGGTGAAGAGTTTATAGCTTCGTATGAAAAAGACAATATTGTAGGAACACAATTTCATCCAGAACTCAGTCAAAACAATGGACTTAAATTGCTTAAAAATTTTATTGAGAAGTTTTAAATGCTTAGAAAAAGAATAATATTTACACTCATATATGGAAATGGTAAATTTAACCAAAGTAGAAATTTTAGACTTCAAAAAGTTGGTGATATAAATTGGCTAGAAAGAAATTATAAATTTAAAGAGATAGCTTTTTGTCTTGATGAACTCATAGTACTCAATGCTTCTAAAAATGAAAAAAATTTAGAAGAATTTGCACAAGTATTAGAAAAACTTGTAGATGATGTATTTATACCAATAGCAGCAGGTGGTGGTATTAGAAGTCTTGAAGATGCAAAGTTATTGTTTAATAGTGGCGCTGATAAGCTTGTATTAAACTCTATACTTTACTCTGCCCCGCAAATTGTAAAAGAAATTATAAAACAATATGGATCTCAAAGTGTAATTGCAAGTATTGATTATAAAATAAAGGATAATGATCTAGCAGTTTTTATATCAGATGGTATGCAAAAGTTAGATATGTCACTTAATGAGTATATAATTTATGTCGAAGAACTAGGCATTGGAGAGATATATTTTAATTCTATAGAGAAAGATGGTACAGGCTTTGGATATGATTTTGAAACGATTGATAAAATATCTCAAAATGTAAAAGTACCACTTATTATAGCAGGTGGAGCTGGCAATGAAAATCATTTACTAGAGGGGTTAAAAAGAGAAAAAATTGATGCTGTGGCAACTGCAAATCTTTTTAATTTTATAGGTAATGGCTTACCAAATGCAAGACAAAAGATTTTAGAAGAAAATTTAAATATAGCAAATTGGAATTAAATTTAACAAAGGATGAATGATGATAATAATAGGTATATATGATGACCATAATGCATCTGCTGCATTATCAATTAATGGTGAAGTAGTTTGTGCTATTCAAGAAGAAAGATTTACTAAACGAAAAAATGAAAAAGGCTTCCCTAAAAATTGTGTCGAATATATAATGAAGCGATATGATTTATCAAATGAGAATATTGATATTGTTGCAATGTCTACTATTGCCAGAGATGATTTGAATAATTTAAATTATCCAATTGATGCAGTTTTTGATATAGATGATTATATTGATATGATGGAGGATTATTGGAAACCAAAATTAGCTGGAGAAAATTATCCAAAAGATTATGCAAAACAAATTTTTGAAAAAAAATTTAAGGGTGAAAAAAGTTTTTATACTATTCCTAATGAGTTTTATAATTTAGACCTAGAAGAATTACAAAGTAAAGTTACTGAAGTTGTAGTCAATGATATAGCAAATTTTATGCAAATTGATAAAGAAAAAATAAAATTTTATGATCACCATACTTGTCATGCAATGTATGGATATTTTGCGAATCCAAATAAAAAAGATAAAACCATTGCAATAACAGTAGATGCATATGGTGATGGCAAAAACCAAACAGTATGGAAAATAGAAAATGATAAATTTGAGTTAGTAACAGATAGCAATCAATGTGAAATTGCAAGACTTTATCGAATGGTGACGTTGTATCTTAGAATGAAACCTCTTGAACATGAATTTAAAGTAATGGGTTTAGCACCTTATGCTAAAGAAAAATATTCAAAAAAAGTTGCCGATATTTTTGATGAATTATTACAATTTGATGGTTTAAAAATAGTGCATAAAAATAGACCTGCTAATTTGTATGAGTTTTTAAATGAAAAATTAAAATATCATAGATTTGATAATATTGCTGGAGGAGTCCAGCTTTATACTGAGAAAATTTTAAATGAATTATTTTTAAGAGCATTTAAAGAGATAGGATTTAAGAACTTTGTATTTAGTGGTGGGGTCGCTATGAATGTTAAAGCGAATAAAGCATTGGGTGATTTAGATTTTGTTGATGATATTTTTGTTGCTGGTTCTTCTTCCGATGAGTCTCAAAGTATTGGAGCATGTTATTTTGCTAATTATGAAAACAATGTAAAGAATAAGCCTTTATATAATTTAAATTTAGGTACTGAAAATATTGTCAATGAAGTAGATGAATATCTCCAAAAAAATAATTTGGACAAAAAATATAATATACTTAAAGCAGACAATAAATATATTGCAAAACTTTTATCTGAAGGTGAAGTTGTTGCTAGAGTATGTGGAAGAATGGAATTTGGTTCAAGAGCATTAGGCAATCGAAGTATATTGGCAAATCCTTCTAACCCAAATATTATTCAACATATTAATGAACTTATAAAAGGAAGAGATTTTTGGATGCCTTTTGCTGCAACTGTTCTTGATACATATGTGGATAAATATTTAGTTAATCCAAAAGGTTTTGAATCACGATATATGGCTGTTGCAATGGATACAAAAAAAGAGTTTTTAAATGATATAAAAGCAGGTACTCATCCCTATGATGAAACCATAAGACCTCAAATTTTAACGAAAGAACAAAATGAAGAGTATTATGATTTAATAGAAGAATTTTCTAAAATCACAGGTATAGGTTCATTGCTAAATACCAGTTATAACCTACATGGTTTACCTGTTGTAAATGATATTGATGATGCTATACATGTATTTGAAAATTCTGGCTTAAAGCATTTGATTTTAAATCATGTTTTGATTAGCAAAAGGTAATTTTTGCTAATTGGGATTTCTTAAGTATGGAAGATAGTTTAAAAAAAAGATATATTATTAAATTATTCTCAAATATTGTGAATGGTTTGATAAATATCATTTTAGTTGCTATTGTACCAAAAGCTTTAGGACCTATTGCTTTTGGTCAGTTTAGTTATATACAGCAATTTTTTTCTCAAATTTTAGCTTTTTTAGATGCAGGGACATCAACGGCTTTTTTTACTAAACTGTCTGCTAAAAATCAGCGAAAAGAGTTGATAAATTTTTATTTTTTCTTTTCATTGTTTTTATTGTTTTTATTGTTTTTATTTATTTATCTCCTTGATATTTTAGATTATTTATACTTTTTTTTACCAGAAATAGCAAATGAATATATATATTTAGGCTTATGGTTTGGTTTTTTGACTTGGATGATGCAAATTTTTGTTAAAATATCTGATGCTTATGCATTAACAGTTTCTGTCGAATTAATAAAAATAGTGCATAAATTATTTACACTTTTTATATTAATACTTTTGATTTATTATTTTACTTTTGATTTAAGTATATATTTTTATTTTCATCTTTTTTCTTTATTCTCTTTTCTTTTTATTCTTAGTATATTATTTTCTAAAAAAAATATTTTCCAAAAAAATATCATTACATATAAAAATTCATACAAAAATTTGATTAAGGAGTTTTATACATATTCTTCCCCCTTGTTTATTTTTAATATTATAGCTATTTCTATTGGTTTATTTGATATTTGGTTATTGCAAAAAATAAGTGGTTCAGTACAAACAGGCTTTTATGGATTGGCTTATTCAATTGCTGCTATGTGTTTTTTGTTTACTAGTGCAATGACACCTATAATTACAAGAGAATTCTCAAAATCTTATGAAAACAAAGACATAGATCAAATTCAAAAACTTTTTAAACGATATATCCCTATGTTATATTCTATAGCTGCATACTTTGGAGTATTTATAGCTTTTCAAGCGGATAATCTTCTTATGATATTTACTGATGAAAAGTTTAAAGATGCTTTATTTGTATTGGTTATTATGGCATTTTATCCTATTCATCAAACCTATGGGCAACTGAGTGGCTCATTGTTTTTTGCATTAGAAGAAACTAAGCTTTATAGAAATATAGGTATATTTTCTTCCTTTCTTGGTTTGGGTTTAACACTTTTATTTGTATATTATTTAGAGTTAGGAGCAATAGGATTTGCCTGGAAAATGGTTATTAGTCAAATTATATCTGTAAATATTCAGCTCTATTTTAATGTAAAATTTTTAAATCTTAAAATGTTTCCTTTAGTATGGCATCAAGTATACGCTATTATAATTTTGTCTTTGTTGGCGTATCTTAGTGCACGTTTTATATCTTTCGATAAAGTTATATGGGAATTCTTATTGAGTGGGTTAATTTATAGTATTGGCGTGGGTATAACAATTTTTTTGTATCCACAAATTGTTGCAGTCAGTAAAAGTGAATTAATACAAATTTTTACAAAAAAGAAAAGTTAAGAAATAATTACAATAATATATTTACAAGTAATAAGAAAGTACAATTGAACCATTCTATAATAAAGAAAATATTATAATATCGCACAGAAATTATTTAAACTTAGTTTAATTCTGTGGCGATAAAAATGTAAAACAGTGTACCTTTGAAAGCTGGTTTTATAATGTCTTTGAAGGAAAGAGAATGAAAGCAATAATTTTGGCGGGTGGTTCAGGAACAAGACTTTATCCAATCACAAAAGGTGTCTCAAAACAACTTGTGCCCATCTACGATAAACCAATGATTTATTATCCCTTGTCTGTTGTAATGTTAGCAGAAATTAAAGAAGTATTAATCATTTCAACACCAAATGATTTACCAAGATTTGAAGAACTTTTAGGCAGTGGAGAAGATTTAGGAATGAAATTCTCTTATATAGAGCAACCAAGCCCTGATGGATTGGCACAAGCATTTATTTTAGGAGAAGAGTTCTTGAATGGCGAAGATGCTTGTTTGATACTTGGTGATAATATTTTTTATGGACATGGATTAACTAAACTTCTTGCACAAAGTGTAAAAAATGTAAAAGAAGAAAATAAAGCAACAGTGTTTGGTTATTATGTAAAAGATCCAGAGAGATATGGTGTTGCAGAATTTAATGGTAATGGTGATGTTATATCAATAGAAGAAAAACCAAGTCAACCAAAATCAAATTATGCTGTTGTTGGATTGTATTTTTATCCAGCAGATGTTGTCAAAAAAGCAAAAAATGTAAAACTAAGCCATCGAGGTGAACTTGAAATTACAACTTTGAATCAAGATTATTTAAATGAGTCACGATTAAAAGTAGAATTAATGGGAAGAGGTTATGCTTGGCTTGATACGGGAACTCATGAGAGTTTATTGGAAGCGGGTCAATTTATACAAACAATAGAAAATCGACAATCATTAAAAGTTGCCTGTCTTGAAGAAATAGCTTATGAAATGGGATATATAAGTAAAGAAAAACTTTTAGAACTTGCACTTCCTTTGAGTAAAAATCAATACGGGCAATATTTAATAAGAAGAGCAAGTCAAGGTAAATTATATGGAGTTTAAAAGAAGTAATATTTTCGATGTAGTAGTAATTGAACCAAAAGTACACGGCGATAATAGAGGATATTTTGTAGAAACCTTTCGTGCTGATAAATTAGAAAAATTTTTAGACTATCAAATCAGTTTTTGCCAAGATAATGAATCTAAATCATCAAAAGGTGTTTTGAGAGGACTTCATTATCAATTACCTCCCTTTGCTCAAACAAAACTTGTACGAGTTATTCAAGGTCGAGTTTTAGATGTAGCTGTGGATATTAGAAAAAATTCTCCAACTTTTGGCCAATATACAGCGGTTGAATTAAGTGCTGAGAATAAAAAGCAAATGCTCGTGCCAAGAGGATTTGCACACGGCTTTATAGTGCTAGAAGAAGATACAATTTTTGCTTATAAAGTAGATAATTATTATAGTCCAGAGTGTGATAGAGGCATAGCATTTGATGATGAAAATTTAAATATAGATTGGATATTGAAAAAAGAAGAGTTAACTTTATCTCTTAAAGATACTAAACAACCAAAGCTCCATGAAACAGGTGATTTATTTGAATATGGCATAAATTATTATGAATAATATTTTGCTAACGGGTTCAAATTGATTTATCGATGAATTTAACTTAATATATTAATATTAAATCGTAATTAATGAATGAAAATAGAAAGATATTTTAAATATATAAAAACAAATATAGGAAATTAAATGCACAACAAAAATATATTATTGACAGGGACAGCAGGATTTATTGGTTCAAACTTTGTGCCGTACTTTTTAGATAAATATCAAGAATATAATTTAATAAACCTAGACTTATTAACTTATGCTGGAAATTTAGAAAATTTAACAGAATGTGAGAAAAGTTCAAGATATAAGTTTATTAAAGGTGATATTTGTAATAGAGAACTTGTAGAATTTATATTTTCTGAATATGATATTTCTGGTGTAATTCATTTTGCCGCTGAATCACATGTAGATAACTCTATTAAAAAACCAGGTGTATTTGTACAAACAAATGTCAATGGTACTTTTACTTTAATTGATGTGGCATATAAATATTGGATGAATAAGCCATTTGACTATAAAGAGGAATATCAGAATGCACGATTTCACCATATCTCAACTGATGAAGTCTATGGAACACTCGGTGAAACTGGATTATTTACTGAAATAACACCTTATGCTCCAAACTCTCCATACTCCGCATCAAAAGCATCCAGTGATATGCTTATCCGAGCTTATAATGAAACATATGGAATGAATACAGTAATTACAAACTGTTCAAATAACTATGGGCCAAAACAACATGATGAGAAATTAATTCCTACAATTATAAGAAATGCTTTAAAAGGAAATCCAATTCCGATATATGGAGATGGAAAGAATATCAGAGATTGGTTATATGTAATAGACCACTGTAAAGGAATTGACCTAGTCTACCATATAGGCAAAACAGGTGACGTGTATAATATTGGAGGAAGAAATGAGAAAACAAATCTTCAAATAGTTGACAAAATTTGCACAATCTTAGATAAAAAAATACCAAAAGAAACTTCATATAAAGAATTAATCACATTTGTAGAAGATAGAGCAGGACATGATAGAAGATATGCAATTGATGCAACTAAGCTAGAAAATGAGTTAGGATGGAAAGCAGATGAAAACTTTGAAACTGGAATTGTTAAAACAATTGAGTGGTATTTGGAAAAATATAAAAGCATTTTAAAGTAAAGTGAAAAGAAGGAATAACTTTCTTTTTAGTGATGATTGTGTATAATTAAGCAAGATTATGAATAAAAAATAGAAATTGTATGTAAGATTTTTTAGATAGAGGGGTAGGTTGAATTTATTAATTACAGGATCAAGAGGATTTATAGGAAAGAATTTTATTCAAAAAATCCAAAACAAAAATTTAGATGTTTTTGAGTTTAATCGGAATGAATCTTTTGACGTATTGTATAATTATTTAGATAAAGTTGATTTTATAGTACATCTTGCAGGAGAAGTAAGACCTAATAGTACTAAAGAAGAATTAGAAAGTTCAAATGTCTCTCTAACTACAAAAATAATAAATTATTTAGAATTAAACAAGAAAATAACTCCAATATTATATATTTCTTCAATTCACGCTAGGTTATTAAAAAATGAGTATGGCAAAACAAAAAGAGAATCAGAGTTATTAGTAGAACAATATTCAACAAGAAATAAATGCCAATGTTTTATTTATCGGTTACCTCATGTATTTGGGGAGGGATGTAAGGCTAATTATAATTCAGTCATAAGTACTTGGATATATAATAGCATTAATAATCTTGAATTCAATGTATTTGATAGAAATATTGAAATACAATATGTCTATGTTAAAGATATTATAGAAGAGTTTTTATTTTGTATTAGAACGCGAAAAAAATCAGAACTTTATATGAGTCCGAATATAGTATATAATACAACATTAGGAGAAGTTATCGATTTTATAAATGAATTTAAATTAAATATAGTAAATACTCATTATGAAATTAGAAATAATGATTTTAAAAAAAAGCTATTTAATACATATAAAGATTATTATAAGGTTTTAAGTGAAAGATAATCTTTTTATCTCTGATAATATATATAAAAGATTTGACAAAATTATTATTGTTGATACGTATTTTTCTTGGAATGAATTACAAGTAGAGTATAATCTGGATAAAGACGTAGTACTTACTTTAGATTTCGCACTTAAGCATCATCTTGAAAATATTGGAGGCAGTGTTTTTTATATTGACCATCTAATCAATAATCAAGTCATGGAAGAAAATAATTATCTAATTTATGATTTTTTTGAAAAGTGGCACTATAATAAAGATGGAGAAGATATATTTACTTATAATGATATTTCTTTTGGGTTTTCATTCAGGCAAGAATTTTGGAATGACTTTACTTCATATATTCGTTTTTGTATTAATTTAAACTTTTTGAAATACATGGTTTATAATAAGATATTTCTATACTCAAATAATAAATTTATTGAAGAAATATTAACAGATTTAAATATTAAGTTTTCTCAACATACTGGTATAAAAAATTTCAACGATAGTTTTTATTTTCCTATTGAAAAATGGATGGATGAAAAAGTCAGAGCTAAGGGTTTAAGAGGCTTCTTACGGAGTTTGAAACAAAGGATTTCATCCGTATTTAGTATTGTGATGATAATTTTTGATAAATTCAGAAAGAAAAAGAAAAATGTATTTATTCAAGAATATCATCCGACAAAAAAAGTTTTAACTGAGATAAATAAAAGTGATGATAAAAAAGTACTTTTAGAGAATTTTTCACAAAATAGTGATTTTGCTTCTAAATTAAAAGAGAGAACTATTCCTATTTTTGGAAATATAAAAAAATATGATGAAGTAACTCAGAGTTTTATTTGTAAACTTAATGAAGAAAAATATCATAAATTAATTTTACAAGATGGAACAGATATTTCTGAATCAATTTATAAAATAATACTGACTCGAATCACTCCCCGATTACCCTACTTTTTAAGAACCTTAGATAGCTGTATCAAATATGTTAATAACAATAGAGTTGATTTAGTAATTCTTATTGCTAATATTGGTCATACGGCTACATTGCTTGATTTGTTATGTAGAAAAAAGGGTATTCCTAGCTTTATGATTATCAATGGATTGTTGGGTCCGAAATATTCAGATGAAGCAAAACATGCAACATATATTAATGCTTACTCTCAAAGTATAAAAGATTATTACTTTGAAAATATAAATAATGTTTATGCATTAGGGGATCCAAGGATGGATGATTATGCAAAAATACAAAAAAATAATATTAATAGAGTTAATCCTACTGTTACTATTGGGGTATCGGGTTTTAATCCAATAGATTTAAATTCATATGTAGCTGTCGAGTTTGATTTTATGTATGATGTATTACACCTTTTTGAAATATTACAAAAACAAAAAGAAAATCTTCAAATAAATATAAAAGTTCGACCAAATGGATATAAGGTGCAGTATGAAAAATTTGTAAAAAAATATTTTTCTAAGTTAAACATTAATATTATTGATACTATTCCAATGGTTGAAGTTCTAAAAAAAACAGATTTTTATATTTCAATATATTCTCAAACTCTTTTTGAAGCGTCTTGTTTGGGTATACCTGTAGTGTATTATAAAAAAGACAATGAGATTTTATTTCCTCCTTTTGATGAAAAAAGTGAGCTTGTTATTGCAAAAACAATTGATGAATTAGAACTTGCTTTTAATGATTTTCAAAATAATCACAGTAGGTATAATGAATTTTTAAAGAAAGAGACTTTAGAAAAGTATATTGGTCCTTTAGATGGAAAAAATTTATATAGAAATGTAAGTTTTATCAATGAACTATTGGAGTTAAAATAAAAATGTTTAATTTTTTCAGAATACGATTAAATAGATATAAAAATAAAAAAAGATTTCCAGGTAGTCTAATTCTTAGTAATGTATATATTGACAGTAATTCAAGTATAAATAAAAATAGTAAACTTTTTCAAAATGTTACAGTAATAAATTCTATTATTGGAAATGGTACTTATTTACAATCAAACACAAATTGCTATTATTCTGATATTGGTAAATATTGTAGTATTGGAAGTAATGTTACAATTGGATTAGCTTCACACTTAACTAATACAATAAGTACAAGTCCTATTTTTTATGATTGTAGCCAATCACTGCCTTTTTTCTTAACAAAAAGAACTTTAGATAGTAAGTTATTGATACCTAAAACTGTTATTGAACACGATGTTTGGATTGGACAAGGTGCTATGATAAAAGCTGGTGTCACTATAGGCATGGGTTCTGTAATTGGTGCAGGTGCAGTTGTTGTAAAAGATGTTAAACCATATAGTATTGTAGGAGGAGTTCCTGCAAAGCATATTAAATACAGATTTGACGAAAAAGTACGTAATCTGTTGATAGATTCACAATGGTGGAAGCTGGATGAAGAAATATTAGAAGAATTAAATGAATATTTTGATAACCCACTGGAATTTACAGAAAAAGTTAAAAAGATAAACAATGACTAAATTTTTAGATAAGTTATATAAAACTTTAAAAAAAAGATGGTTTTATGCTACGAACAGTAAAAGGTTTAAAAACTTTCCAAAATCAGCAGTTTTTATTAACCCTGATATAATTGAAGGTATGCAGTATATAACAATTGGTAATAATGTAGTTTTTCAAAGTATGGCATGGATTCTTGCTTTAAAACAAGATAATGTTGAGCCCTCTTTGATTATTGATAATGGAGCAGTGATTGGAAGATTTGCGCATATAGTAGCATTAAGAAGTGTTACTATAGAAGAAAATGTTCTTATTGCAGATAAAGTGTATATATCTGATAATATTCATGCATATGAAGATGTGAGTACACCTATAATAAAACAAACAATTTTATATAAATCAGAAGTCGTAATAGGGAAAAATAGTTGGGTAGGTGAAAATGTATCTATTATTGGAGCAAAAATCGGAAAGCATTGTATTATAGGTGCAAATTCTGTTGTGACTAAAGCGATTCCTGATTATTCTGTTGCAGTAGGTAATCCTGCCAAAGTAATTAAGCAGTTTAATATGCAAACACAAAAATGGGAAAAATATGTTGAAGCATAAGAAAATTTTACTTATTTCACCTAAATTTCATCATTATCATTTAAGCATAAAAGAGGGTATTGAACAACTTGGTGCAAATGTTATTTTTATGTATGATGTTGTGAATAATAAATTTTTTAATAATATAAGACACCGAACAAAATATCCAATAAATAGAGTTTGTGATAATTTCTACCATAAGTATATGTTATCACAAATAGATGACTCTTTTGATATCGTTTTTTTAATTCGTGGTGAATTGATAGATAAAGTATTTTTAGAAAAAGTGCGAAAAAAAGCTTTAAATGCAAAATTTGTTATGTATCAATGGGATTCGTTAGCACATCATAAATATAAGGCTATAATTCCGTATTTTGATAAAGTTTATAGTTTTGATAAAAAAGATGCAAAGACCTTGAATATAGAGTATTTACCACTATTTTACACTCAAGAGTATGAAATAGTAAGAAATAGTAGTCAAGATAAAATATATGATATCGTCTTTTTGGGAACACATCATAGTGATAGACTTGATATAATAAAAAAAATTGAGTCATTGTCTAAAAAAAATAACTTGAAATTTAAACATCATTTATATACAAATGCTTTTTATAAATTTAAATTAAGATTATCTTCTAGCTTCCCAAAAGAAGATTTAAAGTATTTAAAAACTAAAACATTAACACTCAAAGATATAGTGAAAATCTATGAACAATCTAAAGCAGTTTTAGATATTGAAATGAGTAATCAAAATGGTTTAACAATACGAACGATTGAAGCTTTAGGTGCAGGCAAAAAGCTTTTAACAACAAACAAAGAAATAATAAATAGTGAAATCTATGATTCAAACTATGTACAAATAATTGATAGAGATGATATTAAAATAGATTCAGATTTTTTTAAAGATAATGGTATTGATAATACGGAAGAATTAAAAAAATACAGTTTAGAAAATTGGTTGATACAAATATTAAAGGTTGCAAATAATGAATAAAGATTGGATTTATCAACAAACATTACATAATGTTTCACAATGGGATAAAATTATGGAACATAAATATCCTGAGGTAAAAGAATGGAATAATGATGGAAATAAATATTTTATGCAAGTATGTGAAAAGTGTAATTTTCTCGATGCCGCTAAAGTAATTGATTTTGATAAATTCTTAAATGATAATAGCACAGTGATTGATTTAGGATGTGGAGGAGGCTGGCTTAGTGCGTACTTGTCTCGTTTTGAAAAAGTAAAAATTATTTTAGCTATAGATACAAGTAAGAATTATTTATACAATATATTACCTACTGTTATAAAAATTTTAAAGGGTAAATCTGAAAAAATTGTACCAGTAGAGGGATTGTTCTCACCGTTAATGCTTGAAGACAATTCTGTAGATTTGATTGTCGCGTCAGCTGCCTTTCACCATGCATTTAATTTAGAAGAATTATTTAAAGAAACATATTCTAAATTAAAAAAAGGTGGATATTTAATTGTTTTAAATGAAACTCCGATTAGTGGATATTTATATATTAAAAGAATTATAAAAGCATTTATCAAAATATTATATAAAATTTTAAAGTGTCAATATGAATCACATTCACCTAAAATATCAGTAAATGGTTTTGAATATGACCCTTATTTGGGAGATAAAAATTATCCATTTTGGTATTGGGAAAGAGCAATGAAAGAAGCAGATTTTGAACTTGTTGAAATAATTAATACAAACTTAACTACTGTGAAAAATGTAAAATCGGATAAATTAATTCATTTTGTATGTAAAAAGTAAAAAATTCAATGGAGAGAGAATGAAAAGAAAAATACTGGTAACTGGTGGAGCTGGATTTGTGGGAAGTCATTTGTGTGAAAGATTAACTCAAAATTTAAACTACGAAGTATATAGTTTAGATAACTACTTTACAGGAAGTAAAAATAATCATGTACCAAATGTGACTTATATAAAAGGAGATACATTTGATATAGCCTCTCTTGTCAATTTCGAACCTGATATGGTTTATCATCTTGGTGAATACAGTAGAGTCGAACAAAGTTTTGATGATATTGAAAAAGTTTGGAAATACAATAAAGATGGTATTTTTGCTGTACTTGAGTTTGTACGAAAAGTGGGATGTAAAATTTTATATGCTGGAAGTTCTACCAAATTTGGTGATGGAGGGCTCGGTAGAAGTGCTAGTCCTTATGCATGGACAAAAGCTTCTAATACTGAGCTAGTTGAAAATTACGGTACTTGGTTTAACGTACCTTATGCAATTACATATTTTTATAATGTATATGGACCAAAAGAGATAAGTACTGGTAAATATGCAACACTTATTGCATTATTTAAAGAAAAAATGAGAAATGGAGAACCTCTTACTATTGTCAGCCCTGGTGCACAAAAAAGAAATTTTACACATATAGATGATATTATTAATGGGCTTGTTTTAGTAGGTGAAAATGGTTACGGTGATGAGTTTGGTATAGGAAGTCCAGAAAGTTATAGTATAAAAGAGATAGCTCAAATGTTTGGTGGAAAAATAGAGATGTTACCAGAACGTAAAGGAAATCGTATGACAGCTGATGTAATGACTGAAAAAACAGAAAGTTTAGGTTGGAAACCAACAAAAAATATAAAAGATTATATTGATAATCTAAGGGTAAACAATTGGAACTAAAAAATAACAAACAACCATTAGTAACGGTTGTAATTCCCCTTTATAATGCAGAAAAGTATATAGCTAAAACAATAGACAATGTGATTAATCAAACCTATCAAAACTGGGAAATGATAGTAGTAGATGATTGTTCAACTGATATAAGTAGAAATATTGTGAAAGATTATGCAGAAAAAGATCATAGAATTAAATTAATAGAATCTGCGTCAAATTTTGGCGGACCAGCAAGACCAAGAAATATTGGTGTAGAAAATGCTAAAGGGGAATATATAGCTTTTTTGGATGCAGATGATATTTGGTTGCCTCAAAAATTAGAAAAACATTTGGAGTTTATGAAACAGAATGATTTAAATTTCTCTAGCCATGGAGCTGTCCTCATAGATGAAAAATCTGAAAAAATTAAATCAAATAATTTTTTAAAAGATTATTATAGAAAATATAAGATACACGATTTATCACAATTAATTAAAGGTAATTTTGTTTATTTATCTTCAGCAATCTTAAAAAAAGATATTTTTGAGAGATTTAATGAAGAAAAATATTGTATTGCTGTAGAAGACTATTATTTGTGGTTAAATTTATTGAATAATAAAGATGTCAAATATGCTTATTATCCTGTAAAGTTCTTAAAATACCGAATTGTAAATAGTTCAATATCCAATAGGAATATTGTTGGTAAACAAAATGCTAAAGCTATGTATTATGCTTTACGATTTATTTTAGACAATAATAAATTTGATTTGTTGAAGCATATAAAATGCTAAGTGTTGATTTGTACTAATGAATAATATACTCAGATTCGTAAATTTTAAAATAGAATCTGGTAATTTGTTAGAGTTCACAAAATATTATTGGTTAGTAATATTGTATTTATTGTATTTTAATTTTATTAATTCATTTGGATTTGATACCTTCTGTATAAATACAGCAAAGACTGTGATTATTAGCTTAATCTATTTTTTAATCATTAAATTGATAACAAAATTAATGAAAGTAAGTATATGCCAACAATAATTATAATAGGTAAACGTTCTAATTTAACGCTTAATTTATCTAAACAACTAGATAAAGCAACTGTTTTTTCATCATCTGATAAAGATAATGCTTTAAAAGTCTTTTTTAATAAAAAAATTAATTGTGAAAAAGTTAGTGTAATTTTTAATAATTTTCAAACATCTCGACAACTCTATGATAATAATAATCTTGATAAATATATTGATAACTCAATATTCTCGACTTCAAAAATATTGATGCAATTAGATAATGCAAAAGTTAATATTAAAAAAGTTATTTATACAAGCAGTAGTTCAGTTTACGGCAATAACAAATTTTGTTCAGAGACAGATGCTGTTATGCCAATGAGTTTACAAGCTGCTTTAAAAGTTGCTAATGAAGAGTTAATTAAAAGATTTTGTGATGCAAGGGATATTGATTATACAGTTGCTAGAATATTCAATATGTACGGTGGCGAAGATGAATTTTCTGTAATTAGTAAAATAAAAAATGCTCATATAAACAATCAATCATTAAATATTATCAATGAAGGAGTTGCTGTTCGTGATTATATTCATATCAATGATGTGGTTAATGTATACTTGAAACTTTTGGAAATTGAAACTTTACCAAAAACTCTAAATATTGCCAGTGGTAATGGTAAAAGAGTACATGATATTTTAAATCATTTAAAATTAAAAGGTATTCAAATTCAAACAGTAAATACCAAAAGAGATGAACTTAAAGCATCTATTGCTAATACAGACTTATTGAATACTTTTGTAAATACAACAAACTTTATTCAAGTTGAAGATTTTTTATTGAAGGAATTGCAGTAGTATGAGGATTATTATAAACACAACAAACCTAAAAGTTGGTGGGGCTTTACAAGTTGCTATCTCTTTTATATATGAATGTACTAATTTTGATGAAAATGAATATTTTGTTTTTTTATCTCCTTCTATGAGTAAAGAAATTCAACAAGAAAAATTTCCAAAAAATTTTAAGTTTTTTAAATTTAAGAATCCAAGCAGATTTATTTTTTTTGATGAAACAATTAAAAAGTTATATAAAGAAGAAGAGAGAATATCTCCAGACATTGTATTTTCGGTGTTTGGACCTACTTATTGGAAACCAAAATCGAAGCATGTAATGGGATTTGCAAATGGATTATATTTGTACTCTGAGTCACCATACTTCAGAAACTTTTCATTCTTAGAAAAAATAAAGTTTACGTTAAAAAAAGAGTATCATCGAATATTGTTGAAAAGCAATGCCGATTTTTATGTTTTACAAACAGAAGATATGAAAAAAAGATTTTCTCAATTTATAGATAAGAGTGAAACCAAAATTATAGTTGTATCAAGCAGGTATGATAAGATATTTGAAAATAAAATAGAGGATTTGAAGTTACTACCAAGAAAAAATAATAATGAATTTTGGTTTATCACAATTTCAGCTTATTACCCTCACAAAAAGTTAGATTTGATTAATGATTTGGTTCCATTGATTAAAGAAGAGCACTTAAATATCAAATTTGTATTAACATTAACTGATGAAACTGTTGAAAAGTATTTTTCTCATATAAAAGATTATATTATCAATATTGGACCAATTAAACTTGAAGAATGTCCTTATTTTTATAGTAAATGTGATGCTCTTTTTCTACCTACTTTAATAGAAAGTTTTACAGCTTCTTATCCAGAAGCAATGATTATGAAAAAACCAATTTTAACTTCTCGCTACTCTTTTGCAAAAACGGTTTGCAAAGATGCTGCACTTTATTTTAATCCTTATGATATAAACGATATAATGAAGCAAATTGAAAAAATATATAGTGATAAAAAGCTTTATGATGATTTAGTTGAAGAAGGTTTGAAAGTTGTTCAAGAGTTACCTTCTTCAAAAGAACGAGCAAATAAATATTTGAATATATGTAAAAAGGTTATAAAAAATGTTTAAAAATAAAATACTTTTAATTACAGGGGGCACTGGCTCTTTTGGAAACGCCGTTCTTCGTAATTTTTTAAATACAGATATAAAAGAAATAAGAATTTTTAGCAGAGATGAACTCAAACAAGACGATATGAGAAAAAAATATAACAATGATAAATTAAAGTTTTATTTAGGTGATGTGAGAGATGTGAATTCTTTGGATGATGCTATAAGAGGGGTTGACTATATTTTCCATGCTGCAGCACTTAAACAAGTACCATCTTGTGAGTTTTATCCAATGCAGGCAGTTAAGACTAATGTAGTAGGAACTGAAAATGTACTTAATATTGCAATCAAATATCAAGTTAAAAATATTGTAGTTCTTAGTACAGATAAAGCTGTATACCCTATAAATGCTATGGGAATAAGCAAAGCTATGATGGAAAAAGTGGCTGTTGCAAAAAGTAGAAATCTTGATGAGTCCCAAACAGTTATCTCTTGCACAAGATATGGAAATGTTATGGCAAGTCGTGGTTCTGTAATTCCACTTTTTATAAATCAAATAAGAGAAAGGAAAGATATAACAATAACAGATCCCAATATGACACGATTTATGATGAGTTTAGATGATGCGGTCGATTTAGTGATGTTTGCATTTAAAAATGCGAAAAATGGTGATATATTTGTACAAAAAGCTCCAGCTTGTACAGTTGAACTTCTTGCAAATACTTTAAAAAATATATTAGGAAAGCCTGAACATAAGATAAATATCATAGGTACGAGACATGGTGAAAAACTCTATGAAACACTTTTGACAAGAGAAGAGATGGTTCATACTCTTGATATGGGAGAGTATTACAGAATTCCTGCAGATAATCGAGATTTAAATTATGGTAAGTTTTTTGAAGAGGGTGAAGTTATAAATGAAGTTGTAGATTATCATTCTCACAATACAAAGCAACTCAATGAAGAAGAATTAAAAAGTATGCTTTTAAAACTTACTGAAATACAAGAAGACTTAAAAGAGTTTGGAGTTATCGCATGAAAACAGTGATGACAATTGTTGGAACAAGACCTGAAATTATAAAATTAAGCCGTGTAATAGCTGAACTTGAAAAATATACGAATCATATTTTAGTTCATACTGGACAAAATTATGATTATGAACTTAATGAAGTGTTTTTTAATGATATGGGGATAAAAAAACCTGATTATTTTTTAAGTGCAGCAGCAGACAGTGCAGCCCTTACCATTGCAAATGTAATAAGCACTTCTGATAAACTTTTTGAAGAGTTAAGACCAGATGCTGTTTTACTTTATGGAGATACAAATAGTTGTTTATCTGTAATTTCTGCAAAAAGAAGAAAAATCCCAATTTTTCATATGGAAGCAGGAAATAGATGTTTTGACCAAAGAGTTCCAGAAGAGATAAACAGAAAAATTGTTGATCAACTAAGTGATATTAACATGACTTTAACAGAACATGCAAGAAGATATTTAATCTCTGAGGGGCTAAGACCTGAAACAATTATAAAAACAGGCTCTTCTATGCTTGAAGTTTTAGAATATTACAAAAATGATATTAAAAACTCAAAAGTTTTAGAAAATCTAAATTTAAAACCAAAAGATTTTTTTATTGTAAGTACTCACAGAGAAGAAAATGTTGATAGTGAACAAAACTTTAGTGATTTGCTTGATTCTTTAAATGCTATTGCCCTTAAATATAAAAAAAGAATCATAGTATCAACTCATCCAAGAACTAGAAAAAAACTAGAACTTTTGGATAAAAAAGATTTTAATCCTTTAATAGAGTTTATGAAGCCACTTGGTTTTTTTGATTATATTGCTTTACAGGAAAATGCATTCTGTGCAATAAGTGATAGTGGAACGATAACTGAAGAGTCTTCAATTTTAGGTTTTCCAGCTATTACAATCAGACAAGCACATGAGCGACCTGAGGGGATGGATGAGGGAACACTTATTATGTCTGGGCTTAAAAGTGAAGATATAATTAATTCTATAGATATAGTTACAGAGCAATGTTTAGAAAAACCTATGGATATAGTAAAAGATTATGATATATCAAATGTATCAAAAAAAGTTGTAAGAATAATTGTTAGTTACATAGAGTATATCAATAGAACAGTTTGGAAAAAATATTAAAAAGGTTAGCAAAATGAAAAATGAAAGAATTTTAATACTTGGTGTGACTGGGATGCTTGGACATACTCTTTTTAAAGAGATGAGTAAAAATGATAATTTTGAAGTTTTTGGAACAACAAGAAACAAGAATAGTTTAAAAGAGTATTTTACAACAGAAGAGTTAAGTAAAATAAGAGATGGAGTAGATGCTGATAACTTTGAAACAGTAATTCGTGCAATTGCAGGAGTGCAACCAACTATTATAATAAATTGTATAGGAATTATCAAACAACTTCCTATTTCTAAAGATCCTTTAACAGCTATTACTGTAAATGCTCAATTGCCGCATAGACTTTCACTTGTAACAAGAACAGCAAATGCAAGGCTTATTCATATTAGTACAGATTGTGTATTTGATGGTAAAAAAGGTCATTATACAGAAAAAGATTTTTCAAATGCAGAAGATTTGTATGGTAAAACAAAATTTTTAGGAGAAGTTCATTATCCCCATTGCATAACACTTCGGACCTCTATTATTGGGCATGAATTAAAAACAAATTATAGCTTAGTTGATTGGTTTATGTCTCAAAAAAATGAGACAAATGGTTTTACACAAGCAATTTATAGTGGATTCCCAACTATTGAAATGGTAAATATAATATCAAATTATGTTATACCAAATAAAGAATTAAGTGGACTTTATCATGTCTCGAGCAATGCTATTTCTAAATATGAATTGCTCAATATTATTAAAGATGTATATAAAAAAGTGATAAAAATAAATGCATTTGATGATTTTGTGCTTGATAGAAGTATTAATAGTACTAAATTTAAAGAAGTTACCGGATATGTATCACCTTCATGGCAAAAATTAGTAGAAGATATGCACTATCATGTTATGAATGATGATTGTTATAAAAATAAATTTTTTAGAAAATAAACTTTTATGTCAAAAAAGATTTTAATTGTAACAGAGTGTTTTTATCCTGAAGAATTTAAAATAAATGAATTAGCTCTTGAATGGAAAAATAAAGGTTATCATGTTGATGTTTTGACAATGGTACCTTCATATCCTAAAAGTGAGATTTTTGATGGATATAAAAATAAATGGTTTCAAAAAGATAATTGGAATGATATCGCTATTTATAGAGTAAAAGCAGTTACAGGATATAAGAAAAGTTTATTTAAAAAACTTTTAAAATATTTTGCTTTTATGTTTATGGGTTCAGTAATAAGTCTGAAAATTGGGAAAAAATATGATTATATTTTTGGTTTTCAAGTTGGACCTCTTACTGGTATGGTTCCAGCAGTTATATTAAAGCAGTTTTATAAAAAGCCTGTAACTTTGTGGATTCAAGATATATGGCCTGATAGCGTATATGCTTATGGCTTTAAGAAAACAAAATTTTTAGAGTATTTTTTAAATTGTTTTGTAAAATATGTTTATAAACACGCTTCAAATTTTGCTATTTCCGCAAAAGGATTTGAACAAAAAATAATACCTTATTTAAATGATAAAAAAGAAATTATTTATGCTACAAATTGGGCTGATTATTTAAATAAAAATCTAGAAAAATTTGTATTAAGTGATGATGATAAAATACATTTTACATTTGCTGGAAATATTGGGAAAGTTCAGAATTTAGATAATATTATTTTAGCTTTTGGGAGTTCAGAGGAAAGTCTTTTGGATAAAGCTCAACTTAATATAATAGGGGATGGTTCATATTTAGAAAAACTCAAAAGTATTGTAAAAGAAAGAAAATTTAGAAATATTGTATTTTGGGGAAGAAAGCCAAGAGAAGAAATTTATAAATACTTAGAAGCAAGTGATTTATTAATAGTTTCTTTAATAAATAAAGAAATATTTTCATTAACAGTTCCTGCAAAAACACAAACATATATTGCAGCAAGGAAGCCTATCCTTGGAATAATAAATGGTGAAGCTCAAAATATTATAAAAGAAAATAATTTAGGACTAGTCGCTTCTCCAAATAATATACAAGAAATAAAATCTATTTTTAAAATTGCAATTTCATTAGATGCTCAAGATAGAAAAGCTTATAGCGAAAATTGTGAATTTCTAACGAATACAGTATTTAATAAAGGAACAATTATTAATAATTTATTAGAGTTGTTAAAAAGAGGCTAATATGGAAAAACTGTTAATCACAGGCTCAAGTGGCTTTGTAGGAAGCAAAATAATTTTGAATGGTGAATGTTAAATGTTGAATTATAAAACAACAATATTACTTACTGGTGCTAGTGGATTTGTTGGTTCTTATTTTGTTGAGAATCATAGTTCGAAATACAAGATAAAAACTTTTAATTTTAGAAATGATAAGATTGATACTTTAGATTGTACTGATGTGGATGTAGTGTTTCATCTTTCAGCTTTGGTTCATCAAATGGGTGGAGCAAATGCTCAAGAGTATGAAAGAGTCAATGTAACTCAGACTTTAGCATTAGCAAAAAAAGCTAAAGAATCAGGTGTTAAACACTTTATATTTATGAGTACTGTAAAAGTGTATGGAGAAGAGACAAATAGTAAATATATTGAGAATAGTATTTGTAATCCAGAAGATGAGTATGGAAAAAGTAAATTAAAAGCTGAGCAAGAGTTGCTAGGGCTTAGTGATGAGGGTTTAGGGTTTATGGTGTCTATAGTTCGAACTCCTATTGTCTATGGTTATGGTGTGAAAGCAAATATCAAATCTCTTGTGAAACTTGTATCTAAAATATCTATTTTACCTTTTGGAAGTATTCAAAATAAACGAAGTATGGTTTATATAGGAAATCTATGTCATTTAGTTGATGAAGTAATAAAACAAAAACAATCGGGAGTATTTTTGGCTTCTGATGATGAGCCTTTAAGTACTACAAGATTATGTGAACTAATAGCACAAAATCTTCAGAAAAAAGTATATCTTATAAAAATACCATTTTTTGAAAATTTATTAAAGCTAGTGAAACCATCATTTCACAAAAGACTTTATAGAAGTTTAGAAGTGGATAATAGTATCACAAAAGAGAGATTAAATCTATCAAACCTATATAGTGTGGAAGAGGGAATATCCTTGATGCTCAAAGATATTAGGGATTAATGTTTAGGTTTTAGGGGATAGTTTTGGAAATAAAGATAGTAAAGAGATATTTAATAAGTGCAATTTTCTAAAGTAAGGGTTGAAGAAGGGATAAGGTTAGTGTTGAATTTTAAATGATTAATTTTTAATAAAAGTATGATATAATACTGTACAATAAAATGTAAGGATATTACATGCAAGTAGTAAGTTTAACAGAAGCCAGAAATAATTTGAAAGCGTGTATAATGATCACGAAGAAGTAGTGATTCATAGAAAAGGTCATGAAAATGTAGTGATGATTTCTATGGAGTAATATAACTCTATGAAAGAAACAAACTATCTTTTAAATAGTCCAAAAAATAAAGAAAGATTACTCTCTTCTTTAAAATATGCTAGAGAAGGACAAGTGAAAGAAAAAGAGCTAATAGATTCATGAATATAACATGGACTGATGAAAGTTGGGAAGAGTATGAACAATGGCAAAAAGAAGATAAAAAGGTATTAAAAAAAATAAATAGCTTGATTAAAGACATAAAAAGAGATTTTTTTAATGAGATTGGTAAGCCTGAACCACTAAAGCATGAGCTTACAGGATGTTGGTCACGAAGGATTACAGATGAGCATAGGCTTGTCTATGAAGTGACTAAGTATAGTGTGGTAATAATTTCTTGTAGGTATCATTACTAATGTTTTATATAATTTTCTTTTCTCTTTCGTTTATTTTGACATATCTTATAAAAGAGTATGCGATAAAAAAGTCTTTAATTGCTCATGTAAATGATAGAAGCTCCCATACTACTCCTACACCTCATGGTGGAGGTATTGCTATTGCAATTACTTGGTTTATTGGTTTGATTTATTTATATTTTACAAAACAGATTGACCAAACACTTTTTTATGCACTTTTAGTTGGGATTATTATTTCTGTGGTTAGTTTTTTTGATGATTTATTTGAACTAAGTGCAAAATTAAGACTTATTGTTCAATCACTTGTCTCTTTACTTGGACTATATGCTTTAGGTGGTCTTGGAAGTCTTGATTTTGGTTTATTTTCAATAGATAATCAAATTTTTACTAATGTTTTTACTTTTTTTATGATTATTTGGTTTATAAATCTTTATAATTTTTTAGATGGTATTGATGGTTATGCTGGCAGTGAAGCTTTATTTTTAGCCCTTGCTGGGTTTGCTTTGTTTGGTGGAAATCACTTTTTAGTTTTAGCCGTTGCAGTTTTAGGATTTTTAATTTGGAACTGGCATAAGGCTAAGATATTTATGGGTGATGTTGGAAGTACTCTTTTAGGTTACAATATTGCTATATTTACTATTTATTATGCAAATAAAGAGAGTACAAACTTCTTGATTTGGGTTATTTTATTTGGAGTTTTTTGGTTTGATGCTACTTTGACACTTTATAGAAGAAAAAAAAATGGTGAAAGTTTAAGCCAAGCACACAAAAAACATGCTTATCAAAGACTTACTCAAAGTGGTTGGAGTCATAGTAAAGTAGTAATAGCATCTATCTTTATCAATATATTATTATTTGTTATTGTATACTATGTTTCAAATATTTTTTTAGCATTTATTATATCTCTTATTCTTTTGTATGCTAGTATATATTTTGTAGATAAAAAAAAGGCTTTTGAATAATGTTTACTTTAGATAAAAGAGTTTTAAATATTTTAGTAATTATAAGTTTAAGTTTTATTACATTTTATTGGACTTTTTTTATATTTCATCAAAAACCAATATTAAGTCTAATCTTTGGAGTTATTGCAATAAGAATTATTGCTTCCTTTTTGATTTATAAAGACTATTCTCTTTCATGGAGCAAATCTACTACACGAACATTTTTAATCAAAAGCATAGTTTATCTTGCTGCTTTTGTTATTTACTTGCCAATATATTATGGAGAAGTTCGATTTGCTCTTCTTGCAAGTGAGCTTTTTTTATATCTATTTTGCATAAATTTCTTAATGTATTCATATAACTATTTTGTAAATAAATGCAAGGTAATAAAAGATAAAAGAATAGTGATTTATGGAGCAGGGAAAGCTGGAACAAAATTAGGTGAAGAGTATAGAAATAGTCAATATAATATAAAATATTTTATAGATGATTCTAAAACACTTCAAAAAAGAAGTATTGATGGCATACAAATACTTTCTAAATCTAAGTTAAAAAAAATAATTCAAATGCAAAAATATGACCTTTTGGTAATAGCAATGCCAAGCGCAAGTAAAAGTAGAATAAAATTTATTTATGATGAGTTAAGTCCATATTTTAAGACGATTAAAATACTTCCATCTCTGAGTGAAATACTACAAGAAAAAGATTACTCTACTCAGCTAAAAGATATTTCTGTAGAAGATTTACTAGCAAGGCATCCAAAAGATTTGGATAAAAACAAAATTGAGAGCTTCATAAAAAATAAAGTAGTATTAATCACAGGTGCTGGTGGAAGTATTGGGAGTGAAATATCAAGACAGTGTAAAAAATTTGGTGCAAAACAACTTATTTTATTAGATCATAGTGAATTTAATCTTTATCAAATAACTGAAGAGTTAAGTAGTGACAATGTTGTTTCAGTTATGCAGACGGTTAGAAACTTTGGTTTTATTGAAAATACATTTAAAAAATACAAACCCCAAATAGTAATACATGCAGCAGCTTATAAGCATGTACCTTTGGTAGAAGATAATATTTTAGAAGGAATATCAAATAATATAATAGGAACCAAAAACTGCATAGATTTATCTATAAAATATGGGGTTGAGAAATTTGTGTTAATATCTACTGATAAAGCAGTACGTCCTACAAATGTTATGGGAACTACAAAGCGTATTTGTGAACTTTATGCCCAAAATGTGGTTTCTAATTCTACTGAAATAGTAGCTGTACGATTTGGAAATGTTTTAGGTAGTAGTGGAAGTGTTATTCCTAAATTTAAATCACAAATTGAATCAGGTGGCCCTATTACAGTAACTCATCCTGATATTACTAGATATTTCATGCTCATCCCTGAGGCCTGTGAACTTGTTCTACAAGCTGCAAGTATAGGAAAAGGCGGTGAAATATTTATATTAGATATGGGTGAACCTATAAAAATAGTTGATTTAGCTAAAAAGATGATAGAACTAAGCGGTAGAGAAAATATACAAATTGAGTATTGTGGTTTAAGGCCAGGTGAAAAGTTATATGAAGAGTTACTTATAAATGACAGTGATAAGAACACAGATTATGACTCAATTACTGTTGCAAGTTCTACATTGTTTGATATAGAGCTATTAAATAAAAAGATTGAAGAACTTTTAGTAAGCGAAGATAAAATAAAAGTATTAAAAGAAATAGTTCCAGAATTTAATCACAAGTTAAATTAAGCTTTAAAGCTTAGAAATAATTATTATAAATATCACTTTATGAAGTAATTATGAAATTTATAATATAATCGCACAATAACATAAAAGAGTAGGATAAGTATTTGAAAAAGATTATTTTTAGTTTAGTTTTATTATTAAATTTCGCATTGGCTTCCGATGATAGTGGAGCAGTAGATTTTTCTAATGAATTTAGTGAACCAAAAACTGAGATCTTTGATCCCTTAAGTGGTTATAACAGAGTAATGACTTCATTTAATGATAAAGCATATATATATGTATTTGACCCAATAACAAGAGGATATGTAAAGGTCATGCCAGAAGTTGCTAGAACTGGTGTTTCAAACTTTTTTAATAATCTTTTCTTTCCTATTCGATTTGTAAATAATTTATTGCAATTCAAGTTTTCAAATAGTGCAGAAGAATTGGGTCGATTTCTAATAAACAGTACTTTTGGATTGCTAGGTTTTATGGATCCTGCAACTACTGAACTACATTGGCAAGCACATAAAGAAGATTTTGGTCAGACTTTGGGTTTTTATGGAGTCGGTTCTGGTTTCCCACTTGTTTTACCACTTTTAGGACCTTCAAATTTAAGAGATACTTTTGGAATGGTTGCTGATGGGTATGTTTCTCCTTTAAACAACTTTGGAGATGATACTATAAAATATAAAATCCCTAATAACACTGAAGAGACTTCTTATTTGGCTATTGGAAGACATTTAAATGAAAACTCTTTTCATATTGGACGATATCAAGATATTAAAAAAGATGCAATCGATTTATATCCTTTTTTAAGAGATATTTATGAACAAAAAAGAGAAAAAGAGATTAAGGAATAATTTGATGATAGGCAATAAATTTTTAATTCTAATTTTCTCATTATTGATTCTTTCAAAGAGTTTATTTGCAATTGAAGAATCTAAAATAAAAGATGTGATGCAAGAAAAGATTGATAATGTTATATTAATTTTACAACAAAAAGATAAAACACTAAAAGAAAGAACAGATAAGATTTTTTCTATTATGGATGCTCTTTTTGATTATAATGTTATGTCTCAAATTGCATTGGGAAAAGATTGGAATAGTTTATCAAGTGATGAAAAAGCTGAATTTACAAAGCTTTTTGAAACAAAATTAAAAAACTCATATATTGATAAGCTGGATCTTTACACAAATCAAAAAATACAAATTGATGGTATAGATAAATTAAATCCCAAAAGAATTAGACTAATAACATATCTAATTGGAAAAGATGAGAAGTATGAGATAGAGTACAAATTTTATAAAAACTCAAATGATGATTGGCTTATTTATGATGTAAATATTATCGGAGTTAGTATTATGCAAACATATAGACAACAGTTTGCTGGATATTTGAAAAATAAAAGTTTTAAAGATTTATTGCTTACTTTAAATACAAAAACAAATAATTAATGAAATCATTTTTTGATAAATTTATCTTAAACAATCCTAAAAAAGTTTTAGTAGCTCTTCTTTTACTTATATCTTTTTTAGGATACTACGCTACAAAACTACAAATAGATGCCTCTTCCGAAACGCTACTTTTAGAAAATGACAAAGACCTAAAACTAACAAGAGAAGTTAATAAAAGATATAAAAATAGGGATATTTTAGTTTTAACTGTAAGTCCTAAAAATGACTTATTATCAAAGAGTAGTTTAGATTTGATAAGAGATATTTCAAGTGATTTAGAAAAACTCCCAAGAGTAGAATCAGTAACATCAATTTTAACTGTTCCTATGCTCGAATCACCTGTTAGAGAGATAAAAGACCTTGTTGATAAGGTAAATCTTTTAGAAGATAAAGATGTTGATAAGAAACTTGCAAAAAAAGAATTTCTTACAAGTCCTTTGTATAAGAATGCCCTTGTAAGTAGTGATTTTAAAACTACATCTATAGTTGTAAACTTAATTAGAGATGATGAATATTTTAACTTTTTGGATAAAAGAAATGCTCTAATAAAAAAGCAAAGAGATGGAACTATCACTACTGCTGAAACTATTGAACTTGAGAATATAAAAAATGAATTCAAAGTATATAGAGATAAACTTAGAAATGAAGAACATCAAAATATTATAGATGTAAGAGCAATAATAAAAAAATATGATAATCAAGCAACACTTTTCCTAGGTGGAACAAGTATGATTGCTAATGATGTTATTAGCTTTGTAAAAGATGATTTAGCAGTTTATGGAACTACTCTTGTATTTATTTTGATTGTTGTTTTATGGGTAATATTTAGACAAATCATTTGGGTAACTCTACCTATTTTAATTTGTATATTATCAGTTATTGCAACTTCTGGACTGCTTGGGTTGTTTGGTTGGGAAATCACTGTTATCTCATCTAACTTTATTGCCTTACAGTTGATAATTACTATTTCAATTGTGTTACATTTAATAGTTCGATATAGAGAGTTAAGCGGAAGATTTGTACATGCTAGTCAATATAAATTAGTAATTAACACAATTCTATCAAAATTAAATCCATCGTTTTTTGCAATTATCACCACTATTGCTGGTTTTGGTTCATTGGTATTTTCTGGAATTGTACCTGTTATAAATCTTGGTTGGATGATGAGTGCAGGTATTGCAATGTCTTTGTTTATTTCATTTATTGTTTTTCCAACAATTTTAATAATGAGTGAGATAAAAAGACCCCACAAAAAACTTGAAAATCATTCTTCTTTGACTTCTTTTAGTTCATATATAGTAGAAAATAAATCAAAATACATTTTTATTGGAACAGCTTTGATTATTGTTTTTAGTTTAACTGGAACTACGAAATTAAAAGTTGAGAATTCTTTTATTAATTATTTTAAAAAAGATACACAGATATACAAAGGTATGGAAGTAATTGACAAAAAACTTGGTGGAACAACACCATTAGATATTATCTTAGATTTCAAAGTTGAAAAGAAAGCTAAAAAAGAGTCTTCTTCTGATGATTTCTCTTTTGAAGATGAGTTTGAATCAACTTCAAATGATGCCCAGTATTGGTTTACAGAAGATAAGATGGCTTTGATCATGAAAGTACACAATTATTTAGAAAGCCTAGATTCAGTAGGTAATGTTCAGTCTTTAGCAACACTATTAAAAATAGGTAAAACTTTAAATAAGGGTGAGCCTCTTGATGGTTTTAAATTAGCCCTTTTATACAACAAATTGCCAAAGAAATATAAAGATTTGATTTTATCACCTTATATTGATATTGGTAAAAATGAAGCAAGATTTAGTATTAGAATAATAGACTCAAATCCAAATCTTAGAAGAAATGATTTTCTACTCAAAATAAAAAAAGATTTAAATAAAATAGTTCCACAAACTGAAGCGAGTTATAAAGTAACTGGGCTTATGGTTTTATATAATAATATGCTTCAGTCACTTTTTAATTCTCAAATCAAAACATTGGGATTTGTAATTGCTATTTTATTTTTTATGTTCATTATTTTATTTAGATCTGTAAAAGTAGCACTTATTGCTATAATTACAAATGTTGTTCCTATTGGTATTGTATTTGGAATAATGGGTTGGCTTGGTATTCCTTTAGATATTATGACAATAACAATTGCAGCTATTAGTATAGGAATTGGAGTTGATGACACTATACATTATATTCATAGATTTAAAGAGGAATTTAAAGTTGACCATGATTATATTGAAGCTATGAAAAGATCTCATGCAAGTATTGGTTATGCTATGTATTATACTACCTTAGTAGTAGTACTTGGTTTTTCTATTTTAGTTTTATCAAATCTTATACCAACTATTTATTTTGGATTATTAACTGTAATTGTTATGATTGCAATGTTATGCTCAGCTTTACTTCTTCTTCCTCGATTACTAATTATTTTCAAACCATATAGAAAATAATTAGTTTTCTATATTTCTCTTATATTTTTTCTTTTTTGATACTACTTTGATACTACTTCTAGTTATAATAAATAATTAAATTAATTTTTTATTTATTATAATTAAAGTAATTTAAATTAAAAAAAATAATTAAATTACTTATTAATTTGAAATTTTCACTATTTTTATAGTCGCAAATTGGATTTTTTAGGTTATAATAATATATATTATTATTTTACTCTACTTATAAGGAAATACTTTGCAAAATAGATTCTTTTTATTTTTAATTACAATGTTAGTTGTAAATTTAAGTTTAAATGCCGTAAGTTTAAAAGAAACAGTATCTGCTGTAATGATTAATAACCCTACTATTCAAGCAGAGTTGCAACAACAAAAAGGATACAGTAAATATGTAGATGATAGAGAGGGTAATTACTTGCCAACTTTAGATTTAGAGACATATATAGAACGATCAAGGGATAATAAAGATAGGAAGAGTTCAAATACAGATGGAGAATGGACGACACAAGATGGGATGCTAGCAACACTAATTCTAAAACAATATTTGTATGATGGAGGGATAACACCATCGCAAGTAGCACAATCAAGATACGAGGATTTGTCAAATAAATATAGAAGCTTTGATGCAATAGAATCAACAGTGTTAGAATCAATAAAAGTATATACAGATTTAGTAAAAAGTGAAGAGATATTACGAGTAACCAAAAATATGGTAAAAGTAAATGAAGATAATATGATTATAGCAAAAGAAAATGAGAAGATAAGTGGAGAGATATTAGAGACTTATCAAGTATCATCAAAATTGCATTTGGTAAAAAACAAATATATAGATGAAGAAGATAAAAAAGATACAGCAATAGCATCATATAGAAGATATGTAGGGAAAGAGCCAAAAGGAAGGGTTTGTAGACCAATAATAGATGAGAAAAAAGTACCAAAAACAATAGAAGATGCTGTGAAACGGGCAGTATTAAATAATAGTAAAATAAAAGAACAAATAGAGAAGATAAAAGCACAAAGAGAGAAGATAGCACAAGCAAAAGGGGAGTTTTTACCAAAGTTAAACTTTGAATTAAGAGCATCATATGATAAAGATATAGATTTGTTAGGAGATGGAACAACAAAAAATGTTGCAGCAAGATTGAATCTTAATTGGAATTTGTATAATGGGAATAAAAATAAAATAGCAACAGAACAAGAGAAGATATTTCTAAATGAAGAGAAGAAGAATCTTGACGATATTACAGGAGAGATAGTTTCAAATGTAAAATCATTGTATGGGAAAAATGAGAGATATAAAGCAAGAATAAATGAGATAGAAGAGTATGTAAAAGCAAATACAAATATAGTAGATATATATAAAGAGCAATTTTCAGCAGGGACAAGAACCTTTATAGATATATTAAATGCACAAGATGAGCTATTTGAATCAGTAAAAACATTAATAGAAATAGAATATAATAGAATAGTAAATTATTATCAATTGATGTACAATTTTTCATCATTGACAGATAATGTATTAGAATCAAAGAATCAAAACTGTGAAGAGATAAAACCAAGAATAATAGAGTATGAACCAGATAAACAAAATAAGAGTACACAAGAAGATTTAGATAGTTTGATAAGTGATACAGATAGTTCTATAATAGAATCATTTAAGTTATCAGAAGAGAAAAATAAAAAACATCTCAATGATGTCAAGACTGATAAACAAACTTTGTAACAAATAGTCTATAGTAGAGAATTAATTATTATAGTCTATTTTGTATCCAAATCCAGATGTATTTACAATACTATTTTTACCTATTTTTTTTCGTAATTTACTAATCAAGTTTTTTAACGCAGAATCAGTTGCATACTCTTCATCTTCCCAAATAGTAGCTTTTATTTCTTCTTGTGAAATAAGTCTTTGGTCATGAATTATTAAAAAGTCTAATAATAATATTTCATTTGATGTTAAAGGAATTGCATTTTCAATATTGTGTTTATATAACTTCTTTTCCATATAGTTATAAAAAATATCATCTTTAAATTTAAGGACATATTTGCCTTCTTCTAATATTTCAAGGGCAACTTTATGTAAGGCATTTTGAAGAACAACAAAATCAATTGGTTTTACTAAGTAATCAATCAATTTTAATCTTGTAGCTTCCAATAAATATTTTTTATCAGTTGAAGCACTTAATAAAATAGTTGGAAGTTTTGGAAACTTCTCCCTAACTATTTTAACAAAATCTATTCCATTTTGTTTTGGCAAGTTTATGTCACAAATAATTAAATCTATTTTATTGTTATTTAATATATCAAGGGCATGAACTGTATCGGGAAGATCAAAAACATTGTTTACAATAAGTTTTAATGTTTTGGATATATTCATTCTAATGTTAAGTTCATCTTCTATGTATAGGATATTTATATCTTTTAGAATTTTATCAAGTAAAATGTTATTATTGATATTATGTAACTTATTCGTAATCATTTATTAACCTAGTTTTGCTATAATTCATATTATTATATAATAAAATAAATTATATGTATGTTTTGTCTTAAGGAAATCTATGAAAAAACTTTTCTTTATTATTTTTACTTTTTCCTTATTCTTAATTGAATTAAATGCTGTAAGTTTAAAAGATACAGTATCAAAAGTTTTAATAAATAATCCAACAGTACAAGCTGAATTAGAAAATCAAAAAGGATACAGTAAATATGTAGATGATAGAGAGGGTAATTACTTGCCAACTTTAGATTTAGAGACATATATAGAACGATCAAGGGATAATAAAGATAGGAAGAGTTCAAATACAGATGGAGAATGGACGACACAAGATGGGATGCTAGCAACACTAATTCTAAAACAATATTTGTATGATGGAGGGATAACACCATCGCAAGTAGCACAATCAAGATACGAGGATTTGTCAAATAAATATAGAAGCTTTGATGCAATAGAATCAACAGTGTTAGAATCAATAAAAGTATATACAGATTTAGTAAAAAGTGAAGAGATATTACGAGTAACCAAAAATATGGTAAAAGTAAATGAAGATAATATGATTATAGCAAAAGAAAATGAGAAGATAAGTGGAGAGATATTAGAGACTTATCAAGTATCATCAAAATTGCATTTGGTAAAAAACAAATATATAGATGAAGAAGATAAAAAAGATACAGCAATAGCATCATATAGAAGATATGTAGGGAAAGAGCCAAAAGGAAGGGTTTGTAGACCAATAATAGATGAGAAAAAAGTACCAAAAACAATAGAAGATGCTGTGAAACGGGCAGTATTAAATAATAGTAAAATAAAAGAACAAATAGAGAAGATAAAAGCACAAAGAGAGAAGATAGCACAAGCAAAAGGGGAGTTTTTACCAAAGTTAAACTTTGAATTAAGAGCATCATATGATAAAGATATAGATTTGTTAGGAGATGGAACAACAAAAAATGTTGCAGCAAGATTGAATCTTAATTGGAATTTGTATAATGGGAATAAAAATAAAATAGCAACAGAACAAGAGAAGATATTTCTAAATGAAGAGAAGAAGAATCTTGACGATATTACAGGAGAGATAGTTTCAAATGTAAAATCATTGTATGGGAAAAATGAGAGATATAAAGCAAGAATAAATGAGATAGAAGAGTATGTAAAAGCAAATACAAATATAGTAGATATATATAAAGAGCAATTTTCAGCAGGGACAAGAACCTTTATAGATATATTAAATGCACAAGATGAGCTATTTGAATCAGTAAAAACATTAATAGAAATAGAATATAATAGAATAGTAAATTATTATCAATTGATGTACAATTTTTCATCATTGACAGATAATGTATTAGAATCAAAGAATCAAAACTGTGAAGAGATAAAACCAAGAATAATAGAGTATGAACCAGATAAACAAAATAAGAGTACACAAGAAGATTTAGATAGTTTGATAAGTGATACAGATAGTTCTATAATAGAATCATTTAAGTTATCAGAAGAGAAAAATAAAAAACATCTCAATGATGTCAAGACTGATAATTAAATCAGAGAAAATAATGGCGGTACAAATAAACACTAATTGTTGTATTAAACTATAACTATAATTATAAGAAAGGTCTATTTTGAGTAGCATGGAAAATGAAGAACGAGATTTAAACACTTTACAAGATCGAAGAGAAGTAGATACACTCTTAGAGTGTTTACTATTTTTGGCAAAATATTATAAAAGAGAAACTTCAGCTGGTTCTTTAAAATTTAATCTTCCTATACATAATAGATCTTTTGATTTACCTATGTTTATAAAAGCTTCTAAGAGAATTGGATTAACAACAAAAACTGTAAAAAGAGAAAATGTACAAAATCTCACAAAATTGGCATTGCCCGCAGTTTTATTATTGGAAAAGAATAGATCTTGTGTACTTTTAGATTATAATGAAAAAACATCAATTGCTAAAATAATACTTCCAGGTGTTAGTTCTGGAGAGACTGAAATATCTTTAGAAAAATTAAATTCTGAGTTTATAGGTGAAGTAATAATTATAAAACCAGAATATAATTTTAATAATAGAATAGATAAAGAAATTCTTGTAGAAACTCCAAAAGAGTGGTTTTGGGGAACATTAGCTAGAAATAAAGGTCTTTATAATCAAGTTATTTTAGTATCTTTGTTTATAAATCTTTTTATTTTAGCTACTCCTTTATTTACAATGAATGTTTATGATAGGGTTTTACCAAATAATGCTATTGATACTATGTGGGTACTTTTTATAGGCATTAGTTTTGTGATGTTATTTGATTTTATAATGAAGATATTAAGAGCATATTTTTTAGGTATTGCTAGCAAAAGAACTGATACTATTATCGCAAATAAAATATTTAACCATGTATTAAATATAAAAATTGATTCAAAACCAGCTTCAACTGGACAATTTGTAAGTAGATTACAATCATTTGAGAGTGTTAGAGAGTTTTTTACAAGTGCAACTGTTGCTGCTTTTGTGGATTTTCCTTTTGCCATATTTTTTTTAATAGTAATATTTTATATTTCAGGACCTCTTGTTTTAATTACTCTTGCAACAGTACTTCTTTCTATTGGAACATCTTGGTATATGCAAAGACCACTAAAAACCATAATTGAAAAATCAGTAAAAGAAGAACAAATAAAACAAACAACACTTATAGAAACAGTTACTGGACTTGAAATTATTAAAAGTGTGAAAGCACAAAATAGAATGAGAACAAATTGGGATCAAAGTGTTGGAAAAACAGTACATTTTGCAGATAAAGGTCAGTTTTTATCTCAAAGTATCACTTTCTTTACAGCCTATATAGCGCAGTTCTCAAATATAGCGATTGTTGCAGGTGGAGTTTATTTAGCAAGTGAAGGTGATATAACAATGGGTGCAATCATTGCTTCTATGATGTTAAATGGTCGAACAATAGCACCTGTCTCACAATTAGTTTCTTTAATAATGAGATACGATAAAACAATGCTTTCCTTGAATAATTTAGATGAAATCATGAAAATGCCAGTTGAAAAAGAAAATAAGAATTATATTAGTAGACCTAATTTAAATGGTAATATAGAATTTAAAAATGTCGATTTTTCATATAAACAGAGTAAATACAAGATACTAAATAATCTTAATATGACAATTAAAAAAGGTGAAAAAGTAGCAATATTAGGAAAAATTGGTACTGGAAAATCTACTTTATTAAAACTTATCATGAATTTATATGAGCCAACAAATGGTTCAATACTTGTCGATGAAGTAGATGTTAGACAAATAGATCCTATTGATTTAAGAAGTTCAATTGGAGTAGTTCCTCAAGAACCATTTTTATTTATGGGAACTATTAAAGATAATATAACAATTGGTGAACAATATGTATCTGATGAGGAGTTAATATCTGTGTCAAAGATTGCAGGTCTTGATGAATTTCTAGGTAAACATGAAGCTGGTTTTGATTTAATGGTAGGTGAAAGAGGTGATGGATTAAGTGGAGGAGAAAGACAAAGTGTAACTTTGGCAAGAGCACTTATTTCCGATCCAAATATATTGATGTTAGATGAGCCAACAAACTCAATGGATAGTCAAACTGAAAAAGCTTTTATTAAAAAATTAAAAAATATTATACAAGATAAGACTGTAATTATAGTTACTCACAAAACTTCAATATTGGATCTTGTTGATAGGGTTATTGTGTTAGATAATGGGAATATTGTTTTTGATGGGCCTAAAGAAGGTCTATATAAATCAAATAAAGGTGGCAAAAATGAGTAAAGTTAGATTATTATTGTCGCAAGTAATTAACGTAAAAGACCTAAGTGGTAATGTTTCTGGGTGGTTTAAAAGACTTTATGGACTAGAAGATAATGAAACAAAAGATTTAGAATTTATATATACAAGTTATTCAAATGCAAATGAAAGTCCAACAAAGTTTGCAAATATACTTTTTTTATTTATTATATCATTATTTACTATTGCTATTATTTGGGCAGCCTTTGCTGAAATAGATGAATTGGCAAGGGGACAAGGAAAAGTAATTCCCACTGATAAAATACAAAAAATACAGTCACTTGATGGTGGTATTATTTCAGAAATTTTAGTAAAAGAGGGGCAAATTGTAAAAAAAGGTACTCCTTTGATGAAAATTGATACAACAAGATTTCAAGCAACTTTAGAAGAGAGTAAACAAGAGTATTTAAGTTTACTTGCTGTGAAAGTAAGATTAGAAGTTGAATCAAATATTGATATAAATAAAGAATTACCAACTTTAGTTTTTCCAAAAGAAGTTATGAATGATCCTTCTAGATATGATATTTTAGAAAAAAGATTGTTAATAAATAGATTTAATGAACTAAAATCGTCTGTAAAAGTATTGGAAAATCAAGCAGGACAAAAAGAGCAAGAATTAAAAGAAATAGAAAATACAATCAAAAATTTGAGTAAAAGTTATAACATAATAAAAGAACAAAGGCTTACTATTCAAAGATTAGTAAATAGAGGTGTTAAATCAAAATACGATTTACTTGATGTAGAAAAAGAGTATAACAAAACAACAGGTGATTTGGAAGCTGCCTTATTATCTGTAAAAAGATCAAAATTAGCAATTGAAGAAGCTAAAAGCAGAATGACAGAAAAAATCAATACTTTTAAGGCAGAATCTTCTAAAAAACTCCAAGAGACGGCAAGTTTAATTAATAAATTTGAAGCAAAAATGGTAGGAGATAAAGATAAAGTTGCAAAGACAATTCTTACTTCACCTGTTGATGGAATTGTGAAACAACTTTATTATAATACGATTGGAGGTGTTGTTCAATCAGGTGTTGATCTTATAGAAATTGTTCCAGAGAGTGATGTTTTAGTAGTAGATGCTAAAATTGATCCCAAAGATATTGCTTTTATTAATCCAAGTCAAAAGGCAATAGTAAAAATTACTGCTTATGATTTTTCTATTTATGGTGGACTTGAAGGTAAGATTATTGAGATATCTGCTGATAGTATTATAGATAAAGAATCAAAAGAAGGGAAAAGTTATTATAGAGTTTTAATAAAAACAAATAAAAATTATCTTGAAAGAAATGGGATAAAACTCCCTATCATACCAGGGATGGTTGCTACAGTTGATATTATTACAGGTAAAAAAACAATACTTGATTTTATTTTGAAACCTATATTGAAAACAAAAGATAATGCATTACATGAAAGATAAAGGAAATATTATGAATAAATTATACCTAGCAGTTTTATATCTTGCAACTTCTTTTTTAATAATTGGGTGTAGTTCAAAAGAAAATTCAATTCTTGTAATAAAAGATAATAAATATATGATTTTACAAGAAAAAGATAAACTTAACCTCAATAAAGTTTACGAAGATGCTACTCCTTTTGAAAGTATTAATGAAAAGAATAAAGACAGTGAGTATTATTCTATTGTTAAACAAAATAATAAGTATGGAATAATTAATGATAAAAATAAGTTTTTATTAGTAGCAAAATATGACTACATCTCAAAATTTTACAATAAGTTTTTTATTATAAAAGAAAATGATAAATATGGCTATGTAAATAAAAACTTCGAAGTAGTGCAAAAGCCATTTTATTTAGGCGCAAAAGAGTTTACAAATGGAGTTGCTTTTGTGCAGTTCCCTAATAATAAATGGGGTTGTATTTCAAATAATATGAAAGTATTATTAGATGGGAAATATGATGAAATATTTCCTCTTGTAAATTCGTTTGCAAGAACTGAACTTGATGATAAATGGGGGTTTATAAATAAGAAATGTGAAGTTATTATTGAGCCAAAGTATGACTACATAAATAATTTTTATTCAAAATTTACAAAAGTAGTTTTAAATAAAAAAGTGGGATATATAAATACAAAAGGTAATGAAGTTGTAAAACCAGATTTTGAATTTGGACAAAGGTTTGGTTATTAAATATGGAGAAAAAAGAAGAAAAATTTTTATCCTTATCAAAGAAGAATAAAGAATTGCAAATTCTTATTGAAAATGAGATTGAAAAAAATCGACAAAAAGATAAGCTTCTGTTTGCTCAAAATAAAATGGCTGCTTTAGGAGAGATGTTAAATAATATTTCTCATCAATGGAGACAGCCTTTGATGGAAATATCTTCTTTATTCATTCCTATTGAAGGTAAATTAAATCTAAATATGGAAGTGAAACAAGAAGAGTTAAAAGAATCAATTGAAAATTTGAATATTATTACAAAATATATGTCAAATACAATTGATGATTTTAGGAATTTTTTTGCTACAAATAAAAAAATAGAAGAATTTAAAGTATTAGAAGAAATAAATACTGCATATAGACTTACAAGTGCTAGTTTAAAAGCAAATGATATACTACTTGAAATAAGAGTAAGTAAAAATCCTAAAATAATTGGTTACAAAAATGAATATACTCAAGTTTTAATAAATCTTCTTAATAATGCAAAAGATGCATTAGTAGATAGAAAAATATTAAATCCTAAAATTACTATTAGTGTGAAAGAAGAAAATTCTGAAGTTATTTTAAAAATAGAAGACAATGCAGGTGGAATAAAAGTAAATCCCCTTGAAGATATTTTTAAACCTTTTTTTACCCATGGCAAAAAAAATGGAACTGGAGTTGGACTTTTTATGTCTAAGCTAATAATCGAAAATAATATGAATGGTAAACTTTTAGTTAATAATAATAATTTAGGTGCCGAATTTAAAATAATTACTCATAATAACCCAATAAAATAATTTTTTAGAATAAATAATAATTGAAATTATAAGAAACTTTATTTTTTCATAATAGAGACTTTTTAGAGACTTTTTTTATATATAATATACAAAATATTCACTAAAAGGTCTAAAAATGAATCTGATTATTAAACAACCAAATGGAAGTTATAGAGAAATAGAAGTTAACAAAAATACAACTTTTACTCCAAAAGAAGGTGAACAATATTTTTTAGATAATTCTAAAAATCCTGGATATGCTCTAAATTTGATTGATGGAGAGAGTACAATTCAATTGACTTTAGGTACTAATCCAAAATTAAAATTAACTTTTGATGGAATGGCCGATCTTATTAAATCAAATGGTGAAGTAAATAAGACTGTACTTTCAGTAATTTATGACAAAGAGGGAGTGACTGATTTAAAAGAAACAGTTTTAAACCCTGATTTTAAAAGTGATGATATTATAAAAGATTTAGAAGCTCGATTTGATGAAAATTTAGCTAATGCAGATAAACCATATGGGGTTATAATTGATGACTTTGGTTCTTTAGCAAGTGCAATGGAAGCATCAGCAGCAGGAGAAGTACTTTCAGATTCGTCTACTACTCCAAATGCTACAGATAATGATATTCCTTTAGATTTAAATCCAGGAGAAAGACCTGATGGATTTAGAACAACAAAATCAATATTAAATGTACCTGGAACAGGAGGTACTCCTACTCCAAACGATCCAGAAGATACCGGAACATCAGTTTCTCCATCAACTACAGTAACATCAACAGTAAGTTTAAGTGCAACAGATACAAATGAGGCAGCAGGAACAGTAACATTTACAGCAACCTTGTCAAACCCAGTAGTAGCAGGTGATACACCAGTAGTAATACATACAAAACTTGGTGATATTACAATTACTGAAGGAAGTACAGGAACACTAGAAGTAACAAATCCAAATACAGAAGATGTATATAAAGATGCAAGTACATTAGATAATTCAATTACAAGTGTAGAGGGTGGAAACTTTGAGAAATTAACACCAAATACAAATACAGTAACAGCAGATATAGATGATACAATAGATGATACAACAGTAACACTTACTGCAACAGAGAGTGTAGAAGCAGGTGAAGATATAACATATACTGCAAGTGTAGATCATAAACCAGAGACAGATTTAGTAATCACATTAAGTAATGGATCAGAGATAACAATTAAAGCTGGAGAAACTACTGGAAGTGTAACAGTAGCAAGTGCTGATGATGTATATGGACAAACAGATGGAAAAACAGAGACAGTATCAATCACAGGAACTACTGGTGGAAATTATGAAAACCTAGATACAAGTGATACCGCAAAAACAACTGTAACAGAGCCAACAGCTGATGAGACAACAGTAAGTTTAAGTGCAACAGATACAAATGAGGCAGCAGGAACAGTAACATTTACAGCAACCTTGTCAAACCCAGTAGTAGCAGGTGATACACCAGTAGTAATACATACAAAACTTGGTGATATTACAATTACTGAAGGAAGTACAGGAACACTAGAAGTAACAAATCCAAATACAGAAGATGTATATAAAGATGCAAGTACATTAGATAATTCAATTACAAGTGTAGAGGGTGGAAACTTTGAGAAATTAACACCAAATACAAATACAGTAACAGCAGATATAGATGATACAATAGATGATACAACAGTAACACTTACTGCAACAGAGAGTGTAGAAGCAGGTGAAGATATAACATATACTGCAAGTGTAGATCATAAACCAGAGACAGATTTAGTAATCACATTAAGTAATGGATCAGAGATAACAATTAAAGCTGGAGAAACTACTGGAAGTGTAACAGTAGCAAGTGCTGATGATGTATATGGACAAACAGATGGAAAAACAGAGACAGTATCAATCACAGGAACTACTGGTGGAAATTATGAAAACCTAGATACAAGTGATACCGCAAAAACAACTGTAACAGAGCCAACAGCTGATGAGACAACAGTAAGTTTAAGTGCAACAGATACAAATGAGGCAGCAGGAACAGTAACATTTACAGCAACCTTGTCAAACCCAGTAGTAGCAGGTGATACACCAGTAGTAATACATACAAAACTTGGTGATATTACAATTACTGAAGGAAGTACAGGAACACTAGAAGTAACAAATCCAAATACAGAAGATGTATATAAAGATGCAAGTACATTAGATAATTCAATTACAAGTGTAGAGGGTGGAAACTTTGAGAAATTAACACCAAATACAAATACAGTAACAGCAGATATAGATGATACAATAGATGATACAACAGTAACACTTACTGCAACAGAGAGTGTAGAAGCAGGTGAAGATATAACATATACTGCAAGTGTAGATCATAAACCAGAGACAGATTTAGTAATCACATTAAGTAATGGATCAGAGATAACAATTAAAGCTGGAGAAACTACTGGAAGTGTAACAGTAGCAAGTGCTGATGATGTATATGGACAAACAGATGGAAAAACAGAGACAGTATCAATCACAGGAACTACTGGTGGAAATTATGAAAACCTAGATACAAGTGATACCGCAAAAACAACTGTAACAGAGCCAACAGCTGATGAGACAACAGTAAGTTTAAGTGCAACAGATACAAATGAGGCAGCAGGAACAGTAACATTTACAGCAACCTTGTCAAACCCAGTAGTAGCAGGTGATACACCAGTAGTAATACATACAAAACTTGGTGATATTACAATTACTGAAGGAAGTACAGGAACACTAGAAGTAACAAATCCAAATACAGAAGATGTATATAAAGATGCAAGTACATTAGATAATTCAATTACAAGTGTAGAGGGTGGAAACTTTGAGAAATTAACACCAAATACAAATACAGTAACAGCAGATATAGATGATACAATAGATGATACAACAGTAACACTTACTGCAACAGAGAGTGTAGAAGCAGGTGAAGATATAACATATACTGCAAGTGTAGATCATAAACCAGAGACAGATTTAGTAATCACATTAAGTAATGGATCAGAGATAACAATTAAAGCTGGAGAAACTACTGGAAGTGTAACAGTAGCAAGTGCTGATGATGTATATGGACAAACAGATGGAAAAACAGAGACAGTATCAATCACAGGAACTACTGGTGGAAATTATGAAAACCTAGATACAAGTGATACCGCAAAAACAACTGTAACAGAGCCAACAGCTGATGAGACAACAGTAAGTTTAAGTGCAACAGATACAAATGAGGCAGCAGGAACAGTAACATTTACAGCAACCTTGTCAAACCCAGTAGTAGCAGGTGATACACCAGTAGTAATACATACAAAACTTGGTGATATTACAATTACTGAAGGAAGTACAGGAACACTAGAAGTAACAAATCCAAATACAGAAGATGTATATAAAGATGCAAGTACATTAGATAATTCAATTACAAGTGTAGAGGGTGGAAACTTTGAGAAATTAACACCAAATACAAATACAGTAACAGCAGATATAGATGATACAATAGATGATACAACAGTAACACTTACTGCAACAGAGAGTGTAGAAGCAGGTGAAGATATAACATATACTGCAAGTGTAGATCATAAACCAGAGACAGATTTAGTAATCACATTAAGTAATGGATCAGAGATAACAATTAAAGCTGGAGAAACTACTGGAAGTGTAACAGTAGCAAGTGCTGATGATGTATATGGACAAACAGATGGAAAAACAGAGACAGTATCAATCACAGGAACTACTGGTGGAAATTATGAAAACCTAGATACAAGTGATACCGCAAAAACAACTGTAACAGAGCCAACAGCTGATGAGACAACAGTAAGTTTAAGTGCAACAGATACAAATGAGGCAGCAGGAACAGTAACATTTACAGCAACCTTGTCAAACCCAGTAGTAGCAGGTGATACACCAGTAGTAATACATACAAAACTTGGTGATATTACAATTACTGAAGGAAGTACAGGAACACTAGAAGTAACAAATCCAAATACAGAAGATGTATATAAAGATGCAAGTACATTAGATAATTCAATTACAAGTGTAGAGGGTGGAAACTTTGAGAAATTAACACCAAATACAAATACAGTAACAGCAGATATAGATGATACAATAGATGATACAACAGTAACACTTACTGCAACAGAGAGTGTAGAAGCAGGTGAAGATATAACATATACTGCAAGTGTAGATCATAAACCAGAGACAGATTTAGTAATCACATTAAGTAATGGATCAGAGATAACAATTAAAGCTGGAGAAACTACTGGAAGTGTAACAGTAGCAAGTGCTGATGATGTATATGGACAAACAGATGGAAAAACAGAGACAGTATCAATCACAGGAACTACTGGTGGAAATTATGAAAACCTAGATACAAGTGATACCGCAAAAACAACTGTAACAGAGCCAACAGCTGATGAGACAACAGTAAGTTTAAGTGCAACAGATACAAATGAGGCAGCAGGAACAGTAACATTTACAGCAACCTTGTCAAACCCAGTAGTAGCAGGTGATACACCAGTAGTAATACATACAAAACTTGGTGATATTACAATTACTGAAGGAAGTACAGGAACACTAGAAGTAACAAATCCAAATACAGAAGATGTATATAAAGATGCAAGTACATTAGATAATTCAATTACAAGTGTAGAGGGTGGAAACTTTGAGAAATTAACACCAAATACAAATACAGTAACAGCAGATATAGATGATACAATAGATGATACAACAGTAACACTTACTGCAACAGAGAGTGTAGAAGCAGGTGAAGATATAACATATACTGCAAGTGTAGATCATAAACCAGAGACAGATTTAGTAATCACATTAAGTAATGGATCAGAGATAACAATTAAAGCTGGAGAAACTACTGGAAGTGTAACAGTAGCAAGTGCTGATGATGTATATGGACAAACAGATGGAAAAACAGAGACAGTATCAATCACAGGAACTACTGGTGGAAATTATGAAAACCTAGATACAAGTGATACCGCAAAAACAACTGTAACAGAGCCAACAGCTGATGAGACAACAGTAAGTTTAAGTGCAACAGATACAAATGAGGCAGCAGGAACAGTAACATTTACAGCAACCTTGTCAAACCCAGTAGTAGCAGGTGATACACCAGTAGTAATACATACAAAACTTGGTGATATTACAATTACTGAAGGAAGTACAGGAACACTAGAAGTAACAAATCCAAATACAGAAGATGTATATAAAGATGCAAGTACATTAGATAATTCAATTACAAGTGTAGAGGGTGGAAACTTTGAGAAATTAACACCAAATACAAATACAGTAACAGCAGATATAGATGATACAATAGATGATACAACAGTAACACTTACTGCAACAGAGAGTGTAGAAGCAGGTGAAGATATAACATATACTGCAAGTGTAGATCATAAACCAGAGACAGATTTAGTAATCACATTAAGTAATGGATCAGAGATAACAATTAAAGCTGGAGAAACTACTGGAAGTGTAACAGTAGCAAGTGCTGATGATGTATATGGACAAACAGATGGAAAAACAGAGACAGTATCAATCACAGGAACTACTGGTGGAAATTATGAAAACCTAGATACAAGTGATACCGCAAAAACAACTGTAACAGAGCCAACAGCTGATGAGACAACAGTAAGTTTAAGTGCAACAGATACAAATGAGGCAGCAGGAACAGTAACATTTACAGCAACCTTGTCAAACCCAGTAGTAGCAGGTGATACACCAGTAGTAATACATACAAAACTTGGTGATATTACAATTACTGAAGGAAGTACAGGAACACTAGAAGTAACAAATCCAAATACAGAAGATGTATATAAAGATGCAAGTACATTAGATAATTCAATTACAAGTGTAGAGGGTGGAAACTTTGAGAAATTAACACCAAATACAAATACAGTAACAGCAGATATAGATGATACAATAGATGATACAACAGTAACACTTACTGCAACAGAGAGTGTAGAAGCAGGTGAAGATATAACATATACTGCAAGTGTAGATCATAAACCAGAGACAGATTTAGTAATCACATTAAGTAATGGATCAGAGATAACAATTAAAGCTGGAGAAACTACTGGAAGTGTAACAGTAGCAAGTGCTGATGATGTATATGGACAAACAGATGGAAAAACAGAGACAGTATCAATCACAGGAACTACTGGTGGAAATTATGAAAACCTAGATACAAGTGATACCGCAAAAACAACTGTAACAGAGCCAACAGCTGATGAGACAACAGTAAGTTTAAGTGCAACAGATACAAATGAGGCAGCAGGAACAGTAACATTTACAGCAACCTTGTCAAACCCAGTAGTAGCAGGTGATACACCAGTAGTAATACATACAAAACTTGGTGATATTACAATTACTGAAGGAAGTACAGGAACACTAGAAGTAACAAATCCAAATACAGAAGATGTATATAAAGATGCAAGTACATTAGATAATTCAATTACAAGTGTAGAGGGTGGAAACTTTGAGAAATTAACACCAAATACAAATACAGTAACAGCAGATATAGATGATACAATAGATGATACAACAGTAACACTTACTGCAACAGAGAGTGTAGAAGCAGGTGAAGATATAACATATACTGCAAGTGTAGATCATAAACCAGAGACAGATTTAGTAATCACATTAAGTAATGGATCAGAGATAACAATTAAAGCTGGAGAAACTACTGGAAGTGTAACAGTAGCAAGTGCTGATGATGTATATGGACAAACAGATGGAAAAACAGAGACAGTATCAATCACAGGAACTACTGGTGGAAATTATGAAAACCTAGATACAAGTGATACCGCAAAAACAACTGTAACAGAGCCAACAGCTGATGAGACAACAGTAAGTTTAAGTGCAACAGATACAAATGAGGCAGCAGGAACAGTAACATTTACAGCAACCTTGTCAAACCCAGTAGTAGCAGGTGATACACCAGTAGTAATACATACAAAACTTGGTGATATTACAATTACTGAAGGAAGTACAGGAACACTAGAAGTAACAAATCCAAATACAGAAGATGTATATAAAGATGCAAGTACATTAGATAATTCAATTACAAGTGTAGAGGGTGGAAACTTTGAGAAATTAACACCAAATACAAATACAGTAACAGCAGATATAGATGATACAATAGATGATACAACAGTAACACTTACTGCAACAGAGAGTGTAGAAGCAGGTGAAGATATAACATATACTGCAAGTGTAGATCATAAACCAGAGACAGATTTAGTAATCACATTAAGTAATGGATCAGAGATAACAATTAAAGCTGGAGAAACTACTGGAAGTGTAACAGTAGCAAGTGCTGATGATGTATATGGACAAACAGATGGAAAAACAGAGACAGTATCAATCACAGGAACTACTGGTGGAAATTATGAAAACCTAGATACAAGTGATACCGCAAAAACAACTGTAACAGAGCCAACAGCTGATGAGACAACAGTAAGTTTAAGTGCAACAGATACAAATGAGGCAGCAGGAACAGTAACATTTACAGCAACCTTGTCAAACCCAGTAGTAGCAGGTGATACACCAGTAGTAATACATACAAAACTTGGTGATATTACAATTACTGAAGGAAGTACAGGAACACTAGAAGTAACAAATCCAAATACAGAAGATGTATATAAAGATGCAAGTACATTAGATAATTCAATTACAAGTGTAGAGGGTGGAAACTTTGAGAAATTAACACCAAATACAAATACAGTAACAGCAGATATAGATGATACAATAGATGATACAACAGTAACACTTACTGCAACAGAGAGTGTAGAAGCAGGTGAAGATATAACATATACTGCAAGTGTAGATCATAAACCAGAGACAGATTTAGTAATCACATTAAGTAATGGATCAGAGATAACAATTAAAGCTGGAGAAACTACTGGAAGTGTAACAGTAGCAAGTGCTGATGATGTATATGGACAAACAGATGGAAAAACAGAGACAGTATCAATCACAGGAACTACTGGTGGAAATTATGAAAACCTAGATACAAGTGATACCGCAAAAACAACTGTAACAGAGCCAACAGCTGATGAGACAACAGTAAGTTTAAGTGCAACAGATACAAATGAGGCAGCAGGAACAGTAACATTTACAGCAACCTTGTCAAACCCAGTAGTAGCAGGTGATACACCAGTAGTAATACATACAAAACTTGGTGATATTACAATTACTGAAGGAAGTACAGGAACACTAGAAGTAACAAATCCAAATACAGAAGATGTATATAAAGATGCAAGTACATTAGATAATTCAATTACAAGTGTAGAGGGTGGAAACTTTGAGAAATTAACACCAAATACAAATACAGTAACAGCAGATATAGATGATACAATAGATGATACAACAGTAACACTTACTGCAACAGAGAGTGTAGAAGCAGGTGAAGATATAACATATACTGCAAGTGTAGATCATAAACCAGAGACAGATTTAGTAATCACATTAAGTAATGGATCAGAGATAACAATTAAAGCTGGAGAAACTACTGGAAGTGTAACAGTAGCAAGTGCTGATGATGTATATGGACAAACAGATGGAAAAACAGAGACAGTATCAATCACAGGAACTACTGGTGGAAATTATGAAAACCTAGATACAAGTGATACCGCAAAAACAACTGTAACAGAGCCAACAGCTGATGAGACAACAGTAAGTTTAAGTGCAACAGATACAAATGAGGCAGCAGGAACAGTAACATTTACAGCAACCTTGTCAAACCCAGTAGTAGCAGGTGATACACCAGTAGTAATACATACAAAACTTGGTGATATTACAATTACTGAAGGAAGTACAGGAACACTAGAAGTAACAAATCCAAATACAGAAGATGTATATAAAGATGCAAGTACATTAGATAATTCAATTACAAGTGTAGAGGGTGGAAACTTTGAGAAATTAACACCAAATACAAATACAGTAACAGCAGATATAGATGATACAATAGATGATACAACAGTAACACTTACTGCAACAGAGAGTGTAGAAGCAGGTGAAGATATAACATATACTGCAAGTGTAGATCATAAACCAGAGACAGATTTAGTAATCACATTAAGTAATGGATCAGAGATAACAATTAAAGCTGGAGAAACTACTGGAAGTGTAACAGTAGCAAGTGCTGATGATGTATATGGACAAACAGATGGAAAAACAGAGACAGTATCAATCACAGGAACTACTGGTGGAAATTATGAAAACCTAGATACAAGTGATACCGCAAAAACAACTGTAACAGAGCCAACAGCTGATGAGACAACAGTAAGTTTAAGTGCAACAGATACAAATGAGGCAGCAGGAACAGTAACATTTACAGCAACCTTGTCAAACCCAGTAGTAGCAGGTGATACACCAGTAGTAATACATACAAAACTTGGTGATATTACAATTACTGAAGGAAGTACAGGAACACTAGAAGTAACAAATCCAAATACAGAAGATGTATATAAAGATGCAAGTACATTAGATAATTCAATTACAAGTGTAGAGGGTGGAAACTTTGAGAAATTAACACCAAATACAAATACAGTAACAGCAGATATAGATGATACAATAGATGATACAACAGTAACACTTACTGCAACAGAGAGTGTAGAAGCAGGTGAAGATATAACATATACTGCAAGTGTAGATCATAAACCAGAGACAGATTTAGTAATCACATTAAGTAATGGATCAGAGATAACAATTAAAGCTGGAGAAACTACTGGAAGTGTAACAGTAGCAAGTGCTGATGATGTATATGGACAAACAGATGGAAAAACAGAGACAGTATCAATCACAGGAACTACTGGTGGAAATTATGAAAACCTAGATACAAGTGATACCGCAAAAACAACTGTAACAGAGCCAACAGCTGATGAGACAACAGTAAGTTTAAGTGCAACAGATACAAATGAGGCAGCAGGAACAGTAACATTTACAGCAACCTTGTCAAACCCAGTAGTAGCAGGTGATACACCAGTAGTAATACATACAAAACTTGGTGATATTACAATTACTGAAGGAAGTACAGGAACACTAGAAGTAACAAATCCAAATACAGAAGATGTATATAAAGATGCAAGTACATTAGATAATTCAATTACAAGTGTAGAGGGTGGAAACTTTGAGAAATTAACACCAAATACAAATACAGTAACAGCAGATATAGATGATACAATAGATGATACAACAGTAACACTTACTGCAACAGAGAGTGTAGAAGCAGGTGAAGATATAACATATACTGCAAGTGTAGATCATAAACCAGAGACAGATTTAGTAATCACATTAAGTAATGGATCAGAGATAACAATTAAAGCTGGAGAAACTACTGGAAGTGTAACAGTAGCAAGTGCTGATGATGTATATGGACAAACAGATGGAAAAACAGAGACAGTATCAATCACAGGAACTACTGGTGGAAATTATGAAAACCTAGATACAAGTGATACCGCAAAAACAACTGTAACAGAGCCAACAGCTGATGAGACAACAGTAAGTTTAAGTGCAACAGATACAAATGAGGCAGCAGGAACAGTAACATTTACAGCAACCTTGTCAAACCCAGTAGTAGCAGGTGATACACCAGTAGTAATACATACAAAACTTGGTGATATTACAATTACTGAAGGAAGTACAGGAACACTAGAAGTAACAAATCCAAATACAGAAGATGTATATAAAGATGCAAGTACATTAGATAATTCAATTACAAGTGTAGAGGGTGGAAACTTTGAGAAATTAACACCAAATACAAATACAGTAACAGCAGATATAGATGATACAATAGATGATACAACAGTAACACTTACTGCAACAGAGAGTGTAGAAGCAGGTGAAGATATAACATATACTGCAAGTGTAGATCATAAACCAGAGACAGATTTAGTAATCACATTAAGTAATGGATCAGAGATAACAATTAAAGCTGGAGAAACTACTGGAAGTGTAACAGTAGCAAGTGCTGATGATGTATATGGACAAACAGATGGAAAAACAGAGACAGTATCAATCACAGGAACTACTGGTGGAAATTATGAAAACCTAGATACAAGTGATACCGCAAAAACAACTGTAACAGAGCCAACAGCTGATGAGACAACAGTAAGTTTAAGTGCAACAGATACAAATGAGGCAGCAGGAACAGTAACATTTACAGCAACCTTGTCAAACCCAGTAGTAGCAGGTGATACACCAGTAGTAATACATACAAAACTTGGTGATATTACAATTACTGAAGGAAGTACAGGAACACTAGAAGTAACAAATCCAAATACAGAAGATGTATATAAAGATGCAAGTACATTAGATAATTCAATTACAAGTGTAGAGGGTGGAAACTTTGAGAAATTAACACCAAATACAAATACAGTAACAGCAGATATAGATGATACAATAGATGATACAACAGTAACACTTACTGCAACAGAGAGTGTAGAAGCAGGTGAAGATATAACATATACTGCAAGTGTAGATCATAAACCAGAGACAGATTTAGTAATCACATTAAGTAATGGATCAGAGATAACAATTAAAGCTGGAGAAACTACTGGAAGTGTAACAGTAGCAAGTGCTGATGATGTATATGGACAAACAGATGGAAAAACAGAGACAGTATCAATCACAGGAACTACTGGTGGAAATTATGAAAACCTAGATACAAGTGATACCGCAAAAACAACTGTAACAGAGCCAACAGCTGATGAGACAACAGTAAGTTTAAGTGCAACAGATACAAATGAGGCAGCAGGAACAGTAACATTTACAGCAACCTTGTCAAACCCAGTAGTAGCAGGTGATACACCAGTAGTAATACATACAAAACTTGGTGATATTACAATTACTGAAGGAAGTACAGGAACACTAGAAGTAACAAATCCAAATACAGAAGATGTATATAAAGATGCAAGTACATTAGATAATTCAATTACAAGTGTAGAGGGTGGAAACTTTGAGAAATTAACACCAAATACAAATACAGTAACAGCAGATATAGATGATACAATAACTCCTATAGATATAACAATTGATGCGGTAGCAACTGCGCCTAAGATTATTGATGTAACAACTGTAAATCAAGATGGAACGGGAGTTACAGCTACCGCATATAATCGTGATGGAAATGAAACTGATGTATATATTAAAAATGATCCAGCAGGTTTAGGTGTAAAAGGAACTGCATGGTATACAAATGAAGATAGTGAATTAGGACATGATGAAAAGATTGTTTTTGATTTTACAAATGATGTTAATTCTTTAGATGTTTCTTTTGCTTGGAGAAATAATCAAGAAACTGCGCAAATGACATTTTCAAATGATGGAGTACAAATAGGCTATGCCACTGTTTCAGGTGGTGGTAGTGATGTTGATGCTGTTGTTAGATATTTTGATATGAATAATAATCTATTAAAAGAAGTTCCTGCACAAGGTGGGACTGATAGAATTGATCTTGCTTATACATTTGAATTTCCAGATGCAAATGGTAAACCTATGGCTTTTGATAATGTAGAATTTAGTGCTCCAAATGAACAAGATGATTATTTGATACATGAAATTTCATATACAGAAGTAATTGATCCTGAGGTTACAAATATTAGCACAACAGATGGGAAAATTACATTTAATATTCAAATTGATGAAGATTATCCTCCACAAGGAAAAGCAACAGCAATTGTAGAAGTTAATGGACAAGAGTATGAAGTAGATTTAAATGCTACAGGAAGAGGTACTCTTACTCTTGATGCAAAAGATTTTCCTGATTTATCAAATGTTGATATTCAAGTAAAAGAGATAATTGGCGGAAACTATGAAAAAGTAAATACGGCTAGTGAATCTTTTGATTTAAGTGATTCATTTAAAGATGACTTTAAATCTACAGATGATGTTATTAATATAAATGAAGATCAAACTTATGTATTAACTGAGACTGATTTTGGTGATATTGGTACTGGAGTAAAAGAGTTTAAAGTTACAGAGATTCCAAGTGAAGGTACTTTATATTTAACTGTTCATAAAGGTGAAACAGTAATAGATGCAAATGGTAATAGTCATGTTATTACTCATGATACACAAATAGAAGTTAATTCTGGACAAGTTATATCTTTAGCAAATGTAGCAGCAGGAAACTTGGTATATGTTCCAAAAGAAGATAGTGATAATGATGTAAGTTTCAAATTCCAAATTGGTGATGGAGAGGGTACATTTAAAGATGTAGATTATACGACAGATATAAATATTAAAGCAGTTGCAGATGCACCAACTGCAAGTATAAATGTTACAAAAATTGAGTCTACAAGTGGTGAACATAACCAAGGTGGAAATGGAAGTGGAAATTCAAATTCTGATAGTTTAGATGTATTACAAGCACCACATGAAGGTACAGGTAAAGATGGAAATTTAGATAGCAATCTTAATTATTCAGGAACAAATGATATTGTAAAAGATTATCAAAATGTAAATGCATCAAGTATAACTACAGATAAAGGAAATGACACATTAGAATTCCAAAGTTTAAATAATGGAAAAAATATCAACACTGGAGATGGAGATGATAAAGTAGTTGTTAATCAAAGTTCAAGTGCAAATGTTCAATTAGGTGAAGGTAATAATACTTATACAGTTGCAGGAAGTCTAAATCAAGGTTCAACACAATCTGGTGCAGGGAATGATACCTTTATAGTAAATCAAGGGACAAATGAAACAACTTTAAATCTAGGTGATGGAAACAATACTATAAGTGTGGGTGAATCATTAAATAGAAGTAATGTGAGTACAGGTAGTGGAAATGATACTTTAATTGTTGGAAATAATAGTGATGGCAATACTGTATCAACAGGTTCAGGTGATGATGTTGTACAGTTTAATGGAAATGTACAAGATACAAGAGTTGATTTAGGAGATGGAAATGATACTATCAATTTATCTTCAGATAGTGATGTAAACTTTAATATAAATACAATAATTGATGGTGGAAAAGGTCAAGACACTCTTCACTTTTCTGGAAAAATGGAAGATTATAAAGTATCAGTTGGTGTTGACCAAGGAGAAGACCACTTAATTAGCTGGGAAGAGTATGTTCAAATGAACAAAGACCCAGAAGGTTATAAAAATAAAGAATTCACTATATATGAAGTTGATGGAAATGGAACATTACAAGGCTCTAAATTTGTTGTGAAAAATATTGAAAATGTTGTATTTGAATCAGATAAAGATAGTGGAACCATAGAAACAACTGAAGAATATAATGTTGATTTTAATGCAGCACTAAATGATGTTGATGGAAGTGAAAGTTTAACAGTTACAATAACAAATCTTCCAGAAGGTGCAGAATTTACTTCTTCAAATTCATCTTATACATTAACAAATAATAATGATGGAACATGGACTGTTAATTTACCTGATGGTACAAAAGATATAAGTGATAGCATCAAAATGACAGTTCCAAAAGGAACAGAAAATATAGATTTAGGTATCACAGCAAGAGCAACAGAAACAAATGATAATGAAGATGGAACAAACTATAAAGAATCAACTGATAGTGATGCATTGGTTTATAGTGAAGATGAATCAAAAACATTGGATTTTGGGCAAGTAAATGTAAATCTTGCAATTACTATAGATATATCTAATAGCATGGCTGATGATAATAAATTAGCACTTGCAAAACAATCAATTATCAATATGATAAATAACTATGATGATGCAGGTAATGTGAAAGTTTTACTTACAACATTTGGTGATTATGGAAATACTTTATCAAGTGGGGGTGAAGTATGGTTAGATGCAAACACTGCAATTAATTTAATAAATAACTTACAAGCAGATGGTGGAACTAATTATGATGACGCTTTATTAAAAGTAATTAATAGTTTAAAAGACAATCCAGCACCACTAAATGGAGAGACTATTTCTTATTTTGTATCTGATGGAAAACCAACATATGGAATGAGTGAATATAATGGAACATACTATAGAGATGGTAATGGATATAGTCTTTCTTCTGTAAATGATGATATTGCAACACAATGGAAAGATTTAGGTTTTGATAAAGCATATTCTATTGGGATTGGAGATAATTCAATAACTACTTATTTAGAAGAAATATCTAACTCAGATAATGATGTAATTATTGTAAATGATGCAGATGATTTGGATGTAACTCTACAAAATACTGTTGAATCAACTATACATGGAGATGTATCAGATAATATTACAGGTGGAGATGGTGAGAAAACAATTAACTCTATTGTAGTTGATGGTGTTACTCATACTGTATCTGAGGCAACTGATAATGTTTTATCTCTTAATACAAGTGCAGGTGGAACACTTAAATTTAATTTTGAAACAGGTGAATATAGTTATAGTGGTACAAATAAAGATATAGTTGAAGATAAAGAATCATTTACAGTTAATGCAAGTGATGAAGATGGTGATACTACAAGTTTCGATGTCAATATTAATATTACAAATACTATTGATAATGTTGCAAGTGCACCAAGCCTGTATTTTAGTGTAGAAGATAATGGTTCTCAAGAAATTGAAAATAATTATAATTATGAGAAATGGGATTCTTCACTTTATGGTGAAAGTTATACTAATAGTAATGATTATGTAAATATAAAAAATGATGTAAAAGGTTGGTTAGGTACTTTTGATGGAGATGATGTAGTTAATGTTGGAGATGATGTTATATTAAACGGAAATATTGATTTAGGAAAAGGCGATGACTTTATTACTATTAAAGATAAAGTAGGTAGTTATCTTGACTGGGTAAAAATAGATGGAGGAGAAGGTAACGACTCTATATATCTAAAAGGTTATACTATTAATGATTATTATAAAAATGAAGATAATATTCAAAATAAAATTTCAAATTTCGAAAATATCAAATGTAGTGATGGAGTAGTTAAAGGAGATGCTAGTGTATTTAATACTTCACCATTATCTACAACAGTATATAATTATACTATTACTTTAGCTGCACTGTTATCTGATGTTGATGGAAGTGAATCTTTATCAAAAGTAACATTAGACAATATTCCTGATACTATAACATCTGTTAAAGATAGTAGTGGAAATGTATATGATGTAAGTGGTGGAACAGTTCAGTTACCAATTGAAGATGCAAAAGAAGAAGAATTTACTTTTGTTTCTACAAAACATTTAGAGTCAAGTGAAGTTAATTCAATGACTGCGAGTGTAACATCAACAGAATCAGAAAATGATGCTCAAGCAACTGTAACAACATCTGCAAAAATTTCAATTGAGGGTGATGAACATGCAAATACTATCACAGGAACTGATGCCAATGAACATATAGATGGAAAAGGTGGCGCTGATATTATTGATGCAGGTGCAGGAGATGACACTATTGTATTTAATGGAACTGAGAAATCAATAGATGGTGGAACAGGTAATGACACATTAATTATGAATAATGATACGATTGACCTAGAAGATATTTTAAAACATACAGAAATAAAAAATATCGAAAATATAGATTTAACTAATAATCATGCACAAGAGATGAATATAAATCTAGATGATATTTTAGATATTACAGATGAGAATCATGAGTTAAAAATCTTTGGTGATAGTGATGATAAAGTTACCTTTGATGATAAATCAAATTGGACTAATCAAGGTACTGAGACTATAGATGGAGAGACATTTAATGTTTACCAAGGAACAGTTGGAACATCAAATGTAAAAGTCTTAATTGACGATGATGTTTCAGTTACTCCTGATGTGTAATAAAAAGTAGAAAAGAGAGACTTCTCTTTTCTACAAATTTTATCTTTATTAAAAATTAGTTATAATCCGCAAAATACAATTTAAAACTCACAACACAGTAGGAAAGATATGTCAAATAATTTACTTCAAAAACAAGCGGATACAATCAGATTCTTGGCTTCAGATATGGTTCAAAAAGCAAACTCAGGACACCCAGGTGCACCTATGGGACTTGCTGACATTGCAACGGTATTGAGTAAACATTTAAATGTAAACCCAGCAAATTCAAAGTGGCTAAATAGAGATAGATTAGTTTTTTCAGGTGGTCATGCTACTGGATTAGTTTATTCATTATTACATCTTTGGGGGTTTGATGTAAGTATTGAAGATATCAAAAACTTTAGACAAACAAATTCAAAAACTCCAGGGCATCCAGAATATGGACATACTCATGGTGTAGAGATTACAACTGGACCATTAGGACAAGGTATTGCAAATGCAGTTGGATTTGCAATGGCAAGTAAATATGCAAAAAATGTTTTAAGTGAAGATGTAATCAATCACAAAGTTTTCTGTTTATGTGGAGATGGGGATTTACAAGAAGGTCTTTCTTATGAAGCAACAGCAACAGCTGGGCATTTAGGACTTGATAATTTAGTTATTATTTATGATTCAAACTCTATTACAATCGAAGGTGATACTTCTATTGCTTGGAGTGAAGATGTTAAAAAAAGATTTGAAGCTATTGACTTTGAAGTATTAGAAATCAATGGTCATGATTTTACTCAAATTGATGAAGCTCTTGTAAAAGCAAAAACTGCTACAAAACCAGTACTTATCATAGCAAAAACTGCTATTGGGAAAGGTGCTGCTACTATGGAAGGAAGTCACCATACACATGGTGCTCCTTTAGGTGCTGATGAAATTGCTGCTTCTAAAGTAAAAGCTGGATTCAATCCAGAAGATTCATTTTTTGTATCTGATGAAGTAAGAGCTGCTTTTGATAAAACTACAACTGGGTCATTGATTGAAAAAGCTTGGAATGTTTCTTTAAGTGCCCAATCAAAAGAGAAAATAGAGATGTTGCAAAATCCTGATTTTGATTCTATTGATTATCCTGAATTTGAAGCAGATACAAGTGTTGCTACAAGAGATTCAAATCATAAAATTTTAAATGCTATTTCACAAGCTATTCCTGGGTTTATAGGTGGAAGTGCAGATTTAGCACCATCTAATAAAACAGAATTAAAAGGTGCTGGTGATTTCCCAACTGGTAAAAATATCCACTTTGGTATTAAAGAACACGCTATGGCATCTATTTGTAATGCGATGAATTTATATGGATTATTTAGAGTATTTTCTGCTACATTTTTTGTGTTTAGTGATTATTTAAAACCAGCAGCTAGACTTGCAGCACTGGCTTCTATTCCACAACATTTTGTTTGGACTCACGATTCTATTGGTGTTGGAGAAGATGGACCAACTCACCAACCAATTGAACACTTAACTCAATTTAGAGCATTACCAAACTTTTATGTATTTAGACCAGCAGATGCTACTGAAAATGTTGCTTCTTGGAAAGTGGCATTAAAATTAAATGCTCCTAGTGCTTTTGTTTGTTCAAGACAAGGATTAAAAGTACTAAAAGATGATAGAGCCTTTGGTGAAGTTGCAAATGGTGGATATTTAGTTAAGAAAAGAGAAAATGCAACTGTTACAATTATGGCATCAGGAAGTGAATTGATGCTTGCATTACAAACTGGATGTGCACTTGAAGAAGAGGGTGTAATTGCAAATATTGTTTCTGTTCCTTGTTATGATTTACTTGTAGAACAAGATAAAACATATATTGATACAATCATTGATCCAAATACAAAAGTATTTGCTGTAGAGGCGGCTAGAGGTTTAGAGTACTATAAATTTGCCGATGTGGTTTACGGTATGGATACTTTTGGTGCATCTGGTCCTGCAAATGAATTATTTGAACAATTTGGATTTACAATTCCAAAACTAAAAGCTAAAATCTTAGCTGACTTAAAATAAAAGAGAAGATGAGGCAACTCATCTTTTCAAACTTCTTTTAACTCAATTTAAAAATATCATCTTTATTTAATATAATATCCTTATAATAGTCCTAAAAGAATTAGGAGAAATAATGTCAATAGGATTTATAGGACTTGGAAACTTAGGAAAAGCAATAGCCACAAGACTAAGTGATGTTGGTGAAGAACTTATTGTTTATAATAGAAATACTGAGAAAATAAAAGATTTGGGTTATGAAATTGCAAGTTCACCAAAGGAGTTATTAACTAAATGTGATATTATTTTTATGTGTTTGTTTGATTCCCCAGCTGTTAATAATATCTTTTCAATGCATGATGGACTTTTAAGTGAAGAGTTAAAAGGTAAGACAATAATTGATTTGACTACAAATCATTATGAAGATGTTTTAAAGTTCCATGAAGCAGTAAATACTTTAGGTGGTAACTATCTAGAAAACCCAGTTTTTGGTAGTGTTGCACCAGCATTAAAAGGTGAATTGACAGTTGTAAGTTCAGGTAAAAAAGAAGTTTTTGAAAATACAAAACCAATACTAGAAAAAATAGCTAAAGAGATATTTTATTTAGAAAAACCTTCAAGTGCTACTAAAATGAAACTTATAAATAATCTATGCCTTGGTTCTTTTATGGCAACACTTGCAGAGTGTACTGCTTTAGCAGAAAGTTGTGAGATTCCAAAAGCTAAAGCTTTAGAAATTTTAGGTGTGGGTGGTGGTCAATCACTTGTACTAAAAGCAAAAACACAAAAACTAATTGATGAAGACTTTTCACCACATTTTTCTAATAGTGCAATAAATAAAGACTTACATCTGCTTCAAAATTTAGCTTTTAGTTTAAATCAACCACTATATAGTGCAGCTATTCCTAAAGAGTTATTCTCAAAAATGAAGATGTTAGGTAAGGGTGATGAAGATTTCTCATCAATTTACCAATTATTTAAAAAATAAAAATGAGACTTAAAAGCTATCTTGGCTTTTAAGTTAACTACTAAAAAAACACTTTCTAGTTATTTATATATAAATAACAATAATGATAATCTCTATTAATAAACTATTAATATTAATTTTCTTACAATTCCCCACTTTAGTGAATATATTTATTCTCTTATTAAAAATTAAAAGGAATATTATGAAAAAAAGATTAGTTATTGCAATGTCTTTAGTTGTTTCTCAAGGATTAACTTTTGCAGATCAATTAGACACAGTTGTAGTACAAGGAGCTCAAGAGTCATATTTTGAACAGAACTCTTCTTCAAGTATGAAAGGTGAGTCAAGTGATAAAAAAACACCTTACACAGTTTCTGTTACAAAGGGAACTTTAATAGATGATTTACAAGCTCAAAGAATAGAAGATACCTTTGATTATACAACAGGAGTAACAAAAGTTGGGAAGAATGCAGATGCCATAATGATTCGTGGATTTGACCTTTCTTTAGAAAATATCAAAGTAAATGGTATGTCAGGACTTATAAGTAGAATGGGCTCACCTTCAACTGCAAATGTAGAAAGAATAGAAGTAGTAAAAGGTCCAGCAGCAGTATTATATGGTTCGATGGCACCAGGAGGATTGGTTAATATAGTAAGTAAACGACCCCAGTCAGAGCAAAAAACTACTTTAGAAACATCACTTCAAACATACATGTCAAATGGAGTTTCTAAATTTGGAAGTGATAATGGTATAACTACTACACTAGATACAACGGGACCTATTACTGAAAATTTATTTTATAGATTTATTGCGGTTGGGGAAAAATTAAATTCTTATAGAGATAATGTTGATTTTAAGAATCTTTACATCTATCCAAGTTTGTTATGGAATGCTAGTGATAATACCTCTTTATTAGTTGCAATGGAATATGGACATGAAGATGGAAGTGCAGATGATGGATTATTTGTAGCAAATCATGATATATCAACAGCTGCTAGTTTAAATACGGTTTATCAAGAATCAGATGACTATGATAATGATGAAGGAAAAGCTTTTGATATTAATTTAGATCATTATATTAGTGATAATCTTTTCTTTAATTTTGACTGGAGAAGTGTATTTCATACAGATGAAAGAAAACTTTATGAAAATAATGAAGTAAAACAAGGAGTAACTGCATCAGATACAACACTAAGAAGAAGAAATAGACATCAATACAATGAAAGGGATTGGCATAGCTTTGATACAAATCTAAATCTTGATACAATTATTGCAGATATGAAACATAGTTTGACTTTTGGATTAGCTGGAAATTATAGAAAAACTGATTATGATAGAATTGCTCAAGGAGGTTTTGTAACTCCAAATATAAATATCTATAATCCTATTCATGGGGGAACTGCTGTTATTAAGCAAAAAGATAGAAGAAAAACTCAATATTTTAGCACAGGAGTATATTTACAAGATAAAATAAGTCTAACCGATAAATTTACTCTTGTCGGCTCTGCTAGAGTGGATAGAACAAAAATTGATTTTGAGTGTTCAAGAGGACCTTGTGTATCACCTGATAAAATAAAAAAATCGAGAGATTTTGTTGGTTCTATAGGGGCAATTTACAATATTAATGATGTCTTTTCAGTGTATGGAAGTTTAGCACAAAGTTATGATCCTAGTAGTGCTGAAAGGACTGATACTTCTGGTAACTTCTTAGATACTGAAAAATCAAAACAATATGAAATTGGAACTAAAATTAATGTAAGTAAAGAGTTTAATACAGGAATTTCTTTTTATAAAATAAATAAAAAAAATGTAGCTGAACAGATTTCAAGAACTGATTTTTATGAAATTTCAGGTGAAGTAGAAAGTAAGGGTGTAGAACTAGAAGTTCAATGGTTACCTACTGCTAATTGGCAGTTTAAATCAGGGTATGCCTATAATAAAGCAAAATATGTATCTGGAAAATTTGTTGGAAATACACAAGCTCTTACTCCTGAGGTTACTGCATATATATTTACTAGATATAATATTCCCAAAAAAATATATGATGGAAGACTTGGATTATCAACAGGAATATCATATAGAGATAAAATATATACAAATTCAGCTGTAGCAAAAAGAGTAGAGTTACCATCATATGCAAGAGTTGATGTGGGAGCATATTATTCAATAAATGATTGGGATTTCTCATTAAATATTGAAAATATAACAGATAAAAAGTATTATGAATCAGGTAGAGAAGATAATAGAATTTTCTCTGGTGAACCTAGAAAATTCACTATCAATATAAAAAGAACATTTTAAAAATTATGTCAAAAAAGAAATCATTAAGTAATGTATCAAGGTCTTTACATAGGGACCTTGGGTATTTTTTTATAGGTATTACACTTATATATGCAATTACGGGATTTATATTGTCTGCTCGTGGTTTAGGTTGGTTTAAATATGAATATACTTTTCAAACAAATATTTCAAAAAATATTTCAAGTGATGATTTTAAAGAAAAGCTAATAAGTGAAGCAAAAATTGGGAAGCTTGATTATATTTATAAAGTTGGCTCAAAAAGTACTGTAGAAAAAAACATATCTAGATTGAATTTTGTAAAACAAGAAAATAGTACTTTGTTTTTTGATTATAAGTATATGCATATAATTTATAATCAAACTTCTGGAGAGACAAATATAAAATATATCTCTTATCCAGCTTTTTTACAGATGTTTATTAATTCTCACTTATCAACTAATAATAGAGCTTGGTATTATTTAGCTATGGTTTATAGTATTGTTTTAGCCTTTTTTGCTTTATCAGCTATTGTAATGGTAAAGGGAAAATATGGTTTCAAAAAAAGAGGCTTTCTTTTAATGTTAACAGGAATATTTACAGTTGTGATTTTTTTAGCCCTTTCATTTTCTTAATATTTATATTACTTTGTTATAATTTCAAAAATCTAATAAATTATTACAAAGGAAATAGATTGGATACAACTCTTTTTGTTTATGGTACACTTATGCCAAACTGTCCAAATGCTCATGTATTAGAGAAAATTGTAGGTAAATTTGTACCTGCTACTGTAAAAGGTTTTTTAATAGATGCTGGTTGGAGTGCAAGTATGGGGTATCCAGGAATAAGACTAAATCCAGAGGGGGATACTGTTCATGGGTTTTTATTTACTTCTTCAAATTTAATTAATCATTGGGATTATTTAGATGAATTTGAAGGTGGTGAATTTGTAAGAACACCAGTAACTGTTGAACGATATGATGAATTAGAAGTTGATACTTATATTTATACATTAAAAGATCACATACAGGAGATATAATGAAAATAGAAATATTAGGTACAGGATGTACAAAGTGCAAAGCCTTGGAAGAAAATGCAAAAAAAGCAGTTGCAGATGCTAAAATTTTTGCCCAAGTTGAAAAAGTAGAAGATATACAAAAAATCATGGAATATGGAGTTATGAGTACTCCTGCACTTGTGATAAATGGTGAAGTTAAATCTACTGGTAAACTATTAAATAGTGAAGAGATAAAAGCATTTTTTTGATAAATTAACAGATAATTAACTATCTTTCTCTAACCTTTCAGACTTAAATTTTAGTTTGCATGAAGGATAGAGAAGATGGATATAGGAACATCTAGTAAATATAAAAAAGTAAATGAAGATACACTTTTTTATAAAGCCGCTTGGCGCTGGCATTTTTATGCAGGAATATTTGTAACACCTTTTATGCTGATACTTGCAGTAACTGGTATGCTTATGATGTATATTGGTTATTTTGATGGAAGAGATGGGGAAAAGGTAACTGTTCCTGTACCACCAAATGCTATTATGCTTACTTTACAAGAACAATCAAATATTGCTTTATCAACTCATCCAAAAGGAAAATTAGTAGAGTGGATAAAAGCTTCAGAACCAAATAGAGTAAATGTTTTTAGAATAAAAGATTCTGATGGTAGCCAATCTATGGTTGCTGTAAACCCATACAATGGTAAAATTGTAAATGAATGGCTTAGAAGACAGGGTTGGTATGATTTAGCTGATGATATTCATAGTGATCTACTTTTAGGACCCATTGGTGATAGGATGTTAGAAATAGCTGCTGGTTTTGCTATTATTTTGATTATTACAGGAGTTTATCTTTGGTGGCCAAAAGATAGAAAAATAAGAGACTCTTTGATTCCAAAACTATCACTAAAAGGTCGTCTTTTTTGGAAAGAAGTACATGTTTCACTTGGGGTTTATGTATCTATTTTCTTTTTTCTATTTTTATTATCTGGTATGTCTTGGACTGGTATTTGGGGTGGAAAAATCTTCCAAGCATGGAGCACTTTCCCTGCCCAAAAATGGGATAAAATACCACTTTCTAGTGAAACTCATGCTTCATTAAACTATGGTCCATCTGCTGGAATGCCTTGGGCAATAGAAGAGACTCCTCTTCCTGCTTCTGGTTCAAAATTAGGAGTAAATGGGACACTTCCAAATGAAGCTGTAAATATAGATAGTATAGAAAGACTTGCCCAAAGAATTGGTTTTGAAGGAAGATATAGAGTATCTTTTCCAAAAGGAAAAACAGGTGTATGGACAATAAATCAAGATACTATGAATAGTGATGCTCCAAATCCTTTTGCAGACAAGACAGTTCATGTGGATAGATATACAGGGCACGTTTTAGCAAAGGTTACTTTTGATGATTATTCACTTGCAGGTAAAACTATGGCTGTATCTATTCCTATTCATATGGGATTGGTAACTATTTGGAATCTTATAATTAATACAATAATTTGTCTATCAGTTATAGTTTTAAGTATTACAGGTGTTATTATGTGGTGGAAAAGAAGACCCAAAGACTCTGGATTTAAATTAGTTCCTCCTCCTATTCCAAGTAAATTGCCCCATTGGCATAATGCTATGATTCTTATGTTAGCTCTTTCTTTATTTTTCCCATTAGTAGGGATTACTTTAGTTTGTGTTTTATTATTGGATATGTTTGTTTTATCTCGTATTCCAATACTTAAAAAAATATTTAAATAAAGCAATTATTTTCTATACATTTCTCATTTTATTTGATAATATACTTTCTATTTTATAATTAGGAAGTATATTTGAGTAATGAGAGATTAGGGCAGCTTTATGCTGTATTTGCATTTTTATTTTGGGGTGGATTATCTCCGATATATTTTAAAGAAGTTTCTTCAGTAGCTCCAATTGAGATATTAGTTTATAGAGTTATATTTTCAGTTATTACCCTTTTGCCTTTTTTATTTTATAAAAAAGAAATTAGTTCATTTTTAAGTATTATAAAAGATTTTAAGCAACTTAGAAATTTGTTTTTTTCTACTTTTTTTGTATCTGTAAATTGGCTTATTTTTATTTGGGCAATAACTAATAATAGAATACTAGAGGCTTCTCTTGGTTATTATATAAATCCACTTGTAAATGTCTTATTTGGTTTTTTATTTTTTAAAGAGAGAATGACAAAATATCAGTATGTGGCAATATTTATTGCCACTTTAGCAATATTGTATCAACTTATTACCTTGGGTTATATTCCAATAGTATCTTTATCTTTAGCTGTTTCTTTTGCAATGTATGGAATGATAAGAAAAAAAATAAATGTAGGCTCTATTGTAGGACTATTTGTAGAAGTTCTTTTAACATTGCCTTTTGCTATTGCTTATTTGATTTATATATATAATGAAAAAGGAATAGCTTTTGGTGAAAATAGTGGGGTTTATGTCTCTTTTATGCTAGTTCTTGCAGGGCTAGTAACTGTTATTCCCTTGTTATTATTTAATGGAGCAGCTACAAGAATGAAACTTGCTACATTAGGTTTTTTTCAATATATTGCTCCTACCGTCTCTTTTTTGATTGCCGTATTTATTTATCATGAAGAGTTTAATATTGATAAATTAGTAACCTTCTGTTTAATTTGGATAGCACTTATTATTTATTCATTGGATTCTTTTTCAAAAAGAAGAGTTAAATCTTAATAATTACAATTTGGTTTCATTTCTAAATTTTAACTTGACTTATTATTCATAAATATTTATACTTCATAAAATGTACATTTATTGGAGTGCTAAATGAAATTTGTGATGAAAAATAGATGATTGGTAAAATTAATAATCTAGTAGTAATAAAATTTGCTTTTTTGTTTGTGGTATTTTGTAATGTGGTAGTTGACATTGCCCATAAAATTTTTTTACAAAATATTGCTTTTAAAATATTTGATGGAAGTACACAAGTTATTTGGATATCTATTATAAATGCTTTGATTCTTATTCCTTATGTACTTTTATTTACACTAAGTGGATACCTCTCAGACAAATATAATAAAAAAAATATTTTGATATATGGGGCTGTATCTTCATTTTCATTATCCATTCTTATGATATTTGCTTATGCTATTTCAAACTTTTACTTAGCAATGTTTATTTTGGTTTTATTAGCTACTCAAAGTGCTATATACTCACCTGCAAAATTTGGTTTGATTTTAGATATATATGGAAAGAAAAACCTATCAAGTGGAAACTCTGCCCTGCAAGCTATATCAATAATAGCAATACTTTTTTCAATAGCAGGAGCTTCATACTTTTTTGAAGGTTTTTATAATAGTAAGCATCTTGAATTATTAAGTACAAAAGAAGAACTTTTATATGCAATCTTACCTTTGACTTATTATATTTTGCCTGTGGCATTTTTAGAGATGTTTGTCTCTTTTTTAGTCTTAAGAAGAGTGAATACTTATTACAAAAGAGATGAAGAATTATCTTTAGATAAGAGTGAGTTATTAAAGGGGAAACTATTAGGTAAAAATATAAAAGTGTTATCTTCAAATAGTGTAATATTTTTGTCAGTTATTGGGCTTTCTGTATTTTGGGGAATATCACAAGGTATGATGGCTGTTTTCCCGTCTTTTGCAAAAGAGTATTTAAATGTTACTGATGTGTTTGTAATAAATGCAGTTATAGGCGTATCTGGTATTGGTATAGCAATAGGTTCTATACTTTATTCTAGAATTTCTAAGCATTATATAGAAGTTGGAACTATACCTTTATCAGCTTTAGGAATGGCAACTACTATTTATACAGCAACTATAGCACAAAGTCCATTTTTAATAGGCGTTTCATTTTTCATTTTTGGAATATTTGGAGGAATGTTTGTTGTTCCTTTAAATGCTTTAATTCAATTTAATGCAAAGAAAAAGATATTAGGAACAATTTTAGCTGGTAATAATTGGTTTCATTCTGTTTCTATGTTTTTGATGTTGTGCATGACCACAGTTGTATCTTTTTACAATTTGGATCCATTAAATACAATATATTTGATTTTATTTATTACTATAGTTGGGACAGCTTATACAGTAATAAAATTACCTCAATCTCTAATCTTACTTTTTTTAAAAAGTGTTATTGGTTTAAAGTATAAACTTGAAGTTAGTGGAATAAAAAATATTCCATCTAATGGGGGAGTTTTATTATTAGGAAATCATGTTTCCTGGATAGATTGGGCAGTTGTATTGATGTCAGTTCCTAGGGAAGTTAAGTTTGTAATGCATAAACCAATTTATGAAAAATGGTATTTAAATTGGATTTTAAAGATGTTTAAAACTATTCCTATTGGAACTACAGGAAGCAAAAATACAATTAAAATAATTGCAAATGAGTTAGATAAAGGAAGTATAGTTGTACTTTTTCCTGAGGGTGGAATTACACGAAATGGTCATTTAGGAGAGTTTAAAAAAGGATTTGAAAAAATATTAGAACTAACTACTAGTGATGTACGAGTAGTTCCTTTTTATATAAGAGGTCTTTGGGAAACAGTTTTTTCAAGAGCTAGTAAAAAATACAAAAAATCATCTAAAGTAAATAGTGTAACCGTATCATTTGGAAAAAGAGTTAAAAAAGAAAAAGCAAATGTAATAAGTGTAAAACAAGAGATTGTAAATCTTTCAACAATTGCATGGCAAGAGCATATAAATAACCTAGCACCATTAAATGAAGTTATTTTTGATAGATTAAAATCTGTATCAAGTGAGATGATTTTTGCAGATTCTACGGGAGTAAATCTATCAGGTAATAAATTCCTTACAGCCTCAATTTTATTTAAAAATTTATTAAATAAAGAGATAAAAGGAGAAAATGTAGGTTTGCTCCTTCCTTCAACAGCAGCAGGAGCGTTTATAAATTATTCATGTTTGATGTTGGGCAAAACCCTTGTAAACTTAAACTATACAAGTGAATTAAGCTCAATAAAACAAGCTATCTTACAAGCAGAAATCAAAACAATAATTGCTTCAAAAAAATTTGTTGAAAAATTGAAAAATAAAGGTATAGATGTAAGGGAAATATTTGAGTTAGTTGATGTAGTTTATGTGGAAGAGTTAAAAGAGAAAATATTAAAAGTATCTGGCTTATTTACTCTTCTTAGTATTAAATTTTTGCCAGCATTCTTATTAAAACCTCTTTATTTAACAAAAATCAAAAAAGATGATATTGTTATGATTTTATTCTCATCTGGAAGCGAAGATTTACCAAAGGGAATCGAACTTACAAGTGATAATATCTTGGGTAACTCACAACAAATAGCTACAATAGTAAATGCAACACATGATGATATTATTGTAGGTTCACTACCTTTATTTCATGCTTTTGGTATAGTTGTAACCACTTTTTTACCTTTGATTGAAGGGATTAAATGTATAGCCCACCCAGATCCAACTGACGGCTTTGGATTGGGAAAACTAATTGATGAATATAAAGCTACAATTATGTTTGGAACATCAACATTTTATAGACTTTATACAAAAAATCCAAAAGTAAATAAAGCTATGTTTTCAAGTATTAGACTTGCAGTAGCTGGAGCTGAGAAATTAAGGGATGAGGTAAGAGTTGATTTTAAAAATAAGTTTGAAAAAGAGATTTTAGAAGGATATGGGACAAGTGAAACTTCTCCCGTAGTTGCTTGCAATATTCCAGATACATTATCAAGTGATGGTTCTATTCAAGTGGGATCAAAAAAAGGAAGTGTAGGTATGCCAATACCAGGAACAATCATAAAAATAGTAGATCCTGATAGTTTTAAAGAGTTAGAAACAGGTGAAGAGGGTATGATTATCATCTCTGGAATTCAAGTTATGAAAGCTTATTTAAAAGATGAAATAAAAACATCAAAAGTATTAAAAATAATTGATGGAAAAACTTTTTATATAACAGGAGATAAAGGAAGAGTTGATAAAGATGGTTTTATTACTATAGTAGATAGATACTCAAGGTTTGCAAAATTGGGTGGAGAAATGATAAGTTTAGCAAGTGTTGAAGATAAGATTTCAAAACTTTTATTTGAAGATGAAAACTCAGAAGTTGATTTTATAGTTACTTCCATAGAAGATGAAAAAAAAGGTGAAAAAATCATCTTACTTATTTCTAATGTAAGCGAAAAAGAAGTATCAAAGTTAAAAGATGAGATTATTAAAAAATTTGATAATAAATTAATGATTCCTTCAAGTATAAAAATTGTAGATGATATACCAAAATTAGGAAGTGGAAAAAAGGATTTTAAAAGGGCAAAAGAATTAGCTTTATAAATTTATAAAATAATTAGGCTATTTTTGATATAATCGCCACTATTTATAAAAAATATTAAAGGAAAAATATGAATTTTGTTTCTATTATTATGGGTAGTAAATCTGACTATGAAATTATGAAAAACTGTGCTGAAACATTGGAGCAATTCAATGTTCAATATGAAATGATAATCTCTTCTGCACATAGATCTCCTGAGAGAACTAAAACTTATGTAAAAGAGGCTGAAGAAAAAGGTGCTATAGCATTTATTGCTGCTGCTGGAATGGCTGCACATCTTGCTGGTGCATTAGCATCTGCTACAACTAAACCTGTTATTGGAGTACCTATGAAAGGTGGTGCAATGGATGGTATGGATGCTATGCTTTCAACTGTTCAAATGCCTTCAGGGATGCCTGTTGCTACTGTTGCTTTAGGAAAAGCTGGAGCTATTAATGCAGCATACCTAGCTATTCAAATTTTAGCAATTACAGATAAAGAACTTGCTATAAAATTAAAAGAAGATAGAATAGTAAAAAGTAAAGCTGTAGAAGTTGATTCTAAAAGTATAGAAGTACTAATATAGTTTAAAATATCACACTATTTTTTATAGTGTGATATTTGCATTTTGAAAAATAAAAAACAAAGCTTTAGGGATAAATTAGATGATTACATTTTCACAACTTCTTTTAAAATTACAACAATTTTGGGCAGAGCAAGGTTGCAATATTGTTCAGCCTTATGATATACCAGCAGGAGCTGGGACATTTCATCCTGCAACACTATTAAGAAGTTTAGACTCAACACCTTGGAGTACAGCATATGTAGCACCAAGCAGAAGACCAACTGATGGAAGATATGGAGAAAACCCAAATAGATTAGGGGCTTACTACCAATTTCAAGTTTTAATCAAACCAAGTCCAGATAATATCCAAGATTTATATTTACAATCTTTAGAATATTTAGGTTTAGATGTTTCTAAACATGATATTAGATTCGTAGAAGATAACTGGGAATCTCCCACATTAGGAGCTTGGGGACTTGGATGGGAAGTTTGGCTTGATGGTATGGAAGTTACTCAATTCACATACTTCCAACAAGTAGGTGGAATAGCTTGTGATCCTGTTGCTGTTGAAATTACATACGGTACTGAAAGATTAGCTATGTATTTACAAGAGGTTGATTCTGTATTTGATATAGTTTGGAATGAAAATGAACATGGCAAAACAACATATGCAGATGTTCATAAAGAAGCAGAATATGAATTTTCTAAATATAATTTTGAAGTAGCAAATGTAGATATGCTATTTAAACATTTTGATGATGCTTTTAATGAGTGTAAGTCATGTTTAGCGCACGGACTTCCTCTTCCTGCATATGATCAATGCATGATAGCAAGTCATGCTTTTAATACACTTGATGCAAGAAAAGCAATATCTGTAACTGAGAGACAAAATTATATTTTAAAAGTGCGAGAACTTTCACAAGGTTGTGCTTTATTATATAAAGAACAAGAGCAAGATAGATTAAAAAGAATTGGAAAATAATGAAAATCAAAGAGATTTATGACTATTTAGATGAACTTTCACCTTTTTCTTTACAAGAAAAATGGGATAATTCAGGACTAGTTGTAGGTGCTTTTGATGAAGAGATAAATAAAGTTTATATTAGTATAGATTTAGATGAAGAATTAGTTTCTAATATGGAAGAAAATTCTTTAGTGATAACTCATCATCCTTTGATTTTTGCACCTTTGAAAAGAGTAAATTTTGATTCTTATTCTACAAAGATTTTAAGAAGTTTGATACAAAAAAATATTTCACTGATTTCAATGCACACAAATATTGATAAAACACATTTAAATAAATATGTTGGAAAAGAGATTTTAGGCCTAAATTTAGAAAATAGTGAAGAATATATCTCATATGCCAAGGTAAATTCTTCATTTGATAAATTTTGTGAAGAAATTTCAAAAAAATTAAATATTGAAGAATTGAAATTTGTAAAATGTAGTGATGAGGTAAAAAGAGTTGCCTTAGTTACAGGGGCAGGAATGTCTATGCTATCGGAAGTTGATGCTGATTGTTTTTTAACAGGAGACATTAAATATCATGATGCAATGGATGCTAAAACAAGAGGAATATCATTAATTGATATAAGACATTATGAAAGTGAACAGCATTTTACAGAACTTTTATACTCTCTTATTGAAAAATATTTGAAAAAAAATAAATTAACAGCTATAATGGCGAATTCAAAAAATCCATTCAGTTTTTATAATACAAGGAGAAACGGTTGAACAAGTATTTAGAGGATTTAATCAAATTATCAAAATTTGACAGCAAAATTAGTTCATTTGAACCACAAATTGACAACGAAAAAGAAAAATTAGCAACTTTTGTTGAGATAGCAGAAGAGATTAAAAAAGGTATAAATGACACTTATGCTCAAATTGATGAGATAAAATCAAAAAGAACTAAAAATAATATTCACTTAGCTGAATTAAAATCGAAATTAGATGATATATCTAAAAAAGGTGCAATAGTTCAAACAGAAAAAGAAGTTAAAGCTTTACAATTAGAAGAAGAGATTGCAAAAGAACAAATTTCATTTGCAAATGAAGAGATTGAAAGACTTGATAAACTATCAACTGTAAAAGAAGAAGAGTTAAAAGAGTTACAAGACAAATTAACTGAAGAAGAAACTGGAATAAAAGAGTTACAAGTAGCTGTTGATAGTGCTATAGAAGAGATTAATAAAGAAAGAAATGTTGTTTATCAAGATAGATCAGAATTATTAGCTGATTTTGACAATAAAGTTTTAACTTTCTATGAAAAAATCAAAAGATGGGCAAAAGATACAGCAGTTGTTCCTGTTAAAAAACAGGCTTGTTATGGTTGTTTTATGAAAATTAGTGATCAAACATATGCAGAAGTAATTAAATCAGAAGAAATTATCAATTGTCCACATTGTGGAAGAATAATTTATAAAGAAGAAGAAACTGTAGAGGCTTAATCTTGAGCCTCTTTTCGATATTTTATTTTTTAGTATCTTTACTACTATATATTTTAGCAATCCCCTTTATTTTATTTAAGTCAAAAAACAAAAAATATAAAAAAGCTCTACCTGCAAGATTTTTTTTAAAAGATAATAACTCTTTTAGTGAATCAAAAATTTGGTTTCATGTTTGCTCTTTTGGTGAAACAAAAGCAATAAAACCAATTATTGAAGCTTTAAATGAAGATGTTAATATATCAGTTATTACAAATACAGGTTTTGAAGAGGCTGAAAAATTGAGTAAAAATGTTAGATTTTTGCCATATGAACTTTTACTTCCATTTTGGATAAAAAAACAAAAAGTTTTATTAGTGATGGAAGCAGAACTTTGGTATATGCTTTTTTTAGTTGCAAAAATTAAAAAAACAAAAACTATTTTGATAAATGCAAGAATTAGTGATAGATCATACTCTTCATATAAAAAGTTTTCTTGGTTTTATAAAAGAATTTTTAAAAATATTGATAAAGTATTTGCTCAAAGTGAAATTGACAAAAATAGACTTGAAGAGTTGGGTGCAACAAATATTGAGGTAATAGGAAATATAAAATTAGCTACATTACCAAAAAGAACTAATAAATACAAAAAAACAAATGAATTTATAATAACAGCTGGTAGCACCCATGAAAAAGAAGAAGAACTAATTTTAAATTCTTATGAAAAAGAGTTTGGGAAGTTGATTATTGTCCCAAGACACCCAGAAAGATTTGAGAAAGTAAATCTTCTTATAAATGATTTTGTAAAAGATAAAGATATTACTTATCATAAATTTTCCTTGAAAAATGATTTTTCAAGTGATATAATTTTAGTAGATGTTATGGGTGAGTTAAATAATATCTATGAAATATCAGATGCAGTTATACTTGGCGGGGCATTTGAAAAAATTGGTGGACACAATCCCGTTGAACCTGCATTTTTTAATTGCAGGGTGATAAGTGGTAAAAATTACTTTAATCAAAAAGCTCTTTTTGAGTGTATTGAGAATTATAAAATTGTAGAAAACTCTCAATTAAAAGATATAATGAGAGATATAAAAAATCTAAAAACAGCCTCTTTAAAAGAGAGGGGAACAATAGAACCAATATTAAGGGAAATAAATGGGACAAGATAAAGCTTATAAAGTATTAGCAAAACAAGAAAATATATCAAATAGTAAAGCGAAAGATTTGATTGATAAAGGCTTAGTAAAAGTTGGAGATAAAAAAGTTCTAATTGCAAGGGGTGACATCTCTGAAAATACAAAATTTACAGTAAAAGATGTAGCACCTATAAAAGTAATATTTCAAGATGATGATATCTTGGCTGTAGATAAACCAGCTTTTTTAACTGCAGATGAAGTGTCAAGAAAGTTTCCCAATTATTTATTATTAAATAGATTAGACAAAGAGACAAGTGGAGTTATGCTTTTTGCAAAAAATGAAGAGTTTCAAACAAAAGCTATAAGAGAGTTTAAAAATAATGCAGTATATAAAGAATATGTTGCTATAGTTGAGGGAAAAGTTATTGATGAAATTGTAGTTGATAAACCAATTTTAACTATTAAAAACAACAAAGGTGTTGCTAGAAGTAAAGTGGATATTAAAAAAGGTAAAAGCGCTAAAACTACAGTTTACCCAATGCTTATTGAAGGGAATAAATCAAAAATTAAAGTTGTGATTGATACAGGAAGAACTCATCAGATTAGAGTTCACTTAAATTATATTGACTATCCTATTATAGGTGATAATGTTTATGGGAAACCTTCACCTCAAGTAAATAGAGTTTTATTACACTCAAAAATAACTAAAATATTTAATTATACATTTGAAGCAAAGGTTCCTAGAGAATTTAACATCTATGGACTTTAAATAAAATTTAAGGTTTGATAATTTATGAAAATTCCTAAAAACCCTTAAAATAGCTATAAAAGAGATAAAAAGTTAAATTTATTATTTAAATTTAACTTAAAATCGACTCAATTAAAGATATATAAAGTTAAACTTTAGTAAAATCACTCAATTTTAAAAATGGAGTAGAGTTTTGTTTGATGTAATAACTGGGTCGATTAAAAGTGCAGTAAATAAAGTAAGATTTAAAGATGATGCAGCATCATTAAAAAAAGCAACAACTGAACTTAGAAAAGCACTATTAAAAGCAGATGTACACCATAAAACTACAAGAGATTTAATCAACAATGTTGAATTAAGAACAAAAGAGTTAGGAATAGGTCAAAACGCCTTTTTAAAAGCTTTACAAGAGAATTTAACAAGCATTTTAACAGCTGAGGGTAATCAAGGTTTTGTATTCTCAAATACTCCTCCAACAACTGTTTTAATGACTGGGCTTCAAGGTTCAGGTAAAACAACAACAACTGGTAAACTTGCAAATTATTTAAAACAAAGAAAGAAAAAAGTTTTAATAGCTGCTTGTGATTTACAAAGACTAGCAGCAGTTGAACAACTAAAACAAATCTGTGCACAAATTGAAGTTGATTTATATTTTGATGACAATGAAAAAGATCCAGTAAAAATTGCAAAAGCAGCTCAAGAAAAAGCAAAAAAAGAACTTTATGATGTACTTTTAGTAGATACAGCTGGGCGATTGGCAATTGATACAGAATTAATGAATCAATTGGCAAAAGTAAAAGATGCATTAAATCCAGATGAAATTTTTTATGTTGCCGATTCATTAACTGGTCACGATGCAACAAAAACTGCAACTTCTTTTAAAGAACAAATTGGAATAGATGGTGTTATTTTATCTAAATATGATGGTGATACTAAAGGTGGGGTTGCAATCTCTTTAGCTGATCAAGTTGGAGTTCCTTTAAGATTTATAGGTGTTGGTGAAAAAATGCCAGATTTGGAAGTATTTATTCCAGATAGAATTGTTTCTAGACTTATGGGTGCTGGAGATATTGAAGGACTTGCAGAAAAAACATCAGCAATTATTGATGAGAAAAAAGCAAAAGAAGTAACTAAAAAAATCAAAAAAGGTGAGTTTAACTTTAATGACTTTTTAGAACAACTTAAAATGATGAGTAAATTAGGTTCTATGAAATCAATTTTAGGGATGATTCCAGGTATGTCACAAATGGCTGGACAACTAAAAGATATGGATTTTGAAAATTCTGATGAGATAAAAAGAATCAAAGCATTAATTGGTTCTATGACTCCAAAAGAGCGAGAAATGCCATCACTTCTTAATCCAAGTAGAAAAAAAAGATTATCTAAGGGTTCTGGATTATCAGAAGTACAAGTTAATAAAATTTTGAAGCAATTTAAAAGTGCATCAAAAATGGCAAAACAATTATCAAACAAAGGTGGGATGAAAGGCTTATCAAGCATGATGTCTCAAATGAAAGGTCCTGGTGGAATGCAAGGTCTACCACGATAAAAATTAAAACACAAATAGTGTTGAGTTGTAAACTTCAATGACGAGTTTAGAATTCAATACTATTAAATAAAAAAAGGAAAAACATGACAGTAATTAGATTAACAAGAATGGGTAGAAATAAAAAACCGTTTTATAGAATCGTTGTAACAGATTCAAGAAAAAGAAGAGATTCAGGATGGATTGAATCAATTGGTTATTATAACCCAGTAGCAGAACCAAAAGTGTTAAAACTTGATGAAGAGAGATATAACTATTGGTTAAGTGTTGGTGCTAAACCTTCTGAAAAAGTTAAAAAATTAGCTGAAGCAAAATAAGTTTTAATATGATTAAAAACTTCATTGAAAGCTACGTAAAGCTTATTGCTAGTAATCCAGACTCAATTGTAGTATCTGAAAAGCAAATAGATGATACTTTTGTTGAAGTTACTATAAGTGCAGATACTCAAGATGTGGGTAAACTTATAGGGAAAAATGGAAATATGATAAATGCATTGAAAACTATGGCTAATGGCTGTAAAGCAAAAGATGGTGTATCATATAAAATACAAGTAGTTGCAAACTAACTTAAAATGAAAAATAAAATCTATGTAGCTAAACTTGGAAAATCAGTAGGATTAACTGGAGAAATTAAAATCTTCCTTGATTCTGATTTTCCAGAGCAGTTTAAAAAAGGTGCTACATTTACAACTAATAAAGATAATTCTCTTACTGTAAAGAATTATAACGAATCAAGAGGTATTATTTCTTTCGATGAAATTAATAATATTGATGATGCTAAAAAACTAACAAATCAACAATTATTCACCACAGAAGAAGACACAAAAGATAACTGCAAATTAAATAAGGATCAATTTTTTTGGTTTGATTTAATAGATTGTATGGTGATTGAAAACGAAGAAATTCTAGGTACAATTATTGAAATTCATAGGTATCCACTTGGTGACTATTTTGAAATAAAAACAGAAAAATCTTTAGTGGAAAAAGATCTTCCAAAAAACTTTTTACTTCCTTATGAAAAAAACTACATCAAAAGTGTAGATATTAAGAATAAAAAAATTGATGCAAAAGATGCAAAAGCTATTTTAGAAAATAGCTAGTAATTACATCTTTTATCATATTCTTCAGTTGTATAGTCGTAAATCTCTACATTTATATTATATTTAAGTAAATATTCTTTAGCAACTTTTTCTCTTTCTATATCGTTTTCGAATGGACCCACAAAAATCTCTACATTATTTTGATAATCCCTACACAATGTTATACTATCATTAACAGAGTAAACTTTGTCAAGAAATGATTTATAGATATCTTTACTTTTTGTTTGTATCTTTATAACTTTTACAAACTGATTTACCTTCTCTTTAACTATTTCAGGTTCTACTTTCACAACTTCATTTTCTTTTGTAGTATCTTCAATTGAAGGAGTTGTCTCTTCTGCTTTATTTGATTCTACTTGAGCATTTGTAGTTACTTTTGTTTCTTCATTTGGCGTATCTGTTGTTAGAGTTGGTTGTTCTGTTTCTTGATTAGTATTTTCATCAACTTTATCTGAACTATCTGTAGGTACATTTTCTCCTTCTTTTGTATCATCTTTTGTTGTGATAACATTATCTATTTGTTTATCAATATTTTCATCAATATTTTCTTTCTTAATTGCAGGAAGTACTTCTTCCATTCTTTTTCTTTCAGCTTCTTTTATTTTTTCAATTTTTGCTAATCTTTCCATTTCTAGTTGTTTTTTTGCTTCAAGGTACAAATTCTCTTTCTCTTGAGCTTTTTGTTCTTCTGTAGTAGAATTTTCAACTATTTCATATTTTGTTAAAAGATTTAGTTTTTTGTTTAATCTATTTGCATCAATATCATTTGGTGTAAATTGGTACTCTTCTTTTTGAACTTTAACTTCTTGGGCTTTAGGTTGCTTTACAACGGGTTTTGGATCAAAAACTCCAATTAAATAAAGTACTGCACCAATTGAAACTAAAGATAATAATATTGAAATTACAATTGTGAGTATTTTTACAAATTTATTTTGTTTTTTTTGAATTGGAATTTCTTCATTTAATCCAATACCTTCATCGTTATCAATAGATGTATTATTTAGATTAATATCATCAACAGGTGAAATTTCATCTTCATTTGAATTATTAGATTTAGTTTCATTATTATTACTTTTAATCTCTTCTATTACTTCTTCTGAGGGATCATCATCTTTTATTAAAGATTCTATCTCTTCATCGGAAAGAGAGGAGTTACTTCTCTCAACTAATAAATCTTCACTTTTCTTTTCGTCAAGAACTTCTTCTAGCCCTAAATTTTGCATAGTTTCTTCTAAAAGTTCTGCTTCAGTTTTTTCTTTATTTTCTGCCATTTTTACTCTTTAGATGATGATTTTCTATATTCTTTTTGTCTTAGTAATATCTTTTCTTTATTTTCTTCGTAATATTTTTTTCTGTATTCTTTTAATTCTTCTTTTTTCTTTTCTCTGTATTCTTTGTCATATTCTAATCTTTTTTCTCTATTTTCAAGATAATAGCTTTTTTTCTGGTTTCTGTAGTCTTTTATTTTCTGAATAATTTTATCTTTTCTACTGTCAACATGAGATTTTTGTTTTTTAATAATTTCTTTTATCTTTAAATCGAAATTATCAATATTTAAATCATTTTCATAATCATAAATTTGTTGTTTAGATTTTTTTAATGATTCGTTAGACTCTTTTTCAAGCTTCTTTTTTAGATAATATTCTCTTTTCTTTTTTTTATGATCTAAAAAATTTCGCTCTCTGAGTCTTTTTAATTCTTCTAAATCCATTTTAACCTAATAATTAACTAGTTTTTAATTGATTTGCTATTGTTAATAGCTTATCTGCAGTTTGAATTGCTTTTGAATTTGCTTCATAAGCTCTTTGTGCAGTTATTAAATCTACCATCTCTGTTACTAGTTTTACATTTGACATCTCTACAAAGCCTTGTCTAAGATTTCCAAATTGCTCTTCTGTAGGATTTGCATCAATTGGATCACCTGAAGCTGTTGTTGCTTTAAAAAGTGATTCACCTAATGGTTCTAGACCTGCTGAGTTTACAAAGTCAGATAAAGTTATTTGTCCAACCTCTTGCTCTTCACCTGTTGTTGGATCTGTTGCCGTAATTAGTCCATCTGCAGCTACATTTATTTTTATAAGATTATCAGGAATAACAATTTCAGGATCTAATAAGTAACCATTACCATTTACTATAGAACCATCACTATTAACTTTGAATTGTCCATTTCTAGTATAGGCTATTTCTCCATCAGGCATAGTTATTCTAAAAAAACCTTTACCTTCAATGGCTATGTCTAAGTCATTACCTGTTGATTGTAAGTCACCTTCTGTAAAAGACTTTTGTATACCTGAAATTCTAACTCCAGAACCTACATCAATTCCTGTTGGATTTCTAGTGTCTTGACTAGTGGCACCACCTGTATAGTTTAATCTTTGATACATTAAATCTTGAAATTCAGCTCTGTCTTTTTTAAATCCAGCCGTATTTACATTTGAAATATTATTTGAAGTAACATCAATTTGATGCTGCTGCGCATACATTCCTGAAGCTGCTGTATACATTCCTTTTATCATGGTGAATCCTTTATTGACAAAATACTATACATTATATTTAAAGAATTTTTAAATTCAAATAAATTTGAAGACAAATATACTTAATATTAAGTATAGATTTAAAACAAATTAATTATAATAGAAGAAATTTTAAATTTAACAAAGGTGTATAAATGAAAATACTAATAGTTGATGATAGTTCTACTATGAGAAGAATTATTGGTAATGTTGTGATGCAGTTAGGAATTGACAAAGAAGATTTCGATGAAGCTGAAGATGGAGTAAAGGCTTGGAACAAGTTAGCTAGCAAACAATACGATGTAATTTTAACTGATTGGAATATGCCTAATATGAATGGGCTTGATTTAGTTAAAAAAGTAAGAAAAGAAGGTAATCATCAAAGTACACCTATAATAATGATTACAACTGAAGGTGGTAAAGGGGAAGTTATTACTGCTTTAAAAGCTGGAGTAAATAATTATATTGTTAAACCTTTTAATGCAGAGATATTAAAAGAAAAATTAGATGGTGTATTTAAAAAATAGTTAAATAAAAAGGCATAACTATGAGTATGAGTCAAGAAGAAATCGAAGCCTTAATGAATGGATTAGATATCTCTGAAAATGAAAGTTCTACAAGTGATGATACATCCTCGGATGAAAATGATTCTGAAAACATGTCTGAAGATGATATTGCAAATTTAATTGCAGAAACAAATTTATCAAATAAAAATGTAGATGATGAAGATAATTCAGATGTAACATCTGAAAAAGCAGAAGACAAAGCAGACGATGCTCAAAAAATGTCAGATAATGATATTGATGCTTTATTAAATTCACTAGAAGATGAGTCTGAAGAAGAATCTTCAGATTCTAGTGAGGAAATAGATTCACTTATTAATAATATTGATTCTAATGATGAAAAAAATAATAAAATTGTTAATGAAACTGATAGTAATGAAACTGTTGATACAAGTGAAATTGATGATTTAATTGCAGGATTAGAAAATGATAAAGATCTTGAGAATGAGTCCTCTGATGATGACTATTTAAAAGATTTAGATCTTAACTTTGATGCAGAATCAATTGATGAAATTGATAAAATTGATCTAAAAGAAGAGCCAGAAGAACCAGAAATAACAATTACACCTTCAAACAAAAAAAGAGGGAATAATGTAGTAAATGTTGAACAAATCAATATCCCTAATCAATTGGGCGAAGTTGCTAACGACTCAGAAGAAAAGGCAACTAAAATATTTGATGCATTAAGTTATATTCTAGAAGATAATGAAGAGCTTAGAAAAACAACTAAATCTTTAGATAGTTTTATTCAATCTCAATACAAAATGCTAGAGATGTTAAATCAAAAATTTCCAAATGTAAAAGAATTTTCAGAAAATTTAGAGTCAGTAAAAGAGCTTCTTGAAAAGCCAAAAGAAATTCAAACAAGACTTCATAATAGAGATAAAGAACTTTTTGAAACAATGGAATTAATGCAATTTCATGACATAAACAGACAAAAAATAGAACGAGTTATGGGTCTAGTTATAAATCTATCTCGTCAATTAAACTCTATATTTGATGATGAATCTAATAGCGTTAATCTTCCTGGTGCTACTCATCTACCAGGAGATACTTCTAATGATTTACTTAATAGTGATGATTTAGAATCGTTAATTGCAGAATTTGGTAAAAGTAAGGATTAAATTATGAATCAAGGAATGTACCCTTTAGCAGCTGCTATGGTAAATCAAATAAATAGAGTTGATACTGTATCTAATAATTTAGCAAATAGTAGAACTATAGGATTTAAACAAGAAAGCTTAGCTGAAGGCACTTTTAACAACTATTTGTTAAAAGCAAATCTTGAGGGTAAAAAATCAGAATATATAAATGAATTGACAAATAAAGTTCCTAAAATTGATCAAAAATTTATTAATAGTTCACAAGGTCCTATAGTGCAAACTGGAAATGATTTAGATTTTGCTTTGAAAGAACCTCAAACTTTTTTTGCAGTTTTAGATCAAAATGGAAATGTGCAATATACAAAAGATGGTTCATTTAAAAACCTTGATGGATTTTTAGTAGACTCAAAAGGAAATAATGTTTTAAGTGCAGATGGCGAACCTATAGCTATTGAAGAGGGCTTTAAACAAGCAATTGGAGTATTTAATATTGATTACAATAATTTAGAAAAATTTGGAGATAATAATTATAAGTTAAAAGATGAACAACAAGCAGCAGTACAAGTTCAAGCTGAGGAAGATAACGAAAACTTTGTGCTTCAAGGTTCGCTGGAACAATCAAATGTAAATAGTGTTATGGCAATGGTTCAATTGATTGAAGCTCAAAGAAGCTATGAACAAGCACAAAAAGGTATAACAGGTATTGATAGTATGAATAAAACAATAATTCAAAAATTAGGTAACGGTTAATTATGAAACCAAGTAATGTAAGCGAACTTTTATTTAACACATTAAGTTATAGAGCAGAGAGACAAAAGGTTATATCTAGTAATATTGCTAATATAAATACTCCTGATTATAAAACAAAAGATTTAAGTTTTGAATCACAACTTCAAGAAAAAAATAAACAAAAAGATTTGAAATTAGTAACAACCAATCAAAATCATATTAAATCACAAGAACAAAATGGCAAAAATTCAAAAATGGAAGTTTATGAAGTTGAAAACTTGCAAGAACAAAATGATGGAAATAATGTAAATTTGGACACACAAATGAGTGAAATGGCAAAAAATAATACAATGTTTCAAGCAATACAAGGCTCAATAAGAAAAGATGTTACTTTTTTCACATCAGTTATAGATGCTTCTGCCAAAAACTAATTAGGATAAATAATATATGGATCAACTTTTAAAGTTTGTAAATAATTTAAATTCTGCTCAAAGAGCTGTAATAATAGGAGGTTTTTCCCTTTTATTGGTTCTTCTACTTGGATTATTAATTTATTCGAATGTAAAAGCTGAAGATAGTAAACTAAATTACACAATTGCTACTAATCTTACAAAAAACCAAGTTATGTTAGCTTCAAGTGAATTAGAAGCATCTGGAATTTTATTTTCAGTTGTTGGAAGTGGTAATTCTCTTACTTTAAAAACATCAAAAGATTTTATAAATATTGCGAAAATAAAATTAGTGACAAGTGATGCTGCCACAAATAAACATGTTGGATGGGAAATTTTTGAAAAATCTTCATTAGGTACAACTAACTTTGAAAATAAAGTTAAATATTTAAGAGCTTTAGAGGGTGAACTTTCAAGAGCCTTAGAATCTTTATCTGGTATATTAAGGGCTTCTGTAAAGTTAGCTATTCCAAAGGAAACAATTTTTACTGAAAGAAAAACACCTCCTACTGCATCTGCAGTTTTAAGTTTAAAACCAGGTGTTTTTTTAACTCAAAAACAAATTGATGGAATCAAAAACTTTATTGCTTCTGCAATTCCTAATTTAACAATAGAAAATATTAAACTTATAGATCAAGATGGTTCAATTTTAGAACAATCAAAAGAAGAAGTAGATAATTTAAGCTCAGTGACTCAAAATAAGTATAAAAAAAGATTGGAAAAAGAGTTTGAAGGAAAAATTGTAGATTTATTAGAACCTTTTGTTGGAAAAGGAAGAGTAGTCGCTAGGGTTTCATTAAGTTTAAACTTTTCAAAAAAACACACTCAAGAAGAAATTTATGAACCAGAAGGGACTATTCGAAGTCAACAAACTACTGAAAATACTTCTTCGTCTGATGGAGTAGTAAAAGATACAGCAGCAGTTCCTGGTGTTCAAAGTAACATTCAAGCACCGCAACCAGAAGGAAACAGTGGAACTAATTCATCAAAAAATGAAAGTTCAAAAAATATAATTAATTATGAGATTTCTAAAAGAGTTATAGATCATGAAGACAAAAATTATGCAACTATAAATAAAATCACGGCAGCTGTAACTTTTGATTCTACCGTTTTAACTGATGTTCAAAATAAAGATGAGTTTATTAATAATATTGTAGAAGTGGTTCAAGATACTATAGGTTATGATGATAAAAGAGGTGATAAAATCACTGTAAAAGATTTCAAATTTGTCACTTATGATAAAAAAGCAAACCTTGATGAAAATGGTAATCCCATTGTAGAAGATTCTGGAGATACAATTGGTATGGTAAAAGCTATATTAGCTGAGTTTAGTGAGTATTTTCAATATTTAATTGCTTTAATCTTATTGTTTATTTTTTACAGAAAATTTATTGTTAAAAATGATGTTGTTATTCTAGGCGATGGAGTTGGAACTACAGGAACTGGAAAAGCTAGTAAGGGAAAAGATATTAATATTCCTGGTATAACTGATGACACTAAATTAGAAGATGAATTTAATTTAGATAGTGCAAAAGGTAGGTTAAAATCTAAAGTAAGAAGTCAGATTTTAAATAATCTTGAAGGATTAGATGAAGAATCAGCAGCTAAATATGAAGTCTTAATAGAAGAAATTGATAGAATAATCAATAATGAACCAGCTGAAATGGCAAAAATGATAGAGTTGTTATTATCAGAAGATACTGGTAAAAAATACAATAATAACAAGAAGAAAGGAAGATAGATGCAAAACCCACTAGATCATGAATTGACTAAGGGTATGCCAATGCTACAAAAAGTGGCTACCTTTTTTGTATTAATTGGAGAAGAAGCAACTGTTAAAATTTTTCAACATTTACCTAGGCATGTTGTAGAAAATATATCTACTGCTATTACACAATTGGGCTCGATTGATAAAGATACTTCATTGGCTATTTTGGAAGAGTTTCATTTATATACAAGAACAAAGGGATTTATTAGTTCTGGTGGATATGATTATGCAAAAGATCTTTTATACAAATCTTTAGGTAAAAGTGATGCAGATGAAATTTTAGCAAAATTATCTAAAATGCAACTAGCTTCACAATCATTTAATTATCTTGATGCTATAAATCCAAAGCAATTAGCGGATTTTATTAAAGAAGAATCTCCTCAAACAATTGCAGTTATTTTGGCTCATATGAATGCTAATGGTGCGGCTGATGTTCTAAATCAGTTAGATGAAGATGTAAAAGTTAAAGTTACAATGCAAATGGCTACAATAAAAGATGTATCTCCTGATGTTGTAAGAACTATTTCAATAGTTTTAGAAAAAAAGCTAGAATCACTTTTATCTTCAATTGTGGATGTTGGTGGGGTTAAGGTTGTAGCTGATATGTTAAATAGAATGGGACCTAAGTCTCAAGATATACTTAAAAATATCAATGGTGTAGATACCGCCCTAGCTACAAAAATTAAAGAGAACATGTTTGTATTTGAAGACTTACTTGCTTTAGATAAAGATGATATAATGAAAATACTTCAAAATGTAGAAATGGCAGATGTTGCAGTTGCAATGAAAAATGCAACAGAAGATGATCTTGCAGTTGTAAGAAGTGCAATGTCTCAAAGAGCTAGTGATAGATTTCAAGAAGAGTTTGAAATGCTTACAAAAGTTAAAATTAAAGATATTGAATCAGCTCAAAGAAAAATGCTTGATGCAGCCCAAAAACTTATTGAAGAGGGTGTAATTGAGAGGGAAGTAGAATAACAGATGGAAAAAAACAATGTATACTCTAATGCAAAAGTAATTAAATCTAAAGATGGAATTGAAAACTTTCAATTAGGAACTTTTTTAAATACTGGTGAAATTACACAAACTGATCAAATGCAAATGGTTGCAAAATTAGATGAGAAACAAGTAAGTATTAATGGTGATCAAATATTAGCTGAGATCAAAGCTCTTGCTGGAACTATTGCTGCTGTTCAACAAAAAGTTGATGGCTTAGAACATATTGGATTAGCAGGTGGTAAAGATATAGATCATCAAGTGGTTCAAGCTATTAAAGACTTAAAACATTATGCAGCTTTTTTTGAACAGGCAACTTTTCAATTAGAAACAAAAATACTTAAAACATCTATTTCTATAGCTCAAAAAATCATTTCCGTAGAAATAGGGGAAAATTCAGCAAAAATAGCAAAAGAGACTATTCATAATATATTAGACAAAATAAAAACTGCTTCAAAAGTAAAGATTCATCTAAATCCTAGAGACTTTGAACTTCTAAAAAATGACTTAAATCTTGAAGGTACTCATATCTCTTTAGTTCAAGATGGAAATGTAACTGCTGGAGGTGTTGTAATTGCCAGTGACCTAGGAAATTTTGATGGGAATATAGAAGCAAAAGTAAACTCAATGCTAGAATCACTTGATTCTATAATGTAAAATTCTACAAAAGTAAATATTAGCTTAAAACACTAAAAACTATCTAAAAATCACTCTTTTTTATTATTTTTTATTAAAATTAATAGAAGCCATTGTGATATAATTCATTATAAACTTAAACAAAGAGACTTAAATTTATGGAAATTAATGACAGAGCATACGATCTTTTAGTCGATACCCAAATTACAGTAGATGTAATGCTAGGTAGTGCAAATATTACTATTAAAGACTTCCTAGATTTAGGTGAGGGTGACATATTATCACTTGATAAAGCAGCAGGAGCTGGAGGTGATATTTATGTTAACAGTAGAATTATTGGTACAGGAGATATTATCGTTATTGATGAAAAATTAGCAGTTAGAGTTCAAGATGCTATGGATTCAGATAATGTAGTAAGATATTTCTTTGATGAAAATATGTTATAGGAGAAAATTATGGCAACTACAGATAATGTACAAGTAAGTACTGCTACTGGTGTAAACGGTCAGCAGTATACACAAGCTATTAGTAATGATAAGCTTACAAATGAAGATTTTTTAAATTTAATGTTAGAACAAATGAAACAACAAGATCCAACTAAGCCTATGGATTCACAAAGTATGCTTGATTCACAAATGCAAATGTCAACAATTGAGACAAACTTAGATATGTCAACTTCAATGAAAGCATTACAACAATCTTTTGCTCAAATGAATTTATCAACAGCAACTAATGTTATAGGTAAAATAGTTGAAACTGATGAATTAGGAGATGATGGACTTAGAAGAGCTTATCAAATTGGTTCAGCAGAATCAATAAATGGCGAAATTTATGTAGAGGGTCTTGAAATCATTACAAATGAAAAGGGTGAATTAACTTATGCTAATGAAACTACTAGAATCCCATATAGTAGCATAAGTAGAATTAATTATACTCCTACTTCAGGATCAGGTGGAAGTACGAACCCACCAGATACAACAACTGGTGATGATACAACTACAGCTGAAAATAATACTGGTTCATCTGATACAACAACAAATAGCTAAGGAAAAGAATTATGAATGGTAGTTTATACAATGCATTATCTGGTATTAGTGCAGCATCTAATTATGTTGATGTAACATCAAATAACATTGCTAATGTAAATACTATTGCTCATAAAGAAAGTAGAATTTCTTTTGCTGATTTAATGTATCAAAATGGAGAAGGAAAAGGTGTTGGAGAAGGAACAATAAATAAAACATTTAGACAAGGCGGAGTAAAGGATACAAATAATCCTTATGATTTTGCAATACAAGGAAAAGGTTTTTTTGTTGTAACTGACCCAGATACAAATAAAACATTTTATACAAGAGCTGGAAATTTTTTAGAATCTAAAGCTGGGATGCTTGTAAATAATCAAGGTTTAGAGGTAATGGGACTTCAAACAAAAGTTATATCTACAACAACTTCTGATGGTACAACTGCTTTTGGTGATAATTATACTATGCCATTAGCATCAGCAATAATTACGCAAGAAGATAGAACTTTATCAATTAATACTAAATCAACTGATTATCGAGATAGTGCAACAGATGTAGGTGTTTCAGGTAATAATTATAAAACAGCAAATTCTGTTATTTCAGATATTGAATTGTTAAAAAAAGATTATACAGATAAGTTGAAATTATTAGAGTCTAACCCAAATGAAGTTTCAGTTTCTTCTACTTTTCAAGAATCAAAGATTGATTACAAAGATTATGAAACAAAATTAAATAATCAAAATGATGTTTTAAGATTGAATCTAGGAAATGTTGAAATTAAACAAAATTTTGATACTGATCCCTTAACAACTATGAAAAAACTAGCTGACCAGATTTCAGATGAAGAGGGATATTCCGCTTCTTTTGATCCAGCTACAAGTACTTTAACAATTAATAATTTAGTAGCAGGAAGAAATACAAAAATTACTTCACCAACTATAAATGCAACTGAAGCAACTGTTGATACAGTTGATGCAATTAAAGGTTCAGGTTTAGCAATGGTTGAGTCTTCAAGAGATGCTTTAAATCAAGCTGTACAATTAGCAAATGCAAAGTTTCTTGATATTCAAAATGGTATTCCAGCACCAAATCAAGCAACACTTACCCTTGAACCTATAAACTTAAAATTAACAAATATAGGTTTAGCATCATATAATGATACAAAATTTAGTGTTGCAGATGATGGAGTTTTATTACTAACACAAGGAAGTAATACTTATGTTGTAGGTAGAGTATCAACTGTTTATTTTCCTGATGAACAAAGTTTAAATGCAGCAGGTGATAATTTATATACACAAACAAAAGATTCTGGTGAGCCAAAGAATGCAGATATATTAAATAATATAGCTGCAAATAGTGTTGAAGTAAGTAATATAAGTACATCAACAGCACTTACGAAACTTATTGTTGCACAAAGAGCTTTTGAAGCTAATTCAAAATCTATGACAACATCTGATGATTTTTTAAAGACAGCAATACAACTTAAAACTACATAAGATGTCTATTAATTAGTACTTAAGAAGTATTAATTAATAAACATAAAATGTTTATAATTTATCTAAAAGGATAAGCCATGATTGGAGCACTATGGACAGGAATTTCAGGTCTATCAGCACAACAAAAAGCTTTAGACAATGAGTCACATAATATTGCGAATGTTAATACAATAGGTTACAAATCATCAAGAATCTCTTTTGCTGACCAAATGTATCAAGACAAAATAGGAAAAGGTGCTAAAGTTCTAGATGCTGAAAAACTTTATACTCAAGGTGGATTTAAATCTACAGGAGTTAATTTTGATATGGCATTATCAGGAAGTGGTTTTTTTACTGTAAGTAATAAAAGCTCAACTGGTACTAGTGAAACTTATTATACAAGAGCTGGTAACTTTAGAATGGGTGATAATGGAACCTTACAAGATGCAGCAGGGAATGAAGTTCAAGGTTGGGCAATGAGTCCTATTAGTGAACAAGATAGATTATCAACTAATCCTAATATTAATGTTTTTACAAGTGCATATACAGAACTCTTGACATCAAAAATAATAAATCTTAATAAATCAGTTGAAACATATACTGCAAAAGCTACAGACTATTCTCAAACTGCTAAAGGAGATATATCTACTGTTTATTCTGGGTATGGACTTAAATCAGAATCACAAAAAGTAGATGATGTAAAAGCGTTGATTAAAAATTATTCAGATGCATTAACTGAATATCAAGCTAATCCTGATGGTCCTTCACAAAGTGCTATTGCTCAAAAAACTCAAATTAATTTTCTTGGAACTGATTTAAGTAAAGAGTCAGACACTATATATGTTTATATTGATGGTTCAAAGATAGAACAAAAATATGAGGCTAAACCTGCAAGAATGTCTGATGATGGAAGTAGAATGTTAACAGAAGTAGAAGCTAGTCAAATAGCAACATACAAAGCATTGGCTGATAAAATTTCTGATGAAACAGGATATGTAGCTTATACGGTTACTGATCAAGATATCACTGGAACCACAGAAACTGGTAGTGCTGTAGATTCTTTTGAATCTTTTGATACTTTTACAAAATCTACAAAAGATTTAGATGTTTTACATGGAATGATTGAAATAGAATCAATGATTCCTGGGCAAGAGTTTAAGATTACTGAAGTTGGAGAGTATTCTGGTTCTTATGTTTATGGGTCTTTTAATGAAACAACAAGTGCAACAAATGTTCAAAAAGGTACTGGTCTTGGTGGTTTACAAAGTGCTAGAGAAGCTTTAGCTAAAGCTATTAGCGGTAATCAAAGAGATGTTTTCACAATGGAAGAGTTAAATCTTAATGGTTCAGATTCATACACTTTTGATTTTAGTGTATATGATAAAGATTTAGAAAAAACTATTAATTTCGGTTCTGCAATTAGTGTTGATCCAACAACAGATATAGATAGTGTTATTTCAAATCTTACTTCAGGTTCATCAGTTTCAGTTGCTAATTTTAATAAATACTTTACAGCTAAAAATATCAATGGATCACTTGTTATTGAGGCAAGAGAGTATGATGTAGAATTTAGTACGGAATTATTTGCTAATGGAGCAACTTATACAACAGCAGCTAGTGGGACAAATTATACTTTTTCAGGAACTGATGCTATTTTGGCAAATGGGCAAACTAGTTTTTCTATAACTATTCCTGATATAACTTTAGGTGATGGTACTGTTATAAGTGGAATAAGTGCTACAGGGGGAAGTATAAATTCACCTAGAGACTTAGATACTCTTGCTGGAAAACTAAATGATTTATTTGCTAAGAATACCGCAACTAATGCTAGTGGAAGAACAGTTTCAACTCCATATAATGCAATTGTTGTTAATGGAAGTTTAATTATTGAACAAACTTCAGGTGGTGCAGTTTATCCAGCTAATTTAACTATAAATAAACTTGCAGGTGGTATTGACAAAAATGCTGATGCTTCTGGTCGTAAAGGTACAGGTGCAGAGTTTTTAGAAATCAAAACTACTCTTGATCAAACTTCTTCTCAAGATTCTTTACAATTGAGGCTTGATACCCTTGGCATATCAGATTCCGGCTTTGGTGAGTTTTCAGTTAATGATGCAGGTTTAATTATAATGAAACAAGATGGAGCAGAGTTTGCTATTGGACAAGTTTCTATTGCATTGTTTAATAATGAAAGAGGATTAGATCCAATGGGAGATAACCTTTTGGCAAAAACTACTCAAAGTGGTGAACCAACATTTAATATAAATAATGATAGAACAGCTACTATTTTAGGTAAAAATCTAGAGTTAAGTACCGCAAATTTAAGTGAAAGTTTAGTAAACTTAATGGTATTTCAAAGGGCATTTGAGGCAAATGCTAAATCAATTACAACTGCAGATGCACTGCTAACAACACTGATTCAGTTAAAACGATAATAAATAAAATAGATAGATTTCTCTATCTATTTTTTAAAGAGGGTAAATTTGGAAAATTTTTTATTGATTTTGTTTTTATTAGTAATGCTTTTATACTATTTTTCTACAACAAATGTATATAAATCATTATATGTAAAAATTAATGAAGAAAAGAATGTTTTAGAAGAGGAAAAAAATAAATATACGCAATTGATGGAAAGATATAATAAACAAGTTATTGCACAAGATGATGCAATAAAAAATACAGAAAATAATCTTTCTGTTGCAAGAAATGATTTAAGAGCTGCAAAACTTGAAAATAATGACTTAAAACATCAACTTGATAAACTTAAGAAGAGGTCAGAAGAGCTCTATGCTCAAGTTAATACTATGATTTAATAGGAGCCTGTTATTAAATTAGCTATTACTAGAAAAAAGGGTTTGCTTTTTTCCCTAATTATTATTTTTCAATTTAACTTATTTGCAGATGAAGATATCTCAAAATTAGAATCACAGCCTGATGTTTTATTTAAATACAAAGATTTAAAAAAAAATCAAAAAATGTTATCTCAACAAGTAGAATTTAACAATGCTGTTCTTCTTTTAGAAAAAGGTGAATATTTAAAAGCTATAGATATTTTAAAAGATACTTCTAAATTCTTAAAAATACCATCATATTTAAACATAGGTATAGCATATTATAAATTAAACTCTATTCATAATGCAAAAGTATATTTAGAGAGAATTTACTCTCATGATGCTGCTATTACTGAAGATACTTATTCTTATATGTCTGCTTGTTATTATTTATATTTAATTTCAGATAATCAAAAATTTTTAAAGAAAATTATTCAATTGGCTAAAACAAAAAAAGATTTATCAGAACATGCTAAAAGATTGATTGCTGATACTTTTATAATTTTAAAAGATTATAAAATGGCACTCTCTCTTTTAGATACAATGGATTATGCTTCTGATTTTAAAAAAGGCTTATTGTTAATTAAGTTAAAAGATTATGAAAAAGCTGACTTGTTACTAAGAAAAGCTTATGAAAATAATGTTAATTTGGATAAAAAAGATAAAATATTATGGTTTATGGTTTTTAGTAATTTAAAATCAAATAACTTAGAAAAACTAAATGATAACTTAGATTTGATACAAGCAAGAAAGTCATCATTTGAAGCTAATAAAGAGTTAGAACTTAAAATGTTTTTTAATAAAAATAAATATACACCAGATGAGTATTTTAAATTTATTACAAAATTTGATTTAAATAGAAAGATTGATTTTATTTATTATTTTGCACCATATATTTTCTCAGATAATGAAGAAATTATGTATGACTCTACAAAAGGTTTTATATTTAAAGATAAAAGTAGTTTAGATAATTTAGATGATATGATTTCTTATAATGCTTCATTTTTAAAACTTATAAAAAAAGATCCAATACAAAAAGTTGCTGAACTAAAAAAAATGTTAAATAAAGATACCAAGTCATATATTTATTATAACTTAGCATTATCTTATGCCCAAATAGATGATTTTTATAATGCGTTAAAATACTTTGAACAGGCAACCAAACTTAATCCTGGGAATAAATTATATTCTGCAATGACACTAATAACTGCAATTCGTTCTAATACTACAATTGCTGACAAGGATTATTTAGATACAAATATTAAATTGAAAAAAGGAATGTATCAATATTTTGGGCAAAAAATTTATAATTTAATAATTAATGATAAGATTGGAACTTCAACAGAACCAAAACACTATGCAAAAACGATTTTTTATAAAGCTTTAAATTTCTTACCTAAGTTTAATGAAGGTACTGCAACTTTAGATGATCCATTAATAAAAGATAATTTTAAAGAACCACTTACTTTTTTACTAAAAGAAGTTATAAAACGAGAAAATGAAAATGATTTTACTTATTTTTCAAGATTACAAGATACTGTTCCTTTAAAAATAAATAATAATTTTCTTGATGGTTCAATATTAATTACTCAATATTATGTTGATTTATTAAAAGCTTTGGGATTATTTAACAAAGCAGATTTTAGTATGCAAAGCAATATTACACCAACTTACTTAAGAACTAAAGCTTTAAAACTATTGCATGATGGTTATCCTAAAAAGGCCTTAAACCTTATAGAAACTTTACAAAGTGAGTATAAACTTGAAGATAAATATACTATGTATTTGGTAGTTGCTTCTTATTTAGATGATAATAGATACAACGATGCCTCTGTTCAAATCTCTTTAATAAAAGGTTTACTAAAAGATAGTGGTGCAGATTTCTTAACAGGTGTACAATTAATTCAAGAGTTAAAAATAAGTAGTGCTAAACAATTTTTTTTAAAGCCTTATTTAGATGATATGATAGATTTTAAGATAGAAGGATTTGATAAATTTTTAGAAAGTCTCTAATTTTTTATTAATTTAAATTTTTTTAGATATAATATTTTAAAATGAATTGATAAAGGAGAAGCTATGGAAATTGGTAGATTACCTGAAATCGACGCTGCAAAAGCAAATTATGATGTTAAGATTCAGAAAGTACAAGAAGTTGATGAAAAAGATAAGATTGTTCCTGATGAAAAATATAAAAATGCCAAAACAAACGAACAAAGCGAAAAGATAAATGAAGTTGTTTTGGATAATGTAAAATTTGGTTACAATAAAGATACACAAGACTTTTTTGTAAAAGTTACAAGAGGTAATGCTGAATTTAAATATCCAACAGAAGATATGATGAAAGTAAAAGCTCATTTACATGAGTTAGTAGATAATTTAGATAAAAATAATTAATTAAGGTTTAGCTTTGGCATCAGATTTATCAAATATTTTAAGAGATGAGCTATCTAATACTCTGGAACAATTACTCTCTCAACCGACCAAATGTGAAAATGTTGAAAAAGCTGACTTTTCAAAAGTTGATTCTTCTCAATGTGTTGAGATTGATGTTAAATTTGAATTTAAAAATACTTCATCAACTTGGAACTTTTTTATTCCAACTTCTAGTGCCGCAAGATTTGAATATTTAATGCTTGGTGGAACAGGAGATTTAAAAGAACACATTGATGATGAAATAACAGATGCAATAAATGAGATAGTCTCTAATATATGTGGAAGTATTTCAACATCAGTTAATGCTCAAGGTTTTCCTGATATCTCAGGACTTAAGCATGAAGTTCTTGGTTCAAAAATCATTGAATGTAATGGAAAAAATAATGATGAAAATACTTATTCCTTTAAACTGAATTTAGATAATAAAATATCTGAGGTTATTATATCTTTTGATGATGTTATACTTCCTTTTCTTTCAGAAATAACAGGAAAAGAGACAAGCAGTACTTCAAGTGATGAAAATAGTTCTTCTCAAAATTATTCATCTTTACCTACTTCTGGTAATATTGATTCTTTATTATCTGATGAATCCTCAAAAAATCTTAAACTTCTTTTTGACATAAAATTAAAACTGAGTGTTAGACTTGGAACAAAATTATTTTTGTTAAAAGACATCTTAAAATGGGATGTTGGTGAGATTATAGAATTAGAACAAATGGTAAATGAACCATTAGATATTTTGGTAAATGGAATTAAAATTGGAGAAGGTGAAGCAGTTATTGTTGAAGGGAAATTTGGTTTAAAAATTAAGAATATTGGAAATGATTCATCACGATTAAGTCAATTAGGATTAGGATAAGATATGGATAAAACTACGGTTGGAGGATTAGCTGCTGGTTGGGCTCTAATTGCTCTTGCAATTATATTAGGGGGAGTTGGCTTTGGTCCATACATTGATATCCCTTCTGTTGCCATTGTATTTGGGGGAACTATTGCTGTAACTGCAGGGCAATTTCAACCAAGTGAATTAAAAAGAGTTGGTGCTGGATTTAAAATTGCTATGAATGAATCGAAAGTTGAGCCACTTCCTGAATTGATTGAAAAAATCATTTTTTATGCAACTGAAGTAAAAAAACATGGTGTTATGCAAATAGAACAAAAAGTTTTAAGTGAATCAAATGCTTTTTTTAAAGAGGCATTTCAATTGCTTGTAGATGGTACTAAGCCTGATGTATTAGTACCTTTGTTAGAGCTAAAGTTAGAGCATATGGATAAAAGACATACTTCATTAATAGGTGTTTTTTCAAATATTGGTGGAACCGCAGGTTCTATGGGTATGATTGGAACACTTGTTGGTCTTGTTGCTATGCTTGCTAACCTTTCTGATCCTGCAGCAGTTGGTCCTGCAATGGCAGTTGCCTTGATTACAACACTGTATGGTGCATTAATTGGTACTTTAATAGCTGGATTAATTGAGTCAAAATTAGATCAGAAACATAAAACTGAAGTAACAGCATGCGAAGTAATAATTACTGGTACTTCAATGATTGCAGCAGAAGAGTCAATTGGTAATATAAAGATGAAATTAAATGCAATCTTAGTTGAATCACCTCAATGATAAAGTATAATAATGGCTGAAAAAAAGTGTCCTGATTGCCCAAAATGTTTGCCAGGTTGGTTAGTACAATTTGGTGATTTAATGTCTTTGTTGCTTACTTTTTTTATTCTTTTATTGTCTATGGCCGTGATGGATAAAAAGAAAGTAGAAGAGTATTTTGATATAATGAGAAAAGCTATGGGCTTTTTAGATCAAACACAAGATACAGTAAAAAGAGATGAATCAACTAATACCTCAAAAGAGGCATCAAATGATGCAGATAGTAATGCACAAGATACAGCAGCAGCTGCCGATGAGATGAGTCAAATTGCTCAAGAGATTAATGAACAAGTTTCAACTCAAAGTGAGCAAGTACAAATTACTGAGGGTAATAATGAGTTTACCTTAGATATTCCTTCTTCAATTATGTTTAATGAAGGAGAATATAACTTGTCAAATAGGTCAGCAAAGAATTTTATTTCTAAAATTGCAAGGGTAATTAGAACTATGCCTCAAACATTTGATATAGAAATTATAGGATATACAGATAGAAGTAATTTCAAAAGTGATACTATACCAAGAGATGGTTGGGATATTTCTGCACTAAGAGCTATTTCAGTTGTAAAAGAATTAATTAAAAATCGTATTGATCCTTCTCAATTGAAAGTTTCTGCATACAGTTCTTATAGGCCCAAAAGTGAAAATGCAGTTGAAAATAGAAGAGTTGAAATAAGATTTGTTTCTGCAACGGAACAAAAGAATATATTAGAAAAAGAAAATTTCTTTGATAGGTTGGAACAATGATGGATTTAACAAATAATGTTGATGTATCAACATTAAACCAAAAAAAATTTGATAATGTAAATACTAAAAATTTAAATGATAAAAAGTTAAAAGAAGTATGTGATAATTTTGAATCATTTTTTTTAAAAGAAATTATGGATGTTTCTTTAAAGTCTTCTCCTATAGCTGGAGAGGGTGCAGGTTCTGACATAATTAAAGGAATGTACACTGATGCTGTTTCAAATGATGTTGCAGGTGGAATGGGTATTAGTGATATGTTGTATGATTTTTTGAGTAAAAAAAATAGTTAAATTAGGCAATAACATGATTAAAAATATTACAGATGAAATGAGTTCTTTAGTTAATAAGATGAAAGATTTAATAAATAGTGATATTGAAGATATAAAAGCTGCTCATCATGAAAAACTTTTAGATAGAAATGATAACAAACAAGAGTATATGAATGAAATAATTGAATTAAGAAAAAAATTAAATGAAGAGTTAGTTAATAAAATGCAAGAAGGTGTTGATATTAATGCCTATAGAAATGATGTAGATAGTTTAGAAGAAGAGTTAAAAGAACTACATTTATTAAATGCTAAATTAGCTTCAATTGTTCTTCCAATTCAACAAATGTATAAAGACATAGTTGAAGAATTAACAAGTCAGAGTGGAGGAAATATAGTTGAAATTAAAGTTTAGTTTATTTTGTCTATTTTTTCTTTTTACTTTAAAACTTTTTTCATATGAAGTCATTATTGCAAAAGTTGATATTCCTTTTAGAAGTGCGTTAACTCCATCTAATGTTGCTATTTTACAAATAGAAAAATTACCTGATGATTGTAAGCCTATTAGTTTAAAAGAGTTAAAAGAAAGAAAATATTTTACAAGTAAGTATTTACAAAAAGATAAAATTATTTGTCATAGTGACTTAAAAAAAGAAGATTCTAATAGAGTTATATTTAGTTTTGGTTCAATACAAATTGAAACACCTGGTAAAATAATGTATGAGAATGATGAATATATTAAAATAAGAAAAGAGAATGGAAAAGTAGAAAAAATTTACAAAGATGGAAGAGATAAATGAATATGCTATCATTTTTAGGTGAAACACCAACAAAGGCTTTGAGAAAAGCCCAAGAAGAGTGTGGAGAAGATGCAATAGTAATTTCTACAAAAAAAATCTCAGATCCAGATAGCAAAAAGAGCATGTATGAAGTTGTGGTTGCTTTAGAAGAAGATTATGATGTAAATAAGAATAAAAAACCATCATCTTTTACAAAAAAGATTGTAACAAGTAATGGTAAATTAAAAGATAAAGATTTCTCTGCAAAAGTGTATGATTTTAAAGAAGAAATTCTTAAAATGCAAGATGCAATAGAACAAGTTCAAAAATCAATTTGGGATCCTAAGTCACAACTTTATGATTTAACTATACCACCTGAATTTGTGGATATTTACAATTTATTTGAATCAAATGAATTTGATCAAGAGATGACATATACTATTATGAAAAAAACAATTAAACAATTACCTGTTGCTATGAAATCTAATCCTCATAAGATTAATGATTTTTTTAAATTAATATTAAGAAGAATAATTCCTATTAAAAATGAGGTGCCACTTAGAAAACATCAAAGAAAAATAATGATGATGGTAGGACCTACAGGAGTTGGTAAAACAACCACCATAGCAAAATTAGCAGCTCGTTATGCTTATAAATTAGGAGAAAACTATAAAGTTGGTGTTGTAACACTTGATTCATTTAGAGTTGGTGCGATTGAACAATTACAAGCGTATACAAACATAATGAGACTACCTTTAGAAATTGTTAAAAAACCAGAAGATTTAGTAGAATCATTGTTAAGGTTAAAAGATTGTAATTATATTTTCATTGATACAGCAGGTTCTAGTCAATATGATATAGATAAAATAGAATTAATAAATGAATTTCAAAAAAAAGTAGATGAACTTCCAATTGAAAAAGTATTAGTTCTTCCTGCAAATGTTAAACAAAGTGATTTAATGGATATTTATACAAATTATTCAAGATTAAATATTGATTATTTGACTTTTACAAAACTTGATGAAACAAAAAGTTTTGGAAACTTAATCTCTTTTTCCCACAAAACTAAAAAATCTATCACTTATATGTCAATTGGGCAGAATGTTCCTGATGATTTGGTAGTATCTAATTCATCATTTTTAATTGATTGTTTTATGAATCATACATGTGTTAAATAGGAAAAAAAATTGATTAACACTATTTCTACACAAGCAAATAAATTAATTAATCTTACAAAAAGAAAACAAAAGATTAATCCTTCTAATACTAAATTATTAACAATAACTTCTGGAAAAGGTGGAGTTGGAAAGTCAACATTTACTGCAAATATAGCCTCTTTATTAGCAAAAAGGGGATTAAAAGTTGCAGTAATTGATGCTGATATTGGCTTGGCAAATATGCAGGTTCTTTTTGATGTAAAACCTACTTTAACTCTCTTTGATTATATTGATGGTAAAGCTAATTTAAAAGAAGTATTTATTCAAACTAAATATCCAAATATCACATTGATTGCTGGTAAAAGTGGCTATCAATATTCTAAACACTCAAATAGCTTAGTGTTAGCACGAATTGTACAAGATGTAATTGATATAGAAGTTTTTGATATTATATTAATTGATACAGGAGCTGGATTAAATGAATATGTGAAGGAATTTTTATCAATTTCTGGTAATATTTTAGCTTTAACTACAACAGATCCTAGTGCTTTAACAGATGTATACGCTTTGATGAAAATGCTTTCCAAAGATAAAAGTTCGCTTATGTTATCTTTTAATCATACAAAAAACTATAAAATAGGGGAATCTATAACTAATTCATTGCAGAACCTAGCTCTCAAAAATAGATTAAATCCAAATTTTATGATAGAATATATGGGTAATGTAAGCAGTTCTAAAAATATTTCTACAACTGGAAGATTGAGAAAATTATTTGTAAATGAGTTTGAAGATCAACTAGTTACAAGGGAATTGGAGTTTATTGTTAGTTCATTGCTAAAAAAATTAAATAAATAGAGTTTGGATAAAAAGTGATTATAGAAAGATTTTCAAAAACAGTTATTGCAAGTGGAATTTTACGATTTTATGTAGCAACTGGTTTCTTTGGTATATCTTTATTTTTTTTATTCAATGTAAGTTTATTTACACCCATGGAAATTGTGTTAGGTATTATTTTTGCAACAATTTTTTTTAAAACATTGTCAAATGTAATGTTATCATTGTTAATACTATTGTTTAACCTTGATAATAAAAAAGCTGAGTTGGATTTTAAATATCATACGCAAAAAATTGATGAATTATTAAGTGAGTTAACAACAACTGACTCAAATAGTAAAAATACTAGTACGACAAGTTAGAGGAGTATTAAATGGATATTTCAGGAATTAATGGCATTTCTAATGTTTTTAATAAAAATAATGTTCAAAAAACAAACGAAACTGAAAATCAAGGTGAATCATTTGCTTCAATGCTAAAAAATGCAGTTAACGAAGTAAATAATACTCAAGTTGATGGATACAAAGCAATGGAAAACATTGCAACTGGAAAAGTAGAAAACTTGCAAGAAGCTGTTTCTAAAATAGAAGAAGCAGAATTGACATTAAAACTTGCACTAGAAGTTAAAAATAAAGCAATGGCAGGATTTAAACAAGTAATGGCAATGCAAGTTTAGGATTGGAGTTATAATGGGTTTTTTTGATGGATATAATATAGCAAGCTCTGGAATGAGTGCACAAAGAACAAGAATAAATGTTGTAAGTGCGAATATTGCCAATGCTAAGACTACACATTCTACAGATGGTGGTCCTTATAAAAAACAAAATGTTGTTTTTCAAGAGATGTTATTAAGTGAAAATGAAAAATTAAAAGCTAATGATAGTCAAGATAAACAGTCTGCTCTTCCAAGTAAAAACTTAAGTGGAGTAGGTATAAAACAAATAGTTGAAGCAAAAGATAAACCTATTATGAAGTTTGAACCAGATCATCCAGATGCAAATGCAGATGGTTATGTTGCATATCCAAATATTAATCCTGTTATAGAAATGGTTGATTTAATAGAGGCTATGAGATCTTATGAAGCCAATGTTTCCGCTTTTACAACTACTAAAACAATTGATACGAAAACATTAGAATTATTAAGATAATAACTCCTTATAAGGATAAAGAATGAGCAATGAATTAGAACTTTTCACTACTCCGAAATCAACAGAAATCACAAATACTTCCAAAATTGCACAAAATAATTCTCAAAAAAAAGAGGGTGAATCTATATTTGACAAATTCTTATCAAAAGCAAAAAATGATATTGAAAATGCTGAAAATGAGACAAAACCAAATATAAAAGAAATAAAAAAAGATACAAATACAGACAAAATAGAAAAAACTGATACTACAAAAAGTGAAGCTAAAACTGAAACAAAAGTAGATACAACAAAAACTGATGCAAAAACAACTTCTTTGATGGATAGATTAATCCAAGAAACAAAATCAAATGTAAAAGAAATAAAAAAAGATACAAATACAGACAAAATAGAAAAAACTGATGCTACAAAAAGTGAAACTAAAACTGAAACAAAAGTAGATACAACAAAAACTGATGCAAAAACAACTTCTTTGATGGATAGATTAATCCAAGAAACAAAATCAAATGTAAAAAAAGATACAAATACAGACAAAATAGAAAAAACTGATGCTACAAAAAGTGAAACTAAAACTGAGACAAAAGTAGATACAACAAAAACTGATGCAAAAACAACTTCTTTGATGGATAGATTAATCCAAGAAACAAAATCAAATGTAAAAAAAGATACAAATACAGACAAAATAGAAAAAACTGATGCTACAAAAAGTGAAGCTAAAACTGAGACAAAAGTAGATACAACAAAAACTGATGCAAAAACAACTTCTTTGATGGATAGATTAATCCAAGAAACAAAATCAAATGTAAAAGAAGTAAAAAAAGATACAAATACAGACAAAATAGAAAAAACTGATGCTACAAAAAGTGAAGCTAAAACTGAGACAAAAGTAGATACAACAAAAACTGATGCAAAAACAACTTCTTTGATGGATAGATTAATCCAAGAAACAAAATCAAATGTAAAAAAAGATACAAATACAGAGAAAACAGAAAAAACTGATGCTACAAAAAGTGAAGCTAAAACTGAAACAAAAGTAGATACAACAAAAACTGATGCAAAAACAACTTCTTTAATGAATAATTTAACACAAGAAATAAGTACAAATAATGTAGAAGTAAAAAAAGACTCTATTTCTCAAAAGAAAGAAAAAGTAGATACTCTAAAAAATGAAGTAAAGAATGCTTCAACTAATATTGATGTAAAAATAGATTTGAAGAGTGAAAACAAAACAGAGAATATTACAAAAAATATTCAAAGTGATTTAAATAATTTGTCAAATAAAAAAGTTGAAAAAGAGTTTGTTAATGAAAAAATTGTTAATGTTAATACAGATGCTAAAGATCAAAAAGGTCTAAATATAAATAAATCATTATCAAGTGAAAAAATTGATAAACAAGTAGTAACGAATATTGAAGAAAAATTTAAACCAACTTTAGAAAGTGATAGTTTAAAAAATATAAATAAAGAAGTCAAAAACGAAAAAGTTTCAAATGATTTATCTAAGTTAAATAGCGAACCTAAAAATGAAAAAAATATCTTAACTAGTGAAAAAATATTATCTTCTGAAGATAAAGATATAAAAAAAGAATCTTTAATTGACAAACTCTTGAAGGAGAATGATTCAAAAAAAGAGACTATTCCAACGCAACAATTGATAAAACCTACAGCGAGTAATTCAAGTGAATTGTCTAAGTCAAAAAATGATTTATTAACTAATATTTATATGAGTACGCAGAAAAAATCTGTAGATGTAAAAAAACTTGAAACAAAACATGAAGGTGTAGAAATCGCAAAAAATGCAACCACTACAAAAGAAGTTGAACAAAGTGCAAAAGTATTGAATTTAGGTTTGGAAAAAGTTGAAGTAAAAATAGAAAAAAGTATAGAACCACAAAATGAAACTAAATTATCATCAACTTTTGAACGATTATCAATGATTAAAAATGGAACAAGTGACTCAAAAGATTCAAAAGACTCTTCTGAAGAGAAATTTAAAGATGAAAAAGGAAGTTTTTTAATACAAAATAAAAAACTTGATGATAAATTATTTGATTCGAAGTTAGTTAATTTAACTGTTAGTTCAGCTGCTGCTCAAACAATACAAAATAGAATTATAGGTGCAAGACAACACATGTCTACTATGATGTCAGATTTAGCTAGAGTAATGTATGAAAACTATAATCCACCTGTAACTGCATTTAGGGTAAATTTAAATCCTTCTGCTTTAGGAAATATTGCTATTCTTATTAGAGGTGATGCTAAAAATAATTCCTTATCAATTAGTATGAAGTCAAGTAATAATTCAACTAAAGAAAACTTAGTTGAAAATCAATCAATGCTAAAAGATAGTTTGTTTAAAAGTTTTGCTGGTGGTGCTACATCTTTTGATTTAGATTTTGGTAGTTATGAAGGTGATAATACTCCTTCTGAAAATCCAAATATGAATCAAAATAAAGAATTTTCAAGTGAAACTATAAGTGTAAATAACAAAATAGAAGAGACTGAAGTAAAAGATAGTAAATACATGTAATGGAAGCATTATTATCTTTACTTAATGAAAGTACGGTAATAAATTTTTTATTACTTTTTGCTAGAATTTTAGCTTTTATGGCTTTTATGCCAATATTTGGACATAAAGTTGTAAATGTTAGAATGAGAGCAGCTTTATCTTTTTATGTAACACTTTTTTTGTTTCCTATGCTTGAGATTGAGTCTCAAGTTACTTCAAGTGGATTTTTAATTGCCATACTTTCAGAAGCAACTTTAGGATTAATTGCATCTATGCTTGTAAATATTATATTTAATGCTGTAAAAATGATTGGTGAGTTTGTTGGTTATGCAACTGCTCTTTCAATGGCTAGTTTTTTTGATCCCGCTTCTGGTACAAATGAAGGTATTCTAGCAAGGTTAATGTTCTACATTAGTCTTGCAGTATTTTTTGAATCTGGAATGTATGAAATGACTTTTTCAATTTTAGCAAAAAGTTTTACAATAGTTCACTTAGGTGCATTTGATATTTATTCATATGATGGAATAAAATTACTTATTGATGAGATTAATAGAATGTTTGCTTTTACTTTTGCTTTTGCCTTTCCTTTATTTTTTATAGGTTTTGTAATTGATATTTATTATGCCTATGGTACAAAATCTATGCCAGCATTTTCACCTTTTGTTATTACTTTTCAGTTAAAATTTGCTTTAATTATGATATTTATTATGATGGGTATGGAAGTTTTCACTGAAGCTTTTACCAATTATTTTATTACAAAATTTCAATAGGGAGGGTTTATTATGGCTGAAGAACTAGATAAGACAGAAGAACCCACCGCCAAGAAATTAGAAAAAGCAAGAGGTGAAGGAAATGTTCCTAAATCAGGTGAAGTTGTAGGTGCTGCTATTCTTCTTTTTGGAACTGTATATATGCTTTTTTGGAGTACATACACTTATGACTCTATAAAAAAACTTATGATTTATATTTTTAATCAGATTGGGCAAGAATTAACTTCTTCTGATTATTATAATATTACAAATACTATTATTACTACAATATTTTATTCTTTAGCTCCATTTTTTTTAGTGGTGATTTTATTGGCTATTATTTTAAATATAGTTCAATTTGGATTTTTAATCAATCCAATAAAACTAAAGTTTGAGAAATTAAATCCTGTGAGTGGATTAAAAGGTCTATTTTCTCTAAAAAAATTATTAGAAGCTACAAAATTATTAGCTAAATTAACTTTAATTGTTTTTGTTATGACTATCTTGTTTGGGCTTACTTATAAAGCCTTTTTAGCAATGATGGATAAGGACATTACTTCTTCTTTAGATGCAATGTTTACACTTTTATTATATTTTGTTGGAGCTATATTATTTATAGTAATATTATTTGCTATAATAGATTATTTTTTTACTAGGCATTACTATTTTAAATCTCTCAAAATGAGTAAACAAGAGGTTTCAGATGAGCATAAAAATATGGAAGGGGATCCTAAGGTTAAAGCTAAAATAAAAGGGATTCAATATAAATTGCATTACGAAAGAATGAGAGCAAGTGCAAAAGATGCAGATGTTGTTATTACAAACCCTACACATTATTCTGTAGCTTTACAATATGATAGCACTGTAAACTCTGCACCTAAAATTGTAGCAAAAGGGATTGATTTTTTGGCCTTGAAAATTAGAGATGTTGCAAAAGAAAATAAAATCCCAATTATTGAAAATCCTGCTTTGGCAAGGGCGTTGTATGATCAAATCCAAATTGATCAAGAAATACCTGGAGAATTTTATCAAGCCATGGCCGAGGTATTTTCTTATGTGTATGAATTAAATAAAAATAAAAGGTAAGTTTTGAAATTTTTAATAATACTGTTTTTACTATTTACTATTTCAAGTGCAAAAGTAGATTTTTATTATAGTTTTATAGACCCCTCAGGAACACAAATCTCAGAGAAAAGAAAAAATGATATTAAAGATGGATTTGAATTACTGAAACAAATAAAAAAATTAGCTAAAAATGGAAAAGTCGATGAAGCTTTTGCTGAAATTGAAAGTTTTAAAGCAACAAATAAAATTGAGATCTTAAATTCAGATATTCTACTTACTTATTCAGAAATTGCTCTTAAAAAAGCTAGTAAGAGAATTATCTCTGAGGCTTCTAATGAGTTAGAATTAGCTATAAATACAAGTCAAATAAATGAGGATGATTTGTCAAAAGCATATATGTTGATGGTTGATTTTAAATTAGAAACAAATAGAGTAAAAGAAGCAAAATATTTTGCTGAGATTATTATAAATAACTTCTCAGATAAAATTACAAATGCCTATGGACAAATTTATTTAGCTAAGGTCTATAAACATACAAAATCCTACTCAAAAGCGATTAAAACTTTATATAATATTTTAGTAAATACAACTGATGTTTTGGTTGCGACTATTGTTGCGGATGAGTTGTTTGACATTTATATCTTAGATGATCAAAAAGAAAAAGCTTATGAACTTATATCAAAAGTTTTGAGTAAAAATATTGATTATTATTCAGAAGACTCATATGTTGCGTTAAGAAAAGTTGATAAATTAGTTGATGCTAATATGCCAGAATTTGCGGTTGAAATATTAAAAGAGCTTTTAAATCGGGCAAAACAAGAAGAATTTATAGAAGAATTTAAGTTCAAATTAGCAAATGTTTATATGGAAATGTATGATGGAACAAACTATTATTTATATAAAGCAAAAGAATTATATAAAGATATTTTAACTGATTATCCAAATGGTTTATATGCTAATGATGCAAAAATGTATATTGATGAGATATTAATGAGAGAAGGGAATATTACGCCCCAGTTGATTGTCTCAAAATATCCAAATTCAGAGGCTATGAAACAAAAAGCATTGCTTCAAGAGTTATTGAATTTTAAAAAGGAAAAAAAATATGAGTTTATTTTAAAATCAAAAAGAGTTTATGGTAAAATTGCAGATACAATTACAAAAAGATTTGCATATAAAAATGTTGGTGAAATTTTTGATGAAGTTAATGTTGATTTAATAAAACAATATTTAAAAAATGATCAGTGTTTTTTAATGAATAAAGCCCTTAAAACTTCTCGAAAAGAGACATTAGAACTTCTAATTAAAGATAAAGATGTAAAATATAATTTTTTTGAATGTTTAATTGAGGTTCCTTATGAAAGAGCATATGATCTTTTAAAAGAGACTTTTAATACAAGTCGTGATGCAACATTATATTTGTATTTAGAAAGAATGGCTTACTCTTTGGACTTAATAGACGATGCTATGGATTTTTCTTCGAAAGTTGAAATGGTAAATAATAAAGATGTTTTAGAGAAAGAATTTTTATATAGATTTTTAGTTTATAGTGCCAAAAAAGACTCAATTGCAATGGAAAAATTTTTCTATTATGCAAGTAGATTTCCTGAATTTATAACAAAAAATGAGAATAATCCACTTATTATAGATTTTTATTACCAATATTATTTATATTTAATTGGAAAAGATAAAGAAGATGAAGCAGAAAAAATTTTAAATGAACTTTATTCTAAACAAAAAGAGTTTAAAGCATATGTTTATTCTCCTTTTGTTGATATTGAATTAGCAATGATAGAAAAAAAGAAAAACAATATTTCAAAAGCAATAGAATATTTAACAGATGCTATTAAAAATACAAGAAATATGCAAGCAAATGATCAAGCAAGAGTTGATTATGAATTAATTAGGTTATATGATAGTATAGGTTTAAGTGATTTGAAAAATGAATTTATAACAAAGTGTAAAGATATTAAAAATACGAAAGATTCTTTATATAAAGCTATGTGCGATAAGATGTAGAATGACAGATTTAGATAAGTTTATAGATAATATTGATAAAAATAATTTAATAATTCCTTTTGGAAGAATTACTCACATAAGTTCCACTACAATAAAAGCAGTAGGAATAGAAGTTGCTGTTGGAGATATTGTAAAAATAGAGTCTGAGCAACACTTATATACTGTTTTGGGAATGACTGCTTCTGTCGAAAGTGATGGGTTTAAAATAGTACCTTTTTCTTTTATTGAGGGTTTTAGAATTAATGATAAGGTTTTTTTACAAAAAGATGGACTAACCGTAAAAAGTGGATATGGATTATTAGGAAGAGTTGTAAATGCCTTAGGTGAACCTATTGATAAAAAAGGTAAAGTAAAGGATTTAGAACAAAATTCTGCAATAAATAAATTATCAATTCCTGCTTTAGAAAGGGGAATTATTGATGAAAGGTTTTCAACAGGAGTTAAAGCAATAGATTCAATGTTAACATCTGGGAAAGGTCAAAAAGTAGGTATATTTGCTGGAAGTGGTGTTGGTAAATCTACTTTGATGGGGATGATTGTAAAAGGATGTGAAGCACAAATAAAAGTTGTGGCACTAATAGGTGAAAGGGGAAGGGAAATACCTGAGTTTATTCACTATAATTTAAATAATAATTTAGAAAATACAATAATTATTGCTGCAACTTCTGATGAATCTGCTTTAATGAGAAAATATGGTGCTTTTACAGCTATGGCAATTGCTGAATTTTTTAGGGATAAAGGGCATGATGTTTTACTTATGATGGACTCAGTTACAAGGTTTGCAATGGCCCAACGAGAAATAGGACTTAGTATTGGAGAACCACCTGTGAGTAGGGGATATCCACCTTCTGTTTTTGCTCTTTTGCCCCAATTGATGGAGAGAGCTGGAAATACACAATTAGGTTCTATAACCGCATTTTTTACTGTATTAGTTGATGGTGATGATATGAATGACCCAATCGCAGATCAAAGTAGATCAATTCTTGATGGACATATAGTTTTAACAAGAGAATTAACAGAACAAGGTCAATATCCTCCTATAGATTTACTTAAATCTGCATCAAGAGTAATGGATAAAGTAGTTAGCCCTGAACATTATAATGGATTTTTAAAGTTAAAAAGAGTATTATCACTAATAAAAGAGAACGAAATATTAATTCGTGTTGGTGCTTACAAGCAAGGTATGGATAAAGAATTGGATGATGCGTTAGCAAAAAGAGAGAAGATAAAAAGCTTTCTTTTTCAAGGAACAGTTGAAAAACATGACTTTAACCAGATTTTTAACCAATTTATGGAGGTGATTAAATGATTAATACAGACAGATCAACCCTTTACAGATTAGATATACTGAATCAACAACAATTAAGAGTTAATTATCAACAAAGTACAAAAAAGAAAATTGATGATGGGAGTGATGATTCGGTTGTTTATTCTCAACAATTGTTTTTAGAAGATAAACTTAATGTTTATGGTGGATTGAAAACTCAAATTAACAATACTACAGCACAAAATGATGTATCAGATTCAACTCTTGCATCAATAAAAGATTTATTAGATACCATTAAAAAAGAGATTATCAAAGGTCGAAATGATACAAATGATGACATTTCGAGAAAATCTATTGCAACACAAATCGAAGGGGCAAAAGAGAACTTATATACTATGGTTAATGAAAGAGTTCAAGATGAATATATATTCTCTGGTTCGGAGACTAATGAACAAGCTTTTACACAAGATGAAAATGGAAAAGTTTCATATAATGGTAACACAACTTTAAGAAAAAGTGCTGTTGAAGTAGACTCTTATAGAGATAGAGGAGTTACAGGATTAGACATTATGTCATATACTACAACAGCTGGAGTTTCTGGACAACCTTTAAGTTTTAAAGAGGGTGAAAGAATAATTGATGAGAATGGTAGAGAGTGGAAATTAAATGCAGCACAGACTGTTCTTGTAGAGTATGATGAAGATGGTAAATCAACTAAAAACTTTATTGAAGTAACGACAATAGGGGAATCACCTGATAAGGTACATGAAATAGCTGAACTTCCTAAAAATGAAGATGGTAGTGAAAAAACTTTTACTGCAAAACATAATACTTTTGATGCTATTGATGATGCAATAGCAGCTTTAAAAAGTAATGATGGTGATGCTATGTCTAAGGCTTTAGATGATATAAATAAGGCATGGAATGCTGCAAATACTGCACATGGAGAATTAGGTGCAAGAAATGCGACATTTGAAGCGGCAGAAGAAAGAATAAGTACTAAGGTTACTCATTTTGATGTTTTAGCAATCCAAAATAATGATGCAGATTTGACTAAAGTAGCAATTGAGTCACAACAGTTACAGTTAATTTATACATCACTTTATTCTAGCATTAGCAAGGCAAGCAAATTATCTTTAGTTAACTATTTAAGTTAATAAAATTTTTAATATATGAACATAAGAAAGATATTTTCAAAAGATTTATTTGCAGTAATATTTTTTATTGCAATATTGTCTATTATAATTGTTCCGTTACCGAAACTTATATTAGATTTCTTTTTGATTTTATCTTTGTCTATTTCTTTATTAATTTTACTTATTGGTTTGTATATACAAAAACCTACTGATTTAACAACTTTTCCAACACTTATTTTAATATTTGCACTATTTAGATTATCTTTAAATATTGCAACGACAAGATCAATTTTAACAGATGGGCATAATGGTCCAGATGCTGTAAGTTCTATTATTTCTGCCTTTGGTAACTTTGTTGTTGGTGGAAATATGGTAATTGGGATTGTTGTATTTATTATCTTAGTACTTATTAACTTTATGGTTGTTACAAAAGGGTCTACAAGAGTTGCTGAAGTAACAGCAAGATTTACACTTGATTCTATGCCTGGTAAACAAATGGCAATTGATGCTGATTTAAATGCAGGATTTATTGATGATAAAGAAGCAACAGATAGACGACATGAACTAATTGCAGAAGCAAATTTTTATGGGGCAATGGATGGATCTTCAAAATTTGTTCAAGGTGATGCAACTGCTGGGATAATTATCACAATAGTAAATATTATTGGTGGGCTTTTAATTGGGGTATTTCAACATGATTTGAGTATTTCAGAAAGTGCTAGAATTTTCACTATTTTAACTATTGGAGATGGATTAGTTGCTCAAATTCCTGCTTTGATTTTATCAACAGCAACGGGTATTATTATAACAAGGTCTAATCTTGATAAAGATAATTTTGCAGATCAAGCAATTAATCAACTTGTAAAAGATTCTAAAGTATTAATTTTACTTGGAATTACTTTAATTTTATTTTCATTTATTCCAGGTTTCCCAACTGGTATACTAATAGTTATGGGCTTATTATTGGGTGGAACTGGATATATAATTTATATGGTTGATTCAGGTAAAGAAAATAGTATAACTAAATTCTTTGCTAAAAAACAAGAAACAGAAAAACAAGATATTTTAGAAAAAATAAAAGATCAAAAAGATAAAGCTTCTAAGCCAGAAAGCGATAAAGAAACTATTGATAATATTATGAAAATGGAAGTTTTAGAATTAAAACTTGGAATGAGACTTTTACAACTTGTTCAGGGTAATTCTGAATTATTAGATAAAATTAGAGGTATAAGAAAAACTGTAGCTGCTGATTTAGGATTTATTATTCCTCAAATAAAGATTTCAGATGATGCAACTTTGAATTCAAATCAATACTCTTTATTCTTAAAAAGAATACCTCTTGCTGTTGCAAGTGTAGAAGTTGATAGACTTCTTGCTATGGGAGGAACTTCTAAGGCTCAATTAGATGGTAAAAGAGTAAAAGAACCTGTTTTTGGGCTTGATGCCACATGGATAAATCCTGATTTAAAAGATGATGCATTATTAAAAGGGTTCACAGTTGTTGATGCTCCAACTATTATCTCTACTCATATTTCTGAGATAATAAAAAGACATGCTGAAGATATTCTTACTAGACAAGATATTGTTGATATTGTTGATGGATTAAAAAAAGATTTCCCAATAGTTGTAGATGAAGCTATGAAATTAACTTCTCATGGGACTCTTTTAAAAGTTGCAAAAGATCTTCTTCATGAAGGTATACCAATAGTAGATATGTTAACAATAATTGAAGCAGTAGCTGATATCGCAGAGTATACTAAAGTTCCTGATGTATTATTAGAACATGTTAGAAGTAAGTTGTATAGACTTATTACTAATAGATATTTAGATACTGATAATATTTTACATATTATTACTATTAAACCAGAACTTGAGCAAGGCTTTATTGGTAAGCTTCAAGATAAAGGTGGAGCGTCACAGTTATTGTTATCAATTGGTGAGATTAATGACTTAGTTACTCATACAAAAGAGTTAGTTAAAACTGTAGAAGCAAAAGGTTATAATAAAGTTGCTATGGTTGTAGATCCAGTGTTGAGAAAAAGAATTTCTGAAATTTATGAAAAATTTGGCTTAGAAATTGCTGTATTAAGTCATGCAGAACTTGATTCTAAAGCTAATTTTTCAATTGAAGGTACATTAGAGTTTTAATTATGAATTTATATTTTAGACTTTTTATATTAATAATTTTTACATCTTTTCTTTATGGAAATGTTGTTGTAAAATCAAGTGATAATTTCATTTTAAATGAAAATTATGTTTTTGAAATACAAGCAGATGGTACAGATGTTGAGTTTCCTAAGATAGACAAAATAGATAATTATGTAGTGTCTAATTTGGGTACTAGTAGAACAATGACAAGCACTAATGGCAATGTAGTAAATAAGATTAAAAAAACATATGCAATAAAACCTACAAAAGAGTTTACCTTGCCATCTTTTGAAATAAAAGTTGATGGAAAATCTTTTAAAACAAAAGAAAAGTTTGTAAAAGAAGTAATTCCAAGTAAAACAAACTCAAAAAATTTTGATTTTAAAATTTCATTAAATAAAACCTCTTTATATAGTGGTGAAGATGCAATTTTAAATATGAAATTCAAATATAAAAAAGATATACAAATATCAGATTTAGGGTTTAATATGCCTGTATTTAATGATATTTGGAGTAAAAAAATTGATGAGAAAAATAAAAGTTATGAAGAAAATGGCTTTATTGTTCAGGAGTTAAACTTCTTAATCTCTCCTCAAAAAGCTGGTAAGTTAAGAATAGATCCTATAAAAATACAAGCAAAAGTAATTGATGAAAATGCTTTTAGTTATTCTTTATTTTCGCAAGCTGAAAAATTAGAAAATATATACTCTAACTCTCTTAATTTAGATGTTAAACCATTACCAAAAGGTGTTACTTTAGTAGGTGATTTTTCCATAAAAACTTCTATTTCTAAAACTGAGATAATTGCAGGTGATTCTTTATCTTTTAAAGTAGAGATTGATGGAACTGGGAACCTTGATGACATGGATGATATTAAATTGAATATCAAAGATGCAACAATATTTGAAGATAAACCAAAAATCCAAACAAAAATTGTAAATGACAAATATACAGGTTCATATAAAAAGTCTTTTTCAATAATTGCAAATAAAGATTTTGAAATACCACAAATACAGCTTAAATACTTCGATAAAGCTACTCAAAAAGTTGTTATCAAAAATACTCCAAGTTATAAAATAAAAGTAAAAAATGTAAAAAAACAAAAGAGTTTTTCCGGCTTAGAAATAGCTCAACCTGAAAAACAAGTAGAAGTTGTAAAAGAAAAAATAGTGTATAAAACATCTTTAAATAAAATGATATTATCATTCATTTTAGGTGTTTTTCTGACAATAATAGCTTTTGCTATTTATTTTTATGTTAAAGCTAAAAAGAATTTAAAACAAATAAACGATTTACCTCTTATAAAATTAGTAAAAAAATCTAAAAATGAAAATGAAATTATAAAGATACTTCTTCCTTATATTGGATATAATAAAAATCTTGATGAAATGATTTTTAAACTTGAAAAAGACAAGTCTATTGACTTGAAAATTGCTAAAAATAAGATTATTAAAATATTAGAAACTTTAGACTTGTAAAAGGATATTTATGAAAATTGTTGCTGTTTTTCTTCTAAGTGCACATTTATTATTTGCAATGGAATATTATTCAAAACTAGAACCATATGATAGTTTTGTAGTAAAATCCGCTGTAAGTGGAAAAATACTTTTTACAAATGAAGAAGTAGAGGGAAAATACCTAAATAAAAAAACAAAAATTATAGAAATAGATAATAATGTTGATAAAATAGAGCTTGCTCAAACAAAGAATAAATTAAAAGTTTTAGATTCTATGCTAAATATTCAAGAAAAAAATTATAATAGACTGTATAAGATATCTTCAAAATCAGCTTTTGAAAAAGATAATCAAAAAATACAAGTTTTAAATTTAGAATCAACAAAAAGTGATTTGATAATAAATATAGCCAATCTTGAAGATACAATTAAAAATAAGGTTTTGTGGGAAGAAAAAATCTATATTTATAATATAAGTGTTAAAAAAGGAGATTATGTAACTCCTGGAACTTTATTATATGAAACAAAAGATTTAAGTAAAGGTAAGTTAGAAATTTATATTCCTATTTCTGATTATGATTCAATTTCAAATAAAACAATATATCTTGATGGTAAAAAAAGTGATTTAAAAGTTGATAAAATTTATAAAGTAGCTGATAGCAAACATATCTCTTCATATAAAGTCGAAATAATAGTACCAAATCCTAAAACTTTTTCTAGACTTGTTAAAATAGAATTTAAATAGAAAAACTTGAACTATAAAGAACTTTTAATTAATTATCCGCTTGTAAGAAAGCTTTCACTTCTTCAGGTAATAGCTTATTTTGGAGCTTGGTTTTCAAATGTTGCTATTTATACTATGCTTGTAAATTTTGGCTCTAGTGCCTTTATAATTTCACTTGTTACTGCTATGTTCTTTATTCCAGCAATCGTGATAGCGCCTTTATCTGGTGCCATTATAGACAGATTCAGAATCAAACCACTAATGCTAACACTTTTAAGTACAGAATTATGCATGACCTTACTACTTCTTGTTATTAATGATAAAGATGATATTTGGCTTTTGTTGATACTTATTTTTATAAGAATGAGTAGTGCTTCTATGTTTTTTTCCACTGAAATGACTCTATTGCCTAAAATAGTTTCAGGTGATGTTTTAAAAAAGACAAATGAAATTCATTCTATTATTTGGTCATTTACTTATGCTTTTGGTATGGCAATGAGTGGGCTTATTGTAAATTATTTTGGAGTTAAGACAGCTATTATTTTAGATGCTTTGTTTTTTATTTTAGCTATATTAGTTTTTTTTAATATTGAATTTAAAGTAGAAATTGTGCATACAAAAGAAAAAGTTTTATCTATGATAAAAGGTGGCTTTTTATATATAAAAAATAATAAATATGTTCTTCATCTTTTGCTTTTACATGCATCTGTTGGATTAACTTCTTTTGATACATTGGTAACCTTATTGGCTAAAAATGAGTATAAATATGTAATTGCAGTACCTCTATCAATAGGTATAACAAATGCAATTAGAGCAATGGCACTTATGGTAGGTCCATTTATTATTACAAATTGGGTAAACAAAGATAGATTAACCCTTTTATTTATCTTTCAAGGCTTAGGAATAATTTTATGGGGACTTTTTCAATTTAATTTTTATTTGGCACTAATTATGGTGTTTTTAACTGGGTTTACCACAACAACTATTTGGTCAATGACTTATGCCTTTATACAAGAAAGAGTTGAACACAAATACTTAGGACGAGTAATATCATATAATGACATGATATTTATGTTATCAAATGTACTTACTACCTTTTTTATTGGTGTTCTAGCAGATATTATTCCTCTTAGTTTTATTACTATTATTTTAGGTCTTGCTTTTATTCTTGTCGCTTTTTATTATAATAAAGTTGTAAAAGTTCTTTTATAAAAGTTCTATATCTTTTATATCATCTGTAGATAATTTCTCCATTTTCTCTTCAACTATATTTAAAAACAGAGCTTTATTATTCTCATCCATATTATTTTCAACCATTTCTGTAATATATTTTATACCATTTGCATTTATTTTTTTTACACTTGCTAAGTAGTGAACAAAAGAGACCATTTTTGTATCATTGATTGAATATAGTTTTTTAATCTCTTTCTTTTCAGGTAAAAGTCCTTTGTCTTCGTACATTTTTAAAGTTCTTACTTTTGTTCCTAAAAGTTCTGCAATACTACTTAAAGGTAATATTTCCTTGTCATTATCTATTAAAGCCACTAATTTCCTTTTTCACAATTATACATTTTTTACTATAAATAATGTTTAAATTACATAGAAACTAAGATTAAATTAAGAAAGTTATGTAATAATAAACACTTGATATGTAAAAAATTAACATTTATTGTGTTAATTTAAAACATATTATATGAAAAAAAATACAAAAAAAGGTAAAATTTATGTCATCATATAATATTATGATAAGAAAACCAGAAAAATCTGATGCAATCCAAATTTATGATTTGGTAAAAGAGAGTAAGGTTTTAGATTTAAATTCTGAGTACCTTTATTTACTTCAATCAACACATTTTTCATCAACTTGTGCAGTTGCATTACATGAAGAAAAAGTTATAGGTTTTGTATCTGGATATTTAAAACCAGATGAAAATAACAGTTTGTTCATATGGCAAGTTGCAGTTGATGGAAAATATAGAGGAAATGATATAGCAGGTCGACTAATCATGAATATAATTAAAAGAGATTTTTTAGATGTTGAAAAAATCTATACAACAGTGTCACCTAGCAATATATCATCAATAAAGGTTTTTGAAAAGGTTGCCAAAGGGCTAAATACAAAAATGACTAGTAGTACATTTTTTGAAAAAAATGACTTTAAAAACAGTCATGAAGATGAGACTCTATACGAAATAGGGCCATTTAAAATAAAGGAAGAAAAATAATGAGAATATTCGAAAATTTAGAATCAGAAGTAAGAGGATATATTAGGAGTTTTCCAACAATATTTGAAACTTCAAAAGGAGCTGTTTTAACTAATGAACAAGGTGAAGAATTCATTGACTTTTTTGCAGGAGCTGGAACTTTAAATTATGGACATAATAATGAACATATCAGTAAAGCATTGATTGAATATATACAAAAAGATGGTGTTATTCATGGGCTTGATATGGCAACAAGTGCAAAAAAAGATTTTTTACAAACATTTAATGACACAATATTAGTACCTAGAAACTTAGATTACAAAATTCAATTTACAGGACCAACAGGAACAAATGCGGTAGAAACTGCACTTAAGCTTGCAAGACTTGTAAAAGGACGAAGTAATGTTGTTTCTTTTACTAATGGTTTTCATGGTCTTACTCAAGGTTCATCTTCAGTAACAGGAAATAATGATTATAGAGATGAAAGTTATATTAGTAGATCAAATGTATCATTTATGCCATTTGATGGTTATTTTGGTGATATGAATACTATGACCATATTTAGAAAATTCTTAGAAGATAGTAGTAGTGGACTTGATATTCCAGCAGCTGTAATTGTTGAGACTATTCAAGGTGAAGGTGGAATTAATGTAGCCTCTAAAGAGTGGTTACAAGAGCTTGAATCTATTTGTAGAGAGTATGATATCTTATTAATCATTGATGATATTCAAGTTGGTAATGGAAGAACTGGCGAATTTTTCTCATTTGAATTTGCAGGAATCAATCCTGATATTGTAACTGTATCAAAATCAATTGGTGGTGGATTACCAATGGCAATTGTATTATTAAAACCAGATTTAGACCAATGGAAACCAGGTGAACACACAGGTACATTTAGAGGAAACAATTTAGCCTTTGTAGCTGCAACAGTTGCAATTTCACACTATTGGCAAAATGATGATTTATCAAATGCAGTTAAATATAAAGAAAAACTATTAAAAGAGACTTTAGAAAAAATAGCTGATAAATACAAAGATACCTTTGATATTGTAATTAGAGGTAGAGGTCTGGCTTATGGATTTGAAATCAAAGGTGATAATTCAGTTGCTGGTGAGATTTCAAAATATGCATTTGCAGAAAAACTTATTATAGAAACTTGTGGTAGTGAAGATCAAGTTGTAAAATTCTTACCACCATTAATTATTGATGAAGAGACACTAATAGAAGGTTTAAAAAGACTTGAAATAGCTATTTCAAAACTAGTTGCAGATAAAAAAGAAAAATTAACAGAGGAATTTTAAGAAGATGATTGTATTAGATATAAATAAAGATGTTATAGGCACAGATAAAGAAGTTCACGCAGAAGAAGGACAATGGGTTAGTAGAAGAATGCTTTTAAAAGGTGATAATATGGGATTCTCATTCCATGAAACTATCATAAAAGCAAATACGAAAACGCATATTCATTATCAAAACCATCTTGAAGCAGTTTATTGTGTAGCAGGAAATGGTAAAATTGAAGATTTGAAAACTGGAAAAGTTCATGAGATTTATGATGGTGTTATGTATGCACTAAATGAACATGATGACCATAATTTATATGGTGGAACAGAAGATATGAGACTGATTTGTGTATTTAATCCTCCTATTAAAGGAACAGAAAACCACGATGAAAATGGAGTTTATCCATTAGAAGATTAATAAGAGGAGAAGATTAAATGCAGGATTTATATCCATCAAGACTAAATGAAGAAAAGATTATACAAAGAGTTGATAAAACAGTATATAGTAAAAAACAACAAGGTGAATACTCTTTAAATAATATTGAGTTAGATGAGTATGAAAAGAATGGATTTATCACATTTCCAAATATTTTTAAAGAAGATGAAATAGAACAGATGATTCAAGAGATAGACTTGATGGCTGAAAATGGTGATTTGATTAAAAATGAAGAGTTTATTTGTGAACCAACGAGCAATGAACTAAGAACGATTTTTAATCAACATCTTTTTAGTACTCTTTTTGAGAAGCTTTCAAAAGATCCTCGAATACTAAATAAAGTTAAGCAAATTTTAGGAAGTGATGTTTATATTCATCATAGTAGGATTAATATAAAACCAGCTTATCAGGGAAAATCTTTTCCTTGGCATAGTGATTTTGAAACTTGGCACACAGAAGATGGTTTGCCAAATTGCAGATGTTTAAGTGCTTGGGTTATGTTAAATGATAATACAGAATTTAATGGACCCTTATACTTAATTCCAAAAAGTCACAAAAAATATGTTTCTTGTAAGGGAAAAACACCAGAAGATAATTATAAAAAATCTTTAAAAAAACAAGAGTATGGAGTGCCTAGTTTAAAAGCAATAGAACAATTAGTCAAAGATAGTAATATAGTAGGTGCATATGGAAAAGCTGGAACACTAGTAATCCATGATGGAAATATTATGCATGGAAGCTGTGATAATATATCACCATTTAGTAGAACTAATGCATTTTTTGTTTTTAATTCAGTAGAAAATATTCCAACAAAACCTTTTGGTGCTAAAAGTAATAGGGCTTCCTTTTTGGCATTAGATGATTATGAACCAATGAAAAGTAACTAATAAGGTAAAAAATGAGTATAAAAGTATGTAAATTTGGAGGTAGTTCTGTAAAAAATGCCTCCCAAATAAAAAAAGTCTTAGATATTGTAAAAGATGATGATGGTAGAAAAATAATTGTAGTTTCTGCACCAGGTAGAGATGATAATTTTGATGAAAAAATAACTGATCATTTATTAAATATAGCAACTTCAGGTAAACATTTTGAAGAAAATTTTATAAGTATAAGCAAAAAACAAAGTTATGAAGCGATTATAGATAAATATAGAAGATTATGTAGTGATTTAAATGTTAAAGGTGATGATTTAATAAAATCTTTGGACAAAGATTTATCAAATTCATTGTTAAAAGGCGAAAGAAAAGAGGCTTTTTTCTTGTCACGAGGTGAACATTATAATGCAAAAATAATACAAAGATATTTTTCAAATGAGGGCTTAAATATAAAACTTATGTTACCAGAAGAGTTTGGATTTATTTTAAGTGAGGATTTTAGAGATGGAAAAGTACAAAAAGTAACTTATAAAAATATAGAAGAAAAATTTGATACGGCTAAAGATATAAAATATTTAGTTCCTGGATTTTATGGTGTAACAGAAAATAATGAAATAGCAGTTATGAGTAGGGGTGGAAGTGATCTTACTGGTGGAGAACTAGCTTATGCTCTTGATGCCAATAAGTATGAAAACTGGACAGATACAAATGGTGTTTATGAAGTAGATCCCAGAGTTATTAGTGGGTCAAATGTAATACCAAGACTTACATTTAAAGAGTTAAGATTACTTAGTTCAAAAGGGTTTAATGTATTTCACTTTAATGCAATGCTAAATTGTAAAAAAAGTAAAATTCCAATTAATATTAGAAACACAAATAATAAAGAACATTGTGGAACTATGATATTGAGTGAAAGAGTTCCTATGGAAGATTTAGTTGGAATTGCAAAGCTTGATAATATGGCATCTATTTATCTTCAAAAAGATATGTTGGCCGATGAGATAGGGTTTACTGCTGAGTTATTAAAAATATTTAGTGAGTTTGGAATTAATACTTACCATTATCCAACAGATAGAGATGATATCTCTATTTTAGTAGAACAAGAAGATTTAAAAGGTAAGATAAATAATTTAAGAAGAGAGATAGAAAAAAGACTAAAAACAGACAATATTATTGTTTCTTATAATTTATGTGTAATTACATTAGTTGGAATTGGATTAAAACAAAATACTTTTGCAATTGTTGATGCTATTAATGCTTTAAAAGATAAAAATATTAGCTTTGATATGCTTGATATGAGTCCATCTAAAATTTCGCTTCATATTGGGGTTGCACAAAATATTGCAAATAATGCACTTGAAACACTTTATGAAAGTTTATTACAAAAAGAAGAATCTATATAAGATTCCTCTTTTATTTAAATTAAGTCTTGTAAATATTTAATTTTTTTAAAATGATTTATATAAAATGGAAGTGATACTTCCTCAAAACTATCTTTATCTTTATAAAGGTTAATATACCATTCAAAATCAATATTTTTATTTTTCAAAGCTTCTTGTGATAACAAAGTATCATTTATACCTCCTAGCTTACTAGGGCATATTAGTGCTACTTTTGTTTCAAGTTTTTTTATTAAATCTATCATAAATAAATCTTCTAAAATAGGAACCATTAAACCTCCCGCACCTTCAATAATCAAAATATCACAAAATTCTTTTAACTCTTTTTTTCTTTTTATTATAAAGTCAATATCAATATCTTTTTCTTTTTTTGCCACATAAGGAGCTGCAGGAAGTTCAAATTGATAAGGTACTACAAAATCTATATCAACATCAAAATCAGGATTTAATTTTTTTGTTAATTCAAGCATAGAAAGACCATCAATAGGTTTATCTATGACTCCTGTTTCAATAGGTTTGTAATATCCAACCTTAAATCCATCTTTTGCAAATTTCTTTAAAAATACAGATGCAGCATAAGTTTTACCAACATCTGTATTAGTTGCAGTTATAAATAAGCTTTGATTTGAAACGTAATTTTTCTTTTTTATCATTGTAAATTCTTTTTTGGTATAATATTAATTGATTTTATCCTAAAAGGTTTTAATTTTGGCAAATGAGTTTGAAATAGAGTTAAATGATGATTTAGAAGTGCAAGAACCAAAGAAATATAAAGTGTTATTATTAAATGATAACTATTCTACTATGGATTTTGTAATTGATATACTTGTAAAGATTTTTAAAAAAACAACTGATGAAGCAACTGTTATAATGTTAAACATACATAATAATGGAAAAGAAGTTTGTGGAACATATACCCATGAAATAGCTTCTACAAAAGTTATGCAAGTAAAAAATTTAGCTAGACAAAAGGGCTTTCCTTTAAAAGCTATAATGGAAGAAGAGTAAATTATGATAAGTAAAGAATTAAGAGAGATATTTGCACAAGCAGTATCTTATGCTAAAAGTAGTAAACATGAGTATTTGACATTAGAACATATTTTCTTAATGTTATTAAATGATGAATTTATAGCAAATATGTTGCTTGATTTAGGCTTGGACACTAATAAAATATTTAATGACACAAAATCACACATTGAAATAAGTACTCCAAGACTTCCAGATAATGTTAATGATGAGCCAATAGAAACAACAACTTTAACTTCAGTTATTGAACACATGGTTGCACATACCCAAACTTCTGGAAAGGGGTTTGCAAGTGTTGATGATATGTTTATAGCAATTTTAAAAAATGAAAAATCATATGCAACTTTTGCTTTAAAAAGCCAAGGAATTGAAAGAATTGATATCCTAGAAGAGATAGCTCATAGAGATGTGGAAGTAGATGTTCAAGATGAAAATTTTGAAGAAGAAAAAAGATTAAATAAAAAAAATGAAACTTTGGAAAACAATGCAACTGAATTAGTAGCAGTTGCAAAAAAAGGTGAAATTGATCCAGTTATTGGACGACAAAGAGAAATAAATAGAGTAATTCAAGTTTTAAGTAGAAGAAAGAAAAATAATCCAATCTTAGTAGGAGAACCAGGAGTTGGTAAAACTGCTATTGCAGAGGGATTGGCTTTAGAAATAGCTAATAATAATGTACCTTCTATTTTAAAAGATTCAAAAGTTTTTTCTCTTGATATGGGTTCTATGCTAGCAGGGACAAAATATAGAGGGGATTTTGAGAAAAAATTAAAAACACTTTTAAAAGAGATAAGTAAAATTCCTAATGCAATATTATTTATAGATGAAATACATACTTTAGTAGGTGCTGGAAGTGTTGGCGGTGGAGCAATGGATGCCTCAAATATCTTAAAACCTATGCTTTCAAATGGAAAACTAAGATGTATAGGAGCAACTACTTTTGCAGAGTTTAGAAATGACTTTTCAAAAGATAAAGCACTAAGTAGAAGATTTGCAAAAGTTGATGTAAGTGAACCAAGTAGTGAAGATTGTGTTGCTATTTTAGATGGACTTAAATCAAAATATGAAGAGTTCCATAATGTGAAATTCAACAAAAAATCTTTAGAAGTAGCAGTGGAACTAAGTAAAAAATATATTAACGATAGATTTTTACCTGATAGTGCAATTGATGTTATTGATGAGGTAGCTGCCACTAAAAAACTACAATTAAATGCAGATGGGAAAAAGAAAAAACCTATAAATATAACTGCAAGTGACATTGAAAATACTGTGGCTCTTATGGCAAATATTCCACCAAAATCAGCAACAAAATCTGATTTAACACTTCTAAAAAGTTTAGAAAAGAATATGCAAAAAAGAGTTTTTGGTCAAAATGATGCAATAATTTCAATTGTAAGATCTATTAAAGTTAATAGAGCAGGACTAGGTGGTGAGTCAAAACCAGTTGGAAGTTTTCTTTTTACAGGACCTACAGGTGTTGGTAAAACTGAAGTTGCAAAAGAGTTATCAAAACAACTTGGTATTCATTTTGAAAGATTTGATATGAGTGAATATATGGAAGCACATACTGTTTCAAGATTGATTGGAGCACCTGCTGGATATGTTGGATTTGAGCAAGGTGGTCTTCTAACAGAAGCTATTAGAAAACATCCTCATAGTGTATTATTACTTGATGAGATAGAAAAAGCTCACCCTGATTTGATGTCAATCTTACTTCAAGTTATGGATAATGCAGAATTAACTGATAATAGTGGAAATAAAGCAGATTTTCAAAATGTTGTTTTAATTATGACTTCAAACTTAGGTTCTTCAGAAGCAAATGTTATGGGATTTGCCAAAGATGATTCTTTAAATGAAAATAAAGCAATTAAGAAATTCTTTGCACCAGAATTTAGAAATAGACTTGATAATATTGTAACCTTTAAGCCACTTACATTAGACATTGTTTCAAAAGTAGTTGGTAAATTTATTGAGGATATGAAAGAGCAAATCAAAGATAAAAATATTGATATTGTTCTAAGCTCAAAAGCTAAGAATGAGTTAGCAAGACTTGGATATGATAAAGATATGGGTGCAAGACCACTAAATAGAGTTATTTCTCGTGAAATAAAAGATAAAATCACTGATGAAATTTTATTTGGAAAACTAAAAAATGGTGGTTTGGTTAAAATTGATTTTGTAAAAGATGAATTTAAATTTGATTATAAAGAGTTATAAAATGGAGAAAAAAATGAAAAAAATTTTATTAGGTTCTGTTGTGGCACTATTTATATTTGCAGGTTGCAATGAAAGTACTGAAGAGACTCAAAAGGTACAAAAAGTTGAAAAATCAACTGAACAAACAACAAGAGAAAATGATACTAATAAGAATATCGAAATTATAAAAACAAAAAGTAATGAAATAATTGATTCTAGTAAAGAAATTGTAAAAGCTGTAAAAGAAGAGACTTTAAAAGCAGTTGATGATTCAAAAGATGCTACAAAGGATGCTATTGCAAAAGCAAAAGAAGTTAGTGTTGATGTTGTAAAACAAGCAAATAAAGTAGCAAAAGATATTAGTAAAAGTATAGATAAAGTGATTGCAAATGAAGATGAAATTGATGAAAGAATTAAAGGTCTTTATGTAAAATGTGCTGGATGTCATGGAAAAAATGGAGAACTTCATGCCCTTGGAAAATCACAAAAAATAGGCTTCTGGGATGAAAAAAAGATTGAAGATTCTCTTCTAGGTTATAAAAATGGAACTTATGGTGGAGATATGAAAGGCATAATGAAAGGTCAAGTTATGCAATTAAGCGAAACTGATATAAAAGCTTTATCAAAGTATATTTCAAAAATAGGAAAATAATGATTAAAAAGATTGATATAGATAGTGATGAGTTTCAAACAACATTTGAATTAACAAAACAGTTTACAGATAAAGTTTGCGAAGAGTATGGATTTTTTTATAATCCAGAAGATGATGTAAATGAATCTATTCAAATGGGTTTGACTAGAAATAAACTTATATATGATAAGAGATATTGTCCATGTTTTATGGTAATAGGAGAAACTCAAGAAGAAAAAGATAAAGCTGATAATAGACTTTGTCCCTGTACCCCAGCCCTTAAAGAAGAGATTCCTTCACAAGGTCATTGTCACTGTGGTATTTTTTGCACAAAAGAGTATGTTGATTCTTTAAATAATAGTAAAAAAGAAAAAGAAGAAGTTGTTCATTCTAAAGGTTTTACAAAAGAAGAGTGTGTAGAAATTTTAAATAAATCTCAAATAAATGCAATAGAAGTTGAAGCTTTATTGGAAGCTAGAGAATTAGGTTTTATTAATTTTAATTTAGTTGATGTAAGAGAGTGGATGGAGTGGGTAGGTCACAGAATAAAAGGAACTGACTTTTTAGTTCCAACAACATCTTTTTATCAATCAATAGAAGTCCTTGAAGATAAAAAAGATATTCCTGTCGTAGTTTATTGTCATAGTGGAAGTAGAAGTGCTTATTGTCAAAATATTATGTTAAGTGCTGGATTTAAAAGCGTATGTAATTTAGACTATGGAATTATGACTTATCAAGGTGAACTGCTTTCAGGTGAATAAGAAATATAAAAATATATTTTTATATTTCTTAAAATTAGTATAAATACTTTCTTAATAAAAATTTAATCAAAATAAAAATTCTTATAATCACCATTTCTAGGCATTTTTATCTAGAAATAATCTAAATCAATTAAATAATATTAAAAGTAATTTTTAAAATTCATAACTCTTTTTCAAAATTCGCTATCAATTTTTTTGTATAATATAGTGTAATAATAAAGATTTAAGGCTACTATGAAAGAGATTTTAAAGAGATTAGAAATCATTAAAAGTTGTATTGCTATTGAAGATGAAGAGAGTCTTTATCCCCAAGTGCATAGACTTTACTCTTTACAAATCGATGAAAAAGTAAAAAAAATACTAAAACTTATTGAAGAGACAAATTTTCAAGAAGTTATATCCTTAATTGATCAGTATTTAGGTCAATTTTCAAGTTTAGTAGTACATGAAGACAAAGAGATTCAAGGCTTAAAAATAGAATTAAAAGTTTTGGAAAAAGAACTTTTAGCTCTAAGTTGCAAGATTGAAGAACATCACAATAAAATAAATGATTTCAATAGTAGGTACCACAAAGAAGTTGGTGTATTAATAGAAGAAATACTTATTTTAAGAGAAGAATATTTTGAGTTTTTATATAAAAAAGATGGCAAAAAGTATGAGTATCAATATTTTGAAGCAAAAAAGGACTTTGAAAATTTCCATGAAGAGATAAAGAAATTTAAACTAGATGATCCCTTTGAACTTACAAAAATAGAAAAAGTTGAATTAAAAAGACTTTATAGAAAAGCTAGTAGATTATGTCATCCAGATATTATAGAAGAAGCTAAAAAAGATAAAGCTGAAGAGATTTTTAAAGAATTAAACTCAGCATATCAACAAAATAATCTAAAAAAAGTATCTAGAATATTAAATAATCTTTTAAATGGTGAGAGTTTTTCACTTGAATCAGATACTCTTTTTGACAAAAATATTTTAAAAAATAAAATTGAACTAGCTAGAGAAAAAATAAAGTTAGCAAAAACAGAGATTGAAATTATAAAAAAAGACGAAACTTTTAGATTAATAAATAAAATAGAAAATTTAGATGAATATATATATGAGATGAAACAAGAGTTAAAAGATGAAAAAGAGAATCTAGTTGCTAAAATGCGCCAATATTCAACAACAATATAAAAAGAGTAAACATGACTAGTAGAGCAGGATTAATAATTAGAAATAACTCCTCTTATATGGAGCTTTATAAAAGCAAAACACTTATATCTTATACTCAAAAGATATTGAATAATCCCATTGATGTTTTAATAGAGGACTCATGGATAACTAGAATATTTGATTGGGCAGATGAAAATAAAATTGATGAGTTACATTTCATTGAAAAGGGTTTTAATAATAAATATCCAAGGGGACTTCCACGGGATAAACAAACTTTACTAAATTTAGAAGAATTAAATCTCTCAAAATATAATTTGACTTATCTTCCAAAAGAAATATGTAATTTAACTAAACTAAAGAAATTACATTTATACAAAAATAGATTAAGGTTTATTCCCAGAGAGATTAATAATTTACAAATGTTGGTTGAACTAAGTTTATCAAAAAATAATTTGTCTAGATTACCAGATGAAATTTGTGAATTAAAAAACTTAGAAGTTTTAACACTTTTTGAGAATTCTATTACTTCATTGCCTAGTAAAATTGGACAATTGAAAAACTTAATAAAATTGAATTTATTAGGAAATGAATTAAGGATATTACCAATTAGCATCTGTGAGTTAGAAAAATTAGATTCTTTGAGTATTTTTGATAATAAATTAGAATCTTTACCAAGTGATATAGGAAATTTAATAAATCTTACAGAGTTACTTGTAAATCATAATTATTTAGTTGAATTACCTGAAAGCATAGGTGAATTGAAAAAATTAAAAGTATTATGGTTATATGAAAATAGGTTGGAAAGACTTCCTTGTAGTATTGGGAATTTAAGTGAATTGACTGATTTATGGCTTTATTCAAATAACTTAAAAACTATTCCTAACGAGATATCAAAACTAACAAATTTAAAAGAGTTATGGTTGTCAAATAATTGTTTAATTAATTTACCACATAGCTTAGATAGTTTGAAAAGATTAAAAGAGTTCAATCTCTCAAATAATAATATTGTTCATTTACCTATAGAGTTAGCTTATCTTAAAGATTTATCTTGGTTAGAAGTTGATAAAACTGTATCTATTGGCAATGAATTTGACGAATTTATACAAAAAAGTATAATGAAATTTTCTTAAATTGTACTATCCAAAGAGTTTATATCTTTTATTTTAGAATCAATTGAAAATTTCTTTAATAGTTGTACTATTGAGATAAAAAAACTAACCATAGCTGGTCCTATAATCATACCCCAAAAACCAAAAGTTGATAATCCTGCAAGAATAGAGAAAAAGATTAATAACTCATTTATGTTTGCTTTTGTTTTTACAACTTTTAAATTAATATATTTTATTATAACTGGTTTTACAAATGTATCTGCAACAATTGCTATTGCTACAACTGAATATATAGCTATTATTAGACCATTTGTAAGGGATACAGTAAATCCTTCATATAAAGCTATTGGAAGCCACATAATCAACCCACCAACTACTGGAATCAAAGAAGCAAATCCATATAATACTCCAAGTAAAATTCCATCATATCCAAAAAATGTAATAAAAATACCAAATAAAAACCCTTCTAATATGGCAGTTGCTAATACAGAATATAATACCACACTCATTACAGTTGAGGATTCAAAAAATAGTGCACTAGCATCTTCTTTTTTCAAAGGCAAAAGACTTTTCAAATAACTTGATAGTTCAAATGAATAAAAGTTAAAGAAGAAATAAAATATTAATATCATAATCATATCAATTATAAACTTTGCAGAGTTTTTACCTAAATATGCTCCAAAAGAAAGTAGACTTTCTATAAATTCTTTAATGTTGATTTTACTTATTGCTTCCATTAGTTGTTCTTTTATTATTAAAAAATCATTTGGTAACAGTGCAACCCAAGATTCAAATTTTGTTAGCATTTTAGATAAAGCTTGTTGGTCAATATTATTTATTAGTGTAGCAAATGAGAATACACAATATAAAAGTGGAATAAAGAATACAAAGGTTAAAATAATTGTCATCAAAGTTGAAGATAAAAATTTATTTTTAATTTTAATCGATACATTAGTACTAAAAGTATTGGTAGCAACTGCAAGCAGTAGTGCAACAGACATTGCTTTTAAAAATGGATCAAATAGTTCAAGTAAAAAATAAAGAGTTATAGCTCCAATTAAAATTAAAAAATATTGTGGTTTCAAAATAGTTTAGCCTCTGTAATAGGAGCTGTGAGTCTAAAAAGTTCATAGGTTTTTACACTTGCAACTCTTCCTCTTGCGGTTCTTTCAATATATCCATTTGCTAATAAATATGGTTCAATAGCATCTTCAATTGTTCCTTCATCTTCACTCAAAGCAGCAGCAATTGTAGAAAGTCCCATTGGTCTTCCTCTATTTGTGACAAGCAGTTCTAGTAAATTTATATCCATTTCATCAAAGCCTGTTTCATTTACTCCTAATTCATTTAGAGCATATTCACATCTTTTTAATTTGATTACTTGTTCATTTTCTACTTCTGCAAAATCCCTTACACGTCTTAAAAGTCTAAGGGCAATTCTAGGTGTTCCTCTACTTCTTCTTGCAATTTCCAAACTTGCATCTTTTTCACACTCTTTATCAAGTTTTGTTCCTGCTTTTTGAATGATTTTAGATAGTTCAGGATGAGTATAAAACTGCATTCTAAAGTGCATACCAAATCTTTCTCTTAACGGATTTGAAAGCATACCAGCTCTTGTAGTAGCACCAATAAGTGTAAATCTTGGTAAGTCTATTTTTACAGTTTGAGCTGCTGGTCCACTTCCTATAATAATATCTAATCGATAATCCTCCATCGCTGGATAAAGTATCTCTTCAACTGCAGGACTTAAACGATGAATTTCATCGATAAATAAAATATCACCTTCTTCAAGGTTTGTTAAAATTGCAGCTAAATCTCCTGATTTTTCAATCATAGGACCAGCTGTTATTTTTATGTTTGAGTCCATCTCATTTGAGATTAGGTATGAAAGTGTAGTTTTCCCAAGTCCAGGGGGTCCATAAAATAAGATATGATCTAAGGCTTCACCTCTTTTTCTACTTGCATCTATAAAAACTCTTAGATTTTTTTTAATTTTTTCTTGACCAATATAATCATCCCATGATGAGGGGCGTAAATTTACTTCAACTTTTTCATCTTCAAAAGATATTTGTTCTACATTTACTAATCTATCATCCACTATTAGTATTCCTCTTCTTTACTTGGGAAAGTTTTGTTCTGAACATCTGATTTATAATTTGAAACAGCATCTTTTACAAGTGTTGCACCATCTAAATAGTGTCTTACAAATTTTGGTTTAAATTCTTCAAAAAATCCTAACATATCTGACCAAACTAAAACTTGTCCATCAGTCTCTTTTCCTGCTCCTATTCCAATAATAGGGATTGAAACAGCTTTTGTAATTTCTTGGGCAACATCACTCATAACCCCTTCAATTACGATACAAAAAGCACCCGCTTTTTCAATTGCAATTGCATCACGAAGTAGTTGTTCTTTATCTTCTTGTGTTTTACCTCTTACTTTGTATCCACCTTCACTTCTTACATATTGGGGCATAAGACCAATATGTCCCATAACTGCTATAGAATTAGATGTAAGATGTGAAACTATATCTGCTCTATCTTCTCCACCTTCTATTTTTACAGCTGCAGCATTTGTTTCTTGGTAAACTTTTACTGCATTTTTAAGTGCTTCATCTTTATTTATGTAAGTTCCAAAGGGCATATCTATTACAACAAAAGCTTCTTTAGCACCATTGCATACTGCATTTGTGTGGTAAATCATTTGTTCTAAGGTAGCAGATAAGGTATCTGGTTTCCCAGCAAAACTCATATTTAAACTATCACCTACTAAAATAATATCTGCAATCTCTTCAAATAGTTTTGCAAATAGTGCATCATAAGCCGTAATCATTGTAAGTTTTTTTACATTTTTTGCTTTTTTTATCTTACTAATATTCATTTTTCCGAATTCATTTTTTATAATACTCACTGAATAATCCTTAATATTTATAGGTAAATATTGTATCTAAAATATCCTTTTTTTGAAAAACTAAAAAACAATACTTTTATTTAAAAAAATCATTTTAGAACTAAGTGTAAAGCTTATTCTCATATCTATCCAAGATAAAATTGGATAGAATAATCAAAAATTAATATTTTATTAGGATTATATTTTGAAAAAACTTGTTGGATATATTACAGCATCATTGCCTGAAAACAATTTTACAGTAGATTTAGCTTTTAATATGAAAGATGCAGGTGTTGATATTTTAGAGTTAGGTATTCCTTTTACTGATCCAGTAGCTGATGGTCCAGTAATTGAAAAAGCAAATTTAATAGCACTAAAAAATGGTTTTAAATTAAAAGATTTATTTGAAGTTTCAAGTAAAATTGCTCCTGAGATGAAAACATTGTGGATGGGTTATGCTAATCCTTTTTATCATTATGGAATAGAAAAGTTTTTTGCTAAAGCACAAGAGTTTGGAGTAAAAGGCGCTATTGTTCCTGATTTTCCTTTTGAAGAGACTTTAAAATATAATAAATTAGCTAGTCATTATGAACAAGCTTTAATCTCTTTTGTAGCTCCAACTCATAGTGAAAATAGAATCAAAAAAGTAGTTGAACATTCAAAAGAGTTTGTTTATATGGTAGCTTACGCAGGTATAACTGGAAGCGGTGTAGAAGAAGATTTAAGTGATATTATTGATAATGTTAGAAAGTATACTAAGACTCCCTTATTTATAGGATTTGGAGTAGATGAAAAAACTGCAAAAGAAAAATCAAAGAATGTTGATGGTGTAATAGTTGGATCTGCTTTTGTTAAACATCTTATAGATGATAGTTTAAGTAATAACGAAAAAATCCAAAGAATAACTGCAATAGCAAAAGAGATAAAAGAAAAAATAAACGAGTAAGTAGTAATGCAATTGATAGATGATGAATTAGAATTTGTAGAGAATAACAAAGATTGTTCTTATTTTGACAATGAAATATCTGATATAAGATATAGATACTTAAAAAATTGTACAGCAGAAAATTACCAAAACATGCTTGAGCATGGATGGAGAAGATTTGGTAGAATGCACTTTGTTCCAGAGTGCAAAAATTGTACTAAGTGTATAAGTATCAGAATTGATGTTGCAAATTATAAATTCTCTAAATCAGAAAAAAGGGTAATGGCAAAAAATAAAGATACAAAAGTTTATATTCAACCTCCTTCAATTTCTGTAGATCATCTAAATTTATATGATAAGTATCATAAGTTTATGAATGATAAAAAATCATGGCCTTATGCACCAATAGAGCCAATAGAATATAGTAGATCTTATATTGATGGTAAAACTTCATATACAAAAGAGTTTTTGTATATGAGAGATGATAAATTAATTGGTGTAGCTTTAACTGATATTTTAGATAAATCTATATCTTCTATTTATTGTTTTTATGACCATGATTATGAAAAATTATCTATTGGCAAATTTTCAATATTAGCTCAAATAAAAGTTGCAAAACAATTAAAAATCCCTTATATCTATTTAGGTTATTGGATAAAAGATCATTTTTCTATGGGTTACAAAGAAGCATATACCCCTTTTGAAGTACTAGAAAATAGAGCCTCTTTAGAAGAAGAGACTATTTGGAATAAATATAAGGTATAATAAAACCACTTTTGTTCAATTATTTTAAGGATACTTATGAAAAAATTATTTTTAACTGCACTTTTAACACTTTCATCTTGTTTTGGAAGTGATTCTGCAGGAAGTGAAGTTGATTGCTTAGTAATAAAAGAAGAGAACTCAATTATTTGTAAATATATGACACAACGATCAACCGAAGATAAGTTTGTAAAAGTTGAGTGGATTAATCCAGATGGTGAAATTTCTAGAACAAGAAATGTACTTCTACCTTCAGGTCATGGTTCTGTTTATGATTTTAGATATCTAAGTGGTAGAGAAGTAGGTATTTGGAATTTTAGAGTAACAGATAAAGACCAAGTATTTAATACTACTTTTGAAGTTTTAGCAGAAGAATAGTTACATAATTATGTAACTATTCTTGCAATATTATAAGTTATGAAAGATAAAACCCACGCTGTTCCTGTTGTGAAAATAAAAAGATAAACTAGGTACTTCCATCCACCTGCTTCCCTTGCAAAAACCATTGATGCCGCTAAACAAGGTATATAAATCATTACAAACATAATAAATGAAAGTGCTGAAGTAATTGGTATATTATTTTTAATCTTATCAAGTAATGTATCACTCTCTTCTGTTAATTGATCTCCTAAACCATATAAAATACCTAAAGTAGAAACAACTATTTCTTTTGCAGCAAGTCCAGTTTCTAAGGCAACTGTCATTCTCCAATCAAAGCCTAGAGGTGCAAATAATGGTTGAGAAAATTTACCCACAATTCCTAAATAAGAGTTTTCTAAATTATATTGAACAATTTCATTTTGCAACTCTTGTTTTTTTGCTTCATCTAAAGTTTGTTCTATTTTTGCATTGATTTCTTGAGTATATTCGTGGTTCTTTGGATAATTTGACGCAAACCAGATTAATATTGAAGCAGCTAAAATATATGTTCCCGCTTTTTTTAAGTACATTAAAGCTTGATTTGAAACTGTGTGCCAAATAAGTTTAAGTGTAGGAAGTCTATATTTTGGCATTTCCATTACAAAAGGTTCATCTTCACTTTTGAAAACTGTTATTTTAAGTACTTTTGCAGCTATAAGTCCAAGAATAGCTCCTGTAATATATATTAAAAATAAAATATTTCCTGCACTATCACCTGAAAAGAATGCTCCTGTAAAAAGTACATATATTGGAAGTCTAGCTCCACAAGACATGAACCCAATAACAAATAAAGTTAATAGTCTATCCCTGTCATTTTTAAGTGTTCTTGCTGCCATATATGCGGGAACTGAACATCCAAATCCAGAAACTAAAGGGATAAATGATTTTCCATGGAGTCCAAATTTATGAAAAAAACCATCAAGTAAAAATGCAACTCTACTCATGTACCCAGTAGTTTCAAGTAAAGCAATACCAAAAAATAAAATTACAATATTTGGTACAAATAATATTACTGCCCCAACTCCAGCTATTGCTCCATCTGCTATTAATGAAGAGAGTTCATTATCTCCTAAAATATTTTTTGTTCCATCTACAAGGGAAGCAAAGAATGAATCAATCATATCCATTGGAATATTACCAATTACGAAAGTTAGTTGAAAAAGTCCCCACATAAAAAATAAAAAGATAGGAATACCTAAAACCTTATTTATTAAAATAGCATCAATTTTAGAACTTAAGTCTTTGCCATAGATTTTTTTAGTACTTACAACTTCTTGTGCTGCACCTCTTGCAAAAGAGTTCTTTTCATCTGCAAAAATTTCTTCTAAATCTTTTGTATTGTAGTGTAAATATATATGTTCTAAAGCTTCTTTTAATACAGGCTGTAATTCTGTCCAAATTGGCTCATCATGAAATTTTAGATATGTCTTTTTATCTTCTTGCAATAGTTTAATTGCAATTTCTCTATAGTCAACATCATTTGTATATTTTTTTTCGCTTAAAAGTCTTTTTATATTTGAGATTTCTTCTTCCATTACATTTGAAAAAATTAGTTTTGATTCAAATTTAGAAGAATTGTATTTTTGAATCATAGTATTTATAAGAGTGTCAATACCTGTTTTATTTTTAGCAGATGTTTTTACACAAGGCTTCCCTATGATTTTTGCCAATTGATTTTCATTTATTGCTATACCTTCATTATCTGCTTCATCACTCATATTTAAAGCAATAACCATTTTTTTATCTAAAGCTAATAATTCAGTTGTTAAATAGAGATTCCTTTCTAGATTTGTAGAGTCTAAAACATTTAATATAATATCATAATCACCTTTTTTAAGGTAGTTCTTTGTAACTTTTTCTTCAATTGTGTAGTCATTTAAAGAGTATGAACCTGGTAAATCTGTAATTTGAAAAAGATAATCTTCATATTGAAATTCTATTTGTTTTTTTTCAACAGTTACTCCTGAGAAATTTCCCACTCTTAGTTTTGAATTGGAAATAGAATTTATAAGCATCGATTTTCCAACATTCGGTTGCCCTACAAGGGCTATTTTGATTAGTTTTTTTTCATTTATATTTCGCATATTCTTCTCTCTATTTCGATAGTTTTTGCTTCGTTTGTTCTTAATGCAATTTTTGTATTATTAAGTTTGATTTCAATCGTATTTTTTGACATTGTTTGCTCAATAACATATATTTTTGCACCTTTTGTTATTCCAAAAGAGTTTAACCTAGATTTTAATATTTGATTTGCAGATACTTTTATTATTTCTCCACATTCACCTTTTTTTAATTCACTTAAATTCATTTTTTCTCTTTATATTAGATTTTTTTTATAAGTTAATTATAAGATTATAATTCTACTCCACAATATATAAATAAAAACTTAAGTGATTCTAATTATCAATTACTTTTCTTTGATTTTTTTACTTTTATTTGTTATACTATTATGTTTAAATCAAAAGGAATAATTAATGAATAATAATAATGAAGAGTTTGAAGATATAAAAGAAGAACTTAAAAAAATTGTAAAGCAAAAAGGCCTTAAATACACTGAACAAAGAGAGATCGTTCTTGAAGTACTTTTAAATGCAAAAGGCCATTTGACTGCTGAAGAAATTTACAATGAAGTTAAAAATGCTAATCCTGATTCAAATATTGGAATAGCAACTGTATATAGATCTTTATCATTTTTAGAAGAAGTTTATTTAATAACATCAATCACATTTGGAACAGATGGTAAAAAATACGAATCAAATACTAAAAATCATCATGACCATTTAATATGTGTTTCTTGTGGAAAAATAGTTGAGTTTATGGATGAAGAGATAGAAAAAAGACAGACTAAAATAGCAAAAGAAAAGGGTTTTGTAATTACAAACCATGTTATGCAACTTTTAGGTAAATGCAGTGATTGTCAATAATATTTAAGGGTAAATCCTTAAATATTATTCCACTGATTGTAAATACAAGTTATGCTTAATAGCTTCTTTTATTTTTTGAAATTTTTTAATAATTTTCATTTTTTCTTTTATTGCAATTTAAATCGCAATCTCCACAATTATTTGAATCAATCATTTTTTTATATTCATCATAAACACAATTAGAAGAGTGCTTTGTACAAATATATGGTATATTTTGTTTTTTTGCAATATTTTTATATTTGTGCATAACATTATGATTTAAAAATGATGTAAGCATGATAATACAATCAGTATCTTGTGGAATTTTTTTCTTTGGTGCAGATGATTTTTTTCTTGCATCCCAATGCCTAATAGAACTTGCTCCTAAATCTTCTAACGTAGATATTATAGTAGATATTTTATCCCCGCCAATAACTAAAACACTCATAATACTTCCTTAGTTTTAATTTATATTTTCAAATAAATAGTACTTATTGATAATAATTATTAAAATTGTATTGGAAGTAAACTTAAAGTAATGTTAATATTGATACTTGTTATCAATTAATATTTTATTTATTTTCCTCTTCTTTTTTTTCTTCATCACAATTCTTTGTACAATAACCAAAAATAAGAGTTCTTATAACAAAAAATAAAATCCCTGCAATCATTACTATACCAATAAATTTTTCAGTAGCAATAATCCCTAAGTAGTCCAGAAAAACTCCACATATTATTACTAATATATAAAATATTAAAACTCTTTTATCCTCTGGTATTAAAAAAAACATTTATTTTCTCGAAGGGATATATCTAAAAAATATGTATAAAATTAATAACATGATAAATAAAATACCAACTGAAGAAAAACTTAACACCATTTGTGGTTCATTACTTCCCCTTTGATAATCTTGATTTATAAATAAAATAGTGGTAGATAAAAGCATAAATGAAGCAGTAATAACTGCAATAAGGTGAGTAATTACTTTATGAATTTTTGTTTTATAAAAATCAAAGACCATCTTCCACGTAAGTATTGCTGATACTAGTGTAAGTATTAATATTATAATTTGATCAATATTCCCCATATATTTGCCTTTTATTAAAATAATTTATACTATTGTATAAGTGGTTTGATTATATCAAGTTTTTTATAGAAAAGACAAAAACAAATTATAGAAAATTTATAACTATTAAAAAAGAGATTGATAAATTTAAAATAATAAGTAAAAAAAATCCAAAAAAGAAAAAATCTACTTCCTAACAAAGGTAGAAGAATAAATGATTAATACATATTTGAGTAATATTCAAATATATATGCTATAATCAAAAAAAAATATATTACTCTTCGTTTCTAGTAATCCTTACGAAAAACCAATCAGCAAAACAACATATATTTACAAAAGGCATTTATGACATTTAAAGAACTTGGTTTAATTGAACCATTATTAAAAGCAATTAAGGATAAAGGTTATACAAAACCAAGTCCTATTCAAGAACAGGCCATTCCTATTATTTTAGAAAAACACGATGTTTTAGCAGGTGCTCAAACGGGTACTGGTAAAACTGCTGGATTTACACTTCCTTTATTACAACTATTAAGTAGCAAAGAGTCAAAAACAACTAAGCCAGAAATCAGAGCATTAATTTTAACACCAACACGAGAATTAGCAGCTCAAGTTGCTCAAAGTGTTGATGATTATGGGAAATATCTTCCATTGAAAACAGCAGTTATTTTTGGTGGAGTTGGAATAAATCCACAAAAAGCACTTATTAGAAAAGGAGTTGATATAGTTATTGCAACGCCTGGAAGACTGTTAGACCATATTGAACAAAAAACAATAGATATCTCACATGTTGAACATTTTATCCTTGATGAAGCAGATAGAATGTTAGATATGGGATTTATAAGAGATATAAGAAAAGTACTTGCTCTTTTACCTTCTCATAGACAAAATCTTCTATTTTCTGCAACATTTTCCGATGAGATTAAAAAATTATCTGATGGAATACTAAATAAACCAAAATTAATAGAAGTAGCTAGAAGAAATACTTCATCTGAAATGGTATCTCAAGTTATTCATTTAGTAGACAAAGATAGAAAAAAATCACTTTTATCAAAACTTATAAAAGAGGGTAATTGGAAACAAGTACTTGTATTTACAAGAACAAAACATGGTGCAAACAAACTTAGCCAACAATTAGAAATTGATGGAATAAGTGCTACTGCAATTCATGGAAATAAATCCCAAGGTGCTAGAACAAAAGCATTGGCTGATTTTAAAGCAGGAGCTGTAAGAGTACTTGTGGCAACTGATATTGCAGCGAGGGGAATAGATATTGATCAACTTCCACATGTTGTTAATTTTGAATTACCAAATGTTGCAGAAGATTATGTTCATAGAATTGGAAGAACAGGAAGAGCTGGAAATGAAGGTCAGGCTGTATCTTTAGTATGTGTTGATGAACTTGATTATTTAAGAGGAATCGAAAAACTTATCAAAACTTCTATAAAAAAAGTTTTAATAGAAGGTTTTGAAGTAGATCCTAGTATAAAAGCAGAACCAATTAATAATGGTAGAAATAAGGGCAGAAATAACTCAAATTCACGAAGTACACCTAAAAAAGAGTTTTCAAGTGAAAATAATAGAAGAAGAGATAAAAAACCTTTCAGAAATAGTGATGAGCCAAAAAGAAGTGAAAAATCATCTTCTCCAAAAGGAAAGCTAAGTAACGAAGGTAAAAAATTTAAAGAGTCTTCTAGCAACTCAAAATTTGCTTCTTCAAAACCTAGTCAATCAAGAACAGACAGTAGATCAAATAGACAAAGAAGGCCAAGAACTCAAAAAGATTAATTACTTTTTTTATGTAAATAAAAAATAATAATAAAAAGGTTACTATAAGATAATTATTAAAAGGTCTATTAATGAAAAAGGCATTATTTTTATTTATTATTTTTCCAATTTTATTGTTTGCTAATGAGTCTAAAAAAATAATTCTTCAATTGAATTGGCTAAATCAGTTTCAATTTGCAGGTTATTATATTGCAAAAGAAAAGGGTTTTTATAAAGATGTAGGTCTTGATGTTGATATTAAAGAATACACTTTTAATACAGATTTGATAAACTTAATTAAGACTAAAAAAGTAGATTTTGCGATAGGACGGTCTTCCTTACTAATAGAAAAAGCAAAAGGTGAAGATGTTGTTGCTTTAGGTGCAATATTTCAAGAATCACCTTTGATGCTTTTGGTAAGAAAAGATTCGAATATAGTTAGTGTTCGTGATTTAAAAAATAAAAAAATCATGATTACCCCAGATGCAGCTTTTTCAGCATCACTTCTAGCAATGTTAAGTGCTAATGGATTAAATAAAAATGATTTTACAATCCAAAGGCATTCCTTCAAATTAGATGATTTAATCTCAAGAAATACAGATGCTATGGCATCATACTTATCAAATGAACCAATCAACTTAGATGAAAAAGAGATTAAATATAAAATTTTTAAACCAAAAGATTATGGATTTGATTTTTATAGTGACATTCTTTTTACTTCTAATTCATTTATAATAAATAATCCGAAAATAACAAAGGATTTTTATGAAGCAAGTATAAAAGGCTGGAAATATGCCTTTGAACACAAAGCAGAAACTGCAGAAATAATATATAAAAAATATAATTCTCAAAATAAATCATATATTCATCTTATAAAAGAAGGTGAGATTTTAGAAAAATTAGCATATGCAAACAATACAGATATAGGTGATATAAGTAATAAAAAATTACAAAGTATTTTTAATGTATTTAAATTATTTGGTTTAGTAAAAAATGATATAGATATTGATTCTTTTATATATGATGAAAATCCACATAAAACAATGAATCTAGAAATCTCTCCTGCAAAACAAAAACTATTTTTTATAATCTTATTTTTTATTATAATAGTATTTCTAATTGTACTTTTTATATTAAAGAAAAATAAACAGTTAAAAGAACAATTGCAAACAGTAATAGATGCTACAGACGATTTTATATTATACAAAGATAATAAGTTTAGATACTTAGGCTGTAACAAAAGCTTTGAAAAGTTTGTTGGCAAAAAGAAACCTGAAATAATAGGGAAAAATGATTTTGAACTTTTTTCTAAAGAATATGCCAAATTATTTAGAAAAAGGGACATGGAAGCTATTAATTTAAATTCAATACAGATAAATCATGAGTGTGTAATATATGAAAATAAAAAAATAATTCTTCAATCAAAAGTAATACCTTTTAAATATAAGAAAACAAAAAAAGAGGGGATATTAGCAATATGCAGAGATATTACAGAACTCCATGAAGCACATGAAAAGTTAAAAAAAGAAGCTTATCATGATGAACTTACAAATATTTTTAACAGAAAAGCATTTAATGAAAGAATAGAAGAGAAGTTTGATTTATACTATAGATATAAAAATGAATTTTGTATTGCTATGTATGATATAGATGATTTTAAATATATAAATGATACATTTGGACATGATATTGGTGATAGAGTACTAATTGATATGACAAAATATATAAAACAGCATATAAGAAAAACAGATTTTATTTTTAGAGTAGGAGGAGAAGAATTTGTAATACTTTTCCCTAAAACATTACTTGAAGAAGCTCTTGTTGTTATTGAAAAAATTAGAGTCGATGTATCTAATATGAATCTAGTTGAAAATAAAAAAGTTACTATAAGTATAGGAATTACACAAGTAAGAGAAAATGATACCCCAGCTTCTATATATGAAAGAATAGATAAGTTAATGTATGTGTCAAAACACGAAGGTAAAAATAGAACTTCAAAGGATTAATTTTTATATTTTTGGTGGGATGTGGTCACTCGAAGTTGAATCTATATCGGGCTTTGAAGAATTTTATTTTTAAAATACCCCTAAAAAGTACCCTAAAATTTGATGAATTGCAATTTCGGGCTTTATCACAAGTCACTACAGTATGGTTTCATATTTCGAGATTAAAGCGTCCCAATTTATGGAATTTTTTATACTAATTAAAGATAAAAACATCTAAAAAGTACCCTAAAAATTAAGAGTAAGAATAAAATTTTTTAGTTATTTCTTTCTCAAAATTTTCTACATCACCAATAATTTGGTTAGCTTTTTGTATAGTTAGCTCTTGTTTTGAATTAATTGACTTTATTGCATTTTTTAAATATTTACTTTTATTTTTATTTTCTATCTTTTTATTATTTTTAGTAATCATTAAAATTCTCCTTTAAACACAGGTATTATTCTTTCAAATTCAATTACTGAAATATCTGAATACTCTGAATTAGTAGTTTTATCAATCAGATTTAATATTATATCATCCCCATATTCTTTTTTTATAGTTATAACAGTTTCTCTTGATTTAACTACACTATTAAAAAAAACATCTTCGGGAACAACTCTTTTTGTAATTGCTTCTCTTTTCTTTGTATATAAAAAACATTTTTTTAAATGATCATAGATGTAATATACCTCTATATTATATCCTCTTTTCATTAAACTTTTAATATTTCTTCTTGCTAATTCTAAACTAGAAAAGTTTGAATCCATAATTACTGATAGCCCTTTTTTCTTTATAGCTTCATCAAATAAAAAATGAACTCCCCAACTAGAAGGCTTTTGAAATAATTTACTGTTTGAACCATCGTATCCAAGTGGAGTGAAATATTCTCTTATTGAATCAATATCTAAATGAAGTAAATTTTTTTCTTGTTCTATTATAAATTCTGCAAATTCAGTTTTTCCAGAACCACTTGAACCAGCAGTAAATATAGCTATTCTTTCATCTAAAGGCACACAATCTTTTAAATATGTTTTAAAAAATCTTTCTTTCATCCAATTTTCGATTTTATCTTCTTCCCATACTGTAATTCTAGGACTTAGTTTTATAGGTTTTGGAAATTTCTTCTCATTTACCCATAGACATAGTGTACTTCTTGCAATACCAGTTTTTTTGATGAATAATATAAAAATCTTATAATTGATATGAATAAGTTGAATTAATCGTATCATTTATGATATGATTATGAAAATTAATTGTATCAAGGTAAAACATGAAAAGATGGATTTGGCAAAAAGATAATTATCCAAACTTTATATATGACGAAAAGAAGCTATTGCCAATTATTGAAAAGGTATCAGCAAAACAAGGTGAACTTATTGCTTTTACAAGTTTACTTAATAATGAAAACTTAAAAGAGCGACAATTTGAAGCCTTATCAAATGAAGTAATAAATACTTCTGCAATAGAGGGTGAAAAATTAAAAAGAGATAGTGTAAGAGCATCTATTGGTCGTAAGCTTGGTATAGAAAATTTAGAAACATATAAAAGTGATATTTATACTGATGGTATAGTTGAAATCTTAATTGATGCAAATACAAATTATAATCAATCACTTGAATTAGAAAAAATATTTGGATGGCACAATTCTATTTTTCCTACAGGCTACAGTGGTATTAGTAAAATAAATGTGGCAAAATTTAGGGATATAGATGAGATGAAAGTAGTTTCAGGAGCTATAGGACAAGAGCAAACTCATTATATAGCACCACCAAGAAAACAATTAGATAAAGAAATTAGTCAATATCTAGAGTGGTTTAATTCTGAAAAAACTTCATTAATCAAAGCAGCTATTGCACACTTATGGTTTTTAATTATTCATCCTATGGATGATGGTAATGGAAGAATTGCAAGAGCCATAACAGACTTAGTTTTATCTAAAATTGAACAATCAGAGTTTTCAAAACTTTATTCTATTTCTACAACAATATTTAAGCATAGAAAAGAGTATTATAAAACATTGGATTTAACAACAGGACATTATATAAAAGATAACAAGGGATTGGATATAACTCTGTGGATAGTATGGTTTTTGGAAGCATTATATGAGTCTTTGTGTGATGCTAAAAAAAGTTTACTGCATATTATAGATAAAACAAATTTTTGGGATAAGCACAGAGATAGTAATTTAAATGCCAGACAAATCAAGGTACTAAATAAAATATTAGATAAAGGTGCAGAAAACTTTGAAGGTGGCTTAAATAAAAGAAAATATGAAGCAATCGCAAAAACTACATCTGCAACTGCATCTCGTGATATTAAAGATTTAATTGTAAAAGGCTGTATTAAACAAACTTTAGGAACAAAAGGTCGAAATGTGAGTTATTTTATTACAATTTAAAATTTTCAATAGAAACAAAAACTGACATTGATGCAATAAATGCAGATAGCATAATCCCTACTAATCAATAGTTGATATATTTTATCTAACTATCTGTTAATAATTTTATAAAAAGTTTTATTTTTAGAAGATTTAATGGACTTTTATTAATTGGGACTTTTGTAATGGTGGAGATGTCCGGAATTGAACCGGAGTCTTAAAACAGCTACTACCAGCGTCTACATGTTTAGTAAAAGGTTGAAGAATTTCACTTTACAACAACTCAACCTGCAAGGCATATTGTGAAGCTAAGATTTTAAATGTCTCAAAATAGTCAAATCAACTCTAAAATGATAATCTATCTAGGGTGAATCTCCGTAATACTACATAGATAGAATCTGTAGTGGAAACCTCCAAAGTCTCAAGCCGTTAGGCGAGTCTGTGTTTAACTTATGCTACTTTAGCGTAAGCTGGAGCGTAATTTGTATTATTTGCGTCTAAAAAAAATGAACCGTATAACGGCATGTTCAGGCCGACATGCAACCAATCCTCACTGCTCTAATCGATACCAAGTCATCCCCATATCAAAGAGAAGAAGTATATCTTAAATTCCTTTAAATAAAATTTATATTTGTGTAATTAAATTTTAACCAAATTTTGGTAACCTTGTTGTTCTTTAACTATTATTTTAATATAATATTAACAATTTTAAAAGTAGAGGTTTTTATGAAAAAAGGTATATTAATTATTGGTGCTGGTGGAGTTAGTCGGGTTGCAACTGTTAAGTGTGCGATGAATATAGATACATTTGAAAAAATTACATTAGCTTCAAGAACTATTTCAAAATGTGAATCAATTAGAGATGACATTTTAAAAAATCAAAATGTAGAGATCTCTGTAGCTTCTGTAGATGCTGATAGTGTTGATGATTTAGTAATACTTATTGAAAAAGTTAATCCAAAATTAGTTTTAAATGTGGCATTACCATACCAAGATTTAACAATCATGGATGCTTGTACAAAATGTGGTGTTGATTATGTGGATACTGCAAATTATGAACATCCAGATGTTGCAAAATTTGAATATAAAGAACAATGGGCAAGAAATGATCAGTTTAAAGATGCTGATATTATGGGATTATTAGGTTCAGGTTTTGACCCAGGAGTTACTGGTGTTTTTTGTGCTTATGCTCAACAAAATCTTTTTGATGAAATCCACTACATTGATATTATGGATTGTAATGCAGGTGATCATGGATACCCTTTTGCTACAAACTTTAATCCAGAAATCAATCTTAGAGAAGTATCTGCAAATGGTAGATATTGGCAAAAAAATGATGAAGGTGTTGGGGAATGGATAGAAACAAAGCCACTAGAAATAAGAGTTGATCATGATTATCCTGAAGTTGGTGTAAAGCCATCTTATCTTTTATATCATGAAGAGTTGGAATCATTGTCAAAAAATATTAAAGGTCTAAAAAGAATTAGATTCTTTATGACATTTGGGGATTCTTATATACAACATATGAATTGTTTACAAAATGTAGGTATGTTAGGAATTGAGCCTGTTATGCATAAAGGTGTAGAAATTATTCCAATAGAATTTTTAACTACATTACTACCAGATCCTTCAAGTTTAGGGCCAAGAACTGTTGGAAAAACAAACATTGGGTGTATCATAGAAGGTGTAAAAGATGGTAAAGCTAAAAAAGTTTATATTTACAATATTTGTGATCACCAAGAGTGTTACAAAGAAACAGGTGCACAAGCTGTAAGTTATACTACAGGAGTTCCTGCAATGATTGGTTCAAAACTGCTTTATAAAGGTATTTGGAAAAACAAAGGTGTATTCAACATCGAAGAATTTGATGCTAAACCATTTATGGATGAATTAATGGAACAAGGTCTTCCTTGGAAAATAGTTGAACTATAAATAAAACATTTTAAAAAGTAACTCGTTACTTTCTTTAGGCTTTGCTTCTTTAGATGGAATTTATTTCCATCGTTAAAAGAAGTTAAAAATATAAGGTTCCCTTGAAAAATGGAACATTTTTAAAGGACAAATTATGCAAAAATATATCTGTAAAGTATGTGATTATATATATGATCCAGCCATTGGTGATGAAGATAGCGGTATAGCTGCTGGGACTGCATTTGAAGATTTACCAGAAGATTGGGAATGTCCAGACTGTGGTGTGAGTAAAGAAGATTTTGAGCCGTATAATGACTGATATTGTTAATTCTTTTGAAGATTTACCAAGTCCTTGCTTTGTATGTGAAGAAGAACTTTTAAAGAAAAATCTTGAACTTTTAAAAAAAATTCAAGATGAAGCAAGTGTGAAAATTCTGCTTGCTTTAAAAGGTTTTTCATTATATTCAACATTTGATTTATGTAAAGAGTATTTACACGGGTGTTGTGCTTCTGGATTACATGAAGCACTATTGGCATCTAAAGAGTTTGGAAGAGAAGTTCATACTTATTCTCCTGCTTTTAAAGAAGAAGAAGTTGATGAAATAGTGTCACTGTCAAATCACATTGTATTTAATTCAATTGCTCAATTAAAAAAATTTGAAAACAAAGCTATAGGTAGAACTTCTATAGGGCTTAGATTAAATCCAGAATATTCTTCTGTTGAGGTTGATTTGTATAATCCTTGTGGGGCATTTTCAAGACTTGGAATTACAAAAAAGAATTTTGATAAAGATGCAATTTTCAATGTAGACGGTCTTCATTTTCATGCCCTATGTGAACAAAATGTAGATGCACTAGAGGGTGCTTTAAAAAGTTTTGAAGAAAAGTTTGGTGAGTTTTTACCTAAAATGAAATGGGTAAACTTTGGTGGTGGACACCATATTACAAGAGCTGATTATGATATAAATGGATTAGTTACTCTTTTAAAAGAATTTAAAATAAGATATCCACATTTAGAAGTTTATTTAGAACCAGGTGAAGCAGTAGGTTGGAAAACAGGATACTTAACTGCTACAGTTTTGGATATTGTAAATAATGGTATGGACATAGCTATTTTAGATACTTCAGCAGAAGCTCATATGCCAGATACTCTTGCTATGCCATATAGAGCTGATATTAGAAATAGTGCAGAATCTGGTCTTAAAGCCCATACTTATAGATTAGGTGGAAATACTTGTTTAGCTGGTGATATTATTGGGGATTATTCATTTGATGAGCCATTAAAAGTAGGTGATAAAATAATTTTAGAAGACATGATACATTATACGATGGTAAAAACTACCACTTTTAACGGAATTAAGTTGCCATCTATTGCAATAAAAAAGGCAGAGGATTGTTACCAAATTGTAAAAAACTTTGGTTATAATGAATATAAAGCAAGACTTTAATATTTAGAAGGTAATAAAATGGGACAAAAGCGAGTTATAATTGAAGATGAATTCAAAGAAGACGAAGAGATTGATACCCATGAAAATATAAAACATAAGTCAAAAAATTTTAAAAGAAAAAGAAAAGAGTTAAAACAAAAAGGTAAAAAAGTTCAAATCTGGGTAAAAAAAGAGACCTTAGAATATGAAAAAGAACTTACTTTATTACAAATAGAATTATTAAAATTTCAAAATCATGTAAAAGATATGGGTTTAAAAGTCTTGATGATTTTTGAAGGAAGAGATGCAGCAGGTAAAGGTGGTACCATAAAAAGAATCACTGAGCATCTAAATCCTAGAGGTGCAAGAATAGTGGCTCTTGGGAAACCAGGTGATATAGAAAAAACACAATGGTACTTCCAACGATACACTCAACATCTACCTAGTGCTGGAGAAATGGTCTTTTTTGATAGATCTTGGTACAACAGAGGTGGAGTTGAACCTGTTATGGGATTTTGTACCACAGAAGAACACCATGAGTTTTTAAGAGAAGTACCAGAATTTGAAAAGATGATTGTAAAATCAGGAATAATCTTATTTAAATTTTATTTTTCAGTTTCAAAAAAAGAGCAAGCAAGAAGATTTAAAAAAAGAGAGATAGATCCTTTAAAACAATTTAAGCTCTCTCCCGTAGATAAAGAATCCCAAAAACTTTGGGATAATTACACGACAGCTAAATTTTCTATGTTAATGGCTTCAAATACAGATATTGCTCCATGGATTGTTATCAGAAGCGATAATAAAAAATTGGCTAGATTAAACTGCATAAAATATATTTTAACAAATGTAAAATATACAGATAAAGTTGAATCTGAATTATTAAATATAGACAAAAACTTGGTAAATACAGGAACTCAAGAAATTGAGTACATGGAAAAAGAGAATAAATTTGCAAAGGTATAATAGATGAATTTAAATGATTTTGAAAAAACAGATTATAATGGTTTATATGTTTCAAAAGTTGCTCATGTAACTTATGGAAGAAAATATGTAGCAAGATTTCAATATGACAAAAAAAGATATGTAAAAGTTTTAGGATATTCAAAAAAAGATAACATTACTAAAAGAGATGCTATTACTTTGATGAATAATTACAAAGATAGTATTATTATAGCTCAAGAAGAAGAACCGAAGATTGAAGTTTTAGATGAGAATAAAACTACTTTACCAGCCAAAGAATATGAAAAAGTAGTATCACAAAATAAAGAGATGAAAGATTTATTAGGTGATTATAAATCTCTTGCTAAAAGTGTTATGAAAGATGGTATAAGAAAGATTTATGAACTTGAAGAGCTTAAACATTATCAAATAGAATTAATCAAACTTCAAGATTATCTAGAAAAAGAAAATAAAAGAATGATTATTCTTTTTGAAGGTAGAGATGCATCTGGAAAAGGTGGAGCTATCAGAAGAATTACTAGATATATGAACAATAAACATTACAGAATAGTTGCTCTTGGTAAGCCCGATGATACACAAAGAAATCAATGGTTTTTCCAAAGATATATTCAACACTTTCCAACAGGTGGAGAGATGGTTTTATTTGATAGATCGTGGTATAACAGAGCAATGGTAGAACCAATTTTTGGATTTTGTACACAAGAAGAACATGAAATCTTTATGGAAGATGTTGTTAATTTTGAGCAAGATTTAGTAAGACAAGGAATGATATTAATTAAATTATATTTCTCTGTTTCTAAAGATGAACAAAAAAGAAGATTTGATAGAAGAATTGAAGATCCTCTTAGACAATGGAAATTTTCAGAAGTAGACATGCAAGCTCAAGATTTATGGGGTGAGTTTTCAGAAAAAAAATATGAAATGCTTAGACGAACTAATTCAAGAAGTGCACCATGGCATATTGTAAGAAGTGATGATAAATTTTTATCAAGAATTGAAGCCATGAAAATCATACTAAATTCTGTAGATTATGATGGGAAAAATTATGCTTTAAATTTTGAAGCAAATGATAAAATCAACATCTCTGTTCAAAGAGAGTTGATGCAAATGAGAAAATCAGCTAATTACTAATATTACCAAGGAGATGAAGAACTATTTTCCGAATTGTTCTTTGTCTCAACTTTTTTTAGTAAGATGGGTGTTTTCTGATTTTTAAGTAAATTAAGCCACTTTTTCTCTTCTTTATTTGATAATAAATCTTCTTTTATTTTAGTTTGATTTGATTCTTTTTTATCTTGCTTATTTTTATTTTCTTGATTACTTTTATCACCCTTCTTCTCTTTGTTTTGTTTATCTTTTTCATTGTTTTGTTTAGTGTTTTTATCATTCTTATCATTCTTATCATTCTTATCATTCTTATCATTCTTATCGTTTTGATTCTCTTTTTTGTCTTTATTGTCTTTATTATCTTTATTATCTTTATTATCTTTATTATCTTTATTTTTCATCGCATTTTTTACAATTTCCAAGTTCTCTTTTGTCTCTTTGTCTTCTTTTATTTTTAAGGCTTTTTCGTACATTTTCTTTGCGTTTTCTAAATCATTTAGTTTAACATAAGTATTTCCCATATTGTGCAGTTTTTTGAACTCTAATTCTTCATTACTAGTTGTTATATCTTTATATGTATCTAAGGCACTTTTGTATTTTTTTTCTTTGTATAAAGAATTAGCAAAATCATATTTGCCTTCGTTTGTATTTATAAAGTCTTTAAACTTATTAGAAGCAGTTTCATAGTCTTGTTCATTATAAGCTTTTGTTGCATCTTTAATAGTATTAAAATCTAGTAATGAAGCTTGTAGATTAATATTTTGAAAAAGGAATATGATAATAGATAATTTTACAATTGATTTGATATTTGGCAGTGATGAAAAGGCAATTAAGAGTAAAATTAAAGCTAAGCATAAAGGATAATAAAATAGTTCAGTATAAGTTTTTTGTTTTTTTATTTGCATATTTATTTTATTTGCTTTTTTTGTAATATCACTTATGATTGAGTTTATATCGTCATCATTTAGTGTATAATTTGTATATCCACCATTTGTATTTAAACTAAGTTTTTTTATACTTTCATTCAGTTTTACCATTGCAATATTACCGTCTTTATCATTTTCATACCCATCTTTTAATGGTATTGGAGTTGGTTCGTTTGTAGCAATTGTTATGATATAAATATCTTGATTATTTTTATTTGCATACTCAATTTCTTTTTTGTAGTCACCTTCATTACCCCCATCTGTTAATAGAATTATATTTTTTGATTTATAATTTTTTAACAATTTATTTGAAGCTTCAAGTGCTGAAAATATGTTTGAACCATTATTTATATTTAGATCATAATCAAAATTTTGAAGTAAAAAATTTAATGAGGTAAAATCATTTGTAAGTGGTGATAATATAAATGATGATTGACCAAAAATTATCACTCCAATTGAGAGTTGATTTGGTGATTTGATAAGATCTAATACTTTTTTCTTTGCCATTTTTAATCTACTTGGAAGAACATCTTGTGCTAACATTGATTTTGATGCATCAATTGCTACAACCACAGGAATTACTTCTTGTTTAATATTTTGTTCTTTTTCATTTGTCACAGGTCTAGCAAGAGCAATTACCATAAAAATTAGTGCTATGAAAAGTAAAATATTTCTACTTTTTTTTGTTAGATTTGAATTTGGTATTGCAAGTCTATTTAAAACATCTTGATCAAATATTTTTTCAAATTTGCTTTTTTGAGTAATAATTAAAAAAAACAGTATTAAAGAGGGAATTAACATTAAAAAAAGAACATTAGGGTATAAAAATTGCATTGAGACTCTTTTGTGTAGATTTATATAATGAACAATTTTAGTAAAGCCTTAGTAAAATTTAGATAAAATCGCTCAAAATAATTATATTGGAGAAAAGTTAATGGAATTTAACGCAAAAAGAGTTGATGAAGCTAATGCAGAAATAACTGCAACTATGAGTAAAGCTACAATCGACGCAAAAATGGACAAAATAGCTAAAGAAGCTGCAAAAACAATGAATATACAAGGGTTTAGAAAAGGTAAAGTTCCTGTAAATGTTGTTAAAGCTAGATATGGTGAAAAATTGTCTGAAGATGCAGCTAACGAAGTATTAAGAGATTTATTACAAGAAGGATTAGCTAAATTAGAAATTGCGAATGATGAATTAATTGGTGAGCCAGGTGTTAGTAAATTTGACAAAAAAGAAAATGGTGATATTGATGTTGAAGTTAAAATATCTTCTAAACCAAAGTTTGACTTAGGTGATTATAAATCATTAATTCCTGCTGTTAAAGAGAAAAAAGTAGCTAAAAAAGACCTTACTGAAAGATTAGAAAATCTTGCAAAAGGTTCAGCTCCATTAGAAAAAATCAAAAGAAAAAGAATGGTAAAAGAGGGTGACTTCGCTGTTATTGATTTCGAAGGTTTTGTTGATGGTGTTGCATTTGAAGGTGGAAAAGCTGAAAAATACGCATTAGAAGTTGGTTCTAACTCATTTATTCCAGGATTTGAAGAACAAGTTTTAGGAATGAAATATGAAGAACAAAAAGATATCGTTGTAACTTTCCCAGAAACTTATCAAGCTAAAAACTTAGCTGGAAAAGAAGCTACATTTAAAGTAACTTTACATGAAATTCAAGAAAAAGTTGCTGCTGAATTAGATGATGAATTTGCTAAAAAAATGTTACCAAATGAAGAAGATGCTACAATGGATACATTAAAAGCAAAAATTGAAGAGCAAATGAAAACTGAATTAATGTATACATATTACAGAGAAGAGTTAAAACCTGAATATTTAGACAAATTAGTTGAAAATGTTAACTTTGCTTTACCAACAAGCGTTGTTGAGCAAGAAGTTAATTATGCTTTAAATAACAAAGTAAGAACAATGACAGAAGAAGAGATTAAAGAACTTCAAGAAAATGCTGAAAAAGTTGAAGCTATTAGAGATGAATTAAAAGCAGATGCTGAAACTTCAGTAAAAGCTACATTTATTGTTGATGCTTTAGCTGCTGCTGAAGGTGTTGAAGTAAATGATCAAGAAGTTACTCAAGTGATTTATTATGAAGCAATGCAAAATGGACAAAATCCTCAAGATGTTTTAAAACAATACCAAGATGCAGGTTATATGCCAGCTATTAAAATGTCAATGATTGAAGATAAAGTTTTAAATAAATTATTTGACGAAAAATTAGGTAAATAAATTAATAATAGGAAAATTATATGAGTTATATTCCATACGTTGTAGAAAAATCTGGTAGAGGTGAAAGAAGTTATGATATTTATTCAAGACTTCTAAAAGATAGAATTATTATGTTAAGTGGAGAGATAAATGATGCTGTTGCTTCTACAGTTGTAGCACAATTACTTTTCTTAGAAGCTGAAGATCCAGATAAAGATATCTATTTATACATAAACTCTCCGGGTGGAGTTATCACAAGTGGAATGTCTATATATGATACTATGAACTATATCAAACCTGATGTTTGTACTATTTGTATAGGACAAGCTGCTTCAATGGGTGCATTCTTATTAAGTTCTGGAGTTAAGGGTAAAAGATATTCTTTACCTAACTCTAGAGTTATGATTCACCAACCATTAGGTGGAGCACAAGGTCAAGCAACTGATATTCAAATTCAAGCAAAAGAGATTCAAAGGATGAAAGATACTCTTAACCAAATGATTTCTGAACAAACAGGTCAACCATTAAAAGTTATTGAAAAAGATACAGATAGAGATAACTTTATGAGTGCAGAAGAAGCTTGTAAATATGGATTGATTGACGAAGTAATCACAAATCACAAGTAAGAGAAACAATGGTTAGAGAAGTAATAACTTATCCAAATAAGTTACTTAGAACAAAATCAAAAGATGTGGAGAAGTTCGATGAAGAACTTCACACTCTTTTAGATGATATGTATGAAACAATGATTGCTCAAAGTGGTGTAGGACTTGCTGCAATTCAAGTTGCAGTTCCCCTTAATGTTCTTATTATTTTAATTCCAGATGAAAATGATATTCAAGCAAAAGACTCTTTAATAGAAGCAATAAATCCAAAAATAACTCATAAAGATGGAATTCAAGTTTTTACTGAAGGTTGTTTAAGTGTTCCTGGATTTAATGAAGATGTTAAAAGAGCTCAACATATAATTGTAGAGTATCAAGACAGATTTGGAAACAATCATAAAGTAGAAACAGAAGACTTTCCCGCAGTTGCATGGCAACATGAAATGGACCACCTTGAAGGTCACCTTTTTATTGAAAAACTTTCTTTGATGAAAAGAAAGAAATTTGAAAAAGAGTATAAGAAAAACCAAAAAAATAAATAAAGTTTTTTTTATACTACTCAAAAGAGATTAAATGAAATATCTTGAAGTAGTTCTAAATGAATCAAGCAATGAACTTGTAAAGAAGATTGCAGAAAATGTAAAAGCTAAAGACTTGCGTTTTTCTCCTGTAGATAAAGATGGTATGCAAGTATCAAGAATGATTGTATCAGATTATAATTTGCAAAAAGCTATAGATAGTTTTTGTCATATTATGGGAGATCAAGTTACTTCTAAAGTGATGATTCTTCCAATAGAAGCTTATTTACCTAAAGAAACAGAAGAAAAAGAAAAAAAAGAAAATGAAGCAAATGCTGCAAAAGAGACAATATATAAGGAAATGAAAGAAAATAGTTATATTAGTTCAAACTATATTTCTTTATTAATTTTTTCTACAATTGTAGCTACAATAGGACTTATTCATAATAATTTGGCAATCATTATAGGGGCAATGGTTATTGCACCTCTGCTAGGACCCAATATTGCATTTAGTTTTGCTGCCTCAATTGGGGATACTAAATTGATGTATTCTTCAAGTAAAACAGTTCTATTTGGTCTTTTTATATCAATAATGCTTCCAATGTTTTTTGCAATGATTTTTAATCAAACTTTTGATGCCCATGAATTATTATCAAGAACAGAAGTTAGTTATGACTCTTTTATTCTTGCTTTAGCTTCAGGTGCTGCTGCATCTTTGTCAATTACTACGGGTTTATCTAGTGTATTAGTAGGAGTTATGGTATCTGCTGCATTATTACCTCCTGCTGCTGTTTTGGGAATTATGATTGGCTCAGGAAATAGCGATTTAGCAATTGGAGCTGGAGTTTTGCTTTTGATTAATATAACTAGCATTAATTTAGCTAGTAAAATAGTATTTTTTATTAAAGGTATTAGGCCTAGATTATGGCAGGAAAAAGAAAAAGCTAAAAAGGCTATGATAATTTATATATCTTCATGGATAATTTTATTGATAATATTATTTATGTATGTTTATTATAATCCAGCTATATTAAAAGGTACTTTTATTAGATAAAATATTAAATAAATATTTTAATTACAAAAAAATTAATATAAAATTACATATAATAAATAAAATAATTATTATATGGATTTTATATGAAAACTATCAAAAGTGCTACTTTAGAGTCATTGGATGCAATTTGTGTGGATGTTGAGGCTACATTTACAAAAGGATTACCTAGTTTTTCAATAGTTGGATTAGCTAGTTCTTCTATTCAAGAGTCGAAAGATAGAGTAAAATCTGCTTTATTAACAAATGATTTTAAGTCTCCACCTAAAAAAATCACTATCAATCTTTCACCTTCAGATATAAATAAAAATGGTACTCATTTTGATTTATCAATTGCATTACTTGTAGCTTTATATGACACCAAAGTAAAATTTGATGATTTTTATATTTTTGCAGAATTAGCCCTTGATGGAACACTAAAAGAAAATAGTTCCATCTTCCCTTCAATATTATCTTTAGCAAAAAAAGTTGATAAACTAAATGTATTAGTACCAAAATCTATTGAAGATAAAATTGCAATGATTCCTAATATAAGTGTATATAGTGTAAAAAATTTAAATGATGCAATTATGTTTTTTAATTCTAAAGAGAAAGAACAGTATAAAGTTCCTCCATATACAATGTCTTGTAATACTTTGTTTATAAAAAACAAACAATTTTATTATAACAAAAAATATATGTTGGATTTTTTGGATGTAAAGGGACAAAAAGTAGCGAAAAGGGCAGCTTTAATTGCTGTAAGTGGTAATCATAATATAATATTTGAAGGAAGTCCTGGTTGTGGAAAGTCTATGATAATAAAAAGGTTACAATACATTATGCCACCACAAACAGTTGAACAAATACTAGAAAAAGCAAAATTAGATTCACTCAATTTGATTGAGCCAAACTTTGATGCAAGTACGGTTTTTAGGTCTCCACATCATACTTCAACAAGAGCATCAATATTTGGAGGAGGTACAATTAATTCTAAAATAGGGGAAATAGCTCTATCAAATAATGGGATATTGTTCTTTGATGAACTTCCACATTTCCCAAAAGCTATACTTGAATCAATGAGAGAACCACTAGAAGACAATAAAATATTAATCTCAAGGGTAAATTCAAAAACAAATTATGAAACAAAGTTTTTATTTGCATGTGCCATGAATCCTTGTCCTTGTGGCAATTTATTAAGTGCTACAAAACAGTGTAGATGTAATGAATTAGAAATTACAAGATATAAATCAAAACTATCAGATCCTTTTTGTGACAGAATTGATATTTTTGTGACAATGACGGAGGTAAATTATGATGATAAAGCAGATATAAGTTCAAGAAAAATGCATGAAATGGTTTTAAATGCTTTTAAAATCCAAATGCAAAGAGGGCAGAGTGATTTAAATGGAAAATTAAAAGATGAAGATATCAAAAAATATTGTGTATTAGATATTGAGGGTGAAAATATTTTAAATAAAGCTACCCAAAATTATTCACTCTCTTTTAGAAGTATTAACAAAGTTTTAAAAGTAGCTAGGACTATTGCTGATTTGGAAAATAATGTAAATATAAAAAAAGAACATATTTTTGAGGCGCTTAGTTTCAGAAAAAGATGATTTGTTTCTCATAAATTCTTTATGTTAATCTTATCAATCTATGTTATAGTGATTCCTATAATATATCCATGGAGTTTACATGATATTTAAAGATTCGAAATTAGCAAATTTAAATGAAATACCAAAAACTATAATCCTACTTATTGATAATGATGAAAAAATCGTAGAAAGTTGTGGTAAACAGCTTGAATTATTTAATATCTCTGCAAAAAATAAAAAATTGAATAAACTCTTTTCTAAGAATAACTATAATTTATTAAAACCTTTAATAAACCAAGAAGAAGAAAGTATAAATATTTATTGGGAAGAAATTAGTTTTGAAGTTAGTTTTCAAAAAATTCCTAATAGTGAATTAGGAGGTTTATATTTTTTTGATATTACTAAATACTCCAATGTGGAAAATGAACTTAAAAAAAGTATGCATGATTTGGTCTCTAAAAAAGAGGAATTACAAGCTGTTTTTGATTTAGCTGCAAATGGAATTTCAATATTAAATAAAAATGGTATGTTTTTATATGCAAATAATTTCTTTCAAAAAATGATGGGTTATACAATGGAAGAACTATATAAAGAATCATGCATATCATTATCCTCAGAAGAGTATAAAAAAGCATCTGAAACAGCAGTAGAAAAAGCTATAAAAGAAGGAAGTGTTGTAAACTTTAGAAAAGTATGCGTTTCAAAATCTGGGGAACATATAAATGCTAGTATGTCACTTAGTTATGTAAAAATAACAAATACAATTGTAATGATAACTTCTGATATTACGGATGATATAAAATACCAAGAAGAGTTAAAAAGACAAGTCGAATTAGAAGTTGCAAAAAGAACAGAACAATATGAAGTTATGTGCCACCAATCAAGACTTGCAGCTATGGGAGAGATGATTGATTCTATTGCTCATCAATGGAGACAACCTCTAAATGGCTTAGGTATTATAGTCCAAGGACTAAGACACATTTCTAATGCACAAGAGATAAATAAAGAGCTTCTTTTTGAAATAGAATTAGAAATCATGGAAAAAGTTAATTATATGTCCCAAACAATAAATGACTTTTCAGAATTTTTTAGAATATCAAAACAAAAAGAGACTTTTAATTTGCTAAAAAATATTAAAGATGCAATAAGACTTATTGATGTTCAACTAAAATTAAATAACATAGATATAAAAATAGTAGTAAGTAAGAATACTACTTTAGATGTTTTAGGGTTCCCAAATGAATTTAGACAAGTTATTATGAATATGGTTCATAATTCAATGATGGCAATCATAGAGAAAGAAGTGACAAATGGATATGTACATATTGATATAAGTTCTACAAATATTGAAAATAAAGTAACTATTTTAGATAATGGTGGAGGAATAGAGAAAAAATATTTTGAAAAAATATTTGACCCATACTTTAGTACAAGAGAAAAAGGTAGTGGAATAGGGTTATATATGTCGAAAGTTATAATTGAACATCATATGAAGGGTAGATTGAGTGTAAAAAATCAAAATAAAGGCACAAAATTTACTCTATTTTTACCAAAAGGAAAAGAGTAAAATGGAAAAAATATACTCTCGTTTACAATCTCATACAATATTAATAGTTGAAGATGATGAAAGTACTTTAAAGTGGTTAAAAAGAGTTCTTAGTATTTATTTTAAAGAAGTATATGTTGCTTGTGATGCTTTAGAGGCTTTGGAAAAATTTAATATAAATAAAACAGATATTGTATTGACAGATATACAAATGCCTCATATTGATGGATTAACTTTTTTAAAAAAACTTGCTTCAATATCACCTCAAACCATGAGAATAACAATGACTGCTTTTAATGCAGTTCCATATTTAAATCGTGCAGTTGATTCAGGAGTTCAATTTTATTTAAAAAAACCTATTGATATAGATGAATTACTTTTTGCAATATCTTCTCATATGCCAAATAGTAATGAAATTATTGAAACTGTAAATTTAGGTAGAGGTTTTATATATGACCCTTTAAAAAAGATGCTTTTTAAAGAATCAAAGTTAATAAAACTTACTAAAAAAGAGTTGCTTTTATTGGAATTGTTTTTAAAAAATAAACAAGGATTTATCTCCTTAGAGTTAATAGAACAAAGTATTTGGGAAGAACAAGCAACCCCTGATGCAATACGTATGGTAATAGTAGGCTTACGCAAAAAATTATACAGTGAACTCTTTGAAAACTTAAAAGGTTTAGGATATAGAATAAATCTTTCATAACATATTTTAAAACCTTATATAAATCTTATATAAACCTTATATTTGTCTTGTTTTGCTTTGTTACAATATTTTACATACGTTGTAAGGAGTGAAAAATGAAAAAGATTCTTATTGTTGGTGGCGGTACTGCTGGAACAATGACCGCAAATAATTTAGCTAAAAAATTAATGCCTGAGATTGACAGAGATGAAATAGAAATTACAATGATTTCAAATTCATCAAAGCATGTTTATAGACCAGGAGCTATGTATGTTGCTTTTCATAAATCAGCTGGAAATGAATTTATAAGAGAACAAAAAAGTCTTCTTATGCCTGAGATTAATTTTCATGTGGATGCAGCAGTTGATATTCAAACAAAAAATAATTGTGTTGTTGCTCAAAGTGGTAAAAAATATGTATATGATTATTTAGTACTTGCAACAGGTTGTGAAGTAGCACCTGATAGAATTCCTGGTCTTGAAGAGGGGGGAGATTGGTTTTATACTTACGAAGGTGCTAAAAAGATTGCTAAAAAGTTTGAGAAACTTAAAAAAGGTAGAGTGTTAGTTACAGTTAGTTTTCCTAAAACTGAAAATATTCCACATCAATGTGGAATTGCACCTATTGAAACAACAATGATGTTACATGATTATTTAACAGAAAGAGGTGTTAGAGATGATGTTGAAATTGTATATACATATCCAAAAAAGGCACAATCTGTAGTAGATGGATTATTTTTACAAGTTCCTACATCAAATGTATTACCAATGATTTTTGATGGTATTAATGTAAAACATAAAACATCATTTACCTTAAATAAAGTGGATCCAAAGAAAAAAATAGCATATTCAGAAGAAGGGGAAGAGATAGAATTTGATATTTTAATGTCAACTCCACCTTTTATTGCAGCAAAAGTTATAAGGGACTCTGGCTTATCAAAAGCAAAAGATAATGAAGGTTGGCTTCCTACAGATAAAGAGAGCTTAAAAGTGATAGGTTTAGACAATGTTTATACCTTAGGTGATACAGTTGATTTATCTGTTTCAAAAGCAGGAGGGACAATTCACAATCAAACTGATGTAGTTGCCGATAATATTGCTGCTGAAATTAGGTTTGGGTACCCTACAGAGTCTTATGATGGTAAAGTAATTGCTGTTGCACAAATGGGACTTTCTTGTGGTATGCCTTTATGGTATGACTATGAAGAAGATGTTAAACCCACACCTTGTAGTAAATTAGGGAGTTTCGTAAGATTAGGTTTTAATAAAGGTTTATATTGGGCAGCTGCTCGAGGTATGTTATAGGAGAAAGTTATGAGTGAAGAAGTAAAAGTAATAAAAAGTGCAGAGATGCAAAAAATCGAAGAACAAATGACTATGTTAGTTCAAACTGGTAGATTGAATAATTTAATTGATTTATTAGCAGTAGTATCTGATCAAATTGAAATGACAACAACTCCAATGGTTGAAAAGATGGTAACATCAATTGATAATATGGCAACCGCAGGTTTTATAACTGAAAATGCTGTACGTCATGCAAAAAGAGAAAATGCTAAAAATGAAGTACCTTCTTTATTTGGTTTATTAAAACTAATGAAAGATGAAGATACAAGAAGGGGATTAGCGTTTATGCTAAATTTAACAAAAGGTATTGGAAAACAACTCTAATAACTATAATTTATAACTGTCTATTAAGCCCGTGCATAAACTTATGTACGGGTACACATTCGTAATTTTAGACTTAATATAAAATAAGTACTTAAAAGTTATTAATATACGACTATTGAACCTTAATACTACAGTGCAATGACACAAAACTCTGAACAGTCTTTATATATATAAATTTATCAATGACAAACTATTTACTATTTTTTAGAAGTATTAACAAAGTTTTAAAAGTATCAAGGACGATCGTTAATTTGGAAAATAGTGTAAATATAAAAAAAGAACATATTTTTGAGGCACTTAGTTTCAGAAAAAGATAAAATTATTGTATAATGCGAAAAAATTAGATTTTACGAAGGAAAACTTCGTATTGATTACAAAGGGATGAAATGACAAAATGCGGATATGTATCAGTAGTAGGAAGACCAAATGCAGGGAAGAGTTCACTACTTAATTGGTTAGTTGGTGAAAAGATTGCAATGGTTTCTCACAAAGCAAATGCTACAAGAAAAAGATCAAATATAATAGTTATGCATGAAGATGACCAAGTTATATTTGTAGATACTCCAGGAATACATGAAACAGAAAAACTATTAAATCAATTTATGCTTGATGAAGCACTAAAAGCAATGGGTGATTGTGATTTGATTTTATTTTTAGCACCAGTTACTGATCAAGTTTCTCATTATGAGGCCTTTTTAGAAAAAAACAAAAAAAATACAAAACACATCTTACTTCTTACAAAAATAGATTTTGTTTCAAATGAAGAAGTTTTAGCAAAAATGAAAGAGTATGAAAAATTTTCTGATAAATATGAATCAATCATACCAGTATCAATAAAAAAAGCAACAACTCATGCAGATATTTTAGATGTAGTTGTAAAATATCTTCCGGAGCACCCTTATTTATTTGACCCAGAAATTTTGACAACTGAACACTTAAGGGATATTTTTAAAGAGTTTATACGAGAGTCAATTTTCGAAAATATTTCTGATGAGATACCTTATGAAACAGATGTTTTAATAAATAAAGTAGAAGAGAAAAAGAATGTTGATGTAATAAAAGCTACAATAATTGTACAAAAATCTACTCAAAAAGGTATGATTATTGGTAAAGGTGCAACTGCAATAAAGAGAATAGGGAAAGATGCTAGAGTAAAAATAGAAAAACTTACTGGTAAAAAATGTTTTCTGGAGCTATTTGTTTCTATAAAAAAAGGTTGGACTAAAAACAGAGAAGGCTTAAAAGAGCTTGGATACGATATAGATTGATTAAAAATTTCATATTAGTTATTATATGATAACTAATATGAAATAGTTTTGTTATTTTTAAGTTTCATAATAATATAATTTATTATGGAATACTCAAATGATACAAAATATTATAAGTCTTGATTTTACTTATTCAAATATAATTAAAGTTTCAGAAGAAATTTTAAATAAAAACCTTGAAAAGTTTATTTTTCATAATTTGGAAGAAAAAACTACTTTTAAAAAAAATCACAAAATCTTTTACACTTACTTAAAATACTCAAATGAGTATTTTGTTTGTTTTTATGAAAATAAGAATAATGCAGTATTTATAATTGAATTAATTATTAAGTATATCAAAACTAAAAAACTTTGTAATAAAAGAGTTCTCGTTTATTATCAAGATTATTTATTATTGTTTGAGAATTCCTATTTTTATTACTTTCAGAAAATAGAAAATGAACTTCAAAATCAAGATATCCAAGTGTATATCAAAAAAAGATTTTTATTTGATTATGATGAAGTAATAAATATTGAGAATAACGAGTTACAAGCTTATAAAAATAAAAAAATAATTACTTCAGATTTATCTTATATTCATAATAACAATGAACTAAAGTTTTATTACTTATATCTATTCTCACTATTTTTTTTATGTTTATCTTTTCTATGTTTTACTTATTATGAAAAAGAATCTAATAAAAAAGAACTTCAATTAATCCAGAATAATAAAACAAAACAAAACAAAATAATTCCAAAAAGTAAAAGTTTATATTTTAAAATGAATAGTTTATTTTCCACATTGGAAGAACATAATATAAAAATATCAAAGTTTGATTTTAATAAAAAAAGTTTAACAATAACTCTTTTTGCTAAAAATAGAGAGGACTTTTATACTTTTATTCAACCTTATAAAAATAAAAAAATAAATTCATTTTTTAAAACAAAGGAGGGCTATGAGATTAATGCATCATTTATTTTTTAATAGCAAATATAGAACTTTATTCTATTTTCTTCCTTTATTTCTTACTATTTCTTTTATCTATCTTTTTTACTCATTTAGTCAAATAAATGAATATCAAAATATAAAAAAAGTAAATATTATTAAAAAAGAAAAAAAATTAAGATTATTTGATTTTATTTATGATTTAGAAGAAGAAATAAAACATAAAAAACTAGATGTTAAGAATATAAAAATTACACCTAAAAAAGTTTTTTTACAAATTGAAGATGATTTTTTAAAGAGTATAGCTGTTATTGATTTTATTGAAAAATATAGTTCTAAAATAACTATTAATAAATTAAGCTTTAAAACTCTAGGTAACAATAAAATAAACTTATACATAGAAATAGAGTTAAATAATAAGGATATATTTTATAAAAAATCAATACCACAAGAGATTAAGAATATAGTTTTATATCAAAAAAATACAATAAATAGTAAAGAAACATTTATTATTAACGATATAAAAGAAGATATAAAAATTGATGCAATTATTAATAACACTGTTTTAGTAAATAATAAGTGGTACAAAATAGGAGAAAAAGTAAATGGAGAAAAAATAATCTCTATAAAAAGTGATTTTATTGTGATAGAAAAAAATAATCACAAAACAAAAGTATGGATATATCAAAATGAATATACTAGATAATTATAGATGTGACTATGAACTTATTAAAAACTATGATGTTAAAAGTTTAAGAAATAATTTAGTTTTACCAATAAAAAAAGATGAATATTTTATTACAGTAATAGTTTGTGATGAGAGTTCAGATTTAGAGTTATTTGATACTAATTTAGTAATAAAAGAGATTAAATCTAGTAAAAATGAAATTTTATTTTGTTTGGATGATTTTGAAGAAAAATATGACATTTTTATAAATTATAAAAATTCAATACAAGAAAATCAAGAAAAATCTATTCATGTCTTTTTTGATTTTGTATTAAGATATTCTCTTGAAAAAAAGTGTAGTGATATACATATTGAAACTTTAAGTGGGTGCTTAATAATAAGACTTAGAATAGATGGTATTTTAAAAACTTTTTTTAGTTTTGATCTCAGTTTTTATTTGATTCTTAGTTCATATATTAAACTTATATCAAATATGGATATCACAGAAAAAAGAAAACCACAAAATGCAAGATTTGAAAAACAAGTTTTAAATAAAGATAAAATTGATTTTAGGGTATCAACCATGCCAACTATTACAGGCGAATCAATTGTATTAAGAATTTTAGATAATGGAACTAATAAAAAGGAATTAAATAATATTGGGTTTGATAATCTTATATTGGAAAAAGTTAAAAGAACAATCATAAAATCAAATGGCTTAATTCTAGTTACGGGTCCCACTGGAAGTGGAAAGACTACTACTTTGTACTCTATATTAAATGAGTTAAATGATAATTCTAAAAAAATCATTACAATAGAAGATCCAGTGGAATACCAGATAAAGGGAATACAACAAGTCGCAATTAATAATGCCATAGGATTGAGTTTTAATGATGTTTTAAAAAATATATTAAGGCAAGATCCTGACATAATTATGATAGGTGAAATAAGAGATGAAGAGTCTTTGAGTATAGCTATTCAAGCTTCTCTTACTGGTCATTTAGTTTTCAGTACCTTACATACTAACGATTCTATTTCAACACTTTCTAGGCTTTTTGATTTAAATGCAAAACCATATTTAGTAGCTTCTACTTTAAGAGCTGTTATTGCTCAAAGATTAGTGCTTAAACTTTGCCTTTTTTGTGAAGATGGTTGTAGTAAGTGCAATTATACTAGGTTTGAGGGTAGGTTATCATTATTTGAGTTTTTAGAGTTTGATGAAAATATATCTTCGATTGTGGCAAATGATTTTGATAAAAATAAAATTATGCACTATGTAAAAAGTATTGGCTTTAAATCTCTTTTTGACGATGCAAAAGAGAAAATTGAAAAGAATCTAACAACTAAAGATGAAGTAAACAAAGTATTATTTTGAATAAGTATAAAATAAACTATCAAGAAAACCAAAAAATCAAATCTAAAGTTATAATAAGTGATGATTTAAAAAAAGAAAAACTTCCTGAGAATATCGTAAAAATAAAAAAGATAAAAAAGCTTCAATTTAAAAATATCAAAATAGTAAATAAAGCAAATGAAGAGCAGATTATTGAATTATTTATCCAACTAAGTATTATGTTAGATTCTAATATTTTATTAATAGATGCTATAAGAATCTTACAAAAAAGTATAAAAAATGATTATTTATCAGATATATTAGTCTCTATGGAATCTGCTTTGCAAAATGGAAGACCTATTTATAAAGCTTTGGAAAAATATGAAAAAGATTTGAATCCAATTATAATTCCTTTTTTCATGATATTTGAAAAAAATGGAAATATAAAAGCTGTCATTGTGGCTTTGTCTACACTTTTAAAAATAAGACTAAAGAATAAAAAAGAGCTGAAAAATTCTTTGAGATACCCTCTAATCGTCATGATAACTTTTATCTTAGCCCTTAGTTTGATTTTTATTTTTGTAGTACCAAAATTTGAAAATATATTTTTACAATATAACATGCAACTTCCTATTTCTACTATTTTATTACTTAACCTAAAAAATTTCTTTTTAAAATACTCTTTATATCTTTTACTTTTTTTTATTTTCATTTATTTTGCAATAAAATATTTTATTAATATATCTGATAGATTTTCTTACTTTAATGATGAATTTTTTATAAAATATCTCCCCGTAATAGGAAGTTTAAATAAAACATATGAACTATATAATTTTTTTGTGGCACTAAATATTTTATTACAATCAAAATATGAATTTCATTTAAGTATGGAAAATGCATCAATTTTAATAAAAAATAAATACCTTTTGGCTAGATAATCTAAAAAGCCCTTTATATAAAGCTTTTAAGCACTTGTAATATTTTGCGTGACATTTTCTGTGTCATTTTCGCCTTTAAATACATCAAATTGACCATCAAACTTGGCAATTTCTGAGGGAATAAATTTGTTGTATCTATTGATTAAAGTTTGAATATTTGCATGACCTAACCATGCTGCTATTTGATTCAAACTAAACTGTTGAGACTCAATCATATTTGTTGCAAAAGTATGTCTTGTCTCGTACATTCTTCTTTCAGGGATTTTAATCCGTCTTAATAAAGGTCTCCATTCATAAATGGTTAGATTAGATGATGAATAATGTCTCCCATTCTTTGTGCAAAAAACATTTTTATTCAATCCTGTTCTCTTTTGTTGTTCTCTTAGATAAGGCTCTAAAATATCAAATAAAGGAACATATCTAGTTGATGTACCTGTTTTTGTTGTTTGTTCTTTGTAGTTTCCTACTGTTGCATTAATATAGATTCTCTTATTTTTAAAATCTATATTTTGCCATTTTAGAGCAAGTAGCTCACCTGTTCTAATTCCTGTATAAAAAGCAACTGCTAAATAAGCCTTGAAAAAACCATTTGCATTATCAAGAATAGCTTTTACTTCTTCTTTGGTAAATGGTAAAATCTCTTTTTTCTTTGCCTTTGGTAAACTAATTTTATCAACAGGATTAGAATTAATCTCATCATCAATAAAGGCTTCATTAAAAATGCCTTTACAAATAACTAAATGGTCCTTCATCCCTTGAACTTTTATATCTTTAGTAAAGATAGCTTCTTTTATTTCAGATGCTTTAATCTCTTTTATGTCACGATCAGCAAAAAAACTATTCCAAAATCCAATATACCTTGAATACTCTTTTAATGAGTTAGGCTTCAAATCTCTTTTAGATTTCAAAAACAAATCGCTATAATACTTGAATAACTTTTTATTTACTTTTTCAAGTATGATTTCACCTGTTTTGATTTTATGCATCATTACAGGTATGATTTCTTCTTGTACTAATTTAAGATTCTTTTGGCTTTTTTCATACTTAGTTTTTTTTCTATATCTTTTGTTATTATGAGAGAAACTTATCCAAACAAATTGGCTGTCTTTCCGTAGGTATGCTTTTGCCATTGCTGTTTTCTCCTTTCACTAAGAAGTCAACCGCACTTTCATCAAATATTAGTTTACCACCATTTGGTTTAAAATAGTGCTCGCCTTGTTTTAAGTGTTTGATTTTTTTATATAATGTATTAACTGAATAGTGTGTTTTTTGGCTTAATTGTTTAATGTCATAATAGCTCATAGTTTTATTCCTCCAATAACTCTTTATTTTCGTAGATGTTGCCTATTACTTCAAAATTATCTCCACTAGGTATTAATTTGCCAACTCCACTAAATTTATTTCTTATAAATGTTGCATACCATATATATCCATTTTCTTCATCTTGTCCAACAATTCCATGTTTTCCTTGGATATTATCTGTCCATGAATCATCAACATATCCTTTATAATAAATAACAATATCACCTTTATAAATCTCAATATCATTTTTAACTTTTAGTCCTGTAAACTGACAAACAGCAACCAACTCAAAACTACATGGTATATTATTTGTAAAGGCTTTTAATTGCCCGTTTTCAATCTCTTTAAGAGTTAGTATTGTGTTTTTAAACTCTTTGCCATTACTGAATATGTATTTGAATTTTATTGGTGTCATTGTTTTTCCTCGTTATATTGTTCTATAAACACTTCCCCTAATGGTGTTAATTGTTTATTGGTACTACTTTTGCCATCAATAAGAAATCCACCTTTAGTCATTATGTAATATGCAGTATGACCACTCCAATATCCATTAAGTTGGTCGTTAAGATTTTTATGTAATTGCTTTTTCATAGTATCTATACTTTTAAGTGTACTTTCTCCACTCCAATTTTCCTCAAACATTTTTCTTATTATTTTTTCAATTAATAAATTCATCTTCCTCTCCCTTTCAATTTAAGTTCTCTTAGTCTTTCTCTTCTTTTTGCTGCATACTCTCTTTTACTTGCTCTTATTCGCTCTTTTTTGCAGTCTTTACACTCTGTGTCTCTTTTGCCATTTATATAAGTATAATTGCTCTTATGGAGTGTATTGCCACATTTACCAGTACATATATAAAACTCTTTGTTATTTTGCTGTTCTTTTATATGTAACTGCTGTTTTATACTTTTATTTGAAAGTATATTTTCTCTAAAAACATCAAAAGCAAGAGGTCTATAACTTGAACTTTTGTGTTCTTCATATCTTTTTTTGATGTAGTTTTCTAAATCTGTTGATAGGTTTAGGCTCATGCTACTTTCTCCTTAAACTTATACATCTAGGCTCTTTGCCTTCTTCTTTAATCCATTGCTTAACTTTTTTACCTTCATAAGTCCGTCTTAGTATTGAACACTTAGAATACTTTGAACATTTTAAGCAATTAATATCTTCAAAATACAAGCCCTCACTTCCATTACTTGGAAAGTATGGCTTTGAGTTTTGAGGTACTTCTGGGATATTTCTTTTTTGTTTGGGATTTTCTCCAAATAAGTTCATATCTTCTCCTTAAATAAAGTCAAATAAGCTAGTTGGACTAACTACCTCTTGCTTTTGATACAATGCTCTTAATATATGTCTCATAACTGTTACATTGATTGCATTTCCTGATATTTTGTATGCTTGTGTATCTGATACTATTAATATAATATCTTCATCTTTTAACCCTTGAAGTCTAAATGTTTCAAATGGTGTTAATCTTCTAATCATAAAGTTATAGATAACTCCAATATTCCCACTACACTCTAAAGTCTGTGCATAACCTTTTCCTACTCTTCCTCTTCTTATAGTTGAAGTAGGTCTTGATAAGTTTATGCAGTCATAGTCTTTTGCAGTTTCATATCCTGATTTTGTATTTGAGTTGATAAAGTAGCCTTGTGCATATCCATGAGTGCCACTTGTTAATGTATTTGATACACCATCTACACTCACTACGCTACTCGCTTGTGTATTTTGATTTATATATCCTACTTTTATATAATCATCAGTTGATCGATTACCGGATACAGTATTTAAACATGCAGCAACTTTGTCTCCACTTGTGGGATTAAAACCAAATCCATTACCTCTTTCCTGGTGTCTCTCTTTATGTGCAATAAACCCATCAATCATTTTTTGAGATAAAAAGTATTTCTCCGGTACCCACTTTTGAAGAACATCTTTAAGTCTTAATTCAAGTGGTATTTTTTCAGGTGTTTTGTATCTATGGTAAGCATTTACATCAAGAAAACCAATTATAAAAATCCTATCTCTATTTTGTGGATCTCCATAATCTTTTGCATTCATTCTTGATAAATGAATATAATAACCTTGTTTTCTAAAAGTGTCACATACAAGTTTATAATCTGCTCCACCATTTGAGGATAAAAGCCCGACTACATTTTCAAAGATGAAAACTTTTGGTTTCATTTCTTCTTGAACTCTTGCACCATGAAAGAAGTGTGATGATTTACTTCCTGTAAGACCTTCACGATTTCCACTAAGTGATAAATCTTGGCAAGGACTACCCCAAACAAATAAATCAATAAAGAATAAATACTTTTTTGCACATAGTTCTTTGATGTCATTATAAAATGTTTTAGGCTTACCATGAAACTTAAGATACTGTTGCCTTGCATATTTATCCCACTCACAAGCAAAGATTATCTCATGCTTTGTATTCTCATATTTAAGAGCAAATTCAACAGCAGCAAGTCCACCACTAAAAGCAGTTGCAACTCTTAGTGGTAGATTTGGTTTCTCATTTATACTCATAGTTTGTTCCTTGATTGTTTTATAAAGTTGGGTTTCGCCATGGCGAATGGGAAGGGAAGCGAAAGAGGTACTTGTATTTTCTAAAATTTAGAGTAAAAATATGAACTGCTTAAGCTAGTTTTCAATTAAGACACCTATCATTTTTTAAAATTTAACAAATCCCCTACCCCCAAATTGTTTCGGAGTTTTGTAAAATTTAATTTACACCTTACCTTCAATTTTCACTAAGTGAATTTAGAATGTAGTAAATATTTTGAAAGGAGCTATCATGTAAAGATATGGATTAAAATAAACAAAATGTGTTTTTTAATAATTTTGAGAATTTCATTTTTGTTATAATCATTTGGTTTTAAAAATATGAAATATGGGCCTTCAAAACTATGGCATAATAAAAGATTTGCTTTTAAAAAGTTGCCTTAAAAAAATGAAATTTGTTCAAATTTAGATGTGGTAATAAAATTTACCTTTTTCTAAAAACTTATTTATAGTCATAATCCTCTCCTTATATAATCTAAACAAAGCCTTGATACTCAAAACTCAATTTAAACTACATTTGATATAATCTTCAAGCACTTTTTAGTGTAAATTACAGATTTAAAGTTAAGAATATGAAGAGTTTATGGCTCTTCATAATTCTTTCTATTTCACTATTATTTTTTCTTTTTCGTAGCCATTAATAAGTGTCCTATCGCTCTATCTATTTGCACTCTTCTTTTACCTTTAACCTCTTCTCTACATTCAAATAGACTTTGAATACTTTTTTTTAAAGCTTTTTCTACTGACTTTTTCATACTTTTTCCTTTTATATTTTTTACTTAATTCTTTAATATTTTTCTGCATCCGTTAGAGTGATATTCGATTTTTCAATAAAATCATCAACCTTCCCATATCCTTCTATGAAATCAGTTTCTCCTCTTATCAAGTACCAACCAATATTTGCCTCGTGTTTTTCTTCTCTAGTTTCAAACCTATCGAAATCCAAATCATTAGAAACTTCATGGAAATGCTCTTCATATGCATCCATTAACTCTTCACTTAAGAACCCTTCTTTTATTTGAAACTCAATGTTTACTTCTATTTTTAAATCCACTTTTTTACACATCTTATTTCCCATCCTTTTCAATATCAAAATAACCAAGTACATTCAACAACTTAGTATATGTTTTGGTGTTTTCTTTTGTAACTTTAATTAGCTCTTTAGTTTGCTTATATTCTTTTTCAAACTGTGATACTTCCATTGCTACTTTTACGACAAGTAAGATAACAAGTATGCTAAAGAGCATATTGAAAAAATCTTTTTGTCTATTTAGTCTTTTTACTCTTCTACCTACTGCATCATCTATTGTTATTTCTATTTTTTCCATTTACAGTTTTTCCCCTTTTTTTTAATAATCATCTCTAAATATATAACCACAGTCTTTACACTCTTCTTCATAGATGGTAACTCCACCACAAAGAAAGTTATAAGAACTGCACTTTGGGCATTTTGATTTTTCTTTTATTCTAATATCAACATTAAAAAGTGTATTATCAGGTTGATTTTTTACATTTTCAATCTTTAGTAATAAAAGATTTAATAGCTTTTGCTTATCCATTCACTCTCCTTATATATAAATCTTTTAATGTTCCTAATCTGACTCCATTTGGTATTAATAATGGATTTTGTTTTTCTAAATCTTCCTCTTCATTTGTTCTCTTTAGTTCCTGCAGCTTATATGGTTTTGTGATCGGTTTACTTTTTATTATGATTGCTTTGCACATGGTTTATCCTTTCTTTAAATACATTTTGTATTTTTTATTTTCGATTCCAGTTATTGCAGTTCTAATCATTTTAAGAAGACTAAATTTATTTACTATCTCTTTAATATGTGTACCTATAAAACTGTAATCCTCTTCATAATCTTTTGAATAGATTTTTACTTTCTCATGTGTTTCTGTTCTACCATTTGCAAACAAATCAAGTTCTAAACCATTATTACAAGTGATAATAAATTTGTACTCATTAAATTCTCTTCTATCTTCATGCTCTTTATCTAAAATAGTGAACTCAAATTTTGCTGTTTTTACTTCATCAATATACTTTTCATTATCAAGATATATTAAAAGCTCTTTGAAATGTTTAACATCTAAGACCTTATCCCAAATCGACATTGAGTTTAAGTACAATTCATACAATCTATCATCATCTTTATATTTATCATAGAAATATAATTTATCGGATTTAATATCTTTCATATCAAATAAAATATCAGTTACATAATTTTCCCATGCTCCGAATTTTTTATCTCTAATAATTTTAAAATCTTTATCCCTTTCAAAAGTTACAACTTCATCATTTAAAAACTCTTCTAGTTCTTCTGATGTGTCTAATTCTTTTCCTAGCTTTTTGCCCTCTATTGTATCTTCATAAATTTCATCATTTAAAAACTGTTGTCTTATTGTTTCTGCTCTGTTTTTAATTAATTGATAAGTCTTTTCCAAATTATCTAATTTTCTTAAATCTTCATTGTAATTCTTTCTTAGCATAATTTAATCCTTTCATTTTTATAACTGGTTTAAATTCTAATTCTCTTGTTTTTCTTTTTCTAATTAATACCTACTTATCAGGGCATAAGATTTTATTTTTTTTACTCATATTTATCCTTTATTTTTTTGGTCCCGACATTCATGTCGCTACCAAGTTTTATTCCATATAAAAACCACCACAGTATTAAAAAAAATCGAAATCATCCTTTGTATTTGTAGTTTTGTGGTGGCTTATATATAGAATAGAGTCTTTTTTTTAAATAAGTTCTTCTATAAATATGTATAAATATTTATAAATAGTATTACTTTTTGTAATTTTTCTGTGTAAATACTTCACAAAATGAATGATTTTATAAAGTTACCCAGTGTGTTATAACAAATGTATTGACAGTGCACACAAAATTCTATATAATCCGTGTACATCAGAAGTTATTTCTTAGAGATTATTATTTAATATTTTCGTGGAATTAACTTGTTGTTCATGTTAGTTCATTTTTAAACTCCTAGGAATGTAAGAAGTGAAGATCTTACAGATACAGAGGTATTTAATCATTTAGAACACACAAAAAAGCGACTAAAGGGCCATTCGAAAGAATGGCTTTTTTTTTGCCTTGTTATTATTGAGTATTGGAAACACCTAGCTCCATTCCGAACCTAGAAGTTAAGCAATACATCGCCGATAATACTGCTTTTTTCAAGAGTGGGAATGTAGGTCGTTGCAAGGTTCAGTCGCTCAGCTTGTGTGCCTTTATAAGGCTGAATTAGTTTTTTAAAGGAAAATAACTAATGATTAATTTACCAACATTTTTAGGGAATAGAAATATTGCCCTAATTTTAATCTGTATAATTATAGCGTGGTGTTCGTATATCGGATTACCATTAATTTTAGGTACTTGTCTTACTCGCTATGTAGGAAAAGTAACAAACAAATCACTAGCTAGTGCTTTGATTAAAACAGTTATAGACTTTCTTCACAATTATTTATAACTGTCCCGACTTCGGTCGGGTTTTATATCCACTATTGAATTATCTAATATATAAATAACTCAAATATAAATAGCTCCAGCACTTTTCTTTTCTTTATGTATTACACATAAGAGAACCTTTGATATAATTATTTTGCTACAAACTTATATATAAAGGCTCACTTATGGATAATCCTTTGGCTAAATTAAATATTGATTACTGGTACCATGCAGTAACAGTATTATCAGGAGTTATACTTTTTTTCTCTCTCTTTATTGAAATTCAAGAAACAAGTAATAGCTTAGTACAACTTGTTTCATTAGGTTGTTTTTTAATTGGTCTTGGCGAATGGATAAATCATCCACTACAAACCAAACTCCACACACCAAATGAATTCATGCCAACAGGTGGCATTACATCAGGTCATCCTAGAAATAACAGATTTTTAGGTATTTGCTTTGTCATGATTGGAATTCTTCTTCTTTTTATAGGGTTTATTAGTTGATGTTTCTTCTTCTTTTTCATATACAATTGTTCCATCATTTTTGTGTCCATTACTAATTGCTATCATAAAAGCAATACCAAACATTGCTATACCAAATGCAGCAATTCCATCTCCTATGGTCATAATTTCTCCTTTATATTTATATAATTGAACTATAAAATCTATAACTCAAATATATAAATATTCCAACTCTTTTTTTTCTTGGTGAGCTGTACATAACCTCAATAAACAAAATCACTCTTTAACCTCTTTGGGCGAATGATACCTCCTAGATGATGTTTATCTTCATCTTATAGTTGGGGATTTTTAACATTGGATTGTTTTAAGAACTTCACTTTAAATATTAGTGATAATGAAATAATACAATTTGTATTCTTTGAGTAAACTTAAATTAATACAATATGTATTAATAAATATTTTTTATGATATAATTTAAAAAATATTTAATAAAGGTAAAGTAATGAGAGAACAAGATAAAATAATAATTAAAGATATTGATGCTAAAATAGATATATTAAAAAAGCATATGTTAAAAGGTGATTTTAAAATAAATAAAGAGAGCAAAGTTATAATAAATATGATTAAAATCAAAATAAATGAATTAGATGCCATAACAAGATTGGTAAAAACAGATGAATAAAACAGTTGAAATTATAAGAAATCTTTGTAAATATGAAAATAAAGATGAATCACTCCATGAAGTGTTTAAAAAAATTTTTGAAGAAAAGAACCAAATAGAACTTTTGAAGAAAAGAGCTCTTATAATAGAAGAGTGTGAGAGAGTCTTAAGAGTGATTGGGGCAGATGAAGATAGTTTAAAAGATATATATGAAGTGCTTTCTTTTCCAAATTTAAATTTGAGATTAAGAGATGTAAAACCTATCTTAGCTACTAAAGATGCAAATCACGCATCAACTGTATTTGCATTTTTTGAAAATATTGAAAGACCACATGATGTTGAAGACATAGTTAAATTTTCTGATGAACTTAGAGATGAAGCTGAAAACGATACCGAAGTCACTGATGAACAAAGAGTTATCATATTTGGGATTTGTGATGCAGTGGATGCAGCAAAAAAAGAGCACTCAATAACTGGAAATAATGCAATTAAAAAACTTTATGAGATACTTCTTGGGAAAATCTATCTGTACAAAATTGAACTTTCAAGTATAAAGAGTAAAGAGATACAGTATAAGTTAGAAAAGGTTTATAAAAAAGTAGAAGAGCTTAATAAAGTGATGGGTTTTTTACTAAGTATTAAGAATAATGTAAGTGAGTTTATTGGATTCTTTTCTTGATATTTAGTTACTTGTCCACCACCAAACAATCAAAATAATCCAAAGTATAGCACTTATCATAAATCTATATTTTAAGTGATGGAAGTTCAAGTATATAATCCTTTTCAACCTATATATTATTAAAATTCTCGGTATGAACCAATAACTTTTGCCATAGAAAGTTCTATAATATCATCACAATGTATATTAATAACTTCATAATCACTATTTAAGGGAATTAGCGAAATAATAGTTTCATTTTCATTTATTTTATATTTTTTAACACCGCTATCTTCATCTAATTTATAATGTACAATATCTCCACTATTTATATGTACTTTAGATTCTGATAAACAATATAAAATATCACCATTCGCTATTTTAGGAAGCATACTATCACCTTCTACTTTTACTGCATACATTCCTTCTTTATAAATATTGTCAGGAACATTAATAGGCTCATATCCATTTAAATCATAAATTGCAGGTTCGCCACAGTGAGCAAGACCAATTAATGGAATCTTTTTATTCATAGTTAACTTTTCTTCTCCCCAAAATAAATCATCATATGAAATTTTTAAAACTTCAACAAGTTTTCTTATTGATTCTTCTTTTGGAAATCTAGTACCATTTGCCCAGTGAATAACAGTACCTTTTGTTACTCCTAATAGTTCACCTAAGTTTTCCCCAGTAATATTTTTATGATTCATAATTCTTCTCAAATTATATGCAAATTGAAAATCTTCTAATTTTTTTTTCAAAATAATTCCTTCTTATAAAGTACAAATTGTATCAATTTTAAAAATACATTATGTATTAATTTAAACTTTCTTTAAAGATACATATCGTATCATTCTTAATGGAAAAAAATAAATTAAAAGAAATTTTGCAAATTTTTTACAAAACTTCAACTGTTAATGCAATTGTTAGGGGTGAAAGAAAACCTTCTTATGAGATTATCTTAACTCTTAATAATGATTTTAATATCCCATTTGATTCATGGAAAGATATTAAATCATATATTAATGAAACTATAACAGATGAAGAAAAAGAAAGTAAATATCCAAGCAAGGAAAAGGTGTCATGAAAGAATATAAATTTAAAAAAGATTCTAAGGATTCTAGGTTTTTATCACTATTTAGAAAATCTTTTAATAAAGATAGATTAAATAATAGTTTTACAGTAGCAGAAGCTGCTCATGAGTTAGGCATGAGTGAATCAACTTATGAAGCTAAATTGAAACCCTCGAACAACGAGAATGATATAACAGTAAGCGAATGGAATCAACACTTAGAGCTATGTGGAGATTTTTCTACTTTGGAGTATTTTGCAGGAAAACATGGCTTTGAACTTAAAAAGCTAGATGTACTAAAACATAGTAAAAATACAAATGAAATAAATATTCAAGTAGATGTTGCAATGATAGAGTTTGGTGAAGCTTTCAAAGAGTCAAAAGAATCTCTTATGGATGAAAAAGTAACTATGAAAGAAAAAATCAAAAGTATAACAGAAATAGACGAAGCAATAAAAGCACTTCAACAGCTGAAACAAGACTTTGAAAACAAAGAAACAGAGGAGGAATAGTCATGTGGTATAGAACTTGTCATGGTAGGGTTTGGATTCCTTGTGAAGAAACAAAAGAGTTAAAGAAACTAACTCAACTTATAACTAAAATGAGAACGAAGATGATACAGGCTTTAACAATTCCAAAAGAGGTGATGCAGTGTAAATAATTAGTATCTAAAAACTATTTAATCATACCGTTGATTTTTAATCAAGTCCTTCTTGTGTTGATACTAACACAGGAGGATAAAGCAGTTTATAAAAAAAGCTAAAAAAAAGAAGAAATTTTTAAGAGGGAAATATGAAGTATAAAATCCAAGTTAGCCAAGACCAAGCCATACAATTAGGTATAAAGAATATAAATCAAGCACATATATTTGACTTATTGACTACATCTGCTGTTTGGGCAAAAGCTGTAGCAATAGACAATGAAATATATTATTGGGTAGCAAGACAAACTATATGTAGTGAATTGCCTCTTTTAAATTTAAAACCTGATACAACTTATCGACACTTAAAAAGTCTTGAAACTTTAGGACTTATTGATTATGTTAAAAGTGGAAAAAGAGACTGTATCAAGATAACTGAATTGGGAAAAAAATATCACTCAAGCAATACAAATGATAAACTCGGAAATAAATCCGAAAAAATTGAAGAAGATAATAACAACGATATAACTAAAAATAGTAAAAATGACTATTATAACGATAGTAATAATCTAAATATAGACAAAAACACTATGTCGGAAATAAATCCGAATAATGAAAATGACACTATGTCGGAAATAAATCCGAATAAACTCGGAAATAAATCCGAAAATAACTCGGAAATAAATCCGACATATCCTACTACTATACATTATCCCTCTACTATATTATCACACTATGAAATTAAGCCTAAAGACATAATCACTTTTTATTATAAAAATATCTCACAACTACAAGAAAAAATAAAAGAAATAAAATCGATAAATGCAATGGCATTACTTCCACCTGAAGATAATCTTCAAATGCTTTTAATCGGATTAGAAAACTATTCTAAAGTTTTACCAGTTGATGAAAAATATATTAAATCACTTTTAAATTTTATTCAAGATAGAGCTTATAGAGATTATCAAGTAGCTAAAGAATTGAAACCAACACAAGGTAATAATAAAACCAATGACATGATTAAAAGTTATTTTAATAATCATAACCAATCTGATAAAGATATAGAAGAAGCGAGGATAATATCATGAGTATAAGACCAGATGATTTCGTAATATATATAGCAGAGTTGTTGAATATAAAAACAGAAAGCCAATTTACAATTGCAGATATGATTGAGGATATTAAGACAATACCTGTCGATGATTTACCAAAGTTTAAAGACTTTATTAAAAATAATTTTAGAATGGAAAAGTACAATTTTATGAATGGTGTTCAAAAGTTTAATAGTTTGAAACAAGACTTTGATTATTACACAAGACCTAGATTATCTGATAGTTCTAAAAAGAAAGTAGAAAATTATTCAGAATATTTATTTAAAAAAACATGTTGGTTGATGGATAGAATAGCTTGGCAGATTGAGGCAGAAGGTAAAGATATTAGAGATTTCTGTATGGAAAAAACAAAGGCAGGTGATAAATTATATTTTTCTGAATCTGATTTAAAATATCTTTTTAAGATTGGAGATAAGGTTGTAATATTTAATTTAGTTAAGAGAAATAAACCAAAGTTTGAAAGTGAGTTATTGAAAGTGATAACAGTACAAACTCTTATCAAGTATGATCCACGAAATCAAATAGAAAATAAAACACAAGACCAAAAAATCTTAGAACAAATCAAAGCGAGAAGTGCATGAATAATTTACCAAAAGACTTATTAGACTATGCAGGAGAGATAACTGCAAAGTATCCTGAGGTATCAAAGAAGATTGTATTGGAGATATTAGAAAATGCTCCACAAAAGATAGATAAGAAAGCATATGAGTTAGCTTTTGTTGTTCAACAAAAATTAGGATTAAGTTGTGGATATTTTTCTAAAGCACATAATAGAAACATAGATATTAAAGCTGATATTATCAAAGAAGGAACTTTTCTTTTTGTCAAATTGGATTGTGATATTAAAAAGTTATTAGATGAAAACTATATCTGCTGCAAGATAACACAAGAAGAAGCTGATAGTTTTATTCATACTGTTTGGTTGACTAAAAATACATTGTTAGGATTTTATAAATGAGTAAAAGAATATGTCCTATACATGGATTATTTGAACAAGAAGCAAATTATAAAGGCTGTCCACAATGTAGAAAAACTAGTGCAAAAGTTTATGATAAAACTCAAAGAAATCAAGACTCAAATAAATTTTATCATAGTAAAGTATGGAAGAATAAAAGAGAACAAGTATTAAATAATAGTCCATTTTGTGTTAGTTGTAAAAGACCTGCTGAAATGGTTGATCATATAATTGCAATAAAAGATGGTGGAAGTAAACTAGATGATGATAACTTACAACCGATGTGTAATAGTTGCCATAATATTAAAGAAAATCAAGAGGGAAATAGATGGAACAAGTAAGAGGGGGGTGGTCTTTTTTCTACAGTAAGAACTGTCTGAACACCGAGCATCCTCACAACTTTTTACACAAACCATTCTCGAGGGGTAGGGTATAAATGGAAAACTTAGACAAAATCAAAGATAGAGTTGAAAAAACAAAAGACTCTTATCGTGCCATAGCTAAAGATTATAACACTAGTCACACTCAAATCGCAAATTTTGTCAAAAAATATAATTGGGATACATCACATCGAAATTCCAAAAAAGTTTCCAATTTACAAGAAAAAAAGCATGAAAAAATACTTGGTAAAACTGCCTTAAGAAAAATGGATGAAATAAAAAATGAACTAGGGAATCAGTACTCACCGACAGATGAACCTATGATAATAATGGTTGCTAAGAGTTATGAAGAATATCTTTATCTTGCAGAACAAGTTCAAATAGAAGGATATACTTTACGAAGTCTTAAGACAGGTGGAACATATCTAAATCCAACATTTAATGCATATCAAGCTGTACAAAAAAATCTTATAACAGTATCAAATCAACTTGGGCTTTCAATATCAGCTAGAAAAAAACTTGGACTCAAATTTGACAGACCAGGACAAGAACAAAAAAGTATCTTTGATGTAGTTGCTGAATTAAATATGGATGATGAGGATCTAAATGATATTTGATGGTGAAGAGTTAAAACCATATTATGAAAAAACTTTTGAACGACATCAAAAGGACCTTTTAGCTGTTGAAAATGGAGAAAAACCACATCTTAGATTTAATAAGAAATTAGGAATAGCTTATATCAAAATCATAGAGCAGCTAAATCATTATAAAGGTGAATTCGCAGGACAAAATATAAAACTTGAAGCATGGCAAAAGAAAGCTATTGTGATTGCTTTTGGTTGGGAAAGATTAAATGACAAAAACAGATGGGTAAGAAGATTTAATACAGTCTTTTTCTTTATACCTAGGAAAAATGGTAAAACCCTTCTTGCCTCAGCTATTACAATAGCAGATAGTATAATAAGATTTGAAATAGGTGGGGAAGTTATTATATTTGCTACAAAAAACAAACAAGCAAAACTTGCATGGACGGGTGTAGAAAAAATGGTAAATGCTCATAAGGATTTAAAAGAGGATTGCATGACTTCTTATGGTGTTATTACTATGAAAAAAACTGATACTACATTTTCAACTCTTGGAAGAGATAGCGATACAGAAGATGGAAGTAATCCAACAATAGGTGTAGCAGATGAATATCATGCCCATCCTGATAATAGTTTGTTTGAAGTTGTAGAAAGTGGTCAGGGTTCAAGAATACAACCACTTATGTTATCAATTACTACAGGTGGATTTAAACTTATGAGCCCTGCTTTCAATATGTATGAATATGGGAAAAAGATATTAGATGGTGCAATTGAAGATGATACCTTTTTTGCTTTTATTGCAGAACCTGATAAAGATGATGATCCATTTGAAGAAAAGACTTGGATAAAAGCAAATCCAAACTATGGAGTATCTGTATCAAAGGATTATATGCAAAGACAAGCAAAGAGAGCATACGAAAGACCAGAGACAAAAAACAACTTCTTAGTAAAGAATCTAAATATATGGACCAATGCAGCAGAATCTTATATTCCTATCCATGAATGGAAAGAGTGCGAGGGTAAACTAGCAGATGAAACAAATATCAAAAAAGTACAAGGGTTTGATTTATCTGTTACAGATGATTTTACAGCAAAAGCTAAAATCTATAAGATAGATGATATTTACTATTTAAAGATGAATTACTATATACCAAAAGATAATGTACTTGAAAGAGAGCGAACTCTTAAAGTGCCACTTTTATCATGGGTAAATCAAGGATATATAACAGCAACACCTGGTAGTACTATTGACTATGATTATATTTATAATGATATTGAAGAAGATATCCCTGATACCAATGCAGTTGTATATGATGCATACAAAGCAAAACATCTAGTAAAGCGTATAGTTGATAATGGTTTTGAAGATTGCATCCCATTAAGACAAGGATATATCTCTTTAACTTCTCCTACTAAGTTTTTATTGGATCTTGTTAAGAGTAAAAAGCTTATACATAATGGAGACCCTGTTACTACTTGGATGATTTCAAATCTTACTATTTTATTTGATGCTGCAGGAAATATCAAACCTGATAAAACAGACCCAAATAGAAAAATAGACGGACCAGCTGCTATTATAAATGCACTTTCTTATTATGAAGCCACAGAAGAAAACAAAGAATCAGTTTATGAAACTAGGGGATTACGGTCTCTTTAGACAAATTTACAAATTCTTTTCCAAAACTTTCCAATGTCCATCGGGATGGACGGCAATTTTGTATGATTCTCTCATGGAAAAAATAAAACTATCAATCGCATTACTTTTTTTGTTTGTTCTCCTTTCAATAGTATTTAGTATTGGAACATTTTTTATTTATGCTAAAGCATGTACTTATGTGTTAGGTATATCATTAATTGTTTCAGTTTTATTGGTAGTTTTATTTTTGACTTTTGCTAATAAAGCAGAGGTTACAGAATGAAGAAATTCTTAAACTCATTTTTAGGAGCTGAAAATGTAAATATTAGTACAAGTGATACATCAGGGATTAGAAGTTTATTTGGTCGTTCAAGTAGAATCTCTCCTGCAACAGCACAAAGACTTGTAAATGTTTTTGGCTGTGTAAATATAAAAGCAAATGCCTTAGCAGTTATACCTATAAAAGTTTATAGAAGAACAGAAACAGGAAAAGTAGAAGCTAGAAAAAATCCTTTATATAAAATCCTAAGATATAAACCAAATCCTAACTTAACAGCTTTTGAGTGGAAAAAGATGTTAAGTCAAGATTTAGACCTAAGAGGAAATCACTACTGCCAAATCATATTTAATAGAGATGCAAGTGTAAAAGCACTTTATCCTTTAAAAGCTGACTTGATGAAAGTAACATGGGGACCAAATAGAACTAAAATCTATACCTATGATAATAAAAAAGTTCCTGATTATCAGATATTACATCTTATGGATGTACCTGATTCAGAAGGACTTATTGGTCTTACAAGAGTTGAAATAGCAAGAGAAACTTTAGAATATGCAGATAACACAAGTAAACATGGAAATAGAGTATTTAAAAATGGTGTATCTATTAGTGGTATTTTTACTAAAGAGACTGGAACTCTTACTGAACCTGCATTTAAAAGATTAAAAGATGATTTAGAAGATAAATTTGAAGGTGTAGGAAACGCAGGTAAAACTATGCTTTTAGAAGAGGGTTTAAAATTTACACCAGTTGAGATGAAAAATACAGATGCCCAATGGATTGAATCAAAAAAATTAAATAGAGAAGAGATAGGAGTACTTTTTGGTGTACCTGTTGATATGTTAAATGATTCTACAAATACAGCATATGGAAATCTTGAAGAAAAATCACAAAGACTCTATACGGGTACATTATTACCAATCATTATTTTATGTGAAGAGAGATTTAGATTAAACTTTTTACTTACAGAAAAACAAGAAGATGAAATATCAATCAAATTTAAATATAACGCACTTATGAGAGCAGATACAAAAACAAGAGGTGAGTTTTATAAAACTATGCATGGAATAGCAGGTTATAGCTCAAATGAGATAAGAGGTTTTGAGGATGAAAACGGATATGAAGGTGGCGATGAGTACTTCATGCAAACATCATATAACACAGTTAAAAATATTATAAAAAAAGGTCAGAATAATGAATGAATTATTACTTAATGATGAAATTGGTGATTGGGGAATATCTGCACAAAGATTTATTTCTCTATTAGCAGGGATGGATGGAGATGTAACAGTTAAGATTTCTTGTCCTGGTGGGGATATTTTTCAAGGAATAGAAATATATAACGCTCTTAAATCATACGATAGAGGTCAAATCCATGTAGTTATTACAAGTTTAGCTGCATCAATGGCTTCATATATTGCACTTGCAGGAGATACTATTTCAGTATATGACAATGCAACATATATGATCCATAACGGTTGGTCTTTTTGCGTAGGAGATCATAGAGCTATGAGACATACTGCTGATATTTTAGAAGGTTTATCTTCTATTCTAGCTAAAAAGTATATTTCTAAAACAGGTAAGAAAAAAGAAGAGATTCAAAAACTTATGGATGATGAATCGTACTTTTATGGTGATGAAATCTTAAAAAATGGTTTTTGTGACAGTATTATATCAACAGAAACAGATACTACAAAGCAGGAGGCTATTTCATTAAGTAAAGAGCAGTTTAAAGGGTGTAGTAAACATATGTCGGAAAATTTTAATAAAGATGAGTTCGTGCAAATGGCTGCAAAACTCACTAAAGATGGATTCCTTGCACAAGTGCAAGATGATGTTGAAGTTTTGGGGAATCAGGTGGCAGATACTGCTGAACACGAAAATAGATTAAGAGAAATAGAAATCATAAAAAAAGGAATGAACCTATGAGTTTAATTAAGTTAATAGCTGCGAGAGCAGAAAAATTTGAAGCAATGGAATCGTTGGTAAAAAACAACCCAACTATGGATGAGACTGTAAAGGCTCAATATAACCAAACAAAACAAGAGTTTGATGCATTATCAAGAGATATTGATATTTCAAAAGCAAAAGGGGATATGGATTCTTTTAAAGAAGAGGGTGTTTTACCTGCTGCCACTGCAAGAGCTATTGCAACTCCTGAGTATAAAAAAGGTTTCAACGCATATATTACTGGTGCTGAATTAGGTGATTTTAGAGCAACAATGACTGTTGGAGTTGATGCCGATGGTGGTTATATTGTTCCTGAAACATATCAAAAAACTGTCCTTCAAAAGTTAATTACATTTTCAAGAACAAGAAGTATTTCAACAGTATATGCAACTGAATCAACAAAAAATATTCCAGTTGAAGGTGATGCTCCTGCATTTACATGGATTGATGAGGGAAATGACTATGGTGTAACTGACTCAAAATTTGGAAATAAACAAATTGGAGCATGGAAACTAGGTGGTATTATTAAAGTATCAGAAGAGTTACTTCAAGACAATATGATTGATTTTGATGCATATATGTCTGGACAAATTGCAATTGGGATTGATAAAGCAGAAGCACCTGCTTTTTGTAGTGGTGATGGTACAAAAAAACCATATGGTTATTCAACTGGTCTTGTTGCAACAACTGAAACAACAACTGCAGCAGTTAATGCAATCACAGAAGATGAAATCTCATCTATTTTTTATGCACTTGGTGAAGCATATAGACAAAGAGCAACTTGGAGATTTAATAGTAAAACTCTTAAAAAGATTAGAGCTATTGAAAACGGAAATGGTCAAAAAGTTTTCAAAGATGAAATTAAAAATGGAACTTTAGAAGGTAGACCATATATTATTGATGAAAATATGCCTGATATGGGTGCATCTGCTAAATTCTTAGTATTTGGAGATTTTACATTTTATCACATTGCTGATAGAGGTGATATGTCTATTCAAAGATTAAATGAAAAATATGCAGACCAAGGTATGGTAGGGTTTAAAGTTAGAGTTAGAGTTGATGCAAAAAGAATGATAGATGAAGCATTTGTTGTAGGACAAAACGCTGCAGCGTAAGGATAAATCATGTTGAATGTCGAATTTTTACAGGGAATGAGTGGTGAAAAAGTTTTCAAAGTCAATTCTAAACATGACTTTGGAAACAAAGAAGCTATTAGATTGGTTGCAGCAGGTATTGCAAAACCAACTAATAAAAAAGCATATGAGACAGCTCTTAAAGAAATTGAAGAAGAAGAAACTATTCAAAAAGAAAAAGAAGAACAAGCTGCAGCAATACTACATAAAGATGAACTTGAAGCTGAGAGATCAAAACTTCAAATAAGAGTGGATGAAATCACTCACTCTTTAGGTGATGGTGAAAACTATTATAAATCATATGCAGGATTAGGTGAAAATAATGATAATGCTAATGACAATAAAAAAGATGATTTATCAAAAGATAACAATGAGGGAGAAGGTAAATAGATGTTAGTTCAAATAGTAGCACCAATATCACTTGACAAAGTTTTAAAACTAGATGATGCAAAATCTTTTTTAAAAGCTATTGGAAATAATGATGATGCAAATATACAAGAACTAATTAAATCAGCAATCAAAGAGGCTGAGGATATTACAAATAGACAGTTTGCAGATGCTACTTATGAGCTATATTTGCCTTGTATTCATTCTCATGAAATAAAACTTCCAAAAAATCCGATTATCTCAGTAGATAAAATTGAGACAATGGACCTAGATGGAGTTTATCAAGAGGTGGATTCAAGTACTTATTATCTTTATGAAAAACATGAAGTTGGGATTATTTATTTTGAAACAATCCCTTCTCTTGGGAAAACACATAAAAAAGCAGTAAAAATCACTTTTAAGTGTGGTTATGGGGATAATTTCCCTGAGGATTTAAGAAATTGGCTCAATGTTAGAGTATCTACATTAAATGAGTACAAAGAAGAGTTAGTAATAGGGACAATTGTTGCTAAAACAAATCATGTAAATAATGTACTTGATAGATATAAGATAAGAAGTTTGTGATGAGAGCAGGTTCTTTAAAACATAAAATTGAGTTTATATCAATGAAAAGTGGACGGGATGATTATGGCTCACCAACTCAAATCCCAGAATCATTTGAAATGGCTTGGTCAAATATTATTCCAATATCTGGAAGTGAAAAATATATGAGTAATCAGCGTTATTCTGAATCAACTCATAAAATCAAATGCAGATACATACCTGGTATAGATACGAAGATGAGTATTAAATATGGTGATAGAACATTTGACATTATTTCAGTAATAAATGTAGGTGAGAGAAGTAAAGAACTAGAAATCATAGCAAAGGAAATATTGTGATTGATTCAGAATTTAAAGGACTAGAAGAAGTTTTAAAAGGGCTTAAAAATCTTCCTAAAAATATTCAAAAAAATGTAATGAATGGTGCAGTTAGAGCAGGGTGTAAACCTATTGTTGATGATGCTCGTTCAAATATTGAAAATGATGATACAGGCACATTAAAAAAAGCAATAGGTGTTGTAAAAATCAATTCTAAAAATAAAAATATTATTAGTTTTGCAGTTGCTCCTTTAACAAAAAAAATGCATAAGATTCAAGATAGGAAAAATGAAAAACATTATAACTACTCAAATATTGTTGAAGAAGGAAGAAAAGGAAATAATTGGGCACGAAAAGAGTATGGAAGTTCAACATCAGTTCCTTCTCCATTTATGAGACCTGCATATGAACAACAAAGTAGACAGTCAATAGAAGCCACAGGTAAATATATAGAAGAAAGACTTCCAAGAGAAATTGAAAAGGCTAAAAGAAGATGAATTTTATAAATGATTTAGTAACGCATTTAGAAAATGACGCTGATATAAGCAATCTTATTGGAGAAAATATATATCCAAAAGTGATGCCACAAGGGTGTAGTAAACCTGCGATTGTTTATACCATTGTCAATGATGAAGATATTCAGTCATTACAAGGGGAAGTAAGCTATGAAGATGTAGCAATTCAGTTGGACTGTTACAGTTTCAAATACGGCGAAGCTTTTGAGTTAAAAGTTGCTGTTAAAAAGGCTTTGTATGAGTTTAAGCATTATCCATATGATTTAGTTTCTAGGGATATGCCTTATGAAGATGATACAAAACTTTATAGACAGATGATTGAATTTAAATTTAATATATAAGGAAAAAAGATGGCTAAAAGTAAAGCACCTAACGCAAGTGGGATTAAAATTTTAGTAGATACAGTTACAGCAGGTGTAGCTGATGGTTCACCAGTAGCAATTGGACATGTAGATTCAGTTGGAACAATTGTAGATAAGTCAAGAGATACTACAAAGTATACTCCTATGAATGATACTCAATATGATGAGATTATTGCTCTTGGTTCATTATCACAAGCTGCTTTTTCTATGAGTGTATTATATGATCCTGAGGGAAGTGAAGGGATTAATATTCTTGAAGATGCAATTGATGCAAATAGTGATGTTCAAATTATTATTGAGTTAAATAATAAGATAGATGCAACAGGAACAGGTACAACTATCAAACAAATTTGTGGAGTATCTAACTTCAAAGTTGATGGTGAGAAAAACGGAAAACTTAAATCATCTTTCAATGCTGAAAGAATTGGTTTAGCAACAGTTGCTGCTGCAACAGCAGGAGTATAAAAGAGGGGTTTTAGTAGTTCCCCTCCCAAATACTACATAAAAAAACTACAAGGAAAATATTATGTCAGATAGAAGTATGTTAAGTGATTGTTTTTTAAAAGATGAAGTTATTAAGCCTCAAGTTCTTGGTGGCAAAAAAAGTTTTAAAATTAGACAACTTTTAATATCAGAAGTTGAAATAGTAGAAAAACTAATGAGAGAAAAAAAGCAAAAAGAAGCAGTTCATTATGCTGTTGAGTGTTCTATGGTTGAACCTACATTTTTTACAGATGAAGAGTTGAAAAAACTTAATAGTGTTGGACAAGCTTTAATTTTTGAGATTTATAGTGAGATTCCTATGATTGGAAAATCAAAAAAAGAAAAAGAAGATTATAAAAAGCAATTAGAAATCCAAATAAAAGAGACTGCTAAAAAGCAGTTAAGTGAAGAAGATATTGAAAAAAAGTAAAAGAGGAACAAAAGTTTCTCTTTAAATTAGCATTGAACTTAGGTAAGACCGTTGCTCAGTTGAAAAATACTATGTCTTATGATGAGTTTATAAAATGGTTTGAATATTACAGAGAAGAACCATTTATGGCAGATAGGCTTGAATATCAAATGGCAAATCTGACTTATATAGTTTCAAGTGTAATGGGTGGAAATAATGAGTGGAATCAGTTCCTAATAAGAGATATAGGTGATAGTAGTTCTTCTAATGAGGATCAACTAGAAGAAAAAATAAAAGCTATTTTTGGAGTAAAAAATGGGTAGAAATACAATAGGAACAGTTTTAATTGATGTAAAAGCTGATACACAAAAATTAATATCTGGATTCGATAGAGCTGAAAATGCTGTTACTAAAACTACTACATCTATGAAAAGAGCAGTTGCAGGTTTTGCAGCAGCTTATATATCTTTGGAATCAGCAAAAGGTTTTACTCGTGTTGCTGATGATATGACAGCTGTAAATAGTAAGCTAAAGTTAGTTACAGATAATACTAAGCAACTATCAGAAGTGCAGGCTGCACTATTTGCAATATCACAAAATACAAGAACTGATTTATTAAGCAATGTTGATTTATATTCGAGGTTAGCAAGAAGTACAGAGACCTTAAATGTAAGTCAACAAGACCTCATAAATATTACTGATACTATTTCTAAATCAATGATTATAAGTGGTGGAAGTAGTGACTCTATGAATGCTGCTGTTCTTCAACTTTCACAAGGTTTGGCAAGTGGTACTTTAAGAGGTGAAGAGTTAAATTCTGTTATGGAACAATCTCCAAGACTAGCAAGAGCAATTGCTGATGGTATGGGTGTAACTATTGGAGAACTAAGACAGCTAGGAGCAGAAGGTAAAATAACAAGTGAAGCCATAGTAAAAGCCCTACAAAATCAAGCAGAAGGGGTAAGTAAAGAGTTTATTAGTGTAAATAAAACTGTTGGACAATCACTTTCACAATTAAATAACTCAACAACTATGATAATAGGTACATTTGATAAAACTTATGGTATTACAAAAGTTGTATCTGATGGATTTACTGAGCTTTCACAAAGTATTGATACATTAAACGAAAGTCCTGAAACAATAGGGTTTATCGCAAATGAGATTTTTAAAGTATCAACTGCAGTTGGAACAACAGTAGTCGCATATAAAACATACAATAGTGTTGTAAAAATGGCGACAGCTTATAACTTGGCATTTGGTGGAAGTTTTGGAGCTGTAAATAGAAGTATAGTGTTAAGTACAATATCTATGAAAGCATTAAATATTGTTCTTCGAGCTTCTATATTTGGGATTGTAGCTTTTGGAGTATATGAATTAACACAGGCATTTATAGAAAATGCAGAAAAATCAGAAATATTAGACGATGCATATAGTGGATTGAATGAAAATTTAAAACAACTTACTAAAAAACAACTTGAATATAGAAAATCACTGATAGCTACAGAATTAGCACAAGCAAGTTTAAATTTAGCCAATGCAAAAGCAGATGTAGCAAATAATGGTTTCTTTGAATCAGAAAATGAGAAAAGAAAAGACTTAGAATATCTTAATGAAGTAAGAAATAGATTTAACAATCTAAGAAAATCAAGTATTGAGGTAAAAGATGCTTTAAAGGGTATTTTAAAAGAAAATAAAGTAAAAGATATTACTACTCCAAAAGTTAAAACCTCAATAAAAGAACCAGATACAGAGTCAGAAATATTACATCAATTAAAATTAGAAGAGATAAAAAGTAATATAAATAGTACTGATAAATCAAATATAGAGTTATTAAAAAATCATCTACAATATACAGAAGATGCATTATCTTTAGCTGATGTAATGGGATTTAAAGAGTCTACTTTAAGAAATTTGCAATTAGAACGACTCAATACAATAGAAGAAATTAAAAAAGAACAAGATAAAAATTTAGACAATCTTATAAAAACTCAAAGTGCATATACTCAGATAATGGGAACGGGTTATGATAAATGGATTGAAACTGTAAATCAAAAACTCATAGAGCTTTCAAGTACAGGGATACTAACTGCACAAGAGTTACAAAATGTATATGATACTTTAGAAAACCAATATAAAACAGATAATCTAATCACAGCAAATGAAGAGTATATGAGCTTACTAGACTCACAAATCTCTTTAAGTGAATCTGCTCTTGATTGGAATGCAAACTTAGAAGGTGTTGCTAATACTATTCAAAATATTGCTAAATCATCTATGCAACTTAGTACCATAGAAAAGAAAAGTGAAAAAGAGAAATTAAAAGCACAAAATGAGTTTTATAAACTTACTAAAGATATATCAAAAGACTCAGAACAATACAAAACTGCTGAGATAAATCTTACTAAAAAAACAAAAGCTATAAATGAAGCTTCAATCCAATCGCAAATAGTAGGATATGGAACATTAGCAGGGGCTGTAAGTCAAATGTTTGATGAAGGTTCAAAAGATGCTGCTGCATTTCATGTCGTTGAGAGTGGACTTGCTATGGTTGCAGGTATTAGAGCGATTCTTACACAAGGAAGTGGTGACCCTTATACTGCTTTTGCTCGTATGGCTGCAATGGCTGCAAGTGTAGCTTCACTTTTAAGTTCTGCAAATATTGCTTTTGGTGGTGATAGTGTTTCTTCATCTTCTGATTCTTTTTCAGCACAAGTTGAAAATATAGGTACAGGAAGTGTCTTAGGTGATACAAGTAAAGCAAGTGAATCTATTACGAACTCTTTAGGGATTTTAGAAGATTATGCAAGACCTGAATTCCAACTTTTATCAAGTATGAATCAAAGCCTTTTATCAATAGATGAAAAGATAGGTGGAGTTTCAGCTTTACTTATCCAAAATGGTGGTTTTGCTTTTGGGGAAGGTTATACAGAGGTAAGTTTTGATGATAAGGGATTAGGAATAACTTTTCAAAATCAACTTGACAAAATAGCAACTGCAATAGATCCCGTATCTAATTTTTTAGGTGGAGCAACTGATAAATTGACAGGTGCGATACTTGGTGGATTATTTGGTAAGACATCTGTTAAACAGAAGCTTACAGATTATGGTATAAATTTTAACAATGCATTATTATCAGATGCAATAGAGCAAATAAACGGACAAGCTTATCAAACGATAACAACTAAAATCAAAAAAAAGTCTTGGTTTCATAGTTCTACAAAAACAAAAGTAAAAACATACTTTCAAGGTTTAGACGATGAAGTAGAAAGACAGTTTAGTTTAGTTTTGAGCAATCTATATGATAGTACCTTACAAGCAGGTGAGGCACTTGATACAAGCTCGGCTGATATAGAAAATAGTTTGTCAAATTTTATAGTAAGTATTGGGAAAATCTCTACAAAAGGAAAATCAGGGGAACAATTACAAGAACAAATATCAAATATATTTTCAAAGATAGGTGATGATATAGCTCAAACTGCTTTCCCTGCATTGACACAGTTTCAGAGTATAGGAGAAGGACTGTTTGAAACTCTCACAAGAGTTGCATCAGGTATGGAAGTTGCTGAGTATTATATAAATAGACTGGGTAATAGCTTTGAAGATATAAATTATAAAGATATTGTAAATAAACAAGGTGATGTTGGAGTTGAAGTTTTAACTCAGTCAATTAAAAAACTTGATGAAGCAGTATACGGAACTAACAATGGTGTAGTTCAGATGATAGAAAACTTCTCAGGCACTACAGAAGAACTTTATACTTTATATACAACTTTTGAAGATGTAAGAGATATGTTGTCTCTTGTAGGAAAAGAGTCTAAATATTTGACATCTGACATGCTTTTAGGAGCAGGGGGAGCGGATGAACTTTCAGGGGCATTAGAGGATTATTTTAAAAACTTTCTAAATGGTGAAGAACAGCTAACTTTTTATACTCAACAGATGCAAAAAGAGTTTGATAACCTAAATATAAGTATGCCTTCTAGTATTGAAGGGTTTAAAAAACTTATAGAAGGTATTGATATATCAACTGCAGAAGGTCAAGAGTTGTTAGGTCGAATAGTTTTACTTAGTGATGATTATAAAAGTTTGATTGATAATACAGAAGAACTATTTTATACGCAAGTACAAAACGCACTTGACCTTGATAAACTAAGTCTTGAACTCTTTGATACAGCAGTAAGTGCTGTTCAGAAAATGTCTGATAAGTTTACACAGCTAACTCAAAGTGTAGAAACTACAGTAAATAAACTATTGTCAAACTCAGATGGTGCAAATGCACAAGAAGAGCTTATAAAATCATTTTGGCAAAAAAGAGCAAGTATTGATACTCTTTTAGCAAAAGATGGAAATCTAACAGATAGTGAAGCATCAAATTTATCTTCTCTTATTTCTGATATTAATTCTCTTTCAACTTCAATACAAAGTGCACAAAATGGAGATAATACAGATATTACAAATACTTTAGTAAATGAACTTCAATCATTGCAAGATGGACTTGACCTTGATAATTCTATATTAAAAGTAAAAGTTTTAGACTCAGGTGGAAATGCAACAGATGTAGCAAGTGTAGGAGTAATAACTGCATTAGCTCAGGCACTTGCAGGAACAAATTCTAATCCTCTTGATATTTCTAATTTTTCAAATGGTGGAAATCTAACAGCAGCTAATGAAATTACTTTTAGAACATCATTTGAAGCACAAAGTGCTTTGACTTATGCAGATGAATTAGCAAAATTAAGAACAAATCTATCATATATAAATTTAAGCACAGTAGATGCAGGAGACTTTTTCACAAAACTACAATCACTAGATGAAAATGCCTTTGGAAATATGATTGAGTTCTTTAATTCAATAGGAGCAATCTCAAATAATCAAGTAATGGTAAATGGCCAACTAGTTGATTTACCAAGTTATGATGTGGGAACTTCATATGTACCATATGATCAAGTGGCAAAAATACATCAAGGGGAAATGGTACTTGATAAAAACTTCTCAGATAGTCTTAGAAGATATGGTATTCCAACAGGTGGTGGGAATATTTCTGTGGATATGTCAGGGGTAATAAATGAGTTAAAAGAAACAAGATATATCATAAGAGCACAAGCAAATGAAATAAAAAAACTAAGAAAAATGACTGAAAATATAGAATCATCATATTTATCAACAAACGAACAGGGAGCATAGATGTTAATAGCACCACAAGCAACTATTGATATAAAAAGTACAAATGTATCAGAATATGAAGCTGATATTGATGTATATGATGAGTCAGCTTCAAAAGTATATGCAGTAGATGAATTAACACAATTGGGTGATACTGTTTGGAAATGTCTAAAAGCAGCTACACAAGATATAACACCTGGTACTAATAATCTGATTTGGAAGGCAGAAAGAAAAACAAATAGATATAAAATCTTTGACCCAAGAAGAAGTTACTCAACGATAAATGCTCAAAGTATAAAATACACACTAAATGTAGGTGATGTTGATACTGTAGCTTTTTTTGGAATACAAGCAAAGTTTATAAATATAGTTGTTAAAGATGCAAATGGCGATGAGAGATACAATCATACTATAGAAGCAACTGTAAGACCTGTATCTAATTGGTATGATTGGACTTATGTCAAAGCACAAAGAAGAGCTGCAGTGCATTTTACAAAATTACCTATGATTTATAATGCAACGATGGAAATAACTATTGATAACGATTTAGCAGATGCTAAATGCACTCATATGGCATTTGGTACGAGTATGGATTGGGGAATAACACTTATAAATTCAAGTCCAACTTTAGGTACTAGAAATCTAATCTCTAAATCAAAAGAATCAGACGGAAGTGTTAAGACTGATAATTCCTTGACTTGGAAAAGAATCACAGCAAATGTCTTAGTAGATAATAAAAGAGTAGATAGTGTATTTGAACTTGTAGAGATTTATAACGGGGTTCCTTGCTTATTTATCGTAGATGAAAGAGAAAAAGGCTTTTCATCATTGTTGGTTTATGGGTTTTTTAAAGACTTTGACATACCTATAGGCTATCAAATGTCAGAGTATCAAATTGAAATCGAAGGAGTATCATAATAATGGCAGCATCACAAATAACAGAAACCATAACAGAATTAGACCCTGTTAAAATTCCTGTTGAAGGGCAGGACCCTGAAATCTTTAGATCAAATGCAGGATATGTTTGGGGGAAACTAAGAAGTATAGTTTTAAACCTAAATACTTTTAGGACCCAAGCAAATACAGTAGCAACAGAGATAAATAATAGTGCACTACAAGTAGCAGAAAATAAACAGTATGTTTTAGAATCAAAAGAAATAATAACAACCACAATGGCAAGTATGCCTGAGGGTTCTATTAATGATACTACAGCTAGTGGTACTACTACTTATTCTAGTAATAAGATAGATAGTTTGAATGAAGCATTGAATGAAGCATTGAATGAAGTATTAAATGATTCCTTAGCCTATAATTTAAATCAAACTAGTGGAGCGATAGCAACATTAAAAAAAGATTTAACTGAATCTATCTCAAAAGCAATCCCCATAGGTACACAATCATTGGAAGTTTTAGAATCTCCAAGACCTAACCAACTTATACAAAGTGGTGGTACTTTTAATAGAACTGATTATCCTGATTTATGGGCTTTTATTCAAACTCAAACAACACTATTAAAAAGTGATACAGATTGGCAAACAGAAAATGCAAATGGTATGTGTGGTTATTTTAGTACTGGTAATGGAAGTACAACATTTAGACTTATGAATTTGATTGATGCTACCTTAATAGGTGATACAAATGCTGGGGTTTATCATCCTGATGGTATTAAAAGTCATAATCATAGTGGTAGTACTAATACAACTGGGAATCATAGTCATAATTATACACATAAAGCTTATACTGGAAATACTGGTTCTGGTAATGGTGGATATGAAAATGATATTAATTCTAATACTAGTACTACAGGGAATCATAGTCATACTCTTTCAATTAATAACACAGGAAACACATATAACACAGTTCGAAGTATAGGGGCTTTACCTCTAATAGTAGCTAAGTAAAGGAAAATAATTATGAAAACAAATGTACATACAGTAGATGCAGTCACTAAAGAATATCTTTATACTGAAAAACTAGATTTAAAATTTTTGGGTAATGATTTACCAAATAAAACAACAAAACCATTGCCAATATTAATTGAAGATACAAAGTTAGTATTAGTAAATGATGAATGGAAACAAATACCACTTCCAAAAACAAGATATATATATGATGTAGATACTTTTGAATATCTCAATAAAGTTGATGAATTTAAATTAAAAGATAGTGACCTTTTTGATTTACCTGATAACTCAACAGAGATAGAACTTTGTAATTTATTAAATGATGAAGTAGCTATTTTTGATAAGAATAATAATAAATGGTTAGCCAAAAAAGACTATAGAAATAAAACTGTCTATTCAACTGCTGATAAATCTATCTCATTAGTAGATTATATTGGCGACATTAAAGAGGGATTTACTCTTCTTACACCAAAAGAGTTTGATAAATGGGATGCTCAATCTAATACATGGGTAGAAGATACAGACTTAAAAGAAAAAATGAGAGTATCTGCAATAAAAGAAAAAGCAAGAGAAATTATTGAAGCAAAATATCCAATCTTTTGGCAACTTAACAATCCTAGAATGGATAGTGCTTTTGCAAATGATTATGCTTGGATAGATAATATCAGAGACATAAGCAATAATGCTGAGAGTAATGGAACTTTGATTGATGATATTGATTGGGGAGTATGAGGATGATGGAGACAAAATTAATAGCTAGTAACTCAGCGTATGTTCCATTTATGTGGTTATTAGCTTATTTAAAACTTGATGTTGAAATGGTCACTATATTATGTGTCTTAATAGCTATAGACTATAGTTTAGGACTTATCAAGTCTATTAAGTTCAAAACCTTTCAATACAAAGTAATGATAAGTGGAATAGTTGCTAAGGTAGTTATCTTAATCATCCCTATATCTATTTCTTTTATGTTCATTGGAATAAAGTTATTTGATGTATTTGGTGGATATGTAAGTACTATTATAAAGCTTTTGATAATAGCTGAAACAATAAGTATTTTACTAAATGCAATAAGTATTTATAGTGGCGAAGAGATTGAAAAACCTGATTTAATAAACAAACTTACCCATAAGATAAGAAAGTTTATTGAGAAATTTTATAAGTTAATTGACTAAAGGATAAAAAATGAAATATATCTCATGTGGACTTAATGGCTGTACAGTTAAAAACATAACTAGAGTTTTATTTGACTTAATTATTTTTGTAATAACAATGACAATTTTTATGGAAGGGATTTATAACTCATTTCCTAATCCAATTCAGCTAGTTATATTAAAAATGTTATTAGCAAGTTGGGGTGGACTTCATGCACACTACATGGGAAAAGCTTTTTTTACAAAGATAGATTGGGATAAACCCTTAGTAGAACAAACAGGAGCTTATTATGCGAGGATTGCTTTATATATTGTTATTCCTTTGTGTTACTGCTTCGGCGGATAGATGCAATAGTTATGTTCAAGAAGTAAGAAGAGCCCACTACAAAGTTTTTGGGCTTGATTACCCATATTGGTATGCAGTAGGTCAACTTAGACAAGAGAGCAATTGTCGTGATGTTATCAGTCGTGATGGAGTAGGAAGTCAAGGAGTTGCTCAAATTACTTATAGATGGTGGCAAGGCTTTTTATCCAAAAAAGGTATTGACAATATAAGTTCAATAAAAAATCAGCTTCTAGCCCAAGCCTATATTATGAAAGATGCTAAAAAACAAGCATATAGTTCGCACCTTTGGGTTGCATACCAAGTTTATAATGGTGGAAGTCTAGTAAACAAAGAGATTACAAGGGCAAGAAATGAATTAGGTATAAGAGAAATACCACATGATATAGCAAAAAAGTACTGTAAAAGAAAAACTATCACTTTTAATAATGGTCAAAAGATAAACGCATGTGACATTAACTATGAGTATTCTGAAAAGGTTTATAAATACGGACAAAAATATAAACTCTTTTCAGATGGTAAATATATATTTTGGTAAGGAGTGAAGATGTGGGGAACAATAGTCAAAAGTGCTGTAGGATTTTTTAGTGGTTCTTCTATATATCTATATTTAGCAATAGTTGTTTTTATAGCTGCTATTGGTAGTGGATTTTATTATATGGATTATAAGATAGAACAAAAAGATAAAACAATATTAGAGTTTCAAGATGCTTTAACATTTACAGGAACAGAACTAAATAAAACAATTCTAACTAATGAAGAAAATCAAAAAGAATTTGATAAATATAAACTAGATCAGGAGAAAAGTTTAACAGCTCTTAGTGAACAACATAAAAAAGAGTTAAACGATGCAATAATATATGAAAAAATAAAAGGAGAAATAACCCATGTTAAAAAAAATGATGATGCACCTACTGCCCCTATCCTTATTGATACTATTAACAGGTTGTGGGACCAAACAAATTCAAACAACAAAAACAGTAACTAAAACTATCTATGTCAAACAAACAATACCAGGTGAACTATTAGATTGTAAAGACTTGCCAAATAAAAAAGAAAACTATGCCATGCAAAGTGATACTGCTACATTATTAACTGATGTTTGGGAAGTTGCGAATAGTTGTAAAGAGAAGTTAGAGAGAGTTAAGTCTTTGGTGAAAGAATAAATATTATGTAATTTAAAACTTCTAAAAGTAGATATTACAAATTGCAATAAAAATAGTATTTAAAATATTTTTTTAATATAATAATTTAAATGTGCTAAATATAAATAAAAAAAAATTGAAATTCAAAGGATATGTCGAAGCTTTTTAAAAGCTTAACAGTGTGAATTCACACGATTTAATGTAAAGGAAATTCATGAGTGTAGTAGAGAAAAAAGAATTAATCAAAATTCTTAAAACAGATATTGGTACAGAAGAGTTAAATTCTGTTAATAGTAGAGAGTTATATGAGTATTTGGGAATAAGTACAGATTACAACACATGGATTAAAAGAGCAATAGATAAATATGACTTTGTTGAAAGTGAAGATTATATACTCCTCAAAAATGGGGAGAATGGTAGTAACCCCAAAATAGACTACATAGTAACTATGGATATGGCAAAAGAGTTATGTATGGTTTCAAATACTCCTAAAGGTAAGCAAGTAAGAAGATACTTTATTGAAGTAGAAAAAGAAGCTAATAAACCTTTAACAGTAGAACAATTACTTTTAGAAAATGCAAAAATGATTGATAATCTACAAAACAAAGTCGTTATATTAGAACACAAAGTTGAGAAGAATGAGCCAAAAGTCTTATTTGCAGATAGTGTTTCTCAAAGCTATACATCTATTTTAATAGGAGAGTTTGCTAAAGCAATAAGTTCTGATGATTTTAAAATAGGTCAAAATAAACTATTTAAATGGTTAAGACATAATAAGTATTTAATATCTTCTGGAACTAGATTTAATCAGCCTTTACAACAACATATTGATAATGGCTATTTTGAAGTTATTGAAAGAACAATTAATAATCCAGATGGCTCTACGAGAATAACTGTTACTACAAAAATAACAGGGAAAGGGCAAGTGGCTCTAACTAAGAAGATTCGAGATTCTTTTTATTAGGCAAGGGTCTTTATTGACCCACCTTGTCTATATCTTCTTTAAAAGTGTGATTTTATTTGAAGCTTCAATAAAGCCTTGTATTCTATCAACTAAGTTATTATATTTCATAGTTACAGTTACTTCTTTATCTCTTGCTTCATTTCTTTTTCTTCGCTCTTCTTCTATTTGATTGACTGCGAATTTTTCTAAAGCACTTCCACCTGATTTTAAAACTTCAATATACTCTTTATAAAATTTTAAATTATTTTGAAGAAATCCATAATAACCACTATCATAGTTTTGCTTTAACAAATCATCTGCTTTTTTCATAATGATTTCTAGCTTTTCATCCTTAGTGAAATTTGGTAAGGCTAACATTTTTTTATGTTCTATTTTTAACTGCTCTAGTTCGTCTTCTAATCTTTGGATTTTCTTATCTTTTCTACTCATACCACTTTTAAGACCTGATATTACTTTTTGTAGGTCTTTGCCTTTATGCAAAGTTTCCAGTTGATTTTTCATTAAAAAAAATGCTTTTACCATATTTTTTTTAAATTCTTTAACTTTTGGATTATTTCTAAAATAAGTCATAAGTAAACTATATTGTTGTTCATTTAACTTATAATATGTAGCATAACCTTTTTGCCCTCTTGATAGCTCGGATTTTAAATCTAGTCTACCAAATTCTTTAAAATCATAAATATTATCTCTTATCAATTCTATTATATTTTTATGTTGCCTATCAACATTTTTTGCGATAATTAATGTCGAAACTGTTATTTGACCATCTGTAAATTCAAGTATATTTTCCATTTTTTTATCCTTTTAAAGTATAAATTTAAAAGAATGATATACTAAAAAATTATATTTGTCAAGAATATTGTAATTAATTATTATAGATATTTATTTGTTTATACTAAAAAAGTACATCGGTTTAAAACCGTCATACTTCTTTAGTAAGATTTTTTAGGGCTTCTTTAAGTATATGATAATTCTTTAACTCAGTTTTCAAATTGTGGTTTTTTATTAAAAGGTTAATTGATTTTTCTACTTGTTCAGTAATTCTACCATTAGAATTCATATTTCGTAAGCTTTGTTCTTTTATTCCTATTTCCTCAGCTAACTGTTTTGGAGTCAAGGAAAGTTCTTCACAAACTTTTTTTACAATATTGCCTTGTACTTCTTTTTTTCTTAGCGAACCAATAATATTTTCTTTTGCTATTCCTGCTTTAAATCTGAAAAAATTCCCTTTATCTCCTAAATATCTTTCTTTAACAGTATACTTTGTAAAAAAGTAAATAATAGGTTCAACATCAATAATGACTTCAATAATTATCAAATCTTTTTTGATTACATCAATAGTATCATAAACTTTAAACAGCTCATTTTTAATAGTTTGTTTAAACTCTTCTATAGAGTAAAACTCTGGTAATATACAATCCACCTCAAAGCCACTCTCTATTTCAATAGTTTCTAATACTCTTTTTTCTGACATCTTTTTTCCTTTGGTATCGTGATTATATTATTTTTATGATAACAAATAGTTAAGTTACACTATTTATCAAGCATAAAAAAAGGCACAACCGAAGTCATGCCTTTTTTTATAACTGATATAAATTATTGTATTCTATTAATTATAATGGAAGCGGTATAGGGTTTGCGTAATAAGTGAGTTGTAATCGCGTGACACAATTCGTGTCACAGTATACTAAGAAAACCAATAAATGATGAAAGTATGGTTGCCTTCTTTAGTATTTTGTAGCAAATAAAAGATTAAATACCTTTTGGCTAGAATATCGTCTATTAATGAACATCTTAAAAATGGCAAATCAATTTCATACTCATTTAATTCAACAGAATTATTTGATGAGTTGGTTATTAGTTTAATAAGAAGTGGTGAAGTTAGTAATTCTTTGGATATATGTGTAGAGAGATTACAAGTTTTGTATGAAAAAAAGTTTGATAAAAAGATTAAGTCTTTAACTTCTCTTATTGAACCAATCTTTCTTATACTTATTTCATCGCTGATATTATGGATTATGCTTGCAATTTTTACTCCCATATGGAATATGAGTGAGATGTTAAATATTTAAAGGGAATATATGAAAGATGAAAAAAAATTTGAAGATGCAATAAAAAGTGTACTTGAATATGTAGGGGAAGATGTAACTAGAGAAGGCTTAGAAAAAACTCCAAGTCGTGTGAGAAAAGCCTTTGATTTTATGTGTAGCGGATATAATCAAGATCCAAAAGAGATAATAAATTCAGCACTTTTTACAAGTTCAAATGATGAAATGGTTGTTATAAAAGATATAGAATTTTATTCTATGTGCGAACATCATATGTTGCCAATTATTGGAAAAGCACATGTGGCATATATTCCAAATGGAAAAGTTGTAGGACTTTCAAAAATTCCAAGGGTAGTTGATGTGTTTGCAAGAAGATTACAAATTCAAGAACAAATGACAGAACAAATCTGTGATGCCCTACATGAAGCCTTAAATCCAAAAGGAGTAGCTGTTATGATAGATGCACGACATATGTGTATGGAAATGCGTGGAGTTGAAAAAATTTGCTCTACGACTGTCACTTCAGCGCTTAGAGGGTTATTTAAAAAAGAGAAAAAAACAAAAGATGAGTTTTTATCAATAGTAGCTCAATCTTTACATAAATAATACTTCGTGCTTAATTTAGAAAAAATCAATAAAATCAAATTTTCATATTTTGACTCAAATGGATATATTTATCCATTTGAGATGATTGAAGACAGCTCAAAATTTGAAAATAATCAATTAAAATGTTATATGTATTGTAAAGCAACAAATTTAAGTGCAAATGGAGAAGTTTTTTTATATTTAAAAGCTGAAAATGATAAACTTTCTTTTAGAACAAATTATTTTGCAAATAGTAAAGAATTTACAAAGTTGATAAAAAATAGTGATGATGAATTAAGTTATAAAGTTAATTTTGGAAAAGATTATTTGGAGTTAGATTTAGAAATTCTTTAATTTTTCAGGGGTAAAATTATCGAAAATTTTGCACCTTTTTGTTTTTCTTCATTGTACTCAAATTCTATATTCTCAACATTTATTTCTCCTTGCATGTGCTTTACAACAATTTCTTCACTCATATATAATCCAATTCCTGTACCAAGAGATTTGTCTTTGGTTGTAAAATATGGTTCAAATATTTTATTAATAATGCTTTCATTAACTCCACCTGCATTATCTTTTATTTCAATAATAAGTTTATTATCTTTTATGTTTGTTTTGATAAATATTAGCCTATTACTTAAATTATTCTCAATAAAAGCATCTTTTGAATTATTAAAAAGATTTATTAATACTTGTATTAGGGCATTTTTATCATTTATTATATCTATATTATCTATTTCATTTATAAATTCAATATTCTCATTTTTAAATTTACTTCCAATAATCATTAAAGATTTTTCAAATGTCTCTTCAATTGTAAAGTTTGTTTTTTCTTTTGAGGGTTTAAAAAAGCTTCTAAAATCATCTATAGTTTTTGATAAATATTGAACAGAATCATTAATTTGATTCATTGAATCATGAATCTCTTTTTCTTCTAGTGTTTTTAATTCATTTTTTAATCCAATACCAGTAGAAATTGCAGATATATTTGATAATGGTTGTCTCCATTGATGTGCAATATTTTCTAAAACTTCTCCCATTGCTGCCATTTTAGATTGTTGCTTCATTATTTTTTCTTTGTTCTTTATATCTGTAATATCCACTGCATTTGATATAATTGTTCTTTTACCTTTTTTTATACCAAAAGGTGCAGAATAAAAATGCCAAATTAATACTTTTCCTGATTTTGTCTTAATATTAAATATCCCATTATCAAATATTTCGTTGATTGTGTAAAGTGAATTTATTATCTCTTTTACATTTGAAGCATTATTCTCATAGGCAAGCTTTGTCCATTTATCTATGGTATCTACTTCTTTATATTTGTAGCCAGTTAGTTTTTCAAAAGTTTTATTTATAGTTAAAACTTTACCCTCTTCATTAAAAACTATAATTGGTGAAGCTAAGTTATCAAGGCTTTTTTTAAAATACTCTTTTAAGTCTTGTTCTTTTTTAAACTCTTTTGAAATAATAAAATATAAATAAATTGAAGTAATTGATATAAAAATCCAACCTTTTATTGTTTGGATGTAAGTTAATATTTGATTCTCTTGAGTAAGTAATAAAATAGCTTTATCAGAAAATAAAATCCAAAAAAAACTAAGAATAAAATAAATACAAGCTATATAAAATGCTGAAGAAACTTTTTTCATGGATACCCTTTAAAGATTAATTATATCACAATTAAAAATTAGAGTAAAATCAATTTTGCTAGCATTAAAAAACTAAAAAAGCCGACAATATCAGTTACTGTTGTAAGTAAAACTGTACTTCCAACTGCTGGATCAATATTATATTTTTTTAGAAAAAGTGGTATAGTTGCTCCAAAAAAACCTGCACTAAATAGGTTTATTATCATAGAAAGTGCTATTACTAAACCTAAAAGAAGTGTATTAAACCAAAAATAAGTAATTATACCAACAACTAAAGCAAATAGGAAACCATTGAGTAGCGATACTAAAACCTCTTTTATAATAGCATCTTTTGAGTTCTCAAAATCTATTTCACCTAATGCCATTCTTCTAACCATTACAGCTAAGGTTTGTGTTCCTGCGTTTCCACCCATTGAAGCTACTATTGGCATAAGTACAGCTAAAGCAACAAATGCCTGAATAGTTTGATCAAAAAAACCAATAACCATAGAAGCTAATATAGCAGTCCCTAGATTTATAAAAAGCCACATAGCTCTTTTTTTAGCTGTAAATATAAAACTATCATGTTCAAAGTCATCATGAACCCCAGCTAATTGATACATTTGCTCCGTTGCACTATCTTCAATAACATCTAAAATATCATCTGATGTAATTCTTCCTATTAGCATATTTTGGTAACCAACTACAGCTACAACGCTAAGGTCATACTTTTCAAATTGCTTTGCAACATCTTTTATAAGTTCATCATCATTTACTTTATAGGGTTTGAATCTTTTAGCACCATGTTCTTCAATTATTTCTTTGTAAGTTTTTTTATAATCAAAAATAATTAAATCTTCTAACAAAATAGAAGCTACTAAAATTTTATTATCATCTACTATATAAACTTGGTGGATATTTTCAAGTTCTTTTTCTTCTTTTGCAATTCTAAGTTTTTCTATTGAGCTACTGATTGTTTCATTTAAGTTTGCGCTGAAAAGCTCTGTTTGCATATATGCACCAGCTTCTCCTGCTTCATATCTTTTTAACCAATTAATTTCTTCTTGGTCATCAACTTCAAGACCATCAAAAATCTCTTTAGCTTTATCAATATTAAGTTCTTCTATTTCTTGTAAAATGTCTGTTTGATCATCAGATTCCAATTCATCAACAGCATCTGTAAGTTTTTCAATAGTTAGCTCTTTATAAGCATATTCTCTTAGTTTTTCAGGAAGTTCTAAAATTACATCACCAAGTATGTCCTCAGGTAAATTTTTTAGAATAAAGACAAAATCATCTGGATCATTTTTTATTATTTTTTTTAAAGAATAAGCTATATCACTTGGATGTAGCTTATCTAACTTTTTTAGAAGTTCTGTTGGATTTTTTTCTATAAACTTTCCATTTACTTTCAAATTTACACTTTCAGTAAGCTTTTATTTGGTATTTCTTTTAAATCTAAAACTTCTTGCGTTGGATTTTTACTTTTTTCTTCAAGTTCTTTTGATAAGGCTTTTGTATATTTAAGGAATTTTTTCTTTGCATTTCCATTTAGTTTTGTTTTTGTTACTCTTACTATTTTAGCTGGATTTATTGCTCTTCCATTTTTATACAAACCAAAGTGTAAGTGTGGGCCTGTACTAACACCCGTTGTACCAACATATCCTATTGTTTGTCCTTGTTTAACTCTACTTCCTACTCTAAGTCCAGGCTTAAATCTACTTTGGTGTGCATAAAGAGTTTTATATCCATTTTTGTGAACTATCTCAATAACATTCCCATATCCACCTTTTCTACCTCTAAATACAATTCTTCCATCAGCAGCTGAATGAATAGCTCTTCCTCTTGGGGCTGCATAATCAATTCCTAAGTGGGCTCTGTATCTTTTTAATACGGGATGCCATCTTTTCAATGTAAAAGCACTTGAAATACGAGTATAAGTTAGAGGTATTTTAAAAAAGTAACTTGTTAAACTTTTACCAGCTTCATTATAATATTTCCCATCATCTTCATTTTTAAATATAAAATATTCTTTATTTCTTATTTTTACAACTGCTGAAATAATATCTGGTGTTCCATGATATTGACCTAGTCTGATTCTCTGTCTATATTTTATTGTAATGGTGTCATTTTTTCTCATATATTTAAAGTTTACACTTCCACTATATGCTCGAATAAACTCATTTGCTAATTCACTATTTGAAGTCATATTTAATATGTCTTGATAGGGTGATGATGTAATAGGAATAGTTACGGTTTCAACAGCTTCATCAAAAATGATTGGAAGAGTAGAAAATTTATAAGAATCACCATCTTTGTAAACTTGTAGTTGTATCTCTTCTGATACTTCTATTAAGGCTTGAATTAGTTCACCTTTTTCATTTTTTGTTTCATAATAAGTGGCACCTGCTCTAATCTCTGAACATAACTCTTTGTCTTCTCTTTCTAAGTTAAAATAAAGTTTGTTATCAATATTGTTTTCTTGTAGAAATGTTAGAAAGGTATCACCTTTGGGCCAAGACAGTTTTTTTACTTCTAAACTAAATAGTGAGCTCACTATTAATAAAATGCATATTAAATACTTCAAATCGTTTCTCTTTTTATTATAAAATCAAGAGTATTATTATACAATTGCAACCTTAAATATAATTTTGGAGAAGTTTTTGAAGAAAATTGCGTTTTTAGTTTTAGTGTTATTTAATACATATCTTTTAGCTGATTTTGTAACAATATATAGAACAATGGGAATAGAAGAAGTACAAAAAGAGTTAGATAGACAACTTAAAAGTGAAGAGTACTGGAATAAGTATTTAGAAAATGTTGATGTTAGATATGGATATTATGAATCAAAAAAATATGTTTTAGTAGCAGATAAACTATCAAAAAAGTTTGAACTTTTTAAAAGAGAAGATAAAAAGTTTTTAAAACTTCTTACGCAAACAATGATTAGTGGAGAAAAAGATGGTGATAAATTTCTTGAAGGAGATTTAAAAACTCCTATTGGAGCTTATAGATTGACTAGAAAATTAACTAAACTTGATCAATTTTACGGTCCTTTAGCATTAGTAACAAACTATCCAAATACTTTTGATAAATCTTTAAATAAAGAAGGTCATGGAATTTGGATTCATGGTATGCCTTTTGAAGAGACTAGATCAGACTATACAAAAGGTTGTATTGCACTAGATAATGAAAGTTTAGTTATTTTAGATAAAAGCATAAATTATGATGAATCTGTTTTATTGATTTCAGAAAAAGATATTGAACCAACAACTAAAAAAGAGATGAGTGAAGTATTGGCTTTTATTTTCTCTTGGACTGATGCTTGGAGAGTTTCTGATGTAGATAAATATTTAGCTTATTATTCAAAAGATTTTAAAAGAGCAAATGGACAAGATTTTGATGCATTTAAAAAACAAAAAGAGTATATTTTCTCAAGAAAAGAAGAAAAAACAATTGATTTCTCAAATATAAATATAATGCCATATCCAAACTCTTTCAATAAAAAAATGTTTAAAATAGTTATGGATGAACACTATAAAACAAATTCATATCTTTTTGATGGAGTAAAAGAGCTTTATATTCAACTTGAAAATGGAAAAATTTCAATCCTTTCAGAGGGTTAAAACTTTTATTAAATCTTCTTTAGTTATAATCACGCATTAATAAAACAACTTAAGGTTAATAATGCAAAAAGAGATGACAACTGAAGAGATGGCTCTTGCCCACTCTTTAACACTTGAAGAGTTAGAAAACATAAGAAATATCCTAAAAAGAGAACCAAATCATGTAGAAATTGGTATTTTTTCTGCTATGTGGAGTGAACACTGTTCATATAAATCTAGTAAAAAATACTTAAATGGTTTCCCAACAAAAGCGCCATGGGTTATTCAAGGTCCAGGTGAAAACGCTGGGGTTATTGATATTGGTGATGGTTATGCTGCTGTATTTAAAATGGAATCACACAATCATCCAAGCTTTATTGAACCTTATCAAGGTGCTGCTACAGGTGTTGGTGGTATTTTAAGAGATGTATTTACAATGGGTGCAAGACCAATTGCAAATATGAACTCTATTAGATTTGCTTCTATTGAGGGAGATTCTGAAACTGCTGCTAAACATAGATTTTTACTTCGAGGTGTAGTTGCTGGTATTGGTGGATATGGTAACTGTATGGGAGTTCCAACTATTGGTGGAGAGACTACTTTTGAAGAGTGTTATGCTGGAAATAACCTTGTAAATGCCTTTACTTTAGGTTTAGCAAAAGCCGATGAAATCTTCTATGGAAAAGCAGAAGGTTTAGGAAATCCAGTTATGTATGTGGGTTCTAAAACTGGGAGAGATGGTCTTGGTGGAGCAGTTATGTCATCAGCTTCATTTACAGAAGACTCAGAATCAAAAAGACCAACTGTACAAGTTGGGGATCCATTTACTGAAAAACTACTTTTAGAAGCTTGTTTAGAGTTGTTTAAAACTGATTTAATCATTGGTATTCAAGATATGGGAGCTGCAGGGCTTACTTCATCCTCTTTTGAGATGGCGGGAAGAAGTGGTTCAGGTATGATTATGCATTTAGATAAAGTACCTGCAAGAGAAGAGGGTATGACTCCTTATGATTTTATGTTAAGTGAATCACAAGAGAGAATGCTTATTTGTGCTAAAAAAGGTTGCGAGCAAGCAATTATTGATATCTTTGAAAAATGGGAATTAGATGTTGCTGTTATTGGTGAAGTAACTGGTACTGGAAATATGGAATTATTTTGGCATGGAGAGAAGTGTGCAGAAGTTCCTGTTCAACCAGTATCAGAAGAAGCTCCTATTTTAGATAGACCAGTTAAAGAACCTGAATATCTAAAAGATATAAAAAATATAACATTAGACAAAAATATCCCAAATCAAGAAGCTTTTGATGCTATGTTTAGTGATATGGAAGTTGTAGATAAATCATGGGTTTATTCTCAATATGATTCTATGGTACAAACAAATACAATCGAAGGACCTGGAACTTTAGATGGTTCATCAATTAGAATCAAAGAGACAGGAAAAGCACTTGCTATGAGTGCTGATTGTAATACAAGACTTTGTTATATCAATCCAGAACTAGGAGCTGCAGCTGCTGTTATGGAATCAGGAAGAAATGTAGCAATGAGTGGAGCAAGACCAAAAGCAATCACAGATTGTCTAAACTTTGGAAACCCTCAAAACCCAGAAGTTATGTGGCAGTTTAAAATGGCTTGTGAAGGTATCAAATCAGCTTGTAAAGCACTTGTAACTCCAGTTATTGGTGGAAATGTATCTTTATACAATGAAACAAATGGAGTAGGGGTTTTCCCAACACCTTCAATTGCAATGGTTGGTGTAAATGAAGATGCAAACAGAGTTTTACCTTCAAGATTACAAGAAGATGGAAACACACTTTTCCTTTTAGGGGATACAAAAGGTGAATTTGGGGCTTCTTTATATATGAAAAAAATGTATGACAAAGTAGCTGGTGTTCATCCAGAAGTTGATTTTGAAAAAGAGTTAGCACTTTGGGACACAGTTATTGATGCAAATACATCATCTCTTTTAGCAAGTGCTAAAGATGTAAATGTTGGTGGATTAGCAATTGCAATTGCTAAAATGGCAGTTGTTGGAAACAAAGGTGTAAATGTATCTGTTGAATTAAATGATTCAAAAGATATCTTCTGTGAATCATTAAGTAGAGCAGTTGTAGAAGTAAAAGAAGAGAATATCGAAGCATTTATTAACCTTGCAACTTCTAAAGGTATCTCTTGTACAAAAATTGGAACAGTTGGAGGAGATATAATCTCAATCAATGATGTGACAATCTCTTTAGAAAATGCAAAAGATATTTACTTTAATAAATTTAAAAAAGTAATCGAACAAGACTTATAATGAAAAAGGCTTTTTGGCCTTTTTTATAAAACTGCTAATCTAATACAATTAGGAACTCAATGGAAAATATAAGCATAATAACTATAATAGCAATTGCCTTTTTGGGTTCTTTTGGACATTGTGTTGGAATGTGTGGGGGAATAGTTGTAGCTTATTCAAGTACAAAGATAGATAACTCTTGGAGTAAAGTAAAACAATCTTTATCTCATATCTTATATGCCCTTGGAAGAGTTTCTACTTATACAATATTGGGTTTTATTTTTGGATATTTTGGAAGTGTTGTAACTTTTAATCACACCACAAATGGCATATTACTTTTAATTACTGGTTTTTTGATGATTTTAGTTGGATTATCATTAAGTGGCAAATTGAAATTTCTTACTAGTATAGAGCACTCAGTTTCAAAATCAAAAATCTATCAACAAACTTTTCGTAAACTTTTAGGTTCTAATAGCTTTATTAGTATCTATTTATTGGGCATGTTAAATGGACTCTTACCTTGTGGTTTTGTTTATGTATTTGCAATAACAGCTGCTAGTACAGGAAGTGCTCTATGGGGTGCTTTTGTTATGTTGATTTTTGGATTAAGTACAATTCCTGCAATGTTTTCATTAGGTTTTTTTGTAGGGATTTTTAAACAAATTGCCTTAAGAAATCTTTTTATTAGTATAGCTGCAATTTTAGTAATTATATTTGGTATTTATACCATGTACCATGGTTATGAATTTTTAAGTGACCCCAGTAAAGCAATTCTTACTACTTCTTTGTAATTTTATTTGAGACAATTAGTTTCTATTGAAGAAACTCTTTTTTTTGCACTATCAACCATCATCTCTAAAACTTTGTCATAATTTATATCTTGAGTTAGTTTAAATGCTCTTGGAAAATAATCACTTCTCTCATTCATTCCTGGTATTAAATTGATTTCAAGAAAAAAACATTCACCTTCTTTATTAGTTTTTATATCAATTCTTCCATAATCTCTTATATTCAAATGAATAAAAGAGTCTTGGGCTATTTTCTCAATTTTACTTCTAAGTATAGTATCTTCTATAACTAAGAGCTTCTCACTATTTTCTCTTTTAACTCTTTCTGATAATATATTGTGATTAGATTCTGAATTACTAGCCAATATCTCAATTGCACTTACTAATAGTTCATTTTCATCTTTTTTTATAATAGCAACTGTAAATTCTCTTCCATCGAGGTATTTTTCAACTAAAATTGGTTCTTTAAATTGAGTATATAAAGATAATATTTTACTTTCATATTCTTTAAAATTATTAGCCAATGAAAACTCATCTATTCCATAACTATTTGAAGCATTTACAGGCTTTAAAAAAACTGGAAATTCTATTGGAAATTCTTTTTCTTTATATTCTTTTGGATTTGCTATAAAATAATCTGCTGTATTTATACCTTTTCTTCTTAAAAATGATTTTGTAAGGGCTTTATTTGAATCATATTTTAATACATCTTTTTCACATCCTGTATAGTTTATATTATGTTTTTTAAAATATTCACACAATAAAATATTGGATTTGTTTTTTAGTTCAATATATTTAACTGCTAAAATAATTAAGTCAGGTTTTCTTTTTAGTACTTTTTCTAAGTCTTCTTCACTTTTACAGATATTCATTCTGGCATTGTCATATGAGATTTTTAAAGTATTTAATATATTTGTACAAACAGCTAAAGTACCAAAGCCATTCTCTTTTAGGTTTTCATTTACAGCAGTTATAATCTCTATCTTCATTCATTTTCCCCTTTTGTTTTTTATAATTTAAAACTTTTGCTAGGGTAATATTGCTAATAAATAGGTTTTATATTTAATATTACAGCTAATAAATAGTTGTTTTTTAAGTAGTGAAATTTTTGTTAGTAAGTACTAGTATAGCATAAATATGATTAATATGATATCAGATTTTTTAAGCTTAATTTAAAAGGTAAATACTCTATTTCTTCCATTTTCTTTTGCTTGATATAAAGCTTTATCTGCATTTTTGAATACTTCATCGAAGCTTTGTTCTGAACTTTTGAAACTGCTTATTCCAAAAGATGCAGTTATATGTTTTACAGTAGGAAATTCAGTTTTTGATATATCAATTCTTAGTTTCTCTGCAATATTTTCGGCAACTTGTAAATCTTTTGTTTTTAGTAATAAAACAAACTCTTCTCCACCCCATCTTGCAAAAATGTCATTTTGTCTTATTTTTTTTGAAACAGTATTTGCTAATTCTTTTAAAATCTCATCTCCTACATCATGTCCATAGGTATCATTTACCAATTTAAACTTGTCTATATCAATTATTACAAGACAATAATTGAAATTTAGGATTTTATCTTTTATTCTCTCTTGTAGACCTCTTCTATTATGAATACCTGTTAATGCATCATTATATGCTTTTGTTCGCAAGTTATTATTTGTGGTAGTGAGTTTTGCATTTTTATCTCTTAAAATCACTAAAAGATGGTTGAAAAATTTAGCTACTATTCCTACTTCTGTATCTCTTTCTTCATGGATCTTTTTCTGAAGATTTCCAGTTTTCATTATATTTACAATGCTTTCAATAGTATCAACCCAAGGAAGTTTTGCATTATGTTCACTTCTATTTAATCCTAAAACTTCATGTTTTTTGCTAACTCTTAGTAAATTTATTCTATATAAAAAGTAAAACAAAACTAGACCTAATGTAAATGCAAAAACAAAAGCAACCAATACTCCTAATGTTTGTATATAAATAAAATGTACTCTAGTAAAACCTTCTGGAAGTTTTCCCAATAGCCCAACAGCAATTGTTCCCCATGCTCCTACAAAACCATGGATACTAACAACACTTAGAGGATCATCTACTTTAAGTTTTTTTATTAAAAATTGATCGCTATAGTGCATCACATAAGCAGATATAAAACCTACAAATGCAGATTGTGCTATAGTTAATTCATAACAACCTGCTGTAATTCCTACTAATCCTGCAATAATTCCAAAACTAAATAGTTCAACATCAACTTTTTCTTTATTATATAAAGTTATAGTCCAAGCACCAAATCCACCAAAAACAGCTGATAGAAGGGTATTTAATAAAATTGAAGTTACAGAAAAATTAAATTTTAAAAGACTTCCTGCATTGAAACCAAACCAAGCAAAAAATAAAATAAATACACCAAATACAATAAAATTATGATTACTAGGAGCAAAATATTTTATTTTGTCATTTTTTTTAAATTTACCAAGTCTTGGACCTAAAATAATTGTTCCAGCCAATCCAATCCAAGCACCAAGGGAGTGAACAACAGTTGAACCTGCAAAATCTATAAATCCAAGTTCATGTAACCAACCATTGTCATTCCATGCCCAATGACCAAATATAGGATAAATAATAGCAGATACTGTAATTGAAACTACAATATAACTAGTAAATTTGATTCTCTCCGCCACTGCTCCTGAGATGATAGTTATAGCAGTAGCGGCAAACATAGCTTGAAAGAAAAAAATTCCATTTTCTTCTAAATTAAGTCCATCTATTAAGAATTTATCTTGACCTATAAGACCTAAACTATCAGTTCCAAACATTATGCCAAAGCCAATAATCCAAAAGAAAATTATACTAAAAACAGTATCAATAAGATTTTTCATAGCTACATTAATAGTATTTTTAGTCCTTACAGTTCCTGTTTCTACAAGTGCAAATCCAAGTTGCATCATAAATACTAAAAAGCCACAAAGCAAAATCCATAATAAATCTATGCTAGTCATATAGTTATCCTATCATTAAATAAGAATTAATAATATCCAAAAAGCTACATCCAATAATTGAAACTATGTATATTTAATATACAGTTTTATGCAAAGCAACTCCTAATTACTTTTTTTGTATAATCACGAAAAATTATAAACGACAGAGGAATTAATTTGAGAGCATTAATCAGTGTTAGCGATAAAAGTGGTGTTGAGAATTTTGCAAAAGAGTTAGTAAAATTAGGTTACGAGATAATTAGTACAGGTGGTACTTATAAAGCTTTACAAAATGCAGGAATAGCAGTAATAGAAGCAAACGAAGTTACAAAATTCCCAGAGTGTTTTGAAGGAAGGGTAAAAACTTTAAACCCATATATTCATGGTGGAATTTTACATAGAAGAGACAAACAATCTCACTTAGATCAAGCAAAAGAATTAGGTGTTGAAGGTATTGATTTAGTATGTGTTAACCTGTATCCATTTAAAGCAACTATTGAAAAAACTGATGACTTTGAAGAGATTATAGAAAACATTGATATCGGTGGTCCAGCGATGGTTAGAAGTGCTGCAAAAAACCATGATAGCGTTATTATTGTAACTGATGTTGTTGATTATGACTTAGTATTAAACAATCTTAAAAATGACACAAATACTCAAGAGTTCAGAAGAGATATGATGATAAAAGCATATGAGCATACAGCTGCCTATGATGCTATGATTGCAAACTATATGAACAAAAGATTCAACAATGGAATGGGTGCAAAACAATTCATCGTAGGTGAAAAAGTATTTGATACAAGATATGGGGAAAACCCACACCAAAAAGGTGCATTATATGAGTTTGATAAACACCTATCAAATAAATTTATCACTTTAAAAGGTGAAGCAAGTTTTAACAACATGGGAGATATTTCAGGAGCTGCAAAAATAGCATCAGCATTTGGAACTGACAATGCAGTATGTATAGTAAAACACGGAAATCCATGTGGTTTTGCTATCAAAGATACTCTTTTAGAATCTTATACAGAAGCACTAAGATGTGACCCAATCTCAGCATTTGGTGGAGTAGTTGCAGTAAATGGTGTAGTTGATTTAGACCTAGCTGTTAAAATGAATGAAATCTTCTTAGAAGTAGTATTTGCAGCAGACTTCACTCTTGAAGCTGAGCAAGAATTAAACAAAAAGAAAAGAATCAAACTATTCAAACAAGGAACATCTAAACTTGAAATGGCAAATGATGCTTTCAACTTCAAAATAGTTGATGGTGGATTTGTTTATCAAGATGCTGATAAAGTAGAAGATGATGAGGTAAGAAACTCAGAACTAAAATCAAAAAGAGAAGCAAGCGAACAAGAAGTAAAAGATATGGAAATCGCATATAAAGTAGCAAGCTTAACAAAATCAAACTGTGTAGTATACGTGAAAAACTCAGCTATGGTAGCAGTTGGTATGGGTATGACAAGTAGAGTAGACGCAGCAAAAGCAGCTTTACGAAAAGCAGAAGATTTAGGTATAGATGTAACAGGTTCAGTTCTAGCATCTGAAGCATTCTTCCCATTTAGAGATAGTATCGATGAAGCAAATAAAGCCGGTGTAAAATGTGTAATTGAACCAGGTGGAAGTATTAGAGATGATGAGATTATTGAGGCGGCTGATGAGTATGATATGTCTTTATACTTTAGCGGTAAAAGACATTTCTTACACTAAGAAAGATTGATTCTAAAAGCAATCTTTCTTCATAACTCTGCGTTAGAGATAATTTCATTCTAGTCACTTACTTCAAGTAAGCTCCTACGAATAAAATTATCTCTGCCTTGATTTATTTTAAAATCTCGCTCTTATAATCAATCTTTTGTAGATTGCTTTAATAATAAAATTCATTATAGTAACAATACATTTTGTTAAACTATTACGATTTTTGTTTAATATATATACATTTTGATAAGCTATTAAGGATATACGTCAATAATCTAACATAAAAAGTATATAAAAAGTTCAGAAATATTGTAAAATATATTACAAAATGAAATGTTCTTATTTAAAAGAGCTTATTTTAGATATTTTCTTATCTTTAATAGGCTAACATCATAAGTGTAAAACTATTACGTAGTTTTAGATGTAAGGAATACATAATGTATTACTAATAAATAGTTATGATACATAAAGGAAAATTACTGAGATGATATACGATAAAGGTGAAGTAATTGATTATATTTGGCAATATTCAAAATATTATGGAAATTTATTAATATCTTGTGAAGAACTTTCAAAAGAAAAAAATTTAAATGGTCATGCTTCACTTATATATTTATTTAACATACTAGAAAATATAATTAAATCCCAAATACATGATTATGATGCTAGTTTTGTTAAAGCTATAGATAAACTAAAATCTGAAAATTATATCAATAATATAGAATGTGAGTTTTTGAATAATAAAGACAATGGTATAAGAAAAATTAGAAATTTACTTGCTCATGCAAATTTATCAAAATATAATATCATTTTTTTATCTGAAGATAAAGAATTACTATATCCATTAACAGAAAATGAAACAAGTATAAAATTTTATGATTTGATATCAAAAATAATATTTAATTTAATGTTGAAAATAATTAGTTCTAATTTAATTATTCCAATTAGTGTAAATATAGACAAAGAAATAGAAAAATTTAACATTACTATTAAAGAAATTACCGCGGAAAAACTGTTAGAATATAAAGGCATTGACTATAAAACATTAAAAGGATGGAATGAGATGCCAGAAATTGAAAAATATAGAATGGCGGAGAACACATCGGATGTTAATCACTATGTTCAATTATTTCAAATGATGGGTTTAAAAAAGTAGTTATCATAACAAATCATAGCACACTAATAAAGTATCTACGGCACTTTATTAGTGTATTCAAACGTTAGATGTATAAGAAAAAATTCCGGTGACAGGATACTTATTTAATTAATGAGATATGCCAATGTTTTTTATAAACACCTAAAGGTATTTGCCTCTCTTACTTTGTGTGGACAAAGTAAGCCTTGTACTTGCACTCTCTTTGTGAAAACCACCAATGGCTACAAAGCCCTTCGGATTCCTTCAGTTATTATTTTTAATTTGTTTATACTTGTAACTTTTATCTAGTAAATTTACAAATGATAGTTTGAACTATAGGAATTTCTTTCTGCCTTTGATGAAGCTGGAAGTTAGATGTTTATTTTCGGTAAAGCCCGAAACTGCTTGAACGTTAAGAAGAGTGCTAAATGCACTCTTTAGTGAGTTTTGCAGGGCAGAAAATAAATATTTAACTGGAAGGAAGCTTTTCCTTCATCAATTCGGCAGTCTTTTTTGCTTACTTTTTCGAGACCAAAAAGTAAGAGAAGCGAAGAAGTTTACCTCTTCAAGAGAACAAAATATATAATAAAGAAAAGCTCTAAGTTATAACTTTTCCTAAAAAGAATAAATATACTGAATAAATTATTTAAAGAGAAGATATACACTATTTTGTTAGAATAATGCATGTTTTAACTACAGAAATTTTAAATAAAACACTCAAATAAAATCTTGACATAGGACACAAATGAATTTATTTTTTAAAATAGTTTTTTTCATAATTGTATACTTTATTATAACTATATTATTAAGTGGTGATTATGGAGATGATTCAAAAGCTATTCTCTCTTTATTTGTTATAAGCTGTCTTATATCGCTTTTTGTAAGAATTTTTTTGAAAAATAACAAACACTCTATTAAAATTGCTTTTTTCTTAATAGTTTTGGTAAATATACTATTTTTAATAAATGCAACAGGTTGGAATGAAGGAACAATGTCTGGAACTGGTTATATTATTCCTTATTTTCAATACATAAGCGATTGGTTATATGGGATCTTACTTATTTCTGCTTTTATGGCTTTTACTCCAATATTATTATATTTTATTCTTATATATTCAATTGTTGTATTTTTTTGTAGAATAAAGAATCAAAAACCAAAAGAAATAATTTCTAAAAATTAAAATACATTTGCATTTTAAATCTAAAAATTTTACTTTTTTTTGTTATACTTTTTTGTTATATTAATTTTAAAAATTAAAAATAATTTAAGAACATATTCTTAAATACAAAAGGGGTTTTATGTTAGTAGTTATTTTATTACTTGCTGTTATTTTTATTGTTCTTGCTACAAGCAAGTGGAAATTACATCCATTTATTGCTTTGTTAATTGCAGCATATGGTATCGCAATCAGTGTTGGTATGGGCTACAATGAAATTGCAAGTACTATGACCAAAGGCTTTGGTGGAATATTAGCTTATATTGGTATTGTGATTGTTCTTGGAACTATTATTGGAGTAATACTTGAAAAAAGTGGTGCTGCAATTAAAATGGCAAATGTTATTTTAAAAATTGTTGGAAAGAAAAGACCTGTATTAGCCATGTCAGTAATTGGATATATTGTTTCTATTCCTGTTTTTTGTGATAGTGGATTTGTAATTTTAAATGCTTTAAAACGCTCTATGGTTAAGCAATTACAAGTTTCAGGTGTTGCTATGAGTGTCGCTTTGGCAACTGGACTTTTCGCAACTCATACTTTAGTTCCTCCAACACCTGGTCCTATTGCAGCAGCAGGTAATTTGATGGTTGATAACTTAGGACTTGTAATTATCTTTGGTATTTTTATATCTATTATAACAATGCTTGCAGGATATTTTTGGGCTTTGCGTTCTGGAAAAATCTATAAAAGTGGAGAAGATACTCTTGTGGATTTGGAAAAGGATAGTGAAGTTATTGAAAAATATGGAGAATTGCCAAGTGCTTTTAAATCATTTGCACCTATTTTTATTCCAATTCTTTTAATGGCATTAGCTAGTATAATAAAACTTGTTTTTAAAGATATGAGTGAAACTTCTATTTATAAATTATTTATATTTTTAGGGAATCCTACAAATGCTTTATTTATAGGTTTATTATTTGCTACGATGCTTTTACCAAAATTTGATGAAGAGAGATTGTCAGGTTGGGTAGGTGAAGGGATTAAAAATGCAGGTGAGATTTTAATTATTACAGGTGCAGGTGGAGCTTTAGGGGCTGTGTTAAAAGCAAGTGGGATAGGAGCATATTTAGGTGATGTTCTTCAAACCCTAAGTTTAGGTATTCTTGTTCCTTTTATTATTGCAGCCGCTTTAAAATCAGCTCAAGGTTCATCAACAACCGCATTAGTTGTAACTTCTACTATAATTTATCCTTTACTTGCAAGTCTAGGTTTAGATAGTGAACTTGGAAAAGTATTAACAGTAATGGCAATTGGGGCAGGAGCAATGACTGTAAGTCATGCAAATGATAGTTTCTTTTGGGTTGTATCAAGATTTAGTCAAATGGATGTAGCAACTGCATATAAAGCATATACTACAGCTACTTTACTTCAAGGTCTTGTAACTATTGCTATTGTTTATTTATTAGCTGGAATTTTACTTTAATTTATAACTTCTCTAAAATATAGGTACTTAAAAAGTATCTATATCAAGTACTCTCATAAACACCTAAATCTTCTTGTTTTTGCTTACTTTTCGTCAATACATATCGGAACGAAGTGACTAAATACTGAAAGGTAAAAATAAGAGAATAGGAGAACTTGTTCTTTAAGAGAGTAGAGTAAAAATAAAATATAAACCTGTGAACAAGATACTAATCAATATTGTATATCAATAAGGGTATTTATAGTCTATAGTTGCTAAACTTATCGATATTTATAACTAGTAATTAAAAGTATTAATAGGAGATAATAATTAATGAAATTGGATTTTAAGTGGTCGCGATTAGAGTCTTTAAGCGCTTTGGAATTATTTGAAATAATCAAAGCACGTGAATCAGTATTTGTTGTAGAACAACAATGTCCTTACCAAGAAACTGATGATATGGATCTTCATTCATGGCATCTTTCTGTTTTTTTAAATGGTGAATTAGCTGCATATGTTCGAGTTGTTGATTCTGGGGTTAAATATGTACAACCCTCTATTGGTCGTGTTATGACTTTAGAAAAATTTAGAAATTTGAAAATTGGACGTTCCTTAATGAATGAAGCAGTTCGCTTCACAGAAGAGCAATTTCCAGAAATGGGTATTAAAATCGGCGCTCAAGTTTATTTACAAAAATTTTATGAATCATTAGGATTTGAAGCTATAACTGAACCATACGATGAAGATGGGATTCCTCATATAGATATGATTAGAACATCAGCAAAAATATAATGAAAGTTTTAATAAACCAACAGCCTTAAAAGCTATTGGCTTAAATTTTTTAATCTATAGGTATAACAGGATTTAGTCCTGCAGTAATATGTAAAAAGTGTCTGTGTTTTTCAAACTGATCAATAATATCACTTGCAACTACATCCATCTCATATCCATAAATATCATAGGCTTTATTCCCATCTTGTAAGTAAACTTCTGCTCTAGCGTATTTCTTTTGTTCATGATTTGGATTAAGTATTTCAGGAAATGCATATGTTGGTGTATCATATCTACTAAATCTTACTTCATAAGTAAAGTCTAAATCACCATTGTGTTCTACCGTTAAAATAGAAACACTTTTTTCTTTATTATTGGTAACTTCTACATTCCAACCATGTCTTTCAAGCTCTTCTTCTACATTTTTCATAGCAGTAATTACATCTTCATTGATATATCTTCGTGTTTCATCTGGCGTTGGAAATTCAATAAGTCTTGAAAGTCTATTTTGCCAAGTTCCAGATACCTCTCCATGTCGTCCTGCATTCATATGATGTTGAAGTGAGTCGTACCGAATAGATTCTAAATGTAAGGCTTTATAAAGTCCCCAACATGCAATAAGCATAATAATAGCAAAGGGTAAAGCAATAACAATAGAAGCTGCTTGTAAAGCTCCTAATCCACCAGCTATTAATAATGCTGCTGCAACAACACCTTCAAGTACTGCCCAAAATATTCTTTGCCATACAGGATTATTTTCTCTTCCTCCACTTGAAATAGTATCAACTACCAATGAACCTGAATCTGAAGAAGTTACAAAGAAAGTAATAACTAATATAATAGCAAGGATTGAAATAACACTAGAAAAAGGGAAGTGTTCTAAAAATTTAAATAAGGCAGTTGCAACATCTGCTGATACAGCTGAACTTAGACTAGTAAATCCTTCTTTCATAATTGAATGCAATGCACTATTACCAAAAACTGTCATCCAAACTAAAGTAAATCCAACAGGAACAAATAAAACACCAAGAACAAACTCTCTTATAGTTCTACCTCTTGAAACTCGTGCAATAAACATCCCAACAAAAGGTGCCCATGCAATCCACCAAGCCCAATAAAAGAATGTCCAAGATCCCATCCATTTTGTATCTAGATAAATGTATTGGTTGAAAGTCATTTGTACAATATGAGATAAATAATTTCCTATATTTTGAACTAATGCTCCAAGTAAAAAGAAGCTTGGACCTGCTAAAAATACAAATAAAACAAGTGCTAATGCAAGGTAAAGGTTTAATTCAGATAATCGTTTAATCCCTCCATCAAGTCCCAAAACAACAGAAACTGTTGCCATAGTTGTAATAATAGCAATTAAAATAATTTGTGTTGTAAGTCCAACAGGAATACCGAAAATATAATTAAGTCCAGCATTGACTTGTAGTACTCCTAGTCCTAATGAGGTAGCAACCCCAAAAACAGTTCCAAGTATTGCAATTGTATCAACTGTATGTCCTATTTTCCCATAAATCTTCTCTCCTATCAATGGATAAAGAGCTGATCTAATAGATAGAGGTAATCCATGTCTAAAAGAAAAATACGCTAGTACTAAACCAACAACAGCATATATTGCCCAAGCATGTAATCCCCAGTGAAAAAAAGTGATTCGCATAGCTTGTTTAGCAGCTTCAATTGTCTCTTTGTCACCAACAGGAGGTGCTCCATAGTGCATAACAGGTTCTGCTACACCCCAAAACATCAATCCAATTCCCATACCTGCACTAAAAAGCATAGCAAACCATGAAATATGACTATAGGCAGGTTTTGATTGGTCAGGCCCTAATTTAAATCTTCCAAAAGGAGATATTGCAAGAAAGATTACAAATATAGCAAAAATTCCAACACTAAGCATATAAAGCCAACCAAATTTATCTGCTATGAAATGTTTCACTCCATTAAAAGTTTCACCTGCTACTTGAGGCATTGTCATTGCAAATATCACAAGTATTGCAATAATAGCAACCGAGGGATAAAATACTGGTTTTAAAATAGTTGAGTTTTTTTCATTTTTCATTATTCTCCTTTATAAAAAATGCATTATATCTTATCTATTTATGATATCGCTAAAATGGGGAAATTTACACAGATCAGTAATTTGTATATCTATTTTATCAATTCCTTTTTTCACCCCTTTGAGACCAAACATATTGAGTATCTTTTTTCACTTTTGAGTAAAATAATTCTCCTGAATTTCTCCATGGGTCAAGAACTATTCCATCACTAAAGTTACAATCTTTGCAGGTAACTACCAAAGTGGTGTGTTCTCTCCAATAGTCACCAATATTTGCTCCACCTATATAATAATCAAAGCTTTTTAAATCTAAACTTTTCGCATGTTTTAGCATGTCATATGCAAATTGCCAGCATAAGCCTTTATCTTTTATTCCGATATTTACTAAAAAGTTTTGAAATAGAGGAGGGCTTACTAAATCGTATGATTCTTTTAAAAATAGTGATTGTTTAAACATTTCAGAAGAGAGGATTTTAGCTTCTTTTTTATTTACTTTATTACTTAAAGAGGATAATAAAACAGATAAGTTATCTTTAGTTAGTTTTTTCTCAACTTGAGTATTAGATACACTACAACCTATAAATAAGACGGCTAACAGTACAGTAATTATATATTTCATGAAAAAAGTATAGCTTATTAGGCTATATTTTTTCATAAAAGTTCAAGGTATGCTTGAACTTTTTACATTCCAGGTATTCTAGGTATTTTACCAAGCTTAGTATTTCGACAATATACTCCCCAACCTTTTTTAAGCCAGTGACCAAATATAGGCATAGGAAGCATAAATGCTTTTTTTTCATCCCTATAAACAAAGGCTGCTCCATTGCCTGTATCCATCACACAAAGTATATTTAAGTGTTCATGGTATCCTTTGAAGTTGGTTTTATTTTGTTCTCTTTGATTTATATTATGTGCAGCATTTTTTGCCATAACTTCGGCAACATGACCTTGTTTTGCTCTCCAGTCATAACCTTCTAAGGAAGCTACATCACCAATGGCATAAATGTTACTTAAACTTCCATCTTTATTTAGAACACAAGAAAAATCATCTGTTTTAATAAATCCAGCATCATTTGTCGGCAGATCAGATTTTTTGATAACTTTGTGACCATCTCCTGCTGATATAAACATCACCAAGTCAGCTTCTAATTTACTCTCATCTTCAAAAATTACACCATCAACCTCAAAATGGCTAATTTTCTTTCCAAAGTGTTTTTTTATATTTAGCTTGCCAAACATAGTCTCCATCATTTTAAGGGCATTTTTTCCCATGCGTTTTCCAGGTTCTTCCATAGGTGCAAAAAATGTTAATTCAAATCTATCTCTTATTCCTTTTTTCTTAAGCAAATTGTGAACATTAAAAAGTAACTCAAAGGCAGGACCTCCTCTAACAGCAGAACTATCTTTTGGATTACCTCCAAAACCCATTGCTATTTTTCCACTTTCTTTTTCTATAAGTGAGTCTAATGCATCTCTTATATCAAGTGCTTGGGTTGGTTTTCCACAAATAGAAAGAGTATGCTCTACACCTTTTGGTTTCATTTTTGATGCTCCTATTGCAATAATAAGATAATCGTAATCATCAAGAACTTTACCACTTTTTAAAGTGACACTATTATTCTGTTTTGATATTTCATAAACTCCATCAATTACAAGTTTAAAACCATGTGCCTTTTGAAGTTCATTTAAATCAATGCAAGTTTCTTTAAATGCAATTTCATGGGTTGGAATCCAAATAGAAGTTGGGTATATAAAGAAATAGTCTCTATCACTTACTAATGTAACATCATAATTCATTTTTTTAAGGTGAGATGCTGCATCAATCCCAGCAAAACCACCTCCTAGTATAAGTATTTTTTTCATTTTTTTTAATTCCATTATAATTATAATTTATATTACTATTATAAATATTAAACAATTATAAAATTTATTATAAGAAATAATTATAAGTATAAATTATATTATTTATTTAATATTAATAATAAGTTTTTTCTATTCTTAAAGATTAAATAATTAAAAGGTGTGTAATTAAAAGGGCTTGGAGAGTTTAAAATATGAAAAAAGTTATGAATATGCCTTTGAAAATAAATTCCAAAATTACAATAAATAGTTAAATAAAAATAAAAATAAAAAGATTATAATGAGCATATGTCAATAATTATTTAAAAGGATTTTTTTATGAATGATAGTATAGCAATGTATTTCGCAAAACTTTTAGCAAAAGTTGGTATTAAAAGAATATGGGGAATCACAGGTGATTCTTTAAATGGACTAAGTGATAGTTTGGAAAAATTAGCACAGATTGAGTGGATAGGTACAAGACATGAAGAAACAGCTGCTTTTGCAGCTGGTGCTGATGCAAAAGTTAGTGGCAAGATAGCAGTTTGTGCTGGTTCCTCTGGACCTGGGAATTTACACCTTATAAATGGCCTTTTTGATTGTCAAAGAAAAGGAGTTCCTATTTTAGCAATTGCTTCTCACATCCCATCAACTGAAATAGGTAGTGGTTATTTTCAAGAAACACATCCAGAAAATTTATTCAAAGAGTGTAGTGTTTTTTGTGAGTTAGTTTCAAACCCTGAACAAATGCCCCATATCTTAGAAACTGCAATTAGACAAGCTATTTTGAAAAATGGTGTTAGTGTAATTGTCATTCCCGGTGATATTATGTTAAAACCAATGCCTCAGAGTTCAAAGTTGTTATGGAATGAACCAAATTTGCCAAAAGTACTAGCAGATGAGGGAGATATAATTGAATTAGCAAAAATTTTAAATGAAAATAAAAAAATTACTTTTATGTGTGGAGCAGGGTGTAAGGATGCACATGATGAGGTAGTTAAATTAGCCCAACTTTTAAATGCACCAGTTGTTCATGCTCTTGGTGGGAAAGAGTATATAGAAGGCAATAACCCAAATAGCGTTGGAATGACAGGACTTATAGGATATGAATCAGGCTATTATGCTATGGAAAACTCTGATGTATTACTTATTTTGGGTTCAGCTTTCCCTTATAAATCTTTTTATCCACAAAATGCAAAAATAGTTCAAATTGATATAAAACCTGAAGCAATTGGACGACATACTCAAGTTGACTTAGGTCTAGTAGGTGACATAAAATCGAGCTTGGAAATGTTAATACCAAGAATTCATAGAAAAGAAGATAACACTTTTTTAAAAAGTGCACTAAAACATTATAAAGGTACAGTTGAAAATTTTGATAAATTAGCAAGTGGAAATAGTAAGTTTGGATTAATACATCCCCAATATTTAACGAAACTTATTGATAAACATGCAAGTGATGATGCAATATTTACTTGTGATGTGGGAACACCTACTGTTTGGGCAGCAAGATATTTAACTATGAATGGAAAAAGAAAGCTTATAGGATCTTTTAATCATGGTTCAATGGCTAGTGCTCTTCCTCAAGCAATTGGAGCAAAAGTAAGTTGTCCCAATAAAGAAGTCATTGCTTTATGTGGTGATGGAGGTTTTGCTATGCTTATGGGAGATTTTTTAACTCTTCTTCAACATAAAATAAAAGCAAAAATAGTTATTTATAATAATAGTTCATTGGGCTTTGTAGCCATTGAAATGAAAGCTGGTGGATATTTGTATGATAATACAGAATTAGAAAATCCTGATTTTTCTGCAATTGCAAAAGCAGTTGGAGTGAAAGGTTTTAGAGTTGAAGAACCAGAAGAATTAGAAAGTACAATAAAAGAGTTTTTACAATATGACGGAGCAGCACTTTTGGATGTTACAACAGCAAAACAAGAGTTAACAATGCCTCCTAAAATCAGTTTTGAAAGTGCAAAAGGATTTGGAATATATATGTTACGGGCAATAATTAATGGAAAAGGTGATGAATTAATTGAAGTTGCAAAAGATAATATATTAAGATAAAATTTCTTATTTGAATAAAATTTGTAGAGGATAGTGTAAAATAATATAAACAATTAGTGGAATATTTTACACTTTATTACTTTCTAATCATATATCTACTATTATCACGAAAAATAAACAAAAGAGGTGAAATGCAAGCAACAAAATCAGTTTTTATAGCTATATCTTCGTTATTCTTTTCAATTGGTTTTTTAGCCATTGGATATGGGATGATTATGACTTTTATAGGTCTGTTTCTTAAAGAACATGGATTTTCTGATATGGTTATTGGTTTAATTAATGCTGCATTTTTCTTAGGTGCTATGGCATCTTCTATTTTTAGTCAAAAAATTATTACAAATATTGGGCATATAAGAAGTTTTGTGACTTTTGCATCTATTATGGTTATTACATTTTTACTACATTCTATGTTTTTAAATGAATTTTTTTGGGCTATTCTTCGGCTTATTTGTGGATTTGCATATTATGGATTATTGATTATATTAGAGAGTTGGTTAAATGAAAAGAGTTCAAATGAACAAAGAGGACAAATATTAGCTATCTATACGACTGTTTTTTATCTTTCAAATGCTATTGGTCAATTGTTATTAAATATTGATGAAGACTTAGAGCATATAATTTTTTCAATAGGTGCAGTTTTAGTACTTTTTTCTGTTGTTTTTATAGCAATGACAAAGATTAAAGAGCCTATTCTTAAACCATTTGAAAGATATAGTTTTCCAAAACTTTATAATGTGGTTCCTTTAGCTTTAACGGGAAGTTTTATAAGTGGGTTTTTAGTTGGTGGATTTTTTACAATGATTCCTTTATATATTATCAAAATTTATGATTCTAAAGAAGTATTATCTCTTTTTATGGCATTTACTATTTTAGGCGGATTAATTTCCCAATGGCCAATAGGAAAACTTTCAGATATTTATGGTAGACGAAAACTTATTTCAGTAACTGGTTTTTTTACAACTGTTGTTTCATTATTATTTATTTTTTTACCTTCCAATGATTTATTGATATATGCTTTGGGGATTTTATTAGGGGCTAGTATTTTTTGTATTTATCCTTTAAGTTTATCTCGTGCTAATGATGTTATTGATGAAAATAAAGATATAGTAGAGATTTCTAGAGCTTTACTTTTTGCATATGGAACAGGCTCTTTTATTGCACCAATTATTATAGGGCTTGGCTTTAATTATTTTGGATACCAAACATTATTTATTATTTTTGCAATTTTAGGGGTTTATTTAGCCCTTTATTCATTATCTAAAAAAAGAGTAGCGGATGATGATATGAGTGTTTTTGTGAATGTACCAGTTACTTCTAGTTCTGTTATGCCAGAAATCGATCCAAGACAAGATCAAGATTGGGTTGATGAACAACAAAAAATAGTTTAGAATAGTTTAGAGATATTTTATATGTAATTTAGATATAATCTTAACACTATCGAGGAGTTAAGTTGAGATTAATATTTATATCTATATTGATAATTATTTCTTTTGAAACTTTAAGTGCTAAAGCATTAAAAAAAGTTAGCTTACAGTTATCTTGGTTTGATCAATTTCAGTTTGCAGGATATTATATTGCAAAAGAAAAAGGTTACTATGAAAATCTAGGTTTGGATGTGGAAATAAAACCATTCAATTTTGGAATTCATGCACCTAAAGAAGTAGATGAGGGCAAAGCTGATTTTGGAATTGGAAGAGAAACTTTAATACTAGATAGAGCAAAAGGCAAAAAAATAGTTGCTCTTTATTCTTTATTTCAATCAACACCTCTAATTTTAATAACTACAAATAAAAACATAAATAAAGTAGAAGATTTTGTAAATAAGAAAATTATGACCACAGATGATGATTCTAGTGAAGTTTCTATCAAAGCTATGATTAGTTCAAAAAAAGTAAAATTCGAACAATTACATTTTATAAAACATACACATAATATAAATGATTTAATCAATAAAAAAACAGATATTATCTCAGCATATATTTCAAAATCACCATTTGATCTTGTTGAAAGAGGAATTCAATACAAAATATTTGATCCAAAAGATTATGGATTTGATATGTATAGTGATTTCTTGTTTACTAGTGAAGATATGATAAATAACCATTTTGCTACAGTAGCAGCTTTTAAAAAAGCATCTTTAAAAGGTTGGGAATATGCTTATTCCCATATAGAAGAGACAGCTAATTTAATATCAAAAAAATATAATTCTCAACATATTACAAAAAAAGCCCTAATCTTCGAAGGTGAAGAACTAAAAAAATTATCTTACCAAGATACAAAGATTTTAGGCGAAATAAAAGAAGATAAAGTACAAAGAATTTATGATTTGTATAATGTAATGGGTTTAATACCTAAAAAAACTGATGCCAAAAAATTTGTTTATTATACAAATGATAATAAAAAGATATTTTTATCTAAAGAAGAGATTTCTTATTTAAATAAAAATAATAAATTTAAAATGTGCATTATTCCTAATATTAAACCTTATAGTTATTTTGAAAAGAATGAATTTAAGGGTTTTATAGCAGATTATTTTAAGATAATTAAAGAAAAAGCTGGTATGGAATTTGAAGTAATAAAAGATGATAAATTTAAAAATTATGTTGATTTGTTCAAAAATAAAAAGTGTGATATTTTTGCTTCTTTAGAAAAAACAAAAGAGAGAGAAAAATATGCTAATTTTACAAAGCCATATGTCAATATTCCTTTTGTTTTAATTACAAAACAAAACTTTCCTTTTGTAGATAGTTTAAGTACATTAAAAAATAAAAAAATAGGAATAAATGCTAGTTATAATATAAGTAAACGAGTTAAAGAAAAATATCCTGATATACAGTTTATAGGTGTAGAAAGTTTGGATGAAGGTATTAAAAAAGTTTTAAATAATAAAATTGATGGTCATGTTGATTTATTATATACAACTTTATATAGACTGTATGATGATAATTCAAATCTAAAGATTTCTAATAAACTTGATATTGATTCAAATTTAAGAGTTGCTGTTAGAAAAGAAAATAAAATTCTATTTGAGATTATAAGTAGAGCAGTTAATGATATTGATGATGCAAAAATTGAAGCACTTATTAAGTCATGGGTGACAATAGAATATAAAAAAAGTACTGATTTTACTTACCTTTGGATAACTTTATTTATTGCAGGAGTAATATTTTTAGCTTTTATGTATAGACATAAAGTTTTAAGTGGAATGAATAAATCACTAAATGACAAAGTAAAACAAAAAACAGAAGAATTATTGAAAATAAATAGTGAACTTGAAAAAAGAATAAATGAAGAAGTAGAAAAAAATCTAAAAAAAGACCATCTTTTACAAAGACAATCAAAATTGGCTTCTATGGGAGAGATGTTAGAAAATATTGCACATCAATGGAGACAACCCCTTTCTGTGATAACTATGGGAGCTAGTGGAATAAAACTAAAAAAAGAATTAGAACTTTTAGATGATTCATTTTTAACAGATACTTAGAATCAATTTTAAAGTCATCTTCTTATTTATCACAAACAATTGATGACTTTAAATATTTCTTTAAACCTAGTAAAGATAAAGACAAATTTTCATTGGAATCATGTTTTGAGAAAAGCTTAAATGTCTTAAGTTTAAAGTTAAATAATGAAAAGATAACAATAATTAAAAATATTGAAAAAGTAGAAATAGTTGGATATGAATCAGAATTGGTTCATGTATTTATAAATATATTAAATAATGCTAAAGATGCTTTTTGTGAAGCAAAAGTAAATAAAAGAATTATTTTTTTAGATATCTTAAAAGAAAAATCAAAAATTGTTATAAAGATAAAAGATAATGCAGGTGGAATTAACTCTTCAATTATTGATAAAATATTTGATCCATATTTTACAACAAAACATAAAAGCCAAGGTACTGGTATTGGATTATACATGAGCCATCAAATAATAACAAAGCATATGGATGGACAAATTGAAGTGTCAAATAGCAAATATGAATATGAAAATGAAAAATATAAAGGTGCTTTATTTACAATTACTTTTTATGGTGAATAATTTTAATTTTGATATAATCTTTTAATAAATTAAATGAGGAATTATATTGAATTGGTTAGAAATAGATAAAAAGCATGTTTGGCACCCTTATAATTCTCTTCCATCTAAAACAAAACTTTTACCTGTAAAAAAAACTGATAAGACTTTTATATTTTTAAGTGATGATACAAAATTAATAGATGGAATGAGTTCTTGGTGGAGTGCTATTCACGGATACAATCATCCAAAGTTAAATGATGCATTAAAAAAACAAGTTGACATTATGCCACATGTCATGTTTGGTGGGATTGCCCATGAAAATGCAGCAATTTTGTCAAAACAATTAGTTGATTTGACAGGTCTAAATTCTGTCTTTTTGTGTGATAGTGGTTCAGTTTCTGTTGAAGTTGCCCTAAAGACTGCAATACTTTATCAAAAAGCAAAAGGGAAAGAAAAATTTAAATTTTTGGCTTTAAATAATGCTTATCATGGTGATACCTTAGGTGCAATGAGTGTATGTGATCAAAAAAATTCTATGCATACTATTTATGGCTCATATTTACCACAACATATTTTTACACAAGAGCCTGAGTTAGGTTTTGATAGTGATTGTACAGCTTCTTTAAAACAATTAGAAGAAAAATTTGAAAAACACCATAATGAACTTGCTGGATTTATACTTGAGCCAATCGTTCAAGGGGCAGGTGGAATGAGAATATATAATCCTATCTATTTGCAAAAAGCAAGACAATTATGCACCAAATATGATATTTTACTTATTGCTGATGAAATTGCCACAGGTTTTGGACATACTGGAAAAATGTTTGCATGCGAGCATGCAAATATAAAACCAGATATAATGACTCTAGGAAAAGGTTTGACTGGTGGTTATATGACAATGGCATCAATGCTTACAACAAAAGAAGTAAGTGATACTATATCAAATAGTGAAATTGGTGTACTTATGCATGGACCAACTTTTATGGCTAATCCATTAGCTTGTAGTGTTGCAATTGCATCTATTGATTTACTTCTTGAAACACCTTGGGAAAAAAAAGTTTCAAATATTGAAGAGATATTTTCAGAAGAATTAAAAGAGTTAAAAGATTTATCTATAGTAAAAGATGTGAGAAATATAGGAGCAATTGGAATAGTTGAACTTAATGATGATAGTTATGCCCAAGAGATACAAGATTATTGTGTGAAAAATGGGGTTTGGATAAGACCTTTTGGTAGACTTATTTATTCTATAGTTGCTTATACAATAGAAGAAGATGATTTAAGAAAAGTTGCTAAAACTATGGTTGAAGCAATAAGAAGTATAAAGAGATAATATGAATAAAAATGGATTTAAAAGACTTATAACAAATTTACCAAAAAATCCCGGAGTAATGGGTAGAGATAGATTTTTTAATAGTGCAGTTTTAATACCTTTTGTAAAAATAAAAGGGGAATATTTTATTCTTTTTCAAAAAAGAGCCATGGGAATAAAACAAGGTGGTGATATCTGTTTTCCTGGAGGTGGTTATGAAGAGGGCATTGATAAAAACTTTAAACAAACAGCTTTAAGAGAAACAGAAGAAGAGCTAGGTATTTCTAGAAAAGACATAAAAATAATTGGTCAATTGGATACGATGGTAGCTTCTTTTGGAACTATTATTGAGCCTTTTATTGGGCTTATAAAGAAAAAAGCTATCAAAAATATGAAGATAGATAAAAATGAAGTTGAAAATACATATTTAATTCCATTGGATTATTTTAAACAAAATGAACCAGAAATTTATAATCTAAGAACAGAAGTAAAACCTTATCACATAGATGAAAATGGAAATAAAGAGGTTTATTTCCCCGTTGATGAATTAAGACTTCCTGAAGCCTATCAAAAACCTTGGGGAAATAAAAAACACAAAGTTTATGTTTATAAATATAAGAAAAAAGTTATTTGGGGTTTAACAGCTGTTATTTTAAATGACCTATTAAGAAGATATTAATCTTCTAAATAGTCATTACTGACCACTTCTCACTTTTTAAAGCTTTTGTTAGTAACTCACCTGTATGTTCTATTTTTATATTTAGTTTTTCCAATTCTTTTATAGCTTTATAATCTTCAACACACACTATACAAGCACTCATTTTTACACCTGTTTTTTGGATTTCTAGTAGTTTTTTTTGAATTTTTTTATCTTTTTTTACAAGTTTTATTGAAGGTCCCCATAGCATTAAATGAGCTTTCTTCCAATATTTTCTTTCTAATATTACAGAAGAATAAAGCAAAGGAAATTTATTTGCAACTTCTTTATCTTGATTTGATAATACGATTAATAAGTTTGATTTAGACATTTTATAACCTTTTTCTTGATATTTTTTATTACATTTGTTATTATAATGAAATATTAATACACAAAAAGTAAATATTTAGAGAATATAATAAAAATAAATAAAGAAGGATAAAAAATGTTTGTAAAACTATATAATCAAATCTTTGGAGTTTTTGAAAATATTCAATCACTGTTTTTACTTTTAGCTAGATTAGTTCTTGCTTATGGTTTCTATGATCCTGCAATGAGAAAGTGGGCAGATATTGGTAGTATAGCACAATGGTTTGAATCAATTGGAATCCCTTTTCCTATTATAAATGCATATATGGCTGCAACAACTGAAATTTTAGGAGTTGTTTTATTAACCCTTGGATTATTTACTAGACTAATATCTATTCCTTTAATGGTTGTAATGGTAGTTGCTATTTTTACAGTACATCTAGGAAATGGTTTTGGAGCTGGAGATAATGGATTTGAAATACCTTTATACTACTTATTATTTTTAGGAATTTTTCTTACACATGGAGCTGGGAAGATTTCACTTGATAATTTTATATTTAAAAAATAAATAGATATAAATTATCAAAATCATCATTTTGATTTTAGTATTCCATGCCAAAGAAATTTTGATAGGAGAACTCCTATCAAATCTAAACTTAAATTTTAAGTTCACTATCTAATCTAGCTTGAAAAAATATTGCCAATTGCGAAAGTAATAATTCTCAACTCTACATTGGCATATTCATTTTCAAAAATTAAATAAGCTCCAGTGTTAAAGATAACCTAACGTTTTATAAATGTGTGAAGAAAAAATGTTTTATCTTGACAAAAAAAATAAAACCTTATATAATTGTGTACAATTTAATTGTATACAATTAAAATTAAAAAATAAATAAAGGATTTACATGTCAATTTACGATTTCAGAGTGAAAGACTCTTACGGAAATGTTGTCAATTTAGATAAATATAAAGGGAAAGTTTTATTAATTATTAATTCTGCAACTGAGTGTGGATTTACTTCCCAATATGAGGGCTTAGAACTATTATATGAAAAATTAGAAGGTGAAAAATTTGAAATAATGGATTTCCCTTGCAATCAGTTTGGTAATCAAGCACCAGGAAGCAATGCCGAAATAGCAAGTTTTTGTAATTCAAGATTTGGAATTCAATTTACAATTTTTGGGAAAATTGATGTTAATGGTGATAATGCTGAACCTTTATTCTCATATTTAGTTGAACAAAAAGGATTTGAAGGATTTGATGCAAAACATCCTCTATCAAAGGGATTGGATGAAATGCTAGCTAAAGTTGATCCTAACTATAAAAATGATCCATCTATCAAATGGAATTTTACAAAGTTTTTAATTGATAAAAATGGAAATGTTGTAGCACGATTCGAACCAACTGTTGATATTGAGGTTATTGAAGAACAAATCAAGGCACTCCTATAAGTCTTCTTTTATTAATGCAAATCTTGATACACTTCATTGTATGAAATATATTGTAAACAAGGATTTGTATGCTAGAAGAAAACAAAGATGAAATTTTAAAACTTGAAAATCAACTATGTTTTCCTTTGTATGCTTGTTCAAAAGAAGTTGTAAGAATTTATAAGCCTTTTTTGGACAAGCTTGATTTAACTTATACTCAATATCTTACAATGATGGTTATGTGGGAACACAAAGAAATAAATAGCAAATTATTGGGTAAATATTTGTATTTGGATTCTGGAACATTAACTCCTTTATTGAAAAAACTAGAGTCTAAAGGATATATTACTAGGACACGTGCACAAGAAGATGAACGTAATTTAGTTGTACGACTTACTTTAGAAGGTGAAAAGCTAAAAGATAATGCCATTAAAGTTCCAGAGGAACTAGGGCGTTCTTTACAGATGGATAAAGACGATGTAGAAAATCTTTATGCATTGTTGTATAAAGTATTAGGGAAAATTAGTGAAGCAAATAATAAGGTTAAATAGAATATTTTCTACTATAGTTTGAATTGCTCCATTAAAATTCTTTTAACTTTTTCGTAATAACATTACTGTAGAAAAAGTAGATATCAATATACCTATAATTACCCAATAAGTTAAAACTTGTGATGACACAACAAACATAAGTATTGCAATAGAAGCAGGAGTTAAGTAAGTATAAGCCATAATTTTCTTAGGTCCTAAAATCACTGTACACTTTTGATATAAATATGCAGTAACCAAAGTTGCAGGTATACTAATATAACCTAAGGAAACAAAATCATTTGTATTGATTCTATTCCATTGTAAAGGTATATTGAATATAATTAAAGCAATTGACATCCAAATGCAACCACCAACTAATGTCATAAAAACTAAAACAACTAACTTATCATCTTTTTCATAAAAATATTTTGCACAAATAGAATACATTGATATAAATAAAATAGATATAAAAAAAAATATATCTCCTTTATTTAAAGTAAGTGACAAAAAAAGTTGTAAGCTTGCTTTAAAAATAACAATGCAAGTTCCAATAATTCCAAAAAGATATACTAAATATTGTTTTTTTGGGATTTTTTGTTTGAAAAATATCATTGATAATATTGCAGTAATTAAAGGTACAAGGGTAAATATTGCTCCAGTGTTTAAAGCAGTTGTGTATTCTAAAGAGATGAACATTCCTATTAAAAATGATGTATAAAAAAAACTTATTATAAATGCTCTTTTAAAAGTTGAAATAAGTTTTATTCTATACTCTTTTTTTAAAAATATAAAAGGAAGCAAAGTTACAGTTGCTATTAAAAATCTTAATAAATTAATCGAAATAGGATTAATTACTCCTGATAATTTTTGAGATACTATAAATGATCCTCCTGATATAAACGTTGCAAATAAAATTAAAATATGTGCATATAATGTTTTTGACATAAAATATCCTTTTTTGATACAGATTATCAAAATTATTTATCTTTGTCATATACATATATTGATTTTTAAATAAATTTGTAATATCCTTTCTAAAATATTAAAGATTATTTATGAACACAAGTACAGAAGAAATATTTAACTCACTTAAAAAGACTTTAGATTCTTATTATCCACTTTCAGAAAAAACATGGAAAGAGTTTAAAAATATATGCACAATAAAAGAAATAAAAAAAAATGCATATGCATTTGAACTTTATGATAAAGTAGATGCTTTTTCTTATGTATATAAAGGTTTATTTAGAACATTTTCATTTAATGAAAAAGCAGAAGAATATACAAAAAAATTTTTCTGGGAAACTAAATTTTATGGACCAATGGTTGCACTTTTATATAAAAAACCTATAAATGCAGTAGTTCAAGCAATTGAAGATTCAATAGTTATAGATATTAAACACGACAAATATAGAAAACTTTTAGAAACATATGATGATTTAAAATTTTTTCATATTTTTTATTTAGAAAAACATTGGGTATTAGAAAGAGATGATATAGGCTCTTCTCTTGTTCTTGATAATGCTAAAAAAAGATATGAAAAATTCAACGAAGAATTTAAAAATATCATAAAAAGAATTCCTAAGCACTATATAGCATCATACTTGGGTATTTCACCTACTCATTTGAGTCGTATTAGAAGAGAATTAAAAAAGAAGGGTAATATAGAATAATATTAATTATGATAAATCTCAAGATATTTACTATATTTTATAAAAAAAGAAGATTTAAATTCTTCTTTTTTTAAGTTTAATTAATAAAGTTTTAACATCTCAAATTGAAAATACCAAATACCAATTGATACAAAATATCAAATTAAAATAGTCCACGCATATTTCATATGACTACTAAAAGTATAAACACCTTTTAGTTTTCCCATAACACCTACACCAGCAGCACTACCAAATGAGATTAAAGAACCACCAATACCTGCTGTTAATGTAACTAATAGCCAGTTTGAAATATCCATATTTGGATTTGCTTTTAAAATAGCAGACATTACTGGAACATTATCTACAATTGCTGATAAGAACCCAACTGCAATATTTGATAAAGTTGGTCCTAAATGATTTGGATGATATACTACTGAAGTAAGAGTTAGCCAACCTACAAAATATAAAGCTCCAACTGCTGCTAAAATACCAAAGAAAAACATCAAAGTATTATTTTCAATTTTTGACATCGAATAAAAAATATCAAAGTGTTCACTTCCATATTTTTTTCTTAATTTAAATGAACAGAATTTTAATAACATTAAACCAAACATCATACCCCACATAGCTGAGAAGTCTAAGAATTGATGAGAAATTACTGCCATGACAATTGTAACAACACCTAAGAAAATGATAGTTTTTGCACCGTCTTTCATTTGAGGAACTTCAACTTTTGAATCAAATTCTGGTTTTGTTTTTGGAACAACAAGAGATAATAAAAAAGCAGTTGCTAAATATCCTAATATTGAGGCAGGGAATAGATATAAAAAGTCCATAAATTGACCCTTACCTGAAGTCCAAACCATCAAAGTTGTAATATCACCAAATGGAGACCACTCACCACCAGCATTAGCTGCAACTACGATATTAATTGCACCTGGAACTAAAAACTCTTTTTTCTCTTTTTCAATTGTAATTAAAACAGTTGAAAGAATAAGTGCTGTTGTTAAGTTATCTGCAATTGGTGAGATAAAGAAAGATAAAAATCCAGTAAGCCAAAATAGTTTTCTATAACTATACCCTTTTGAAACTAGATTGTATTTTAGTCTATCAAAAACACCCATATGAATAAGTGATTAGATATATGTCATAGAAAGAAATAAGAAGATCTTTCAAAATTTATGAGATATAAATTATCAAAATTAGTTCATTTTCGATATAATTTTTCAACTACAGTTTTAAGTAAAAGCTATGTAAAATTTATATAAAAGTAGAAAAATGAATAAAATACTAATAGATAATAAAAAGATATACCCTTCAAAAGTAGTATGCATAGGTAGAAACTATGTAGATCACATAAAAGAGCTAAATAATGAGACACCAGAAGAACCAGTTTTTTTCTTCAAACCAAACTCTTCAATAAGTGATGAATTGGTATTTCCAAAAGGAAATACTAGTTGTCATTATGAAGCTGAAATATCATTTTTAATGGAAGAAAATAAAATATCAGCTGTTGGATTTGGATTAGACTTAACTTTAAGAGAAGTACAATCAAAGCTTAAACAAAAGGGTTTACCTTGGGAAAGAGCTAAATGTTTTGATGGAGCAGCTGTTTTCTCAAAGTTTGTAAGTTTTGATGGAGATGTTTCAGATCTTGGTATTGAGTTATATATTAATGGGGAACTTAAACAAAAAGGTGATGTATCTATGATGATATATAAACCAAATGAAATAATAAAAAATTTAAACACTTTTTCATCTTTTGAAGATGGAGATATACTTATGAGTGGAACTCCTAGTGGTGTAGGAAAATTTGAAGTAAATGATATCTTTGAAGGTAAGCTTTTATATAAAAATGAAGTGTTAATAAATGTAAAGTTTGATGTTAAAGAATCTTCAAAAATTTAATTTTTATTAAGAGCAAAAACTATATTTATAATTTATTAAAGAACTTTTTTTCTTTAGATAGAATTTCAGAAATTATAAATTATAGGATATAAAATGTCATTTAATAAATTAACTGAAGAAGAAATAAGAGTAATAGAAAATAAAGGAACAGAGAGACCTTTTTCTGGTAAATATAATGATTTTTATTCGGATGGTATTTATAAATGTAAAAAATGTGATACAAAGCTGTATTCATCTGATAGTAAATTTAACTCAAGTTGTGGTTGGCCAAGTTTTGATGATGATTTTGGAACTGTAAAAAGAGTTCAAGATAGTGATGGAAGAAGAACAGAAATTGTTTGTGCAAACTGTGGTGCTCATTTAGGTCATGTATTTGAAGGTGAAGGTTTTACATCAAAAAATACAAGACATTGTGTAAATTCTATTTCATTAAATTTTGATTATATAAATAAAACAAATGAAGACCAAGCAATATGTTATTTTGCAGCAGGTTGTTTTTGGGGTGTAGAATATCATTTTGAACACTTAAAAGGTGTTTATAGTGCAGTTTCTGGATATATGGGTGGAGATACACTTCATCCTGATTACCAAAGTGTTTGTACTGGTACAACGGGGCATTTAGAAACAGTAAAAATAGAATATGATAAGAAAGTAGTCACTTTTGAACAGTTAGTCAAATATTTTTTTGAAATTCATGATTTCACTCAATCCAATGGTCAAGGTCCTGACATAGGTAGTCAATATTTATCTGCAATATTTTATAAAAATGATGAGCAAAGAGAAAAATCTTTGGAAATAATAGATGAGTTAGAAAGTAAAGGGTACAAAGTGGCTACTGCATTATACGAAGCATCAACTTTTTATGAAGCAGAAGAATATCATCAAAATTATTATGACAGACACCAAAAGGTGCCATATTGTCATACTTATAAGAAAATATTTTAGTTATTTACACCTAAAATATAATAAATTGGTCTTTCACTTATTTGTTGAACTTTTACCCCATATTTGTCAGCCCAATGTGAAACTTCATTATGAAATTCTTTTAGAATTTCATCTGAATCATTTTCATCACACTTAATTTTTAAGTATTCTGTTTTATTTGAAAACCCTACATAAGCATTCATTTTTTTTAAATGGTCATTTAAACTAATAATATGTTTTGCAAACTTTTCAAAATCTTTTGTATTTTTTATCATAACTTCTGCTTGCTTTAGTGCACTTTCACTTTTTGAATAACCTAATTGTGATAGAACAACTTCAGGTGACATTTCTATTTGCATAGTAATCCTTTGTTAATATTTTGAATAGTAAATATATCAAAAATGAATTGAAATGTTGGTTAATATTTTATTGTATTATCTAATGGCTAATATATAATTAAGTTATTATTTCTATTATTTTTTGTAATATTGTCTCAACACAAGGGATATCATGCAAAAGCAAAATAATTATATTTTTGAAATTATATTTTTACCAATAATAATTATAATTTTTCTCATCACAAGTATTACTATTTATAATATACATATTACTAAGAAACAGTTAGAAAATCAAATAAAAAATAAAAAAGCCGAATTTTTTGAAGAAAAGAAAAATCTGATATATAACAAAGTTCATAATATAAATAATATAATAAAAATAGATAACAATAAAGTTAATAAAAAAGTTAAAAGCCAATTAGAAGAAAAAATTATAATTGCATTAAGAGTTGCTAAAAATACATATAAAAAAAATAAAAACTTATCAAAAAAGAGTTTAATAAATGTACTAAAAAGTAGGCTTTCAATTTTAACATATAACAAAGATAAGAGTTATTATTTTATTTTTGATAAAGCAGGAACTATCCTTGCCCATCCTGAAAAAGACTTAATTGGAAAAAACTTAAATGATTATTTTGATACAGATAATAAAAAAATAGGCTTAAAATTATTTAATAGTTTATCAAATAATGAAAAAATTGGATTTACTCAATATTATTTTAAAAAGCCAAATCTTAGGGATAATGTATTTTTAAAAGCAGTTGCTGTCATATATTTTAAACCATTGGATATATATATAGGAACATTAGTATATCCTCGTGATATTTTAAATGAAGAAAAAATAGATTTAATTAATAAAATAGAATTAAATCCTGACTTAAAAGAATATATATTAATTTTTGATATTTTTGATATAAATGGTGGTAAAGATTTTGCTCAATTAATTGTAAGCAATAATAAAGAAGAAGTTTTAAAAAGAAAAATTGATGATAATGTTAAAGATAAAACAGGAAATTTTTATAGAAAAGAAGTATTGAAACTTTTAAAGGAAAAAGGGGAAGGTTATCATAAATATTGGTTTAAAAAACCAGGCTTTGATATTGAAAAAGAAAGATATGCATACTTTTATTGGAATAAACAGTGGAATTGGATTATAACATCTGGATTTTATTTTGAAGATTTAAATGAACAAATTGATAAACTAAAAAATGAGACAGATGTTTATTTAAAAGAATTAATAAAAAATTCGTTAATTTGGGGAATAATTTTTTCTTTAGTAATGATTTCTATATCAATTACTATTTTTTATAAAATTCGAAAAAGAATAAAGAATAATCAAGTAAGTCTTTTGAAAAGTCAAGAAAACTTGAAAAAAGCACAAAAAATATCAAAAATAGGATCATGGAGTTATTCATATGAAACAGAAGATTTAGTCCTTTCCGATGAGACATATGATCTTTTTGGAATAGAAAAAGGCAAAAGAAGAATTTCTTCAAAATATCTTTTGTCTTTTGTACATAGTGATGATAAAAGAAGGGTAAATGTACTTCTTGATAGACTTGTTAAAGAAAAAAAACCTTATGAGATCATTCATAGACTTGTAATAAATAAAAAAATTAAATGGGTCAATAATCAATGTGAAGTTTTTATTGAAAATAATGCTGTGATAATAGTAGGAACACTTCAAGATATTACAGAAAAATATGAGAAAGATAAAAAAATCGAAGAACAATCTCAACTGTTGTTTAATCAGTCCAAAATGGCAGCAATGGGAGAAATGATTGAAAATATTGCTCATCAATGGAGACAACCACTCTCAGCTATTTCAATAAGTGCAAGTGGTCTTAAACTTGAAAGTGAATATAAGATTTTAAATAAAGAAAAAATTGAAGAGGGTTTGAGTAATATCATTGATAATACTAAATACTTATCAAATACAATTGAAGATTTTAGAAAATATTTTGCAAAAGATAAAAATATAGTAAGATGCAATATAAAAGAAGTTTATAAAAATACAATAAAACTTTTAAAACCAAAATTTGATACATTAAATATTGAAATAAAAGATGAATGCGAAGATTTATTTACTTATACATTAGAAAATGAACTAGTTCAATGTTTAATGAATATTTTTAATAATGCACATGATGCACTTATGAAAAATAAATCAGAAAAAAAATTTATAATTATAAAAATCTCTAAAAAATATGACAATATAATTATTGACATTAGAGATAATGCAGGTGGAATAGATGATAATATTATTCAAAAAATATTTGAACCTTATTTTACCACTAAACATAAAAGTCAAGGCACTGGAATAGGACTTTATATGACACAAGAAATAATTACTAAACATTTAAAGGGTTTTATAAAAGTTGAAAATGTAAAATATGAAATTGATAAAAAAATGTACAAAGGTGCTAGTTTTAAGATTTCGTTACCTCAAGAGTTGAAAAAATAAAATTAGGAAAAGAAATGAATATTAAAAATTATGTAGTAATTACAGTGACATTTCTGTTGCTTACTTTTACTATTGGTTCTTCTGTAATGAACTATGAAAAAGCATTAAAAGAAATGGAAATAAATCTTAAAGAAAGATCACTTCCTTTGTCTATTGATAATATTTACTCAGAAGTGCAAAAAAATATTATAGAGCCTACCTTAGTATCTTCAATGATGGCAAATGACACTTTTTTAAAAGATTGGATTCTTCATGAAGAAAATCAAACTGAAAAAATAAGTAGATATTTGGAGAGTATAAAAAATAAATACAATATGTTTAGTACTTTTTTGGTTTCTAATCAAACGGGTAATTATTATACTTCTAAAGGCCTAATAGATAAAGTTAAAAAATCCAATCCTGAAAATGCTTGGTATTTTAAATTTAAAGAAACCCCAGAAAATCATGAGATAAATTTAGACTTTAATAAAAAACTAGCTGATTCTTTAATCATGTTTATAAATTATAAAATTTTTGATGATAAGTTCCATTATTTAGGGGCTACAGGAATAGGAATAAAGATTTCATATATAAATGAAATGTTAAAACACTTTAGGCTCAAATATAATTTTAATGTATTCTTTACAGATAAAAATGGTGAAGTTGTTTTAAGTGAAAATGAATTTAATAATCCTGATAAACTAATAACAATAAAAGAATTAGATTTGGCAAATAAAGATTTAGAATTTGAAAGCCCACAGCTTTTTGAATATAAAAAAAATGACAAAACATATATCTTAAATGGTAAATTTGTAAAAGAGTTAAATCTATATTTATTTGTTGAAGCCAAGCTTGATACCTTTACCGGAGAAGTTAGGAAGACTTTTATTTTAAATCTTATTATTTCTTTATTTGTAACTATTCTTATCATAATTATAATTTTGTATACAATAAAGATATATAATAAAAAATTGGAAAGTTTAGCTGCTTATGATAGCTTAACAAACTTACATAATAGAAGAACCTTCAATGATTATTTTGAGAAGTCTTTAAAACAATTTAAAAGGGATAAAATACCTAAATCAATCATATTCTTAGACTTAGATGATTTTAAACTTGTAAATGATAACTATGGGCATTTAGTTGGAGATGATGTTTTAAAAAGAATTGCTGCTATTTTAAAATTACAAATTAGAGATAGTGATAGCATATCAAGGTGGGGTGGAGAAGAGTTCTTGATTCTTTTAAATAATTCAAATTTGGAACAAACTTTTGACATAGCCCAAAAGTTAAAGAATTGTTTTGAGAATGATATAGAATTAAATAATCTAGTAAAAGAGGGGATTACAGCAAGTTTTGGTGTAAGTACTTTTAAAGAGGATGATACAATAGAAAAAATCATCTCAAGGGCAGATGAAACCTTATATAAAGTAAAGAATAGTGGTAAAAATAGAGTAGAAAAAGAAGTTTAGGAGTTTAGATGAGTGTATTATTAGAAATGGCGATGTTTCCAACTGATTATGGTGAAAGCAAGAGTGCACATGTGGCTAAGGTGATTGATACTATTAGAAAAAGTGGTTATTCTTATCAACTGACTTCTATGTGTACTATTATTGAAACAGAAGAGATAGGGCAAGCTTTGAAGCTTATAGAGGATTGTTATAAGGTTTTAGAATCACTTGATTGTAATAGAGTTTATGCTACATTAACCTTTGACATTAGAAAAGGTCATGATAATAGATTAAAAACAAAAGTTGAATCTATAGAAAAACAAATAGGAGAAGTATCAAAATGAAATATTTAATTGCATTAACATTATTAGTGAGTTCACTATTTTCTGCACAAAATTTGCAAGAGTGTGTTCAATCACCAGTTTCAAAAACATCAGTTATATTTACTTGTATACATGGGGAATATTATATTGAATATGAATCAACTTCAAAGAGAGATGTAAAAGGCTTAAGAGTTCTTTACACAGAATCTGATAAGTATAAGTTTTTAAAGAATCTGAAAAAACTTCCTAAAGATCTTAATTAGTGCACAATGGCATTATGCCATTGTACAACAGAGACTCTCATTCCATCTTTTATTTTTTTCACGCTATGAGAAAAGTATGGGTTACTTAAAAAGGCAACAAAATCTCCCTCTTTAGGTTTGATTGATATTTTTCTAAATTTATCATCATATAAAAAATCAAAAACCAATTCACCACCACTAAATTCAAACTCATCTTTTGGCTCTTTTACTTGTGTTGTTATAAATAAAACAGTTGTAATAATTCTAGCAGGAGCTACTGGCTTATATTCAATAATATTTTTATTTAAATCAACTATTTCACTACAGTTATCAGAGTGTCTTTTATAAAAACAGCCATTTTTATAAATAAGTATTTGAGGATCAATTGATTGCATAAGCGAGACATTAAAAAATTCTTCTATTTTACTTTTTTGTGATTCAAAAAATATATTGTATTCTTTTAGAAAAGTATCATTTGGAATGATATTGTAAGTATTTCTTATTTCTGTATTTTTTTTAGGAAGTACAACTCCATCATCAGTACTAATGATTCCTATTTTTTTAGATTCATCTTCATGATTTTTAATAAAGCTTTTCATATCTGAAAAATCAAAATTGATATTTTCATATATAAAAGGAGCTTCATGATAAGGATTTGGAAGTATTTTCATACTCTCCGGAACTATAGTATCAAGCCATTGTTTTGGTGAAAAAATATTATTACCAAATTGTGTTAGTTCAAGTTGTTTTATATCAAAAGGTGCAGTCATATAACCTACTAAATTTTTTATGGAATTATAGCACTTTTTTTAATAATCAATACCTTTAGTTTTAAAACTATATCTGTGCTCTTCACTTCTTCCAAACTCTTTTATCATATCTATATGAACTTTTGTTCCATAACCTTTATGTTTTTCAAACATATAGTTTGGGTATTTATTTGAAATTTTTACCATATATCTATCTCGGCTAACCTTTGCTAGTATTGAAGCTGCACTAACTTGCTCATAATTTGCATCTGCTTTTATTTCATGTTTTAGACCTTCTATTCCAAAAGAAGTATTTCCATCCATTAGATATTCATTTGCTTCAACATTTTGCATAATCTCTTCTATAGAGTTTTTTAAACACAAAGATAATCCAAGCTTATCTAAAGTCTTTGCATCAGTAAATACTATATGATAAAAAGAGTTAGCTATTATTTCATCAAAAAGTTTTTCTCTTTTTTTTTCACTTAGTTTTTTAGAATCATTTAATCCTTCTATTGAATTTTTTAAAACAACTCCAGCTACAACCATTGGCCCAGCTAATGGTCCTCTTCCAGCTTCATCTATACCACATAACATCTATTTCCTTTTTGTTTTGCTAATTATATTGTAAAAATTATGAAAGAAAACAAAAATATAACTTGACAAAAGTCCACTCAAGGTGCTATAATTTTTTTAGCAGTTAAATTAAAGGAGTGCTAATTATGAATAAAATTTTTGAAAAACTAACAAACCAAATGAATGAAAGCATAGATTCGTCTGTTGCTTTAGCATTACATAATAAAAACCAAGAAGTAGAAGTTATACATATGCTTTGGGCATTATTAACAAATACCAACTCAGTACTAAACCAATTATTAAATAAAATGAATATAGACAAAACAGCCTTAGTACTAGAAGCAAAATCTCATACATCATCTTTGCCAACTGTATCAACAGTTACAAAAGAGAATATAAAACTAAGTAGGGGCTTTATAGATTCTTTGCAAAAAGCAGAAGGTCAGATGGCAACACTTGGCGATAAATTTATAGCTATTGACTCATGGTTAATAGCAAACTTTGATAATAAAGTATTTAAAGATGTATTAGGCAAATATATAGATTTACGAGAAGCAAAAAAAGAGCTAGAAGCCATAAGAGGTGGAAGTGTTATTGACTCAGCTTCAGGAGATGAGAACTTAGAAGCTTTAGGAAAATATGGAATTGACCTAAACCAACAAGCAATTGAGGGAAAACTAGACCCAGTAATTGGAAGAGATGAACAAATTCAAAGAATGATGCAAATTCTTATAAGAAAAACAAAAAACAACCCTATACTTTTAGGAGAACCAGGAACTGGTAAAACAGCTATTGCTGAAGGACTAGCCCAAAGAATAGTGGCAAAGGATGTTCCACTATCTTTACAAAATAAAAGAGTGGTAACACTTGATATGAGTGCTTTAATTGCAGGTGCAAAATATAGAGGTGAATTTGAAGATAGATTAAAATCTGTAATTGATGAAGTTAAAAAAGCTGGAAATGTAATTTTATTTATTGATGAAATTCATACAATAATTGGAGCAGGGGCAAGTGAAGGAAGTATGGATGCTGCAAATATCTTAAAACCAGCTCTTGCAAGGGGTGAATTACATACAATAGGAGCAACAACACTTAAAGAGTATAGAAAGTATTTTGAAAAAGATACAGCTATGCAAAGAAGATTTCAACCAATATCTGTAGATGAACCAAGTGTAAATGAAGCTTTACAAATATTAAGAGGTATAAAAGAGAAACTTGAGACTTTCCATAGTGTTACTATCAATGATAGTGCCCTAGTAGCAGCTGCCAAATTAAGTGATAGATATATTTCTGATAGATTTCTACCAGATAAAGCTATTGACCTAATAGATGAAGCAGCAGCAGAGCTTAAAATGCAAATAGAGAGTGAACCAATTGTTTTATCAACTGTAAAAAGAGCAATTCAAACTTTGATGGTGGAAAAAGAAGCTTTAAAGATGGAAAAATCTAAAAAAAATAGTGAAAGAATTGAAGCTATAGAAAAAGAATTAGCCGATTTAAATGAAGAACAAAGAGCTTTGGAAACTAGATTTTTAAATGAAAAAGAGACATTTAATAAAGCATCTACTTTAAAAGTAAAAATTGATGAACTTAAAACAAAAGCACTAGCTGCTAAAAGAGAATCAAGATTTGAAGAAGCCGCATCTATAGAATATGGGGAAATACCAGAATTAGAAAAACAAGTAAAAGAAAATGAAGAAAAATGGGACAAAATGCAAGAAGCAGGAACATTATTAAGAAATAGTGTTGATGAAGATGCAATTGCAAGTATTGTTTCAAGATGGACTGGAATTCCTGTAAATAAGATGTTAAGTAGTGATAAACAAAAAATCTTAGAAATAGAAAGTGTTTTAAAAAATGATGTAAAAGGGCAAGATGAAGCACTAAAAGCAATAAGTCGAGCAATCAAAAGAAACAAAGCAGGGCTAAGTGATGATAGTAAACCAATAGGCTCTTTTATGTTCTTAGGACCAACAGGTGTTGGTAAAACAGAGAGTGCAAAAAGTTTAGCGAAGTTTTTATTTGATGATGAAAAATCACTTATAAGATTTGATATGAGTGAATATATGGAAAAACATGCAGTATCAAGATTAATTGGTGCTGCTCCTGGATATGTGGGTTATGAAGAAGGAGGGCAGTTAACTGAAGCTGTTAGAAGAAAACCTTATAGTGTGATTTTATTTGATGAAATTGAAAAAGCACATCCTGATGTATTTAATATCTTACTTCAAGTTCTTGATGATGGAAGATTGACAGATAATAAAGGTGTTACTATTGATTTTAAAAATACAATTATCATATTAACTTCAAATATTGGAAGTAGCAAGATTATAGAAATAGCTGATAAAGATAAAAGAAGAGAAGAAGTATTTTTAGAAATTAAAAACTATTTTAGACCAGAATTTTTAAATAGATTAGATGATATAATTATTTTTGAACAATTAGGATTAGACTCAATTACAAATATTGTTTCAATATTATTTGAAGATATTAAGAAAAAAGTTGAAGATAAAGATATCCAAATTGAGTTGACTCAAAGTGCAAAAGAGTTTATTGCAAAAGTTGGATTTGACCCAGTATATGGTGCTAGACCACTAAAAAGAGCAATCTATGAAATAGTAGAAGATAAGCTTGCTGATTTGATTTTAGAAGACAAAATTGGTGCAGGAAGTAAGGTTGTTTTTGATGTGCAAAATGATGAGGTAATTGCAAAAATATAGTTTTCAGAAAGTTTTAACTTAGCTTAATATAAAGAAATTTTAAGTTAACTTTAACTATAATCCGCAACTTGAATTTTAAAAAGGGAATGACACTATGAAAAGAACATACCAACCGCATAACACGCCAAAAAAGAGAACTCACGGTTTTAGAGTAAGAATGTCTACAAAAAATGGTAGAAAAGTTATTGCAAGAAGAAGAGCAAAAGGTAGAAAAAGATTAGCTGTTTAAGCAAAGAATACAGACTAAATAGCTCAAGAGATTTTAGACAAATCTATCAAAGCGGCAAAAAATGGCACACGCCATCTTTTGTCGCTTTTTTTAGGTCTAGTGAAAAGTTAGAAATAGGTTTTGTTACTTCTAAAAAAGTAGGAAATGCTGTTTTTAGAAATAAAGCAAGAAGAAGATTACGAGCTATAGTTTTAGAAAATGAAAATAAAATTATTACTGGTAAATATGTTTTTGTAGCAAAAGATGAATTATTTAATAAATCACATACTGAGTTACAAAAAGATTTTAATTTTGCATTTAAACGACTAAATTTATACAAATGAACTTTATATTTAAATATCTAATTAAGTTTTATCAAAAATTTATTTCTCGTTATACCTCTCCAAGTTGTAGATTTTATCCAACTTGTTCCGAATATGGAGTATGGCAAATGGAAAATAACTCTTTTTTTAAGGCTATTTATTTTACAATAACACGGATATTAAAATGTAACCAACTTTTTAGAGGTGGAATTGATTATCCAATAGTCAATAAAATCCCGAATAAAAGTATCATACATAAAAAAATCAAAGTAATATATTGGTTTGTACCAACTGAAGATAATAAATACTTTGTAGTAAAGAATTGGGAGAGAAATAAGAATAATGAATAATTTAAATAATAATCAGGGTATGCAAAAGCGAATGTTAATCATGACATTAATTGTTTTTGTATTTTTTGTTGCTTATGAGTTTTTGGTTTTAAAGCCTCAAAAAGAGGCACAAGCTGCTAAAATAGCACAAGAGAAAGTAGTAAACGCAAATAATGCTCCACAAGTGGCACAAGACAGCACAAATCCTGCATCTGCTCCAGTTTCCAACATGTCAACACCTTCAAATGTTGCTGATGCTATATCATCAAAAACAATTGCAACAAATGATATAGTTTCAACTATTACTACTGATAAAAATATCATTCAAATTGATAAATTAGGTAGAATCGCTCAAGTTACTCTTTTAGAGAGACAATATATAAATGAAGATAATTCTCATATAAAACTTTTTGAACCAAATCAATTAAGACCTTTAGAAGTAAGATTTGCAGATAAAAATATTAATAATGAAGCTTTTAATGTAGAAGTTACTGTTAACTCACCAGTTATTGATGCTACAAAACAAACACAAAAACTTATTATTACTCAAACATTAAAAGAGACAGTTTTAACTAAAATATTAACTATTTACACTGATGGTCATTATGATTTAGATGTAAAAGCTACTAATAACAAACAATTTTTTATTACTCCAGGTTATAGACCAAATGTATTAGCTGATATGTATGCTGATCATGGTGCAATTGTAAAGTTAGCTGACAATACTTTAGATGTAACAGTTGATGGTAAAAATGATAAAACTAAAACTTATCAAGCAGTTAAATTTCTAAGTTTCTTTGATAGATATTATACTACTGTTGTATATAATTTCAAAAAAACAATGCAAGTTTCTCTTATGCCAGACAAAGATTCAAATCCACAAGGTTTTGTTCACTCTGAAAATGCTTCTGTTGATTTTAGTGGATATATCGGACCAAAAGAGCATAAAGCACTTAAAGCTTTAAATCCTCAATTAACAGGTGTTATTGAATATGGTTGGTTTACATTTATCGCAAACCCTATGTTTTTATTTTTACAATTTCTTCAAAGTTATGTGGGTAACTGGGGTTGGACAATTGTATTTGCTACAATTATAATCAAACTTATTCTTTTCCCTTTATCATACAAAGGTATGATGTCAATGCAGAAGCTAAAAGATTTAGCTCCAAAGATTAAAGAACTTCAAGAGAAATATAAGGGTGATAAGCAAAAACAATCAGCTCATATGATGGAATTATATAAAAAACATGGTGCAAATCCAATGGGTGGATGTTTACCTTTGATTCTACAAATTCCAGTGTTTTTTGCTCTTTATAGAGTTATTTTAAATGCAATTGAGTTAAAAGGTTCTCCATGGATTCTTTGGATTCACGATTTAGCTTTAATGGATCCATATTATGTGTTACCAATTTTAATGGGTATTTCAATGTTTATACAACAAAAACTTACTCCAAATACAATGCAAGATGAGACACAAAAGAAAATTTTCCAATTTTTACCAGTAGTATTTACATTCTTCTTCTTGTGGTTCCCAGCAGGGTTAACACTTTATTGGTTTATAAATAACTTATTTACAATTTGTCAACAATTCTTTATTAATAAAATGTTTGAAAAAAAGAAGTTAGTTGAAATAGAAGAGAAAAAAGCATCTAAAAAATAGGAAATAAATATGAAAAAATTTGAAGCAAAAACATTAGAAGAAGTATATGAAATAGCATCAAATGAATTTAATTGTTCCATAATAGATTTAGAAATAGTAATAACCCAACAGCCAAGTAAAGGTTTTCTTGGCATTGGGAAAAAAACTGCAATTATAACAGCTCAGTTAAAAAGAAAACAAAAAAAAGACAATAGAAAATATAAAGAAACAAAATATAGAAAAAATAATATAAATATTGAAGATTTATCAGAAAAAATTGCTAATAGCAATACAAATGAAATAAAAACAGAAAGAATCCCAACTTCTAAAGTTCCTAATGTAGAAGGTAAAGAACAGATATTTAATAACTTTTATACAGAAGTTAATCAAAAAGATGAGATATCTAAAATAGTTATAAAAAAAGATAAAGAAGAAATTATCTTAGAAGTTAAAAAAGATGTGAATACTTTATTTCAAAATACTTGTTATGAAATAGATGAAATTGAAGTTGATTTTTATGATGAAGAAACTTTATACATCGAATTTAATGGAAAAGATTCAGCTTTATTAATAGGTAAAGAAGGTTATAGATATAAAGCCTTATCTTATATTTTATTTAATTGGATAAATGAAAAATATGGTTTAATGTTAAGACTTGAAGTTGCAGAATTTTTGAAGAATCAAGAAGAAGCAATTTATAATTATCTATCTCCCGTTATTGAAACTATAAAAGAAACTGGTACATATAAAACTAAACCATTAGATGGTATTTTAGTACATATTGCTCTTAAAAGATTAAGAGAAGAGTTCCCTAATAAATATGTTGCGGTTAAAACAAATGTAAGAGGTGACAAATATGTATTAGTAAATGAGTATAGAAGTAATCAATAAATAATGGACTCATTTGATACAATTGCAGCAATTGCAACAGCCAATGGAATTGGCTCAATCTCAATTATAAGATTAAGTGGTAAAGATGCGTTGCCACTTGCCTTAACTCTTTCAAAAAGAACTAATTTAAATCCAAGATTAGCAACCCTATCTAGTATATACAATAGTGAAGATGAAATTATAGATGAAGCACTTTTAATTTATTTTAAAAATCCAAACTCTTTTACAGGTGAAGATATTGTCGAGTTTCAATGTCATGGTGGAATCGCTATTTCAAACATAATTTTAAATGAACTTATAAAATTAGGTGCAAGATTAGCAAATCCAGGTGAATTTTCAAAAAGAGCTTTTTTAAATAATAAAATTGACCTTTCAAAAGCAGAAGCAATAGCAAAACTTATAGAAGCTAGAAGTGAAGATGCTGTTAAATTATTAGCACGACAACTAAAAGGTGAACTAACTAATTTCGTAAATGATATTAGAGAAGATCTACTTTTTATGTTAGCTTACACTGAAGTTAGTATTGATTATGCTGAAGATGATTTGCCAGCTGATATTTTTGAGCAAATAGAAAAGAAAATAGAAAAAATAGTAGTTAAATTATCTGAAACGTTAGAATCAAGTAAAAGAAGAGAAGGTCTAATCGAAGGTTTCAAAGTAGCAATTATAGGAAAACCAAATGTTGGGAAATCTTCACTTTTAAATAAACTTTTAAATTTTGATAGGGCGATTATTAGTGATATTGCAGGAACCACAAGAGATACTATAGAAGAGTCTGTTAAAATTGGTACGCATATTATAAAAATAGTTGATACAGCAGGTATTAGAGAAGCTAGTGATACTATTGAGAGAATTGGAATAGAAAAGTCTTTAAGTGCTGTAAATGAAGCTGATATTATTATCTCACTATTTGATAATTCAAAAGTCTGTGATAATGAAGATAAAAAGATTTTAAATATTTTAGATGAGATAGAAAATAAAGAAAAAATAGTAGTATTAAATAAAATTGACTTAGAATCAAAATTTGATAAAACACAATTAAAAAATGAATACATAGAATTAAGTACAAAAAACAGTATTAGTATATTAGTAAAAAAAATAGAAACAATTTTAGATAACAATTCCCATGATGATAATATGACTTTGATCTCAAAAAGACAAGTAGATGCAGTAGAGCAAACTTTATACCATGTACAAGAAGCAAAAACTCCATTAATGACTGGTGAATTAGAATTTTTTGCTCACAATATACATGAAGCTATAGAGAATATTTCATTAATAACAAGACCATATGAGAATGACCAGATGTTGGATGTGATGTTTGGAGCTTTCTGCTTAGGTAAGTGAGGCATAGCTTTTTGCACACTTCTGCGTTAGAGTAATTTTTTTACTCAATCACGTACTAGTTGTACGCTCAATCGTAAAAAAATTACTCTGCCTTGAATTGCACTAAAAATCTATACCTCTATGGCTATTTTTGTGTAAAAGAAATGATAGGAAATAAATGAAAACTTATGATTTGATAGTAATAGGTTCTGGTGCTGCTGGGATGATTGCTGGTATAAAAGCTGCTAGAACTGGTAAGAGCGTGTTATTACTTGAACAGCAAGAAAAGCTAGGGCCTAAACTAAAAGCTACGGGTGGTGGTCGTTGTAATCTTACAAATACTCTTGATAATATTGATTTTATGAACTCTTTTGGTCGTAATGGTCGTTTTATGGTGGAGGCTATTAATTCCTTTGATTATAAAGATTTGATGAATTTTTTTAAAGAGATTGGGGTTGAGACTCATATTCCCGATGGTTTTAGGGTTTTCCCTATCACTCATAGTTCTTCAACTATTATAAAAGCTTTGGAAGATGAACTCATTCGTGTAGGTGTGGAAGTTAAGTGTAATACAAAGGCTGAGACTTTATTATATGAAGATGAAACTATTGTTGGTGTTGAGACTTTAGTTGAGAAGTTTTTAAGTCCTAATGTTGTTGTTGCAACTGGGGGATTGGGTTATCCAATGCTTGGAGCAAATGGTGATGGTTTTACTTTTGCAAAAAAGTTAGGTCACAAGGTTACTGATTTATATCCAGCAATGTTACCACTTATTTCAAAAGAGAAATGGGTAGCCTCTTGTAAGGCTGATACTATTGCAAAAGCTGAACTTCGAATTGATTTACCAAAGGCAAAAAAACTAAAAGCTGTAGGTGATTTGATTTTTACTTCTAAAGGAATTAGAGGTCCAGTTGTTTTAGACTTTTCTAGGGAGATTACTCCTTATTTGGAAAAATATGGAGAAGTTCCTATTTTAATAAATATGATTAGAGGAAAAAATGAAGAAGAGGTTAGGGCACATATAAATAATGAGATTAAAGCTAATGTTGATTCAACTATTTTAGAAAATATTTCTTCACTAGTTCCCCTGTCTGTTGCAAATGAATTTTGTATTTTGTGTGATGTGGATACAAGTAAAAAGTTTAAAGATATAAATGGACAAAATAGAGACAAACTTATAAAATATCTTGTTGCTACTCCTTTGACTATAATAGATCATGTGGGATTTAAACAAGCTATGATAACACGAGGTGGAGTAAGTTTAAAAGAGATAAATCCAAAAACTATGCAAAGTAAGATTATAAAAGGTCTTTATTTTTGTGGTGAAGTTGTAGATTTAGATGGACCTTGTGGAGGGTATAACCTCCAGTGGTCTTTTTCAAGTGGAAACTTAGCTGGTCAGCTTTTAGAGTTTTGATTTATTAAGGTTTTTCTATCCAGATAAACCTTGCATTTTCTTTTCCTATATCTAACCAAGAATTTGTATCAAATTCTACTTTTAAAACTTCTGCTGGTTTGATTTTCTCCCTATAAACGTCTAATGTTATCCCAAGTGCAGTAAGGGCTGGGTTATGACCTACCAATAGTAAATTATCAGCTGTATCATAAGTATAAGATAACATCTCTACTAGCTCATTTACAAAGGCATTGTAAATAGTACCATTATACATTATGGCTTTATCATATTTTAGAATTTCTGAGATTATTTCTGCTGTTTGTTTTGTACGCTCAGATGGGCTAGCTGTTATTAAATCTAGCTTTACACCCAATTGTTTTAGTTTTTTGCCAATTATTTGTGCTTCTTTTTCTCCATCTTTAGATAATTTAATATCATAATCATCTTCATTTTCTAAAGGCAAATCTTTATGTGCATGTCTCATTATATATAGTGTTTTCATTTCTTTTTCCAATTTTAATAAATAGATTATTTTAAGTAAATTTACCTAGAAAGAAAATAAAATGAATAATTTATTTTTTAAATTTTTTATTTGAAAAATTGTTATAGAATACACTTAATAATTTATCAAGGAGAAAAATATGGAACAAGTAAAGACAATCTTTTTTTTGACACTGTTAACTGTATTATTTGTTTTTATTGGTTTTTCATTTGGGGGAGCAAATGGTGCCTTAATAGCATTTCTAATAGCTGCTGGAATGAATTTTTATGCATACTATTACTCTGATAAACAAGTGTTAAATCACTATAATGCAGTTCTAATTGAAGATAGAAGAAATCATATTTATAAAATAGTTGAAAATCTTGCATATAAAGCAAATCTTCCTATGCCAAAAGTGTATTTGGTAGTGGATAATGTACCAAATGCTTTTGCAACGGGTAGAAACTATGAAAACTCAGCAGTGGCTGTTACACAAGGTTTAGTTGATTTGTTAAATGATGAAGAGATAGAGGGAGTTATTGCCCATGAATTATCTCATATAAGGCATTATGATATATTAATAGGTACTATTGCTGCAGTATTTGCAGGAGCTATTGCTATGATTGCAAATTTTATGCAGTTTTCATCTATCTTTGGTGGAAATAACAATAGACAAGGAGTTCATCCCATTGTTATGCTTTTAATGGCTATTGTTTTACCAATAGCTGCATCTATTATACAAATGACAGTAAGTAGAAGTAGGGAATTTTTAGCAGATGAAGGATCTGCAAGACTTACAAATAATCCAGCTGGATTACAAAGTGCTTTATCAAAACTTGAAAGTTATGCAAAAAGAGGGCAGATGCGAGATGCCACGGAAGAGACAGCTCACATGTTTATTGTAAATCCATTTTCAACAAGAGATATAAAATTCGGCAATCTATTTAGAACTCATCCTACAACAGAGGATAGAATTGCAAGATTAGAAGAGTTGAAATTTGAATTAAAAAAGTAGTTCTATTGAAAAATACCTATCATAGAATCTACGTCAACACAGTCTTGTAAAATAGGATAAACACCTTTTGCAATAAGTGAAATTTTTAAATCATAATCAATATCTTTAATTAAAAAGTAGTTTACTCCATAGTCATGTAAAAGGTCAGGGAGTAAATTACATGCTATCTCATCTTCATTGTTATAGACTGGATTTATTATGCAATTTTGAGATTTCAGTTTATAATCTTTAATAAAATATATCCAAATATATTGTGCATTTTCATCTGCATAATCTATTTGTGTATTTGAATTAGAACAAACTGCTAAATGAAATTCATTATTTATTTCATGAACTTTAATATTACTTCCAGTAACTAATGCTAGTGAGATTTTTTTTCTAGCACTTTTAACTATCCTTGCAAAGGTTGCTCTTGATACATTCATTTTTTTTGCTGCATCTTCTTGGTACATACAAAATGAGTCCATTAAGTGTATAGCCTCTAATTCTTCGTGTAATAATACTATGTCTTCTTTTGCTTCAATATCTTTTGGACCAAAGTATTTGCATACTGGTACAAGTTCTAATTTCCGTTTTAATTTGTCTCTTGCCATTGATTACCTTAATTTATTTAACATTCTACCATAATATACTTGACATATGTTCAAAATGCTGTTATAATTCCTGTCATATGTTCATTAACGTTAGAAAGTAAAATTTATCTAAATATTTTTACAGTATTTAAAATCTTTTACTCCTTTGTTATCTATTTGAAATCTAACTTAAAACATACATTATTATTCTTGTTCCCTTCCCCCCCTTCGAGGAATAAGTTTAATAAGCGCCCCTTCATTTTGTAAAAACCATTTTAATATATTTTAATTCTTTTTTCGGTTTTTACAAAATTTTTCAATTTAAAATCAATAAAAATAAATCAAAAAAAAAGCTGGAATAAACCAGCTTTCGATCTTTCAACTTAACCAAAGTAAAAATCAAGTAAATATTACATAATCTTTGCTTTAATATCTTTTAACCATATATCTTTTTAATGTTATTTATATTGCTACTCATGTTTAAAAGTAACATATCAGCAATAACTATTGCCATCATAGACTCAGCAACAATTGAACCTCTAACAGCAACACAAGGATCATGTCTCCCTTTTAATTCACATGAAACTTCATTATTATGAATATCAATACTCTCTTGTTTGATAAACACCGATGGTGTTGCTTTAAAGTATACTTTTACATTGATATCATCACCATTTGATATTCCACCTAATATTCCACCTGAGTGATTTGTTTTAAATCCATTTTTGTCTATTTGGTCATTGTTATCATAACCTTTTACTTTACTAGCTTCTATTCCATCACCAATTTCTACAGCTTTAACTGCATTGATTCCCATCATAGCAGCTGCAATTTGAGCATCTAGTCTATAATATAGAGGTTCACCTAAACCAATTGGTGCATTTTTTACATTTACTAAAGCCACTCCACCCACACTATTATGTGAGTTTTTAGCAGCTAAAATTGCTTCTTTTTGAAACTCTTCTTTATTTTTATCTAGTGAATATATTGCAGAAGTTTTTGCATAATCAAAATCAAAACTAGAACTTTCAATTCCATCAATTGCAAAGATTCCACTTCTTATCTCAATACCAACTTCTGCAATAAGAAGTTTAGCAATAGCTCCTGCTGCTACTCTTGCAGCTGTTTCTCTTGCACTACTTCTTCCACCACCTCTATAATCTCTTAGTCCATATTTATGAAAATATGTAAAGTCTGCATGTCCTGGTCTAAAAAGGTCTTTTATATTTGTATAGTCTTTACTTTTTTGGTTTTCATTGAATATAACCATTGCAATAGGTGAACCTGTTGTTGTACCTTCAAATACTCCTGAAAGTATTTCTACTTTATCACCTTCTTTTCTTGCTGTGGCAAATTCATTTTTACCAGGTCTTCTTCTATCCATCTCTGCTTGTATAAATTTCTCATCGATTTTTATTCCTGCAGGAACTCCATCAACAATGCAACCTAGTGCATTTCCATGACTTTCTCCAAATGTTGAAAATCTAAACTTCTGCCCAAAACTATTCATTCTTTTATTAACCTTTTAATTTATCTAAAGCAATTTTAGCAACAGATTGTTGTGCTAATTTTTTACTTTTCCCTATAGCTTGTCCATAACATTGGTTATTTATCCAAATTGAGACTTCAAATTCTTTTTTATGATCAGGTCCATAAGAACCTTCAATTTTATATTCTGGAATTGAGCCAAATTCAGCTTGTGTTATCTCTTGAAGAGCTGTTTTGTAGTCACTAAATAGTACATCTAAATTTATCTTATCATATGATTTTTCTAATAAATTTAGAATTATAGGTTTTAAAACTTCTAATCCAGATTCTAAATAAATAGCACCCATTATTGATTCAAAGGCATCGGATAAAATAGAAGCTTTTGTTCTTCCTTTATTTCTCTCTTCTGCTATTGATAAATAGATATAATCACCAAGTTTTATCTCATTTGCTAATTTAGTAAAGCCAGTTTCATTTACTAAAGATGCTCTTATTTTTGATAAATCTCCCTCATTTGATTCGGGAAACTTTTTGTATAAATACTCACCAACTATTAAGTTTAAAACTGCATCACCTAAAAATTCTAGTCGTTCATTATTGTACGGTTTCTTAAAACTTTTGTGGGTAAGTGCTTCGACTATCAGATCTTTATTTTTAAACTGATAATCCAGGCACTTTTCTAAATTTGCATAATCACTCATTTTTTTCCTTTATATTTTGTGCAAAATCTTTTGCAAGTATATCACATCTTTCATTTTCTTCATGTCCTGCATGACCTTTTACCCATGAAGCTAAAATTTTGTGACTTTTTGATACTTCTACGTACTCTTTCCATAAATCATCATTTTTTACAGGTTTTTTTGTTGATGATTTCCAATCATTTTTAATCCATGAACTTAACCATTCATTTATTCCTTTTACTACATAAGTAGAATCAGAAGTAATATGTACATCACAAGGCTCTTTTAAAGCTTTTAATCCTTCAATAACACCTTTTAATTCCATTCTATTATTTGTAGTATTATCTTCACCACCACTTAGCTCTTTTTGTTTTCCATTAAACTCTAAAATTGTTCCATATCCACCCGGACCTGGATTGCCTAAAGATGAACCATCACTGTAAAGATTGATTTTTTTCACTTATTCCCTTGATTAAACTATGTTTTACTTTAAATGTTAAGGTATTGTGACAATGTGGACATCTTGTAGAATATATTGGAAGAGTTTTTTTACAAGTTGTACATAAAAAGTCAAAATTTAAATCAGCATTTATGTCAGCATTATTTCTTTTTATTAACATCAAAATTTGAAAACTAAAATCTTCACTTTTTTCTAAATTATTTAGATAACCTTTTGCATTATATAACTCTTTTAATACTTCATTACTATCAACTTTATCAAAATCTATATCATTAAAATCTAAGTACCAAAGCAAATCAATAATTTTTGTTAAATCAAACTTATCAATATTTTCCCAAAAGAATTCCTTATTGAATTGTAATAAATACTCTAAGAACATTCTTTCAATGATTTTATTTAATTTAAAAAAGCTATAAAGTTTTTCTGTTTTTTTGTCAAATGAAATAATTGGATCATTTAGTATTATTAGTGTTTCTATATAAATTCTATCTCTTACTGTATCTACATCTATTTCTTCTAATGAATTTAAAACATCAATAGCTTTGTCATACTCTTTTAGTCTTTCATTAATCAAGAGTAAATATTTTAGTGCTTCATTATTTCTTGGAGAAAATTTTAAAATCTTTAAAAATATCTCCCTTGACCTTTGTAAAAAACCACCTTTAAAGTAAGTAGATCCCAAAAGTTCAAGGAGTTCTTCTTTTTTTACTCTATCTTTTACATGCTCTAAAAGCGCTAAATAAACACTAATAGCTTTTGTATAATCACCTTTATGTAAAAAAGTAGATGCTAAAAGTAAAATAGAATCAAAAGGTAAATTATAAGTTTTATATAGGTGTACATAATCCTCTTCTTTTAGCTTTCCCAATTCAAAACGCTTAAGAAGTTTTCTGTACTCTTTTCTGGCAAGTTTTTCTTTATAAACACCAAAAGTATAAGTTAAAAATGAAATTACGAATATAAGTAATAGAAGTACTAAGATTCCAAAAAGTGGATCCCTATACTCAAATGCTGATTGCAATTATTAAACCTTGTTTTTATTTTGATATTAATATTATCATAATTGAACATATAAAAATCTAAATTGTTTAATTAAAGAGATTAAATTGTATAATCTTTTTTATGATAAACAAAGATTCTATAGAAAATTTAAAAAACAATATTGACATAGTTGATACAATCTCACAATTCTTACAATTAAAAAAATCAGGTGCTAATTTTAAAGCGTGTTGTCCTTTTCATGGAGAAAGTACTCCTTCTTTTGTCGTTAGTCCAGCTAAGCAGATATATCATTGTTTTGGGTGTGGAGCAGGTGGTGATTCCATTAAGTTTGTTATGGAGTATGAAAAACTTTCATATCCAGAAGCTATTGAAAAATTAGCTAGTATGAATAATTTTACTTTAGTTTATGATGACACAAATCAGAAAAAACAAGATACAAAAGCAATTGAAGAGATTAATAAATATTATAAGAAAAATTTTGTAACTAATGATACTGCAAAAGAGTATATAAAAAGCAGGGGGATTTACGAATCTTCAATAGAAAAGTTTGAAATAGGTTATGCTCCAAGTTCAGGTGAGACTATAAATTATTTAAAATCAAATTTTTTAAATCTTAATGATGCAAAAGAATTAGGGATTATTGATACAGGGGCAAATGGTTTATATGCAAGATTTATAGAAAGAATTACTTTTCCTATTTATTCATTAAATGGGGGCTTAGTTGGTTTTGGTGGTCGAACAATCACTGGACACAATGCAAAATATGTAAATTCGCCTCAAACTAAAATCTTCAATAAATCAAGACTTTTATATGGTTACAATCTTTCAAAAGAGAAAATCTATAAGAAAAAAGAGATAATAATCACAGAAGGTTATTTGGATGTAATAATGTTACATCAAGCAGGTTTTGACAATGCAGTTGCAACCTTGGGAACTGCACTAACAAAAGATCACTTACCCATATTAAAAAGAGGAGAACCGCGTGTAATTGTGGCCTATGATGGAGATAATGCAGGACTAAATGCTGCTTTTAAAGCTTCACTTCTAATGGCACACAATGACTTTGAAGGTGGAGTTATTATTTTTGAAAAAGGCTTTGACCCCGCAGATATGGTAAAAGATGGAAAAGTTGAAGAACTAAACAAAATATTTTCTAAACCAAAACCTTTTATACCTTTTGCCATTGATCATATTATCTCACAATTTGATTTAAGTGATCCACAAAATAAACAAAAAGCTTTGCAGGAAGTAAATGAGTTTTTAAATACTTTAAATGCAATATATCATGATGAATACTCAAGATATATTGCTCAAAAGTTAAATATCAGAGAGAATTTAATAAAAATAACTAAGAGTACAATAAATAGAAATAATAATGTACAACTATCAAAGGTAGATATAGGTGAACTTTGTATTATAAAAGCAATTTTAAATGATAAAAAAAGATTATCAAGTGTGTTAGATATAATAGATGCATCTATGTTTGATTATCATAAAAATGAGTTTGAAATATTATTAGCAAATATAGATGATGAAAGATTAAATTCAGTACTTCTAAATGAGAGATTAGAAGATTATGATGATGAAAGATTAAATGCAGAGTTATTGATTTTATTAGGAAAATTCTATACAAATAAATTAAATGAAGTTTTATATGATAAGAATTATACTTTTAATGAAAAAAGTTCTTTGATACGAAAAATAAGAGATAATATATCAATGTTAAAAAAAGGTAAATTAATAACTTATAATTTATAAATTTAATAGTGATAAAACTTTTTTTAAAGTAAAATTACAAAAAATCAAGGAAATATAATGGAAATAATTAAAACAGAAAGTGCACCAGCTGCAATAGGACCTTATTCTCAAGCAGTTAAATATAATGGATTAGTTTATACTTCTGGTCAAATTGCTCTTACTCCTGAAGGTGAGTTAGTTGAGAGAGATATAAAAAAGCAAACACATCAAGTTTTAACAAATCTGCAAAATGTATTGGCAGAAGCAAATAGTTCTTTAGAAAAAGTTTTAAAAGTTACAATTTATTTAGAAAACATGGAAGATTTTGGTATTGTAAATGTTATCTATGGTGAGTATTTTGGTGATCATAAGCCTGCACGAAGTACAGTTGCTGTAAAAACTTTACCAAAAAATGTTTTAGTTGAAATGGATACAATTGCCATTTGTGATGATGTAATAAACCTATAATGATTTTTCGCTTAAAGTTAATTTAAACTAACATTTGGTAACATTCCGTCCCGTTAAATAAGAAAGTTACTAAAGAATTGATAAGTTAGAGGAAAAGATATGTATGCAATTATAAAGTGTGGTGGTAAGCAGTATAAGGTTTCAGAAGGCGATATGATCGATATCGACTATACTGGAAAAGCTGCGAAAGAATCTTTAGAGATTACTGATGTATTAGCAGTAAACGATGGAGAATTAAAATGTGGTGATGCTATTTCTTCTGCAAAAGTAGAAGCTGTAGTGGTATTAGACGGTACTGGTGCAAATAGAGACAGAAAAGTTCTTATTTACAAAAAAAGAAGAAGAAAAGATTCTAAATTAAAAAAAGGTTTCAGAAGAAGCTTTACAAAAATTAGAATTACTAAAATAGCTGCATAAGGAGATAGACTATGGCTCATAAAAAGGGACAAGGTAGTACACAGAATAATAGAGACTCAGCTGGTAGAAGACTTGGAGTTAAAAAATATGGTGGGGAAGCTGTAAAAGCTGGAAATATCATCATCAGACAAAGAGGTACGAAAGTACATGTTGGTAACAATGTTGGTATTGGTAAAGACCACACAATTTTTGCTTTAATTGACGGAGTTGTAAAATTCGAAGTTAAAGATAAAGATAGAAAAAAAGTTTCAGTTTACGCTTCGTAAGTTAAACTTCTTTTTGTTTTAAAAGGGTGTAGTGCATTTGCCTACACCCTTTTTTTTAGTTTATAATTATTGTTAAATACAAGCAGTTGTACTTAATAATAGTTATAATTACATAATTAATATATTAAAGGTTTGTAATGTTTATAGATAGCGTAAAATTTAGTATCTCTTCAGGAAAAGGTGGACAAGGTTGTGCCGCATTTAGAAGAGAAAAATTCGTAGTAAAAGGTGGACCTGATGGTGGAGATGGAGGGAAAGGTGGAGATGTTTGCTTTACAGTAGATAATAACACTGATACTTTATCTTGGTACAAAGGTAAGCACAAATTAAAAGCTGATAATGGGAAACCAGGATTAGGTAGTAGATGTACTGGGAAAAGTGGAGAAACTTTAGTTTTAGTTGTTCCTCCTGGGACTCAAATAATTAATGATGATACAGATGAAGTTATCGCAGATTTATTAGAAGAGGGTGATAAAAAACTTTTGCTTGAAGGTGGAAAAGGTGGATTAGGTAATACTCACTTTAAAAATTCAAGAAATCAAAGACCAACATATTTTCAACCAGGACTTCCTGGTGAGACTATGAACATAAGATTAGAACTGAAATTAATAGCAGATGTTGGACTTGTAGGTTATCCAAATGTTGGAAAATCAACACTAATATCAACTACATCAAATGCAACTCCTGAAGTTGCAAATTATGAATTTACTACATTAACACCAAAACTAGGTGTTGTAGAAGTTGGTGATTTCAATTCTTTTGTTATGGCAGATATTCCTGGAATTATTGATGGTGCAAGTGAAGGTAAAGGATTAGGCTTGGAGTTTTTGAGACATATTGAGCGAACAAAAACTTTACTTTTTACTATTGATATTACTAATTATAGAAATACACTTGATCAATTCAATGTTTTAAAAGAAGAGTTAGAAAAATTTTCGAGTGATTTAAGTAAAAGAAATTTTGCAATAGCATTAACAAAAACTGATGCTTATTATGGTGAAGATTTAAGTGCTGATATAACTAAATTTATTAATGAATTAGGTTTAGAAGTTACAAAATCAAATGAATTTGGTTTTGATAAAAAATTACCTTATTATATTCAAGATACAGTTTATGAAAAATTTGATAAAAGTAAGCCTTTTTTCATTTTACCAATTTCATCTGTAACTCACCATAATATAGGTGCTTTAAAATTTGCTTTACATAATTTGATTACTCAAGGTAAATAAATGAAACGAATAGTTATTAAAGTTGGAAGTGCCGTTTTACGAGAGGGCAATGTTCTAGCAGTAGAACGACTAAATAATTTAGTTGACTTAATAGCAAAATTAAAATTAGAAAAAAAGTATGAGATTATTTTAGTCTCTTCTGGTGCAGTTGCTGCTGGAAATATAACTTTAGAATTAGATAGAACAAAGGTTTTAAATAGGCAAGCATTAGCAGCTATTGGTCAACCCTTATTGATGAAACATTACAAAAAAAGATTTAGAGAACATGGATTTACTTGTGCTCAAATGCTTCTTGTTGCTAATGATTTTGATTCTAGAAAAAGATCAAAAAATGCAAAAGGGGTAATGGAAATTTTATTAGAAAATAATATTATTCCTATTTTAAATGAAAATGATGTAATTGCAAATGAAGAACTTTTAATTGGTGACAATGACCAATTAGGTGCTCATGCTGCAATTTTCTTTGATGCTGATATATTAGTAATTCTTTCTGATATTGATGGACTATATGATTGTAATCCACATGAAAATCCAGAAGCAAAAATGAGAAAAATAGTTAGCTTTTTAAAAGAAGACGAATTGGAAATGAAACATAGTCCAAATTCGGAGTTTGCAACGGGTGGGATTGTAACAAAACTAAAAGCTGCAAACCTTTTATTAAAAAATGACAAAATGATGTATCTAACTTCGGGATTTGATTTGACAAATGCATATGATTTTTTATTGAATGAGAATCATAAAAGTGGAACACTATTTATTAAACAAAATTAGAATAATTTAGGATAGTTAAAAAGGATTAAGATGGGTAAAAAAGTACTATTTATGGGAACACCAGATTATGCTACAAAAATCTTTGAAGAGATTTTAAATAGTTCTTATGAAATAGTAGGGCTTTTTACTCAACCAGATAAACCTATTGGTAGAAAGCAAGTTATAACTGCTCCTCATATTAAACAATTTTGCATAGATAATAATTTAAATATTTCCATTTATCAACCTGAAAAATTAAGAAATAATCAAGATGCAAAACAACAAATAGAAGCCTTAAATCCAGATTTTATAATAGTTGCTGCTTATGGACAGATTTTACCAAAAGAGATTTTAGATATTGCTCCATGTATTAATTTACATGCTTCATTATTACCAAAGTATAGAGGAGCAAGTCCTATACAAGAATCACTTTTAAATGGAGATACTTATACAGGTGTAACTTCTATGTTAATGGCAGAGGGACTTGATAGTGGTGATATCTTGGGATTGAAATATTTTAAAATCCCCAAAACTATGGAAGTAGCAGAACTATTTTCCAAACTCTCGCAATTAGCTTCTAAACTTACAATTGAGACTTTAGACAATTTTGAAAGAATAAGTCCAAAAGTTCAAAATGAGAGAAATGTAAGTTATTGTAAAAAGATAAAAAAAGAGCATGGAGAAGTGAGTTTTGAAAATGCAGAAGCTCTTTATAAAAAATACAAAGCTTATTCTTACTGGCCTGGAGTTTATTTAAAATCAGGGCTTAAATTAAAGAAAATTTCTCTTGTAGAAAAAAAATCTTTAAATAATGCAGGTGAAATATTAGCTATTGAAGATGATGGTATAATCATTGCTTGTCAAAAAGGTAGTTTGAAAATTGCTGTATTACAGGCACCTTCAAAAAAAGAAGTTAAATCAATTGAGTATATTCGAGGTCAAAGAATTTCTATAGGGAGTCTTTTAACTTAATTTATTATATCATTACTTATATTTTTAATAGAAGTAATAATTATGAAAAAAAATAAAAATCATTACAATATTTACGACTTGAAACTTTTCAAAATAGATGATTTTGATATTTTATTACACAAAATATTAAAGCAAGTAAGAGAGATAATAAATGCAGAAGCAGGAACAATCTATACAGTAGATAATAATACTTTGTGTTTTAATGTTTTTCAAAATGATTCCATGACTTATGAAGAAATTTTTCTTCAATACAAAAAATTAAAAGATGTAAAACTTCCCCTTGATCCAAATTCTAAATATCTTGCCGTTGATTCTTTCTTAAGTGAGAAAATTATAATTGTAAATGATGTTTATAAAACAAAAAGATATGAGTTTTTGGGGGTTAAAGAATATGATAATCAAAATAATTACAAAACACACTCAATATTAACAGCACCCATTATTCATCCAATTGAAAATAAAAAATTAGGGGTGATCCAACTAATAAATAAACTTGAAAAAGATGATAATTTTGATTTTAATGAAAAAGACAAAGATACTTTAGCTATGGCAAGTTCTTTGATTGCTTTGTCAATTTGCCAAGCTCATGATGATTTTATTAGATTAAAAGAGTTAAACAACGAACTTAAAATTGCAAATGAAAAATTGACAAAAAAAGTTGAATATGAAATAAGTGAAAATGAGAAAAAATCAGCAATAATCTTCCATCAATCAAAATTAGCATCAATGGGGGAAATGATTGGTAATATTGCCCATCAATGGAGACAGCCCCTGAGTGGCATTAGTACTCTAGCTAGTGCACTTAGTTTTAATTTTGAATTGAATAATGCTGATAAAAATCAAACCATTGATACTTTGGATAAGATAGTAGATACGACTAGGTATCTCTCTGATACGATTGATGATTTTAGAAATTTTTATAAAATTGATAAGTATGAAAAGCTTTTTAATCTCGCAAAAAATTTGCAACAAAGTGTAGCTATAATTGATGCTACTTTATCAGAATATGAAATTGAAGTAGTGTTTAATTTAGATGAGAAAATTAATTATTTTGGATTAGAAAATGAATTAAAACAAGCTACTTTAAATATCTTACAAAATGCAAAAGATGCTTTTCATATTAATATAAATCAAAATAATAAAAATAGGTTTATTTTTATTACTTTGGAAAAAATTGATGATTTAATATCAATAAAAATAAAAGACAATGCAGGTGGAATAAAAGAAAATATTCTAGAAAAAATATTTAAAAAAGATTTTACAACAAAAGATGAACACAAAGGTACAGGTATAGGTTTGTACATGACAAAGGTTATTATTGAAAAAAGCTTTAGTGGTAAAATAAAAGCTGAAAATTCTACCTTTGAATATAAAGGTATTCAATGCAAAGGAGCTTTATTTAAAATAGACTTTCAAGCTAAGAAATAATAAAAACTTGTTACACTTAATAATGAAAGTAAAACACCTATTACTAATGCATTTACAGCTAATCTTTCATCTAACCCACCTTGAATGGCTAAAATTACAGCCATAGTCATTGGTGGCATTGCAACTTCTAATATTGTAACCTTACCCCAAATGTCATCTAGATTATAAAATATTGAAAATCCTATCATCACAAGTATTGGCATTAAAAGCATTTTTATACCAAGTAGTAAACTAACAGTTTTAAATTTGTAGAAAATATTTTTTACTTCTAATTTCATCCCAATAGCAATCATGGCTACAGGTACAACTGTTGCACCTATTGCACTTGCTGTATTCATTACAAAAGTAGGAACAGTAAAAAATTTTAAAATAACAGTAACAAAAAACATAATTATAGGTGGAAAAAATAATACTTTTCTAGTCATGGCTTTAAATCTTATAAGTTCACCACTTCCCCAGTTTACAATAACTGATCCTAATGAAACAACTAATAAAAAAGAACCAAATAAATCATATATAAGTGCATATACAACATAATCTTGCCCATAAAAAGCATCAATATATGAAAATCCTACAAAAGAAGTATTTCCAAAAGTTCCAACAGCCATAAAAGTTGCTAAGGTTTTTTTCTCAAATTTTAGAAATTTACCAACAAAATATGTTAAAACTAGATTTACTAAAATTATTGTATTAAACATAAATATCATATTTAAAAATTTAAAATCTAAAGTAAGTGGATAGATTTTTATAAAAACCATTGCTGGAAGTGAAAAATATATGACAAAATCAACTAAAGCTTGTGAATTATCTTTTATAAAAATTTTAAAAAAATATCCTATCATTAAATATAAAGCAATTGGTAAAACTGGATCTAACATTATCTCTCCAAATTAAAAAGTAAATATTATATATATAAGTTCATTAATATGAACTTGTAGATTAATTTAGTACAATGCATTTATGGAAATTAGATATTTAGAAAGTGTTGATTCTACACACACATATTTAAAAGAATATATAAAGAATAATGGGTTTTCCAATAGTTTATGTTTTTATACCCAAGAACAAACTGCAGGAATAGGTAGTCGAGGTAATTCATGGGTAGGTACAAAAGGAAATTTATTTTTTTCTTTTGTACTTAAACAATATGATTTGCCAAATGATTTAGAAATACAAAGTGCATCAATTTATTTTTCCTTTGTTTTAAAAAATATATTAAAACAACTTGGTTCAGAAGTTTGGCTTAAATGGCCCAATGATTTTTACATTAATAATTATAAAATTGGAGGAACTATAACTTCAGTTTCTAATGGTTTAGTCTATTGTGGAATAGGACTAAATTTAAATAATGTTAATAGTGAGTTCTTAAAACTAGATATACAAATAAATATAAAAGAATTATTTAAATTATATTTCCAAAATATTGAAAAAAAGATTTTATGGGAGGATATTTTAAAAGAATATGTGATAGAATTCGAAAGAAGTAAAAATTTACACGCAACAATTAACAATGAAAAAATACCCTTAATCAATGCACAGTTAAATAGTGATGGTTCGATAAATATTAATAATAAAAAGGTTTTTAGTCTAAGATGATGGCAGAAGTAATAACAATAGCAAATCAAAAAGGTGGAGTTGGAAAGACAACTACAGCTGTGAATTTAAGTGCAGCTTTGGCCTTACAAGGGAAGAAAGTATTATTAATAGATGCAGATCCACAAGCAAATGCAACTACAAGTTTAGGGTTTCACAGAGATACCTATGAATATAATATTTATCATGTTATGCTTGGAACAAAAGAATTAAATGAGATTATACTAGACTCAGAAATTGATAATTTAAAAGTAGCCCCTTCAAATATCGGTTTAGTTGGTATTGAAAGAGAATTCTATAAAAATACAAAAGATAGGGAATTGATTTTAAAAAGAAAAATTGATCCTATTAAAAAAGATTTTGATTATATTATTATTGATTCACCTCCAGCACTAGGACCAATTACAATTAATACACTAAGTGCCTCTAATTCTGTTTTAATACCAATTCAATGTGAGTTTTTTGCCCTTGAAGGTTTAGCACAATTACTTAATACAATAAAATTAGTAAAACAAACTATTAATAGACAATTACAAATAAGAGGATTCCTTCCTACTATGTATAGTGCACAAAATAACCTTGCAAAACAAGTATTTGCAGACCTTGCACAACATTTTGAAAGTAAATTATTTAAAATTGATGGTAGTTCATATGTAGTAATACCAAGAAATATTAAATTAGCAGAAAGCCCAAGTTTTGGAAAACCAATTATGCTTTATGATGCGGCAGCAATTGGAACAAAAGCTTATACAAATTTAGCAAAAGCAATAGCAGGATAAAAAATGGCAAAAGCAGCATTAGGTAGAGGTTTAGGTGAACTATTAGGTGAAGTAGAATCGGCTTATGAAAGTAATAACAATTCTTCTTCTAAAGAAAAGGGTATGGATATTTATTTAGATGTAAATAGTATCAAACCAAATCCTGCACAACCTAGAAAAATATTTGATGAAGATAAATTAAAAGAATTAAGTGATTCTATTAAGGAACATGGACTTATTCAAGCTATTAGTGTAATTGAATCATCTGAATATGGTGAATATATATTAATTGCTGGTGAGAGAAGATTAAGAGCTCATAAATTAGCTAATATTGATAAAATTAAAGCAAATATTTTAGATATTGATAGTGATAAATTAAGAGAAATAGCATTAATAGAAAATATTCAAAGAGATGACTTAAATGTAATTGAATTAGCATATTCATATGCGCAACTTATAAATGAACACTCTTTAACACATGAAGAATTGTCTGTAAAAGTTTTTAAAAGTAGGACATCTATAACAAATACATTAAGACTTTTACAATTATCTTCTTATGTTCAACAAATGCTAGCTAATGACAAAATAACAGCAGGTCATGCAAAAATAATGGTAGGACTTGATGAAGAGACACAAAGAAAAGTTACTGATAGTATCATTGGACAAAAATTGTCTGTAAGAGAAACAGAACTACTAATAAAAGATATTAAGAAACCTGAAACAACTTCAACTAAAAAAATTAAATCATCACCTAAAAATTATGATTTAAAACCGTTAAGTAGTGTAGTTGATGAACTGTCAAAAAATAATTTAAAAGTTAAGTTAGAAAAAAATTGCTTTAAGATAGAAATCAAATCTCAAGAGGATATTGAAAAGATATCTAATTACTTTCGTAACACTTTATAAAATTTATCTAACAATTTGACCCATTTAATAAAATTTTATATAATATTTCGCTAAAATTTATAAGTTTTAGTCAAACTAAACTGTAAAAAATATGGAGGAATGAATGTTAGACATAAGTCCTGTATTGTTGCTTAGCTCTGGTATTATTTTCTTATTAGTACTTGCCAGACTAAACAGTTGTCTATTTACGCCTCTACTAAAGCATATGGATGAAAGAGCAAAATCTATCAAAAGTGATTTAGAGAATGCAAAGTCAAATACTGCTGATGTAGATGGGATGCTAGCTGAAGCAAATGATATTATTGCAAAAGCTAAAAAAGAAGCTGCTGTAATTAGAGAAGAAGCTTTTAATGAAGCTAAAAAAGTTGCTGATTCTAAATTAGAACTTGCAAAATCAGATATTGAAACAAAATATTCTGATTTTAAAGTTTCTTTAGATAAAGATTCAAAAGCTTTAAAAGATTCATTAATCGCGGCAATGCCTCAATTTAATGAGAGCTTAAAAGCTAAGTTAAGCTCAATATAAGGGAGAAGAAGTGAACAAATTATTATTAACTTTATTAGCTTTAGCTCCTGTAGCGTTATTTGCTAATAGTAATGGTGCGGAAACTGATATAATTCAAAGAACCGTTAACTTTGTAATCTTTGCTGGAATTTTATGGTATTTATTAGCCGATAAAATTAAAGCTTTTTTTGCAAATAGAACTTTAGAAATTCAATCTGAATTAGATAAAGTACAAGATACTTTAAAAGCTTCACAATCAAAAATTGATGAAGCAGCAGTAAAACTAGAGCAAGCTAAAAAATTAGCTGCAGAAACTGTTGAACTTGCGAAATCAGAAGTTGGTGCATTAAAACAAAAAGTTGCAGATGCAGTTGACCATGATATTGCTCAATTAAACAGAAATTTCGATGAAAAAATAGAAGTTGAAACTAAAAAAGTGCAAAGACAAGTTGTTGAAGAAATTCTAGAAGAGCTACTTAAATCTGAAAATATTGCATTATCGCAAGATGAATTAGCAAGTATTATACTTAAGAAGGTGGCGTAATGAATGATTTAATTGCAAAAAGATATGTTAAAGCACTATTAGATGGTAAAGATTTAGCTACTGCAACTTCAATTTGTAATGAATTAAGTGAAATTTCAAAAGCATTTGCTGATGATAAGTTTATCTCTATCATATCTTCAATTGAAGTAAAAGAATCTCAAAAAACAGATTTAATAATCTCGTTGATTGATAATATTTCTGATACTACAAAGAATTTAATAAAATTGTTAGGTAGTAAAAAAAGATTAGAAATTATTCCATTTATACTTGCAGAATTAAAAGCTAATATTGCAGTAATGGAAAATTCTTATGAAGGTGTTGTTTATACTAACAATGCATTATCTGATCAATATATTAACTCTATTGCAGAGCAATTTAGTAAGAAATTTGATGTTAAATTATCTTTAACTCAAAATGTATGTGATTATGATGGTATTAAAGTTGATATTGATGGACTTGGCGTTGAGATTAGCTTCTCAAAAGATAGACTTAAATCACAAATGATAAATCATATTTTAAAAGCAGTTTAGAACTTATAAAGGAGAAATTGAATGGGTGCAAAAATTCAAGCTGATGAAATCAGTTCGATCATCAAAGAAAGAATTGATAACTTTGAATTAAATGTAGATGTAAATGAGACTGGTAAAATTATCTCTTATGCAGATGGTATTGCTCAAGTTTACGGTCTTAAGAACGTTATGGCTGGTGAGATTGTAGAATTTGAAAACGGCGAAAGAGGGCTAGCTTCTAACCTTGAAGAAGCTTCTGTTGGTGTTGTTGTTTTAGGTTCTGGGAATGGATTAAGAGAAGGTTCTTCTTGTAAAAGAGTTGGAAAACTATTAGAAACACCAGTTGGTGAAGCTATGGTTGGAAGAGTTGTTAATGCATTAGGTGAACCAATTGATGGAAAAGGGACTATTGAATCAACTGAAACAAGATTTGTTGAAGAAAAAGCTCCTGGAATCATGGCTAGAAAATCAGTTCATGAACCATTACAAACAGGTATTAAAGCAATTGATGCACTTGTTCCAATTGGAAGAGGGCAAAGAGAGCTTATTATTGGAGATAGACAAACTGGTAAAACAACTGTTGCTATTGATACAATCCTTAACCAAAAAGGTGAAAATGTAATTTGTATTTATGTTGCAATTGGTCAAAAATCATCTTCAGTAGCTTCTGTTGTTAGAACATTAGAAGAATCTGGTGCAATGGAATATACAATTGTTGTTAATGCTTCAGCTGCAGATTCAGCTACATTACAATTCTTAGCTCCATATACTGGTGTTACAATTGGTGAGTACTTTAGAGATAATGGTAAACATGCATTAATCGTTTATGATGATTTATCAAAACATGCAGTTGCATATAGAGAGATGTCATTAATCTTAAGAAGACCTCCAGGTCGAGAAGCTTATCCAGGGGATGTATTTTATCTGCACTCAAGACTACTTGAGAGAGCTGCTAAAATGTCAGATGAAAGAGGAGCTGGTTCAATGACAGCTTTACCTATTATCGAAACACAAGCAGGAGATGTTGCAGCATATATTCCTACAAATGTTATTTCTATTACAGATGGTCAAATCTTCTTAGAAACTAACCTTTTCAACTCAGGAATTAGACCTGCAATTAATGTGGGACTTTCTGTATCAAGAGTTGGTGGAGCAGCACAAATTAAAGCTACTAAGCAAGTTGCTGGTACTTTAAAATTATCACTTGCACAATATAGAGAACTTGAAGCATTTGCTCAATTCGCATCTGATCTTGATGAAAGTACAAGAAGAGAACTTGAACTTGGTCAAAGAATGGTAGAAGTATTAAAACAAGGTGTTAATAAACCTTTAGTTATTGAAAAACAAGTTGTTATTATTTATGCTGGAACTAAAGGATATTTAAACGATATCGCAGTTTCTGACGTTGTTAGATTTGAAGATGAATTACATGCATTTATTGAGCAAAAATATTCAAATATTTTAGATGAAATTAAATCTAAGAAAAAATTAGACGAAGATACTGAAGATAATTTAAAATCTGCGTTAGAAGAGTTTAAAACTGTTTTTAGTGCAAAATAAGGATTAGTCAATGGCTAACTTAAAAGAGATTAAATTAAAAATTGGTAGTGTTAAAAATACTCAGAAGACTACAAAAGCTATGAAGCTTGTATCTTCTGCAAAACTTACGCGTACTAGACAATTGTCTGATCAAGCTAAAAGTTATGCAGAAAAGATTAATCAAGTTCTTTCTGAGATTGCACACAGAGTTGGCAAAGTTCAAGATGATGGAATGCACAATAGAGCATTTATTCAAAATGAAAGTCCAAAAACAGTAGATATTGTTTTTGTTACTGCTGACAAAGGTCTTTGTGGTGGATTCAACATGGCTACGATTAAAGCTGTAATGCACATGATGAATGAATACAGAGCAAAAGGTGTAACTGTAAGATTAAGAGTTGCTGGAAGAAAAGGTGTTGATTACTTTACTTTCCAAGGTGAAACATTGACTCAAAAAGTTAGCGATTTATCTTCTACTCCTGATTATAATAGAGCTTCTGATTTTATTCAAGAAGTTGTAACTGATTTTCAAAATGGAGTTACTGATAAAGTAGTTTTAATATATAATGGATTCCTTAATATGTTAACTCAAGAGTTAAAAATTAAAGAGATCTTACCAATTAGTTTTGAAAATGTTGAATTAAAAGAAGAGTCATCTATGCTTAATATTGAGCCAGATGATGATGAAGAAGTGTTAAATGAACTAACTGAGAAATACATTCAATTTAATATGTATTACTCTTTACTTGATTCTTTAGCTGCTGAACATAGTGCAAGAATGCAAGCTATGGAAGCTGCAACTAAGAATGCAAAAGAAAAAGTTGATAGTTTAACAGTTGAGTACAATAAAGCTAGACAAGCTGCGATTACAACAGAGCTGATAGAAATTATCAGTGGTGTTGAAGCATTAAAATAATTTAAAGGAGCTGCCCGTATGAAAGGTAAAATTGTTCAGGTAATGGGTCCGGTAGTTGACGTAGAGTTCGACGGATACTTACCAGAAATTAATGAAGCAATTCAAGTTACATTAACTGACGCTAAGGCTGATAGATTAATACTAGAAGTTGCTGCACATATTGGTGATAGTAGAGTTAGAACTATTGCTATGGATATGACAGATGGATTAACAAGAGGACAAGAGTGTATTGCACAAGGTGGACCTATTCAAGTTCCAGTTGGTGAAGCAGTATTAGGAAGAATTTTCAATGTAATTGGTGATCCAGTTGATGAAGGTGAAGCAATTCCAGAAGAGACTCCAAGATGGTCTATTCATAGAGCTGCACCAACTTTTGAAGAACAATCTACAAAAACAGAAATGTTTGAAACAGGTATCAAAGTAGTTGACCTTTTAGCACCATATTCAAAAGGTGGTAAAGTTGGACTATTCGGTGGTGCTGGTGTTGGTAAAACAGTTATTATTATGGAATTAATTCATAATGTTGCATTTAAACATTCAGGATACTCTGTATTTGCAGGTGTTGGTGAAAGAACAAGAGAAGGAAATGACCTTTATCATGAGATGAAAGATTCTAACGTACTTGATAAAGTTGCTTTATGTTATGGTCAAATGTCTGAGCCTCCAGGTGCAAGAAATAGAATTGCATTAACAGGTCTTACTATGGCTGAGTACTTTAGAGATGAAAAAGGTCTTGATGTACTTATGTTCGTTGATAATATCTTTAGATTTGCACAATCAGGTTCTGAAATGTCAGCACTTTTAGGAAGAATTCCATCTGCTGTTGGATATCAACCTACACTTGCATCTGAAATGGGTAAATTACAAGAAAGAATTACTTCTACTGCTAAAGGTTCAATTACTTCTGTTCAAGCAGTATATGTACCAGCGGATGACTTAACAGATCCAGCTCCAGCTTCTGTTTTTGCTCACTTAGATGCAACTACAGTTCTTAACAGAAAAATTGCTGAAAAAGGTATTTACCCAGCAGTTGATCCATTGGATTCAAGTTCAAGAATTTTAAGTGCAGATATCTTAGGACAAGAACATTATAACACTGCTAGAGGTGTTCAATCAGTATTACAAAAATACAAAGATTTACAAGATATTATTGCAATTCTTGGTATGGATGAATTATCTGAAGAAGATAAACTAGTAGTTTCTAGAGCAAGAAAAATTGAGAGATTTTTATCTCAACCATTCTTCGTTGCAGAAGTATTTACAGGAAGTCCAGGTAAATATGTAGAGTTAAAAGATACGATTGCTGGTTTCCAAGGTATCTTAGACGGTAAATATGATAGTATTCCAGAAATGGCATTCTATATGGTTGGTGGAATTGACGAAGTTCTTGCCAAAGCTGAGAAAATGAAATAAACCATTAAGGTAAATTTATGGATACACTAAAATTATCAATAGTTACACCAAATGGACCAATATTTAATGGTGACGTTAAAACTGTAACTCTTCCTGGAAAAGAGGGAGAGTTTGGAGTATTACCAGGTCACTCATCATTGGTATCTTCATTAACAGTTGGTGTGATTGTAATTGAAAAAGAGAATACAACTGAGGCAGTAGCAATTAACTGGGGTCACGTTAATGTTAGTGAGACTTCAGTTGATGTTTTAGCTGACGGTGCTGTAGCACTTACTCAGGGTGGAGACTCTGATATTGCTAAAGCTATTGATGCTGCTAAAGAACTTGTTAATTCAGTTTCTGATGCTAATGTATCAATTGCATCTGTTGAAGCAAAAATCAATTCATTTAGTTAAGCAAAATGATTGATATAATTTTAAATTATTTTACAAATAGTAGCGCTATTACACTTGTTGTATTAGCTCTACTATCTGTTTATTTTGTTTTGATTTTTTGGCTTTTTATATATAAAAATAGTCAACTCTCTGGACTAATTACTAATGAAAAAAAGTCTTTAGAAACACTTACTTCTAGAGATTCAATCTTAAGTCCACTGTCTGGTTTAAGTAGATGTGCTAAAACATCTAAATCAAAACCCTTATTACATGCTTGTGAAATTTCAATTATTAAAGATGCCAGTGAAGGTTTATCTTGGTTATCTATAGTATCTTCAACTTCCCCATTTATTGGTTTATTTGGTACTGTTGTTGGAATTTTAGAGTCATTTGCAAAATTTTCAACTCAATCAAAAGTTGGATTTTCAATTATTGCACCTGCTATTTCAGAAGCATTAGTTGCAACTGCGGGTGGAATTTTCGTAGCAATTTTTGCTTATACATTTCATCAAATATTGACTAGAAAAGTTTATGAATTAAATACCTATTTAAAGGCTCAATCTGAAATTTTGATTGCTAAGGCATAAAAAATATGTATGATTATAATCAAAAGCCTGATTTAAATATTACTCCTATGGTAGATATAATGTTAGTATTACTAGCAATTTTAATGATTACTGCTCCTGTTATAGAGTTTGAAGAACCAGTAAATCTACCCAACGGTAGTAAATCTAGACAACTACAAGATGTAAAAAAAATCTCTATTTTAATTACTAAAGATAGAGAAATTATTATTGGAAAAAATAAATATGAATTAAAGAATTTTGCAGATAGTTTTATTCTTTATTCAAATAATAAAAATAAAGATACACCTATTCATATTAGAGCAGATAAAAGTTTAATTTATGATGATGTTATTTTTGTGTTAAAAACAGTCAAAGAAGCTGGTTTTTTCAAAGTTTCTTTAATCACTGATGGATAATCATGTTTTTTTCAAATTCTATTTCAAAGCAAAATAGTCTTTTAATTGCTTTACTTACATACTTTATTATAATATTTCTGTTTTTTCTTTATTTAAAAACTTCTGATGTCAAAAAATTTGATGCTTTTAATAAAACAACTACAATTGAACTTAGTATTTTACTAGATAAAGATAGTAAGATTATAAATAAAGAGTCTCATAAAGAGAAGAGTAAAACAATTGATAAAGTTGTTGAAAAGTCAAAATCAATAAGTGCCAAACAACAAAATAGCGTAAAATCTCTTTTTGCAAATGTAAAAGATACAAGTGATAATGTTATTGATGATAGTGTTAATAATGTTGTTAAATCTGAAGTAGCAAGTAGATTTAAAGCAAAATTTGAGAAAGAAAGAAAAAGTGAAAAGCTATCAGTATCTACTTTATTAAATAATGTTAAATCAAAAGCCTCAGTAATGCCAAGTAATGAATCAAAAAATTCTATTGATCCTTACTACTCTAAAATTTATGAATTATTAGCTAAAAGATGGAATCCAAGTTTAATTGGAGATGACTTATTTGCAAAAGTACTAGTAATTATTACAAATGATGGTAAATTTGATTTTAGATTTTTAAAATATTCTGGAAATGAGTTTTTTGATAAATCTTTAACCTCTTTTTTAAATGAACAAGTTAATATTACATACCCAGAACATGATAAAGGTTCTGAAGTAAAAATCGAAGTAATATTTAAATCAGAAAGGTAATAATTATGAAAAAAACATTTTTTTTATTAACATTAATATGTATTAATTTATTTGCAGTTGATGCATCTATGGAGATTATTAAAAAATCTGATAATTTGCCAAAAATAGAAATATCAATAGCAAGTGATACTGTTAATGTTGAATATATAAATAAAATAAAAAAATTATTGATTCAAGATTTATTAGTTAGTGGTCATTTTGAAGCAATGTCTAGTAATGAAAAAATAAGTTTTTCATCTAACCCAAATATGTTAGGTCTTAAGAATAGAGGGGTTGATTTATTTTTGAATCTATCAATTAGAGAGAGTAGTTTTGGTGGATTAAATTTAAACATTAAACTTTTTGATAATAATCTAATGCAATTAATTTTAGAAAAAACTATCTCTTCTTCTCAATTGGAAAGATTCCCTTTTGTAGCACATAGAGCAGCTATTGTTATTAATAAACATTTAAATGCACCATCAATTGATTGGATGGATAAGTTTGTTATTTTTTCTGTATATAAAGATGCAAAAGAAGCTAACATTGTAATTGGTGATTATACTTTGACTTTTCAAAAAACGATTATAAAAGGTGGATTAAATATTTTCCCTAAGTGGGCTAATGACAAACAAGATAGTTTTTATTATACTACTTATAGAGGATCTTCACCACAACTTATAAAATACAATTTATACAATAGAAAAGTTGATTATATAATGAAATCAGAGGGTATGATAGTTTGTTCAGATGTAAATAAAGATGGTTCAAAACTTTTAATTACAGCCTCTCCTGAAGGTCAACCTGATATATATTTGTATGACACAAAAAACAAAAGAAAAGAAAGATTGACAACTTATAAGGGTATTGATGTTGGAGCTCACTTTGCAGAAAATGACTCAAAAATAGTTTTTGTATCTGATAGATTAAATCATCCCAATATATTTGCAAAGAAAATTAATGGCAGAGGAGTTGAGCGATTAGTATACCATGGTAGAAATAACTCTTCAGCTACAACTTTTGATAATTATGTAGTTTATAGTAGTAGAGAAACACAAAGTGAGTTTACTGATAATACATTCAATTTATATTTGATTTCATTGAAAAGTGATTTTATTCGAAGATTAACAACTAATGGTATAAATCAATTTCCAAAATTTTCAAATGATGGTGAATCTGTTTTATTTATAAAAAATTACCAAAATAAAAGTAATGTTGGTATTATTAGATTAAATTACAATAAATCATTTTTATTTCCGTTAACTAGTGGTAAATTACAATCAATAGATTGGTAAAATGTCATTATATAATAATGAGTTAAGTTTGGTTTGAGTAGAATTTAACAATTCACAATAAGGATAATTAATGAAAAAATATGGTTTATTAGCTTTTATAGCAGCTACATTACTATTTACAGGGTGTAGTCAGAAAACAGTTGAAATGGAAAATACAACTCCAACTCCAACAAATTCAGAGTCTAGTTTAAATACAGTTGAAACTACTGATAACAGTGGCATGACTGCTGATAATATGACTACTGATGGTAAAGGTAACTATTTTGTAGTTAATGGGAAAAAAGTATTTGTTGAATCAATATACTTTGGATTTGATAAATTTAAATTAACTGAAGATCAAAGAAAAGTTGCTTCAGAAAATGCTTCAAAACTAAAAGGTTTAGAAGGAAGTGTTAAAGTTGAAGGTAACTGTGATGAATGGGGAACAGATGAATATAATTATGCTTTAGGTTTAAAAAGAGCAAAAGTTGTAAAAGATGCATTAGTTTCTGATGGAATTGCTTCAAATTCTATTTCAATTGTAAGTTTTGGAGAAAGTAACCCTGTTTGTTCAGAAAAAAACAAAGAGTGCTGGTCTAAAAATAGAAGAGCAGAATATAAGCCACTTCCATAATATATGAACAAATTTTTTATAATTATTTTATTAACTAGCACATTAACATATGCCGAAGAGGTATCTGTTTTTGGTGCTGGTAATTTGGATTCTGCAAATCCATATGGACTAACAAAAACAGAAAAGCGTATTTTAAAGAATAAAAATGAGTTAGGTTCAATCGATACAAAAGTAAAAACAGTGAATACAACTGTTAATACATTAAGTGAGAGAATTGATGGCTTAGAATCAATTTATGAAGGTGATTCACAAAAATTAAATAACGTTGTTTTAACATTAAATAAACTTTTAAATGATTTTGAAACAAATCAAAATCTTACAGATAAAAATACTGAAGATATAAAAGAATTAAAAAAATCTATAGATCAATTAAATATTTTACAAAAAAATATTTCTGACGAAAATACAAAAAATTTAAAGAATTTAAAACAAGCTGTTGAAAAATTAACTGATAAAATAAATAAAATTGATTCTAATTATTTATCTGAAAAAGATTATAAAAAAAATATGGATCAGTTTGTAACTATAAAAGAATTTGAAGCATTGAAAAAAAGCTTAAATATTAAAAGTACTAAAAAAACTCAATCCAATGTAAGTGTAAAAAGTAATAATTCGGAAAAGATAAGCTCTACGGAAGATAATGCTTCTATTTTAGATGAAGCAAAGAGACTTTTTAAAATTGACTATTTTACAAATGCAATTCCAATGTTTGAAGGATTGATTGCTGCCAATTATAAGCCAGCTGAATCTAACTATTATTTGGGAGAAATTTGGTATTATAGAAAAGATTATGATAAAGCAATATCATATTTTAAAAAATCTGCTTTGTTATATGATAAGGCTGATTGGATGCCTTCATTATTGCTTCATAGTGCAATATCATTTGAAAAGACTGGTGATTTTAAAAATGCTGCTTCTTTTTATGAGACTTTGATGACAAATTATCCAGAGTCAAAAGAAGCAAAAAGTGCAGATAAAAATCTATCAAAATTAAATTAAAAAAAAGGAAAAACATGTCAAAAGTTATAGGTATAGAATATACATTAAAAGATGCTAATACAGGAGATCATTTAGATTCAAATGTTGGTGCAGCACCATTAGAATTTGTATCAGGGAAAGGTCAAATAATCCCAGGATTAGAGTCAAAATTAATTGAAATGAATGTAAGTGAAGAAGCTGATGTTTTAGTTGAACCAAAAGATGCTTATGGTGAATTAAACCCTGAAGCTGTTCAAACATTGCCAAAAGAGCAATTCGCAGGAATTGAGTTAAAAGAAGGTATGAGTCTTTATGGTACTGGTGAGCAAGGTGAAACTGTTCAAGTTACAGTTACAGGTTTTAATGATAATGAAGTAACAATTGATTATAACCATCCAATGGCTGGAAAAACATTAATGTTTTCAGTAGCTATTTTAAGCTCAAGAGCTGCAACTGAAGAAGAGATCCAAACAGGTGTTGTTGGTGGAATGGCTGCTATGGGTGGCGGTTGTTGTGGTGGTGGAAGCCATGATCATGGTTCATCTGAAGGTGGTTGTTGTTCAAGTGAACCTAAACAAGAATCTCATGGTGGTTGTGGTTGTAGTCACTAATACTAATTATATTCTACAAAATTTTCTAAAATGCCCGAAAGCACATCTGCTTTTGGGCATTTTATTTTTATGACAAATATTAAATAGTATAATGTTATTTTTAAAAACCAAGTAAAAGATATAAGGATTAAAATATATGAAAAAAGTCGCTTTTATATTCCCTGGACAAGGAAGTCAAAAAATTAGTATGGGAAAAGATTTTTTTGAAAATAGTGATATTGCAAAAGATATGATTAGAAAAGCTAGTGATAGATTAGGAATAAATTTTGAAGAGCTTTTATTTGAAGAAAATGAAAATTTAGGAAAAACTGAATACACACAACCAGCTATACTTTTAGTATCTGCAATTGCATATGAGATTTTCAAAGATAAATGTGATATTAAACCAGAGTTTTTATTAGGACACTCACTTGGTGAATTTTCAGCTTTAGTAGCAGCTGGGGCAATTGATTATTTAGATGCAATTGAATTAGTTCATAAAAGAGGACTTTTTATGAATGAAGCTTGTTCTGGTGGAAATGCTGGAATGATGGCATTAGTTGGATTAGAAGATTCTAAAGTTGAACTTATATGTACTGAACAAAGAGAAAATGGTAAAAAAGTTTGGCCAGCAAATTATAATATGGACGGACAATTAGTTCTTGCAGGTATCAAATCTGATTTAGAATCATTAGTAGAGACTTTTACAACTGCTGGGGCAAAAAGAGCAATAGTACTTGATATGAGTGTTTCTAGTCATTGTGAGTTGCTTACAAGTGCGGTTGAAAATTTAAGACCATATTTAGAAGAGTATATTAAAGATGAATTCTTACCCGTTGTTTCAAATGTATCAACAGAGATATATACTACAAAAGAAGAAGCAATAGAATTATTAGCCTCTCAACTTACAAGCCCAGTAAAATATAAACAATCAATAGAAAAATTTGCTTCTAAAATAGACTTGTTTATTGAATTTGGAAATGGTGTTGTATTAAAAGGTTTAAATAGAAAAATAGTTAAAGTGCCTACATCTAATATATCAGATATGAGTTCACTAGAAAAAGTAATTGGAGAAATAAATGAATAAATTAGCAATAATGGGAGCTATGGAAGAGGAAATTGAACCTCTTTTAGCTCATTTTGATAATGTAAATGTAGTAGAGTTTGCAAATAATAAATATTATGAAGTATCTTATAAAGGACTAGAAATTGTAATTGCATACTCTAAAATAGGAAAAGTATTTGCTAGTTTAACAGCAACAACTATGATAGAAAAGTTTGGATGTGATACTTTACTATTTTCAGGGGTTGCAGGTGGAATTAATCCTGAACTTAAAATTGGTGATCTAATTATTGCAAACAAACTTTGTCAACATGACTTAGATATTACTGCTTTTGGACATCCTCATGGATATGTACCTGGTGGTAGTGTATTTGTTGAAACAACAAAAGAATTAAATGATATTGCAAAAAAAGTAGCTTCAAATAATGGAATGAAAGTTATTGAAGGAACTATTGCAACAGGTGATCAATTTGTTCATTCATCTGAAAGAAAAGATTTTATACAAAGTACTTTTAATGGAGATGCTTTAGAAATGGAAGGTGCAAGTGTTGCAGTTGTATGTGATGCTTTAAATATTCCTTTCTTTATTCTTAGAGCTATATCTGATACAGCTGATATGGATGCAGGATTTGATTTTGATGAATTTTTAAAATCAAGTGCAAAAAACTCAGCTGACTATTTAATAAAAATAGTTGATGAATTATTAAAATAAGAGTTTTACTCTTATTTTAACTACTAAACTCAATAAAAACTATCAAAAAACTCTATAAAATATTACTAAAATTTACAAACACAAATTTTTTTCAAAATTTAAGCCAGGATTAATCTGTAGCACTTGACAAAGATAAAAAAACCTATTATAATTCCCGTCCAATTTGAGTGACAAACGTCGCAAAGGGTTGATGTTCTTTAACAAACTACGGTTTTAAGAAGTAAGTAACTTTTATAAACCGAATATGATATAAAACAAGAGAATTTATACAATTCTCGTCTATTAAAAAAACAATGAGTAATGTCAGTAAACAATTGCAATTAATCTTTTTAGGAAGATTAGATAAAAGAGTTAGACACTAGTCATGATTAAACTAAACATTTATGGAGAGTTTGATCCTGGCTCAGAGTGAACGCTGGCGGCGTGCTTAACACATGCAAGTCGAACGAGAACGGGTTAAAGCTTGCTTTAACTGTCAGCTAAGTGGCGCACGGGTGAGTAATATATAGGTAACATGCCCTAGAGAGGGGGATAACAGATGGAAACGTCTGCTAACACCCCATATGCCTTTAAGACCTAAGTCTGCAAGGGAAACATTTATGGCTCTAGGATTGGCCTGTACGGTATCAGCTAGTTGGTGAGGTAATGGCTCACCAAGGCAATGACACCTAACTGGTTTGAGAGGATGATCAGTCACACTGGAACTGAGACACGGTCCAGACTCCTACGGGAGGCAGCAGTGGGGAATATTGCACAATGGACGAAAGTCTGATGCAGCAACGCCGCGTGGAGGATGACACATTTCGGTGCGTAAACTCCTTTTATATAGGAAGATAATGACGGTACTATATGAATAAGCACCGGCTAACTCCGTGCCAGCAGCCGCGGTAATACGGAGGGTGCAAGCGTTACTCGGAATTACTGGGCGTAAAGAGCGTGTAGGCGGGTAAATAAGTTGGAAGTGAAATCCTATGGCTCAACCATAGAACTGCTTCCAAAACTGTTAACCTAGAATGTGGGAGAGGTAGATGGAATTTCTGGTGTAGGGGTAAAATCCGTAGATATCAGAAGGAATACCGATTGCGAAGGCGATCTACTGGAACACAATTGACGCTGAGACGCGAAAGCGTGGGGAGCAAACAGGATTAGATACCCTGGTAGTCCACGCCCTAAACGATGTACACTAGTTGTTGTGAGGCTAGACCTTGCAGTAATGCAGTTAACACATTAAGTGTACCGCCTGGGGAGTACGGTCGCAAGATTAAAACTCAAAGGAATAGACGGGGACCCGCACAAGCGGTGGAGCATGTGGTTTAATTCGACGATACGCGAAGAACCTTACCTGGTCTTGACATAGAAAGAACTTTTTAGAGATAAATTGGTGCCTGCTTGCAGGAGCTTTCATACAGGTGCTGCACGGCTGTCGTCAGCTCGTGTCGTGAGATGTTGGGTTAAGTCCCGCAACGAGCGCAACCCTCGTCGTTAGTTGCTAACAGTTCGGCTGAGAACTCTAACGAGACTGCCTACGCAAGTAGGAGGAAGGTGAGGACGACGTCAAGTCATCATGGCCCTTACGACCAGGGCTACACACGTGCTACAATGGGGTATACAAAGAGCAGCAATACGGTGACGTGGAGCGAATCTCAAAAATGCCTCCCAGTTCGGATTGTAGTCTGCAACTCGACTACATGAAGTTGGAATCGCTAGTAATCGTAGATCAGCTATGCTACGGTGAATACGTTCCCGGGTCTTGTACTCACCGCCCGTCACACCATGGGAGTTGAATTCATTCGAAGCGGGGATGCTAAAATAGCTACCTTCCACAGTGGATTTAGCGACTGGGGTGAAGTCGTAACAAGGTAACCGTAGGAGAACCTGCGGTTGGATCACCTCCTTTCAGAGTAATGAGATTAGATTCGTTTCTAATCTCAAGAAATAAAATAAAATGGGTAAATATCCAATATCATATTCGGTTTGTAAAGGTTATTGAAAATAATAGGTGAAGAATGGGCCTATAGCTCAGCTGGCTAGAGCGCTCGACTGATAATCGTGAGGTCCCAGGTTCAAGTCCTGGTAGGCCCACCATGAGAAGAAGATAATCTTTGTTGGGGAATTAGCTCAGCTGGGAGAGCGCCTGCCTTGCACGCAGGAGGTCAGCGGTTCGATCCCGCTATTCTCCACCAACATTAGCACCTAAACCAAAGTAGAATAGAAATTAGTAAATTTTAATATTAGTACTTAAGAGAAGTATTAATATTAGGATTTATCCTAAATGTTATTTAAAAATTTAATGTTAAAGTCTTTAAAATTTTTTCGAATTAGAATAAAGAGATTTATTTTAATACAAAATAGAAAACAATTTAAACACACAATTACTGTTTTATTAAATATTGTATTTAATAAGATAGTAGCCAAGGAATAATTATCAAAAAGGTAACTATAGAAATATAGTTATACAAATTATAAGCTATTAAGGGCTAATGGTGGATGCCTAGACTGTAAGAGGCGATGAAGGACGTATTAGGCTGCGATAAGCCTCGGGGAGCTGCCAAAGAGCTTTGATCCGAGGATTTCCGAATGGGACAACCCAGCATATAGAGATATATGTTACCCTGCGGGGAGCTAACCTGGTGAAGTGAAACATCTCAGTAGCCAGAGGAAGAGAAATCAAATGAGATTCCGTAAGTAGCGGCGAGCGAACGCGGATTAGGACAAACCCAATGCTTGCATTGGGGGTTGTAGGACCATAATGTGAGACTTAAAAGAGTAGTAGAAATATCTGGAAAGGTATAGCATAGAAGGTGAAACTCCTGTATACGAAACTCTTGAGAGCTCTATTGGTATCCTGAGTAGGACGGAACACGTGATATTTTGTCTGAATCTGGGGGGACCACCCTCCAATCCTAAATACTACTTACAGATCGATAGTGAACAAGTACCGTGAGGGAAAGGTGAAAAGTACTCCAGCGAGGAGAGTGAAATAGAACCTGAAACCATTAGCTTACAATCATTCGGAGCCCTATGTTGCTTGCAACAGGGTGACGGACTGCCTTTTGCATAATGAGCCTGCGAGTTGTGGTGTCTGGCAAGGTTAAGTCAAGTACGGAGCCGTAGCGAAAGCGAGTCTTAATAGGGCGACATAGTCAGATGCTGCAGACCCGAAACGAAGTGATCTATCCATGAGCAGGTTGAAGCTGGTGTAAGAGCCAGTGGAGGACCGAACCCGCTGACGTTGAAAAGTCTTGGGATGACTTGTGGATAGGGGTGAAAGGCCAATCAAACTTCGTGATAGCTGGTTCTCTCCGAAATATATTTAGGTATAGCCTTATGTCGTAACATATAGGGGTAGAGCACTGAATGGGCTAGGGCTGCTTACCGCGGTACCAAACCCTATCAAACTTCGAATACTATATGCGTAATCATAGGAGTCAGGCGGTGGGTGATAAAATCCATCGTCGAGAGGGGAACAACCCAGACTAACAGCTAAGGTCCCAAAGTTACATCTAAGTGGAAAACGATGTGAAGTTACTGTGACAACCAGGAGGTTGGCTTAGAAGCAGCCACCCTTTAAAGAAAGCGTAACAGCTCACTGGTCTAGTGATTTTGCGCGGAAAATATAACGGGGCTAAGATGTACACCGAAGCTTTAGACTTGTACTTGTACAAGTGGTAGGAGAGCGTTCTATTCAGCGTTGAAGGTATACCGACGAGGAGTGCTGGAGCGGATAGAAGTGAGCATGCAGGCATGAGTAGCGATAATTGAGGTGAGAATCCTCAACGCCGAAAACCCAAGGTTTCCTACGCGATGCTCGTCATCGTAGGGTTAGTCGGGACCTAAGTCGAGTCCGAAAGGGGTAGACGATGGCAAATTGATTAATATTTCAATACCAACAAATAAGCGCGATGTGGGGACGCATAGAGTTAATCGAGGTCACTGATGGAATAGTGGCTCGAAGGATGTAGGTTGTATCTTAGGCAAATCCGGGATACATTCGACCGAGATCTTACAGGCTGTTGCGATTTTTCGGAATCAATTCAGAATCGATGATACTGTCGTGCCAAGAAAAGCCACTAAGTATATTATTTGTTGCCCGTACCGTAAACCGACACAGGTGGGTGGGATGAGTATTCTAAGGCGCGTGGAAGAACCCTGGTTAAGGAACTCTGCAAACTAGCACCGTATCTTCGGTATAAGGTGTGCCTACTTCTGTATAGAGATTTACTCTCAAAAGCGGAAGAGGTTGCAACAAAGAGTCCCTCCCGACTGTTTACCAAAAACACAGCACTTTGCTAACTCGCAAGAGGATGTATAAGGTGTGACGCCTGCCCGGTGCTCGAAGGTTAACTGATGATGTCAGCGTAAGCGAAGCATTTGATTGAAGCCCGAGTAAACGGCGGCCGTAACTATAACGGTCCTAAGGTAGCGAAATTCCTTGTCGGTTAAATACCGACCTGCATGAATGGCGTAACGAGATGGGAGCTGTCTCAACCAGGGATCCAGTGAAATTGTAGTGGAGGTGAAAATTCCTCCTACCCGCGGAAAGACGGAAAGACCCCGTGCACCTTTACTACAGCTTGACACTGTAGCTTGGATATTCATGTGCAGGATAGGTGGGAGGCTATGAACTATGGACGCAAGTACATAGGGAGCCACCCTTGAGATACCACCCTTGAATATTTGAGTTACTAACTGGGACGAGTTATCCTCGTTCAGGACAATGTCTGGTGGGTAGTTTGACTGGGGCGGTCGCCTCCTAAAAAGTAACGGAGGCTTGCAAAGGTTGGCTCAAAGCGGATGGAAATCGCTTGTTGAGTATAATGGCATAAGCCAGCCTGACTGTAAGAGATACAACTCGAGCAGAGACGAAAGTCGGTCATAGTGATCCGGTGGTTCTGTGTGGAAGGGCCATCGCTCAAAGGATAAAAGGTACGCCGGGGATAACAGGCTGATCTCCCCCAAGAGCTCACATCGACGGGGAGGTTTGGCACCTCGATGTCGGCTCATCGCATCCTGGGGCTGGAGCAGGTCCCAAGGGTATGGCTGTTCGCCATTTAAAGCGGTACGCGAGCTGGGTTCAGAACGTCGTGAGACAGTTCGGTCCCTATCTTCCGTGGGCGTAGGAAAGTTGAAGAGATTTGTCCCTAGTACGAGAGGACCGGGATGAACGTACCACTGGTGTACCAATTGTTCTGCCAAGAGCATCGTTGGGTAGCTACGTACGGATGTGATAAGAGCTGAAAGCATCTAAGCTCGAAGCCAACTCTAAGATGAACTTTCCCTGAAGATCCCAGCAAGACTAGCTGGTTGATAGGCTAGATGTGTAAGTGAAGTAATTCATTTAGCTGACTAGTACTAATAGATCGTTTGGCTTATTTTATATATTTCTTGGTTTACTATCTTATTAAGTACATACTTAATAAAAGTTGTGTAAAAGACTTTAACATTAATATACACTCAAGACAATTGAGTTGAGTATTAAGAGCATTCTTTGCTTTTAATACTCAACTTTGTTGGTGATTATTGAGAAGTGGAAATACCCGGCTCCATTCCGAACCCGGAAGTCAAGCACTTCATCGCTGATAATACTGCAGGGTCCCCTTGTGGAAACGTAAGTCGTCGCCAACTCTTGAGTAATTTTTAAGCTTAGTTCTATTTAGACATCGTCTTTTTAGCACTGAGCTTTTTTTTTGCACCTTTTTTACTGAATATTATAATATTATTCGTGCTAAAATTTATTTTCTACTTTTAGGTGCCAATATTATTCACTATTACCTGTAGCACGATTTATTCCCTTCGGTCAGGTATAATTATTCACTATAATTAGCTCGCATAGCTCCAACGGTAGAGCAATTGCATGGTAAGCAAGAGGTTGTAGGTTCGATTCCCACTGTGAGCACCATTTATCTTAGTTTTAATTTATCTTCTTTTTACACCGTATAAGTGTCTGACATAAGCCTATATCATCTATTGTTTCAATTACTTCTAATCCTGCTTTTAATAATAGTTTTTCAAAGTCTGTATATTTAAACATTTTACTATATCCATTTGCCATAGCTGTAAAGTATGGTGATGTATTTATTACGCAATATGCTGCTGTTTCATTATTTTGCCTATCCCAAAATGGTTCCATTATACAAACTTGATTATTCTTATCAATTGATTTTGTAATCTTTTCTAATATATTTATAATTTGTTCTTCTTTAAAACAATCTAGAAATTGACTCATCCAAACTATATCAAAATTTTTTGGAATAACAGTTTCTTCTTTTAAAATATTTGCTTCATATGTTGAAATATTTGTTATATCATTTTCATATATATTTTGTTTTGCTAGTTTTACTTGTTGTGGTAAATCCATTATTGTTATATTAGTATTTGGATTATTTTGTGCAAATTGTATTGCGAACTTACCAGTGTTTCCTCCTATGTCAAGTATTGATTTAGGATTTAGTTTTTCTAATATTTTTATTGCCTTTGGAAATCCAGAATCAGAATACATGTGATCAAATTCAAACCAAGAATCTTTTGCTTTTTGTGGTAGGGTTGAAAGTGCAGGGTAGATTGTATCCTCTTCACTAAATACTTTTAAGCCTTCTGCTTTCCCACTCTTTATTGATTCCTCTAAATAAAATAATCCTAAATAATTAACATGATGATTGTAGTTCATATTAGTATTAGTCATTTTATCACTATGAATGAAAAAACCAATCTTTGTTAAATATACTTTTTCATCTACTATTGAAACTACATTAGCACTTAATGCTGTCTCACATAATAATTGTATTGCATATTTACTCAAATGACTTTTTTCTATTAACTCTTCATATGTTAATCCATCTTTATTATTTGCCAATATTTCTAATAATTTTAAATCTCTCATAGTTCTTATTACTTGAAAAATAATTGGTGCAAAAGCTATCTTTTGAGCTTCATTTTGAGCTTCCAATGCAGTTATTTTATCATTGTTTTTAAAAAAATCTTTCATACTTCTCTTTTAATTAGTTTTAAAGGCTATTGTTAACTCACCTTTTGCATAAATTGTATATTCATCAGATACTTCAAATTTGTATTCAGTCATATTTCCAAAATTAAAAGATTTTGATATTATTATTTGATAATCTTCTTTTGTGAATTCAGATATTTTTTCTATATTTTTTAATGAAACTAAAAAACCTATTATTGGTTCTTTATTATCTTGTGCAAATGCTGCACTACTTTGTGCTGCTGCTTCACTTATCATTGGTAGTGTTGGAATATAAGGAAAAGAACATTTTATAATAAAGAAATTTTCACCTTTATCTATGATTTCTTTAGCAAATCGTATAGGTGCTTGATGTGGTAAATTCATTAGATATTGACTTCTATTATATTTTTTTCATTTTTTTTAAAAAATTTTGAGATATGAATCATATGTTCTATTGATTTTGGATATTCATCATTTTGTATATTTATAAAATCTATTGTTGCTTGTTCTTTTGTAATTTTAACTTTTAGTGCAACAGCACTTTCTAAATACTTGATACAGTTATTTACTTCTTCTATGTTATCTATATCTAATGTTTCTGCACAAACTAATAATATCTCGTCACTGTCTAAAGCTTTTACTGCACCTACTTTTAAAACTTTTAAAGAAGTTTCTTCTCCTGCTGAAACTGTTAAAATTTCATTAGTATTATTTGATAATATAGAAGCATAAGATACAGGTGTATTATAAACAGAATTTTGAAAATCTGTAGGAGATAAAATCTCATTATTTGATATTGCATTTAATATCTTTGATGTTGATAATAATTCACCATATGATGTTCCAAATATTATTCTTCCATCTTTGAAGTTTACATTTGAAATAAGTTCAAGTACAAGTTTTGAAGCTCTTGTTAGTCTTCTTCTTATTATCATTTTAGGAACTAATTCTTTTGTCTTTAAATTAGCAATTTCTTTTTCTGCAAAAATATGTGAAGCATCTATTATTTCTAAATTTATTTTCATTTAACAAGTCCAAAAATTAATGAAGTATTATTTCCACCAAAGGCAAAAGAATTACTAAGTACATAATTAACTTTAGATGAAGTAGTTTCAAAAGAATAATTTATATCATCTATTTCTATTTCTTTTAAGCCTTTATTTGAAGGAATAATTTGTTCTTTTAAAACCATACAAGATATAATTGCTTCTATAGCCCCCGCAGCTCCTAATGTATGCCCTGTTATTGACTTTGTTGAACTAACTTTTGGTTTTATATCAGTAAACAAAGATTTTATTGCATTTAATTCAGAAAAATCATTGGCATAAGTTCCTGTACCATGAGCATTTATGTATGAGATATCATTTATATGTAAATTCGCACTTTTTAAAGCATTTTCCATTGCTTTTTTTGCCCCTAATCCTTCTGGGTGTGGTTGTGTCATATGGTGAGAGTCTGAACTGTATCCAACTCCACATAGTTCTATAGAATTCTTTTCTTTTTTATTTTGTAATAATAAAATTCCAAAACCTTCAGCTACATTCATACCTTCTCTATTTTTATCAAAAGGGGTGCATGGGTTTGATGATAAAACACTTAATGCTGAAAATCCACAAACAGTGGTAAAAGATAATGCATCTATTCCAATAACTAATACATTTTCATATATACCTTTTGAAATTACTTCTTTTGCATAGCCTAAAGCATTTGCACTTGAAGTACATGCTGTAGAAAAAGATATGTCATCTAGGAATTTATAATTTTGCTTTAAAAAGTATGCTATAGCATCAACAGGATGTTTTTTTGGATTGATTTTTTTGTAATTTTTATTTTTGAAAAAAAGTTTTTCTGTTTCATTCATTCCTCCAACAGAAGAACCAATTAATAAAAGAGTATTTGAAAAATTAATTAACTTTGTTATATCTAATAATTTATCACATCTTTCTTTTAAAATAATATTTAAATCTTTATCTTTTTGTATTTGTCCAATTGCAACACTTCTTTCTTTAACATAGGTAGAATTTATTGCAATGGTATTCTTCTCTAAACAAATTGACTTAAATAACTCTTCTGAATTATTTCCTGCACAAGAAATTGAATCAAAATAATTTATATAGGCTTTATTATTTATTTTCATTAATATAGTTTAATAAACTAGATACAGATGCAAAAATATCTTGATATTGTTCAGTATTACTTATTTTTACACCATATTCTTTTTCGATAATTAAAACTAATTCAATTGAATCAACAGAATCTAATCCTATCCCATCTTCTCCAAATAAAGGTGCATCATCTTCGATGTCATCAATTGTAAAGTCTTCTAAATTTAGACCTTCAATTAGTACTTCTTTAAACTCATTAATAGTTATCATATTTTATCTTAACCTTGTAAATAATCTTTTGAAATAGTACTGTTTTTCATCTTTTAATCATCTTATAAATTATCTTTTAATAAATTATTTTGTACAATAACGAATACATATAGAAAGAAAATCATAGTGAAGTTATTTAAGAATTTATTTGAAGTTCTAGAAAAATCAGAAAACTATTACAAAGTTAAACTGGCAAAAAAAGAACATCCCGTATTTAAAGCACATTTTCCTCAAAACGAAATTCTGCCTGGATTTATGCAAATTGATATTATCTCAGATATATTAAATCATGAAATTAGCAGTATTTCAAAAGCAAAATTTTTGTCAATTATAAAACCTGAAGAGATAATTGAATATTATATTACTTGTGTAAATGTGTCCAAATATAAAATAATAATAAAAAATGAAAATAAGAAAATAAGTGAAATAATCTATGAAATTTAGTGAAATTATAGTTGTAATACCTACATATAATAATGATTCAACAATACAAAGAGTTGTTGATGATGTATTATCTTATAATATTAAAACAATAGTTGTTGATGATGGATATGATAATCCAATAGAAGAAAAGTTAAATAAAAATTCAAACTTAATTGTTTTAAGACACCAGATAAATATGGGAAAAGGTGAAGCAATCTTGACAGGTGCCAGGAAAGCAAAAGAATTAGGGTACAAATATTTTATTAGTTTAGATGGTGATGGACAACATTTAGCAAGTCAAATAGAAAAAATTATAAATGAATGTGATGGGGATAATCAAATTATAATTGGTGCAAGAAATTTTGAGATAGATAATGTACCTAGTGGTTCTAAATTTGGTCGTTGGTTTAGTAACTTTTGGGCAACTTGGGATACTGAACAAGAGATAAAAGATTCTTTATCTGGTTTTAGGTTATATCCAATTTCAATTTTAGATTTAGACATCAAAACTTCAAGATTTGATTGGGAAATGGAAGTTTTAGTGAAACATGCATGGAAAGGTAGATTAATAAGAGAAGTAATAGTTGACTGTTATTATCCAACACCCGAAGAAAGAGTTAGTCATTTTAAAAAATTCTGGGACACAGCAGCAATTGTAATGGTTCATATTCGGCTTTTACCTTTTAAATTCTTTTTAAAGAAAAGATACAAATAGATGACTGTTAAGCAAAGAGGAAGCGGTTGGAGTATAAAACTTGTATTTAATTTGTATAAACTTTTTGGGTATAAGTTTGTTTATTTTTTAATGTATCCTGTAAGTTTTTTTTATTTTTTATTTGCGTCAAATGTAAAATATTCTTTGAAAAAATATTATAAAACATTAGGTTTAGAATTTAATAATTGGGTTTATTTTGAACATTTAAGAATGTTTGCAATTTGTCTTGTAGATAGATTTATCTCTAAATATGATCCAACTTCATATAATTTTATTTATGAAGAAAAAGAGACAGTTTTAAATACAATGAATTCTAAAACTATTTTGTTGTTTTCTCACTTTGGGGGTTGGGCTTCAAGTTCTAGTAATCCCGTAACTAAAAATAGAATAAATATAGTTATGCATGAAGTTATTTTAGATAGTATAAAGAAAATTGAAAATAGCATTGAAAATAAACTTTCAAATATTCATATTATTGATCAATCAATGGGACAAATTCCTGTTTCTATTGAAATTGCAAATGCAATTTCTAATAATGAGATTATTGCAATAATGGCTGATAGACCAACAAGTAATAAATATAAATATAAAACAAAATTCTTTGATAAAGATGCATATTTTAATAAAAATCCATTTAAAATTTCATATAGAACAAAGACACCAATCTTATGCTGTTTTGTAATAAATATAGGATTGCAAAAATATAAAGTTGAAACTTCTGAGTTACATTTGAATTTTGGATTAAAAGAAAACGAGGCTATCGATATAGCTATAAAAGAATATATTAAATTATTTGAAGGTATTTTATTAAAATATCCAAATCAGTGGTTTAATTTTTATAATTTTTGGGAGAGTAAATGAATTTACAAATAGATAAAAGATATATAACATTAGATGAAATTACTAAAGCCTCTAATATTGAGATTTCAAAAGATAATGTATTTTTGAATTATATAAATCATACACATGATTTTTTGATGAATGAGATAAAAGATGGTAAACCAATTTATGGTATTACAACAGGATATGGGGCAAGTGGAAAGAACTATGTAAGTTATGAAGATAGCAAAACTTTACAAAAAAATCTTTTTAGATTTCATGGTTGTGGTATTGGAGTAAATTTATCTCATAAAGTTTGTAGACATGCTGTTATTATGAGAACAATCTCTTTAAGTAAAGCAAAATCAGGAGTAAGTGTTGAACTTCTAAAAAGATTAGAACTTTTAATCAAAGAAGATATTATTCCTGTTATTCCTTCTCAAGGATCAGTTGGAGCTAGTGGTGATTTAACTCCTTTATCATATATCGCAGCTGTTATTGCAGGGGAAAGAGAAGTTTATTATAAGGGCGAAATTAAAGATGTAATGGAAGTTTATAATGAGCTAAATATTACTGCTTATGAATTTAAACCTAAAGAAGCCTTAGCAATCATGAATGGAACTACAATCATGAGTGCAATAGCACTCGATGCAATAGAAGAGTTTGAAATAATACTAAATTCTATGGAATCATATGTTGCAGGTATGTTTGAAGTTCTTTTAGGGGATGATACTCCTGTGGAAGATTTTGTACATGAATCAAAACCATTTAGTGGACAAATCCAAACTGCAAAAAATATCAAAAATAAAATCCAAGGTTCAAAACTAACTCATGGAAGAGATGATAGATATGATAAGTTCTTTGCTGATAATGACTTAAATATTCAAGATACATACTCTATGAGATGTGCTCCACAAGTTTTAGGTGTGATAAGAGATAATTTAATAATTTCTAAAAACTGGGTTGAAACAGAGATAAATTCTGTAAATGATAATCCCTTAATCGATGGAGAAAATAAAAAAATATATACATCAGGTAATTTTTATGGTGGATATGTAGCTCATGCTATGGATACTTTAAAAATATGTGCTGCAAATCTTGCTGATTTATTGGATAAAGAGTTTGCCCTTTTAGTTGACCATAAATTTAATAGAGGATTAGGTGAAAATTTAAAACTTTCACCTGAGCCTTTTTATCATGGCTTTAAAGCTATGCAAATAAGTCTTAGCTCATTAAGTGCTGATGTTATAAAAAATACAACGGCTGCTTCTATTCACTCAAGACCAACAGAATCATTAAATCAAGATAAAGTCTCTATGGGAACAACTGCTGCTAATGATTTTGCAAAGATGATTCCAGATTTGTATAATATGCTTTCAATTGCATTTATTGGTATGGCTCAAGCTGTTGATATTAGAGGTGAGGGGGAGGTTTCTCCATATCTTAAAAATATCCACGATGAGATTAGAAAAATAATCAAACCACTTTATGAAGATAGAAGAATGGATTTTGATATAGTGAGTATAAATAAAATAATTAGAAGTGCAAAACTGGTATAAAGAAGTAAAAATGGAAAATAAAAAAGTATTAGTTACAGGAGCCACTGGCTCTATTGGGGAAGCCATTGTAAAAGAGTATTCAAAGAATGGTTACTTTGTATATATTCATTATAACAGTAACAAAAATAAAGCTGAAAAAATATTAGCTGAAATAAATCATAATGGTGAACTTATAACTTTTAATATGCAAGATAAAAACTCTATTAGAGAAGCTTTAGAAAATCTTGATGTTGAGGTTTTAGTAAATAATGCTGGAATCATAAAAGATAATTTGTTTTTCTTTATGAATGACGATGAATGGGAAGATGTAATTAATACAAATCTAACTGGGCTTTTTTATGTTACAAAAGTAATATCTAAAAATATGATGATGAATAAACGAGGAAGTATAGTAAATGTGGCATCAATCTCAGGAATAAGTGGAAATTCTGGGCAAGCAAATTATAGTGCTAGTAAAGGTGGAGTTATAGCTTTTACTAAAACTTTATCAATAGAGCTAGGAAGATATAATATTAGAGTAAATGCTTTAGCACCTGGAATAATAGAATCAGAGATGATAGAAAATATACCAAATGTAAAAGAGCTAAAAAAAGCAATACCTCTTAAAAGATTTGGAAAAGCCCAAGAAGTGGCAAAATGTGCTTATTTTATAGGTGTAGATGCTACTTATGTAAGTGGAGAGGTTTTAAATATCAGTGGGGCAATGGTTAGATAGAGTTTATGAACTTACTCATATCTTTACTTTATGCTCCTGTTGTTTTTTATTCATTAAGAAATTTTGAATTAAAAACTGTCTCTTTTATAATATTTATTTTTTCTTTAATTTGGTTAGGATTTAGTGTAAAGAAAAATTTCAAAGAGTATATCTTTCCTTTTTTTTATTTAGGAGTATCTCTTTTGGCATATTTTTTAGATAACTTTTTATTTTTGAAGATGTTGCCATTATTAATTTCTACATTAATTTCAATATATATCTTGTATAGCTATATCTCTAAAAATTCATTTATTTTTATATTTTTAGAAAGATTAAATAAAGATGTTAAAGTAGAAGAAAAAAACTATATTCATAAATCAACACTGTTTTGGTTTTATATCTCTTTAGTGAATGTAGTAATTCATTCTTTTGTGCTTTATTTAAAAGATATGTTTTATTGGACTTTTTATTCATCTATTGGGTGGTATTTTTTGTTTATTCTTGCTGGAGTTGTACAATTTGTTCATAGAAAAATTTATTTTGAAGGAAAAGTAGATGTTTAAAGTTTTATTTTTATTTTTATTTTCTACTCTTTTTTTATTTTCAAATGAAATTGAATTTAAAGAAGAAAAATATATAAGTGCACTAAATGCTAGCGTATATAGAAATGGTATTTTAAATATAAATAATGACTTTGTAAAAGTTTCATATCCCCAACAAAATAAATCATTTACTTTTACAAAAGAGAATATAGTCTCACAGAATGCTAATAAAGAGGAAATTATTACTTATGAAGATAATTTGGATTTGACAATTTTCTCAAAAGTCATAGAAAGTATTTATACAAATAAAGTGGAAAATATAAAAGAGTATTTTCAAATCAAAAAGAATGATGGAATCACAACTTTAATCCCAAGTGAATATGTAGCAAATGTGATAAACAAAATTGAATATCAAAAAATATCTTCAAAATTGAAGTTTTTGAAGATATATTTTACAAATGATGATTGGATAAATATTGTTCAAACTAACTAACTACATAAATATATTTGTATTATTTGTCTTGGTCATGTTAGTAACACTTTTTGACTCTTTTAATCATATATCAACTGATCTTCAATCTATACTTCCTAATAGTGAAAAAAAAGAGTTATTAAAAGAATTCGATAAATTTAAAAGTACTAAAAAAATATTTTTAAGTGTTGAGGGATTAGATAAAGATGCTTTAAAAAAAATTAAAAATATAGAAAGCTCATTTTCTAAAATAGAAGGGCTTAGTCTTGAAAAAAAATACGAAAACAAAAGTTTAATAGAATATAAAGATAAATACAAAGTTTATATAGAGAATATTGATAATAATAGTTTAGAGAATCTAAATATAATTAAAAAACTTGAAGAGATAAAATCAAATTTATTGAAATCAAATTTTTCTTATTTTATAAATAAACAAGATCCTCTAAATCTATTTTTTAATGAAAATTCTTTTAAGAACTTATCTTTAGAAAATAATCACCTAAGTATAAAAAATAAGGGCTATATTTCTATTTTTAATCTTGACAATTCAATAAATACAATTTCAAAATATGAAAAAGTATATGATTCAATAAAAGAAGTAATAAAAGGAGAAAATGATATAAAAGTATTTTCACCTATCTTTTATTTTGTGGAAAATTCAAGAATAATAAAAAATGATGTTAACAAAATAATTGTAATTTCTACTTTTATATTGCTATTATTGTATTTAGTGATTTTAAAAAATGTTAAATTATTAATAAATACTATTATCACTTTAGTTGCATCTATTTTTTTGTCCTTACTTATTTGTTCTATTTTCTTTGATAAATTATCTATTTTTGTTATTGTATTTGGTATATCTATTTCTACTGTTGCTATTGATTATATGTTTCATCACTATATGCATGATTATTACAAAGAGAAAAAAGGCTTTAATAAAGATGTATTTTTAGGAATGTTTACTACTGTTGGAGCATTTGCAATTTTATCTTTTGTATCTTTTGATTTAATTAAACAATTTTGCTATTTTTCCATTATTTCTCTTTTGTTTTCATATTTTCAGTTTGCATTTTTATATCCAAAAATTAAATTCTCTCAAAAAAATATTACTACAAAGTATTATAAATTCTATTCAAAAGTTAGACCTATTTATGTTATATTTTTTGCAATTGTATTATTGATATTTTCTATAGAAAGGTTTCACTTCGATTTAAACCTAAAAAATCTTGATGTAAATAATGTGCAATTAAAGAAAATAGAAGAGTATTTTAATAACTATTTAAATGTTCAAAAAAATATGCCTGTTTTAATAAAAGCAAAATCAATAGAAAAACTCATTGAAGATGCAAGAATATTGAAAAATAAATATCCTAACTCTTATATCCCAATTTCTATATTAATAGATAAAAAAAGCTTTTTAGATAAAAATATTTTATTACAAAACATAAACTTGAAAAATATAAAAAATCAATTGGATAAAAAAGCTGTAGAATTAGGGTTTAAAGCTAACTATTTCAAAGATGCATATATTTTAAGCAATAATAAGCCAACTTATACAAAAGAGTCAATAAATGATTTAGGAATAGATGTTCTTCAATTTAAAGATTATTTTTTGACTTATGCAAATTTGCCAAAAGATAAAATTGATGAATTTTCTAAGTATGATTATATTGAAAATATAAGCATTAAAACAATGTTTGAGCAAAATCTAAGCTCTATATACGATGAATTGATTCTTTATGGTATAATATCTGTTTTGTTTATTTTATTTATGTTATTTTTATCAACAAGAGATAATTATCTTCTATCTTTTACATATTTGATTTTCCCAATTGCCTTAATATTATCATTGTCCTTTTTTATGACATTTAATATTTTGCATTTTTTTATGCTATTTGTGATTTTATCTATAAGCATAGATTTTGGTATTTACCTTGGTTCAAAAGAATTAGATAAGAGTACTTATAGAGCTATTCTCTACTCTTTATTCTCTACTTTTGCTGGATTTGGAGTATTGATTTTTTCTAAAATAAATGCACTCTTTTCTATAGGTATTATTGCCTCTATTGGTATACTTGCAATTGCACTTCTAATAATAATTTTAAAAAGGCCTTCTTATGACTCTTAAAGTATTTAATGATAATGGTTCAGTAAATGAACATGAAATAAAAAAAGAACTATTTTTTGATAAAGAGTGCTTAAATAAAGTATCTTATATAGCTTCTTCTAAAAAAGAAACAAATGTTTTAAATATGATTAAATCATATTTCTCAGGTGCAAAATCAATTTTATTTGATGAAACAAATAAATCTTTGAATGATTCTTTAGATAAGTTAAATATAAAAGAGTTTAATGAGCCAAGAAATAATGAAAATATTTTTTATGACAAAGATTTTATGTTTTTATATTTTAGTTCAGGAAGTACAGGTTTCCCAAGTGGAGCATTAAAAACAAAAGAAAATATATTAGAAGAGATAGAAGTAATTACTTCATCATTAAAAGAGTTTAATATAAAAAGAGTTATTGTTACTGTTCCTTTTCTTCATCTTTATGGTTCATTGTATGGATTGTTTTTTCCTTTAGTAAATGACATAGATATATTACTAAAAGAGCACTTTTTACCCCATGATCTTCTTGATATGATAGATGATAATTCTTTAGTTGTAACTACACCTTTATATATAAAATCATTAAATAGAATAAAAGAGTCAAAAGATCTTTCTAAATCTTTATTTGTAAGTTCTACGGGGCCATTATTACCTTCTGATGCAAAGGATTTTAATGAAAAGTTTTCTACAGATATTTTACAAATATTTGGCTCTACTGAAACAGGCGGAATTGCATATAAATACAATGATGACTCTCTTTGGACAACTACTCCTAAAGTAATTAACTCTACAAATGAGAAAAATGAGTTAAAAGTACAATCACCTTTTATTTCAAATTTGATTTATGAAAAAGAGTTTAAAATAACAAATCATCAAATACAAACTTTCGATTATGTAGAATTTTATGAAAACAGATTTAAACTAATCGGACGAAGTTCTCAGATTCTGAAAATAGCTGGTAAAAGATATTCAACAATACAAATTGAAAATATCTTAGAAGAGGTTGAAGAAATAGAAAAAGCAGTTGTCTTTGTAAATTCAAATGAAAAAAATAGTTTAAAAGATGAGGTTTTAGATATTACTATTGAAAGTAAGCACGAGTTTTTAGTTAAAGATATAAGAAAGATATTACAAAAAGAGTTATCAAATATCAAGTTTTCTATTAATTTAAAAATTGTTGATAAAATAAAAACATCAGCTGTTGGTAAAAAACTTGCAATTCAATAATTTATTTGCAATTGGCTATAATCAGCATAATAAAAATAAAGAAAATTAATGTCTATTATAATAAAAGATTTGAATAAGTCCTATAACAATGTTCCTATTTTAGAAAATCTCTCATTGGAGATTACAACAGGTTCTGTATTTGGTTTATTAGGTCCAAATGGTGCGGGGAAGACTACTCTTGTATCTATTTTAAATCATCTTATTTTAAAAGACTCTGGCTATATAGAAATTTATGGTTTAGATTTTGAAAAACAGAAAAATGGAATAAAAAAAATATCTTCATATATACCTCAAACATATGCTTTTTATCCTGATTTAACAAGTTATGAAAACTTGGAATTTTTTGCAGCTTTATATGGACTAAAAGGTGATAATTTAAAAAAACAAATTTCTTATTGTATTGAAGCTACTTCTTTAGAAAAGTTTGTAAATAAAAGAGCTTCGACATATTCAGGTGGAGTAAAAAGAAGATTGAATATTGCTATTGGCTTACTTAATTCTCCTAAAATAATATATTTTGATGAACCAACAGTTGGAATTGATCCCCAATCAAGAAAATATATCTTAGAAGTAATAAAGAATCTAAATAAAACTCAAGATACAACTATTATTTATACTTCTCATTATATGGAAGAAGTTGAATATTTATGTGATGAAATAGCAGTACTAGATAAAAATAAAATCATACTACAAGAGAAAAAAGATGTTTTAATAAAAGAAAAATCTATCATTGAAATTGAGTTGGATAATGAAAAGATAGATGTTGATATTTCTAACTCTTATGATAAATTTTTAGATTTGATGTGTGAGTTAAAAAATAAAAATAAGAATATTAAAAATATTAATTTCCCAGATAAGAATTTAGAAAAGCTATTTTTATCCCTTACTAAAGAGGATTTGAGGGACTGATGTTTAAATATATTTTAAAAAAAGAATTTTTACTGATATTTAGAGATATTCATGCCTTGATGGTATTATTTATTATGCCAGCACTTTTTATTTTGATAATGTCATTGGCTTTAAAAAATACATATTCAGATAGTTTTGAAACAAAATTAAAAGTTGCAGTAGTAAGTTCTGAAAACAGTGATATAAAAGAATTTGTAAAAGAGTTAAATAAAAGTAAATATTTTTCTGCAAGTTTGGTACAAAATAAATCTTTTGATACTTTAATATATAAAGAGAATTATGATTTTATTGTAAATATTGATAAAAATTTTAAATCAAAAATAAATAGCAATGTTAAAGATTTTGAGATAAAGACTTTTAGTAAATCAAGTATAAAAAAAGAGTATTTTTATATATTAAAAAATAGTATAGCAGAAATTATTTCAAAAAGTATTATGAAAGATTATTTTGTAAAATCAAAAATTGATGCTAGGACACTTTCAGTACTAAGTGATAAAATAAATAATACCTATATTTATAAAGGCAATAAACCAAGATTGAAACCAAGTTCAGTACAACAAAGTGTTCCAGCTTGGCTTGTTTTTTCTATGTTTTTTATTTTGATACCTATTTCAAATACTTTTATAAATGAGAAAAATTTTGGTACGATTTCAAGAATCAGAAGTATCAATGTATCTTTATTTCCAATACTAATTGGTAAAATTATCCCATATTTTCTTCTAAATCAAATTCAAGTTGTGATTATGATTTTAGTAGGGATATTTATTGTTCCTTTATTTGGTGGTGATTCTTTAGTCATAAGTGGGAATTATTTACTTATCTTTTGTATGAGTAGTGGTATTTCTTTCGCTGCAATTTGTTTTGCTTTATTTATAGCAAATACTAGTAAAACAACAGAAGAAGCTACTTCTATTGGAGGAGTTACAAATATAGTTTTAGCAGCACTTGGAGGAATTATGGTTCCTAAATTTGTGATGCCACAATTTATGCAAGATATATCATCTTATTCTCCTATGTCTTGGGGGTTGGAAGGATTATTAGAAATTTTTGTTAGGGGTGGAAGTTTTAGTGACATAAAAATTTATATATTGTATTTGGTAATATTTGCTATAACATTTTTACTTTTAGCATACATGATATTAAAAAAAGGAAATAATCAATGAGTGATTTAAAATATGAATTAAAAAAGTTAATTATTGAAGAGTGTGAAAAGGAGTGTGAAATAGAAGATATCAAAGATGATGATATCTTATTTGATCCTGAGTCTGCATTAGAACTTGATTCAATGGATGCACTTCAAATATCTATGGCTTTAAATAAAAAGTATGGAATAAAAACAACAGACAGTAAAGAACTTAGAAAAATAATGGTTTCAATTAATACTTTAGCAAAATATATTGAAGAGAATTAATGAATAAAGTTTATATAACAGGTTCATCAATTATTTCTGCACTTGGAAATAATAAAGATGATTCTGTTAAAAAAATCCAAGAAATTACAGATGATAATTATTTTGAATATTTAAAAGATAATTTTCAAGAATTAAAATATTATCAAATAAAGAAAAACTTCGTATCAAATGAAGAGAAGTTTTATTCAATATTAGAAGAAGTAGTACTAAAAGCAATAGACGATGCAAAGTTGTCAAATGAAGAAACAAAAGATTTACATATTTTTTTAGGTTCAACTTCAATGTCAATATCTATAGTAGAAGAACAACACTTAAAGTATAAAAATGAGCAATCAAAAGAAGAGATTAGAAATATTGGATATGGAGAAATTGGTAATTTTATTGAAAATTTAATTAGTTCAAAATATAAAGCAACAATAATCCAAACGGCTTGTACTTCAAGCGCAAATGCAATTTGTAATGCAAGCGATTTAATAAAAAATAATAAAATAAAAAAAGCTTTAGTCATAGGTTTTGAATTTTTTAATTATACGACTTATAGAGGCTTTGAATCTTTGATGCTTTTAAGCAAGTCAGGAGAATATAAACCCTTTGATATAAATAGTGATGGATTGATTTTAGGTGAGGCATGTTCTGCTGTTATCTTGGAATCAGAAAGAAAAGAAGAAAATGATTTTGAAATAGTATCATCAAATAGTAACTTTGATAATTATTCTGTAACAAGCTCTAATCCAAATGGAGAAGTGACACTCTCTTGTATGGAAGAAGCTTTAAAAAAAGCCAATTTATCAATAGAAAATCTCACCTGCTTAAAAGCACATGCAACAGGAAGTGAAAATTCAAATTTATCTGAAGTTATTGCTATTGATAAACTATTTAAAAAGTATAAGAAAAAAACCGATGTTGTGATTTTGAAACCTTATATTGGACATACTTTAGGTGCTTGTGGAACTAATGAAATTGTTTTATTATGTGAAAGTATTAAAAATGCTTTTTTACCAAAAACAATTAATTTCTATGAGAAGTATAATAATATAGATTTTACTCCTTTATTAAAAAGTAAGCAAGTATATAAAGCAACTGTACTTTTTCATTTTATAGGATTTGGTGGAAGTAATACTTCTATAGTTTTAAGTAATGAGAGCTAAAATGTATATAAAAAGTATTTATAAACAGGTAAATGAAAATAAATCTGCAAAAGAGTATAGAAAAGATTTAAAAGAGATTTCTACTTTGAATCTAAGACGTAATTCAAAATTTAATGTTATGTCTGTTTATGGAGCAATAAAGACACTAAATAATGTAAAATATAAAGATAACTTATCTATTTACCTTGCAAGTGAATATGGCTGTATTGAAGATTTGATAAAAGTGTTAAATCAAATAAATAGTGATGATTCTATGGTTATGCCTTTTGACTTTTTAAATGTAAATACAAATAATACTGGATTTCTTATCTCTCAAGCATTAAAAACAATTGGAAATAATATAAATATAACATCTGAAGATTTATCTTTTGAAAAAGCATTTGAATTAGCATATTTTGATTTTTATTTTAAAAAAGTAGATGAAATATTGATTGGAGGAGTAGATGAATCCCTCTCTAATGTTTTAAATCATAATTCAATTATAAATAACTTGTATAATTTAGATTCAAAAGATAACTCATCTTGGCTTTATATCAATAATGATAAGACAGATTCTTTAGCCAAAATAAAGCATTTTGATTTTTTTGTAAATCTGGAAGAACTAAATAAATATTTAAAAATTATTGATTATAAAATTGTAGGATTGAATCAATTTGCAAAAAAATATATGAGTGAGTTAGAAATAGCTGAAGATTTAATATATAAAAATAAAGATAATTTTAGTGGGACTTACAGTGTTGCTGATATTATTGATCTGTTAGAAGAGAAAGAGGAATCATCTATTTATATAAGTTTAGATTCTAAGAAAAGAGCTTATCTTTTCTTTTTTAAATCTATTTAAATCGTTTTCAATATTTTAAAAGCTTCTTCTTCTAAAGTTGAAGCTTTTATTAGAATAACTGAAATTTCTTTACTATTAAATTTTTCTGTTTTTTTTGCAGATTCTACACATTTTAAAGCAAAAAATCTAAGTGTATCTCCTGATTGAGTAATTAATTCACTAGCTTTTTGAAGTTTTTCATTGTCCAAATTATATTTTTTTGATTCTTGTAAAAATGCAGCATATAAGAATCTAAATCCACCTCCACCAGTTCCTATTTCTTCTTGCATTCTCACTATATGAGTTAGATAATTCTTAATATATCTTTGATCCGTATTTTTTTGAAGTTTTTCTATTGATTTTGCTAATTTTCTCATTCCTTTAATTCCAGCAAAAGGGAAGGGTGTTAGCATTGCTTTTGCATTTTTTTTAATGGCTTTTTTTAATATTGTTGTAAAATCAATATTTTTAGGAATATTTGTAGGATAATAAATAAATCCTTTAGGGGCAAATGCTCCTTTTGCAAATCTAGCAATTGTTAAATCTTTTTCACTACATTCAACCACATCTTCAAAAACAGGATCAGAGATTTTATATTTTTTGCCAACTTTCCCATAAACTAATAGATTGTGTGCATTGAAATGAAATCTCATATTCTCAGGCATATATGGAAGATAGAAAACGGAAGTTTGTAAACCTACAAGTTTTTTTTCATCTTCTACTATTTTAGTAAGTTCTAAATTCGCTTCTAAAAGATTTTTATATTGTTTTTTGAAAATTGTAACGCCTAGAACTTTTTCAATTTTTTTTACAATATTCTTAGGTAAATCCCTATACGCAATCAATGGAAGATTATTTATTTTGATAAAAGGAAAAAAAGCAAATGATAGAGTACTTGTTATTCCAAAAGCCATTGGTTCGCTAATTTTTAATCCATAATGTGTTAATAAAGTAGAAACAACTCCACTTTCACAATGTGCAAATTGAGAATGTTTAAAGTTTTCTGTCATATTTAAAATCCTTTAAGTCTTCAATCTCAATATTAAAAGCATCTGCATATTTTTTAATTGTATCATCTTTTAATTTTTTAAATATTTTCATTTTAAGATGTCTTTTAACTCTAAAAGAAAACATATCTACTGCACTTGTTAGGGTTGGTAAATCCATTCTATTTTTATACATGTAATATTTAATTGGAGATGCAATATTATTTTGAATATCTTCTAAACACTCTTTTTCTAATTCTTTATACTCTTCTACTGCTGTAATAGTTGCATATTCTTCTACACTACTTGCATAATTTATTCTTTGAAATTCTCCATTGTCATCTGTTCCATACATAACTTTTTTTTGTCCATCTAGTGTAGAATTATTTTCTTGTGGAACATCAATTTTTTTCATTAAACAACTTCTAAAGACATAAATGCAGTAGAAAATCTTCCACTTTCGGGAATATAACAAAGGATTTTCTGACCTTTTTTTAATCTATCACTATTAAATAATTCTTCTAACATGATATACATAGAAGCACTCCCTGTATTTCCATGTGTTACTAGATTTGTAAACCATTTGTCATATGGAATTTCAAAGTTTGCTTTCTTTAATCCTTCATATAATTTATCTCTAAAGTATGTTGAAGAATAGTGTGGTAAAAAATAATCATATTGTTCTGGATTGATTTTTCGTTTTTCAATTATTTTAATTAAAGGTTTTATTACTGTGTATTCAACGATATTTTCATTTAGAAGTTTTACATCTTGTCGTACACTTAATAATGACTTTTTCATAACTTCTTCTTGCTCATAAGCACGCCATGATTTAATAGAGTTATTTTCAAGTATTTCTAGTCCACTATACATACAAACAGGCATTTCTCCAGCATATGATAAGACATCAATAAACTCAATTTTTAAAGAAAGTTTATTTTTATTTGCTTTGTTTTCTACTCTCATAGCTCCTGCACCATCAGAAAGCATCCATCTTAGAAAATCTTTTTCAAATGCTATTCCTGCATTTCTTTCTAACTCTTCTAATTGATGGTTTGATTCTTCTGTGAAGTTTCTAGCGCATAAGATTGGAGAAGATGCTTCTGAACCACAAGAAACTGCTTTTGTAAGATCTCCTGCTTTTATTCCATAATAGATATATTTCAATGCATTTATTCCACTTAGGCAAATTCCAGAAGCTGATATTGTTTCAATTCCACTTATTCCCAATTCTCCTTGCACCATCAAAGTATGTCCAGGCATTAATTGATCAGGTGAAGTAGTTCCACAAGCTAAACATTGAATGTCATTTAAAGTAAAATCTTCATCAATTAACTTATTTATTGCATTTGAACAAAGTTGTGCATTTGTAAATAAAGGCTTTTGAGTTCCTTTTTCTAAAACATAAAATCTTTTTTTTATTCCATTACTTCTTAAAACTATATTTTTTGCTTTTGATTTTTTACCACCAATATAGCCCAAATATTCTTCTATATCTTTATTATCTACAGGTTCATTTGGCATAAATTTTTGAATGTTATTTATATAAACATTTGACATTTATTGATATTCCTTTATTCTTTCATCACTACTTCCCGAAGGTAATTCATATAGTTCTTTTTCTTTTATAACTGCATCTTTGTTTATTTTTCTTAAAATCGATTGTATTATCATATTTATAGGAACTACTGTTATTATCATCAATAATAAAAATATTAAGTACAACATTACAATTGGTTTTCTTTTTATGTCACCTGGTTTACCAATTTTTTTTATTAGTTTACCCCAAATAGTGAAGCTTTTGGTTCCTATCTTTTCACTTTTGATAAGTTTTGTATCTACAACAACTGCTTTTAATCCATAAAGTAAACTTTTATTTTCTTTTTCTTTATCATTCATTAAAGCATCAACTAGTGCTTTCCCAAATCTTTGAGATTTTTTTATTTCATTTTCATCAATTCCTGCACTACTTAATCCAAAAATTGAATTTTTTTTACCAGTTAGCATCCATCTAGGTGTTGTGATAAATGTCTCTAAAGAGTTACCTTTGTCAATAAGTACCACATTATCTATTAATTTTGCATCAAGGTTTATTAAGATCTTTTTCATCTTTTCTTGCGCCATTATCCACATATTTCTACAGCCAATCAGAGTAATTACAGGTTTATTTTTAAATTTCTTTTTTGCCCAAGAAGATTTTAAAAATGATGAAATAGGAATAGAAGGTGATAAAAACCAAACTTGATAAGAAAGTATAATCAAATCATAATCATTGGAATCATCTTCAAACTCATTTATTTCGCAAGGATCAAGATAAACAGACTCAGGAAAGCTATCCATAAAAGTCATAAGAGACCAAGGAAAAGGAAAAGGTTTTTTTGGTTCAATATTTTTATAAATAACTTCAATATTTTTATTTTCAAATAAAGGTTTTGTGAAATTATTGACTAAATTACTTAATTGTCCAGTTTGAGAATAAGAAATTACTAAAACTTTTTTTTGATTCAAAGTAGATGCCTGAAAGATTATTTTTATTATGATAAAATATCATTTTTTTTATTAAAAATGAATAAGAGAAGTTGTTATTTCGTAATTATTAATGTAATATAGTCTTTAAAACTATATTACATTAAAGAAATTATTTTTCTAACATTGATAATTGTAGATTGATCGCATTTTCTAAATATCTTACCCATTCATTATATCTTTTGTGAATTAATCCTTTTTCTGAATCATATTTCAAATTTAAACTACTTTTATAATTTATAGAGAAAGTTTTTTCATTATAAGGTATTTCAACAATTGCTTGGTGTGCTCTAACATTAAGTTTTCCCATTGCTAATCCAGGTTTAACTTTTGTAATAATCCAACCTTTTGATGCACCTGCAAATTTAATTGCATTATAAACTTTATCCATAGATGCTTTTACTTCTATTGGATCATTATTAACATTATAAATAGAAGCTGTTCTACAACCTGCTAAAAAAAATAATGCCAAAAATAGTACACTTGATACTTTTAAAATATTCTTCATTTTATCTCCTGCGTTTTTTTAAATCTTATGATTATATCATTGTAGCTATTATAATATAATTAATAAATCAGTTATTAATAAAAAATAATTTTATTTACTTGCTAATTTATTTAATTCTTTTATATTTAAATTATGACAAAGTTTTACACCATATAGAAAAATTATCCATGAGGTATAAATCCAAAGAAAAGTAAAAAGAAGTGTTGCCATTGAGCCATATAGGGTTGTATATGTTTGATTGTATAAGATGTAATAGATAAATAGGTTTTTTGTTATTGATATGACTACCAAAGTAAAAAATGAAGATATAAGTGCTGCTTTTACACTAATGTATGTATTAACTGTTAATTTAAATAATACAAAGAACAAACTCCATCCTAACAGTAGAGTTAATAAAAAATCAAAAATTGTATTATTGTAAAATGTTGTTAAAATTATATATCCTGCAAAAACTGCTGGAAGTAGAGTAATAAATAAAAGATAAAAGAAAAAAGAAGCATAAATTGATTTTCTTTTTGTTTTATGAATTTTATTTACAATATATTCATAATCTTTAAAAAACATTGTAAATACAAATAACATATAAATAATACCTATATTCCCAAGTTTATCTGAGTTGGCTATAAAGTTTTTAAACTCTTGGGCAAAGTTTTGAGAATGGGATGGATTGATTAGGTTTAGTATGTAGTTTATAAATAAGTCTACATAATCGTTAAATTGTTCTAAATTTGAAACTATTGCTATAATTAAAGCAAAAATTGGAAGAATTGAAAATATAGTAAAAAAGCTAAGACTTGCGGCATAATATGTTGTATCATCATTAAAAAATGAATCTAAAACTTCTATTAATTTTGCAAATAGCTTTTTACTATTTTCTTTCATTATTTCACTTTATAAACCCATTTTATGTGGATTTAAAATATTATTTGGGTCAAATGCTTTTTTGATACTTTTAAATAGTTCAAGTTCTGCTTGGGAAAATGCTATATTCATAAAAGGAGCTTTTGATAGACCAATTCCATGTTCTCCACTTAAAGTTCCTCCCATATCAACTACTAGTTGAAAAATCTCTTCAATGGCTTTATGTCCATCGTGCATCTCTTTTTCATTTGTTTTATCTTTAACCATTACATTAACATGGATATTTCCATCTCCTGCATGTCCAAAACAAGGAACATTGAAACCATATTTATCACCGATTTTATATATTTCATCTAAGGCAACTGGTAGTTTACTTCTTGGAACTGAAATATCTTCATTAAGTTTTTTAGTTCCATATATTGCAGTTGCTGGACTTGCATTTCTTCTTGCAAACCATAATTTAGCTGCTTCTTCATCATCTTTTGCGATAATAAATTCAGTTGAACCATATTGGGCAAAAGAGTTTTCTAAAGTTTTTAATTGTTCTTCTACTTCAGCTTGGCTACTTCCATCAACATCACCTACTAAAATTCCACCTGCATTTTCAGGTAGACTTACTTGTGGAAATTTTTGTCTTAACGCTTTTATTACTAAAGCATCTAAAAACTCCATTGCAACTGGATTTGCTCCAGATGCTAATGATTTAAATACAGCATTCATAGCTTTATTTACATCAGGGAAAACACCCATGTATGTTTGTTTGAATTTTGGTTTTGGAATAAGTTTAAGCGTGATTTCTGTAATAATTGCTAGTGTTCCTTCACTTGCTATTAAAATACCAGCAGTGTTATATCCTGCCACATCTTTAATAGTTCTTTTACCAGCTCTTATAATCTCACCATTTGGTAAAACAGCTCTTAAAGCAACTACATAATCTTTTGTAATACCATATTTTGCTGCTCTCATTCCACCAGCATTTTCACTTACATTTCCACCCAAAGTAGAGTAGTGCTCACTTGCTGGATCTGGCGGATAAAATAAACCTACTTCTTCAACTGCTTTTTGAAATTCCATGTTTATAAGACCTGGTTGTACAACTCCTAACATGTTTTCCATATCAATTTCTAGTAGTTTATTCATATGTCGCTCAAGGCTTAAAATAATACCACCTTCAGAAGGAAGTGCTCCACCTGTAAAACCAGAGCCTGCACCTCTTGGAACTATTACTATTTTATTTTCATTACAATATTTTAATACATCTGATACATCTTGCTCATGTCTTGGAAAAACAACAGCATCTGGCTCAAATCTCTCTTTAGTAGCATCATAACAATACGCTATTAAATGTGCTTTGTCACTTTTGACATTTTCTTTGCCTACAATTGAAATAAAGTATTCTAAGTGATTATTTTTTATCATTATTTAGTCCTAAGACATTTGTATAATATGAATTATAATCTATTTGATCTTTACTTTTCTTAGTTGCTAAATCACCATATAAAACTTCTTCTTCTGTTCTATCATCATTTAAAAACTTTGTAATAGCAGAGAAGTCTAGCCAACTCCATATATCAGATGTGAAAATATTTGATTCAATTTTTTCAACTCTTGTATAAAATGGCATTTGTGTTTTACTTGAAACATTTGGAATAGTTTGTTTATTTAAAAGTGTAAAAGTTCTACTATCTAAGATATATAAATTTGATTTTATTACTATAAATATAGTTCCCATATTTTGAGAAAGTGCAAATTCTTGAATCATCTTTTGAGTTGGAAGAGGTCTATATTCACTTTTTAAATATGCTCCAAAGATATCTGAGTGTACAAAGTTATTTTTAGTAAATTTTCCTCTTGTTGCTCTAAATGCATCAATATTTGGTGTAATTAATAAACTTTGATCATACATAAAATTTAAGATAAATGTATCATTATTTGTTACAGTTCTATTTGATGTTGGAATTGCATTTTGTTTTAAATCTAAAAAAGGAATAAATTTCACAGTTGAATAGTTTGCATTTGAACTTTCAACATAAGCACTTGATATAATAAGAGAATTACCATCTTTGTATGTATGTTGAATAACACCACTTTGTCCAATTTTTAAGTTTCCAATATTTATTTTTGCATGGTCACTTGTCACATCATAAAGTTTGCTACTTTGAGTTTGAATATCTAAAGCAGTTGTAATGTCATTTTTAGAAGTTAATTCTTTATCAATAACTACAGGATTTATATCACTTAATATATAAGTATAATCTAAACCTTTTTTTGCAGTTTTAATTTCAATATCTTTTATATACCAACCAGCTCTTTTCATCTCTTTTAATGATTTTTCACCCTTACACTCACCACCATCTAATTTAGTAGTTTCAATAGTTGATGGAGTTTCCCAAGATTTTTTATAACAAGTTGTAGTTTCTGCATTTAAACTATTTGCAACTAAAAGTGTTGCTCCAAGTAGTAATAATTTATTATTTATCATTTTTTTCCTTATTTAGTTTGTAACTCTTGTAATTTTTCTTTTACTTCATCTACATGAAGAATTTCAATTGTTTCGCCATTCACTTTTTTCTTTTTTCTTACACTTACTTTTTCCCAAATTGCAGCAATTTCACCTTTTGGATTTATAATAAATGTAGTTCTAACTACTCCCATAGACTCTCTACCCATAAATTTTTTAAGTTGCCATACACCATAATCTTCACACATTTTTTTCTCAACATCTGCAAGTAGTGTTATGTTTAAATTTTGTTTTTCTATAAAATTTCTATGTTTTGCGGGAGTATCTGGACTTACTCCTAAAATAGTAGCATCTAAGTTGTCAAATTCTGGCATAGAAGCTGTAAAATCACAAGCCTCAGTTGTACAACCTGGCGTATTATCTCTTGGATAAAAATATAAAACTATCCAGCTTCCTTTTATATCTCTTAAACAAATCTCTACATCATCTTGATTTGGTGCACAAAAATCTGGTGCTATTGAATTTACTTCTAACATATTATAATTCCTTATTCTTTTATTGCTATAAATGTTGCAAAATTAACCCATTTAAAAAGTGTTTCACAATGGGTAAATCCAGCATCTTTTATCATTTTTTTATTTTCATCTTCTGTATATGGTATCAAAACATTTTCTAAAGCTTCTCTTTTTTGAGAAATTTCAAATTCTGAATAACCTTGTGTTTTTTTGAATTCATAATACTCATCAATACATTGTTTATTTAAAACATTATTTGATGAAATTACTTTTTCACTAAAAATAAAAACTCCTTTTTTTTCTAAAGAGTCATATATCTTTTTTATAAGTTTTTCCCTTTGTAAAGGTCGTATAAATTGTAATGTGTAGTTAGATATAATTAAGTTAGCATTTGATAAATCTACATCATGAATATCTCCACAAATAAAATCAATATCAACTCCAAAAGCTTTAGCTTTATTTGAAGCTCTATTTAACATAGCTTGTGAGTTATCAATACCAATTAAATTTAACTTTTTATTGCAATGTTTACTAAGCTCTATTAGGGTTGATGCTGTTGAACAACCTAAATCAAAAACTTTATAATCATTTTCTAAAAAATTTAGGGCAAAATTTATAGTTAATCTTTGCATCTCTTTATAGTATGGAACTGAGCGATTAAGCATGTCATCAAATACAGATGCAACCTCTTCGTCAAATTCAAATTGTTTTTTAATTGATTTATTAAATACTTTATCTATCATGTAGATATTCTATCAAAATGATTATTAATAATCATTTTATAAAGCAAGATTAAAATAGATTTTACAATCATTTATATCATTTATTATTTGCTGTTTTAATTTTTCAAAAGAGTCAAATTTTTGATTATCTCTTAGTTTTTTATGAAATTTGATTGAGATGTTACTATTATGTACTGTAATATCTTTATTTAAAATATGAGTTTCAACTGCAAAGTTACCATCTGTAGTAATTCTGTGACCAATAAAAGAAATAGATGGATAGCTTATATCATCAACTATTGTTTTAGTTATATAAACCCCTTCTTTTGGAAGAAGGTAGTCTTGAATATTTAAGTTTATAGTTGGTACAAAATCTGACTTTCCTAAGCCTTGACCTTTTATTTGAGTTCCTTTTACTTCATATTTTCTTCCAAGAAGTGTATTTGCTGTTTCAAAGTCTCCGTTTTTTATGTATTCTCTGATTATTCTTGAGTGTATTGCAATATCATTCACACTTATTTCATTTACAACAACAACTTCTCCATTAAAGAGTGATTTTAACTCTTCTGTAGAGTTAGCTCTGTTTTTACCAAAACAAAAATCAAAGCCAACAACTATTTTCTTTAACTTTGGGAATTCATCTTTTAGTAGGTCTATAAACTCTTTTCCACTTAAGTCTTTTATATCATTTAATTCATAATAAAATATTGGAAAAGTTGTATATTTTTGTCTTTGTTCTTTTGGTGTCATATTTGCATGACCTGTCTCAATTGCAATAATTGCACCATTTGAAGTTAAGTTGTTAAATAAAGATTGATGGGCTATATGCATCCCATCAAATCCTCCAATTGCAATAGATGTTATACTCTTTTTGTCTTTTTTCATTTTTCTACCTGTGCTTTTTGAAAGTAAAACAGCTCTTCAATATTGCCATCTTTCCCTTCTAATTTACTTTTAGAGTTCTTAATTAGCTTCCAATTTAAAAGAACAGTTACTCCTAAAAACTTTCTACGAGCTAGGTCTATGGCATCTTTATCTTTTACCATACCTTTTTTATCTCTTTTGACATTTGTACCCACTTCAAATTGGGGTTTAAACAGTACTATTATATTTTTTGTTGATAATCTATTTATATCATCTATAATATTGTGTAAACTTATAAAAGAAACATCACAAGTAACGATATCAAAAATTTTATCACTTTTAAAATCTCTAATATCACAGTTTTCATAAAACTCAATTTTGTCATCATGTTTTATTTTTTCATGGAGTTGATTTGAACCTACATCAACGCAAGTTACACTTTTAACACCATTTTCAAGAAGTATTTGGGTAAAACCACCAGTGCTAGAACCTATATCTAAAGCTGTTAAATCATTTAGGTCTAAATCAATTTCATCCAAAAAGTATTTTAATTTATATGCAGCCCTTGAGACATAAAAAGTATCTTCTAGTATTTCAACTTTATGTGTATCTTCTACATTAAAAGATGGTTTTGTTATAATGGCACCATCTATTTTTATTTTATTTGCTTTTATAAGTTCATGCGCCTTATTTCTACTTTGTATGTTGAAAGCTTTTGTTAAAAATAAATCTAATCTCATGGGTGGAATTATAGTTGAAATATGTTCAAAAAGAGTTTAGTTCAGTTTTTGAAGAGAAAAAATCAAAGTTTTTTGCTTTTTTAGCTCCGTATGAAAAGTTTAATGATGTAATGAAAAGATTAAAAGAAGAGCATCCAAAAGCTAGACATTTTGTTTATGCTTATAGGTATTTAAATGAATTTGATCAAATTATTGAAAATAGTAGTGATGATGGAGAACCAAAAGGTACAAGTGGGAAACCTTGCTTAAATGTAATGGCAGGAAATGAACTAATAAACACTTTTGTGATAGTTGTAAGATATTTTGGTGGAGTGAAACTTGGAACAGGTGGATTAGTAAGAGCCTATAGTGATGCTGTTAATAGTGTGATTAATATTTCACAACTACAAACTTATGAAAAACTAGAACAGAGAATACTAACTTGTGAATATTCTGATTTATCGAAGTTAGAGTATTTAATTAGTAATCAAAATATAAATATTATAAATAAAGAGTTTGATTTGAATATCAAACTACATTTAGAATCTACAAAAGAAGATTTTGAAATCTTTGAAAAAGATTTACCTCTAAATACTAAATTAGCTATAAATTTATAATTTTAATGTAACTTTTAAATAATTAATATATAATAATATGTATAATTATTAAAGGTGACAATTTGAAGATTATAATTTTTATTTTATTGATTTTTACAATGGGGTTAAAGGCAAACAATAACGAGTACATAAATATAAATTTTAAAAATTTATCCATTGAAGAGTTTATAAAAATCACTTCTAAGCAATTGAATAAAAATATTTTTTATTTAGATAAGATTGAAGGAAAAGTTGATTTTGTATCAAATAAATCAATAAAAAAGCAAAAGCTTTTAGAACTTTTAAAATTTACTTTATTGAAAAAAGGTTATGTTTTAAAAGATGAAGGAACTATTTTCAAAATTGAAAATAAAAATAGACCATTGAATCAACAAGAAAAAAAAGTAGAAATAATACCTATTCAAAATCTTGAAGCTCAAAATATATTAAAAGTTTTAAATACCATTTATTCAAATAAAAAATCAAATATAAATCCAATTATGACAGTAGAAAATGATACAAATTCTATTATAGTAGTAGGAAGTAAAAGTGATACAGAAAATATAAAAAGATTTATCAAAAAAATTGATATTTCATATCCTCAAATTTATATAAAAGCAAAAATTGTTGAAATAAGTGAAACTAAGACAAAAGAAGTGGGACTAGAATATGGGTTAAATGGATTTAATAAATATAGTTCTACAAATCTTAGTACTTTTTCTAGTTCTTTTAATAGTTTAAAAAATATTGCAATTAATTTTAGTGAATTTTCAACTTTTGGTTTTGACTTAAATTCTTTATCAAAGGGATTAAATTTAGGGGCCACAATAAATTTCCTAAAACAAAACCAAGCAATAGATGTAATATCAGAGCCCTCAATTTTATGTATAAATAATAAAGAATCATCTATTTATGTTGGTGAAACAAAATCTTTCAAAACAGGACAGACAACAAATACTTCAGGAACAACAGAATCATTTAAAAGAGAAGAGATAGGTTTAAGACTAAAAGTAAAACCTAGAATAACAAATAATAAAATTATTTTACAAATCAATGCGGTTCTTGAAGATGCAAAAGAATCAAACACTAGTGAGAATATAGATACATCAAAAAAAGAAGTTATTACAACGGCTATTTTAAACAATGCAGAAAGTGTAATAATCGGAGGATTAATAAAATCTAAAAAAATTCAAGCAGAATCAGGGCTTCCCGTTTTAAAAGATATTCCAATACTTGGTACTTTATTTAAAAATGAAAAATATATAAATGATAAGATAAATCTTGTAGTAATTATAACACCATATATCGTCCCAAAAGATTCAACACTTAGTATTATAAAAAGTAAGGTTGATTATTTACAAAGTTTAGAAGATATTTATGTAAACAGTTTAATAAAAGAGCTTGAAAACAAAAAAATAGAAAAAAGTAGTGTGCATAAAAGCAGTTCTTCGAATGTATTAGAAAAAATATATAATAATGTTGATAAGTGATACTTATTTCTTCTTTTTAATTCTTGTTTTAGAGACTCTTTTATCATTTATTTTATAATTAAATTCCAAGTATTTTTCTATCATATATTCAGACAAATCATACATCTCATCTAGGTTTGTCTTAATCTTCCATAAATTAACTTGTTCTTCCTTCGAGAGTTGTTTTTTTATTTTGATATTATTTTGATTATAAATATTTAAAAATTTTTCAGTTGGAAAATTTTGAATTAGAGTATGGTTAAAAAAGGATTTCTCTTGTTCTTTTTTAAAATAATGTATTAATGAAAAAGCTAATAATTCTGGTATCCAAAAAGAACCTTTTGTTATTTTATTAGAGAATATTGAAGTTAAATATTGATAATAAACTCGCATCGGTTCAAGATTTTTTGAAAGTTTTAAAAATGTAGGAGATAGATTTTTATTTCTAAATATATAAAGTAAAGTTTCACTTACAATAATATTTGATTCTAAGTAGTTTTTTAACTCATGAATACTTTTATTTATGAAATCAATATCTTGACTATCTATTAAAAGATTTTTTTTTATAGTATTATCTTTTATTTCAATTTTTTCATAATCACTTAAAAGCATATGAACTATTAATAATAAAGTATCAACTTTTACCTTTTTTAAATTAAAAGAGTTACAATACTTCGAGACTAATTTTAATTGATCATTCTTATCCATAAACACCCTAATTTTTAGATTTATCTATTTTAGGAAAAAAAAATTATTACTTCTTCTTTTTTTGTGCTTTGTTTATAATCATTTTGTGCTAATTTTATAGTTTAAAAGTGCTATAATATTTTATGAAAAAAGATACATTGCAAAAAAGAACAAAAATAGCTAATGATATTATGTATTATATCTATACTCATATTGATATACATATTGACATAGAAGAGTTAAGTATTGATCTAAAAGTTAGTAAATTCCATATGCATAGAATTTTCAAAGATGCTTTTGGAAAAAATATTTATGAGAGTATCAAGTCTATAAGGCTTCAAAAGGCATCAAATCTACTTTTGACAAATAAATACTCTACTATATCAAATATTGCAAATCAGTGTGGATACTCTTCTCAATCTTCATTTATAAAAAGTTTTAAAGAGAGATTTGAAATGACTCCCAAAGAGTGGAGAAGTACAGGGTATAAAGATTACTCACACAAAATCTTACAACAATCACAAAAAGCAATGGAATCTACTGCAGATTTTAGTGATATGACACCAAGTATCGTAAAGATGCCATTTTTTGAGAGTTTTTACATAAGAAACAATGGTTACAATGCAAATATAAAAGAGACCTGGCAGAAGCTTCAAACTTGGATTTTATCAAATGATATAAAAAACTATCAACAAATAGCACTATTTCATGATAATCCAACTATTACACCATTAAATGAGTGTCAATATATTGCCTGTATTGTAACAGATGATAAGAATATAAAAAGTGATAGACTCCCAAATTTTAAGATATCAGAGGGTGTTTATGCCAAATTTGATTTAGTAGGTAAAAGGGGTGATATTCTTAAATTTATACATTGGGTTTATCATGAATGGCTTCCTAAAAGTGAGTATGAAACTACAACTAAACCCTCATATGTAATATATAGAAAGAATAACTTTTTAAATGAAGAAAATGAGTTTGATTTGAGTTTTTATGTATCTATAAACTATTGATTATTTTATATATTTTCTCATCAGTATATTAAAAATACTCAAGTCTTTTATTAGTTTTTCTGGAGCTTGAGAGTTTATTATTTTATTGCAATCATTACATAAAATACTCAAGTTCTCAAAATGATAAGTTCCCCCTTGGTCTAAATCTTTTATTAGTAATAACATAGAAGTATCTATTTTAATACTTTTACCACATCTATTACACTTATAATTATCTCTTTTTAAAACGAAGTTTTTTCTTCTAAGAAGATTATTCGGAGTACTATTTTTAGGAATAGATTCTTTTTCATAACTTGCCCACAATAGATCTTTTGGTATGTTTCTTTGAGTTCTTTTTTCATATGGCAATTCTATAAACTGTTTTGTCATTTCTTCCAAAATCAATATTCTTGCTTGGTCGTAAGGGTTTGTTTTGCTTATTAAATTAATTCTTGAAAAATCAAAATTTACTTTTGGATATCTGTTTTTTAAGTAAATAGTTATCTCATGTACAAAAAAAGAAATGTTATTTTTAGTATAATATTTTTTAAATATTTTTTTTCTATAGATATAAAAAGGCAATATACAAGCAATTATGATTGATGATACGATTATATAATCTAAACCAAGAATCATAATTAACAGCTAAATTATTTTAGGGTCTAAAGTATGATTTTTTAAAGTAGTTTTTGCTAAATCATGTTCCCCAATAGCTAAGTTTTCAAGCTCATTTATATGTAAAACTGGAAGATTGATTTCTCTTCCTATTACACTTTCCATATTTTTTCTATTAAAATCTAATAGGTAAAAATCTTGATCATTATCTACAACTATAAAATCAGCTCCACTATCATAAGCATCAAGCATTAAAGTTGAAGTTAATTTATAAGTTAATTCTGGATTTAAGTGAAAAGTATCTTTTGCTAAATCTTGATTTAAAGATGCTAAGTCAAGTACTTTTGCTTTAAGTTTTGAAATTAAGTTTGATTTATCTAGTGAATCTTCTGTTTTTAAATACGCCAAATTAAAGTCTTTGAAGTCATGTTTTATTTCTTGTGCTTTTTTAAATGTACCAAAATTGATTGTTTTTGATATAGAAGATTTAAAGTTTTGTCTATCAATAGTTTTTGAAATATTTAGTTTATTTTTTAAATTTACAATTTTATCTTCAATATTTTGGTCAAAGTTAAAAATTCTATTTCTTAGGCTTGTATGAAACTCTATTCCGTATTCACACTTTTTGATTGCATGTAATATAGCATTTTCTTTTTGAGGAAATCTTTCTATTAAATCAGAAGCTAATAAAACAATAGCATCTCCTATATAGTTGTGTTCCATATTTAAAGTATTTGAAGCATAAAAATATACCTTATACGATAAATACAATTCTTCTATTTTTTTATCAATGTGAGTAGCTAGTAAATCTGTAGTTATAAATTCATTTAGTATTGAAATTTTAGAAGTAAAATCATCTTCATTGATTATAAAATCTTTATTTACTCTTCTTATACTTAGAGGCTCTATTTTTATATCACTTCCAAAAATATCTTTTATTTGTTTGCAAGTAGTCATTACACTCATGTAAATACCATTTACAACAAAATAACTATTTGGACTATTTTCAAAAGAGAATTCATCTTCACTATTGAGTTTATTTAAAACAGTCAAGAGTGTGTTATTTTCCTCAACATTTAAAAAATGTTTTGTGTAATATGGTAAATAGTCTGATTTACAGTCAAATCTAAATAAAGAAATTTCAAGTTTCATAATCGTACCTTAATTTTATACAAGTGATTTTAGTCAAATATCTCTTATAAAATAATAATTATTAGTTGAAAATAATAATTATTCATTAAAACTTTTGATATTGACACCTATTTTTACTAATTTCCCTTCTAAATCTTCATATCCTCTATCTAGATGATAAATTCTATGAATATTTGTTTCCCCCTCTGCCACAAGTGCTGCTAAAACTAAAGCAGAACTAGCTCTTAAATCTGTAGCCATAACATCTGTACCATTTAACTTATTTGGAGTACCGGTTATACTTGCTATATTTCCATTAAGATGGATATCTGCACCCATTCTTAAAAGCTCACTTACATGCATATATCTGTTTTCAAACAATCTTTCATCAATAGTACTTGTCCCATTTGCTTGAGTTGCAAGAGCCATAAATTGAGCTTGCATATCAGTTGGAAAGCCTGGATACTCTGTTGTTATTATATTTACAGCTTTTATGTTATCACTTGGAAAAATAGTGATTTCATTTTGTGTTGTTTCAATTTTAAAATTCATCTCTTCTAGTTTTGATATTACAGCTTCTAAATGTAAAGGTTCTACATTAGTAATTGTCAATTTAGAATTTGTAATTGCTCCTGCACATAAATATGTTCCAGCTTCAATTCTATCAGGAATTATATCAAAATCTTTAAATTCCAAAAGTTTTTTATTTGTACCCATAATTGTAATATCAGAACTACCGATTCCACTTATATCTAATCCTGCATTTTTCAAAACTTCACATAATTGTACTATTTCAGGCTCTTTTGCACAATTGATAATTTGTGTTTTACCAACAGCAAGTGCTGCTGCCATAATTGCATTTTCTGTTCCACCCACGGTTACTTTGTCAAAAACAATTTTTGCACCCTTTAATCCATTTGGTGCAGTTGCTTTTATATATCCAGCTTTTATTTCTATTGTTGCACCCAATGCTTCCATAGCTTTTAAGTGTAAATCAACAGGTCTTTGCCCAATAGCACAACCACCAGGAAGAGAAACTTCACAATGCCCAAATCTTGCAAGTAGTGGTCCTAATACTAAAATAGATGCTCTCATTGTTTTTACAATATCGTAAGTTGCTTTTGTCTCTTTTAGATTTTGTGTTGAAATTTTTATTTTATTTTTGTCTTTTGAATAATCAGCTCCTAGCATTTCTAGTAACTTTAGCATTGTATTTATATCAACTACATCTGGAAGATTTCCAATATTGATTTGATTATTTGATAATATAGTTGATGCAAGTAAAGGTAAAGTGGCATTTTTAGCCCCTGATATTTTTATTTCACCTTGAAGATTTTTAGAAGATTGTATTTTTAAATATTTCATTTTGTTCCTATTGGTTTAGTTCTGTATTTTTAAATGTATTAAAACTATTTATTACTTATTGAGAATAACCGGATTTTAACAAAAGATTAATTAAAATTCGGTTTTTACATCCTAGGATTATAATGGACACTCAAACAATACAAGGCATAAAGTTTATGCTTTTTGCATCACTTTTATTTGCTTTTATGGGAGCTTTCGCCAAAGAATTAAGTTCTTCCATGAGTTCAATTGAAGTTGTATTTTTCAGAAATATATTTGGAGTAGTCTTAATTACTATTTCTTTATACAAAAAACCAGTAAAGCAAATAGGTGGAAAGCCTTTATTACTATTTTTCAGAGGTTTTGTTGGTTTTTTAGCCCTGCTTACATTTTTTTACAATATTTCAAATATTTCACTTGCTGAAGCTATGACTTTTTCTAAAACTTCTACAATATTTACAGCTATTTTTGCATATATTTTCATAAAAGAAAAATTAGGATTAAGAGGATGGATAGGGGTATTTATTGGATTTATTGGAATACTTTTTATTACAAAGTTTGATGGAAGTACTTTAGATAAAACAGATTGGCTTGGTATTTTTTCAGGAGTAGGTGCTGCATTAGCATACACTTCAGTTAGAGAACTGAGAACTTTTTATGATACTAGGGTTATAGTTTTGTCATTTATGACAATAGGAACAATAGGTCCTATTATCTTGATGGTAATTGCAAACTTTTATTCAAATAGTACTTTTGATTTTATGTTTGGGAAATTTACGATGCCAAATCTAAATGATTTGTTATATATAACTCTTATGGGAATAACTGCTACATTTGCTCAAATTTATATGACAAAAGCTTATGGGGTTGCAAAAGCTGGAATAGTAGGAACAATTTCATATAGTAATTTAATTTTTGCAATAATTCTAGGTGTAATATTAGGGGACAAATTTCCTGATATTTGGATATCATTAGGTATAATTTTAATTATTATTAGTGGAGTTTTAGCTTCAAGTAAAAAATAAGGAGAAAATGTGAGTTTTGATTGGGAATTTTCAACAATAGAATGGAGTATTATTATACTTGTAATATTTGCTTGGTATATACATGATAAATATGTTCAAAGAAAACATCAATTATTGGTAAATTATCCAATTATTGGAAGATTGAGATTTGTTTTAGAAGAAGCAAGGGAACCATTTAGACAATACTTTGGTGATGAAAAGTTTTATGAGTCAAAAGATAAACTAGACTGGCTTAATAAGGCATGTAGAGATTTACCTAATTATGCTTCATTTTCTCCAAGTCAACCTTTGCCATATCCTAAGTTTATGATAAGACATGCCAATATAGTTTTAAATGAAGATGAGATTGAAGGGGGATTTGAAGTAACTTTTGGTCCAAGAAGGAAAAAGCCTTTTATTTCTAAATCTATAATTGGAAGATCTGCTATGAGTGATGGTTCTATTTCTCCTGAAGGAACAAGAGCATTTGCTAAAGGAGCTTTAGAAGGACAATTTCCTATAAACACAGGTGAAGGTAGTGTAACATCAAACTTTTTTGTAACACATCAAAATTACAAAGCTGATTATATGAAAGTTGTACACGGAACAAAGTTTGAAAAAAAGATAAAAGATGTAGTTCAATTCTTTTTTAATGGAGCAGTTGCGGCTGATGTTTATAGAAAATTAGTATTTGGGAAAGACCCAGAAGCTGAAACTTATATATTTGATTTACAATCATCACTGTTTCACAGAATAAACTGGGATGCTCCTTTAGAGTCTTTTCCAAAAGAAGTTCCAACAGACTTACCTGATATCACATTCCAAATAAGCTCTGGATTGTATGGTGCTAGGGATAAAGCTGGTAAATTTGACCCTATAAGATATGAAAAAGTTATGAGATTTTGTCGTATGACAGAAATAAAAATGGCACAAGGTGCAAAACAAACAGGTGGAAAACTAGCTGGTCATAAAGTTACTCCTGCAATTGCTTATTATAGAGGTGTTGAAGCATATAAAGATGTTTTTTCACCAAATAGATTTCCTTATGCAAATACTATTGAAGAACTTTTTGATTTCATTGGACAATTACAACAAATCTCTGAAAAACCAGTTGGAGTAAAAATTGTTATTTCTGATTTAGATAATATCGAACCTTATGCTAAAGAGATTAAAAAAAGAATAGATGAAGGAAAAGATTCATATCCTGATTATATTGCTATTGATGGAGGAAGTGGAGGAAGTGCTACTGCTCCAATTGAAACAATGGAAAGAGTAGGTCTTGATATTAAAGATTCTATTTATTTAGTAGATAAAGTATTATCTGAATATGGAGTTAGAGATAAGATTAAACTTGTAGCTAGTGGAAAAGTTTTAACTCCTGATGATGTTATAATAATCATGTCTTTAGGTGCTGATTTTATTCAAATTGCAAGGGGATTTATGATGAGTGCTGGATGTATTAGAGCTAGATATTGTTCTGGCACGACAGGTCATGATTGCCCCGTTGGACTTGCTACTCAAAATAAATCTAAAAGAAAAAAATATTTTGTGCACAAACAAGCTAAAAAAGTAGCAAACTATCATAAAAATTTACTAAAAAGTGTAAAAAGTATGTTAGCAATTATGGGACTTAAAAATGTAGGACAATTAAATAAACATAGAATAATGTTTATAGATAAAGATGCAAAAGTTTATGATAATATGGATGATGTATTTAAAAGAAAATTAAAAATCGGTAGAGATTTAGAGGATGAATATCATGAACATGGATAAAGTTATTTCTGGATTTTTTATAATTTTAGCAATGACCGTAAACTTTGGATTTGTGTATGGTGACTTAGATACTATGACTCACCATAGTAAATATGAACTTTTTGCTGCAATTATTATAAATGTAATTGCAACAGTTCTTAAATTGGGTGATAGAACTCAAGTTGGTTCTGTACTTTTAGCAACTTCACTTGTTGCAGATATACAATTGATATCTGCAGCTTCTGTTTGGACAATAGCTACATATGCAAGTATAGTTACTTCTGAAGTTAGTACAACTATCGTATCTCTTTCAGCTGGGGCATTATTAGCAAATATTGTTTCTGTGCTTCTTTATGTGGGAGATACATTAAAATCAAAACGATAGTTTCCTTGAAAACGATAGTTTCTTTGAAAACGATAGGTTAAATTTTGGCAAATAGTACATTGTGGATAGTTCTTCTTAGAATGAGAATGCCTTTTATTGTGATAATTGTAACATACACTATTGCAATAGTTGGACTTTTATTAATTGATGGAGTTGATAATAAAGGTAATGTTTATCATATGTCAATTTTTGATGCTTATTATTTCATAACATATACTGCTACAACTATTGGATTTGGTGAAACACCATATGAGTTTACTTATCCTCAAAGAATGTGGGTTAGTTTTTCAATTTATCTTACAGTATTAGGTTGGTTTTATGGCATAGGTACTCTTGTATCTTTGTTGCAAGATAAGATTTTATTAGAAGAACTTAGAAGAAATAAGTTTAAAAGAAATGTAAAAAAGATAAGACAAAGTTTTATTATAGTTTTAGGATATAACAATATCACTTCGGAAATTATAAAAAAAGCTTTAAGCTATGACATAAGAACTGTAGTAATAGAATCAGATGAAAATAGGGTAAATGATTTACTTTTAGAAAATTTTACGCCTTATGTGCCAGTATTACTTTCAGATGTAAGTTCACCAAAAACTTTAGAAGAAGCAGGAATTAAAAAAAGTAATTGCAGGGGATTAGTGTGTTTATTTAATGATGATAAATTAAATTTAAAAGTTGCAGTTATGTCTAAACTTTTAAATAGAAATATAAAACTTGTAGTAAAAGCAACAACTGAAAATCAAGGTGAAAACCTTGAAGATATTGGAGTTGACATTGTGGCAAATCCTTTTTCTATTATTTCAAAAGAAATTGATGTAGCTTTCAAAGCACCAAATATTTTAAAATTAGAAAAATGGATTTATAAACTAGATAATTTGAATGCTCAAACTCCTAATTTCCCAATGGGAAGATACATAATTTGTGGTTTTGGTCGTATGGGAAATTATTTACATAATCGATTGAGTGATAATGAAATAGAGTTAGTTTTTATTGAAATTGATGAAAAAAAACTTGTTAATTATAAAGAAGATAGTGTTTCAAGAATAATTATTGGTGACGCAGATGATAAAAAAGCGCTTACAAAAGCTGGAATTCTTGAAAGTGTTGCTATAATTGCTGCGACAAATGATGATACAACTAATTTATCTATTTTAAGTAGTGCTAAAAGATTAAACCCAAAAATAATTACAATAGCAAGACAGAATGAATTAGGTTATGTCTCAATGTTTGAAAACTCTAGAATTGACCATGTCTTTTTACCTGCAAATATTTTAATTAATAAAACAACAAATGCTTTAATAAATCCTTTATCAGACATGTTTATTCAAGAAATGATAACTAAAGATGAAGCTTGGGCTTCAAGTTTAGTAAAAAGATTAACTCAAACTATAGATGAAAGTCCTTTATTGGAATCAATTGAAATAGATAATTATGATGCCCCAGAAATTTATAAGCATCTAGATAATGGCGAAGAGATAAAATTAAAGATATTTAGAACATCTTTGCATAATAGAGAGTTAAATAATAATGTAGTACCCTTAGCTTTAATAAGAGGTGGTGAAAAGTATTTAATCCCTGATTGGGATATGCCCTTAGAAAAAGATGATAAAATACTTTTTGCTTGTGATAAATATGCAAGAGATGATATGCAATATATCGCACAAAATATTTATGAATTTTATTATGCTTATAGTGGAAAAGAAAAAAGAACAATTTTAAGAAGGATATTAAAGTGAAAGTTTTAGCTGGACCTTGTGTTTTAGAAGATAGAGACACAGTATTTAGAATAGCTGAAAAATTGAAGCCTTTAAGTGAAGATAAAAGAGTAGAATTTTATTTTAAAGCTTCATTTGATAAAGCAAATAGAACAAGTTTGGATTCATATAGAGGACCTGGGCTTGATGATGGATTGAAACTTTTTGAAGAGATAAAAAAAGAGTTTGGATATAAACTTATAACGGATATTCATGAGTCACATCAAGCAGCACCTGCTTCTGAAGTTATGGATATATTACAAATACCTGCATTTTTGTGTAGACAGACAGACTTACTTGTAGCTGCTGCAAAAACATCATGTATAATAAACGTAAAAAAAGGTCAGTTTTTAGCAGCTGATGCTATGCGACATCCAATTGATAAGATACTAAAAACAAGAGGAGTTGATGAGGTTAGTTACCAAAATTCTCTTGATAATAATGTATGGCTTTGTGAAAGAGGAAATACCTTTGGTTACGGAGCACTTGTAGTTGATATGAGAAATTTACTTCTAATGAAAGAGTATGCACCAGTTATTTTTGATGCAACTCATTCTGTTCAAATACCAAGTACAGGAGGAACAACAGGCGGAAACTCTGCTTTTGTTCCATCTATGGCAAAAGCAGCCGCAGCTGTTGGTGTTGATGGCTTCTTTTTTGAAACACATACAGACCCAAGTGTTGCAAAAAGTGATGGTCCAAATATGTTAAAAATCGAAGATTTATACAAGACTATAAATGAGATTTTTGCAATCCAAGGGGCTTTAGGATATAATTAGCCCCTTATATAAAATTTTCGGAGAAATTTAAATGAATATTATTGAAGGTAAATTAAGACTTGACGGTAGCGAAAAAGTGCTTATTATAAATGGTAGATTTAATCATATTATTACTGATAGATTAGTTGAAGGTGCAAAAGATGCCTTTATTAGACATGGTGGAAATGAAGCAAACCTTGATTTAGTTTTAGTTCCTGGTGCATTTGAAATTCCTTTTGCCCTAGAAAAAGCATTGGCTTCAAACAAATACGATGCTGTATGTTGTGTAGGTGCAGTAATAAGAGGAGCAACTCCTCATTTTGATTATATATCTGCTGAAGCTACAAAAGGTATCGCAACAGTTGGTATCAAATCAGGTAAACCTGTAGCAAATGGTGTTTTAACAACTGATACTATTGAGCAAGCAATTGAGCGAGCTGGAAGTAAAGTGGGAAACAAAGGTTCTGAAGCTATGGTTACTATCATTGAAATGTTAGATTTATATAAAGAGATGGGAAAATAGATTGGCAACAAGAACACAAGCAAGAGAGTCTGTAATAGGGCTTCTTTATGCATATGATTTAGGTAATGAGGGGATTGTAAAATTCGTTGATGAAATTTTAGAAGATAAGAAAATAAGAAATAAACAAAAAGAGTTCGCTTTAAATTTATTTAATGGTGTAGTAAATAACTATGCAGTTATTAATGAGCACATTGAATCTCATCTTAATCAAGGAACTATAAAAGATATAGGTTCTGTAGAAAAATCTATTTTAAGACTTGCTATTTATGAAATACTATTTGAAACACTTGATAGAGCTATTATAATAAATGAAGCAATAGAATTATCAAAAAGACTAGCAAGTGATGGTGCACCAAAATTTATAAATGGTGTATTAGATAAAGTTACTAAGGAAGCTTAATGAAACTATGTATTTCATTGGATTTACCAAGTGCAGATGAAAATCTTGAATTAGTAAAAAAAGTAAAAGATTATGATGTTTGGTTAAAAGTAGGATTTAGAACATATATAAGAGATGGTAAATATTTTTTAGAAGAGATAAAAGAGATAAATCCAAACTTTAAAATCTTTTTGGATTTAAAACTTTATGATATACCAAATACTATGGCAGATGCAGCAGAAGAAATAACAGCCTTAGGACTTGTAGATATGTTTAATGTACATGCAAGTGCTGGAATAGATGCTATGAAAACTGTAATGGATAGAATAAAAGATATTCCAAATAGACCTTTAGTTTTAGCTGTTACTGCTTTGACTTCTTTTGATAATGAAAGTTTTAGATCTATTTACAATGAATACATAACAACAAAAGCGACACAGTTTGCAAAAGACACATTTAATGCTGGTATTGATGGAGTTGTTTGTTCTGCTTTTGAAAGTGCGGATATTAAAAAGAATACTTCAGAGAATTTTATCACACTTTGTCCTGGTATTAGGCCTTTTGGTGAAGATGCGGGAGATCAAAAAAGAGTTGCTGATATTCCATTTGCAAAAGAAAATTCTGTTGATTTTATTGTAGTTGGACGGCCAATATATAAAGAAGAAAATCCAAATGATGTAGTTAAAAAGATTTTAGAAAATATTTAAAACCTTTTTAGTGATTAAATTTCAAAAATTAATATAAAATCGTCAAAAATTAAGCAATTTTTTAACTTTATTTGTCTAAAATCACAGTCCTAATTCAAAGAAGGACAGTTGGGTGAGTGGCTGAAACCACATCCCTGCTAAGGATGCGTACTGGCAACGGTACCGAGAGTTCGAATCTCTCACTGTCCGCCACTATTGAATTAGTGAGGGTCTATAGCTCAGTTGGTTAGAGCACTCGGCTCATAACCGAGTGGTCCTGTGTTCGAGTCACAGTAGACCCACCACTTCTAAGTACCATCTTATGGTGTTTAGAAGTTTTATATGCGGGAGTAGCTCAGTTGGCTAGAGCTTCTGCCTTCCAAGCAGATTGTCGCGAGTTCGAGTCTCGTCTCCCGCTCCATAAAAAAAGTCAAGATTTAAGATTTCTTTTGAAGTTTTAAATCTTGACTTTTTTTTTGCAAAAAAACTAATAAATCATATTGTAGATAGGTGTCTGAGCGGTTGAAAGAGTATGCTTGGAAGGCATATGTAGATAATATCTACCATGGGTTCAAATCCCATTCTATCTGCCACTTTATAACTTCTTAAATATTGCACTTCTTATGTGAATTTACATTGAAAAATTTTGAACAATCTTTAATATATGTACTTACTTTTAATATTAATAACCAATCTTTAAAATATAAATATTATTTTTTAATAATTAAAATACAAATATTTATAAAATGTACAAATATAATAGTTATTTATTAATATTTTAAAAACAATTTAAATATAATTTAAATAATTAACATAAATTATAAGGTATTCAATGAAGAAAAAAATAATAACTTTGTCTTTGTGTGCTTCAATTCTTTTAACGGGTTGCTCCACAACTGAATTTCAGAACAGTGTAAATAAGAACCTTGGTAAAATTGGTGGGACAGGTGTTGGTGCTGGTGCTGGTGCGGTAATTGGAAAACAAATTGGTGGTAAAAAAGGTGTGCTAATTGGAGCTATAATTGGTGGGACTATAGGTTACTTTATCGGGTCTGAAATTGATGAAAGAAGAACAGCTATTGAAAAAATCGCAAAAGAAGAAAAAATACCTATTTATTTTGAAGATGTGAAAGCTGAAAATGGCGATAAAATTGGACAAGCTTTTATTACAGAAGACAAATATCAATTTAATACTGCATCTAATATTTTAAATCCAAAAGCAAAAGGTTATTTTACTGAAATTGCTAAACAATATGCAAAGTCGGGACAAAAAGTGTTAATTATCGGTCATACAGATGATAGAGGTTCAGATTCTTATAATTATAATTTATCTGAAAAAAGAGCAAAAACAGTTGCCCAAATATTTAAAGATGCTGGTGTTAAAGGTGAAAATATTTATTTTTATGGTTTGGGAGAAACAAAACCAATTGCTACTAATAAAACAAGTACAGGACAAGGTAAAAATAGAAGAGTTGAAATAGTTGAAGCTCCTACTGAAAAAGATATTGCTAGATATGCTTATATGAAACCTGCAAATGGAAATATGTTTAATAAAGAAAAAATAGGGCAGTCAAATAAAGGTGCTATTATAAAAGGTAAAGAGTTAGCAAAAAATAAACCTGTGATTAAAAATTCTTCTGAACTTGCAAATTCCAATCTACCTTTGTCTGGTATGGGTACTATGAAAAATGTAAATATAAATGTAAAACCTATTGCTGGTGGAAAAGGGAATAATAAAGTTGGTTCAAGTTCTATTGAAATTGGAACTACCAATTTTAAAGGTAATGAACTTTATGCTATTGGAAATGGTGTTTCTGATAATAAAGGTCAATGTAGAGAAAATGACTTTCTGTACTATGCTAAAAATAAAAATGAACGAATAGTCTTAAGTGGTGGAGAAAGATTTCAACAAGCTAAAATGGAACAATCTTTTGAAAAAGTAGTTGGTATGCCATTAAAAGATACTAGCTTTTCACTTGTTACTAAAGCATATGCAGGGACAGAAGAGAAATTTTATTCAAGTTGTTTAGAAGATTCGTTTAAAGAAAAAGGTACTGTAAAGAATTTTGAGACTGGACGTGAAGTATTAATAGAAAAAGTTGTAACACAAATTCCTTGGCTAGATGGTACTCAATGGTATGGAGATTTAGGTGAAAACATTGTTTCTTTATCTCCTATTAGTGTATCGGTAAATAATGTTGAACCTATTACTTGTCCTAATTTAAATTTTATAAAAAAAGGAAATAATAATCCTACTCTTAGTATGTCAACTAAAGTTGTAACAAGACAAGGAGATAGGGGATTTATCTATAGAATTTATCCTACTATAAAAAATAGTAATAGTAACTTTGAATGTATGGATGTTGCTTATAGTGATGAAAAAAATGAAGTAGCCCATGCAAATGTATATTATTCACTAAATGGTAAGTATTATAAGAAAGATGTAGATTTAACTCTTTTAAGAGCAAATAAAAATATAGAGGATAAAAAGGAAGGATTTTTTTCATGGATGAAATGATGGATTTAATATATGATAAAACGGGAGTAGAATTAGCATATTGGATTCTGCTTTTAGCTGGATTATTAATTGCTGCAATAGTTCTTAACTTACTTAAAAATAGAAAAATATCTCACAATGATAAGAGTTTATATGAAAAGAGTAGAAACTATTTAGAAAAGGTTGAAGAATACAAGCGTAAGCCTATGCCTTTATTTATTCTAATTGTTTTAATATTTGCGGTTGTTATTGAAGCAATGGGGTTTGCATATATTTTTAGTGATTATATATTAAGTGATGCAAGTAATTCTGATTTAAGAGTTGCTGGTGTTTTAGGTGCTGTGTTAATTGCTAGTATCTTGGTTCCTTTAACTCATGTTACAGGAGAACAAATTTATTATAATAAAAAAATAGATACCTTGGAGAGTTATTTTGATGGTAAAAAAGATGTTGAATTTGATTCTATCCCACATCTAAGAATTGAAAATACTAATAAAGATGATGATTTAAATAGTAGGGCAACTTCGATTTACTCAAGAACTGAGCCTGAGATTAAAAAGGGCAAGTTTGTTAGAAAAAGGTATCTACCTATGTTTACTTCTCTTTTAATACTTGTAATTGCTGTTGGAGCTTATAAAGTTAGAGAAGAGACTTATTTAACAAAAGAAAAGAGAGAATCACAAGCATTTGAGGAGCAAGCAAAGGCAAGTTTTAATAAAGATACTAAATCTTTGCCATCATTTTTAATTGATACTTCAAAAGATAATGCAGATGTTCAAAATAGAGGAATTATTGAATCAAAAAGAAGGTCTAATTTAATTACTTATGTAATTTTAATGTTTATGTTTTTAGGAATTCAAGTAATAGGCATTTTTTCTGGTATGAATTGGGGATTTATTGGGAAAGAGAGTAAATTAGCATATCTTAATTGTAAAAATTATAAAAAAGGTAGTGATAATGATAAGAAATAGATTTATTCTTGGATTAATGCTAATAAGTATCTTTTGTTCATCGGTACTTGCAAGCCCACAAAGTTGTAGGGAATCTATTGGTGTTGATAATAAGTATTTAAAGAATGATTTTTATTCCACAGAAGTTTATTTATTGATTGATAAATCAACATATTTTAGTCAAAAAGACAAGGATACAGTTTTAAAAAAAATATCTCCTTTTATAAAATCTAATACTAAGATTAATGTGTATAGTTTTACTGAATATGGTAAAGATTCAAAAAATGAAAATTTTGGGAGTTACTATATTTATTCTGATCTTACAAATAATGAAGAAGATGATATTAGTAGAAGTAAAGTAAAAAAAATAACTCATTGCTTAAATGAGGTAAAAATATTTACATATAATGGAATAAAAAATGGTTTAGAAAAAGGTACAAGAAAAAAAGAAGATAATATTTCCAAATCTGAAATTCTTAGAAATCTAAAAATATATAGTAAAAATAATATTAGATATTCTAAAGCAAAAAGAAAAGTTGTTGTTATTATGTCTGATATGCTAGAAAACTCAAAACATATTTCATTTTATAAAAATGGTCTAGTGAAACTTTTAGATATAAATAAAGAGCTTGAGCTTGTTAAAAAGCGAAATTTATTAGCTGCATTTAATGATTCAGAAATATATGTGTATGGATTGGGTTCTGTTGAAGTAAATAGTTCTAAAGAAGACAATAGAGACTCTGATGTTTTGGATAACTTAGCTGATTTCTGGGATGAATACTTTGTTTCCTCTGGTGGTAGACCTCATGGGTTAAGATCGTACAATATGGATTATACATTAGAATATTGATTTTGATGTGTATTCTAAAATAGAATACACAAAATTAAATAGTATTTAAATCTTATACGCATCCATAAATAGATTAACAGCTCTTATTGCCATTGCATCCATCTCTTTTTTTGAATATTCTATGTCAATATTTAAAAGAAATGGATAGATTAATTCTGCTTCTATTAGTCCCCATAAGTGCTTTGCTGCAATAGTTGTATCTATTCTTTTAATTTTATTTAACTGTATAGTTTTTTCTAGGAAGTTAGAAATAATATTTTGACCTTTTAATACTCTATTATTGTAAGCAATTTTCCCTAAGTCTGTTATTCCTGATTGGCTTATTGTTAGTTTTCTTAATTCTCTTAATTTTGGTGAATATAAAAAAGCTAGTTGTCTTTTCCCAAATTCACATAATTGTTCATATGCATTTTCAATTTTAGCAGATTCAGAGATCGTTTCGTATACAAATTGAAATTCCTCTTCATTTGAGATAGAAATTACTTCAAAAAATAGTTCTTCTTTTGAAGGAAAATAGTTATATAGTGTTGTTTTAGAGCCACCAGCGCGAGCACAAATTTTTGACATAGAAGCTCTTTCAAAACCAAATTCTCTAAAGACTTCTGTTGCAGCTTTGATTATTGTTTGTCTTTTTGTTTCTGTTTTTTTTCTCATTAATATTTCTTTTAGATAGATTTTTTAAAGTTATCTTAACATTTAAAAAGATAATATTCCTTTAAATGAACAGTACAGTACAGTACAATTTTGAAGAAAGGTATAAATGAATAAAAAAATTGTTAATTTAATATCAAATTATAAAATAATAACTACAGTGACAACACTCAGTATAATGGTAAGTGGTTGTGCTCCAATTCCTAAAAATAATGAGTTAATTAAACCAAACTCAATATCAATGTATAAAATAAAAGAATCATTTGATAATAAAAATAATGCACAATGGCCAAAAATGAACTGGTGGAAAATTTATGATGATAAACAACTTAATGAATTGATTAGTGAAGCCTTAAGTGATTCACCAAATATAATTTCAGCAATGGCAAGATTAAAAGAAGCAGATGCTTATACTCAGGTTACAAAATCGTTAAATTTACCACAAATAAGTGCAAATGCACAAGTAACAGAAGAAAAACATAGTTATAACTATATTACACCACCAGCTGTTACTCCAAAAGGTTGGAATGATTATGGACAAGCTACTTTAAATTTTTCTTGGGAGTTAGATTTTTGGGGTAAAAATCGTGCAACTATAGCTGCTAGTATCTCAAATGTAGAAGCTATGAAAGCAGAACTTGCACAAACAAGATTAACTCTTTCTAGTGCAATAGCAAGTAGTTATTCTGAGTTAGCACGATTATTTGCAAATAAAGATGAACTAAAAGAGTATTTAACAGTTCAAAATAAATTATTAGTTTTATTAAATCAAAGATATGAAAATGGACTTGAAAATAAATCAAGTGTTGATGATGCAAAAACTTTATTAGCAAATGCACAAGAAAATGTTTTATTACTAGATGAACAAATCTCTTTACAAAGAAATAAAATAGCGGCACTAATGGGAGCTGGACCTGATAGAGGTCTTAAAATAACTCGTCCAACAATTAATTTTTATCAAAAAGAATTTAGATTTCCTAATAATTTAGCGGTTGATTTATTGGGAAGACGACCAGATATAATAGCTGCAAAAATGCAAGTAGAATCAAAAGAGTATTTAATACAAGAGAAAAAAGCAGAGTTTTATCCTAATATAAATCTTTCTGCATTTATTGGATTGCAATCTTTAGGATTGAATTTACTTCATGAAAAAGATTCTTATATGGGCTCAGTGGGGCCTGCTATTTCATTGCCTCTTTTCACAGCAGGAAGATTAAAAGGTGATTTGAGAAAAAATACAAGTATATATGAACAAGCAGTTGCAAACTATAATCAAACTCTAACTCAAGCTTTAAAAGAAGTTGCAGATGTTGGTATTAGTCAAAGAGCATTGACAAAACAGCTTATAAAATCTCAAGAAGCATTAAACTCTTCACAAGAAGCATATGAAATAAAAACAAAGCGTTATGAAGGTGGACTTAGTAATTATTTAGAAGTTTTATATTCACAAGAAAATTTTATAAATACAAAAAGAAATTTAATAAATCAAAAAATCAGAGCACTTACTTTGGATATAGCACTTAAGTATGCACTTGGAGGCGGATATAACCCACAATTACCTATAAATGAAAAAGGAAATAATAATGGAAGAAAATAAAAAAATCAATGAAAAAGTAAAGAAAAATCAAAGTAAAAGAAAAAAAGTACTTTCGATTTTTTTGGTATTGTTTGTCTTAATAGGAACAATTTTTGGTTTGTATTGGTATTTTTATGCTTCACACTATGTTTCAACTGATAATGCATACACAGATGTGGAAATTGCACAAGTTACACCTTCTGTTGGTGGTACAATAAGTGATGTACTTGTTACAAATACTCAAGTTGTAAAAAAAGGTGATATTTTAGTAAAAATAAATCAAACAGATACTTCTTTAGCTCTAGAAGAAGCAAAAGCAAATTTAAGTTTAGCAATTCGTCGTGTAAAAGGGTATATGGCAAACGATAATGGATTAAATGCTTTAATTGAAGCACGAAAATCAGATGAAATAAGAATGAATGCCAAATTGAGTTCTGTAAAAGCTGATTTAAAAAGAGCACAAATAGATTTAAAAAGAAGAGAAGATCTAATCTCATCTGGTGCAGTTTCAGAAGATGAATTAACAAAAGCAAAAAATGCTTATGAAAATGCAAAAGCAAATTTAGATGCAACAATAGCTGAAGTAAAACAATCAAAATCAAATATTATCTCTGCAGTTGGCTCAAGAAACCAAAATGCAACAAGAATTGATAATGTAAGTGTAGAAAACAATCCAGAAGTTCTTTTAGCAAAAGCTAGATTAGACCAAGCGATTGTAAACTTTAATCGTACGATTATTAAAGCACCAATAAGTGGAATAATTGCCAAAAGACAAGTAGAACTTGGACAAAGAGTTCAAGAAGGAACACCTTTATTATCAATTGTTCCTACTCATAATATATATGTAAATGCAAATTTCAAAGAAGGAAAATTGAGAAGAGTTAAAGTTGGTCAAGAGGCTATTGTTCATGCAGATATTTATGGAGATGATGTTACATATCATGGTGAAGTAGAAGGTTTCTCTGGTGGAACAGGAGCTGCTTTTTCTTTAATCCCTGCACAAAATGCTACGGGAAATTGGATTAAAGTTGTTCAAAGAGTACCAGTTCGTATAAAACTACTTCCTGAAGAGTTGGAAGCTCATCCTTTAAAAGTAGGTCTTTCAATGGATGTAGAAATAAATACTTTTAATCAAAAATAAAATGAGAGTCTATTATGCAAAATGATAAAGCTTCTTCTGAAGAAGTTATAGGAGAATTTAAATTATCCCCTACAATGTTTTGGGTTGCTGCACTTATGCTTACAACTGCAAATTTTATTGCAGTTTTAAATATGACTATTGCAAATGTATCAGTTCCTCATATCGCTGGAAATCTAGGAGCAACAGCATCTCAAGGTACTTGGGTAATCACAGCTTATGCAATAGGTGAAGCAATAACAGTACCTCTAACGGGTTGGTTTGCTCTTAGGTTTGGTGCAGTAAAAGTATTTGTGGTATCAATGATTATGTTTGGGCTTTTTTCTATAGTCTGTGGTCTTGCAGATTCTTTGGGTTTATTAGTTGTTGCACGGGTATTTCAAGGATTTTCTGGTGGACCCTTGATGCCACTTTCTCAAACATTGCTTTTACGACTTTTTCCAAAAGAAAAAGCAGGTGTTGCTATTGGAATGTGGTCTATGACAACACTTGTAGCTCCTGTTTTAGGACCAATAGTAGGAGGATATGTTTGTGATGAATATAGCTGGCCTTGGGTATTTTTCTTAAATTCACCTATTGTTATTATTTGTGGTTTTTTTGCTTGGCAATTATTGAAAGATTATGTTGAACCTTTAGTTAAAAAACCTATTGATGTGACTGGATTGTTTTTATTAATTATTTGGGTTGTATGTTTACAATTAGTATTAGATGAAGGTAAAGATCTTGATTGGTTTAGTTCAACTAAAATAGTAATATTAGCAATTATCTCTTTTATAAGTTTTGTTAGTTTTATAATTTGGGAATTTTATGATGAACATCCTGTTGTTGATTTAAAAGTTTTTAGACATAGGGGCTTTACCATTAGTGTACTAACTGTAAGTTTGGCATTTGGTGCATATTTTGGTGCCAATGTTTTAACTCCTCTTTGGCTTCAAACTTTGATGGGATATACAGGAACGCAAGCTGGTCTTGCAGCTTGTTGGACAGGAATTGCTGGGCTAACAGTCGCTCCATTTGTGGCAAAAGCTGCAACTACTACAGATGCTAGAAAATTGGTTTTTGTAGGTGTTTTATGGCTTGGTCTTATGACTTTTTGGAGAGGTATTGCAAATACAGATATGGCATTTATTGATGTTATGTTGCCTCTATTGTTTATGGGATTTGGACTACCTTTCTTTTTTATTCCTGCAATGGGTTTATCCCTTTCAAGTGTTGAAAAAAATGAGGTGGATTCTGCAGCTGGATTATTGAACTTTGTTCGTACACTTTCAGGAGCTTTTGCCACATCATTTGTAGCAACTGCCTGGAGTAATAAAACAATTGAAAATCATGCTAATTTGGTAGCCATTACAGATAGTGATAATAGTATAAGAATGGCAATGGAGAATACAGGAATGAGTACGGATTTGATTAATCAGACAATAAATATGATGATAAATAAACAAAGTGTAATGTTGGCAACCAATCAAGTTATGATTACTCTTTCAGTGGTATTTGTTTTAGCAGCTCTTATGATTTGGGGAGCTCCCAAACCAGTGAAAATACCAAAAACAACTGGCGGTCACTAGATAAAGAAAAGAGCTAAATACATTTAATTTTTAGCTCTTTTAAAAACTTTTTTTAATATGTTGATAATAACTAAAAGTAAAAAACCTACAATAAAACCTACTATTAAATGATTTAAAATAAGAGGAATATTTTCAAAAAAAACTTCTTCTATTGGATGAATATTATGTGAAAGAATTCCTCCTCCCACTAAAATCATGGCAAAAGTTCCAACAACAGCTAAGAACTTAATTATTTTTGGCATAAGGGCAATTAAAAAATTTCCTATTGTAACTTTGTTTTTTTCAATCAACCAAAATCCAATATTATCCATTCTAATAATAAGTGCTACTATTCCATATACTCCAAAAGTGGCAACTATTGCAACAAAGCTTGTCACAAAAATTTGCAAGGGTAAGGTTTCATTTAATACAGTACTTAAAGAGATTATAACAATTTCTATAGAAAGAATAAAATCAGTTAATATTGCTGATTTTATTTTATCTTTTTCTATTTTTAAAATATTATCACTTGTAGATTCAATTATCTCTATTTTGTGGTGTTTATGTAGTTTACTATGAAAATATTCTTCTATTTTTTCTGCACCTTCATAAAGAAGATATAATCCACCAAAAATAAGAATATAAGGAATAATAAAAGCTGCAAAAGCACTTAATAAAAAGGCTAAGGGAAGTATTATAGCTTTATTTTTTAGAGAACCCTTTATAATTGCCCAAATTACTTTTAGTTCTCGCTCTTGGCTAAAACCTATTGCTTTTTGGGCATTTACTGCCAAGTCATCACCCAAAATTCCAGCAGTTTTTTGAGTAGCAATTTTAGTTGTAACTGCTACATCATCCGCTAAAACAGCAATATCATCTAAGAGAGCAAATATACCTGAAGCCATTATTAGCCTTTGTTTTAAAATTATTTTTTAAAAAAGTAAATTTTATTCATGAGTATAAAATGCTCTATCTCCTGCATCACCAAGACCTGGTCTTATGTATTTGTTATCATCAAGTCTTTCATCTATCTGTGCTATGAAGATATCCACATCAGGATGAGCTTCTTGAACAGCTTTTATACCCTCAGGAGCTCCTAAAATATTTAAAGAGATGATTCTTTTGGCACCTTTACTTTTTAAATAAGAAATTCCATCTATAAGTGAACCACCAGTTGCTACCATTGGATCTAACAAAAGAACGGTTTTATCTTCGATTTCTGGGATATTTTCATAAAAAAGTTTTGATAAGGCAGTTTCTTCATCTCTTTTCATAGCTAAAAATCCACTTCTTGCATATGGTAAAGTTCTTAAAATACCTGTAAGCATAGGTTCACCAGCTCTTAAAATTGGTACTAATACTAATTTTTGTACTTCTATCATTTGAACATCTAAAGGACCTTGCCATGTGTTTATATTTTGTGTAATTGTATTAAAATCAGATAAGGCTTCAGCTGCAATTATTCTTGAAATCTCTTCAATTGTAAGTCTAAATTCATTTGATGCTGTTCTTACATCTCTTAATCTATTTATTAGATGTTTTACTAGTATATTAGTACTTTCTTTATACATATGTTGTCCTATTTTATTTTATTATTTGATCAGGATTATATCGCAAAATTGCTTATATCCTAAACAGTGGTTTACATAATATTAACCATTATTTGGTTACCATAACAAAATTATTTAAATAAAGAGGATAAATGAAACCCACAGATTATAATTTTAGAATCAAGGATTCTATTCTTGGTATTCAGTTTTTGTTTGTTGCTTTTGGTGCACTTGTACTTGTACCAATTTTGACAGGACTTGATCCAAATGTTGCACTTTTTACTGCTGGTCTTGGTACTTTAGTATTTCAACTTGTAAATAGAAAAACAGTTCCACCTATCTTTTTAGCTTCATCTTTTGCTTTTATTGCTCCTATTTCTTATGGGGTAAAAACTTGGGGAATAGCTGCAACTATGTCCGGACTTGTTGCTTCTGGACTATTTTATGTTGTGCTTAGTTTTATTATTAGATTAAAAGGTGATAATTTCATTCATAAACTTTTACCGGCAGTTGTTGTGGGACCTGTTATTATCTCTATTGGACTTATTTTATCTCCAGTTGCAGTAAATATGGCTATGGGTAAAACAGGAGATGGAGCGATTGTTTTAATTCCCTTTGAAACAGCTATTATTATCTCTATGATTTCTCTTTTTACTATGGTATTTATATCACTTTTGGGAAAAGGTATTTTCAAACTGATTCCTATCTTAGGTGCTATTTTAGTGGGTTATTTTGTTTCAATATTTTTTGGAGTAGTTGATTTCTCAATTGTAGCAAAAGCTTCTTGGTTTTCTATGCCAAACTTTACGGCACCTGAGTTTAATTGGCAAGCAATTATTTTTATTTTACCAATTGCAATTGCACCTGCTATTGAGCATATTGGTGATATGCTAGCTATTTCAAATGTTACAAAAATGGATTATCTTAAAAAGCCAGGATTAAAAAATACGCTTTTAGGAGATGGTTTAGCAACTTCTGTTGCATCAATGTTTGGTGGTCCACCAAATACTACATATTCAGAAGTTACAGGAGCAGTTACAGTAACAAAAGCATTTAATCCTGCAATTATGACTTGGGCTGCTATTGCTGCTATTATTTTAGCATTTGTTGGGAAATTAGGTGGAATACTAGCTACTATTCCAGTTCCAGTTATGGGTGGAGTTATGCTATTACTTTTTGGAATTATTGCAAGCGTTGGTATCTCTACTTTAGTAAGAGCTAATATTGATTTTAACTGTCCTAGAAACTTAGTTATTGTTTCTATGATTTTAGTTTTTGCAATTGGAGGAATGACATTTAATTTTGGTGGAGTTTCATTTTCAGGAATTGGACTTGGAGCTATTACTGGTATATTTTTAAATCTTATATTACCGCAACCAAGAAAAGACGACCATATTCTTTAGATAAAAGGAGAAAGTCTCCTTTTATCATCTTCTATAAAATTATTAACTCATTTATTTTCTGTCGCTATATTGAAACCATCTTAAAGTAAAATTTTTTCTTAATAAAAATAATGGAGAAAAAAGTGAAAAAATCTATTGAAGAAGCTCTTCAAGCTAAGAAAAGTATTGACCCAAAAGAGTTAAAAAAACTTTCGAAATCTTCTAATTATAAAGTAAGAAGAGCAGTGGCTCGAAATACAAATACTTCTCAAAAAACTTTAAAGAAACTACAAAATGACCCTATCTTAAATGTTGCATATATGGCAAATAAATTTATATCAAAAAAGATATTATTTAAAGATTCTCCCTCTTTAACTTATCCTTGTGTTATTTGTGAAGAAGATGAATCGAAATTTCATAATATATGTCCTACTTGCAATAAAACTAATTCTCATAAAAGTACTAAACTATTTACTTAAATAAAAGATGAACTAATAATTTCTTATGGTATAATTTTCTAAAAAGTAAGGAAGAATAGTGAATAAAATCCTATTATCTATAATGTTTCTACTTGTCACATTTTCTCATGCTGGAATGTTTGACCAAGTTAAAAATATGATCTCTAACGAACTTTCAAAAACAAGTGAAAATGACTTAATAAGCTCTATCTCAAAAAATATGAACATAACACCAACTCAAGCTACAACAGGAACAGCAACAATTTTACAATATGCAAAAAACCAAATTTCTGATACGGATTATACGGGTTTGTTAAAAGATGTTCCAGCTTTAGGTAATCTAAATACTTCTTCATTGACAGATAGTTTATTGAATAAAATTAGTTCAGCTGAATCTGTACAAACTGCATTTAAAACTTTGGGAATGGATTCTAATATGGTTAGTAAATTTGTACCATTAATTATTGAGTATGTACAAAAAGTAGGGGGTGTTGATTCTTCTACTCTTTTAACAAGTGCCTTAAAAGGCTTATTATAGTTTAATTATTATTTGTGTTGTTGTATTTTATTCATTTCTTCTTTAAATACTCCAATGAAGTGATTTACAACATTACCATCTAGATGTTTTGACATCTCTTTTTTCATCATAACAAGGGTATTAAATGTGCCTGTTGAGTTTTTATAACTTTTATTGGTGGTTAAGGCATCAAAAACATCACATACAGCAATTATTTTTGCAAAAATACTCATGTGTTCAGCTTTTTGCTTATCTGGATATCCGAAACCATCAACTCTTTCATGATGATTTCTAATACCTGATAATATCTCTTTATTTGTAATTCCTAATTGTCTTGCCATTGCCCATCCATACATTGGGTGCTTTTTAACCTCATTAAATTCATGTTCAGTCAAAATACCTTCTTTATTTATGATTTTGTCACTAATTTGAGTTTTCCCTAAGTCATGAAGTAAGGCAGATATTCCTAAGTTTTCTAAATCTTTTTTATTCATGCCCATATGTTTACCCAGGCATAAGGCATAAACGCTTACATTTAATGAATGAGTATGCGTATAGTAATCACTTGCAAGTATAGTTATAAATGAACTTACTGAAAAACTATCTTGTAAAATTGTAGATACCATATCATTTACTATAATTTCTACTTCTTTTACATTTTTTATTGTTTGAGGATTTTCAAATATATTATTTACAGTATTTCCAACTTCTTCATAAAAATTTTTCATATTTTTTGGTATGAGTTTTTTGCTCATAAAATCATTATAATAATTTTCATAAAATTTTCTTTCATTTTCATGAACATACAGATATCTGTAATCAGACAGATTTTCAATATCGTGAAGAATAAGTTTTCTACTTTTTGTAGAGATTAAAGAAACATTTTCTTCTTTTGAGTTTTTCCCATATAAATCAAAGAAAAATTCAACACCTTCATTTATTATTTCTTTATTAATAAGATAATATTTTTCTTTATTTGTTATGTATTCATTCATGCCCATTTTAAACTCACTTAGTAATTATGGTATTAATTCATCTATATTAGTCTAAAAAAAATAAAACTTATATTAAAAAATAATTTTATTATGTATTATTATATAATCTACTTAGTTATCAAATTGTTAATTATAATTTAATTATCCAATTTTTATTTTGACATTCATCTATTATTTCTTTAAAAAGTCATTAATGATTTTTTTATGGTCAAAGACCAATTTATCAAGTGGTATTTTGTCTTTTTCATATATAAATACTTCTTTTGCATCATCTTGAGCTATAGGTTCTCCATAGGCTTTGCATATAAAAACTATTGATACCGTATGAAATCTTTCATCTCTTTTTGGGTCTGAGTAAACTCCAAGGAGTGATTCAATTGTAACATCAAGTGAGGTTTCTTCTTTCATCTCACGAACTACTGCATTTTCAACTGTTTCGCCAATATCAACAAACCCACCAGGAATAGCCATTCCTAGTGGTCTGTTTAGTCTTTCAATCAAAACGATTCCTCTAAAGTTTTCTTTTTCATCATATAGTTTTATGATGCCATCAACTGTTAAATAAGGTGTTTTTATCATTGTTTTCTTTCTATAATATTTTTTCTAGTATATCAAAAGTTGGATAAACTATTAATAGGTGAAAAATTTAATTCTCATAAATACCTAAAGGTATTCGCTTCTTCACTTTTTGGTGGCAAAAAGTAAAACAAAAAGCCACCAACCGTATCAAAGCCCTTCGGGTTCCCTTATTTATTATTTATCTTTCCTTTCTTGCAAAACTTATATAAAAATATGCTCTATAGCATATTTATTATATTCAAACAGTTGCAAGTCTTTTCCGAAAAGAGAAATAAACATTCGGCTTTTGCAAATGTTGGAAATAAAAGGTGGGATAATGACATTTGCATTTTTGATTTGTTTAGATTCTTTGCTTTTATTTACTCTGATTTACACAAAATAGTTTAAACTTCTAAGAAAATAAACAACCAAAGAGATTTCTTTCTACATCTACAGAAGCCGAGCGTTTATTTTTCTTTTTTCTAGACAAGATTGCTAACTGTCTGAATGTTTAAAAGTTGCTAAACGCAAGTTTTAATAAATGAGTTTTAGCAAGCAGAAAAAATAAAAATAATAAGGGAGGGAACCTTTGGCTTCGCAGCCGTAGTTGTTTTTGCTTACTTTTCGTCAATACAAAAGTAAGAAAGCGGAGACTGCTAAGTCTTCAAGAGAATGTAAAATTCACAAAAAGAGTTATTTTATACGAAATAGTAATTTATTTATAGTAAAATAGTATATATAAAAAGGATAAGAATGACTAATAACAAAATTATTGATTTTCTTGATAACCCTAAAACAAAAATTGCTCAATATTTTTCATATGTATTAATAATATTAATTTATGTATCAATCCTAAATGCAATAATTTCAACTAAAAATGGATTATTCTTTCAAAACTATGAAGAGTATTTTAATTATTTAAATAATTTTATCTTATTATTTTTCACCATTGAACTTTTGATTAGATTAATATTTGTAAAAAATAAAACTAAGTATATATTTAGTATATATGGTTTAATAGATATATTATCTGTAGTACCAGAATTAATAAGTTTAATATTTTTCCCATCATTAGGTGGAGCACTCTGGATAAGAGCATTTAAATTGTTTAGGATATTTAGAATATTAAAGGTAATTCGTTTATTTAGAAATTTAAATGGAATTATTGGGAAACTTGTTCCTTATATTGCTTCTGCAATTGCATATAAAGGAATAATTGTACTTTTTGAAAATGAATCTTGGTGGATAAATAGTAAGGATTTAACAATTGTTATAGCAGTGGTAGGTTTTTCTTTAGCTGTTCTCTTAGGAACAAAACTTAAAGTTGTTAATTCACGAATATATCAAATTGAAGATGCAGTATGTAGGATTATTGGTTCTCTTAGGGATATGCAAAATAATATAAATGTACAAAAAGATTTATATAAATGGAGTAGTAAATTAGAAGAAACTTTAAAATATTCAGTATCAGAAAAAAAGAAAGAAAAAAAAGTTGAAGAAATGATTACTCTTACTGATGAATTAGAGGAAAAGCTAGAAGAAAATAAAATTGGAGGTCCAAATACAGCAGGATTTCATAGAGATGTTGCATATTTATTACATAGAACTTTAGCTAAAACACCTATAAATTATGAAAAATTTCTAAAAATTGTGACAATTTTATACACATTAACAGTAATTTTAGTTGTTCCTGGTTTAATAGGATTTATTTCTTCTGTTTTATTAGTATTTGTACTTGGAGGAATGTATTATTTAATTGAAGATATGGATAGTCCATTAAAATATACAGATGATTCCTTTATTGATGTCCGATTAGATACTTTAGAATTATTTAATAAAAACTATAAATATAAGTAAAACTTTATTCTTCTAAATTAATTTTATTTACGGGTTTAAACCCAGTAGTTTTTTTAAAGTCCATATTATGTATAAAATTTGTCATTGAATCAGATGTATCAATTAAATTAAGATTTAAATCCTCAAATATTTCTTTAGAAATTAAAGCAGAAACAATAGGTAATAATTCTTTGTGTCCTGTGCTTTTATTTAATAATTCGTCTTCTGCTGTAATGATTACACTATCAATAGGAAGTAATGCAAATACTTCTCTTGCAACTCTTAATATTGCACTACAAACGTAATCTTGGTATATCTCATGATATAAACTTTTTGTCAGGTTTTTTGATGATAATTTACCACTTTTTAGTAAATATTTGGATTCATTTGGAATAATATCTTGACTATGGACATTTAAATCAATGTACAAATATCTTTTATCTAATTTAAAGTCTAACTTAGTTCCTAGATTATTGATTTCTTCAAATGGGTTAAGTTCTTGTATTACATCTAAAAAAGCTTTTTCTTCATTGTTTAATACTTTAGTTGCTAATTCAATTTGCTCTTTCCAATCAGTATATTCTTTTTTATATGTAAGTTTTTTTTGTTCATAATTTTGTTCATCTAATATTTTAGATTTTTCAATCTCTTTTAACAAAGATTGTTTCTTCTTTTCTACTCTATTAAATATTTTGTGAAAAAAGTTAGGTTTAAAGTTATTAAAAATAGATTCTGCTTCTTGTTGTTTTGTATATATTAATTTGGGTTCTTGTGGAGCTTGTTCATTTTTTAATGCAATCCAATTAATTTTTTCTGAACCTTCTTTATGTAATGATTGTATTTGCTCTATATAGTTTTCATAGACTTCTACATCATATTTAGCCTGTTCCAATTCTTCTATTTTTTGTTTGTTTTTGTGACGTTTTTCTAGTTCTCTTTGCTTACGTTTTGATTCTCTATCTATTTTATTTAAAGTAGAATTTATTGTTCTTAAGTTTCCTCTCCAACCCATAACTATTCCTTTTATTTAATATGAAATAATTATATAATTATTTCAATTAATAAGTAAGCGAAGATATTATTAGTCTCATAAAACAATAGAATACCTACTAACAATATCCAAAATCATTTTCCCATATTCATGGGACTTATCTAAAGTCAATCTATCCTTAGTACCAGAAATACCAACTGAAGCAATCAAAATATTCTCATGATTAAATAACGGAACACCAACACATCTCATACCATCTTGATACTCTTTATCATCAATAGAGTAACCATTCTCTCTAACTTCTTTTAAAGTATCTTCTAGACTCTTTAGACTTGTAATAGTATTGTGAGTATATGAGTTTAATTTTACTTTTTCTAAATCAAAGTTTCCAAAAGCTAAGATTGATTTACCTAAAGCATTTGTATGCAAAGGAGCTTGTAGTCCTATTTTATTTCTTGTTTTAATTATCCTATCTGAGTTATCAAATTGATTTAAATATAAAACCTTGTAGTTATCAAAAATACCCAAATATGCACATTCATTTGTATTTGAATATATCTCTTCTAAAAGAGAGTTTGTTTTCTTTACTATAAGTTCTATTCTTGTTTTTGAGTTTGTTGGTTTTGTTATATCTGTAGCTATGATTTCATTTGATTTTTCTAAGTGAGTGATAAAACCCTCTTCTTGAAGAGTTTTAAGAAGCCTTGACATAGTACTTTTTTCGATGTTTAGTTTTTTGCATAGTTGTTTTGCTAAAATAGGTTTATCATAGTTTATGATTTCTTTATAAACTTGTAAACCTTTTGTAAAAGATTTGTTAGTTGACATAATAAAACTCTTTTTGTTTATTATATCAAATAACAGAACTTTTTTAGTAGTTCTGTTATTTTAAAATTTAAGCTAGAAGTTCATTGAATTTTGCAAGCCATTTAGGATGAGCTGGCCATGCAGCAGCTGTTACTAAGTTACCTTCAACGATAGCATCTTCAAAGCCAATATCAGCCCATGTTCCTCCATTTGTAGTAAGGTCTGGCGCACAAGCTGGATAACAAGAACAAGTTCTATCTTTGACTATTCCAGCAGCAACTAATACTTGAATACCATGACAAACAGAAGCAATTGGTTTATTTTTTGAGTTGAAGTTTTGAACTATTTCTAAAACTCTAGGATACAATCTGATGTATTCAGGCGCTCTTCCTCCTGGGATTAGAAGTGCATCATAACTATTCTCATCTATCTCATCAAAAGAGGCATTTAATGTAAATTTATGACCGGGCTTTTCAGTATAAGTTTGATCACCTTCAAAATCATGAATTGCAGTTTTTATTTGATCACCTGCTTTTTTATCTGGACAAATAACATCAACAGTGTGTCCTAACATCAAAAGAGCTTGAAATGGTACCATTAATTCATAATCTTCAACAAAATCTCCAGCAATAATCAATATTTTTTTTGACATAATATTTCTCCTTTTTATTATTGATAAATGATATATCATAAAGTTTTAATTTAGAATTTAAAATGAAACTAATTATTTCTAGTTTCATATTATGCAACATTAAATGTTTTAAATAAACAATTAAATTTATTTTGGCTAAAATTTGGCTTTATGTGCGTATATGACTACAAAACTAGGTATTAGATGAAAATATTATTATTGCTTTTTTTATTTCTTTCAACATTATTTTCAAGTACTTTAGAATCTTTACTTGATCAATATGAAAAAACCACTGAAAACTCATTGCAAACTGTAGATGAGAAAATGGGGCATGTTCGTATTTATTCGCAAAAAGAGATGAAACTTATGCAATACCATAAATTAAGTGATATCTTAAAAGAACTTCCCCTTTTTACACTAAATAAAAATAGATATGGAGTATCTAATCCATCCCTTGCAGGAAGTAAAACAACTGTTAGTGGATTTTTTAGGTTTTTTATAAATGACCATGAAATAAGCTCAGCTCAAACTAAATCACCCTTTATTATTTGGGGTGATTTACCTTTAGATTTTATTGATCATGTTGAGATATATTATGGACAAAGTTCTTTTTCTCTTGGAAATGATAGTGGAGTATATTTTATAAGACTTTATACTAAAAATCCTGAAAAAGAAAATGGTGCTGAAATTACTTCTCAAATTTCTAATAATCATACAAATTCAAATGGATTTACTTATTCATCTCAATTAGGTACAGATTGGTCATATTTAATATATTTAAATAATACAAAAATAAGAGATGAGTCCGATTATAAAGACAGAAAACTTTCAAATGATTCTCATAGGAGATATCTTTACTTAGATGTAAAGAATGAAACAACAAGTATCAATGTTGGGTATAGTGATTTAAGAAAAGATAACTATATGGGATTCTCAAAAGATATAACTCCAAACAGTGGTGAAATATATTCAAAAAACTATTTTTTAGATGTTACCAAATATTTTTTAGATGATAAATCAATAAAATTTAATTTTTCAATTGGGAAAAATAATAGAAAATATGAAGAAGAAAATAAGGAAGGCATTACAATTATTCCTTATCTTTTTTCTCCTTTACAAAATATTACAAAATATAATGAAGATTTAAAGCTAACAAAAACAAATGCATATTTATCAAAAACATTTAATTATAAAAACAATAACTTTTTAGCTGCACTAAGCATGGAAAATAAAAAGTATGAAGTAAATAATAGAACTCTTATTAATTCAAATACTTCTATTGATGTAGGAGAGTTTAACAACTTTAATGAAGAGAGTGTTTATTCTGTGTTATTTCAAGATGATTATAAAATAAAAGATGATTTAATAATTATAGGAAATGCAAAGTATGATAAATACAAAAGAAAAGGATTTTTAAAAGATTCTACAAATAGTAATTATAGAATAGGAACTATTTATACCCCTTATAAAAATTTTGGTCTAAAAAGTTTTTATACAATAACAACTGTACCTCAAGATTTTTATAGTATAGATTTTGCTTTACCTTCTAACAAAGAATTAAAAGAGCAAAAGTACAGATTCTACACTCTTGAAGGTGTTTTTACTACAGATAACTCAAAATTTGGAATAACATATGATCATGTTACTATAAAAGATTTTATATATCTTTCTTCTTATGGTTTTGTAAATGTTGATCACAAAATTACAACTGATGGTTGGATATTTGATTATGAGTATAATTTTGCAAACCAAGATAAAATAAAACTTAATTATTATTTAACAAGTTTGAGTGAGATTGCAAATAATTCACAAGACGGTGGATACATTAAGTATATGGGAGAGTATAAAAGGTTTGAGTATTTTACTTCATTAAACTACAAAAGTTCATATTCTTATAAAGATGTTCATGTTGGTAGTGCCTATGATGTAAGTATTGGTAGTACATATAATGTAACTAAAAATTTAAGTCTGAGTTTAAAGGGTGAGAATATTTTTAATAAATCAACTCAATCTCTTTTTTATGATGTAAGTACAAAAAAAGACTTTGCACTTAAAGATTATGGAAGAAGTGTTACTATGACACTGAAATGGGTATTCTAATGAAAAGCCTAATCTTAATATTAAGTATTATTTCATCTTTATTTTCTTCTTCTCAATATACTTTTTTAGTCAATGAATATGATAAAGAGATTGAATTAGAAGCAAAAATTATTGCAAAAATTGCAAAAAGTTCTTTAAATGAAGATATTAGGCTTTTTATTCCAAATATAACTAATATGGAAAAAAGAGTTTATTCTAAATATTTTCTTTTGACTAAAACTTGTGAAAATTCAAACTTTGTTTTCGTTAAAAATAATAAAGAAGATATTAATAGTTGTTCTCAAGAAAACAAATTATTCTTTACTAATAACTATAAAAAATTACTTTCCAATAGAAAATATTTCGGAGCATTTTTTTGGAATAAAAGTAGACCTAATATTGTTTTTATAAAAGCAAGATTAACCAAAGAACACATCAAACTACCAAAAGATTATGACCAATTTGTGGAAGATTTTGATGAAAGATAAGTTATTTATAAAAAATCCTTTAAGGATTATACTTCTAACTGCATTCATTTCTTCCCTTTTGCTTTTGCTTTTATATGGAATTACGATATTAGAGAATAAAGTTGAAAAGAAAATGGTTGATATTTCTATTTTTGATGTTATCTCTATTGCCAGAAATGATGCTACTTCAATAGAAAGAATATTAAATAATGCTAAAAATGAAGATTATGTTAAATACATAGAAAAAGATTTTGCATTGCAAAAGAGAATAGAAGAACATCTAAAAATACTTTTAACAAAGAATATAAAATATGCATACCTTTTATATAAAGATGAAAAAGGTATATTTAGATTTTTAGTTGATGCTTCAAAGCCTGCTGAAAAAGCTACAATAAATCAAAAATTTGATATAGAAAGTGAAAAGTGGTTTAATTTATATAAGACTAAAGAACCTCAATTAATAATGCACAAACTTTTGCATGAATTATCAATTACATACCTTGTACCTATTATTCAAAATGGTGAAGTGAAACTTATTTTAGCAATAGATTTTTCAATCAATAAGATTGAAGATATCAATGAGATGATTACTGTAATCAAAAATGTAATTATTGGAATTATTCTTATTACTTTTATTTTCTTAATAATCTTAATTATTCAGACATTCAAATATAGTGTTATGAAAAAAGTAGTTTATATTGATAAGTTAACAAATGTTTATAATAGAAACTATTTACAAGAATCAGAAGATTTTATTAATTTAAATGATTATGTTTTAGCTACCCTTGATATAGATTTTTTCAAAAGAGTAAATGATACTTATGGGCATGATATTGGAGATAAGATATTAAAAGATGTGGCAAAAATAATTCTAAAATCTACAAGAACTAAAGAAGATATTGTTATTAGGTATGGAGGAGAAGAGTTTGTTATTTTAGCAAAAGCGAGAAGAAATGACCATGCTAGTGCTTTAAACATAATAGAGCGAATTTATAAAAATATCCAGAAAAATAAATTTTATATCAATAATGAAAATTATATTAATATTACTGTTTCTATTGGAGTTAATCTTGTTCCTTTTAAATCAAAAACTTTTTCAGAGGCCTTTAAGCTAGCAGATATTGCTTTATATAGTGCAAAAAACAAAGGTAGAAATACTATTGAAATTTATGATGAAAATGAAGATCAAATTGCTAATTGTTTGTCTATTAGCGAAATAAATGAGGCAATGGATGAGAATAGAGTAATTTGTTTTTATCAAGGGATTGTTGATACACAAACAAAAGAGATATCACATTATGAAGCACTTTTACGAATAGTAGATAAAGATGGGACAATAATTACCCCTGATAAGATTTTACCTGCTATTCGTGGTACATTTATTTTAAGAAATATTACAAAATGTGTTTTAGATATTTGTTATAAAAGACTTTTAGAAGATGAAAAAATCAAAATCAATGTTAATCTAAATCCCCAAGATATAATAAATGATTCTATTTTAAGTATTTTAATAACTTATGCAGAAGATAGAAGCGTATCAAACAGGTTGGGTTTAGAGTTAGTTGAAAATGAAGATATTATGACTTGTCTTGATGCAAAAGAAAACCTATCTATGTTAAAAGAGTTGGGATATAAGATTTATATAGATGATTTTGGAAGTGGATATTCAAACTTTATTTATCTTACTGAAATAAAAACTGATTATATAAAAATTGATGGAAATATTATTAAACGAATACTTGAAGATGATGTATCCTTTTTATTGGTAAAAAGTATTGTAGCCTTTGCAAAAGAAGCCAATATAAAAGTAATAGTTGAATATGTTAGTAGCAAAGAGATTTTTGATAAAATAGAGTCTTTAGGAATAGAATACTCTCAAGGTTTTTATTTCTCTATTCCTTCTTCTTTTGAAACAAAAGATTTAGTTGTTAGATGATAATTTTAGACTTTGAAACAAATAGCCATAACGAACATGATGTTATAGAAGCAGCAGCTGTAAAATTAGAGGTAGTAAATGGAGAATATATAGTTCGTGATAAATTTCATAGATACTATCTCTCTCGTTATCCTGTAAATCCATACTCTTATGAGGTTCATAAACTTACCCCTGAATCTATATTAAAAATAAGACAAAACTCCTCTTATGCTTCTTATTTTAAAGAAGATGAAGAGTTTGTAGAGTTTTGTGGTGGAGCAGAAACACTGGTTGCTCACAATATTAGTTTTGAGCTTCGTCATTTAAGACAAATTGTAAATTTTAAAAATCATATTTGTACAATGAAAGAGAATAAGCATATTGTAAAAGCTTTAAATAAAAATGCCAAAATTAAAAATCCAACTTTAGATGAAGTGTGTTTTTATTATGGTATTGAGTTTGATGAAAATAAACATCATAGTGCTACTTATGATGTTAGTAAAACTTTTGAGATACTAAAAAGAATGAAAATCTAAATTAGTAAAATGCTATAAAGCATTTACTAATTCAACATCTAAGTATTTATCTATTTTTTCAATAAAATCTTCAAATGAAACAGTTCCTTTTTTATCAAAAAGTACAACCTCTTCACCAAAATCATTTTTGATATAATGGTTTTCACTAGCAGTTACTTTTTCATATAATTCCTGCATCTCATCACTTGCATCATCTTGGTTATGTAAAAACCAATTTACTGTAGTATCTTCTATTCTTATTAGTCCATAAGTGTTTGCTTCATCAACATAGTCTTGAATTGTTCCATTTTCAAAACTTGCACCTACTACTAAATCATTTTCATTTAAAATCATATCCATCATATCTTATCTCCCAAACGTCCTATTTGCGTCTCTTTTTGTTGTTTTTTTCTTTTTTGCTACTTTTTTTGGTAACTGAGCTTTGTCTTTAGGTTTTTTATTTTTATCTCTTAAACCTTTTTTCTGACTAAGTGATTGTGTTTTAAATCTTGCAACTCTTGGTTGTTTCTCATTTAGTTCATATTCATCGTGTGTAAGTTTTGGTATATTTATTATTAGCTCTTTTTCTATTTCAGCCATTTGTACATACTCTTTTACACATAATAGTGTTGTAGCAACTCCTGGGTTTCCAGCTCGTCCTGTTCTTCCTATTCTATGTGTATAATCAACTGTTGTTTCAGGTAACTCGAAATTCACTACATTTGGTAATAGTTCTATATCAATTCCCCTTGCTGCAATATCAGTTGCTACAAGTACTCTTAATGTTTTTGATTTAAACCCTTCTAAGGCTCTTGCTCGAACGGGTTGTTTTATATCTCCATGGATACAAGCTGTTTTTAGTCCATCTAAATTGAACTGTTTTGTTATCTCATCTGCTTTTAGTTTAGTATTTACGAATACTAAAACTTGTTCCCAATTTTCTGAACCAATTAGATATGATAAAAACTCTATTTTTTTATCTTCATCCATTAAATATATTTGTTGCTCAATTATATCTACACTTGATCGTTGTGAAGAAACTTCTATTACAACTGGTTTATGTAAAAACTCTTTTGCAAGTTTTTTAATATTTTGATTGATAGTTGCAGAGAACATTCCTATATGTCTTGTTTTTGCACATTCTGAGAAGATAAGTTCAATATCTTTTAAAAATCCCATTTCAAGCATAGTATCAGCTTCATCAAGAACTATATTATTTATACTTGATAAGTTTACAGATTTTGTTTTTATATGGTCAAGCAGTCTTCCTGGTGTTGCAACAAGTACATCAATTCCAGCATTTATTTTTCTAATTTGCTCTTTATGACTTAATCCCCCCACAACAATAGTCTGTTTTATGTCTAAATATCTTCCATAATGTGAGATACTTTTTTCTATTTGTTTTGCTAATTCTCGTGTAGGAACTAAAATCAAACTTCTAAGAACTCTTTTATTTGTAGAATCATTATCTTTTGTTTCAAAAAGTTTTTGTAAAATAGGAAGTACAAAGGCAGCAGTTTTACCTGTACCACTTTGTGCAGTTGCAATTACATCACTATTTTTAAGTAATACAGGTATTACTTTTTCTTGAACTTCAGTTGGTTTTTCATAACCTTCTTCTTCAAGAGCTTTTAAAATTTCTGAACAAAGTTTTATTGTGTTGAAAGTTTTGATAACTATTCCTTTTAGTTTTATATTTTAAAAGTGTGATTATATCAAATAGTGTATAATATCTCAATTGTATTGCTAAATCAATAATTAATTTAAAGGTAAAACATAAAAAAGTTTAAAAAAGTCCATATAGAAATAACTAATATTTGTAATTTAAAATGTTCATTTTGTCCTCCAAAAAACTTACCAAGTACAACAATGAGTTTAGATAAGTTTGAAAAGATAAATAGTGAACTTTCAAGTGTTACAAAAGAGTTAGCATACCATGTAGTTGGTGATCCATTAGTTGTATCAAATTTAAATCAATACTTGGACATAAGTAAAAAACATGGTTTAAAAGTCAATCTTACAACTACTGCATATAACTTAAAAGAAGAACAATTTGAAACATTGTGTAATAGTGCAATCAAACAAATAAATTTTTCAATTAATTCATATAATGGAAACTCTCATAAAAAGAGTTTAGATGAATATTTAACTCCTATTTTTGATTTTTGTAAATATGCCTTGGAAAAAGAAGTTGAATTTTTCATAAATTTGAGAATCTGGAATTTTGATGAAGAAAAAAGTGCAAAAGAGTTCAATAGAAAAGTTTTTGAAAAAGCTTTTGAATACTTTGATTTGACTTTAAATATTGATGAATTTTATGTGGCAAAACCAAAAAATATAAGAGTTGCAAGGAAGATATTTTTCAATTTTGACGATTATTTTGAGTGGCCAAGTTTGGAAAATGAATTTGTCTCTGATAAGGGCTTTTGTTATGGTTTGGACTCTCATTTTGGAATATTAGCAAATGGAACAGCTGTTCCATGCTGTTTGGATAAAGATGCCTGTATAGATTTAGGAAATGTTTTTGAAAATGGTTTGGAAAATATTTTAAAATCAAAAAGAGTACATGATATAAAAGATGGTTTTAAAAAAGGTATAGTTTTAGAAGAACTTTGCCAAAAATGTTCTTTTAGAACGAGATTTGATAAATAAGGATTTGGATTGAATGAAGTAGAATTGATAAAAAGAAGTTTAAAAGATTTTTTTACCCCTGGAATATTAAAAATTGCTATTATTCCTCTTTTGGTGACAGTTGTTGTTATGATTCTTATATTTATGGGTTTTGCAGATTATAGTCTCTCTTCACTTGACCAAGTGATTATTCAAGTACAAAATGGAGAAGAATTTACAGTTGATCCAAATGCTCCATTTTTTTATGTTTGGGTAGTCAATGTTTTAACTTTTCTTTTACACTATTCTGTAACTGCTTGGTTAGCTGGATTTTTACTTTTTACTGTAGGTACATTTTTTATATTGTTTTTTTCTATTTTTACAACTTTGATAATAATTGGATTTTTAACTCCTATGATTATAGAGACTTTACGAAAAAGGCATTATCCTGATTTAGTATTAAAAGGTCATGGCTCACTTATTTCTCCACTTTGGGTTGCTTTTAAAAGTTTAGTTGTGATGATGTTATTATTTATACTTTTTATTCCTTTGTATTTTATACCTTTAGTAAATATTATTGCTTTTAATTTACCTATTTACTACTTTTTTCATAAGCTTTTGAATTTTGATGTTACATCTACAATGTTGAGTTCTAGGGAATATTTTGAGATATATACTAGTAAAAAAAATCTATTTAGATTTAGAACTTTGATATTATATTTTATGTCAATGATACCTTTTATAGCACTTTTTTCTGCTGTATTTTTTATAGTATATTTATCAAATGGATATTTTATAGAGTTGAAAAAAATAAGACAAAATGGATTAGATATTTAATCTGTATCCTGTGCCTTGAATATTTTTTAATATATTTTTAGGGAGTTTTTTCCGTAAATTTTTGATAAATAGCCTTAGGGCATTTTGTGTCATAACCGAAGTCTCTTCCCAAAGAATATTTTCAATCTCATGGTAAGTGATGATTCTACCCTTTACTAAAAGCATTTTTAAAAAGATATTCTCTTTTTTTGTAAGTATAAACTCTTCACTTGGACCTTTTACTAATGCTTTACTCTCATCATAAACCCATAAAGGTATGAGGTTGAAAATAGTGCTATTTTCAAAACTATCTATAAAAGCTCTTAATGCAAGGCTTAGTTTCTCTTCTGTTATTGGTTTTACTATATATTTTACTAAATGAAGTTCTGTTGCATCTAAAAGATATTCTAAATCAGTATGTGCAGAAGTAATTATTACTCGCACCTTTGGATTAGATTCTCTGATTTTTTTGACTAGTTCGAGTCCTGTCATTTTTGGCATTTTAATATCTGTAATTATTAAGTCAGGTTTTTTCTCTAAGTATAGCTTATAAGCTTCCTCTCCATCTTTTGCTAGATATATGTTTTTAAACATACAATCAAGAATCTCAAAAATATTATTTTGAATACCAATTTCATCTTCGGCATAAAGTAAAGTGAAACTTCTAAGTTGGTTTACTAGATTATAATCCATAGGATACCTTGTAATAAAAGATATGTTAAAATATATAATTAAAAAAATGGAGTAAATTTGCGTTTTGTAACCGAAAAAAACATATCCAGAATAATCATATATATATTTATAGTTATTATGACAACTATGATAACTCTTATATCATATTTTTATGTAAAAAATACTTACGCTGACTTTGATATGGAGTTAAATAAGTTTGTTCATGATTACTATTCACATCAAAAAGCTCTTCTAAAAAAAGAGATAAATGTTGTAATTGATATTATAAATTACAATGCTACGAAAAGCGGTAGCACAGAAGAAGAATTAAAAGAAGAGACAATAAGACTTTTAAATAATATTTCCTTTGAAAGGGAAAGAAGTAATTATATTTTTGTATATGAAATTTTGGATTTTAATGGGGGTGATAAGTTTGCAAAACTATTAGTCAATCCAAATAGATTGGATATTGTAGGAACAGTTATTTCAGCAAATTATGAAGATGCAAATGGAAAGAAATTTAGACAAGATTTTTTAAATGATATAAAGGTTAAAGGGGAATCTTTTACCCAATATGTATATAAAAAATTCTCTTCTGATCAAGTAAGACAAAAAATTACCTATTTTAAACTTTATCCAACTTGGAATTGGGTTATAGCTGTTGGAGTTTATACCGATGACATTGAAAAAGATATTGCTAAGAAAAAAGAAGATTTAAAAAGTAGGGTTAAAACTCAAATAATACAAACTGTATTATTATTTGTACTATTTTTATCTATAGGAATTGTTTTAACTATACTTCTAAGTGAAAGAATTGATGACTTTTTTAAAGAGTATAGGGAAAAAGTGAAAGCAAAATCTGATGCACTAATTGAGTTGAATGAGACTTTAGAAAAAAGAGTTTCTGATGAGTTAGAAAAAAATAGAGAGCATGAACAATTACTTGTGCAAAAATCTAAGTTTATTGCTTTGGGTGAAATGATATCAAATATTGCTCACCAATGGAGACAACCACTATCTGAACTCTCTTCAATATTTATGAACATAAAATTTAAACATGGTATGGATAAATTAGATAAAGAAACAATGGATAAAAAATCTAAAGAAGCAGAAGTTGTATTGGATTATATGTCTCATACTATTGATGACTTTAGAAATTTCTTTATGCCAACAAAAGATAAAGAAGAGTTTTATTTAAAAGATGCAATCAATTCAGTTATGACCATAATATCATCAGCCTTGAAATATAATAACATAAATGTTCAAATCGATGTAGGAGATGATTTAAAATTAAATACATTTCTCAACGAATACGAACAAGTATTATTAAATATAATTTCAAATGCAAAAGATGTTTTAATCCAAAATAATATTGAAAATCCAATTATTAAAATCTATGCTGAAGAACAGGGTGATTATGTTCTTTTGTATATAGAAGATAATGGTGGTGGCGTAAAAGTTAATCCAAAAAGTAAAATATTTGAACCTTATTTTACAACTAAAAGTGATAGTGATGGAACAGGTATTGGTCTATATATGTCAAAAATAATTATTGACAAAAATATGAAAGGTAAACTAAGAGTTCGTAATACAAAAAATGGTGCAAAATTTGTAATTACTGTTCCTAAATAATTAAGAAAATATTCACATAAAAAAAGGGATAGAAAAGTTTCTATCCCTTTTTTGTTTTATTGAATTATTTATCATCCACCATACATCAAATTTGGTAAGAATAGGGCAATTTCTGGTATATAAGTAACCAGCATTAGTCCTACAAAGATAGTCAATGTCCAAGGTAAAGTGGCAACTATAACATCTTTTATAGACATTCCTGTAAGTCCTGATGTAACAAATAAGTTTAAACCAACAGGTGGAGAAACCATTCCAAGCTCCATATTGATAGTAATAACAATACCAAAGTGAATAGGATCAATTCCAAGTGCAACAGCAACTGGAAGTAATAAAGGTACCATAATCATAATAATTGCACTAGGTTCCATAAATGACCCAGCGATAATTAAAAGAACATTCACCATAAGTAAGAACATATATTTATCAACATTTGCTTCAACTAATGCATTTGTAATCATTTGTGGAATATTCTCAATAGTTAAGAAGTGAGCAAATAACATTGCATTTGCAATAATAAACATAATCATTGCAGTTGTTTTAGCTGATTCTAGTGTTGTTGTATAAAATTCAGATAATTTAATATCTTTATAAATAAATACAGAAATAAAGAATGCCCAAACAGCAGCAACAGCAGCAGCTTCAGTTGGAGTAAAAATACCACCATAGATACCACCTATTACAATAACAATTGTCATAAGTCCCCATGATGCATCTTTCATTTTTGCAAGTCTTACTTTAAAAGGCTGAGGTTCTTCTCTTTGAAATCCTAATCTAACAGCTCCTATATATGTAACAACCATAAGCATGATTCCTAATAGAATACCGGGAACAACACCTGCCATAAAAAGTCTTCCAATTGAAACTTCAGCTGTAACACCATATACGATTAATACAATTGAAGGTGGAATTAAAATACCTAAACTTCCAGCAGTTGCAATAGTACCAACAGCATACTTTTTAGGGTAACCAGCTTGCATAATAGCACCAAACATAATAGAACCAATAGCAACAACAGTTGCAGGAGAAGAACCAGAAACAGCAGCAAAAATTATAGATGCGAAAATAGCTGAAATAGGTAATCCACCTGGTAAGTGCCCTACAATTGACTTAGCAAATTCAATAATTCTCTGCGCGGCACTTCCCTTACTCAGTAAGTTACCAGCTAGAATAAACATTGGAATTGCCATAAGTGAATAATGATCAACTTTCTCGAACATCATTGAAGAAACTTCAATAGGTGATATTGGAGTAAATAACATCATTGTAGTAAATGTAGCAGCCCCTAAACAAATAGCAATTGGAGCTCCAATAAGTACTAAAAAGAAAAATATTCCAAATAATACAGCTATACTCATAGCATTCCTCCTGTTTTCTTTTCAACTTCTTTAACCATCTCATTTAGATGTTTAACATTTTCATTATCTTTATGCTCTTTAGCACCCATTCCCATACCTGCTAAAACTTGTTCAGCTTCACTCTCTTTTAATATATTTTCATGATTTGTTGATAAAATTGCGTGAATTCTTTCTGCAACTCTAAAAGCTCCAAAAAGAAATGAAACTGGAATAACTAAATAAACTATCCACATAGGAAGATTCCATAAATCAATTGATCTTTCATCTAAAGGATAAACTACTTGAGTTATGTATTGAAGTCCATAATAAGAAACAGCAATTAAAAATACTAATGTAACTAGATGAGAAATAAGTAGCATTCCTTTTGCAACTTTTGAAGGCATACTATCTAAAAGAATAGTAACTGCAATATGTGCATCTTTTTTAAAGCAATAAGCTGCTCCAAAAAAAGCACTCCATAATAATAAATCGACACTTAATTCTGTTGCCCAAGTTAATGATGCATCAAAAACATATCTTGCTACAACATTAACAAATGCAATAGAAACTCCAATAATCATACCAAATACAGCTATTTTTTGGTTAATGTGACCTATTGCTTTACTTAGAAGTCTTATTATCATAATATCTCCATTTTATTTTGTATTAAGAGCATCATTAATTAAATCTTCACCTATTAAATCTTTATCATAAAATTCAGGGTAGATTTTACTAACAGCTTCTTTCCAAGCAGCTCTTTGTTCAGGACTTAATTCGAATATTTCAAGTTTTCCAGTCGTTTTTGCATACTCTTTAATTTTTTCAAATTGAGAATTATTTAATTCTTGAGCATATTCTCTTTCTTTAATTGTAGCCTCATTCATAGCTTGAACAACATTTTTTTGTAAATCTTCAGGTAATGATTCCCAGAACTTTTTAGACATTACAACTAAATAACCTAGGTACCCATGATTTGAAACAGTTAGATATTTTTGTACTTCATGGAATTTTTTAGTCCAAATGTTTGAAAATGGATTTTCAGCACCATCAATAACACCTTGTTGTAAACCAGAATAAACTTCAGAGAAAGGCATCATTTGTGGATTTGCACCAACTGCTTTAAATTGTGCTTCTAAAACTTTAGAAGACATGATTCTAAATTTTTGACCTTCTGCATCTTTTGGCATGATTATTGGTACTTTTGATGAAGAAAATTGTTTAAATCCATTATCCCAAAAGTTTAATGCAATGTAGCCTTTATCATCAATCATTTGTTTTAATTTTTGACCTACACTTCCGTCTTGAACTCTATGTAATTGGTCAATATCATTAAATAAAAATGGTAAATCAAATAGTGCTAGTTGAGGAACAATTTTACCAAACTTAGAAAAAGATGGTGCTGCCATTTGAACAGAATTTAAAGTTAAAGCTTTTAGAACTGCATTATCTTTATAAAGTTGAGAAGAGGGATAAACTTGAACATCAATTTTACCACCAGAAAGCTCTTCTAGTCTTTTTTCAAAAAAATCGGCCGCTTTTCCTTTTGGTGTATTCGCACTTACAACATGTGAAAATTTAAGTGTATATTCAGGTCCAGCATTTTCAGTTTTTGAAGAAGGCTTTTTATCTTCTACTTTTGTATCTCCACAACCAGTAAATAATAGTGAACCAAGAGTTGCACTAATTATTAAACTTTTTATAGTGATTTTCATATATTTCTCCTTTTGTGATTATCATTAATTATAATAAAATATTATGTATATCTTATGTCTTTTCGTGTATAAATTTATAAATTTTTTGAATATTATTTTGAATTTTGAGGTGTCTATATCATCGGTAAAACCGACGATATAAAAGTGTTGAAGATAAAAATTATTTAGTGTTAAGAGCACCTTCAATTAAATCTTTACCAATTAAATTTTTATCATAAAATTCAGGGTAGATTTTACTAACAGCTTTTTTCCAAGCAGCTCTTTGTTCAGGAGTTAATTCATAAATTTCAAGTTTTCCAGTTGTTTTTGCATATTCTTTAATTTTTTCAAATTGAGAATCATTTAATTCTTGAGCATACTCTCTTTCTTTTTGCGTAGCTTCATTCATTGCTTGAACAACATTTTTTTGTAAATCTTCAGGTAATGATTTCCAGAATTTTTTAGACATTACAACTAAATAACCTAGGTACCCATGGTTTGAAACAGTTAGATATTTTTGTACTTCATGGAATTTTTTAGTCCAAATGTTTGAAAATGGATTTTCAGCACCATCAATAACACCTTGTTGTAAACCAGAATAAACTTCAGAGAAAGGCATCATTTGTGGATTTGCACCAACTGCTTTAAATTGTGCTTCTAAAACTTTAGAAGACATGATTCTAAATTTTTGACCTTCTGCATCTTTTGGCATAATAAGTGGTTTTTCAGATGAAGATAATTGTTTGAATCCATTATCCCAAAAGTTTAAAGCTACGAAACCTTTTGCAGTTACTAATCCTTTTAATTTTTCACCAACTGGTCCATCTTGAACTCTATGTAATTGATCAATGTCATTAAATAAAAATGGTAAATCAAATAGTGCTAGTTGAGGAACAATTTTACCAAACTTAGAAAAAGATGGTGCTGCCATTTGAACAGAGTCTAAAGTTAAGGCTTTAAGAACAGCACTATCATTGTAAAGTTGAGAAGAAGGATAAACTTGAACATCAATTTTACCACCAGAAAGTTCTTCTAATCTTTTTTCAAAAAAATCGGCCGCTTTTCCTTTTGGTGTATTTGCACTTACAACATGTGAAAATTTAAGTGTATAGTCTGCTGCCATACCTGAAGTCATTAATAAAGCACTTGCTACTGCTCCCATTACAAATTTTTTACCTGTAAACAGGATTCCATTGCTTTTCATCATTTTATCTCCTTAGTTATGTGTTAAAAAAAGTATAATTAAATATTATGTCAAAGTTATGTACTTTTATGCAAAAATTAAAGAAATTTTAAGCTTGCGTAGCATTAAAATAGCATTTTGCTTTTTTGTAATTGTAATAAATAATTTCAAATATCTAATTCGTACTACCTTAAGTAGTGCTAAAAACAAGCTAATATATTAACCCTTTTTTAAATAAAGACAAGGTATACTCCCTCTCTTTTATGGAATATAAATAAAAAATTTTAAAAGGACAGTTAATGGGTTGTAATTTAGATTTACTTACATCTTTTAAAGATAACTGTGGTTTTGGTCTATTAGCGGATTTAAAAAAAAGACCAAGTCATAGTAACTTAGAAGATGCTATTCATTCACTAGAGCGAATGATGCACAGAGGTGCAGTGGCAGCTGATGGTAAAACTGGAGATGGATCTGGTTTATTATTATCAATGCCTGACAAATTTATGAGAAAAATTGCCTTTCACGAAGGAATAGATTTACCTGAAACATATGCTGTAGCTATGATATTTACAAGTGAAGATTCAGAATTAGAAACATTTATAGAATTTTGTGAAAAAAATGATTTAAAAGTATTATTGACTAGAAAAGTTCCTGTTGATACTGAAGCCCTTGGAGAACAAGCTTTATTAAGTTTACCAAATATTGTACAAGTATTTGTTAGACCAAATAGTTTAATGTCATCAAAAAGATTTGAGGCAATGTTATACCTTACTAGAAAAGAGTGTGAACATAAATTAAAAGATAATAAAGATTTTTATATTCCAACATTTTCATCAAAAGTAATTGCTTATAAAGGGCTTATTATGCCTACTCATATTAAGCATTTTTATATTGATTTAAGAGATGAAGATTTTCAAATTTCATTTGCCTTATTTCATCAACGATTTTCAACAAATACTCTTCCAAAATGGAAGTTAGCTCAACCCTTTAGAGCAATAGCTCATAATGGTGAAATTAACTCTGTAGAAGCAAATAGATTTAATGTAGAAGTAAAATCAGAATTAGTAAAATCAGAAATATTTAGTGATGAGGAAATACAAAGAATCTTACCTATTTTACAAACAGGATCATCTGACTCCGCATCTTTAGATAATATGTTCGAATTTTTGATTGCTAATGGAGTAGATTTTTTCAAAGCTGCAAGAAGTTTAGTACCTGCTCCTTGGCAAAATGCACCACAAATGGATTCTGATTTAAGAGCATTTTATGAATACAGATCTACTTCAATGGAAGCTTGGGATGGTCCAGCTGCAATATCTTTAACAGATGGTAGACATATTGGTTGTTTGATAGATAGAAATGGATTAAGACCAGCAAAATATGTAATTACAAAAAACCATAAGATTTATATTACATCAGAATATGGTACTTTAGAAATTGATGAAAACAATATTTTAGAACGAGGTAGATTACAGTCAGGTCAAATGATTGGATTAGACCTTAACCATGGGAAGATACTAAAAGAAGAAGACATAAATAATTATTTAAAATCTTCTCAAAATTATGTACAATGGTTAACAAAAGATATGGAATATCTTCAAGAGTATATTGATGAGTCTTTTTTAGATACTAGCGATTATAAAGTTAAAGATATCGAGACAAAACAAAAATATTTTAATATTACATATGAAGTATTAGACCAAGTTCTTGAACCTATGGCAAAAGAGGGTAAAGAACCAGTTGGATCTATGGGTGATGATACGCCAATGGCATGTTTTTCAAAGGTAAATAGAAATTTCACGGATTATTTTAGACAAAAATTTGCACAAGTTACAAACCCTCCAATTGACCCATATAGAGAAAAAGTTGTGATGTCATTAGAAACAGGATTTGGACCTATTTATAACATCTTAGATGAAAAACCTGAGTACGCAAAAAGATTAAAAGTTGTAAGTCCTATTTTAATGAAAGAAAAATATGATGTATTAAGATCTTTTGGAGATAGTACAAATCCAAGATATAATTCACAATATAAAAATAAAGTTTTCTCAACTACTTTTAAAACTGATTTAAAAGCCTCATTAGAAGCTTTATCACAAAAAGTTATTAAATCAGTTAACGAAGATAATATAACAGTAATAATTTTAGATGATAGAAAAGGTTCTAAAGACAATAAAATTATGCCTGCTGCTATGGTTGTGGGATACTTAAATAAAAAACTTTTAGAAGTTGGTATTAGACATCAAGTATCATTAGTAGCAGTAACTGGTGAAGTTTATGATCCTCATATGGCAGCTGTTCTTTTAGCTTATGGTGTTACAGCTATTTACCCATATATGATGTACGGTTCAGTTGTTTCGTTATTTAGTAGAAATGAAATTTCAAAATATGAAATGCAAGCTTTACTTAAAAATACTCTAAAATCAATAAATGCTGGATTACTAAAAATCATGTCTAAAATGGGTATTTGTACAGTAGCTTCATATAGAAACTCAACGCTATTTGATGTAATTGGACTAAGTGATGAGATTATTAATGATTGTTTTCATGGGAGTCATTCTGATTTAGCAGGTTTAGGTTATGCCGATATTGAAGAAAGAATTGAAAAAATTCATTTTAATGCATACTGTGATGATACTTATATGTTCCCATTAAATCTAGGTGGATTTTATAAGTATATTAATGGTGGTGAATATCATGATTATGGTCCAGCAACTACAAATGCTATGCATAATAAAAAAGCAAAAGATAAAGAAGATATTACAGATTTTGACACTTTAAGAACTCTTGTAGAAACAAGAGATAAAAAATTCATTAGAGATTTTTTTGAATTTAATTCAGATAGAAAAGCAATTGATATTAGTGAAGTTGAATCTTTAGAAGATATTTTCAAAAGATTTGCAACAGCTGCTATGTCTTTGGGTTCTATTTCTCCTGAAGCTCACGAAGCAATGGCAACAGCTATGAATACTATTGGTGGTATGAGTAACTCAGGTGAGGGTGGTGAAGACCAAAAAAGATTTGGAACAATCAAAAACTCTAAAATCAAACAAGTTGCTTCTGGAAGATTTGGTGTAACACCAGGTTATCTAAGAAGTGCCCAAGAGATTCAAATCAAAGTTGCACAAGGAGCAAAACCAGGTGAAGGTGGACAGTTACCTGGTCACAAAGTTACTCCCCTGATTGCAAGTTTAAGACATACGGTTGAGGGTGTTACACTTATTTCTCCACCACCACATCATGATATTTATTCTATTGAAGATTTAGCTCAATTAATTTTTGATTTAAAACAAATCAATCCAGAAGCAAAAATCACAGTTAAGTTAGTATCAACTATTGGTGTTGGAACAATTGCAGCAGGTGTTGCAAAAGCATATGCTGATAGAATTGTTATCTCAGGTGCAGATGGTGGTACAGGAGCTGCTCCTTTAACATCTATTAAGCACACAGGTAATCCTTGGGAAATGGGTCTTTCAGAAGCTCACAATGCCTTAAAAGCAAATCATTTAAGAGAATTTGTACATGTACAAACTGATGGTGGCTTAAAAACAGGACTTGATGTTGTAAAAGCTGCAATGCTTGGTGCTGAATCTTATGCCTTTGGAACAGCTGCACTTACACTTTTAGGTTGTAAGATTTTAAGAATTTGTCATACAAATAAATGTTCTGTTGGAGTTGCTACTCAAGATGAAGATTTAAGAGAATTTTTTACGGGTACAGTTGATAGACTTATCTCTTACTTTACATTTATTGGTGAAGATGTTAGAAAGATACTTGCATCGTTGGGATACAAAACTATCGAAGAGATTGTTGGAAGAAGTGACTTATTAAAAGTAATTGATGATGAGTTTGCCCAAAAATTTGATTTCCAAAATGTATTAAGAAGAATAGATGGAATTGATACCTGTCAAAAGTTGAGAAATGAACCATATGATAAAAATGAGTTTGAAAAAGCATTATTAAAAAAAGTTCATAGAACAATAGAAAACCCTAAAATGCCAATTAAGGTTAAAGAGACTATTTGTAACTTAAATAGATCATTTGGTACTTTAATTTCTGGTGAAATTGCAAAATATTATGGAGATAAAGGTCTACCCGATAACTCTATAAATTTTGAGTTAAATGGAATAGCAGGACAATCTTTTGGAGCATTATTATCAAAAGGAATGAATTTAAGTCTTTATGGTGCAGCAAATGATTATGTTGGTAAAGGTATGAATGGTGGTAAAATCATTGTAAATACTCCTCACCAAGGTCCAGAATTCGCAGGTGCAGGTAATACATGTCTATATGGGGCAACTGGTGGAAAACTTTATGTAAGAGCAGCAGTTGGTGAACGATTTGCTGTTAGAAATTCAGGTGCAATTGCAGTTGTTGAAGGAACTGGAGATAATGCTTGTGAATATATGACTGGTGGTATTGTTGTAATTTTAGGTGATACAGGTATTAATTTTGGAGCTGGTATGACTGGTGGATTGTCTTTTATTTATGACCCTGAAAAATCTTTTATTGATAAAATGAATCAAGAATTAATAGAAGCTGTTAGAATTGATACAGATGATACGGAGAGAGAAAGACTATATTTAAAAAGATTATTAATGGATTATTTTAATGAAACAGAATCAGAAAGAGCAGCTTTAATATTAGATAATTTTAGACCACAAATAAGAAACTTTTGGATGGTAAAACCAAAAAATATGACAGTTCTACCATTAGATCCGGATAAGGGAGATTAAGATGTTAAACTTTACTAAATTTGAAAGAATAAGTCCTGAAAAAAGAGATGTTCTACAAAGATTAAAAGATTTTGGTGAGATATATGAAGTTTTTAGTAATGGAAGAGCAAAAGAACAAGCTGATAGATGTATGCAATGTGGTGACCCGTATTGTCATACTGGATGTCCTTTAGGAAACTATATTCCTGCATGGTTAAAACAAACAGCAAATAAAAATTTAGATTTAGCATTTGCTTTATCTAATGAAACATCTCCTTTCCCTGAAATTTTAGGAAGAATCTGTCCTCAAGATGTTTTATGTGAAGGTGCCTGTTCTTTAAATACTGGACATGGAGCTATTTCAATAGGAGCTATTGAAACTCATATTAGTGAAAAAGCTTTTGAGAAAGGGATGGAACCAAAATATCCAGGAATAAATAGTGATAAAAAAGTTGCAATTATTGGTTCAGGACCAAGTGGTTTATCAGCAGCTACTTTTTTACTAAGACGAGGTATTCAAGTTGAGCTTTTTGAGAGATCTGATAGAGCAGGTGGACTTTTAACTTATGGAATTCCAGGATTTAAACTTGATAAAACTGTAGTTCAAAGAAGAGTTGAATGGTTAATAAAAGCTGGAATGAAATTACATTTAAATTGTGAAATAGGAAAAGATAAATCTGCAAAAGATTTAGAAGAAGAATTTGATGCAATTTATCTTGGAATTGGTTCAACTTTAGGTAACTATACTGGTATTGATGGTGAAAAATCTTCAAATGTACATTTAGCAATGGAATTCTTAACAGCTGTTCAAAAAAGAAATTTTGGGAAGACAACTGAAAACTTTATTGATGTAAGTGGGAAAGATGTAATTGTAATTGGTGGTGGTGATACTGCTATGGACTGTGTACGAACTTCTGTAAGAGAAGGTGCAAGAACAGTTAAGTGTCTTTACAGAAGAGATGAAGCAAATATGCCTGGTTCTAAAAAAGAAGTTGTAAATGCAAAAGAAGAGGGTGTAGAATATGTATTTAATGTTTCTCCTAAATCTTTTGTTGTGGAAGATGGGAATGCTGTTAAAATTGAATTATTAACTACTTCTATGAGTGAACCAGATGGCTCAGGAAGACAAAAAGTTGTAATTAATGAAGGAAGTGAATATTTTGAAGAGGCTGATGTTATAATTTTAGCTTTAGGATTCAAGCCAGAAGTTCCAACATTCTTGAAAGATTTAAAAATAAAAACTAATTCATGGGGTGGAGTAGAAACAGATAACTATATCACTTCTAATAAAAAAGTTTATGCCGGTGGAGATTGTCAACGAGGAGCTCACTTAGCTGTAACTGCCTCACTTGATGGAAGAGAAGCTGCAAAAATAATTCTTTCTAAGCTTTTATAAAAAGAAGAGTATTTTATACTCTTCTTTTTAATAAAAATAAAATTTATACCTTTAAATATCGTTAAATTTCTTATTTTTAGCAAAACTGTTATAAAAGTTAGTCTGAATAAAGAAATTTTTAATAAATATTAGGTTATAACTCCATAATTTAATTTTAAAAAATAGGAATTTAAGTATGTCTTTAATAATCACAGATGAATGTATCGCTTGCGATGCATGTAGAGAAGAATGTCCTAACATGGCAATTGAAGAGGGTGATCCAATTTATATAATAGATTCTGACAGATGTACTGAATGTGTAGGTCATTATGAAGAGCCTGCGTGTGTTGAAGTTTGTCCTGTTGACTGTATTATAGTTGACCCAGATAACCAAGAAACTATGGAAGAATTGAGATTTAAGTATAATCAACTACAGGAAGAAGAGGTATAACAAATGGCTAAGATTACAACTGTTATAGACATTGGGTCTAACTCAATGCGTATGGTTGTGATGCAAAAAAGTAGCCGTTTCGCTTTTCATCTTGTAAACGAAACAAAAGCAAGAGTTAAAATCTCTGAAGGCTCGTATGAAAATGGTGGGAATTTACAAGAAATTCCCATGGAAAGAGCTTTTAACTCTTTAAAATCCTTCTTAAATATCTCAAAATCTTTAAAATCTAGAAAAATCTTTTGTGTAGCAACTTCTGCTATGAGAGATGCTCCCAATTCAAAAATCTTTGTAAATAGAGTAAAAAATGAATTAGGCCTAGATATTAAAGTAATTGATGGTACAAAAGAAGCATATTTTGGTGGAGTTGCTGCTTTAAATTTAATAAAAGCAGATGATTTTGTAACTGTGGATATTGGTGGGGGATCGACCGAATTTGCAATAGTTAAAAATAAAAATATAGAGCATGTTTTATCTTTAGATATTGGAACAGTTAGGTTAGGGGAACTGTTTTTTTCTAAAGGAGATATGGAAGGTGCTAAAAAATATATTTTAAATAAACTAGAAGAACTCAAATCTTGTGGATATGAAATACCAAGTACTGTAATAGGTATTGGTGGAAGTATAAGAGCTTTGAGTAAAGTTATTATGAAAAAAAATTATTATCCTTTAGATGTTCTTCATGGCTTTAAATATAATGTAAATTCAAATATAGATTTATTTGAAGCTATATTTAACTCAAAAAATAATAATACTTTGAAACTCTTAGGTATAAAAAAAGATAGATATGACACAATAAAAGAGGGAACTTTTATCTTCTCTACTATTTTAAATGAGTTAAATATACAAGAAGTTATAACATCTGGAGCAGGTGTTAGAGAAGGCGTTTATTTAACTGATTTATTAAGAAACTCTAATTGTAAATTCCCAAATAATTTTAATGTAAGTGTTCGAAGTCTGCTTGATAGATTTCAAGTTGATGAAAAAACAAGTGCGTATAATGGTGCAAATGCAAGAAAAATATTTGATGTGTTAAAACCAATTCATCAACTAGATGATAAATATAGAACTCTGTTAGTAATTGCCTCAAAACTGCACTCTATTGGAAATAGTCTGAATTTTTATAAAGGGAATGATAGTACAGCTGATTTTATATTAAATGGCTTGAATTATGATTTTCTACATAGTTCTAGAGTTACAGTTGCTCATATTATAAAATTCTCAAAAAAATCATTACCAATGCAAAGAGATATAATCAGACATAAAATGCTTCTACCTCCTTTGGAAACCATGCAATGGCTATCTTTTATGATATCTTTGAATCTTCTAATTAATAACGACCTATCAGCACCAAAAGTAGAGTATAACTTAAAAGATAGTAAACTATGTATTGATATGGAAAGTGATATTTATCTAGTCAAAAGTGAAATAGATAAATTACAAATGCCAAAGGGCATAAAAATTAAAATAAAGTAGTTTATGAATCAAATTAAGAAGCTTGCAATTGTAAAGCTATCTGCAATGGGTGATATTATTCATGCCATGGTTGCTTTACAATATATAAAAAAGAATTATCCAAATATTTTAATTGATTGGTTTGTAGAAGAGAGTTTTTCTCAAGTTTTAGACAACAACCCACACATAGATAATATTTATAAACTAAATTTAAAATCAATCAAAAAGAATAAACTAGAAATATTTAATCAAATAAAATTAATAAAAAGTTATTCTAAAAATAATTATGATTTAGTTATAGATGCACAAGGGTTGATTAAATCAGCAATAGTATCAAGGTTATTATCAAAAGATGTTGCTGGATTTGATAAAGAATCAATTAGAGAAAAAAGTGCTTCGTATTTTTATAATAAAAAAGTATCTATAGCTTATGAAAAAAATACAATTGATAGAAATGCAAAAGTAATATCAAATCCTTTAGGTTTTGATATTACTTCTAAAATGATATTAGAAAAAGACCCTTTTTTATTTTATGAGGATGAAAATAAAATAATCTATGACTATTTAAGTAATGATAAAAAGAATATTCTTTTTATCATTGGTGCTAGTTGGAAAAGTAAGATGTATTCTAAAGAAAAATTCGCTAAAATTGCTAATAATATAAATGAGAATTGTTTAATTGTTTGGGGAAGTGAAGAAGAAAAAAAGATTGCAGAATATATTGAAAGGCATTCATGTGCTCAAATAATGCCAAAGCTTGATTTGAATACTTTAAAAGCATTATTTAGTCATTCTCATCTAATCATAGGGAATGATACAGGACCTACACACATGGCATGGGCCTTAAATGTACCTTCAATTACCTTATTTGGTAATACACCTGGGTATAGAAATACATATGAAACAAAAATAAATAAAATTCTTGAGTCAAACTCAAAAGTTAACCCTCATAAATTAGATAAAAGTGATTTCTCAATTAAAGATGTAGATGAGAAATATATTGTTAAAGTAGCAAAGGAAATTCTTTATGAAGAGAAAGATTAAAGATTATTATAGATATGTTTTGTATAATATTTTTAAATTCATTATGTTATATACTCCAAAATTTTTAACAAAAATAATATTAATACTAATTGCAAAATTTGCATATAAATTTAATAAAGAACATATAAATATTGCAAAAGTAAATTTGGATTTAGTTTATGGTGAATCTATTTCAAAAGAGAAGAAAGAAGAGATTATTTTTACATCATATAAATCTTTACTTTTCAATATGTATGAATTTGTTGAGAATCAAGTAATATCAAAAGAAAAACTTTTAAAAAAAGCAAGTGTTAATAATGATGAAGTAATACTAGATGCGATTAAAGATAATAGAAAGATTATATATATAACTGCTCATTATGGAGGATGGGAAATAGCATTACCTTATGTTGCTTTAAAATATGGAAAATTAGCTGTAGTGAATAGAAAAATGGATAATCCTTATATGAATAAGATGTATGAAGAAGCAAGGGATAGAAATAATATTACAATGTTGGAAAAAAAAGTTGCAGCCAAAGGAATGTTAAAAGCATTTAAGGAAAAAAAATCAATTGCACTTGTAATCGATCAACACATGAAAGATGGCATTGAAATTGACTTTTTTGGTAAAAAAGTAATGGCAACAGATTCAACTGCAAGGATGGCTTTAAAATTTGATGCAATTATCATACCAATATTTTGTGTAATGAATGATTTTAGAGATTATACTTTAAAATTTGGTGATGCAATTGATTGCAAAAAGATTGACTTTAAAACTGATGATAAAATTAAAGAATTAACTCAAATGCAATCAGATTTAATTGAAAAACAAATATATGAATATCCACATTTATGGTTTTGGCAACATAAAAGATGGAAAAAATATTATAAAAATTTATATGATAGAAATAAATAATGAATAATAAATATATATTAAGTGGATTAAAAGATATTTTTGAAGTATGTGATTCCTTTAAATTTATAGTTCTAACTTTTTTATTATTTAATATTTTATTTATGGGTTATAGGTATTAAAAGATGTATCAAAATTTTAATGAAATCATTTTAAATGAGTATAAAAAAAGTTCTTCTGAAATTACTTCTTTTTTTTATAATGACAAAAAATATTGGCTAAAAAAAGCCAGAGCAACAAAATCTTCTTTGTCCCATAAAATTTATTATAAATTTTTTAAATTAGAATTAATTGTTCCTGTTGAAGAAAAAACTGCAAAAGATGCGTTAGTGTTTGAAACTAATAAATTAATTAAATTTAAAAATTTAGGAATAGAAGTTCCAACTATTATTTTTAAAAATGAAGAATTTTTTATACTAGAAGATACAGGTAAAAATATAAATTCATACATTAGAAAAAGAGATATAAAAAAAGAAAAAATGTATTATTTTATTGATAAAGTAATTTTGCATTTGTCAAAGATACATAATAATGGTGAGTTTCATGGTGGAGCACAAGCAAGAAATTTTACATATAAAGATAATGAAATTAATACAATTGATTTGGAAGATAGCTTTGATAAATCTATAGATATAAAACTTCTTCAATTTAGAGATTTTTTACTTTTCTTATTATCTTTAACAAAAACTAGAGCAAGTTTTGAACTTGATTATAATTATATTATTGAAAAGTACATATTTTTAACGAAAAACTATACTTTTAAAAACAAACTGAATAAACTTGCTTCTAAAATCTCATTTTTAATATATTTAAGTGATAAAAAGGTTATCAATAATATATTAGGTAGAGATGTAAAAAGTTTTTTTAAACTATTTAAAATCTTAAAAAATTTATAAAAGGCAATATCTATGATCAAAATTTTTAATGCTCCATCATTAGAAATAAAGAATAAAATTACTTTATGGTTAAATCATTTATTAGTTTTGTACACATTTTTAATTCCAATTAACAATAATGCAAAAAGCTCTATGTTTTCAGTTATGTTGGTTTTATTTTTATATAGAAGAGATTACAAAGTCTATTTAAAAGAAGCTTTTTCTAATAAAATTGTACAAGCTTTTTTAATTTTTTATTTTATTAATGCTTTTGGAATGTTATATACCGATAATATTGCATTTGGTAAATCGCATATGGACAAAGCAAAGTATTTACTTTTTCCTTTAATGTTTTTGTCTTTTTTAGATAAACGATTTGCTTTTAGAGTTATTAGTGCTTTTATATTTGGTATGTTTTTTGCTGAAATAACTTCTTATTTAATAAGTTTTTCTATTATTTCTCCTGTCTTTTATATTTATGATTATGAAATTTATAAAACTACTATTTTTAGCCCTGCTCCATTTTATAATCATATTAGGCATAATTATGGATTAGCAATTGTTGTTTCGTATCTTTTATATCAACTATTAAATAAAGAAACAATTTCTTTAAAAATTAAAATTTTTAGTATACTTTTCATGACAACGGCAACTTTAAATATGTCTTTTGTAGCTGGTCGAACTGGTTATATAATATTTTTAATTTCTATATTTGTTGTGTTATTATTGACTTACAGACAAAAAGTAATGAAAGCATTTTCAATATCAATTTTATTAGCAACTACGATATGCTTTTTAGCTTATACTTATTCACCAACTGTAAATAGTAGAGTAAATCAAACTATTACAAGTATAAATAATATAGTTAAAAATGAAGACTTTAGTAGTTCTGTTGGTCAACGAGTTGGACTTACAAAATTTGGTTTTGATGTTTTTAAAGAAAATGTGTTTTTAGGAGTTGGAGTTGGAGATTTTATGGATAAAGTAAGATCTATTATTCCTGATAAATATCAATATCTTAAAGATAAAGCTATAATTGGAAATCCACATAATACACATATACAAATTTTAATGCAACTTGGATTATTGGGTTATTTTGCGATGATTTTCTTATTTTACAGAATATTTACATATAAAGAAATAAGTAAATATAATAAGGATTTATTGATAATTTTAGCCATATCAATACTATTTTATATGATACCGAGTAAACTTTTTGAAACATTTTCATTACCTTTGTTTGTGTCTTTTACTTCAGCATTAATATGTAATAAAACTTATGAAATAAAGTATAAACCCTTTACTTATAAAACTTTTTATTTTTACTTAGGATTTATTATTTTATTTTTAATAATTGGAATAACAAGATAAGGACATAATATGAAAATAGTATATGTATCAAGGTCAATAATTCCTTCTCGAACAGCAAATAGTATTAATGTTATGAGAATGTGTGAAGCATTTGCTTCTTTGGGCCATGAAGTTACACTTTTAGCTCCTTGGACAAAAAAGCTTGAAGAAAAAGGTGTCAATGATTATTTTGATTATTATGGAGTTTCAAAAAACTTTGAATTAAAAAAACTTTATTCTCCAAATATTAAATATTTAAAAAAAAGAATTTATTCTATAAGAAGTTTATTTGAAATTCGTAAAATAAATCCTGATTTAGTATATGGAAGAGATGATATGTTTACTTTCTTTCTTTCTCAAATAAATGGATTCAGAGTATTATTTGAACAACATGAACCATTTTATAAAAATGATTTTCAACATAAAATATTTAAAAAGTTTATCAATAATAAAAAAAACAATAATAAAATTGCAACAATTTCAGATAAATTAAAATATATTTATAGTGAGAAATATAATATTCCTTTAAATTTAATCTTAGTAATTCAAAGTGCAACAATTCTTAATAATGATATAAACACTATTCCAAAAGGATGTGAAAAATTTAAATCAATGTTAAATGTAGGTTATATTGGAAGTCTTTTTAAAGGAAGAGGAATTGAAATAATAATTAAACTATCATTAGAATTTCCAGAAATTAATTTTCATGTAATAGGTGGAAAAAAAAATGATATTGAATATTGGTTAAATTCTTCTAAAAATACAAAAAATTTAATTTTTCATGGATTTATAGAACCTGAAAAAACATATCAATATAGAAACATGTGTGATATATTAATTGCACCTTATCAAACTAATGAAGAAGGAAATAGAAATAGTGAATATATGTCACCTATAAAAGTTTTTGAATATATGGCTTCAAAAAAAGCAATTATATGTTCAGATCTGCCTGCTATTAGAGAGTCTATAAGCGAAGAACATGCAATATTAGTTGATAATAAAGATATAAAAGCTTGGATAAAAGCATTGAGAGATTTAATTAACTCACCTGAAAAAAGGAAAAAACTTGGTGAATCTGCTTTTTTGCATTGTAAAGATAATTTTACTTATAAAGCAAGATGTAAAAAAATTTTATTTTTTATGTTTAACAAAGATATTGATAATATAAATTAAAAAAATAGTCAATAAGATAGATTTAATTAAATTTAATAATAATATTAGTTTAAATTCTATTTTTAATTATTCATGGATAAAGTTAAAATAATTATCATAATTTTATTCCAATTTATACTTATGTTAAATTAATATTTTTAAATATTGATTTTGCTCTCTTTTTAAAGCAAAAATTTCCAAAGCTTTTTCATGGTTACTTTTTGAATTTTCTTTTTCTTTTTTTATATTTTTTGAAACATTTAAAATAACTTCTTTTAATTCTTCGACATTATTGTTAGATGTTAAGTGAATATGAAAACCTAAATCTTTAAATTCTGGAGACGAAGTATCGTTATAAATAATGGGAATTAGTCCAAACCCAAGTGACTCAATGATTGCATTACTCATTCCTTCTCCTAAACTAGGAAAAAGAAAAATATCACTTTCTTGAAGATGTCTTTTTACTTCACTTGTATAACCTAAAAATTCTATATTTGGTTTGAATTGACTTTTTTCTAAAAATTTTCTAATTGTATTATAATAATTTTTATCTTGAATATCTCCTAGAAATTTAATATTAAAAGGAATATTATTTTTATATAGTACTTCACATGTTTTAATCGCTTCAAGTTGTCCTTTACCAGGATGTACCCTTCCAACATGAATAATTTTTATGGTTCCATTAAATATATTAAAATTAATATTGTCATCAAATTTTAATGATGAATATATTCTAATTACTTTAGCTTTTTTAGGTATTGGTAAGATATCAATAATGTTTTTTTTCATATATTCACAATTGCCAACAAAATAATTAACATTAGAATAAAAAAATTTATGAAATATATCTTTTTTAGAAGTGGTTTTTTTTGAGCCTTGTCGTATAATAAAGTTAATGTCTAATCCAAGTGTTGCAAAGTATAGTGATTTCATTTCTGAAGCACCTAAAAAGATTATATTTTTTATATCATTTTTTATTAATATCTTTCTTATATCTTTTATAAGAGATAAACTTAAATTACTTGAAAAACTAACTTCGTGTACTTTAATATTACAATTATTAAAATGTTCTTTTTTATTTATTATGTAACTATCTTTTTTTGCGATAAAATATGTTTCAACTTCTGTACTTAATAATCTTGCAAGTTTTACAGAGGCTAATTCCATACCACCATTTACTCTTGATAAACATATAATTGCAGTTTTTTGTTTCATTAAAAGCCTTTAAAAAGTACCATTATATCGAATTTAAATTAAACATATTATATAATATGTTTAATTTAAAATTGAAGGTTTTTTATTTTGAAAATTACAGCAAATATAATAACACTTAATGAAGAAAAAAACATTGAAGCTGTTATAAAATCAGTTCAAAAAGTTTGTGATGAAGTTTTAGTAGTTGATTCTTTAAGTACAGATAAAACATGTGAAATTGCAGAAAAACTTGGTGCAAAAGTTATAAAACAAGAATATTTGGGTGATGGTCCTCAAAAAGCTTTTGGAGAACCTTTTGCAAAAAATAATTGGATACTTAGTATAGATGCTGATGAAAGACTTGATTTAAATGCAATTGAAGAGATTAAAAAGATTGATTTAGAAAATACACCTTATGATGGATTCTCTTTTGCAAGAAAGACTTATGTTGGTGATAACTTTATAAAACTTTGGTATCCAGATAGAGTTACAAGATTGTATAATAAAAATAAATGTGCATACTCAAAAGTAAAAGGTCATGCAAAAGTTGAAGCTAAAAATATATGTGATTTAGAAGCTGATATGCTTCATTATTCTTATACAGATTATGTTCATATGATAAGAACTACAGAAAAGTTTATAAAACGTGGTGCCCAAATTTCTTATGATGCTGGAAAAAGAGCTTCATCATTTGACCCTTTTATCCATGGTGTTGGAGCTTTATTTAAGGCATTAGTTTTAAAAGGTGGTGCTTTTCATGGAATTCATGGTTGGAATGTAGCTGTTATTTCAGCATTTAGTTCATACATGAAATATGCTTTAATGCTTGAGTTACAAAAAAATGAAAAATAAGAATATCTTAGAAGTATGTCTTTCCCCTGATTTAGGTGGATTAGAACTTTATATGGCTAATTGTTCAAATGCTTTATCAAATGAGTTTGATATTTCATGTGTAGTTGCTAGTAATTCAAAATTAAAAACTTATATAAATAATTTAGAAAAGTATGAATTAAAAAGAAATAGTAGTTTTTCTTTATTTAATTCTTTTAGAGTATCGAAAATTATTGACAAGAAAAAAATCGATATCATTCATATTCATTGGACAAAAGATATTCCAATAGTTGTTTTAGCTAAATTATTTTCTAAAAGAAAACCCAAAATAGTTCAAACAAGACACATGACTATGACTAGATTTAAAAGTGATTTTTATCATAAGTTTTTATACAAAAATATTGATACAATAATTTGTGTCACTAAAGCTTTAGAAGAACAAATAAATAAGTTTATTCCTAGTGATATTAGACCTAAAACAAAGTTAATATATTTAGGTGTAGATGAGGTTGACTTTTTAAAAGAAGAAGATATTATTAATTTTAAGCAGAATTTAGATGTTAAAAATTCATTTATGATAGGTTTAGTTGGAAGAATAAATGAATTTAAAGGACAACATCTTTTAATTGATGCAATGAAAGAGTTAAAAGCAAAAAAATTAGATATTAAGTCATATATTGTTGGTCATGCAATGAGCAAAGAATACTTAGAAAAATTAAAAGAAAAAGTAATTGAAAATAATCTACAAGATTTAGTGAAGTTTCTTGGTTTTACAAAAGAACCTCATAAATTCATGCAAGCATGTGATGTAGTTTTAATGACTTCTAAAAATGAAACCTTTGGCTTGGTTATAATAGAAGCTATGAAAAATAACACAGCAGTAATTGCTTCAAACTCGGGTGGAGTATTAGAAATCATTGATGATAGAAAAAATGGACTATTATTTGAAAATCAGAATTTTCATGATTTAGCTTTAAAGATTGAAGAATTATATAATGATAGTAAGTTATTAAATACTCTTATAAATAATGCTAAGATTAAAGTAAATGAAGAGTTTAATAATAAGAAACAATTTGAAAAATTGATTGAAAAATTAAATGAAATAGGAGAATAAGTGCTTATTTTAAAAGAAGAAGATTTTATAGGAAAAGGTAGTGAGAGAGCTTGCTATTTACATCCTAATGATAAAAATAAAGCAGTAAAAGTAACTTATAAAAATAATAAAAGAGAAAAGAATAAACAATCTCAAAAAGAGATTAAATATTATAAAGAACTAATTAAAAGAGAAATGAATGATTGGCAACATCTTCCTAGATTTTATGGTGAAGTTGAGACAAATCAAGGTGAAGGTTTTATAATTGAAGTTATTCGTGATTATGATGGTGAGGTTTCAAAAACTTTTGCACACTATATAAAAGAAAATGGTGTTGATTTTCATAAAAAAGAAATAGAAGAATTTAAAGATTATTTTTTAAGAAATAGAATCATTTTTAATTATGGAATGATGCCTAAAAATATTCTTTTAAGAAAAAGAAGTAAAGAAAAAACAGAATTAGTATTAATTGATGGATTAGGTGATGTTTCTCACTTTACGCTACCAAACAAAATCCCATATTTTGCTAGAAGAAGAATAACACGAAGATGGGATAAGTTTATAAATAAATATATTAAAAAGTAAGATACTACTTTTTAATGTCTAGAATTCTAAAAGCATTTTTTTGAATTTCAATTAAATTAATATTCTCTAAACTTGATTCTGTTCCTTTTGGTGTTAATGCTACTGAAATGTCACTTTTGGGTGCACATAAAATATATTTAGTAGGATCATTCCAAAAAAGGCCAATTGTAGGGATATTTAACCCTGATGCAATATGGACAAAACTTGTATCTGGAGTTATTAATAAATCAAGTTCACTTAAAATCTCACCAGCTTGATATATATTTTTTGTTTTAAATGGTAATTCTACATTATTTAAGTTGTTACTTTCAATAAGGTTTTTAAAGTAGTTAAATTTATTTGGTACACAAAAAGGAATCACTTTAATGTTTTTATCATTTAAAAGTTTGCATAATTTAATGATCTGTTCGGTATTTAGGGTCCTTGCTTTATGTGAAGCATCAGTATTTAAACCAATCAGTTTATAATTTTTTAATTTTTCTAAATACTCTTTTATTTCTTTATTCTTTTCTTTAGGTAAAGGAAATATCATTTGAGAATTAGGATTATTTATTTCTAAAAATTCTAAAACTTTTAATCTTTCATCAACTATATGAATTATTTTTTTTGGTATTTCATAAACTTTAAAATAAAAGCTAAGTTCACTTCTATCAAATCCATATCTTTGTTTTTTACCAATTGAAGATAATGCAAACCTTGGATTTATTAGCATAGTATAAATACTTCTATGAAATCTTATTACTGTATCATCAATAGCTAAATCATAGTTATTATTTCTCATTTTAAATAACTCAATCCATGTTTTGAACCAATGTCTTTTTTTATATTTTATAAATACTTTATCAACCCATGGCACATATTTATACATAAAATGATTGTTTAAACTTGCATATACATCAATTCTTGATGAAGGAAAAGAGTTTTTTAATTCACGAAGTAAAGGGTAACTACAAATTGCATCACCAATTCCTCCATCTCTAATTATTAATATGCTATTGATTTTGATATCAGATAATTTTTCATTATATTTTTTTTGTACAATTTTTTTAAATAAAAAATTTTTGATTTTTTGCTTAAGATTCATTATGTTAAAACAGTCTTTCCTCGAATATTCCAAATTTTATTTAAAAAATTCTGTTTATATCCTTAAATTTTATTATGATAAAATGCCAACTTTATATAATTAGGAGTTTTAATGTATTTTTTGAATGAAGAGTTGTTTGTAAATAAAGGTACAAATAGAATCTGTTATAAGGACCCAACAGACTCTTCAAAATGTTTAAAAATTGATATAAGAGAAAATAAAGAAACAAAAAGAGAATTAAAATATTATAAAAGGCTTGAAAAAAACAATATTTCATTTAAAATGCTTTCTAAGTATTATGGTACTGTAGAAACAAATTATGGTAAGGCAGAAGTTTTTGAATTAATACGAGACTATGATGGAAAAATTTCACAAGAAGTAGATAAATATTTAAATGATTCAAATAATAAAGTCGAAGAGCTTGAAAAAATATTAAAAAATATTCCCTTATTAAAAAAATACATTTATGAAAATAGAATATATGTAAAAGATTTGAATACAGTAAATATAATGTATCAAAAAAATAAAGATAACAATGAAAGGTTAGTAATTATTGATGGCTTAGCACATAGTAATTATAACCCATTCTTTTATAGGATTGATTTATTAATTTTAAAAAAAATAAATGAAAGTTGGAATAATTTCATAAAGTCAATTGTAAAGAAAAGTGTAATTAAAGAAAATCCACAGTATCTTAAATATCTAAAATAATAAGCATTTATATTTAATTGTCAAAATAAAATTTCAATCCAATTTCTTTTCACCTTTAGATAAATGCCAATATCTAGTTTAATAAAAAGATTGGAAGTTTTTTGATAAAATATTCTTTACTATGTATATCAAGGGAAAAATTGAATATAAAATATAAACTAAATAATAATTATAAAAATACAAAAGATTTTTTACTAAATATAAAAGATTTTTTTAAACAGAATGCAAATACTATTCACAAAGCTAGAAATGAATTAAAAGTTATTGAGTATAATGGGATAAGAACTGTTGTAAAAGCATTCAAAGTTCCAAATGTATTAAATCAAATTGTTTATGCATATTTTAGAGATTCAAAAGCAAAAAAATCGTACCAAAATGCTATAAAATTGCAAAGTCTAAATATAAACACTCCAAGCCCTATTGGATATATTGAGTTTTTTAGAAATTTTTTATTTAAAGAGAGTTTTTTTATAAGTGAAAAATTAGATTATGAATTTACTATTAGAGAACCTTTAAGAAATGAAAATCTCGAGAATAGAGAATTAATAATAAAAAAGTTTGTTCAATTTACTTATAATCTACATAAAAATGGTGTTTATCATAAAGATTACTCTGCTGGAAATATTTTAGTACGAAAAAAAGATGATGATTATGAGTTCTTTGTAGTAGATATAAATAGAATGCAATTTAAACAAATTAGTCTAGAACTTGGTTTAGATAATTTTGCAAAACTATGGTTAGACGAAGATAGTTTACAAATTATTGCAAAAGAATATGCAAAATTAACAGCTGTTGATGAAGATAAAGCAATTGGTATTTTAAAAGATTGTGATAAAAAGTTAAAAAACTTTGTAGAGTTTAAAAGAAAAATTAGGGGTAAAAAATAGTGAATCTTCTTATTTCTAGACATGATAAGATTGGTGATTTTGTAGTTACATTACCTCTTTTTAAAGCGATAAAAGAACAATTTCCAAAGACAAATATAACAGCACTTGTAAGTAAAATAAATTTTGATTTTGCAAAACAGATTGATTTTATAGATGATGTGATTTTATATGATAAAGAAAATTTAAATATCACACTAGAACAAATAAAAACAAAAAAATTTGATGCAAGTATTAGTGCCTATATTGATATGACATTGGGTAAATTACTTTTTAAAAGTGGTATAAAAAAAAGAGTAGCTCCTGCTACAAAAATTGCTCAAATATTTTTCAATAAAACTGTTAAACAAAGAAGAAGTAAAGTTGAAAAAACAGAATGGCAATATAATTTGGATTTGGCATTGAAGCTTTTTCCAACTTTAAAATTAGACTTTTCAAGACCTTTATTGAACTTACAAACTAAAAAAGAAAAGAAAGTTGTATTTCATCCTGGATTTGGTGGAAGTAGTGATGGAAACTTATCCCTTGACGATTATATAAAATTAGCAAAAAGTATTTCTACTAGTGACTATGAAATAATTTTTACTTTTGGACCTGATGATTCTAAATCAAAAGAGTATATATCTAAGCATTTAGATTTTGATGCTAAATTAATTGATTCAAAAATGTCTTTATTTGAGTTTACTTCTTTATTAAGTTCATGTTATTTATTTGTAAGTACTTCAACTGGACCTATGCATTTAGCAGGTGCAGTTAATACAAAAACAATTTCATTTTTTGGGAATAATTTATTTGCTAGTTATAAAAGATGGTCAACTGTAAGTGATGAAAAAAATCAACATAACTTTACAGTTTCTGAAAATTATTCAAAAGAACAATATTTAGAAATAGAAAATAAATTAGAAGAGATTTTAAATGATTAATATTGAAGAAATGATGCAAAAAGTTTTAAGTAAACTTATAAAAAAAAATTTTCCTATATTTAAACATGAAAATAATATTACCTTATTTTCTATAAATGAAGATAGATTAAATAATTTGTTAAATGTTATTTTCAAATTGTGCTCCAAAGAATCATTTTGTTTTTCTGTTATTAGAGAAGAGTATGATGAAATAGAAATTGTAATATATTCTATAGATGAAGATAAAAAAATTAAAATATTATTAGAAAATATTGAAAAAAAGATAATTTTAGATTATAGAAAAAAAGTATTGAAATATAAAAGATATAAAATCTATCCCATTATTGGTCCTGATGGTGTTGGGAAAACAACACTTTTTTCAAATACCTTTGATTCAAAAGATAAAAGTTTGATATATAAAAGATTTAAAAAAATTGTAAGAAGATCTTTTATTTATAATATAACATATCCTATAAATAAATATTTATTAAAGAAAAAACTAGGACAAAAACCAGAAAAAGATCAACATGATGATATTCATTATATAGTAATTATTCTTGCTGGATTATTGTATTATCCTTATTTACTGTTTAATTCACTTGTTAAAAATAAAGTAATATTTATTGATAGATTTTTTAATGATTATTTATTAGAAAATATATCTTTTTTAGATAAAAAAACTAAATTAAGAGATAGATGGAAAAATATTTTAAAATATATTCCTACTGTTTATTGGATGATTCATTTAGATGCTAAAGCTAAAATAATCTTAGAAAGAAAAGATGAATTAAAAAAAAGAGATATTAAAAAGTATAGAAAAGCAAATTTTAAAATATATTTGCAAAAACCTTCTATAGTTTACACTTATATAAATACAGGACTAGAATTGTCTTTTTGTCAAGATATTTTATTAAAGGTATCAAAAAGAATAGGGCTATTTCTTTCAAATGATTTCTCTCATCAACTAAATGATGATTTATTAATTGCAAAAGGTGGTGAACGAGCCTGTTATTTACATCCTGATGATAATACAAAAGTGGTAAAAAGTTTATTTATACAAGGTTCACATAATAATCAGAATAAATTAGAGTACATCTATATGAATTATTTAAAAAATAAGAAAAAAGATTTATTTCATATTGCTAATTGTTATGGTTACATTAAGACAAATAAAGGAGAAGGATTAGTTTTTGATAGAATTTTGAATTATGATAATACTCCTGCTAAATCTTTTCGTTATATGGTTGCAAATAAAATCTTGTCACTGGATGAACAAAAAATTTTATTAGATGAATTAAAAAATTATTTGCAAGAAAATCAAATACTTTTTGTTGATACAAGTTTAACAAATCTTTTTTGTCCTCAAATCCAAAAAGATAAATATAAAATTATAATTGTGGATGGATTAGGTGCAAAAAGAATGGGATTGAAGTTTTGGTTATATAGAAATTCAAAATTTTATACTAAATATAAAATAAAAAGGCAATGGGAAAAATTTTTGGAGATGTATAAAAAGGATGTAAAAAGAGCAGAGCTTGCTGTACGTCCATTTACAAGATTATAACATGAATAAAACACCTTTTTCTTGGGATAAATATTCAGATCAACCATATGTTATAAAAGATAAACTTTATAAAAGAAGTATGAGGAAGAAATACATACTTGATTATCTAAAGTTATTCTTTATTTCTCTTTTTGTTTTGCCAATTTCCTTTTTAACAATGAAGTTTTTTCGTGGCAAAGAAGTATTTACAAATAAAGAGTTTATAGGAATAGGAGTAAATTTAGATAAAGGGAATTCACAACAAGAATTAATAGAAGAACTCGGTGTAAAAAATTTAATCATAAGAATACCTCTTCATGATATTAAAAATATCGATCTTTATGTGGATTTTGCAAATAGTTTTAATAAAAGTTCAGAAAAAAATATTTTATTAAATATAATACAAGATAGAGAACATATAGAAAATGAAGAACTACTCAAAAAAGATTTAAATACAATTTTTTCAAAATTTAAACATATATCAAAAGAGTATCAAATAGGCAGTACTATAAATAGAATAAAATGGGGATTTTTTGCGGTAGAAGAGTATTTGAAATTTTATAAAGTAGCCCAAGATATAAGGGATGAGAAATATCAAGAGTTAAAACTTTTGGGGCCTAGTATGATTGATTTTGAGTACTATTACAATTCAAGAGCTATGTTTAATTTATATGATATAAATTATGACAAAGTTAGCGCTTTGCTTTATGTAGACAGACGGGGGTCTCCTTTAAATAGTCAGTATGGAATTTTTGACACAAAAAATAAAATTGATTTATTATATTCAATGTGCAAATTATCACCAAAATCAAGTGATGAAATATATATAACTGAAGTTAATTGGCCTATTTCAAATACTGCTCCATATTCTCCAACAAGTGAAAAAGAGTGTGTAAGTAATGAGGCATATACAAAATTTATGACAGAATATATTAAAATTACAAGGAATACTAAAAAGATACAAAGAGTTTATTGGCATCAGTTAATAGCCCCAGGTTATGGGTTAGTTGATAATAGAGATGGCAAGATATTGAAGTTACCACAATTTTATAAATTTAAAGAGTTATTAAATGAAGATTAAAAAAATATTTATAGAAATCCCTACTTGGCTAGGCGATGCAATTATGGCAACGCCAGCTATTGAAAATATAATAAAAACATACCCCAATGCAAAGATTACCTTACTAGGTTCGTATGTATCTATACAAGCTTTTGCAAATTATAAAAATATAGAAAAAGTTATAGTTGATGATACAAAAAAGAAAGGTAATAGATATGTAAACCTTTATAAATTGTCAAAAAAAATTGGAAAAGTTGATTTTGCTATTTCTTTTAGGCGAAGTATTTCTTCAAAACTTTTATTATTTTTTATAAAAGCTATTAAAAAATTCAATTACAGAAGATTGAAAAAAAATCAGATACATCAAGTTATAAGATATAACGATTTTGTGAATCATGTATTAAATTTACAAAATGAAGTAGGGGATTTAAAACTTTATTATAAGCCATTTGAATATAAAAAACTAACTTTAGGAATAAACCCAGGTGCAACTTATGGAAGTGCAAAGAGATGGTATCCTGAAGAGTTTGCAAAGGTGGCTATAAAGTTAGCTTCAAAATATGATATTGTTATTTTCGGAGGTCCTGGTGAAGTTGATATTGCTGGAGATATTGAAGAGTCTTTGAAAAGTGCAGAAATATCTAACTATCAAAATTTAGCTGGTAAAACTACAGTTTCTGAATTAATTGAAAAGATTGCAGGATTAAATATCTTTATTACAAATGATTCTGGACCTATGCATATTGCAGCAGCTTTCAAAGTACAAACATATAGTATCTTTGGACCTACAAGATACAAAGAGACAAATCAATGGAATAATCCAAATGAGCATATCATTACTAAAAACTTAGATTGTGCCCCTTGTATGAAAAGGGTATGTCCATTAGGTCATCATGATTGTATGAAACTAATTAAAGCAGAAGATGTATTAAAGGTGATAAATGAATAAAAAATTATCTATTTATTATAAATTAAATAATGTACTTATTGAAGAACTTCTAAAAGATAAAAATATAAGTCTATATAAAAAACAATCTATTTTCCAAAAGCTTACTTTCAAGGCTAAAACTTTTCCTGATGTTTATTTTCATAATGGTACTTTAGATGAAGAATCTATTGAGATGATTGAAAATGCTAAGAAAACGATAGCTAACTCATATACTATGAAGCAAGAGATAATAAAAACTTGCAATATTACAAATGACAAAGTAGAGGTTATCTATCCAACTATTACATCTACTTATCTTAAACAAAAAGATTCAAAAGAGATTCTTTCTCAAGAGTTTAATTTTGAAAAAAATGATAAAATTATTCTTTTTCATTCTAAAAACTTATTAAAAAATGGTGTTTTAGAATTCCTTGATATTTTGGCTTCTTTGAGCAATGACAATTACAAGGCAATAATTGCAGGGAATAAAAATCAAATCTATTCTTTAAAGTTTAAATTTACAAAGTACAATTTAGACGATAAGGTTATATTTATAGAAGATTATAAAAATATTGATTTATTATATAGTGTTGCTGATATTTTTATTTTACCCACATATGTAAAAGCCTTTTCCTCAAATGTTTTAAGAGCCATGTTTTTCAAAACAGCTGTTTTTGTAAGTGCAAATAGTGCTTCTAAAGAAGTTATTGATATATTTTCAACTATGGATTCTCCCACTGATAGATCAATGCAGTTTAAAGTTGAAGCTTTGTTATCAAATAAAGATGAACTAAAAAATATCAAAAAAAGCAATAAAGAGAGTTCTTCTGAGTTCTTATTTGATATTCAATTTCAAAGATTAAAAGAGATAGTATTAAATATTTAAATTAAACTTAAGATAAAAAAGATATAATTCGCAGATATTTTGAAAATAGAAGGAAAAATAATGTCAAGAAGATGTGCAATATCTGGAAAAGGGCCTATGTCTGGAAACAACGTAAGTCATGCTAAAAACAGAACAAAAAGAAGATTTTTACCTAACTTAAGAACTGTAAGAGTTACTTTAGATGATGGTACTACACAAAAGATTAAAATATCGGCAAAAGAGTTAAGAACTCTTAAGAAAAACTCATAATAGAGGCACTAAAATAAAGTGCTTCTATGAGCATCTTTCATAAATTAAAAAAGTCGCTGGGTTGGGAACTTAGATCTTCTAAGCCTGAATACGACCTTAATCCTCTAATATACTCACAACTAAAACCTTTTAGAGTACCTTTGGTACTTGTACAACTGTTAATGATGATTGGAACAGTTGGATATGTTCTTATTGATGGTTTCCCTATTTTAGATGCCATTTATCAAACAGGTATAACCTTTACTACTGTTGGTTTTGGAGAAGTTGCTCCCATCTCAGATGCAGGTAGATTTTTTACCGTCACACTTATTATTATCGGGTTCGCTTTATTTACCCTTTCAATTGCTGTACTTATAGAAGCAATTATAAAAGGTAACCTAATTGAACTATATAAGGAAAGAAATATGCTTTATAAAATTGCAAGACTTCGTAGACATTTTGTAATATTTCATCATAATGAATATACAATTCAATTAGCAAGACAATTTAGAGAAAATCATGTACCTTTTGTAGTTGTTGATCCACGAGAAGATATGGAAGAAATAGCAAAAGAGTATCATTATCCATATTATGTATGTGAAGAATCATTTACTGAAAAAGCATTTTTAAAATCTCATTTGTCATCTGCAAAAGGTGTTATAACTTTGTCAAGAAATATTTCTGATAATATTACTTTAATTGCTTCTGTAAGACTTTATGAAAAAGAGTTAGGGCGAAATAAACCATTTTTGATTATCTCAAATGCTGAGACTCAACATGATAAAGAGAGACTAAAAAAACTAGGAGCTGATAAAGTTGTTGCTTCTCCATCTTTGATGGCAAAAAGAGTTTCAGCAATGGCTGTTCGTCCAGATATGGAAAATGTACTTGAAGAGTTTTTATATAAGCCTGATACTCCAATTGATATGGAAGAAGTACTTGTAAGGGAAGACTCTTGGTTAGTATCTAGACAATTAAAAGATATTCATTTAAGGGATAGATATAAAGTTTCAGTAATAGGAATTACAGAAAAAAGAGGAAGATTTATTCAAATGCCTAAGGGGACTATTATTATAGAGGGTAATTGCAAATTACTTTTAGTTGGGAACCAAAAAGGTATAGCAAAAGCTAAAATATTAGTCAATCAAAAATATATGCCAGAGGAGTGTACAAAATAATGTTTTCAATTTTTCCAATAAAAGGTTTTATAGACCAAATTGATGGTTTCTATTGTGATGGAGTTTCAGCTGGATTAAAACCAAATAATAAAAAAGATATAGGTTTTATTTATAGTGATACTTTGTGTGATGTTGGAGCTGTTCTTACTAATAATAAATTTCAAGCAGCACCTTTAAGACATTATCAAAGATATGAAAATGATTTTAAAACAAATTTTGTACTTATAAATTCAAAAAATGCAAATGCACTTACTGGTGAAAAAGGTATTGAAGATATTAACACAATATTTTCTTCATTGAAATTTGATATTACAAACCCTATTATGAGTTCAACTGGTGTTATTGGAAATAGACTTCCTCTACAAAAAATAGTTGATGGTGCAAATACTTTTGATTTGTCAAGTAAAAATGGTGAAAATTTAAGTCAAGCAATTATGACAACAGATGCATACCCAAAAACTTGTTTGTATGAAGTAAAACTTGAAAATGGAAGTAGTTTTAAAATAGGAGCAGTTGCAAAAGGTGCAGGCATGATTAACCCTAATCTTGCAACTATGTTATGTTTTATTTGTACTGATGCAAAAGTTTCTAAAAAAGACATTGAAGAGGCATTAAATGAAAATAAAGAGACAACTTTTAATGCAATTTCAGTTGATGGAGATACTTCTACTAATGATACAGTTTTAGTATTGGCAAATGGAAAATCAAATGCTTATGATAAAGAGGCTTTTAAAGAAGCTTTAAGACTTGTGATGCATGACATGGCTATGTTAATGGTTGCAGATGGTGAAGGGGCTAAAAAGTCTGTTGCTTTTGAAGTAATAAATGCAGTAACAAAAGAAGATGCAATGAAAGCAGCAAAAGCTTTATCAAACTCACTATTAGTAAAAACAGCACTATTTGGAGAAGACCCAAACTTTGGACGAATCGCTTCAACTATAGGAGCTAGTAGAATACAATGTGATGAAAACACTTTGCTTATTTCTTATAATGATGTTGTTGTATTTAATAAAGGTGAAATAGTATTTGATGCAAAATGCGAAGAAGATGCTGGAAAAGTTCTACAAAATAAAGAGTTCAAAATCGTTTGTGATATAGGACTTGGAACTGAAAGCTTCATAGCCTATGGTTGTGACTTAGGTTATGAGTATGTAAAAATAAATGCGGATTATAGATCGTAACAGATTATTTCAAAAGTGACTTCTTGTCACTTTTGCCCTTATAAAGATATAAAGATAATTTCAGATTAAAGATTCTAATTTCTATATTTTAAAATATAAAATAAATCTAATTTATAAAACATAAAAGTCTAAGAATTTACCTGATATAATGTACCTACAATTCAACAAAAGGATTTAAGATGTTTCATGAATATAGAGAAGAAATAACAAAATTAAAGGCAAGTGATAACTATTTTCACAATCTATTTGAAAAGCATAATGCGTTAGATGAAGAGATTGAAAGTCTAGTAAAATCTCATGGAGATGAGTTTACTATTGAAGCAAAGAAAAAAGAGAAACTAAAATTAAAAGATGAAGTTTTTAACGCTATTATTAAATACAAAAAAGAAAATAATTTATAAAAGTTAGCTTAAATTTTTACAAGGGGGAAAGTTTTAAGCTTTCCCCTTTTTTTATTCACAAATACTAAGTAAAATTTGGATAAAATATCTAAATTTTATAACAAGGCAATATCAATGGAAAACCTTTTTGAAAATCAAGATATTATAGATATTAATATCGAAGATTCCGTAAAGTCTTCATACTTAGACTACTCGATGAGTGTAATTATTGGTCGAGCTTTACCAGATGCTAAAGATGGATTGAAGCCAGTACACAGAAGAATACTATTTGCAATGCATGATTTAAATATGAGTGCACGAGCTCCTTATAAAAAATCTGCGAGAATCGTGGGGGATGTTATTGGTAAGTACCATCCACATGGTGATACTTCAGTTTATGATGCACTTGTAAGAATGGCACAAAGCTTCTCTATGAGAGAACCACTTATTGATGGACAAGGAAACTTCGGTTCAGTAGATGGTGATAGTGCAGCAGCGATGAGATATACAGAATCAAGATTTACTAAAATCTCAGAAGATATTTTAAAAGATATAGATAAAGATACTGTTAACTTTACAATGAACTATGATGATACATTAAAAGAGCCATCAGTTTTACCTACAAGAGTTCCTACATTACTTATGAATGGTTCTGAGGGTATTGCGGTTGGTATGGCTACAAAGATTCCTCCTCATAATTTAAATGAGTTACTCGATGCCACTTTCCATATTCTTGATAATCCAGAAGCAACAGCTGATGAATTAATGGAATTTATTCAAGGACCAGATTTCCCAACAGGTGGAACTATCTTTGGAAGAAGAGGTATTATTGATGCATATAATACAGGTCGTGGAAGAGTTAGAATCAGAGCTAAACACCATATTGAAACAAGAGGTAAAAAAGAGATTATTGTACTTGATGAATTGCCTTATCAAGTAAATAAAGCAAGACTTATTGAACTTATTGCAAATCTTACTAAAGATAAACAAATAGAGGGTATCTCAGAAGTTAGAGATGAATCAGATAGAGATGGTATTAGAGTTGTAATTGAACTTAAAAAAGATGCCATGAGTGAAATAGTTATGAATAACTTATATAAGTCAACTCCTATGGAGACAACTTTTGGAATTATTCTTTTAGCTGTATATAATAAAGAGCCAAAAGTATTTACTTTACCTGAGTTATTAAATGTTTTTATTTCACATAGAAAAACTGTAATTATTAGAAGAACAATATTTGATTTAGAAAAAGCAAAAGCAAGAGCTCATATTTTAGAAGGTCTAAAAATTGCCCTTGATAATATTGATGAAGTTGTAAAAATCATCAGAGCAAGTGCAAATGATGCCGATGCAAAAGAGAAATTAGAATTGAGATTTGGATTAAGTGCAATCCAATCACAAGCTATTTTAGATATGAGATTAGGAAGATTGACAGGTCTTCAAAGAGATAAATTAGAGGCTGAGTATCAAGAACTTATGACTTTAATTGCAGAGCTTGAATCAATTCTAAAATCAGAAGAAAAATTAGTTGAAATAATCAAAGAAGAATTAACGGAAATTAGAGAGAAATATTCATCTAAAAGATTAACTGATATTGAAGATTCTTATGATGAGATTGATATTGAAGATTTAATTCCAAATGAGCCAATGGTAGTTACTATTACTCACAATGGTTATGTAAAAAGAGTACCAATCAAATCTTATGAAAAACAAAGAAGAGGTGGTAAAGGTAAAGTTGCTGTTACCACTCATGATGATGACTTTATAGAAAGATTCTTTGTAACTAATACCCATGATACCTTGATGTTTGTTACAAATATGGGGCAATTGTACTGGTTGAAAGTTTATAGAATCCCAGAAGGAAGTAGAACAGCTAAAGGTAAAGCAGTTGTAAATCTTATCAACTTAAGACCTGATGAGAAGATTATGGAGATTATTCCAACAAGTGACTTTGATGAGTCTAAATCTTTAGCCTTCTTTACAAGAAATGGTGTTGTAAAAAGAACATCACTATCAGAATTTAGTAACATAAGAAGTAATGGGGTAAGAGCAATCGTTCTTGATGATGCTGATGAGATTGTAACAGCTAAGATTACAACTCCTAGTACTCAATTCTTGATGATTTTCACAAGTTTAGGTCAATGTATCAGATTTGATGTTGAAAAAACAAGAGAACAAGGTAGAAGTACAAGAGGGGTAAGAGGTATCAAGTTTAAACATGATAGTGACTTTGTAGTTGATGCAAATGTTGTTGATAATATTGAGCAAGAGTTATTAACTGTGTCTCAAAAAGGTATCGGAAAACGAACAACGGTAGAAGAATATAGAGAGACAAATAGAGCAGGTTCTGGTGTTATTTCTATGAAACTAAGCGCTAAAACAGGTACTGTTGTAGGTGCTGTATTAGTTGATGAAGCACAAGACTTGATGATTTTAACTTCTATTGGTAAAATGATTAGAGTGGATATGCAAACAATAAGAAAAGCTGGAAGAAATACTTCTGGTGTAATTATTGTAAATGTAGATGCAAAAGATAAAGTTGTATCTATTGCAAAATGTCCAAAAGAAGATGATGATGAATTAGATATCGAAAATGCTGATACTATGGATGGTATCAATTTAGATGAGTTTAATCTAAAAGATAAACCTGAAGAAGAGAATAACGATACTAATAATAAAAATGAAGATAATATATTAGGAGAAGATTAAAAATGAGAAGATTTAATGTAGCAGTAGTTGGTGCTACTGGTGCAGTTGGTGAAGAACTGTTTAGAGTTATGGAAGCATATGACTTCCCTGTTAATAAAATCGTTCCCTTAGCAAGTGCAAGAAGTTTAGGTAGTACTATTGAGTATAAAAATAAAGAAATAAAAGTTTTAGAGTTAACTGAAACTTGTTTTGAAGAAAATGAAGTAGATATTGCATTTTTTAGTGCAGGTGGTTCTATTTCTGAAAAATTTGCAAAATATGCAGTTGAAGCTGGTGCTGTAGTTATTGATAATACAAGTCACTTTAGAATGGATGAAAATGTACCTTTAGTTGTACCAGAAGTAAATCCACAAGATATAGCTTTATGGAAAGAGACTGGAATTATTGCAAATCCAAATTGTTCTACTATTCAAATGGTATTGTCTTTAAAACCACTTGATGAACTTTATGGAATAAAAAGAGTTGATGTATCTACTTATCAAGCTGTTTCAGGAGCTGGTAAAAAAGGTATGGAAGAACTTATAAAACAAATGCAAGATATGTTAAGTTTCAAATTAGATGATACAAAAATTGAAGCTTTTGCACATAGAATTGTAAATAATGTTATTCCTCAAATAGATGTAGCACAGCCTAATGGTTTCACTAAAGAAGAGATGAAAATGGTAAAAGAGACTCAGAAAATCATGCACAAAAGTATGCAAATAGCTGCTACTTGTGTAAGAGTTCCTGTTTTAAGAAGTCACTCAGAATCTATCACTGTTACATTTGAAGATGGTGTAGATGTAGATGTAAATGCAGTAAGAGAAGCTTTAGCAAAATTTGAAAATGTAGAAGTAATAGATGATCTTGAAAATAATGCCTATCCAATGCCAATTGTTTCAACAGATACTGATACTACATTTGTAGGAAGAATTAGAAAAGATATCTATTCTTCTAATGTTGTTCATTATTTTAATGTAGCTGACCAAGTAAGAGTAGGGGCTGCGACAAACTCTGTTAGAATAGCTCTTAAATGGATAGAAATGGAAAACGAAATTTAATGATAGAAAAGCTTTTTGAAGCTTGCATGTGGAAGACAAGATTTCTTGTCCTCTCTGCAGTTATCTTTGGACTAATCGGTGCATTAGTTCTTTTTGTAATCGCTAGCATGGATATATATGCTATGGCAGAGTATGCTTTTAAAACTATAATTACCCACGCTCATCCTCAAGATTTTCATGAAGATATTGTTGGTGGTATTATAGGAGCAGTTGATTTATATCTTATTGCTGTTGTTATGTTAATATTTTCATTTGGTGTATATGAACTTTTTATCTCTCCAATTGATCATTCAGAAGATGCAAAAGAAGATTCAAAGATTCTATCAATCACAACATTAGATCAACTAAAAGATAAAATAGCAAAAGTTATTGTTATGGTTTTAGTTGTTAATTTCTTCCAAAGAGTTTTACATACTCAATACAATGGCGCATTAGAAATGTTATATTTCGCCCTTGCTGTTACTGCACTAGCAGTTGGACTTTTCTTTCTAGGAAAAGTTGGAAAACACTAAGAATACTAAAGGAAAATTATAGATGTCAAAAATATTTGTAGACGCATGTTTTAGAAAACCAACTCCTTATACTCCTGTATGGATGATGAGACAAGCAGGTAGATATCTACCTGAGTATATGAAAGTAAGAGCACAAGCTGGAAACTTTTTAAATCTATGCCACAATCCAAAACTAGCAGCTGAAGTTACTATCCAACCACTTGATATAGTTGGTGTTGATGCAGCTATTTTATTTAGTGATATTTTAGTTATTCCAAATGAAATGGGTATGCACTTAGAGTTTATCAAAGGTGAAGGTCCAATCTTCAAAGACCCAATTAAAACAGAGGCTGAGGTTGATGCTTTACTTGGTGGAAGTGAAGCTGCTGATAAATTAACTTATGTATATGAAACTATCAAGTTATTAAAACAACAACTACCAGAAGATAAAGCTCTTATTGGATTTACAGGTGCTCCTTGGACATTAGCAACTTATATGATAGAAGGACAAGGAACTAAGACGTATAATATCTGTAAAAAGATGATGTACTCAAACTCAGAACTTCTACATAAGATTTTGAAAAAAGTAACTGAAGTAGTAAAACTATATATGGAAAACCAAATCAAAGCAGGGGCAGATGTTGTTCAAATCTTTGATTCATGGGCAGCGGCAATTGAGCCAGCAAAATACGATGAATTTTCTTGGAAATATATGGTAGAGATAGCTGATTATTTAAAAGAAAAATATCCACATATTCCTATTATCATGTTCCCAAAAGGTGTTCCTGCATTTTTAGATAAAGTATATGGAAACTTTGATGTATTTGGTGTAGATTGGGGAACGCCAATGGCACTAGCTAAAGAAAAATTAGGTGATAAGTATGTTTTACAAGGTAATATGGAACCTTGTAGATTATATTCAAAAGAAGCAACTACAAAATGTGTAGAAGCGATTCAAGATATTATGCAAGGTGATGGACATATTTTTAACTTGGGTCATGGTATTTTGCCAGATGTTCCAGTTGAAAATGCTATTCACTTTGTAAAAGAGTGCCAAAGAGTTAGTAAAAAATAGTGTCTAATATAATCTTTGGTCCTATTCCCTCAAGAAGATTTGGTATCTCTTTGGGAGTAGATTTATCCCCTGATACAAAACAGTGTAATTTTGACTGCTTATACTGCGAATTAAAGCCTGCAAAAACAGTTGATAAGATGGATTCATACCCAAGTGTAGATGAAGTCTTAGAGGCTATTAAAGACTCTTATGAGAAGCATCCAAAAATTGATGTTATAACAATCACTGCAAATGGAGAGCCAACACTCTATCCTAAACTTGATGAACTAATTACAAAAATAGATGAAATCAAAAATGATACTAAGACATTGATATTATCAAATGGTGGTACTATATATGATAAAAAGATTTTTGATGCTTTATTGAAATTTGATACAGTGAAATTATCACTTGATTGTGTAAGTCAAAAGTGTTTTAAAAAACTAGATAGAATTCACAATAATATCGATATAGAAAAAATAATCGAATCAATGATAGAGTTTAGAAAAAAGACAAACAAAAGCTTTGTATTAGAGATACTTTTTGTAAAAAATCTAAATGACAAAGACGAAGAGATAGAACTGTTATATGAAGCTGTTAAAAAGATAAATCCTCATAGAGTTGATATTGGTACTATTGATAGACCACCAGCTTATGAAGTCAAACCAGTAAGCTTTGAGACACTAGAAAGTATAGCAAAAAGATTTGAAAATATAAACGTAAATATCGCATATAAAAATAGACCAAAACAGATAAACTCATATAGTAGCGAAGAGATATTATCTATGTTAGAGAGACGACCTTTGACCTTAGAAGATATCAATAATATGTTTGATGAAAATAGTAAAAAAGAGTTAGAAAAGCTAATAGAAATGTCAAAAATTTCACTAGTAGATAGCGCAGGCTTAAATTTCTATAAAATTTGCTAATTTTACCCAAAATTCCTTGACAATAAAAACAAATTTTACTATACTTCCACTCCATTTAAAGAGAAGAAAGATTCCGGCATAGCTCAGCGGTAGAGTAGATGACTGTTAATCATTTGGTCCCTGGTTCGAACCCAGGTGCCGGAGCCATCAAACTTCTTTTTAAATACCTTTTATACAAGTTCCGGCATAGCTCAGCGGTAGAGTAGATGACTGTTAATCATTTGGTCCCTGGTTCGAACCCAGGTGCCGGAGCCACTTTTTATTTTCGTCCGAAAATAAATCAAATCACTAAACATACTTTTTAAAGATTTCTACTTCAAATCAAAAAAACATCATAGTCATTAACAGACGTTAACTCCCATAATATTTTTTCAATTTTCATTGAACTATTCAAAAATTATATTCATTGATTTGATTTTATATGTGATTATGAAGTATAGTTATTGTTATCAGACTTAACTTCTTGTTTTCATTTAAACTACTTAAAAAATACATTAAGTAGTGAAAACATTTTTAGAAATTTTAGTCTCATTAAATTTAATTTTTATAACTATTTTAAAAGTTATATAATTAATAATAAATAACTAAAGTATATTTTTAATTAAATATAATAATATATTGATATAATAGTTATAAATAAATAATAATATAAGGATATAGTTTGAGTAAGATTTTACAAGGTATTTTCATATTTTTTACACTTATTTTTATGTCAGGTTGTGGTATGACAATATCTAATGAATTATTATATTCAGAAAATAGTAGTTTGAAGTATAATAAATTAGTTGATGATATAGAAATAAATTTAAAAAAATGTTTTTCTATAAAAGCATCTAGCTATCAATCAGGACTGTATATAGTAAGAGAAGATTATCAAAGACCAAAATACTCAAGATTAACGATATATATAGATAATCAAATGGATGGTATCCCTAAATATTTGGGGATGTTTACTATTTTTAATGATGAAAAAGTAAAAGTTCAAATTAATCAAATAAAACTACCTGTTACTCTTGGGGTTTTAAATATTGGAAAATTAGACAAGTGGTATATTGAGGGTATGGAGTGCAAAAATGATAAAAAATAAATTTAAAAGTATTTTATTAGTAGGTATACTTCTTATAATTACAGGTTGCGTAAAACAAGAATCACTACCTCCTCAACCATCGAGTTCAGCAAATAAAGAGTTTGATAAAAATTTTAAGATAGGGATTATATCTAATGTAGGAAATATATTTGAATATTTTTACAACAATAATCCACTGTTACCTTATAGTGGTGATCATAAATTTATTGCAATAAATAATTGGGATGTTGATCAATTAATAGAAGGTGAATATAAAAGTCAACTAGAAAAAAGAGGTTATAAAAATATTGAGATGATTTATCCTACAGAAAAACTTATTTCAATAAAAAATCAAGGAAAAAATTTATATTTTATTGAACATTTTAATGAATTATTAAACATAGTAACAAAGAATAACTTAGATGTATTATTTTATATAGAAAATTTTCCAACAGTAAATGGAAAAAATATGAAATTTGGAGAGAATAAAAATATATTTGTTACAAAGAATCTTTCTATCTATGCAAATAAATCTTTGATAAACCAGAAAATTGACGAATATGGACTTTTTTTATTTCATGCAGAAATATTAAAATTTGGTCCAAAAGTTGAAAATGGGAAAAAAGTGATACACTATTGGAATTCCCCTAGAGCATATACTAAAAAATTGATGTTAAATCAAAATATTTCATATAATAATTCATATAGTATGGAAAAGCTTGACGAATTAAAACCTTTTTTTGAAGATATAATACAAAATGCAATAGGTAAATATTTTGAAGAAGAACAGATTAATTAAAAAGTATAAAAAAAGATTTACTGACAGTTTACTTACTTAGTCTATCCGCTTTAGCGGACAAATAATCTTTCCTTACACCTTCAACATCTGCAGAAGCCGAATGTTTGTTTTTCTCTTTTCTAAACAAGATTGGCAACTGTCTGAGTGTTTAAAAGTTACATGCTGGAGTGAAACGACTAAATTCCAGAATGGATAAAATGGAAGTTTTAATAAACGAGTTTTCTCAAAGAGCGTGCAAGCACAAGCCAAGCAGAAAAGGTAAAAATAATAAGTGAGGGAACCTTTGGCTTCGAAGCCGTTGAGTTTTCTTTGCTTACTTTCTTTACATTAAAGAAAGTATGGAGCGAAAAGCTTTAATCTTTTCAAGAGAAAGCTTATTTAAAAAGCTGACTATGTGTTCCTATTCTTGCTAAGGTTATTTTATCTTCGCTTCTATGATAGATTACTAACATATCTCCACCTAAGTGGAATTCTCTGAAATCTTTCCATTCCCCATTTAGTGGATGGCCAATTGCTTCTGTTGGTAGTTCTTTTTCTTCTAATAGTAGATTAAAGTATTTAATCATCTTTTCAAATTGAGAGTTTGATAAGTTGGCTTTTTTTAAGTCATTGATAAATTTTTTATGACGAAAAAGAGTCATTATTTTTTTAACTCATTTAAGTCTAATTCTTCAATATTTTTATTCTCTAAAATATCTTTCATTACAGATTTTGTTTCTTTATTTGGTATTTTAATTTCAAAAGGGATACCATTATTTAATGTTACTTGTGTAAGAAACATATTTACAGCATCTCCCATGCTAATACCTAGTTGTGCAAAAACCTTTTTTGCTTCTTCTTTTGTATGCTTATCTAATTTTATACTAGTTGTTTCTCTAATTGCTACCATAATTCACTCCTTATAATACTATAGTATTATAGTATAAGTTTTTTACTTATGTCAAGTTTTAATTGCAATTAACTTTTATATAATCACATACTTACAATTGTAAGTATCATCTTTTAGTATGTTCCTTGCAGACTTATCTAATGCATCCTCATAGTGTATTACATATCTAAATTTCACATTTTTTTCTTCTAGATTATTTGTTTTGACATATTCTATTGCATTTTTATGAAAGGTTTTTATATCTTCTGATGTGATTGATTTTGATTTGGAGTTGTTATTGCATTTTATTAGGTATGTTTGTTCATCTTTAGTGCAAATTATATCTATACCTTGTTCTTCAATCTCTGGGGCTTGATTGTGTATTGTGTTAAAGCCTAGTTTTTCGTATTTTTCTATTGTACGGAACTCTAAGCTTTGGCCTTTCTTTTCATACTCTTCATTTATATTTATTTTGTATTTTTTGCCTTTATTACCCATGAATTTTTTAAAAACAAAAATAAAAATCACTATAGGTATTAAGTGCCACACTTGAGATAAGGAACTAATTATCATTTCACTAGACATTATATTTTCTCATTTTATTCCTTATTATCAAAGTTTTGCAACAGTATATCTAATTATTTTAAATACTAATGAGAAAATAAATGAAGAGAAAATATGCTTAAAATGAGTTTTATTTTCTTTTTTTAATTATACTTGGCAGTGCATTTATAAATATGGCAAATATCACTAAGGCACCACCTATAATTGTCATTTTGGGTGGAATTTCATTAAGAAAAAGCCATAACCAGATTGGTGCCATTGTTGTTTCTATGGTAGTGAAAAGACTTACTTCTGCAGATGTTATATATTTTGTTGAGATAAAAATAAAATACATGGCTAATGGAATTTGAATAAAACCCATAATGCTTAACCAAAATAGTGATTCTAAAGAGATATCTAAAAGCTTATCACTAAAAGCAAACATAACAGCAGCAACAAGAAAACCACTAAGAGAGATGACGAGCATTGTAGGAAAATGTCCATACTTTCTAAATAAAGTAAGCTCCATACCCATAGTTATAGCTAAAGCTACACCAAGCAGGTCTCCTATATAGTTTCCTGTAAATGTAAAGGAGTTTCCAAAGACAATAAATACACCTACAAAAGAGACTACTATTGCAATAACTGTTTGCTTTTTGATTTTCTCTTTTAGTAATAGATAACTAAATATGGCTGCAAAGAAAGAGGAAGTCGCTAAAAGTACGACGGTATTTGCAGCAGCTGTATATTTTACAGAAAAGACAAAAAGACAAGTTCCCAAAGCAGAGAGTATGACCAAAAAAGAAAAATTCATAAACTCTATTTTATTGACAGGAATCCAGGACTTACTACTACTCCGTCTCCAAAGAATTAGCATACTTATTCCCATAAAAAGACCTCTATAAAAGGAAATAACAGATGCATCCACATTAGCAAGTCTTACTAAAAGCGCATCAAAACTTATGATAAATACTCCTAATGCAGCAAGAATCATCCCTTGGACTTTTATATCTTTCAAAAAGCAAATCTCCTCAAATTATATGTAATTTATTAGTATTTTAATTTTTTTCTATTTTTCTATTTTCTTTTATCCATGATTTAATACCATGCTCTAAATGAAAGACATTTTTATATCCCATTTGTTTAGATAAAAATTCACCAACTAAACTTGTTCTATTTCCAGACCTACATATTAGAACAAAAGGTTGATTTTTATCTTTTACATATTTTGAAAATTCATTAAGCCAACTTTGAACATCATACTTTCCCTTTTCATCAAAGAACATGATTTTCTTACTTGTTGGCACAATTCCTAGCTCTTCCCATTCTGGAGGAGTTCTGATATCAATAAGTATAATATTTTTATCAATTTTATTTTGAAGCATTTTAGGAGTAATTCCTTTAAAATCTCCAAATGCAAAAATAGCTAAAAATACTAATGCTAGAAATATTCTCATAGTCTATAACCTTTATCTTAATTAATTACCAAATAATAGCTTTAAATAGTTTAATCTATATTTTCTATATTCATAAGTTCTATGTCTGCATTGTACATTTATAAATCAGAAAGTTAATATTTATCTATGAAGAGCAACTAACATGAGATATCCCAGCTATTCCAAAGAAGTCTAGAGGTTTTTTTGTATAATATTTTTCTTCTATTTCACTAGTTTGTTCAGTGTATGGATTTGTCATTATCTCTTGTAACTCTTGGATTAGGTCATAGTTCCCTTTTTCTGCCTCTTGATATGCTTCTAATAAATACCACTCTCTTAAAGTATATTTTGGATTAGTTAGTTTCATTTGATTTGAAACTTTTTCTTTAGACTCTTTTGAACTTATATCTAGATGTGATTTCCATTTTTCTAACCACGTATTCCATTTTGAGTTAATATCTCCATTTTCAAAATCAGCACTATAAAAACTTTTTCTAAGTGCTTTGACATTCTCAGGTATATTTGAAAGTTCCCTAAAAAATATAGTGTAATCAACTTTAGTCTCTAACATAAGATCAATAAGTTCAGAAAATAACTCCAAGTCAAATTTACTTATTCCTAGCTTTTTAGCCCACATGTTATCAATTTCTTCTTGCATAGCTAAAGGAAAACTGTTTTCAATCTTTTCAAGCTCTTTCAGAGTATCAGGGTATGAATTAAGTAGCGGTTTTAAAGCACTACAAAATGATTGAAAATTTTTATAGGCGGCTTGGGGTTGATTGAAAAATGAAAAATGCAATCCTCCACCTGTCCAAGATTGATATTTAGGGTCAAACATATCAATGAAGCCAAATGGTCCGTAATCTAGTGTAAAGCCTCCTGCTGCACAGTTATCACTGTTGAAGTTACCTTGACAATATCCCACTCGTATCCAGTTAGCCACTAAAGAAGTAAGGCGATTTTTAAACTCAGATGCTAATAAAATGATTTTTTCTTTTAACTTTAAATTTTCGTTGATTACCTCACTATACTCTCTATCAATCAAATGTAAAACTAGCATTTCTAACTCTTCTAAAGCTTTTGGGTGTTCATTTTTTCTAGCACGTCTTCCAAAAAGTTCAAGTTGTCCCACACGGATAAATGAAGGTGCTACTCTAGTTGTTATTGCAACATCTTCTTCAATCATAACTTCAGGGTCTTTTGAGTAAGAATTTCCCCTAAACCAAGGTCTTGATACCTGTTCTTTCTTAGAGGTAAATAGAGTCAAAGACCTTGATGTATGAATACCTAAAGAGTGCATATGCTCTTGAGCTAAAAACTCACGAACACTTGATCTTAAAACTGCCCGACCATCAGCACCTCTACAATAAGGTGTTCTTCCACCACCTTTTAATTGAAATTCCCATCTTTTGCCATTTATAACAGCTTCAAGAACTGAAATAGCTCTACCATCACCATAGCCATTTCCTGTTTGAAAAGGGCACTGTGCATAATACTCACTCCCATATATAGATAGGGCATATCCAGTTGCCCATCCTAGATTTTTCATAGGTCTAGGAACATCTGAAATATCACCAGAAAACATTTTGATAAATTCTTTTGATTTTATTAGATTTTGTGTAAAGCCTAATTCTTTAAAAAAGTTAGTACTGTGAGAAATATATATAGGCTCTTTTAAAGCAGTAGGCTCTACTGGCACATAGTGTCCACTAAAAACCTCTCTTGGTGTTTTATTATCTGTATTGGATTTTGCATCAGGGTCACAATTAAGATTCTCTACAAAAGAGTAATCACTTACTTTTGCAAGTTCATCAAATGTATCTATTTTTTTTATAGAATTTTCTTTCATATTTATATTCGTCCATTAATTTTTATTTATTAATACTTTTAACATAACTACTTGAAATACATAACAACAATAAGATTTAGAAATTTTTATTAAGTCAAAAATAAATTTTAGATTTTGTAGTTACTTATTCTAATATAAGTTTTAATTAATTATTATGACGAACTTATTATATAGGAAGAATAAATGCAAGATAATAAATTAAAAAATTTTATAAATGAAAACTTATCTTTGATATATGAATTTATCAATAGTGAAGTATTAAAAGGAATAGGACAAATTCATCCAGATTATTTTGCAAAAGTTGTAAATGATATGTTTGTTAAGGAATTTGAGATAAAAATAAGTGAAGAGAACCTAAATCCAAATCTATTTCCTTATTTTATATTTACTTTGGTAGAAGGAAAAGGGAAGCTTGATTATACTTCTTTGAGATTAGAAACAATAAAATTTGATGAGATAGATAAAGAAGCAAAAGTCTATTACAACTACGCGCGATTTTCTCTAAATAATGACTTTTTATACATAGATTTAATGCAAAGTAAAATAGGCGGTATGCCAATTGATAAAGATATAGTTAAATTTACAAAAAAAATACCTATAAAAAGTTCTGCCCTAGAAGAGTTTATTAGTAAAAATAAAGATTAATCTATAGTTTCTATATTCACAAGTTCAATATCTGCACAATCTTTTTTTGTAAGTTTTCTTGTCTTTGCATCTTCTTCAGCAAGTGATATTAAATCTGCAAAATCATCTTTGTTTACTTCAAATTGATATAACTCTTTTTGTGTTTCTATCTTGATCTTTGTATCACTCTCTTTTGTAATAATATCAACATTTCTAATTCCTTTTGCAAATTCACTTTTTATCATCTTTGATATCTTTTCATTTGAAAATAGTTTTTCTAAGGTGAGTTCTAAGTTGAAGTCATTTTTGCAAAGTATTTTATAAGTTACTATCATTTTGCCATCCATTTTTTTGTCCTTTTGTCTCTTTTCTTATGTTATTGTATCTGTAAAAAATGATTATATTTAAAAATATTACAACTTGTAAGGTTTTATTTATAGATTTTTTATTGTTATTAATCTAAGTCTTAAAATTATGTTAATTTTTATTAAACCTTCTTGCTTTTAATAAAAAAGTTTTTGATTTTAGATAGTATTGCTTATGAAAAAAACTATTTTAATCTTATTTTTAATCACTCTTCAAATTGTCAATGCTAAAGATGATACGATTCTTTTTTTAGGAGATTCTTTAACAGAAGGACTTGGTGTCAATAAAGAAGATGCATTTCCTAGTCTTGTTGAAAATATGATTCACTCTAAACTCAAAAAAGATATTACAGTTATAAATGGTGGAGTTAGTGGCTCAACTACAAGTGATGGTCTCTCTCGCCTTAAATGGTATATGAAAAAGAAGCCATTTCTTATATTGTTAGCTCTTGGTGCAAATGATGGACTTCGAGGTTTAGACCTGAAACAAAGTCAAAAAAATCTTGAAGAGATAATCAACTATGCACAAAAATCAAATGCAAAAGTTTTATTAGCAGGCATGCTTATGCCTCCTAATTATGGACCTGAATATACAAAGCGTTTTGAAAAAATGTATCAACAAATAAAAGATAAATACAAGTTAAGAAGTATGCCTTTTTTATTAGAGGGGATTGCTGGAAAAAAAGAGTTTAATCAAAGAGATGGCATTCATCCAAATGTTGAGGGTCATAAATATATTGCAAAAAAAGTTTTTGAATTTATAAAGGAAGACCTCTAATGTTAGAATTAAAAACACTAAAAAAATCATATCTCCAAGGCTCACAAAATATTGAGATATTTGAAAATCTAAACTTTCACTTGGAAGAGAAAGAAAGAGTAGCTATTATGGGAAAATCTGGAAGTGGTAAATCAACACTACTTTCTCTTATCTCAGGGATTATCAAACCAAATTCTGGTGATATTTCTTTAAACTCTACTTCTTATAAAGATTTACAAGAGAGTGAATTAAATGATTTTAGAGCTACAAATATAGGGTTTATTTTCCAAAACTTTCATTTAGTCTCTTATTTAAATGCCCTTGAAAATGTGATGCTTCCTGCAAAAGTTTGTAATATTGCAAAGCCAAAAGAAAAAGCAATAGAACTATTAAAAAGTGTAGGGCTTTCTCATAGACTAGATCATCTTCCTTCACAACTAAGTGGTGGTGAAAAACAGCGGGTTGCTATTGCAAGGGCACTTATTCATAATCCCAAGATAATTTTAGCAGATGAACCAAGTGGAAATTTAGATGATGAGACTGGCAATGCAGTTATGGATATACTTTTTGAACTAATAAAAAAGAACAACATGACTTTGATTTTAGTGACTCACTCAAAAGATGTTGCTGCTCGTTGTGAAAAGACTTATGAGTTAGTTTCTGGAAGTTTAACTCAATGTTAGTATTAGAACTTGTTTTTAAGGCTTTGGCTCGTTCAAAGTCTTTTAGCTTGATATTTATATTAAACTTTTGTTTAGCTATTGCCTCACTTTCATATTTACAGTTTTTTAAAGGAAGTATAGAACACTCGCTAGATACAAAAGCAAAGGTTTTATTAGGTTCTGACCTTGTTGTATCTTCAAGGTTTCCTATAAGTGACCAAGAAAAACAAGACATCAAAAACAAACTTCCTGCAATAAAAGATTTTAATGAAGGTATTTCAACTGTTAGTATGATAGCTTCTAAAAAAAGAGCTAGGCTAATGGAAATAGTCAAGGTAAATGAAGGTTATCCTTATTATGGGGGATTGGTTTTTAAAGATAAATCTACTTATCCAAAAGTACAAGCCCAACCAAAATCAAATGAAGTTTGGGTTTATCAGGAGGTTTTAGATTTACTTGGTTTAAAACAAGGTGATAGTTTAAAAATCGGTCAAGAAAGTTTTATTATAAAAAAAGTCATTGAAGAAGACTCCTTAAAAACAGTAAGCTTTAGTGGTTTTATGCCTAAGATTTATATAAGTGAAGAGGGACTAAAAAAAACCAAACTCTTACAGTTTGGCTCTACTGCTAGATACAAATTAAACTATGTTTTTAAAGAAAATTTAGACAATGATAAATTAGAAAAAATCGAAAATCAGTTAGAAAAAAGTGTCGATCAAAACTTGAGAGTTCTTTCTCCCAATGATGGAAAAGACAGATTACTTCGTGTTTTGACATTCGTTACAGATTTCTTGTCTTTGGTTTCACTTGTTTCTTTCTTTTTGGGTTTAGTTGGACTTATTTATCTATATTCTGGTTTTTTAAGAAAGCATCAAAAAGACATTACTATTTTAAGCGACTTGGGACTTAGTAAAAAAAGTTTAGGTATTACATATATTTTGCACCTCTTTGTATTGATTACAATATCTACTGTTATTGTTTTTTCACTTATGAGTCTGTCTGCACAGTTTATAGGTCCTATTATCAAAAAACTTGTGGATTTCAATTTTGATTTTTCATTGGACTATTACTTTTTCTTAAAATCATCACTTGTATTAATACTTTTGAGTTTAAGTATAGGATTACCATTGATTTTGCCTTTCCTTCAAAGAACAAAGCAATCATTTTCTAAGATAATTATTAGTTTTATTCCTTTTATTACAGTTTTATTAATAATATCTCATTTTGTAACGCCTGCTAAAAATGTAGGTATTCTTTTTGCTTTAGCAATGTTAATCCTTATCATCTTATTTTTTGCAATTGGCTCTTTAGTTTTAAGAAAATTTGATTTTTCAGGGCATTTGGAAAATCTATCTTTATCCTTGGCTTTAAAAAATATTGTTAGACAAAAGAAGACATCTCTGACTTTGTTTACAGCAATACTTTTGTGTACGACTTTTTTTAGTCTTATTCCTCAGATTGGCTCATCTTTATCAAGTGCTTTGACCCAAAGTGCTGATGAAAGACCAAGGTTTTTTGTAATTGATGCAAAAGAGGAGCAAATAAAAGATATAAAAACTCAAGTTGAGAATATGGGAGCACGATTAGAAAATATTTCACCCATGATTCGAGGGAGAATAATAAAAGTAAATGATGTGGATTTTACAAATCATTCTAAAAAAAGTGGAAGCGAAGAACTAAAAAAAGAGAAAAATGAACTTAAAAATAGGGCAGTAAATCTTTCATATAGAAGTGGGCTCAAAAAAAGTGAACAAATTGTTGAAGGGCGAGACTTTAGTGGAGTATACAACTCAAAAGATTTTTCTAAACCAATAGAGGTAAGTGTTGAAAAAAGATATGCAAATAGAAGAGCAATAAAATTAGGTGACCGTCTTGTTTTTGATATCTTAGGTCTTGAATTAAAAGCAGTTGTAGTAAATATAAGAACCGTAAAGTGGACTGAATTTGTACCAAACTTCTTTTTGATTTTGCAAGATGGTGCTTTAGATGATGCTCCTAAAACTATACTAGCAACTATTTCTTCAGGGAATTATGATGCAACTGCTATGCTGATAAAGCTGACTGAGCTTTTCCCGAGTTTGACTGTTATTGATGTAAAAAGTTTATTTGAGACTTTTTCAAACCTTGTAAAAAATGTCACAGAAATAACTGATAATATGAGTCTTTATTCCATAATTATTGGGCTTCTTATGAGTTTTATTATTATTCAGTATCAAATGAATTTACAAAAAAACAATATATTAAGACTAAAAATGATTGGAGTAAAAAATAAAACCATCAGAAACTCTTTTTTAATAGAATTTGGGGTAATCTCATTTTGCGCAAGTTCTTTGGGAATCGTTTTAGGAAGTATTGGTTCATATATTATAAGTAACATACTTTTTGAGTCTTATTGGGATTTTAGACCAGATGTTTTATTGTTGTACTTTTTCTTTATACCAATTTTGACCATCTTGATTGTTAGCTTTTTTACTTCAAGAATGATTCACCAAAAAGAGAATATTCTTTTTGGTGAGTAGTTAATCAATGAGTTTTAGTAACTCATTGATCCTGCATTTAAAAGTCCAATTGAGATTGATAAAAATGCCATTAAAATCCCCACAGATATGATTCCATCAGAAATCTTTGTTTTAAAAGAGTATTTTCCCCCAAGTCTTGTTACAATAAATGCAAAAATTAATTGAATCAAAATAGCAACTGTTCCCCAAATAGCAAAATCTATATACGATATAGAGTTAACTAAGGCACTATATAAAGGAATAGAAACCCCAATAATAGCTCCACCAAAACCAAGTGCTGCTGCTAGATTATTGTCCTCAAAAATAAGTTTATAATCATCATAAGGTGTAACAACTGCATACAAATAAAGAAAAATAATCACTAAAATAATAGCTGTAAGAAAGAAGCCAAGAAAGCCTATAAATAATCCTATTTCCATTTTAAATCCTTTTTTGAAATCTTATCTAAAAGTAGCTATATGCTTTATTATGGTATTTGTAATAACATTTATTATTAAAATTGTTAAGAAATTGTCAAGAACTATACACTTTGTAACTTTGCAAATTGATAATATAATAACTACTTGACTAAAATGAATTAACTACAGGAGGATTATTTAGATTTTTTTGTTAAAATATATTGCAAATAAGATATGATAATTGAAAAGGTGAGATATGAAAAAAGTATTACTAGTTGAAGATGACTTAGTTTTACAAAACTTGATAAATGAGTATTTGGAAGAATATAATTATTTATGCAGTGCCTTTTCAAATCCAATAGATGCCTTGGAGTCATTTAAAAAAAAACCAGATGATTTTACTATCGCTATACTTGATTTAGGTCTTCCTCTTATGGATGGTTTTGATTTGTTTAAAAAATTAAAAGAGATAAAAAATATTCCTATTCTTATATCAACAGCAAGGGATGATATAGGTAACAAAATCTATGGATTTGAACTTGGGACAGATGATTATCTTTCAAAACCATATGAGCCTAGGGAACTGATTCTTAGAGTTGAAGCCATCTTAAAAAGATACAATAAAGCAGATTTTCTTAAAATACATGACTTAAGTATTGATTTAAATAGCTCAAGCGTTTTTTTAAGTGATGTTGAAATAGAGTTTACTAAAGTTGAAAAAGAGATTTTTTTATTATTTGTAAATAATTTAAATAAAATCATATCAAGAGAAGATATAGTAAAAGAGACTTCACTTAATGATGATACAAAAAACAGAACAATAGATACTCATATTAGTAATATTAGATTTAAGATTGATGATAATTCCAAGGAACCTAAATATATAAAATCTATTTGGGGTATTGGGTATAAGTTTTTTTATGACAATTAGAAAACGACTATTTATATCATTTTGCTTAATCTTATTGCTTGTTGCTTTTATTATTGGAGTGTTTTTTTATACAATTTATAATCTAAATAGCATCAATTCTCAACAAAAACATAGGTATGATCAATTAATAAGAATGGAAAAGCTAAAAGAGTTTAGTAACTCTTATTCATGGATAGTGCTTGATATTATAACGGACTTTGACAAGATACAAATAGTAAAGGATCGAATCAATAAAGCAAATGTACTCTTTGAAAATTTGAGTACTCAAAAAACTAAAATCATAAATAATTCTGAATCAAAAGAAGAAGAAAGAAGTTTAGTTTTGATTTTTTCATATTTTGAGACTATGCAAAAATCAATAAGTGAAGAATTATATACTTTAGTGCTTAATAAAAATACTGATTTTATTGCCTTTAATAAAAAGTTTGAACAAGTAAATATGCATAGTCAAAAACTACTTGAAGAAGAGATAAAATATTTACAAGAAAAATTAAATCAAACTCAAAATAAAAGAGATGACTTTTTAGATACTATAAAACTTGAATTAGTTATTTTATTTATTGTCTTGTTTTTACTTAGTTCTATCATCTCTTCAAAGATTATAAATGAGATAAAAGATAAGCTTGATAAATTAAATCAAGGTGTTTTACATTTATTTAAAAATGATGAAAAAATTATAAAAGTAGACATTGGACGCAATAATGAGCTTAGTGTGATAACCGAAAATTTAAACTCATATTTAGAAAAACAAGCAAATATTATATATTCAAGAGAAGAGCTTTTACGAAATATTAGTCATGAATTAAAAACCCCAATTACGAAGGGAAAGTTCATGCTTCGAAAAATCAAAAATAAAGAAGATAATCAAATACTAAAAGATATAAATACAATCTTTTATGATATTGAAAAGCTTACAAGTAAACTTTTACAGAGGGAAAAACTAAACTTTGCAGTTTTAAAAAGAAGTAAATTTAAAGTGAGTTCTTTAATACTAGAATCTTTATCTAAACTCTCTATTGAAAATGAGTCAAATGTAACAGTCAATATTAAAAATGATTTTAATATTGAAGCAGATTTTTATTATCTAACTATTGCCCTTAAAAACTTGATTAGCAATGCTCTGAAATATGCTAAAGAGTTTCCCATAGTAATAGAAAGTTGTGATGATGGAATTTATGTAAAAAATATCGCAAATGAACTTTCAAATGATTTAATATATTACATCCAACCTTTCACAAGAGAGCCAAACCAAGAAGAAGGTCATGGTTTGGGCCTAAATATTGTAAATAAAATATTAGAGCTTCATGGATTTGATTTAAAGTATACCCATAAAGACTCATATAATATATTTAAAATAATATTTAAAATTTAGATTTTAACTAGCTAATGCACTAGATAAAAATCCTAATCCTAAAAATACTACAACATTTACTATTATTAAGTTTCTTAAGAATTCCATGATAGTTCCTTTTTAATAATTTTCTTATAATTTAATTTTAGTATATTTCTGCAAAGTTAAAAAGGGTATAGTTCTTGACATGTTCTTAACAATTTTGAGTGTGAGGTTTTTTGGTAAAAGAAGTAACTTAATAGTTACTTCTAATTAGCTTCATATAAAAATGATGAGGTATTTATATTATTTCAACTTCTGTGCTACAAGTTCATTTACAACTTGTGGATTTGCTTTTCCCCCAGTATTTTTAAGAACTTGTCCTACAAAGAAGCCTAACAGTTTTGTATTACCTGCTTTGAATTTCTCTACATTGTCTGGATTTTTTGAGATAATTTCATCGATAATTGGTAAGATTACTGATGGGTCACTTATTTGTACTAGTCCTTTTGCTTCAACTATTTTTGTTGGATTATTCCCAGATTTACACATCTCTTCAAATACTTGTTTTGCAATTTTACTTGAAATAGTTTCTTCATCTACCATTTTAATAAGTTGTGCTATTTGAACTGCTGTAAATTTCAACTCATTTATTTCTTTTTCTTTTAGCTCTTTTGCTATATCATTTGCTACTATATTTGCTATTGCAACAGGGCTATTCAGCTCTGATAATGCCTCTTCATAAAATGATGAAAGCTTTTCATCTCTTGCTAAGATATTTGCAACTTCACTATTTAATTTAAGTTCAGTTGTATATTTATCAAATAGTGCTTTTTCTTTTTCATTTAACGCTTGGGCTTCACCATGCACTTGTGCATTTTTTATTTCTTGTTTAGGCGCAGCTTTTACTGTCTCTTCAACTACTTTTGTTTTTTTAGCCCAAGAGTCTTTTAGTCCTACTATTTTATTAAACACTGGATTTTCATCTGTGTAATCAATTGGGTCAGCATAAAAATACCCTTGTCTTTCGAATTGGAATCTAACATCAGCTTTATCAGTTATAACAGCTGGCTCAATAAGTGCATTTTTAATAACATGTAAAGAATCAGGGTTTAAATCTTCTAATCCATCAGGAGCTTCGCAAGAGTATAATCTGTCATAAAGTCTTACTTCGATTTTTTTTGCCTCTTTTGCATCAACCCATTGAATAGCACTTTTAACCTTGATACCACTTGTATCTGAACCACTTTTAGAATCAGCATTATACTCAGCTTTTATTTCTGTAATATTTCCATTTGCATCTTTAATTACTTCTTTACAAGTGATGATATAAGCATGTCTTAATCTTACTGGTTGTTCTAGTGTAAGACGATTGTAGTCTTTTTGTGGATTTTCAGAAAAATCTTCTCGTTCGATATAAAGTTCTTTTGAAAAAGGTATTTTTCTTGAACCCTCTTTTGGAACATCATGTGGATAGTATGAAGCCTCAATGCTTTCACTTCCTTCATAGTTTTCAATGGTAACTTTTATTGGGTCAAGTACACACATCACTCTTGGTACTTTTGTATTTAAATCATCTCTGATACAAAATTCAAGTTGAGATACATCTACCATAGAGTTTGCTTTTGCAATTCCTATTTGGTCACAAAAGTTTAAAATAGACTCAGGTGTATATCCTCTTCTTTTGTATCCAGCAATTGTAGGCATACGAGGGTCATCCCAACCACTTACATATTTACCTTCTACTAGCTCTAGAAGCTTTCTTTTACTCATAACTGTATAGTTGATACCAAGTCTTGCAAACTCGTGTTGGTAAGGTCTTGGTGGGGTTAATTTAAGAGTATCAAGTACCCAATCATAAAGTTCACGGTTATTTTCAAATTCTAGTGTACAAATAGAGTGAGTAACACCTTCTGTATAATCTGACAGACAATGAGCAAAATCATACATAGGATAAACATACCACTCATCTCCTGCTCTATAATGGTGAGCATGTCTGATTCTGTATAAAAGAGGGTCTCTCATTTTCATGTTAGAAGCCGACATATCAATCTTAGCTCTTAAAATATGTTCACCATCTTTAAACTCACCCTTTTTCATTCTCTCAAAAAGGTCTAAGTTCTCTTCAATAGAACGATTTGCATATTTACTTCGTTTCCCTGCTTGTGTAACAGTTCCTCTGTATTCTCTTATCTCTTCTTCATCTAGACTATCAACATATGCTTTACCCATTTTAATGAGTTCAATAGCATAATCATAAAGTTTAGAAAAATAATCAGAAGTATAATACTCTGTTTCTCCCCACTCAAAACCAAGCCATTTTACAGCATCTTTAAGAGCCTCAACATATTTTGTATCTTCTTTAGTAGGATCTGTATCATCCATTCTAAGGTTGCAGTGTCCACCAAAGTCTCGTGCAATACCAAAATTTATACAGATAGATTTAGCATGTCCTATATGTGGAAATCCATTTGGCTCCGGAGGAAATCTTGTAACTACTTCTTTGTATTTGCCTGACTTTAAGTCTTCTTCAACTTTGACTCGTAAAAAATCTTTGTGCTCACTCATTATTAATAAACCTTTTAAATAAACTTTGTTTTGATTGTGAAACTATTATTAGGGCTGTATTTTATCAAATTAGTGCTTAGACAAAGAGTATAAGTTAAGATGTTATTTTACTATTCATTATTAAACTGCAACTCCTTCATTAATAAGAGCTTTCTTCTTTTAGTTGCTTAAAATATCATTTATTAAAATAATTTTAATATAAAATTGGTATTTTATTACTATTAAGATATTATTTTACGAAAACTATATTATTGTGAAGATTATTAGAAGGAAGATAACAATGAAAAATACTATTTTACTTTTTATTAGTTTATTAATTATTACTCTTTTAACTGGATGTGGAAATAATGAAATTGCGCTACAAGTTCCAAATTATGATAAAGAAAATAAACTTATAGATATTAATGGATTTAAAATAAGAAATGTTACTTATCACACGAGAAAAGAAACTAAGCCAATATCAAATCTTCAGTTTGTTAATTATATTTCATATTACAATGATAGATACAAATTTGATAATGAAATATGTAAAGAGATTACTGTTAGACTAGATATCTCAAGAGGAGATAAGTATTATATATATTCAAAGCTAGATGATATTAAAACATATTATAGTAATAGATGTAGTACTAAACAACTATATAAAACAAATGTTTATTTTGGAGAATGTACAGAAAAAAAGGTAGAAAAGATAGATAATAAAGAAAAAATAACTACAATACAAGTATATGGAATTACTCAATCAACTAGAAAAAGTCAAGGATATGGAGATAAACTTGCAATAGGTTTTTATTCTAATAAAGAATGCTTTGAAGAATACAAAAATTATTTACTAAAAAAATATAAACCTAAAGAAAGTAAGTAAAGGAATTAATTACATTTTATTAATTTCCCCTATGTACTAAATATGAATTTCTTTGCGAAATAGGGGTTATATCTAGGTATTGAATATTCACATTTTTAGGTGTATTGAGTACATGAATGATAGTATTTGAAATATCTTTTGCACTTAATGGTTCATAACCTTTATATACTAAGTCTGCTTTTTCTTTATTTCCTTTAAAACGCACATTTGAAAAATTAGTTTTTGTAGCTCCTGGTGCAATATTTGTCACTTTAATATTTGTTCCTAATAAATCTATATTCATAGCTTCACTTAGCGTTCTAACAGCAGATTTTGTAGCACAATAGACATTTCCACCTGGATAGGTTAATTTCCCAGCTTGAGAGCCTATATTAAGTATATGTGCTGTTTCTAATTGTCTCATTTGAGGAATAATTACTTTACTAACATAAAGTAATCCTTTGATATTTGTATCAATCATTGTCTCCCAATTCTCAATATCTCCCTCATCAATTTTTTCAGTTCCTAGAGCTAAACCTGCACTATTAATAAGAATATCTACACTTATCTCTCCAAGAATTTTATTTAATTTTTTATTGACAGCATCTTTTTTTGTAATATCTATGCTTTCAATTAGAACTTTTTTTTGACTTTTTTCTAGAATCTTATTTTGAAGTTTTTGAAGTTTTTTTAAATCACGTCCAATTAAAATAAGATTTAAATTCATCTTTGATAAATCAAGGGCTAATTGTTTACCTATACCAGATGTGGCTCCTGTGATAAGAGCAGTTTTGTTTTTTATATAGTTTTTCATTCATAAAACCTTTCTCTTTTGATATAGTATATTATAGTATTGTTTTTATCAAGTTTATTAATTGCCATAAATAAGGTACTAATGATTAGTTATTTTATATATGATAATAAAATTTAAATTATGGAGATATATATGCCACATATAGTATTGGAAAAGGCAAAAAGTGTAAAAGAGTGCTACGATGCAATTGAGCCAATGATGCAACAGCTTGAAAAAGGAATACTTAAAATAACAAATAAGTATATAGATTACAAAGAAAACTCAGCACTAATAGAGAGTATTTCAATAGAAGATGGCAAAACTCAAAACTTTTTTATACAACTATCAAGTAAAGGTGAAGCAGTAACAGTAAGACTTTTCCCACTTACTGATCCTGAAAAAACAAAAGGTGTTAAAACACTTATGGGAATAGTTGCAAAAAAGATAAAAGATTCAAATGCACAAATAAATTATGGTAAAACAAATTTGCAGGATTTTTTAATAGAGTAGTTCTAAACACATTACTAATAATGTAAGTTAAAAGGTGAAAAATTTTAATTAACTGGACAATAGTGATTTGATATGTAAATAGGATTCTAATTATTATAAAATCCTATTTTCTTGTTTTTTGTTAGTTCATATTAAGTGCATAAGTTTTAAATGCAAGATACTTTTTCAAAGGTAAAGAATCATTGATCTCTTGTACTTCTTTTTCATTATTTGTAAATGCTACAAAATATCCGCCACTTTTATCTTCTTTTAACCACATATGTCTTATTTCTCCACTATTTAAAAGTTCCTTCGTTCTTTGCTGTTCTGCGGGGAGTAAATCTTGAAAATCTTTTGATTTAGGATCTGCTATTATTGTGAATTCAACCATATATTCTTTCATTATTTTGCCTTTATTGTTTCTTGATTTATTTTTCTTATGTATTTAGTTAATCCATTGTCCCAAGACTCATTGAGTAACTCTTCTTTGTATTCTTTTACTTTGCTAGCTAATTCCTCATCATCCATGGCAGCAACACCATGTACTTTAAACGCTTTTGTATAAGTCATTCCCGTGAGACTTGCCATTACTTGAAAAGGAGATAAAAGTTCATTTATAGATTTTTTATTCCATGAACCTTCTTGATATGAATAATCTGGACCTCCAATTGTAGTTACGATTTTAAATTTTTTTCCAAAAAGTTTATCTCCTTGGTTTCCATATGCAAAACCATAAGTTAATACTTCATCTTGGTATGCTTTTATCATTGCAGGTGAACTATACCAATACCAAGGAAACTGGAAAATAATTCTTTCATGTTCTAAAAGCATATTTTGTTCAGCTTCAACATCAAAAGCTTTTGTATCACTTCCATATAATGAATCTAGGTGTCTAATTGTTAAATTATTTAAGTGCTTAATTCCATTAATTAGACTTTTGTTAAATTTTGACAGTTCTAAATTTGGGTGACTTAATATGATTAGGGTTTTTTCTTTAATCATTCTTCTCCTTTATTGTTTGTACATACAAATAATTGAATCAAATAAAAAGAGAACTTATTTGTTCTCTAAAAATTTATTTGCTTTAGCCATATTAGATGTTAATTCTATTGCAAACTCTTCTCCTAGTATGTCACAGTAAGTATTAAAAAGTCTTTTCCATGATTCTTTTATACTCGGTAATAATGCTTTACCTTTTGATGTTGCAGTTATTGTCATATTTCTTCCAACTTGCTCTCTTTTGAGATAATTTTTTAAAATAAGTTTATCAACAAATCGTGTAACAGTTGAGGGTGCTAGTTTTAAAACATTTGCTAATTCACCTATTCCAATTGATTCTTTTTCAATAACAACCATCATCAAAAATGCATATGAGGGTGCAAGTCCAGTTGACATAAATGCATCTTCTGTCATTTTGTTTATTAATCTACTCATTGTATTTGAAGTAAAAAACAAACAACATTCTAGATAATTATTAATAGTTTCACAACTTTTAATAGTTTCACAACTTTCTGACATCAAGGCTCCTAGTTATTTGTACATACAAATGATATAATTAAAAAAATTAAATAAAGCTTAATATTTGTATGTACAAATATTAATTCTAAAATTTCACCTAAACACATTACCAACAATATAAAACTATAATTACTATTCTTAGAATTTCAAGTAAGGTAAAAGATGAAAGACAAAATAAAAAAGTATCTTAAAGAGGGTATTATAATTGTATTGATGTTGATAATAGCTATGAATGGAATTAGTTATTATAAAGCACTTGATTTAAACAAAGATAGACTAGATATAAATACCTTTACTCTTCTTGATGGCAAAACTTTTGATATACCTAAAAATAAGCCCGTACTTATTCATTTTTGGGCCTCTTGGTGTCCTATTTGTAAACTTGAAGCTGCAAATATTGAAAAAATCTCTAAAGAGTATGAAGTAATAACCATAGCCGTTCAATCTGGAAGTAAAGAAGAGATACAAAATTATTTAAAGCAGAATAATCTTACTTTTAAAGTTGTAAATGATGATGATGGATTTTATTCTCAAAAGTTTAATATCAAAGGTTTTCCTACTACTTTTATTTATGACAAAGATAAAAAACTAAGATTTAGTGAAGTAGGGTACACAAGTACGGTTGGTCTTTATATAAGAATGTTATTGAGCAAATAAAATAGCAAGATTCGGATTGTAAATTTTTGTTTTAAATAATATACTTTTATTATGAATAAATTAGAAGAAAAAAGCAAATATTATGAAGATATTAAAAAAGCTATTGAATACTTTGATAAAAACTACTCTAATCAACCAAATTTAGATGAGGTGGCTAAACATATAGGAATGAGTAAACATCATTTTGCAAGAATATTTAAAGAGTATGTGGGAGTAACTCCCATGCAGTTTTTACAAGCAACTACTTTTTCTTATGCAAAAGAGAAACTTCAAACTTCAAAGTCTATCTTAGATACTTCTCTTGATTTGGGATTATCAAGTTCTAGTAGACTGCATGAACTCTTTGTTAATTTTATAGGAGTGACACCACATGAATATAAAAAGATGGGTGAAAACCTTGATATAACTTATGGATTTGGTTTTTCGCCCTTTGGTAAAACTATGATTGCAAGTACCCAAAAAGGTATATGTGCTTTGGAGTTCTATGATGATAGTTATGCTGAGGTTCTAAATAGATTCAAATCTTCTTGGAAGAGTGCAAAATTTGTCCAAGATGATAAAAAAGCTCAAGAATTATTGGATAAAATTTTTGTGAATAATGAAAAAACAGATATTTTTATAAAAGGAACAAATTTTCAAATAAATGTTTGGAAAGCTTTATTAAATATTCCAAAAGGGAAAGTTTTAAATTATTCAGATGTAGCAAATTTACTTGGTAAACCAAAAGCAGTAAGAGCAGTAGCAAGTGCAATTGGTGCAAATCATATTGGCTTTTTAATTCCTTGCCATAGAGTTATTTCAAAAAGTGCAACAATGGCTGGATATAGATGGGGGATAAAAAGAAAAAAAATTATATTAGCGTATGAAGAAGTAGAAGATTAAGCATCTTTATAAAGTTTAATCTTCTATATCTTTTTTAGATTATTTATAAGAAAAATGTTTTCTTAATTTAGTATTTTCTTTACCTTCAAACTCTTTATTTTGTGCATCATTGATAATCTCTTTTGCCAAAGAGTCAGTTTCTATTGCAATAGTATTTGTTTTTGATGCAATAGAAGCATTTTGTTGTGTTTGCTGGTCAAGCTGATTTATAGCATCATTAATTTGTTTGATACCAATTTCTTGTTCTTTACTTGATATTGAAATATCATTGATTTTTTTTGTAGCATTTTCAATATTTTCTAATAATGAATTATATCCTTCAATCATATTAGCACTAATGCCTTTACCTTCATTTGTTTTAGCTGTAGCATTTTCTACTAAAGATTTTATCTCTTTTGCAGCTTCAGCACTTCTTGATGCCAAATTTCTAACTTCTTGTGCAACAACGGCGAAACCTTTTCCAGCTTCTCCTGCTGTTGCTGCTTCTACTGCTGCATTTAGTGATAAAATATTTGTTTGGAAAGCTATTTGATCAATGATTGTAATTGCTTCATTTATCATTGTAACTTGTGTTGTAATCTCTTCCATTGCTTTTGCTGTATTTGCTGCTTGGGCTTGACCTTGTTTTGCAGAATCAGTTAAATTAGTAGCAAAATTATTCATTTCAACAATATTTTGAGCATTGCTTATAATAGTACTTGTAATCTCTTCTAAGGCAGCAGCAGTTTCTTCTAACGAGGCAGCTGCTGATGTTGAAGAGTTATTTAATGTATGAACATTAGATATTAAAGTGTTTGATGAATCTCCTAACGTTAAACCTATCTCTAAAGATTTTTTAAGAAGTTCAGAGATACTATCTCCTAGGCTATTTACCCCTCTAGCAAGTTTTTCTAGGTGAGCTTTTTTATTATCTATAGAAACTTTTGTTTTATAATTAGAATTTGAATAATCAGACATTACTTTTAATATGTCATCGATATTCCTTTCTAAATGTATACTCATATTATTCATTATAGATGTTAGTTCATTTAATGAAGGATTTGATGATTTCTGATTGATTTTTGGAGTAAAATCACCTTCTTCATAACTTTTTAATATATTAATTGAATTATTAATAAGAGTTCTATCTTCTTCAATCTCTTTTTCAATAAGTTTGATTTGTTTGTTAATAACTTCTGCCATTTGACCAATTTCATCTTTTGAATCAACTTTTAATGGAATTACAGAGTTAACCTCTCTACTTAAATATTTGAAAAAGTTAAATAAGCCATCTTTAAAAGTTTCAATATTTTTTACGATAGATTTAATAGTTATTATAGAGAAAAATGCAATAACAATTATAAATATTACGCCAATTATAATTAAGAGTTTTTCTAAAGCTTTTATTTTTGATTTTACCTCACTACTAACATAAGTTGCTAGTTTTTTTAGTATATCTTCAGTTTGGTGAATTGTTTGTCTCATATCACCTTGAATTCCTTGTTTACTAGTTAATCCTATTAGTTCTTCTGCTTTAACTAGAGCTAAGAAGTCATTTTTATAATTATTTAAATCCGTAGAAATATTTTCAGTAATAAATTCTTTAGTAAGTAATTTGTCAATCTTCTCTTTAAAATTATTAACATATTTTAAATTACGTCTAAGCATAAAATCTTTTTCTTGTTTTCTTAAGTCATATACCATAGATAATAATTCATGATTTTTGGTTTTTTTAGCGCTATCTTGTACGCTATGAACACTATTTCTTAAACTTCCATATAATCCCATTTTTTCATTGAGTCCAATTTCAACTTGTGATTTTACAAAACTAGAAAACTTAGATTGATAATCAACTATTACTTTTTTGAAGTCTTCCACATATTTTGTATCAAAATCATCTTCAGCTAAGTTAGATTCTAAGGATTTGATATGTGAGTTTATTACTGAAATATTTTTATTAAATTTATCTACATAACTCATATTTTTACGAAGAATAAAATCTTTTTCATTTCTTCTAAGCATTAACATATCAGATTTTAATATTTCAATTATTATTTTACCTTCATCTAGTTTTTCAATTTTTATTGATGATAAATAAAAAAATGAAAGAAAAAATATTAATCCCACCATACTGATTATTGTTGAAATTATAAGTTTCATTCTTATACTTAGTTTACTAAACATGTGAGTCCTTCTTTATATTAATGCTAAATTAATATAATCTGAATTTAACATTAAATATCTTATAGTTGAATTTAATAAAGAGATTAGATAAATTAAGAAAAATAAATTTTAGGTATCATAGATAAAGAAAATCCAGTTAACAATTTACTAACTGGATAATTCCTATTTTAAGTTCAAATATTATTATTTTGAAGCTTTTTTAGCCTTTTTGTCAGCTCTTTTTTCTTTTAGTGATTTTGCAGGTTCTGTTTTAACAGATTTCTGTACATCTTTTCCTTTTGCCATTTTAGTTCCTTTCTTTAAGTTATTAGTTCAGTATATCCTAATAGTCTAAATAAAGTATTGTGAAAAATAGCTAATAAATATTCTAAAAAATTTCATCACCATTTAAGAGAAAATTAATTAGAATACTAATATCTAATTTTAAGTTTATTCCAAGGTTTGGAACGACAATATTATTATAATTGTCTTAGCTACTTTATTTGGAAACTATTATTTTAAGGTTTTTTATGCTTCGAAGTAAACGAATCCTTCTTTTAAGTCATTGTTTATTTAATGTAAATGCAAAGGTCTATAAACTTGCAAACTATGAAGGCTGCTTTGAGTCTCTTCTTTCCCCTTTGATGAAAGCTGGTTATGGTTTTATTCAACTTCCTTGTCCTGAACTAATTACTTGTGGTGTTAATCGATGGGGACAAGTAAAAGAACAATATGAAACTGAGTTTTTTAAAGAACAGTATAAATCCTTATTAAAATCAATTATCTTTCAACTTCTTGATTATAAAAATAATGGTTACACAATTTCAGGTTGTATAGGTATTGATGGTAGTCCTAACTGTGGTATAACAAAAACATCTCGTGGAAAATGGGGTGGAGAAATAGATGATACATTTAACTTAGAAGAAACCTTATCTTCTACAAGAAGTGTCAATGAAAAGGGTGTTTACATGGAAGTTTTTTCTGAACTTTTAGATAAAAACAATTTAAACTTAAAATTTTATGCTGTAGATGAAGCAGACCCACGTTCATCAGTAGAGAATATATTAAAGGAACTTTTATGAAAAAAATTATTGCAGTTGTTTTATTGGTATTTGGTATTTTTGCCCATGCCCAAAAAGATAGTATTACAGTTGGACTTTGTGCTGCTTATCCTCCATTTGAATCAAGAGATGAAATGAGTGGAAAAATTGTTGGTTTTGATATTGACTTAGCCAAAGAAATAGGAAAAGTTATAAACAAAAAAATAGTGATTAAAGATGCTGAATGGCAAGCATTACTTGGTGGATTAAAAAACAATAATTTTGATGTTATTATAAGTGCTATGAGTCGTCAAGAAGCAGGAGCAAATAATGTGAATCTTTCTGATACTTATTATTTGTTAAATGATGTACTTGTTGTTAGAAAAGATGATAAAAGTATAAAATCAAAAGAAGATTTAAAAGGTAAAAGTGTTGGTGTTCAACTAGGTAGTGGAAGTGAGCAAATAGTTGATAAATTAAATGATTTAGGAAAAGTGGCAAGATATAATTACAATCCAGAAGCTTTTTTAGATTTAAAACATAAAAGAATTGATGCTGTTGTAGTAGGTTATGCATATGCATTGACTCAAAAAGATTTTAACAAAGAATACAAAATAGTTGATAATTTAGCTCCATCTCAATTGGTTGCTGTAATGAAAAAAGGCAATGACTCTTTAACAAAAGAGATAAATAGTGCTTTAAAAACACTAAAAGATAATGGAACTTATGACAAACTAGTTAAAAAATGGTTGGCAGTAAAATAAGTGAATTTTAATGTAGTATATGAAAACCTAGGATTTTTACTAGAAGCTTCATGGCTGACAATATATTTGTCTTTTGTCTCTTTTGTGATAGCTTTTTTTATTGGCTTGATTATTGGGACATTGAAAAGTTTTAAAATACCTAAAGTAATTAATTCTATTTTTTCAATCTACATTGAGATATTTAGAGGAACACCACTTTTAATACAACTTTTTTTTATATATTATGGTTTACCTCAAATTGGCATTACAATGTCAAGTCATGAAGCCGCAATAATAGGATTATCTCTAAATTTTGGTGCATACATGTCTGAAATTGTTCGTTCTGGAGTAACTTCCATAGAAAAAGGACAGTATGAAGCTGCAAAATCTCTGGGATTGAGTCCTTTGCATATGTTATTTTACATTATATATCCTCAAGCTTTGCGTATTGTTTTACCCTCTATTACAAATTCATATGCAGCGATTCTAAAAGATAGTTCATTAGTCTCAGTTCTTTCAATAACAGAGTTGACAAGAGCTGGTCAATTGATTTATGTGAGAACATATGAACCTTTTGAAATATATCTTACTCTTGGTGTATTTTATTTTATAATGACTTATTTAGTTGCAATTTTTTCAAAGTATCTTGAAAAAAGAATGAATTATTCTTTTTAAAACTTAACTAAATATTAAAATAATACTTAAGTATAATAGTTTAATAATTATTTAGATAAAATTCTTTATGAAACATTTAAGAGGTTATAAAAAACGATACTTTTCGTTAGCAATTATTGCAATGTATTCGACTTTATTTAAGTTGTGTACTATAGATAATAATAGACAATACCATCTTAAAGCTATAAAATTCCAAGAATATAAAACTTCACCTCCTTTACTAACTTTAAATTACTAATCAAAACAATCATTTCATATAGTTAAATCTATAAACACATTTAAAATATTTATAATACAAGGACAAATCATGCATATAGAAGCAGGCGTAGTGCAAGGTGCAAAAATCTTATTGAGTTATGGAACAGCTGCTGTTTCATTTGGAATTGCTATAAAAATGGCATTAAATAGTATAAAAAATAGTGGGATAATTCCATTTATTGTTAAAACTATAATTTCTACAATTTTAGTTTTTATATTTTTTGAGGTACTTCCCCATCATCCAGTAGGAGTTTCAGAAGTTCATCTAATCTTAGGTTCAACTCTATTTTTAATATTTGGTGCTAGTTCAGCTGCTTTTGGTTTGGCTTTAGGTCTTTTGATTCAAGGAGTATTTTTCGCACCATTTGATTTACCACAATATGGTATGAATGTAACAACTATTCTTATGCCTTTATTTGCAATGGGTTATTTAGCAAAAAGAGTTATTCCTCAAAATATTGCATACAAAGATATCGCTTATAAAGATGCTTTAAAATTATCACTTGCCTACCAAGGTGGAATTGTAACTTGGGTTGCTTTTTGGGCACTTTATGGACAAGGTTTTGGAATAGAAAATCTAAGTGCAGTTGCTACTTTTGGAATCTCATATATGAGTGTTGTAATTTTAGAACCATTTATTGATTTAGCTGTGCTTGCAGGTGCAAAAACACTTGGAAAATTAGAAAATAGTCCTTTTGTAGAAAAAAGACTTTATAAAGCAGTTGCACTGAAAAATGAAAAGATATAGACACTATAAAAAAGATAAAGCAATAATTTTATCGTGTTTTGGTTCTATAATTGAACAACAAAAATATTTAGACTTAAAAAAGAGTATTGAAGAGCAATTTGAAGGAATTGATGTCTTTATAGCTATTAGCTCTAGAATGGTTTTAAAAGGTTTGATTAAACATGGATTTGAGTATAAAAATTTAGCTCAAACAATAGCAGATGTTGATATGCATGGATATAAGAATATTATAGTGGCTTCTATAAATCTTTTTCCAGCTTGCGAACATGAGCTTTTGAAAAAGACTGTTGAAGGATTTAGACATTTTTCATTTTCAAATATTAGATTGTCAAATGCAATTTTTACAAGAACAAAAGATACAACACTTTTTTTAAAAGAGCTTGATGAAAGAGTTTCGAAAAAAAAGACAGCAAATCTATATGTGATACATGGAACTCCAAAGTTAGAACTTGGAGGATTAGAATCAGTTACTTATAGTGCTAGGTATTTAGAACAAAAAAGAAAAGGAAATTATGCTTGCTCACTAGAGGGAGCCTTTCCTTTTTTTGCTATTAAAGATGAACTTATAAAAAGAATAAAAAAAGATGGTTTTAAAAAAGTTCAAATAGTACCTATGCTTTTAGTAAGTGGAAATCACTATATAAATGATATGGCTGAAATAAGTGAAGAGTTAAGTGAACATTTTAAAACAAAAATTGCAAAAAGTCTAAGTGAAGATGAGAAGTTTAATCTTTTACAAATGCCTACAATAAAAGAGATTATTGTTAATAATATAAAAGAAGAGATAATAAAACTTGGACACTAAAATAAAATTATATATGGTTTCACTCGGTCCTGCAAATTGGGAACTTGTGACCATAAAAGCCTTAAAGGCACTCCAAACATGCGGTGCTATTTGTATCCCTACTAAAAGTAAGGATCATAGCTTTACAAGGTCAATTACATATAAAATCATAAAAGACTTGATGGATGAATATGGTTTTTCAAAACCTATTATTCCAGTATACGCACCTATGCATTTTAAGAAAAAAGATTGGCAATATCAAGTAGATATTTTAGAAGATGGAATAAAAAAATATGGAAGTGTATCTTTTGTGACACTTGGAGATGCAGCTGTATATAGTACAGTATATTATTTACTTGATATGATTAAAAAACAAAATAAAAAACTATATAAAAGAAGTGAAGTAATTGCAGGAATCACATCATTTTCTTATGCCTCTTCAAGGGTAAAAAAGCCCTTGTGTTTAGGTGATAATAGATTTGAGATTATTCCTTTGGTTGGTAAAGATGTTCCTAGTACAAAAGTATATATGCGACCAAAAGTTGGACTTGACACCAAACATATGCAAGAAGATGGGACAATGTATACATTCCAAAATCTAAATTTTGCAGGGGAACATATCCAAAAAGGCAAAATACAAAAAGTAGAAAAATACATGACACTTTTTATAGATTTTTTAAAAACAAAAAAAGGTAAAAAATAATGGAGTTTTTAAAAGAAGAACCTCCTGTAAATATTGGAGCAGATATTTCAATAAAATCATTTGAGATGATAAGTAAAGAACTCCAAGACTACGAAAAAGCAAAAGAGTTTGATGAAAATCAAATGGAAGTTATAAGTAGACTTATTCATACAACTACTTGTTTTGAAGAAGTTTTAGAAAATATCTTTTTTACAAAAGATGCAATTCCTAGAATACAAGAACTACTTAAAAAACAAGCAAAAATAATAGTTGATGTAAATATGATAAAAGTAGGACTTAGTGATTTTTATTTAAAACAATACTCCAACGAAGTGATTTGTTATATAAAAGAGCCCTTTACCTATGAAAGGGCAGAAAAAAATAAAACAACAAGAAGTTATGCAGCAGTAGTAGAAGCAATAAAAAGACACAAAAATGAGCCTATGATTCTTGCTTGTGGAAATGCTCCTACATTTATATATGCAGCTATAAATACACTTCTTGATGAAAATGTTGATCTTAAAAATGTGGCATTTTTACTTTTTCCTGTTGGTTTTGTGAATGTTGTAGAATCAAAAAAATATGGGAAAAGATTTTGTGAACATTTTGATGTGCCAGCTGTTATTATGGAAGGTAGATTTGGAAGTTCAACTATGACAGTTGCAACTTTGCATGCTACATATAAACTAATCAAAGATTTTGATGGAAAAGATAAATACAATGGAAAATAAAATCTATAATAATATGGGAAGTGAAGTGGCTGATGGTTTTATTTGTAAGCCTAAAAAACTAGATCCAAATAAACCCATAATGCATTTTAAAACTCAACTATTTATTTGTGATGGAGAGAGATGTTCAAAGACACAAAAAGGTAATGACTTAGCTGGAAAGCTAAGGGATATTATAAAAGAGTTAGATCTTCATAAAGGTAAAAATCGTATAAAAATATCTAAAACCAACTGTTTTGGAGCTTGTAGATTTAGACAGGTTTCTGTTACTTTTGAAAATACTAAAGTAAATGGAAATTTGGCCAATAATAATATTTGGCTAAAAAATATTCATAAATATGATGAATCAAAATGGAAAGAGTTATTTTTAGCTTTAAGTACAAATAAAGAGCTTAGAGAAGATTTATATGCTCAAGTTCCTATGAGTGAAATAGATGAGTAATGGGTGAAAAAGAATTAAGAAAAGGCTTAACAACTGGTGCTCATGCATTTTTACTTTTTTGTTCAGCCTTAACTGATTTTTTAGAGAGAGAAAAACTAGCTATTTGTAAAATAAATAAGATGGATAATGATGACCTTGATGTGACAAAGGGGTGTGAAATAGTGGTATGCATTAGTGATAATTTTCATGAATTAAACTTGAACAATATCACCCACAACCCTTCAGTTTTTCTAGTGAATTCAAACAAATTATCTATTTATGCGGGAGAAGGCGTTGGTGTTGTTACAAAAAAAGGTCTAAAGATAGAGCCTTCTTTTCCAGCAATTAATCCAGTTCCAAGAGATGCCATTTTTAAAGCCTTTGAAGAGTTAAGTTCCAAATATCAGAATTTAGACTTAAAGTGCACAATTTCTGTGACAGATGGTGAAGAGATATCAAAAAGAACTGCTAACTCAAAAGTTGGAGTCCTAGGTGGTATTTCAATTTTAGGAACAAAAGGGATTGTAAAACCAGTTTCTAGTTCTGCTTATATTGATTCAGTAAAAACTGAAATAGAGTTTGCCATAAAAAATGGTTATGAAACTTTGTATTTTACTTTGGGTAATTCAGCCTTAGAAGTAGCAAAAAAATACTCAAATGAAGAAGCTATTATAGAAATAGGAAATTTTGTATTTGATTCTATTGAAATAGCAGTAAAAGAAGGTGCAAAAGAGGTCATCTTTTTATGTGGAATTGGAAAGATGACAAAGGTTTATCAAGGTTTTAAAAATACTCATAATCGTTTTGGGGTGATAGATTTTGAACTACTTCAAAAAGATATAGAAGAAAAACTAGGCTTTAAAGTGGATATTCAATCAACTTTGACAGTAAAAGGAATCTCCCAAGAGCTAGAAAAGTATGGGCTCTTAGTAGAGTTTTATAAAATGATAACAAAAAAAGCAAATGAACAAATAAAGCATTGGCATGAAAATTCAAATGTCAAAGCCGTAATATTAGAACAAAAGGATGTCTTAGGATGGTAACAATTATTGGTAATGGAATGGGTGAATACGATTTTTCTAATCTCAATATTGACACAACAAAATATGACAAAATATTATGTGATGTAAACTTTAAAGAAAAACAAAACAATATTCTAAAACTAAAATTCAAAGAGATAAAAGAGTATATACAAAGTAACTATGAAAAAGAGAATATTCTTTATGTAGTTACAGGAAGTCCTTTATTCTTTAGCGCTGGGATAATCATAGCAAATACTCTACCAAAAGAAAAAGTAAAGATTATAAACAATACTTCTAGTAAAGATTATATGATGGAAAAGCTTTTTATTAGTGATGCAAATATTGATACTGTTTCTTTACATGGTAGAGAACATTTTGATTTATCTAGATTTTTGACGAACAGTTATACTTTTGTGCTTTGTGATAAGGATTCAATTAAAAAAATAATTGGAGCAACCAAGTTTTTAAATAAAGAGGATATTACTGTAAGTATAGGATATAAACTTGGATATGAAGATGAGATTATAAAACAAATAGATATTTTTTCAAAGGAGGTAGAATCTTTTGATTTATCAAAGCCTTATGTTTTAATTATAAAAAGAAATTTTGCACTTAAAAATGAAGTAAGTAAAGATGTAGAGTTTGACACCCAAAGGGGAATGATAACTAAAAAATACAAACGACACCTAAGCTTACAAAATCTTGATTTAAAAGCAAATCAGCTTTTCTGGGATATTGGTGCTGGAAGTGGAAGTTGTGGTATAGAAGCTTATACAAGATATAAAACAAGAACACTCTTTTTTGAAAAGAATGAAGAGAGAATAGAACATATCAAAAAAAATCTAACAAAGCATAAAGTGATAGCTTGTGAACTTTTTGTAGGTGAAGCCCAAGATAAATTTGAAAGCTTGGAAGAAAATCCACAAAGAATATTTGTAGGTGGTGGAGGTGAAGAAGTTATAAAAAGGCTTCCTTATCTTTATGAAAGACTTGAAGAAGGAGGAATCATGCTAATAAATGCCATTACCCTAAAACATCTTTCAATGATGAATATAGTTTTAAATGAAGCAAATATAGATTATGAAATCCACTCAATAAGCCTTACAACTTATAAAGGAAAACTTGATTTAGTAGAACCTGAAAGACAATTATTCCAAATAAAGATAATAAAAGAGGAAAACAAATGATATATTTCATAGGTGCAGGTCCTGGTGACCCAGAGCTTATAACTGTAAAGGCTATGAATATTTTAAAAAAAGCAGATGCAGTTTTATATACAGGTTCCCTTGTTCCAAAAGAAGTACTCTCTTGGTGCAAAAAAGATGCCTTAGTTGTAGATTCTCAAGGTATGAAATATCCAGAGATATTTGAGTTTTTGTCTAAGCATAAAGATAAAATAATGGCAAGAGTTCATACTGGTGATCCATCTATTTATTCAACTATTGCAAAACAAATTGAATACTTAAATGAGCAAAATATAAAATACAGTGTAATACCAGGAATCACAGCTGCCTTTGGTGCAGCTGCTAGTTTAGGAATAGAATATACTATTCCAGGAGTTTCTCAAACGATTATACTAACAAGAGTAGAAGGTAAAACTCCAAATCCTGAAAAACTAGAAAATATACTAGCTTGTAAAAACTCATCATTGGCATTTTATTTATCAATCTTACTTTTAAATAAGTTAAAAAAGAAGGCTTTGGAGTTAGGTTATAGTCCTGATACACCTTGTTGGGTAGTGGAAAAAGCTACTTGGAAAGAAGAGAAAATATATAAGGGAACTATATTGGATATCCAAAACAAAGTATCGCATATAAAAGGGGTAGCTCTTATACTTTTTGGGGAGTACCTAAATCAAAAAGAGACAGAAGAATCACATCTTTATGTGAAACCTTTGATAAAAGAGTTAGGGAAAAATAAATGTTAAAAATAGCAATAATCTCTATAAATCAACCAAGCCTAAATAGTGCAATAAAATTAAATGAATATTTAAGTGAGTATGAAGTTGATATATATGGAAAAAAAGATTTAGAACATGATTTTGACAAACTTATTTGTTATGAAAAGATAGATACTGTTTTAACAAATGCTTGGAAAAAATATGACGCTATTATTTTTATTCTTGCTATGGGAATAGTTGTAAGAAAGATTGCACCACTTCTTGAAAGTAAAGCAACAGATCCAGCAGTTTTAGTTATGAGTATAGATTTGTCAAAAGTAATACCATTACTTAGTGGACATATTGGTGGAGCAAATGAGTTAAGTGATGTAATTGCTAATAAAATAGATGGTTGTATAAATTTTATATCAACTGCAACGGACCAAGTAAAGGTATTTGCATTTGATATGTTTGCCAAAAAAAATAATATGAAAATAGAAAATCTAAACAAGTTGGCAAATATCTCAAATAGACTTATAAATAAACAAAAAGTTAAAGTATTTACTTATAAGAATATCTTTGATGCAATTGAGGATAAAAATAATTTGCAGTTAATTAATGCTGATGAAATTGATGAAAATACAGTAATCATAAATCCTTTAAAATCAAGTGACAAGTTACAGTTAAAACCAAAAATATATTTAGGTATGGGATGTAATAGAAATACAAGTTTTGAAGATATAGAAAAAGCTTTTTTCTACTTTTTAGATAAACATAACTTAGATTTAGAACAAATAGAAAATATAGCTTCCTTTGAAGCAAAAAATGATGAAGTAGGGCTTTTAACTTTTGCAAAAAAATATAACTTTGATATAAAGTTTTTTGATGAAACGCAAATAAATAGTTTAGAAGGTGAGTTTAGCCCTTCACAAGCTAAAAAGTTCTTTGGACTAAAAGGTGTAGCAGAACCATCAAGTGTGTTGGTATCTAAATACAAAGAGATAATAATACCAAAAGAAGTGTATGAAAAAAAAATAACAATTGCAGGGGCAGTTTAGTGAATAGATTATATATAGTAAGTAGTGGAGCAGGGGGAGTTCATTATATAACTCCAGATGCAAGAAGAGCAATAGATGAGTGTGAGGTAGTAGTATCTTATACTAAATACGCAAGGGAGTTAAAAAGTATATTGGAGGGGAAAGAAGTTTATACTTCTGGTATGACCCATGAGATTGAGCGATGTAGCCAAGCAATAGAATATGCAAAGCAAGGTAAAACTACATGCATAATCTCAAATGGTGATGCAAATGTATTTGGTATGGCAACACTAATAGTTGAGTTAATAGATGAAAAGAATCTATGGGATAGTATCGAGCTTATTTCTCTTCCTGGCGTGACTTCATTTTTGGCAGCAGCCTCAAAAGTGGGAGCTCCTGTATCTCAAGATTTTGCGATAATTTCTTTGTCTGATAGATTAACAGATATAAATTTAATAGATAAAAGAATCAAGTCTTCTTTAGAGTGTGATTTTGTTATGGGTATATATAATCCAAAATCAAAAAAAAGAATTTTGCCATATCAAAACTTTCTTGCTAGGCTTGATGAGGTAGAAGAGCGAATAGCAATTATAGCTCAAAATGTAGGAAGAGATGAAAAGGAAAATATAACTATTACAACTACAACAGAGCTAATAGAACAAGATATAAATCATGAAAAAGTAGGAATGAATACTATACTCATAATTTGTAATTCAAGTACAAAACTTACAAAAAATGGTTTGGTTCTTACACCAAGAGGCTATTTAAATAAGTATGAGACAAGTGGTGAGTTAAAGTAAAAAAACACATTAGTGTTTTTTTACTTCTATTGATTGTTTTTTCATTCGATATAATTCATAATCTTCATTTTCAAATTCGTCATAATCCAAAATCTCAAATTTATCATCAAAAAAACTTTTAAGTTCATCTTTTTGTAATAAAAAATCAGGATTTGATGATGGTTTTTCATTTATCTCATCATGCATATAAGTCTCAATAAATAGTATACCATCAGTTTTGAGTGCAGAGGCTAATTTGGGTATTAGTTTTCTATCAAGAAAGTTTGTCATGATGATAAGATCATAGGCATTTTTAGATACTTCATATTCATCTAAATCAACTAGTTTACAAGTAATATTACTAAAGCCTTTTTTATCAAGTTCATTTAGGGCAACTTGAGAAATATCTATTGATTCAACATCAAAACCTTTAGATGCAAGATAAATAGAATTTCTACCAGCTCCACTTGCTACATCAAGAGCTTTTTTACCTTTTACTTTTTTAAGTAAGTTAATTAGTTTTTTACTAGGCTCTCTTTTTTCAAGTAAAGAGGGCGTATTTTCGTATTTTTTGTCCCATTTTAATTTGTCATTTAGTGCCATATTGTCTCTTTATAATATTTTTCGTAATATATTATACTCTTTTAAACTCTTCAATTAACTTCAACGTTTCCAAATCTTTTGGGGTGCCTCTCTGTTTTAAATGGTTTGTTACTCTTTCATATCTCTCTTTTGTAAAGGCTTGTCCTAATTTAAATTTTGCCTTTGTTTGCTCAGGTATAAGTTTATATATGCAAGTTGCAGTGATGATTTTTTCATACATAGAATCATGTAGTGGTGTATAGTTTCCCTCTTTTTGATATTTTTTCATCAAGGCTTCTAGGGCTTGGGCTTTTTCATTATAATCTTCTACAAACTCAATTTTACCATCGATAATTATAGATTTAAAAAGGTGTGTTGCTGGTGCTGCATTTTCCGTATCTGTACTAAAATAAGATGGAAGTAGAGAATAAGCTTCTACTACTGAAAAACTTGCATTTGCATTTTTATTTATATAGTCTATTTTTTTACCCTTTTTTGCCCCATGAAAAAATATTTCATTGTTATATTCTACAAAATTAATAGGAAGGGAGTAGGGTTTGTTATTTGTACATAAAGCAAGAGTTCCATATTCTGCATTTGATAGAACTTCTTTTATTAATTTTTTATCTGTTATTTCTACAATTTTTTGCATTTCTTTACCTTAACTTTTTATCCAATCAAATTGCATCTGTTTTGCAGTTTGATTAGCTAAGTCTAGATTTTTTATTTTTGAAACTAAATGTAAACTCATATCAATACCTGCTGAAATTCCAGCACTTGTGAGTATATTCTCTTCATCTACCCATCTTACATTTTCAACAACATTTAAAGTAGGGTAGTCTTTTTTTAAATCAGGAATATCTTCCCAATGTGTTGTTACTGTATGATTTGTAATAATTCTTGCCTCAGCTAATAAAAAAGCACCTGTACAAACAGAGGCTACTATTTTTGTATTTTTTGATTGCTCTTTTATCCACTTTATTACAGTTGTTTTTTTTACTTCTTCTGTATGCACTCCACCAACTACAATTAGGACATCAGTTTGAGGTACATTTTCAAAAGTATAGTGTGAGTTGATTTTATAATTACCTCGTGCTGTAATAGTAGGCTCTTTTTCACTTATTAAAAAAACATTAAACTTCTCATTTTCATCTAAAAATCTAGAAGCTACAGAAAAAACTTCAAAAGGTCCAGAAAAATCTAAAACCTCTGCATCCTCATAAATATAAATTCCAACATTCATTTTAATTTTCCTTTTATATTATAGTTAATTTTATATCTTGAAAAGTTGCATTTGTACCGCAAAAACTAAGTTCATTGGATGTGAGTCTGTTTACTTGTTTATTACCTGCATAGATTAATATAGAATTTGAATATATTCTCTCATCATTTTTTACTTTGATTTGTATAGAATCTATTTTAGATGAGATTGTTACTAACTGATTATCTATAAAACCTCTGATTGGATGAACATAAGCATATTCGTCATATTTAAATTGCGAGTTTATTGTATCAGTATTTTTTGATGTTAAAAGATAATATTCATCATCTTTTAAATCTAATAATTCTACATTTTTTGTATCTTGTTCGATAAATTTTATATCTGGTTTATCATTTATTTTAGTTTTAAAACAATTAAGATATTCATCTTCACTAAGAATCCCTTCAAAACCAAACTCTTTAAATAAATAAGAAGTAAGCTCATATTCACTTATAGCATAATCATTTTCTTCACATACTTCACAAAATGTAACTTCATCATGTCCATAACTAAGTCTTACATCTTTTTTTTGTAAAAATGTTTTTGCAGGAATGATTATATCTGCATATTTGGAAGTTTCATTTGCAGTTGTCCCCATAAAGATGACAAAACTGTTTTTTAATGATTCTACAATATATTTAGCATTTGGAGCAGATATTACTGGATTTGCCCCTTGTATAAATACTACATCATAATCATCAAATTTAACATCTGCATAACTACAAGTTTTAGTAGGATTTATAGATATTTTGTTATCAAAAGGATAGGCGCTGTTAGCTAAGTACCAAACACCTCTATTTTTTTTATCGAAAAGATTTAGTTTATCACATACCTTATCTATCTCATGAAATATAGCTGCCCCTTCTTTATATTTTTGAGCCCCAACACCAAGCATTACAGATACTTTTTTGCTAGTCAATAGTTTTACTGTTTGGTTAAACTGCTCTTGCGTGATATTAAGTTTTATTAAATCATTTATATCAATATTTTCATCATTCAAAGCTTTTTGTAATAACTTTGCTAAAAGATAATCTCCTTTTGGAGGTATTTGTAAAAATACTTCAGATTTTTTAGCAATTGGTGTTTTTACTGGATCAATTGTAATAAATATTTTATCTTTTATCAATTTATAAATATGAGCTGATGTTTGTGTAAGATTTCGTCCCCAAACCAAAATTACTTCACTACTTTGAAGGTCTTTTATACTTGGGTTTACATTATACTTTCTTCCCATCTCAATTCCAGCTTCTCCTCCTGCATCACAAATACTTCCACTTGCAAATGTAGCACTAATTTTTTCAAAAAAAACCATTGGAATTTTTTGCATAACACCCATGTTACCGCTACCCTTATAATACAAAACTTTTTGATTGGGTTCTTTTAATTTTGCTACAACTTTTTTTAATGTAGTATTTAAATCTTTATCAATAATATTTTTTTCTTGTATAAGATATGCAAAATTTTTACATAGCTTTTTATTTGTAATATAATCATCATTTGGTTTACAAATACCATTTTTATATACAACTTCACAAGCATCAAAACAATCCATTGGACATGCTGTTAATTTCATCTTGAGCCTTTTATTTTATTTGTGATAATATATCATTTATCTGTACTTGTGACAAGTGACAATGAATTAAAATAATTAGGGGACAGTTTTGTATTTTATTGATAAAAATAATAAGACACCTTTACATATTCAGTTATATGAAGAGATAAAAAAAGAAGTAATCCATAATCTAAAAGTTGGTGATAAACTCCAATCCATAAGAAAAGTTGCCATAATATATAACTTAAGTAAAACTAGTGTTGAAGGTGCATATTCTCAACTTGTAGCAGAAGGTTATATTGATAGTTATCCAAAAAGTGGATACTTCGTAAGTGATACAAATTATAAAAATTTTAATGATGATAGTATTATTGCTATTGAAAATGAACAAAAAGCTGATAATTTTATTTATAATTTTTATCCAGCAAGATTGGAAAAGGATTCTTTTCCTCTTAAATTATGGAAAAGAATTTTTAATAAAGCCATAGATGAGACAATTGATTTTGGTGGATATTCTGATGGGCAAGGGGAGTATGGCTTAAGAGATGAGATTGCTAAATATTTAATAGAATCTAGAGGTGTAAAGTGTAATGCAAGCCAAGTTATTGTTTGCAATGGATTTGATGATTCCTTAGGATTAATAATTAGACTTTTAAATAAGAAATATGATACTTTAGCAATAGAACACCCTGGTTATCATATAGCTAGAAAAGTTTTTGAATCAAGTGAGTATAAAATAAAAAAAATACCAGTTGATAAAAATGGGATTGATTTAAAAGAATTAGAAAAGTCAAAAGCAAAATTAGTTTATATTACTCCGTCACATCAATATCCTACGGGAGTTGCTATGCCCATATCAAATAGATTGAGACTTTTAGATTGGGCAGAAAAAAATGAAGCTTTGATTATTGAAGATGATTATGATAGTGAATTAACATATGAAACAAGACCAATACCTGCTTTGCAAGGTTTAGATAGTTTTGATAGGGTTGTTTATGTGGGAACATTTTCTAAGTCACTCTCACCTGCTATTAGAGTTAGTTATTTAGTTGTTCCAAGACTTTTGTTAAAAGAATTTAATGATACCTTTGAATCAAGAGTAAGCCTATTTACACAAAAAACTTTGGAAAAATTTATGAGTGAAGGTCATTGGGAACGGCATTTGCGAAAAATAAGAACCCTCAATAAAAAGAAACACAATCTCATGAAAAAAGTACTTGAAGAAAAACTAGGAATAACTATGAAAATAGTAAATCAAGGTGGAGGTTTAGCTATACATATTAGTCCAAAAGTTTCTTTTGATTGGAATAACTTAGAAAAGTTAGCAATAAAAAATAAAATAAAACTTCATTATGCAAAAGAGAGAAGTGGTGGAGAATGGCAAGCACTTATGATGGGGTTTGGTGGATTTAAAGAAGACGAGATAGAAGAAGCAGTAAGTGCTTTTTCTAAGATTTGGCATGAGTGTATCTTATAATTTAGTTTTGTAAAGTTTTAAAATACTCTTCTCTAGGTATCTCTTTTGCTCCCAAGCTAGCAAGATGGTCATTATAAACTTGACAATCAATTATTTTGATACCATTTTGTTTTGCTTGGTTGCATAAGTGATAAAAGGCTACTTTTGAAGCATCTTTTTCTAGGGCAAACATACTTTCTCCACAAAATACATCACCAATGAGTAAACCATAAAGACCACCTACAAGTTTTTCATCTAAATAACACTCAATAGAAAAAGCGTATTCAAGGTGGAAAAGATTTGTATATGCTTGTATAAATTCATGGCTTATCCAAGTACTATCTTCATGTTTTCTTTTTATATTTGCACATGATTTTATAACATCTTCAAATCGTTCATTTGACTTTACTAAAAAGCCTTTGTTATTGATAACTCTTTTTAGGCTTTTAGTTAGTCTAAACTCTTCTGGATATAAAACCATTCTTTTTTTAGGACTAAACCAATGTATGTAATTGTATTCATCAATAAACCAAGGAAATATTCCATTTTGATAGGCATTGATTATTCTTTGGGGATGAAAATCACCACCAATAGCTATTAAATCATCTTTCATCATATTTAAAGTTGGAAAATCAAAGTTATTATCATCGAGAAGGTAAATTTTTTCTTTATCATCTAATAGTTTCATAAGCAAAATGTTATCTCAATTTCACTAAAAATTGTCATCAAATAGAGTAGATTTAGATATAATTGCAAAAAAAGGAAAAATTTGAAAAAAACTTTTAAACTACAAGTAGAAAATAAAAAAACTGAACGAGTAGTAGAATCAATAAAAAATGAGATAAGAAAATATATAAAAAGAGAACAAAGAAAAGCTTTACCAGAAGATAAAAACTATTGGTTTTTTGATTGTAAATTTGGAAAAAGCGATGAAACACCAGTTGAAATTCCACTTTCTCATGTTATAAAATCTATTGATTTAGCAGCAGCGGATAATTGCGAGACTTTTTATTTAGAGATTATTGCAAGAGCAGAATTTAGAAAAGAGAAACAAAGAGTTCAATCTTTAGATGAGACAAGTTCTGAAGAATTAGAGATAAGTGAAGAGGATATTTAATCATCCTCTTTTTAAGACTATCTCTCCTAAGTTTCTAGATATAGTATTTGCTACAACATTACATTTTACTTTAAATAAAAAAAAGATTTTATTATCTTTGTATGATTCTAAACACTCAAAATTACCCATACCTTTTGATAGTATTAGCGGTGTTTTATCAAATAGTTCCATGAACTCTTTTGAGGCTCTACTTTTATCTAATCCTGGAGTGTCTACACCTGAACTAATAACTTGGCAATATTTATCGATACCACTTTGTAAAGCTTCTTTTGTGGTGATATCATTTATTATGGCTTTTCCTCTTGTGGCATAGTGTATTTTAATATTTGGATATAAACTTACTATTATTTTAACCAATACTTTATCAAATACATTCTCACCTGCATTGTCTGCTAATATTATCAATGAGCCAGTTTCCTCTAACTTCTCTTTAAATATCTCATAATCATTTATTGAAAAGTTTGTTTGAAAGATAGAGTTTATCTCATCATCCAAACTAAACTCTTTTGTTGTTGCAAAATCAATTACATTGCCAGCAACTGCTGCTTTTATTGCTGTAAAAAGTTTATCCTCACTTGACGAGATTTTATCTTCTATTAGAGGTAAGTATGTAGTGGCTTTTTTGATAGATTCTTGTTTTAAAGTTTCTAATGGATCTTTTAAATTTGTTTTGAAACCAAGATATTCATAAACTTCTTTAGCTACAAAGGGAGGTGATTTTTCAAAATCAAAGTCTAAGGCTCTTTTTTCTACTTCATTATTTATCTCTTTTGCAAGAGATTCATCTAGATTAAGTAGTTTCGTAGCTTTATTTATTTGCCCAACTATACACTCAACACAATCATTTGTTATATTCATATTTTTACTTTTGTTTTTTCTTATTATAGAAAATCTTTCTTTATATAAGGTAATATTTTATTGCTTTAATAAATAATAATTCATTTTTGGATATTATTCGAGGGTAAAAAAGCAAGAAAATATTTCTTCTTTTCTCTCTTTTTAAAATTATTACATAGGATTTGATGTGGGTTTTTTTAAATTAAAAAAATACAATACAAATGTCAAGACAGAGTTTACTGCTGGGTTAACGACATTTTTGACGATGATGTATATCGTCCCAGTAAATGGATTTATACTTGCAGACGCAGGTCTTCCAATGGATGCAGTTATTACTGCCACTGCTTTAATTACTATTTTAGCTACAATTTTTTCAGGTCTTTGGTCAAATACTCCAATTGCTATGAGTGTTGGTATGGGACTAAATGCTTACTTCTCATACGGTTTAGTTTTAGGTATGAAAATACCTTGGCAAACAGGTTTAGGTATAGTTTTCCTTTCTGGTATTTTATTTGTTATTTTATCTTTTACAAACTTTAGAGTTTGGATTATGACTTCTATTCCACTTAATTTAAGAAGAGCAATTAGTGCAGGTATTGGTACCTTTATTGCTTTTATTGGTTTAAAACAAATGGGTATGATAGTTGCTAGTCCTGCAACATTGGTTACTTTAGGTGATTTTACAAAAGATACTGTTTTATTAGGTACTTTTGGTTTGATTTTGACTTTTATTTTATTTGCATATAATTTAAAAGGTGCCTTTATTTTATCTATTCTTGTAACTTCAATAGTTGGATGGATTTTTGGAATAGGAGCAGCTCCTACATCATTATTTTCGGCTCCTGCATCAATTTCTCCAATATATTTTCAATTAGATATTATGAGTGCAATTAGTTTGTCACTTTTACCTGTTATTATTACATTTTTAGTTACTGATATGTTTGATACTCTAGGTACTTTGACAGGAGTTGGATCAAGAGCTAATCTTTTTCAAGAGAATAATAAAGAAGATAAATCTTTACAAAAAACACTTGAAGCAGATGCCATTGCAACAGTTGGTGGGAGTTTATTGGGTGTTTCGACAACTACAGCATTTGTTGAAAGTGCTTCAGGTGTAGAAGCTGGTGGAAGAACAGGATTAACAGCTGTTTTTACAGCTCTTTTATTTATAACAACTCTGTTTATGTTACCACTTTTTAAATCGATTCCACCAAATGCAATTTATCCTATTTTGGTAGTTGTTGGAGTATTGATGTTTAGTGAACTAGGAAAAATAAATTTTGAGAAAGTGGATTTTGCAACTTCAGCAGCAGCTTTTTTTATAGTTTTACTTATGCCATTGACTTATTCAATTACAAATGGTATATCAGCAGGTTTTATTGTTTATACAATTATAAAATTAGTTAAAAAAGAGACAAAAGATATAAATATTGGAATTATTCTTTTAACATTTATTTCTTTATTAGTTTTTATATTAAGAGGTTAGAAATTGCAAGAAAAGTATTATTATGGTTATGAAGAGTTCAAGGAAGATACTCAAGTTTTAGTAAATAAGTGTAGGGATTATGAACCTGAAATTTTGTTGGCAGTTGCAAGGGGTGGGCTTACATTATCTCATCTTATGGGACAAGCAATGAATATGAGAAATGTCTTTTCTCTTAATTCTATTCATTATGAAGGGGAGTTGAAACTAGACACATTTAATATTTTTAATATTCCTGATGTATCACATGCAAAAAGAGTTTTAGTTATAGATGATATTGTTGATAGTGGCGAAACTATGAGAGAAATTTTAAAAAGATTAAGAGAAAAATTTCCTCATACAGAATTTAGATTAGCTACAATATTTTATAAACCAACTGCATGTATAAGTGCTGATTATTCAGTAAAAATTGCAGATAAGTGGATAGAGTTTTTTTGGGAAATTGATATTATATAATATATTAAGTATATAATATATGTATATTTAGTATATTTTTAGTATAATTTCGTCATTAATAAAATAGGAGAATATATGACCTTTATAGATTTTAAAAAACTTCTTTTGGATGCAGAATTAACGATTCCGAAGTTTACAGCGCTTATTAAAGTAAGTGAAAAAAACATACAAGCATATAAAAAGAAAAAAGAAGTTCCAAACGCTATAGCTGTTGTAGCTGCATGTTTTGCTAAGATGAACCAAGATGGCGTTGATTTTAAAGAAATCATAGAAGAGTTAGACTTAAAGAAAAAAGAGAAAAAAGGTGCTGGCTTCTCTGCTTCAAAAGATAAATCAAAAAGTTAATTAATTTTTTTTAGATATACTTCCCAATAAAAATTTGGGAGTATATTATGTTTATTACAAAACACACAAAAAACTTTTTAATCATTGCTTCATTTATGATGGCACTTGGCATTGCTATTGGTGCTTTTGGAGCACATGGTTTAAAAGCTACTACAGATGAATACTTAATGGCAGTTTACCATACTGGTGTTCAATATCAATTTTATAACACACTTGGACTTTTTGGTGTTGCACTTATCACTTATTTTTTACCAAATTCAAAACAAATTGTTATTTCAGGTTATTTACTTATTTTAGGAACATTAATTTTTTCTTGTTCTTTATATATGTTAGTTATACTGAAACTTTCTTGGCTTGGAGCAATTACACCTTTTGGTGGAACTATTATGATTATTTCATGGATAATTATTGGATTTACAGTACTTAATGAACTTAAAATAAAAGAATAGAAGAGATAAATATAATCTCTTAATAATCATTACATAAAGTTTTTATATAATATATAAATAAATTATTAAAATAGGAGACAATATGGCAGTAAAAGAACACGCATTTGATATTTCAGCAAAGCTTGATATGCAAGAACTTAAAAATGCAGTTATTCAATCGCAAAAAGAAATAGAAAATAGATATGACTTCAAAGGTTTAAAAGCAGAAATTGATTTTAACCAAGGTGCTAAAACAATCACTTTAATATCTTCAAGTGATAATAAAGTTGATGCTATGTATGATATTTTAATTTCAAAGATGAATAAAAGAGGGCTCTCTATAAATTCACTTGATGAAGCAAAAAAAGATGATAGTTCAGGTGGAAATAGAAAATATGTTTATGCAATAGTAGATTCAATCAAACAAGATGAAGCAAAACAAATCCAAGTGGAAATAAAAAATTTAAAATTAAAAGTAAAAGCTGTAAATCAAGGTGATGAGATAAGAGTTACAGGAAAAAATATTGATGATTTACAAACTATAATGAAGCATTTAAAATCAATGGATTTCAAATCACCACTTGTATTTGATAACTTCAAATAAAAAATGATAAATCATGAAGGTTTTATTATTAGAGGATGACTTAGCATTAAGTGATATTTTAAATGACTATTTAATGGACAAAGGTTATGATGTAACTTTATGCAATAAGGGTGAAGATGCTTTAGAAAAATTGATTGATAGTATTTATGACTTTGCAATACTAGATGTAAATACTCCAACTATGTCAGGTCTTGATGTTTTAAAATATATTAGAAATGACTACAAAAGTCAAACTCCTATTATAATCATTACCGCATACCAAGATACAAAGCATTTAAAAACTGCTTTTGAACTTGGGAGTGATGATTATATAAAAAAACCTTTTGATTTAGAAGAGTTAGAACAAAGAATAAATAAGCTTTGTAGATACTTTTCTCTTGGAAAAGTTGACGAAATGAAAATCGATGATAATATCTCTTTTTTACCTTCTGAATCTTTAGTTATAACAAATGGTAAAAAAATAAGAGTAGCTCAAAAAGAAAAAGAAATCTTAAAATATTTTATAACTCACTCTAATAGAGTTATATCCTCAGAGGAATTATTACAAAATATTTGGAAATATGATGAACAACCAACCGATGCAACTATTAGGGTTTATATAAAAAATCTTAGGGAAATTTTAGGAAAAGAAAAAATAGAGACTATACGAGGAATAGGATACAAATTTGAACAAAAATGAAAAAAAAGCTTTATTTAGTTTTTTATTTATATATATAGGCTCGACGGTTTTAATTCTTTTTATTTTATTACTTTCTTATTATAAAAAAGAGATTGATATGGTAGATCGTCGATGTTCAATTGAAATGAGTAGTGCTGCAAATATGCTAAAAGCAAATATCTTAAATGCTTATATGGAAAAGGTACCTTTTCTTCCAACTCCATTAAAAAATGAGAATCTAAAGTATGGCCTTTTTGATAAAAATGGGAAAGTAATCTTTTCTCAATTTGAAAATAGTAAGATAGATTTTGATAAAGAGGCTTCTCACAATGAAAGTCACTCTTTTCATGTGGCAAAACTTGAAGAGCACCATGATGAAAAAATTGATATTAAATATATTGTAATTGAAACAAATCAAATAATTAGTGATACACAAAAATTAAAAATCTATATAAGTATTATTTTGCTATTGGCAACTTGTTTTATTGGAGGTATAGGATATTTACTTGCAAAATTACTTTTAAAACCTGTTCGAGAAAAAGTTGAACAAATGGACAAGTTTATAAAAGATTCTGCCCATGAATTAAATACTCCAATTGCAGTTTTGATGACTTCTACTTCTGCTTTAAAACAAGGAAGAAATGCCCAAAAGATGCTAAAGTATATTATAAGTAGTGCTAAACAAATTTCGCAATTATATAATGACATGCATTATAGTGCTTTTAATGAACAAGATATTTTTTTAGATGTTAATATTGATTTTGCTGAGTTGGTAAATGAAAGTGTTGAGTTTTTTCAAGATATTGCTATTACAAAAGGTATTAGGATAAATGAAGAACTTGAACCTTGTGATATTTTTATGGACAAAACAAAAACTCAAAAAATAGTAAATAATCTTATTTCAAATGCAATTAAATATTCAAAAAAAGATGCTCAAATAACTGTAAAACTAAAAGGTACTATTTTTTCTGTTCAAGATTTTGGGATAGGAATTGAACAAAAAGATCAAGAAGAGATTTTCAAAAGATACAAAAGAGGTGAAAATTTTGAAGGTGGATTTGGCATAGGATTAGATATTGTAAATGGAGTTTGTAAAGAGTATGATCTCAAAATTTCATTAAAATCAAGGAAAAATGAAGGTTCTACATTTTTTATTGATTTTAAATCTGTTGCAAAATAAAAAGGATCCTAAAACTTCATACTTAATTCTATCGTACCATTTTTATTCTCTTTTATTTGGGTATCAACATAGTTTCTTTTATTTGATAGTTGTCCTTGAATAGTTTGCATTACATGCCAAAACTTTTCATTAAAAGGTGAACTTATATCTTTTATTTTGTGCTCTTTTATTATGTCTGCTATTATTTCTATGATATGCATATAACAAATTTTATTTATACTTCTTTGTATTCTATATTCATGCATGATTTTTAAATTATTTTGCAAGGCCATTAATTCATCTTTATTTAATAAAGGGTGAGAGATTGGGCTATTTTCAATCTCTTCTTTTAAGTATTGTTTATATGAAGTAATCTCTTTTTCAATAGTTTTTCTCAACTCAGGCTTATATCCTATAATGATATTTTCTATTTCTTCATCACTTGGTTTTGTAATTTGAGCATCATATTTATAAATTATGCCTTGTACATATTCATGATTGATTGCATTTAAAATTTCTATCGCAGTTTGAATATACACATATTTGTCTTCTTTCCCATCTTTGAAACTTACTCCATGTTCTGAAATTATTGGTTTTGGTCCTATGTATTTTAGTTGCATTTCTAGCCTTAAAAAATTATTATTCAATTTATTTTACTATATATTTACTTTTTTTAAATAAATTTTGTATAAAATAATTGATTAAAGGCTAATAAATGAATAATATAATTAAAAATTTTAAAACATCTATTTTAGAAGATACAAAATTTGTGCATCCTGTAAAGTTAACATATAATCAAAATGGAATAGATAAAACTTGGGAAGCAGTTAAAAGCTTCGATTCTGTTGCTGTTTTACTTTACAATATAGATAAAAATGCTTTTTTATTAGTAAAACAATTTAGAGCTCCTGTTTATTTAAATGATAAATCAAACTTGTGTACTTATGAACTTTGTGCTGGGATTATTGATAAAGATATATCTTTGGAAATGATTGTAAAAGAAGAGATTGATGAGGAGTGTGGTTATGATGTTCCGTTAGAAAACATAGAAAAAATCACTTCTTTTTATACAAATGTTGGAATAAGTGGAGGAAAACAAAACTTATACTATGCCCAAATAAATGATAACATGAAAGTGCATAATGGCGGAGGAATCCATGATGAACAAATAGAGACTATGTATCTTCCTATCAATGAGTATAAAGAGTTTATTTATGATGAAAGTAAAGCGAAAACACCAGGATTGATGTTTTCGTTTGTTTGGTTTATGGAAAATAAGATATCTAATTAATATCTTTAAAAAATATAAATTACCCAGCTATTTTTAATAGCTAGGTAATTTTTATATAAATAATTCAGCATTATTTTTCAAGTGTTTTTGAAAATTTTAATTTATTGTTAACAATTTCTTGAGCTGCTGGAAGTTCTTTTTTGTCCATATTTGAAAGTTCTTTATCAAGCTCTTTTAATAAGGCACCTCTTGCTTTTGAATCTTCTGTATTATTGATTTTATTTACTAATGTATTTACATTGCTAACTCCATTTGCAAATAATCCAGTCATTCCTAATATCGCTAAAACTGCTAATTTTCTATTTAATTTCATTTTTCTTTCCTTATTTTTTAAATGTATGGAAGTATATAAATAAAGTGTAAGTTATGTATTAGTTCTATAATCTTCTATTTTATATGTAAATGTTGATGTTTAATGAGTATTAGATTATAATTCTATCCCTTTGGAATAGTTTTATTCCATAATGATTAAAAAATAGTTTCTCATGTAATTTAGTAATATAACTAAATAATATTAAGTTATATAAAATAGAGTTTCACAATAAAAGGAAAAATTTAAATGAATAAACTATTACAAATACCTTTTATAATAGCTTTTTCAATATTTTTAATTGGATGCAGTTTACAAAATACAAGTCAAGTATCTCCAAATAATAAAAATGAAGATTTGCAAAAACAAATAAAAGAAAATATCAATAGTAAGTATTGTAATAAATATAAAAAAGTAGTGAATTATGCAGCAAGTTATATTGAAAAAGAGTTTGAAGATGGATATTTTTCAAAAAATGATATAGTTGGAGCAAAAGCACAACTTTTTTTAGTAGAAAGTAGTTCTCCTACAGTTTTTGCAAAAAATATAAATACAGCAAATGATTCTTATAACTCAAATTATGAATTAGCTAAAAAGAGTAATTGTGACTTAAGTGAGTTCTCTTCTAATCCACTTTTAAAATTAAAAAACAGCATAAAAATACTTGAAGATAAAAAGGATAAAAAATGATTCTTTTTAAATCTTTGATTATTCTTTTTTTATTTTCAACAACAAGTTTATTTGCTCAAACAAAAGAAGTAGATAAATTACTTGAAAAAGTAAATCAAGCTTCAACACCTCAAGAAAAAAAAGAATTAATAGAAAAACTAAAAAAAGAATTGGCTACTAAAAATATAAAAGCAAGACAAGAATCTGATGCAATTATAAAAGCAAAAGAGAAGATGCCAAATAAATTTTTTGATGAAAAAGCAATTGAACAATGAGTAAAAAACTAAAAATCTTACTTCTTGAAGATGATGAAATCTTAGCACAAACTATGGTACAGATTTTAGAACAAGAAAACTATGCTGTAACTTTAGTGAGTGATGGGGAAGAGGTTTTAGAATATACCTATGATAATAAGTATGACCTTTATTTATTTGATGTAAATGTTCCTTTACTTGATGGGATGGAGACCTTAAGACTTTTAAGAGAAGCTCAAGACTCTACTCCTACTTTTTTTATCACGGCAAAGATTGATATCAAATCAACTCTTAAAGGCTTTGATTATGGCTGTGATGATTATATTAAAAAGCCATTTGATTTAGATGAACTTTTAGCTCGTATTCAAGCTACTTTAAAGAGAAAAAATCCTGTTGTTCAATATAAAGATATTACTTTTGATTTACTTGAAAGTAGGGTTTTAAAAGATAATACAGAAGTAACACTTGGAAGTGTTGAAAAAGATATTTTCTCTTTACTTATGCGAAATATCGGTATGACAGTTGATAAGTCATCATTTTTTGATTGCATGAATAGACCAAGTGAACCAGCACTTCGAGTTTTGATTAGTAAATTAAAAAAAGTTTTAGATTTAGAAATAAGTAATATCAAAGGTATAGGATATAGACTTGAAAAATTATGAGAAAAAATCACTTCTTACTACGATTGCTCTTTTTTTCATACCTTTATTAATACTTGCTAGTATTGTTTTGTATATGTATCAAGTGGATAAAATAAAAGATATAGAACAAAATATTTTATACCAAATGAAAGATTATACTTTTGATTTCAAAGGTGATAAGTTTTCATTAGATATTGTACAAGATGATAAACAAAAAAAACTTTTTAAAATCTACCATTGTGAAGAGGGACTTTGTGCCTATTTCCAAATCCCAACAACTGGACCATATCTTTTAAAAGTAATTTATGACAAAAAGAAGTATGAAAAAGTATATCAAGAATTTTTAATTAAGATTTTCAAATTCTCAGTTGTAGTCTCTTTCTTTCTTCTTTTTTTATCTGTTGGTTTTGCTATGTATTCACTAAGACCCATGAAAGAAGCTTTGCGTCTTTTGGAAGATTTTTTAAAAGACTTAATCCATGATTTAAATACTCCTGCAACTTCTATTTTGTTAAATTCTAAGTTATTAAGAAGAAGAGGGGATTTTGAAGAGATTGAGAGAATAGAACTTAGTGCTAAAAGTATCTCTTCTTTGTATAAAAATCTAGAACTAATAACTCCAAATGAAATGGCAAAAAGTGAAGATGTATCATTAGAAGAGCTTGTAAATGCTAAAATCGAGATTTTGCATAAGTTATATCCCAAAATAAAATTTAACAAAAATATGGAAAATCTAATAATAAAAAGCAATAAAAATGCCCTTGATCGTATTATTGATAATTTATTAACAAATGCTTGTAAATATAATAAAAAAAATGGTGAAGTAAATATAAGTACAAAAAATCGAAAACTTATAATAGAAGATACAGGAATAGGCATAAAAGATGTTAAAAAAGTATTTCAAAGGTATTATAAAGAGAATGAGACAGGACTTGGTATTGGTATGAGTATTGTAAAACAACTTTGTGATATTTTGGATATAAATATAAATATAACTAGTGTGATTGATAAGGGTACAAAGATAGAACTTACTTTTAAATAGGTTGAGTAAAAATCATCTTTGAAAAACTCAAAGATGATTTTTACTACTTAAAGAACTTTCGATATTTTTAGTTTAGTATTAATAATTTGCTGAGCGGTAATAAGGTCTTCTTGCCCCATTGATGAAAGCCTTGCATCAAGTTTCTTCAATAGTTGGCTTCTTTCATTTAAATTAGTAGCTGTATTGATTTTATCTACTAATACATTTACATCATTAATTCCAGCAGCGAATAATCCCGTTGCCCCTAATATTGCAAAAATTGCTATTTGTTTACCTAACTTCATATTTCACTCCTTTTTTTAAAGATGTGAAAGTATATAAATAAAGTGTTAGTTAAGTGTAAGTTTTATCTTGAAAGGCTAATTCCAAAACTAATTCTATTTACTTCTTTGTTATAATCAATTAAACTATCCCCATAACCACTAGATAACTGAACAAATCCAAAGGTATTTTTTGAACCCCATAATGGGAAACTCCAATTGAATTGTGCAAAACCCTTATTAGAATCATCAAATTTTAGATTATTTCTAAGCAATAGTTTAAATGTGTGTGTTTTATATGGTAAATAAAAAGTTAAATCTCCATATCCAAGATAATCTTCTATATCAGGGTTATCATCATCTGAATCATCAGGAATTCTATACCAAACTCTTGGACTAAAAAACAAGCTTGAAAATTGGAAATAACTTTGAGCATATAATCGATTCCATGATCTAGAATCTTCTTTCCCTTGTCCATTTGATTCATGTAAAAAACCAAATTTAAGTGATTTTAAATATGTTTTACCTTTTTTCCCATAAGGGATTGTAACAAAAACTTCAGGTCTATAATTTGTCTCCCTAAAAGGAGAAGATTCAGAATATAATTGCCACCATGAAGTTTGGGTATATCCAAAGTTAATACTCTCTTTTAAACCAAAGAAGTTATAAGTAATAGGTTTTTTTACACTTAATTGAAATACAGTTTCTACATGTTTTCTATCTTTATTAGATTTTGAAGTATAAGAAAATGGCAAAAGATAGTTTTCATCATAAGGATAAAGGTCAAAAGAAGAGGCTAAAATTTGAGATAGAGTATTGTTTGTCTCTTTGTCTTCAATTGGATTTAATACTTTTTTAGTTGCTTTTACTTCTGCTAGTTTATCTTTATCTATAAATAAAGTAGCTTCATCTGTTTTTGTTTGAGCATCTAAAGTAGATACTTTTTTTTGCCCATTTTTTGCTATTTGTTTATATATAAGCATAGCTTCTTTGTAGTTATGCTCATCTTCGTATTTTTTAGCTTTTGCATATAGCTCATCATTGTTTTCATTTGCAAAAATTGTTGTTATTAAAAATATAAGTATAAATATTTGTCTCATTTGTCTTCCTATAAAAATATTTGTTATATTAGCGTAATTTTCATTTTATTAGTTTATAACTTCACATAAATTCCATCGTGAAGAATCATATACTATAAAGTATTGTTTATCATACATACTCACTGATGCTTTATTAAAAGGTATTTTATTTAGATTTTGAGAAGGTGTGATTCTTATCTCATATAAAAACTTAGTATCTGTTATCTTTTGACAAAACATTTTGTTTTTACCTTTCATCAAACTCCAAATATACAAACCATCATCACTAAAGAAACTTTTTGCACCCTCTAGTTTTACTTTTGTTTTTTCCCATTTAAATATATTATTTTGATTTTCCTCTTTTTCATCACTATTAGAAAAAGAGTTTAATAGTTTTTTAAATATGTTAGTTTTACTTGAAGGGCTTACTAAATCCATATTTTCACTATAATGATAACTTGTGAGTAAAGTATAAGGATGTTCTCCTCCTAGTTGCCTATTTATACTACTTCCTTCAACTATGCACCAAATTTTATCATGACTATATGTACACTCATGTAAATAAATATAAGAGGGACTACGTTCATTTATTCCTAGCCTGTCTATGATTTCAGGTTCGTTTATTTCTTTATAAATGTTTAGCATTTGGCAAGTTGAATTTTTTATTTTTAGTATACTTAATGCTCTGCCTTCTTTTTTAGCAGGGGTATAAAAATGTACTAATAAAGTATCATCATTTATAGCTATTACATTTGAGAAACTGGGAATTCTTAAAAATTCATCTTTTGTTAAATGTTTTAAATCATCAGGATTACTCATCTCATAATAAATAGGATTAGAATTTTCATATAAAGGCATAAATGTGACACCTTGGAGTGTAAGTACAGCTATTCCCTCTCTCCAAGCACAGTAAACCAAAGAGTTATCTTTGATTGTCAAGCTATTTATTGTATTGTTTGTGTCTAAACAAAAAATATCAAGTCTTGATTCTTTTTTTTCTTTATTATATATTTTAAGGACTACTTTGGTTTTATTGATAAATGATATATTATCTAAAGAGTCTTCTTTTGCTAGTTCAAATTCTTTTGTTATTTTTGTCTTTTTTAAAGTAGGTTCTTCGTAAGCCATACCTTTTTTTATAAGTTTTTGTATCAGTGGGTCTTTTTTGTTGTATTTTACTTTTGCAGGATATTCTACACTTTTAATAAGTTCTGTGCTTAATTCAAAGTTATCAAGTAAATAATTTGTAAATTTATGTGAAGTAGTACTTCCTAAGAAAGAGTAATCAAATAGTCTTTCATAATCAAAAACAGTTCCAGCTGAAATCCAATCTTTCACATACTCAAGTGCAGAATCCCTAGATAGATTTTTTAATATAATTTCATCTTCAATAACTAAAGGTGCATCTTGTAAATATTTTTTTATCATTTTAAGAAGTGAACTAAAGTCATAATTTCTACCATCTTTTACTTTCATAAAGCTAAGTAAAAATATATCATTATCACTTATAAGCTGATTGTTTCTAAGATATTCAATAGCTTCAATATTATCTCTTTCCCATAATATTGTTACATATTGATAAAAGGGTTCTTTTAGGTTTAGCTTTTTTAATTCTTCTAGATCTTTGTCTTTAATCATTTTCAGAAATATTTTTTTTTCTTCATTACTTATTTTAGTCATTTTTCTTTATTGTTCCTTTTATAATTTTTATGTTATCTAAACTATTATTAGAAAACTACGCTTTTATTTTAAAGCACTTATTTTATATTTTTAAAAAAAATGATATAATCGCCACAATTAAAGAAAAAGGTATTTTATGTTAGTTGCCCCCTCGATACTATCAGCTGATTTTGGTAAATTAAATGAAGAGATTACTGCAATCTGTGATGGTGGTTGTGATTTGATTCATGTGGATGTTATGGATGGTCATTTTGTGCCAAATATGACTTTAGGACCAGTTGTTGTAACTCCTGTTGCAAAGATTGCTACAAAACCACTTGATGTACATTTGATGGTAGAAAACAATACATTTTTTGTGGATTTATTTGCTCCACTTAAACCTGAATATATCTCATTTCACATAGAAAGTGAAAAACACCCACATAGACTTATACAAAAAATAAGAGACTATGGAATAAAACCAGCAATCGTACTAAACCCACACTCGACTCCTGAGTCAATAGAGTATCTGTTGGAAGATTTAGATATGGTTTTACTAATGTCAGTAAACCCAGGATTTGGTGGACAAAAGTTTATTACAAGTGTTGTTGAAAAGAGTATAAAACTAAAAGAGCTTATAAATAAAAGAAATCCAAACTGTCTAATTGAAGTAGATGGTGGAGTAAATGATAAAAACATCCATGAATTAAAAGCTGCTGGAGTTGATGTTGTTGTAGCTGGTTCTTTTGTATTTTCACAGGATGATTACTCAAAAGCAATAAAATCTCTTCAGGTGTAATATGAAAGTTAAAATTTGCGGTATAACAAATCTAGAAGATGCCCTTGATGCGATAAATGCAGGAGCTGATGCTTTAGGATTTGTATTTTATGAGCCAAGTCCTAGATATATAAGACCAATTGATGCTAAAAAAATAGTTGAGCAACTTCCTCCTTTTGTGCAAACAGTAGGACTTTTTGTAAATGAATCATCAAAACATATAAATGACATCTGTAAAGTTGCACATATGCAATTGGCACAAATAATAGATGATGAAGATACCACAGAGTTTGATAACCTTGAAGTAACATACATAAAAGTTGAAAGAATAGAATCAAAAGAAGACTTAGAAGACTTAGAAGATAGTTTTAAATTAGTAGATGCCTTTGTTCCAGGTTTTGGAGGTGAGGGTAAAAGAATAGTCCTTGATTGGTTTAAAGAACTTGATTGCTCTAAAATAATACTTGCTGGTGGATTAAAATCTGAAAATCTAAATGAGCTAAAAGGTTTTGGCTTTTATGGTGTAGATGTGAGTAGTGGAGTAGAACAAAGCAAAGGCAAAAAAGATAATCAAAAAATGATTGACTTTGTAAAAGTAGCCCATGAAATCTAAAAAACAAACTCTACCTTCAAACAGTGATATAATCGCATCAAGGATTAAAAAAGGACTAAATACTTTAGATGAGTTATTAAAGCTAATTGAGTCTATGAAAAATACTTTTTTTGCTGATGCCAATTTAGAACTAGAACTTCTTTTATCAAATGGTTTTCCACTAGATATTATTGATGAAAAAGTACTTTTAAAAACAAAAGAAAACCAAATAAAAGACCAAGTTTTTTGTATCGTAGACATTGAGACAAATGGAAGCAATGTAAACAAAGGGCAAGTCATAGAAATAGGTGCAGTAAAACTTAAAAATGGTGAGATAATAGATAGTTATGAATCCCTAGTTTATGCAAAAGATGTACCTCCTTATATCCAAGAAGTGACAAATATAACTCCTAGTATGTTAAAAGATGCACCAGTATTAAAAACTGTACTTGAAGAGTTTAAGATATTTTTAGAAGATGATGTTTTTGTTGCCCATGATATCAAGTTTGATTATAGATTTATTTCAGAATCATTTAAAAAGTATAACTTAGGTGAATTACATAATAGAAAGCTTTGTACTATTGATTTGTCAAAGAGAACAATAGAAGCTCAAAGATATGGTTTAGACTTTTTAAAAGATTTATTACATATAGATATAGATACTCAACATAGAGCCTATAGTGATGCTCTAAGCACAACTTATATCTTAAAAGAATCACTTTCAAAATTGCCAGAGAAAATTCTAACAGCTGAAGATTTGATAGCTTTTTCAAAATCTGATAATATAATAAATAATAAAAACAACCAAGCAAAACAAAATAGACAAAAAAAGCAAAATATAACACAAAAGGAAGATTGATGTTTTCACAAGAAAAATACCTAAAAGCATTAAATTATGCGGCTAAGGTACATGGAGAACAAAAAACTCCCAAAGGATTACCTTATATTACTCATTTGACATCAGTTGCAATGGAGATGATGCATGCCTGCGAACAAGGTGAAGTAAAACTAGAAGATGCAGATTTCGCAATACAAATTGCTCTATTACATGATGTATTAGAAGATACAAATGCAACTATTAGTGAACTAATAGAAGAGTTTGGAGATGAAATTGCAAGTGGTGTTGAAGCCTTAACAAAAGACCCATCAATTGAGTCTAAAAAACAACAAATGGCTGAAAATATAAATAGGCTACTAACTCAAAGCTATGCAGTACAATGTGTAAAACTAGCAGATAGAATCACAAACTTACAAAAACCACCAGAATCTTGGGATAATGAAAAAGTATATAACTATTTTCAAGAATCAAAGTTTATACTTAGCTGTTTGAAAAATGCGAATCCATTTTTATCGAAGAGATTGGAAGATAAGATTAATAACTACAGAATATACATAAAATAAGTTTAAAACTCATCTTTTATCCATGTAACGAAGTGGAATCCATACTTGCACATTTCTGCGTTCGACTGCAAGTTTTTTGCACGCGTGAAATTTCCTTATGCCTTTAGGCATAAGTTTTCTCCTACTTCCTTACTTTAGTAAGCTCCTTTAAAAAACTTTTGTCTGCCTTGAACTTGAATAAAATATGAGTTTTATATACATTAGTGATAGCTTTTTAATGAATAAAAATTATAATTTATATATAATAATTATATCCTTTTATGTTTTGAAGGTATAAAACAAGAATTATTAAATTTCAAATAACAATTTATGGTAGGGAAACTTTGGAAGATAAAATAGAGTTAATTTTTATTAGTAGACTTTATGAAAATGACAAAAGAAATGTGTTATGAATAAAGAAATTGAAAATAAACAAATAGAATTGATAGCTGATAAAAATGGTTTTTTATTTGAGATAGAAGATAAGGGGTATATTATTTTTAGGTTATATATAACAATATTAATGTTGACAATTTTTTTATTTCTTTATGCTTGGAATGGATTTAGTTTATCAAATATTAGTGATGATGGAAGACTAGGGCGATTAGCTGTTTATATTAGTTTACCTTTTTTTATATATCAGCTATTTTTTATCATAATTTATAATCTAAAAAAAGAAAAAAGAAAAATTAAGTTTTATGAAAAATATATTTTAGTAGAGATTTTAAATTATAAAATTATATGTAATAAAATAAAAAAAATTTATATTTTAGAAAGCAATAATGTATCAGGTAAAGTGCTTGCTCATAATAAACTTTTTTTAATAATACTTTTCCCTATTTATTTATTTTCAGTATGTTGTTCTAATTTATATCTATATATTTTAACAAAAAAAAATAAAGTAGATAATATTTTATTCATTATGCATAACGGAGATAAAATTTCCAGTATATCTTATAGGTTATTAGATAATAAATCTCAACAAAAGGTTGAATTATATTTTAAAAAATATATGAATACTGATTTTACTAAAATTGAAAAAAAAGCATTTTTAATACCAAGTAAATAGAAAGGAATATTATGAAAATTCTAGGGACAGGATATTTAATTACAAATAAATCAAGCTCATAAGAAGCTCCAAACTTTGAAGAATAGGTAAGCCATTATAATTGGCATAAAAAATATACCTATACTTGAATTGGTATGTTAGATAAGAGTATCTAACATACTTAAAATTATTTAACTAGATACTTGTCTAGCATACTCCAAGCCTAAATCAAAGGCTTTGTTATTTATCTCGTGTACTTTTGCTGGTACTTTTGAAAGCATTGTTTCTCTTAAGATTTTGTTATCTATACTTTGTCCTGTCATGAAGTTAGCAATTGCTAGGGCTAGGACTGATTGGGTGATTACATTTCCTACTTCTTCTTTTGCTATTGTGATGATTGGAATTTCGTAGATTTTCCATCTTTTTTTATCTTCTTCTGTAGGTTTTACTAGGTTTGGCTCTATTACTATTACTCCACCATCTTTTACGCCATTTTTAAATTGGTCGTATGAAACTTGGGCAACTGATAACATGAAGTCTATCTCTCCATCATTTGCGTATGGGTATAGGATTTCTTTGTCATCTAGTGTTATATCAACAACAGTTGCTCCTCCTCTTACTTGTGAAGTATATGTGGCAGTTTTTAGCCCATATCCACCTGCATTGATTTTTGCAGCTGCGAAGATTGCTCCTGCTAGTAAAACTCCTTGACCACCAACACCTGTAAATCTCATCAATATTTTACTCATATTAGTTCCTTAAAATTCAACAGCAGTTTTGTTTTTTTGAGCTGTTTTTACTTTTTCATATTGGTCTGTATACTCTTTGGCATCTTCATCTTGTTTTAAAATACCTGTTGGAAATTTTCCAACTTTTTCTTCATCACTTAGTTTTTCAAATTTATTTTTTGGAACGGTTATATCTTTTATCCAATCAAGATTTGCCATAGCTGAATTCATTTTATTTTTTCTTCCTAGGTTTATATGACAGTTTGAAAAGATATCAAAAAAGCTATATCCCTTATGACTTAGACCATTTTTTAGTAGTCTTTCTAGTTTTTTAGGTTCTGTTACACTCTCCCTTGCTACAAAAGAAGCTCCTGCTCCAATTGCAAGTTTACAAGGATCAAAAGTAGGGTCGATATTTCCTCTTTTCATAGTAACTGTCCACATTCCTTGAGGAGTTGTTGGACTTGTTTGTGAGTTTGTAAGACCATAGATGAAGTTATTTACAACTATGTGATTAATATCTATATTTCTTCTACATCCGTGAATTGTGTGATTACCCCCAATTGCAAGACCATCTCCATCACCTGTTACACATATCACATGTTTGTCTGGATTTGCCATTTTGATACCTGTGGCATAGGCTATTGCTCTTCCATGAGTAGTGTGAACTGTATTACAGTTCATATAAGAAGAAAATCTTCCAGAACAACCAATTCCTGATACTACACATACATCATTCATATCCCAACCAAGTTCATCAATAGCTCTAATTAAGGCTTTTAAAATAACCCCATCACCACAACCCCAACACCATAAAGTTGGCATTTTATTTATTCGTAAATATTTGTCATAATTAAAAGCCATCTTACATTCCTTTGATTTTTTTGATTATTTCAAGTGGAGCTATTGGTCTACCATTTGCTTTAAACAAAGTATCGAATTCCAATCTTTGGCTTGCTCTTTGTATCTCTTGAATATATTGTCCAAGGTTTAGTTCACAAACTAATACTTTATCAAATCTATCACATAGCTCTTTGATTTTTTTAGCTGGACTTGGCCAGAGTGTTATTGGTCTAAAAAGTCCTACTTTTATACCTTCTTCTCTTAGTCTATTTACAGCTTCTTTTGCTGAAAGTGAAAGTGACCCATAAGCTATAATCATAATATCTGCATCATCTAACATATACTCTTCATATGATTCTATTTCATCCATATGGGCATTTACTTTATTAAATAATCGCTCTATTAGATTTTCACACATTGTTTCATCTTCAGTTGGATGTCCATTGAAATCATGGTGAAGTCCAGTGTAGTGATATTTGTAGCCTTTAAACATAGGATTTAAAACTGCTGGTTGATCAGCTGCTACATTGTATGGCTCATAGTCTTCTGGATTACCATCAAAAGTTTTTCTATAAAAGATACTCTTTTTTATCTCTTCAAGTGTAGGAACAATCGCTTTTCCACTCATGTGTCCAATTGTTTCATCTAGTAACACAAATACAGGTTGCATAAATCTATCAGCTAAATTAAATGCCCGAACTGTCTCAGTATAACACTCAGATAAATTTCCTGCACATAAAGTAATAGAGTTATAATCCCCATGTGTAGGATTTTTTGCTTGTAAAATATCACCTTGTGCCACACGAGTAGGAAGTCCAGTTGATGGTCCTCCTCTCATAACATTTATGATTACAAGGGGAACTTCTGCTATAAATCCAAGACCAATATTTTCAGCCTTTAGTGAAATACCTGGTCCACTTGTAGCTGTCAGTGATTTTTTTCCACTCATTGAAGCACCTAGTGCTGCACAAATCCCTGCAATCTCATCTTCCATTTGAATAGCAGCACCACCTGAGGCTGGAAGCAAATCTGAAAGTGTATGCATAACTTCACTTGAGGGAGTAATAGGATATCCAGAAAAAAACTCACATCCTGCATCAACAGATGCAATAGCTGCTAATTCATTTCCTGTACATATTAGTTCTCTTGACATTCTTAATCCTTGATTCTGTAATTGTTTTCTTTTAGTATTCTAGCTCGCTGTTTTGACTCTTCTGTTAGTTTTGCAAACTTGTACTCATGTTTAGTAGCTACACTTATTGCAAAATCAGGACAAGCATATTCACAATCACCGCATCCAATACATGACTCTTTTGATATGATTCTAACCTTTGAACCAAGTGTCGAAGTAGAATCATATGTCATAGCAAGAACACCTGCAGGACAAACAGAAGCACATAAGTCACATGCTTTACACCTTTTTGCATCAATCCAAACTGGTGTATTAAGTGGAGTTTCCATTGAAGTCATTTTATCTCCTTTTGTTTTTATTAAATAAAAACATTAAAATATATATTAAAATGGTATCTAATATAGGCTAAATATATTATATAAGTAATTGTGATTTTAATTCAAAGCATTATTAGAGAGTTTTTAGTACAATACAAAAAAATAAAAAAGGCTTTATTTGCTTCTATATCAACCACAAGATGGATATTGTTACAATAGTGATACTCACTTTTTACATCATTTTATAAATACAAATTTAAAAATCTTTAAAAACATAAAAGGTGAACTTTTAGATATAGGAAGTGGAAGTGGGATATTGGGACTTTTAGTTGCTAGGGATAATCCAAGGTTAAATTTAAATCAATGTGAAGTTCAAGATAAATTTCAAGAATTAACAAAGATTAATTCTAAAAATAATAAAATAGAATCAAAAATATACAAAGGTAAATATCAAGATATTAGTTTTGATAAAACTTTTGATATTTGTGTTTCAAATCCACCTTTTTATCATACAAATGTTGTAAAAACAGAAAATGAAAATATAAAAATAGCAAGATATAATGACTCTATGCCTTTGGTTGATTTTATATCAAAAACTTCAAAAGTATTAAATCAAAACGGTAAGTTTTTCTTCTGTTATGATGTTAAGCAGTTAAATGATATTATGCACCTTTTAAATGAGTATAAGTTAAATATTGAGTCGATGCAGTTTGTGCATCCAAAGCTTGGAAAAGATGCTACTTTAGTATTGATTTATGCAAGAAAAAATTCAAAATCTTTGATGCGAATCTTAAGTCCGCTTATTGTATTTGATGAAAAAGATTTTACAAAAGAGGTTCAAGGTATTTATAAAGTATCTTCAACACACAGTATAAAAGTTGATATATGAATGAAATAATAAAACAAGATGATTTTCCCTATGGTTTTAATCCAAAAGCTTGTGACACTTGTGCAGGAAACTGTTGCATAGGTGAGAGCGGTTATATTTGGATAAATAAAACTGAACAAGAAGATTTGGCAAAACTTTTAAATATAGAAGTAGATGAGTTAGTACATAAGTTTTTAAGAAAAGTAGGGTATAAGTATACAATCAATGAAAAAAGGTTGGCTGAAAATAATTATGCTTGTGTCTTTTTTGATTTGGAAAAAAGACAGTGTTCTGTATATGAAGCAAGACCAAAACAGTGTAGAACTTTCCCTTTTTGGGATTATTTTAAAACAAGAATTAATGAGGTAAAAGAAGAGTGTCCAGCTATAAAAGATATTTAATAATATTTATTTTTCTAAGTTCTTTGTTTGCAAAAGAAGTAGATAAAGATTTTAATGAAGATTTATATATTGTATATGCCTTAGAATATGAAAGACAAGGTAATACAAATCAAGCTAGATTTTTGTATGAAAAATTATATGACAATACTAATAACTATGAATATTATATAAGATATTTAAGAGCATCTTTGGCAACAGGTCATTTTAAAGATATTGTAAAAAAAGTACAAAATCATCTTGGCGATAATGTAAAAGAACAAGAGCTTATTTTAAGAATATATTGTGTTTCATTACTTAATCTAAATCAAACAGACAAAGCCTTAGAAGTGGCACAAAAACTTTTAACTAAATATAAAAGTGCTCTAAACTATGAAGTTTTGGCAAATGTTTATTTTGTAAAAAAAGATTATACAAAAGCAGCTTCATATTTTGAAACTTCATATTCTATGAATAATAGTTCAAATACACTTCTTAATCTTGTAAATATTTTATATGCATATCTAAACAAAAAGCCAGAAGCTTTAGCTTATCTTGAAACCCATGTTAGATTATTTGGATGTGATTCATCAGTTTGCCCAAAATTAGTATCTATTTATCAAGAACAAAATAATGTAGATGGTATTATTTCAGTTTTAAAAAGATCATATCAAACATATAAAAATGAAGATGATGAAGATATGGCTAATAAAACATATAAAGTTTTAATTGCATATTTAGAGAAAAAAGATATAAATGAAGCAATAAAATTTTTAGAAAAAGAAAAAGTAGATGATGTAAAATTAGTGAGTTTATACAAAAGAACTGATCAACCACTAAAAGCCCTAAAATTAGTGAGAAAACTATATAAACAAGATGGTAATGTTGATTTATTGGCTCAAATTGCTATTTTAGAATTTGAGACAGCACCAGATAAGAAAAAAGTTTTAGATAATGTTATTAGAAAATTCAATGATGTATTGACGGTTTTGGATAATCATGTTTATCAAAACTATTTAGGATATATACTAATTGATTATGATGTTGATGTAAAAAAAGGTCTTATTTATGTTGATAAGGCATTAGAAAAAGCACCAAATAATATTGCATATATTGATTCAAAAGCTTGGGGAAATTACAAATTAGGAAATTGCAAAATTGCTTATAAATTCATGAAAAAAGTAGTTGATGAAGTAGGACTAAGTGATAGTGAGATTAAATTACATTGGAAGAAAATTAAGGAGTGTAGTAAAAAATGATTTTAGATGAAATAAATAAGAGAACTTTAGAAGATGTACAAAGAAGAAAAAAAGAGATACCTTTAGAATTATTAGGAAGAAGTTTAAGCTCTAATCCATATGCTCCAAGAGATGTAAAACCATATATTACATCAACTAAAGAAGAACCAATTAGAATCATAGCTGAAGTTAAAAAAGCTAGCCCTAGTAAGGGAGTTATAAGAGAAGACTTTGATCCAGTATCTATTGCCCAAGAGTATTCAAAAAATGGAGCAAATGCTATTTCTGTTTTAACTGAACCTCACTATTTCCAAGGAAATTTAGAATATCTAACACAAATAAGAAGATATGTACCAACACCACTTCTTAGAAAAGATTTTATTTTAGATAAGTATCAAATCGTGGAAGCTTTAGTTTATGGAGCAGATTTTATACTTCTTATTGCAAAAAGTTTATCAACTAAAGATTTAAAAGAGTTATATGAGTATGCCCTTCACTTAGGATTAGAAGTATTAGTTGAAGTTCATGATAAAGAAGATTTAACAAAAGCAATGAAATGTGGAGCACATATTGTAGGAATTAATCATAGAAACCTCGAAACGATGGAGATGGATATGAGTCTTTGTGAAAAACTAATACCTATGATTCCAAATGGAAAAATTATCGTTGCAGAAAGTGGAGTAAGTAGTACTGAAATAATAAAAAATCTAAGCGAAATAGGTGCAGATGCTTTTCTAATAGGTGAACATTTTATGAGAGTTCCAAGTATAGAAGAAGAGTTGAAAAAGTTTAAAAACTCACTAAACTAACATGATTTATGAAATTATTCTATTTTCTCTATTAGCTGGTTCTACAGTTTTTATTGGTGGTTTGATTTCATACTATTTTGAAAATAGAGTACATAATAAAGAGTTAAAAGAGCTTATTATTCACTACTTAATAGCTTTTTCAACAGGAATAATGCTTTCTGCCATCTCTTTTGTTTTAGTCCCTGATGGGATGTTAGAATTGCCTGTTTTACTAAGTACTTCACTTTTTATTTTAGGTGGACTTTCTTTTTTCTTTTTTGATAAGTTAATTGAAAAGTACAGATATAAAATACCACAAGTAATAGCTATGTTGTTGGATTTTATTCCAGAATCTATAGCTTTAGGTGCTGTATTTGTTTATAACCATAAAGTTGGAGTTTTACTCTCTATTTTTATAGCCTTACAAAACTTACCAGAATCATTTAATTCATATACTGAGCTAAAAAAACTAAAACACTCATCTTATAAAGCACTTTTAATACTATTTATTTTAAGTTTTGTTGGACTCATCTTTTCCCTATTAGGTTATGTATTTTTAGAAGATAAGATTTTGATTACTTCTTCTTTGATGCTTTTTTCAGCGGGTGGAATTATGTATATTATCTTTCAAGATATTGCACCATTATTGCAATATAAAAAAAGAAAATTAATTGCTATTGGTGTAAACTTTGGATTTATAATTGGCATGTTAGGTGAATCTATAATATAAGTAAAACTTATAGATTTTTTAACATTAAATTAACAATAAACTCTTATAATTAACCTTATTTAAATACATAGGGTTTTTTATGAATAAAATATTAGTTTTAACAATTTCTACTATTATCTTATTTTTTGCATATGGAATATTTGAAAATATGACAAAAAATGATCCTAAAAGTAAAAGGGTAGAGTGCCAAGAAAAAACTGTAACTTTTGAATCAATTTATTCACCTGGAAAAATATCACTTGCCCAAGATTTACTCCTATCAGATAATTATATAATCAAATCAGAGATAAATTATTCAGTTTTTATGCCTTCTATTTTAAAAGAATTCTATGATGTAAGAAAAGCAGATTCTATTTTAATAAAATATATCCCAAAAGAGAAAATAGTAAACACAGATAAAAAAGTTTTGATTGATTATTATATTTCGGAAAATGATAAAAAAGATAAAAATAAAAAAGGTTCAAAATCTAACTTTTTTGCTGGATATTTAGTATTTGAATTTAAAATTGATAAAAAAATAGTTTACAAAATACAAACAGATTATATGGATGAAGATGGTAGTGATATAGAAGAGAGAATGAAGTGTGTTATAAAATCATTTCTAAGTATAAAAAATAAGAAAATGTAACTCAAGTCTATTTAAATAGACTTGAACCTACTCGAATCATATTTGAACCACATGCAATAGCTAATTCAAAATCTCCACTCATCCCCATAGAACAATATTTTGCTCCAAATGGTGCTAATTCATCAAAGATTTTCTTAGTTGTTTCAAAAGATTTTTTTATAATATCTTCATCTTCAACATGAGCCCCAATGCTCATAACACCTTTTAAAGTTATATTTGGACAAGTATCAATTATCTTTTTATAAACTTCAATTGCCTCTTCTGGTATAACACCGGCTTTTGATTCTTCATAAGCTGAGTTTATTTGAAGTAGGGCATTTATCTTTTTATTCTTTGCTTCTAGTTTTTTGTTAAGTTCAATTGCTAATTCTAAAGAGTCAATTGATTGAATCAATGTTGGATTTAAATCAATCAAATTATTGATTTTATTTTTTTGAAGTCTTCCAACAAAATGCCATTCCAATGGTAACTCTTCAAGTTTTTCCATTTTATCTTTTAAATCTTGCACTTTATTCTCACCATAAGCTCTTTGACCTGCACCATACAAAGTTGCTACTTCTTCTGATTGGCTATATTTGCTAATAGCTATGATTTTTACTATGTGATGATGAGAAACTTGAAGTCTTGCAGCCTCAACTCTTTCTATTAATTTGTCTAAATTTTCTACAGCTAACTGTTTTGTTAACATTTATTCTCCTACTTTAATAATCTACTGATATCGTTATAAATACCCAAAAGCATAAGAGAACCAAGAATTACCCATCCCACAACAGTCAAGTACATAAATACTTTATCACTTGGTTTTCTTCTTGCAATTATTTCATAAAGGTTAAACATAATATGTCCACCATCAAGGGCTGGTATTGGAAGAAGGTTTAAAACTCCTAAGTTCACTGAAATAAGAGCTGTAATTGTTAATAATGCAATAATACTTGATTGACTAGCTTCTGAAATTACTTTTCCAATTGTTATTACTCCACCAACTTCACTACTTGGAATTACACCTTGGATTAATTTTTGAACACCTTTAAAAATCATTTTTGATGATTCTACAGTTGTATCATAGGCAAAACCTAAGGCTTCAATTGGAGATAAATTTAATTTTACTACTTTTGGAGCAGGGGCAATACCTATCATTCTTTTTTTGATTTTTTCTTTAAATATATTTTCACTATCACTTATATGTGGGTTTATGATTCTTGTAATAACTGCACCATCTCTTTTAATATAAAATTGAAGAGCACCTTTTGACTGTACAATATATTTTCCAACTTCATTCCACTGTTTTACATCTGTATTATTTATTCTTAAAATTTCATCATTTACTTTTAATCCAGCTTTTGCAGCAGGTGAATTAGCTACAACTTGACCAATTGTCGGACTTAAAGCATTTGCCCCAATCATTGCAATTGTAAAATATAAAATAGCTGCAAGTACAAAGTTAGCAAAAGGACCAGCAAAAAGTATTATAATTCTTTGCCAAGGCTTTTTGTTGTTATATGAATCATTTCCCGCTTCTACAAGACCTGGTTTTGTATCATCTTGGCCTTTCATTTTAACATAACCACCAAGAGGGATTAATGCAAACTGCCAAGATGTTCCCATCCACTGTTTAGAATAAAGTTTTTTTCCAAAACCAATTGAGAATACTTCCACTTTTATTCCAAAGTATCGTGCTGCTAAAAAGTGTCCTAATTCATGGAAAAATACCAAAAATGAAAGAACAAGTAAAAAAGTTATAGTACCCACAAATATCCTTTAGTTTTTAAAATAGTCTCTTATATATTCATATCCTGAATATAGTGTTAATATAACTGCAAACCAAAGTAACTCAGTTCCAAAAGGCCAATTCATAATTAAAAAACCAATAGCAATCATTTGAACTACGGTTTTTATTTTTCCTGCCATTGTTGAGGCTACATCTTTACCTTCACCAATCGCAACAACTCTAAGTCCTGTTATAAAAAACTCCCTTGAAAGTATTAAAAATATAGCCCATGCACTTGCTCTATTTATAGCTACAAGCCCTACAAATCCTGCAAGCATAAGCATTTTATCTGCAAGCGGATCTAATATACCACCAAGTTTTGTTATTTGATTCCAAGATCTTGCTATATATCCATCAAAAAAGTCTGTAACTGAAGCTATTACAAAAATAAGTCCAGCAAAATAATCAAGCCAAGAGGGATGCCAAGTAGAAAAGATTGCTGAATCTCTATCAACTAAAAACCACAACATTAATGGTGCTAATGCTATTCTTAAAAGTGCTAAGGCATTAGGCAGATTTAATTTTTTTGTCATTATCTAAATGTTGTCCCACCATCTACGATTAGAGTATGACCTGTAATCCATGATGCATCACTTGTACATAAGAAATAACATGATTGTGCTAAGTCTTGAGGTTGACCAATTCTATTTAATGGAGAGTATTCAGCAGTTTTTGCTTTTACTTCTTCATAGTTTGTAAATGCTTTTAGCGCATCTGTATCAATTGGACCACCAGAAACTGCATTTACTCTAATACCATATTCACCAAGTTCATTTGCAGCATATTTAACCATAGCTTCAACAGCAGCTTTATTTGTACCATGACCTGCATAGTTTTCAATATATACTAAATTTCCTGTACTACTTAAACTAACTATTGCTCCACCACCAATTTGTTGCATTCTTTTTGCAGCTTGTTGTGCACCACAAACAAAAGCATTTACTGTTGCTGTATAGATATTATTTAATCCTCTTGGTTTTAGTTTCATAAATTTACCATATCCACCAACAACTGCTCGTCCATAAATCATAGCATTAGAGATAAAGAAATCAACTCTATCAAAATCTTTATCGATTTCTAAAAATAATTCTTTATATTTTTCTGGTTCTAAGATATTAAAAGGGTATGCTTTACATTTTACACCATATTTTTCTTCTACATCTTTACAAATATCTTCTGCAAACTGTTTGTTTGAATTATATGTAAAAGCTACATTAATACCATTACTTGCAAATTTGTAAACACACTCTTTTCCAATACCTTTTGTTCCACCAGAAATTACTAATGTTTTTCCCTTCATCTCACTACTCATTATTTTATTACCTCATAATTTTTAATTATTTCTTCAATTTTTTTCATATTTTCTAAGCTTGGTTTTGTAAGTGGTAATCTATACTCTAATGTATCCATTAATCCAGCAATATACATAGCCGCTTTTATTGGTATTGGATTGTTTTCACAAAACATAAGTTTATTTAGTGCATATAGTTCATTATTTATAGCTCTTCCTGTTTCATAATCACCTTCAAATACACTTTTTACTAATTTACTTTTGTAATTAGGAAGTAAATTTGCAGTAACTGAAATAATACCTTTCCCACCATTTGCAAGCATAGGAAAATCAATAAGATCATCACCAGAAACTACACAAAAGTCAGCTCTTTTTGCATTTAATTCAATTGCTCGCTCTAGACTTCCTGTTGCTTCTTTGATTGCATAGATATTTTTAATATCATCAAATAATCTAATTGCAGTATCTGCTTCAATATCAACTCCAGTTCTTCCTGGAACATTATAAAGCATAACTGGAATTTCAACAGACTCGGCAATTGCTTTGTAGTGTTGATAAAGTCCCTCTTGCATAGGTTTGTTATAATATGGAGCAACAGATAATATTCCATGTGCTCCAACATTTTGTGCATGTTTTGCTATATCACAAGCTTCATGTGTAGCATTAGAACCAGCTCCTGCTATAACTTTTACATTTGTTCCTTTACAAACTGAAACTGCAATTTCAATACACTCTTTATGTTCATTATGTGATAAAGTTGCACTTTCTCCTGTCGTTCCAACAGGAACAACTGCATCTATTCCTTGAGCTATTTGTCTTTTGATTAAATATTCATAGCAAACAGCATCAACTCTTCCATTTTTAAATGGAGTGATTAATGCTGTCATTGCCCCGGTAATTATATTCATTTACTTCCTTTATACTTTTACTATATCTTCTGGTAATTTGATTCCAGTATCTACATTTACTGTATGTTTTGAAAATTTTTCTAAGTATTCCCAAAAACTTTTTTTTGCTTCTTCTGAAATTTTAACATCTTTTAGTACTTCTTGCATACAACCAAGCCATTCTGTTCTTGCTTTTTCAGTTATTGAAAAAGGTTCATGGGCTTTCATCATATCAAAGTGACCAACTTCTTCTGAATAATACTTTGGACCGCCACAAGCTTCTATAAAAAACTTTACATTATGTGCTTTGACTTTTGCTAACTCTTTTTCATCTTGAGGAAAAAAATTAGAGATGTCACTTTCCACTAATAAGTCATAAAACCTATTAAAAAGCTCAACTAAGCCCTTTTCTCCTAATTCTTTGTAAAACAAAGGCTTAGGTAACTCAAAATGAGGCTTTTCTCCAAAGGTTGTTTTACTTATCTTGTAATCCATCCTTGCCATCCTTTCTTAAAATTAAAGTTGTTGAATTGTCTTCTTGTAAATATTTTTTTGCAACTTTTACAATATCTTTTATTTTTAAGTTTTGAATGTTTTCTTCATATGAAAATAGAGGTTTAATATTATCTTTAACAAAATAACTTCCATATAATGAAGCTACAGAACTAGAGCTTTCAAGTGAAAAAATAAAATCAGCTTTTGTATTTATTTTTATTTTTTCTAAATCTTCTTGTGAAATTTTTCCCTCTTTTATCTCTTTTATTATTTCTAATATCTCTTTCTCAACATCTTGGGCTTTTACACCTTCATTACAGGTTGCCATAAATATAAATAATCCAGGATCTTTTAGTTCAATATTATATGCATATACTGAATTTACCAATCTTTTTTCATCTATTAGTCTTTTTTCTAAAATAGAACTTTTTCCAGAACTTAAAAGCTCACTAAGAGCTGATAGGGCTATTTGGTCTTTATTTTCAAAGTTAGGTATATGATATGCCATAGCTAACATTTGAACTTGGGAATCTTTATTTATTATAATTCTTTTTGCACCATCTTGTTTAGGTTCAACTGTATAAACTTTTGATGGGATATCTTTTTTATTTTTTATATCTTTAAAATATTTTTTAACTGATTTAAAAGCATCATCTTTAGATATATCTCCCGCAAGTACTACAATTGCATTTTTTGGTTGATAATAAGTACTATGAAAATCTCTAATATCTTTTATTGTCCAATTTTTAATGTCATCTGTAAATCCAATTGGAGTCCAATGATATGGGTGATAAATATAGGCATTATTGAAAAGTCTGTATTGTAAATATCCCATTGGATTATTATCTGTTCTCCATCTTCTCTCTTCTGCTACTACATTTCTCTCAGGTTGGAACTCTTTATCTTTTAATGTTAAGTTTTCCATCAAATCTGCAAAAAGCTTTAATGATTTACCCATGTTTTTTGAACTTGATTTTATATAATAGTGTGTAAAATCAAATGAAGTAGAAGCATTATTTACTCCACCAAATCCTTTTACTATCTCATCAAATTCACCAGCTTTTAGGTTTTTTGTTGATTTAAAGTTTAGGTGTTCAAGCATATGTGCTATTCCACTTTTTCCCATAACTTCATTTCTACTTCCAACTTTATAAAAAATGTCTGTTGAAACAACATTTGAACCATTTTTCATAGGTATTACAACTATTTGTAATCCATTGTCTAAAGTTTTTGTAAAATATTTTGGTAAGCTATTACTCATTAATTCTCCTGCGAATATAAATAGAAGTGAGAATTGTATCAATATCAATTTAATCACTTATTAATCCTCTTTATTTTTTTAAATCAGCACCAATTGCTTGATTAATGTTTGAAAAACCATCTTCTTCAAGCAGTTTTAAAATTCCTTCATTTATTTTTCTAACCATTGATGGACCTTCAAATATAAGTCCAGAATATACTTGGATAAGTGAAGCACCTGCTTTGATTCTTCTATAAGCATCTTCAGGTGTTGAAATACCACCAACAGATATTAAAATAGTTTTCCCAAATAACTCTTTAGCTATTTCTTTAAATAATTCATATGACTTTTCACTTAAAACAGCACCACTTAGTCCACCAAAGCTTTGGCATCCAGGAAGTAAATCATAATCAATAGTTGTATTTGTGGCAATAATACCAGCAGCTCCTGATTTTATAGCTGTTTTGCATAAATCAACAGCAGTTTTAGCTTCCATATCTGGAGCTATTTTTAAAAATATAGGTTTATTTGTAAGCTTTTTCCCCATCGTAAAAAGTTCTGTTATAAATTTTTCATTTTGTAAATCTCTAAGATTTGGTGTATTTGGACTAGAAATGTTTATAACCAAATAATCACTTATATCTTTAAATTTATTTATTAAAATCTTATAATCACTTAATGCCATATTTTCAGGTGTAGTTTTATTTTTACCAATATTTGCACCCACTGGAATAGTATAAGGAAAAACTTTTCTAAGATTTTTAGCTACATCGTATGAACCCTTATTATTAAATCCCATAGCATTTTGAACTGTTTTTTGTTCTGGATATCTAAACATTCTAGGCTTTGGATTTCCATCTTGTGCTCTTGGCGTCATAGTCCCAATTTCAGTGTAGCCAAAACCTAAAGCCATCATTGATTCTATCATCGTAGCATTTTTGTCAAATCCAGCAGCTAAACCAACAGGATTTTTAAAAGTAATGCCTAAAATATCTTGAGATAATTTATGGTCAAATATAAAATTTTTATTAACCATATAGTTGTTTAAACTTCGGCAATAAGGCAATTTTGTTAGTCCAAATTCAGCAAGATGATGTGCAGTTTCTGGTTGAAATTTAAATAATACTTTTTTTAATGTGTTATAGCTAAACAATTTTTTCCTTTTTCTAATCAGATATTTTATCTAAAACTTTGTAAATATTTCTTTATCAAATATTTGCTAGGTTATGAAGTCGTTGATACTCATTACAATTTTTTAATAGTTCTTTTTCTGTATCTTGGCAAACTATTTTTCCATCTTTAAATACAGCAATTCTATCTGCACTTTTAATAGTACTTAATCTATGTGCTATAACAAATGTGATTTTGTCTTTACTTACTTCATCAATAACTTCTGAGATAATAGATTCACTTTCATTATCAAGGGCTGAAGTTGCTTCATCTAAAATAAGTATTTGAGGTTTTTTGTATAAAGCTCTAGCTATTGCTATTCTTTGTCTCTGACCACCACTTAAATTTGTTCCAAATTCATCAAGTTTTGTATGAACTCCATTTTCAAGTGACATTACAAAGTTATAAGCATGGGCTTGTTTAAGTGCATCAATAACTCTTTGTTCATCAAGTTCTTGTCCATAAGCTACATTTTGAGAAATTGTATCATTGAAAATATAGACTCTTTGTGTGACAATTGATATTTGATCTCTTAATGATTTTATATCAATATTTTTTATTGATTTGTCATTAAAAAGTATTTCACCTTCACTTATTTCATAGAATCTAATAATTAAATTTACCAATGAAGATTTTCCTCCACCACTATCTCCAACTAAAGCAATTTTTTCACCTTTTGAGGCTTTTAAATTTATATTCTTTAGTGCTGTAAAACCATCATATTTCAGTTGAGTATTTTTAAATTCTATTGTTTCAATATTTTGAGGGAATAAGTCTTCTCCATTTAAAATTGTTGCTTTTGTATTAAATATTTCATTAACTCTTTCATTCGCAGCTAAGGCATTTTGCATTTTATTATATAAACTTGATAATCTTTTTATAGGAGTGTATAACATAAATAATGCTGTCATAAATGAGAAAAATGAACCAACTGTTAGTTCACCTTCTATTACTTCTTTCCCTCCCACAATTATTACTACTGCAAGTGCAATTGCACCTAATGTTTCCATAAGAGGAGAAACTAGTTCATTTGTTTTTACAGCTTTTATATTTATATTAAAAAAGTTTTTATTATGTGCTTGAAATTTTTTAGCTTCTAAAAACTCTGTTGAATTTGCTTTTATTATCTCTATGTTGTTAAAAGTCTCACTTAAATTAGAAGTAATATCAGAATTTGATTCTTGAGATCTAAATGATAGTTTTTTCATCTTTTTAGCTAGCACTGTAAGTGGGTAAATTGCCATTGGAAGTACAACTAAACCATAAAATGCTAATTCTGCGCTTTGGTATATAACAACACCTATTAAGGCAATAATTGTCATACTTTCTCTAATAATTTCAGCAATTTGACTTGAAACCGCTGATTGAATTCTATTTATATCATTTGTGATACGAGAAATTAATTCTCCCCCATGTTTTTTTTGAAAAAAATCAATGTCTAAAGTTAATACATGAGCTAATAGTTTATCTCTAACGATTCTTACAATATCTTGTCCAATATAAGATATATAATATGCTTGAATATAGCCCCCAAAACCTTTAGCAAAATATAATGCTATAACCATAAAAGGAATAATCTGTAACATTTCAGCATTTTTTGCAATAAATATTTCATCTAATAAGGGTTTGACAACATATGCACTCCCACTAGTTCCACCAGCAGCTAATAACATACCAATAAAAGCGTAGAAAAATTTTAAAATATAATTTTTATAATAGGGTATGTATTGTTTAAAAAATTCTCTCATTAAATTCCTAAATTTTTGTAATGAAGGCAGATTATATCTAAAATATTTAATAAAAAGATAAAATTTTTATTTGCTAAAAATAAGTTGTTTGAATTTTCTAAATCCAAACTCTTTTATTGTAAGAAAAAATAGAATAAATCCACTTAAAGTGGAAGCAAAAGCTAATCCTGCTGCTCCATAAGGAGTGATTAAAAGAAGTGAGAAAACTATATTAAATCCAAGCGCTTTCATAGAGATTTTTGCAGCTAAAAATTGCTTTTCATGTGAGTATAACCAAAGGGAAAATATCTTTGCTATTCCAAAGGGAATAAGTCCTATTAAATACATACTAAGTATCAAAGCTGTATTTGTAGTATCAGTACTTGTAAAAGCACCTCTTTGGAAAAGTAATTGAACTATAAAATTATCAAAAACAATTCCTATTAGAGTTGAAATTGCAAGTAAGGCTGTTAATATTATAGTTGATTTTCTCATTAGTCTTAAGGCATTATTTTCATCTTTATTTTTAATAGCTCGTGCAATCATAGGAAAAAGTGCAGTTGAAGTTGCTATTGCAAAAAGTGCTAAAGGAAGCTGAAAAACTCTATTTGCATAGTACAAATAAGAAATAGAGCCACTTACTAAAAATGAAGCTAACCAAGTATCTAAAAATGCAGAGATATGTGAAGTTGAACTTCCTACTGTAGCACTTATAAAGTTTTTGTAAAACTTATTTTCACTTATATTTATTTTATTGAAAGTGAAAACTTTAAGTAAATTTTTCTTTTTTATAGCAATAAGATGTACTAAAATTTGTAATAATCCCCCAACTAAAACCCCATAAGACATGTAATATGTTATCTCATATTTTCCCAAGTCTTTTGATAAAAGAAGTGCTGCTATTAGTGCTAGATTTAGTAGGGCTGTTGAAAAAGCAGTAGTAGCAAAGTGATGTTTATACTGTAAAAGAGCAGCCATAAATGTAACTATAAATATCATAGGTAAATAGTAAAAATTAATTGCCACAAGGGGTGCTGCTAAATCTACAGTTTTAGTATCAAATCCCAAAGCTATAACATGTGTGATAAACTTTGAAAATAGGGTTACTAAAAGTGAAAGAAATAAAATAAGAGCTAAAAATTGTAAAAATATTGCACTAGTAAATCTTATTTTTTGTTTCGTTTTTGCATAAGCTGGAATAAAAGCTTGGGTAAAAGCACCTTCTGCAAAGATTCTTCTAAATAGGTTTGGTAGTTTGAAAGCTACAAAAAATATATCAGAATATATATTTGCTCCTAAAATAGAAGCAGTAAGCAAATCCCTTACAAAGCCTAGTATTCTTGATACTAAAATTCCACTACTATTTGTAAAAATAGATTTAATCAACATATTTATAGTCACTTTTTTTATAGAGTATAATTTGTGGTTTTGATTTATAAAAACCTAAATGAGCATTTATTATAGTAATTTTTTGCCCATTTTTTGGTAAAAGTTCTTTATTCTTTACATAAACTCTTATTTTTCTTTTTTCATTTTTAAAAATATAGTTTAAATAGTTGTTTTGAATAATCCCTGAGATATTGTTTATCATTTCATTTTGAAACTTGTATTCCAATATATCATATTTTGAAGCATCTAAAAAAAGAGATTTTTTATCTAACTTATCTTTTTTTTCATCTAATATTTGGAAATCATTTATTTCTAATAGTCCATTGAATCTTTTTGTTTGATTTATTTTTATGGTGTAATTTTTGTCATATTTTAATTTTGACACATCTTTATAAATAAATATTGCTCGGTCATTTTTTTGTTTTATGATGGCGATTTCATCTGTTTTATACACTAAGTTTATATCAGATAATAAAATAGGAAAAGTGAGATTATTTTTATTGTAAAGTTCACTTATCAAATCAGCTTTTGCTGGTATTTGTTTTTTTACTTTGTCTGTTGTAAATGTTGCAAAAATAGGTAAATGATCAGAATAACCTCTGTTTTGATGAATATTGTTTTTCATCTCCCATCTAAATATTTTCCCATTTTTTATTAAATATTCTGGTTTAAAGACTTGAAAGCTATCATTTACATAGGAGATATTTTTATCATCAAATAAAGCTTTTGGTAAAACAATATTATCAGGAGTCTCATTTTCTCCTCTAAATTTATAAGAAAATCTTTGATTATAATTTAACTCTAACCATAGATTGTAATGTACTTTTTTATCATATTTTAAAATTTCATTTTTAGAGATAAACTTACCTTTAATAGAAGTATTTAAAACATCGTTTATGCCTGTTAAATCATAGGTATTATTTAGTTTTGAGTATTTGAAAGTTTCAAATTCATTATAATTTGAGTTTAAATCTCCCAAAATAATATAATCAATATCTTCCTTTAGATTTTTTATATACTCTTTTATGGCTTGGGCATATAAAACTCTTTGGTTTTCTTCTTTTCTTTTTGAGGGCCAATGATTATTAAAAACAATAAATTTGTGGTTGTCTATATTTAAAGTCACTTTTAAAATAGGGCGATTGACTTTCGAGTGTTTTACATCAATGAGTTCATAATCACTAATTTCATATTTACTTAGTATTGCTAGTCCTATACTTGAAGTTTTGTATTTTTTAAAAATAGTGTATTTGTATTGGGGCAAATTTTTTGCAAGGCTTTCAAAGGCTTGTTTTGATTCTACTTCTTGTAAAGCAATAATATCTTTGTCTAAATTATTTATTACTTTTACTATGTGCTTTAGTTTTGTATTATATGTTGTTTGGTTCCAATTTGATTTTGTATTTGGAATAAACTCTTTATATTCTGTTTTGTCATATTTTAAATCAAAGAAATTTTCTACATTATAAGAAGCTACTGTGAAATCTTTTGCAAGGCTTAGATTATATGTAAAAAATATTAGAAGTAGGGCTTTTATTATCATATGGGATTATATAGTTTATACTATTAGATTATGTTGAGATTTAGGTTATTTGAACTAAACAAATAACCTAAAATAAGATTTTATTTTTTAGAGTTTAATCTTGATTGATACTCTTGAGGGTGTTTACATACAGGACACATTTTAAGAGCTTTTTTACCTCTATGCACATGTCCACAAACTTCACAAATCCACTCTTCTTCTTCATCTTCGCTAACATATTCAGCACCCAAATCAAGTCTTTGTTTTAAGCTTTTGTACATATTTTCATGTTCTATTTCGATTTTACCAATCATTTCTAACATTCTTGCGATATCTTTATGACCTTCATCTTTTGCAATTTTTGCAAAGTCTGGATACATAGTTGTATTTTCATAGTTTTCACCATCAGCTGCAAGTTGAAGATTTTCACTTGTATTAGCAAACTCTCTGTCATAATTTAAAACATTGTAAGCTTTATATTCTAGTTTAGCATGCATTTTTTCATTATTTGCAGCTCTTTGGAAGTGTTCAGCAATATCTCTGTATCCTTCTTTTTGGGCAACTTTTGCATAATATTCATATTTATTTCTAGCCATTGATTCACCTGCAAAAGCTTTCATTAGAACGACTGATGTTAAATCAGTCGTAATACAGGCCATCTCTTCTCCACAGCAAGAAAGAACTCCTCCACCAACATTTGATACTTCTATTATATTTCCACATTTATTACATTTATAAGATTCGTGTTGTCTCATTATTTTTTCCTCAATATTAAGTTTTAGATGAATTTAATCATTTAATGATTATATTTCATCCAAACTTAAATGCAAGAATTAGTTTAGTGTTGCTTTTATCATCCAGATGCTTTTTTCTAAATGTGCAACATTTTCATCTGCAAATGCTACTGTAGTAGTATCATTGTTTTGATTTGCCAATGTTGATAGTTTTTTAAATTCTTTCATAAATATTTCAAAGTCAGCTAATATATTTTCTAATACATATTTTGCATCAAAATCAGTTTTTTCATCTTCTTTTATTAAAGATGTTTTCGATAATTCACTTAATAATACAATAGGTTTATCTCCTAATTGTAATAATCTTTCTGCTGTATCATCATATATTGAACTAAATTCACCATAAATTTTTTCAGTCATTTCATGTATTGGAAAGAACTGCATACCTTTTATATTCCAATGGTAATTATGTACTTTTGTAAACATTACAAGAGAACTTGATTGGATAACTTTTAGTTGTTTTGTTAAATTTTTCATTTTAATTCCTTTTTTTATTTGTGGATAATTTTTTTCCTTTAGAAAGTTTAATAGAATAAAGCTTAAAGGATAATTATTTTCTTTAACTAAAGTTTATCTTACTTATACTACTATTCGAATATTAGTATAAAAATATTATACATATTACAAAGGAGGCGTCATGGAAAATTCTAGTAGATTATTAAAAGAGTTTAATTTGAAAGTAACACCTCAAAGATTAGCTATAGTTGAAGAACTTTATCATAAAGGTCATATAAATATTGATGAACTTTATGCAAGTATGTTAAGTAAGTTCCCTTCAATTTCACTAGCAACGATTTATAAAAATGTAAATTCGATGGTAGAGAAATTTTTTATATCTGAGGTAAAAATACCTAATGAAAAATCTGTTTATGAACTGATAAAAGAGGAACACTCTCATTTAGTTTGTGAAAAGTGTAAAAAAATCGAAGATATAATTATAGATACTTCTAGTGTTTTAAAAGAATTAGAATCTCAAAGTAAATTTAATGTAAAACATGCAAATGTAGTTTTTACAGGTGTATGTTCACAATGTGCAAAATAGCTTAAAAAAAGCTATTTTGTACCACTAATGCAAATACAATCAACAACGCAATCCCTGCACTTTTATTATACATTTTATTAGCAGTAATAAATACTAACATTACTGATAAAATCAAAGCTGCCACTATATCAAATAAGTTTGCACTTAAATTAACATTCAATGGATTTACTATTGCAGATAAACCTAATACCATCGTAAAGTTAGCAACATTTGAACCTATAATATTTCCTATTGCTAAATCAGCTTGATTATTTAAAGCAGCTTTTATAGAAACTGTAAGTTCTGGTAAACTTGTACCAAAAGCAACTAAGAATAGACCAATTAACCATTCACTAATTCCAAAACTTCTTGCTATATTTGAGGCACTTTCAATTGCAAAATCAGCTCCACCTATTGTTAAAATAAAACCTATAACTAAAAACAGTCCTGATTTCCCCCATCCAAAAGGTTCTTTTTTTAATTCTTCATCTATTACATCTACTTGATTTGAAGAGATTAAAAAAAGTAAGAAGGCACACATTAATAATAAAAATAATATACCATCAAAAAAAGTTAGCTTTCCATCTATACTCATAAGTATAAAAACAAAAATAGGAAATAATGACCAAGCGGAATCTTTTGCAAAAAGGTCTCTATCTGGACGTATTTTCTTAGCTAATAAAAATACTGAACCTAAAACTAAAGAAATGTTAAAAATAGTACTTCCAATAACATTTGCAACGGCAATATCAGGACTTCCTTTTAATGATGCAGAAATTGAAGCTGCCATTTCAGGTAAACTAGTCCCAACTGCCACTAAAGTAGCTCCTATAATAAAAGGTGAAATTTTATAGTGAAGTGCTATCTTTTCACTTTGTTGTATTATAAAATCAGCCCCAAAAATTAACGCTGTCATTGAAACAATGAAAATTAAAATATCCATTTATGAATTCCTTACAATTAAACTATCTGGAAGATTGTACTTTTTGATTAGCTCTTCTTCTTTTTCTCTATGCTTTCCATTATCTACTTCATGGTCATAACCCAATAAATGAAGCATTCCATGGATAAAAAGAAGTGTTAATTCATCTAAAAAACTGTGCTTATACTCTTTTGCTTTATTTTCCACAAAATCAACAGAAATGACAATAGAACCTAAGGGCATATTTGGCATATCATAGTCAAGAGGGAAGCTCAGTACATCTGTAGCTTTGTCTATATTTCTATGCTCTTTATTTAAAGTTTGTATTTCATCATTGTATACAAGTATTAGTTCAATATCTTTTGAACTAAGTTCATTTTTTATTATTTCCAATGAACTTACATCTATATCAATTTTTGTTTGATTATCAAAGTCAATCATCTTTATCCATTTATTTTTGGCGGATTATAGCTAAATTAGGTAAATTAGTAAATAAAGGACATTTTTTGTCTTTAAGTAAATAAAATATAAAATATAAAAAATCAAAGGAGTTAAAATATGGAATTAGAAATTGGTACAAAAGATAGTATTGAATTTAAAGTAGAAGATAAAGACTTGGCAAAAAATTTACAAATCTCACCTGAAGATAATTTTCCAGAAGTGTTTGCAACGGCTAGAATGGTTGCACTTATGGAGTGTTCAGCTGCAAAAATTTTAATACCATTTTTAGAAGAGGGGCAATTATCTGTTGGAGTTGAAGTAAATATAAAACATCTTGCACCAACACTTAGTGGTGATACAGCAATTTCAACTGCAACTTTTGAAGGTATGGAAGGAAAACTTTATAAGTTTAGTTTAGAAGTTGTTGATTCTGGTGGAGTAATAGGAACTGGTACTCATACAAGAGCAATAGTGACAAAAGATAGGCTTATGAGTGGAGCTAATAAAAGAGTAGGGAAGTAAAAAGATTTGAGCTATTAAAATAGCTCAATCATTTTTACTACTTCATCCACTGGGAAGATTTTTAGTTTTGTTTTTAAATTTGTTTTTTGAGCAACTATTGCTTTTGTAACACCTTGCGCACTAGCCTCTTTTAGTCTCATATCTATAGAATATACATCTTTTATCTCACCAGTTAGTGAAACTTCACCAATAAATACTGACTCTTTTGAGATAGGTCTATCCCTAAATGAACTAATAATCGAAGCAATCACAGCCAGATCAGCAGAACTCTCTTTTATCTTAATACCACCACTTATATTTATAAATACATCATAGTGATTTAGTGGAAGGTCAAGTTTCTTTTCAAGTAGGGCTAAAAGCATGTTTAATCTATTTACATCAAAGCCTGTGGCACTTCGTTTTGGGTTTGGATAGGTACTTTCACAAACTAAGGCTTGTACTTCTATAATAAGTGCTCGACTTCCTTCCATAACCACAGTTAAAGCAGAGCCACTTTGGGGTTTACTTTTATCAAAAAACTTAGAGGCTATATCTTTAGCACTTATAAGTCCTTCTGCTGTCATCTCAAAGATACCTATCTCACTTGTACTTCCAAATCTATTTTTAAAGCCCCTTAGCATTCTAAGTTCTTTTGATGATTCTCCTTCAAAGTATAAAACAGTATCAACCATATGTTCTAAAACTCTAGGTCCTGCGATGCTTCCATCTTTTGTGATATGTCCTATAATAAACATAGCGATATCAGATTCTTTTGCTTTACGCATAAGTTCAAAGGTTATCTCTCTTACTTGTGAAACAGAGCCGGGTGCAGAGGTGAGTGAGCTTGAATAGATAGTTTGAATAGAGTCAATAACTACTGCTTCATAATCTTGTCTTAATAGTTCTTCTTGTATCTCTTCTAGTTTGATTTCAGATAATAAATAAAGGTTATCACTATTTGCATCAAGTCTATTTGCTCGAAGTTTTATTTGTCCCATACTCTCTTCACCTGAGACATAAAGAACTTTTTTACCTGATTGTGAGATGTCACCTGCTACTTTTAAAAGTAGGGTTGACTTACCAACTCCCGGACTTCCTCCAATAAGAGTAAGACTTCCCGGAACTATTCCACCTCCTAGGACTAAATCAAATTCATGGTTATTTGATGAAAATCGAATGATATCGTCTTGTTCTATTTGTGTTATTGGTTTTGCTTTTGATGTTGTGTTTATTATCTTTGATGTTTGTTTTAATACTTCTTGTTGTTCGGTATTGAGTTCAACAAAGCTATCCCAACCTCCACAAGATGGACATTTACCCATCCATTTGGTAGATTGTTCGCCACAGTGTTGACACTCAAAAAGTGTTGTTTTTTTCTTAGCCATATTTTTTCCTTAAAAATCTAAAGGTGATTTTATATCATTTTTGTTTAATTCTTTTATAACATGTGTGTATATCATAGTTGTTTCTATGGATTTATGCCCAAGTAATTCTTGAATAGAACGAATATCTGTGCCATTTTGAAGTAAATGAGTTGCATAAGAGTGTCTAAAGATATGAGCTGTAATTCTTTTGTCTATATTAGATTTTGCTACAGCATTTTTAATATTCCTACTTAAAGTTACATCCAAAATGTGATGTCTTCTTTTTTCCCCACTTCTAGGGTCTATTGAGATTTTATCCATAGGAAAAACATACTGCCATTTTGGTTCAAATTTAGCTTTGGGAAATTTCCGCTCTAGCGCATAAGGGATATATACACTTCCAAAACCATCTTGCAAATCTTTTTGGTGTAGTTCTTTTACTTTTTGTACTTGTATTTTAAGCTCCTCTTTTATTTTCAAAGGAAGTGGTAAGGTTCTATCTTTGAGAGACTTGCTGTCCCAAATATAAATTTTATCAAATCCAAAGTCGATGTCTTTTATACGGATATTTTGAGCCTCTTTCATTCTGAGACCACAACCATACATAAGTTTGACCATAAATTGATAAATACCATTCATATTTAAAATAATACTTTTAACTTCTTCAATCGTAAGTACTACTGGAATATGTTTCCTCTCTTTTGCCCTTAAAGCTTGTATATTTTGATTTTTTAAGGATATATTTAATACTTGTTCATATAAAAATAATAGAGCATTGAATGCTTGATTTTGTGTAGTTGGAGATACATTTAGTTGAGTAGCTAGATGAGTTAAAAATTGTTCGATTTCAGTTTTCCCCATATCCTGAGGGTGTCTTTTATTATGATAAAGTATATATCTCTTTGCCCATCCTATGTAACTTTGCTCTGTTTTTATACTATAGTGTTTAAATCTAATCTTATCTCTCATAATATCGAGTAATTTTTTGCCCATGATACTCTCCTGATATATTTAGCATTTTGTTAAACTATTACGATTTTTGCTTAATAGCCATACATTTTGATAAGCTATTAAGGATATACATCAATAATCTAACATGAAAAGTATATAAAAAGTTTAGAAATATTGTAAAAAATATTGCAATATGCAATGCTTTTATTTAAAAGAGCTTATTTTAGGTATTTTTTTATATTTAATAGACTAATATAATAAATGTAAAACTATTAAGTAGTTTAGATGTAAGTAATACATAATGTATTACTAATAATTAGTTATATAAAGGTAAATTGATTGAAGTATTTTATTCTTTTATTTTTTTCAGGTATTTTATTAGACATATTGCTGAAAAAGTACAAAATTTCAAATAAATTATTTAATTATTTTTTAGTTTTTATTATGGTATTTGGGCACCCATTGTATTTTGGCTTATCTTTAATAATTGCAATTATTACAAATAGTACGTTATCACAAGATCCATTATTTAACCATTTTACGTTTGTGGGATATGTAGTGCTCATTTTAAGTGCAATTATCTTTGCATTTTTAAGATTTATTGTGTATTATAAATATTTTATTAAAAAAGATTTTAGAAATTATACTTGTAATGATTTGTATCGTTATTCAAGGTTTTATATTTTTACACTTTTTGGAATTGCATTATATTTAAGTACTATTGGTACTGAATTAGAGTTTTATACTGTTTATATGATGCAACTATTTTTACCTTTTTTAGTTATATTCGTACTAATATATTCTCTTATTAAAGTATCGATAATAAAAGATAAGTATCAATCTAATACAAGTTATTTTGAACAAAGAAAAAAGAATCTATTAAATAAAAAAAATGAAAAATAAAAGAAGTTTATTTTACAAGAAAATCATTTAATAAAACTGTAGAAAATAAAAAAAATGAAATAACAAAAATTGAAAACTATTGCAATGACAATAATATAAAATTTGAGTTCTTACCAACACCATCAAGATTTATAAATGACAATAAAATAAAAGAATGGAAAGACAAATTTAATACTAGAGAAGATAAGATATAACAAATCATCGGAGCTAATGAGTAGCCTAACGGTGACTTATTAGCTCTATTTATACGTTATATCAAAGATTAGCAAAAAACTCTAATTTTGAATATGCCTATTTATTTAATGGTAGGTGAAATTAATTTAAGGAGTTTTACATGGAAGAGTTTAATATTGGGGATGTTGTTGTGTTGAAATCAGGAGGAGAGAAAATGACAATTAAGAGCATTGGTTTTCCTCATGATGACCAAATTCAATGTCAATGGTTTGAAAATCAAAAACTTAAATTGGAAAATTTTTATCCAAAAATGCTAATTAAAGTTTAAGAGTTCTTATAATATAAAATAAAACTTAAGTTAATTTCACTTAAATTTTGTTAAAATGATGTATATTTTAAAGATTGGAGTTTATTATGACTGCACCAAAACAAGAAGCAAAAAAAATCATCGATTCACTACCTGAAGATACCTCATATGATGAAATTTTAAAAGAGCTTGCTTTTGATAGAATGATTCAAAGAGGATTAAAAGACTCACAAGAAAACAAAACAATTTCAAATAAAGAGATGAGTAATAGAATCAAACAATGGTAGAAATACACTGGACCAAAGAAGCAGAACTTTGGCTAAAAGATATATATGACTATATTGCTTTAGATAAAAAGCCAATTGCTAAAAAAGTTGTAATAGAAATTTACAAAAAAGTTCAAATCCTACAATCCTATCCACGAATTGGTTATGAATATGAAAATGATGAGCATAAAGAGATAAGAATATTGCTTTATGGTCATTACAGAATTGCATATTTAATTAAAGATGAAAATACAATTGATATATTGGGTGTATTTCATGGAGCTTTAGATATAGAGAGATATTTGTAGGATATAACAAAATATTGGAGAAAAATATTTGACCCTGTGGCTCAAATATTTCTCAACTAAACCGTTAGACATTAAAAAGACGAAATAGACTTTTACTATCTTTTATGATACAATACATTTATACATCACTACATAAAGGAGTATTTATGCATAGATTGAATTTAACTATTGATGAAGAATTGTATGAGCAAGCTAGAGCAGTAAGTTTTATAGAAAAGAAATCAATTTCTCAAATTGTAAGGGAAAGCCTAAATGAATACATTGAAAAAAATTCAAAAATTAAACAACAAGCGAATTTAATACTTGAGGCTGATGATGAAAAAGAGATTTTATCAATATTAGCAAATGATGAATTTACTTCAAACGAAGACTTTAAAAGTAAATTTAATTTATGATTATTTCATATTCTAAAACTTTTGAAAAGAAGTTTTCAAAATATGATAGAAAACTTCAAGAAAAAATCTTTCAAGCTATTCAAAACTTACCAGATGGGGATGTGAAAAAATTAACAGGTAATGATATACCTCCTATTTATAGAATCAGAGTATCAAAGTACAGAATACTTTTTAACATGAATGAAGAAGAGATACAAATATTAAAAGTTGATAGTAGAGGGGATATTTACAAGTAGTAAATTGTCTAACAAATTTTTCCACTGAATAAATAAACCTAACAGTGAACACAAAGTGTCATTGAAGTCAACCGATAATTTTCCTCTGATTAACTATCAAAAAGCAAACTTAGCTTTAGGCCATGATATCAATGGAGTTTACAACTCCTGCCCCTGAACCATCATTTTTCACAAAGATTCCATTGCTTTTTTGCACGGCAATGGTTTCATTGATGGCAGTTTGATATTTAAATCCACTTTGAACATCTCCCAGATAAATGGCACCTACATTTTTATCAAGCAGTGAGACTAAAGAGTGTTGTCCTCGCTCATCAATACTCCATATTTTTAGTTTGTCAAAAACGGCATCATTTTCATCTATCCAGTTATTTCCATCGCTGTCGTATTGTCTTAATTCTGCAAATCCATCGTTGGTATTTGGTCCAAACAGTTCACTGCCATTGTCAATTTTTCCATTTTGATTCTTATCCAAAGCTAGATATCCTGCTCCTTTCATAAGTTGAGGGATCATCTCGGTGCTTCCATCATTGTCCAAATCGAACATAAAATGCAGATTACTTATGTTATCAAAAGCATTTACCTCTTCACCATAGTTAATCACCAAAGGATCAATGGCTATCTTTTGGTCTGTGAGTAATTTTGTATTTCGTGATTCGTGTAATTCTTTTGAAAAAGAGATATCGATATTAAAATTAAAGGTATTGTTCGGTGTTTTTATTGTAACTGATGAAGAAAAATCAATGGTCTGTTTTTGATGGTACTCTTCTTGGGTTTGAACGAGTGTCATTACTGTTTTTGTTTTTTGTTGGGGGTTATAAGGATTTGAAAAATCAGAAATTGATTGTTCTGATGTAGATGTTTGATTGGGATAGTGGAGTGCTTCTATTTTTGGGTCAAGTTTTAGTATAAGTATTTCAATCATAATTTTTTTGATGCGGTCTTCTAAACTGAGATGATCTTCATACTTATATATCGCACGATTATTTTGAATCATAATAGAATCAGAGGTTTCTATTTTTAAGCTGGATTGAACACTACTTTTCTCTGAATCATTATCTCCAGTAGAATTATTCGTAGAGACTATTGCAGAATGTTCATAAGCGGTTTTGTTTTGATAACTACTACTTATTGAATTTTCAAGAGATTTATTTTGTACTTGTTTAAGGGCAAAATCATTTTTAGAATAGAGCGAAACCTGTGAATTTTCTATAATCATTATTAATCCTTTAATCTAAATATAAGAATTGTAACATTAAATAAAATAATTGTCAACATTATTTTATTTAAAAAAAGTAAGAAAGAGGAAAGATTTACCTCTTTAAGAGAATAAAAGTTATTTTTATTGATTATAAATTATCTCAAAGTTTATTTCCAATACAATCCATAACATTATTTTAAAAAAACTAGGAGAAAAAATGAAAAAAATTATAGGTATGATCGTTGTTATGTTCTTATGTGGAACTACACTATTTGCAAGTCCTGCAAAAGAAGAGAGTGTTAGAGAGTTAATAGATTTATCAGGTTCTAAAAATATAGGAAATTTATTTATGAAGCAACTATTACCAAACTTGAAAAGACTTGCACCAGATGCACCTGAAGAGTTTTGGGATAAAATGACAAAAGAAATTGATATGGATAAAATGGTGGAGTTAACTATTCCTATTTATCAAAAATATTTAAATGAAGAAGATATCCAAGCTATAAATAAATTTTATAAAACAGAAGCTGGACGAAAACTAATAAAACAAACACCTCAAATAATGCAAGAATCAATGATAGCAGGTCAACAATGGGGACGTGAAATTGCTCAAAAAATTGTAAGTGAACTAAAAGAAAAAGAATATATAAAACAAAATATGAAATAAACTATTTATAAATAATATTCAAAATTTAAAACAAGGAAGGTAACTTTACCTTCCTCAACTCATCTTCTTTTTTTCTTCTTTTCTATATAATATAAAAAATTAGACATATAGACAAATAAGGAATCACAAATGGAGTTTTTAGAAGTCAAAAAAATATGGGATAAATCACCTCATAATGCATTTACAGATTTGATAAAATTTGGTGAATATTGGTATTGTACTTTTAGAGAAGCTGATGAACACATGTCTATGGATGGAAAGCTAAGAGTCATACGCTCATTAAATGGTAAAAAATGGTCTTCTGTTGCACTATTGGGATTTGATGGCGGTGATGTTCGCGATGGTAAATTTTCAATTACACCTAAAAATGAACTTATGCTAAATGCTGGGGTGCGATTAGTTGAATCAATTGATGGCTTAAATACTCGTTCTGTAACTTGGTTATCAGATGATGGTAAAAATTGGAGTGAAGTTTTTACTTGTCCTACAGGTCTTGGAACTTGGAGATGGAGTACAACTTGGCATAAAAAGACAGCATATAGTATAGGATATACAGGGAAAGATAAACTAGGCTGTTTATATAGTACAAAAGATGGTAAAAAATGGAAAATAGTAAAAGATAAACTTTTCCCTACTAAAAACTCTTCTTGGAGTGAAAGCTCTCTAGTCTTTTTAGAAAATGGAGATTTATATGTACTTTTACGACGAGATTCTCAAAGTTATACATCAGTACTTGGATTTTCTAAGTTTCCTTATGAGGAATTGTCTTGGAGTGATTTAAATGTTCCGATTGGTGGACCTAAGATGATTTATGTGGAAAAGCAAGATAAGTTTTTAGCTACAGTTCGTCTTTATGGAAATCAAAGTGCAAGAACATCTCTATGTTGGATTGATTATGAAAATGGAGAATTAAGAGAAGTATTAACTTTGCCTTCAGGTGGTGATACAAGTTATGCTGGAATGGTATATGAAGAGAATATTTTGTGGATAAGTTATTATTCTTCACATGAGGGGAAAACATCTATTTATCTTGCTAAAGTTAGAATATAAAAGGCAATACTATGGACAAATTCTTACAAGCAGCAATCGAAGAAGCAAAAAAAGGTATGGCTGAGGGTGGAATACCTATTGGCTCAGTACTTGTTATTGATGATAAAATAGTAGGTCGTGGACATAATAGAAGAGTCCAAAATGGAAGCGCAGTTTTACATGCTGAGATGGATTGTTTAGAAAATGCAGGGCGAATAAAGGCAAGTGATTATAAAAGAGCAACTTTGTATTCTACTTTGTCTCCTTTTGATATGTGTAGTGGTGCAGTTTTACTTTATAGAATACCAAATGTTGTAATAGGTGAAAATAAAACTTTTAAAGGACCTGAAGAGTATGTAAAATCAAGGGGAGTAGATGTAAAAGTTATGGATAATCAAGAGTGTATCAATTTAATGGAAACATTTATAAAAAATAATCCAGAACTTTGGAATGAAGATATTGGAGTATAAGTTATACCGAAATAGTATAACTACTTTCAAATATCTCATTTTCTAATAAAGTGATTATTCCTTTTTTGTTTTCAAGTTTTTTATTATGTCCTATAAAATCAGCAATCCCATGCCAAGGTTCTATACAGATAAAAGGTGCACCACTTGGTTTTGACCAAAGTCCAAGATAAGCAAAACCCTCAAATGACATCTTTATACTTTTATCATCTTTAGAGTTTTTAAAAGTGATTGTTTTGTTTTTTAGGTTTTGTATAACTAAGGCATCATCTTTAAAAAGCTCTTCATTTAAATGTAATTTATTATCTTTTAAATTAACTATCTCTTTTTTCTCAGATATACCATCTACAGTTAAAGGTAATCTTTCTAACTCTTTTGTATTTTCAAACTCTAAGTAATAATCACCTTTATTTCCTTTTTCCAAAGGCCAATTAAAAGCAGGGTGAGCACCTATTGAAAAATACATCTTTTTTTGAGATTTGTTTACTACTTTATATGATATTTTAAGAGAGTTATTTATTAATCTATAACTTAAATATAATTCAAAATTAAAAGGATAGATTTCAAGTGTTTCTTTTGAACTTGTAAGTTTAAAACAAATGTAATCATTTTCTTTTGCAAAAACTTCAAATAATTTATCTCTAGCAAAACCATGTTGTCCCACTTTGTAAGTTTTATTGTTATAAATATATTCATTATCTATTAGTTTTCCAACAATAGGAAATAAAATAGGCGCATGACGATTCCAGTATTTTTTATCACCTTGCCAGAGATACTCAATAGAATCATTTCTTTTTTTTAGACTACAAAGTTCTGCACCAAAATCTTTTATTGAAACTTCTAAAATACTATTTGAAATCTTGTATTTCATGCTTTTTACCTTAGTGCTTTTTATAATGTGTAGATTCTATACTATTTCATATTAATAAGCAAATAATACTAATATTAATTATTAGTTTATCTTATTTTAATATAAATAATAATATTATAATTATTATTTAAGAAAAATATTAGAATAAAACTTAGGAGTTTATGGGTGTTTAAAAGTATTAGGGGAAAATTATTAGCACTGGTAATTTTACCAGTTCTATTAATAGTAATTATTACAACTATTGTAAGTATAAATTTAACTTATGATAATAGTGAAAAAATAATAGTAGAATTTGAAAAAAGTATACTCTATGAAAAGAAAGAACTTTTAAAAAATGAAGTTCTAACTGTATATACAATTATTGAAGCAATAATTGGAAATTCAAAAACTATTGATGAGGCAAAAAGAAAAGTTATAAGTGTGATATCTCAATCAAGATATTTAAACGGAAGTGGTTACTTTTTTGCATATGAAAAAAAAGGAGATGATTATGTGTTTGCATTTCATGGGACTAATCAAAAACTAAATGACACTATAACAGATATTACTAAACCTGATATAAAAGGGTTTCAATTTAGAAAAGAGTTAATTGATACTGCAAATGATGATAATAAATTTGTAGAATATTTTTATAAAAAACCAAATAGTGATGAAATTATAAAAAAACTCTCTTTTTCTAAATATGTTAAAGAGTTAAATTGGACTATTGTAACAGGAATATATGTTGATGATATAGAAAAAAATATTGCAAAAGAGAGAAAAAGAATAAATAGCGGTGTAAACTCTTTAATATATACTTTAATATCTATTATTACTGTGTTATTGATTGTTATTGTATTTGTTGTCTCTTTTATCTCTAAAGTAACTCTAATAAATCCATTGAATACATTTGAAGAGGGATTATTGTCTTTTTTATCTTTTCTAAATAAAGAGAAAAAAGATGTAAGTTTGATAGAAGTTACAACTAAAGATGAAATAGGTCTTATGACAAAAAGAATTAATGAAAATATAGTAAAAGTAAAACAGACAATAGAACAAGATGAAAAAGTTATTGAAGATGTTACAAAAGTAGTAAATGATGTTAGTTCTGGAATATTGACTAAAAAAGTAGAAGCAAAAACTACAAATGCAGTAATAAATGAATTAACTGAAGATTTAAACATCATGATTGGAAGTCTTTATAATACTATCAATCATACAATTGATGTTTTAAAATCATATGAGAGTAGAGACTTTACTAAGCAAACAACTATTTCATGTAAGGGTGAGCTTTGTTCATTGACAAGCGGAGTGAATAAACTTGGACAAGAAATATCTATGATGCTAAAAACAAATCTTGAGAATTCAGAAGTATTAGATAAAAATGCAAATAATCTTACATCTAATATGAATAGACTAACTGTTAGTGCAAATGAACAAGCTGCAAGTTTAGAAGAGACAGCAGCAGCATTAGAAGAGATAACAGAGACTATGAGAGCAAACTCAAATAATATAAATGAACTTTCTTCAAATTCTGTATCTCTAAGAGATGAAGTAAATAAAGGTAAAGAGTTATCTAAACAAACTAGTAGTTCAATGGAGCAAATAAATGTTAATGTAAATGCCATAACTGAATCTATTGCTATAATAGATCAAATAGCATTTCAAACAAATATTTTAAGTCTAAATGCAGCAGTTGAAGCAGCAACTGCTGGAGAAGCAGGAAAAGGATTTGCAGTAGTTGCAGGGGAAGTTAGAAACCTAGCAACAAGAAGTGCGGAAGCTGCAAAAGAGATAAAAGCTTTAGTAGAAAGTGCAACTAAAAGTTCTAACGAAGGTAAAGATATAGTAAATATTATGTATGAGGGGTATGAAAAATTAAATGATAATATAATAAATACCACATCTATTGTTGATACTGTTACAACAAATGCAAAAGAGCAAATGATAGGAGTTGAACAAATAAACTCAGCAGTGGGACAATTAGATAAAACAACACAAGAAAATGCTGCAATTGCTTCTGAAATCAATGAAGTAGTAAAAAGTGTACACAGTATGGCTGATAAAGTCGTAGAAGAAGTACAAAAATCTAAATTCTAAATAGCATGACTAAAAGTCATGCTAATATTTTTATATAGAAGTTAAATATATAAACAAAGTTATTTTTTAATTTATAAAAGTATAATCTTTAAGATAATATTTAGGGAGAAATACAATGAGTATTGAAATTTGGCTAGCTTTTGTATCCACTGTTTTTGTTTTTGCAATTATTCCAGGACCTACTGTAGTATTTGTAGTAGGGCAAGCAATTACACATGGTAAAAAATCAGTAGCACCACTAGCTTTAGGTGTGGTATTTGGTGATTTAGTTGCTATGGTTATATCTTTATTAGGACTTGGAGTTATATTGGCTACTTCTGCTATATTGTATGGTATTCTTAAATGGTTTGGGGTATTTTATTTATTATATTTAGGGATTAAAGCTTTTAGAGAAAAGCCTGAAGTGGATCCTAATTTATTTGAACAAATGAATGTATCTAAATACAAAATGTTTAAGTCCTCAGCAATAGTGACAGCACTAAACCCTAAAAATATTATATTTTTTGTTGCTTTTTTACCTCAGTTTGTAAATACTTCAACAAATATTCTTCCTCAATTTTTGATTTTGATGCTTAGTTTTTCTCTTGTAACCATGACGACGATTACTTCTTTTGCAATGCTTGCAGGAAAAATTCAACACAAAATAAAAAGTTATAAAGCAAGAAAAAGATTAAATCAAGTAGGTGGTAGTGCTTTAATTGGTGCTGGTGTATTTACTGCAACTATGCAAAGAAATTAAAAAAAAGGAATAATAATGGATTTTCATCTTTGGTTATATTATTTAATAGCTATTTTAATACTTACTGCCTCTCCTGGACCTAGTGTTCTACTTTGTGTTACAAAATCAGCAAGTCAAGGTTTTAACTATGCTATTTATTGTGCTTTAGGTAGTTTGTTTGCCATAATTGGAATCATGACATTATCTTTTACCGGATTGGGTGTTGTTGTTGCCTCTTCAGAGTTGGTATTTAGTATTATTAAATATATAGGTGCTGTATACTTAATCTATCTTGGATATAAAGCCTTCACTTCAAAACAAGAAAATTATCATCTTGACAAAAATAAAGATATAAAAAAAAGAGATAAGCTATCATCTTTTTTTAGTGGTTTTGTAGTTGGTGGTAGCAATCCAAAAGCTATCGTATTTTTTGTGGCATTATTTCCTCAATTTATAAATACAAATGAACCTCTACTAAATCAATACATAGTTTTTGTAAGTACTTTTGCTGTATTAGAATTATCTTGGTTGATGTTTTATTCATATTTAGGACATAAATCTTCAAATTGGTTTTTACAAAAAGGAAGAGCAAAGTTTTTTAATAGAATCACAGGTAGTGTTTTTATTGGTGCTGGAGTTTTATTATCAACTTCAAATAGAACTTAAGTACAAAATAAAATAGGCTAAAAACAATTAAAAAAGAGTAGAAATGATTATATATATACACGGTTTTGCCTCATCTGGACTTGGTGACAAAGCAGCACTTTTTAAAGAATATTTTGATGAAGAGTTAATCTCTCCATCTCTTTCATATGTTCCCTCACTTGCTATTGATACCTTAGAACAACTTATTGAATCTTATCTTAGCTTAGAACAAGAGGTTTATTTAGTAGGCTCTTCTTTGGGTGGATATTATGCTATGTATTTAGCTAATAAATATGATTTAAAAGCTGTTTTAATAAATCCTGCTGTTCATGCCTATGATACTTTAGATAAAATTGGGACAGCTACAAATTATTATGATTATTCAAGTTTTGAAGTTATAAAAGAGCATTTGACATATTTAAAATCAATAGAAGTAAAGGAAATAAACGAACAATCTAATTTTATGGTATTGCTTCAAGAAGATGATGAGGTTTTAGATTTCAATGATGCAGTTGAAAAATTACCAGAAGCAGAGCTTATAGTTGAGCAAGGTGGTAGTCATAGTTTTGATGAGGTTGAAAGATATTTTAGAAAAATAACTCTTTTTTTTAGATGAGTTCTTTAAAACTATTTTGTGATGGAAGTGTAAATCCTCAATCAAAAATAGGTTTTGGGGCTTATTTTATATATGATGAAACTTTAGATATCCAAAATATTAGATTAAAAAAATTTGAAAATACCTCTTCTACAAAGTTAGAATTAGAAGTTTTCCTTTGGGCTTTAGAAGATGAAAAAATCATAAGTAATGATATAATTGTTTATACTGATTGCCAAAATATTTTAGGCTTAGAAAATAGAAGAGAAAAGCTAGAAGAAAACTTTTATAAAAGCAGTACTGGAAAAGAGATAAGAAATAAAGAGCTTTATAAAAAATTTTTTGAAATATGTGATAAAACAGATTGTAAATTTGTAAAAGTAAAAGGTCATAAGAGTTCAAGTCAAAAAGATGACATCGATAGACTTTTTAACTTGGTTGATAAAGCTTCCAGAAAAGCTTTGAGAGAGTTTTTATCCTAGGAGATATTTATATGGAAATTTTTTCTAATATTATAATTGCACTGTTTATTTATATTTTGGGTATTACAAGTCCTGGACCTAGCAATCTTGCTATTGCTCAAACTTCAATATATGCAGGAAGAAAAGCAGGGGTTTATTTTGCTCTTGGAGTAACTATTGGTTCTTTTTTTTGGGGAATTTGTGCAGCTTCTGGTTTACAACCACTTCTCAATAAATATTCTGATATTTTGTATATTTTAAAAATCTTAGGTGGTTTATATTTTCTTTATTTGGCATATAACTCTTTTAAAATGCTTACAAAAAAAGAGTATAAAAAAGTTGAAATAAAAGAGTCTAAAAATTCTTATAAAAAATATTTTTTCTCAGGCATAATGATGCATTTGCTAAATCCAAAAGCGATTGCAGTATGGATTGCAATTATTGCAATAGCCTTGCCAAATGAACAAAATAGTATGTCAATATATTTCCCTGTAATACTTTGTTTACCTTTTGGAATAGTGATATTTATAGCTTACGCTTTTATGTTTTCTAACCAAAGAGTAGTTAATAAGTATTTTGATTTTAAAAAGTATATTGATAGTTTTGTAGGAGTTACTTTTTCATTGGTAGGATTTAAACTTCTTTTTGATGCCAATAAATAAAATAGGTGCTAAGAAATCTTTTAGCACCTAATTTAAAGTACTATTTACCTGTTTTTATTTTTTGTAAATCAAGTCCAAAGGCTTTGAAGTTTGATTCAACTGAGTGTTTTTCTTCATGTACTTTTGAATTATAATGTCCCATTTCTTCTTTTGGAAGTAAATGGTCTTTTAAATCAAAACTAGCTCTTGGTTGTGCATCAACAAAAAGTGCTACATCAGCAGCTTCTTGATCGCTTAATGTTCCACCTTGACCTAATGGCATATTTTCTTTAATCCAAGCTGGAGCTTTGTTAAGTTTACTCATACCAGCACCTGTATTATAAGATAGCCATTTACCATTTTTATCTTGTCCCCATAATGGAGGAAACACTGCAACACCTTCACCATTCATACCATGACATGATGCACATTTTGTTTCAAATATTTTTTTACCAGCTAAGTAGTTTTCATGAGTAGCTTTTTTTTGAATAGCTGCGAATTTTTTTTGTTCAGTTGCCCATCTTTTACTTGTAAGTACACTACATGGTCTATTTTCATCCATATTGATTTCAAAACCAGTAGAAAGCCATGTAATATATGCAGCCATAGCAACAGATGCTTCTGTATCAATAATTGGTCTTTTACCATCCATACTTCTCATATAACAGTTATTGATTCTGTCTTGTAAAGTTTGTACAGTTTTTTCTCTTTTTGAAAATGCAGGGAAAGATGCAGCTGTTCCTCTAAATGTACCTACTGTAGTTATAGTTCCAGGTTTACCATCATTCCCTGGAAGGTGACAACTTTTACATTGTAGGTTATTTCCTACTAAATCTTTTGTTAGTGGGTGAGTATTAGTTTCGTTCATAATATCTTCACCTAATTTTACCATTCTTCCTAATTCTCCACTTGGATAGTTTTTAGGTACTTCTGGTGTTTGTGCAAAAGCTACTAAGCTAAATGCAATTAATAAAAGTAATTTTTTCATATTGTCTCCTTATATTTTAGAGATATTATAACAATTGAATGTAAGTATAAAGTTTGTTTTTAAATGCATATATTAAGAAAAAATTAATATTTAAAAAAATAAGTAAAAGTACTACCTTCTTCTATTTTTGATATTACTTCTTTTTTTATATCATTCTCTTCACAAATATTTTTTACTATATTTAATCCAATACCAAAGCCACCTTTTATAGTGTCTTCCCTGTAGTATCTATTGAATATAGTAGAAGTATCAATTATTCCTTTTCCAAAGTCTTGAATACTAAGTATGATTTGAGATTCTTTTTTTAGTTTTACAATTATTCTTTTGTTTTCTTTTGAGTATTTAATTGCATTTGAAAGAGTATTATCTATTATTCTTTGTATTTGAGCACGATTTATAATGATAAATAAATTATCTTCTATATTTAAATCAAAAGTGATATTTTTTGATTTTGCCAAACTGCCAAATAATTCAAGCCTTTGTTTTAAAAATAAAGATAAATCTAACTCTTCTTTTGAAAAAGTTATTCTTTTGTTTTTTATTAGATATTCTATATCTTCATATACAAAAAGAAGGTTTTTCAGACCATTTAAACAGCGGGATATTTCTTTTGAGTCTTTTTGTTTTTCTTGAAGCATTTCAAGATTTAATTGTATTACTCCAAGGGGAGTTTTAAGTTCATGCATTGCATCATTAAAAAAAGCATCAAGATAGTCATTTGCTTTTTTGTATGGAGTAATGCTTTGTTTTAAAATTAAAAATAAAGAGATAAATATAAATACACTGAGAATAAGAGTTAAAAGTGCTATTTTTATATAAATTTCTTCATAATCAAATGCTTTTGTAACTACAAGATAGTTTGCATTTAGTCTATTTGGGCTTAGTGATATTTTTTTTATAAGTTGGTGTGTTTTATTTATGTTAAGTGGTTTACTTGTTGTAGAATAGATTAATTGGTTATTTTTATTAAATAAAAAACTATCAAAACTAAAAGATTTTGGAAAGTTAAAAATATCGCTTTTAGAATCAGAAAAGTCACTTATACTTCTTTGTATATTTGAAGTATGTATGTTTAAGAGTTTATCTTGATTGTATTTATAACTTTCAAGTTCACTTTGTGTATAAAAATATGCAGGTATACAAATAAGAATAATAATCAAAAAAGAGTAACCAATGGCTAGTTTTAAAATATAATTCTTTGTATTAATCTCTAACAATCTTATATCCTAATCCTCTTTGATTTAAAATAAATGTTTTAGAGGTTTTTGCTCTTATATTTTTTATGCATACTCGAATATCAGATTCATTTATATATTTATTATCCCAAACCTCTTCTCTTAGGGTGTCAAAGGTTACAAATTGGCTCTTATGAGTTAAAAGAGAAAAAATCACTTCATGCTCTTTTTTTGTCAAGTTTATGACTTCTGTTTTTCTTAGAAGTTCCATTTTATTAGTATTATAATAAAACTCTTCAGCAAGTTTGAGAATATTTTCATTAGCATTAAAATAGACTGATTTTATTACTTGCTCAACTCTATATTTTAACTCTTTTAATGAAAAAGGTTTTTTTATATAATCATTGCATCCTAGTTCATAACCCATACTTAGATTATTTATATCAGTTAATGAAGTGATAAAAATCACTGGAATGTTTTTTTCATCTTTTTTTAAAGTTCTAACTAAATCATAACCACTTATATTAGGAACTTTTATATCTAAAATCAAAAGGTGATAATTTTTTTCATAAATTGCATTTAGTGCTTCTTCTCCATTTTCAAAATCATCTACTTTATAATCAAGTGATTCTAAATACTCTTTGATACTTATTTTATAATCAAAATCATCTTCTAATAAAAGTATATTCATTGAATTATTACCTTACTATTTGTATTAATATATCTCTTCTCATAATTATTATTTAATTGAATCTTTGAACTATTTTTTAATGAAATAATGAAATATCCAAGCTTTTCTCTATTGAGTGAATAATAGGTAAAATAACTAAAAGCATTATCATTATCTGTAAAATATCCATAACCTTCTAGTGTATTTGTAATAAAATTTGTATTAAGTGTTTTTTTATTTACTAGAGTAAATTCACCAATTTTTGGATTATTTTTTAGTGTTGTTGCGATATTTAGATATTTATTATTTAGTAAAATATCTAGGTTATAGCCTTTGTCTTTTAACTCTTTTTCTATATAATCAAAACCAATAATTACCTCAATAGAGCCTATAAAATTGCCATCTCTTAGTATAGGAGAAATAGCTTTAATATTTAATCTTTTACCTAATTCAATAGAGACTAAAGGTTTTTTTTCTTTTTTTACTTTGACCAAGCCTTCTCTAAAAGATGATAATGGAATATCTTTTTTTGAAAAATCCCAACTTCTAAGATAGGTATTTAACTCTTTTGTATGAATTTGTACTTCAAAAAGACTATTTTGGAGTTTTTTAAGTCCATTTATTTTTTTATTTACTATATCAAAGGCTTTTTTTCTATTATTAATTTCATAGGCATTTATAAGTTCTTCATCTTGTGAAAGTAAAATTGATAAAGAAAGGGCATATCTTTTTTCTTCTTCTAATAGGTTTTTTGTTATTACTAAAGAGTTTTCAAGACTTGAGATTAATTTTTTTTGATTATTGATATTTAGTAAGATATAAAAGATAAAAGATATTAAAACTAAAGCAAGCAAGGATATAAAAAGAAAATACTTGTTTGACTTTGATTTTAATATATCCAAGGTATTTCCTTTTTATTATGATTTATTCTGAAATATATATTTCGTCCAATAATGAATCTACAAAATTATCAGGTGAGAATTCAACTAGGTCATTCATTGTTTCACCAACACCAATATAAAAAATTGGAAGTTCTAATCTATTTGATATAGAAAATAGTGCTCCACCTTTTGCTGTTCCATCAAGTTTTGTTACAATAATACCATCAACTCCAACCATTTCATTGAAAGCTTTTGCTTGCTCAATTGCAGTATTACCTTGTGTCCCATCAAGAATCATAAGCTTTTGATGAGGAGCACCTTCTTTTGCTTTATTACAAACTTTAACTATCTTTTTTAATTCATTTGATAGGTTTGTTTGTGTTTGTAATCTTCCTGCTGTATCAATTATAACATTATCAATATTTCTAGCAACTGCTGAAGAGATAGTATCATAGGCAACAGCACTTGGATCATGTCCTTGTTTTGTTTTTATAATTGGAACTTCTAATTTATCAGCCCAAATAGATAGTTGTTCAATAGCAGCTGCTCTAAATGTATCACCAGCTCCTAAAATAACTGACTTATTATCTTTTTTATATAGATTTGCAAGTTTTGCAATAGTAGTAGTTTTACCTGCACCATTAACTCCAATTATTAGTTGAACAAAAGGAGAGGGTAGATTTTCCATATTAATATCAGGTGCATGTTCAAAAAGCATAACAAGTCTATGTCTTAGTTGCTTTCTATTTATCATCTCTGGAAGTCCATCCATAGCTTTTTCGATAATAGAATAATCCATATCAGCTTCAATAAGCAACTCTTCTATGTCTTCAAAAGAGATTTTCTCTTTTTTTTGAGGAACTACTGACTTTATATTTTCAAATGTTTTTGATAAGGCAGAAGAAAAGAAACTTTTATTCTCTTCTTTTTCTTCAATTGTTTCCTCTTTTTTATCTTTTTTAAAAAAACTAAACATCTATTTTATTGCCTTTTGGATATCAACATCTATCATCTCTTCTGGAACTATCCCCACATAAGTTTGAATAAGTTTACCTTTTTTATCATATAAAAACATAGTCGGAATTGCTTTTACTCCACCAACTGCATCTGCAAATGTTGCATTTTGTTTTGAATTTGTTACAACATAATTAATATTGTACTCATTTACGAAATCTTTTACTTCATTATTTGGTTTATTATCTTCTAATAAAACAGAAACTATTTCAAAATCATTTTTGTATTTATCTTTTAGATGAATCAAATTTGGAATTTCAGCTTTGCAAGGCATACACCAAGTTGCAAAAAAGTTCACAAGTACGGCTTTTCCATTGTATTCTTGGAAAGCAAAGCCATCATCTAGCTTTTTTATATTGAGTGTTTGAGCATCTGTAGTAGTAAGTCTGAAATCTTTTACTTCTACATTTTGCACTTTTTTATCATTTTTTGAATTATCTGAGCCACACGCTGCAAAAAATATTGTTATAAAAAATGTTAAAAATGCTATTTTTTTAAACTGCATTTTAATTCCTTTTGGTAAAATATTTGAAGCTAAGAATTTTAGCTAACTAAGGCTTAAATATGTTAGAAAATCACAAGAGTGATTTTAGAAAATCGTGTATTAAAAAATTAAAATTTGTTAGTAGATTTACAAAGTGTTATAAAGATAAAAAAATAGTAGATGAAATATATAAAACTATTTGTGAATTAAAAAAAAAGAATGTTTTATTATATATTCCCCTTGACTTAGAAGTGGATATATATCCTTTGATAAAAAGATTAAGAAGAGAAAAAAAAGTTCAAGTTTTTGTACCATATATGGAAGGGCTTAGTTTTAAAGTAGTCAAATACAGACTGCCTTTAAAAACTAAAAAATTTGGTATAAAAGAACCTAATAATTCTTTTGCTAATGTTAAAATAGATTTAGCAATAGTTCCTGTTGTGGGGATTGATGGACTAAATAAAAGAATTGGTTTTGGAAAAGGTATGTATGATAGGTTTTTTTATAAACTAAAATATAAACCAACAATACTTTTTACTCAAAGAAAACTTTGTAAGACTTCAAAAATTTTAAGTAATAACTACGATATTCAAGCTGATATAATAATTTCTAGTAAAAGATAAAAGGTCATAATATGGATATGTTACTTATAGAAGGATTTGTAGTTGCTATTCTTGCTTCAGCAATTACATTTTTCGTGATTAAAAAGATAAATAAAGCAAAAATCGATATTTATATTGAACAAGCAAAAGCAAAAGCCAATGTCATAGAGCATGAGGCTGAAGTTATCTTAAAAGACGCCCAATTAAAGGCAAAGAGGGATTACGAAAGGGAATTTAAAAGTGCAAAAAGAGAATATGATGAGATGTTCTGTAAAATCGAAAGAAAAGAAAAAGAGTTAAATCATCATCTAGAATCAGAACTTCAAGCTATCAAAAAAGAAAAAGAAGAAATTGTTGAAAATAATAAAAAAATTGCTTCTTTAAAAGAAGGATTGAAAAGACAAAGTAAAACTTATGAAGAAAATATTTTAAAAACTTTAAAAATTTTAGAAAATGCATCTGGATTAACTGTTGAAGAAGCAAGAGAATTGATGCTTGAAAAAGTAGAAGAAGATTCTAGGGCAAAAATAGCTTCACTGTTTAGAAAAAAATATAAAATAGCAGAAGATAACGCTAAAAAAGAGATAAATAATATGCTTTCTCATGCAGTAACTAGATATGCAGGAGAATTTGCAGCAGAAAGACTTATCAATAATATTCCAATAAATGACGAAGAAACAAAAGGGAAAATTATTGGTAAAGAAGGACGAAATATAAAAGCACTAGAGATGCTTTTAGGTGTTGATATTATTATTGATGATACTCCAAATACTATTACTATCTCATCTTTTAACCTTTATAGACGGGCAGTTGCTACAAGGACTATTGAAGAGTTGTTGGAAGATGGAAGAATCCAACCAGCTCGAATAGAAGAAATTTACAATAAAGTAAAAACTGAATTTGACAAAAATATGTTAAAAGAGGGTGAAGATGTTGTAATGGAGTTAGGAATTAAGTCTATGCATCCTGAACTTACTATTTTAGTAGGAAGATTGAGATATAGAGCTTCTTATGGTCAAAATGCTCTTAAACACACTCTAGAAGTTGCACATCTTGCAGGATTATTAGCTTCACAAATGGGCGGAGATGCTATTTTAGCTAGAAGAGCAGGGCTTTTACATGATATTGGTAAAGCCTTGACCCATGATTTACCAGGATCCCATGTGGATTTAGGTGCAGAAATGTGTAGAAGATATGATGAACCAGCAACGGTGATTAATTCTATTTATGCTCACCATGGACATGAAGAACCTATAAATGTAGAAAGTGCTGCTGTCTGTGCTGCTGATGCTCTAAGTGCGGCAAGACCAGGAGCTAGAAGAGAAGTACTTGAAAGCTTCCTAAAAAGAGTAGAAGAAGTAGAAAATATCTCAACATCTAAAAAAGGTGTTATTAATGCCTTTGCAATTAATGCAGGAAGAGAAGTAAGAGTAATAGTAAAAGCTGAACTTGTAAATGATGACGAAGCTATATTGCTAGCAAGTGAAATAGCAGAAGAGATTGAACAAAAAGTTCAATATCCAGGTGAGATAAAAGTAAATGTAATTAGAGAGATAAGAGCAGAATCTTACGCTAGATAATAAATGAAGTTAACTTCATTTATTAGTTTATAAAAGTTGATATTATTTTTATATCACTTTTTTCCAACTCAAAAGAAAAAATATCCAAATCTTCTTTCATATGTTCTTGTGATGTTGTTCCATTTAGAGGAGTAACGCCTATTTGTGTGAGAAATCTATAAAAAATCTGTGCTTGTGTTTTTTTGTACTTTCTTGCTAAATTTATAACTTCTTCTGAGCCTAAAATGTGGGGATTGGCACTAAGTGTCCAAAACCCAAGATAAGTGATATTGTTTTCTTTACAAAATTCTCTTAGTTCTTTGTCATAATCACTATCTTTGTAAAATCTATTTTGAAGTATTGTTGGTTTTATCTTTGCTTCTTTATATAAAGCTTTTAAAACTCTTATATCATAACAATTGCTTATACCGATATTTTTAGTTTTGCCTTCTTCATAAAAGCCCTCAAAAATCTTCCAAACTTTCATCAAATGAATAAAAGGAAAAATAGGTGAGTGTAGAATATAAGAGTCAAGATATGTTGTTTGAAGATTTTTAAGACTTACTTCAAATGAGTCTAAAACTTGTTTTTCTAAAGAATCTTCTGGATTATAAGGAATATTATTTAAATCTTGTCCATCTTTTGGGGTAAATTTTGTTTCTAAAAATATCTCTTCTCTTTTAAAACCCTCTTTATAAAGGTTTTGCAAAGCATCACCAATGCCTTTTTCATTATAGTGTCTAGGTTGACAAGCTGTATCTATAGCTCTAAATCCACTTTTTACAGCAAGTTCAACTAATTTTGCTGTTTCATCTTTTTTCCAGGCAGTTCCATATATAAGTTTTGGTATATTCATGGTAAATCCAATATTTTTATTTAATTATAACAAAAATATATTTTATGGGAATTATTTTAATTGTGACTTTTTATTCTTTGTAAAAACTCCAATTGATTATGTGATTGATTGTTAGCAACAATATTATGAGGAGTTTCTACTTCTTCTATACTGAGATTTGATTTTGCTTCTTTTAGGGCATCTTCTGCTTTAAATACAGATTCTCCTGCCATATTACTTTTAAATTTTGATATTTTTTCTTGGAGTTCTTCTATCATTTTAGTAAGTTCATTTTTATCATAATTCTTATCTTTTAACTTATCTTTAATTCTCTCAAGCAAGGTTTCAAATGCTTTTACTTCCTCAGGTGATATACCTGTTCTTAGTATTGATTTTATTTCTTCAATAATTTTGTCACTATCTTTTTTTTGTAATTGTGTGCTAAACTCTTTTACATCTTTTTGTGCTTTTTCAATTCTAGTGTTAATATCCTCAATTGATGGTTTTTCATTCATCTCTTTTACATCTTCAGCTTTTGTGATTGATTGTCCTGTAAGTTTTAGTTTAAATTCCCTAATTCTTCTCTCTATTTCCTCCATCATATCATTCAATTCTTCTTTAGTAAGATTTTTTTCTTTCATTTCCTTTTTAATCTCTTTAATCATATCTTCTAACATTTTTATTTCATCTTTAGTCATACCTGTTTGCATAACTGATTTAATATCTTCAACAAGTTTTTTCATATTTTCTAATATTTCTTCATCTGTTCTTGTGTTATTTTTGTCTATTTTATTTTGTACTTCATTTAAAATTCCTTGAAAACTATTTGATACAGCTTCATTAGAACTTGTATTTTTGTTAGAGTTTTCAACATGCAACCAATTATTTGTGCTATCTGTATTTACGTACATAGGATTCCTTTAGAGTATAATAGTTTATTATACAAAATAATTTAAAACTATTTAGTTGTAAAAAAGTAATAAAAGCACTAATTAATTATCATTTAAACTAAATGTAAGCAATGTTAATAATTAAATATATTATTTATTTGCATATTATTTATCAAAATAGAACCCTAAACAACTTTTGACTATAATTACAAAAAATTAGTAGAAGAGTAATGAAAAAAAATATATTAACAACACAAATTATTGCGGGAAAATACAAAGGCAAAAAGATAGAGCTTCCTTCTTTAGATGTAACAAGAAGTTCAAAAGCAAGAGTTAAAGAGTCATTTTTTAATGTTCTTCAATTTGATATTATCGATAAAGTATTTATAGAAGCTTTTGCAGGTAGTGGAAGTATTGGTTTAGAAGCAGTTTCTAGGGATGTAAAAAAATCTTATTTTATAGAATTAAATAAAAGTTCATATAATATTTTAGTAAATAACTGTAAATCTATAGATATAAATAAGTGTCAAACAATGTTGGGTGACACTTTTGTGCAATTACCAAGTATATTAAATTCACTAAAAAATTCTAGTGATGAGTTGATTGTTTATATTGATCCTCCTTTTGATTATAGAGATGGAATGGAAGAGATTTATGAAAAATCATTTGAATTGGTAAAAGAGATTGAAAATGATAATATCATGATGATTTGTTTTGAACATGTTTCAACTGTTGAAATACCGGATGTTTTAGGTAAATTTGAAAAATATAAGTCTAAAAAATTTGGTAAAACTACACTTACATATTTTAGGCTAGCTTAGTATGAATAAAGTGGCATTTTATATTTTAGCTTTTTTTGTAGCTATTATTTTTTTTATGCCACTTTTTTATAATGTATCTGCTTATGAATTAAATCCAAATAAAATATTACAAGCTCCTAGTTTATCTCATATAATGGGTACAGATAGGTTAGGAAGAGACATCTTTGCCAGAATCTTAAATGGTGGTCAAACTTCTTTGATTATCGGATTTTTGAGTGCTGCTATTTCTTCTATCTTTGGTCTTTTTATTGGAATAAATGCTGGATATTTAAAGGGTAAGGTTGATAAAACTATTACCATAATCATCGATTTATTTTTGACATTTCCAACATTCTTCCTGTTGCTTGCTTTAGTATCTTATATCCAAGCTTCATCAATTATTTTGATAGTAGTTATTTCTATAACTGGTTGGATGGGAATGGCAAGAATGATAAGAAGTGAAAGCTTTTCTATTGGTACAAAACCTTATATAAAGGTTCTAAATCTTGCCAATGTAAGTAGCCTTAAAATCATATTCAAATATTTCACACCACTTTTAGCACCTATCTTTCTTATTTCATTTACTTTTGGAGTAGGTGGGGCTATTTTAGCTGAGTCTGGATTGTCATTTTTGGGACTTGGTGTTAATTCTCCTGAAATGTCTTGGGGAAGTTTGTTAAGTGATGGAAAAGCTGTGCTTGATATCGCTTGGTGGGTAAGTTTTTTCCCTGGTTTAATGATATTTATAGTTACTTTTTGTTTGATGCAAATAAGTGATTTCTTACAAAGTAAAATAAATACAAAAGAGATACAAAAAGGATAATAAATAATATGTTTGAAGTTTTACTTTTATCATTTGCTTTAGCTATGGATGCTTTTGCTGTTTCTATAGGTCTTGGAGTAAAGAAAAAAGAGTTTGATAAAGTTTTAGCTTTTAAAGCTGCTTTATTCTTTGGTTTTTTCCAAGCCTTGATGCCTTTTATTGGTCATTTGGCTAGTTTAGGAGTAGGGAGTTTAATAGAGTCAATTGATCATTGGGTTGCATTTTTACTTTTAAGTTTAATTGGTGGAAAAATGCTTTATGAAAGTTTTGGTGAGAATACTGAAGATGAGATAAGTATTATTTCAAATAAAGTCTTATTTATCTTAGCTATTGCCACAAGTATTGATGCTATGGCTGCAGGATTTACTTTAAACCTGTTAGATATTAATCCTTATTTATCTATGTTTATCATTGGAATTGTAACCTTTTTGTTTAGCTTTGTAGGTGTTTATATGGGTTCAAAAGGTGGAAGCTTTTTAGAAGACAAGGCTGAAAAACTAGGAGGTGTTGTATTGATTTGTATTGGACTTAAAATACTTCTAGAACATCTTTATTCTTAAAATAGAACTATCAAAAATAAAATTTAATACGGAGAAAAATTTGAATAAATTAAAAAATAGTATATTATTTTTAGCATTTTTACCAATTATGCTACTTGCAGATAATAAGTTAAATGCCGAGCTTTTTGGAGCTTGGACTTTAATCCCACCAGTTGTCGCTATTTTGTTAGCCTTTATAACTAGAAATGTAATATTTTCTTTATTTATAGGAATATTTAGTGGAACATTTTTAGTAAATATTGTAAATGGTGATATTTTTGCTGCTTTTGTTGGCGGTTTTATGGATATGGTTAGTAAAATGATTGGTTCAATGGCAGATTCATGGAATGCAGGTATTATTTTACAAGTTCTAACTATCGGTGGTTTGATTGCTGTTATTACTAAAATGGGTGGACCAAGAGCTATAGCAAAAGCTCTTGCAAAAAAGGCAAAAACTCCTGCAAGTGCACAAATTTACACTTGGGTGATGGGATTTTTTATCTTTTTTGATGATTATGCAAACTCACTAATTATCGGTCCTATTATGAGACCAGTTACAGATAGATTAAAAATAGCAAGGGAAAAATTAGCTTTTATTATAGATGCAACAGCTGCACCAATAGCTGGTATTGCTCTTATTTCTACTTGGATTGGATATGAAATCTCTTTGATAAAAGATGCTTATGCAACAATAGGGCAAGTTGATATAAATGCTTACTCAATCTTTGTGGATACGATTGCTTATAGATTTTATAATATTTTTATGTTAGCATTTGTATTTTTTACAGCATACTTTTTAAGAGAATTTGGTCCTATGCATAAAGCAGCTCTTAGAGCTGCAAGTACAGGAAAAGTATCAAGACATATAAGACATGAAGAAGAACATTTAAATCAAGAGTCTTCAACTATGGCTCCTAAAAAAAATGTAGAATATTCTATTTGGAATGCAATTATTCCAATTTCAGTTTTGATTGTAGTTTCATTTTTAGGATTTTACTTTAACGGTTTGCACTCATTAGAAGGTGAGGCCTTAAAAGCAGTACAAGCAGATCCTTATTCATTTGCTTCAATTAGAGATTGTTTTGGTGGAGCTGATGCTTCTATTGTATTATTTGAAGCTGCTTTATTTGCTTCAATTGTAGCTATAGCAATGGGAATGCAACAAAAAATATTTGACCTAAATGAAGCTTTAGAAACTTGGGTTCATGGGGTAAAAGCATTAGTGATTACTGCTGTTATTTTGATACTTGCTTGGTCTATTTCTGCTGTTATAAAAGAGTTAGGTACTTCTATTTATTTAGTATCAATCTTATCACACGATACGCCCCAATTTATTTTGCCATCTGCAATTTTTATTTTTGGTTCTTTAATCTCTTTTTCTACAGGTACTTCTTATGGGACAATGGGGATTTTGATGCCACTTACTATTCCTTTAGCAAATGCCATTGGAATAAATTATGGACTAGATACTAATGCTTTAAATGAGTATATTATTTTAAATATTGGAGCTGTTTTGACAGGTGCTATTTTTGGAGATCATTGTTCTCCTATTTCTGATACTTCTATTCTTTCATCTATGGGGTCAAGTTGTGATCATATGGACCATATCTCTACTCAACTACCTTATGCTGTATTTGTAGGTGTTGTTTCTGTAGTATTTGGATATATCCCAGCAGCTCTTGGAATTTCAGTCTCTTATTTGATTCCTATAGCTTTAGTAGTCTTAGCCTTGACTGTAAGGTTTTATGGGAAAACATATTTGCCTAAAGAGGCATAAAAAAGAGAAGTATTACTTCTCTTTTAAATTTTATTTAATAGCATATCTAGTAATTTAGTACTAAGTATTCTTTTTGCAAAACCTAGAATATAAGTTGCTTTTGTAACATAATATCTAGGTTTTGGATTTTTACTTTTCATGATTTTTAAAACAACCTTTGCCACACTTGAAGGTGGTAGATTAAATAAACCTCCATCATCCTTGCTCTCTAGTCTAGTTTTTAACTCTTTTTCATAAGTTTTTCTATGAAAACTATCTTTTATATTGATATGTTCATTAAATTTTTTGAGTGAATTCTCTCTAAATTTACTAGTTACTGGACCTGTATTTATAGTACTTACAAAAATATTATCATTTATAACTTCTTGTCTTAAGGTATCAGCAATACCTTCTATTGCATATTTACTTGCATTATAGGCACCTCTAAATTTCAAAGAGATGATTCCCAAAACTGAACTGTGTTGAATAATCTTTCCATAACCTTGATTTCTAAATATTCTCATAACTTGAAGTGTAACTTCATGTAGTCCAAAAAAGTTAGTTTCAAATTGTTCTTTAAGAGTATCTGTTGATACATCTTCTATAGCTCCTGGTTGTCCATATCCTGCATTATTGAAAACTGCATCTAAAGTTCTGTCTAGTTTTAAGATCTTTTCTAAAACTTCTGCTATCTCTGCTTGGTTTGTGACATCTAGTTTGTAAGCTATGAAATCCAACTCTTGCAACATAAGAACATCTTCTTTTTTTCGTGCAGTTGCGTATACTTTGTATCCATTGTTTTTTAAAAATTTTGCTGTTTCTAATCCTATTCCAGAAGAACAACCTGTTATTAATATATTTGCCATTTTTAACCTAATATTTTTTCTAAGATGCTATTATATCGAAAAAGATTTTACTTCCAAAGATGCCTATGAACAAAAAAGATATAGAACTAAAAAACTTATTAGATATAGAAGTTACTAATAGAAATAATGAGTGTGAATTAATACTAGAGCGACCAGACCCACTATTTATAGCAAAAAGACACAATGACGAATACATCTCTCTTATTTGTGCACTATTTGCCTATGGAAAAGCATCATTAATAATAAAGTTTTTAGATAGTTTGGATTTTTCACTTTTGAATAAAGATGAACAGAGTATTAGAAAAAGTTTTGAAAAACACTATTATAGATTTCAAAATAGCAAAGATATCCAAGAGTTTTTCATAGCCTTATCAAGACTAAAAAAACAAACAACACTAAATGAACTATTTGTGGAGAAATACAAAATAAATAATAATGTCTGTGAAGGAATAGATAACATAATAAGTAAAATAAATGAAATAAATCCCCATACTTCCCAAGGCTACAAATTTTTACTTGGTTCAAATTTTAAAAGAGATAAACAAAACAGTATAAAACAAGTAGGAAATGCAGCATACAAAAGATGGTTTATGTATTTAAGATGGATGGTTCGAAAAGATAATTTAGATATGGGATTATGGCAAGGTGTATCAAGTGAAGACTTACTAATGCCACTAGATACTCATACTTTCAATGTATCAAATAAACTTGGACTTATAAGTAGAAAAAATTGCGATTTATATGCTTCATATTTACTAACTACAAAATTAAAACAGTTTGATAAAAACGACCCTATAAAGTATGATTTTGCACTATATAGAATTGGTCAGGAAAGACTTTTATAGTCCTATATTATGGTGTATTATTTAATAACTATACTTGTATTAGTACACTTTAAGTACATTATTGTATTTTATTATAAAATACTTAAAAAATTATATTAATATAAAAAATTAAGTATATATCTTCAAAAACTATAAAAAATACTACTAAAATCAGTATAGTTATTAAGAATTTTTTTTAAAACAAATATTTTTTTCAAATATTTTTCAAATTTTTTCAAATATTTTTCAATTTTTTTTTAATACAGATGTAAATATTTCCCCGTGAAATATATGTAATGGCAAAAATGTATATCTCTATATATGTATATGCTATGTAAAATATATTAAATATTTAAGATAGAAATCAAAAACTAAAAAATTATTTTTTAAGTTTTAATTTAGGTTTTTTTAAGTTTTAATTTAGGTTTGTTTAAGTTTAAAAAAAGTTGAAAAAATCGTATCCCCATAAAATAGGACTTCTTTAAAATATTCATTTGACTTTTCTCTTGAAAATATCTTAAAATTTCTTTGTCTAAAAATTATTATTGTGAAAAAGGAAAAGAAATGCTAATAGCTGTAGATGAAAACAGATTAGATGAAATGAGCAAAATACAAGCAGATATATTACATATACTGCAAAACAATAAGTTGCTTTCAATAGAGAAAAGTAGTGAACAAGAAACAACTCTTAATCTATTGTCTGTAAAACAATCTGCTCAATATCTAAATGTATCAGAAATAATGATACGAAAAATGATAGAAAAAAAAGAGCTAAAGGTAAAGAGAATAGGAAGTGCAATAAGGATAGAAAAATGTGAATTAGAAAATATAATTAAATAAACCCTCTCTTTATCGTTTCTCAGGCAAATAAAGAGAGAGCTAATTAAATCCCGACTAAAGGTTCTAATCAAGAGCATTATACTTAATAAGAACATAATCTTCAATAGTAGTACATATCTTGATTATTTATTTATATAAAATTATACGAGGATAAATAATGAGTAAAAAAGAATCCTACTATTTTCCGCATTATGTAGGGTCAAGAAATGACCGAAAAATAATACGAGTAAGAAAAGATTTTGGAATAGAGGGCTATGCCCTTTTCTTCATGACCCTTGAACGTCTCCGAGAGGAAGAAAGCTTAAAAATACCAGTTGAAGATATAGACATACTGGCAGATGACTTTGGGACATCAGAAGCAAAACTATCAACTTTAATTTTTAATTACAAGCTATTTGATATTGAAGAGAGTGAAAATGGAAAACTTTTCTTTTCTCCAAAACAGATTCAATATCTTCAACCATATTTTGATTTGCGCGAACAACGTCGTCTTGCAGGAATTGCAAGCGGTAAAGCAAGAAGAAGAAAAACAGAAGAAAGAATAGAAAAAGAAGAACAATTGTTGAACGAGTGTTCGAACAACTGTTCAACGGATGCTGAACTAATAAATAAAGAAATAAAAAAAGAAAAAAAGAAAAAACGTCTCATCGACTCTTATCTAGATTTTAAGGAGATAATTACTAAAAAATATGCAGGAAGTTTAGAATTTAAAATCATTAATTCTAATGAACTTGGATTATTAGAAAATACTGGTGTAAAAGTAAAAGCAAATGGTTATCTCTTCAACACATTGATAGAAAAAGACTTCACAACTGAACAAGCACATAAAGTCTGGAACTGGATGTTTGAAAATCAAAATTATGTTCTAGGAGTAGTTGAATGAAAAAAAATAAGAAAATATTAACTGATCTAGTTAACGCAATACTAGAAATGCATGATGTAAGTAAAAATATTAAGGCTCAGAACATTCATGGAGTATTAATATATCCATGGAGTTCTAAAGAAGATGACATGAGTTGGGTAGATACAAGCCCTATAAAGATAATTGAACAGTATGTTCAAACAACTGGTCAAGAGGTGTCAATATGATTAAGAATCAAATAGCAGAAATCAACTTAACTCCTTTTATGTTTTTATTAAACTACCAAAAAGAACTAGAATTTGATTGGAATGAAAGAACTATAAAATCATATTCACAACAAGAGACAAAAAGAAGATGTTATAAAGAAGATAGTGGTAGATATTACTATATAGACTCAAATAACATTAAACAGTATGTTCCAGAAGAAGAGTTGATTGATTATGATGGTGTGTACTATTTTAATGAAATCAATCTCTTTTTACAGAATCAATCACATTTTGTGAAAGCAAATAAATATTGGATTATGTTTTTAAAATTTTTCCCTCTAGCTATAGTGTTTTTATTATCATTTAGAATGCCAATTAATTTTGGTAATTTATTTGATATTTCTAATCCTAGTGTTGGTTTCTCTGATGTTATAAATATTTCACAAATATTGGCATTCTTCCTAGCTATTGGATTAGTTTATTTGGGGTATAGAATGAGAGAACATAAAACTATTATTGTTCTTCTTTTATTTGTTTTGTATTTTGGAGCATTTTATTTATCAATGAAGATTTCATTTCTTATGAATATAAATAGAAATCTTTTAGTAGCACTCTTTTTTGTGTGGAGTGTAAAGGAGATGTATTTTGTATATTTATATGGACATTTTGATGAGTATTATTCTTTAACAGACATCTCAAAAAGTAAAGTTTTTTATAGAAAAAGGTTACTAGGTAAAATTGGAATTGGAGATAAGGTCTCTATTTTAAAAAAAATTAGAATCGGTGGATTTTTTATGAGGGTAGTTGAATGAGAAATTTAATATTAATTTTACTTTTTATTGTTAGTTTTACAGTTATTTCTTTTGCAGATACTACTACAGCGTTACCACAAGCTACGAATAAAAGTCCATACATAAAAGATGGATACTCTTATAAACCAACTTCTTGTTCAACTACTTGTGAAGAAGTAAAAGATGGTTATTTTACAAGAGTTTCTAATAATATCCTAGAAAAAGGGTTGATTACTTGTAATATTTATTCGGTGAAAAATCCATTAAAAGTGTTGGAAACTAGGGTAGTTTATAATGATTATTGTAAAAAAGAATATACCTTTTCTCCTAATCGTAACATTGAAAGTCCTAATACATTAAGACTAGATGAACAGTTGAAAATGTTACAAACTAAATACTTCCAAAATTTTGTAGGTACTGGTGATGTTCACTTTTTAACTGCCCCTGAATATTTGGTAGCTGTATTAACAGTAGATACAAAGATAATAAATGTAAAAGAAACTATAGAGTCTAACCAGATTGTTCTAAATCCTGAATACACTATTTATCCAAATGAACAAGTTGGTTACGAGAGAAATTGGTACGATGGAATTGCAAGTGATGCAAAAGATTTATGGAATGCAATAGGTAACAAAATAAATAAGGTATTTGGTATTGATAGGACACCAGATAAACCATACGAACCAGATAAACTACCTAGGGAACTTACTTCATCAACTTCGCAATTAATATCAACTATAGGTGTTCTTTGGATTGACTTCTTGACAGAAAGTAATTCACTTTATCAAGAAACAAATTTCTTAATAGTTATGCTTCTAGCACCATTTTCTGTAATTATTCTTGCGGGAGAATCATATACTCATAAGTTGTCAACTGGTAGTACTGGTGGAAGTGGCAACTGGGTTGGTGGTGGAGTTGTTTCCATCCTTGTTTGTTTGGGAATGTTTATGACACATGAATCTGCAACTACTAATCAAAAAGATATTTTTGGTAAAGATAAGAAACTTGAACAAAGTTTCTATCAAAATGCCTCATCATCTATAATAATGGATGGTGTTCAGATTGCAAATTCCTTTAATGCCACATTTAATAAAGTATATATCAATCAAATGGCTAGAAATGCCTCAGTAAGTCCAAACCTTACACAAGATGAAAGAAAACAAAAGTTAGATTATTATGCCAAATTAAGAGAAGTTTATAATTCACGATTAGCAACATGTTCTAGTATTTATAATGTTGATACTTTACGTAATGTTGTTTCCAATGTTTATGATTTAGATTTAATATATCCCCCATCAGAAGCATACGGGAGTATATCTTTTTATACACATCTTGTAAATCCAAATGACATAATAAAAAATAATTTATATGCAGTTGACTATTGTTATGAGCTTGATAGACAAAAATCATTACTTGCTTTGAGAACAAAAGATTTAATAAAAGAATATGAAAGTGGCAAAATAGCAATTGATGATGGAATGGAAAGACGTATCCTAAATATAGCAGAAGTTGCTTATAAGAATACGGTAGAGATGGGATTCTTGTCTGCTCTTACTACTGCTTCAATGAATACTACATTGTCTAATCTAGATGAGTATAAATATTTTACTGATAACATAGAAGATAAAAGAGCTTATATCGAAAGAGAGACTCAAAAAGCATTTTATACTCAAGACACAAATATGTCTGATGTACTTGAAACAGATTTTATGGCTTTTTTCCCTAAAACCTTATCCTATTTTATGATGCCAGTGTTTCCTCAAATTTATCAGGGTATTCAAAACATGTCTGGTTTTGGAGCAGATGTATCTAAGAAATATTTTAAAAGAAAAGCAAAAGTTTTCAGGAAATCCGATAAACAAAACAATGGGGAAGTTGGAAATGATGTTTATTTTTCTGAGAAATCGGATAATGGTAGTTCAATAGGAATGGTAGCAAACTTTATTATTGGAATAGCAAAGAGAAGCCCCTCTTTTGCAGTTTTTGAAGGGCTTTTGAAAATAGGTGGCGATGCAATTGTTCTTTTTGTTTCTATGTGGGTTTATGACTATTTCTTACAATTACTTGTGCCTTTTGCAATTTTATCAGCGGGGTTAATGGTAGTGTTGTTTTGGGTAGCCGAAGTAGTTATTTATTATTTAGTAATACCATTTATGTTGGCTTATGCAATGTTGAAATCACAAGGACAAGCAGTTAGTAAGTTCTTAGCTAGAGGATTAATTATTGCATCAAGACCAACATTAATTGTCTTTTCCATAATTGTTGCAATTCTTCTAAATTCTCTTTACGAAGCTATATCTGTATTTGTAATAACTAAAAACTTTTCAGCTTTATTTGGCTTGAATGAATTAGGAATGATAAATACCTTTACTGCTTTAATACAGCAAAGTTTTTATGAAATTGCAGTTAAATTATTTATTCCTTTTATTGTTTTCTTTGTGATTCTGACTGGCTCGATGATATTTCTTAAACAATTCGGCTATTCTGATGAAGCAAATTTTGGTCAAGATATTACATCTTCTTTAGAATCTAGAGGGGGAAAATATAATCTTCCAGTCTAAATGATTTTCAGATGCGACTATATCGATATCAAAACCAAAAAAAAGTAAGAAATATTTTTCTTACTTTTTGTTTAGATAACTATTATATCGTTATTTTAGCCACTTTTATGGTGGGAATATATCAAATTTACTCCTCGTGGGTTAATTTGCAAATAACATCTATTTATAGTGTTAATTTGCAAATTAACACTAAGGAGACCCTAATGCATTTGTTTTTTACCGCAAGGGATAAAAAAAGGAAATTACAATGAGCAAAGCATCATTCAACACACAAACAGTTAAGCCTTATTCTACTAAGCATAACAATAGAGAAAGACCACCTCATTATTTATTAGACCATGAATGTCAAAATAATGAGTTTAAGTCATATATTTCGGATAGAAATGTACACCTTGAAAAAGCTGAGAAGCTTGTAAAAGAAAAAACTGGTCGTGCTATGCAAAAAAGTTCAAAAGAAACTTTTTGGCAAGAAGCAGTTATTAATATTATGCCTGATACAAAACTTGAGGATATTGAAAGGCTTTTTAAGAATTTAAATCAAGCTTTTAAAGGTGGCTTTGAGCTATCTGAGATAGCAATACATAAAGATGAGGGAGTATTTGTCGATGTGACTTTAAAAGCTGATGACTTATGGTTTAATTCAACTAAAAAAGAGTGGATTCATAAACCTACTGGTCAAAATGTCACTCATAGGGTAATTGCATATGCACCAAATGTAGATATTCATTACTGTAAAGAAACTAAAGAATGGTATTTTGATAAAGAATATACGCAAAAAGCTCCTAAAATGCAAATGTATTTTAATAATCATGCTCATGCAGTTTATAATCGGTTAGACTATAAAACTGGAAAGATGCTTAGACTATCAAAAAAGGATATGTCTAAAATTCAAGATATTACAGCGGAAACTTTAAATATGCAAAGAGGAAGACTTAAAAGTGAATCTAAAAACGAAAGAAGAAATCCTCATCAATTGAAACAAGAGTATAAATACGATAATGATTTAAAAAGACAGCATCTTGATGAAATAAAACAACTTAGAGCTGAGTTATTAAAAGCAAATGCAAAAAGAGAAGATTATGAAAAGATTGAAGCTTTAAATAGGCAGTTAAAAGAACAGATAAAAACTAAAGATTTGACAATAGAGAGTTTAAAAGAGCAAGTTGAGGAATATAAATACTCAACAGAATATATCTTTGATGATGATACCGCGGTAACTAAAGATGATGTGATTAGTTTTTTACATGATAATAAAAAAGAATTACAAGAGGAGATAAGAAATTTGAATTTAGAATTAAATAACGTAGAAAGTGAGATAAGAAGAGAAAAGAAAAAATTGAAAAAAGTTGAATATCAAAATAAAATCCAGACAATTAAAATACAAGATTTGGAAAATAAAATACAAGAGATGAGAATAAATAATATTCAAAGACCTAAGTGATTACTTCACAATTAATCTATGATTTTCTTGTAGTCTACGAGATATTTTTTAAATTCTAAAAAATTTAGATTTAAAATAAGTTAGATTATATGAAGATAATAATATTATTATTATCTTTAAATAGTTACTTTATATAAACAGATAAATCACTTATATGATTTATCTGTGATTATTTTATTAGGAAAAATAAATGTTAAATGTTAAATTACTCTTTTTGGCAATATCAACTACTTTGTTATTTTATGGTGTAGCACCATTTTGGTCAGATAAAGCTACTGTCTATACAAATATGAGTTCAGATAAACTTTTAAAAATAGTTCAAACTTCTGATTTTTATATACCTTTTATTTTTTTTACATTTGTATTTTATATTATCATTATGATAATTAGTAAAATCATTGGAGTAATTTATAATAGAATTCATTATAAAAATACAGGGGAAAGGATTTATTACAAAGAAAATCATTTGAGTGTTACTAACGAAGGTTATAAAAGTAGTAAATCAGGAAAAGTATATCAACCTAGTGAAATAAAATCAACTGAGTATGATGTTCTTATTCCTACAAATAAGATAAAAGCATTTATTCATTTCCTTGGAGCTTTTTTTGTATTTACAATAGTTCCTTCGCTAAGGAATTCTGCTGTACCTACTGAATTGGCATATGTAGTAGCTCCAATTTTAGTTATATCTGCTTTATATCATTTTTCTTATACAAAAATTAGAGTAACACTTTGGCTAGTTAATGGTAAAAGGGCTACTGTTGATTTTATAAGTTCAAAATATGCACGTAAATTCCAAAAAGCAATACAAAAAATGAAAAAAGATTATGAAAAGAATAAAAAGAAACTTATAAAATCTCTAGAAATAGAGCAAACTTTAAAAGCTCAAGAGAGAAAACAAATAGAAAAAGAAAAAATTGAAAGAGCTAATAAATTAGCTAGTGAAGAAAATAAACAATAATTCAAAATATAATTTGAAAGGGAAGTATCATGAAAGATAAAATTTATTACAAGTCAAACGATTTTATGGTTACAGGTGCTGGGTATATAAATACAGAGATTAATAAAACATTTCCACCAGAAACAATAAAATCAACTGAGTATAATGTTCTTATTCCTAGCAATAAGATAAAAGCTTTTATTCATTTATTTGGAGCATTCTTTGTTTTTACAATAGTTCCCTCTTTAAGAAACACTGTTGTTCCAACTGAATTAGCATATGTAATAGCTCCAATTCTGGTTATATCTGCTTTGTATCATTTCTTTTATACAAAAATAAGAGTAACTTTTTGGTTAACTAATGGTAATTATGGTACTGTTGATTTTATAGGTTCAAAATATGCACGTAGATTCCAAAAAGCAATTAATCAAATGCTAGAAGATTATCGGGCTGAAAAAGTAGCTAATTAATCAAATGAAATTAATTATCTCTATTATAATACTTGTATTATTTTTTAATAGTTGTGTAATGCAACCAGTAAATATTCAACCCAAAATAAATGATTCAATTAAAATAATCGTTGCAAACGATGTTTTAAGTATTAAGAAAGAACTTTCATCAAGATTCAATGTATCTAGTACTTCAACTACTATTTTGAGCTTAGAGGTAATTAAAAATGATGTAGAGAGTTCAAAGTATAAAAAGAAAATCTATATCAAAGATGGAATGTATCAATATAAAAATTGTTATGTAGATACTCATTATTTTGATGTTGATGTTTTATATCGAAATAAAAAAGAGTTGATTAAAATAAAAACAGATAATGATAGTTGCGATAAATATGAGTTTCCAGACTATAAAGCATATTCTGTTAAAAGAGTAGTTGATGAGATTGTTAAGTTTATAAATGAAACAAACAAATAACTAGAGCAAGGATAAACATGCACCAAAATAGCAAATATATTAAATTTTCATGCTTAAAATGTCGTTGTGAATATGCTGTGCTTAAAAACTCATTGAGGTTTATTTGTACTGATTGTTATACTGATGTAGTAGATTTGGACAGAATGAAAATGTTATTGGATGGATTTAGGTCTAAAAAATAGTACAAATTTTAAAAATATATCATAAAATTAATACTAGCTTAAAATATGTAGTTATCCCAATAAAAATTGAATTTACTATGCTACATGTGTAAAAATTATTGACTAAACTACATATTTTAAGTTAAGTTTAAAAAACTTAAATTGAAATAAAAGTTAAAATAATAAAATCTTGTGGACAATCATAGACCTTTTATAGACAATCATAGACCAAATGTGGACAATCATAGACTATTTATGGACAATCATAGACTAAAATCATTTATAAGAGCCTATTAAAAGGGCAAATTTTTGCTTACAATAAGATAATAAGATAATAAGAAAGATAGTTAAGTTTTAGTTTGTGAACATTTGATAGACTTAATTTACACATAAAGTTAAATTTTATTGAATTATTATGTATTTTAAAAATTATTATTATACAATTATTTAATTAATGTTAGGAGCTAAAAAATACTATGGTTTATATTGAATTTAAAAGAGCTTCAAAAAAACATTTAGTTACATGTGAGCATTTGATTGAGAAACTTGATGTTAATTGTAAAGTAAAAGAAAAGTACATATTAACAAATATATATTATTTAAGTGGATATATATTTGAAACAATATTAAAATTTAGTATTTATTCTGCAGTTGGATATGATAGACAAAAAGATATTAAGAAACTTAATCAATGTGGCTTATGTTATTTAGATAATATACAAATACATAGTTTGGTTAAATTAAAGAGAACTATTGAAGCTAATAATATTAGTAGTATATATAATTATGATGCCCATAAAACTTTATTTAATGCATGGAATTCAGAAATTAGATATTTAGAAAAAGTAGATTATGAAAAAGATGATATAATATCATTTTTTAAATTTGCAAAGCAAAATTATGAAATACTTCAACAATACAAATAAAGGGAATATGTGTTACTTGCTTTAAAAGAAATAAATAATTTAGAACATTTTTTAAATACTCTAATAAATGAAAAAAAAATATATAAATTTAGAATATATCTGAATCTTAATACCTCAATTTCAGTAGATTTAGTCGGAAATATAGACGAAAAAATAAAAAAAGAAATAGAAACATTTGCTCCAATTGATATTTCTATTGATGAATGGATTAGTATTGAAACTTATAATGATGATGAATATTATCAAAAGTTATTTGAAGTAACTATAGATAAAGAACATAGAAGAAGACTAGTAAATTTAATTGATAATAAGAATTTAAAAAGTAAAAATAATAATATCCCAATCATATCATTTTATAGTTATAAAGGTGGAGTCGGAAGAACAACTTCTTTAATTACATTTGCAAATTACTATGCATATCATTACAAGAAAAAGGTTGTAATCTTAGATTTTGATTTTGAAGCACCGGGGTTAACTAATTATTTTGATTTTTCATTGAAAGAACTTGATTATAAAAATGGTGTTTTAGAATATATATTGGATAAAGAATCCTCAACTGAGAAATTAAATTTATTGCAAAACTATATGATAGAAGTATCTAATGAATATTCAGGAGATGGTTCAATTTATGTTATGCCTGCAGGAAATTTATATGGTGATGATAATTTAGATAGTTATATTGAAGCATTAGCAAGAATTGATTTTAATAGTACAGATATTATTGTTAATCAAATAGTGTCTTTAATTAATGATATTCAAAATGAATTGTCTCCAGATGTTATATTAATTGATTCTAGAACAGGATTTAATGATATATTTGGACTTTTAATAAATAAAATATGTAACGTAATTATTGGAATATTTGAGGATAATATTCAAACTGAGCCGGGTGTAAAATTATTTCTAAAAGAAATATATAATAATTCTGAAAATCAAATTAATTCAATACTAATAAATTCTTTAGTTCATAAAGATAATGGCTATATAAAAAGATTAAAAGGCTTTTCTGAAAAAATTAATGATTATCTTGTATCTATAACTGATGTTAATTATGCACCAGACATATATGATTTAAGAAAATCAAACATTTTAGGAAATTTAGGAACTATTGAAGATGAAAAAGAAGATTATTTTGATTTTATAAAGAATAATACGCCTAATGATTACAAAAGATTTTTTCTTAAATTAGTTGAATTGATTGATAATCTTAGTGATGAATCAGATATTGGAAATGATAAAGATGAAAAAGAATGTTTAGATAATAATCAATCAGACTTTGAAAATGATAAAGATGAAAAAGAATGTTTAGATAATAATCAATCAGACTTTGGAAATGATGAAGATGATGATTATAAAAGACAAATGCATTTGAGAAATAATATTTTAGAAACCATATATAAAAATTATCCAGAAAGTTATGCTGAAAATATTAAATATAATGATACTTTTTTAACAGAAAAATTTTATTTTAGAAAATGTATGGAAGATATATTTAATTTTGATAAATTATTATTAATAGGGGGTAAAGGGACTGGTAAAACAGCATTTTACTCTGCTTTACGTTATGGGGATTTTTTATCAAATTTGAAAAATAAAGCAAATAAAAGTCAAATAAAATTTTCTGTAATTGATGTTATTTCTATTAAAAGTCAAAATAAAAATAAATATTTTGAAATAACTAATTTTGACCAAAATGATATTCAAGATAAAGAATATTTTTATAATAGATTTTGGATGATATATATATTAAATTCAATTTTATTAGATAAGAATAGTATAAATAATTATAAAATATCAGATTCTCTATCTAATATACTTCCTCAAAATTTAGAAAATTCAACTGAAAATAAGTTGTTTTTTGAAGAATTTATAAAGAATGATAATAAATTCATTTTAATTGAAAAAGAGTTAAAAAATATTGATTTACACTTAAAAAAATATGACTTAAATTTATTAATTACTTTTGACCAACTAGATTATATTGTTAAGCCTGTATTATGGTCTGAGATAGTTGCTCCATTGATAGATTATTGTAGAAGTTTACCTTTTTTAAAAATACAGCCAAAACTTTTTTTAAGAAGAGATTTATATACAAAGTTAACAAATTTAACCAATAAAAAATCTTTAGATAGTAAAATTATTAATCTTGAATGGTCAAAAGAAGAAATTTTTGCATTTTTCTTTAAAATTGTTTTTGCATTTGTAAAAGAAGATTTTTTTTCTGTTATGAAAATGGATTATACTATTTCAGAAGATAGAATTGAAACAATACGAAAAAAAATACAATATAAAAATAATTATAATCAAATTGATACTGATAAATACAATATTGAACCCTTGGTTAATACTTTTTTTGGAAAATATCCAAATCCAAACCCGAAGAATAATCATGTTAAATATTCCAAATCATATGACTGGTTTTATGAAAGTTTGGCAAATTCAGATAAGACAATTAGCCTTAGACCTTTTTTAGATTTAATTAAATATGCAATTGGAATGTATAAAAAAGAAGGAACAACTTATCCTAAGCCTATTTTACATCCTTATTTTTATAATCATAGAGATAGTAGGAAAAATTGTATCCAGAATTATTTTGAAGATTTAGCTAATGAAAAGGGTAATGAAGATTTTAAAAAAATAATTGAACATATTAAAGATTCATCTCGTTTTCCATCAGAACTTAGATTTAGAAGACTTAAAGGTAAACAGTATGATAAATTTTTGGAATATTTTTTGGAAAACTTAACATTAGATAGTAAAAGTAAGGAAGATATTGAAGAGTTGTTGATTTTTAATGGAGCCATTTCTATACATCATTATAGTATGGACAAAAAAGTTTGTGCTTTTGCTTTCTTATATAAATATTATTTGAACTTAAAAGGATAATAAAAGATTATTTTAGAACATAAATATTAGAATAAATATTTTATTAGTTGTGTTTATTTAAAGAGTAATTTATTAGACTTATCATATTAATTAATAAGTTTATCCAAAGCTTTAATTGCCCGTGAAGCCTGCTCTTTAGATTTAGTAACATACCTTTGTTCTGTAACGATAATTGAACTATGACCCAACATTCTACTTACATCTGCAACTGCTACTTCATTTTGAAGTAGGGTAGTGGCTAACATATGTCTTATATCATGTAATCTAAGTCTTGGTTTTCCAAGTGTATTTAATAGTCTTTGAAAGTGCCATCTTGGAGTTTCTTTTGTATAGTTGAAAATTTTAATATCAAGAGTATCATTTAATTCAATATGATTTAGTGTTGCTTGTTCTTTGATTGCATTTAATAATGTATCATCTAATTCAAATACTAACTCTTTTTTACCTTTTGCTCTTCCCGCAGGAATTTTAAATGTATTTGCAGATAGATTTAAATCTGAATATTTTAAATTTAATACTTCTGAAATTCTACGACCAGTAAGTAAAAATAAGAAAATGTTTTTTATTTCAGGAAATTGATAATATTTGTTTCCATCTGCATTTACTAAACTATAATTTCTCATTGCTTTTATTATTGTTCTTGTATCATCTAATGTAAGGGTATAATCAATTTTATTATCTACTTCTGGTATTTCCAATAAAGACCAGTCCAAATTTAATGGTTTTAAAAATGTTTTTAAATTTAATGCTAAAAGTTTTACTGTTGCAGGTTGTCTTTTACCAATTAATTTATTGACTTGCTTTTGTACATCATGAACTGTAATTGAATTATAAGGCTTATTATGAAGTTCTTTAGCATGAGTTAATAGGTTAGTCGAATAATTTTGGATTGATGATTCTCGTAGAGATATGCTCTTTTGTTTTATATATAATTTTGCTTGTTCTAAAAATGTATTTGTTTCTGTTGTATTTTCAGTATATTTTTCTCTAAGTGTACCTTTTGTTGCAAGTTTTTTCTTTAATGATTCTCTTGATGCAGATACAAAATCAATTGATTTCTTAAATCCTATATCTTTTGTATTGAAATAAAATACTTTTTTACTTGCTTTACCATTTATTTTAAGTCTTAGTTGAAGTTTATAATTACCGTTAATATATTTATTTGCTTCAATAACTGATGTTATCTCTTTAACATTATCATTTGTGTCAACTGCAAGTGAAATACCAGTACAATTTGAGTTAGCTAATTTTACTCTAATATATTTTTCCAAAGGTACACCTTTTAATAAGTACACTTTAAAGTACACTTTTTTATATATAAATGTACCAAAGTATATGAAAAATATTTTTAAAGAATCCTTTAAATAGGTTAAGTTGTGGTATGTGTATTAAAATATATCAAGAGGTATATATTTAACACATATTATATAGAATTGGTCAGGAGAAAATACTGTAATAATGATAAAAAAAGAATTGTATCTAAAATTTAAATAGTTGTCATTTTGACATATATTCTAAAAAATGATAGAATTTTAATAAAGAAAGGTTAGTCATGGAAGTTAATAATATAATATTTGAAAAAATATTGATAAATAATCATATTTCAAAAAAAGATTTTTCTGAATATTCAAAAATTCCTTATGATACTGTTGTTGGATGGAAAAAAAGAAATTATGTTCCTCCTTATGCTATGGTTATATTAAAAGACATGAATTATCGAAGAAAACTTGATTTAGATATTGTTCAAGATTTGAGGAAGAATTTTGAAAAACCTAATAATGTAGAATATCTCTTAACTAAAAATGAAGAGAAAAGATTAAAATCAGTATTTTGGGGTACAAATTATACTATTAGCGATATTGTTAAAGGGATAAAAGAAAATAATCAAAAGATTTTGAAACGATTAGAGGAGAATCTTCCTTCTCTTGTGCAAAGAGAGATAATAGGTAAATTAATCAATGCATAGAAATGATTGGAGTTCAGTATTTAAAAATCAAGATAAAATACTTGAACAATTAAAACCTTTAAATAATAAAATCTTTCTTGCAGGTGGTACAGGGCTTCAAAGGTTTGTATTACCTGCTTCTTACAGACATTCAGAAGACCTTGATTTCTTTATGGAAAAGTTATGTGATAAAGTTGAACTTGATGAAATAAAGAATGAAATTGTAGAATTAATGTCAAAACTTCCAGATGCAAAACTTATTGATATAAAATGGATTAAAGATGAATTATCTTGGAGAATGTTTTATGACTTTGAAGATAATGATGAAATAGTTAAAATAGAAATACTAAATTTTACTTGTTCTAGAGTAAAAGATGTTACTTTTAAAAATGAAGAATTATTTAGAACTGAAAATTTATATAATCTTTTGTTGTACAAATTAAAAGCTTTATGTGACCGTCCTGATACTATTAAAGACCTTTTTGATTTATATTTTATTTTAAGAGATTTAAAAGAAGTAAATATATCTTCTCTTATTAAAGATATTAATAGAAAATTTAAAGATGCAATTGGTATAGAATATTCAAAAGAGAATATTGTTAATGCCTTAAGTCATAGGTTGGACTGGGATATTGAGATTGGAGAACACATAAAACACTTGCATGGGTTAAAAATTGAAATTGATTCTTTTCAAGAAGAATTGAAAAATACTTTTGAGTATAATACTATTCTTAACTTTTCTTATCAAACAAGAATTAGAGCAAAAGCACAAAAGTTTGATTTAGTTGAAAATGACTATATTGATGTGGTAGAAGATAATGAGTTTATTGTCGAAGAGTGGAATAATCACTATAGGTTATATACTCATTCATAGTTAAAATTTATACTATATATCAGGGGTATTTGTTTTTAAAATATAACCTACACCTTTAATAGTTTGAATATCTAACTCTGGTACTTTTTTTCTTAGTCTAAAAAGTAATTGTCTTCTATTCTCATCATAAGTTGCATTGTCATGCCATAATGTTAAATCAACATATTCATTGGATATTACACTGTTTTTATTTTGTATTAGCATATATAAAAATTGTTCTTCTTTTTTTGTTAGAGTTATCTCTTTATTATTTTTCAATAAAACTTTATTTTGTACATCATAAACATATTCATTATCAAGTTTAATTGCTTCAATTTTATTATTCAGTCCAAAACGAAGAGAGGCTAGTTTTACTTCTCTAAGAAGATGGGCATCTAAATATGGTTTTACAATATATCCTGTAAAGTTGACGCTAGAAGCTTCAGTTAGTGTTGTATCATCGTGGTATGATGTTAAAAATATAACTGGAACATTGAAGTTTTTTTGAATAAGCTTTGTTGTTTCGATACCATTTAGTTCACCTTTGATATTGATATCTGCGATGATAATATCAACATGCTCTTTAAACATTGCCTCTAAAGCATTTTCACTTCTACTTGCAATAGCAACTACATGGTATCCTGCCCATTCTAATGTTCTTTTCATCTTTTGTGCAGTTAAAGTTGTATCTTCTATGATTAATATGTTAATTTTTTTCATGTAAGTATTTTATCACTTCTGCGTTATATTTATCGTTATATTGTAAAAACATTACTTTTTTTATGTTAAACTTTTGAAAAAAAGAGTCTTATGCGTTATCCAATCATTTTATTAGTTTTTTTATATATAAATTTACAAGCAACTATTTTGGTCAATACACCAAATAATATAGACCTTCTCCCCAACTCCAAAATATACCATGATATAGGCAATTACGAAACCATAAATACTATTTTAAATAAAAATGATAAATTTATTACAACAAATAAAAAAGTTGTTGATTATTGTATTTTAGCTCCTGAAGGTGTATGGATAAAATTTCAACTTCAAAATCCTACATCAAAAACAATAGAAAAGAAAATTAGTTTCGGAAATATCTTTTTAGAAGAAATTGAGCTTTATGAAATAAAAAACCAAAAAATAGTATCTAAAAAAACCACTGGATTTTATCGCCTTGGAAAATTTGATGGAAGAGTTAAGCTTAATGTTTCTACAACTATTGAGCCAAATAGTACACAAAATTACTATCTTCATGTGAAAAATGAAAAACTCTCTTTGTGGTTCAATCCAATACTTCATGAAACAAAAGAGTTCAGTAAAGAAGATACAGCTAAACAAGTAATTTGGGCACTCTTTTTTGGTGGGATATTATCTCTTGTTTTATATAATATCTTTTTATTCATATTTACAAAAGACAAAATCTATTTGTATTACTTTTTATATCTTATTGCTACACTTTTACAAAGCGAATTTTCTATATATATAAGACTTTATTTTTTTCCTATGGATGATATTGAATTTGTCAAAAAAAGTTTATATTTTAATCTTTTTTATGCAAATGTTTTCGTTTCCTTTACTATGACTCTTTTTATTCGATATTTTTTGAATACAAAACTTTATCCTAAAATTGACTTATCTTTAAAAACCATCATTTGTATAATACCTGTTTATTATGTTTTACAAATCTTTGATATCTTTACTGTTCCACAGGTAATTCTTTTTCAGTTTGTTACCCCATACTATTTTCTTGGGATTGGATTTTATGCTCTTTATAAGAAAAATCCTCAAGCAAAATTTTTCTTATTGGGCTGGAGTTTTGCTCTTTTAGCTTGGTTATCACTATTTTTCAAATTTTTGGGACTAATTCCTGAAAAGTATGTATTTACTTATACCTTTGAAACTCTTATTATGGCAGAGGTTATTTTATTTGCTATATCATTAGCGTATCGTATCAAAAGATTAGAGATGAAAAAAAACGATTTAACCAAGTCACTTTTAATACAACAACAAAATGAATCTAACCGTTTAGAAAAAATTGTAAACATAAGAACTCAAGAGTTAAACAACGAATTAAAACAAAATGAACTCCTGCTAAAAGAACTACATCATCGAGTAAAAAACAACATGCAATTTATCACTTCTCTCTACGCACTTAAACTCAATGATAACAATGATGAATTCATTCAAGAAAAACTCTACGATGTAGAGAGAAAAATCCATGCTATGAGTATCGTACACCAGATGCTTTACAATCAAAAAAATCTTGTAAATATTGATGCAAAAGAGTATTTTGAAAAAGTTTTACAAAATATAAAAGATAGTTTCGAGCTAGAAAATATCACATTTGAACTTGATATAAACTCTTTTTTAGACACAGAAGAGGCTATATATTGTGGTCTTATAGTAAATGAGTTAGTTACAAATGCTGTAAAGCATGCTTTTGATTCAAGTGGGGGAATCATAAAAATTTCACTAAATAATGTAGATAATGGAACCTTACTAGAAGTTTCTGATAATGGTATTGGAAAAGGTGCTAACACAAAAGCAAACTTTGGAGAGATGATGGTAGAATCACTTGCAACTGACCAACTAGAAGGAAACCTTCAAGTAGTAGTTGATAAGGGAACACATATTTCTTTATGGTTTAAAAATAAAATACAAAAAAGTAACGGTGAATATAACGATAGCTAAATATAATACTTGTATATAAAAAAAGAAGAGATTTCTCTTTTCTTTATACAAGGACAATATTATGAAAGCAAATGTAAATTATAGTTCCCGTTTAAAAATCTTACAAAAAGATATGAGGATAAGTTTAATAGTTAGTGTACTTTTATGTAGTACAACATTTATATTTGCAGATTCTAATAATAATGAACTCAATACTATTAGTCAAAGTAATAAAGAGACTAAAGATAACTCATCTGAGTTAAGAATATTTGGAGCAGGTGAAAGATTAGATGATAAAACCTACTCAGGAATGGGAATAGAGTATAAAGATGACAATATCAAAACAGGTATTGAGTATGGAAATGATTATAATAAACTTTATGGAGTTTATAAATATGCCTTGCCAAAAAACTTCTATTTAAAAGGTGGAGTGGGATATTTAAATAAAGAAATACCTTTTAATTCTGAGTTGATTGATATCAAACAATATACACTAGGAACTTCTCTTGGTTATGGAGATGATTCAAACTATAATATTGAAATAGGATATCTTGGAAATAAACTAAGCAATGCATATGATGCAAATGGGTATACCAATACTGTGTATGTAGAAACTTTGGCTCAATATGAGATGGATTATGAAAAAGATTGGGGAACGCTTGAAGCTGTGGGTACTTATCAAAACTCACATCTATATCATAAAAATTATTCTGGAATGATTGTAGAAGCAGCTTATTATCCTATCGAAGATATCAGAACTTCTGTGCAATATGATGATGCACAAGTTGTAGATGAGAATAATTATAGAGTAATACTGGGAGTTAAATATGCCTTTGCCTCACAAAAATGGTCTCCTATATTTAAAGCAACTGCTAATACTTCAAACTCAGTCTCGTATGGTTTGGTGTATGATGAAGACATAGAAAATGAGCCCTTGAGTAACAGAGATTTCTTTGAAAATCAAATAGGAACAGGAACTCTTAAAGCACAAGAATTAGCATCAAGTGAATTTAACCAACGAATTCAAAAGAGTTTAAATCGTGATAATAATACAAATACCGAAAAAACATCCGTTCCAAATACAAAACCTACAGGAGAAAGTTTTACAGTTAATATACCAGGCAATGGATTTACAAAATCTGTAGACTTAGCTTCACATATTCAAGATGTGGATGGAGATACTTTAACTGTGATTTATGTTGGTAGTGGAGTGATAAGAAGCCCTTGGGGTTCCTCAATACAGACATCTACAATATCAGGTACCATCGCTACCCTTTCAATCTCTGCAGGTTCACCTCCTGGGCTTACCACTGATGCATATTTAGAATATAAAGTTTTTGATGGAAAAGAATATAGTCCCGTATATAGACTTACAATAACGAATTTCGGAATATAGATTTTTATGATAATGATAAAAAGAAAAAAAGTTAATTTTATATAAAAAAGTAACGGTGAATATAACGATAGCTAAATATAATACTTGTATATAAAAAAAGAAGAGATTTCTCTTTTCTTTATACAAGGACAATATTATGAAAGCAAATGTAAATTATAGTTCCCGTTTTAGAATCCTAAAAGGTGGAAAGATAAGCTTAGTAGTAAGCGCTTTATTAGGAGGTGTAACTCTAAGCTTTGCAGCTCCTAGTGGTGGAGTTGTAACAAGTGGAACTGCTACTATTTCTCAAAATGGAAATACAACAAATATAAATCAATCCACCTCCAAAGCTAGTATAAATTGGAATAAGTTTAATATAGCTTCCCATGAAACAGTAAACTTCAATCAACCAAATGTAAATAGTATAACTCTCAATAGAGTAATAGGAAATGAAAGAAGTATTATAGATGGTGCACTTAATGCCAATGGTCAAGTTTGGATATTAAACTCAAATGGTGTACTCTTTGGTAAAAATGCAAGTATCAATACAAGTGGACTTTTAGCTACAACTAAAGATATCTCAGATACTAACTTTCAAAAAGGTAACTATAGTTTTACAGGAGGTTCTATAGAATCTGTTATCAACCAAGGTACTATAAAAGTTAAAAATAATGGTTATGTAATCTTTGCTTCTAATGAAGCTAAAAATAGTGGAACTATAGAAGCAGTAAAAGGAAGAGTACAACTCACATCAGCTGATGAATATACAATAAATCTAAATGGTAACTCTTTAATAGACTTATCTATAGATAAAGGAACTTTAGATGCCTTAGTAGAAAATTCAGGAACTATTCTTGCAGATGGTGGAGAAGTATATCTTACTACTCATGCAGTAGATGAACTACTAAGAGGTGTAGTAAATAATACAGGGATCATAGAAGCAAACTCACTAGATGGAATAAACGGACATGTGGAACTATATGCCCATGGAGGAACTGCAAATATAGCTGGAACTATAAAAGCTAAAGGTGGGTTTGTAGAGACTTCAGGAAAAGAGCTAAGTGTAGCTTCTACAACTTTAGTAGAAGCTTCTAAATGGCTACTAGATCCTACAGATATTGTTATAGAATCAACAGGTGGAAGTGATATAACAGGAGCTAGTGTAAGTGCAACTGCTATAGAGTCTAACTTAGCTACAACAGATATAGAACTAAAAGCCGATAATGATATTACTGTAAATGAAGATATCACTTGGGGTGAAGCTACAAAGCTTACTTTAACTGCAGGTAATGAGATATATGTAAATGCTATTATTGAAAATACTAACAACACTAATGGTGGAGTTTACTTTAATGCAGTTAATAGAAATGCAGCAATAAAGTTTGACCCAACTACGGGAAAAGTAATCATAAATAATATCAATCAACTCCAATGGATAACTCAAGCTTTAAATGGTAGATATGAATTAGGTTCAAACATAGATGCAAGTGATACTACTACTTGGAATAGTGGAGCTGGATTTAAACAAATAGGAGATAACTCTACAGGTAATATAGATACAAGATTTACAGGAATCTTTGACGGTAAAGGTTATGTTATAGATGGCTTGTTTATCAATAGAGGTAGTGAAGATTATGTAGGATTATTTGGTTATACGGGAGCTTATGGAGCTAATAAAGGAACAATATCAAATGTAGGACTTATTAATGTAGATATTACAGGAAGGGATTATGTTGGAGGATTAGTTGGATGGAATGAATCTTCTACCATCACAAACTCATATGTTACAGGAAAGGTAAGTGCAGATACTAGAGTTGGAGGATTAGTTGGAATAAATTATGCCTCAATCATCACAAACTCTTATGCTACAGCATATATAAGTGGAAATTCTTTTGTTGGGGGATTGGTTGGAGGGGATGATTCTTCTACCATCACAAACTCTTATGCTACAGGAGCTGTAAGTGGAAATGATAAAGTTGGGGGATTAGTTGGATACAATGATACTTCAACCATCACAAACTCATACTGGGATATAGATACCACAGGACAAACAAGCGGAGTGGGATATGGAAGTTCAGCTGGGGCTACAGGAATCTATAGCTCAACAAATACGAAAAATGCTTTCGATGAAGCAACTTATGCAGGCTTTGATTTTACAAATGATTGGATAATCTATGAAGGTCATACAAGACCACTTTTAAGAGCTTTTATGACAGAAGTGACTGTAAATGCAGGTGCTACAAGAGATTATAATGGCGAGGTATATACTCCTTCTTTTGATAAGTTAAACTATTCAAAAGAGGTTGATACCTCACTTGTTTTAGGTACTCCTAATTTTACAACAACAGGTGATTTGAAAAATGCAGGAACAGCTACAATAAATGTAGATGGTTTATACTCTTCTCAACAAGGCTATATCATAAACTATGATACAGGTACTTTAACTACAAATAAAAAAGATATCACAGTAACTGCAAACTCAAATACTACCACTTATAATGGAACTGTACAAAATACTAGTGGATTTACTGCAAGTGGTTTAGTAGGTGGAGAAACTGTTGCTGTACTTGATGGAGTTACAGGAGATAGTGTAAGTGGTAAAAATGCAGGTACATATAATACAAACCTAAGTGGTACAGATGAAAACTACAATTTAACTTTTGTAGATGGAAGTTTAGATATCAATAAAAGAGCCTTAACCTTAGAAGCAAAAAAAGATTATGATGGAACAGATGACCTAACAGGCTTTGTAAACTTTGGAAATCTTGTAGGAGCTGAGACATTAGAATATACACAAGCAAAAGCTAATTCAAGTAATCCAATAGCAGATAACTTTATAAAAGAGATAACTTTACAAGATGGAGAAAATGGTGGACTAGCTAGTAACTATGAACTTCCATCACTTTTAGCATATTCAGCTAATAATAGTGTTCAAATTGGTGATATCCCTGTTGTTCAAACAACACCTGATTTAAGTACGATAGTTTCAACTATAGTAAATAAAACAGTACTAACAAATAAAGATATAGATACTTTACTCAAAAGTGGAATAGATATAAAAACAATCTTACAACAACTAGATACTAATGAACTTGCCCTTATCCCCGGAATTGTAATGAAAGTACTAAATGGTGGGATAAATCTTCCTTATGGAAGTAAACAAGAGTTTAATTTAGAGAATAATAACAATGATGATAATGATAAAAAGAAAGAAAGTTAATTTTATATAAAAAAGTAACAGTGAAAGTAACGCAAGCTAAATATAATACTTGAATAAAAGAAAAAGGAGAAGATATCTTCTCCGTATTTAAGGAAGAGTTATGAAAAATAGTATTGATTATAAATCAAGATTTAGAATTTTAAAAGGTGGAAAAGTAAGCCTAGTAGTAAGTGCTTTATTGTTAGGGAGTGTAATTAGCCTAAGTGATGCTGCAACAATATCTACTGCTGTTACAACAACACAGTCGCATGACTTATCAACTACAGATATAGATATAACCTCCACTGGGTCTATTACAATTGTAGATGACACAGAGTTTGCAGTTATAGCAAATGATAGCGGGCAGATAAATGAAGAACACTTTATATCTAATGCAGGAATAATAGAGATAGAAAGAGACCTTAATGTTACAGCTATTCAGGTAGATGGATTAAATGAAGGTAATATCTTAAACTCTGGACGAATTACCTCTAAATCAAGAAATGGAGATGCTATGGGTATTTACACTAATGAGAATAGTGATACCATCGAAAATTCTGGAACTATCACGGCAACTGGTAAACATGCATCAGGTATTTTTAATATGGATAACAATTATGGTAGCATCGTAAATTCTGGAACTATCACGGCAACTGGTAAATATGCATCAGGTATTTCTAATATGGATAACTATTATGGTAACATCGTAAATTCTGGAACTATCACGGCAACTGGTACATATGCAGCAGGTATTTATAATACGAATAACTATCATGGTAGCATCGAAAATACTGGAAGTATAACAGTCGATACTTCTAGTAGGAATGTTGGTATTGAAAGTGATAGTAAATATGAAAGTTCTATCATAAATTCTGGAACCATCATGGCAACAATAAACGGTAAAGCAGATGCTAACGCATATTCTTTATCTTTATTCGATAGTACTTCTACATCAACTGCTCTTAATGATACTAGTGGAAAACTCTATGGAAATATACAAATAGAAGGTCTAAAGTTTACAAATAAAGGTCTTATCTCTTTGCCATATAATGCAACAGGAACTGACAGTGCTAAGATAAGTGACTTTACTCAAACACAAACAGGAAAACTACAAATAGGTCTTTTCACAGATGGTTCAACAACAACTTATTCTCAGTTAACTACAGACGATGCAACCTTTGAAGATGGAAGTACAATAGATGTCAATGTATTGAGTTCTTCTACAAATAGTGAACTATTGATAGGACAAAAGCTTGATGATATTGTAACTGCATCCAATAGTTTAACACTAGATGGTACACTAAATGTTACAGATAATTCAGCTCTTTTAAATTTTGAATATGTAAAAGATGGAGAAACGCTAGATTTAAATGTAGTTGAAGGAACAACACTTCTTAATGCAACATCAACAGGAGGAGGAAATAGTACAACAAAAGCAGCAGCATCTGCCTTACAAACTATTCAAAATGCAGGTACAAATACAGCAATGTCACAAGTGTTTACAGCACTTAATAAACTTTCAACAAACAAAGAAGTAGCCAACGCAGTAGAGTCAACTACACCACAAAATGCAGGTTCAACCGTAGGTGCAGTAGGACAAATATCAAATACAATAACAGGTATCGTAGACCAAAGGCAAAATATCACTATGGGTGGATTAAATTCAGGGGATGAAATGTTTAGCCAAAAATCTGTTTGGATAAAACCATTTGGGTCATTTGGTTCTCAAAATGATAAAGATGGATTAAATGGATTTGATTTAAAAGCACATGGTATAGGTGTGGGTATAGATGGAGAATATAAACCAAACCAAACACTTGGATTTGGATTTTTTTATACTAATGCTAATGTCGATGTGAATAATGTTTCTCAAAAATCTGATTTAGATGTATTTACAACACTGGTATATGGAAATGTACCTGTACTAGATGAAAAAACAAATCTTCTTTATCAAGTGGGTTATTCTTGGCAAAAAACGAATGGTGAGAGAAGTATTTTTACAGGAGATACTGCAAGATCTAAATATACATCAAAAACAGCATCACTAGATTTAAAACTAGTAAGAGATTATAAAATCAATGATGACTTGCTTTTACAACCAATGATAAGCACAACTTATAGACACTTTACAAATCCATCATATAGTGAAACAGGAGCAGGTGCTTTAAATCTTGCTATTAAAAAGTTTACCTCTACTGAACTACTTTTAGGAGTAGGAACTCTTGCAAATTATAAACTTAATAATGATTCAAGAATAGTTGGAAGTGTAAATATTGGATATAATTTACATGATAGACAACAAAGTGTAACAGCATCTTATCAAGGTGCAACAGGAGTAAGCTTTGATACAACAGGAATAGATAATGGAAGATGGTCTTATGACTTAGGAGTTGGATATGAAATGGATATCAATGACACTTCAAATATTAACTTTTCTTACAATCGGCAAGGTCAAGGAAGTGATTTTACAAACAATACCTTTTCAGCAAAGTATGTATTGAAGTTTTAAAATGGATTTAGACTATAATATATTATGAAACTTTTTACATATCTATTTTTTTTAACTTTTTTTATCGTAGGTTGCTCACAAAATGTACCAACACCTCAAGAGAGAAAAGCAACTGCTTTATCTCTTGGAAATAAATATAATCTGAAAGAAAAAATATATAATACAAAAGAATTTGATATTTTTTCATTACAAACAAATATTAAAGAGTGCAAAAATATAAAAGTCTACATAGAAGGGGATGGCTTAGCTTGGATAAGTAGAAATAGAATTTCTAAAAATCCAACACCTATAAATCCTCTTGGACTAAAACTGATGAATATGGATAATTCTTCTTGCAAAATATATCTTGCTCGTCCTTGCCAATATCTTAGTAAAAAAAATTGTGATAATAAATACTGGACAAGTCATAGGTTTAGTAACATAGTAATACAAAGTTATGATGAAGTACTTAATAATGTCAAATTAAAATATGATAATACTTCTTTTACACTTATTGGATATTCTGGTGGCGGAGCTATAGTTACACTTATAGCTACAAAACGAGATGATATAAATAAACTTATCACAATAGCTGGGAATTTAAATCCTACAAAATGGGTGGATATTCATAATATTTATCCACTTAATGGTTCATTAAATCCCATTGATTATACTTCAAAACTTGAGAATATAAAGCAGTATCATCTCATAGGAAAAAATGATAGGATAATCCCTAAAGAGATTTTTTTCTCATATAAAAGTAAATTTCATAATAAAACAAATATAAAATATAAAATTTATGATGCAAGCCATTCAAAAGGTTGGGAAAAATCATATAAGGAATTTTTAAAGGATAGTATTCTTGAAAAATAGTGAACAAAAAATAAAACCTTTAAAACAACTTGAATCAGAATTAATGACAAATAATATAATCTGGTACGATAGTCATATTACAAAAGAAGATAGAGTTGAACAACTTTCTCAAAAGCCATGTATATTGTGGTTTACTGGACTTAGTGGAAGTGGTAAATCTACAATTGCAAATGTACTTGAAGTAAAGCTTTATAAAATGGGTATAAAAACATATCTTCTTGATGGTGATAATATAAGACATGGATTAAATAGAGATTTAGGCTTTAGTAAAAAAGACAGAACGGAAAATATTAGAAGAATAAGTGAAGTTGCAAAACTTTTTGTTGATAGTGGAAGTATTGTACTTACTGCATTTATTTCTCCTTTTCAAAGAGATAGAGAATTGGCAAGAAAGTTGGTGAAAGAAGATGAATTTATAGAAATTTTTATAGATACTTCACTAGAAATATGTGAACAAAGGGATCCTAAGGGATTATATAAAAAAGTTAAAGAGGGAAAGATTAAAGATTTTACTGGGATAGATAGTCCTTATGAAGTACCTATAAATTCAGAGATACACTTAAAAACTAATGAGTTAACAATAGAACAAGCCAGTGAAGAAGTGATTAACTATTTAAAAAGATTCAATTATTTAAAGGATTTAAAAGAATGAATAACAATGATAAACAGAATATGCAACAAAAAATAGACTTTACCTATTCACAAAATATTGTAAAATTTTTTAAAGAAACTAACACAACTATTTTACTTTCAACTTATCAAACAAATAAAATAATGATAATAGGTCAAGAAAATGACCAATTTGATATACGATATAAAGAGTTTCCAAGACCTATGGGGATGTGTAAAAAAGATGGAAAGCTCTTTGCTGGTTTAGGGCATGGAATATATCAGTTTAGCAACTACACAGGTGTTGCACAAAATATTGAAGGTAATTTTGATGCGTGCTATATGCCACAAAATATCCACTTTACGGGAGATATAGATATTCATGAGATGGAGTATTGTAAAGATGAATTATATTTTATCAATACAAAATTTTCTTGCCTTTGTATCAAAGAACCTGATAATAGCTTTAAACCTATTTGGAAACCAGCTTTCATCTCACTTTTACAACCTGTTGATAAATGCCACTTAAATGGTTTTTGTACAAGAGATGGGGAACCTCGATATGTTACAGCTTTAGGGAAAACAGATGAACCACTTGGATGGAGAGCAAATAAAGCAAATGGTGGATTACTTATAGATATAAAAACAAATAAGATACTTTATGAGGGATTATCTATGCCTCACTCTCCTAGATGGTACAATAAAAAACTTTATTTACTAGAATCAGGAAAAGGTACTATTAGTTATTTTGATTTTAAAAAGAAAAAAGTAATTGAAATAGCAAAAGTTCCAGGCTTTACAAGAGGTCTTGATATAGTGGGAGATTTTGCATTTATTGGAGTTTCAAAGGTGAGAGAAAGTGCAACCTTTTCAGGGCTTGAAATCACAAAACTTCCTAAAAGAGTCAGTGGAGTATGGATAGTCAATATAAAAACAGGACAAATCATCTCATTTGTAGAGTTTACAAGTGGACTTGATGAAGTATTTGCTATAACAGTTCTTCCACATAAAAAAGTAGAGATGTTAAATTTTGATAGTGAACAATCAAAAGAAAACTATATGATATCCCCTGAAGATTGTGAGCAAATAAAGATGCCAGAAACGAAACTAGAACAAGCAGCTCCTCACTTTGAAAAAGGAAATGATTTTTTTAATGAAAATAAAAAGGAAGAAGCTATTATCCACTTCAAAAAAGCCTTAGCTGTGCAAAGTGATTATCTCCCAGCTACTTTTAATCTTGCTATTTGTTTGGGTGATTTAGAAAGATATGATGAAGCAGAAGCTATTTTGCAAGAGGTGATAGATAAAGATGCTTCTATCTTACAAAGCTATGAGTCATTGGGTTTTATTTATTATAAAAAAGGTGACTTAAAAAAAGCAGAAAAAAACTTCAAAAAGATTCTTGAACTTGATCCAGATAATGAAAAAGCAAAGAACTCTTTGAAGATTTTAAAAAAATCAAAAAAGTAACGGTGGATATAACGATAGCTAAATATAATACTTGTATATAGAAAAAGAAAAGAGTTCTCTTTTCTTTATACAAGGACAATATTATGAAAGCAAATGTAAATTATAGTTCCCGTTTTAGAATCCTAAAAGGTGGAAAGATAAGCTTAGTAGTAAGCGCTTTATTAGGAGGTGTAACTCTAAGCTTTGCAGCTCCTAGTGGTGGAGTTGTAACAAGTGGAACTGCTACTATTTCTCAAAATGGAAATACAACAAATATAAATCAATCCACCTCCAAAGCTAGTATAAATTGGAATAAGTTTAATATAGCTTCCCATGAAACAGTAAACTTCAATCAACCAAATGTAAATAGTATAACTCTCAATAGAGTAATAGGAAATGAAAGAAGTATTATAGATGGTGCACTTAATGCCAATGGTCAAGTTTGGATATTAAACTCAAATGGTGTACTCTTTGGTAAAAATGCAAGTATCAATACAAGTGGACTTTTAGCTACAACTAAAGATATCTCAGATACTAACTTTCAAAAAGGTAACTATAGTTTTACAGGAGGTTCTATAGAATCTGTTATCAACCAAGGTACTATAAAAGTTAAAAATAATGGTTATGTAATCTTTGCTTCTAATGAAGCTAAAAATAGTGGAACTATAGAAGCAGTAAAAGGAAGAGTACAACTCACATCAGCTGATGAATATACAATAAATCTAAATGGTAACTCTTTAATAGACTTATCTATAGATAAAGGAACTTTAGATGCCTTAGTAGAAAATTCAGGAACTATTCTTGCAGATGGTGGAGAAGTATATCTTACTACTCATGCAGTAGATGAACTACTAAGAGGTGTAGTAAATAATACAGGGATCATAGAAGCAAACTCACTAGATGGAATAAACGGACATGTGGAACTATATGCCCATGGAGGAACTGCAAATATAGCTGGAACTATAAAAGCTAAAGGTGGGTTTGTAGAGACTTCAGGAAAAGAGCTAAGTGTAGCTTCTACAACTTTAGTAGAAGCTTCTAAATGGCTACTAGATCCTACAGATATTGTTATAGAATCAACAGGTGGAAGTGATATAACAGGAGCTAGTGTAAGTGCAACTGCTATAGAGTCTAACTTAGCTACAACAGATATAGAACTAAAAGCCGATAATGATATTACTGTAAATGAAGATATCACTTGGGGTGAAGCTACAAAGCTTACTTTAACTGCAGGTAATGAGATATATGTAAATGCTATTATTGAAAATACTAACAACACTAATGGTGGAGTTTACTTTAATGCAGTTAATAGAAATGCAGCAATAAAGTTTGACCCAACTACGGGAAAAGTAATCATAAATAATATCAATCAACTCCAATGGATAACTCAAGCTTTAAATGGTAGATATGAATTAGGTTCAAACATAGATGCAAGTGATACTACTACTTGGAATAGTGGAGCTGGATTTAAACAAATAGGAGATAACTCTACATATAATATAGATACAAGATTTACAGGAGTCTTTGATGGTAAAGGCTATATCATTGATGGTCTTTATATCAATAGAGGTGGTGAAAATTATGTAGGGTTGTTTGGTATAACAATTAATGCAGCAACTATATCAAATGTAGGACTTACCAATGTGGATATTACAGGGAAGTATGGTGTTGGAGGATTAGTTGGATGGAATGAATCTTCTACCATCACAAACTCATATGTTACAGGAAAGGTAAGTGGAGATACTTTTGTTGGAGGATTAGTTGGAGTACATGAATCTTCTACCATTACAAACTCATATGCAACAGGAGCTGTAAGTGGAAATTTTAATGTTGGAGGATTAGTTGGAGGGGATAATAATACTAATTCGTCAATTACAAACTCATATGCTACAGGAAAGGTAAGTGGAAATAACAATGTTGGAGGATTAGTTGGAGACTATGAATCTTCAACCATCACAAATTCATACTGGGATATAGACACCACAGAACAAACAAGTGGAGTAGGACTTGGAAGTTCAGCTGGGGCTACAGGAATCTACAGCTCAACAAATACGAAAAATGCTTTTGATGAAGCAACTTATGCAGGCTTTGATTTTACAAACACTTGGTTTATGATTGAGGGAGAGACAAGACCTTTTTTAAGAAGTGAATACTCTACTACTATCACAAATGACCACCAACTCCAACTTATGGCTATGGATTTAACAGCTGATTATGTTCTAGCAAATAATATAAAATACACAGGCGATATGTGGAGCTCTAAAGGGTTTGATTCTATAGGAGATAGTGCTACATTCTTTCAAGGAAGCTTTGATGGTAAAGGTTATGTTATAGATGGTCTTTATATCAATAGAGGTAATGAAAATTATGTAGGGTTATTTGGGCAGAATTGGTCTTCAAAAAGTATCTCCAATTTAGGACTTACTAATGTAGATATTACTGGGAAGAATTATGTTGGAGGACTAGTAGGAGATGCACTTGGTTTAACAATTAACAATTCCTATGTCACAGGTACTATAAATGGACATGATAATGTTGGGGGGTTAATTGGATATGGATATAATAATAATTTTATAACAAACTCCTATACTTCTGTGGATATTACTGGAAATGATGGTGTAGGTGGATTATTGGGTAAAGCTAATGACGGTACTATTTTTTCCATAAGTAATTCATATACTACAGGTACTATAAATGGAAATAATAGTGTTGGAGGATTAATGGGGTCGGCATCTTCTATCTCTATAAGTAACTCTTACTCAACAGCTTCTGTATTTGGAAGTGGAAATTATATAGGTGGTTTAGTTGGACAACAGAGAGATACTTCCACAATAAATAACTCCTACTTTTCAGGAGATGTTACTGGAAATAATAATGTTGGTGGTTTAGTTGGTTATGCTGACAAAGGACAAATAAATAACTCCTACTTTTCAGGAGATGTTACTGGAAATAATAATGTTGGTGGTTTAGTTGGTTCTGTATCTAGTACCACAATAAATAACTCCTACTCTTCAGGAGATGTTACTGGAAATAATAATGTTGGTGGTTTAGTCGGTACCTACGATGGATATAGAACGATAAGTAACTCTTATGCAAGTGGAGCTATAACAGGTGTTTCAAGAGTAGGAGGAGTAGTTGGAATTTTAACTTCTACTGCTTCAATTACAAACTCATACTGGGATAGAGACACCACAGGTCAAACAAATGGAGTTGGAGATGGAGCTACCACAGGTACTACAGGAATCTACAGCTCAACCAACACAGTAAATGCTTTTAGTAAAGATACTTACACAGGCTTTGATTTTACAAACGATTGGATAATCTATGAAGGTCATACAAGACCACTTTTAAGAGCATTTATGACAGAAATTACTGTAAAAGCAAATGATGCTACAAGAACTTATGATGGTACAACTTATAATGGAATCGCAGGTGTAACTTACTCAAATCCAACTTACGATAACTCTTTAGTAAATGGTACTTTGTCTTATAGTGGTACTGGTTTAAAAAATGCAGGAACAGCTACAATAAATGTAGATGGTTTATACTCTTCTCAACAAGGGTATATTATAAACTATGATACAGGAACTTTAACTACAAATAAAAAAGATATCACAGTCACTGCAAACTCAAATACAACTACTTATAATGGAACTGTACAAAATACAAGTGGATTTACTGCAAATGGTTTAGTAAGTGGAGAAACTGTTGCTGTACTTGATGGAGTTACAGGAGATAGTGTAAGTGGTAAAAATGCAGGAACTTATAATACAAACCTAAGTGGTACAGATGAAAACTACAACATCACTTTTGTAGATGGTAGTTTAGATATCAATAAAAGAGCCTTAACCTTAGAAGCAAAAAAAGATTATGATGGAACAGATAACCTCACAGGCTTTGTAAACTTTGGAAATCTTGTAGGAGCTGAGACATTAGAGTATACACAAGCAAAAGCTAATTCAAGTAATCCAATAGCAGATAACTTTATAAAAGAGATAACTTTACAAGATGGAACAAACGGTGGACTAGCTAGTAACTATGAACTTCCTTCTTTGTTAGCATATTCAGCTAATAATAGTGTTCAAATTGGAAATATTCCTGTTGAAACAACTACAACACCTGATTTAAGTACAGTTATCACCCCAATTGCTAATAAAACAGTATTAACAAATAAAGATATAGATACTTTACTAAAAAGTGGAATAGATATAAAAACAATCTTACAACAACTAGATACTAATGAACTTGCTCTTATTCCTGGAATTGTGATGCAAGTATTAAATGGTGGGATAAATCTTCCTTATGGAAGTAAACAACAATTTAACTTAAATCAAGAAAGTGAAGAAGAGGAAAATACAATATGAAAAAAACATCAATACTATTAGCAACAACATTAAGTCTGTATTCAGCACCTATACCAAATATCGGTGATGTTTTAAAGGAAGTAAAACCTCCAAAGGTAGAAAAGAAAAAAGAGGTTTTACCTCCTTTACAACAAGAGAGTGATGAGTATAAGAAAAGTTTTGAAGATGGTAGAAAAGTATTTATTAAAAGTTTTTCATTGAGCGGAAATACTCAAATCGGTACCAAAAAGCTACAAACTATTTTAAAGCCTTATGAATCAAAAGAGTTAAGTTTTAAAGAGATACAAGAGATAGTTACTCTTATTACAAAAGCATATAGAGATGAGGGGTATTTTGTAGCAAGAGCTTATATACCTACTCAAGATTTACAAGCACAAGATGGAGTACTTAAAATAGCAATTATCGAAGGGAGCTATGGAGAGTTTAAACTAGAAAACAGTTCCTTAGTCAAAGATTCTATCTTACAAGCCAAACTTGATACTGCAAAAAACAAAGAAGCAATAGCTATAAAAGACTTACAAAGAGCATTGCTTTTAATCAATGATACTCCTGGGGTAAAAGTAAGTAGTACAAAAATTGCTGCAGGAAAAGAGGTTGGTTCTAGTGACTTTATAATAGGAACACAATCGACTGAACCATATAATGGTTATGTTATTGGGGATAATTATGGTTCAGATTATACAGGTAAACATAGAGTTATGGCAGGAGTTGATATCAACTCCCCTTTTAAAATAGGAGATAAAATCTCTTTGTCTGCTTTGAGTTCTGAAAATATGGGTTTATTAAATGGAAGAGTAGGGTATGGATTTCCCATATATGAAAATGGATTGAGGGGAGAAGTAAGTTACTCTAAAACTACTTATGAGTTAGGAGATAAATATGAAAATCTTGATGCTTTAGGAAGTGCTGATAGTTTTGTAGCTTTATTTACTTATCCAGTTATTCGCTCAAACGGTGAGAATTTAAATACATACTTAAGAACATCATATAATAAAATGAATGATGAGATTAGAGCTACTTCATCAAATGTAAAAAAGAATACAGTAGTTTCTAAAGTTGGAGTTGATTATTCAAAAAACCATCTTATTTTTGGTAAATATTCACAAACAAAAATAGATACTTCTCTTAGTCTTGGTAGATTGAATTTTAATAATTCAGTTGATAAAGCAGATGATGAAGCAGGAGCAAATACAAATGGAGGATTCTCAAAAATAAATATTGAATTAGAAAACAATACTTTACTTAATGAGAAAATAAATTGGAAAAATAAACTTCAACTTCAATATGCTCTTGGAAATAAAAATCTAGATGGAAGTGAAGATTTGAGTTTAGGTGGTATCAATGGGGTAAAGGTATATCCTTCAGGAGAAGAGAGTGCTGAAAATGGATATATTTATAGTACAGAGTTAACTTATACTTTACCAACATTTCAAAATCTAAATTCAAAAATTGGTATCTTTTACGATGTGGGAAGAGTATATATGAGTAGAAATATTACAAATGAGAAAAGTAGAACTTTGCAAGATATTGGACTAAGTTATAGTGCTTTTTATAAAAGATTTTTTATGAATACTAACTTATCACATAAGCTTGGAGCTGCTAAAGTTACTAGTAGAGATGATTATAGTACTAGATTTATGTTACAACTTGGTATGACATTTTAATTTATTTTTATGGGTTAAATCATCTTTGATGATGATTTAACCATAACTTAGTTTTATATTACTAATCCATCTTCTAGCATTATTTTATTTCTACCATCATTTTTTGCTTGATATAGAAGTATATCTGCTTTTTGTATTGCGTCATGGTAAGTTTTATGGTCATTTCTTAGAACTACACCAGCTGAGAAGGTCACTTTTATTTTATTATTTTTATAATTAAAGCTATTTTCATTTACGATATTTTTTATTCTTTTTAGGTATTGTAAAACTTCTCTTCTTAGTTTATATTCAACAGTTGCTACAAACTCTTCACCACCATATCTAGCTAAGATATCATTTTCTCTAGTTTGGCTTTTTAGTATTTTTGAGAAAGTTTTTAATACCGTATCTCCACCTTCATGACCGTAAGTATCATTTATATCTTTAAAGTGGTCTAAGTCAAAAAAGACTATTGCGTATTGTATATTTTCTCGTTCAAAATTTTTATCTATAGTTTTTATCTCTGTATCATAAGCTCTTCTTGTAAGAAGCCCAGTAAGGTGGTCTATGATCGCTTCTTCTTTTGCTTTTTTTAATTGAGATTCTAAATTTTGAACCTTGTTTTCTAAATCTTTTACATGGTTTTCACCAGAAGATAATTTTTTATTTACTTCATTCATCTCTGTTTCGATACTAGAAGCGGAATTTATAAGTTTATTTTGTAAGGTTACTAGTTCAGAAATATTACTATCTTCTAAATCTATTGATGTTAGTTCATCTTTTATGCTTGTTACATTGATTGAGCTATTTTGATTACTGTTGATTGCTTCTTTTAGGTGTTTGCCCATAAGTGTTACTAATTTGGCAATATCAGCAGTTTTTTCTTTTAGTAGGGTTTGATCTGTTGTAAATCTTTTTTCTAAAAGTTTTTGCATCTCTTTTTGTATATCTTCTTCGAAGATAAGTTCTGGAGAATCACCGATTTTAATAGAAAAATTTGTAAGCTGTTCATCAAGGTGAATATTGATAGATGGCGATAAAGCTTGTTTGATAATAGAAGCCAATGTCGAGACATTATTAATATGAACTCTTTTTAAAAATAGGGCAATAAGTTCTTCAAATGTCTGAATATCATTTGCATTTAATTCATCCCTTTCTTGGGGTGTTAGTTTACTAACTAAGTTTTTAAATAAATTACATTCTTCTATTTTTTCATTTTGCTCTTTTGCAAGATTACAAAACTCTTTGTTGTATTCATTAGGAGTTGGTTGAACATTTCGTTCTTTTAATACTTCTAATGTCTTGGCCGCTATTTTCTCAATACTTGTCATGAGTTTCCTTTTTTATGCTAAAAGTTTTTTTACCATCTCATTTATTCTTTTCCCATCAGCTACACCTGCAAATTTTTTACTTGCAGTTCCCATTACTTTTCCCATATCTTTTATAGTTGTTGCACCAACTTCTGCTATTACTTCTTTCATTCCACTTTCTAGTTCTTCATCATTTATTTGTTGTGGTAAATATATTTTAAATACTTCGATTTGCTCTTGTTCTACCTGAGCTAAATCATCTCTTCCCGCATCTTTATATTGCATAGAGGCTTCTTCTCTTTGTTTGATACCTCTTTGTACAAGTTTAATAACATCTTCATCATTTAACTCTTTTCTTTCATCTACTTCGATTTGTTTTATCATAGTATTAATAGCTCTTATAGAATCTCTTTTTACAATCTCTTTTGATCTCATAGCATCTTTTAAATCTGATTTTAGTTGTTCTTTTAAACTCATGTTCATAATCCTTTTATAATTTATAAATTTATTTATTGTAGCAAACTATGCGTTAAAACTTTCTATTAATTCTTCAAGTTCTAAATAGCGTTCAACTTTTTTTTCATAGATTGTATTTACCTCTTCTAACTCTTGTGAAATTGCTACTATTCCTTTTTGTTCATAACAAGAAGGATTTGATAAACACTTGTTTATCTCTTCTATTTTTGATTCTAATCCTTCAATTTCTTTTGGGAGATTATCATAATCTCTTTGGTCTTTATAGCTTAGTTTTGTCTGTTTTTTAGTGTTAGTTGTTTGTTTTGCTTTTGCATTTTCTTCTTTTGCTAACTCTTTTTCATAAGCTTCTAACTCTTTTATCTCTTTTTCTATTTCAAGATACTCAGTATATGGCTGTAAAGATTCAAAAATCTCACCATCTTTACCTTTGAAAACATAAAGTTTTTTTGCAATCTTATCTACAAAATATCTATCATGTGATACAAATATAAGTGCACCTTGGAAGTTTTGCAAATACTCTTCTAGGATATTGATTGTGGGGATATCAAGGTCATTTGTAGGTTCATCTAAAACCATACAATCAATATTTTTGGTAAATAAAAGTGCTAAAGCGACTCTATTTTTTTCACCACCACTTAATACTCCGATTTTTTTATCTAAGTATTCTCTAGGAAATAAAAAGTTTTTCAAGTATCCAAATACATGTAAGTTTCTTCCATCTGGAAGTACAACTCTATCTCCACCATTTGGACAAAAGGTTTCTAAAAGATTTCTGTTATCATCTAGCATTTCTCTATGTTGGTCAAAATATCCGATTTTAAAATCACCTTTTTTAAAGCTACCACTATCGATTTGAAGTTTACCCATAAAGATTCGTAGCATAGTTGATTTTCCAGTACCATTTGGTCCTACTATTGCTATAGTATCTTTTTGTAGGATTCTTGCTGTAAAGTCTTTGATAAGAAGTTTATTTCCAAGTGTTTTTGATATGTCATCAAGTTCGAAGAGCATCTTTCTTTTATTTTGAATTTTTACATCTTCGCTATTAAATGCCTTTTGTTCTCTTTGAAGTTCTACACTCATCTTTTTTATAAGTGCTGGGTTTGATTTTGCTTGTTTTTTCAGGTCAAAATATTCTGATTTTCTTCTTTCGTTTCTTTTTCTTCTTGCTGTAACCCCATGTTGCATCCAATGGGCTTCTCTTTTTACCATTCTTATTAGATTGTGATGCTCTTTTTCCATGATTTCAAGCATTTGTTGTTTTTGTTCTAGGTAGTCAGTATATCCACCTTTGAATTTTTTTATATCACCATTTTCTACTTCTATAATCTCAGTTGCAATATTATCTATAAAGTATCTATCATGTGAGATAAAAATAAGTGTAAAGTTGTTTTTAATAAGTAGTTCTTCAAGGAACTCTACCATATAAACATCAAGGTGATTGGTAGGCTCATCTAGAAGTAAAACATCTGGTTTTCTTAAAAGCAATCCAGCAAGACTAACTCGTCTTTGTTCTCCTCCACTCAAAAGATTTACATCTTTATGTTCAAACTCTTTTAAGTGGAACTCTATCAATACTCGCTCAATTAGGTTATCCAAGTCCCAAGCATTGTGAAACTCTAAAAATGTAGCTAGTTCACTTTGTCTATGTAGAAGTGCTTCATTTTCATAATCAGTCATTAGTTTGTGAGATATCTCTTCATACTCATCTTTTGCACTTTTTACTTCCACAAGTTGCTCTTCAATAGCATCTCTTACCATCAGATTGTCTTTGAACTTTGGTTGTTGGGCTAGCATCTCTATTTTAAGAGATTTATCAATAGCCATTTCCCCACTATCAACTTCCACTTCACCAGTGATGATTTTAAGAAGGGTTGATTTCCCTTGACCATTTTGTCCAATGACAGCGATTCTTTGTCCTTGGTTTAGTGTAAAGTTCACATTTTTAAGTATTACTTTGATGTCGTATTGTTTTGAGATGTTTTGTAAGTCTATTAGTGCCATATGAGTTTTAAAATCCTATATATTATTTATTAATTTGGGTAGATATAGTATCTAAATATCTGTTATATCCTGCTTTTAATATTTATAGAGATATTAGTTACATTAAAACTTATTGGTTATAATTAAATAAAGATAGGAAATAATATTAATGAATAGATTAGTTATTGATTCAAATATAATAGATTATTGTTCTGAATTAGGTTTGACAAAAAGTTTTTTTGAAAACCTAGATATTGAAATTTGGGTTCCAACTTATGTTAAGAATGAAATTTTAAATTCTAAAAAAGAAAAACTTATAAATAAATTATCAGAAATAGAATTTAAAAGAATTGGTTTTTTTGGTTTTGCTGATAACCCAAATGCATTAAGTTTTGGGCAAGGTTCTTTTTATTCAAATGAATATGATGACTTTATAAATAATACATCAGAAAAACATAGAAATGATAGATTTATTGCTTTGTTATCAAAGATAAATAATGCAATTTTTATGACAAGTGATAATAAAATATTTAAAGATGTCTGTATAAATAAAGTAAGAGCTTTATTTATATCAAAAGATGAAAAATCTTATAATAAAGCAATTCAATATAGTGAACATGTATATTATAATTTAATTTGGACAAAAGAGAAATTTAGAAAGATAATAGATGAAGGTTCTTTATTTAAGTAAATTATCATGAACACCTTTCGGTCTTCATGATAAAGTTTTTATTAAATAATTTGTATTTAATCTCTAAATGATGTTACAATTAATAACTTTCAAAAGGAAATACAATGTTTACAATATATGAAAATGGAATAGTAGGTGTTCAAACTACAGCTGATAATTTATACAAAGTTAAACCAATCGATAAATCAACTGATGCAAAATTTAAACCAGATGATGAAATTGTTGAGTATTTCTCTCACAAAAGAAAGAACTCTAAAAACAATGATGAACGAATAAACTCCTATAAAAAAATAGCAAATATGGATACATCTGAACCTATTTACCAAGTAAAAGATATCATGACAAAAGATGTATTTACTATTGATACAAAAGCAAGTATAGAAGAAGCATATAACCTTTTAAAAGAGTATGGAGTAATGCAAATACCCGTAATCTCAACTGAGAGAAAAATAATAGGCTTGATAAGTAAAAAAATAATACTAAACCTTTTGATGGCTGATATGGATAATTCAACTGCAATATTAAATAGAACATTAGAGGATATATTTTTACCTGAAGTTATAACAACAGATCCAATTTCTGATATAAGAAGAGTGGCTAAAGTTATGATTGACTATAAACTTGATGCTATTCCTGTCGTTGATGATGATATTTTAATTGGAATTATCTCTAAAACAGATATTTTAAAAGCAGTTTCTCACTTACCAAAATTGCAATTATGGTCATAAAAAAGTTTAATCAAACTTTTTAAAATCCTTATCTTCACTTCCATCTTTCTTTCTATTTTTATACTTCCACATAGTAATAAAATATCTCACACTAGAAAGACTTAAAATAAAGGCTATTATAAACATAACAACATAGATCAATGTTATAAATATCTTCATTTTTTATCCTTTTTATTTAGTATAACAAAATTGATAAGAAATTAAAAATTTAGCCTTTAGTTGTGTGCTCGTAAACTCCAATGAAGTTTTCTGGTGGGTGTTTTACAAACTCTGTACATCTTTGGATATAGATTTTATAGATATTATTATTAGTTTTTATCTCACTATTTTCTAACTCTTCAAAAATCACTAAAGCCTCTTTAAATTGTGAGTTTTTATACAGTTCAATTGCTTCATGGTGTTTTTCTAACTCTTCTTTTTGTGCCCCTTGTACTTGACCTTTTCCATATACTTGCCAAATTTCTACGGGTTCTATTTTACCTTTTACTGTTACTAAATCTAAAAACCTAAAGATATACTCTTCTTTTAAAGCATCTTTTGTAAAGTTTGAGATATTTAGTTTTGAGTTATAAAATTTACATAGGGATTCTAATCTTGCACCAAGATTTATGGCATCTCCAATAACAGTATAATCACTTCTTCCACTACTTCCCATCTCTCCTACAATTGCCATACCTGTATTTAGACCAATTCCTATATCGATATGAGGTTTGTTTTCTTTGTCGTACTCTTTATTTAAAGGTTCTAGGTGAGCTATTTGTTCAAGTGCTGCAAGAACAGCTTTATCTGGGTGATTTTCCACATTTCCAGGGGCATTCCAATATGCCATGATAGCATCACCAATATATTTATCAATAGTTCCTTGGTATTTTGTAATTATATTACTCATAGGTTCCATATATTGATTTAAATATTTAATTAAATTTTTGGCATCTCCCATCTTTTCTGATATTTGAGTGAAACCTCTTACATCACTAAAAAATACTGTAACTTCTTTTTCCATAGCTTGAAAACCACTGTCATCCATGTTCTTAAGTAAGTTATCCATTACATCTTTTGATACTTTAGAAGCAAATTTTTTCTTGATAGCTTCTTCTTGTCTTATCTCAAAAAAGTAATCAAGTAAGGTAGCAATTATAGCTGCTGTACTTATAGTAAGAATGGGGTAAAATATATTAAATACTAAACCTTTAGTAAATAAGGAATAATATGAAGCATATACTGTAGTTGCTAAAAATGCTATTGTAATAAATGGGTTATACCAAAACGGTGTAAATGTGATTGCAAGTGTAACTATTAAAGATAGAGTAAAAATTAATACTAAATTTACTCCATCCATCCATGATGCTTTGAAAATAAAATCACCAGTTAAAATATTATCAATAACATTTGCATGAACTTCAACTCCCGGATAAACAGATTCAAAAGGAGTAGCTCGAAGATCTAGTAATCCAGCTGCAGAAGTTCCAACTAATGCTACTTTGCCTTCAATAAATTTTTTATCAAATTTATTATTATATATGTCAAGGGCAGAGATATATTTAAAACTTTTTTCTTTACCTCTAAAGTTTACTAATATTCTTCCGTGTCTATCTGTTGGAATTGTTATGTCATTTAATTTTACACTTTCAACACCATCTTCGTCATAATTTATGATAACTCTTTTTGTATCAGTAATTACTCTTATTACTTCTAAAGCAAGTGAAGAGTAAATAATATCATTATATGAGATGATTAAGGGTACACTTCTTATGATTCCTGATTCATCTGGAACATTATTAAAAAAACCACTTGAGTATGCATTATCTTGAACCATAGGAATATTTAAAATAGTTCCTGTTGCTTTGATTAGATAGTTTTCATCAGGATTTTTGTTTTTCTCTACAAATATGGCAGGGATAGAGGGCGCTTTTTTACTTATGTGTTTATTGTTTTTTTCTAATTCAAATTGATAACCTAAGATTGTAGGTGTAGTTGCAATAGTCTTTGCAAATATTTCATCATAATCAGGAACATCATCTCTTTTTATATTGTACTTTTCCAAAATTCTTTTAGGGGAACTTCTATCACTTTCAGCAAAAACAACATCAAAGGCGATGAGTCCAATCCCTGCGTTTGTAAGGTTTTCTAAGATTTTAGCTATTTTATTTCTAGACCAAGGCCATTGCCCTAAAGTTTGTATGGATTTTTCATCAATATCTACAATAAATACATTATCATTATTTGGGATTTCTCCTCTTATTTTAAAAAGAGTATCTCTTAAGCTATTATCAAAAGTTTGAGGTAATTGTGGAAAGAAAATATATGTAAAGGATAAAAATAAAGAAAGAATTATCGAGATAGAAGAGTATAATAATACTTTTTTTATAATTTTATTTTTCATTATATTTGTTTACATTAATGTAACTCATTCCCTTCGTCATTTGAATCAAAATCATCATATGGATCCATGTGTATGTTGATAACCCATTTTTTCTTTTTATCAATTTTTCTAATTTTATTTTCTATTTTATCTGAAATTTTATGTGCTTCCATTAAAGTAATAAGACAATCAAATACTAAATGAACTTCAACAAATATTTTGTTTCCAACTTCTCTTGTTTTAAGTAGATGATGATTATTTACCCTCTCTTCTGCAATAAAAATATTTTCAATTTTTTTTACTATTTTTTGAGAAACAGCTTTATCTAATAATACTAATACTCCATTTTGGATTAGTTCGTAGGCCGAATATATGATATATAATGAAATTGAAGCACCAATAAATATATCAATTATTTCATATCCAGTAAATTTAACTAAAACTAAAGATAACAATACTGCAACATTTGTATATACATCTGTTTTATAGTGTAAAGAATCAGCTTTTATAACCATGTTATTTGTTTTTTTAGCTATATAATTAAGATAAATAACTAAAGATGTAGTGATAATTAAAGAAATTATCATCACAGTTAAAGACTCTTCTAAGTACTTTGAAACTTCTCCTGTTATAGTTTTTTCAATGGCTTGATATAATAAAAAAAATCCAGATAGAGTGATAATTGTACCTTCAATAACGGAAGCTAGGGCTTCAATTTTCCCTCTTCCATAATTGAAATATTTATCAGCTGGTTTTTCTGCATTTGAAATAGCAAAGTAGTTAAAAACAGATACAAACATATCTAAGATTGAATCAACAGCAGAAGCTAAAACTGCCACAGATCCACTTGCAATTCCTACAGCTAATTTTATTAGTGTAAGAATTGCTGCAACGCTAGATGATATAACGGTTGCTTTCCTTTGTGGAGACATAATATTAGTAGTTCTCGTTTACGAACTCTTCTATTCTTGTGATACCTTTTAAAATAGAATCTAAATCTGTAGCAAAAGAAAATCTAAAATATCCTTCTGTGCCAAATGCAAGACCTGGCACCACTGCTACACCTTTTTCTGCTAATAAATCTGAACAAAACTTCATAGAATCAAATGTAAGTTCTTTGATATTTATAAACAGATAAAAAGCACCATCTGGTTTAAGACAAGTGATCCCTTTAATAGCATTAAATCTTTCAACAGCTATATCTCTTCTTTTTTCAAACTCTTTTCTCATGATTTCGATTGTATCATCAGCTTCACCTTCAAGTGCAGGAATTGCAGCATATTGAGTGATTGAGTTTACATTTGATGTAACTTGACCTTGAAGTTTTATCATAGCTTTTACTAAGTTTTTTTGTGGAGTTGCAAGATATCCAAATCTCCAACCAGTCATAGCAACTGCTTTACTAAGTCCATTGATAGTAATTGTTCTTTGGAACATATCTTCACTTACTTCAGCTGCTGTACAAAACTTTTTCCCATCATATATAATTTTTTCATACATTTCATCAGAAAGAACTAAAATATCAGTACCTTCTAAAACTTTTCCAATAGCAGTTAATTCTTCTTTAGTATAAACAGCTCCTGTTGGATTTGAAGGAGTATTTAATAATAACACTTTTGTTTTAGGAGTAATAGCTTCTTTTATTTGATCAGCAGTTACTTTAAAACTTGTAGTATCATCTGTCTCAATAAAAACAGGTACTCCATCTGAAAATTTAACTTGTTCTGGATAAGTTACCCAATAAGGCGAAGGAATAATAACTTCATCACCTTCTTCAATTAATACTTGAAAAAGATTAAATAAAGAGTGTTTTGCTCCATTTGAGATTATTATTTCATCTAAAGTATAATTTAATCCATGGTCTTTTTTTAGTTTATTAATGATTGCTTTTTTAGTTTCTGTGATACCCTCAACAGCCGTATACTTAGTATGACCATTTTGAATCGCTTTTATTGCTGCTTGTTTTACTATATCAGGCGTGTCAAAATCTGGTTCACCAGCACTAAAACTTAGAATGTCTTTACCTTGTGCTTTAAGCTCTCTTCCTAAAGCAGTAATAGCCATTGTAACCGACGGAGATAGGTTCTCCATTCTTTTTGCAATTTTCATTATTTTCCTCAATGTATTTTTTATTATATTTGAATATAATAGTTGTCGGATTTTATCAAAAAAATACTTAAGGATAATATTGAAATTTAAAGTTTTATTGCAGGAAAAAGAAGTAGATGCAAAATTAATAAATAAAAGAAATGTAAGACATTGTTATTTAAGAATAATAGAGAATAATTCTATTCAAATTACAGCTAATAAATACTTCTCCGTAGATGAAGCAAAAGATTTGATTAAGAGAAAAGAAATGTGGATATTAAAGCATTTGAATAAAAAATCGACAAAAATTTCTGCTGATAAATTTTATTATTTGGGTGAAGCTTTTGAAAAAAAAGATTTTACTGATTTTGATTTAATTACTTTTTATAAAAGTAAAGCCTCTTCAATCATAACTCCAATAGTAAATAATCAAGCAGAAATTATGCAACTTTTCCCCAAAAATATTAAATATAGAAACAACAAGTCAAGATGGGGTTCTTGCTCTTATGACAACACTATAAATTTAAATTTAAACTTACTAAAGTTTCCAGCAAATGTCATAGAATATGTTGTAATTCATGAATTGGCTCATATAAAACATAAAAATCACTCTAAAAAGTTTTGGGATTTGGTGGAAATATACTGCCCTGAGTATAAAAATTGCGAAAAAGTACTTAAGACTTTTTAATTATCTTTCTAATATCTTCAAATTTCTTTCGTAAATCTTCATTTTCACAAAAGTTTTCAAAGATACCATAAGAACGCTCTTTGTAAAAATCTTCATCCTTTTTTACTTCTTCTTTTTTTTCAATAACATTGGTTACGAAAAATTTTATGTCATTTACATTTGCAATATTTGCTTTTTTTAAAAGTGATTTTATCAAACTCTTGTTATACTCAAACTCCATTTTATAAACAGGATGTTTTAATACGAAAAAAAGAGTTTGGTTTTTTATATAACCAAATTTTATGCCTTTATTTAGTTTTAGAGGTAAGGACTTAATTAATCTTTCTATTGTAATATTGGTATTAATTTTTTTAAATTCAGGATAATATTTCAAATGAGTAAGAATTTCGCTAGCATTTTTCATGCAATCATTATAACACTATTTTTATTAAGTTTGTCAGGATGTGGTTTTAAGGCTGCTCCTAAGTATGTTGACAATACAAAAGAGGTAATTAAGAAGTGATCTATGATTATGTAATTATAGGCTCTGGGGTTGCTGGTTTAAATGCAGCAAGACTTATTCCTAAAGATAAAAAAGTACTTTTGTTGTCTAAAAAATCTCCTTGGGAGTGCAATACTTTTTGGGCTCAAGGTGGTGTTGCTTTTGCTGTTGATAGGGAAGATATCCCAGCTCACATAGAAGATACTTTAAATGCGGGTGTTCATCATAATAATCAAGCTGCTGTAAAACTTCTAAGTGAAAAGTCAAATGAAGCAGTAAATGACATGATAAAAGCTGGTTTAAAAGTTGACTTAAATGCAAAAGGACAAATTGCACTTACAAAAGAAGCAGCCCATAGTAGAAGTAGAATTTTACATGCAGATGGTGATGCAACAGGAAGAATGATACATATGTTCTTAATAGAACACTTTCCCCATGAACTAGTTACAAATGTTGTTGTAAGTGATTTACTTATCAAAGATGATGTTTGTTATGGAGTTCAATACTTTGTAAATGAGACAGAAGAAAAAGTTGCCTATGCCCATAATACAATAATAGCAAGTGGAGGAGTAGGTTCTTTATATAAATATCATACAAATTCAACTTCAATATCTGGTGAGTTACAAGGTATATGTTTGGAAAAAGGTATTTCACTAAAAGATATGGAGATGATTCAATTCCATCCAACGGTTGTAAGGGGAACTCACTTTGCTAGAAAACCACTTTTAAGTGAAGCTTTAAGAGGTGAGGGTGCACATATAGTTGATGATGATGATAAAAGATTTTTATTTGAATACCATGAAGATGGAGAGTTAGCACCAAGGGATATTGTAAGTCGTGCAATATTTGATTATGCTACAAAAACTGGCAAAGGTGTATTTCTCTCTTTTAAAAACTTTGAAAAAGAATTTTTCAAAAAAAGATTCCCAAATATATATGCAAACCTAAAAGATCTAGGTTTTGAACTTCCATTTGAAAAAGTTCCAATTTCTCCTGCTTTTCATTATACAATGGGAGGAATTCCTACAAATCTAGATGCACAAGTAGAAGGTATGAAAAACCTATATGCAATAGGTGAATGTGCTTGTACTGGTGTTCACGGGGCAAATAGATTGGCTTCAAACTCTTTATTAGAAGGAATTGTTTTCTCAAAAATTGCAGTTGAGCATAGTATGAAAAATCACTTCGAAATAGATTCAAAATCATATGATAAAAAAATAAATACCCATATAAGAAATAAAATTATCGATAAAGATATAAAAGATTTATTAAGAAAACTTATGTGGGAAAGTGCGTCTATTGTACGAAATGAGTCAGATTTACGCACTGCTTTAAATCAAATAGAAATATTTTTAAAAGAAGATGTTGGTAGGCTGTTGTTTTTAAGATTGCTTACGGCAAAATCTATATTAACTAGTGCCCTTGGACGAAAAGAATCGTTGGGTGCACATTTTATTAAGGAGAATTAATGTTAAAAGTTTTGGTGTCATTACTTTTACTTACTGTTGCATCTTTTGCATCTAGTGGTGGAGGAGAAGCACAAGTAAACCCTGATCTTACTATGACTTGGGTTGGTATTTCATGTTTGTTTATTTTTGTTATAGGTTATTATTTTGTAGCTGCAGAAGAGAAATATGAAATTGATAAAGCGAAACCTGCTTTACTAATAGGTACATTGATGTTCATGTTAGTTGCTGTTTATTACGCAATGAATGGCTTAGATATGGATGCTGTACACAATGAAGCATCACATCTTATTTTAGAGATTGCTGGTATTTTCTTTTTCTTATTTGTTGCAATGACATATATTGAATCTTTGATTCATATGAGTGTATTCGATAAGTTAAAATATAATCTTGTATCAAAAGGTTATACATATAGAAAACTTTTTTGGGTAACTGGTCTTTTGGCTTTCTTTATTTCACCAATTGCTGATAACTTAACAACTGCCTTGATTTTATCAACAGTTCTTATCACTATTGAAAAGACTAGAAAAGACTTTTTAGTTCCAGGTGCTATAAATATTGTTGTTGCTGCAAATGCAGGTGGTGCATGGTCTCCTTTTGGTGATATTACTACTCTTATGGCATGGACAGCAGGAAAAGGTGATTTTTCTGATTTCTTATTCTTATTCCCCGCTGCTATTGGTGGATATTTAGTTACAGCGATTATTTTATCAAGATTTGTTCCAAATGAAGTTCCAGCATTTGATGTTTCTACTGAAAAAGTTCCAGTTATGGCTGAAGGTGCAAAAGTAGTTATGGGACTTGGTATATTTACGATTTTTTCTGCAGTTGTTGGACACCAAGTATTACATTTACCAGCTATGTGGGGTATGATGTTTGGTTTAGCTTTACTTAAAGTTTATTCTTATGGTTTAAAGAAAAAATATGGGAAAGACCACTTTAATATTTTCCATTCAATGGCTAAAATTGAAAATAATACATTATTATTCTTCTTTGGTATTTTAGCAGCAGTTGGTGCATTATATTTTATAGGATGGTTAGGATTAGCAGTTCATGTTTATCAACCTTCTGTTTTAGGTCCAACTATTGCAAATATTTGTGTTGGTTTCCTTTCAGCTATAGTTGATAATGTACCTGTTATGAGTGCTGTTTTAAAAGCAGGACCAGAAATGGGACTTGACCAATGGATGCTTGTAACTTTAACAGCTGGTGTTGGTGGTTCTTTAATCTCATTTGGTTCTGCTGCTGGTGTTGGTGTTATGGGTAAATTACATGGTATTTATACTTTTGGTTCACATATGAAATATGCTTGGACTATCTTAATTGGATACTTTACATCTGTAGCTATTTGGTATTTACAATACGAAATTATAGGTTTTTATCACGCAGGATAAACTATATAGTTTATCAATAAACAAAATAAAAGGTTACTAAGTTTTTTCTTAGTAGCCTTTTTTTATTAAAAGGAGTTTCAATGTTTTCTTGGATTTTTAGAACTTCTAAAAAAGAAAAATTTAAAAGAGCAAGAACTTATGTCTGTAAGCATTGTAAACATACTTGTGAAGGTTGTGATGCTATGTTTTGTTACTCTTGTTATAGCAACCCTGGAAATCCTTGTCCCAAATGTGGGAAAACAAATCTTCAAGAAAAAAAGATGAAATAATCGCTTAACCAATTTTTTACAACTATTTAGATAAAATCCCTCATTAAAAATTGTAATATCTAAACACCAAGAAGTGTAAAATATGAAGGAAAATAATAAATGAAACATGTACCAATCGTTGTATTAGATTTTGGTAGTCAATATACTCAAATCATAGCAAGAAAACTAAGAGAAGCAGGAGTTTACTCTGAAATTGTTCCATATAGTGAAAGTATAGAAGATATAAAGGCTAGAACTCCAAAAGGTATAATTTTAAGTGGTGGACCAGCATCTGTTTATGCAAAAGATTCATATCATCCAGATAGCAAAATTTTTGAGCTTGGATTACCGATTTTAGGTATTTGTTATGGTATGCAACTTATTTCTCAATATTTTGGTGGAAGTGTAATACCAGCTGATCATCATGAATATGGAAAAGCAAAATTAAATTTTGAAAAACAAAGTGATATTTTTAGAGATACTATAGATGGGCAAACTGTATGGATGAGCCATGGTGATAGAGTAGAAACTATTCCTGAAGGATTTGAAAAAATCGCAACAAGTGAAAACTCACCTTATGCAGCTATTGCTGACTTGGATAGATTAGTTTACGCTTTCCAATTTCATCCAGAAGTATATCACTCAGAGCAGGGTGCAAAACTACTTAAAAACTTTGCAAAATATATTTGTGATTGTGAAAGCACATGGAACATGGGTTCTTTTGCAAAAGAACAAATCAAAAAAATCCAAGATCAAGTTGGAGATAAAAAAGTTCTTTGTGGTGTATCAGGAGGAGTTGATTCTTCTGTAGTTGCTACTCTTTTAGCAGAAGCAATAGGAGATCAATTAATCCCAGTTTTTGTTGATAATGGACTTTTAAGAGCAAATGAGAGAGAACAAGTAGAAGCTATGTTTAAAGCAAGAGGTGTTCCTTTAATCACAGTTGATGCAAGTGAACAATTCTTAAGTAAACTAGCAGGTGTAACAGACCCAGAAACTAAAAGAAAAATCATCGGTGAAACATTTATCAAAGTATTTGATGAAGAGGCAAAAAAACATGATGGTATAGAATTCTTAGCACAAGGGACTTTATATACAGATGTTATCGAATCAGTATCAGTAAAAGGTCCTTCAAAAACTATCAAATCTCACCACAATGTTGGTGGACTTCCAGATTGGATGACATTTGATTTAATCGAGCCATTAAGAGAAATCTTCAAAGATGAAGTAAGACTTCTAGGACTTGAACTTGGTATTCCAAAAGATATGATAGGAAGACACCCTTTCCCTGGACCTGGACTTGCTATTAGAATCATGGGAGATGTAAATAAACCAGACCTAGAGCTTTTAAGAAAAGCAGATGTTATCATGTTAGATGTTCTAAGAGCAACTGGATATTATGATAAAACATGGCAAGCCTTTACAGTACTACTAAATGTAAAATCAGTAGGAGTTATGGGTGATAACAGAACTTATGACAACACGGTTTGTGTAAGAATAGTAGAAGCAACAGATGGTATGACAGCAACATTTGCACATATTCCACATGATATATTAGAGACGATTAGTAGAAGAATCATCAATGAGGTTGATGGAATAAACAGAGTTGTGTATGATATTTCGAGCAAACCACCTGCAACAATCGAATGGGAGTAAAAATTTAAATTTTACTTCATCTTGCACTGGATTTAGATTTCGAGGTACTAGTTGTACATCTTCATCTAAATCCAGCACAATCTAAAGCAAACTTTTAATTTTAGAAAAAGAATATAAATTAGGAAATAAATATGAAAATACTTAAATCGTTATTGTTTTACCCTATGATGTTAATAAGAGGATTATTTTTGAGAATTGTTCATTTATTGGCAGGTTTATGTATTTTAGGTCTTATTATGACTTTCTTTTTAGACAATACTCCAATTAATTTGCCATTTATTTTTCTTATAATTGGTTCATTGCTTGAGGCACTAGCTTATTTTTATGATATTATTTTAATAAAATTAAATCCTACTGATAATGAGCTGATTTTACACCGATAATTTTAAATACAAATAAAAGCTTACATTAGCAATAGCAATTAGAAACATTTTTGACTATATAGTTAATTATATATACTATCCCCAGAATCTTTATTTATAAACATGCCTAAAATATGCTCTTTATATCAATATATACTAAACTAGTGGATTTAAGTACTTTATTTATATAATACAGAATCAATAAATAGTTATGTGACAGAAGGAAGTTTGTGAACTATACAAAAACAAAACTAACAGAATTTATGCAACACCTTTCTCATGAAATTGATAATGAAGAAAAAGCTGAAGAATACATAGAAAATGCAATTCCATTTATTGGATTAATTATAATGTATTTCAATTCTCTTGAAAGTTCATTAGATTCAGTGCTTTGTGAAAACTTTACAGATCGTACAGATTCAACAGGCTTAATTGTTTTAAATAAAATGGGATTTTCTGCAAAAATAGATTTATTAAAAAGATTTTGTGATGACTTTCAATTTTCTTTAGGTAAGGAACTTGAAGGATATGAAAGACTTATAAATGATTTAAAAGAATCTGCTAGATTACGTAATCTTGTTGCACATGCTAATTGGCAAAGTACTAATGAAGAAGGATATGCTTTTGTTAGACTTAAAATGTCAAAAAAAGGCATGCAACAAGAGTACGTACAATTCACAGAAGAATCTTTACAGAAAATTATAGAACTGATACTTAGAACTAGGTCTAATTTATATGATTTTTGGGACCATAGAAATAATGTATTGTATGATAGAAAAAGCACATAACAACTACGAGGTAATAATTTACTTTGCGGGAGAATTATCGCTATAAGTAGATGATTGATGGCTAGAAATAGGCCTTAGACCCCATATGGTAACTTTTCTGAAATCAAACTTAGTTTATTACATCATAGAGATACGAGGATATATAATTAAAATTAAGTTTTCTGTATTAAAACTCTAAATAGAAAAAGTTCACTTAATCTCATAGAAAAATAACAAAACAATTGAAAGCTAACTTTAGCGATAGCAATTGAAAAACAGATTTTTTGGTTACTTATTTTATCGTTGGAAAAAGTAACAAAGCGTGACCCTGAAAGGGCATAGAAGAAAAGGAAAACTTGTGCTTTTTAGCACAAGGCAAACTTTTCGCGTAGATTTTTATATAGTTCTTTTTATAAAATCTTATTTTTTCTCTCATAATATCAAGTAATTTTTTACCCACAATACTCTTCTGATATATTTAACATATTGTTAAACTATTACGATTTTTGCTTAATAGATATATAAAGTGATAAACTATTAAGGATATACGGCAATAATCTAACATAAAAATTATATAAAGAGTTCAGAAATATTGTAAAAAGTATTGCAATATGCAATGTTTTTATTTAAAAGACTTTATTTTAGGTATTTATTTATATTTAATAGGTTAACATTGTAAGTGTAAAACTATTAGGTAGTTTTAGATGTAATTAATACATAATGTATTACTAATAAATAGTTATGTTTACAAAATGGAGATAATATGAAAAGTTCATTTAGGGTTAGATCTCTAATTTATAATGACAATGATAATAAATATATAAAACAGATTGATGATCGAGGTATCGGTAGCTTTATTGAACTCCTTTCAGAAGATAAAAAAGAACTTCCTGTAATTTATAACTTCAGCCCAGTTATTACTGCCATTCATTCATCTATCACAGAAGCCTTTGCGAAATATGAAAATGATGAATTAAAGAGAAAGCATAGCGCTATGTTTAACAATTGGACTAGGCTTAAATCTTTCACCAATGAGACTTTACTCTGTCAAGCAACATTAGAAGTTATGAATGAGTCTGAAAAGGTTTTAACTTGGATTCATACCAGATTGAACGAGATGGAAAATAAACGTAGAGATAAATCAGCTATTCATGAGCAATATTTGATAGAGGAAAGTAAGACTAATAAACTAAATGAAATAATTATTGAGATAGATACTTTTATAGAGTCATTACTTTGCAATATTCATTCTACTTTGTTAATTAATCCAGATTCTATTAGCAACGATTGTGTACTAACTATGCACATAGAAAAGACATATGATTTCTTGAACGACATCTTAAGATACGAATCTGGTGTGTCGTCAGGCTCAAATGATATTTGGGAGAGAAATAATATAGTTGAGCAATCTTGTATGGAAGAGGTGGGTATAGAACCTGATTTATTATTGTATTTTTTAAATATAGGAAAAAAGAAAAGTGAAGTGATATCAGATATATTTTCAAGATCAACAATAAAAGATTCTGAAGAAAGCTACACTAAAATGAGAGAAAAGAAATTAACTTGGGCTATAGCTGGTGAACATAATGTTTTTAGAGCTAATATTATAATATATCAAATGAAAAAACTTATATCGCTAATGAAACTCATTGAAAGAATAAAAAGCAAAAAATTCACTTATGACGATGGTGAAGATAGCCTTAAAATTATTGAAAATAAAATTTCAGAAATTAGTTCAGATAAACATAACAAGACGAATCAATTGACAAAATAATTGTCACGAATTTCGCTTCGCAAAATGTAGTGCCAAATATTTTGCAACTGTTCTAAGCGTTATACTACTAAAACAAAGGAATATTATGAATGTAAAAAGTTTTGTAACAGGTATTTTTGAAAATGAATTACGAAAATTTGGAATGAAATTAAGCAATCAAGAAATTCAAACACTCCAAGATATATTTGATTTTGATGCCATTGAATTAACAATTAATCAAGATTTAGAATCTAATACTAGATTGGGTAAAGCAATAAGAAATAGAAAACTTTCTAAACACAAAATGATACTAAGTGCATTAACAAAAAATTATGCACAACTTATTTATAGGAAATATTCAAGAACAATGATGATGACAGAATCTAGCGCATTAGAAAGCCAAGCATTACTAAAATGTAATAGTGACATTTACCCTTGTGAGAAGAAAGGATTTGGAAGTGCCTATTGATCAAGATAAAATTAAAGCAACTGATTATTTGATAGAATCTCTAAAATTAATTGTAGTTGTTGTTACTATTTTGATGACTGGATTATTAACATTCCATGATCAAGTTAATACTTCAAATAAGTATTATTTCTATATTTCAATCTTCTTTTGGTTAATTACTTTAGTTTGGTCGATAATAAATTTAAATCTACTAATTAATAAAGTGTATAGAAGTGAAGAAGATGCCATAAAACAAAAAGATACAAAAAGCACCTTTACCTGTGTAACAATAACTTTATTTTTAGGGATTGTATTTGGTATTATATTTTTATTCAACTTATCAAGTTCAAATCAAAAAAATACAATTCAAGCTAATCAAATTTCAATTACTAATCAGACAATAATAATAGATGGTAATTTTAGTAAAAAAATAAAAATTATGAAATTTGAAGATGGATCGATAAAAGAAATAACTATAAACTAAGGTCTAACAAATCATTGGAGAGAAATATTTGGCCCTGCAGCTCAAATATTTCTCAACTCAAACGTTATATTTAGAAAAAAATTCTGGGTAAAATTCCGGGGACAGGATACTAATTAATTGCAAAATGTAATATTTTTAAATAAGTAAATTTTATTGTTGTATCATTTTTAATATCTAAAATATAGGAGATTAAAAATGGCAAGAATAAGAAGAATAGTAGATACTATATACACAATCCAAACTGTATGGATTAGAAATAATATCTTACTGTCTTATGACAAATCATGTGCATTTAATCGTTATGCCAAAAAATGCAGAATTATTATCTAAAGCAATTGAAAATCTAGGGATTTTTTCTTTACCCTTGACAATACTTATTAAATTGCATATATTCTATTTACTAAAGGAGTTTTTGTGGAAAACTATTTTGATAAAGAGTTTGAATTGAGATTTTTTGAGATGAATAGATTAGGGGAAGCTTCTCCTATTGCTATATTGACTTTGCTTCAAGAAACTGCTGCTGAGCATTGTCATTATGCTGGGCATAATCTTTTATCTTTGATGTCAGAAAATCTTGGATGGGTATTGCTATCTGGTATGATGCAAATGCAACGCTATCCTTTATACAAAGAAAAAATAATTATTAGAACTTGGATATCAAAATATCAGACTATCAGAGGATTTAGAGAAAATATCATTTATGATGAAAATTATAATATTATAGGAAGAGCTAGAGGTTTATGGCTTTTTTATGATATAAAAAAAAGAAGACCTACACGAATACATCCAGACTTTTTAAAAAGATGGTCATCAGACAAATCAGTATCTCATGAACATGATATAAGTAATAAAATAGAAGCTCTTGATTCTTTTGAATATAGAAAAGAGTTTAAAGTTAATATGTATGATACTGATACTAACAAACATGTTAATAACCTTAGATATTTACAATGGCTAATAGAATCAATACCTAATGAGATACTAAATAACTATTATTTGTACTTTATAGATGGGCATTTTATATCAGAGGCTCAATATGGTGATGTGCTTTTATCTTCAACAAAAAAGGATAGTTCTGAAAACTCTTTTGTACATACTATTCAAATTAAAAGCACAAATAAAGTTTGTGCCACGGGTAAAACTATCTGGAAAAAAATTTGAAAATTCTGAAAATAGGGGCAGGTGATAACGCTAACTCTGAAATTCTGAGACAGGATATATAATTAAGTAAAGAATTTTAAAATTCACTTAATCTCATATTAAAAACTACACCTCAAAGGTTGAATTTCCACTTTCTGATTTTTACATAGATAAAAAAGTTACTTATTTCTTTATTTAAAAGACAAAAAAATTTGTTAAATATTTTAAAAAAGAAGATTAATTCTAATAAAATAATTTTATTTTTGTTGGATTATCCTTTATAATAGGCTTAAATTTATAATATAATATAAATATATAATAATTAAGTAAACTATAGATATAGTTTTATAATATTACTATTTTTACTAAGTTGTATTTTATAATATTTAAAATTTACAATATAGTAAATAAAATATGATTTTTATAAATAAGAGGATTAAAATGAAGAAGGGTCTAAGTTTTTCAAAACGTTTATTTTTGAGTATTATGGGAGTAGTTTTAGTTTCATCAACGATTTCTACATATTTAATACAAGATAAGTCGTTTAAAAATAGTAAAAATACTGCTGAGTTATATATGGATAGCATTGCAGATATTAATGTTCAAAAATCAAAAGATTTATTAAATAAAGCTGTTGTTATTTCTCGTGGGTTTGCTTCAACTTTTGAAGTTGCATTGAAAAATAAGCAAGATCTTAAAAAAGAAGATATTAGAGAAGTAATGAAAAACATACTTTTGAAAAATACTGAAGTATTTGGATTATGGGTAGAAATAAATGGGGGAATATTATTTAAAACAGATCCAACATTAGCAAATATAGATGGACATGATAAAGATGGAAGATTTGCACCTTTTATTGTGAATGTAGATGGTAAGATAAGTGTACTTCCTGGTGCAGATGAAAACTATCCAGATAGACCATGGGTAGATGGACCAAGAGAATCTGGAAAAGAGTTTGTCACTAAACCATATTTTTATCCAATAAATGGCGTTCAAACATTGATAACAGCTGCCGCGCATCCAGTATATTATAAAGGTGAATTTATTGGTACTGTTGGAGTTGATATAGCTTTAAAGAAAATGTCTGAGAGAATAAGAGACCTTAAAATATTTGAAAATGGTTATGCAAGTTTAATTACACAAGAGGGTACAATTGTTGGATATCCAGATTTAAAATTTTTAAGTAGAAATATAAATGAGATTTCAAAAAATAAATTTTTTCTTGATTTACCTAAAAAACTACGTGAAAATAAAAAGCTATTTTATAAAGGAATAGATGAGCGAAATGGTCTTATGTCTGAGTTTGTTGTAATTCCTTTTCAAATTGAAAAAACTGGTGTTTTCTGGGGTTTAATTATATCTGTTCCTATTGAAGAATATCTAGAAAATACTATTTATATTAAATGGTTTTCAATCATTTCAGGCATTATTAGTTTTATTTTAATTGGTATTGTTATTGCTTTTAATACAAGAGTTTTAGATAGAAATTTAAAAAATATCACAAATGGATTAACTTCTTTTTTTAGCTATTTAAATAAAGAAACATCATCAACTGAACAAATTAAAATCAATTCTAATGATGAATTTGGTGTCATGTCGAAACAGATTAATGATAATATATCAATTATTAAAATTAAACTAGATGAAGATATTGCTTTAATTGATGAAGTTAAAGATGTTGTTGAGCATGTAAAAGAGGGTAGAATTAAACAAACTATTACTAAAAACTCAAAAGATGAAAGTTTAAATGAGCTTAAAGTCATTATTAATGAAATGCTTGAAATTATGTCTATAAATATTAGTGATGATTTAAATAAAATATTAGATGCACTTAACTCATATCAAAATTTAGATTTTAGACATAGAATTCAAAATGATACAGGAAAAGTAGAGAAAGGATTAAATAATTTTGCAAATATAATAAATGAAATGCTTGTTGAAAATAAAAAAACAGGTTTAATTCTTGCCCAAAGTAGTAAAGTACTACTTGAAAATGTAAATGTTTTAAATACAAATTCAAATACTTCTGCAGCTTCTTTGGAAGAAACGGCAGCTTCTTTAGAAGAGATTACCTGTAATATCAAACAAAATACTACAAACGTTGTAAAGATGGCAGATTATGCTAAAGAATTAACTACATCTGCAAATGAAGGTAAAAGTTTAGCCGAAGAAACAGTTACTTCAATGAATGAAATTGACAATCAAGTTTCTGCTATTAGTGAGGCTATTTCTATAATTGATCAAATTGCATTTCAAACAAATATATTATCTTTAAATGCAGCAGTTGAAGCAGCAACAGCAGGTGAAGCTGGAAAAGGATTTGCAGTTGTCGCACAAGAAGTAAGAAATTTAGCTTCAAGAAGTGCTGAATCTGCAAATGAAATTAAATCTTTAGTTGAGTCTGCAATAAATAAAGCAAACAATGGAAAACAGATTGCTACAAGGATGATAGATGGTTACCAAGGTTTAAATGGAAATATTTTAAAAACCATTGAGCTTATTTCAGAAGTAGAAGTTGCAACAAAAGAACAACAATCAGGAATTGAACAAATTAATGATGCAGTCAATTCATTAGATGGTAAAACTCAAGAAAATGCTAATATTTCAAATCAAACAAAAACTGTTGCAGATGAAACAGATGAGATAGCTAAAGTGATTGTAAAAAATGTAGATGAAAAAGAGTTTATTGGGAAAGATGATATTTAATTAGTAAAATAAAGACGAAAATAGAAGTCAGGTGATAAAGACAACTCAGTGTAGATAAAAAAGCGAAATAGTTAAGGTTGTTATTTTCACCTGATTCTTAATTTTATGTATAAAAAAGTCAAGAAGAAACTTTTCTTCCTATTTATACTATTTTTAGTATCATATTAAATGAATAATTTAAAAACTCAATTTTTAGGCTTTATGAACACACCTTCTTTATTCAAAGAACTCTATGGTTTAGCTCAAATAGAACTAGATATAAATGAAATAAATGAGTTTGATTTTAGCAAACTGAATATTACTGAAAAACTTCCTTTAGGCAAAAGAATAGAGCGTTTTTTTGAATTTTATATAAAGCAATCGGCAAATTATGAATTGATAAAATCTAATATTCAAATCATCCATGATAAAGAAACACTAGGGGAGTTAGATTTTTTAATCTATGATAAAATAAATCAGAAATATTTGCACATAGAGCATATTTATAAATATTATTTGTATGATACTTCTTTTAAAAATGAGATTGATAGGGTTATTGGTCCAAATAGAGATGATTCTTTTTCAAAGAAAATAAAAAAGCTAAAAAACAAGCAACTTCCTTTGTTATATAAAAATGAGACTAGAAAGTACTTAGATAAAATAGATATAAATAATATCGAACAAAAGGTTTGTTTCAAAGGAAATATTTATGTTCCTCTAAACTTGTTAGGTAAAGAGATACCTATTGTAAATAACGCTTGTATAAAAGGTTTTTATATAGACTATAAAGAGTTTGTAAATCAAAAACATTTTAGAGAGTTTGAATACTTTTTACCTTCAAGAAATGATTGGGTTAGTGATTGTAGCTCAAACCAAATATGGAAAAGTTTTGATGAAGTGATAAGTGAAATTGAACTCTTATTAAGTTATAAAAAATCTTCTCTTGTTTGGTTAAAAGATAGAAAAAATAAAAGTCAAAGTTTTTTTGTTACTTGGTGGTAATAAATCTTAATATTTAAAGGATAGTTTTGAACGAAAATATAATTTATGCATTTATTGCAATATTAGTTTTTATAGCTTATAAAAAGTATAGTCAATATAAGGTCTTAAAACTTGTTCCATCTTTACTTTCTCAAGGTGGTCAAATTGTTGATGTTAGAAGTGTAGAAGAATATGTCTTGGCTCACAAAGATGGAAGTATAAATATTCCCTTGGATTCACTTAAAAATAGAATAAAAGAGTTAGATAATACTAAGCCCATAATACTTTGTTGTGCTAGTGGTAGTAGAAGTGCACTAGCAAAGCGTACTTTAGTGGCAGAAGGATTTGAAAATATTCACAATGCAGGAACATGGAGTTCTCTTCTAAAGGTTTAATTATAATTTTGATATTAGGACACTTAACTATTTTTATATTTAAAGTTAAAATGCTAAAATTAGTTTTTAATTTATATATTTAAGGTGTGTTTTGTGTCTATATTTGCTTTACAATCTTTAGCTGGTGGATTTCTAGACGAGGATTTAGAAAATTTTAATAAGAGATTTGATGATTGGTGTATTCATTTTGATAATTATGATGATGCCATGATTATATTAGAAACTCTTGAAAATAGGGAAGCTATAGATATTGTTGAAATAACACCATTAACTTATCCAAAATATTTTTTTAATTCTCTTCAAGGTACTATTTATACAACAAGAGAAATAGATGGCAAAATAGTTTGCGTTATCGAGCCATCTATTGGAGCTAGCTTTAGACTTGCAGTGTGTGATATAAAAACAGGAAAGGTAAAACTAACTAAAACTAGCTATAAAAGTATTCCAAATGTTGAAAGTGCTTTTGCTAATTTTGAAGAATAGTTATGAAAATATCTTATCATCGTAGGCGTAAAATAAAAACTAGAAGAATAGCTTTAAGAGATTTGATTTTGCGTGGTATTGAAGACCCAAAAGATTTAGCAAAAGAGTTAAAAGTTACAGTTCCAACTATAAAAAAAGATTTAGAAGCACTTCAAACTATGAGGGAAGAAGATTTTACTTTTCAAACTAGGCAAACATCTCAAGAGATACTTGATAAAAAAGATGCTATATTAAAAATGCTAGATGATGAAGAGTATTACAATGAAAATGGTGATATAAATATATCAAAGATAACAACAGAACTAGGTACTTCAAGAGCAACAGTTCTGTCTGTTTTAAATGGTGAATAAAATAATAACTAATTTTTCTGGTTTTTTATAGAGTATAATTCTAAATATCTCATAATAATTGCTGAGATATAGGGGATACTTTGAATAAATATAGTTATTGCAAATACATATATTTCTATTATTCTTGTTTTATTTATATAAATTAGTGTGAAAAAAGAGATTAGTAATAATAAACATAAAATAGTTTCATATATTATTGGGTTATCACTCTTTTTAACTTTTCCACCTTTTTGTGTTCTTTTAAAAGGCAACCCATCTTTTACAAATCCATCCCAAACTGCTTTAAAAATAATAAGTTGTAGACTCATAGAGGCAATAGAACTTAAGAAAGTCTCTTTAAAACTAGCTTTTACTTTGATCCTATATAAAATAAAAGTATGTAAAACATTTACTAAAAATGCAGTAATAATTGGAACTGTTAGTGGAATAGTAGGAATTGTAACACCAACAAAAACAATAACAGGAACCCAAATAAGATTCATAATAGCCATTATTGGTCCCATGGCATCACTTAGCCAAAAAATCCATCCGGTAATAAACTTTTTCTTTTGACTGGAACTTAATTTATTAGATGAAGGTTTAAACTCTCTCCAATGTTTTTTTAGAATTTGTATAGCTCCATAAGCCCATCGATGTCTTTGAGTTTTAAATGCTTCAAAAGTATCAGGAAGAAGACCATAACCATATCTTTTATTTGTATAGTGTGCTATATAACCTGCTTCAAATAACCTAAGCCCAAGTTCACTATCTTCTACGATGGTATCTGTTCCCCATCCACCAACTTCTAGCATTGCACTTAATCTAACCATAACCATTGTTCCATGTACAACTATGGCATTTTCTTCATTTCTATCAATCATTCCAATATCAAAGAAACCTGCATATTCTTCATTCATTGCGGTTTTTATTATGGATTCATCCCCATCTCTATGATCTTGTGGGGCTTGTACAATTGCAACCTTAGGATCATCAAATAAAGGAACTAAATCAACTAGCCAAGCAGGTTCAACCACATAATCTGCATCGATTACTGCTATGATTTCAGCCTCTTTGTTTGTTTGTTCTAAGGCTTTATTTAATGCCCCAGCTTTAAAGCCTGTACAAGTTATGTTCATAAATATAAATTTATGACCTAACTCTTTACATAGTTTTTCAATTGGTTTCCAATAAAACTCTTCTGGTGTATTATTAATTATTACGAGAACTTCATAGTTTGGATATTGTAGCTTAGATAGAGCTTGTAAAGTTTCAGCTAAGGCATGAGGTTGCTCTTTATATGCTGGTACATGAATAGAAACAAAAGGGATATTATCAGATGTTAAATTAAGGGGAAGTAGTCTTGTAGGAGCTGTCCCAATTGAAGATTTAAATAGTTCATTTGCTTTTGTAAGGGTCATAATGACAAGAGGTATCATTAAGAATGTTCCTATTCCCCACATTCCCCACATCCCAAAATTCATATAATTGATGAAAGGATACATAAATGCCATCACAATACCCACTGCCATGCCTTGAGCTACAATGGCATAAGCTAAAGCATGATACATATTTAACTTTTTATTTCTTAGTCCTAAAATTGTTAATAAAGACCCTATTATAATTGCAGCAATCATTTGATAAAACCAAAATTGATTTAATTCTATATCCCCGACTAATTTAAATTTTAAATTTCTATCTGCATCAAATATCCCCCAATATTGTCCTATATTTCCCTCTGCATAACCTTTCCAAGGCTGATCAAAGGCTTCAATAATATTATAAGACCAAGCATTGTTTTTAGCAAGATTTATAAATTCTCTTATTGCTGTCGCTTGATTTTTTAAATTAGGTACAGCATTAACATTATTATAACCATTACTTGGCCAACCTATCTCTCCAATATATATTTTTTTATTTGGAAAAAGATTTTGAATTTTATTGTATCTGTCCATAACAAAACTTGTAAATTTCTTTATAGGTACTTCTTCCCAATATGGCAAGATATGTATAGTTATAAAATCAACATGATTAGATAAATCTTGAGTTTTTTCCCAAATATCCCAAGTCTCAGCACTAGTGATTGGTTTATCAGTAAACTCTTTCATGTAGTCAATATAGGCAAAGAGTTCATGTTTATTTAAGTCTTTTCTTAGTAGAACTTCATTTCCAACAATAATATTTTCAATTCTATCTGGGTATTTTTTGAGTAACTTTAAAGCTTTTTGAATTTCTATGTCATTTTGCTTAAAATCACCACTTAACCAAATACCTAAATCAATAGGTATTATTGTTTGCGCTGTGGCTTCTAAAATAATCTCTGCATCTATTGAAGAGTAAGTTCGGATTTTTTTTGTAATGGGGGCTAATATATTTAAATCATTTTCTATTTGTTTAGGTGATAAAACTTTTTTTTCATAACCATAGTATGGGGTGTACGAGAGTGATTCAACTTTTTTTGATGGTGATTCAATTAGTGAGACTAAAGTATTATGCGAAATCCAAAAAAATATTTGAAATAAGACTGCAATGATAATACTAAATATAATATATCTCAAATTTATCCTTTGTATTATGATAATTGATAGCTTTTATAAGATAAGAATTGTATAAAAATATTGCTACTTATTAGCTTATGAATCTGATATGCAATAATAGCTGATTAATTTATATCTGCTATAATTTCGAACTTAATCTTTTAAAAATTTATAATGTTGAAAATGTGAATGGAGATTTTATTGTGAAAGAAAGAAAAAATATTGTGCAACTCTTTTTATCTATTTTTATGATGTTTATTATGAGTGCTTGTTTGCCTCATCAAAAAGAGTTACAAGTTATGTTAAATAAATATAATATTACTAAAAAAATCTATATAAAAGACGATGTAAATGCTTATGATGATTATGGAAAAGATAAAAAAGTTTTACAAGTCCTAAAAAGAGCAGAAGAGTATGATATTGTTGATATTAAAGAGAATTATGCTCGACTTGCTAAAACAAAGAATAATAATCTAAAAAGTGATGTGTGGGTTACTCTAGATGAGATAGAAACAGAACCAACATATTTCATAACACTAATTGTTAATGTACCTAAGGCAAAAATACTCTTAAATGGTAAAGAATATGAATCTAATATTAGAGTTCCCAGTGGAATTTATAAAGTTGATATAAGTGCTGATAACTTTTTAGATAAAAGTATAAAAATTGAAATACATAAAGATGTAAAAGAAGAGATTATTTTAGATTTTGATATTGAGGCTCAAAAAGATAAAATAGCCAAAGAAAAATTGGAAAAAGAAAGAATAAAAAGAGAGAAGCTTCAAAGAGAAAGAATAGAAAGACAGAGGAAAGAGAGTATTTATATAGATAAAAAACAAAAATTAATGTGGCAAGATAATAATGCAGTATTAGAAACTAAAAAACCATGGTTAACAAAAGTAAACTATGATGCTAAAAACTATCTCAATACAGTTGGTGATACAGCTATAACTTATTGTAAAAATTTAACTCTTGCTAATTTTAAAGATTGGAGATTACCTACAAAAGACGAATTAAAATATCTTTCTACTCAAAAAAATAAATTGAAAAATGTCAGTTCTAATTGGTATTGGAGCATCACTTCAAATAATAATAACGGTGAACGTGCTTGGAGTATATACTTTGATAATGGAGATGGATATAGTGATTTAAAAAATGCTTATAATTATGTTCGATGTATTCGTAATGGAGGAGATTTATAAGTGGAATTTTTAATCCAAGTAGACTTATACTTTAGTGTCCCAAGAATTCCGATATCTAATGTAACTTTTCTTGTACATTAATTTGTATATATATTATAAAATTATGATAAAAAATAAGGAAAAATATGAGTGTAATATTTTTAATTGATTATGTTGCCTTAGGACTATTAGTTGGATTTTTAGCTGGATTATTAGGTGTTGGTGGTGGAGGTATTATGGTTCCTATTTTTACTATTTTATTTGCCATGCAAGGGTTTGAACATGAAAAAATCATGCATTTGGCATTGGGAACTTCAATGGCAACAATTATTTTTACCTCATTTTCAAGTATGCGTGCTCATTATAAAAAAGATAATATCGAAACATCTATGGCTCTTAAAATAGCTGGAGGAGTTTTGGTAGGAACATTTAGTGCTACTTTTTTAGCCTCTTATCTTAAAGGTGTTTATTTGGCACTGTTTTTTGGAGTATTTATGAGTTATGTCGCTTTTAAGATGTTTAGTAAACCCCATTATGAATCAAACCCAACTCCACATGGAAAAGTAGGAAATATATTTACTGGAACTTTAATTGGAGCAATTTCAGCCTTAGTTTCAATTGGAGGAGGGTCATTAACTGTTCCTTATTTGGTACATCAAAACTTTGATATGAAGCGGGCTATTGGTACTTCAGCAGCTGTTGGTTTTCCTATTGCCATATCTGGTACTATTGGTTATGCAATCAATGGTTTTGGTAATAGTGATTTACAAAATTATATCATCGGTTATATTTATATGCCAGCTGTAATAATAGTGGCAATTAGTAGTATTTTTACTGTTCCTTTAGGTGTAAAATATGCATCTATACTTCCCACCCAAAAGCTTAAAAAAGTTTTTGGAGTATTGGCAGTAATTTTGAGTATTAAGATGATAATATCTGTATTATAAAAGGAAAAATGTGATAGTTGAAATAATTAAACATACACCAAACTGGGTTTTTATATTATTTATAGGATTAGTTGTTTTAGGTTATTCTCAAACAAAAGATAGAAGAAAAAAATTAATAGAATTTTAATTTTGCCTATTGTTATGATTTTATTATCAATATCTGGCATTTATTCTGCTTTTGGAACAATAAAGTATGCATTAATATTATATTTTATTGGTGGAGTTATATCTTTAGTTATAGGATTAAAACTCTCTTTTCCAAAAAATGTCAAATATAATAAATCTGACGATAGCTTTAATATTCCTGGTAGTTGGATACCAATGATTCTTATATTAGTTATTTTTTTTATTAAATATTTTGTTGCAGTTGTTATTGCAAGAAAATTACCTATTGCTAGTGAAATAGAATTTATTGCTATTATTAGTTTATTATATGGAATTTTATGTGGAATATTTGTATCTCGAAGTATTGTAACAATAAAGTCAAAATATATAATAAAATAAGTAAAGTAGAGGTTTATTCTTATTTTTTAAATAAAAAAATATTAGTTAAATATTATAAAAAATCTTTTAAATACTTAACAGTAAATGAGTTTTCTTTATTTAAAAAGTTTTTTAAATAGCCTTGATATAATAGTTTACCTCCAAGACTTCCACCTTTTAAGCCAAGGTCAATAATCCAATCGGCTTGGCTTATTATTGATAAATTATGCTCTAATACAATTAAAGTATGCCCTTGTTTTATTAAAACATTAAATAGTTTTATCAAGTTTTCTATATCTGCTTCATGTAAACCTGTACTTGGTTCATCTAAGATTATTATTTCATCTATGTTTTCACTTAACATTTTGGCTATTTTTAATCTTTGTAATTCTCCACCAGAAAAAGTATCAAGGGTTTGCCCTAATTTAATATAATCTAAGTTTGCATTAACCATAGATTCTAATTTATTTTTAATAAGTGAATTATCAAAAAATAGCTTTAATGCTTCTTGAACGGATAAGTCAAAAATCTCACTTATATTTTTATTTTTGTAATAATACGAAAGAGCTGTATCATTAAATCTTTTCCCTTTACACTTCTCACATACTTGCGTAGAATTTCCCAAATAAGCTAAATCAAGTTTTATAAAACCCTTGCCTTTACAAACCAAACAAGCACCTTTTCCTGTAGCAGAAAATATATTTGCATTTACAGAGTTTGCTTTTGCAAATAGTTTTTTTATTTCATTGTATATATTTAAGTATGTTGTTATATTTGAACGAACACTTGTATGGGGTAAACTTTGATCTAAAATTGCAGCTTTTGGGTATTTATTTTTAAAAAGATATCTGATTAATGTACTTTTACCAGAACCAGCAACTCCTGTTACTAAAGTTAGTGCATTTTTAGGTATCTTTACTGAAAGATTTTTGATATTATTTTTTGAGACATTATCAAGTGTATAAAAAGATGAAAAATCTTTTTCTTTTTCATTGATACTGTGCTTTTTTAAAAAAGCTTTGGCTGTTATTGTATTTGAGTTTAATAACTCTTCATATGTACCGTAAAAAGTAATATTCCCACCATTTATTCCAGCTTTTTCTCCAAAATTTATTACTTTATCACAAATTGATATTATATCTTTGTCATGATCAACAAATAAAATAGAATTTCCATTATTTTTAATTTTTTTAAATATATTGGCAATTCCTTTTATATCATGTGGATGTAAACCTATAGTTGGTTCATCAAAAATATATAATACATCTGATAATGAACTATTAAGATATTTTGTCATTTTAATACGTTGTGATTCCCCACCTGATAAAGTATTTGTATTTCTATTTAAAGATAAGTAATCAAGTCCTACAATTTGTAGACTTTTTAATTTCTTTTTTAAATCATTTATAATAATACTTACTTTTTCATCATCTATTTTATTTATAAAATCAAATAGTTCATTAATAGACATACTAGAACAATCTGCAATAGACTTATTCATAATCTTTGCACTTAAAGCTTTGTTGTTTAATCTTGTTCCTTTACATTGAGAACATACCTTTACATCTAATATATTATTTAATTCTTTTTTGTATTGAGTTGTTTCAGAGTTAATAAATACATTTTCTATTCTAGGCACTACACCAAGGTATGTGGCAGTTTTATGCCATTTTGTAGTTGGATTTACAGGTTTTATCTCTTTTGAATATAAAAGTAAATCAAGTTCTTCTTTTGAATATTGGGATATTTTTTTATCATTGTTGAAAAAACCAGATTCAGTATATCTTGATAATCTCCAGCCATTATTTTGAAAAGTTGGAAATAGAATTGCTCCTTGATTTAACGATTTATCAAAATCAATCAGTCTTTCAATATTTATCTGTTTTATCTCTCCTAAACCTTTGCAAATAGAACACATACCTTCAGTATTATTAAAAGAATAATTCATCGAATATCCAATAAATGGTATTGCAATTCTAGAAAAAAGTAATCTAAGGTTTGTATAAATATCAGTGATAGTTCCAACTGTAGATCTAGAATTACCTTCAATTCTTTTTTGATTTATTACTAAAGATACTGGAAGATTAGAAATAGAATCAAAAGTAGGTTTTTTATATTTTGGTAATAAATCTTGAATATAACTTGAATAAGATTCATTTAACAAGCGTTGGGATTGGCTTGCGATTGTATCAAATACAAAAGAAGACTTTCCAGAACCAGATACTCCTGTAACTGCAATTATTTTGTTTTTTGGAATATCTATAGATATATTTTTAAGATTATTAGTTGTTGCATTTTTAATAACTATATTTTTATTCATAGTTATTAACTCTTTTTTCTTTTAAAGCATTTGAGACTTTATTTGCAAGTTCTTCAAATTTGTTTTGTTCCTCTTGTGATAAAACTTCATTTGCTGTTTGGTATAAAGAATTATGCTTTTCTAAGACATTGTTTAAAAAATCTCCACCTTTTTTACTAATTGATGTATATAACTCTCTACCATCTAATTTATTAGGATATTGTTGAATATATTCTAAAGTTTTTAATTCTTTTAAGGCTTTTGATAATTTTGTACGGGATGTTCCTAGTAAAATACTTAACTCTGAAGGTAATATCTCTTTTTGCTTATTTAATTGATACAAAATATCGTATTGTAACCAAGAGATGTAATCAGGGTTGACAATATTTCTTTGGGCAACCATTTCACATTGTAAGTTTATTAAAGCAGTTTTTAGTTTCTTCATAACTCATCCTTAATATAGTTTCTAAAAAGAAATTATATCATAAAAGAAATTATTTATAATAACTTTCTTTGATAATTAAAATAAAGATACATCAATTACTCTTTCTTTACCAATAAATTTAAAAAAATAAAGAAATAAAATATAACTTATAGATTCTTTGTGTAAAATATGATAATTTATTAAATAAAGTAGAGCTTCATGAATATAATTTTAATTTCAGATGTATTTGGCAAAACACCTGCTTTAGAGAAATTAGGTGAAGAGCTAAATACTACTTTTATTGTAGATCCATATGATGGGATAAATATGGACTTTAAAAATGAAGCAGAAGCCTATTCTTATTTTATGGATAAGGTAGGATTTGATAAGTATTTGTTTAAATTACTGGAAGTAATTACATCTATCTCTTTAGATACTATCTTGATTGGCTTTAGTGTTGGGGCTTCTGTGATTTGGAAATTATCTGAAAATCCATTAGTTAAAAATATTAACTATGGAGTCTGTTATTATGGTTCTCAAATTAGAAAGTTTAAAGAGGTAAATCCTTTATTTGAAGTGGAGTTAATTTTTCCTAAAATGGAAAAGCATTTTGATGTCTTACAATTGCAATCTGACTTATGCAAAAAAGAAAATGTAAAAACTTCAAAAGTAGACTATTTACATGGTTTTATGAATTCTGACTCAACTAATTATAATAAAGTAGCTTATCTGGAACAATTAAATTATTTACTTTCAAAATTTCAAGGGCAAAATACTAATCAATTATAAAAGAAGATTTTATTTTCCTGTCATTGCTAATTTAATGGCTATAATGTCAACAAATATTTTAAAATAGAGAATCTCACAATTAAAGTTTATTTGCAAAATCTTAATTTAGGGCTTATCAAAATACCTAAAGGATATACCTGATGAATATTACAGCAAATGATTCTAAGATACTCTTAGTACTTAATAAGCCAAAGGGATATTTGGTCACTCGAACTGATGACCTTGGGAGAAAGACAGTTTATGACTTATTGCCTGATTGGGCTTTTCACGATGGCTGGATGCCAATAGGGCGTCTTGATTTAGAGTCTAAAGGGCTTTTGTTATTTACAACTAATGGCAAGATAGGTGATGCTTTAACTAAACCTGGCAATTGTACTAAGATATATGAGATTTGGGTTAGGGGCTATGTTACTGATGAGCATATTTTTCAAGCCAGTAAGGGAGTGGAAAGTATTCATGGTCTATTAAAGGCAAAAGTTGTAAAAGTAGGTATTGGTGGTGCTAAAACAAAACTCTTAGTGGAACTTGAAGAGGGCAAGAATCGGCATATTCGTAGGCTTTTTGGCGCACTAAAAGATCCAAAATTTGGAACACCTTTGAAAGTCTTAAGCTTAAATCGAATCAGCATAGGAAACTTTAAACTTGACGTAGAGATTGGCAAATGGCGTTATCTTTCTTTGGAGGAAGAGAAAACATTATTTTAAATCTTATCTTATCTTCTTATTAGAGTTTTTTCATATAATGTATGTAGAAAAAGTATTATCTGGAGGAACTTAGTGGTTTTTTATGAAAAAAACAATGAATTGGATTTAGATATAGGAAGTCGGCATTTTGTAATTCAGCGTCGTTATGAAGCATTAGGTGTTATAAATGATTTACTTATTGCCATTTGGTTTTTAATTGGAAGTATTTTCTTTTTAAATGATTCTCTTATGCAAAGTGGTACTTGGTTGTTTATAGTGGGTAGTGCACAGTTTTTAATAAAGCCATTAATAAAGCTACTTAGTTTGATTCATGTATCACGAATATATAATGAAGAACAAAAAAAATATAAAAATTAAATATTAATAAAAAATTATATTGGTAAAATTACATAAAATTTTGCACCTTTATAAGTTTTATTATTATATGTTATGTTTTCATTTTTTACAAGTATCTCACCTGAAAAATGTTCATGAATAATTTTTGTACTCATATATAACCCAATTCCAGTACCTTGACTTTTATATTTTGTAGTAAAGTATGGGTCAAATATTTTATCGATAATATCCTCTCTAACTCCACCTGCATTATCTTGTATTGTAATAGTTATTTCATTGTCTTTTTTAAAAAACTCTATTTCAATTACTTTATCTTTTATATCATTTTCATTTAATATATCTTTTGAGTTATTAAGAATATTTATAAAAACTTGTGTTAATTCATTTATTACACCATCTACGAATAATTCATCTTCACAGTGTATAATATTTAGTGTGATAAAATGGTTTTTTAAAGAAGCAGATACTATATCAATGGCTTTATTTAAAGAAATTTCTATGTTGAAATACTCTTTTTTATCATTATTATCTCTTATATAATCTCTAAAATCATCAATTGTACTACTTAAATAATTTGCATATTTCATTACACTATCTGCTGTATTTTCTATTTCATTTTCTTCTAAAAGTTCTAATTCTTTTCTTAGTTTTAAACTGCTCATTTGAATAGTAATAGCACTTAAAGGTTGTCTCCATTGATGAGCAATATTATTAAGCATCTCCCCAATAATTGCCATTCTTGATTGATGTTTTAGAAGAATATCTTGTTCATGATTTTTTTCTACTTGGGATTTGAGATTTTCAAATAATTTTTTTTCTTTTTTATTTAAATATTTTAAGTCGATTATGTTTTTTTCAATATTTTTAGCCATAAGATTAAAAGATTCTTGTAGTTCAAATGTCTCTTTACTATCTCCCAAATTTATTCTTTGTGAATAATCTCCATGTGCAATTGCATTTGCACTATGGGTCAATTTAACTAAATTTTTTGTAATCCATTTACTTATTGCTATAAGTAAAATTGCTGATAATATTAATTCTATCAATGCAATAATAATGCTACGAGTAATCATCTCTTTTTTTGCTTGAATATAAAATTTTGTAGAAAGACCTAAATAGACTTTACCTAATGATTGGGAAAATAAACTTATAGGAATACTTGTATCAAATCTTTCATCTTCCAATGATTTTTTACTAAAAGGATCTAACTCTTTTGTTGGTAAGTTTGAACAATCCTTCCACCCAACATTGGCAATACAATTATTTTGATTATCTACAACTACCAAATAATCTACAGTTGGGATATTTTTTGTTTCATTTAAAATCGCATTAATTGTGGCATAATCCATTTGAACAAAAGGTGCTACTAAGGCACTTTTTAACAATATTTTTTGTTCATCCAATCTTATATTCGTTTGGGTAGATAGGTTTGTTTCTAACTGATTTACATTTTTAATTACCATTAAAGTTAGCATTAACCCTTCAATTATTAAACTTGCAATTACCCATTTCCAAGATAATGATATTTTCATTTATTTGTATAACCTTTCCATAGTTTTATCCACTATTGAATTCAAGTTGTTTAAATCATTTGCTTGAATTTTTTTAAAACCTTCAAGTTTAGTGATCTCTAAATGCCTTTTACCTTCAGGTGATTTTGAAAAAGCATCTAATGCTTTTTCCCACTCTTCTAAAGTAATACCATCTGCACTTTTTACTAGATATATTCTACTTGGCTTTGGTTTACTTTGATATATTACATGTACTAAGTCTTTAGTTTTTTTTGTCATAAGTTTTATATAATTTGGTAAAGATAAAATTATCATGTCTGCATTATTATTTAGAAGTATAGATATTGAACTATCTGTTGCACTTGTATATGTATATTTTACTTTATCTCCATCAATAAAGCCTTTATTATCTAACCATTCTTGCGCATCTAATGTTGGAAAAGAAACAGGGTCTAATCCTATGACATGAAGTGGTAGATTTTTACTTTCTAAAATATCTTTATTAGTAGCTAAAAGAATAGTTGATAAGCCCTTAGTGTAAGTCATTATAGGTGTATATTCTCCTAATCTTTGAGCAAGAACTGCAAGATTTGGTGAGGTTAAAATCAAATCATAATATATTCCCATATTAGAACGCTTAGTAAATTCACTAAAATTTTTTGCTGTTAGAATTTGAACAGGCCTTTTAAAATAATTCTGTAGAAAAAGTCTCAAATCTTGATGAGACTGTAAAATTACTCTAGTAGATGAGTGAGGAGCAATACCAATTTTGATTGAATTTTCTTGGGCAACACAAAAGTTTGTAATAAGAAAAATTGATAGTATTAATATTATTAGTTTCATGTTGTATTTCACCTATAAAAATATAATATAATTATAACAAATAATATTAATATTATTTATTAAGTGCTTTTTTATACTTTTTCTAAAATTTAGAACCTCATAGTAATAGACAAAATTTATAAAAGTTAAAAGAGATAAAGCTATAATTCGCGAATAAATACTACTTTATTTTTTAAAGGATACACTATCTTAGATTTTTTGCAAAATAATATTGAATCCTTTAATGTACTTACAACTTATGAAGCTATAGCGATGTTCTTAGCTATTGCTTATATCTTTCTTGCAATTAGACAAAGTCTTTGGTGTTGGCCTGCTGCATTTCTTTCTACATTGATTTATACTATTTTATTTTTTGATGTTTCATTACTTATGGACTCTTTTTTAAATGCTTATTATCTTATCATGGCTGTATATGGTTGGTATTCCTGGAAATATGGAGGTAAAGAAGAACAAGAGTTGGAAGTTGTAACTTATGGGGTAACTCAGAATATCAAGATTATTATACTTCTTTGTGCGGTTTCATTAGTCCTTGGATATATTATGACAAATTATACTACTGCAAGTTTTGCTTATATGGATTCTTTTACTACTGTTTTTGCTATTTTTGCTACTTTTTTACTTGCCAAAAAAGCGTTGGAAAACTGGATTTATTGGATTGTTATTGATGCTGTATCTATTTATATATATATTCAAAAAAGTTTGAACTTGACAGCTTTATTATTTATTATTTACACTATTTTAGCTTTTATAGCTTACAAAAATTGGAAAGAAGAATATGACTATAGAAAAGTTACAACGATGCAAAATTTTTAAAGACGAAACTCTTTTTAGCCTTAAACTACTTAAAAATCAAGGCTATTGTAATATAAATTATAAACTTAAAACATCTAAGAATATCTATCTAATACGAAAATTTATAAGTGATGAAACAGTTAATATTAATAGAGAGTTTGAGTTTAAAATTCAAAAAATCGCTTATAAAAAAAAGCTTGCTGCAAAACCTTTATTTTTAGATACCTCTGAGAACTTTATGATATGTGAGTTTTTAAAAGGTAAGCATAAAAATAGCCTTAATACTCAAGAAATAAAGCGATTAGCAAAGATGATTAAAAAACTTCACACTATAAAAAGTGATGGTAGTCCGTATGATTTTCAAAAAACATTGATGTTATATAAAAAAGTTCTCAAAAGTAAAGAAGCACGAAAAAGCATTTGTATTTGTGAAAAAGAACTAAAAGTATTACAAAAATATAAAAAAACATTGGTAACTACTCATCATGATTTAAACCCAATGAATATACTTTTTAACAAAAAAGATATCAGATTTATTGATTGGGAATATGCAGGAGTAAATGATTGTTATTTTGATTTGGCAACGCTATGTTTTGAATTTGGATTAAATAAAAAAGAGGAAAAAATTTTATTGATAAATTATCAAAAAAAAGCAAATAAAAAAGATATTATAAAACTTCATTCTTATATTAATATATACAAAAATATCTGCAAGTTGTGGTTTATGGATTTAAAAAAAGATTAGAATACTTACTTTTCTTAACTAATTTGAATGCAATTTTATCTTTATAAAATAGTTCATTATCTTTTATTTAATAACTAAATTTGGTATAAAATTTTTATTTAAGAATAATTATGTGACTATATAAAAGATTAGAAGTTAAGTGTTCAATAGAATCAAAAAAATAATGTAATCATAAGAAAGGATGAATAATGATACATGAATCTAAAGAAAACAGCAAAAGTATAAGTAGTTTGTTAAAAAGAAGAGAGTTTTTTAAAAGTATAGCTTTTCTTAGTTTGATAACTTTTTCAACAACTCCACTTCATGCAAAAGGCTCTAAAGAACAATTCAAATATCAAGATACACCCAAAAATGGAAAAGCATGTAAAGATTGTATGCATTTTGAACCTGGAACAAATACCTGTAAAATTGTAAAAGGCTCAATTGATGCTAATGGTTGGTGTACTTTATATAAAGAACCTCCTAAATAACTTTAACATAGAAGAAAAGGTATAGAGTTAATATCTATATCTTTTTAATTATTACTTAACTCACAAAATTCTATATTTTATTTTTTTAGAGACCTTTAAAATCTTTTTTATATATTTTATATACAATTGCGTTTATAAAGGAATTTAATGTCAAGTGAACAAAAATCTTTATTTATAGATAGAGGTGTTTTATTTATGCTTTTAAGTGCATTACTTGGAGCTGTTAATGGAGCATTAGCAAAGATGTTATCTGAAAGTATGGATCCTATTGAAATAGTATTTTATAGAAACTTAATGGGGATTATAATTATCTTATTTACTATAAAAAAATATCATGTATCAATTGATATGTCAAAGTTACATTTACTTTTTTTAAGAGGATTATTTGGAAGTGTAGCTATGTTATTGTTTTTTTATACAATTGCTACTATTCCCTTAGGAGAAGCTGTAGTTTTAAATAAAACCTCACCTTTTTTTGTGACAATACTTGCTTATTATTTGATGAAAGAAAAAATCAATCTTAATACTTTTTTTGCTCTTATTATTGGGTTTATTGGAATTGTTTTTATAATGAAGCCTTTTGGTATTGAGATATTTTATGAGCATATTTTGGGAGTTTTAGGTGGTTTTTTTGCAGCAGCTACATATGCCACTATCAAAAAAATCAAAGATATTTATGATGCAAGAGTTATTATGCTTTCATTTATGGGAGTTGGAATTATTATTCCAATAGGGCTTTTTTTATTCACTTCTTATGTTCACTTTAAAGTACATTTGGAACTATATATTTGGGCACTTTTAATTTTGATGGCTATTATTTCAACTGGTTCACAATGGTTTCTTACTCGCGCTTATAGTCTTAGTCGTGCAAGTATTATTGGAGTTGTAAGTTATACAAATATTCCTTTTGCTATTGGTTTTGGGTATTTGTTAGGAGATTTACTACCTGATATGTATACTTTTTTGGGTATTATACTTATTGTAATTGGTGGTATTTTAGTAAGTAAAAAGGATAAAAAATGAAAGTAAATATTCCCTCAAGAGAAGAGATAGAGATTTTAAATGTTGTATTTGATTATAATGGTACAATCGCTATTGATGGTAAATTAATTGAAGGTATTGAAAAAAGCATAAATGAACTTTCCAACTCTTTTAATTTTTATGTAATTACTGCTGATACTTATGGAAGTGTAGAAAAAGAGCTTGGAGATACAAATTGTGAAGTTATAAAAATAGCAAAGTCTTCTCAAGATGTTAGCAAGTTAGAGTTTATCAAAAATCTAGGGTCTTCTACAACATTAAGTGTGGGAAATGGACGAAATGATAAATTGATGTTAAAAGAGTCTATTTTGGGCATTGCAGTTTTACAAGATGAGGGCTTATGTACTGAAACTTTGTTGAATAGTGATATTTTAGTAAAATCGATTTTTGATGTATTCTCTTATTTGAAAGATTCAAATAAATTAATAGCCACACTAAGAAATTAATCTACTTTTTGTTTGCTTTTTTCAATAAGTTCCTTAAACTCTTTAAATAACTCTGGGTCATGTTTTGTTCCATTTTCTGTTTCTAGAATTGACATGATTTCATTATGGCTTCGTTTGTCATGGTAAGGTCTAGGTGATGCCATAGCATCATAACTATCTGCTAGTGAAAGTATACGAGAATATATAGATATCTCTTTATCTTTGAGTTTATCAGGATATCCTTTCCCATTATAATATTCATGATGATGTCTGACTGCATTGGCTATTATTTCACTATTTTCAAAATGCATACTTTTTACTAATTCTTCACTTTTTAGAGTATGGCTTTGCATAACTTTCCATTCTTCATTATCAAAAGGAGTAGTTTTTAACAATATTCTATCAGGTATACCAATTTTACCTATATCATGAAATGCAGCACTAATACGTAGAATTTTTATTTGAGTTTCATCTAATCCTATACAAATACCTAATTCTTCAGAAATAGCTACAACTCTTTCAGAGTGTAGTTGAGTATGCTCATCTTTTTGCCCTAAAGCCAATAAAAGTGCTTTTGAACATTCACAAATTACTTTATCTTCTAATTCAAATATTCCCATTTTAAATCCTTATTATTATTCTAACATAAAAATAAAAAATCTAAAACAAGACATTTATTTTACTTTTTTAGTTAATCTTTAATTAAAAAGTACTTAGATATTAATAGAAAAAATAATGTCTATGCACTTTTTAATATTATAGACAAAATAATATGATAAGATAGGCCTACAAGCGATAAATAGTATTTTTATGTACTAAGAATACTTTTATAAAAAAATAAGGATGATAAATGGCTAAAATAAACTACAATTACGAAAAACGAGCGCGTGAGATAGAAAAAAAGAAGAAAAAAGAAGAAAAACAGAAGAAAAAACAAGCATCTAATAATGAAACAGTAGAAGAAACTCCTCCTACTAATGAAGAATAAATTTAAAAATAATAGCTTTTTATAAGCTATTTAATTATATTTTCCAATAAAAAACACCAATATAGAAAAAACAAACTATTACAAAGCCTTTATATAATAAACTGCGATACTATATAAAGGGCATAATCATATGAATAACGATTTATCATCTATCAAACCCGATAGACCAAGTATTATAACTTCAGAAATTGAAGCTATACATTTCTATCGTAAGATGGATACAAAGGCGACTGTTGAAGAGATGCTTACAGGAAAGTATGTTCTTGTAGAAGAGTATTACAGCAATGGATTAGAAGTTTTATCTGAACTAAAAAAAAATCTTTTAAAAAAATATAAAGATAAAAGCTTTCAAGGACAAAGAGACTATCGAAGTGCATTTAGAGAAGCCTCACATAGATTGTTATTAAAAGTAAAAGATAATAAACTTCTTGTAAAAAAAGCTCCCCATATTGGTTGGTTAGAATTATTATATCCAGAGGTTTCAGAATTTTATATCTCTTTTCCTGAAGTTCAAGGAATGAATAGTTCATGGCAGTGGTATCAAAAAGGAATTGAAGTTAAAACTTTAGATATAAATCTTCATCCTTTTTATGGAACATATTTCCCAACACGATTTGATCATTTAAAGTTATTTGATAAGTGGCTAAAAAAATATGAAGGTTCAAAAGAAAAAGTAATCGAAATCGGAATTGGAAGTGGTGTTTTATCATTTCAATTGATTCAAAATGGTTTTGAAAATATTTTTGCAACAGATACAAATAAAAATGCAATTATTGGAGTAGAGCAAGAGAGTAAAAGATTGGGTTATGAAGATAAAATAACACTTAATCATGGTGATTTATTTGATAATTGTGATGTTATGGCTGATTTGATTGTGTTTAATCCTCCTTGGTTACTTGCAAAACATAAACTAGAAGAAGGGCTTGACAAAGCTATATATTTTGAAGAGGAGTTATTTCCTAGATTTTTTGAACAGGCACAAAAGCATCTTAAGGCTGAAGGAAAAATAGTTTTAATATTTTCAAATTTAGCTCAAGTGGTTGATACAGAAAGTACTCATCCTATAATAGAAGAGTTACGAAATAATAATCGTTTTAGAAAAGAGTTACACTTACGAAGAGATGTAAGAGCTTCATCGAAAAAAACACAACGAACTGATTCAAGAGAGAATGAAAAAGTTGAATTATGGGTTTTAGCACAAAAATCTGAGAAGTAAAATAGATAGATTGATATTTTAAAGTATATTAGAAGAGTTATAAGCGGAAAGACCGCTTATAAAATAACATTATTATTGAGCAGTAACGTTTTCTGCTTGAAGACCTTTATCACCTTGAGCAACCTCGAAAGTAACTTTTTGACCATCTTCTAATGAAACTCTACCATATCCAGTACTGTTGATGTTTCTATAATGTACGAATACATCTTTCCCACCATTTTCTTGTTCGATAAATCCAAAACCTTTTTCGCTGTTAAACCATTTAACTGATCCATTTACTAATTCTGCCATTGTAATTCCTTTTGTTGATACACAATTTTACTTGTGCTATATAAAATCTAATTATGAAGCTATCTTGTGGAGTGATTTTACTGTCAACGAAAGGTTATCAATATAAAGCATGCCATAGATGAAATTCGAAATCATCTTTCAATTAAATTCAGTATACCTGAATTATTTTAAAAAGCTAGGGTAAAGAAGAAAAGATGTGTTATTTTAGGAGTTTTCAGTTATTTTTATTAGCAAATACTATAAAATCAAATTAAAAAGAATATTATATATGTTTAAAACAAATGATTATTGGGAAGAAGAGTTTATTGAGTATGATGATAAACACTTTGATTCTATCTATTTTGATAACTGCACCTTTATAAAATGTGATTTTTCTAAAAGTCTTATTCAAGGCTGTAAGTTTACTGAGTGCACTTTTATATCTTGTGATTTGTCTTTGAGTGTTTTGAAAAATTGTGTATTTAATGATGTTACTTTCGAGAACTCAAAACTTCTTGGAATATCTTGGAGCTCTTGTGAAGAACCTTTTAATGTAGAATTTGATTCTTGCAATATTTCACAAAACTCTTTTCATCTTTTGGATTTGAGACAAATTAAATTTGTAAATTCACTTATTAAAGATACTGGGTTTGAAGAGTGCAACCTTGAAAAGGCACTTTTTAAAACTTGTGATTTAGAACAATCTGTATTTGTAAAAAACAATCTACAAAAAGCCAATTTTGAAACTTCAAAAAACTATTTAATTGACCCAAAACAAAATGATATAAAAAATGCTACATTTTCTCTTCCTGAGGCTTTGAGTTTTTTAACTCTTCTTCCAATAAAACTAAGATAGCTTTTTTATTAAAGGATAATTTTTTTCCTTTAATAAAATTTATTAATTTTACTTTAAAACTTTTTATATATACTTCCACTATCAAAAAATTAAACAAGAAAAAAAGGAAATAAAATGATAGTAACAAAAAAAGCTCCAGACTTCACAGCAACAGCTGTAACAGCAGATGGTCAAATTGTAGAAGATTTTAATTTATATGAAAATATTGGTGAAAAAGGTGCAGTATTATTTTTCTGGCCTTTAGATTTTACATTTGTTTGTCCATCAGAGATTATTGCTTTTTCAAAAAGAGTAGATGATTTTAAAGAGAGAGGTGTACAAGTTATAGGTTGTTCAATTGATTCAGAGTTTGCTCACTTTGCTTGGAGAGAGACAAAAGTAGAAGAGGGTGGAATTGGAAGAGTTAAATTCCCAATGGTTGCAGATATTACAAAACAAATTGCAAAAGACTATGATGTATTATTTAATGAATCTGTAGCACTTAGAGGATCATTCTTAATTGATAAAGATGGAACAGTAAGACATGCAGTAATCAATGACTTACCATTAGGAAGAAACATTGATGAAATGATTAGAATGGTAGATACAATGATATTTACAAATGAAAATGGTGAAGTTTGTCCAGCAGGATGGAACAAAGGTGATGAAGGTATGAAAGCAAACAAAGAGGGTGTTGCTGAGTACTTAGGAAAAAATGAAAGTAAATTATAGGAGATAAAAATGGCAAAATATTTAGAATTAGATCAAAGTAATATAGAAGATACAGTAAAAGAGGGTGTGTCATTAGTTGACTTTTGGGCACCATGGTGCGGACCTTGTAGAATGATTGCTCCTGTTATTGAACAGTTGGCTGAAGAGTTTGAAGGTAAAGCAAAAATATGTAAGGTAAATACAGAAGTTGAGCAAGATTTAACAGTAAAATATCAAGTAAGATCAATACCTACTATTCTTTTCTTTAAAGATGGTGAAATAGTTGACCAATTAATTGGAACAACTACAAAAGGTGCTCTTGAAGAAAAAATAAATAAATATTTATAATATATAAAAAAGCAAGGTCTTCCCTTGCTTCTTTACTACTACCATAACTTGCGAAATCCAACTATTATATCTATTCTTTATATACAAAAAATAATGAATTAATAAGTTCAAAAATATAAGTTCTCTTACAGTTTAAAAAAATATAATAAAAAGTATATTAAAAAAAGGAGATAAAAATGGCAAGCGAAGGTTATCATGAACCAATCGAAGAATTAAGTGTTGAAACACGAGATATGCACAGAGCAATAGTTTCTTTGATGGAAGAATTAGAAGCTGTTGATTGGTATAATCAAAGAGTAGATGCATGTAAAGATGAAGAACTAAAAGCTATTTTAGCTCATAATAGAGATGAAGAAAAAGAGCATGCCGCTATGGTTTTAGAATGGATTCGTCGAAAAGATGCAACTTTTGATAAAGAGTTAAAAGATTACCTTTTTACAGAAAAAAAGATTGCACATTAATAAAAAAATATAAGGGATACAAAAGTAAAATTTTTTAATTTTACTTTTCTCTTTAATTAAAATAAATAGTTTTTTATTTTCTAAATTTAAATATAATTCAGTTAATATTAAATAAGTTATGAAATAAAAAGGAATTAAAAGATGAATATAATAGTATTTTTATTAATAGGTGCAATTGCAGGTTGGTTAGCAGGCAAAATAATGAATGGCGGTGGCTTTGGACTTATAGGTAATATTGTTATTGGTATTGTTGGTGCTGTTGTTGGTGGTTTTGTATTTGCTTTTGTTGGACTAAGTGCAGGTGGATTTATAGGTTCTATTGTAATGTCTACAATAGGTGCTGTGGTATTACTATATATTGTAAAAATAGTCAAAAAAGTTTAATATAAATTCAACTTTTCGGTTAGGTAAGCCTGTTTTTTGGCTAAATGTAACTATTGAGGATAAATTTTATATTAATTTAAAAGTAACCGCAATAATGTACTATGCTTAATAAATTTTAAAAAGTATAATTTACCAAAAAGAAGGGTAAATTATGAATTTTGTATTTTTTCTACTATATTGTAGTTTAATGATAATAACACCAGGTCCTACAAATATTATGATTCTTACAACTGTACATAATTATGGAGTTAAAAGAGCTTTTGAATTTTCTATTGGTGCATCATTTGCATTTTTTGTATTATTAAGTATATCTGTTATCTTTAATTCTTTATTGATAAATTATTTGCCAAATATTATAGTTATTTTACAAGTTGTTGGAGCTATGTATATGTTATATTTAGCATATCAAATTTTAAAGATAAATAATGCTTCCAAAAAAGAAAATCAATTTTCATCTTTTAAAACAGGTTTTTTTATGCAATTTGTTAATCCAAAACCAGTATTGTTTGCATTGACTGTTTTCCCAAGTTTTATTTTGCCTTATTATACCTCTTTTTGGCATTTGGCACTTTTTGTGGTATTGATTACAATTATTGCTTGTGTTGCTTTTTTATCATGGATTTTATTTGGAAAAGTATTAAAATCTTTTTTGGATAAGTATAATAAGTTAGTAAATAACATAATGGCAATATTTTTAATAATATGTGCTGTTGTAATTTCAGGGGTATTTAATTAAATGAGTTATTATGGATAAGTTTACTTATAAAAATAGAGTAGATATAACAGCACTAAAAGCAAAAATGGAAAAGTTCTCATACAAAAAACACTCCCATGAAGAGTATGCTTTAGGTGTTACTTTAAATGGAGTTCAAAAATATAACTTAGATGGGGTTTCCCAATCTTCATATAAAAATGGAGTAATGCTTTTCAATCCGGAACAACTACATGATGGAGAATCAGGATGTAATGATGAGTCTTTAGATTATGTGATATTATATATTAAACCAGAACTTTTTTTAGAAGCATTAGGTAAAAAAGATATCGTCAAGTTTTCTTCTTCTATTGTATATAATGAAAAACTAAAGCAAGATATTATTAATCTATCATCTGCTATTTTATTTGAAAAAGATGAGTCTTTATGTTCTGAATTATTGTTAAATATTACAGATAATTTCTCTACTAGTGATTTTATTTTAGATTATAAAAAAGAGAATTTAATTGTCAAAAAAGCTAAAGAGATGATTTATTATGAGTTGGGTGATGTTTTAAATATAGCTGAAATATCAAAAGAGTTAAACTTAAGCAAATTTCAATTTATAAGAATGTTTAAGGCAAATACAGGAATAACTCCCTATCAATTCTTTTTAAATTGTAAATTGATTCATGCTAAAATATATTTAGAACATACAAAAGATTTATATGCAACAGTTGTAGAGTATGGTTTTAGTGACTTGTCTCACTTAAATCGACACTTCAAAAGAGTATATGGATTGACAGCTTATGAGTATATTCAATCTTTAGTTTGAGTAAAAGGTAAAAGGGAAATTAATGGGAATTTTTAAAATAATTATTTTGTTAAGTTTGTTTTTTAATTTATTATGTGCCAAGGATAAGGAGTTGAAAAATATATTTGATAAAACAGAAGTTAATGGAACCTTAGTTATTTCATCATTAGATGGTAAAAAAGAGTATATCTATAATAAAAAAAGAGCAATGACTAGATATATTCCAGCTTCTACTTTTAAAATACCAAATACACTTATTGTACTTGAGGAAAGAGTGATAAAAGATGAAAATGAAGTAATAAAATGGGATGGAGTTGTAAGGTCTTATGAACCTTGGAACAAAGACCAAACTCTGCAAAGTGCTATTTCAATTTCTTGTGTCTGGTATTATCAAAGATTTGCAAAAAAAATTGGTAATGATAAATATTTAGCTTATTTAAAAAAACTACATTATGGTAATGAAAAAACAGGTTCAGATGTGACAACTTTTTGGTTAGAAGGTGATTTGGAAATATCTGCATTTGAACAAATTGACTTTTTAAAAAGGCTTTATAATAATGATTTGCCTTTTAAACAAAAATATATAGATATAACTAAAAAAATACTAACAGTAGAAAAAACAAAAGAGTATACAATCAAGGCAAAGACTGGTTGGTCAGGAAAAATTGGCTGGTATGTTGGTTATGTGAAAAATAAAAAGGGTGTTTGGTTTTTTGCTTTAAATGCTGATATCTCAAATAAGCAATTAAAATTTAGAAAAGAAATAGTATTGCAAGCTTTAAAGGCAAAAAAAATAATATAGTCTTATTTTGATATACTTTTAATAAATTAGTGGAGTTGGAGAAAATAAATGATAAGTATGGAATTTTTAATTACTTCTTTAGTTGTAGTTTTAATACCTGGAACAGGTGTTTTATATACTGTTTCTAGTGGATTGTTTTTTGGTAAAAGAGCTAGCTTCTTTGCTTCACTTGGATGTACTTTAGGTATTGTTCCTTCCCTTTTAGCAAGTATTTTAGGATTGGCTGTTATTATTCATACTAGTGCTCTTGCATTTCAAATAGTAAAATATGCAGGAGTTGTTTATTTATTATATTTAGCATACTTGATGTGGAAATCAAATGATTCTTTATCTTTAAATGAAGAAATTAATGCTAAAGGAGTGTTATCAATAGCCTTAAAAGGATTTTTGATTAATATATTAAATCCTAAACTTACAATCTTCTTCTTAGCTTTTTTACCACAATTTCTACCAATAAATAATGCCTCTTATACAAGTGATATGCTAAGCTTAGGTGCAATCTTTATGCTTATGACTTTTATTGTTTTTATTTTATATGGATTGCTCGCAAATAGTATTCGAAATTATTTAATTAATTCTCAAAAAATTAGTAGATTTATACAGCGAGCTTTTGCTGGAACATTTGCTTTATTAGGGATAAAATTAGCTTTTGCAAATCAACAATAATAAATATACAAAAGGAAAATTAAATGAATTCGGAAATATCATTAATCATTGATATCGTAGTAAAAAATGGGCTAAGAGATAAACAAATTGAAGCCTTTAAAGAATTGGCTCCCTTTGTATTAAAAGAAGAAGGATGTATTCAATATGAACTAAAAGAAGTACAAGGAGATAAAAATAGATTTATTATCCTTGAAAAATGGGCTTCCAAAGAGGCACTTTTAGCACATGATAAAACTGTTCATATGATAGAAGCAGATTCAAAAAGTTCACTATTTAGGGAGAAAACAACTGTTTTAAAGCTTTTTGATATTTAAAATAAATAAAAGATTTGTATAGAAAGTTTGCTGATGATTGCTTTGCTACTTAATAGTATCTTTTTTCTTTTTCCTAATTGAATATGAAAAGCTCCTTTTATCATCTTTTGTATAGGATTGTGCGACAAATTTATAAAAGTAGGAGTGAAAGATGAATGTATTAATTGTATATTGTCATCCTGAATCCAAATCATTTAATGGATCATTAAAAAATGTTGCAAAAGAGACATTTGAGGCATAAGGTGATACAGTTGAAATTTCTGATTTATATGGTGAAAATTTTGATCCTGTTGAAAAAGCTGAGCATTATAAAAATAGAATAGATTTAGATAAGTTTGATCCATTATCTGAACAAAGAAATGCATACAAAACTGATACTCTTCCTGATGATGTAAAAAAAGAAATAGAAAAAATAGAAAAATGTGACTTACTTATTCTTCAATTTCCTATGTGGTGGCACCAACAACCAGCAATGCTAAAAGGTTGGTTTGATAGTGTTTTTGTTAGTGGAGGCTTATATACTAGTAAAATGAGATATGATAAAGGCTATTTTAAAGGAAAAAAAGCAATTTGTTCAGTCACTTCAGGAGCACCAAAAGCAACCTTTACAAAAAATGGTAGAGGTGGAGGAAAAATTGAAGTTTTACTAAAATCTATGAATTTTTCACTCCATTATATGGGCTTTACAGTACTTCCACCATTTTTGTCAACTGAAATACAAAATAAAGGATTTACATACATGTCTCCTGATAAATTTGATTTACATTTACAAGAAACTATGAACAAATTGGAAGAACATCTTAAAAACTTAGATAAAGAAGAGCCCTTAAACTTTCCAGGATGGGATGATTGGGATGAATTTGGTATTGAAAAATTATAGTCTTGAGTATGTAAAAGGAAAAAGTAAATGATAATAAAAGCAGTTTTTCATATTGATGAAATAGAAAAATGGGATTTAACTTTGGTAAATGTTGAAAATCTTTTAAAAGGCATTGATATAGAAAATTCATATATAGAAATTGTTGCAAATTCTAAGGCTGTACTTGCTTATAAAAAAGATTCTAATATAAGTGAAAAATTAGAAAAACTAGCTTCTAATAAAGTGGATATAATTGCATGTAACAATGCTTTAAAAAATCTCAATATTGGAAATGAGATGTTATACTCATTTATAAAAATAGTGCCAATAGGTGTCAAAGAGATAATTGTAAAACAACATGAAGGTTATGCTTATATAAAACCTTAATTAATAAATAAAGTGAACTAATGAATTTAGAAATAGAACATGCCCTTACCGTTTTTATGGCTTTTTTTGCAATTATGAATCCAATTGCAAATACTACTGTTTTTGCAGCGCTTACTGGTAGCGAAAATCAAGCTACACAAAAAATGATTGCTAGAAAATCTTTAATTATAACCTTTGTGATAATAGTTTTGTTTGTAATTTTAGGTAAATCGATTTTTCATCTATTTGGGATAACTCTTCCTGCTTTGAAAATAACTGGGGGTATTTTGATATTTTTAGTTGGTTATCATATGCTTCAAGGTTCAAATTCTAAGATGCATACAGCAAAAGAGAGTGAAGATACAGATGTAGCTATATCTCCTTTAGCTGTACCACTATTAGCAGGTCCTGGAACTATAGCAACAGCAATGAATTATTCTGCAAGTGGTGGTTGGATTGAGATTATTATTACTGTTGCTGTATTTGCTATTTTGTGTATTATTACTTATATTTGTTTTATATTTAGTTCTAAAATTGTATCAACTGTTGGTGAACATGGGCTTAGTCTAGTTACAAGATTGATGGGTTTAATTTTAGCGGTTATTGGTGTACAGATGTTAATAATAGGTATTAATTCAACATTTAAATTTTTATCTTAGCTTGATAGAAAAATATAAATTATTTATTATATTTTTCTATCTCTTTTACTGCTTTAACAGCTGCTGGAAGTAAGGATTCACTAAGTGCTGGATGGATGTATAACATTTCTTTTAGATGTCTTATATCATTGTTTATATGCATCACAGCCAAGACTTGATGTATCATTGTAGAACTCTCAGGACCTATCATATGACATCCTAGTATCTCATAGTTTTTTGGATTTATTATAAATTTTGTTACAGGGTATTCTAGTTTTGTTGACATAGCTTTTGAACTAGCAAGCCAATCTGTAGTTGTAGCTACATATTCTATATTTTGTTTTTGGGCTTCTTGTTCTGTTATTCCAACACTTGCAATTTCAGGTTCTGTAAAAACTGCATGGGGCATATATTTGAATTTTAACGGTTCTTTACAATCTTCAAATAAAACTTTTCCTAGATAATTTATCTCATATGCTGCTGCGTGTTGTAGCATATATTCGCCAGTAGCATCACCTACAACATAAACACCTTTTGCATCAGTTTCAAAGAATTCATTTTTTTGTATAAAACCTCTTTTATCTGTTTTTATAGAGGTGTTTTCTAATTTTAGACTAGAAGAGTTTGATTTTCTTCCTATTGCATAAAGTACCGCATCACAATTATGTTTTTTACTTGTTCCATCTTTATTTTCTAAGATCAAATCAAATTGATTATTTTTATAATCAATAGTTTTGATTGTTGTATTAAACTCAATATCAACTTTTTTGCTAAATTGTTCTTTAAATATCTTAGAGATATCTTCATCCTCTTTACTTAAAACATTTTCATTTCTTACTAAGAGTTTTGTTTTTATCCCTATAGCTGAAAAGAATCCAGCTAATTCACAAGCTATAAAACCAGCTCCAACTATTGAGATTGATTTTGGAATTTTCCCTTTTAATGGAAAAATATCATCACTAGTCCAAGCTTTTTCATGTTCTGGTTCTTTTGGCTTTGTTCCTGTAGCTATTACTATAGTTGGGGCAGTTAATTGTTGTTTATTAACCTCTACAATATTATTGGAAATAAAAGAACCCACCCCTCTAAAAACCTCTACATTTTCGTTAAATTTATTTTTATACATTTCATCAACTTGTGAAATGAAATCGTTTGTTTGTTTAAATATCTTTTTACTATCTATTTCATTAATTGTTGAGTCTATAAAGTGTCTATTTGATTCTTTTACAGCATTTGCAACATGAGCATAACCTATTAAAAGTTTTGAAGGGGTACAACCTCTATTTGAACATGTCCCACCTAAGCTTGATTTTTCTATAATGGCTACTTTTTTACCGGCTTTTCCAGCAGTTGCAGCTAAATTACTTGCTCTTCCTGCTCCAATTATGATTAAATCGAACTTTTTCATATTTTAGCCTTTAATATTTATTATATTTATTGTATACAAGAAATATTAATGGCTTGATTAGAGTTTAATATTAATTACTTTGTTTTTTGTAATAATTCATAATTTTTGTAGTAATTTATAGTTTCCATCAAAAGTAGAGCAATTATTCCCATAATCCAGTATATGAACCATTGTGAAATCATACCAATAAATCCACCTTCAGAATAATAATCATAAACTTGAAATGCTAAAAAAAATAGAACAGTTGATTTTAAAGAGATATCATTATTTTTATTGAAATTTATTATTTCATAATCTTTTAGTTTATATTTAAAATATAAAAATGCAAAAGCAATTGGAATCAATCCAACTATATATAAATAGTCCTCTTTTAGTATTTGTATTGTTTTATTCTCACCTAATACAAATAGATAAACTGCTATGATAGCAATAAAAGTTAAAGCAAAAAGATTAATTGGTTTATTCAAAATATTTCCTTGTATTTTTGTGATTTTATCAAAAAAAACATTAAGGATATAAAACTAAATAATTTAGTAAACTATAATAATAAATATAAAAGGTTTTATAATTGAATGATAATAATAGAAGTGTTGGATTATTTGGAGCTATTGCCATTGGTGTTGGTGGAATGGTGGGTGGAGGTATCTTTGCTGTTTTAGGTGAGGCTGTATCTTTAGCTCATGGAGCTACAGTTGTTGCTTTTTTATTAGCTGGTTTTGTAGCAATACTTACCTCTTACTCATATGCAAAACTATCTGTAAAATTTCAAAGTAAAGGTGGAACGGTAAGTTTTATTGATAATGCCTTTGGTCATAATTTTTTATCAGGAAGTGTTAATTTTATACTTTGGTTAAGTTATTTAGTAACTATTTCCTTGTATGCAGCAGCCTTTTCTTCTTATGCAGAAGTTTTATTTTTAGATAAATCTACATTTTTTATGAAGCATTTATTTATAAGCTTAGCTATTATTTTGCCTCTAATTATAAATCTAATAAGTGCTTCGTTTGTAAGTAAGTCTGAGACAATTATTGTGATTATAAAAGTAATATTACTAATAGTTATTATTGCTTCAAGTGCTTCATTTGTAGATACACAAAGATTCAATCCAAGTAATTGGAAAGATAGTTTTTCTATCTTAGTTGCAGGAATGGTTATTTTTGTTGCTTATGAGGGGTTTGAACTTATCGCAAATGCAGCAGAAGATATAAAAAATCCAAAATCAAATTTACCAAGAGCCTTTTATGGTTCTGTTATTTTAGTAATTATTCTTTATGTGTTAATTGCTTATATTACTGTGGGAACTGTGGATGAGAGTGTATTGCTTAAAGCAAAAGATTATGCTTTAGCAGTTGCTGCAAAGCCAGCTTTAGGACAAATAGGTTTTACTATTGTATCTATTGCTGCACTATTAGCAACTTTTTCAGCTATAAATGCAACAATTTATGGAAACGGACGATTAGGATTTATCCTTGCAATGGAGGGTGAACTTCCAAAAGAGCTTAATAAAGAGAAAAATAGTATTCCTAGTGTAAGTATTTTAGTAACTGCCTTTTTTAGTTTAATTTTGGCAAATAGTATTGACTTATCGCAAATTGCAATAATAGGAAGTGCTAGTTTTTTACTTATATTTTTTATTGTAAATATTGCTGCATTTAAACTATATAATCAAATAAATGCAAATAGAATTATTCTATTTATCTCTTGTCTTATTAGTTTTGTGGCATTATTAACTCTGCTTATACATACTTTTTTTACAAATAAACAATCAATAATCATATTTTTTGCTTTTATTATTGTGTCAATACTGTTTGAAGCTATTTATGGACGATTGGTTAGAAAATATATGCTTAATAGACCTTATTAATAGAATAAATAATATATAATAAAGAAATATATTTAAAGGAAAAACATGACATCTCGACCACTTTTTGAATTAACTGAACAAATCAATAATGAGCGTACTTGTGTTAACCACTTGTTGTTTCCTGCGCAATGTGAAACTCTTTGGCATAAGCATGAAAGAGATTATGTAATTGTTCCAATGCAAGATTGTGAACTTCTTATGGATAATGGGGAAGGATTCAAAAGTATTACTTTAAAATCAGGAGAATGTTATTACAAAGATGCAGGTGTTGAACATAATGTCGTCAATCCAAGCAATAAAGATATTACACTAATTGAAGTAGAATTTAAATAACTAATATCAAAATTAACCTATGTTAATGACAAAGCTTTTTTTCTTTGTATACTTCAAAATATTATCTGATTGTAATAAATGAAATAGTATTCTATATTCAATATTATCACAAGGAAAAAAATTGAATAGAGTATTTATAACAGATAAGATAACTGATCCTTATATAGAAAAAGAGGTTTTAGGCGATGAGTTATCAACTGAATTACATGAAGATATAGAAGTTCTTTTAGTTTGGCACAAAAAAATAACAAATGAGTATATTGATAAGTTGCCAAATCTAAAAGCATTAATTAGGTTTGGGGTCGGTTATGATGTCTTTTTAGATTTAGAGTATATCAAACAAAAGGGAATTTATGCTGCTAATACTCCTGATTATGGAACGGAAGAGGTTAGTGATACAGCAATTGCGATGATTATGAATATTGCTAGAGGTATCACAAGATATGATTATCGATGTAGAGATCACAGAGATGGTACTTGGCAAATCAATACTTTAGATAATATCAAAAGAACTAGTGATTATAAGCTTGGAGTAATTGGTGCTGGAAGAATAGGTGGAAGTGTTATTTTAAAAGCAAATGCTTTGAGATTTCAAACATATTTTTATGACCCTTATTTATCAAGTGGAACTGAGAAAATGTTAGGTGCAAAAAGAGTTGAGTCTTTAGATGAATTACTAGAAACTTGTGACATTATTTCTATAAATTGTCCATTAACATCTGAAACAAGTGCCTTAGTTGATGAAAAATTCATATCAAAAATGAAAAAGGGTGCTTCTATAGTAAATACAGCTCGTGGAGGTATTGTAAAAGATTTAGATGTATTTTATGAGCCTTTAAAATCTGGACATTTAAACTGCGTAAATCTTGATGTTATTCCAAATGAACCTCCTCAAAATGGTTTGATGTTAGATGCTTGGAGAGCAAAGGAAAATTGGCTTGATGGTAGATTTCTTATAAATCCACATTCTGCTTTTTATAGTGATAAAGCATATTTTGATATGAGGCAAAAAGCTGCATTAAATGCTAAAAGAGTATTAGATGGAAAAAAACCGATAAATATTGTTAATGGATTAAAATAGCAATTTTTTACTATACATAATTTAATTCATTTTCTATAATTCTCATTTTAAGGAGAGAGAGTGAATTTTAAAAGTGTTTCATTAGCATTAATTGTTGTTTTTATTTGGGGAGTTAATTTCTCAGTTATAAAGTTTGGATTAGAAGAGTTGCCTCCTATACTTTTTTCATCTTTAAGATTTTTTATAGTGGCTATTCCTGCTGTATTTTTTATACCTTTTCCTAAAACATCTGTTTGGAATGTTTTGGGAGTAGGGGTATTTTTAGGTGTTTTGAAATTTTCATTTTTATTTATTGCTATGAAATCAGATGCAAGTGCAGGAATTTCTTCTTTACTTTTACAAGCACAAGTTATATTTACAATAATTTTCAGTGTGATTATTTTTAAAGAAAAAGTTTCAATAGCACAATTAATAGGTATGTTGATTGCTTTTACTGGTTTTGGGTTTTTCTTTTTTCATGTAAATTCAAATATTACATTATTGGGACTTGTTTTGATACTAAGTGCTGCTATTTTTTGGTCAGTATCAAATGTAATTATGAAACAAATAAAAGATGTAAATCTTTTACATTTTATGGTTTGGGTAAGTTTAATTCCACCACTTCCTTTGTTTATACTCTCTTGTTTTTATGAGTCACACGAACCTTTAACTTTATTATTAAACTCTAGTGTTAAAACTTGGGCTTCTGTAGCTTACACTGGATATATCTCAACTTTGGTTGCTTTTGCTATTTGGGGATGGTTACTTAAAAATTATAACTCTGCTGTTGTTACTCCTTTTGCTTTAGTCATACCTGTTGTGGGAATCGTTAGTTCAAATATTTTACTTAATGAGCAATTGAGTTATATTGAGACAATAGGAGGGGTTTTAATTTTATTTGGATTGTCTATTTCTGTTTTAGGGAATAAGATTTATAAATTGGTTTTAAGAAGGGATAAAAGAAGAGTTTAAAACTCTTCTTTTATATCATTTTTAATTTATCTTTTTTTGTGTTGTAATTATCAATAATAACAGCACAAGCTGCATCACCTGTGATATTTAAAGCAGTTCTTGTCATATCAAACATTCTATCTAAGGCAATAAGTAAAGGTAAACCTTCTATTGGAATACCAGCTGCAATTAATACAGCAACTACTAAGAATGACGGACCAGGAACACCAGCTTGACCAATAGCACCAATTGTCGCTGTAAAGATAATAGCTACATACCCACCAAGACCTAGGTCTATATTATAAACTTGAGCAAAGAAAATTGCAACTAACCCATAATAAATAGCATTTCCACTCATATTGATAGTTGCACCTAATGGAAGTACAAAAGAACAAGTTGATTTAGAAATTTTAAGTTCTTCTTCACATGTTTTCATATTAACAGGAAGTGTTGCCATAGACGAAGCTGTTGATAAGGCTACTATTTGAGGTTTTTTCATAGCAGAAAGGAATTTAAGTATTGACATTTTTGAGAATAACTTAATAAGTAAAGGATAAAATCCATATCCATAAACCAATAAAGCACCCATATACACAAGAAATAGTTTCCCCACAAGTTTAAGCATCTCAAAACCATATGTTCCAACAGAATCAGCCATAAGTCCAAATACCCCAATTGGTGCTAAGAACATAACCATTGTTACCATCCAAATTAGTGCTTGAGTTGTAGCTTCTAAACTATTCATAATTGGAGCACTTTTTTCTTTTGGTACTTTTGAAAGAGCAATACCAAAAAATAGACAAAATACTAAGATTTGTAAGATATTTGCATCTAGAAGTGATTGGAAAATATTTGTTGGAATCATTCCTATAACTGTCTCTATTGCAGTTGGTAATTCACCTTTATCTGCATATTGGTTTGAGAACATATGATGAACACTACTTAAATCTAAACCAACACCTGGTTTAAATATTTCACCTGCAAGAAGAGCTAGGGCAACTGCAATTGCAGAAGTTGCAAGAAAAAATACAATTGTTCCCATTCCTACTCTTCCTGCACTTGGGCTATCACTTAAGTTAGCAGCACCAGAAATAATAGAAATAACTATCAATGGAATAACTAGCATTTTTATTAAATGAATAAAAATAGTACCTAAAGGAGCAAATATTGATGCCTCTTCTCCCATAATGATACCTATAACAGTACCCAAAATCATAGCAATCAAGATTTGAAATCCTATGTTTTTTAATAACGACTTCTTAGCCATATATTTCCTTTTTATATGTTTTAGTCATAAACTATAACTTTATTAAGTGTCTTAAAAGTGGCTTTTATTTTTATATTAGATAAAAATAAAAGTTTAAATTAATGGTTAATGCCCTCGTCCTAGCATTTCTGTAGCTTCTGTGATGATTAAAAATCCTTCAGGGTCATTCTTTTTTACTAGCTCTCTTAATTTTTGTAACTTATCAACTTTTACAACTATCAAAATCATTTTTTTATCTTCATTATCAAAAAGACCATCACCTTTTATTATAGTTCCTTGGGGTCCTAACTCATTTCTAATTAATTCTTTAAAAAGATCTGTTTTTTGAGTAACTAAATAGACAACTTTTTTATTAAGATTACCAGTTAACATTACATCAATAACCTTTGCTGTAATGTAAATACTTATGATACTCCATAATACTTTTCCTGTATCTTCAAGAATAAAAAGTGATGAAAAGATAATCATAGAGTCGATTACTAAAATAACTTGTCCAGGTTTTAATTCTGTTTTTGATGAAATTATTTTTGCCAAGATAGTTGAACCACCAGCTGTTGATTCTCCCTTTATAATAAAAGCCAATCCAATACCTACACAAATACCACCAAAAATAGCACCTAAAGCATCGTCTATAATAAAAGGTTTTAAATGAATTATTTGAGTTAGAAAGTCAATAAATACTGAAATTAAGATGATAGTAATGATAGTTCGAACAGCAAACATTTTTCCAAGGAATTTAATACTAAGTAAGATTAAAGGCAAATTAATTAAAACAATAATCGAACCAATAGTTAAGTTCGTTATATAGTGAATTAATAAAGCAAGTCCAGCAGTTCCTCCTGTAATTAGTTCACTTGGAGCAAAAAATCCAACAACTGCTAGTGCTAAAAATACAGAACCTACTATTATAAAGGCATAATTTTTTAGTTCATGTATTGAAAAAAAAGTATTCATATTAATCCTATTTTTGAATTATTGAATTTTAGCCATTTCTATTTAATATAATGGTTATTTTAGTATAATTCATATACTAAATGTAAAGAGAGAAAATGAATAATAAAAATATACCATTTCAAACAATAGATTGGTCAAATATACCAAAAATAGAGCATAAAGGTGAGTCTGGAGTTGCCTATTGGCAAACTTTAGAATTTCAAGGTTTAAGAGTAAGAGTTGTAACATATTCTGCAAATTATGTAGCTGATCATTGGTGTGAAAAGGGTCATATTGTTTATTGTTTAGAAGGTGAAGTTATTAATGAACAAAAAAATGGAGAAAGTTCTATTTTGAAACCTGGTATGTCATATATAGTTTCAGATGAATTAAGCTCACATCGTTCAGTTACAAAAGATGGTGTAAAACTATTAATAATAGATGGTGATTTTTTAAAACTAAAAAGTTGAACAAAATAGTATTTATTTTAATATATTTTTACATATAATGTGTAAAATTAATTATTGAGATTATATGAAAAGCTATAAAATATCTTTGTGTTATTTGATTTTATTTTTGCTATTTGTTTCTATTCCTTTAAAAGCAAATGTTCAATTAAATACTTCAAAAATAAAAAATTATAAAGTTATAAAATCTTTTTATACTGACTCTCAAAACAAATTTTTACTTATAAGGTCATATAGATATAATTCTAAATCTTTCTTTTTAAGTATCAATCTTAATAGCTTAAAAACATCCATAATAACTCAAAAAGAAAAAGTAAAATTAAAAAAAGCAGATAAGTCCATTTTAAAAAATACTAATTATGATATTTTGTCAAAAAAAGCATTGGAAAATATCTTCTCTTTATCAAATGCAGGTATAAGTGATAGTATAAAAAAGAAGCCCCATGAAATGTATCTTACAATTGATATGTGTCCTTCTTCTAAAAAAGGTTATGAGAAAGAATTATTTGAAAAGTTTTTGGATTTGAAAGAAGTAGATAAAAAGATTCCAATTGCTATTTCTATAACATATAGATGGGTAAAAGCACATAAAAAAGAGTTTTTATCACTTTTGAATAATAAAAAATTAGATATAACTTGGATAAATCATTCTCGAAATCATTATTATGATAAAAATCAAAAAGTACTAGAAAAAAACTTTATGCTTTATTTTAAAACTAATCTAGATATTGAAATTTTAGATGTGGAAAAAATGTTATTACTAAATAATCAAGTACCATCTATATTTTTTAGATTTCCAGGTCTAATATCAAGCGCAAAAATCAATAAAAGAGTGATAAAGGAATTTTCCTTAATTCCTCTTGGCACTAATAACTGGCTAGTAAAATCAAAAAAAGTTGCAATAGATGGAAATATAATCTTAATACATGGAAATTTAAATGAACATGAGGGGATAAAGAAGTTATTTAAAGATGTAAAAGATGTAAAATTATTTAAATCTATATATAATCCATTCTTAATTGTGGAAGAATAGATGTTTATAGATTGTGTAAAAAATGGATGTTAAATTTTTAAAATTTCCAAAAAATTCATAAAAATGACAAAACTATAAATTATTATTGTATAATTGTAAATATTTTTTGATGACTTTATACTGACTATTGAAATTTTCATTGTATGTATAATTTTCATTGGAAATATACATATTTAAAGGAAAAAAGAAAAATGCAAATTTATGTGGGTAATATGTCTTACGGTACAACAGAAGAGGGTTTAACTACTTTGTTTTCACAATATGGGGAAGTAAGTAGTGTAAAATTAATAACAGATAGAGATACTGGTAGAGCAAAAGGTTTTGGTTTTGTTGCTATGAATGATGATAGCGCAGCACTAAAAGCTATTGAAGAATTAAATGGTAAAGAGTATGATGGAAGAACTTTAAGAATTAATGAAGCTAAACCAAAAGAAGATAAACCAAGAAGAGAATTCAACAATAGATATTAATCTAAAACTTTAAAAAGGGTCTTATCCCTTTTTAAATCCTCCTTTAAACATACAAAATCTCCAAACTATTTTTATAAATAAGGTATTTCATGCAAATCACTCAATTAAAAGAATTAATATTGCAGAATTTAAAAAATAGCACAAACGAATTTAAAAGAGTTTTTCATGGAAGAGGCAACTTTTATGAAGATTTCAACTATTTGAGTGTTGACAGAATTGATAAAGTTTTACTTGTAAGCTTATTTCAAAGTGTTGATGAAGGATTAGAATATGATTTAAAGAAAATGTTTAATGAAATATTTGAAGAAATCAGTTTTTCTTCTTTGATTATTCAAAAAAGATATTTAAAAGAAGACTCTTATGAAGTATTAAGAGGTAGTTTACCAAATTATGCATATGCAATAGAGAATACTCTTAAATATAATATTAATTTTTCAAATCAAAACATAGGTTTATTTCCTGATATGAAAATAGGGCGAGAATTTATTAAATCAATATCAAAAGATAAAAATATTTTAAATCTTTTCTCATATACTTGTGCTTTTTCAGTAGTCTCAATTAGTGCAGGGGCAAAACAAGTTGTAAATGTAGATATGTCAAAGGGTGCACTAAGTACTGGAAGAGAAAATCATAGAATAAATAATTTGGATACTAAAAATGTAAAGTTTTTACCATATAATATATTAAAATCTTGGAGTCGAATAAAAAAGTTTGCTCCATATGATATTATCATTATTGATCCTCCATCTTTTCAAAAGGGAAGTTTTGCAGCGAGTAAAGATTATGAAAAAATTATTCGAAGATTAAAAGAATTAGCAAGTGATAATTGTATAGTATTATCTTGTTTAAATGCCCCAGAGCTTGATACAAATTTTATAAAAGATATATTTAAAAAAAATGCTAATGAATTTGAATTTATAAATAGATTGGATAACTTAGATACTTTTCCAAGTAATAATGAAGAAAAAAGCTTAAAAAATATGGTTTTTAAAAGGAAATCTATTGATTAATTCTAAGTTATGTCCCTTCTGTGGCAAAGAAAACTTGTGTGAATCAAATATTCCAAATAATAATTGTTGGTGCAATAATATAAAAATACCTATAGAATTAAGAGACTTAATACCTCAAGAAAAAAGAATGAAAGCTTGTATTTGCAAAAAATGCATTTTAGCTTTTGAAGAAAATAAAAAGAAATTTATTAAAGTACACTATAAAATATAGATAAGTTCAAATAATATTTGATAGAATCCTATATACTTTAATAGTGGGGAATAAAATGATTGAAAAAAACCGTTGGCTTATGGCATTATCTGCTGTTGGTGTTCATTTATGTATTGGTTCTGTATATGCATGGAGTGTATATGTAAAACCAATTCAAGAACAAATGTCTTGGAATCTAACTGATGTAACAATTGCCTTTAGTATTGCGATATTTTTTTTAGGATTATCTGCTGCTGTGATGGGTAAATTTGTTGAGAGAAATGGTCCTAAAGTTTCTGCATTAATTGCTGCTTCTTTATTTGGATTAGGAACAATGGGTTCTGGTCTTGCAATAATGATGGAATCAAAACTGCTTTTATACTTTTTTTATGGAGTTTTAGGTGGTTGTGGTTTAGGAATAGGTTATATTTCTCCTGTTTCTACTTTGGTTAAGTGGTTTCCTGATAAAAGAGGTATGGCAACAGGACTTGCTATTATGGGATTTGGTTTTGCTTCAGCTATTTGGGGACCAACTATTAAAATACTTATAGGTAAAGTTGGGATTTCCAGCACTTTTTTTATACTAGGTTTTGCTTATTTTGTAATCATGTCTTTATCTGCTTTATATTTACAAGCTCCACAAAAAGATTATATGCCTGAATATTTTAAGAAAAAGTTAAAAGAAGGGAAGAAAAAACTAAAAGAAGATTTACAAAGTCTTGGATTAAATGAAGCTATGAAAACACCAAGGTTTTATGGTCTTTGGTTAATGTTATTTATAAATGTGACTTGTGGAATTGCTATTATTGGTGTGGCTTCTCCTTTGTTACAAGAAGTGATAGGTTTATCTGCTTTATCTGCTGCAGCAGCTGTTGGTCTTATGGGAATATTTAATGGAGCAGGAAGAATTGCCTGGGCTTCATTATCTGATTATTTAACAAGACCTGTAGTTTATATAATCTTTTTCTTTACACAAGCTATTGCATTTTATATGTTACCTTCTATTACTGAAGTTATTATATTCCAATTTGTGTTATATTTTATAATGTCTTGTTATGGAGGAGGATTTGCTTCTATTCCAGCTTATATCGGAGATATATTTGGAACAAAAGAATTAGGTGCTATTCATGGTTATATTTTAACTGCATGGGCAGCTGCAGGACTTGTGGGTCCATTGATTATTTCAATTGTAAAAGATATGACTGGAAGTTATTCTCAAACACTTTATGTATTTGCAGGATTTTTTATTGTGGCATTAATTATTTCATTGGCAATGCTTGTAAATATAAATAAAATAAGAAAGAGTAAAAATTAATAAAATAATATTTTTAATATTTTAATTTATAAAATAGAACTCTTTAGTTATAATGAAATTAAATAAAATAACAAGAAGAGTAGTGAGTCAATTTTCAATATCTGATGATTTAAAAAATCTAAACTTAACAAATATAAAAGATAACCTTTTTAGCTATAAATATGATATAAAAAGGTTATCTGCTTATTTTCAAAATCCTACAGAAGAACTAGAACATTTTTATAGTAGTTTTAAAGGTGAAGTTTATGAAAATATAATTTATGAACTACTTTTAGAATATGCAAAAACTGCCCCTGAAATAAAAAAATTTATTTTAAAAGGTCCTCACCAAAAAAGAGATTTGATTCAAAATAAAAGTGGGCTATTGATTGATAATAGTAATCAAATAGTTTATAAAGCTTCGTATAAAGATATAAGTGAATTTGATGCACTTTTTTTTACAAATAATGAAATATATTTTGTGGAAATGAGTACTTCTAAAAAAACTGCAAGTTTAAACAAAAGATTATTTAAAAAGCAAGCTTTATTAAAAGTATTATTTCCTTATTTAGAAGTAAAGGCTTTGATTGTTTTAACTAAAGGTTCGGTTGGACTTAATAATTTCCCTTCATACTGTACTGTTTGGGTTACAAATGATTTTGAAGATGAAGATTTTTTAAAAGAGCTTATTGAGAGAAAAAGACAGAAAAAGATTACTTTTCCTAGTGAAAAAAAAGACTCAAAATTCACAGAAGCAAATACAATTTCTCATTCAAATTTTAAATATTTTCAAACATTAAAATGGATACTTTATAAAGCTAGATCTCATAAGAATTTCAGTGTAGATTTAGGGTTTTTTAATAGCAAAGATTTAAATTTATATTTTGATATATATACAAAACTTTATATTGGTTATCTAAAAATAGAAGATTTTAGACAAATTGTAAAAGATTATGATTATGAAGTGCGAGATGATAAAGTAATAGTAAGTATTGAAAAAATAAATCAAAAAACTTATGGAATAGTTTATTATCCCAAAAATAAAAATGGCCAATTAAAACGAGTAAAAATTGATGAAACAACTATTAAAATAAAAGATAAAGAAGCAGAAGGTTTTACTAATGCTGAAATAAAATTTATGCTGAATGTCTTAGATGAAAAATTTGTTTTGACTTTAAATGACATAAATCACATAAATAAAAACATTTCAATAATAAAAACTTTTTAATTACTACTTATATCTTATACTTTTTTCAAGAGACTTAGTAACTTGAAATTTTACCATTTGTTTAAATGGAACTAAAAAATTATTTAAAGAATTTTTATCTATATTCTCTATATTATGTTTATTTAATAGTTTTAAAAGAACTAAAGTAGACTCAATTGTAGATAAACAATAATCAGATGGTTGTTTCTTAAATTCATAGGCAGAACTATTTTCATAATTAAAACTTATTTTAGGCAATAAACTTAAATTTGTACTTGATTTTAATATCTTTTTAGAACAAGCCCAAGTAGAATCAATTAGAAATATTACTTTTTGTTTTTTCTCTTCTATTTTGCTTTTACTCAAGTTTATGGAATCAATTCCTGGATAAAGAATATAACACGAGTTATTAGTATCATTAATTATTGAATTCAACTCTTTATTTAAAGAAAAATCAATACCAACAAAAATTTTGCTGTTTGTAAGTGATTTGTGAGTTATTTTACCTGTATTATTTTTTGTTTTTCTAAACTCTTTTGGATGCATCAAAAATACAAACTTGGTATTTGTATTAAATGGTTTAATTAAACCACAAAGGCAACTCATTTTTGCTCTATTACAATCATAACAATATTCTCTAGTATTTATCATTTCGTATTATATTGTAACTTTATTATAAAGAAATTAATAGTAACAAAGGTTTTTTATGCTAATCGGTAGTATTATTAAGCTACTATTAAGAATTGTATAGATAAGATTGGTATATTTATTGTAGGGGAGGTGTGTAATGAATAGTATTAACAATGTTCAAATGAATGCATTTATGGCTCATAGTTCAAATATGAATCAAAATGTAGAAATTAATGCAAGTACTAATACAGATAAAAACATACCAAAAGTTGAAAATAGTTCTGAAAATGATATAAATAATCAAGCAGTAAATGTATCGATTTCGATGCAAAGTATGCTTGTTTATGTACAAGTTAGAAGTTTAGAGTTTGTTCAAACAAATACAGAAGCTCAAGACATGTTACATAATATATTTAATAACAAAGAGGTTTTCCATTTTTTAGATGGTAGCGATAGTTCTAATGGTCTAAATCTTAAAGATTTAGGTTATGAAGGAAAACCAATCACTCAATTAACTGCTCAAGAAGCTAAAGATTTAGTTTCAGATGAAGGTTTCTTTGGTGTATCAAAAACTTCAGAAAGAGTTTCAACTTTTGCGTTTAGTATTAGTAATAATGATGTTGAGCTTTTAAAAAAATCACGAGAAGGTCTTGTACAAGGTTTTGAAGAAGCTGAAAAACTTTGGGGAGGAAAACTTCCTGAAATATCTTATCAAACTCAAGATAAAACTTTAGAACTTGTAGATAAAAGAATAGCAGAACTATTAAATAAAGATAAAAATTCTAGTGAAGATGAAACTAGCCAATTGGGAGATAGCCCTGCTGAAGCCCTAAAAGAAGAGAAATCAGCTAAAGAGAAAACAAAAGAGAGCTAAGCTAAATTAGCTCTTCTTTTTTCTCTCTCTTTTCTTTTGTTTTTCATTTTTGTTAAAGCAAGTTTTCTCATATCAGCAATAGTGTCTGATTCATCCATTATTTCTAATCCAAGCAATGTCTCAATACAATCTTCAAGGGTAACTATACCTTCTGTTTGATCATAATTATCAAGTACAACAAACATATGTTCTCTTTTTTTGATAAAAGTATTTAATACTTTTGAGACTGGAATATTTTCATTTAAAGCAAAAACAGGTCCCATAATAGAATCTATTGTCACTTCGCTATCTCTAATTGCTTGTTTAAATATTTTTTTAGTTAGAACAATTCCTACCACATTGTCAATTGTTCCATCATATATTGGAACCCTTGAGAATTTGTATGTTCTTTTATCTTCTAAAATATCTTTTATTTTTGTATTTTTTTCAATTGCATACATTACAGATCTAGGTGTTAAAATTTCTTTTACTTTTATACTATGTAGTGTTAAAGTATTTTCAATAATATCAGATTCTAAATCTCCAATAATACCTTCTTCTTCACTTAAAAGAGTTGAGTGAATTAATTCTTCCCTTGAAATGGAATCACTAGAAAAATCACCATTAGCAATTTTCTTTGTTACAAATTGAGTTACTATAATTATTGGATAAGTTATAAAAATACAGAATCTAATAATAATTGCTGCAAGAGGTGCTAATTGTTTCCAGTAAACTGCTCCAATTGTTTTTGGAATAATTTCTGCAACAAAAAGTATTAAGAATGTCAAAATAATAGAAATAATAATGACAAAAGATGATTCACCACCAAATATCGCATTTGCCTGTACACCAATAGCTGTTGCCCCAAGTGTATTTGCAATAGTATTTAAGATTAGAATTGATGCAATTGATTTATCTATATCTTGTTTTAGACTTTTTAGAAGTTTACCAGATTTTGGTTTTTCTTTTTCTATAACAGAAATATAAGAAACATTTAACGAAAGAATAATTGACTCTAAGACAGAGCACAAAAATGAAACACCGATAACTAAAACAAATAGTAATATTAGAAGTTCCATATTATCCTACTGTTTTGTAATTTTAAGTTATTCCTCTGGGAATTATCTTCCAAGATACCGCTCCTTTTTAATATAATTAACATCATATAATAGCAAAAAATTTTGAAAAATGCTATAAATTTGACAAAAATATTAAAAAAGATGTATAATTAATGTTAGAGAATAACTAGATTTTATAAAGGAGGTTATTATGGAATTTGGACCAATACCAGCACTGAATGAATTTCAGATGGATAGTGTTAAAAAATATGAAATAGTAAATGAAATAAATCCTACTAAAAAAGTTGATAATGACCAACAACCTAAAGAAGTTCAAAGTGTTCAAGATAAAATAGCAGAAGAAGTTAAAACAAATAAAGTTAAAAAAGGAGACTTCTCTACATATAATGAAGTAACTTTGACCAACTTAAGTTTTGGCTATAATGAAGAATCAAAAGATTTTTTTGTAAAAGTACAAAGAGGTGATTTTGAAGCTCAATATCCTACAGATGAGATGATGAGATTAAAAGCATTTATGATAAGCTCAAATGAAAATGAAGCTAGTTAACTATAGAATTGTTTTTCAATTCTAATAAGTTACTTGCTTCATAATATTTTTTATTGTTATCTAATTCTTCTAACAAATAATTATATTTTTTAAATACTTCCCAAACTCTTTTATAAGCATTAACTCTTTTTTTTCTATATAAAGCCAAGGCAGTAGCTCCATTAATAAGACCTTGAACTGCTTTTGCTTTAGATTTTTCTTCTATTCGTTTGTAATATCTCCACTCTTCTTCTAATAATTCATGGGCTTCCACAAATTTCTCTTCTTTAACTGCTTTTATAAATCCATCTATACTCAAGAATTAAGTTCTTTATCTAAATAATACCCTGTATATGAACCTGTTCTTTTATGGTTTGTTGCTATTTGTTCTGGTGTACCCATATCAACTATTTGCCCACCTTTGCTTCCACCTTCAGGTCCCATATCAATAACCCAATCAGAATTTTTTATAATGTCAAGATTGTGTTCGATTACAAGCACTGAATTTCCTAAATCAACAAGGTGATGTAATACTTTTGTAAGTCTATCAACATCTGCAAAATGTAATCCAGTTGTTGGTTCATCTAGTACATAAAGAGTATTTCCCGTATCTTTTTTACTTAGCTCTTTACTTAATTTTATTCTTTGTGCTTCTCCACCTGAAAGTGTCACAGCATTTTGCCCTAAAGTAATGTATCCTAAACCAACATTTTGTAAAGTTTCTAATTTAGCAAATATCTTTGGAACTTTTTTGAAAAATTCAATTGCTTCATCAACACTCATATTTAATACATCAGATATTGATTTACCCTTATATAATATTTCTAATGTTTGGGTATTGTATCTTTTACCATGACATTCATCACATTTAACCATAATGTCGGGTAGGAAGTGCATCTCTATTTTTATTTCACCTTCACCTTGACATTTCTCACATCTTCCACCTTTTACATTAAATGAGAATCTTCCTATTTGATAACCTCTAAGTTGTGCCTCTTTTGTTTTTGAGAAAAGAACTCTAATTTCATCCATTAATCCTGTATAAGTTGCTGGATTACTTCTTGGTGTTCTTCCAATTGGTGATTGGTCAAGATAGATAACTTTATCAAGATCTTCAAGTCCTTCAATAGAAACACCATCCACTTTATTTACTTTTCTTGCATGATTTAAAAGCTCTTTTGCAACTGGAAGTAGGGTTTGTAAAATAAGTGATGATTTACCACTTCCACTTACTCCTGTGATTGCACATAGATTTTTAAGTGGAATTTGAACATCAAGATTTTTTATATTGTTTATTGTTACATTTTTTATTTCTATAAATTTTTCTTGAGGTCTATTATGCACATAATCTATTTTTTTCTTCCCAGTTACATATTGGGCAGTTAAAGTTTTTGCTTTCATCATCTGTTTTAATGTTCCTGCAAATACAATCTCTCCTCCATATTTACCAGCATTTGGTCCAATATCTACAATATAATCAGCAGCTTCTATTGTCTCTTTATCATGTTCAACTACTATTACTGTATTACCTTTTTCTTGTAAAGCTCTAAGTGTTTTTATAAGTTTATTTGTATCTCTTTCATGTAATCCAATAGATGGTTCATCTAATACATACATTACCCCTGTAAGTCCTGAACCAATTTGAGAAGCTACTCTTATTCTTTGTGCTTCTCCTCCACTAATTGTTCTTGCATCTCTTCCTAAAGTTATATATCCTAACCCAACATCATTTAGAAAAAAGATTCTCTCTTTTATCTCTTTTAAAATTGGAGCTGAAATCATTTTTGATTGGTCAGAAAAATATTTGAAGTTTTCTTCATCATGGAAAAATTTAAATGCATCATCAATTGGTAAAGTAATAATTTCTGAAATAGTTTTATTAGCAACTTTTACTGCTTGAGATGAAGGTTTTAATCTATTTCCTCCACAATCACTACAAGCTTTTTCAGTCATATACTCGCCTAAATCTTTTTCATCTTTTATCATGTCATAGGCAATTTTAATAATACCTTCCCATTTTCTTGTAAGTTGGTGTCTTTTCCATGTAAATACAGCATCTTCAACTCCACCATGAAGTATAGATTTTTTTTGATGCTCTTCTAATGTATCAAAAGGAACTGAAGTATCAATACCAGCTGCCTCACAATGAGCTTTTAACATCTTAAAGTAATAACCTTTGTTAAAACCATAAATTACTCTAATTGCTCCATCATCAATGCTTAGACTCTCATTAATTACTTTTTTCATATCAAGGGCATATCTAATTCCTAAACCATCACAAGATGGGCAAGCACCTTTTGGTGAGTTAAAAGAGAAAGTTAATGGTTCAAGAGGTTCAAAAGAGATCTTACAATCAAAACAAGCCATGTGTTCAGAGTAATGAATATGTTTTTCAGTACCTACTTCTTCATGGTTCATAATTTCAACTTCTAGTTCTCCAAAACTCTCTTTTAGCCCTTTTTCAACATCTTGTGCAATTCTATCTTTGTTTTCAGCTTTTACAACAACTCTATCAATTACTACTTTGATAGTGTGCATTTTATTTTTTTCTAGTTCAACTTCTTCATCAAGTCTAACCATTACTCCATCAATTATAGCTCTTACATATCCCTTAGTTCGTAGACTCTCAAGCATATCTGCAAAGGAACCTTTTTTTCTATTTACTAAAGGTGCAAGAATTACTATTTTTGACTCTTCTGGTAATTGTAATACTTGCTCAATTACATCTGAAGCACTCATCTTTGAAATAGGTTTCCCACATTTATGGCAGTGTTGGGTTCCAACTCTTGCATATAAAAGTCTAAAGTAATCATAAACTTCTGTGATTGTTCCAACTGTTGATCTTGGATTTTTAGAAGTTGTTTTTTGGTCAATTGCAATAGCCGGAGTTAATCCTTCTATTCTTTCAACATCAGGTTTCCCAACTTTATCTAAGAACTGTCTAGCATAAGCAGATAGTGATTCTATATATCTTCTTTGACCTTCAGCATAAAGTGTATCAAAAGCTAGAGTTGATTTACCAGAACCACTAAGACCTGTAAAAACTATTAGTTTATTTTTTGGTATTTCTAAATTTACATTTTTTAAATTATTTTCTTTTGCATTAAATATTTTTATTGAATCTGTCATAATTGTTTATCCATTTTATTATAAATTATTTGAGTTATATTTTAGTCATTCTACCAAAAGAAACTGATATTTAGTACCTAGTTTTTGGAAGTTTGACTATAAACTCATAACTAAAGTAGCTTTAGTATTAATAACTAAAATCTACTATTTTTTTTCTTTTCATTCATTTAAATTTCTTTTTCTAAATGTATAGTTTGAGTAGGGAAAGCAAACGAACAATTATTTTTCTCTACTAATTGTGAAATCTTTATGATAACATCTTGTTTTGTTTCTAGCCAATCTTCCCAGTCAGGACTTCTACTAAAGCAATATACTAATATATTTATTGAACTATCTGCATATTCATCAATGTAAACTAAAGTAGTGTTTTTTATACCAATTAAATCTTCTTTTTTTAATAAATAAGGTTTTTTATCAATATTTAACTTTGTACTTGCAATTGATGGGTGTTCTTGTAACATCTCTCTAATGTCAATGACTAGATTCTCAATATCACTCATTTTACTTCCATAAGTAATTCCTATTGCCATTTTGATTCTTCTTCCAATTACTCTTTTTGACCAGTTTAATATTGACATATTTGCTAATTGAGCATTTGGTACTGTTATCATTGCATTTGCAAAGGTTCTAATTCTTGTTGTTCTCATTCTTATATCAACAACAGTTCCTTCAACACTTCCAGCTTCTATCCAATCCCCTTGAGAAAAGGAATTATCAGTAATAATATTTAATGATCCAAAGAAGTTTGTAAGTGTATCTTTTGCAGCAAGTGCAACTGCTATACCACCAATACCAAGTGAAGCAATAATAGCTTTAATATCAAAACCTAATTGGACTAATAAAAATAGAAGTAGACAAATAAGTATTAATATTTTTAGAATTCTTAAAATAAAATCTACCATCTCTTTTCGCATATTTGGATAATCATTAAATATTTTATCCGATGAAAGATTTATATAGTTTGTTAATATTCTATAAAACATATAAGATAAAAGTGCTAAATAAACTGTAGTGAACCAAGGAACAAGTTTATTTACTATACTTGCATTATCAATAAGTAAAAAAAGAGATAATTGCAAAGCAAAAATATACATAAGAATAGAAACAGAAAAACTAAAACTACTTGGAATAATATCTAAAATAGAGATATCAAGAGTTTTTATTTTTTTTGATAATTTCTTATTAAATAAACTTGTAAAAAATGGTAATATTTTTCTATTAGCTATAAAGAAAAGTATAAAAATAAAGATTAGAATAACAATTTTACCTATTGAAATATGAAAGTAATAATCAAATATTTCGGATATATTCTTTATATAACTAGTAGAATCAATTTTCTTAATCACATATTTTAAACTTAATTCATCTAAAATAAAATTACTAGGTCTATATTCATTCATATTTGATTTGAGGTAATTAAATACAAGTAAATTTGCTTTTATTTGAGCTTCCAATGTTTTCAAAGAAGTTTTGAAATCAGTAGAAAGAGTATCATTTAAATCACTTATTTGAGAAGCAGTTTTTTTAAATATATTTAGATCAATATTCTTTAATTTTTCTATAGAATCATTAATTAAAGAAATATAATACTTTTTATCTTTAAAGGAATTTTTTCCATCTATTATTGAATTGATTGTTTGAGCAAAGTCTTTTTTATTTTCTAATATGGTTATTTTTAAGAGGTCTCTTGAGACAGCTAAATTGTTGTCATATTTAGAGTTAACATTTATTTTACTATTTAAAAATTTAGTTTTTTCATTGTAACTTTTTTCATCGAAAGTATAAGGAATCTCTTTATTTATATTTTTTACAATTTTTTCCATTTCATTATCGATTTTTTCAATTTGAGTATCTGTATTTAATTTAAAATTTTTACTTTGAATAAGTTTAATAATAAAACCCAAATCATAAGGATCTACTTCATTAGTTGTATTGTTTTCATCTGTTTGTATCTCATCTGTAGTTTGATCACTTTGTTGATTTTTTACCTCAGTATCTGCTATGGGAAGATTATTTCCAAAGAGGTTTATTGTTAGTAGTAAAAGTAAAATAATTTTCAATAAATTGTATTTTTTTGTATTGTGCATTTGATATCCATTGTAAAAATTAAAGCAGCCATTATACCATAATAAAAGATTAAACAATCATTTGGTATTTTACCTATTATTAATTATAAAGGTTAAGTAGAATGAATATTCTTAATAGTTTTGAAATAGAAAATGAACTTTTTTATTATTATGACTTGAAAAAAGTTTTTTCAATATATGAAAGCTTAAAAGAACTTCCAATTTCTTTAAAAATACTATTAGAAGAGAATTTAAGAAAAGCATCAAATGATGAGGAAATAGAGTATATAATTGATACTTTTTTAACTAGAAAAAACTCTTTAATTAATTTTTATCCTTCAAGAATGATTACCCAAGATTTTACAATACTTCCTTCTTTGATTGATTTGGCTACCTTAAGAGAAGAACTAAAAGACACTTCAGAGAAAATAGATAAAATCAATCCTAAGCTTATGGTTGATTTACTTTTTGATTATGATTTAGAACACAATTGTTCGCAAGAAGATATCCAATTCCAAATAGAAAAAAATAAAGAGAAATATAAATTTATAAAATGGGCTCAAAATAGTTTTAGTAATTTTCGTGTTATTCCCCCTGGTTCTGGAATTTGTCATCAATTAAACTTAGAATATTTATCTACAATTATTCATCTAGAACAAAAAGATGGAAAAAATTATTTGTTTCCTGAAACAGTTTTAGGTAGTAATTCAAATTCTTCTATTACAAACTCATTAGGAGTATTAAGTTATTCTGTGGGTGGAATAGATACCCAATTATCAATGTTAGGATATCCTATAGAGTTTAAGTTACCCAAAGTTCTAGGTGTAAATATAAAAGGAAAACTACGAAAAGGGATTACATCATCTGATTTAGTCTTATATTTAAAATTTAGATTAAAAGAACATGGAATAGATAATCAAATAGTTGAGTTCTTAGGTGATGGACTTTCTGAGTTAACACTAGAAGATAGATCTTTTTTATCTAATATGGCCTCAAAATATGGTGCGATTTCTTTTTATTTCCCAATAGAAGATAAAACACTATTATATTTTAGTAATACAAAAAATAGTAATGAATTCTCAGAACTTATTAAGATATACCTGAAAAATCAAGAACTTTTCTTTGAAAACAAAGAGTTGTCATTTGATGAAACTATTGAGATAAACTTAAGTGAGTTAGAACCTATTATTTTTGACTATAAAGATGTAGAAAATAAAGTACAAGTAAAAGAATTAGATAATCTACATATAACAAAAAAGGGAATAACTCTAAAGGACACATCTATTGTATTAGCTTCTATTAATACTTGTACAATGGTGTCAAATCCTTATTTATTGATACATGCTGGACTTGTGGCAAAAAAGGCTTATGAATTAGGAGTTAAAGTTAATGAAAATATAAAAAAAGTATTGATAATAAAATCTCATATTGTAAAAAATTATTTAACAAAACTAGAATTATTGAGTTACTTTGAATATTTAGGTTTTGATATTATTGCTAATGAGTGTGATACTATTTATTCATTAGATGAGAGAATAGAAGAAGAGATTAGAAAATATAATTTAAATGTTGTTTCAATAAGTTCTGGAAATAGACATTTAAAAGAAAAAACTCATCCTTTGATAAAATCAAGTTATCTTATGTCTCCATCTTTAGTTGTAGCGTATACATTAACACAAACAATAAAGAGCAATATTATTAAAGAAATGAAGACTTGTGAATTTTGGCCAAAGAATGATTTAGTAATTGAATATTTAAATAAATTAGATTTTAGTTTTTATAATGACATATATAAAAATATATTTTTAGGAGATATCTTTTGGCAAAATATACAAATATCTGATAATAAAACTTTTGATTGGGATACAAACTCCATAGATATAAAACAATCAAACTTTATAAATAGTGTTGAAGATGAAAATAATCAAATTGAAAATGCAGGTATACTAGCACTTTTAGGAGATAATATAGAGACTAAAGATATTTCTGCTCAAGGACAAATATCTTTATATTCAGAAGCTGGTAATTATTTAGAACAAAAAGGTATAAAATCATTTGATTATAATACTTTTGAAACTAGATGTGGAAACTTTGAAATTATGTCAAGGGGAATGTTTGACAATGTAAGGCTTAAAAACAAAATAATTTCAAAAGAGGGTGGATTTACAAAAGATTTTGAAAAAGATGAAATAGTATCTATTTATGAACTATCTCAAAGATTTAAACAAAGACAAAGACCTTCAGTATTGTTTGCTGGTGAAAACTTTGGAATGGGTAAAGAAATAGAGTGGTCAATTAAAGGAATAAAATCACTTGGAATAAAAGCTATAATTGCAAAGTCTTTTCATAAAAAGTATAAATTTGATTTGCACTGTCTTGGAATATTGGCTTTAGAATTCACAGAAGGTGAAGATATAAATATATTAGCTATAAAAGGTGATGAGGTCATTGATATTAATTTAGATGAAAAAGTAAAAACAAATAGTTTATATAATTTAACAATAAGTTCAAATAGAGGAATTATTGAAACTAAGCTAAATAATAGTATTACTAAAAGCAATTATAAAAATAATAGGAACTTAAGTTTATTATTAAATGACTTGATATCAAAATAATAATAAAGTATAAAAATCATAAAAGGGATTAGACAATATGTCATTTTTAAAATTAAAACTATCAGATAAGATAAATAAATCACTTACTGAAAGTACCTATATTAAACCAACTGCAATTCAAGAAAAAGTAATTCCTTTAATATTAGAACATAAAGATATTATTGCAAGAGCACAAACTGGAAGTGGAAAAACTGCAAGTTTTGTTTTACCCATATTAAATCTTTGGAATAATCAAAATTATGAAGGAAAGCCAAAAATCAGATGCTTGGTTTTAACTCCAACAAGAGAGTTGGCATTACAAGTATCTACTGCTTTTTTAACATTTAGTAAATATATGAATAAGAAACCAAAAGTTGTAAGTGTTATTGGAGGGGAAAGTATTGGTGAACAGTTATTAAGTATTCAAAAAGGGTGTGATGTTATTGTCGCTACTACTGGAAGATTACTTGATATTTTAAAGAAAAAACAGATGGATTTATCAAATCTTGACTTTTTTGTTTTAGATGAAGCCGATAAAATGCTTGATTTTGGTTTTGAAGAAGAGTTAGAACTTTTATTAGAAGTTCTACCAAAAGAGCGTCAAAATCTTCTTTTCTCTGCAACTTATCCTACAAAGATGTTAAATATTGCCTCAAAAATAACACAAAATCCTATTGAAATATTTATTGAAAATGAAGAAACAACAGTTCAAAGTATAAATCAAAGGGTAATAGAAGTAAATAAAGAGAATAGAAGTGCTTTACTTAGACATTTGATAAAAGAAGAGAATTGGCAACAAGTTTTAGTTTTCATGGCAAATAAACGCTCATGTGACAATTTAGCTTTTAAATTCAGAAAATATGGTTTTGAGGCTGAGTCTTTTCATGGTGATTTAGTTCAAGAAGAGAGAAATGAAACTTTAGAAGATTTTAAATCAAATAAAATAAAAGTACTATTTGCTACAGATATAGCTGCCCGTGGATTGCATATAGATAATATTTCATGTGTGGTTAATTATGACTTACCAAGGGCTGCTGCTGATTATATTCATAGAATAGGAAGAACAGGAAGAGCAGGGAAGAGTGGTATTGCAGTCTCTTTTATATCCCATGAAGATAAAGAACATTTTGATTTAATTGAAAAACGAAGTGATATTAATCTTGAAAAAGAGCAAATAAATGGGTTTGAACTAACAGGAGCTCCTATAGAAAAAACAAAAGGAACTGCTCCCGTAAAAGGTAAAAGAAAAAGTAAAAAAGATAAATTAAGAGAGCAAGCTTTAAAAAAGACTAAATAGTCTTATAAATCATTATTGAAAAAGTTAAGGTATACAAAATAAGAATGTATTTTTTATAAGAGACTAGATTAATCATATTTTTTATTTTTATACCTAAATATACACCAACTAAAGAGGCTAAACCTACTATTATACCTTGAGAATACATCATATGACCATTGAAGCTTAAAGATATAAATCCAGCAGTTGAAGAAAAGATTACAAAAAATAGTCCTAGGGTTGTTGCTCTTTTTAAATTGTAATTCATAAATCCAACTAAAATTGGAGTTATAATAATAGAACCACCAGCACCCACACTCATGGCAATCGCACCTGAAATCGCACCAATTAATACAAGTAATAATATAGATTGATTTTTTTCTTTTTTGTCATGTTCAGCAGGAGTAACAAAAAGTTTTAAAATTGAAGCTAGCATAATTAATATAAATATATATTGCAAAGTTAGATTTGAAAATGTAGCAACTACAAATCCTGAGCATAGACCTCCTAAGAAGCCTCCACTTCCAATGGCTATTCCATCAACTAATATACCTGATTGTTTTTTACTATTTAAAAATGAACCAAAAATTGAACTAAATACCATTTGAACAACTGAAATAGATATGGCTTCTTTCATAACTAATCCAGATAATAAAAGCATTGGAACAAGTATCATTCCTCCTCCAACACCAAAAAAACCTGAAACAAAACCTGTAACAAGTCCTAAAAATAGAAGTTCAAAAATCATTATCTAATAGAGTTCATTGCAGAAATAAATTTTTTGTAAATACATTCAAGATCTGTATCTTCATTAGTCAAATCAATTCCATCATGTTTTTTAATTGCATGTTCTAAAACAGCAACTCTTTTTAATAGATATTCAAACATCTCTTTATTTATATCTGGTAAATCTCCATGATTTAATCTACCATTTTTATCATCTCTTTTGATAATTTTAGCAGGTACTCCAACTGCAGTTGAGTTTTTTGGTACATCACAAATTACAACAGAATTTGCTCCAATTTTGCTATTTTTACCAACAGTAATATTTCCTAAAACTTTAGCGCCACTTCCAATTACAGAGTTTGATTTAATAGTAGGGTGTCTTTTACCCTTATTTAAACTAACTCCTCCAAGAGTTACACCTTGGTAAATTAGTACATCATCTTCCACAATTGCAGTTTGTCCAATAACTACACCAATTCCATGGTCTATAAATACTCTTCTCCCAATGGTTGCAGCTGGATGAATATCCATATTACATAAAAATTGGGTAAGTCCCATTATTATTCTAGAAGTTAGTTTGAAATTCTTTTTATAAAGTCTATTTGCAATTCTATGATTGATAACTGCCCAAACTCCAGGGTAATTAAAAATAAGTTCAATATTAGAGTTTAGTGCTGGGTCATTTAATTTTGGAACAGAAAAGTCTTCTTTTATCTGTTTCCAAAGAGAGATTTTTTCAGTATTTGGTTCTGGTTTAATTGTTTCTTTATTTATTTCATCACTCATAATAACTCCATATAGTTTTTAAATAACTATTTTCATTTAAATATTTTTTCAAATCTTTATAAATTTCTGGATCCAGATTCTTTCTTAAAATATTTTTCATATTATCTGTATCATAATCAATGTCTTCAAGGATATCAATTATTTTTTGAGATTCTAATATTTTTTCTAATACAACTTTCCCATCTTTAAATACTACATTAACTTCAGTTGGGTGTGAGAAGAGGTTATGTTTCATTCCTAAAGTATCTTGATATGCTCCAACATTAAAAAAGCCTAAGAAATAGTCCTCTTCATTTAAATTTATATCATGTAAATAAAGTGGTTTTTTTGAGTCAAAAGGAATTTCCCCATCACTATCACAAGTAATATCCCATAAAGAAGCACTTCTTGTAGGATTTTTGTCTAAATGTGTTAAAGGCATTACTGGAAATTCTTGATCGATACCCCAATAATCAGGAAGTGATTGGAAAAGAGAAAAATTCAATAAATACTTTTCTTGAATACTTTCATTAAGTTTTTTTAACTCTCCATAATCATTAATTTCTAAAAATGAAATAGCTTTTTTTATTATTTGGTGGGTTAGAACTTCTGCATTTGATCTATCTTGTAAATCAATATAACCTAAATCAAAAAGTGTTAAAAGTGATTCCATGTGATCTGTACTATCATGCATATACTCATAAGCAGTTTTTTTAGTCATATCTCTATGTAAATAAAATAACTCTTGAATTAGTGGGGGATTTTTTTCTTTTAGTTTTAATTGATCAAGTTCATATTCAGATGAAAAAAGCTCTAGTACAGGAGTTATAAGTACTGTTGAAGCAGCTGAAATAAATCTTCCTGATTCTGTGAAGATATTTGGTTCATCAACACCTTTTTGCTTAGCAATATCTTTTAATGTAAATATAACATCACTTGCAAACTCACTAAGTGAATAAAATCTTGTTCTTTCATAGGCATTATATTCAACTGCTAAACCACCACCAATATTAATTGATTTTAAGTTAGTTGCACCTAAATTTTTAAGTTCTGCATAAATATGTCCAGATTCTCTTAGTGCTTTTTTTAATGGTTTTATTGAGTTCATTGCTGAACCTATATGAAAGTGAATCATAGTAAGATAATCAACAATATTACACTCCTCCATTAATTCATATGCTTCAAGGATTTCAGTTGATGTAAGACCAAATTTAGAGTTTATTCCTCCACTTTTAGCCCATAATCCGCTTCCACCACTATGAAGTCTTACTCTTAATCCTATATTTGGACATTCAAGTTTTGTCTCTTTTAGAACTTCTACAATCATCTCAAGTTCATTTAAACCTTCAATAATCAAAGTAATATTATGTCCCATTTTTTTTGCAATAAAACCTAAATGAATCATCTCTTTATCTTTAAATCCATTTACAGTAATAGGAGAACCTATATTATTATATGTCATTGCAATAACAAGTTCTGCTTTACTCCCAGCTTCTAATCCATAATTGAATTTTTTTCCTTCATGTATCAAAGGGTGAATGAAGTTAGGTAATTGATTTACTTTTAAAGGAAACACTGCATTAAATGTTCCTTGATAGTTATACTCTTTTATACTTGCATTAAATACATCATAAAGTGTATGTATTTGTTTTTTTGTTATATGTGGAAATCTTAAAAGCAAAGGGCCTTTAAAATCTTGTTTTCTAATATCTTTTACAATAGATATTAGTGATGGTTTACAGTCAAAATTAACTTTTGCTAATCCATCTTCAATAATAAAATTATCATCACTCCAGATGTCAATACCATAATCATTCACTATTAAAAATCCTCTAATTTTAAATTTTGTTCTTCTTGTGTATCTATATTTTTTATATAAATTGTTCCATTGTCTAGTTCTGTCTCACCAATCAATGCGACAATATTTGCACCATGTTTTTCAGCTATTTTGAAATGCTTTCCAAAACTTCTTGGGCTATACTCTATAATAGTTTTTGTTGTCTTTCTTTTTTTAAGAGCAACTTTTGTTATTGTATTTAGTGCATCTTCACTCATCGCACCTAAATAAATTGTATCTTCTTTTATATCTTTTTGTTTTATTAGTTCAAGTAATCGCTCAATTCCTATAGCAAATCCAATTCCAGGAGTTGCTCTTCCACCTAAAAACTCTACAAGTCTATCATATCTTCCACCACCTGCAATTGCACTTTGAGCACCAATTTCATTTGATGTAAATTCAAAGGCAGTTTGAGAATAATAATCTAAACCTCGAACTAAGTTTGAATCTATAACATAACTTACATTATTAAAATCTAAAATCTCTTTTAATTTTTCAAAATCACTATCACATTTTTCACATAAATTATCTGTTATCTTTGGAGCATTGACTAAAAGTGATTGACATTTTTCATTTTTACAGTCTAAAACTCTTATAGGATTTGTTTCTATTCGTCTATTACAATCCTCACAAAGTTCTGTTTTTATATTTGTTAACACTTTTACAAGATTTTCTTTATATGGAGGCATACAAATAGGGCAACCTAATGAGTTTAGTTGTAAAGTAAAGCCAATACCAAAGAAATCTAAAATCTCTTTTAGCATCATGATAATATTTGCATCTTCATAAACAGAATCTATGCCAAAAACTTCACAGCCAAATTGGTGAAATTCTCTAAGTCTTCCTTTTTGTGGTCTTTCATATCTAAACATAGGACCATAATAGTACCATTTATATGTTCCACCAGCACGGTCAAATTTGTTTTCTACAAAACTTCTAACAACCCCTGCTGTTCCTTCTGGTCTTAAACATACATCATTTTCACCCTTGTCGATAAATTGATACATCTCTTTATTTACAATATCACTACTTTCTCCAACACTTCTTTTAAAAAGTGCAGTCTCTTCTAAAATAGGAGTCTCCATGTATGTAAATCCATAGTTCTTAGCTATTTTTGAAGCATTTTCAACAAAATATGTAAAAAGTTCACTCTCTTTTCCTAAAATATCATTCATCCCTCTTAGACTTTGAATATTTTGTTTACCCATTTATAAAATCCTCAATTTTTTTTGCAATTTCTTCTATACTTAAACTTGCATCTATAAAGATGTAGTTTAAACTTAACAAATCAATTGTCTTTTTCATTCTATTTTGAATATCAATTAAATAATCAATTCCCCTTGATTCAATTGAATCATTTGATTTATTTCCTAATCTTTTTGTTAACTCTTCTTTACTCAATTCTAATAAAATAGTATGGCTAGGCAAAGTATTTTCCGTAGCTATCAAATTTAAAGTTGTGACAACTTCAATTGGCAAACTTGAAGCATAAGCAATACCTGAAATAACTGATCTATCTGAAATAATCATTTTGTCAATATTTGGTTTTATTACCTCTTCTATATGTTCAGCTCTGTCTGCTAAAAATAAAAACATCTCTGCAATTTTTGATTTGGCTTCACCATTAAGTGCCATTTCTCTTAGTTTACTACCAAGTTTTGTCGCCCCTGGCTCTTTTGTAAAAATAGCCTCACTAAACTTTTTTGATAGAATTTCAAGCTGAGTAGATTTTCCAGCTGTATCAATTCCTTCTATAACTACATACATTCTATAACCTCTTTTGGAACTAAGTGTTGAAACTTACCTTTAAATAATATAATTTCTCTAACAATTGTAGAACTAACAAAGGCATTTTCAAGCGTTGGCATAAGATATAAAGTCTCAATTGTCTTATTAATTGAAGAGTTTGCATATCCCATTTGAAGTTCATATTCAAAATCACTTACTGCTCTTAAACCCCTAATAATAGTTGTAATACTTAAACTAGTTGCTAAATCAACTAATAAAGTATCAAATCCTACAACTTTTACACCACTAATATTTTTTGTGGCTTCTTTTGCGAATTCAACTCTTTTTTCATGGGAAAACATAGGTTTTTTTCTTTCACTTTTTGCAACTGCTATAATTACTTCATCAAAAATATTTGCTGCTCTTTTTATAATATCCATATGTCCATTTGTAATTGGATCAAATGTACCTGAATATATAGCACTTTTGTATGATGAGATTTGTTCTTTATTTTCTTTATTCATCTTCTTTCCATCTTTTATATAAACTATTTTCTATTCCTAAACTGTCATACCATTTTCCAATAATAAAGTTTTCCATTTCATCAATTGTTGTGTTATTTGAATAATAACCCAATATAGGAGGTGAAATAATAACACCCAATGATGACAATTTGGTCATATTTTCTAAAGGAATCTGAGAAAAAGGCATTTCTCTGGGAGCTATTAAAACTTCCCTTTTTTCTTTTAAGGATACAGCAAATGCTCTTGTAATTAGATTATCTGCAAAACCATATGCACATTTTGCTAAAGTATTCATAGAACATGGGATAATTACCATCTTGTCAATTTTAAATGAACCTGATGCAATAGGTGCAGCTATGTCACTATTCTTAAAAAGTTTGATATTTTCTTGATTTTTCAGTTTTTCAAATGCTGAATTATGTTCATATTTTAATGCAATTTTTGCACTTTCTGAAATAACAACAAAAGCTTGGATGTCCTGAGGTAAAAGCTCTAAAAATTTAATTCCTAAATTTACTCCACTAGCACCGCTAATTGCTACAACTAATCTCAATTTAGATCCTTATATTCTTTAGATAAATTAGTGATATTAGCCTAAAAAATCTTTATTTTCAAACAATTATGTATTATGTTTCAGAATTTAAAAGTTAAAAACTTATTAAAAGCTTAAATTTAAGCTAATATTAATCATTGGAATGCTAACATTTTGTATTACTATAAATTAAGATAAAGCAATCATTTTGTATAATTTTATTAATTTAAGTTATACTAAATGTTTAAAGGATAATTATGTCTAAAAATTTCACTTATTTAAGAATAAATAAAAATAATAAAAACTATACAGAAGAACAAGAAAATGGAATTATTAATTATGTCAAGAAACATAATATGGAAATTTTTCATAATATTGAGGTAGAAATCAACACTCCATCTGAAGAAAAAAATATTTTAGAATTATTAAAATCATGTAAAATGAACTCTACTTTAATCGTATATGATTTAAATGTTTTTGGAAGAACGATTGAAACAATTTTAGAAATTGTTAAATTTTTATTGGAAAATAAAGTAAGAATTTTAGTGATAAAACAAAACCTAGAATTAGTTGATAATGATGACATGCTTACAAAAATGGTTTTAGGAATGATATCTATGACAATTGCTTTGGAAAAAGACTTAATGAGTTTAAGAACAAAAGAAGCTCTAAGTGCAAAAAAACTAAGTGGTCAAAGTTTAGGTAAACCAAAAGGTACTATCCAAAAATCAAAATTTGATAAACAAAGAGATAAAATAGAAGAACTTTTAAGTGTGGGATTATCTGTTAGAAAAATAGCAAAACTTTTGGGATATAACAATCACATTGGTTTAAATAACTATGTAAAAAAAAGAAATATTAGAGAACATAGTACTTCTTTAGAAGAATTAGCAAGTTAAATTTATATCTCTACTTTCATATTTATATTTACTTCAAAAATATTATAGTATCATATTAGCTATTTAAAATATGGAGAATATATTATGAAAGTATTATTATTAAAAGATGTAAAAGGTACTGGTAAAGCTGGTGAAGTAAAAGAAGTTTCTGATGGTTATGGGAAAAATTTTTTAATTGGAAAAGGTTTAGCATTACTTGCAACAAATGAAGTTTTAAATAAACACAAAGCTCAAATGAGAAGAGAAGCCCAAAAAGAAGCAGAAGAAATAGAAACTGCAAAAGAGACTGCAAAAATACTTGATTCTCAAAAATTTACAATAAAACATAAAATTGGAGCTAATGGACACTTGATTGGTTCTGTTACAAATAAAGAGATTGCTGAAATATTAAAAGAGCAAGCAGATATTGATTTAGATAAAAAAAATATAACATTAAATTCAAAAGTAAAAACAGAAGGTATCTTTGAAGCAGATTGTAAACTAGGTCATGGAATCCATGGAACAGTTAAATTTGATGTAATTGCTGAGTAAAATATGTTTGATGCTACTACGATATTAGCCTATAAGGCAAAAGATAAAGCAGTTATTGGTGGAGATGGTCAAGTTACTTTTGGAAATACAGTTTTAAAAGGTAATGCTACTAAAATTAGAACACTTTATAAGGATAAAATTTTAGCTGGTTTTGCTGGAAGTACTGCAGATGCATTTAATCTTTTTGATATGTTTGAAACACATTTAGAAAATACAAAAGGTGATTTATTAAAAGCTGTAATTGCATTTTCAAAAGAGTGGAGAAAAGATAAAGTTCTAAGACGACTTGAAGCTATGATGATAGTTTTAAATAAAGAACATATATTTATATTATCAGGTACTGGTGATGTTGTTGAACCAGAAGATGGAATGATAGCCTCTATTGGAAGTGGTGGGAACTTTGCTATTTCTGCTGCAAGGGCACTTCAAAAGCACTCAAATTTAGACCCTGAAGATTTAGTGAAAGAATCACTAATGATTGCAGGAGAACTTTGTATTTATACAAATCAAAATATAAAATTATTAAAAATAGAGGATTAATACACATGAATATGACTCCTAAAGAGATTGTAAAATTTCTAGATGATTATGTAATTGGTCAAAATGATGCTAAAAAAACAATAGCATTGGCACTAAGAAACAGATATAGAAGAATGCAATTAGAACCAGATATTCAAGAAGAGATTATGCCAAAAAATATTCTTATGATAGGAAGTACTGGTGTTGGGAAAACTGAGATTGCAAGAAGATTAGCAAAAATGATGAGTCTTCCTTTTGTAAAAGTAGAAGCTAGTAAATACACTGAAGTTGGTTTTGTAGGTCGAGATGTTGAATCTATGATTAGAGATTTAGTTTTTGCATCAATGGACTTAGTAACAAAAGAGTATGAAGAAAAAATTCAAGATGGCATAGACCAAGAAGTAAATAAACAAATAATTGAAAAACTTGTTCCTCATTTACCTGAAGGTGCTAGTGAGAGTTCAAAAGAGTCTTTTATTAAAACTTTTAACAAAATGGAAGAAAAACTTTTAAAAGGTGAATTAGAAGATAAAGTAATTGAAATAGAGCTTCCTAAAAAAGCTCATGTTGAAGTTATAGATTCATCATTTCCTATTGATATGACTTCTATGCAAGAGAGTTTAAATAATATGTTAGGTTCTCTAAATAAAGATAAAATAAAAAAAGAAGTAAAAATAAAAGATGCAAGAAAACTTTTAAGAAGTGGAGCTAGTGAAAAATTAATAGATCAAGAATCTATTAAACACGAAGCCATAAGAAGAGTTGAGAATGGTGGAATTATTTTTATTGATGAAATAGATAAAATTGCATCTGGAAAAAGTAATCAAAATCAAGACCCAAGTAAAGAAGGTGTGCAAAGAGACTTACTTCCAATAGTTGAAGGAAGTAATGTTCAAACTAAATTTGGACAAGTAAAAACTGATCATATTTTATTTATTGCAGCTGGGGCATTTCATGTTAGCAAGCCAAGTGATTTATTACCAGAACTACAAGGGAGATTTCCTTTAAGAGTTGAGTTAAATGCACTTGATGAAGAGGCTTTATATAAAATATTGACAAATACTAAGAATTCATTATTAAAACAATACAAAGCTTTATTAGAAGTAGAAGGTGTAACTTTAGAGTTTGATGATGAAGCAATTCATTCATTTGCACACCTTTCAGTTGAAGCAAATCAAAAAGCTGAAGATATTGGTGCAAGAAGATTGCATACAGTTATTGAAAAAGTTTTAGAAGATATAAGTTTTGATGCTGATGAAAAAAGTGGAGAAACTATTATCATTACTAAAAAATTAGTAGAAGATAAATTGTCAGATATTGTTAAAGATGAAGATACTGCAAGATATATATTGTAGTTTTTATTTTTTTTTGGCTAAAATAAGGTAAATAAGTAATTTAAAAGGCGGACCCATGAAAATAGTAACATTTTGCAATATTGATGAGAAACTATTGGACTCTAGTTTTACTGTAGAGGGATATGAAGAAACATCAGGTGAAGCGGATATTGCAATTATAGATATTAATTCAATATTTGATTTTGAAGAAAACAAAGCAGCCTCTTGTAAAGCTAAATATGTTTCTATTGCAATTCTTGATGATCAAGATGATTATGATGCATTTAAAAACTTTGGTATTGATGCTTGGATTAAACATGAGGATTTATCTAAAATAAATGAATTAATTGCAGTTTTAAAGAAAAGGTTTTTGTCATAATTATAGATACACATTGTCACTTAGATAACAATCAATTTTATGAAGATGTAGATTCGGTAATCCAAACTGCAATTGAAAATGGTATTAAGGGATTTTTAATCCCTGGTGCTGATTTTAAAGATTTACCACAATCTATAAAATTGGCTGAAAAATACAAAGAAGTCTATTTTGCAGTTGGGATTCACCCTTATGATGCTCTATCATATGATGAAAATATCATGAAAGAGTACATTAATCATCCAAAATGTATTGCTGTTGGAGAGTGCGGTTTAGATTACTTTAGGCTACCTGAAGATGAGGAAGAAAAACTTCAAGAAAAAAAGTTGCAAAAAGAAGTTTTTATTTCACAAATTGAGTTTGCAAAAAAAGTGAAAAAACCTCTTATTGTACATGTTCGAGAAGCTTCTGATGATTCTAAAACTATTTTAGAAAAATATGGAGCAAAAGAAGTTGGTGGAGTTTTACATTGTTATAATGCAAGTGAACATTTACTCTCTTTGCGTGAACATGGTTTTTATTTTGGAATTGGTGGAGTCTTAACTTTTAAAAATGCGAAAAAATTAGTGGAAGTTTTGCCAAAAATTCCTTTAGATAAACTGTTAATTGAAACGGATGCTCCATATTTAACTCCCCATCCTCATAGGGGAAAAAGAAATGAGCCATTTTACACAAAATTTGTATCCCAAAAGATAGCAGAACTCTTAAATATTAGCGATGAAGAAGTTCAAAATTTGACTACAAATAATGCAAAAAAACTATTTAAAGAGTTTTCTAGCATAATTTAGATAAAATCTCAACTATTTACATAAATAGGATTGATAATTGTTTAAAATTTTTCTGATAATCATAACTCTTTTTTTGAGTGCTAATGCATCGTTAATAGGAAGTAACTTCTCACAGCGGGATTTACAAATCTTAAAAGAACTAGACATTGACCCCGCTTATATTACTGATTATAAACTACAAAAAACATACAATAGATATTTACAAAATATTCAAGACAAATATGTAAAAAGATTTAATAGAGCATCTCTATTTGTTCCAAAAGTAAAAGATATATTAAGAGAAGAGGGTTTACCTGAGACTTTTTTATATCTTGCAATGGCAGAATCAAGTTTTACCTTAGATGCAAAATCAAGAGCAAGAGCTACAGGTATGTGGCAATTTATGCCAGCAACTGGTAGAAACCTTGGTTTAAAAAATGATATTTATGTTGATGAAAGAATGGATATCGTTAAATCTACATATGCAGCAGCAAAATATTTAAAGTATTTACATGGAGAGTTTGGTAAATGGTATCTTGCAGCAGTAGCTTATAACTGTGGACAAGGAAGAGTTATTGAAGCAATTACAAGAGCAACTCTTGATTTATATGAAGATGAAAATGGTAAAAATAATGATAAATCAAAAGAGATAAAAGAGTATAGACATACTATAACTTTATATCAACAAAAAAGAGTTAGATTTAGTCAATTAAATAAAATCTATAAAGAAATCTTAACTTGGGATGTAAAACCAGATATTTATGAACTTTTAATGGAACAAAAAGATGTTAGAAGACAATATCTACCTGAAGAGAGTAGAAATTATATTAGAAAAATTATTTCACTTGCCATGATGAATAATCAAAGCTTTGTAACTGAAAATGATCATTCTCATATCAGAAACATAGGTGTAACTTCGCCAATTGCAACTGTTAGAGTAAAAGGTGGATTGCATTTAAAAAATATTGCTAAAGCTATAGGAATGGATTATAGAGATTTAAAAATGCTAAATAAACAACTTATCAGAAATATTATTCCTACTTATAAAAAAGATTATCAAATATATATTCCATATAGTAGATTATCTATATTTAATCAAAATAAAATGAATATAGAACCAACTAAATATCAAATACATATTGTAAAAAGAGGAGATAACCTTTATGATATTGGCAAAAAATATGGTATCTCTTATAAAGTTATTAAAAGTTTTAATAAACTTAAAAGTAATAGATTAGCATTAAAACAAAAAATAATTATTCCTTTTGTGGAAGGAACTGAATTAAAAACGAAAGATTATTATGTTAAAACTGGTGATACACTATTATCAATAGCAAAAATGTTTAGAGTGGAAATCAGTAAATTAATGACAGATAATAATTTAAAAAATAGTCTTATAAAAAGAGGAGATAAACTTGTTATTACGTATAGATAATTTAATTAAATTAGTTTTTATATTTGTATTTTCACTTCTTTTTAGTGGTTGTTTTTCATCATCATCTTATAATTATAGTAATTTTAATGTATTTAAAAAAGATAGAAGTAGTATAAATGTACCTGAACAAAAAATGAAAAACTCAGAAGCGATGCATAGAGCTACAATGCGACCGTATCAAGTGTTTGGTAAATGGTATTATCCAACTGTAGCTAAAGTAGGAGATGTTCAAACTGGAATTTCTTCATGGTATGGACCAAACTTTCATGCAAAACCTACTTCAAATGGCGAAATCTATAATATGTATAAAGCAACAGCTGCACATAAAACATTGCCTATGAATACAATGTTAAAAGTTGAAAACCTAGAAAATGGAAAATCAACTATTGTAAGAGTAAACGATAGAGGACCTTTTGTTGGTACTAGAATAATTGACTTATCAAATAAAGCAGCACGTGATATAGATATGGTAGCAAAAGGAACTGCAAAAGTTAAAATTACTGTTATAGGTTTTCATGGTAAAATTGCTCAAACTAAAGAAGAAAAAGAAGAAGTTGCAAGTGTAGGAAAATACTACTTACAAGTTGGAGCTTTTAGTAAGTATGCAGGGGCTAAAATCACTCAACATAAATTTAAAATAATGTTAAATGATGAATATGATGTTATAATTAAAAAAGGTATTTTTAACAATAAAGAGATAAATAGAGTTTGGATTAGTGGCTTTAGATCAGAAGAAGAAGTAAAAGACTTCAAAGAGAAAAACTCTCTACCTGGAACAATGATAATTGCAGAGTAATAGGAAATAATATGGCTGAATTTAATAGAAAAACAAAAGAAACAGATATATATTGTAAGATTGATATTAATGGATGTGGTAAATCAACTATAAATACAGGTGTTGGATTTTTTGATCATATGTTAGAAGCTCTTTCAAAACACAGTGGAGTAGATATAGAATTAACTTGTAAGGGTGATTTACACATTGATGCTCACCATACGGTTGAAGATTGTGGAATAGTATTAGGAAAAGCATTAAAAGATGAAATTTTCCCAATTAAAGCAGTCGAGCGATATGGAAATGCAACTGTAGTTATGGATGAAGCTTCAACTACCTGTGCTTTAGATTTATCAAATAGACCATATTTAATATATGAGGTAAATGTTAGTGGTAAAGTAGGAGAGTTTGATGTTGAACTTGCTGAAGAATTTTTCCATGCACTTGTTATGAATGCAGGATTAACTACTCATATTATAAATGAAAGAGGAAGAAATAAACACCATATTTTAGAAGCTTCTTTTAAAGCTTTTGCAGTAGCTTTAAGAAGAGCACTAGCAAAAAATGAAAGATTGGGAATTCCTAGTACTAAAGGGGTTTTATGATTAAGTTAATTGTTCTTGATGTTGATGGAACCTTAACTGATGGAAAAATTATTTATACAAATAATGGTGATGAAATAAAATCTTTTGATGTATCTGATGGTTTAGCAATTGCTGCATGGACAAAAAAATTTGGCAAAAAAGCAGCTATTATAACTGGAAGAAAATCTTCTTTAGTAGAAAAAAGAGCAAAAGATTTAAATATAGAACATCTTCATCAAGGTGTACACAATAAAGATGAAGTTTTAGAAGAGATTTTAAAAAAAGAGAATATTTCTTGGCGTGAAGTAGCTGCCATTGGTGATGATTTAAATGATTATAAGATGCTTAAAAAAGCAGGATTATCTTTTACTCCACAAAATGGTTCAAAATACATAAAAGAAATAGTTAATGTAGTTTGCAAAAATAAAGGTGGAGAAGGTGCTGTTAGAGAAATGATGGAGTATATTTTCAAAGAAGATGGTTTAGAAGAGGAATTTTTAAACTTATGGCTATAAAATATTTTGCTTATATTTTGTTAATTTGTTCTTTTATATCAACTATAATTGTAATTGCACCTAGAGAAAAAGATAAAAATATAGAAGAACAACCTCAAATTGTTTTTGAGAATTCTACTTTATACACTTTTAATGAAGACAATTTAGAAAGAATTGTAAATTCAACAAGAGCGATGAAATACAAAACAAAAGATGTTATGTATGATGGGAAGATTATATTAAGAAGAACTGATAATGGAACAGATTATATTCAAGCTGATATTATTATTAAAAGACTTGAACAATATAAATTTTTAAACGATGTGAAATATAATAGAGAGAATAATATACTTTTAAATACAGATGAGATGTTTTATGATGGAATCAAAAAAATAGCTACAAATACTATAGCATTTGATGGTATATACAATAATAGTAGTATAAAGGGAATAGCATTGTATTATGATACAAATAAACAAGTTTTTAAAGCAAAAAATACACACTTTGAAATTTTATTAAATAGTAACAAGGGTAATAAATGAGAATTTTTTTAGTTTTTAGTTTTTTAGTTAGTTTTTTATTTTCAGAAAAATTAATTATAGATGCAAAGAATTTTGAAGCATATGATGAAAAAGGATTATCTATTTTTACAGGTGATGTAAAAATGGTAAAATCAAGTGATGAATTAGAATCTGATAGGTTAGAAGTATATTTAAGTAAGAAAAAACCTAATACGAAAAGAGAACCTCTAAAATATATTGCAACTGGTAGTGTTAAATTTAAAGTTAAAACAGCAGATAAAGTATATGAAGGTAAGGGTGATAAAGTTGTTTATGAACCTAAAAAACTAAAATATGTAATTACTGGAAATGGATTTTTAAAAGAAGTAACAGAAGATAAAAGACTTTTTGGAAATAAAATTGTTATTAATCAAATTACTGGTGAAGCAAAAGTCACAGGAAGTGAAGATAAACCTGTTAGGTTTATAATAGATTTAGGTGAAAAAAAAGAAGATAAAAAAGTTTCACCTACTGAGGAAAATTCAAATAAAGTTGAGGCAAAATAATGAGAATAGTCGATGCATCATTTATGCAATCAGCTCAAAGTATAAGTGATTCACCAGGTCCTGATGTAGCTGAAATAGCATTTTTAGGACGAAGTAATGTTGGTAAGAGTTCTTTATTAAATACTCTTACAAATAGAAAAGGTCTAGCAAAATCATCTTCTACTCCTGGAAAGACTCAGCTTATTAATTATTTTAATATAAAGTTTAAAACAGATGAAGAAAATGGTATGCCACCTGATCTATTTGCTAGATTTGTAGATTTACCTGGATTTGGATATGCCAAAGTATCTAAGACTTTAAAAGCAGAGTGGAATAAAAATTTAACAAATTATTTGGAACAAAGACCAAATTTACAGATGTTTATACATTTAATTGATGCTAGACACCCAGAACTTGCAATAGATAAAAATGTTGATGAATTTTTAGAAAAAATAAAAAGAGGTGATCAACTTATTGTTCATGCTTTTACAAAAACAGATAAGCTAAAACAAAATGATTTAGCAAAATTAAAAAGAGAGTACCCAGAAGGTATTTTTATATCAAATCTTAAAAAAAGAGGTATAAGTGACCTCCAAAATAAAATAACAGGATATTTATTTGGAAATTAGATTTTATAAACCAACAACAAAAGATATTATTCCTATGCAAAGCCTTGTAAAAGGTGAAGTAGAGAAGGGGACTATCTTACTTAGAACAGAAGATGAAATGGCTAATACAATACGGTCATATACTGTTGTTGAAGTTGATGGAAAACTAGCAGGTTTTGTAGCAACTCATATTCACTCAATAAGACTAGCAGAAGTGCGAAGTTTAATAGTATCAAAAGAGTTTAGAGGATTAAAACTAGGAAAACAACTAGTTGATGCCTGTATAAAAGAAGCTAAGTTTTATGGACTAGAACAGCTTCTATCTTTGACTTATGAAGCAGGTTTTTTCGAAAGCTGTGGTTTTAGAATAATAGAAAAAGATCAAATACCAGAACACAAAATCTGGGCTGATTGTATACGATGTAAACATTTCCCCGTTTGTGATGAAGTGGCGATGGTCTTTGACCTTTAGCCACTTTATGGCCGAGTACCTTCTATAGCTTTAAATAAACCACTTCCTTTTATTACACCATCTTCAAAGTTAAATTTTCCACCTATTGCTTTAATCTCTTCAGTTCCATAAAATGAACCATTTACATTTCCCGTTATACTGTTAGAATTATGAGTTAAATCAGATGAAGAGAAACCTGATGAGTTTACGATTCCATTATTTCCAATAGCTATATTATAAGTAATAGTTTGTTGGGAATTATTAGTATATATTAAGTTCATACTTCCTGTAAAAGAGCTACTTCCTCCACCAAAATCAAATGCAAAATCTACCTCACTAGCTGAGTCTATCTCATATTCATGTGTACTTGTCCCATCATATATATCACCATGAATAACATTTCCATAAAAATTTACTGTATCATTTACCCCTTTAATTAAATTATCTACAATACTTTTTGCAGTTTTTGTTCCTGCAATCCATCCTCCTGTATAAGTTACACCTTCAACTGTTCCTTCCCATTCTCCCCATGATAAGTATGCATCATTATTTTGATCAGTTAATGAATCAATGCTAGTATCTTCTTTTAGTGTAGAATTATATATTTTTTTATTATCAATATTTATTTGAGAAGAACTACCTATTTGAGGCTTAGTATTATTTTGAGTTGGTTGTATATTTGGGTCAAAGTCTTTTATTCCCATTTCTCCATTTTTAAAAGATTTAAAAGTAGAACCATCCTTAATTATTGTATTTACATATCCTAGAGTACTAAAATTAGATAAAGTAGAATGCTCTTTTTTAATAGTAGTAGTTGTTGTAGGAATGTCCGGTTTAGGAGGATCACTAGGTGGAGTACTACTTATAACAGGAGGAGCTTCCGGTGGAGTATCATCATTTTGAGGTGGAGTATTATCATTATTGCCACCACCAGTTTGTTGTTCTAAATTATCTAAAGTATCTTGTTTCAAAGGTTCAGGAGGAGTAGGAGCCTCACCTTGTAGAGTTCTAGTTAACTCTTGTTTTGCCACATCTACAGTCACTCCATTTGCAGTTACACTAATAGCACCATCAGTACAAATAATGATTTGTTGATTCCCAATAATAGTAGTTCCTCTAATACCAATAGAAGCAGATTTTGTTTTTAATTTAAATCTCTTTTTGTTTATTTTCCCAATCTTTCCCGTAATAGACTTAAAAGACCCCTTAATAAACCCAAAACTAGCCTTAGAGTCTTTTGGTTTACTCTCATCATAAACATAATCAAAGATATTTAACGTAGAATTTTGTCCAATAGTAATAATAGTATTATCATTCATGGTAATTTGAGCTTTAGAACCTTTAGAAGAATTTATAACATCATTCTTTTCTAATTTCTCTCCAAGTTTAGCTAAGATAGTATTTGAATCCCTAGATATCTTAACATCACCAACTAAGGCTGTTATTTGTCCTATACTAGCAAAGGAAAAACTAATAAGTATAAAAAGTAATAAAAGTATCTTTTTCATGTTAAATCCTTAAAATGTATAAATCAATGAAGATTTAATAACTTGTTTTTTATAATCAAAGGGTGCTTGGTTTGATATATTGTTTGTAGCTGTTGCTTTTAAGGCAAAGAGTAAGTTTTTTCTTAAGGGTCTACTTATTCCAAGTGAGACACTATTTATCTTATCAACTCTTCTAGATAGAAAGTTAACATCAGTATCTCTATAGATTACTTTTTTACTATTTATATTTGTGTTTAGATTAAATTTATATGGTAAAGCTAAACTATTTTCTAAACCTATTTCAAATGATTCTTTACTTACATCTGTTCTTTGTTCATATATTTCTATTTCTTTACTATATGAAGTATCTAAAGTAAAAAGTCCAAAGTTTTCTGTTTTATATTTTAAGCTATTTGTTAAATCAAATACATAAGCACTTTTTTGTTTATCTTCTTCTTGGTCATAGAGTTTTTTACTTAGTTTAAAAGTAATATCATTTAAAGTTGTTTGAGTAAAGATATGAGAGTTTGAAAGTATTAGGTTATAGTTTTTTAAATAGTCTTTGTCATTGTATCTAACATAATCTATTCCTATTCCAGTACTATATTTATTTTCCTCTTTATAAAAAGTAGGAGTAGAAGTAAATGATATAACATCAATATTACTATTTTTTTTAGTATCATAATCTTGGGTATAAACTACAAGATTGTTATTTAAAGAAAACTTTTCATTATATCTGTATACATGGTTTATAACAGCAATTGCATCATAATAGTAATCTGATTCTTCTTTTGTATCATTTGATAATTTTAAATCAGTTCCTAATTGGGGTACAAAAACTGAGTATTCACCTGCTGTTGCTGAGTTATTTACATTTGAATCATAACTTAAATCAAATACTAAAGCTCCACTTATAAAGTGTTTTTGCATAGTTTGTTTTATGTAAGCAAGTCTTTCTTCAATACTTTTTTTTACATCTGGTGGAGTATCTGCATTTACTAAAACAGCATTAAAGTCTTTTATTGCTTGAGTATAGTTTTTAAGCATCAAATTACTTTGGGCTATTTCTATTTTTGCTCTTAAATTATTTGGTTGAGCAAAAAGTATTCTCTCATAATAACTTATTGCTATATCATATTTCCCTTGTTCATATTCACATCTTCCAAGATAGAAGTTTAGATTTTGGTTTTCCAAATCATTTTTTGATAAAGAAAGAAATATTTTGTAAGCTTTTTCATAGTTTTTTTCATTAAACAGTTTTACTGCTTGGTCATAAGAAGTAACTGCCTTATTAGCTAATAAAAAGGATGTTAATAAAAGTGTTAAGAATAATAGCTTTTTTATCATAATAGAACTTTTTTTAGTAGATTTTATCTATTATATTTTATTTAATCTTTATATTATATTATTGTTTCTTAAGAAAATAATAAGAATAGATTAAAAATAATTTAAAGTAATAATTTTATATTATTATTCTGATAAAGACTCTCCTATTGAAAGTTTTAATTTTGCTTTTATAAAAGTAAGGTCAAATTTTGACATAATTACTTCAGCTTCTGCTTTTTGTAAAGATGCTTGGTGTATTAATAAATCTGTCATCTTAATAAGCTTATTTTTATACATATTTTCTGCTTTTTGTAAAATCTCTTCTGCTAAAGATAAAGCTTTTAATTTTTCTGTCAAAGTTTCTTGATTTGATAAATAATTCAAATAATTTTGTTTTATCTCAAGTTTAATAGAGTCTTCAACCTGTGCTTTTTGTATCATCAGTTTATTATATTTAATTCTACTTTGTTCTAGTTTTGATTCTCTTGTCATATCAAATATTTTCATATTTAATTGAACTTTTGCTAAGTAAAAATCTTGTGTTTCATCAAAATTTTTTAATTTATCATTACTATATCCATATTCTATATGTGCATCAATTTTAGGATAATAATCTGATTGTACTATTTTTATATTTTTCTTTGATGATTTTACATTTAAATCAATATATTTAAAATCTTCTCTTTTATTTATAGCTTCTTTTTGAATACTTTTTAAATCAATTTTTGAAATACCTACTTCTTCAAAACTTTTTACATCCGATATATCATCACCTATTAAAAAACTCAAATAAGAGAGAGAAAGAGATACCTTATTTTGTGCTTCTTTTAATCTTACATTTGTATTTAAGTCTTGTACTTGGGCTTCATTTAGATCTATTTTTGTAACTAATCCTTCTTTATGCATTTCATTTGTAAAATTTACAAAAGAAGTAGTTTCTTTTTTTGCTTTTTGAGTAGACTTCAAATACTCTTTTGCTGCAACACAAGCATTATAAGCTCTCAATAATTCTAGTGTTAGAAGTTTCTGATCATATTTATATTTTTTATTTTTTGCTTCAATTTGAAGTTTTGCTATATCTTTTGAATTAGAAATTTTAAAGCCAGTAAATAAAGGAATATCATAAGTTAATTTTGTCTCATAATTTTCTGTAGATTTTGGATAATTTAAATCGTTAGGAGCAACTTTAATAGAATTAGGACCTTCATATGAACTAAATCCAAAATCTCCAAAGGTAGCTTTTCTCGAACTTAGTTTTGAATTAAATGCATAACCTGCATGATTTGTATTTGTATAAGTCTCTTTAAAATTTAATGCTCCATAATTATTTGCAGATATCTCATCTAATATTGCATGAGATTCTTTAATATCTAATTGTTTTAATTTTAATTCTTTATTATTTTTAAGTAATAAGTTTAAAGCCTCATCAAATGTAACCTCTTTAGAAAATAGAGAAAGTGAGGTGATTAGTAAAGGGATTAAAAGTTTATACATATAATTATTCCTTATTTAAAATAGGGCATTATATCTCCTTTAATATTAAAATAATTTAAAACAAATTATAATATAAACTTATAATAAAATTACATTATTTTCCCTCCTCTTTATTCCAAATAAAATATAGTTTTTCAATTTCTTCTATCTCTTTTTCTGAGGGTTTTCTTCTACAAGAAAGGTATCCCTTTGAGCCATTACAACTTTTAAAAGGATATACTGTTGCATAAACCCAATAATAGTTTCCATCTTTAGTTGCATTTTTTACATAACCTGTCCAAATATCTCCATTTTGAACTTTTTCCCACAGAGATTTAAAAGCTTTTTTAGGCATTTCTTTATTTCTAACAATATTATGAGGTTGCCCAATAAGTTCATCAAGTGTATATCCTGCAATCTTACAAAAGGTGTCATTTGCAAATCGAATGATACCCTTTTCATCAGTTTCACTCACTAAGAAAGCAGATTTATCTAAAACTATTTCTTTTCCAGCTGACATATTCTCTCCTTAATTAAATTTTTTATTTTTTGCATCTTCTACTAAGTCATTTGCCATATTTGAAACTTCACTTGATATATTTTTAATCTTATTTGCTTCACTTGCATTTTCTTGTGTTACACTATCAAGTTTCCCTACTGCATCATTAATTTGCTCGATTCCATTCATTTGCTCTTTTGAAGCATCTGAAACATCTTCTATTATATGAATTGTTTTTGTTATGTGCTCATTTAATTCTTGATAATCAGTAATCATGCCATCTGATATTTTTTTACCTTCAATGGCTTTATTATTTGCATCTTCAACTAGGTTTTTTATCTCACGGGCTGCTTCTGCACTTCGTGAAGCTAAATTTCTTACTTCTTGTGCAACTACTGCAAATCCTTTTCCTGCTTCTCCTGCTGTTGCTGATTCAACTGCTGCATTTAGACTTAAGATATTTGTTTGGAATGCAATTTGATCAATAATATTAATAGCTTCATTGATTGCAGAAACTTTTTCATTTATTTCTTCCATTGCTAAGGCTGTATTTGCTGCATGCTCTTGTCCTTTTGAAACAGACATTTTAACTGTTTTACCTAATTCTGACATTTTTGAAGCATTGCTTGCATTACTTCTAGTGATTGATGTTATTTCTTCTACTGCTGCAGCTGTTTCTTCCAATGAAGCTGCCTGGTCAGTAGCTTTATTTGCTAGGTTCTCCATAGATTTAGTTAGATTATAAGAATTTTTTTCTAGGGCTTGTCCATTTGTTAAGTTAGTTTTTGCACTTTGACTTAATGCATCACCTAGTCCATTAACTCTTGTCATAACTGCAAGCATTTCTTCTTTTAAACTTTCATGTATAATAACTCTATTTCTAAAATCTCCATTTATATATTCATCTAAAGTCTCTTTTACATTTGACATATTCTTTTCAAGAATATTTAACATTTTATTTAATGTATTTTTTAATGTTAATATCATTGGATTTTCAGAATTTCCATGAATTCTACATTTATAAATACCTTGTTCAACTTTGTCTGCTGTTAGTACAACTTCTCCCATAACTCTTATGTCATCTTTTAATTTTTTGTCTATTTCTAGTGCTATTTCATTTAATAATAAATTTAATTCTCCTATTTCATCAGAAGTACTAACTTCACATGGTGTATATTTATTATCAATCATTGTAATAAAATCTAAAAATCTTTTAAAGTTATCTTTAAATAATTCTAATGGTTTTTTAACAATATTGTTAAATGCAAATATTACTAAAATATAAGAAATAATAACAGTGAGTAGAGTAAATCCTGATACTTTTAATATGATTGCACTTATTTGATCATTCGTTTGTGTTTTCATTTGTAAAATAGTATTTTCAACATCATCTACATTTGTTCCCGTTCCTATTATCCATCCCCAAGGTTTAAACAATTTGATATAAGAAAACTTTGCAATTGATTCTGAATCATTTGCTTTTTGTAATTCATAGTCTATTCTTCCTTCACCTTTATTTTTAATTATTTTACTCATTTGGTCAAAAACTTTATTATTTACAAAATCAACATCTTTTGTTAAGTTTTTTCCTTCAAGAGCTGAATTAATAGGGTGCATTACCATTTCCATATTTGTATTAGTAATCCAGAAATATCCATTTTTACCATATCTTATATTTCTAATCTTATCTATTATTTTTTTCTTTCCTTCGTCTCTATACTCTTTTTCATATTGAGAAATAAGATTACTAATAACTTCAATTTGTTTTTTTAGTTCTTCTGTTCTCTTTTTATATTCATTGGTTTTAAATTGATTAGCTTGTACTTGGGTTAATGTATTTATTTCATAAATTGCTATTTGAGAAATTATTATTGACATAATAATAATTATAATAGTAATAAGTGCTAGAGTCTTTGTCTTTATTGTTAGATCTTTCATTGTCTCTCCCCTTCGGAACTAAATGTTTAGATTAATACAATATTATATTAATTTTATATTATATTAATATAGTGTTAATATTATAATAAAGTTACTTATTATTTATAATCGAACAAAAAAATACTATTATTTATTTATTTAAGATTAAGATTAAGTTTTTGAGAAGGAGTGTTTTAATTCTATTTAAAGGATTGTGCAAGATTCCCAATAATAAGTTGCCAACCATCAATTATAATGAAAAAGATAACCTTTATAGGTAAGGATATCATTACAGGAGGTAACATCATCATACCTAAACTCATAAGAATAGATGCAACAATAATATCAATAACTAAAAAAGGCAAAAATATTAAGAAACCTATTTCAAAGGCTGTTCTTAGTTCACTTACAATAAATGCAGGCATCAAAAGAGTAAGTGAGACATCATCTATATTTTTAGGATTTTTTTCTTTTTTTATACGATAAAAAAGAGCAATATCTTCTTCTCTTGTATTTTTTATCATAAATTCTTTAAAAGGTTTTACACTTTTAGTAAAAGCTTCTTCATATCCAATTTTTTCTTCCATATAAGGTTTAACACCTTCATTGTAGGACACTTTAGCATATGGTTCCATAATAAATATAGTTAAAATAAGTGCCATAGATATTACGATTTGATTTGGAGGAGCTTGTTGAAGTCCCATTGCTTGTCTTAACAAAGATAATACAATTATAAGTCTTGTAAAACTTGTCACCATTAGTAGCAAAGTTGGAGCCATTGCTAACAGTATAAGAATAATAGCAATATTTATTGTTTTTACAAATTGTGCAGGTTGATCTATTGATGCAATTGAAAGATTTATTACTGGTAAATTATCAGCAGCGAAAAGTGAAATAGAAAATATAAAAAGTGCTAATAAAATTTTCAAATAAGATCCTTAAAAAAGTAAAAAGGAATGATAACTAAAAAAAGTTTAAATTCTAAAGATAATTCAGCAAAAGTATATTATAATGAATTAAATTATTTAAGATAAATTTAATAATTGGATAATAAGGAATGAATTTTGCAAACATACATTATGAAAAGTTTTATAATTTTGGTATTGATAGTTCAATGTTCTTTTTCGAAAGATTTAAAAGATATTCTTGATGATGGATATATAAGAGTTGGAGTCAAATATGATTATAAACCTTTTGGTTTTATAAATAATGATGGTAGGCTAGATGGTTTCGATATTGATTTAATAAAAATTATGATGAATAAACTAGAATTGAGAGTTCAATTTATAGAGGTTAATTCTATCAATAAAGAAAGAATGCTTTTAAATGATAATTTGGATATTCTTTTTGCAGGAATGATAGAAGATAAACAAAGTAATAAAAATATAATTTTTACTAAACCCTATTATTTGGACGAACAAGTTATTTTATTAAATAGTAAGAATAGTGTAAATAGCTTAAAAGAGATGAACAATATGCATGTAGGTTCTTTAAAAGGAACAAATTATTTAAATAATTTGTTAAAGATACAACCAAATGTAATAACAATTAGTTTTTCTCAATATCCACAATTAACGAAAGCTTTGTCTTTTAATAATATTGATGCTGTTACTGCTGGTTCAACATGGGCAAAAGAGCAAGTTGAAAGTCACCAAAATGAATTTAGAATATTAAGTGATGTTATTTGTACAATTAGATACTCAATAGCATTAAAAAAGAATAATGAAAACCTAAAAGAAAAGTTAAATTCATTATTTACTGAAATTACAAAAGATAATACATATGAAAAAATCTATAAGAAGTGGTTTAAATAATAAAAGATAAAATATTTAAAATAAAAATTTAATTAGAATTAATTTACTTTTATGTAGCCTAATTCTATTAATTTATTATATATCTTAGTTGTAATCTCTCCTGCTGCACTTCCCCCATGTCCCCCATGTTCTACTAATATTGTAACCGCATATTGAGGATTATCAAAAGGACCATAAGTAGTTAACCAAGCATGAGACCTTTTTAAATACTCTAATTCACTTTCTAATGCTCTTTTTTTCACATCTTGATCTATTCCAATAACTTGAGCCGTTCCCGTTTTTGCAGCAACTTTTATTTTAGGATTTATACCTCTTAAATGCCAATACGCAGTTCCATGTTTATCATTTGCAACTTCATACATGCCTTTTTGAACTAGTTTTAAATTTTCTGGATCTATATCAATTTTTTTAGGTTCAACATAGGCATCTTTATAAAAGTGAGGTGTGGCTAATTTATCAGTTGCCAAAAAAGAAGTATATCTTGCAATTTGCATAGGTGTTACTAATACTGAGCCTTGCCCAATAGATGAAATAAGCGTTTCTCCTGTAAACCAAGCTCTATTGTATTTTTTTCTTTTCCAAGATTCATTTGGATTGATTCCAATAAATTCATACATTTGGTCAACACCTGTTTTTTCTCCAAATCCAAATTTTGCCATTGTTTCACTAATTTTGTTTATACCAACTTTTTGACTAGCTTTGTAGAAAAAATCATCACAACTCTCTCTAATAGCTTTAACAAAATCAACTATTCCATGTCCGTCTTTTTTCCAACATCTAAATTTTCTATTTGCAAATTCATATGTTCCTGTACAATTTACTTTGAAATTTCTACTTATTCCATTTTCTAATAAGCCTAAGGCTACACCCATCTTCCATACACTTCCAGGAGGATACATCCCATTTGTAATTTTATTTGTAAATGGTTTATTTATATCATTTTGTAAATCATCCCACTCTTTATATGAGATCCCATTTACAAAAACATTATTGTCAAATTCTGGAAAAGAAGCAGCCGCTATTATCTCACCATTATTTACATTCATTACAATTACTGCACCAGCTTTTTGATTAAAAATATCATGAATATATTGTTCTAATTTAATATCAATAGTTGTAGTGATATTATTATCAATTGTTACATCTTTTTCTTCTAATACTTCAAGCTCTTTATTTAAGGCATTTACTTTTACTTTTTTATATCCAAGTTGACCTTGTAAAATATTGTTATAATATTTTTCTAAACCATTTTTACCAATTATTCCACTATATCTAGAAATGGGATTTCCCTCAATATCTTTTCTAGAAGCTTTTCCTACATATCCAATAATATGTGCTGCAACTTTTTTAAATGGGTAATTTCTTTTTACTGCTGATTCTACTTTTAAATTATCTAATGAGTTAAAAACAGTATATTTATCAAAGAATTTGTCATAAGCTATATAATCAATAATTTTAACAAAATCATGTTTATAAGGTGAATCTAATTTATTGTATTTTTTAATTAATTTATCTTTCTCGAAGTCTGGGAAATGTGCAACTATAGTATTAACTAACTCTTCTAAAATATGTTTATTTTTATATGAACGCAAGTGTGGTTTAATACTTAAAGAAAACCCAAGTTCATTGATTGCCAAAGCAATACCATTTCTATCTTTTATCAGTCCTCTTGAAGGTGCTTGAAAGACTTTTTTGATGTAGTTTTGTTTTGATAATTGTTCATAATATGTATTTGATTTTATACTTAAATAATATAATCTATATACTAAAAGTAAGCATACAACACCAATAAAGATAAGAATTAAATTGAGCCGTTTTTTCATAAAAATAGTCCGTAAATTAAGAAATCAATTACAATATTTAATATAACATATCTAACTAAGTTAAAATTTAAATCATTGGAAAAAACCCAAACTAAAAGAACACCTATATAAAAAGTTAATATATAAATATAATTATTTAGATTATGTAATGAAATAACTCTATTTAAACTGGGTAATATAAAAGTATATATAAATAAAGATAGAAAGGTAAAAGAAAAAGGTAAAAAGCCATTATTATATTCTATAAATAAAAAGATTATTATCAAATATGTTAAAGAGTAATAATATTGGTATTTAATAGATTTCAAAAAAGCTAAAAAAATTATACCTGCCATTAAAATTGGGAAAAAGTGTACTGATGAAATAATATTAACAAATACTGTAATAAGTCCTAAAAAGAATATAAAGTAAGGATTGTGTAAAAGTATATTTTTCATTAATTAGCAGTCTTAGTATATTTTTTGCTGATTATATTATAAATAGTCTTATACTAGGATATCATTAAGTTTTATTTTGCTTTGATAAGTCATAAATAAAAGCAAAAACTTCTGCAACTGCTTTATATAAGTTATTTGGAATTTGTTGATTTACATCTAGTTTTGTTAAAAGTTCAACTAAATCTTCATCTTTTTTTATTGGGATATTATTCTCTTTTGCTATTTTTATAATATTAGATGCAAGTTCACCACTTCCTTTTGCTACAACTTTGGGTGCAGTATCATCTTGTATATTATACTTTAAAGCTGCAACTTTTAATATTTTCTTTTCTTCATCCATCTTATACCTTGATATTTACACCAAAATCAAAATCGTCATTTTGTTTATAAAAATTTTGCTTTGTATCTTCTTTTAATGTATGTATATTTAGCCCAATCACACTTATCCCTGTACCATTTAACTCTCTTCTCAAACTTGTCGCTTTTTGTCTTATTAATTGTTTGGTGTCTTCTTTTTCTACAAAAACTGAAATATCTAACTTGTCATCTTCATATAAATAAAGATGTAAATTTATTTTTCCTAAGTCTTTTAGTGTCAAATCAATCAAACAGTAAAACTTTTCATCATCGGCTTTTTTTATATCAATCGAACCATCTTCAAGTAAGTCCCATAAAAAAGGTATATATACGTTGTTTGATGAATTTGCTATTGAATAAAGTTGATGGTAATCAATTTGGGTCAAAAGTTTATCAACATGTTTAAATATCTCTTTTGGATTAGCATCTTTAGAAATATGAGATTTTATGTCATCAATATCTTTAGCTTGGTTTTGAATTTGATTTTGAAGTTGCTCTTGTACTTTTGATAAAACTGTTTTTATGTCATTAAAAATAGGGGAGTCTGTTCTTATTGAAAAAGTATTTGAAGGAAGAGCTGTTTTTGCATCTAAGCTTGTGGTAATTTTTACAGCTGCATCTTTTGGGTTTTGTAAGTCTATATTTTTTATGTCAGTTAATATTTTATCAATTTGTTTTAAAGTATCTTTGACATTGATATTTTCTTTATTTAAGCTTTGATTTTGAGGTTGAACTTCTTCTTTTAGTTGTACTTTCATTTGCAAGAGTTGAGAAGTACTTTGAAGAGTGCTTTTTATTTGTGATTCTTTCCCTTGGGGTGAAGTTTCTATTTGTTTAGAAGGATTGTCAACAGTACTTTGTGTTTTTTCATTAGAGACTTGCCCTTGAAGTTGAGCTTGAACTTTAGTTAAGATATCTTTGATGTCATTTAATAAAATAGAATCGCTTTTAATACTTTGAACAGTTGTTGGATTTGTTGGTTGACTTACTTGCTGTGTGGGTTTTGATTCATTGTTTATATTAGGTTTTGTAACTTGTTCTTTTATATTTGAAGTTTCAAGATTTTTTATTTGGGTTAAAAGGTTATCTATTTGTTTAAGTGTTTGGGGAATATTGATATTTTCTTTATTTGCACTTTGAGTAATAACTTGATTACTATTTTGTGATGTATTTTCTACTTTGCTTTGAGTAGAGACTTGTCCTTGAAGTTGAGCTTGAAATTTAGTTAAGATATCTTTAATGTCATTTAATAAAACAGAATCGCTTTTGATACTTTGATCATTTGTTGGATTTGCTGGTTGATTTGCTTGTTGACTTACTTGCTTTATAGGTTTTAATTCATTGTTTATATTAGGTTTTGCAACTTGTTCTTTAATATTAGAAGTTTCAAGGTTTTTTAGTTGTGTTAAAAGATTATCTATTTGTTTAAGTGTTTGGGGAATATTACTATTTTCTTTACTAACACCTTGATTAGAGACTTGTCCTTGAAGTTGAGCTTGAACTTTAGTTAAGATATCTTTGATGTCATTTAATAATGCAGAATCGCTTTTGATACTTTGGGCAGTTGGTTGATTCGCTTGCTGTATAGGTTTTGATTCATTGTTTATATTAGGTTTTGCAACTTGTTCTTTAATATTAGAAGTTTCAAGGTTTTTGATTTGTGTTAAAAGATTATCTATTTGTTTAAGTGTTTGGGGAATATTTATATTTTCCTTATTTACATTTTGGGTAATAGCTTGATTACTATTTTGTGGCGTTGTTTCTACTTTATTTTGATTTTGTACTTGTGTTTTACTTTGAGTGTTAATTTGTGCTTCAATTTGGACTTTTGTTTTAAGCAAAACAGCTTTCATATCATTTAATAGGCTATTTTCATTTTTACTGCTTGGATTAGTTGCTTGATTTAAAAGTTTTGATTCTAAAAATATACCACTTTTTTGTATTTGTTCTTTTACTTCTTTTGAGGTGGTTTGTTCAGGTGTGATTGAAAACTTTTGTAAAAATGTTTTTAATTGTTCTGTACTTTTATCATCTGGTAGAGCTTTTACAAGAGATTGTAAATTTGAGGTAAAGGAACCTAAATCTTTATTCAAATTTGAATTTTTTAGTAAGTTTAGTATGGTCTCATTTGATTTTGAATTATTTTGGATATTACTAAAAAGACTTTTTAATAAGGTAGAAACATTTAAGTCTTTATTTTGACTAGTTATCAAAGTTTTAACATCAGCTTCTTTCAAAACCTCTTTTAAGACTTTGTTTGTACTATTTGCTACTAGTATATTAAGTTGTGTATTTGTAGAGACTAACATACTACAAAGTATATCATAAAATTAAATCATAAATCTTTTTTGGTATAATAAAGTAAAAATAATAATAGGAGAGATACCATGGACGAAATAATTATTTGGCACAATCCTAGATGCTCAAAATCAAGGGATGCTTTAAATTTTTTACAAGAGAAAAAAATAGCTTTAGGTGTTATTAAATATTTAGATGCAAAACTAACAAAAGAAGATATGAAAGAAGTTCTTCAAATGCTAGGTATGAGTGCTAGAGAACTAATGAGAACAAAAGAAGATATTTATAAAGAAATGAATTTAAAAGATGAAAATGATGAAGAAAAGTTAATCGAAGCAATGATAAATAATCCAAAACTAATTGAAAGACCAATTATTATAAAAGATGGGAGCGCTGTTATTGCAAGACCTTTAGAAAAAATAAATGAATTGTTTTAATGATACACGACAAACAACTAAGAATAAGATATATAAGAGTTTTAGAAAAATTTTTTACAAGAACTGTTTCCCTATTAAAACTAGAAGATTTTGATTTTGAGATTTTTAAACAAAGAACATTAAAAAACTTTGAAGATACGAAAAGAGTAAAAAAAGTGGAATTGACTTCTGCTTATTTACTTAATTTAAAAAAATTTATAGATTTGACACTTTTATATTTGGAAAATCATAGCGATGATTTTGAAGAAGAGAGAAATAGACTTTTAAAAGAGGCAAATTTACTTCAAAAAGATAAAAACCAAAATGCTTATAAAAAAGACAAACATAAACATAAAAAATTTGATGATGGATATTAATGCAGGATGAGAATAAAAGTTTTAAACTTTCAGGAATATTAAAAAAAGTACTATTTTCGAACAAAGATACTGGATTTTGTATAGCAGTATTGGATAATGACCAAAAAATATGTGGTACATATTTTGATACTGATATTGAAAAAATTGTTGGTGAAAATATAGTTTTAAATGGGAATTGGGTAACTCACAAAAAATATGGAATCCAATTTGCTTTTGATACATTAGAGTTAAAAGAGCAAGAACTTTATTTCTTTTTGACAAAAATAGTAAAAGGAATAGGGCGAAAGACAGCTTTAGAACTACTAGAAAAGTATTCAGAAGAAGAACTAGTAGAAGTCTTAACCAATAAACCAGAAGAACTTTTAAATTTCAAAGGTATAAGAGAAAAAAAACTAATAACTATTAAATCATCATGGCAAAAGTTTAAGCATTTAAGAGAACTTGGTTCTTTTTTATCGAAGTTTGGAGTTACTTCAAATCTTATTACAAAAATTTACTCAGAGTTTAGTGAAGTTGAGAATTTAATTGAAGTTATTAAAGAAAACCCCTATGTTTTGATTCGTATAAAAGGTATAGGATTTAAAAGAGCTGATGAAATAGCAAAAGCCTTAGGCATAGATGAAAAGTCTGATTTTAGAATTATGGCTTGTTTGAATTATACTTTAAGAGAGTATTGTGACAATAATGGAAATTCATCTATTGATAAGTATCATCTTTTTAGGTTATTAGATGAAGCTCTTAGGTTCCAAAATGAAGAAGTGCTATATGAAAATGCAATAGCAAAAATGGAACTTGATGAAGATATTTATAAGACAAAAGAGAATAGGTATTCTCCTTCTATGCTTTATTTTGCTGAAAAAAGAATTTTGGAATTTTTTAAAGCAAGAGAAAATGATATATATTTGAAAAAAATAGTTTCTAATATAAATGAATACTTAGACAAAAAAGAGAAAACGCTAGGATTTACTTTAAGTCCTGAACAAAGAAAAGCAGTAGAACTTATAAATGAAGGTCATAAAACATTATTTTTAATAGGTTATGCAGGAACAGGGAAATCAACATCAAGTAGGGCAATTCTTGAACTTCTTCAAGAAATAAACTCTTATGATGATATTCTTGCTATTGCTTTAAGTGGTATTGCCTCTCAAAGAATAGCAGATACCACAGGATATAATAGCTCAACTATACAATCTCTTTTTGTAAAACATAAAGAAAATGAACATTTTCCCTATAAAGTAATATTATTAGATGAAGCTTCAATGGTAAATTCTGTTATGTTTTATCAAATCATTTCAAAAATTGGCCAAGACACTATTTTTATAATAGTAGGTGATGATGGGCAGTTACCAGCTATTGGTGCTGGAAATATATTAAGTGATTCTATAAAATATGAACTAGCTCCAATTTGTAAACTTACAAAAATATATAGACAAAATGAAAATCAAGCAATTGCGGTTATTGCAAATGAAATAAGACAAGGAAATGTACCAGAGTATAATGGTAATTATGAAGATTTCAAATTTATGGATGTATCTATATCAAATTATTATGCATCTAAAAACTCTTTAGGCCAAGGTGAATTCTCAAATCTAAGGGGACAAAATTCTGAGCAGATATTAAGTATGATATTAAATATATCAAGTGCTTATATTAAAGAATTTTACAAACTAATTAAAGGTAAAGATATATCAAAAGCGCTTATTCTTTTTCAAATAATTACCCCTATGAAAGGTGGTATGTTAGGAGCTGAGAATCTAAACATACAATTGCAAAAAGTATTTAATAGCTCAAGAGAAGAGTCAAAACAAACTAAACTTTATGAATATAAACTAAGTGATAAAGTAATTCATATAAAAAACGAAAATATGAGAGCTCAAACTATGCAAATGTATAGAACGGGTTCTAGTGATTATTTAGAAAGAAGAGTTTTTAATGGACAATTGGGTCTTATAATTAAACTTGATTTTGAAGAGAGTAAATGTATCGTCTTATATCCAAATGATGATATGGTAGTATTTTATGACTTTGATGACTTAGATTCACTTTTATCCCTTGCATATTGTTTGACTATTCATAAAACACAAGGTATGGAGTATGATAATGCTCTTATTCCTATGAGTTTTTCTCACTATATTATGCATAATACAAAACTTTTATATACAGCAATTACAAGGGCTAAAAGTATGTGTTATATCGTAGGAGAAGAAGATGCATTTAAAGGTGCTTGTAAAAGAATAGAGACTACAAAACGAGAATCTGTGATAAATGACCTATTAAGCTAAGTAGTTTAACATTTTCAAAAGCTACATTTGAGTAATATAACTAAAATTTTATCGAGGATTTTAATAGAATGTTAACTTGGATGCAAAGACATAAAAAGTGGTTAGTAATTACAATTTGGATAAGTGTGATAGCGTTTGTAGGCGCTGGTTTCGTTGGTTGGGGAAGTTATCAATATGGAAGTTCTTCTGGTTCTGTAGCTGTTGTAGGTGATAGAAAGATAAGTGTTGATGAGTATCAAAGAGAATATTCTTCTTTGTATAGACAGTATTCTCAAGTTTATGGGAATAAATTCAATCAAGAGATGGCCAAAAAAATTGGACTTCCTGATGCTGCTTTAAGTTTAACTATTCAAAAAAATCTTATTTTATCTTATGCTGATGATTTGGGTTTACTTGTAACTGATAAAGATATTGCAAAAGAGTTAGTTCAAATGCCTTCATTTATAAAAGATGGAAAATTTGATAAAGAACTTTATGTAAAAGTTTTATCTCAAAATGGTACTACACCTGTTGCTTATGAAAAATCTTTAAAAAGAGATTTACTTTTACAAAAAGTTGAATCATTATTAGACTTTACTCCAACAGCTAATGAAGTAAATAATTTAGCAAAACTATTATTTGCACAAGATGATGTATCTATTAAAATATTAGATCCAAAATCAATTAAAATTGATCTTACTGATGAAAAGTTAAAAGAGTATTGGACAATAAATAAAATAAAATATTTATCAACAGACTCTTATGATTTAGAAATTTCTAAATTACCATTAAAAATTATTACTCCAACTGAAGATGAATTAAAAGAGCATTATGCTAAATTTAAAACGGATTATAAAAAAGAAGATGGCAAACTAAAAACTTTTGATGAAGCAAAAGATGATATGATAAAAGTAATTAGTTTAAAAGAATCAAAAAAAGATGCTTTAAAAAAATACTTAGCTCTTAAAAAAGATGAAATCAAATTTGATGAAACTAAAACAATTTATGAAGATAAATTGCCTTTTTCTGCTGAAAATATAAATGAAATCAAAACTTCAAAACTAGGTGTTGTTTTAAAACCTTTTGAAGATAAAGATGGTTTTACAATAGTAAAAGTAATTAAGAAAAATGATCCAAAACCTCTTTCTTACGAATTATCAAAAGATATGGTAAAAGCTGATTATTTAGATATCAAAAGAAGTGAAGAGATGAAAGTTTTAGTAACAAATGAATTAAAAAACTTTACAGGTGAAGACTTAGGATTTGTTAATAGAGCATCAATTAATAAGATCAAAGGTTTAAATAGTAATGAAGCTTATACTTTTTTAAATAAACTTTTTACAACTTCTGAAAAAGAAGGAAAAATTGAAGTAGGTGGTAAAGTAGTAGTTTACAAAGTAAATTCAAGTAAATTAGCTGATAATATAACAAAAGAAGAAAACTCATCTGTAAATGATATTTTATCAAAATTAGAAAGAACAGAGTTAATGAATAATTTGATAAATAATCTTAAAAGTAAATATGAAGTTATCTCTTCTTCAGATTCAAAGGAGTAGAAATTGGGTAGCACTCTTCTCGCAATAGATATTGGATCTACTGATGTTACGGCAATTATTGCTAAAAATGATTTAGATTATAAAATTAATATCTTAGGTACAGGAATTGAAGCGAGTGATGGAATAAATAAGGGGCTTATTACAAATATTGAGTTAGCCTCAAAGTCTATACAAAATGCTGTACTAAAAGCAAGAAGAAGTACCTCTGAGCCTATTGAGTCAACAGTAGTTGCAATATCTGGTTCTTATACTAAAGGAATAAGAAGTATGGGAAGTGTAAATGTTCCAAATGGAATAATCACTGAACATGAGATAAATCAAGTTATGCAAATGGCTTTATATAATGCAACTATCGTGCCTGAATATGAAGTGGTACATGTTCTCCCAATATTTTTTAAAGTAGATGATTCAGCAGATGTTGATAATCCATTGAATATGAATGGAGCAAGACTTGAAGTATCAGTTTATATTGTAACTGCAAAAAGAACTGCTTTAACTAATCTAAAATCAGCTTTTAAAGAATCGAATATAGAAATTACTAATTTTGTTTTAAATGGATATGCAACTGCAATTTCAGTTTTAGATGAACAACAAAATAAATTTGGAAGTTTAGTAATAAATATTGGAAGCACAACTACAGAATTTGTCTGTTATAAAGGTAGTTCCATTTTATATACTGATTTTATACCAGTTGGTTCAAATCATATAACAAATGACTTATCAGTGATGCTTCATACTCCCCATAATGCAGCAGAGCTGATAAAAATAAAATATGGAAGTTTACTTTCAAATAATAGTGAAGATGATCAATTAGCTATTAAAAAGATAAAAATCCCAAGAATTGGGGATGAACAAGTAACTGAAGAAATATCATTGGTTGATATTAGAAATATAATTCATGCAAGAGTTGAAGAAACCTTAACCCTTGTAAAACAAAAATTAAGTAGAAGTGGAATTGCTGATAATTTAGATGCAGGAATTGTTATAACAGGTGGTATGAGTAAATTAAAAGGCATTAGAGAATTAGCAACTTTAGTTTTTGAAAACCAACCTGTAAAAGTAGCAAATCCAAAAAATATCAAAAATGGATATATGAATTTTGATGATTCAACTATGGCTACAATTGTAGGACTTCTTTTTTATTCTTTAGATAAAAATAGAAATTTTGAGTTAGACTCAAATAAAAAACTTAGAAGAAAAATAATAGAGAAAAAAGCTATTCCTAAAGAAGAAGCAAGAGAGATACAAAGAGATGTTAGACAGACTGAAAACAAGTCAAATGTAGATATAAAACTTAAAACTGAAGATCCTACTCAATTACCTAAAATATCGAAAACAAACAAAGGTAAAGGTATGGCAAGATTTTGGAATAAAGTTTCGGAGTGGTTTTAATGGATAATGGATTATTTAGAGTGGACGATATAACAGTAGAAATGCCAAACAAAACTTTGTCAGATAATGTAGCAAAAATCACAGTTGTTGGAGTTGGTGGTGGTGGCTGTAACATGGTCAATCATATGATTCAAGAGGGTACTCGAAGAATTGACTTAATCTCAGCTAATACAGATTTACAAGTTTTAAATATCTCAAGAGCTCCTAAAAAAATACAATTAGGTGCAAAACTAACCAAAGGGTTAGGGGCTGGTATGAAGCCAGAAGTTGGTAGAGATTCTGCAATTGAAAGTTATGAAGAGATAAAAAGTACTTTAACTGGTGCTGATATTGTTTTTATTGCTGCTGGTCTAGGAGGTGGTACAGGAACAGGAGCTGCTGCTATTATCGCAAAAGCAGCTAAAGAAATAGGTGCATTAACTGTTTCTGTTGTAACTAAGCCTTTTACATGGGAAGGTAAAAAAAGAGCAGGATTGGCAAATCTTGGTCTTGAAGAGATTAAAAAAGTAAGTGATTCTATAATCGTAGTACCAAATGATAGACTTCTTGATATTGTTGATAAAGATATAGGTATGAAAGATGCTTTTAAAATCATCGATAATATTTTATATCAAGCAGTAAATGGTATGAGTGAAGTTATTTTAAATCCAGGAAATAGTGATATTAATACTGACTTTGCTGATGTAAGAACAATTATGCAACATAAAGGTATGGCGCTTATGGGAATAGGGCGAGCAAAAGGTGAAGATGCAGCTATTAAAGCTTTAGATGCTGCTACAAACTCTCCTTTACTTGATAAAATGTCATTAAGCGGTGCAAAAGGTATTTTAATCCACTTTAATATTCATCCTCAGATTTCTATGTTTGCAATTAACAATGTTATGGAAAAAATACACGAAACTATTGATTCAAATGCGGAGATTATTTTTGGTACAACTTCAGATGATTCTTTACAAAAAGATGAAGTAAAAATTACTATAGTTGCTACTGGATTTGAGTCTAAACCAGAGCCTAAAAAACAAGAATCTATTCCTTCTGATGGTGCTAAACAAAATATAATTACAGACAAAGATAACTATTTAGATGTGCCACCATTAATGAGAGACTACGTAGTTCAATATCACTTATCAGAGTAGAAAACTTCTACTCTTCAAAAATCACTATATCATAAGAGCTTTTTTTAATTACTAAAGCTTTTGATGATGGGACAACTCCAAATTTATCTATTTGTTTTAATTGTGTTTTATATTTTTGAACATCTTCTTCTAAATTTTTTATTTTTGTATTTAACTGAAGTATTAAATCAACTCCCGCAAGATTTATTCCTAATTCTCTAGTAAGTCTTAATACATATTTTATATGGTCAATATCCTTTTGAGAGTATAAACGAATTTTACCATTTGTTCTAGAGGGGGTTATTAACCCCTCTCTTTCATATTGCCTTAAAGTTTGTGGATGGATTTCTAGAATCTGTGCAACAACTGAGATTAAATATACAGGTTCTGTGTATGAGTTTGTTTCCATAATATCCTCTTTTAAATAGTTTCTGGTAGTTTCTCTTTTAATAAATTAACTAAATTTTCATCTAAATCTTCAACTTTTGGTAAAAGAATATTTGCTTTTAGATATAAATCACCTTTTATTCCAGTTTTTCTATTTAAAATTCCCAATTCTTTAACTCTAAATCTTTGGTATTGTTTAGTATTTTCTGGGACTTTTAAAGTTATAGTTTTATGTATTGTTTTTATTTCTATCTTTCCACCAAAAAGAGCTGTTTTTAGTGGTACATCAAAATATTTTGTTAAGGTATCTGCTTCAAGAGTATATTCAGGGCTAGGTGCAACATTGATTTTTATAATTAAATCACCTCTTTTCCCATTGTATGATTTTCCTTTTCCTTTTGCTCTTATCTTTTGTCCATCTCTAATACCTTCAGGTATTTTGATATCAAAAGATTCATTATTGAAAGATACTTGTTGTTTCCCTCCAAGAATAGAAACATCAAAGGCAATAGTTATTTGAGCACTCATATCTAAATCTGGCTCACTATAACCGCCAAAACCTTGTCCCCCAAAACCTTGGTTTCCAAAACCACTTCCTCCAAAGCCACTAGAGCCACCAAACATTTGTCTTAAAATCTCATCTAAATCGACATTCCCACCTTGACCTCTTGCAAAGTCATGGAAGTTTTGTCCTCCAAACATAGAATCACCATGGTGATCATATTGTTGTTTTTTTTGTTTATCTGATAAAACTTCATAAGCTGCATTAATTTCTTTAAATTTTTCTTCTGCATCTTTATCTTTGTTTACATCAGGGTGATATTTTCTTGCTAATTTTCTGTATGCTTTTTTTATTTCATCACTTGAGGCACTATCACTCACCTCTAAAGTTTCATATAAACTTTTTGCCATTAAAACTCCATATAATATTAATTTTTATTCTAATTATAGCACAAACTTGAGTCGTAGTCAATCAAGTTGAAATAATTAATAGCAAAAAAGTAAATTAATTGCTAAAAAAGTAAATATATACTAAAATCATTGTATGAATAACAAAATATTTGAAAAAGATGAATGGACTCAAGAAGAGTACTTAAACTTCAAAGAACAACTTAAAAAAGATGGTATAAATGTGATTTTAGTAGATACGATTTTAAAGCCAATTGTTGGAGCTGAATATATTACTTATAACCCTTACGAAATGAAACTTTTACCAAAAGATAAAACAGTATTTGTATTTTATTGTGATACTGGTAAAACTACTAAAAGTAGATTAGAATTTTATAAAGGCAAATTACCAGGTTTTAAATGTGTAAGTTTACATGGTGGAAGAGGGTATTGGAGACCAAATTTTAAATTATTAAATAAAAAAGATGAAAATGAAAAATTATGATTATGTAATTATTGGAGCAGGGATTGCAGGATCTTGTGTGGCACATTTTTTAAAAGATGAGAAGACTCTTTTAATAGATAGATTTGATGATGTTGCACAATTTGCTTCAGGAGTAGCTGGCGGATTTTTATCTCCTTTGCTTGGAAAGCCAAATAAGTTTAAGGATTTAGTTACTACATCTTTAAAGTTTGCAGTTGAGTTTTATAAAGAATTAGATGAAGATTTGATTGTGCAAAAAGGTGTTTTAAGAGTTCCAAAAGATGATGAAGATAGGGTAGGTTTTGAAGAGTACAAAAAGCACTTTGATTTTGAATGTGAAGAGAAAGATAGTGGCTTTTTTTTCAAAATAGGCTCACAAGTATTTTCTTATGATATGTGTAAAAAGCTCACTAACAATATTGATAAAAAATTTAATTATGATGTAAAACATATAAAAAAAATAGATAATTTTTATATTATTAATGATAAAATTAAGACAAAAAATCTTATTTTAACCACTGGTTCTGACATAAAATTAATAGATGAAGAGTATATAAAAATAAGAGCTGTATGGGGACAAAGAATTGATATTTCTACTACAAGTTGTATAGATTTTAACTACCATAAAGAGTGTTCAATATCAACTTCTCATGAAAAGCTAGATAATAAAACTTATAAAGTCTCAATAGGTGCTACACACCATAGGTTTGATAATATCTTAGAAAAGGATTATAAGGCTTTTGAAAATCCAGAATTAACAAATTTAGCTAATATTGGTTATACAAATGACTTATACAAAAATGATACATTAGAACTTTTAAATAAAGCTAATAATATAAAAACTTTAAATGATGTAAAAGTGCTCAAAACTTACTTTGGAGCAAGAGCTAGTAGTTTTGATTATTTTCCATTAGTAGGAAGTTTGATTGATTCTAAATCTACATTAAATATGTTTCCATATTTAAAAAATGGAACGCCTGTAAAAAGTGATAGATTTGTAAGATATGAAAACCTTTTTGTATTAAATGGTATAGGAGGAAGAGGTTTTGTCTTATCTCCATATTTAGCAAAAAAACTTGTAGATTTTATTAAAAAAAATGACACTTTAGAAGATGAAATTACAGTAGATAGATTATTTAAAAAATGGGTTAGAAGAATAAAATGATAATGTTTATTAATCTAATATTTATAATAAATAGTTAAACTCATACAATTTTATAAAAGGAAAAAAATTGTTTAAAAATATTTTAAAAATTGCAGTTTTAGGTTTAATAGGTTTTGGATTACTTGTTTATTTTACTGCTGAAAAACCAGAACAAGCAAATCCAAATGTTATTGTAAAAAGTAAGTTAACTTTAGAAAATTTGCCAAAAAATATTGAGCTTGTAGGAAGTAAGAATATTATTTCTTCTAGTGAAGTATTTAAAAAAGGTACTAAAACTTTAGTTATTGTTGGAAACCATGATTCATTATCTGTTATAAAAGATTTGAAAAAATATTTTACTATTGATATCCCATATGTAATGGTTGCAAATATTTCAGCTGCCCCATGGTTTATTAAAAAGTGGGCAATTCCTGGAAAACTAGAAGAGTTGACAAAGGGTTCAAATATACCTATGGTTTATGATTATGATGGTTCTATGGTAAAATCTTTAAATCAATATGATACTTCAAAAACTGGATTTTTTGCATATTTGATTGAGGAAGATGGAAATATTACAAATATTTACACTGGAAAAGTCAAAGAAGATGCAATGGAAGGTTCAATGAATGAAGAAGAAAAGAAAGCTTCTTTACAACCACTAGTTGATTTATTAAAATAAAAAAGGGGTAAAATCCCCTTTTTAATCTAATATTACAAAAAAACTTCTCTTAAATATAAAACTAATTTGAACTTATTATTCTTTTTTAATTAAATAGGGGTATCATTATTACTCAACAATATTTTTTAAAGGAATTAAAATGAAACACGAATTAATGAAACTACCTTATGAAATGGATGCATTGCAACCATTAATGTCAAAAGAGACTTTAGAATTTCACTATGGAAAACATCATCAAACATATGTAAATAATTTAAATAATTTAATAGCTGGAACTAAATTTGAAGATTTATCTTTAGTTGAAATTGTAAAAGATGCTGAAGGTGGTCTTTTTAATAATGCTGCACAAGTATTTAATCATGACTTTTTTTGGAATGGTTTAACTCCTGGTGGATCTACTATCTCTGGTGATGTAGAAGCTGCTTTAGTTGAAGCCTTTGGATCAGTTGAAGAATTCAAAACTCAATTTACAAACAAAGCTGTAACTCATTTTGGTTCAGGGTGGGCTTGGTTAGTTAAAGATTCAAGTGGTAAATTATCAATTGTTTCTACTTCAAATGCAGGAACTCCATTAACTGATGGTTTAACTCCAATTCTTACCTGTGATGTGTGGGAACATGCATATTATATTGATACGAGAAATGCAAGACCTGCTTATTTAGAAAACTTCTGGAAACTAGTTAACTGGGATTTTGTAGCTCAAAATCTTAAATAATTAGAATTTTATTAATCAATTTATTTAAAGGGTCATATTTTATATGGCCCTTTTTTAATATTCATCAAAAATTAAATAGGTGAAAAAATGAACAATATCACAAAACAAGACTCAATTAGAGGTGCTTTTTTTGCATCTATTGTTGCAGATGCTTTATGTTTGGGTAGTCATTATGAATATGATGCAAAAAAAATATATAAAGCATATGGTCAAAAACCTATAGAAAAATTTATGAGTCCAGGTGAAATGATGGGTGGAATGACACATGGAATAGGTTGGGGTGAACAAAACTATCATCCAGGTAAAAAAGCTGGTGGAACTACTGATTATGGGGATTATAATATTCTTATATTAGAACATTTAGCCAAAACTGTAAACCCTATCCAAGAGTTCGATGTAAAAACGATTATTCCCCATTGGATGAATAGACTAGAAAATAGTTGGGGTTCTTGGATTTGTACTATGAGTAGAGAGACTTATGCTCAAGTAAAAAGAGGTGTTAGAGTTGAAGACTTAGGTGGATATTCAAATGCAACAGCCATAAGACACGTGGCAGCTCATGCTTATTATGATGATGAAGAAGTCTTAGTAGATGTGGCAAAAAAAGCTATGTTTACCCATAAAGAATCTCATGCTTTAGGTGGGGCAGAATTTTTTGCTAGAGTTACAAATCGAGTTATAAATGGGACAGAACCTAGAGTTGCCATTGAAGAGGTTGGAAAACTTATGGGTGGTTTTTATCAAGATAAAGTTAATCAGGCAATTGCAAAATATGAAGAAGAATCAAATCCCCAATCTGATTTATCAAAAGAGCAGTTTAGTGATGATTTAGCACTTACCTCAATGGCAAGACTTTGGGATGTGGGGAGAAGTGAACCTATAAAAGTAGGGAAAGCTAGTCCTACTGAAGGAACTATGCCTGGAAGTATTTATTTTATCTTGAAATATGCCAACAAAGAAGATGGTCTTAAAAAAGCACTTCAAGCCAATGCCATGGTTGGTGGTGATAATGCTTCTAGAGGTATTATGATTGGGATGGTACTTGGTGCTTATTTTGGAGTAAATACTATTCCTAAAGAGTGGAAAGAAAGTTTAGACCAATGGGATTATTGTGAAGAGTTATTAAATAAACTACCACTTTTACAATAAAGCAATACAGAGAATAAAATTTCTCTGTATCTTATTCATTTAACCATTCAAAAGCTTCTATTTCATTTTCGAAGTTTTTTACTTCTCCTTGTATAAACCAAGAAGCAATTTTTGAGCCAACTTTTATCCAAGTTTTACTATTGATAATAGCTATTTTCTCAAACTCATTTCCATGTTTAAGACCAATCTTTAAGTCATCCCACGCAGCTTCTAATTCCCAACCATCAAGTTCAGTACAATCAACAATTGCTCTAATTCTAGGGTTTGTAATACCTTCAACGGCTGAATCAATCATTGGAGTTATTGTTTGATAATCTTCATGAGTAAGTGTTCCTATTGCTTTTATGGTAAGTAAAAAACTATTATCAACTTTTTGTATACCAACTGTAAGTTCGTGTTTTCTAGTTTTCATAGTATATTCCTTTTATAAAAGTTTTACTACTATTATTTTACTCTAATTTTTGATGAATTTAAAGAAATAAATTACAAAGTTGATAAAGGAAGGGCTTAAGTTATTTCCTATTCAAAAAAGTTGTTTTTATTTAGGGTATCAACTAATTCTTTAACTGAGGATACTGATTTTTTAAATAGTTCTTTTTGCTCAACTGTTAGATTTAGTTCTATAATTTTTTCAACTCCATTTTTTCCAAGCATTATTGGAACTCCTGAAACTATATTTTCATAACCATATTCCCCTTCTAGTAAAACAGCACAAGGGTAAACTTCTTTTTTATCATGTAAGATTGCTTCTACCATAAGTGAAGTAGAGTGGGCAGGGGCATAGTATGCTGATCCTGTTTCTAGGTATTTTACTATTTGAGCTCCACCATTTTTTGTTTTTTCTACTATATCTTCTATATCTTGAGAACTAAGAACTTCACTTAAATGTACGCCTGCTACTGTTGAGAAGTTTGGTAGGGGGACCATATCATCTCCATGTCCACCCATAACAGAAGCATTTATTTGTCCTGCTCCATATCCTAGTTTTTCTAGAATAAAGTGGCTCATTCTTGCACTGTCTAAAATACCTGCCATTCCTATGATTTGATTTTTAGGAAAGTTTGAAACTTTTAGTGCTGTGTAAACCATCACATCAAGAGGATTTGATACCACTATTATAATTGCATTTGGAGCTTGCTCTTCTATATCTTTTACAACTATTTTCATAATCTTTGCATTTGTAAGAAGTAAATCATCTCTACTCATACCTGGTTTTCTTGGTATTCCTGCAGTTATAACAATAACATCACAATCTTTTAAGTCAGTTGAATTTTTTGCAGCAATTACAAGTGTACTAGAACTTGCAGCATTTGCAGCTTGTGAAATGTCTAGGGCCATTGCTTTTACAATATTTTCTCTAATATCTTTTAAAACTATTTTTTCACAAATTCCTTTTGAAGCTAAAGTATATGCAAGTGTTGAACCTACATTTCCAACTCCAATAATCCCAACTTTTTTATTTTTCATAATGTTCCTTTAAAATTTAAATAAAAAAAGGTAGATCAATTGACCTACCTTTAAATTATACTTAATAAAAATTAACCAATAATTAGATTTAATGTTGCACTTGGTCTTAATGCTTCATTTGCTTTTTCCTCATCTGGTAAATAATATCCACCAATATCAGAAGCTTTTCCATGAGAAGCTACTAATTCAGACATAATTCTATCTTCATTTTCAGCCATTGCTTTTGCAATAGGAGTAAATTCTACTGCCAATTCTTTATCTTCTGTTTGAGCTGCTAACTCTTGTGCCCAATACATAGCTAAATAGAAATGACTTCCTCTATTATCAACACCACCTAATTTTCTTGATGGTGATTTGTCATTTAAAAGGAAAGTTCCAGTAGCTTTATCTAAAGTTGTAGCTAAAATTTTTGCTTTTGCATTATTTTGAGTATTCCCTAAGTGTTCAAAAGAAGCTGCTAATGCCATAAATTCACCTAATGAATCCCATCTTAAGTAAGATTCTTCTGTGAATTGTTGTACATGTTTAGGAGCAGATCCACCAGCCCCAGTTTCAAATAATCCACCACCTTGCATCAATGGTACGATTGATAACATTTTAGCACTTGTTCCAAGTTCTAAAATTGGGAATAAGTCAGTATTATAATCTCTTAATACATTTCCAGTTACAGAAATAGTATCTTTACCTTCTCTCATTCTTTGTAAAGATACTTTTGTAGCTTCTAATGGAGCCATTATAGATATATCTAAACCACTAGTATCATGTTCAGGTAGATATTTATTTACTTTTTTAATCATTTGGGCATCATGTGCTCTATTTGCATCTAGCCAGAAAATTGCTGGAGTATTTGAAAGTCTTGCTCTAGAAACTGCTAGTTTAATCCAATCTTGGATTGGAGCGTCTTTAGCTTGGCACATTCTGAAAATATCACCAACTTCAACATCAAATGAGAATACTGTATTCCCTTCTTTATCTGTAACTTTAAATTGTCCATCACTTGGAGCTTGGAAAGTTTTATCATGTGAACCATACTCTTCAGCTTTTTGAGCCATAAGACCAACATTTGGAACAGTTCCAATAGTTGTAACATCTAATTTTCCATTTTCTTTAAAGTCTTCAATAACTGCTTTAAATGCTTGTGCATAAGATCTATCTGGAATCATAGCGATTGTATCTTCTTCTTTATTATCAGCATTCCACATTTTTCCACCACCTTTAAGCATAGCAGGCATAGATGCATCAATAATAACATCAGATGGTACATGTAAGTTTGTGATTCCTTTAGCAGAGTTTACCATTGCTAGTCTTGGTTGTTTTTTATAAATTTCAGCAATATCAGCTTCGATTTCAGCTTTTTTAGCTGCATCAACTTTGTCTAATTTAGAGTAAAGGTCACCTAAACCATTATTAAAGTTAACTCCTAATTCATCAAATAAAGCTCCGTGTTTAGCAATTAAATCTTTGAAAAATACTTTAACCGCAAATCCAAACATAATTGGATCAGAAACTTTCATCATAGTAGCTTTAAGGTGTAAAGATAATAATACATCTTTTTCTTTTGCTTCTTCAATTGTTTTTGCATAAAACTCTTGTAAAGCTTTTGCGCTCATAATTGTTGCATCAATTATTTCACCTTCAAGTACAGGTAAAGATGCTTTTAATACTGTTTGAGAACCATTTTTGTCAAAGAAAGATATTTTTAAATCGTCTTCTTTTTCAAAAGTTTTAGAAAGTTCATAACCATAAAAATCTCCATGATCCATATGTGCAACTTCAGTTTTAGAATCTTTTGTCCATTCTCCCATTCTATGTGGGTTGTTTTTTGCATAGTTTTTAACAGCACTTGGAGCTCTTCTATCTGAATTTCCTTCTCTTAGTACTGGATTAACTGCAGATCCTAGGATTTTTGAGTATCTAGCAGTGATTTCATCACTTTCATCATAATTAGGTACATTGTATCCTTTTGATTGTAATTCAGCAATTGCTGCTTTTAATTGAGGAATAGAAGCAGAAATATTTGGAAGTTTTACAATATTTACAGTTGGATCTTGAGTTAATTTACCAAGTTCAGCTAAATGATCACCAATTTTTTGATCTTCTTTTAAATTCTCTGGAAAATTAGCAAGAATTCTACCTGCAAGTGAGATATCTTTTGTTACCATTTCTATGCCAGAACTTTTTGTAAAAGCTTTGATAATAGGTAGAAATGAGTAAGTAGCTAAAGCTGGAGCTTCATCAACTTTTGTGTAAATAATTTTTGACATTTTTGTTCCTTGGTTTATTTAAGTTTTCGTGTAGGTCATATTATCATTATTTTATACATAATATTTTAAATAACTACCAAGAAAGAAACAGTTTAAATTTCTTGTTTCAATACTTCTCAACTAATTAACTGTTTTCCAAAGATTTTTTATAGTTTTTTTTGATTCTGGCATATCTTTTTTTGGAAATACTTTTTTTTCTTCTACTCTTTTTACATTTTTTAACTTGTTTATATTATTTATATGTTCTTTATAAGTATTTGTAAAAAGATGTTTTCCAGTGCTTTTATCTCTATAAAAATATAAGTATTGACTTTTTGATGGAAAAATTGCAGCTTTTATAGCATCTAAACTAACTGCACAAACTGGATTATCAGGTAAATCAGCATATTTGTATGTATTGTATGAAGAAGTGTCTTCTCTTATCATTTTTGATGTTACTTTAGTATGTGAGTAAGCTCCATAGTTTAAAGTACCATCCATTTGCAAGGGCATTCTTTTTTTAAGTCTATTTTGAATCACACTAGATATTGTTGACATTTCAGTAACATCTGCTGCTTCTTTTTGTATTATTGAAGCGATTATTACATATTTGTACCAGCTTTTTTTTATATAATGACCAAATATCTTATTTGAAAACTCTTTATACTTATTATTTGTATATGAAATTAAATAAAAAACAATGTGATCTTCATCCATTCCTATTGGCAGATTATATGTTTCTGCTAAAATATTACCATCAAGTTTGTATGCATATTTGTTATAAGCTTCTTGAAGTTTTGGAAAAGATAGTTTTAATTTTTTGGAAATTTCTTGTAAGAAGTAATATGCTGTTTCTCCTGGAATCAATGTTAATGATTTTAAAGCTGCTTTTGAAGTAAGAAGTCTACTTATAAAGTCAGCCTTAGTCATTTTTGTAGCTTTTAAATCAATCCAACCACTTTGAGGATAACCTTTTGCTTTAATAATTATTTTATCAATAATATTTAAGTCATAGCCTGATTTATTTAGGTATGTTATAATATAATTCGTACTCCCTTTAGGTATAAAAATTACTTTTGAAGATGATAAGGGAATTGTTATATAAAAAAGTATTACGATACTAAATACTAGGATTACTTCTATAATGTTACTAAAAAAAATTATTGCTTTTATTTTATTCTTTTTATCACTAATGTCATTTTTAGTTTTTTTCTTAATTAATGGTATCAATTTGGATTCATTCTCTTTTGGTAATTTTTCAGTTTCGAAATTCTATATTAAAATTGATAAGAAACTCATTGTACGAATAGATGAAATAATTATAAAAGATAAAAAAACAGAAGTTCATAGTTCTTTTGAAGATATAAAATCAATGATAAGTAAAGCTCCTATGATTTTGGATTTCTTTCAAAGCATTAATATAGAAACTATGAAAATAGCAGACAACACTTTTAAAATAAGATTAGATGATGATTATATTTATATAGACAATAAGTTTGTAAATATAGCTTCACAGTATTCAAAAGAGGGCGATATCTTAAATTTAAATATTTATTCTATTTATTTAAAAGATATTGATTTATTGCTTTTGGGAAAAATAAAATTAGATCTATCTAATAATATTTTAGTTTTTTTAGGAAAATATGATTATAAAAATTTAGTAAATGGTCAATTAAATATTCAGACAAATAAAGAAGAACTTGACTTTTTTATAAATTCTGGTGAAATGAAAGATATTAAATTTTTAAAAAAATATGTAAGTTTAGACAAAATAGCTGAGTCATGGATGTATGATAATGTAAATGGAAAAATCTATTTAGATTATTTATATGGAAAATTTAATTTAAAAACTCTTACTCCCATTTTAAAAAGTATCAAAGGATATGCAAGAGTTACAGATGCAAAAGTAAAATTTCATGGTGATTTAGATGCTGTAGAAACACCTCTTATAAATTTGCAATATGAAAATGATGGTTTACTTATTAATTTAGAAAAACCAACTTTCAAAGGTATAAACATTGATGGTAGTTTTGTAAATATACAAGATATGACAAGTTTGAAATATGGGCATGTTGATGTAACCTTAAAAGCTACTCATATGCTTGATGATAATGTCTTAGGCATTTTAAAAGCTTATAAGATAAATCTTCCCATAAAACAACTATCAGGCTCAACCGATGCTAATGTTCATTTATATATACCTTATGATGCACCTATGAAGACTTTTGGGGTATTTAAAAGTAAAGATTCAACTTTTAAGATAAATGATTTTGAGTTTTATTCAAAACAAGGAAGTGTTGATTTAATAAATAGTGATGTAATTATAAAAGATACTGATTTTGTACATAAAGATATGATAGATGCAAAAGTAAATTTAAAAATCAATACTAAAACTATGGATTCAAAAGGTAATGCTTTATTAAACAAACTTTTAATTAAAAGTGATAATCAAGAAATTGTAAATTTTGAAAATAAAAAAATTGATTTTGCTATAGATTTTAAAGAAAATACAAAATTTACTATTGATGATGTGGATACTCAAATTTTATTTCAAAATAATAGTACAGATATAAATATCAAAGATATAGGAAAAATATATCCGTATTCGAAACTCTTAAAAGATTTAGATATTAAAAAAGGCGATATATCTATAAAACTAGATGATAAAAGTAATATTAGCTTTTTAGCAAATTTATATGAACTTAATCTGCCTTTAAAAAAAGAAGGAAGAAAAATAGATAGTTTAAGACTATTTGGATTGATTAATGATAAACAAACTACTATTAATACATATTCAAATGACCTTAAAATCGATATTATTAAAGATAAAATTAATTTGATAATTAATTCTTATGATATTGATTTATCTGATGATAAAAATAAAAACAACATAGGAGAAGATTTAAGTATTAGGTTAATAAATTCCAATATATTGTTAAAAGACAATAGTTTTTATTCTATGGATTCAAATATAGATTTAATCAAAGATAATGTTTTCTTTGATGGGACTTTTGGGAAACTTGATATTCCAATTACTGATGGAAAAAATAAAATTAAGACATTAAATATAAAAGGATATTCTAAAAAAGACTTAATAAAAGTTATTTCAAAAGATAAAAATATTGATTTAACTTTAAAAAATGATGATGATTTATATTTAAAATTAAAAAACTTTGATTTGATGTATGATACCGAAACTACAAGTGTTGACAAATACAAAAATGTAAAGATTGAAGGTAAAAATTCAAATATAATTGTTAATAGTAAATACAAAGTTTTATCAGATAAATATAATATAACGGCTAATGAGAACAAAGCTATATTTGCTTTAAATTATTTAAATGGAAAAATAAAATATATAAAAGATATTAATGATAATATTAGTTTAGATGCAAAAGATATTAATGATAACTTTGTAAATACCTTTTTTGATAAAGAATTAATAAAAGGTGGAACATTTTCTTTAACTGCTGATGGAAAAGATAATTTCATGAGTGGGAAAATGCTTTTTGATAAAAATAGAATATTAAATTTAAATATATTAAATAATATAATTACTTTAGTGAATACAAGTCCTGCTCTTATTAACCCTTTATTAGCTATCCCTGCAGTTTTTGGGATGGTAACAAACGGTGGATTTAATTTAAATGGATATGCAGTAAATGAAGGATATGTAGATTTTACTTATGATTTTGATAATAGAATTTTAAATTTACTTAAGATTCATACAATTGGTAATTCGGTTGATTTTGATGGCTATGCAACGATTAACTTAAAAGACTCGACTGTGGATTCAAGTGTTGATCTTATTTTCATGAAAGATTATAGTAAGATTGTTAATTTTATACCAGGATTAAGTTATATCTTTTTAGGGGATGATAAACGAGTTTCTACAAAAGTTGATATTACAGGTAATTTAAATGATCCTCAAATAAATACAAATCTAGCAAAAGATTCTATATCTGCACCAGTTGATGTTTTAAAAAGAATAATTACTTCACCTGCAAAGTTATTTGAAAAGTAAAAGTTTATTCGTTTCTTAAAACATCAATAACATCAATTTTAGTAGCTTTTGATGCAGGGTAATAAGAAGATAATAATATGATTAGTACTGAACCAATCATAATTGATATGAAATCAATCATATCTAAATCCAAAGGAAGTTTACTAGTTCCATAAACATCAGCTGGGAGAGAAATAATATTAAAATTATCAAGTATAAAAATACCAAAAAAACCTAAAAATGTACCAATTGTAATACCAGAAAAACCAATTACAATACCAAGTTTTAAAAATATTTTCTTTATCTCTTTATTTGTTGCACCCATTGATAAAAGTAGGGCTATCTCTTTTCTTCTACTCATAACTGTCATAAGTAATGATGAAATAATATTAAGTGAAGCTACTAATATAATCAACATCAAAACAACAAAAAGTGCCTTTTTTTCTAATGCCATTGCAGAGAAGAAGTTTCCATTTTGTTGCCACCAACCAATTACTCCAACACCTGGATAATTTTGAAGTTCTTTTTCTAATAATTTTATGTCATTAAATGCATCATCTGAATAGATATGAATACCATCATAATAATTATCACTCTTTCTTAGTATTGTTCTTAAAGCAGCAGCTGATGTGTACATATATGAATTATCATATGCATTTAACCCTGAACTAAAAGAACCCTTATAATTAAATCTTTTCATTTTGGGCATCATTGAAAAGCCATTTGGATTTAAAGAAGTAAAATACATTGTTACTTTACTATCATCATATAAATAAAGTTTATCAGATGTTCCAATTCCTGTAATTAAATCATATTTATTTAACACTAAGTTTTTTGTAGCTTTTTCATATATTGAGTTTATTTTAGCTTCTCTTTTAGGGTCAACACCAAAAATAAGACCGCCTGATATCTTTTCATCATATTGCACTATTGCTTGAGAAGATATATAAGGGGAAAATTTTAAATTTGGAAATTTTTTTTCAAGTTTATTAAGTAAATCATCATTTATCCCATTACCAAACTTTGCATATACAGATAAAGGATAATTCATTGTAAAAAGTTTATCTTTAAACTCTTTTTCTGTTCCATTCATAATAGCCATTGTTATGATAAGTACCATAACACCAACAGCTACACCAACAAATGCTAAAATTGCACTTATTGATATAAAAGGATTTTTTTTGTCAAATTTTAAGTATTTTTTGACAATAAAGTTAATAAGTTGATTATTCAAATTATTTACCTGCTATTAATCCTCTTTTAGGACCACTTACTCCACAACATTGTTTGTATTTTTTACCACTTCCACAAGGACAAGGATCATTTCTAGCTATTTTCTTTTCTGCTCTTGGAGCTTCTTCAAAGTTAGTTGAAATATTTTCAGAAGCTTCTATCATTTTTGCTTTCATAGCTTCAATTGCTTCTTTTTCTTTCTCTTCTTCTTGAGAATCTCTTAATTGAACTGTGAATAATATTTTGATAATCTCATTTTTAATATTTGCAATAAGTTCTAAGAACATATTGTAAGATTCTTTTTTATATTCAACTAATGGGTCTTTTTGATTATATCCTCGTAGACCAATACCAGTTTTTAGGTTATCCATTGAATATAAGTGCTCTCTCCAAGCATTATCTAGAATTTGTAAGTAAAGAATTCTCTCTATTTCAGCTTTTTGTTCAGGAGCTGCCATACTCATTTTTTCTTCATATACTTCTTTTATGATTGTAAGTAGTTTCTCTTGTAAATCATCAAAAGATTCTGATTTGATATTTTCTAATGTAAGTTCTAAGTTTAATTCTTCTTTTACTTTGTTAATAATAAAGTCATAATCAAAATCTTCTGCTGCCATACCATTTATGATATTTGCATGAATAAGTAAGTTTGTTATATATTCAGCTCTATTTTCATCAAGTTTTTCAGTAATTTTAAAATTAGGGTCTAATAAATCATTTCTAAAGCTATAGATTACTTTTCTTTGTTTATTTGCAACATCATCATACTCTAGAAGATGTTTTCTACTCTCAAAGTGCATCGTTTCAACTTTTTTCTGTGCATTTTCAACAGCTCTTGTTACCATTTTAGATTCGATATGTTCACCTTCTTCAATACCTAATCTTTCCATAATACCTTTTATCTTATCACTTCCAAAGATTCTTAAAAGATTATCTTCTAATGATAAATAAAATTGAGAAACACCAACATCACCTTGACGACCAGCTCTTCCTCTTAACTGATTATCAATTCTTCTACTTTCATGTCTTTCCGTTCCAATAATTGCTAATCCACCAAGGTCTAGGATTTCTTTGGTTAATTTAATATCAACTCCCCGTCCTGCCATATTTGTAGCAATCGTTACTGCACCTTTTTGTCCGGCATCAGCAATGATTTTTCCCTCTTTTTCATGTTGTTTTGCATTTAAAACTGTATGAGGTATTTTTTTCTGTTTTAATATTTCATGTAATTTTTCTGATTTTTCAATTGAAGCAGTACCTACAAGTACTGGTTGACCTTTTTTATGAAGTTCTGCTATTTTGTCACAAACTGCATTGAATTTTTCTCTTTCACTTTTGTAAATAAGGTCATTTTTATCATCTCTTTGAACGGGAACATTTGTAGGAATAGATACAACATCTAGATTATAAATTTCTGCAAACTCTGTTGCTTCTGTTTGTGCAGTTCCTGTCATACCAGCTAGTTTGTCATACATTCTAAAGTAATTTTGGAATGTAATATCTGCTAGAGTTTGTGATTCATCTTGAATAGAAACATTCTCTTTTGCTTCAAGTGCTTGGTGCAAACCTTCAGAAAATCTTCTACCTTCACTCAATCTTCCTGTAAATTCATCTACAATGATTACTTCATTGTCTTTTACAACATAATCAACATCTATTTCAAATACATAATTGGCTTTAAGTGCTTGGTCTAAAGTATGAGATAGGGTTGCATTTTCAAGTAAATAAAGATTCTCAACTCCAAATAACTCTTCTGCTTTTTTTTGACCTTGTTCTGTTAAAAGTACAGATTTACTTTTTTCATCAACAATAAAATCACCAGTTGTAACAGCATGTTCATCTGCTCTTTTTGGTTCAATTTTTTCACCTTTTTCAAGTTGTTTGGCGATCTGATTAGCTTTTGCATAATCTGAACCTTTTCTATTTGAAGGTCCTGATATAATAAGAGGAGTTCTTGCTTCATCAATTAAGATTGAATCCACTTCATCTACGATTACAAAATGATGTTGTCTTTGCACACATTCATTTAAATCGTAATTCATATTATCTCTTAGATAGTCAAATCCAAACTCATTATTTGTTCCATAAGTGATATCACAAGCATATTGCGCTTTTCTTTCTTCTTCATCTCTAATATCACCTAATATTGTACCAACAGTAAATCCAAGGAAATTATATAAAGGAGATAGTTCAGCAGCATCTCTAGAAGCCAAATAGTCATTTACTGTAACTACATGAACCCCTTTGCCTGTCATAGCATTTAATATAACGGGTAATGAAGCAACTAAAGTTTTACCTTCACCTGTTTTCATCTCTGCTATTCTTCCATCATGTAAAACCATACCACCTATTAATTGAACATCATAATGTCTCATATTTAGGACTCTTTTACTAGCTTCCCTAATTATCGCAAATACATCATTTAAAATATCATCTAATTTTACTGATTCACTTTGAACATCACTTTTTAAGGTTTCAAATGTACTTTTTAGTTCATCATCACTCATTTGCTCATACTTTGGTTCAAGTAGAGTTATAGTTTCAGCTCTTTTCTTATATCTTTTTACTTCTTTATCATTTCTCGTACCAAAAATTTTTGAAAAAATATTTAACATAAAATATAGTCCTTTTCCGTTATAATCCGATGATTATATAAAAAAGAAGGTTAAATTATGTTTTATAAAGTGATTTTTGTTGTAATGTTTGTATTATCTGTATTTTTGGAAGCATCTCCTTTGAATAATATAAAGTCCTTTGATGCAGATTTTGAACAAAAAATTATTAATCCATCAAAAAAAGAAATTTTATATAGTGGACATTTATACTTAAAAGATCCGTATTATATTTTATGGCAATACAAAGAACCTATCAAAAAAAGTGTATATATTGTAAATGATTTTGCAATTATTGATGAACCAGAATTAGAACAAGCAATATTAACTAAACTTAAAAATGAAATTGATATTCTTAATCTAATAAAAAATGCTAAAGAAATCTCAAAAAATAGGTATGAAGCAGATATTTATGATGTAAAATATAATCTTTTTACAAAAGATAATAGAATAAGTAAGATTGAATATAAAGATGCTCTTGAAAATAATGTTATTATTACTTTCTTCAATGTAAAACAAAATGGACATATTGACGATGACTTATTTAAATTTTTGCCACCTGAAAATTATGACATAATAAGAAAGTAATTATTTTTTAGCTAAAATTCCAATCTTAAAGGTACAACAGACAATAGCTTGAAGTAATTCAAGAGGAAAGTCCGGGCTGCAGTGAAGCAGGGTTCCATCTAAAGGATGGCTAGGGAGACCTAAGGGATAGTGCAACAGAAATTAAACCGCCATTTATGGTAAGGGTGAAACGGTGAGGTAAGAGCTTACCAGTGTTTTGAGTAATCTTAACAGCTTTGTAAACCCAACTCGCAGCAAGAAGAGACGGTATTTAGCTTCACAGTTTTTCTCTTCGCAGGATTGTTTAAGTAATTTAACAACTAGATAAATTATTGTCTAATACAAAACGCGGCTTATAGTTGTACCTTTATTGTCTCATCTCTTCACAAATATCAACCTTCATTCCTTCATGGTAACTACAGTTTTTACCACATTTATAAGTTCCAGTTGACTCTAGACCTTTTTCTTTTAAAACACCCAATGATACATCTTTACAAGTTGCAAAAGTAGGGAACTTTGTAGGTGAAATCATGCTTCTTTTTGTGTTGGTTTTATCAGGGTAGATATAAGAAGTCCATTCTTCTTTTGTCTCTCCACCAAAAAAACAGCCAGTAAATATGCTTAAGGTAAGGCATATAAGTAAAATATTTTTTATCATTTGTTCTCTTTGTTATTTTGATTTGATTCTAATATAATCAATCTAAAATTTTCTTTAGTGTAGATTTCATAACATCAAAGTCTTTTAAAAACTCTTTTAATCGTAAGTTTTCAAGGTACATATTTATGGCTTTGTTAAGTTGTTCTGAAACTTTTCCCAATGAGGCTGCTTTATTTATAGTATCAGGTTTATATCCTATCTCTTTTGCTAGGATTTTATATGTGATATTTAGGTCTTTGCATACATGTTTTACAATATTTGGATTTAATTGTTTATATAAACGAATAGAAGAGATGTCAAATAGCTTACAAACTTCAAGGATTAATTCTTTTTTTGTAATTAAATTTACTCTATGATCAAAGTTTGCTGAACTTGGATTAAACATATCTAATTTTTCTTGTTTCAGTGAGATAAATAACTCTTCACCATCACAACCCATTATTTCATCAAAGGTTTTTGCTAGTGCTTCTTCTTTTCTATTTTGAAACTCTTCAATAAACATCAGCGAGTTTACTTTAGTAGTTTTATTTTTAGAATCTTTCAACTCTTCAAAAGTAATATCAAACACATCATGTTCAAAATCAGGATGGATTGAAATTTTTGGCATAGCTCCATCATTAAATACCAAGTGTAAATTTGTAGATGAATCTCTATTGTTTGAAAACACACTATATAAATCAGCAGTTGTCATCATGTAGTTAGAAAGGAATTCATCTACTATTTCTTCTATGTCATGAATTATTTTATATTCGCACTCTAAATCTCTAACATAATATGGAACTTTTTGAAAAAGTTTTCCTACTTGAATCATATATAAACCTTTTTTAGAACTTTTATTAAATGTTGTATTATATACAATATATACTTGAAATATTATATATTAAATAATGATATATTGATTAATAGTATTAATTTTATCTTAATTTAAGAAAGCTTAAAAATGATTGTTTTACAATTTTTCCACAAAATTTATGGTATGATAAATTAAAAATTTAAAGAGAAAAAATATGAAAAAAGTTGTATTAATATTTCTAGCTCTATTTATAGTAACACCACTTTTTGCTGTTGATTATTCTGAAATGTCTACTCAAGAGTTGATAGAAATTATAGGTTTTGTAAAAAAAGAAAACAGAGCAAAATTTGAAAAAGAATTAAAATCTAGAGTTTCAACTATGAATTCAAAAGAAAAAAATCAATACAAAAGAAATATACAAAAAACAAAAGAAAAAAGATAAATATGAAAAGAAAGATTTTACTTTTAGAAGATGATATTACATTAAATGAAACTATTGTTGAATATTTAGAAGATAATGATTTTGAAGTTATTTCTTTGTATGATGGAGAAGAAGCATATGCAAAAATTTATGAAGAAAAGTTTGATTTACTTTTATTAGATGTAAATGTTCCTACTTTAAGTGGTTTTGAACTTTTAGAGAATCTAAGAATTGATAATATAAATACTCCTGTTATATTTATGACTTCATTGAATTCAATGGAATCCTTTGAAAAAGGTTTTAATTTGGGTTGTGATGATTATATTAGAAAGCCTTTTGAACTAAAGGAGTTAATAATAAGAGTAGAATCAATATTAAAAAGAGGATATTTTCACAGTGTTGATACAAAAGTTAATATAGTTGATGATATCTTTTTTGATACAAGTTCTAATTTACTTTTTAAAAAAGATGAACAAATAAAAATAAATAACAAAGAAACAAAACTTTTAAAACTATTTTTACAAAATCAAGAGCAAATTTTGTCACATGATCAAATTTATGAGTATGTTTGGGACTATAATGAAGAAAGTAGTGATTTTTCACTAAGAACATATATAAAGAATTTGAGAAAAATATTTGGGAAAGAGAGAATCATAAGTGTTAAAAAGCTTGGATATAGATTTACCACAGAGTGAAAAAAAGACTCTATGGGGCTTTTTGACATTATATAGTTTACTTTGCATTGTCATACTGCTATTTATATCATTTTTGTATTATAACTTTAAAAAAGATTTGATGCTTCAAAATAAAAGAATAATTTTGCAAGAATATTCAAATGATTTAATTGCAAGATTAAAAGACTTGCATATAAATTTTGACAAATATAAATTTTATCCTAGGGACGAGAGATTTAATTCTGCTATTTATGATAGTGATAAAAATCTTATTTTCTCTACACTTGCATCTGCAAAAGTAAAACTTGATGAGATAACTTATACTACAAACAACTACATTCATTATATAAAAGAGCCAGAATCATACTATTTAGGAGCAAAATATGTACTTCTTGAGGTACCTGAAGATAATGTTTGGGTAAATGCTGTTATAAATAATGTTTTTATTTTTTTGATTTGTGGTTTTTCTTTTATGTTTATTTGTGGATATTTTTTATTGAAATTATTTTTAAAACCAATGCGTGATTCATTACATCTTTTAGATAGGTTTATAAAAGATACAACACATGAGTTAAATACACCTATAAGCGCTATTATAACAAATATAGAGATGATAGATATCTCAAGATTAGAAGATGCAAAATTACAAAAGAAACTAAAAAGAATAGATACAGGAGCCAAAACAGTTTCAAATATTTATCAAGATTTAACATATTTGACACTAAAAAACAAAATTATTTCAAAAAATGAAGATTTAAATTTATCAAAAATAGTTTTAAATAGAATCGATTATTTTAAAACCTTAGCTGATGTCAAAAAAATATCTTTTATAAAAAATATAAATTCTGGTGTAAGAATTTTTTGTGATGAAAAAAAAATAGGAAAAGTAATAGACAATCTTTTATCAAATGCAATTAAATATAATAAAATTAGTGGAACAATAGAAGTAATTCTTGAAAATAATAAATTAATCATAAAAGATAGTGGAAAAGGTATTCCCAAAGATAAAATACCATCTATGTTTGAAAGATATGCAAGATTTGACAAAAATGTTGGAGGCTTTGGAATAGGGCTAAATATAGTTTATATGATTACCAAAGAGTATAATATAAATATAAATATAAAATCAGAACTAGAAATAGGGACTCAGTTGGAGCTTACATGGTAAAAAAAATCCTTATATTTTCACTTTTATTTAACTCATTTTTATTTGCAGGTGTATATGAAAGAGACTGTGTATCTTGTCATAATAAGCTTCCTGTATCAATTGATAAATATTTTTATAGATATTTACTTAAATATAGTTCTAAAAGAGCTGTAAATGAAGCTATGATCAAATATCTTAAGAATCCAAGTAAAGATACAACTATTATGCCAGATGCATTTATCAGCAGATTTGGAATAAAGCAAAAGACCATATTAAATGATAATGAATTAAAAAAAGCTTTAGAAGAATACTGGGATATTTATAAAGTTTTTGGCAAATTAAAATAATTTTTTAAAATTCACAATCCCTCCACTTTTATATTTTATACTTCTTCTATCAAAACAATAAAAGGAGTTAAAATGAGAAGTTTAACAAAAATCTTAGTAATAAGTTCAATTTTGAGTTTAACATCAGTACTGGCAAATGAGGGTGAAACTATTTATAAAGCTTGTGCTTCTTGCCATGGTGCAAAGGCAGAAAAAGTAGCTTTAGGAAAATCACAAATTATAAAAGGCTGGGATAAACAAAAAATAGTTGATGCTTTAAAAGGTTATAAAGCAGGAACTTATGGTGGAGCAATGAAAGGCGTTATGAAAGGCCAAGTTGCTAGACTTGATGACGAAAAAATACAAGCAGTTGCTAGCTATATTTCAACATTAAAATAATAGATTTTTATAATCTATTATTTACCAAGGAGCAAGTTATGAAAAAACAAAGTGCATGTTTAATTTTAGGATTAACAATTCTTTCTTCATCTCTTTTTGCACAGGGTGATAGATTTACCCAACGTGTAAAAGTAAATTATTCAAAACCAGTTTATGAAAATATTCAAGAAGTAATTCCTAATCATGCTTCTCGTTGTTATGAAGAGTATGAAGTTCGAACACCTGTACATAATAGAACTTATTCTTCTAATAGAAATGAGAATATTATTGGAGTAGATACTATTATAGGTGCTACAACAGGTGTAATTATAGGTAATCAAATAGGAAGAGGGAATGGAAAAGTTGCTGCAAAAATTGTAGGTGGACTTTTAGGTGCAACTCTTGCAAATGGAATAAGAAATAGCGATTATTCACATAATAATAGAAATAATACAGAGTATTACTATGAAACAAAAAGAAGAAATATTTGTAATAATAGAGTGATTAATAAAAGTGTTTTAAAAGGTTATGAGAATTATTTTACTTATAATGGAAAATCATACTCAAAGTTTTCCCCATATCGAGAAAACTACATAAATATCGAAACTAATATAAATTTTTAAATAAAAAAAAGGTAGGTTAAAAATAACCTACCTTCTAATCTGTAATTCAATAATTTAATAAATTATTTAGCAACAGCCTCTTTTAAAGCTTTACCAACTTTAAATTTAGCTACAGTAGTAGCTTTAACATCAACAGTTCTATCTGTACCAGGCACTTTTGCAGTTCTAGCAGCTCTAGCAGCTGTAGAGAATGTTCCGAATCCTATGAAACTTACAGATTCTTTTTTTACTAAAGTCTCAGTAATAGTTTCTAATACAGAATCAACTGCACATTTTGCGTCTTTTTTAGATAATCCAGCTTTTGCTGCTACTGCGTCGATAAATTCAGCTTTGTTCATTGAAGAACTCCTTGTTTAAGATTTAAAGTTACCAAAACTTTATACTATTTAAACTTTAAAATAGCTAAAAGTATTGCTGTTTTTCCCCTAAATAGAGGTTTATTTGCAAAAAAATGACTTTTCATGCTCTAAAACTAGATTTTATGCTCAATAATCTACAACTATTTTCTAAAATTGCAACTTTTTTTACCAACTCATTTATATCTCTATCATACACATAAGCACCAATTCCTTTTATAACCATGACATGATTATTTGTCTCTTTTAAATATTTTGTTATTTCTAAAGCATTTCTATCATACCAAGTTGAAAAATCTCCTGGGTCAAATATTTTGATTTTATCAAAAGATGTTTTCCCAAAAAAATCATCTAATATAATTTCATCATGCTCAAAAGTATATGCTGTTGTATATATTGGTACTCCAAAGGCAATATATTTTGCTTCATGTATATTGTTATATATAGTTGCATGTATATGAGCTTCTATACTTGCTAGTTTCCATCTATAATCTTGAGTAGTCATGCTTAATTCACAAAATGATTTTTCGTTCATTTCATCAAAAATTGCATCTGATGTATTTATCATAAATGTATTATGATCTAATTTTGTAGAAATGGAACCGTGATATATTCCAAAAAAGTTTTTTCTAAATAGTGTCAATGATAGTTTACTTAGTTGGTCTACATGATTTTGATCGATCATTTTAAATGCCTTAAATATTATTTTGGATATTATATATAAAAAATTATAAGGACCCTTTTAATGAATATCCCACATATCCCAGTATTGTATAAAGAGACACTAGGAGTCTTCGAAAATATTGATTTTGGGTATATAATAGATTGTACTTTAGGATATGCTGGACATTCAGAAGGTTTATTAAAACAAAATTCTAATGTAAAGTTAATATGTAATGACCAAGATAATGAAGCTTTAGAGTTTTCTAAAAAGAGATTAGAACCATTTTTAAATAGGGTAACCTTCAATAAAGGAAATTTTGAAACTGTTTTAAATAGTTTTAAAGAGTATGATATAAAAGGTATATTAGCAGATATTGGTGTTTCATCTTTACAATTAGATAAAGAAGACAGAGGTTTTGGTTTTGATAGTGAATCATTAGATATGAGAATGAATCAAGAACAATCTTTAGATGCCTCAGTTGTAGTAAATACTTACTCTCAAAGTGAGTTGGAGAGAGTTTTTAAAGAGTGTGGAGAAGTAAAAGAATATAAAAAAGTAGCTTCTTTGATAGTAAATAATAGGCCTTTTACTAGTGCAAAAGAGTTATCAACATTTATAGCTAAAAATATGCATAAAGGTAAACTTCATCCAGCAACTCTTCCTTTTCAGGGTATTAGAATAGAAGTAAATGATGAATTAGGAGTTTTAGAAAGACTTTTTGATTCAATTGAAGAGCTAAAACCAAAAAATTGTTTGATAGCAATCATCTCTTTTCACTCCTTAGAAGATAGGATTGTAAAAAATTACTTTAAAAAGTGGAGCAAAAATTGTATTTGTCCAAGTGATGTTATGCGTTGTACTTGTGGAAATAATAACGCTTTAGGAAAAATTATTACTAAAAAACCTATTATTCCAACAAATGAAGAGATAAAAGTAAATCCAAGAAGTAGAAGTTCAAAATTGAGGGTTTTTAAATTTGATTAGATTAAATGCAAAGAATTCATTACTAATAGTTCTATCAGTCCTAGCAGTATCATTAATTTTATGTTTTCCTAAAATATATTTAGCAAATAATATTTATTATGTTAGTAAAGATATTAATAAATTATATGCCAATTATATCTCTCTAAAAGAAGAGAATAGATTTTTACAACAACAATTAGAAGATATGAAATTTAAAAATCAAATTATAGATTCTCTTTTAATAAATACTTTGGACAATAATAAGTGATTAAATACATAATAGAGTTTGGACTTAGAAAGCCTATGTTAAATCATATGCTTTTATTATTTTTATTGATTTTATCAGTCTTTGCGTATAACAATATCCCAAAAGAGATATTTCCTCCCTCTGCTCTTGATGCTGTTGTTATAAATGGTTCTTATGCAGGAGCTAGTTCCGATTTACTTGATAAAATGGCTGTTGAAGATATAGAAGATGAACTATCATCTGTAAAAGAGGCTGCAGATGTTACTTCTACAATAAAAAATGGAAATTTTTCAATTACAGTTAAACTAAAAAAGGGTTTTAAAGCACAAAATGTAATTGGCGATATTAAAGATATTATTACTAAAGTAAAAACAAACTTTCCAACAGATATGGATGAACCAACAGTAAAAGAAAAAATCAACGCAATACCTCTTATTACAGTTGTAGTTTATGGGGAAAAGACTAAAACCCAACTTTTAGAAATAGCAAAAGATTTGAAATCAACATTTTCAAAAATGGGTGATTTAAGTGATATTTCTATTTGGGGAGATAGTGATAAAGAGTTACTTATAGAGTTTGATGAGAAGAAAATTTTAGCTTATGGACTTAATTTACAAGAAGTACTAACAGCAGTTGAAAACCTAAGTTCTATTTTTCCAGCAGGTATTATAAAAGATACTTCAAGACACTATTATTTGAGTACTTTTAATGGTGAAAAAAATATTGATAATATCAAAGATACAATTTTGAAAATATCAAATCAAAAAGTTTATTTAAAAGATATTGCAAAAATCAAATATGAATTGGCAGATGTTAATACTATCTCACATTTTAATGGTAGTAGAGATGTTTCTATTGGTATAAACAAGGGAGAAAGTGGCGATGCAGTTGAACTAGTTCGTCAAATAAAAGAGAAACTAAAAGAGTATAAAAAAATATATCCAGAGCTTAACTTTGCAACACATACTGATACTTCTGTTTGGATAAAAAATAGATTAAATACTGTTTTTTCTAATATCTTTTTTGGATTGTGCTTACTTTTCTTAGCCTTGTTTTTCTTTATAAATGCAAGAATTGCAATAGTAATAGCTATTGGAATCCCAACTTCATTTATGATAGGACTTATTAGTGCGGAAGCTATGGGATACAGTTTAAATATGCTTTCACTACTAGGAGCCTTGATTGCTTTAGGAATGCTTGTGGATGAAGCTATTGTTGTGGGTGAAAACATATATCGACACATGGAAATGGGAAAAGATAGATTACAAGCTGCTATTGATGGTTCTGTTGAAGTTTATCCAGCTGTATTAACTGCAACTGCAACAACAATATTTGCCTTTTTGCCAATTTTACTTATGACAGGAGAAATAGGAAAGTTTATGAAAATACTTCCTATTATGATTACTATTCTTCTTATTTCATCTTTGCTTGAAGCCTTTTTCTTTTTACCCTTACATGCAAAACAGATTTTAAGAGTAAATAAACAAGAGCAAAAAGCAGATAAAATATGGGCTTGGAATAAAAAGTTATACAAAAAGATTTTAAGCTTTTTATTAAGAAAAAGATATACATCTCTTATTATTATGGTTTTAACAATTGTTACTTTAACAATTTTTATTGTTATGAGTTCAAAGTTTAAATTTCTCTCTGATTTTGATACTACACAAGTGTATATAAGTGGATCAGTTGGTGTTGGTAAAAAAATAGAACAAACAGAAGCGATTGTAAAAAAAATTGAGAATAAGATTCTAAAGAATTATGATTTTGCTAATAATTTACAATCCGTATCTTCTGTAATTGGTTTAAAACTTGATGGAAAAAATCAACCTGAGACTGAAGAGTTCTATTTCCAAATATTTGTTAATCTAAATGAAAGAGCACCCCAAAATTTCTTTGATAAATATATAAATCCTTATCTTTCTCCTAAGTATGATGATACAAACATGATAAGAGAAAAATCATCACAAACAATAGAAAAAGAGTTACAAAAACTTTTAAAGCCAGAGATTAAATCTGGACAATTTGAAGATCTTAAAGTCTTTACTCCCAAAGCTGGAATAGTTAAAAATGATTTAGAATTATCAATTAGTGGTAATGAAAAAGAGGTAAGTACGGCTGTTACAAATATAAAAAAAGCTTTAAACAATATAGATGGTGTGTTAAATGTAGCTGATGATTTTATGATGGGAAATATTGAACTAAAGTTTAAAGTTAATGCCTATGGTCAAGATTTAGGAATAAGTGAAAATTACATTATTTCATCAATTAGACCTTTTTATTTTAAAGGTACATACTCAAAGATGTTTGATAAAAAGGGCATAGTTGATGTTGTTTTTCAAAGTAAAAATAAAGATTATTTAAAAAGTTTAAATGCTTTTGAAATAATAGTTCCAAATACTAATGAAAAAGTATTTTTAAAAGATGTGGTTGATATTGTTAGAAAAAATGCCTATTCTCAAATTTTCAAAGAAAATGGAGAACGAATAGTATCTGTAACAGGTTCTATTAGTGGGAAAATGACTTCAGCAGAAGTCTTTGAGAAGTTAAATCCAATTTTAGAAAAATATAAATCTAAAGTTACTATTGATATAAAAGGTGAACAAAAAGAGAATAAAAAAGTACAAAAAGAGATGGGAGAAGCAGCTTTAATTGCAATTATACTTATTTTTATTGCTCTTGTTTGGATGTTTGACTCTATGCTTAAATCATTGATAATACTTTCAACTATTCCTTTATCTATTTTAGGTGTTTTTGTTGGACATTTTGTTCTTGGATTAAATATTACAATGGCCAGTTTAATTGGTATGGTTGGGCTTGCAGGAGTTATTGTAAATGATGGAATTATCATGATGGATTTTATTAAAAAAGCAAAAACATTAGATGAGCTTTTAGAATTTGCACTTTTGAGATTAAGACCGATTTTACTTACTTCAATTACAACTATTTTAGGTTTGTTTACTTTGATGTTTTTTGCTTCTGGACAAGCTCTTATTTTACAACCAATGGCTGTATCTTTAGGTTTTGGGGTATTGTGGGCTACGGTTTTAAATTTATATTATGTACCTATGTTGTATAGAATTGTTTATTTAAGAAAATTGTAAAAGGTTACTCTTTTTTTTGAGTAACATTTACAATTCCAAGTATTCTTGAAGCTAAACTTCTTTTTTCATCAAAATTGTTTAACTCTTCACCCATATTTAGTGAAGTAATTACAGCTTTCCCTACAATTTTTCTACCATCTTTTCCAAAGAAACTTTTTGTTTTTACACCCCAAACATTATGAAAAAATAGAGGCTCTCCATCTTTTTCACCAATATAAAGCATAATATGACCTTTTAGATATGCTAAAGTTAAAAAAGGAATTCCATTTTTTATAATAAACTCTTTTTTCTTTTCATTTGAGAGATTTTTTACATCATAATATTTGTAATCTAAAGTTTGACCATAAGAGTTTCTTTTTAAGTTTATTCCAAAGGGTGCAAAGTAATCTTTTGTCAAAGCAGAACAATCCCTATGATTTAGAATTTCACCCCAACCGTAAGGTTCTGCAATTAATTGGTTCATGATCTTTGTAATATTTTTACTATTAAAGTCAATTGGTTTTTTTGCAATATAGACATTTGGAATCTCTATTACTCTACTATATCCTTCATTATTCCCATATCTTCCAATTGTAATTGCTTTATTATTTTTTACAGGAAATAGTGTTCCTAGTTTTATATATTCTACAAAGATGCCTCTTTTATATATTGGAAAATTATCTTTAATAGCAACGTAGTAGTTTCCATTTTCAAAAAAATTCATTAGGTCATCATTCATATATGCTAAATCACTTACTTTTATCCAACCTTTTGCAAAAGAAGATAAAACATATGCCCAAGCTCTATCTTTAGATAAATGAGAAATTAAAATTGGTGAGTTAATTTTTATACCAGAATTTTGATTATAATCAAAAGGAAAACCTTCCCCTGCAATTGATGGATTATAAAAGATTTTGCTATCACTTGGGAAAAGTCTTAAATTTGAATTTTTTACAGTAATTGCCTTTTTTAAAAAGGTGTTATATTGTTCGAAATTTGAATTATCTATTTGTTCATCAAACCACTCTTTTTTGATTAATCTATTATTATCTCCATAAACTTTTTTATTTTTATAGCTAAATTGCCAAGTTACATCTTTCAAACTTGCTTCAAATTTTTCTTTATGCCAAGGGGAAAAATACCTCTCATTAAACTCTTTATTTAATTGTTCTTGGATATTCTTATCCAATGTTGGAATATTAGAAGTGTATTCTAATGGTTCTTGTTTATATATTCTTAAGTCATTTACTTCTGTATCTAATTGTTTTGAAGAACAGCCTATAAAAAGAAAAGAAATAGTAAATATAGATAAAATTAAGTAAATATTTTTCATAATAATCCTAGTATTTATTGAATTTTTTGATTTTATCATAATGAATTTTAAATTGATGTTTATGTCTTTGTAAATTGTAATACTATATCATATCAAAAAGAATTTTAAAGGCTAAAAGTAAGTGACTATTACTATTTCTGTTGGAAAAGATATATTTGAAGATATTTTGAATATGAAACTAAGAGTTTTATCAAAAGATATTAGTAAATATTGGAGAAGTGAACTTTTAGATATAAAAATTGTAGATGATAAAATTAGATATGATATTAAAAAAGTAGATAATTTGATTTTGACAAATGGGTTAGGAGAAGAGAAACCATCTATTAAAATTGAGTGTAAAGAAATAGATTATAATTCAAAGTTAAATAAATTTGAATTTAAGTTAGGAAAAATTGTAGAACAAAAGAATATAACTACAAATGAGAATTTTAAAGATAACTTAATAGAAGAACTCTTAAGAGAGAAAGAACTACTAAAAGATATGATGAATAAAGATGCTTTAACTTCTTTGTATAATAGAAGAAAGATGGAAGCAGATTTAGAACTTTTTACTAAACAAAAACACTCTTCCTTGCTTTGTGCTGTATTTATTGATGCGGATAGGTTCAAAGGCATAAATGATAGCTTTGGACATGATACTGGGGATAGGGTTCTAAAATATTTAGCAAATAAGATTCAATCCCATGCATATGGCTTAAATGGTGAAGCTTATAGATATGGAGGCGAAGAGTTTATAATTTTGTGTTTTGAAAAAAAAGATGAATTAATAAAAAAACTTAATGTTTTAAGAGAAGACATAAAGTCTCAAATGATATTTCATCCTTTAAAAGAGATTTCTATAACTGTTTCTATTGGAGTATCTTTTTATAGTAAAGCAAATTCTATAGATGAATTTATAAAAATGGCTGATGAAAAAGTTTATGAAGCAAAAATAAATGGAAGAGATAGGTTAGAAGTAGTTTAAATCTTTTTTCTTTTCATTTTTAATCCATTCATTTTCTCTTAGTTCAAATTCTGGCTTACCAATATAGTATCCTTGAGAATAAGAAATACCCATTGCTTTAATGAACTCAAAAATTTCTTTGTTCTCAACATATTCTGCAATGGTTTTTATTTTTAGACTATCACATAAGAATTTTAAAGTGCCTACAAGAAGTTGTGTTTTTTGATTTGTATCAATATCAGTAATTAATGTTCCATCGATTTTTAAGTAATCTATGTAATCAGAAAGCTTAATTATATAATCGTAGTTTGAGTATCCACTTCCAAAATCATCTATTGCAATTTTACAATTTAATTTTTTAATTTCTTTTATAAAATTAGTAAATGCTTCATAATTATTTATCGCTTCTGTTTCAACAAGCTCAATGACAAGTCTATTTTGAAAGTTATACTTAATAATTTCTTTAAAAAGATATTCTCTTATCTCATCATCAAGTATATCTTCCATGCTTAAATTAATAGAAAATTCAAAATCTTTATTTTCAAAAAATTTAAATGTTTTTTCTATAATAATTTTAGTCAAAGTTTTATATTTTTTTATTTTTTTTGAGATTTGTAGAAATTCATCAGGGTAAAATATTTTATCTTTATATTTTAACCTTACAAGTGCTTCGTATTTTTCAACTTTTCCTTGAAAATTATTAAAAATGGGTTGAAAAGCTATAATTACATTATTGTTTAAAATTGCATCTTTTATAATTTTAATTTTTTCAATATTTGCTTTGTATTTTTCAAGGTTTTCTACATGAGAATTATTATAAATAGAAATGTCATGATTTAACTGCAATGCTTCATCTAATGCTATTTCAGCTTCTTTTAGTTCATTTATATTATTATTAAGTATATCTATCCCACTTACACCAATAGTAGTATCTATTGTTATCTCATATTTATTTAGAATTAAAAATTCTTTATTTTCTAATAAGTTCTGAATTTGATTTAATGATTCATTTAAAGTTTCTCTATTTTTATATAAATATTTAAAAGCAAAAACATTATGTTTTACTTTGTATATTTTTAAAAATCTTTTGTCTTTTTCTTTATACTCAAGGAAAAAATTGGCACAACTTCTTAATAATTCTTTGGTAACATTAAATCCATAAATATTTTGTATATTTTTATCATTTGTTATGTTTAATAGAATTATTAAACAGTTTTTAAATTCTTTCTCTTTTAAATCATTTAATAGATGTTCTAAATTAGGTAGTTTTGTTAAATCATCTGTTATGAATTGTTTAATTATCTCTTTTTCTAGTTTTTCTGGTATGCTTGCAAAATATAATACAATAGGAAGTGCTAAAATAGATATAGCAATTAATACAAATATAAGTTCTAACTTTTGTTTATTTAATTCTTCTTTTAGAGTAGTATATTTAGATTCAAAAAGAAGTGTTATATTGTCGCCTTCATTAAAACTTTTTATTTTTCTTGAAAAATACTTTCCATTTGAAAATGCTTTGTTATTTAAAATTGAATTTATATCTGCTTTTTTAAAGTGTGAATTCAATAAGTACTCTTTGAAATTTATAGAATAAATTTCTTTATTTTTTTCACTCTTTGGTAGTATTATGTCTCCTTTACTTGAAACTAAATAAATATTGAAGAACTCATTTTTCATTAAGTAGTTAAAAACTTCATCTATAACAATATTCATCATGATAAAGCCTTTTTTATTATCATTTTTATCATAAACAGTTTTTGCTACTATTATTGTTGTCATTTTGGATTTAGATGATTTATTAATATTTGAAATACCAAGTTTTCCATTATTTAAATTAATAAAGGTTTTAAAATAATCACTATTGGCTTTATTTTTTAATTGATTTTTAGGTGTTGCACTTATAGATTTATTTTTAGAAGATAAATCTTTTTTGATTTTAATTCTTTCATTACCTTTTAAATCTATATAACTTAATTGAAAAATAGAGGAATCTGTATTTATAAGTGCTGAAAATAAATTGTCACTATTTTTTACACTTTCTTTATTATTTATATAGTCTTGAAAGGTTTGATTGTTTGATAGAGTATTTAAAGTAACTTTGTTTGAGTTTATTATATTAGTTAAGTATCTTTTCTTTTCTAAAAAAACGATATCAAAATTTTTGTTTGAGATGCTATCAATATTTGATTTATTTGTTATAGAATCATAAATATAAATTGCACTTACCAAAATAAGTACAGATAAGAAATAAAAAAATAAAAAATTAGCTTTATAACTTGATTTCAAAATTGATACCCTTAACTCTTTCTTATTGTTATACTACAAAAAAGAACTTTAAAAGTACCAATTTTATCATAATTAAAATTATTTAACTATTTGATTTGCAAGTGCTTCCATATCAGCTTCACTTAAAGATGTAACTTGTCCAGTCATTAGACTTTTTAGTGGTCCACCATAAGAACCATCCTTATAACCTTTTAATGCTGCAACAAATTCAGTTTTTGTCATATCTTTTATAACTTTAGATTTTCCCATTGCAGCTTTTTCCCCATTCGCTCCATGACATGCAACACATTTTGCATATGGATTAGCAAAAGCTGTACATGCTAAAATTGTAGATAGTAGTATAATTTTTTTCATTGTTTTTCCTTATTATTAATGTAATATTAAAATATTATAGTACTTAAACTTTTAAGTTGATTAGTTTGTTAATAATTCGTTAAAAGAAATTAAATTGAGGAGAAGAGTTACATTACTTAAAGTAAGAAGAGAGTCTTCTTACTTTTATTATTTTCCGATTTTGTCAGCGATTGCTTGAATATCAGCATCACTTAAAGAAGCAACTTGACCTTTCATTAAACCTTTCATTGGTCCACCATAAGTTCCATCTTTATATCCTTTTAAAGCAGAAACAATTTCAGCTTTAGTCATGTCTTTCATTATTTTTGATTTTCCTAAAGCAGCTTTTTCACCATTTGCTCCATGACAAGCAACACATTTTGCATATGGATTAGCAAATGCAACACATGCTAAGATTGAAGTTAAAAGTAGAACTTTTTTCATTATTTTTTCCTTTGATTTTTTTATTTTAAGTATTATAGGAAAAAAAAGTGTAAATTTAGTTGATTTTAGTCAAAAATTTTAAAATTTTCAAAAATTATTTATGTAATACCTAAATTTAAGTATTACATAAAATCTATTTTAAAAAATCAAGCAATTCTGTTTTAAGTTGGTTTTTGTTAATTTTATTTTTATCACTAGGAATTAAAGGTAATGATTTCTTGTAAATTATTCTAAGGGGAATCATATACGAAGCTAGATGCTTCTTCAGCTCAAAAGTTATTTCTTTAGAAGATAGTTCACTTCTAGCACTATATACTAAAACTATCTCTTCTTCTATCTCTTCATTTTCTATTGAAAAAACTGCACATTGCTCTATTTGTGGAATATTATTTATAGTAACTGATTCTATTTCATATGGACTTACTCTAAAACCTCTTGTTTTAATCATATCATCATGTCTTGATACAAAGTATAAATAACCTTCTTCATCTTTATAAACATAATCACCTGTTTTTACAACAACTTCATCTCTTAATTGCCCTTCAAGATTGATTACATTTTTAAGGATACTAACTGATTTAAATCTTTGACTTGTCTCTTCAGGAGCATTCCAAAAACCTTTGTAAATATATCCACCTCTGTGAATTAATTCACCCACAACTCTTGGAGCACACTCATTACCATTTTCGTCTATAACATATAACTCAACATCTGGAATTGATTTTCCTATTGAGGTTGGTCTTATGTTTATTTGAGATGGGTCTAAATATGTTGATCTAAAGGCTTCTGTTAAACCATGCATTGAAAATATTTTTGCATTTGCAAAATATTTTTGCACATCATTTAACATTTTAGGTGTTAAATTCCCACCTGAAGAAGTGATAATTCTAATATTACTTAATAACTCAACACTAGGAAGTCTATGTAAGTCTTCATCAAACATCTGAGTAATACTAATTGGCATAAGAGGAATAACTGTTACATTGTCATTTATTAGGTGATTGAAAAAATCACCTGCAAGAATAAATCTATGTAAAGCTAAAGTAGCTCTTTTATATAAAGAACAAAAAATTTGATTTAATCCATAATCCAAATTAAATAGTAAAATTCCAGATATTATGTCATCTTCTTTTAAACTTAAGTATTGCGAGACAACCCTTGCACTATCTATTAGATTTCTATGAGATATAACAATTCCTTTTGGAGTTCCAGTTATTCCAAAAGAGTAGGTAATTACAGCATTGCTATGTCCATTTATTTCACAAATATATGGTTTGTTGTAGTATTTGAAAATCTCTTCAAATGATGGTACATTTTTGTGTACTGTAATATATGAAATAATATGACCATCAAAATCAATATCTTCAATAGAATTTTCTTTTATCTTATCTGTTATGATACATTTTATGTCACAATCTTTTATTATATATTTAACTTGATCTGGTTTAAGTAGTTTTGTTAGAGGTACGAGGACATAATCAGTTGATAAAATAGCAAGTATAGCAATAACTTGTTCCATACATTTATTTGAGTAAATACCAACTCTACTACCTTTTGGTAAATCTAACTCATTTAGATAAAAAGCCACTTGATTTACTTTTGTTAATAAATCTTTATATGTTAAACTTTTTTCACTTAGGATTAAAGCATTTTTATTTGGATGTGAGATTGCAGCATCTTCAATTAATCTTCTAATACAATTTATAGACATCTTTTATCCTTTAATTTTGAGTTAAACCAATAGTCCAGATATCGTAATTTGAATCCATTACAACACTTGGGTTATGGTTTGAATTTAGAATTTTTTTATAAAAAAATGAGATGATATCTTCAATTTCTTCTTGTGATAAAACCTTTGTAATACCACCTGTTAAAACTACTGTATTAAGTGATAATAGCTTTAAGTTTACATAAGCTTTTCTATAGTGTGATACTTTACATAAAACTAAGAATATCGCAAGTTGCATTAATATTTTTAAGGCTTTCTCACTTTGTTCTTCAAAGATATTTTCTGTAACTTTTAAGTGAGATAATAACTCATACACAAATTCATTGTTTTTTGCACTAAAGATTAAAGACTCTTTTGATTTAAAAACACCTAGTTTTTTAAATACAAGTCTATCATACTCATTTGTTGTAACAATATTTTCATCCACTAAATCTTTTGAATAATGAATATCAGTAGTTGCTCCTCCTATATCTATTAAAATATATGGATTTACAACTGAAAACTTAGTATTAATAAATGGCAAAGTTTTATTTACTATATATGGAGTAGAATATATTTGATTTGATGTTATTTCATAAAGGTGTTTGATGTCTTCTTTTCCCATAATATCAGCTTGATAAAGATTAGTTAAATACTCTTTTAAGTTTTCTTCTACAATATGAAGCTTATCATCAATAATATTTGCTAATACAACTAAGTCTTGTATGTTTTTTTGAAGCATGTCTCTATCTTTTGAACTTCCTACATAAACAATGTTTGAGTATTTTATTTTTTCTAAATAATCAAATAATTCTTTTCCAAAAATGTCACAAACAGAATCAATTCCCCCTACAACAATAACAACATCAATCAAATCACTAGGAATAGAAGAGCTTTCAATATCTTGGTATAAAATAGTATCAATGATATTAATGCCAGAGTTAAATGCTATATTTGTAGCATATTTAAGTGAAAAAGAATTTGTAACACCAATAATAAGTGTACTAAGCCCTCCATTTGCAGAGGAACAAATATAAACATTCTCTTTTTCGTATGTTTTAATTGTATCTCCACACTTATATGTTAAGTCATCGTATATATCTTTATTGAAGTCTCTAAAATGTTGTTCAACACCTTTTGATGAACTAACTTTAAAATAAGTACTTCCTACATCTATTAGTAGTTTGTTAGTTAATTGGCTCATTGCATAATTCCTATATCATGGATAATATCATTTACTATAGATGTAGTATCTTTTTTAAGATCACATTTTGATTTTTCATATTCAAAACACTTATCAGGAATTGGAACATTTCCTCTTTGCATTATTCTTATATTTTTATTTGCATCTCTTATTGTAATCATCTCATTATGATTTATAATATGAGGAGAGAAAGGCACATCTATTATTCCATTTTTGATACTATTAAATGCTTTTCTCCACAAAGTATCAGCACTATCATTGAATATGGCTTCCATGATAGCTTTAACTTCTAAGGTTAAATTCTCTTCTTCTTCTTGGTCTACTACATTTGGAAGACCATTTAAAATTCTAAGAAGGTATTGGGTATTTGCAACTGTTTCAGCATTTGCCTCTTTTGTAGGAATTCCAGAAGCTTCTTCTTTTGTTTTTGTAATAATCTTATCAGCACCAACCATAGCTGCAATGGCTGTTGACATAGAAATAAGTTGTGATGCAAAGTTTTGATCCATAGGAAAAGCACCCATCCATTGGTGATATACTAAATGAACCTCCGCATCTCCACAGCCAATTTCATTGGCATAATGTTTTGCAAGTTTTCTTATAACAGCTCCAGTTACAATATCTTGGTTTACACTTCCACTTTGTGAAAAAGATACAGAAAATGATTTAACTCCTTCTTCAAGTGATAAAAGCATCTCAATTAATTGAATAACAATAGTAATACAAGGAGGAACAAGTGTTGCTGTAAGTGGTCCAAATGATTCTCTGTTTATTGGTTCATTTAGTGTTGAATATTTTGCACAAACTCTTTCAACATACTTCCAATATAAAAATGCTTTATCTAATGGAAAGTTTTTAGAGTAGGGTAAAAGGTAAGTAATAGGACCACCCTCTATTTCAAAAATACCAGAAGCAATAGCTGTTTCTATTAAAAGTCTAGCATCTGGTGTTCCATGTCTAAGTGATACAGGCTTGTTAAAGTGAGTAATCATCTTTCTAGTAGTTCTATATCCATGATTAACTAAAGGATAACCATTTAACATATCAACTTCACTCTCTTCTGAAAGTCTTAGCATTTTCTTAGATGTTGCATAGTCATTTAGTCTTGTATTTGAATCAATAGTACAAGGTAATACATCAACATTTGCATTTACAAAAAATTCATAAAGTGCATACATTTTATTGTATGTAGGAAATCCACCTCGTGGTTGAACTAACATCTTGTTTTTTGTTCTAAAGTTATGTGAAATAAATAGATCTTTTGAAGCATTTTTTACAAACTCTTCAACCTCAGCAAAGTCAAAATGCTCTACATATTCATTACTTAAAATTATCTCTCGTTCCTCTTGCAATAAACTCATGATTCTCTCGTCTTTAAATATTTTTCTAATTCATCTAACCCTGTATTTAAATCTACTTGATGAAATACCAAATCAAACCCGTAGTTTTTGAATTTTGGCACGATAATTGAAGCATCACCTGTTCCAACCACTAAGTTTCCACCAATCATAAAAACCACATTATCTAAGTTTTTATATTTTGATTTTAGTATCTTTACTTCTCTACACCAACCTTCTGCTTCACCGTTTAAAGAAGAGATTAAAAGTACATCTGCATTGGTTTCTATTACAGCATCAAAGAATTCTTCTAAGTAAGTATTAACTCCAAGGTTAAATACTTCAAATCCCCTTGCTTGTAATGAGAGATCAATTAATCTATTTGCTACAACGTGTATATCGTTTCCTACAACACCTGTTACTACTTTCATTTAATTGCCTATTTATTCATTTTATAAAGGAGATTAGAATATCTAAAAGTATGTAAAACTTTTATTAGATAAAATAGAACAAAAAAATGAAGTGATTTAATGAAAATAAAAATATATTTAATACCAGGCTTTATGAATGATGAAAAATTATGGAGTAGGTTAATCCCTCTTTTTGATGATACTTATGAGTTTATTCATCTTGAGATTCCATTAAGAAATAGTTTTGATGAAATAGTAGAAGTGTTAAATGATAAAATAAAAGATGAAAAAATAAATCTTTTGGGATTTTCCCTTGGGGGTTATATATCATGTTATTTTGGATTAAAATATCCAGATAGGGTAAATAAAATTTTAGCTGTTGCCTGTACTCCTGCAAATTTGGATGAAGTAGAGTGTCAAAGAAGAAGAGAAACTATTAAACTAACTAAAAAGTTTGGCTTTAAAGGTCTTAGTAGAAAAAAGGTTTTAAGTTTAGTGGAACCAAAAAATCAAGGGGATGAAGAATTAATAAATTTAATACTTCAAATGTATATAGATGTGGGAGAAGAAGCTTTTTATTCTCAATTTAATGCCACAATAATAAGAGAAGATTTAAGTGAAAAACTTATAAATAGTGATTTGAATTTAGCTTTTTTATATGCCAATGAAGATAGACTTGTTAGTTCAAAATTTATGGAAAACTTTTCTTTAAAAGCAAAAAATATTGAAGTTACACAAATAGAAGCTCAAACACATATGTTACCACTTGAAAGAACAAAAGAGGTAAAAGAGAAAATTATACAGTGGTTTTAAAAAAGGTGCAAAATGAATAAAATAATAGAACTTAGAAGTGATACCTTTACAATGCCCTCAAAGCAGATGAAAGATTATATGTTTAATGCACAAGTTGGAGATGATGTATATGGTGAAGATCCAAGTGTAAATGCACTTGAAGAAAAAGTAGCAAGACTTACAAATAAAGAATCAGCCTTATTTGCTACAAGTGGTACACAAGCAAATTTATTAGCGATGCTTTCCCATTGTCAAAGGGGTGAGGAATATATCTGTGGACAAGATTCTCATATCTTTAAGTATGAAGGAGGAGGTTCATCTGTTCTTGGTGGAATAGTTGCTCAACCAATAGAGTTTGAAATAGATGGAACTTTGGATTTAAATAAGGTAAATAAAAAAATAAAACCTGATGATTTTCACTTTGCTATGACTAAACTTTTATGTTTGGAAAATACCCATGATGGAAAAGTTTTGCCACTTTCATATTTGCAAGAAGCAAGAAAATTTACACATGATAAAAATCTTTTATTACATCTTGATGGAGCAAGGGTTTTTAATGCAGTTATTGATTTAGGTATAGATATTAAAGATATAAGTGCTTGTTTTGATTCTATGTCAATATGTATCTCAAAAGGTTTAGGTGCTCCTGTCGGTTCTGTATTAGTTGGAAGTAAAGAGTTTATAAATAAAGCTAGAAGATATAGAAAGATGCTAGGAGGTGGACTTAGACAATCTGGTTATTTAGCAGCTGCATGTTCTTATGCCTTAGATAATAATATAAAAGATTTACAAATCGATCATGAAAATGCAAAAAAACTAGCTTTAGAATTAGAAAAGATTAATCAAATAAAAATTTTATCAAATGATACGAATATGATATTTATTGAATTAAAAGATACTAATGTAGGTTTATTAATAAATTATTTAAAAAATAAAGGTATAAATATATCAGGAACTTATGATGAGTTAAGAGTTGTAACTCATAGAGATGTTACAAGTGAAGATATTGATTATGTAATAGAAGCTTTCAAAGAGTTTTTTAAAAATAAATTATAAAAAGGAAAATAAATGGATTTTTTTACAGCAGATATAAGTGATGCACACCCAGATAAAGTATATGTATTAGATAATGAGTTTAAAAATTATGGCGGAAAACAAAAGGCCTATGGAGAAGTAGTAACTATAAAGCTTGATAGAAATAATACAGATCTTAAAAATTTGTTAAAAGATGTAGATGGTACTGGTAAAATAGTTGTAGTAGATGTGGAAGATGAGTATTTTGCAGTAGTAGGAGATAACCTTGCAAAATTTGCAGTTGATAATAACTATGAGGGCTTAATTGTAAATGGTTATGTTAGAGATACTTTTTTTACAAAAGATATGGACTTAATATTATTTGCAAGGGGAACTTGTAGTAGAAAATATGCTATTGAAACAAGAGGTGAAGTAGGGGTTGATGTCTCTTTTTGTGGTATTAATTTTTCTCAAGGTGATATTGTTTATGCTGATATGGATGGAGTTATACTTTCAAAAGAGTTATTAATATAACTTGACTTTAATACTAGTTAGTAGTATAATTCTAAAATAAATTACTAATTAGTAGTAAATAAAGGATATCGATATGAATTTAAAAGATAGAGCACAAGGTGCTATAGTAGGAGCATTTATTGGTGATGCAATTGCATTAGGACCACATTGGTATTATGATTTAGATGAACAACATAAAGATTATGGTGAGTGGATTACAACATATACAACTCCTAAAAAGGGAAGATACCATGAACATGAAGAAAAAGGTAATCAATCCCAATCAGGATATATCCTAAAACTTATGATTAAATCCCTTATAGAAAATAAAGCTTACAATCAAGAAGATTTTTGCAAAAAACTAGATGAAGATTTATTTACAAAAATAGATGGTATTCCAACACATGGACCTGGAGGTTATACTTCTCAATCTATTAGGGAAGTATATAGACAAAGAGTAGAGCAAAAACTACCATGGGATAAAGTAGGAAGTAGAGCAGATACAACTGAAGCTATAGAGAGAACTTTAGCTCTTGCTGTACTATATGCACTAAATACAAAAGAGTTAGCAAAAAGTATTTCCCATAATACCTTTTTAACACAAGTTGATGATATAGTAGGTTCAATGACTGTTGCTTATGGAGCAGTGTTGGCTCAGTTAATTCAAGGTGAAAAGTTAGATAAAGATATATCTACAAAATTAATGAAACTAGTCAAAAAAGGTGAATTGCCTTTTCATGCAGTTACTTCAGATAATTTAAAACCACCAAAAGATGGTGCTAAAGATCCATCAAATATAGGCTTATTTGCTTCTCCTGATGCTTTATTGTCTCCATCTTTTATGGCACAAGCAGCAAATGACAAAGATATAAAAATAGAGCCAGCTTGGAAAGTATCTTTAGTATATGGAATGCCATGTGCTATTTATCATATGTTACCAGCATGTTACTATTTGTCGGCAAGATTTAATGATGATTTTGAAAGTGCAATATTACATGCACTTAATGGTGGAGGACAAAATCAAGCTAGATCAATATTAACTGGTGCCTTAGTTGGTGCACAAGTTGGCTTGAAAAATATTCCACAAAGATTTATTGATGGTTTAAATGAAAAAGAAGAGATTTTAGAGTTGGCTAAAAAACTTTCAGATATTATTGAAGAGTAATATTAACAAAGTATGAGATGTCTTTATATGTATACAAATGTACAATAAATATAAATAGAATAACAAGATAGAAAAATTTGGGGTAGCTATGAATTATAATTGGAAAACGATAGATTTAAATAACGGAACAGTTGAAGAAAAAAGAGAAGAGATAAGAGAATATTTTTTAAGAACTTATGAATTAGATGAAAAACTTTTTGATTTATTAAAAGATAAAAAACATATACTTGAACAACCAAATAGGTTAAGACATCCTTTAATATTTTATTTTGGACATACAGCTACATTTTTTATGAATAAATTAAATGTATCAAATATAACAACTAAAAGAGTAAATAAAACACTTGAGTCTCTATTTGCAATTGGTGTTGATGAAATGAGTTGGGATGATTTAAATGATGAAAATTACCAATGGCCAACATATGAAGAGACAAAAGCATATAGAGATGAAGTAAAAGCTTTAGTATTGGATATTATTGATAGTATTGAGTTCTCTATACCTATAAATTGGAATTCTCCTATGTGGGTTATACTTATGGGAATAGAACATGAAAATATTCATATAGAAACATCATCTGTATTATTAAGAGAACTTGACATAAAATATTTTAAAGAGGATGAGTTATTTGAATATAACAATGAAAGAAGCCAAACTTATCCACAAAATGAATTAGTAAAAGTAGAAGGTGGAGAAGTTATACTTCAAAAAGATCATAAAAAGCCAAACTACTATGGTTGGGATAATGAGTTTTCTTTTCATAGAGCAAGTATAAAAGATTTTGAAGCTAGTAAGTATCTTGTATCAAATGGAGAGTTTTTAGAGTTTGTAAAAGAGGGTGGTTATAATAAATTACATTACTTTAGTAAAGATGGATTGAAGTGGTTAGACTTTACACAAACTAAAATCCCTACTTTTTGGTTAAAAGATGGTGATAAGTATTATTTAAGAGAGATAAATAGAGTAGTTCCTTTACCTTTAAATTATCCAGTTGATATAAACGTATATGAAGCAGAAGCATTTTGTAAATATAAGAGTGAAAAACTTGGCTTTGAAGTAAGACTTCCAAGTGAAGATGAGTTTTATAGATTAAATGATTATGCAAAAGCCCAAGAGTGTGATGCAAATATAGGATTAAAGTATTTTAATCAAACACCAGTAGATAAATATCCTATGGGTGAATTTTATGATGTAGTTGGTAATGTATGGCAATGGAGTATAACTCCTATGTATCCCCTTGATGGATTTGAAACTCATCCTGTATATGATGACTTTACAACTCCTACTTTTGATGATAGACATGCCCTTATAAAAGGTGGTTCATTTATAAGTTTAGGAAATGAGACTTTAAGAAGTGCAAGATATGCTTTTAGAAAGCACTTCTTCCAACATGCCGGATTTAGATATGTAAAAAGTGATAATGAATATAGAACTAAACTAAATGATAATGTATATGAAACAGATGAGCAGATCTCTCAATATTGTGAATTCCATTATGGTGAAGAGATTTATGGAGTTAAAAACTTCCCTAAAAATTCTGTTGATGTCTTAAAACCATATTTAGAAGGTGTAAAAAAAGAAAAAGCACTTGATCTGGGTTGTAGTGTAGGAAGAAGTTCATTTGAGCTAGGAAAGATATTTGATGAGGTATTAGGAATAGATTTTAGTGCTAACTTTATAAGTGTTGGAATAAAACTGAAAAAATATGATAGCTTGACTTATAAAGTTGCAACAGAGGGTGAATTATATGAAGAAAAAATTGTTGCTTTAGATGACTTTGGACTTGAAGAGACAAAAGAGAGAGTTACTTTTATGCAAGGTGATGCTTGTAATTTAAAAGATATGTATACAGCCTATGACTTGATATTTTGTTCAAACTTGATAGATAGATTATATTATCCTCAAAAGTTCTTAGATGATATTCCAAATAGGGTAAATAAAGATGGTCTTTTAGTAATCTTGAGTCCATATACTTGGCTTGAAGATTATACTCCAAAACAAAACTGGTTAGGTGGATTTGTAAGAGATAATAAAGAAGTAAAAACTTTAGATACTTTAAAAGAAAATTTAAGTGATAGATTTGAACTGCTTGATACGATAGATGTACCTTTTGTGATAAAAGAGACGGCAAGAAAACATCAACATACAATTTCTCAAATGAGTATTTGGAAAAAAATTAAATAAAACCATATTCTACTAAATAAATTAAATCATTATTTAGTAGAATAATTAATGCAAAAATTAAATTTGATAAATGACAAAAAAGAGTTATTTTACTTTTCTCTCTTTTTGATACTTATTTCTTTTGTTACACTATTCTTTCAATACAACAATTATAAAGATTTTATTGATAATCCTATATATAAACTACAAGCGCAAGTTATAAATAAGTATGAAAAAGATGATTTTGATATCTATAAATTAGAAGGTACTAAGTTCTCTTTTTTTACATCTACTCCTAAGGGCTTAGATTTAAAAAGACTTGATTATGTAGATATGTCTATACTTAGTGGAAAAGTATCTTTTCTACAGTATTTAAAAGGCTTTTATGTAAAGAGTTTCAATATTTTTAAATATCAAAAGAATAGTATAAAAAAAGATTTAAAAGAAAAAATACAATCCCAACATGTAAATAAGAATATTAGTGAGATATATGAAGCTATATTTTTAGCCCTTCCTACAAACACTGATTTAAGAGATATTTTTGCTGTATATTCCATCTCTCATTTAATAGCAATTTCTGGATTTCACTTAGGTGTATTATCGTTTATTCTTTATTTTATATTTTATTATCCATACAACTTTTTTCATAATAGATATTTTCCATATAGAAATAGAAGGTTTGATATTTTATGTATTGTTTTATCTTTATTATTTGTATATTTGATTTTTACAAATTTAGTACCTTCACTTTTAAGAGCTTTTATTATGATGGTTTTTGGGATATTTTTATTAAGGTCAAACATAAGGTTAATCTCCTTTGAGACACTTTTACTTACATTATTATTTATACTTGTACTTTTCCCAAAATTTTTGTTTTCATTGTCTTTGTGGTTTTCTGTTATTGGAGTATTTTATATATTTTTATTTATAAAATATTTTCAAAACCTTAATAAAGTATTTCTATTTCTATTTTTTAATATTTGGATTTTTGCAAGCTTTAATCCCATAGTTCATTACTTTTTTGGAGTAACTTCTTGGGTCCAATTGCTTTCTCCCTTTATTACAATACTTTTTACTATTTTCTATCCCTTAGAGTTATTTTTACACTTAATTGGATATGGAAGTTTGTTAGACTCCTTTTTAGTCATTGCAATAAATATGAAGTTTTATATTTTTGAAGTGATTACTCCTCTTTGGTTTTTTATAACTTATATTGTAGTTTCTTTATTTGCTGTTATAAGAAAAGAGGCTTTTGTAGTTTTAAATATTTTAGTTGTAGCTTTTAATTTATACTTATATTTATAGGAGAATAATCTCCTATAAAACTTAGATAAGACCTAATTTATTTAATAATAAAATTGCAATAGCAATTGGAACAATATATTTAATCAAAGCATACCAAATATTAAATACTGTTAAAGATACAAATTTTGTAAATTTGTCTTGAAGTAGTTGTTTGTCTACATAATAACCCAAAAAGATACAAGTTACTATTCCTGCAATTGGCATTGATATAGATGATGTTAAGAAATCCATCCAATCAAAGGCATTTTTCCCAAAAAATGTTAATGATGTACCATATACAGAAGACATAGAAAGTAGGGCAATGATTCCAAGGATGTAAAAAGTAGATCCACAAATTATTGTTGCCTTTAATCTAGTCATTTTATATCTTTCAATAAAAAACATCAATGCCGGCTCTATCATAGAAACAGCAGATGTAATTCCGGCGAAAACAAGGGCAGAGAAAAACGAGATAGCAATAATATGTCCCAAAACTCCCCATTGAGAAAAAATAACAGGAAGAGAAATAAATACAAGTCCTGGTCCTGCTGCACTTTTTGCTCCCGCATCAAAAAGAAAAGAAAAGATAATCAACCCAGCAATTATTGCAATAACTGTATCAACTAAAGCAACTAAAACAGATGATTTAAAAAAGTTTGCATTTTTGTCTAAAGAGGCTGAATATGTAATAATAGTACCAATTCCTACTGATAGAGTAAAAAATGCTTGTCCTAGTGCAGCTAATAGGGCATCACTATTTATTTTACTCCAGTCAGCAATAAACATAAAACTAAGAGCTTGTGAAAAACTATCTAAAGTCAAGGCATAAATTAAAAGCCCAATTAATATTAAACCTAATAGTGGCATTAAAATAAGATTTATTTTTTCTATTCCATCTTTTACGCCTTTTAACACAATAAAAATAACTGCTAATGCTATAACTGTATGATAAAAGATTTCAGAAGAAATTTCATTTGAAATAAGGTTATCAAAAGTTTTTCCTGCAACTTCAGAAGTAGAAGGAAGTGTTTGAAAAGATGTAACAATATAGTTTAAAATCCAACCTAATACTACAGAATAAAAAGAAAGAATCACAAGTCCAGCAAATATCATAAATGCTGCAAACTTCCAATTTTCATTTTTAGATTTTGACATTTTCACAAATGATGTAGAAACATTAGCTTCTCCATGTTGCCCAATAACCGTTTCTGCAATAAATATTGTTAATCCTATAAAAAGTATTGCTAAGAGGTAAACAATAACAAATGCTCCACCTCCATATTCTCCTGTGATATATGGAAACTTCCAAATATTACCTAATCCAACAGCTGAACCAGCTGCTGCTAAAATAAACCCAATTCTTGTAAATTTATTCAAACATATTCCTTTAGTGATTTTTCTATTTAATAAGGGTTAATTCTAGCTATAACTTTCTTATAAGTTAGTTTCTTAAGCTTTATTTTTTATAAATAAAAGTAATTAATTATAAATTATTAATATTTTTAAATATTCAATTTATATACCACAAATATACCACTTAATATTTTTACAATTAGCTTTATAAAAAGGAGAAAATATGAGTTATTCGAAAAAAAGATATATTACATATGCGATTTTAACTATTTTTATAATGGGGACACCTTTTATAACAATAGATGGTAATCATTTGTTATTGTTGTCATTTGTTACATATGATTTTCATTTCCTTGGAAATGTATATAATATGAATGAGTTTTTTATTATGCCATTTTTATTGATGTTTTTGTTCATTGGAATATTTGCAATGACATCTATGTTTGGTAGGGTTTGGTGTGGTTGGGGATGTCCTCAAACTATTTTTAGAGTTATCTATAGAGATTTGATAGAAACTTTTTTATTAAAATTGCGAAGAATTAAAAATAAACAAAAAGATATAAACTATAATAAAACTTCTACAAAAATAAAAAAATATATTGGATTGCTTTTATGGATAATTTTATCTTTTGTTATCGCAATAAATTTTATGCTTTATTTTGTACCACCTGAAGATTTTATTGAATACATGAAATCACCACAAGATCATTTTTTCTTAGTGATGTTTATTCTTACTATTGTTGTATTTTTAGTATATGATATTGTTTTTATGAAAGAACACTTCTGTACTTATGTATGTCCATATTCTAGAATTCAGTCTGTTTTATATGATAATAATACAAAACAAGTTGTTTACAACCACAATAGAGGTGGAAAAATTTATCCTAACAATGAAAAATCTATTTTCAATGTAAAACAATGGTCAGGAAATGAAGAATGTACTACTTGTGAAGCTTGTGTAAAAGTTTGTCCTACACATATTGATATTAGAAAAGGGTTACAAGTTGAGTGTATAAACTGTTTAGAGTGTTCTGATGCTTGTAGCAGTGTAATGGGAAAACTTGGTAAAAAATCTCTTATTTATTGGGGAAGTACTAATAGTGTTTTATTAGAAAAACTTGAAAAATTCCTAAATCCTAGAAATCTTGTCTATATGTTATCTTTAGTTGTTTGTATACTATTTACTGCTTATTTTATGTCTGAAAAAGAGCCATTTTTAGTAAATATAAATAAAAACACAGAGTTATATAAAATTGATGAAAATGGAAAAGTTGTAAATAATTATTTATTAACTATTTATAATAGTGCTGATAAAAGATATACTTTTGATATTGAAGTTTTAGATAAAAATATTAGTATTAAAAGATATAATCCAATAACTTTAAATCCAAAACAAACAAGAAAGACTGTGTTGATTTTAGTTAGTAAAAATAAAACTAATACTTCAAAAATAAATTTATTATTTTATGCAAAAGAGAATAAAGAAGTAAAAATGGAGAAAAAAATACTATTTTTCTCTCCTAAATAGTTTAAACTGATTTCTCAATATTTATGTAAAAAGTAGTTCCTTTTGGGTTACTTTTTACATTAAGTTTTCCTTTAAAACTTTTTTCAATAATCATTTTTGATAAATATAAACCAAGTCCTGTCCCAGTACTTTTTGTAGTAAAATATGGTTCAAAAATTTTATCTAATAATTTAGATTTTATTCCTTCTCCATTATCCTTAATTGTTAACATCACATCTGCAGTATTTGAGTTTATTTCAATTGTTATTTTTCTATTTTCAATGGTTTTTACTGCATGAAGTGCATTAGAAATTATTGCAATTAAAACTTGGGCTAATTCATTTTTTATTCCAAATATTTTTACATGTTCATTTGTATTAAAAATTAAATCAATATTTACTTCTATCTTTTTTATATCACTATTTAAAATTGAAAGAGAGTTTTGAATAACTTCTCTTATCTCAAAATCTTCTTTTTCTTTTGATTCAGTGTAAAAATTTTTGAAATTTTCAATTGTATTAGATAAATATTCTATTTGTTCATTTGCTTGGGAAGTTTTTCTTTCAAAGTAGTCTTTTTCTAAATTATTATTCTTATATTTGTTTTTTAAATTTATTAAAATATATGAAAGATTATTTAAAGGTTGTCTAAATTGATGTGTTATATTTGCAATCATTTCACCACTTTGAGCAAGTTTTGACTGCTGTAAAAGCATTGATTCTATTTCTACATTCTCTTTTTTTAATAGATTATATTTATATGCAACAGAAATTGTAAATAAAATAGCTTCCATTGCAAAAGCTAGTAATACTAAATCCAAATGAGTATGCATTTTAAAATAAGTTTTAAAATTTAAAATATATAAAATAAGACAAATTACAGACCATCCTATAACATAGATTGCTGTAGCTTTAAACCCTTGGTTTAAATTAAATACTATTGATACAAAAAGTATCGCATAAATAATTGTGTATGGTAAGTATTCAAATAATAAATAATGATAAAATGCAGTCAAGATTATAAAAATAAGTAATAAGGTATTTAATATTAGTTCTTTATTATTTGTAATTTTAGGAATAAATTTACCTTCATAAAATCTTACTGCAAATACTAAGGCTGAAAGAGTCGCAAAAAAAAGGGAAAAGTCTTGAAAAAAAAGCTCATAAAAAAAGAACTTACTATATAAAATTATATATGATAATGAAAAAACTTGCATAAAGCAGTAACTTAAATAAAAAAGTTCTTTTGAATAAATGTATCTAATAAATGTATATACTATTGTCATCATTAGAATCCCAAAAGTTATTCCATAGGATAAAACAGTAGTTAAATCATACATTTATTTTATATCCAACTCCATTATGATTAGAGATTATATTTTTTGAGATTTTTTGTTTGAGATATTTAACTAAAGTTTTTAAAGCATCTTTGGTCATAGGAAAATCTTTCCAAACATAATTTTCTATTTCTTCGTATGTGACATATCTATCTTTATTGTTTAAAAGTAGAGTTAATAAATCAATCTCTTTTATTCTTAACTTTATTAATTCATCATTTACAACAAGAGAATGATTATATTTGTCAAAAATAGCAACTTCATTTAATTTTATTATATTTGTTTTACTATTTTTTAGATTATCGATACAAACTTCAAGAGCATCTTTAAATTCATTTTCTTTTATTGGTTTCATTAGATATTTTACTAGTTGAAGTTCAATTGCTTTTAAAAGATATTCTTTGTGGTTATATGCTGTTATAACTATGATTTGAACTTCTTTGTTTTTTGCTCTTATATTTTTAACAAATGCCAAACCATCTATTTTAGGCATTTGAATATCTGTAATAATTATATCTGGGTTTATTTGCTCAAATTTTTTTAAAGCATCTAAACCATCTTTTGCTTCATAAATATTTACAAAGTAGTTTTCTAAATACTCTATTGCATTTTCTCTTGTTATATCATCATCTTCTACATAAAGAATTTTGACTTTATCATTTTTAGTAGTAATCATTTGTTGCCGTAGATGTTAGTTTTTCTAAAGTGTATTTTAAATTTTCATCCATGTCCATATTTTTCATCATCCACATAATATAACTTGGATCTTCTTTTGCAACTTGAGTTGTCTCTTTTCCTTTATATTTTCCAAATTTAAATGTTTGTATAAATACAGGAGTTTTTGTAAGTTCAACTAATTTCTCCATAGGATTAAAATCTGGATAAACAGTTCTACATTTTGCAACAAGTTGTGATAAAAATAGCTTCATAACCAAAACATCACCAATAGCATCATGGGCTTTTATAGTTATATTATGTTTTGCTGCTTCTTCCTCTTCATCCATATAAATATCAAGGGCATACCTTAAGTATTGAAGTCTGTGGTATGGAAGTTCTGGAAAGAGGTGTTGTGCACATCTTAATGTATCTAATATTTGATATTTTGATTCAAACCCTTCTTTTTTTATCATTCCTAAATCAAAATTTATATTATGTGCAATTAAATAGTTTGATGGATTATTGTACTCTTGAAGTTTTTGATAAAATTTTGTTTGAGTAGCTTCTGGTTTTCCTATAATCATATCAGGTGTTATATTGTGTACTTCCATAGCTTCAAGTTTTATTTCAACATCAGAAAAACATAATTCATCATAAACTTCTATAGGAGCTTTTGCATCTACAATCATAGCTCCTAGTTGTATGATTCTATCTTCTTCTTGGTTTCCTGTTGTTTCTGTATCAAATAGTACGTATTTTGGCATAAAATTTCCTTTTCTTTTATATTATTAACATTCCATCACCGTATGAAAAAAATCTATATTTTTCTTTTACAGCAGTTTCATATATCTCTAAAGTTTTTTCTAAACCTACAAAAGAGGCTATTAACATAATAAGAGTTGATTTTGGTAAATGAAAGTTTGTAAGTAGATGGTCTACTTTTATTGGTTTATTTGCTGGATTTAAAAACAAATCACATTCACCTTGGATTTTGTTCGTTCTGGCATAGTATTCTATCGTTCTGGTAACTGTTGTTCCAACTGCAAGGGTTTTGTTTTTTTCTTTTAAAGATTCTAAACTTTCTCTTGAAATTTCAAAATATTCACTATGCATTGGATGCTCTAAAATATTTTCTGCATCAACTGGTTTAAATGTACCAGCTCCTACATGTAGTGTTAGATAGTTGATATTATGATTATTATTAAGATTTTCTAAAAGTTCATCTGTGAAGTGTAATGATGCTGTTGGTGCTGCAACTGCACCATAATTTTTTGCAAATAAAGTTTGATAATCTTTTTCATCTTCTTTTTCATCTTCTCTATTCATATAGTGAGGAAGAGGTAAATGACCTATTTCATTTAATATTTCAATTAAAGATAAAAAGTCTAATTCTTTAGTATCTTTGAAAAATTTAACTGTTCTTGTACCATCTTCATTATTTAATTCAAGAACTTCAGCACTTAAGTTTTCATTAAAAAATAGTTTTGTTCCTTTTTGAACTTTACCTTTTATCATAACTTGATATCTATTCATAAATAGTGGTTTATTAAATAGTAATTCTGTTTTCCCCCCACTGTCTTTTTTGCCGTAAATTCTTGCTTTTATTACTTTAGTATCATTTAAAAAGATATTTAAATTTTTAGGCAAAAAATCAAGTAAGTGTTTATATGTAGTATGAGTTATTGTATCCCTATTTCTATCATAAACCAAAAGACGAGCACTATCAGCAGGGTATAAAGGTTTGCTAGCTATGAGTTCTTTTGGTAAAAAATAATCATAGCTAGATGTTTTTAATGGGTCTAAATTACTCTTCATCATCTAAAGAAGTATCCGCAGGATTAAATACTTTGGCAATGTAAATTGATGCGCCATAAAGTAAAATAAGTGGTCCGGCCATTAAAAATTGAGTTAAAACATCAGGTGGAGTTAAAAGTGCAGAAACAATAAAAATTATTACAATGGCATATTTGAAAAAATCTTTTAACATCTTGTCATCAACAAGTCCAATTTTTGCTAGGAAAAAAGTAATAACAGGAAGTTCAAATGCAATTCCAAAACCAAATAAAAGTTTTGTAAAGAAGCCTACATATTTACCAATACTAGGTAATACTGTAACAACTGCTGAACCAAAGTTAATTAAAAATTCAAATCCAAAAGGAACAACTACATAATAAGCAAAAGCAGAACCTGATAAAAACATTAGTGTAGCAAAAAATACAAAAGGTATAACAAGCTTTTTTTCATGATCATAAAGTCCAGGGGCTAAAAATAGCCATAATTGCCAAAATATTACAGGTAAAGATAAAATAAAACCACTAAAAAAAGCGACTTTTAAAGCTGTAAAAAATGTTTCTTGAATCTCTACTGCAACCATTTGTGATTTTGCAGGAAGAACAGCTTCTATTGGAACCATCATCCAATTTAAAATTGGTTCATAAAATGTAAAACAAGCAAAAAATGCAACAACTAAAGTTAATACTGAAATTATTAATCTTTTTCTAAGATCAGCAATATGGGGTTTTAAGTCTTCAAACATTAGGCTTTATCCCCTTCTTTTTCTTTTATTTCTTTTTTAATTTTAAATTTATCACTTGGTTTTATCTCAGAAGTAGTTTCTTTATCTTCTTCTTCAACTTTTTTTATTTCTTCTATTTCATCTTCTACTTTTTCATCTTTAAATGATACTTTTTTAGATTTTTTATTATCTTTATCATTTTTATCATCTTTTAAAATATCTTTCACACCTAAATCAAAATCATCAAACTTTGTAACTGATGATTTCGCATCTTCTATTTGATTTCTAAATTTGTTAGCTTCTTCTTTCATATCTGATATATTTAATTCATTGTCTAGAGTAGATTTTGCATCTTCAAGACCACTTTTAAACTTCTTAAAAAATCGTGCAACTGATACCATAGCATCAGGTAACTTCTCAGGGCCTAGTGCAATAATCGCAATAATCGCGATTAGCATAATTTCCATAAATCCCATTCCAAACATATAATGTCTCCATTTAATTATTAAAGGAAAGATTTTACCTTATTTTTGATAAAATCTATCTAATTATTTAAAAAGGTGTTAAATGAAATTATTAGTTTTACTTTTTGTGGGAATTATTTTATATTTTATAGCAAGAGGTTATAAAACAGAAAAGTTTGAAAATATTAAATTTAATATTAAAGAAAATTTTCAAGGAGATTTACTCCATCATGAAGCAGGTCTTTTAATTGCCCTTATGGCAAAAGTTGCAAAAGCTGATGGAAGTGTGTGTGAATTAGAAGCAGAAATGTTAAAACACACCTTTACTGATATTTCTAGTCATTTTGAAAATAGTGAAGATATAAGAGAAAAGTTAAAAAATATATATAATGAAGAGAAAAAAAGTTTTGATAATACAATGGAGCTTTCCCAAAAACTTTATAAACTAACAAAAAGTGACTACCAAAAAAGACTCAAAATTTTAGAATACCTATTAAATCTTGCTTTTATTGATAAAACTTTTAGCGATGCAGAGAAAATGATTTGTGAAGATATATCAAATGCTTTACAAATTAAAACTAATGATTTTAATCATATGATTAATGCCTTTGAAAACTTTTATGCTTCTCAGGCTCAAAATCAAGCAACTACGCTTGAACAAGCATATGAAGTTTTAGAATCAAAAAAAGAAGATGATGATAAGACAATTAAAAATAATTATAGAAGATTGGTAAAAAAACATCATCCTGATATTATATCAGGGCAGGGTGCTAGTCAAAATATTATTGATGAAGCAACTAAAAAGTTACAAGAGATAAATGAAGCATATGAAATGATTAAAAAAAGTAGGAATATATAATTGTTAGAAAATTTTGATAAGAATTATGAAGTTTGTAATTGTATTAAAGTTACAATTAGTGATATAAAAAATTCGATTATAAATGAAGGTATAAAATCACTGGGGGATTTGCAAGAAAAAACTAGAGCAGGTACTGAGTGTAGATACTGTTTAATGAACGAAGGTGATTTTGGGAAAGTCAAAAAAAAGATTTATTGTAAAGATATATTAGGAGAATTTTTTAATGGCTAAGAGTTTTTCTCGCTCTTATGAAGTTTGTGCTTGTAAGCATGTATCACTTGGAGAAATTTTGTATGCCATTAAAGAAAAAAATGCTGATACAATTGAAAAAATAGGTCAATTAACTGATGCAGGAACTTGTTGTGGTTGTTGTGTAAGTAAAGAAAAAGATTTTGGAGAAGAAAAAATGGAACTATATTTAACTACAATATTAGATAAGTTTGTGAAAGTAAATTAATGGAAGAAAAAGAGTATGTTATAGATGAAATAAAAACTCTTATTTCATCTACTGGTGAAAAAATTGATATTAACCCAAAGTTTTTAGATTATTTTGATTTAGAAGAGCTATATGATATTAAAGAAAATTTATTAAGTAAAAAAGAGAATTTTAGGGAAAATAATAAGGATTTTCTTGAACAAATTTATGAAAAAACAAAAATAAATGAGATATAATTTATTAAAGGATAATGATTATGGAATGGAATAATATAAAAGAACAATTAATAGTATTTCTAAAAGACGAAGTCAAAAAAGCTGGTCTACAAAGAGTTACTGTAGGATTATCTGGTGGTTTAGATTCTGCAATAGTAGCTATTTTATCTAAAGAAGCATTTGGAAAAAATATGAGTTGTGTACTTATGCCCTCTCATTATTCAAGTGAAGGAAGTGTAAGCCATGCTTTAGAAGTATGCAAAAAGTTTGACATAGCTTATGAAATAGTTGAAATTGCTCCTATGGTTGAAGCCCATGAAAAATTTATGGATGGTGATAAACTAAGAATTGGTAACTTTAGTGCAAGAATGAGAATGTCAGTTTTATATGATGTAAGTGCTAGAGATAAATCTTTAGTTGTTGGTACTTCAAACAAAAGTGAAATTCTTTTAGGGTATGGAACTATATTTGGAGATGTAGCTTGTGCTATTAATCCAATAGGGGAGATGTATAAAAGTGATGAATACGAATTTGGTAAATTTTTAGGAGTTCCTGAATCTATCTTAGGAAAAAGACCAAGTGCTGATTTATGGGAAGGTCAAAGTGATGAAGATGAACTAGGATACTCTTATAAACAGATGGATGAAGTACTTAAAAAATTAGTTGATGAGGAAATCTCAGCTGATGAGTTAATAAACAATGGTGTTGATAAAGAACTTATTGACATGATTATTTATAGAATGAAAGCTAACGCATTCAAAGGTAAGCTTCCAACAATAGCAAAAATTAAATGGAGTTAATATGAAAGAAATAGCATTTTATAAATCATCGGTTGGTGAAGAAGAACTAGCACAGTTAAAAACAGTTTTGGAACTTAAAAAAGATAGTTCAAAGGTACTTGAATTTGAAGAGAATATGGCTAAATTTATTGGTGCAAAGTATGCTATTTCTACATGTAATGGAACATCTGCTTTGCATCTAGCTCTTAGTGCGATTAAGTTAAAAAGAGGTGACAAAATATTAATGTCTGTAAACTCTTTTGTAAATGTACCTGAAGTTGTAAGACACTTTGATGCAGAGCCTATTTTTATTGATATAAATATAGATGATATGAATATCGATTTAAATAAGTTTGAAAAAGCATTGGAAGAGAATAATTCTAAAAAACTAAGAGGTGCTATTATCTCTTTTGTTGCAGGACAAACTCCTGATTTAGATAGATTATATGCTATATGTAAAAAATATGAAATAATCTTAATAGAAGATTGTACTTCAGCTCTTGGAGTTACATACAATGATGAAACAGTTGGTTCTTTAAATGCTGATATGACAGTTTTTTCAACAAATCCATCAAATGGTAAAACAGATGTAAGTAATAGTGGAGTTATTGTTACAAATGATGAAGAATTAGCATCTCGTGCTAAATTACTTAGAACGCATGCTGTTACAACTACATATGATGATTATGGAAATTTAGATTATATTTATGACGTTGTTGATATTGGACATAAATATGACTTAAGTGAACTAGATGCAGCATTTTCTTTGGCGCAACTAAAAAAAACAAATAGTTTTATAAAAAGAAGAAAAGAGATTGCAAAAATCTATAAAGAGAGACTTACAGGTGTAAAACATATAGAAATACCTAAACAAAAAGAAGAACATATCTTTACTCACTATATCATTAAAATCTCAAGAAATAGAGATGCTTTTGCTAGAGAGTTAAAAGAGAGAGGTATTAATACTGGATTAAATTATATTCCTTTACATCTATTAAATTATTATAAACAAAAATATAATATTAAAATTACTACTTATGGAAGTGCTTTAACATCTTATCAACAAATTTTATCTATTCCTATTTATCCAGGACTTACAAATGAAGAGGTAAATTATATCTGTGATCAAATCATTGATATTGCTTCTTCTTGGATTTAATAGTTGATAAAACAAAAATTTAATATTTGGATAGAAGAGTATCTCTTCTTTCCAACACCTTTTCAAAAAATCATCTCTTTTTTACTTATTCCATTTACTTTAATTTATATGATAATTATAGCTTTTAAGCGTATGTCATCTTCTCGAAAATTAGATTTTGGTATATCAATTATTTCAATTGGAAATATAGTAGTAGGTGGAAGTGGAAAAACTCCCATAACAATTGCCCTTGCAAAAGATAAAGAAGATGTAGCAGTTATATTAAGAGGCTATGGAAGAAAATCCCAAGGACTTTATGTAATAAGTCAGAATGGAAAAATTTTAGAAGATGTAAGTGTAAGTGGCGATGAAGCTATGCTTTTAGCAAATTCTTTAACAAAGGCTTCAGTAATAGTTAGTGAAGATAGAGTAAAAGCTATTTTAAAAGCAAAAGAGCTTGGATGTAAATTAGTTTTTTTAGATGATGGTTTTTCAAAATATCATATAAATAAATTTGATATATTATTAAGACCTTATAAAGAGCCTGAAAATATATTTTGTCTGCCAAGTGGTGGTTATAGAGAACCTAAAATGATGTATGCAACTGCTAATATGGTTTTAAAAGAGGGTGTTGATTTTAAAAGAGTTGTAAAATTTAAAAAAGAAGATAAGTTATTAGAAGAACTACCTTCCAAAATAGTTATTTTAACAGCAATTTCAAAGGCAAAAAGACTTTTAGACTTTGTTCCAACTACTTGTGAATTAGTCTCTTTCCCTGACCATTACAATTTCACAAAACTAGATATTGAGGTAGTTGAAAAGTCTTATAAAGATTTTACTATTTTAACTACTGCAAAAGACTTTGTTAAATTAGAAAAATTTCATATTAAAAATTTAGTTTTGATGGATTTAGAAATAGAATTTAAAAATGAGATTGATTTTTCTACTTTAGAAAACTATATAAACTATAAAGAACAACGATGACAAATATATATTATATGAATGAAGATAATTTAGGACATCTTGATGGTTCAAAAAAGATTAATTCATTTCTTTGGAAAATGTTACATAAAAGAGTACAAAAAAGGCTAAAAAAATCTATAATAAATATAGTAAATATGAGAAAAATAGTTTTTAATAAAAGTAAACTCTTACATTGTCAAATTGATGGAGATTTACCTTATGTTTTTTTAAGAAGAGATCCTAGTTGGTATTGTGACGATGAAGATGATTATTATATTCCTTTTAGTATTTGTTTTACAGATGGAAAAAGAAAATATGATATTGTTTTAACAAACGGGGAAATAGATATAAGAGATGATAGTGCTAGAAAAGAAGACTTAAGTAAAAAGCTTTCTCATACTCCTGTTTTGTTGTTAAAAGTTTTTGACAATATAGAAAAAAGTTTTAAGATTCTATTAGAATATATGGAAGAAAGAGATAATAAAAGTTCTTTTAAATAAACAAGAAAAATTCTTGTTTATTTTATAATATGACCTACAAATTTTGACATATTATTTAAAATCTTGCCACCTTTTCTAAATCCTAATGCGCAAGCTTCATAAGCATAAAATACTCCTGCTTGGTATGAATTTCCACTTTCATCTACTGGAAGTTCTACATACTCTTGATAGATAGCTTTAAAACCTTCATAATCACCATCAGTTTTCATATCTAGTGAATTGTCACTATTAATAATAGCAACATTTGCACCTTCTCTTCCAAAACATCTTTTTTCAACTTGTTTTTTACCAATAAGTGGTTCAAATGAAGTTTCAAGTAAAAGTGGATGATTTGGGTATAAGTCCCAAAGAATTTTCATAAAACCTTTTGATTGGAACATTAAAGTATAAGCAGGATTGAAAATAATTGCTTTTTTGTTAGCAACTATATCTTCTAAAATCAAAGCTAATTCACTTTCATCTATGGCAATATTTTCCCAAGGTATAAGTTTAAACCAAAATTCAAAATTTACATCATCTTTGAAAATACCTTCATCATTGAATTGAACTTTGTCAATATATTCAAAATCAGTATTAAAGCCAGCTTCTGTTGCAATATGCTGTAAAAGCTTGGTTGTATTAATATCTTCACTGATAGAAGCAATAGAAGAAAAAAGTATTTTCCAACCTAAATCTTTATAAAACTCTTCAAACTTCTCTATATCATCTTCCATTGTAATGATTCTTTTGAAGTTGTCTTTTAGTGCATCATATAAGTTGTTAAATTGACTTGCTTCATCTAAATTATTGGCTTTGAGCATAGCCCATTGAATAATAGCTGTTTCAAAAACAGCAGTTGGAGTATCTGCATTAAATTCGATTAGTTTTATAGGCTTCCCATCTATTCCACCAGCTAAATCAAATCTTGAATATAAATGCCAATGCACATCATTTTCCCAAGATTCTTTTATAAGATTTACTAAGTTAAATGGAATATTTATCTCATGAAATAGATTATTTTCTATAACATAATCCCCAGCTTCACAAAACATGTCATATAGTTCATTTGTAGCTTCGTAGTAAGCATTAGCTTCTTCTTCACTTATTTGAACTATCTCATCTGATATATATGAAGTTTCATCTTCATCTGTATGCCAAACAAATCCTATTGATTCTAAGTATTCATTTGTAAGAGGTTTTAGTTTTTGTAATTTCATTTATCAACCACCAAAAAAGCCAGAAGATCTAGAGCCAAAAGATGAACTAGATTTTGAAGAGCTTCCTCCACCAAAAAAACCACTTTTTTTACTTGAAGTTGAAGTTTTGCTTGTATTCGCAGCTTTTGTAAATGAACTTTGACTTTTAGAGTATGTTTGAGGAGATTTGTATTGTGTTCTTCTTTGAGATTGAAAGTTTTGGTTATTGAATAGTTTATTTCCAATCCATGAACCAATCATTGCTCCAGCAATTGATGATAATAAAACTCCACCAAGTCCCATTCCCCCACTTGACATTTCAGGATTTGTTAAAGCAGAAGTTCCATTGTCAATCTTCATTTCTTCTTCTTTTACTAGTTTTTGTATTTCCGCTTGACTAAGAATCTTTTCACTTCCATCTGGTTTTCTTAATACAATTGTTGTTTTTGAAGAGGGAAATTCATCTACAATCTTATATTTTCCTTCTTTACTCTCTTCAATAACTACAAAGGCAGCTTGTTTTTGGCTAGCATTTGTAAAAGCACTGTTTTGTCCCTCTTGATTATTATTTGAATTATCTCCACATCCTACTAGCCCAGTGATTAGTATAGCACCTAATCCACCAACAACTGCATAGTCTGATATTTTTTTTATATGTTTCATCTAGTTCCTTCGCATCATTTAAAAATTATTTATAGTAGTGTAGTCATTTTATCGAAATTGTGTTAATAATAGGTGAACAGATTTTATATTTTAAAAAATTTAACTTTAGTGAATTATTATTCATTTCTTGACCTTGGTCAATTTTTTCACTCTTTCATTTAGTTAAAATATTCTTTAATAATAATATTAATTTATAAATTTTATACTTATAAAATAAAATTGATTAATTATTATTAAGATTATAATAAATAAAAGGAGTTTAAATTGATTAGTTTCCCTTTACTATTATAAAACTAAATTTCGTAAATTAGGTATATAAATGCAAACATTATTCATTTTGAAATGAATAAATTTTGAGTCAGATGATTTAATTATCATCTTTACTTTGATTAATCAAAGTTATAATAATTAGGAGTTTTTATGTCCTGTAATAAAGAAAAAAAAATTAAGTCTTTATGGTTAATTATAGGAATATTTGTTTTAGGTGGAATTATAGGTCTACTTTTCTCCTTTGGTGTAGCAGTTGGAGTACACAAAACTTCAGATGATAAGTTTTGTACAATGTGTCATACGATGCAACCAATGGCCAATTCATATTATCGTGATGCTCATGGTGGTAATAATGTTAACGGTGTGAGAGCTAAATGTGTTGATTGTCATTTGCCTCATGACTCACTTGCTAATTATCTTTTTGAAAAAGCAAAAACTGGTTTACATGATGTTAGAGTACAAAATTTTGGAGACTTAGAATCAATTGATTGGGAAGAAAAAAGAAAACACGCAAAAAGATTTGTTTTTGATTCGGGGTGTATGAATTGTCATACAAATTTACAAAATGCTACATCAAGTAATACAAAAGCTTTTATTGCACATAAAGAGTATTTTGAAAAAAGAACAGATAAAAAATGTGTTGAATGTCATAAAAATGTTGGTCATCATATTTTAGGTGATTATATTAAAAAATAAATTTGATACACAAAAAGGAAGTAAAATGTTAAAAAGAATGTTATTTATATTTCTTTCATTTGGACTATTATCATTTGCAGCAAATGTTGGAGATATAACAAATGTTAAAACTTTAAAAGTTGATCGTGGTTTAACAGAGACTGGAAAAAGTTGTGTTGAATGTCATGCAAAAATAACTCCTGGTCATATAAATGACTGGAAAGAGAGTAGACATGGACATGTAGGTGTGAGCTGTATTGACTGTCATGGTGTTAAAAAAGATAATCCAATGGCAGCACAAAATTGTGAAGGTATAAAAGGTACTGATATTTTTGTATCATCATTGGTAAGTCCAAAAACATGTGAAAGATGCCATCCAAATGAAGTAAAAGAGTTTCAACAAAGTGGTCATGCAAGAGCTGCTATTCAGATTCAAGCTAAAGAAGGTATGAAATCACTTATGGAGTACTTTGAGGGTAGAAATCATCCAGATTTAAAACACTCTCCAGAAGCAACAGGTTGTATGCAATGTCATGGTTCAATTATTAAACTTGGAAAAGATAAAAGACCAACTGCTGAAACATGGCCAAATTATGGTATTGGAAATGTTTATCCAGATGGTGGTGTAGGTAATTGTAAATCTTGTCACTCAGGACACAAATTTTCTATCGAAGAAGCAAGAAAACCAGCCGCTTGTGCATCTTGTCACTTAGGGCCTGATCATCCAGATATAGAAATATATAATAATTCAATGCATGGACATATCTTTAATAGTGAAGGTAGTAAATGGAAATATGATTCAGCACCAGATGCTTGGGAACCAGGTGATTATAGAGCACCTACTTGTGCTACTTGTCATATGAGTGGTATTGGTAATTTAAAAACAACTCATAATGTGAGTAAACGACTTAAATGGAATGTATGGATGCCAATTTCTAAAACAAGAGAAGGTGGATATGAAACTGCTGTAAAAGATTTTGAGAATGGAAAAATCACAAAAGGTAATCCTTTAGCTGGTAATCCAGATGGAAGTACTGCTGCGCGTACTGAAATGGAACAAGTTTGTGTCTCTTGTCATACAAAAACACATACTAAAAACTTTTTCAATATGGCAGATAAACATGTTGAGTTATATAACACTTATGCAATTGATGCTAAAAAAATGATAGATGAATTAACTAAAAAAGGTTTAATGCATAAAGATAAATGGTCTGATAAAGCATTTAAAATTTGGTATCATTTATGGCATCATGAAGGTAGAAGAATGAGACAAGGTGCACTAATGGGAGCTCCTGATTATGCTCATTGGCATGGAGTATTTGAAGTTCAACAAGATATAAGAGAACTTAAAATTATTTATGAAAAAAGAATTAAATCAGGTAAAATCGAAGAATAAATTGATTTTTATTTAGTGTAGAAGGATGAAAATTCTCCTTCTACATATTCTAAAAGGGTAAAATGTGAAAAAATTAATATATATTATAGCTATAATTTTGTCTTTTATATCATCAACTTATGGAAATGATATTTTGGCTGTTGTAAATGGAGAAAATGTTACAACACAAGTTGCTCCAAGTAATTTTAAAACTTTAGATAAAGAAACACAAAAAAATATTGTCAATAAACTAATTGAAAAAAGATTGGCAAGTGATTATGCCCTAAAAACTGATATTATAAAAAGTGAAGAGTTTAAAAAAGTACTAAATCATATTTTAAAAATGTCAGATGAGAATGATAATAAAAAAGATAATAACAATCTTGCAGATGTAATTAAACAAAAAAATGTAAAAGGTTATACTCAAGAGCAACTAAACAGTAAAAAAGGTTTATTGGCATTTGATTTTTTACTCACTCAAAGAGCTGAACAATTAGCACCAAGTGATAAAGAACTAGAAAAATATTACATGGATACAAAATATAAATATGATACGCCAGCACAAATTGAACTTTTAAGTATAGTAGTTGAAAAACTATCTTTAGCTAAAGAAATTATAAAAAAATTACAAAATGCAAAAGATATACTTCAAGAGTTTTCAATACTTGCAAAAAAATATTCATTGGCTCCAACTGCTAAAAATAGTGGTTATTTTGGAAAAATACCTTTGTCTGTATTAAATAGTGAATTAAGTCCAATTTTAAAAGATAAGAAAAGAGGTTTTTTCACTGACAATGCAGTAAAAACTGAATTTGGTTATGAAATCTTTTATGTATTAAATGATATCCCTGAATATAATAGTACTTTTGAAGGGGTAAAAGATAAAGTAAAAGAAGAATATGTGCAAAAAAGTGTAAAAGCTTGGGCAATGAATAAAATAAGAGAACTTAAAGAAAGCGCAACTATAAAGATCTTAAATTAGTAAAAATATTTAATGGTATTGGGTTTAACCTAATACCATTTTAACTATTTATATTTAATTTATAAGCTAATTTTACTCCATATGGTGTAAAAACATTCTCCTTGACACTAACTAAATAATATAAGCAATACAGTTATTAAGATATAACATGTTTATTAAATTGATAGATTTTTAATATTCCATCCCATTATAATATAACTGGTTGTTGCAGATATACTATAAATCAATCTAAAATTATTGTCCAAATTTTTTTAGATTTAAGTCAAATTTAAATCAAACATTTTACATCCTATTTTATTTATTTAATGTATAATTTTTTATATAAAATTGACATTTTGTATAAAAAATTATACAATTAGAATAAAATTTAAAAGGAATTATTTTGAAAACTATAAATAAAATTAAAAGTTTAAAGGCAAATGGTCATTATGCTTTGAGCTTAATAGAAGACAATAGAGTATATTTATCAGGACAATTTTCAATTGATCCAAATACTGGTGAAAAGAAATTTGGAACAATGTCTGAAGAGCTAAAACAAGTTTTGAGTAATATAGAATTAATTCTAAAAGAAGCAGGTTCTTGTAAAGAAAAAGTTTTAAAAGTGAATGTTTATATTAATGATTTAGACAAATGGTCTACTGTTGATGAAATTTATAGTAATTTCTTTGCAGAGCATACACCAGCGCGTACTATTATTGCCTTGCCAAGACTTCACTTTGGATTTAAAGTTGAAGTTGATGTTATAGCTACTTGTAAATAAAGGAGTACTTAATGAAATATATTTGTAGCAAATGTAAAAAAATAGAAGATGTAACATCTCAAAAATCAAAATGCGATTGTGGTGGATTATGGAAGTTGCAGTTTAACGCACCTAAATTTGATTTGGAACTTGTAGATAAAAATACATGGGGACTATTTCGTTATAGAAAGTTTATGCCAATAATCGATGATAGCTGGAAAGATATCACTCTTGGTGAAGGAATGACTCCTGTAATTAAATTTGATGAAAATGTATTATTAAAAATGGATTATTTTATGCCAACATTATCTTTTAAAGATAGAGGTGCAGCTATGTTAATAGCTCATTGTAAATCAATTGGAGTAAAAAGTGTAGTTCAAGATAGTAGTGGAAATGCAGGAAATAGTGTGGCTGCTTATTGTGCAAAAGCTGATATAGAGTGTGAAATATTTGTTCCCAAAGGAACTTCACCTAAAAAAATAAATATGATTAAATCTCATAATGCAAAAGTAAATATAACACCTGGTTCAAGAGATGATTGTGCAGACATTTGTAGAAAGAAAGTTAGTGAAGAGAAGAAATATTATGCAAATCATGTCTATAATCCATTTTTTTATGAAGGAACAAAAACATATATTTATGAAGTATATGAACAATTAAATAGAATTCCTAAAAATATATTTGTTCCTTTAGGAAATGGGACTTTATTTATTGGTGTGATTAAAGCTTTAGAAGAATTATTTGAAAGTAAGTTGATTGAATCAATGCCAAATATTTATGCTATACAAAGTGAGTATTGTCCCCCTTTTGTATTAGCTACAAAAAATAGTGAATCAAAACCTTCTAAAATAGTTCCAAAGTCTACATTAGCGGAAGGTATAGCAATTGGTGTACCAATGAGAGGAGAAGAAGTTTTGGAATACATTTATAAGTATAACGTAAAGACAATTATTGCACCAGAAGATGAGATTGTTAGAAGTAGAGAAATCCTTGCATCAAAAGGAATTTATTGTGAGCACACAACAGCTGCTTCATATGCTGCTTATTTACAATATTGTAAAGATAATGAAATTTTAAGTGATTGTTTAATCTCTATGTGTGGTGCTGGTTTAAAATCTGATCATTAAATAATTTAGTATTTTTTTGATATATTACATTTTGAGAAGGAGACTTTTATGAATTTAATTCTTAAAGCTTATATACCAATCGCAAACTTAATTGTAAAAACTTTTGGAAAAAGTTGTGAAGTTGTGTTACATGATTTAACACAACCTCAAAATTCTGTAGTTTATGCAGCAAATGGAGATGTTACAGGTAGAAAAGTTGGTCAAAGTTTTGACCACCTTATAAAAATGGTTTTGCTTAATAAAGATTTTAAAGATGATTATGTAGTTAATTATTTTTTTGAAACAGAAGATGGGAAAAAGATCAAATCTTCATCAGCCTTGATTCGCGATGAAAAAGATGCAGTAATAGGTATGTTATGTCTTAATTATGATTTGACTTTATCTCATCTTTTACAAGAAGAGTTACAAGGATTTTTGGGAAATACATCTTCAACTGAAAATATGAAAAAACAAGAAGAATATATACTTGATCAAGATATTATGAGTACACTTGATAATATCATAGAACAAATATTTAAAAACACAGTTAAAAATAATGAAAAACTAACAAGAAAAAAAAGCTTAGAAATTATTAGATTTATGGATGAGAAAGGTATTTTTTTAGTAAAAGGCTCTATAGATAAAGTTGCAAACTTTATGGGTGTTTCAAAAGTAACCGTATATAGTTATTTAGATACTATAAAAGGGAAAAGATAAAGAAGAAAACTAATTTTCTTCTTTAAGTGCTTTTCTCATAATTTCTATAGTTTGATTATCTAAAGTAGTATCAGTAAAAAGTTCAAGGGCTAAAACACCTTGATAAAGAAGCATATCTTCACCATCTTTTACTTTTAATCCTTCTAATTGTGCAAGTTTTAAAAATGGAGTTTCTTTTCCATAAATACAGTCAAAAGCAAATTTTGCATTTAAAAATATACTTTCTAAGGTAGTTTTTTTGATTGGATAATCTTCATCTTTTAATCCAGCACTTGTTGAGTTTACAATTAAATCATAATGATTCATTTGAAAGTTACCCCACGTATATGTTTTAAAACCTTGTGTTTTAAAAAATACAAGTTTTTCTGCACTTCTATTTAGAATTCTAACTTCTATATTTTCTTCTTTTAAAGCCATGGCAATGGCTTTTGCCGTGCCACCTGCACCCAAAATAAGAACAGAATTGATTTTACCAAAATCTTTTATGGCTTTCATAAATCCAGGAGCATCTGTATTGTAAGCAAATACTTTATTGTCTTTTTTTACATAAGTATTTACAGCTTCAATTTCATTTGCTATTCCAACAACTTCGTCTGCTTGTCTAAATGCTTCTTCTTTGAAGGGAACTGTTATGTTAGCTCCTTTCGCATTTTCGTGGTTGAATGTATCTTTTATCTTTTTTCCATCTGTTAATAAATATTTATCATAATAAGAGTTAATGTTTAGATGGTCAAAAGCACTATTGTGCATTTGAGGAGATTTTGAGTGTTCAACAGGGTTACCAAATATTAAAAATTTTTCTTTTTCTTGTGACATTGATTTCCTTAAAATAAAGAGGGACATTCTACCCAAAGAAAAATAAGAGGATATTAAAAAAATTATGATAAATTGATATAAAAAGAATTTGGGGAAAATATGAACACTATTTTAAAGTTTACAACTACAATAATAGACGGGAATATGGCATATCATGTAAATGATAAAAAAAGCTGTGTTGATAATAATAGATTAAAATTATCTAAAAAACATAATTTCGATATCTCAAAACTTAGATATATGAATCAGGTGCATGCAGATAATATTGAAATTGTAGATTTGAATTCTCCTTTATTAATTGATAATTGTGATGCGTTGATTACAAAAGAAAAAAATCTCCCAATTATGGTTATGGTTGCTGATTGTATTCCTATATTTTTAAGTGATGAAAATAAAAAAATAATAGCAGTTGTACATGCTGGAAGAAATTCTACTTTTTTAAATATAGTTCAAAAAACAGCAATTAAGATGATAGAAGAGTTAGGTTGCAAGGCTAAAGATATCTTTGTATATTTAGGACCTTCTATACAAAAATGTTGTTATGAAGTATCAGAAGAACTAGAAACTATTGCCATAAAATCTTTTGGAAAAGAATTTTGCCAAAATAGATATCTAGATTTACAAGGAATAAATATAAAACAATTAAATGATATTGGAATTTTTAATATTGAAGTATCAAATATTTGTACAAAGTGTTCCGGAGAAGATTTTTTTTCATATAGAAAAGATAAAAATTGTGGAAGGTTTTCAATAATCGGAATTATAAAATAAAACTGAATGTGTAAAAATAATGTAGTAATTATGTATAAATAATGTAAAAATAGCTTAATTGTAGATAAAAATCATATTAAGAACTAGAAAATATAATTTTTAAGTTTCGATAGGTTACAATTTCATCGAAATAGATAAAGGAGTTATTTATGAGTAAACCTGTAACTAAAGAGGAAGCTTTAGATTACCACCAATTTCCTAAACCAGGAAAATTAGAAATTGGGACTACAACAAAACTTGGGACACAAAGAGATTTGGCTTTAGCATATACACCTGGAGTTGCTTTTCCTTGTTTGGAAATTGAAAAAGATCCAGATAATGCATTTAAATATACAGCTAAAAAGAATCTTGTAGCTGTAATATCAAATGGTACAGCTGTACTTGGGCTTGGTGACATTGGGGCAGTTGCATCAAAACCAGTAATGGAAGGAAAGTCTGTATTATTTAAAAAATTTGCAGCTGTTGATTCATTTGATATTGAAGTTGATGAAACTGATGTTGAAAAGTTTGTATCTATTTGTAAAGCTATATCGCCAACTTTTGGGGGAATAAATCTTGAAGATATAAAATCACCTGAGTGTTTTGAAATAGAAAGAAGACTTATTGATGAAGTTGATATTCCTGTAATGCATGATGATCAACATGGAACAGCTATTATTACAACAGCTGGGTTAATAAATGCTTGTGAAATTATTGATAAAAAACTAGAAGACTTAAAAGTTATAGTTATGGGAGCTGGGGCAGCTGCTATTTCTTGTGCGAGAATGTATAAAGCAGTTGGAGTACAAAATATTATTATGTGTGATTCTAAAGGAGTTATTCATGATGGTAGAAGTGATTTAAATAAGTATAAAAAAGAATTTTCTATAAAAGAATCAATGACTAAATTAGAAGCTTTTAGAGATGCGGATGTTGTTTTAGGCTTATCTAAACCTGGAACATTTACCCAAGAACATATTGCTCTTATGGCTGATGAACCAATTGTATTTGCCCTAGCAAATCCAACACCTGAACTTTTTCCTGAAGATATATTAAAAATCAGAGATAAAGCAATTGTTGGAACAGGAAGAAGTGATTTTAATAACCAAATAAACAATGTACTTGGTTTTCCATTTATTTTTAGAGGAGCACTTGATGTTCAAGCTAAAAAAATAAATATGCAAATGAAAAAAGCAGCAGCATATGCTATTGCTGATTTAGCTAAAAAAACAGTACCTGCTGAAGTAAAAGCAATATTTGGAGATCATTTAGCATTTTCAAAAGATTATATTATTCCTAAACCATTTGATAAAAGACTTATTGTTGAAATTTCTAGTGCAGTTGCAAATGCGGCTGTAGAATCTGGGGTTGCAAGAATAAAAGATTTTGATTTAACAGCTTATAAAGAAGAGTTATCACAAATGATTTAATCAAAATAATGGTATTATTCCACTTTTAAATTGGAATAATACTATTATATGGATAAAAAATGAAAGAATACATACTATTAATTAATACTTCTGACTCAAAAGGACTTGTATACAATGTATCAAAGGTTCTTTTTGCAAATAATCTTAATATCGAACAAAATGCTGAATTTGTGGATGTGGAAACAAATAAATTTTTTATGAGAACAGTTATCAGTGGTAATGTAAATGATAAGATACTTCTTAAAGAATTAACTGAAGTTTTACCTAAAGATACACAAGTTAAATTAAGAGAAAAATCAAAAAAAGACATAGTTATACTTGTGACAAAAGAATCACATGTTTTAGGTGATTTGCTTATTAGATATTTTGATGGTGAATTAGAAGCAAATATAAAAGCTGTAATTGCAAATCATGATTATTTGAAAGATTTAGTAGAAAAATTTGGTATACCTTTCCATTGTATTAGTGCAGAAGGGATGGAAAGAGAACCTCATGAAGACTTACTTATTGCTAAAATAAAAGAGTATGAACCAGAACTTATTGTTTTAGCTAAGTATATGAGAATATTAACTTCAAAATTTGTTCAAGAATTTCCACAACAAGTTTTAAATATTCACCACTCTTTCTTACCAGCATTTATTGGAGCAAACCCCTATAAACAAGCACATCAAAGAGGTGTAAAAATTATAGGAGCAACTGCTCATTATGTTACAAATGATTTGGATGAAGGTCCAATTATTGCTCAAGAAGTTGTAAGAATTGACCATAACTTTTCTTGGCAAGATATGAGAACTGCAGGGCGTAATGTTGAAAAAGTAGTATTATCAAATGCCCTTCAACTGTTACTAGAAGATAAAGTTTTCGTTTTTGGAAATAAGACGGTAATTTTGTAATGTTTAATATTGTTTTATTAGAACCAAGAATTCCGGGAAATGTTGGGACAATAGGAAGACTTGCCTTTGCTATGAATTGTAGATTACATTTGATAAAGCCTTATGGTTTTGGTGAAATTACTGAAAAAGAAGTAAGACGAGCAGGGCTTGATTATTGGTTTGATTTAGATGTAACTGAATATGAAAATATAGAAGATTTTTGGTCAAAAAATCCTTTAAATGATAGACATTTTTTTGCGACAACCAAAACAAAACAAGTATATTTTGATGCTAAGTATGAAGTAGGAGATTATTTTTATTTTGGTAGGGAAGATGCTGGTTTACCTGAAAATTTATTAGCAAAAAATGAAAAGGGATGCATTACTATTCCTATGACAAATGATGCAAGAAGTTTAAATATGGCAAACTCTGTATCAATCGTAGCTTATGAGGCTTTACGACAAAATTTTAAAGAGTTTAAATAAACTCTTTTTTTGCTTTTTTTATAAGTTTTTTTACAGCTTTTAATTTTTCTTTTAATTTATCTTCTTCTTTCTTATCATCACATCTTCTTATTTTTTCTTCAATTTTAGTTCTTTTTTCATAGAGTTTTTCTATAATTTCATTAATTTCATTTTCATTTTCTTTTATCTCTTCTTTGTCCCAAAGAAGGAAACTTTCGAATGTTTTTACTAGTTTAGACAGTTTCATTTAATTCTCCTAGTGATCTTAGTTTAATATCATTTACAAATAAGATATTTGCAATTCTAAATAAATTTTTACTCATATTAAAAATACTTGTGGAATCATTGATTAGAGAGGTTCCCATTTTAGGTGTGATTTTATCATTTCTAATTAACTCATCAATCTTTTTATTGGTTTGAATCTCTAAAGCGTCAATATTGTCTTTATACATTTGAATTTGCGTTGAAGTTTCTACATCATCTATATCTTTATTTCTCAGTAAATTTGTTCTTAAAATATTTAGTGCAAACTCTTTTTTTAAGGTTAAATACTCTTGTTTTATATCTTCGTTTTTACTATAAAGGTATGCATTCATATTTTTTTGAATATCTCTAGTATCTTTTAATATTTTTACAATAATATTTGATGAGAGCCTTAATTGACCTATATAAAAGAGTTGATTTGAGTTCATATGAGATTGTGATTTTAAAAGATAATCAATGATTTCACTATATAAGGATTTTAAGTCATTATGATATATATCATCTAAATTTGTATCAATTTTTGCAGGGGTTGAAAGTATATTATCTATATCTTTTTCTTCTTTTAAATCAGAAGTATGAATTGACATAGAGTGTAATATTGCCTTTTGGGCATTTTCATATAAATGTATTACTTCTTTTTGGATTGAAACCATTGCATTATATGGTATTTTTATATTTGATTCATCTAAATATATAGGTTTTGATGCTTTTTTTATTTTATCTTTTATTACTTTTTTTGACATGGAAACAATAAGAGGAATAAAAGGAAATAAAACAACTATTCCAACTATATTGAATATAGTATGAAATAGAGCTAATTTCATACTGTAGTTATTATTATCAATTGAAACTAGTGGTGCAAGATAATCAACAAAATCTTTTAAAGCATATATAAAAATAACCGCAATTAAAGCTGTAATCATGTTAAAAACGAGATGTCCAAAAGCAAGTCTTTTACCATTTTCATTTGATGTTAAAGAGCCTACAATAGCAGTTACTGTTGTACCAATATTTGCTCCAATAGCTAAAGCTATTGCATCAATGTAAATTATATTTCCCCCTGCAAGTGCAGTAATAATAATTGCCATAGTTGCACCACTTGATTGTATTACAACTGTAGCAATTGCTCCTATTAAGATATAAACAAAAATACCTAAAAACCCACCAACAGAGTATGAAGCCAAATCAATAGAATCTTTTAAAGTCTCAAAGCCATCTTTCATGTATGAAATACCTAAAAATATAAAACCAAGACCTAATAAAATATTCCCAAGACCTATATACCTTTGTTCTTTTGAGAATCTAAAAATAACTCCAAAAATGATCATTGGCATTGCATATAAAGATATTTTAATATCAACACCCAAAGATGATACTATCCATGCTGTTGTTGTACTTCCTAGATTTGCTCCAAAGATTATTGCCATACCTTGAGTTAAGGATATAATTTCAACTGTTAAAAAAGATATAACAATAACAGAAATCAATGATGAACTTTGAACTATTGAGGTGCTAATAAAACCTGTAATTACTGATTTTAAACTAGTAGAAGTAAACTTTTCTAAAACTTTTTCTAATAATCCCCCAGAAAAAAGTTTAAAGCCATTCTCCATAAAATACATGCCTATAATAAATATGGCAATTCCTGCAGATATTGTTTTTATATTTTCGCTTGAAATTATAAAATAGGCTAAAAAAAGTAAAATAATTGGTATAAGTAGTTTTTTTATCATAAGTAATTATATATAAAAATTTTGGAAAAACAACATTTTTATATATATTAGTGTAAAATTTTGCAAAAAACATTGGAAACTTGATTTATAATGAGAATATTACTACTTGAAGATGACGAACTATTTGCACAAACAATTGAAGATTTTCTAGATGAAGAGGGCTTTTTAGTTGATATTGCTAAAGATGGAGAAGAAGCACTAGCTTTAAATTATGAAAAGAATTATGATTTATATCTGTTTGATATAAATGTTCCTAAAATAAATGGATTAGAACTCTTAAAAGATTTAAGAGAATCAGGGGATAATACTCCAACGATGTTTTTAACATCTTATAAAGATAAAGAGAGTTTAGAACAAGGCTTTTTATCAGGTGCCGATGATTATTTGAAAAAGCCAATTGACTTAGATGAACTTATTTTGAGAATAAAATCGCTTTTAAAAAGATCTGGAAAACAAATTGAGAAAATACAATTAGGGGAAAATCTATTTTTTAGTCCAAATGATAAAAGAGTATATGAAAATAACAAAGATATGAATTTGCCAATGAAAGTAGTGGATTTATTGGAATTATTTTTAGAAAATAAAGATAAAATTGTAACAAAAGAGATGATAGTTAATAGACTTTGGCATTGTGAAGAAGATTATAGTGAAGGTTCAATTAGAGTCTATATAAATGCTGTAAAGAAAATATTTGTAAAAGAAAAAGTAGTAAATATAAAAGGAGTTGGTTATAAGCTTGAATATTAAAAAAAAGAACTTTATAATCTCTAATTCTATTTTAGTATCATTTATTGTGATTATGGTTTTACTTGCAAATTATTATTTAGTAGCATTATTGGGTTTTAATAAAGATACTTTCATAGTTATTACTTTAGTACTTATTATTTTTGCTGTTGTTTTAAACTATTTCTTGAGTAAACCACTTTTTGATCCTTTATTTGAAAGTGACAATAATTTAGAAAAAGCTATTAAGGAGACTATCCATGAACTCAATATTCCTGCTTCTACAATACAATCTAATGCTCAAATGTTAGAAAAGAATCTAAAAGATGAAAAAGATATAAGAAGGTTAAATAGAATAAAATTAGCTACAAATGAACTTTTAAAGCTTTATGAACAAATGGAATATGAGATAAAAAAAGAGATTGGAAGGATCGATAAGTTTGAATTCCTGCTTGATGATATAATTGAGGATTCAATTGATAAATTTGAAGATATGAAAGGCAATATCACGATAGAAAATGATATTAAAAATATATCTATTATAAGTGATAAAAATGGGTTTCAAAAAGTTTTTGATAACCTTTTGTCAAATGCTATAAAATATAACTGCGAAAATGGAATTATCAAAATAAATATGCAAGATAATCTTTTATGTATATTTAATACAGGAAATATAATAGATACAAAAAATCTTTTTATTGTATTTGATCAATATTTTCAAGAAGATTCAAGTAAAACTGGTTTTGGTTTAGGTTTAAATATTGTAAAAGAGTTTTGTGATAAAAATCAAATTGATATTAAAATTGAACCAAAAGATAATGGAACACAAATAAAATTAAATCTCTCAAAAATAATATCTTAAAAATATCTTAAAAATATAAATTAACAAAAAATTAACATTAAAGTTATATTATTCATAATCAAAGTTTTCTATTGAAAAATGTTTGGATATAAAGAAAACTTATTACTCTCACACTAAATTTTTCTTTTAAAATTGGTGTTAAAAGAAGGATAAAGATGAGAAAAATAAGTAAGATATTTATAACTACTTGTACTGTTTTAGTAAATTTGAATGCAACTGATAGTATCAATCTAGAAAGTATTTTAGTAACTAGTGATAACTCTATGGAAACAACAGCTGGAGAAACAAAAGGATATAAATCTTTAACTGCTGATAGTGCAACTAAAACAAGAACACCTCTAAAACAAATACCAAAATCTATTCAAGTAATAAATAGTGAAATTATGAATGATCAACAAGTTCAATCAGTTAGTGAAGCACTTCATAACTCAAGTGGCATAGTTACTAATAATCCATTAACTACTTCAGGTTGGGATGGAACATTAGTTCGTGGATTTGCTGCTGAACAATTACAAGATGGGACAAGTTTAGTTTACAATACAGGAGATAGAGAAAGTACAATTAATATTGAAAGAATTGAAGTGTTAAAAGGTCCAAATGCCATTCTTTATGGTGGTAACTCTGGAACACCCGTTGGAGGTTCGGTAAATTTAATATCAAAGTTACCAGAGCCTATATCTTTTTCACAATTAGGAATAACTATTGGAAGTAATAATTTAATTAAGCCTTCATTTGATATTAACCAACCTATAGCTGAATTAGTATTATTAAGAGTTACAGGTGAATATACAAAAACTAAAAGTCAAAATGATGTAATTGAAAGAAATAATTACAATATTAATCCAACTGTAAAATTAAAAATTGATGATGATACTACAGTCATATTTCAAGGTAAAACATCAAGATGGAAAGGTCAAGACTATCAAGGATTACCAGCAGTTGGTACAATTGCTGGTGATTTTAAAATTGATAAAGATTTATTTGTAGGTGAAAAAAATTTACCAGATTCTAAAACTTCACTAGATAGTATTGCTACAAATGTTGAACATAGATTTAATGATATTTGGTCTGTAAATACAAAATTATATGCAGCAAATAGTGAATTTGATGAAAGATTACAATTAAATTTAGGTAATGAACCTATGTTTGGTTCAACTTTTATGCTTTTAAATACAAGAATGTATCAAGAACAACAAGCTAGAAGTTTAAGTGCAGATGTAAAAGCAGAATTTTCTATGAATACAAAATTAGTTTTTGGAGCAGAAATGAGTTCTTTAAATGATAAAGGATTTATGGATAATATGAATATGTCTTCTGGTGTGCAATCTATTGATCTTTTAAATCCAATATATTCAATTCCTTATAAAGATGAGAAAAGAGGGATTTGGTCAGGAGAAGTGAGAAATAGAACATCAAGTATTTATGCACAAATTCAACAAAATTTATTTGATAAATTACATTTATTAATTGGTACAAAATTATCAAAAGTTGTTGTAGATTTTGAAGACACTTATGGAGGTGACAATAAAACAGATAAAACAAAATTATTGTTACAAGGTGGATTTGCATACGATATAAATGACAATATTACACTATTTACAAGTTACAGTGAGGGAATGAAAGCTCCAGGATGGTCTAATTATGAGAAATCTCCAAAACCTATGGAATCAAAGCAATATGAAGCAGGGATAAAATTTGATACGAATAGTCAATTATCAGGTTCTTTGGCTGTATTTAAAATAGAAAGAAAAAATATTAGTGTTGCTAATCCTGCTACTAATGGATTAACTACTATACCAAATGGAGAAGAAGAGAGTAAAGGAATAGAATTAGATTTACTTTGGCAACCAACAACAAATTTTAGTTTATTGTCAAATTATACAAATACACATGCTAGTTATACAAAAAATGCTTCAAGTAAAATATTTGCAGGTAATAAATTGGGTGGAGTTCCTAATCATTCAGCTAGAATTTGGGCAAATTATAAATTTAATCAACTTGCTTTAAAGGGTTTTAGTGTAGGAGCTGGAATTTATGCACAATCATCAACTCAGCTAGATGGTGAAAATAAATATAAAATACCAAGTTATTATACATACGATGCAAAAATTGGATATAAACATAAATCTTATGAAACATCTTTTGTAGTTAAAAATTTGACAGATAAAGATTACTATGAAAGATTAGACTATTACGGTGGAAGAGTGACTGCTGGAATGGAAAGAACATATTTAATTAATTTTAATGTTAAGTTTTAAAAGGAGAAGAATAAATGAACATTGAATTATTAAAAAATCTAGTTGATTATGGAGTGATAGCTCTTTTAGTTTTTATGAGTTTTTTATCTTTTTGGTTTTTTATTGAGAGAATATTTTTTTACAAAAATATTGAAGTGAAGTTTTACAAATCAAAAAAAACATTAGAGATAGCTGTTACAAAACATTTATCTGTTATTGGAACAATTGCTTCAAATGCTCCTTATATAGGTTTATTGGGAACTGTATTAGCTATTATGCTTACTTTTATGACTATGAGTGAAGGTGATATTGAAGCAACTATGATAATGAGTTCTTTAGCCTTAGCCCTAAAAGCAACAGCTGTTGGTTTAGTTGTGGCAATTCTTTCTCAAGTTTTTTATAATGTATTAGCTCGATATGCAGAAGTAATTGAAAGTAAATTTGATGAAATTACAGAAATTTAATTCAATAAATGTAATTCCCTTTATTGATGTGTTATTAGTATTATTAGCTATTGTATTATTGACTTCAACTTTTATAGCCCGTGGTGATATTGCTGTATCTTTGGCAAAAGCAGCAAGTGCAAAAAAATCAGAGATAAAAAAAGAGTTTATTATTACAATCAAAGAGGATAATAGCTTATATTTAAATAAATCACATATAAGCTTTGAAAACCTTAGTTTGGAAGTAAATAAGATAAATAAAGATTCTCATATTTTTATTAAAAGCGATAAAAAAGCTGATTTTGAATCTTTTGTTACTGTTCTTGATTTATTAAAATCAAATGATTTTTCTAATATCTCTATAATCACAAAGAAAAACTAATGTTAAACTTTAAAAGATATTTTTATTCTTTTTTTCTGACAAGTTTTTTATATGGATTGGTTTTTACAGGGATATTATATAGTTATGATAGTTTAATTATTAAAAATAAAGTAAAAGAAAAATCTATAAATCTAAATTTTGTCTCTCTATTTGAACAAGAAAAGATAGTAAAAAAAGAGCCTGCTGTAAAAAAAGAAGTTCCTAAAAAAGAAATAAAAGAAACAAAGATATCAAAAAAAGCCACAAAAAAGAAAGTGCCTAAAAAAGAAGCAGTTAAGAAAGTAGTTGAAAAAAAGACTATTAGAAAAAAAACTGAAAAAGAAGAAAAAAAGATAGTAAAAAAAGAGCAAGAATTTATACAAAAAAGTGTAAAAAGAACTTATGAGCAAGACTTTTTAGAAGAACATCTTAAACAAATAGTAGCACTAATTCAAAAAAATATAAATTATCCAAAAAGAGCAAAACGATTAAATATTCAAGGAAAAGTACTAGTAAAATTTAAAATTTTAATTAATGGTGAAATTAAAGATGTAACCTCTATCTCTGGACATAGATTACTTATAAAATCATCACTTGAGGCTATTGAAAAAGCATCAAAAGAGTTCCCAAAGGTCAAAAAAGAGATAGTCATAAAAGTTCCAATAGAATATACTCTTACATAAGTTTATTAATAAAAAAATGCTACTATGCGCTTCATGAAAAATAGTTATAAAAGAATAGATGCACATTTATCAAGTTTAGGTTATTGTACAAGAGGTGATGCTAAAAAGTTTTTAAAAATAAATGAGCTTTTAGTAAATGAAAATAGAGTATTTAATCCCTCAACAAAAGCCTATCATGATGACATAACAATCAATGGTGAAAAACTTGATCCTGAAACTTTAACAATACTACTTAATAAACCCTCTGGTGTTATATGCTCTCACAATGATGCAGGAGTATTGATATACTCGTTACTTCCATATAGATGGACTCAACGAAATCCAAAAATTTCCACTGTTGGCAGACTTGATGTTGATACAACAGGTGCAATAATATTGACTGATAATGGAACTTTAAATCATAAACTTGCAAATCCTAAAAAAGAGATTTCTAAAATTTATGAAGCACATTTAAAAGTGCCTTTAAAAGGTGATGAAGAAAAAATTTTTGCTAGTGGAGAACTTCTTTTAAATGGAGAAGATAAACCCTTACTTCCAGCAAAATTAGAAGTTCTTTCTCCTACTTGTGTCCGATTAGAGATTGTTGAGGGCAAATATCATCAGGTAAAAAGAATGTTTGCAGCAGTTGATAATAGGGTTGTAAAACTTCATAGAATAAGTTTTGATAACTTTACGGTTGAAGATTTAAAAGAGGGTGAATATAAACAGATAAGTTTGTAAAGGCTTATGCTAATTTAAATCTATAGTAAACTTAAAGTGTGAATTTTTCATACCTTCCCTTTGATAGAACATATGAGCTTTTTCTCTTATTTGATTACAGCAAACTTCCATTTGTAAACAGTTGTTATCTTTTGATATTTTTCTTGCTTTGTCTAAAAGTTCTTTACCCACACCTTTTGAACGGTATCCCTTTTTAACTGCAAGTTCCATAATCTCTGCTATTTTTTCCACATGATGAAGTTGGTATTCTATTCTTAAATTTAAGCAAGCAATTGTTAAATCATCTTCTTCTGCAACAATTGAGTAAAAGTTTTCATTTTCTAAATATCTAATAAATATTTGTTCAAATTTTTTATAATCTAATTGGGTACTTTCCATATCACAAATCAAATCATAAATATCTTTTAAGTCATCAATTTTTGCCAGACGTATATTCATCTTAACTCTTTTAAAATATTGAAAACTTTTTAAATATTCTTTGTTCTAACTCTTTTACATTTTCTATTGCATTTTCTTCATGGTCTGAAAATCCCCAATTTACTAAAACAGATTCTATCCCTGCATTTGTTGCTGCTTGGACATCTTTGTGGCTGTCTCCTACTAAAAGGGATTTTTCTTTTGTAGTTTTTATCTCTTCAAGTATTTTATAAACCATCTCTGGGTGTGGTTTAGGTTTTAATACATCGTTATAACCAACTACTGTTTTAAAGTATTTGCCTATTTCTAAATGATTTAACATTCTATTTGCAAATTCACTATTGGCATTTGTGGCAACTGTAAAAATATAATCACTTTTTAAGTCTTCCAATAACTCTTTTATTCCATCATAAATTTCTAAGTCAGTTAAGCAATGGTCATAATAATAAGTTTCAAAAAGTTTACCTTGTTCTTCTGTAAAGTGTTTTGTTCCATAAAAAAATTCAGATGAGTTTATATTTGGATCATTTACATTTTTTAAAATATATTTTTTGTCTAAGGTTTCAAATCCTAAATTTTCTCTAACATAATTAATAGTATTTGCAATCATTCCACCACTATTGATTAAGGTTCCATCCATATCAAACATTATAAGTTTCATAAATTCTCCAAACTAAATTTTTTGATTAACAATCAATTAACACTGAATAGGTAGAATTCCAATACACATTTTGTATTTCTCCTACATTTTATACAAAAGAATAACACAACACCACTAAAGTTCAACTTCAAACACCAGAAGTTGAACTTTTTTTATGGTCTTACATCCCTCATAATCTCTTTCCAATTTCTCGAAAAATGTTTTTTGATATAAGTTTCTTTATGAGGTACTAAGCATCCAGCACAGTTTTGATGAATATAATCATCACCTTTATATTGAGCTCCATCTTTACTATCTATATTACAGTATGAGTAAAGAGTTTTTTCTTCGATCTTTTTAAATCCATTGTCATCGAATCTGAAGTTTGGACAGGCGCATAAGTAACAATTTAACTCTTCATAATCATGGCACTTCTTATTATCTTTATAAAGTGGACAGAAATCAGGCTCTTTTTTAACCATATTATCAAACCTAAAATACTTTATAACTTCTTCATCACTCAAGTCTTTTAATCTTTCCATGATATTTTGATGTCTTGTGGCATGCTTCTCAAACCATTCATTATAAGTCAAAGTATCTCCTTTAAAATTGGGGGTATTGTATTAAAATAGCTTTAATTTACCTTGAAATAAAAGATTTATATTCTTTTGATTATAATACGCGAATTATAATACAAACAATACAAAGAAAGGAGAGTTTATGATTAGTAAGAACAAAAAATATTTTACACTATTTGGAATGTTAGCTGCAACTGTTGATAGAAAAATCTCATCTATTTATAGTTTAATTCATTCTTTAATATCTATTGATATGCCAAAAATAGTAAATATACTTATATCAAGACAGTTAAAACCTGCAAAACTATATTCAACAAATAAAATAAAATAATTAGGAAAATAAAATATGAACAAGAAATTAACTACAAGCTTAGTTGCAAGCCTTCTAATAGCAACATCCAATCTTCATTCAGAAGAACTATCACAAATCACAGTCGTAAGTGCTACAAAATCAGAACAATCAATCAAAGATGTAACTTCAGATGTTGATGTTATTACTAAAGAAGAGATTGAAGAGAGACATTTTACAAATGTAAGTGATGCTTTAAAAACTATATCTGGTGTAAGTATAGTAAGTAATGGGGGAGTTGGACAATTAGACTCATTATTCGTAAGAGGTATAGATTCAAAAAGAATTTTAATTTTAATTGATGGGATAAGATATAATGAACCAGCTGGATTAAGTGGTGCTCCACTAGCTCAATTAAATATAGAAAATATAGAGCAAATTGAAGTGGTTAAAGGGGCTCAATCTGGTATTTGGGGAGCTGATGCTAGTGGTGGAGTAATAAATATAATTACATCTAAAGCCAAGGCAGGATTTCATGGAAATATTGGTATGGAAGCTGGAAGTTATAATACAAAAAAATTATATGGTTCAGTTTCAAATAAAAATAAATTGGGTTATTTAAAATTTGATGCAAGTAGAATATCTACAGATGGAATAAGTTCTTATGAACCAAATGGATCAAAATGGAAAGATTTAGGATATGAAAGAGATGGATATTCCAATAATACTTATAATATTGCAGGTGGCGTATATTTAACTGATTCTGATGAATTAGGTTTGACTTTTAAGAAAATTGGTTCAGAATATGATTATGATAGTTCAACTAAAGATAGGGATGATAAACTAACAAAAATTAAACATTATTTCAAATCTGCAAATTATATACATAAAGATGATTCTTATAAATTAAAATTAAATGCACAACAATCAAAATTTGACAGAAATCAAGACAATTCTATTTATAAAAGTTTAGTAAATGAATTCTCTGTTCAAGGTGATTATTCATATAGAAAAAGTGATGCAATAATTTTGGGTTTAGACAAACAAAATTTTGAAAATATAGATTCTAAAGATAAATATAATACACAAGCAATTTTTGTTTCAAATACAAATACTTTTGATAAGTTTATCATCAATGAAACTTTAAGGTATGATGATAATAGTAAGTTCGATGATAAATTTACAGGTAAAATAGGTATTAAATATAATATTAATAATGATATGGCCGTTTCTTCAAATTATGGTACAGCTTATAATGCTCCAACATTAGGGAATTTAAATTATACTCCTAGCTTATCTCCTGAAACTACAAAATCTTTTGATTTTAATTTTGAATATAAAGATTTTAAGATTACTTATTTTGAAAATAAAATTAAAGATATGATTAGATATGTTCCAAATTCATATCCAAATACACGGTATGAAAATCTTACTGGTGAGTCAACTTTTAAAGGTTATGAAGTAAGTTATATTAAAAATATATTTGAGAATATTTTATTAGGATTTAATTATACTCATTTATCTGCTAAAGATAATAAAGGAAATGATTTACCAAGAAGAGCAAAAAATGAGTTTAATGCATCTGTTGATTATTATGGAATTAAAAATACACATATCAATTTAAATAGTTCATATATTGGAAAAAGATATGATGATGCAGAAAAAACAAAAGAAACTGGGAATTACACTATTTGGAATGGTGTAATTAACTATGAGATTAAAAGAAATATAACTACTTATGTAAAAGTTGATAATATATTTAATAAATATTATCAAACAGTTTACAATTATGCTACACCTGGAAGAAGTGCATATATTGGTTTAAAGGTTAGTTTCTAATATGAAAAAGTTTTTATCAATACTTATTGTTTTAGCAGTAAATTTGTATTCACAAGAGAGAATAGTTACTCTAACTCCTTCTATAAATGAAATAGTCTATGCCTTAGGTGTTGGTAAAGATGTTGTTGCAAATACTAGATATTGTGATTTTCCAAAAGAGTCAAAAAAGGTTAAAAAAGTAGGAGGATATGCTTCTATTTCTTTGGAGAAAATCTTATTGGTAAATCCTAGTGTTGTGATTGCTCAAAATTATGATGAAAAACTACTTTCAAATCTAAAAAGACTTAATATCAAAACTTTGAGTTTCAAAACAGATAGTATAAAAGATATAAACAATACTATTTTTAGTTTAGGAAATTATTTTGATAAACAAGAAAAAGCCAAAGAGTTGATTTCAAATATAAATAACTCTTTGGCTTCATTAAAAGAAATAATAAAAGATAAAAAAATATTAATAGTAATAAGTCCTAAAAAAACCCTTTCAAATCAAATCTATGTATCAGGTAATTATTTGTATTTTGAAGATATTATAAAAGCTAGTGGAAATGTAAATGCTTTTCAATCTAAAAGCAAAGCACAACCAGTTGTAAATACAGAAAAGATAATCAAAATGAACCCTGATATTATAGTTTTACTTGCACCATTTTTTGAAGGTAAAACTAAAGAGCTAGAAGAGGTGAAAAAACTATGGTTAGATTTACCAATAAATGCAGCAAAAAATAAAAATGTATATACAGTAGATAAACTATATGCAGGAATTCCTAGTCAAAGGGTTGTCTATTTTATACAAGATTTTAAGAAGATATTAGAGAATGTTAGAGATAAATAACTACACAAGTTCTATTTTAAAAGATATCTCTTTTCATATAAAAGAGAATGAAAACTTAATAATTCTTGGACACAATGGTGCTGGAAAATCAACTTTAGCAAAAGTATTGTCTACTCTAATAGAAAATAATAGTGTAAAAATCTTTAATCAAAATCTTGAAGATATAAGTGATAAACAAAGAGCAACTCTAATAAATTATATTCCACCAAAATTTGAGATATTTGATGAGTATATAACCTTACGAGAATTTTTAGAACTTTCTTGTATAGCTTATGTGGATAATGAAAAGATTGACAAGGTCATTGAACTATTAAATTTAAAAAAATTAGAAAATAAATATTGTACAACTTTTAGTTCAGGAGAGAAACAACTTTTATTATTGGGTTCTAGTATTATGCATGATGCACAAATTACAATTTTTGATGAACTAACAGCAAATTTAGATATAAGTAGAATAAAAGAGGTCTTTGATATCTTTAAATCTGACTTTTTGAAACAAAAAATTATCATAACTCATAATTTAGATTTAGCTCATGCTTTAAAATACAAGATTTTATATATGGATTCAGGAAAAATTGAGTTTTTTGGAGAAAATGACGAGTTTTTTTCAAATGAAAATTTAGAAAAATTTTATAATAATTCAATTATAAAAATCAACGAACACTTAGTAGTTAATCTATGAAAAAACTACTTTTTCTATTAGCCTTAGTTATTTTATTAATAGCTCCATTTTTAGGGGAAATAACTCTAAATATAAATGATATATTTAATAGTAATACTATGACTAACCAAGTTTTTTGGGACTTGAGAGTTTCTAGGGTTTTATTGGCATTTTTTGTTGGTGGAATATTAGCTTTGGGTGGTTTGATTTTTCAAATAGTATTTAAAAACTCACTTATTACTCCTTATACTCTAGGAATAGCAAGTGGAACCACACTTTTTACAGCTATTTCTATTGTATTTTTTCCAGCTATTATTATGTCTATTTCATCAGCTTTTGGTTCACTTTTGACGATTATAATTTTGTATTTTATCTCAAAAAGAATAAATAAAAACTCCATCTCAGTCTCTACAAACTCTATTTTACTTATAGGTATTGCTTTATCATATTTCTATTCATCGGCTTTGATGTTAGTTTTTTATATGAGTAATTTACAACAAAATTATTCTATTGTTCGGTTTACTTTAGGGAGTTTAGATACTGTTGGATTTACAAGTGTAACAATATTGTTACTTGTAAGTGTGATTTTATATGGTATTATTTATTGGAAAAAATCAGAAATAAAACTTTTGCTTATATCAAATGATACAGCTTTTTTAAAAGGCTTAAATGTACATAAGTTAAATCTTCTTTTATTAATAGTTATATCTTTAAGTGTGGGGATAAGTATAAGTTTTGTTGGACCAATAGGTTTTGTGGGATTGGTGATTCCCCATATTATTAAACTGATTTATAAAAAGAGTGCAGATAAGCTTATTTTCCCAGTATTTTTTTATGGGGGAGTTTTTCTAGTAGCTTCTGATTTGATTGCAAGAAATTTAAATACAGCTTCAACTTTACCTATTGGAGTTGTGACTGCTTTTATTGGAGCTCCATTTTTTGTGTATTTATTGTTAAAAAGAAATAAAAGGTAATAAGATGAAAGCTTTATGTATCAGTGCAAGTGCTTCAAACCAAGGCAAGACAGTCCTAACGACAGCTTTATTATATCACTTCAAAGAATCAGTTCGACCTTTTAAGATGGGACCTGATTTTATAGATCCTCAATTTCATAAAATAGTTTGCCAAACTCCTAGTATAAACCTTGATAGATATATGATGAGCAAAGATGAAATAAAATGGATTTTTGAAAAATATAGTGATAAAAAAATCTCTATTTGTGAAGGTGTTATGGGCTTTTATGATGGACATGATAAAAAAAGTAGTGCTTATGATATATCAAGACTTTTAAAAATTCCTACAGTTATCTTACTTGATGGAAGTGGAAGTTATATAACCGTAAGTGCCCTTTTACAAGGATTAAAAACCTATAAAAAACACAATACAATAAAAGCTGTAATTTTAAATAAAATCTCTTCACAATCCCACTATGAACTAATAAAAAAGATAATAGAAAAAGATTTTAAAGATATTGTTGTTTTAGGTTGGATAAAAAAAGGTTTGGAATCCTTAGATGAGACACATCTGGGACTTGATTTAAAAGATTTAGGAAAGATAGAGAAAATAAGCCAAGATGTTTTAGAATATATTGATATGAAAAGATTAGAAAAGATATCAAAAGTCCATAAAAAGGTCAAATCTAATTATCCCTTTGAAAAAATACCAAAACAGAATAAAAAATTAGCCATAGTACATGATATAAACTTCTCTTTTTTGTATCATGATAATTTAGTTTTTTTAAAAGAGGTATTTGAGGAAGTAGTTATCGTCGATTCTACAAAGGATGAAGTTATTCCAAGTGATGCAGATATTGTTTATATTTGTGGGGGATATGTGGAAACAGATAGTGCTTATGAAAGAGTTAAAAACTCTCATGATTTTAAAGCATCACTTATAAAACATGCACAAGAAAAGCCCATATATGCTGAGTGTGCTGGACTTTTATATTTGGGAGTTGCTGTTGATGATAAACCTATGAGCTCTATTCTAGGTGTAAGTTTTACAAAAGAGAAAAGATTTCAAAGGATGGGTTACTATTTCAATGAAGATGGCATAAATGGTCATGCTTTTCACTATACAAAACCCCTTGATGAAAATAGTGGGTTTGATAGATTGTCTAAATCAAAAGCGCTTATTGGGAAATATGGTTCTTGGGAAAAGAACAAAGTCTTTGGTACATATTTACATTGTATGTTTAGAGGAAATGCTAAACTAATAAAAAAAAGATTATTGCCATAAGTAAAAGTAGTGAATCAAATTTTGATTTAAAATTAAGTGCATTTAGAACATCTTCTTTTAATATCTCTTCTCTTCCCTCACCAAAATAAGCTTTTTCTTTTATTTTACCAAAATAAGAAGTCGGACCTCCAAGTTTTACTCCTAAAGCTAAAGCCATAGCAGAAATAGGGTGCCCAGCATTTGGACTATCATGAAGTTTACCATATGAATTAAAGTTTTTTAAAGCATTAAATGAGTTAAAAAATAAAGCTATCAAAACAGCAGTTATTCGAGAAGGTATATAATTTACCACATCATCAAGTTTTGCAGAAAACTTACCAAAGTTTTCATATCTCTCATTTTTATATCCAACCATAGAATCAAGAGTATTAATTGCTTTATAAACAAAAGCCCCAATGACACCAAAAAGCAAGATATAAAACATGGGAGCTATTACTCCATCACTTAAATTTTCAGCATAAGTCTCAACTGCAGCTTTATTTATATCACTTTCACTCATATCTTTTGTGTCTCTACTAACCAACATAGAAATAGCGTATTTAGGGTCACTGGAATGAACAATTTCTTTTACACTATCATAAAGCATTTTTGATGAGATGGCAAAAGAACATAAGAACCCTTGAACTAAAATATTATCAAAAAGGCTTAGAAAATATGTGATAATAAAAACTATACTAATCAATGAAAGTGTCAAAGTAGCACCTCTTACAATAGAGTCCTTATAAAAACTTTTTTCAAACCATTTTATATAATTACCCATGAAAATAACAGGGTGTTTGAAGAATTTTACTTTCTCTAATTCTCCAAAAAAATAATCAATAAAATATGCAACTAAGACAGTGGTAAAATGCATCATCTAAACTCTTTTTTCAAAGCTTTTATAAATTTTTGCATGGCAGTTTTATCTTTTATAGCAACTCTTACAAAAGTCTTATTTAGAAAATCAAAGTTAGAACAATCTCTTATCATGATTTTGTAAGGGATTAGCTTCTCTTGTAAGGTCTGAGCATCACAGTCTTGAAGCTCTAGTAATAAATAGTTTGCTTGGCTTTTATATATTTTTTTTATGAAATTAAATCTTTCCAAGTGTTTGATAGTATATTCTTTGTTTTTTTGAGTTATTTTAATAGTTTTACTAATAAAATTTTTGTCTTTGATAGCATTTCGCAAGTAAATAGAATCAAAGTGAGATAGCTTCCACAAAGGCTCTTTTTCTTTTAGTCTTTTTATATTTTCAGAGTTTGAAATAATAGTACCAACTCTTATACTTGCACTACTATATATTTTTGTCATGGATTTTAAAATATATAGCTTATCATAGCTTTTTAATTTACTTATGATAGATTTTTTATTTGTAAAGTCTAAAAAACTTTCATCTACAAAAATAGTGCAGTTTTTTTCAAGCCAAGAGTTAAATAGTTTGTCCAAATCATAATATTCCCCATCAGGAGTTGAGGGGTTTACAAAGATAACTAAAGAGTTCTTTTTTACTTTTTTGTTTATCTGCTCAAATCTATTTATCAAATCAATTTTGAATCCAAAAGTTTGTGCTGCTTTTTTGTACTCTAAGTAAGCAGGAGAATATATTGTGCAGTGCTTTAAATCGCTATATCTAAAGAATGAAAAAATTGCGCTACTTCCACCATTGAAAAGTTCTATTTCATCAGCTTTTACACTATATTTTTTTGCTATTATTTTATATAGTTTTTCATATGTTGGATAGTTTGAAATATCTAAATTATTTAGGTCTGTTTTTATATTTGGTTTTAGAAAATTGATATTTGAAGATAGGTCTATTATTTCTTTTGGTTTTGAGCCTATTTTTTTGCTAAAAGCTAAAATATCACCACCATGACTAAATTGATTATTTGATTTCAAAAGTTCTCTTTTTTATGCAATGGTACTATAAAGTTTATATATAACAAATAAGAGGAAAAAAGAGTTATGAGAGAGTTTACATCTGCTGATATAGCATGTTTAGATGAGATTATAAAAGCTAGAAGAGATGTGAGAGGAAATAGATTTTTAGATAAAAAAATAGATGATAAAACCCTCGATAAACTCCTTCAAGCTGCTTGCGATGCTCCCTCAGTTGGTTTCTCACAACCTTGGAAATTTGTGATAGTAATAGATGCTAAAAAAAGAGATGAGATATATCAAGACTTCCTAAAAGAGAATGAAAAAGCAAAAGAGATTTTTAAAGATAAAGAACTCTATAGTAAACTAAAACTTGAAGGTATAAAAGAGTCTTACTTAAATATCGCAGTTTTATATGAAAAAAGTGATAAAAGAGTATTAGGGCAAACAAGTCAAAAAAAGATGGGTGAGTATAGTGTAGTTTGTGCCATCCAAAACTTTTGGTTGATGGCAAGGGCTCATAATATTGGTGTTGGTTGGGTGAGTATTTTAAAACCAAAAAAAGTAAAAAAGATTTTAAATATAGAAAAAAATCATAAACTTATAGCTTATTTGACAGTTGGTTATGTTGATGAGTTTTTAGATGAGCCAGAACTTTTAACCCTAGAGTGGGAAAAAAGAAAATCAATGAAAGATATCAAGGTCATATAGTGGGAGTAAAAACTAAACTTTTTTATGAAGATATAAAACCTTTTTTTGATATAAAATCTTTACAAGAGACAAAAAATGGTGAAAGTCATACTGTCTATATTTTGGATAATGATTATATTTTAAAGATATATGAAGAAGAAAATCTTTTTAATATCGATGCTGAAATCGAACTTTTAAACTACACAAGAAATCTTTGTGTGCCAAAAGTCATAAAAGATAATATTTTCATAAAAGGAAAAAGAGGTCTTGTTTTTTCTAAAGCAAAGGGTGAGAGTGTAGTGGAGTTTGTAAAATCAACTCATTTGGAGCAAATAGGGCAATTTTTAAGCTCTTTTCACAAAATGACAAAAAATAAAAAACATAATAATCTCTCTGCTTTTGGTAAGTCGCAATTAAGAGTATTGATAGAAAAAACTGGAAACAAAGCATTTCAAGAGGAGTTTGATTCTTTAAAAATAGAGCTTAAAAATGATGGTATTATTCATGGAGATCTCTTTTTAGATAATGCAACTTTTTGTGAAGATAAACTAACTTGTGTCTTTGATTTTAGTGATGCTTGTGAGGGCGACTTTATCTTTGATTTGGCAGTTGTAGCTTTATCTTGGTGTAGCAATAAAGAAGAGATAAATATACTTTTAAATGCTTATAATAAAGAGATAAAACTAGATGATTTTATTGTCTATTTAAGATATGCTTCACTTTATTATTGTGTTAAAAGGCATTTGACTAATAGAGATTATGATAACATTATTTTCAAAAATAAATTTATAGATTTGATATAGGAAAGAACTTGGTAAAAAATATTATAGGTAAGATTGATTTTGCAGAATTTTTAAGGGGCAAAAAGGCTACTTTTATGTTAAGCCTTAGCAATACACAAACGGTAAATATAGCTGGTCTAACACAAGCTGGAATCCCAGGAAAGATACACTTAACTCCCACCCTTGATAGTGAGTTTTTATGTACAGGGGAACTACGAAGTTTAGGTGAAATAGCTACAACTCCAAGTGGAGTTCCAACTCCTGCTCTTATTACAAGAGCTGTGCATCTTTTAAAGCCTTATTCAAATATAGAACTTCTAGATTTAGGACTTGAAGTCTCTCCCAAAGTAGATTATTTTAAAACACATACTTTTGGAATATCTCCCTCAAAATCAATCGCTCTTGATGCAAAAATAGATGCACTTGATATTTTTCAAAAGGGATTAGCTTTTGGTCAAACTTATGAGTGCCAAGATGACTATATAATTTTAGGTGAAAGTGTTCCAAGTGGTACTACAACAGCTAGAGCTACTTGCCAAGCTTTGGATTATGATTGTAAAGAGTTCTTTTCAAGTTCTTTTAAAGACTCTCCTACAACAATAAGAGATGAAACAGTTAAAAATGCATTATCTTATGTAAGAAGTGACGATGATATCTTTGCAAAACTTGGACGAGTGTCAGACAATATGCAAATATTTAATGCTGGTTTTATTTTAGGATTAAATAATAAAATAAAGGTAGTCCTAGCAGGTGGAACTCAGATGGCTTCAGTACTTCTAATAGTAAACTCAATTTTAAGAACCATGGGTGGAGAATTTGAAACTTCAAACTTAGCAATATGCACTACAAAATGGGTTCAAGAAGATGAAAAAAGTGATATAAAAGCACTATTAGAACTACTTGATTTTAAAATTGATGCTTATTATGTGGATTTTGATTTCTCACTTTCATCTCATCCTGCTTTAAAATTATATGATGAAGGTGAAGCAAAAGAGGGTGTTGGTGCAGGAGCAGCTTTAATGTATGGGCTTTTAAATGGTTTGTCAAAAGCTGATATAACCAAACAAGTTGAAAGCTTTTTAGGATAATAGTATGGATATTTTTATAGCAACATTTTTAAAAATGTTTTTTATTATGACACCATTTTTTGTATTGTCTGTTTTTTTAACCGTAGCAAATGAGGCAACAGCAAAAGAGAGAAAAGCTTTAGCTATCAAAGTTACAATTTCAGTGATTATTATGAGTTTGATTTTACTTTTTTTTGGAAAACATATATTTGCAGTTTTTGGTATAACTTTAGATGCTTTTAGAATAGGTGCTGGTGCCTTATTATTTTTATCAGCAGTTGATTTAATAAAAGGTAATAAAGATAGTGGCAAAGTAGGGACTAAAGATATCTCTCAGCTTGCAGTAGTACCCTTAGCAATTCCTGTTACAATAGGACCAGGAACTATTGGTATCTTACTTGTGATGGGTGCAACTTTTGATAGCACATCATCAATGATAATGGGAAGTTTAGCATTGATAAGTGCTGTTTTAGTTATAGGAATTATGCTTTATACCTCAAGTATCATTGAAAATATCATTGGGAAACAAGGTTTATTAGTAATATCAAAAATCACAGGTCTATTTTTATCAGCACTTGCAGCACAGATTGTATTTACTGGTATCAAAAACTTCTTAGGACTATAATGAAGATACTATATTACGGCGGACAAAAATCAGGAAAAAGTAAACTTGCAGAAGCAAAAGCAATAGAACTCTCAAAAAATAAAAAGCCATATTATATAGCAACCTATGATAATAGTTATGGCGATAAAGAGATGCAAAACAGGGTTTTAAAACATCAAAATCAAAGAAAAGATAAGTTTGAAACCATAGAAGAGAAATTTGATTTATCAAAAGTCATCAAAGATGATAATACTTATTTGATAGATTGTATCTCCATGTGGCTTTTAAATGGACTTGAAAAAGAAGAAGAAAAACTTTTAGAAGAAATAGAAAAACTAGCATCAATAAATGCAAATATAGTTTTTGTACTAAATGACGTAAGTAGTGGAGTTATACCTTTTGAAAAAGTTAGCCGTAAATATGTAGACCTAAGTGGAATCATAGGACAAAAGTTAGCAAGTATCTGTGATGAAGTTTATGAAGTGAAACTTGGACTTGCTCAAAGGTTGAAATAAGTGAAAAATGTTTTTTTGCCAAGAGAATTTGAATCAGGTCATGAATTATGTTTTTTTATTCATGATATATTGGCAAATGTTTTAGTGTATGGAGAAAAAGAAAATATTTTTAATTATGAATTTGCTTTAAAAGAAGAAATTGCTAATAATCTTACAGATGATGAAGATATTTTAAGTTTTTTATCTAAATATAAATTATATGAAGAGCGAAATAAAGTATTAAAAACTTTTATTTTACCAGCACTTTTATCTGATACATTACATTGTATTTATGAAGCTTTGATTTCATCAAAAAAAGCAAAACTAAATGTTACATATATGTTGATAAGGAAGCCAATCCAAGAAACTCTATATTTGTTAGAATCAATAGTTATTGATGAATTTACATTTGGAGAAAGTATGTCTGAAAATCCTTTAAAGTTAAGACCGAGTAATGCAGGTGGAATTGAAGGACATCAAAAAAGAATAAATACTGTACTTAATAAACTTGGACTATCTGATTTATTTTCTTCTTTATATCTTACAAATTTAAGATACAACAAAAAATGTGATGATAATTTTGATGGTATTTGTAATCATGCTATGCATTTGTTTACAGAACATGAGGCAATAAGAACAGAAAAATTAAATGTAAACTTTATTTTTTCGGGTTGGGATTCTAAATTAACTCAATGGGCTTATTTATATAGTAGATTACCTTATCTTATGTTGTATTTATATTATATAGTAGAATATATAATGGAAGAGATTTGTCCAACGGAGAAGTCGTATATTGAAGAAATGGAATTGAGAGTTTTTGCTCATTTTATCCTTTGGTTTGAAAATTTAAATAAAGATTACTATACAGATGAAATATTAAAAGTAGTAGAATTTGCAAAAAATAAAATAAATGATTTTTGTATGAAGAATTTAAAAAGACCTTTTGATAAATTAATTATTAATAATATCTCAAATAATGGCATATCTGACTACAAGGATAATAATTAGATGAATAATATCTCTATTTTTGGAACATCAAGTGATGCTGGAAAATCTACTATTACTTTTGTTATAGCTAAGATTTTACAAGACTTAGGTGTAAATGTAGCACCTTTTAAAGCTCAAAATGTATCAAACAATGCCTATGTATGTGATGATGGTAGTGAGATTGCTGTTGCTCAGTATTTTCAAGCTCAGGTTTTGGGTGTGCCTACTTCTTATCATCTTAATCCTGTCCTATTAAAATCAGGGAGAGGAAGTAATGCTTCTGTAATAGTTGAGGGGCAAGTAGTAGCTTCTAAGGATGTACTTACTTATTATAAAGATTTAGACCTACTAAAACCAGCAGTTGATAGATGTTTTTCTTATCTTGATGAGAAGTATGATTGTCTTGTTTGTGAGGGAGCTGGAAGTCCTGTGGAACTTAATCTTATGGATAAAGATTTATCAAATATCTACATCGCTACAAAATACAATACAAAAATCATACTCGTAGCAGACATCGAAAAAGGTGGAGTTTTTGCTTCGATTTATGGGGTTTATAATCTTCTTCCAAAAGAGTTACAAAAAAATGTAATCGGTGTGATTGTAAATAAGTTTCGTGGGGATTTATCCCTTTTTGATGAGGGCATAAAAATCATAGAAAATGATTTTAAGATACCAGTTCTTGGAGTGCTTCCTTATGTGCCATTTAATCTAGGTTTTGAAGATTCACAAAGTTTGAAAAATTATGCTCAAAATAGCAAAGATAGTATTATAAGAGTAGGGGTTATTTCATATCCTTATATGAGCAATTACAATGACTTCGAACCTTTGATTGCTGATAGTAATATAAACTTAGAATTTATAGAAAGCAGTATTTCTCTTGATAAGTTTGATATGATAATCTTGCCAGGCTCAAAGTTAGTGATAAAAGACCTCCAGTGGCTTAAATCAAACGGCTTATTTGATAGAATAAAAGAGTACCAAAAAACTATTTTAGGGCTTTGTGGTGGTTATGAGATGATGTTTAAAACACTTGATGATAAGTATGCATTGGAAAATAGTGAAGCTTGTATAGAAGAGGGTTTTGGTTTTATTGATGATGAGATAATCTTTGAAAAAGAGAAAGTTCTTAAAAAAGCTAGTTATAAAATCTTTAATTGTGAAATTGAAGGTTTTGAAATACACCACGGAGTTTCAAAAAAATATGAAATATCATATGAAACAGATAATATAAAAGGTACTTTTATCCATGCTATATTTGACAATGACAATATCAGAACCAAACTGTTTAAAACAATAAATAGTGATTATAAAGAGTTTGATTTTAAAGTATATAAAAAAGATACAATTGATAGTTTTATTTCAAATATGAGAAATAGACTTGATGTAAATAAAATATTGGAAAATATAAATGAATAATTTTATCTTAGGTTTTAAATTTGCTCTTAGCTATTTTACAATACTTCCTGTGAAGTTTAAAGAAGATGATGACTTATCAAAAAAAGAGATTTTATCTTTTATGCTTTTTTCTTTTCCTCTAATTGGATTAATACTTGGTTTTATTACTCTTGTTTTATACCATTTTTTATCTGATTTATCTTGGTTTGGAGCTGTTATATGTGCTGTGTTTTATATGATTCTTTATGGATTTATTCATACAGAAGCTATCATAGATGTGGTAGATGCTATTTATGCAAAACATAGTGGGAAAGATGCCTATGAAGTTATCAAAGAACCAACTATTGGTGCCATGGGAGTTTTGTATGCTTTTGCTTTTTTTACTTTAAAAATTGCTGGGATTGTATATCTGTTTTTAAATGGCTATCTTCTAGAGTTCGTATCAATTATAGTCATAAGTAGATTGATGCTTTTGTTTGTGATTAAAAACTTTGAATTTAAATCTTCATTTGTAAATCAACTAAAAGACTCACTCTCTACAAACATTTTTTTTGTAGCACTTTTAGTTTTTACTTTGACAAATATTATACTCGTGGGATTTAAAACTTTATCTCTTACTCTTTTTGCTTTTATTTTTTCATATTTAATTGCGCTATTTATAAGAAAAAATGTAGGTTTTTTAAATGGTGATGCATTAGGTACAATTTTAGAGCTATCTGAACTTTTTTTAATAATCATTCTTATTATTAAATGACTATTTGTAATAACCTTGTAATTATCTTATAATTATATTATAATTATTTATTATTTGGTTTTATTAAGGACTTAATAGATTTTGGAAGATGAGCGAAAGGGATTGTTTTATTTTGTGTAAGTTTTTCTTTTTCAAAACAAGATAATTCAACATTCATATTAGCTTTATTTAGAAGTAAAACTTTGTATTTTATACCTTCTATATTATAAGTTATATCTTTATTTCGAAAATCTATAATCTCTTTTTTCTTTGCCATAATCATTCCTTAAAAAGAAGGGTAGCTAAAAATGGATAATGAAACTATAAAATTTGTTCCAAACAGATTGAAGTCTTTTCCTGTAACAATGTTTGCCATTATTATGGGTTTATCGGGACTAAGTTTAGTTTATAGCAAAGCAAATGAAGTTTTAGGAATAAACAAAATATTTTATGAAATATTTTCATTTTTTACAATTATAATTTTTTTTATAATATTAATTATATATTTTATAAAAATGATGAAATATGATGAAGAAGTTAAAGCAGAATTTTCACATCCCACTAGAATAAACTTTTTTACAGCTATTTCTATATCTTTTATTCTTGTATCTATGTTATTTAAACCTTTTAATATTCAAGTTTCACATAGTTTATTTACTATTGGAACAGTTTTACAACTATTTTTTACATTTTATACTTTCAAGTTTTGGATAAATACACCTTTAAATATAAAACACTCAAGTCCAGCTTGGTTTATCCCTATTATTGGAAATTTAGTAATTCCTATTGCAGGAATTGATTTTCTTAGTGAAAATGTTTTAATGTATTTTTTCTCTATTGGGATTTTTTTCTGGATAATCATGTTTTCTATAATACTAAATAGAATCATTTTTCATGACAAATTTACTCAGAAGTTTATGCCAACACTTTTTATACTTATAGCTCCTCCTAGTGTAGGATTTTTAGCCTATTATAAATTGACTAGTAGTTTAGATGTCTTTTCTATTGTATTATTCAATTTAGGACTATTTTTTACTTTATTACTTTTTTTTATGTATAAAAATTTTTTAAAAATAAAGTTTTTTATCTCATGGTGGGCATTTACTTTTCCTCTTGCTTCTATGACAATTTCTACATTGTTACTTTATTCTATAAACAAAGAGATTATTTATTATTATTTATCATATTTTTTCATTGTTTGTACTACTTGTGTTGTAGGCATTGTAGCGATAAATACCATCAAAGATATTGTTAAAAATGAGATATGCATAATGGAATAGTAATTTTAATGGTAATATAATAGTTTAAAATTTTAAAAGGTATTACTATGAATTATAAATACATTGGAAAAACAGGACTTAGAGTAACTGATATTTGTTTAGGAACTATGACTTTTGGTACAACTACTAATAAAGAAGAAGCTTTTAAAATCATGGATAAAGCTTATGAAAGAGGAATAAACTTTTTTGATACAGCAGAAATATATCCTGTGCCACCAACCGCTGATTTAGGTGGATTAACTGAAGAGATAGTAGGGGAATGGTTAAAAACAAAACCTAGGGATTCTGTTATCTTAGCTTCAAAAGTTGCAGGAGCAGCTTCTGGTTGGTTTGTCCCACCTACAAGACATGGTTTAACAGCAATTGATTCTTTTCATATTAAAAAAGCAATAGAGGGAAGTTTAAAAAGACTTCAAACTGATTATATAGATCTTTATCAAATGCATTGGCCAGATACTATTGTACCTATTGAAGAGTCTTTAAAGGCTTTTGACGAGTTAGTTAAAGAAGGAAAAGTAAGATATATAGGAACTTCAAATGATAGTGCCTATGGTTTAACAAAAGCAAATGAAGCTTCAAAGTATAATAATTTAACTAGATTTGAATCAATTCAAAATAATTTTTCTCTTCTAAATCCAAGATTTTTAGATGAACTTAGCACAATTTGTAGAAAAGAACAAATCTCTTTACTTCCATATTCTCCAATGGCTGGTGGAGTTCTAAGTGGTAAGTATAATGCAGGATTTTACCCTGAAGGTGCTAGATTCTCTTCATATATTCAAAATAAGAATAAAAGAGTACAAGCAATGGCAAATAGATTTGTAAATGATAAAACTATGGCAGCAACAGCTAAATATATGGATTTAGCAAAAAAACTTGGTATGAGTCCAGTAACACTTGCAGTTGCTTGGTCAAAACAACATGATTTTGTCGCTTCAACTATTATAGGTGCAAGAGAACTAGTACAATTAGATGATTCCTTAAAAGCATTAGATATTGTTTTAGATAATAATACTTTAGAAGAAATCAAAACAATTCAAAGTGATATTTTATATCCAATGGGATAATAATATAAGAGATTATTATTGAAAAAAAATTAAAAAGAATTAAAAAAATTAAAATTATTAGTTAGTATTATAAGTAATAATTATTATTAAAAAGTGTACAATCCAAATAAATAATTTTTTAAAGGAAGTATAATAATGAATAAGTTGACAATTTCAAAAAAATTCTTATTTATGACGATTGGATTAGCTATTATTATGATTAGTATTAGTTTCTTCATCTTGAATATAAAGAAAAACTCTATAAAAGATGATGTACTTAATACGACCATAAGTGATTTGAGACAAACCTCTGATTTAAAAATTGAAGGAAAGTTAGAAGTTGGTATTTCAAATGCGATATCAATAGCAAATGATTCTATGATTCAACAGTCACTTATTGATAATAATCGAGAATTAGCAATAAGTGCCTTATCAAGTCTATCAAAAAAGATGAAAGAATCAACACCTTTTAAAAATATAAAGGTACATATTCATACAAAAGATAATAAATCTTTTGTAAGATCTTGGGTTCCAAATAAATTTGGAGACGACTTATCTTCTTTTAGAGATAGTGTTGTCGAAGTAAATAAAAATAAAAAAGTTGTAAATACTTTAGAAGTAGGGAAAGCTGGTCTAAGCATAAGATCTGTTGTTCCTATTTTTACAAAAGATAATGAACATGTTGGTTCATTAGAATTTATGCAGGGAATTAACTCTGTTGCAAAAGCTTTTGATAAAAATGGTGATGCTTTTATTTTACTTATGGACTCAAAATTAGCAGTTGCAGATACTTCGAAATTACAAAAAATAAGTAATTACATAGTTTCTCAAAAATTCTTAAATGAAGAATTTTATAAAGATTCTAAAAATATAGATTTTAACAAACTTCTTAAAAATGGTTATTATGATGACTCAAAGTATTTTTATACTTTTAGTCAAATAAAGGATTTCAAAGGCAAAGATTTAGGAATAGCTTTACTTGGTAGAAAACATGATGTAGTTAATGTATCAATAGATGGAGCTTCTGATATTATTTGGCAAGCTTTAATTTTATTGTTTATTTCTTTATTTTTATCAATGATAGGAAGTTATTTTACTTTGAGATATACTGTTCTTTCTCCTATAAGTAATTTAAAAAATTCTATTGATAGTTTAGTTAATCATACTACAAATGAAACAACAAGAATAGAAGTTAAATCAAATGATGAAATTGGAAGTGTTGTAACTAGTTTCAATAACTACTTAGACGATTTAGATAGGGGTAATAAACTTGATATTAAAGTAATTGATGAAACTAATTTAATCATCGAAAAAGTTAATAGAGGTTTATTGAATGAAAGAGTATTAACAAAAGCTCACTCAACATCAGTTAATAAGCTTGTAGCTGAAGTGAATTCAATGATTGGTGTATTTCAAACTAATTTATTGATGGTTTCTGATGTTTTGATTAATCTTTCACATGCTAATTATGATGCAAAAATACCAGATGTAAAACTAACAGGAACTCTTAGTTCTATTTTTGATGGAATAAAAGTAACTCAATCAACAATCAATGAAGTAATGTGTTTAATTGATAATGCAAATAATAAATTAACATCAAGTGCTTTTGAATTATCAAGTGCATCAAGTAAACTTAGTACTTCTTCAAATGAACAAGCAGCTTCTTTAGAAGAAACAGCAGCTGCTATTCAAGAGATATCTTCAACTATTCAAAGCAGTAGTGAAACAGCAACTAAAATGTCACAATATACAAAAAATGTAAGTGAATCAAATGAGAATGGAAAACAACTTGCTTTTAAAACAGCTGCAGCAATGGAAGAGTTAAGTTCTAAAGTAAGTGCGATTAATGAATCAATTTCTATAATTGATCAAATAGCTTTTCAAACAAATATTTTAAGTCTAAATGCAGCAGTAGAAGCAGCAACTGCGGGTGAAGCAGGAAAAGGCTTTGCAGTAGTTGCTCAAGAGGTTAGAAACTTAGCTTCAAGAAGTGCAGAAGCAGCAAAAGAGATAAAAACTTTAGTGGAAGATGCAACTTTAAAAGCAAGTCAAAGTAAAGATATTTCAAATCAAATGATTACTGGTTATAATCAATTAAATGAGAGCATAACTTATACAATAGAACTTATTGAAGATGTAGCAACTGCAACAAAAGAGCAAGAATCAGCTATGAGTCAAATAAGTGATACTGTTAACTCTTTAGATCAAGCAACACAACAAAATGCAGCTTTAGCAACATCAATAAATGAGATGTCAAAAGTGACATCAGACCTTGCTTCACAATTACAAAATGCTATTAATAGAACTAGTTTTGACAAAAATGCCAGTAAAAGGATTTGTGATGAAAACCTTATTTTTGATGTAAATAAATTAAAATCTGACCATTTGGTATTTAAAAATATTAATTTTTCAGAGTGTAGAAAAGGTAATGATTTTAAAGTTAAAACCCATCATGAATGTAATCTTGGAAAATGGATTGATGAACATGAAGATACCTCTTTTAATCAGACGAAAGATTGGGCTAATTTAAAAGAAGCGCATAAACATGTTCATGAACTTGTACAAAAAACAGTAGACTTATATGCTAGAGGTGCATCTAATGATGAGATTTTCGAAGTAACTGAATCAGTAGAAAATAATATTAATATAGTATTTGAATCTCTTAATACTATAAGAGAAGAAAATTGTAAAAACAATTAGACTTAAAAAATAATATTTAACCTTTTTGATTATTATAAGTTTTATAAAATCAAAAAAGGTTAAATTATGTAAAAAATATAATACTTTATACATAACTTCTACTTATTTGCTATATTATTAACAGAATATAAATATAAAAATCAAAATATATCTTGAAAATTAATTAAAAAATTTGCTTTCTTTTTGTTATTGTATTAAAATTAAATAGTAAAAAATCAAAAAAGGAGTTATTCATGTTAGACAAAAAAATCTTAGAATTTTTAGACTGTGACATTTATAAATACAGCTACGCAAAAGAATGTTTCCAAATCAGTAATTACTTTAAAACTGATATTAATTCACTTATGGATGAAGTAAAAAAAATCATTAATGTACTACACGAAAATAGCATTAAATATAAAATCTTAAAAGACAACACTATAAAGTTAGACTTATAGTCTATTCTGACTCAAATAAATTATAAACTCAATTTAATTAAAAGTATTTAGGTGAAAATTTTGGAAAGGAATATTATCCCTTCCCCCTTTTTTATAATGCAGTAGACATTATTTTATTTAATGCTTCTTTTGTATAAATATCGCCAAGGCCAAAATGTTCTGCACTTTTATTAGTGTTTTCTATGATTTTCTCTAAATCAGATTCTTTAATATTTAGTTGACTTAATTTGGTAGGAGTTCCAATTTTATTAAACCAATTTTCTAAGGCTTCGATGCCTTCAATTGCAGTTGATAAACCAAAAATTTCTTTTGCAAATCTAGTAAATTGGTTTTCATTTCTTTTATAATACCATTTCATCCATGCTGGCATAACAACAGACAATCCTGCTCCATGAGGCACATTATGAAGTGCAGATAAAGTATGCTCAATCATGTGATTAGGAAAAGTATATCCCGCTGTTCCTAAAAAAGTAGTACCATTTAATGCATTAGTTGCTGCCCAAGCAAATTCCCCTCTTGTATCATAATCTTTTGGATTGTTTATTAAAACTTCTGTTGTATCAATAACTGTTTTAATTATAGATTCTATTTGTCTATTTAAAAAAGCTGGTTGAGCACTTGCAGTAAAATATCCTTCTATACTATGAGCTATGATATCAGCTGCTGAATATACTAAGTATTCTTTTGAAATTGATTGCATAAGTAATGGATTTATAACTGATACTTTTGGGTAAACATGTGAAGAAAAAATTGAATACTTTTCTTTTGTCTCTTCATTTGTAATCACAGCAAAACAGTTCATTTCACTACCCGTTGCTGCTAATGTCATAATATCAAATACAGGTAAAGCCTTTTTAATAACTTCTTTTTTTATAAAAAAATCCCAAACATCTCCATCATAAAAAGCTCCTGCTGCGATGGCTTTAGCACTATCAAGAACAGAACCTCCCCCAATAGCCAAAATACCATCAATAGAATTATCTTTAGTAATTTTTATTCCTTCTTTTACTTTTGATAAAGTTGGGTTACTAATAATTCCTCTAAAATCAATATACTCAATACCATTTTCTTTTAAACTAATTACTACTAGGTCAAATAAACCATCTTTTTTTATTCGTTCACTTCCATAACATATTAATACTTTTTTAACATTATTTGAAATAATATATTCACCAATATTTTTTTCTTTATCTTTGCCAAACTCAACTTGAGTAGGATTGCAATAACTAAAGTCTTCCATAAAATCTCCTATAAAAAATTATATTCTTATTATATCATGACTAAAATATATGTATATAATAAGAATATATTTTAAAGTTGAAGAAACTTTATTTATAATACAATACCTAAATATTAAATAAGAAAAAAAATAAAAATTTTAATAAGGAAATTAATGTCAAATGGTCATTTATTAAGCTCTCTTCTATATCTTTTTACTATAGTTGCAATTTTAGTAACTCTATCCAAAAGACTAGGGCTTGGTAGTATTTTAGGTCTATTAATAGCTGGTATAATTGTTGGACCATTTTCTCCTGGACCAATTTTGACAAAAGAAGTAGGATCTGTTCGTAATATCGCAGAATTTGGTGTAGTGCTTTTACTTTTTGTCATTGGTTTAGAAATGCAACCTAAAAAACTTTGGAGTATGAGAAAAGAGGTTTTTGGATTAGGAAGTGCACAAATATTATTTTCAGCTTTTTTTATATTCTTATATTCTATTTTTTACGCAAAGTCTTGGCAAATAGCTTTACTTATTGCTCCTACATTTGCTCTTTCCTCAACAGCTTTTGTAATGCAAATATTACAAGACAAAGGGATAACTCACACTCCAGAAGGGCAAACTAGTTTTTCTATCTTACTGATGCAAGATTTAGCAGTGGTTCCTCTTTTAGCCTTAGTTCCTATTGTAGCAGTTAATCAAGTATCATCAAGTGAGTCAATTTGGATAGAAGTATTGATTGCGATTGGTTCAATTGTTGCTTTAACTTTATTTGGTAAATATGTTGTACCAAAATTATTAGATTATTTGGCAAAACATCAAAATAAAGATGCTTTTTTCTTTTTTGTGATAACAGCTGTAGTATTTGCAGCTTGGGCTATGGAACATTCTGGTCTTTCTATGTCACTTGGGGCATTTATTATGGGTATGATTTTATCAAATTCTAAATATCATTATCAAATTAGAGCATATGTGGAGCCTTATAAAGGGTTACTTATGGCTATGTTTTTTGTTGCTGTTGGTATGTCTATAGATTTAGAAGCTATGGTTGATAAACCTTTAATTTTACTACAACATTTAGTTGTTATTATGTCAATAAAGATTGTAGCACTTTTTGCTTTTATGGTTTTTATGGGATATAAAAAATCAACTGCGATATCAGTATCCTTTCTCTTAGCACAAAGTGGAGAGTTTGGCTTTGTAGTATTTGGTGCAATGAAAGCAGTTGGGGGAATAAGTGATGAACTTTTTGTAGCAAGTATTACAATTATCTCTATTAGTATGCTTTTAACTCCTCTTCTTGTAAATTTAAGTGAAAAACTTGCACTTAAATTTGATACATCTCCTATAAAAATAAAATCAGCATATGTGCCTAAAACAGAGTGGGAAGGTGTGATTATCGCAGGATATGGAGAAGTTGGAAGATTAACTGCTACTATGCTTGATTATGCAAATATACCTTTTGTGGCTTTTGATATAGATGCAAAAAGAGTCGAAATAGGTGAAAAAGAGGGAAGAGCTGTATATTATGGGGAGTTGAGTGATTTAGACTTTATTACAAGGATAGGCTTAGAAAATGCAAAAGCAGTTATTCTTACAATCGAAAATCACCATACAACAGTAAAAATTATTTCGCATATTAGAAATGAATATCCATATTTACGTATACTTTCAAGAACAAAAAGTATGAAAACAAGAGACTTATTAGTCAAACATGGAGTATCTTGGGCAATGCCAGTATCTTCTGAAGGAGCTCTAAGACTAGGGGCAGAAACTTTACTAGGTCTTGGAAGAACAAGAGAAGATGTAATTGATATCTTAACTTACTTTAGAAAAAATGATTATGAAACAATCAAAGAACTTCATGAAAAAGATGAGAAAAAGTAAATAGAGCATGAAAATAAAATAAGGAAGTAAAATTGAAAATACGAGTTTATTATGAAGATACGGATTGTGGTGGGGTTGTTTATCACTCAAATTATTTAAGCTTTTGTGAAAGAGCTAGAAGTGAGTTGTTTTTTAAAAAGGGTTTGACTCCTCATCAGGAAACGGAATATTTTGTTGTAAAATCACTTGAAGCTAATTACATAAGTTCAGCAGTTTTTGGAGATGAGCTTTTTGTTAAAACTAAACTTATTGAACAAAAATCTGCATCATTAGTTTTACATCAAGAGATAATAAGAGATGAAAAAATCATATTTGAAATGAATGTAAAAGTTGTATATTTAAAAAATAAAAAGCCATCAAAAATTCCAAATGAAATGTATGAGGTATTTAAAAATGAGTAAGATATTTTTAGTTTTATTTCTTCTTTTTTCTTCTAGTTTTGCTAGTAGTAAAATTTATTTTTTGCCTAAAGATGCAAAAATATCAAGTGAAAAAATTATCTCATTAATAGATAATTCTAAGAGTTCGATAGATATTTCTATGTATAATTTGTCGTATAAAAAGCTTATAAATAGCTTAAATAAAGCTTCAAAAAGAGGAGTTGTTATAAACTTGTACTTAGATAAATCTAAATTTAAGAAAAGTGATAAAATCAATAATTTAGTGAAAAATAGTGGTATTAAATACAAAGTATTAGAGAAAAAGAATCATTTAAAGCTGGCATTGTTTGATAAAAGTACAGCAGTTTTCGGAAGTGCAAATTGGACAAAAGAGTCTTTTGGAGACAATTTTGAAATTATTTATATGACTGATGAACACAAAGATATAAATCAAATAAATGAGATATTTAATAGCTTGGAAAAAAATTATTAACTACTATATTTTTTTTACTACTATGCAAGTTACAAGTAGATAAAATATCTAAAATTATAAAAGGATATTTTGTGTTAGGAACTTTTGTTATTGCTTATTGTTTTTATTTTTTATTTAATATTTATACTTCATTTATGCAAGTTGGATTTGTACAAAATGCAAAGAATCTGAAACCTGTAATACTTTCAGATGATAAATATAAAACAGCAGCAAACTATACTATTGAAAAAGAAAGAGTTGCAATTCTTTCTACTTTATATGACTTTGTCATCTTCTTTTTGTGGATAAAGTTTGGATTAGGATTTTTAGATTCAATCATTACCACTCAAGAACTTTGGTTAAAAGCTATTATTTTTGTGGATGCGTTTATTATCATAAATTGGATTTTAGGCTTGCCATTTGACTTATATTCAACGTTTAAATTAAATAAAAAATATGGTTTTTCTAATATGACAGCAAAATTATATATTATGGATACGCTTAAAACAGGTGTTTTATTTTTAGTTTTTGGATCTATTGTTATTGCTGCGATTTCTTTTATAATCCAATCTTTTCCTATGTGGTGGATTTGGGGTTTTATTTTTATTTTTGCAGTAATTATTTTAATAAATATGCTTTATCCAGTGATTAGAGATAAGATGTTTGATAAATTTGAACCTTTGAAAGATAAAGAACTAGAAGAAAAAATCAATAACCTTCTAAATGAAGTAGGATTTAAAAGTTCTGGTGTATTTTCAGTTGATGCAAGTAAAAGAGACAATCGACTAAATGCTTATTTTGGAGGTTTGGGAAGTACTAAAAGGGTAGTTTTATTTGATACCTTGATTGAAAAACTTTCTCATAATGAATTATTGGCAGTTTTAGGTCACGAATTAGGACACTTTAAAAATGGTGATATTTTGAAAAATATTGGAATTATGGGCTTTATTATGTTTATATTTTTTGCAATATTTGGAAATCTTGGAGATGAAATCTTTTTAGGGCTTAATATTTCAAATGAACCATATGCGATTATTACAGTATTTTTGATGTTTTCACCTATACTTTCGTTTTTCCTTATGCCTTTGATGTCTTTGATTTCTAGACATAATGAATATGCAGCTGATGAGTTTGGTTCAAATCTTCAAACAAAAGAGGACTTAGTAAGTGCTTTATTAAAACTTGCAAATGAGAATAAGTCATTTCCTTTATCTCATCCTTTATATATCTTCTTTTATTATTCTCATCCACCATTGGTAGAGAGATTTAAAGAGTTGGGTTATGATGTACATTCAGAATCCAATAGTGCTTTGAAAGATGAATTTAATTTAAATGTCTAATGAAATTCTAATCTTTTTGACTGTAGTTTTTATATCAATACTAATCACATACATTGTAGTGCGATTAGTTTATGAGAAAAGATTATCAACTTTAGTTTATGAAAAAGAGTCTATGCAAAAAGAGATACTTCAAAGATTAGAGTTCGAAAAGATTAGATATGAAGAGTCTAAAAAGGCTATGAATAGTGAGTTTAAAATAAGAGTAGAGTCTTATGATGAAAAACTTCAGCTTTTGGAAGATTCTAAAAAACAAATGAAATTAGAGTTTGAATCTTTGGCAAATAAGCTTTTTGAAGAGAATTCAAAGAAGTCATCACTAAATCTAAATCAAGTATTAAATCCCTTTAAAGAACAACTGAATAGTTTTGGGAAGAGGGTAAATGATATTTATAATGATGAAACACAACAAAGAGTTACATTATTAACAGAGATTAAAAATCTAAAAGATTTAAATAATCAGATATCCCAAGATGCAGTTAATCTAACCAAAGCATTAAAAGGTGAAAATAAAACCCAAGGTGATTGGGGTGAGATGATTTTATCCAAGATTTTAGAACAAACAGGGCTTAGAGAAGGAGTAGAGTACTCAACACAAGGAAGTTTTACAAATGTTGAGGGAAAAAGGCTAAGACCAGATGTAATAGTGCATCTTCCTCAGGATAAAGATGTAATAATTGACTCAAAGGTCTCACTTCTTGCATATACAAATTATGTAGAAAGTGAAGAGGAAATAGAAAAAGAGAAATATGCAAAAGATTTAACAAAATCTATTTATGCTCATATAAAAGGACTAAGTTCTAAAAACTATGATGAAATAAGTGATTTGAAAACTTTAGACTTTGTTTTGCTTTTTATTCCTATTGAGGGGGCTTTTATGTTAGCAGCTTCTAAAGATAGCAATCTTTTTAAAGTAGCATTTGAAAGTAATATTATGCTTGTTTCTCCTTCAACTTTGTTTGTGACTTTACGAACAATAGAGAATATTTGGAGATATGAGCATCAAAATGAAAATGCTTTAATTATCTCAAAAAAAGCAGCTGATTTATATGATAAATTTGCCTCTTTTGTAAAAGATATAGAAAATATAGGTATACATATCGATAGAAGTAAAAAATCTTATGATGAAGCTATCAATAAGTTAAGTGTTGGAAGAGGAAATCTTCTAAGAAGGGCTCAAGAGTTTGAGGAGCTGGGTGTAAAAGCTAAGAAAACTATTGATGAAAGTAAACTGTTAGGTGAATAAATGGACTTAATATTAGAATTTACAACAAATTTTTTAAAACTATTAGATGCAATGAGTATCTATGTAATAGTTGGACTTTTTATAGCAGGGATTTTAAAACAATTAATCCCTGATGATTTTATATCTTCTCATTTGGGTAAAAACTCAACTATGTCAGTTATAAAAGCAACAATTTTTGGAATACCATTACCTGTTTGTTCTTGTTCTGTTATTCCTTTGGCACAAGGATTAAAAAAAGAGGGTGCAAGTAAGGGCTCAATTCAGAGTTTCTTAATCTCAACTCCAATAACTGGTGTTGATTCTATATTAGCTACTTTTTCTTTTTTTGGTATTGTATTTACTATTTTTAGAGTTGTCTCTTCTGTAGTTATCGCCATAATTGTAGGACTTATACAAAACTTTTTTGAGAAAAAAGAGGAAGCGGTTATTGAGAAACCAAAATTTCAAGCTTTTACTCCAAACTCAAGTTTTGCAGTTAATCCTACTTTTAAAGCACAAGAAATGAAGGAGAGTGAAAGTTCTTGTTGTAGTGGTTCTAGTTGTTGTTCTAGTTCATCAAAGACTAAGGAAGGTTTTTCTGTGAAAAAAGCCTTCTCTTATGGATATGGAACTCTTTTTTCTGATATGGCAAAATCCTTATTGATTGGATTGATTTTAGGGGCTCTTTTTACAACATTTATTCCTCAAGAGTATGCAAAACTTCTGTTTGACAATCAAATATTGACTTATTTTGTGATTTTACTTTTTGCTATTCCTTTATATACTTGTGCAACAGCATCTTTACCAATTGCAGCTGCACTTATGCTTCAAGGAATGAGTGCAGGAGCTGTATTTATATTTTTAACAGCAGGGCCTGCTACTAGTGCTGTTACTATGAGTATAGTTTATAAAATGTTAGGTAGAAGATCATTGATAATTTATGTAAGTGTTATTGCAATATTATCATTAGTTTTTGGATTTGCTTTTGATTTTTATTTTGAACACTTAGAATTACTATCTATTTCTAATGATGTGGATGAGACAAGCCTTTTGAAATCTTTAGCTTCTTTATTTATGTTAATATTAATAGTTTATCATTTATATAGAATCAAGTTTCCTAAAAAAGGAGCAACATGTTGCTCATAGTAAAATAATATGATATATGACAAGGGCTTAGATGTAAATAGAAGATTTGCACAAAATATGAAAATATATACAAAAAAAATAGCAAATAAGAACGATAGAGAGGTTATGATTGTATCTGTGGATATTTTGGAAGATACCTTGGATAAATTGCTCAAAGTTAAATTAGCACAAGTATCAGCAAAAGCTGAACTACCTCAAATGTCTTATTCCTCAAAAGTTGATTTGTGTTATAAAATGGAATTAATAAAAAGTGCCTTAAGAAGAACTTTACAAATTTTTGGAAATCTGGTTGAAAACTTTACAAAAGAAGAAGAGAATAATGCATATGGGAATTTAGAAGTTCAAACAAATATTTTAGAACTTTGTAAAATAAATGATAATGATATTTTCAATTTGATACTTAAATTAATAAATTCTGACCCAAGTGTTGAAGAAAAATATGAAAAAGTGGATGATTTGGTTGAATATATAGGTTGGAGTGGTACAGTTAAATTTATTTGTTCGATTATCAATGCTTCTTTAATAGAAGCATTGATAGAGTTGGAGTAGAGTTATTTTTTAGTCATCCCAAATGATTTGTAATAAACAAAGGCTTTATTAGAGTTTTTCAAAAAACCCCATTGTCTATAATTTTTTTCATCAATTGATTTAAAAGTTACTAGATTATTATTCTTAAACTCTTTATTTATAATGTTAGAGCATTTATTGTTCATATTTGGTAAAGTAGTTACTTTATCTTCTATTAGATTATTTAAAAGTGCTTTATCATTATTTGGTATTTCAAATATTGCACAAGAAGAATATTCACCTTCTATATTTAAAAAAGAAGTGTATTTTTTGATTACTTTTATCTCTTTACTAAATGTTATATTTGAGAATTTATTTAGATTATTAATATAATAACTTTCTCTTGGAAAAAAAACTTCATAAGATATAACAATATATGATATCCATATTAAAGAGAGTGCATACTTCATATATGGCTTGTGGTTCCAGTATTTAATTGTTGACATGATAGGAAGTATTATTAAAAATACTATTCCCATTAGTATAATTATTAAGTGCTCAAACATTAGTTCAACTCATTTAATAATAATATATCAACCAAATCACCAGCTTTTATATCCTCACTATCTTTTGCTTGTATAAGTAAAGCAGGACTACCTAAAAGATTTGTTAATATAGCACTAGTTCCTTGTTTTTTTCCCTCAAAATCAATATGATATTCACCATTTTCATATTTTACATTACAAGCTGTAAACACAGTCTTTTTTATTTTTACAGGAAAGTCTTGATTTATTCTGGCTTTTACTATAGGAAGTTCTTTTTTAGAACCTTCATATTTATAAATCATAGGAAGTAGATATAAAATAGCACATACAGTTGAACTATATGCAAATCCAGGAAGAGAGATAATTAGCTTATTGTCTTTTTTAGCTATTAATATTGGACCTCCTGGTTTAATAGTTACACCATGGAATAAAACTTCAGCTCCAAGTTTTTCTTTTACAACATCTTGTACAAAGTCATAATCACCTTTTGATACACCACCCGTGGTAACAACTATATCAGAATTATTTAAAGCTGTTTTCATCATTTGAGTAATTGAATCCATATCATCTTTAATTGTTCCCATTTGAATAGTTTTTGCACCAGCTCTTTTAGCTAAGGCTTCAACGGTAAGATGATTTGAACTTCTTATTTGTGATATATTTGTTTGAACTTCTCCAATATCTAGTATTTCACTTCCTGTACTTGCAATACTTACTACCACTTGAGAATAAACACTTACTTGTGATATATTAAGTGAAGCTATTACTCCAATCTCTGCAAAACCTATTTGAGTACCTTTTTTTAATAAAACTTCATTTTCTTTATAATTTTCACCAATATCTCTTACTGCAAAACCTCTGGGTACTTTTTGATTGATTCTTATAGAATTATTTATTACTTCAATATTTTCAACTGGTATAAGAGTATCTGCACCTTCTGGCATCAAAGAGCCAGTAAACGTTTTTATGCAAGTTCCATTTTCAACTTTTGATTCAATAACACTTCCTGCTGGGTTATCATCTGTTATTTTGATAGTGCTTAATTTTTGATCTTCACTTTTGATGGCATAGCCATCCATTCCAGATGTAACAAAAGCTGGTGAGTTTTCACTTGCAATGATGTCTTCTGCTAGTATTCTTCCTAATGAGTTTGTTAAAAATAATTTTTCCTTAATTTTTTCTTCTAAAAAAATATTATTTAATGTATTTAAAGAATCTTCATAATTTATTATATTTTTCATTTATCCCTCCAAATTTTGAAAAGAAATAGTAACATAATGAAGAGAAAAAACAACTTTATAAGTCGAAAAATAGTTGTTTTTAAGCCCGAACATAGCATTAGCATAGCATATTACATTTTTTTATGAAATTCCATAAAAATAATTGACATAGCAAAAAAAATGAGCAATAATGTGATAAGTATTATATAACCAAAAGTTATATAATTATTATTTACGATATGTATAAGGTTAAGTAATTTTATTTATAAATTTTATTTATAGATAATTATTATTTATACTTGATAATTATATTAAGGAGTATGAATGACAACTAAGACTGACAGTTTAGAAAAAATTCCATTTGAAAAAGATGATAAAATAAGTAGAAGGAATTTTTTTAAAAAAACTGCTATATATTCTGCTAGTGCAATTACTGCTGCTAATGTTTTAGCTCCAGTTAAACTTAAAGCTGATGATTTGAATATAGTTAATCAAGTAGAGTGGGGAACAAAATTAGGGGATAGACTTGATAAAAATCTTTATGGTTTTCCTTCACCATATGAACATAATAATATTAGAAGAATTCATGATTTATTATCTTCAGGTGATAGGTATGCAACAGTTTCAATGTCACCATTACATCAACAAGAAGGAATAATCACTCCAAACGGTTTATTTTTTTGTAGAAGTCATAGTGGTATTGCACAAGTTGATCCAAGTAAATATAGACTTATGCTCCATGGTCTTCTTGAAAAACCATTAGTTTTAACTTTAGAACAATTAAAAAGATATCCAAGTGAGTCAAGAATTTATTTTATTGAGTGTCCTGCAAATGGATCTACAGGATGGAGAGGACCACAATTTAATAATTTACAATTTGTAAAAGGTATGATGAGTAGTGCCGAATGGACGGGAGTAAGACTATCTGTTATCTTAGAAGATTTAGGTTTAAAACCTGAAGCACAATGGATGTTGGCTGAAGGAAGTGATGACTCTGAGATGGCAAGAAGTATTCCTATTGAAAAAGTTTTAGATGATGCAATGATTGTTTGGGGACAAAATGGTGAACCTTTAAGACCAGAACAAGGCTATCCAGTAAGATTATTAGTTCCTGGTTGGGAAGGTAATCTAAATGTTAAATGGTTAAAAAGACTTAAGTTCGATAGTAAACCATGGCATTCAAAAGAAGAAACTTCTAAATATACAATGCTACAACCAAGTGGTAAGGCAATTGAATTTTTCTGGCCAATGGAAGTAAATTCAATAATAACTTCTCCATGTCCTGAGGTTCCTTGGACTGATTTAAAGATAGGTGATAAAGTAGAAATCACTGGTATTGCATGGTCAGGAAGAGGGACAATAAAAACTGTTGATATCTCATTAGATGGTGGTAAAAATTGGCTGGAAGCTCATTTTAAAGGATTGATATTGCCTAAATCTTGGACAAGATTTTCTTATATCATAACTTGGGATGGAAATCCGAAAGTTTTATTAAGTAGAGCAATTGATGATTCTGGACATATTCAACCCTCTATTGATAAATTAGTATCAAAAGTTGGCGTTGAAGGAATTTATCACAGAAATCCTATTGTAGGTTGGGAAGTTACATCAAAAGGAGTAGTTAATAATGTTCACATTAGAAGTTAAAAAAACATTAATAGGATTAAGCGTAGCAACTGCAGTAATTTTAACAGGATGTGTAGAATTAGATACTCCAAGTTCTGATTCTACTACTTTAAAAAAGAATGTAGATGGTGCAGTTATTTATCCAGTTGTTAATAATAAATATACTCAATATCATATAAATCCTCAAGATGAAAGTGGATTTTCAAAGTATGGAAGAACTCCAAGTGTAAATGAAGTAAAAGCATGGAATGTTGATATTAAACCGGATAATAAAGATTTACCCGAAGGTGAGGGTTCAGTTTCTCAAGGTGAAGAACTTTATGATTCTCAATGTGCTGTTTGTCATGGTGATTTTGGTGTGGGTGGAAAAGGTTATCCTCCATTACAAGGTGGAATGGGAACTTTAAAATACCAACTAGGATTAACGGGTAATGAAGCTCCAAGAAAAACAATTGGTTCTTATTGGCCATATGCTAGTACACTATTTTGGTATATAAAAACGGCTATGCCATTTCCAGCTCCAAAAAGTTTAAGTAATGATGAAGTTTATGCTATCACTGCTTATTTATTATCAGTTAATGATATTAAAGTTAGTGGAAAAGAAATGGATGATGAATTTATTTTAGGTAAACATAACTTTAATGGTATTAAAATGAACAATACGGATGGCTTTTATCCTGTTAGTCCAGACAGACATGACTTAAAAGAGCAAAGACCCCCTTTAGCACAAGGGGAGAGATGTATGTCAAACTGTATACAACCAGAACCTGTTCATATAAAACAAAATATTACAGGCTTTGTTCCACCAATCTCTACAGAAAAGTCTTTACCTGAAGAAAAAGGAAAAGAAAAATCTGTGGCACAAACTGTTTATGAAACTTCTTGTAGTACTTGTCATAGTAATGAAGCTATAGGTGCTCCATTACTTGGCGACAAAGAAGCTTGGACAAATGTTATGAAAAAAGGTATGGAAGCTGTTTATAAAAATGCTATCAATGGAATAAATGCAATGCCTCCAAAAGGTGGTACTGACTTATCTAATGAAAAGTTTAAAGCAGTTGTTGACTATATGGTTAACTCAAGTAAATAAAAGGAGAATAGATGAAATTAATTAGAAATTTTTTAATGGCATCAGCTGTTACTGGTATACTTGCTTCAAGTGTACTTGCTAATGCTGATTTAGTAGAACAAGGTGAAAAAATCTTTAATACTAAGAATTTAGGAAATTGTTTAGCCTGTCATGCTGTTAATGGTAAAAATATTGATGGACCAGGGAGTATGGGGCCGAAATTGACTGGATTATCTTATTGGGATGATAAAACACTTTACGATACAGTATTTGACATTTATAGTGCAAGGGGATTAACAAATACATCAATGCCAGCATTTGGAAAAGCTGGGTGGTTAAGTGATACTCAAATAAAAGCAGTAGTTGCTTATTTAAAAACAATTAATTAGTATTTAAAAGGAAATAACATGAATAGAAGAGATTTTTTAAGTTTAGGATTTGGTGCCGTTGCTGTAGCTTCTCTAGCACCAAGTACATTAAGTGCAGTTGATTTTAGAAAAACGCTACCTAAAGCATGGACTGCTGTTAAATTAGATGAGGGGATTAAAGAAGTTTTTGGAACAAGTTCAACTACTGAAGGAAAAGTTAAACTTAAAGCTCCTGATATTGCAGAAAATGGGGCGGTAATTCCTGTAACAGTTTCTTCAAAACTAGCTGGTTCAAAAGTTGCAATATTTCAAGATGCAAATCCTGAAACAACAGTTGCTGTATTTACTGTACCAGAAGGTGGTATTATTGACTATTCAATTAGAATAAAATTAGCTAAAACAGGAACTGTTAAAGCTGTTGTAGAATCTGGTGGAAAATTATATTCTGCTTCTAAAGAAGTTAAAGTAACTATTGGTGGATGTGGTGGGTGATTTTATTCCAACTACACAAATAATAAATAAAAAAATATAAAAAGATTCAAAGGAATTAAAATGGCTAAAACTAGAATAAAAGCAAAAGAGAAAAACGGTATAGTTACTGTAAAAGCTATGGCTAAACATGAAATGTTAAGTTATATAGAAGCAAAAAATGCTAAAAAAGAGGTGAATTTTATTACTAATATTACAGCAACTTCAAATGGAAAAGTTGTATATGAAGTATCAACAAGTCAATTTTTATCTAAAAATCCATATGTTAAATTTATGTTTAAAGGTAAAGCAGGGGATGATTTGACTTTTACATGGATTGATTTAAAAGGTAAAACACAAACTGATACAGTTGAGATTAAATAATAACTACTCTTCTGAGTAGTTATCAAAAATGACAAGGAGATATAAATGTTATTAAAAATTGCAAAAACTACAGCTTTAGTTGCTTTAACTGTTGGTACATTTCAAAGTACTTTAAGTGCAACAAGTTTTTCTGCACAAGCTGAGAAAGATAGAATAGAATTAGTTAAATATTTTGAAACTAAATTTAAAGATCCATTACAAAATAGAGCAGAATTCTTTCCTTATGCAACTGATGATGAGCTGGAACATGGAATTGCAAAAAATTTGAAGTTTCAAGATTTTGCAAAAGGAAATTACTCTTATAATATCGATGGAAAAGCTCAATATGAAGACTTAAGAGAAATGCCACCTTATGATTATGATATAGATGCAGGTGAAGTATTGTGGAATAAGGCATTTGCAAATGGTAAATCATTTTCAACATGTTTTGGAACTCCTGATGCTTTATCTAAATATCCATATTTTGATGATGCAAGAAATCAAGTTGTTACACTAACACAAGCTGTTAATGAATGTCTAACTTCAAATGGTGAAAAAGCATGGAATACAAAAAAAGGTGATATGGCTAAACTTCAGGCTTATATGGCAAAATCGGCTCAAGATGAAGATAAAATTATTGATGTAAAAATTGATAGCCAAGCTGCAGCTGATGCATATGAAAGAGGTAAAGAATATTATTATACACAAAGAGGTTACTTAAAACTTAATTGTGCTGAATGTCATGTGACTGGATCAGGTAAAAGAGTTAGAAATGAAAAGTTATCTCCATTTTTAGGACAAGTTACTCATTTCCCAGTTTATAGATTAAAATGGAAAGGCGTAGGAACTTTAGAGCGAAGAATGTCTGGATGTATTAAAGATCAAGGGCAAGTTCCACCAGGAGATACAAGTAAAGATATGAAAGAGTTGCTATTCTTTATGTCATACATGTCAAATGGTATGAAATTAGATGGTCCAGATATAAGAAAGTAGGAGGTATTTACTATGAAAAAATTAACAACATTAATTGTAATGGCAAGTATTGCTGCAATATTAGGTGGTTGTACATCTGAACCAAGTATTGCAACAGCTACAAAAATAGACTTAAATAGTGTTTGTAGTGTTGAAAAAAGTGGAATTGAGAGTGTTATTAAAACAGCTGCTACTTATAATCCTATTGCACAAGCAAATGGCTTAGAATTTAGAAGATTAGATGTTAATAATAGTGCTTTAATTACTTCAGTAGAAGAAGCAATTAAAACAGGTGCAAAAGAAGTTAATCCTAAAGATTTTAAAGGAAAAGTTTCTAAAACTGTATTAGATACAAATTTTGCAGCAGAGAGAGCTTGTAGATTTGCAATCGTTCCTTTAATGGAATCAGTTGAAGCTAAATCAACTTGGAGAAAAGCTGTTCCAGGTGATGGACTTAAATATTAATTCTCAAATAAATTAAGTCAAGTTTTTCTTGACTTTTTTTAGTATTCTCATTTAATTAATAACAAAGGAATGTAGTATGACAATTTTAAAAAAAATAACTATTGCTACACTAGTTTCAACTATGTGTATAAGTTCGGTATTTGCAGAAAGTGTTGTGCCTATTTCAAAGGGTGTAAAATCTATTGAGATGAATTTAAATGGTGAAAAATTTACTCTAATGAGAAATCAAACTGTTGGAAATAAAATTACATCACTTTATAATAGAACAGATAATGGAGTGCCTCAACCGATGATTTTATCAGAAGGGGTAGAGACTTTGGGAGAGTTAGAACTTATTGATTATATGAAAAAAGCACAAACTGATAAAAGTATTGCAATTATTGATACAAGAACTCCAGGATGGTTTGTAAGATTAAGAATACCAGGAGCTGTAAATGTTCCATATACAAATTTTAATGAAAAAGAAAGTGCAATTGAGATGATGGAAGATGAAATGGGAGTTGTTCAAAAAGATAATGGGACACTTGATTTTTCAAATGCAAAAACTTTGGCTTTATATTGTAATGGATATTGGTGTGGACAAACTCCTGCAATGGTAAATAATGCAAAATATTCATTATTGAAAATGGGCTATCCAGCTTCAAAAATCAAATACTATAGAGGTGGAATGCAAGCATGGACTTCTTTAGGATTCACTGTAATTGGTGATGGTAAATAAATATATAAAGGGTGGGGTATATGAGTAAGCTAAGTAGAAGAGAATTTGTTTATATGATGGCAGTATTAGGTGCTGCTCCTGTATTTGCTAATTCTCACACAAGAATGACAAATACAAATAAGTTAGAAGATTATTATAAGTTAAAACCATTTGGGAATACTAGACTTCTTCATTTGACAGATTGTCATGCACAATTAGTACCTGTATATTTTAGAGAACCAAGTGTAAATCTTGGTTTTTTTGATAATTTAGGTAAACCACCACATATAGTAGGTGAAAAATTTTTAGATTACTATGGAATAAAAGATAATCCAAGATTAGAATATGCTTACACATGTGTTAATTTTGAAAAACATGCGAAAGCTATGGGAAGAACAGGTGGTTTTGCTCAAATAAAAACTGTTGTTGACTTTTTGAAAAATAGTTTTGGGGCTGATAAAACTCTTTTATTAGATGGTGGCGATACTTGGCAAGGTTCATGGACAGCTTTACAAACAAGAGGTAAAGATATGGTTGGTGCTATGAATTTACTTGGTGTTGATATTGCTGTTGGGCATTGGGAGTTTACTTATACTGCTAAAGAAGTATTAGAAAATGTAAAACTTCTAAATGCAGAGTTCCTTGCTCAAAATGTAAAAGTAAAAGAAGATGCTTTATTTAATGGTACGGCAGAAGCTTATGATGAAGATAAAGGTTATGCTTTTAAACCATATACAATCAAAGAGATTAATGGTTCAAGAGTTGCTATTATTGGACAAGCTTTTCCTTATACAACGATTGCAAATCCTCAAAGATTTATTCCTGATTGGACTTTTTCTATTAATAAAGATGGAATGCAAGAGTTAGTTAATGAAATAAAAGAGAGCGAAAAACCAGATGCAGTAATTGTATTATCTCATAATGGTTATGATACAGACAGAAAAATGGCACAAGTTTGTACAGGGATTGACTTTATTATGGGTGGACATACTCATGATGGTGTTCCTGAAGCTGTTCCTGTTAAAAATAAAGAAGGTACAACTTATGTTTGTAACGCAGGAAGTAATGGTAAGTTCTTAAATGTTTTAGATTTAGATATTCAAAATGGTAAAATTAAAGATTTCAAATTTACTTTATTACCTATTTTTTCTGATTTGATTCCAGAAGATAAACAGATGAAAAAATATATCGAAGATGTAAGAGCTCCATTTAAAAAAGAGTTAACTAGAGAAATTGCAACTACTGATGAAACTCTATTTAGAAGAGGAAATTTTAATGGTTCTTGGGATCAAATTATTTGTGATGCATTAGTTGATGTAAAAGATGCTGAGATAGCACTATCTCCTGGATTTAGATGGGGAACATCTGTTATGCCTGGTCAAGCAATTACTTTTGATGATTTAGCTACTCAAACTGCTATGACTTATCCTGAAACTTATAGAAGAGGAATCACAGGAAAAGATATTAAAGCTATTTTAGAAGATGTTGCTGATAACTTGTTTAATCCAGATCCATTCTATCAACAAGGTGGTGATATGGTAAGAACAGGTGGAATCTCTTATAAAATCAATCCTACAGCCCAAATGGGTAATAGAATTTCAGATATTACACTTACAAGAAATGGTGAAAAACTTCAAGCAGGTAAAGAGTACCAAGTTGCTGGTTGGTCAACTGTTGGTGCTAAATCACCAGGTGAGCCAGTATGGGAAACAGTTGAAACATATTTAAATAGTGTAAAACATGTGAAAAACTTAAAAATTGATACTCCCGATATCATAGGAATAAAAGGCAATCCTGGAATTGTTTCATAAAAATTGAAAAAGTACAGTTAAACTGTACTTTTCTCAATTTAAAATAGAGTTATTGAACTCTATTTTAAATTAAGAAATTAGGAAGTTCCAATGATACTTAGACTTTTGATATTTTTTATTTTTTTATTCACTTCAAATTTATTAGCAGAAAATATATCCAAAAATAATTATGATGAAAATAAGATTTTAAAAGAAGTAAAAAAATCGGATAAAAAAATACTTGTATTTATTTCAAGGGATGATTGCCCATATTGTGAAATAATGAAAGAAAAAGTTTTTCCAACAGTAGAAGTTAAAAATATAATAGATAATAATTTCATATTTTTAGAAGTTAATATTGACCATGCTTCTTTACCTTTTGGATTAGATAAAAATTTTCAAGGAATGACTCCTACTTTTTATTTTATCTCAAAGAATAAAAAAATACTAAATAGATATTTAGGTGCTTGGACAAAAAAAGATTTTATATTTATTTTAAATGAGAATATTAAAAAATGAAGAAAATAGGGAAAGTAATTGGTACTTTTAGTGCAACAAAAGAATCAAAAAGTAGTACTCCAAGACCGAAAGTGGAAAGTTTAAATCTTATAAAAGATTTTGGTATTGAAAATGATAAGTTTGCACAAAAAGATTTGGATAAAACCGTTATGATTTTGGGATTAAATAGTTATGAAATATCATTTCAAAATGGTGTTAATTTAAAGTTTGGTAGTTTAGGCGAAAATATCATTTTTGATTTTAATCCACATATTTTACCCATAGGAACAGTTTTGCAAATAGGGGAGTGTCAAATCCAAATAATGCAAAAATGTACGATGTGTGATCATTTGAGTATTTTCCACAAACGATTACCCAAAATTGTAAAAGATTGTAGAGGATTGTATTGTAAAATATTAAAAAATGGTACAATTAAAATAGACTTTGATGTATATATAAAGGAGTAATATGAAAAAAATTATTTTAGTAGTTTTATTAACTGTTTTTTCTTATGCAAATTCAACTTTTAGCGATCCTCAACCTACTTTTGATAAGCCTAGAAAAGTAGTATTTCAAATATATAATTCTGATTTGGTTGTTGTTAATAATAATTTAAATGGAATTTATAATATTTTAAAAGAGTATCCAAGTGATACTGTAAAAATAGCAGTAGTTGTATATGGAAATGGAATGAGGGCATTAAAAAAGGATTATGATAAAAAAACATTGATAAGAATATCATCATTGATGGAATATGATGTAGAGTTTATAGGTTGTAAAAATACTATGGAAAGTATGCATTGGAAAGAAGATGATTTTATTGATGATGTAAGTTATGTTCAAGCTGGAATAGTAGAGTTGATTGAAAGAAAAATTGCTGGATATGTTGGAGTTCTAGCATACTAATAAAATAAAAGGGGGATAGAAAAATGAAGAATAAAGTTTTTATATTTATAAGTTTGATTTTTTTAACTTTAAATTTATATGGACAAAAAGTAAGTCATGAAGAGTGCTTAGAAAAAGGTGATAATTATATATTTGCAGGTGGAGAGTGTATTCAATATTTTAAAAGTAATGGTGATAGAGGTGGTTATTTAAATATAATTGTTCATGGTACTTGGCCAGATGGTACAAATACATTAGGTAGATATTCTACTTTTGCTGAAACTCTTACTTTAAATACAGATATTACAACAGTTGCTGTTGCTCTTCCTGGGTATTCAGAATCTTCTACAAATAATTTTACAGCATTAGCCCATGAAGGTGTTAAAAATTTAGCTGCAAAAGAAGAATATATAAAGTTTTTGGGTGAGTTAATAAGTGAATTAAAAGATAGATTTGAAGCCAAAACAATAACCTACATTGGTCACAGTGCTGGAGCAATGATGGGAGCAACTCTTACAGGTATTGAACCAAAATTGATAAATAATGCTGTTTTAGTTGGTGGAAGATATGATATTCATGAAGAAGATAAATCTCCTGGGTTGATTTCGATGGTTGATGTTATCAATAAAGTTAGTAAAAAAACTAAGTTTATATTGATTTATGGAGAAAATGATAAGATCTCACCTCCTGAAATTACAAAAAATTTTTATAAACTAGCTATAAAAAAAGGTCTTGATGCGAAACTTGTAGAAGTAAAAAAAGGAGTGCATTTAGACTTAGATATGACGGATACTTCTCTGGAAGCTATTACAAAACTTCTTGAAGAAGAATAATGGATAAAAAAAGAGAAATTAGTTTTAATCTTAATAATTTTTTATTGGCAGTATCTTTTAGTTTAGATTATTTGAGAAAAGATAAGTACTCAAATAGTTTAAACTATTCAAAAAGAATTGCATATATTGCTTTAAATATAGCAAAAGAATTAGAGTTCACTCCTGAAGAGATGAGTGATTTATGTTCTTTTTCTTTGGTTCATTCAATAGGTTTACTTAATATTTCACATGTATCAAAAGAGTATTGTGAATCTTCTAATAAAATTGCAATAAAATTGCCTTTTTTAGATGAAAAAAAAGAAGATATTTTAAAATATCAAAATGAATATTATGACGGAAGTGGTTTTTTTGGATTAAAAGCTCAAGAAATACCACTATTTTCACAAATTTTATCTATTGCTATTGCTATTGAAAATAGATTTAATCTTTCAACTATTAAAGTTCAAGATAGAAATAATGTTTTAAATTTCATTGAGAATAGTAAAAATGAACTTTTTTCTGAAGAGTTAGCAGAAATATTTTTTAAAATATCTCAAAAAACTAGTTTTTGGCTTGATTTACAAAATGAAAATGAAATATTATTTTTTATCTTTACTAATTTACATGATTTTACAACTATTTTAACGTATGAAGAGTTATTTAAAATCACTTCTTCTTTTTATTTGATAGATAATATAGATTCCAAATTGCTCATTAATTTGGAAAAAATGCTTGATTTTTATAATTTTGAATATAAAGATAAATTTACACTACTTATTGCTGCATCTTTATGTAATATTGGAAAACTATGTGTGCCTTCTTCAATTATTAAGAAAAAAGCCAAGTTGGAAGTTTGGGAATATGAAGAGATAAAATCTTATCCATACTATACAAAAAAAGTATTATCAAATATTATGGGCTTTTCAGAGATAGCTTCTTGGGCATCTAAAGTGCAAGAAAAACCAAATGGAAAAGGTTATCCATTTGGTTTAAAAGGTAAAGATTTAAGTTTAAAAGATAGACTGCTAGAAGTAATTGTTAGTTTTTCTGCTTTAACTTCTAATAAAACTTATAGAAATGCATATAATAAAGAAGAAGCAATAGAAATATTGAAAAATAGTGCAAAAAAAGATGATAGTTATGATTTGTCTATTATTGAAGATTTAAAAAAAGTTTTATAAAGAAGGAATTAAAACCTTCTTTATTAATGTGCCATAAATATTGGAATATCACTATTTTTTAACATATATTTAGTTGTTCCCCCAAACATTAATTCTTTTAAGCCTCTATGTCCAAATGCACCTGCAACTATCAAATCAAATTTACCATCTTTTGCATATTTTAAAAGTGCTTGTCCTGGTGTTTTTGTAGTTTTAACAATTTCATAACTTGTATCAATACCATGATCTTCTAAATAGTTTTGTAATTTTGAAACTTGATTTAAATCTTTTCCATACTTCTTAGATGAAATTATATGTACTTTTTTTGCATTTTTTAATAAAGGTATAGACTCAGATACTGCTCTTGCAGCTTCTGGTGAATTATTCCAACCAATTAATATCTTTTCAGCACTAAATTTTTTCATCTTTCTTGGGAACATTAAAGCAGGTTTCCCACTTTTTGTAACAGCTGTTTCAAATGTAGCTGTTATTCTAGATTCATGTGGAGTTGAAACTATTACTAAATCACAATATTTAGACTCTTCTTCCACTAATTTACTCCTAAATCCTTCTCCTGTTATAATAGTAGCTGTTGCTGCATTCTTTTTAGATTTTGATGAAGATGAACTTCCAACTTTTTTAATTTCTTCTTTAAAAATAGTTTCATGTTCATTTATCTCTTCTTTTAATCTATCTTTTGTCATTGCATTTAACTCTTTTAGTACAGTATCTGGTAAACTATTATCAAACTTCATTATTTGACTTGGTCTTGCTTGAGATTTAAAGATTTCCAAATGAGCATTAAAGTATTTTCCTATTAGTAATGCTCCATGAATTCTAGATCTAAGTTCTCCACCTCCCCCAAGAGGGAAAAATATTCTTTTATATTCCATCATCATTCCTTTTGTATATTTTTACATATAGATTCTAACACAAATACATCAAAATTAAAAGTGCAGAATTTAATTATATTAAATTTTCTGTTTGTATTTAAGATATATTATATTAATAGATGTTAGAATTGGTAAATGTATAAAAATAATTTAACTTCAGCATACAAATATGCACTTATTTCTGTTTTTTTATGGTCAACTGTTGCAACAGCATTTAAAGTATCCTTATCTTATTTAACCCCAGAAGCACTTGTGTTATATGCATCAACTACATCATTAATTGTACTTTTTGTTATATTAGTTATTGAAAAAAAATTACCTTTAGTTATTGTTCATATAAAAAATAATTCTTTATTAATAGTTGTTTTAGGTACAATTAATCCTTTTTTATATTATTTAGTACTATTTAAAGCTTATGATCTCTTACCTGCACAAGAAGCACAATCTATAAATTATACATGGGCTTTAATGTTATCTTTATTATCAGTTCCTTTTTTAAAACATAAATTAAGTAAATATGACATAATTGCTGGAATAATTTGTTATTTTGGTGTTTTAATAATTGCTACAAAAGGTGCACCTTTTAGTTTAAATTTCTCAAATATCGAGGGATTGATACTAGCACTTGCCAGTACTGTTCTTTGGTCTTTGTATTGGATATTTAATACAAAATCTAAATCTGACTCTACAGTAAGTTTATTTTGTAACTTTTTATTTTCTTTTCCACTGATAATTATTTATTTTATTTATACTCAACCTTTAACATTACCTGATATTTCAGGCTTATTAAGTGCAATTTATGTAGGACTATTTGAAATGGGAATTACATTTTTATTTTGGTTAAAAGCTATGCAAAGTACTATAAATACTTCTAAAATTGCGAATTTAATTTTTATTTCACCATTTTTGTCTTTAATCTTTATTTACTTTATATTAGGGGAGCCAATTTTGTTATCTACAATAGTAGGATTAATATTAATAATTTTTGGTCTTGTTTTTCAACAAAAACTCAAATAATTCTCTCTAAAATAGCATTAACATAGCAATTCTCATTATTATTTAAAATTGTATAAAAAATATACAGTTTTTAGTGAAATCTTAAGTTTAATTTAATTTTTCGCATGCAATAATTTATAACTATAATTTAGTAGTACCTTTTATACTACTAAAAAAGAAATATAAAAAGAGAAAAGATGGCTAAGCAAAAAAACAATAGAACAATAATAAAGAATGTAATAAATAAACATACTAATAGCTCAAAAAAAGAGATTTCACAACTAACAATTAAGATTGATAAAAAATTGGATCAAGCCTTAGTTGTTTTATCAACTCAACTTAGCATATCAAAAAACAGACTTATTGAAGATATTTTATATGAAAGTGGTATTTTAGAAGAAGTGGATGAAAATTTTGTAGGAATAAAAAATGACTAATTTTCCTTTACAAGTTGATGTTATAAATGCTGTTATAAGTGGTATTTACATTGCTAAAAAGAACTATTCATTTTGGACAGCAGATGAGTTATATTTATCTTATGCACCACCAAAGTTTTTATCAATTCATGTTTCTCAAGAAATTGCTAAATTAGAAAATGCACCAGAAATTTATATAGATGCAACAGTTGCAGATATATTAAGGTGTTCATTACCAAAAAGAGATGATTTTAGAAGCTTTATGAAAGAAAAATATTTAACACAAGATATTTTATCTTTAACACTTGATGAAAGATTTGAACATAAATCAGATAATGATTCTATATCAAGAGTAATTATGAGTATAAAAAATGGTGTACGAAATGTTCAAGAAGAGTATAAAAGTGAAATTGAAAAAATGTGCAAAATGTTAGATAGAGATAAAATAGAGGACTCAACTTTAGATTATGGCCTTTTTGCATTTTATTTAGATATTTCAAATAGTGCAAGAAAAAAGACACAAAAAAGACTTGATGAAATCATTGAAACATTTGATAATATAGTAAGTGATTATAATAATTTAAAATCTTATTTTAAAGGAGGAGAGATACACGTTGTTCAAAACATCGGAGAATGGTGTGTGGGTTGCTATGTAATTGAACCTGCTTTAAAATAGATTTATCAAAAAAAAGGAGAATGAATGAAATTAACAAAAATTGCTAGTGCATTAGCACTTAGTGCTGCTGTTTCAACACTATTGTTTGCAGCTGATACAGTTAAGATTGGTGTACAAGCGCCAATTACAGGACAATATGCTAATGAAGGTCAAAGTATAGAAAACTTTGTAAGACTTATTGCAGATGAAAAAAATGCAGAAGGTGGGCTTTTAGGTAAACAAATCGAAGTTATTACTTGTGATGATGAAGCAAAAGCTCAAAAAGCTGCTGTTTGTGCTAAAAAATTAACTAATGCAGGTGTTATTGCTGTAATTGGTTCTTATACTTCAGGTGCTACAGAAGCTGCTCAAACTACATATTATAGAAAAAATGTTTTACAAACTTCTGATGGTACAAGTGATTCTTTAATTGCTAAAAAATATTGGACTTTCTTTAGAAACTCTTTTCCAAACTCTTCTCAAAGTGATTTTACAGCAGAGTATATGGTGAAAACTAAAAAATACAAAAAAATTGTAGTTTTATCTGATTATTCTTCTTACTCAGAAGGACTTGGTGACGCAACTGAAGCTTCAATCAAAGCTATTGGTGGAAATGTTATTTATAGAGGGAAAATTAAATCTGGAACTCAAAACTTTTCAGCAATCTTAACAAAAATAAAAGAAATGAACCCAGATGTAATTTATTATTCAGGTTATTATACTGATGGTGGATTATTAAGAGCTCAACAAAAACAATTACAAATAGATGCAGATTTTGTTGGTGGTGATTCAAATGATAACCCTGATTTCTATAAATTAGCAGGTAAAGCAGCTGCTGGAACAGTTTTAATTAACTTCCCCACACCTGAAATTTTACCATACCCTGAAGCTAAAAAATATCTTGCAGCTTACAAAGCTAGATTTAAAATGGATCCTCCATCAATTTGGCCAGTAACTAATGCAGATGGTTTAAGAGCAGTTATTGAAGGTGTTGAAAAAACAAAATCTTTTGACACCAAAAAAATTGCTGAATACATTAGATCTATGAAAGATTTTCCAGGAATTACTGGACCATTTAATATTAGAGAAGATGGTGAGAGAGTTGGTGCTAAATTTGTTGTTTACAAAATGAAAAATGATGGTACAAAACAAGTTGTTACTGAATAATAATGAGGTTTTAAAATAATGGATACTCTTCTTCAACAGTTAATTAATGGTTTAACAGTAGGAAGTCTGTATGCATTAGTAGCATTAGGTTATACAATGGTTTACGGTGTGATGAAGTTAATCAACTTCGCACACGGTGACCTTGTTGCCTTTTCTGCTTATGTAGGACTTACTTTGTTTACACAGTTTTATGGTTCAAATGCATTGACGTTAGTGAATATTGTTATAGTATTTACTTTAACAGCAATCGTTGTGGCTTTTGTAGGTGTTCTTCTTGAGCGTCTAGCCTATAGACCTTTAAGAACGGCACCAAGATTAAGTGCAGTTGTTTCTGCTCTTGGTGCATCACTTGTAATACAAAATGCAATAATGTTAATTTGGGGACCAAATATGGAAATATTCCCAGCAAATGTATTCCCTGCTACTTCATGGAATTTTGGTGGAGTTATAATTTCATTTACTCAATTGGTAATCTTAGCATTATCAGGTGTGTTAATGGTTGCACTTTATCTTTTCATCAATAAAACAAAAATGGGAACAGCCATTAGAGCAACTGCTATAGATCAAGATGCTGCAAAGCTTATGGGTATCAATGTTAATAGAGTAATTATGACTATTTTTATAATAGGGTCTATGTTAGGTGCTATTGGTGGTTTATTTATTGGGCTTTACTATAGAGGTTTGACATTTGACATGGGATGGCTTTATGGTTTAAATGCATTTATTGCAGCAATTATTGGTGGTATTGGGAGTATTCCAGGAGCTATGCTTGGTGGATTATTACTTGGATTATTTAATGCACTAATATCAGGATATATTTCAACAGAATGGGCAGAGACATTTACATTTATTTTATTAATTATAATTTTAATTGTAAAACCAACTGGACTTCTTGGTGAAAACACAGCGGAGAAAGTATAATGAATAGAACTACAATTATTGCTACTTTATTTTTAGTAGTTATGGCAGTTTTCCCATTTTTAGTTGATTCTGCTTGGTTAAGTATTGGTATTACATTTTTAGTATTTGCCGTTGTTGCCTTCTCTCAAGATATTATTCTTGGTCGTGCTGGTGTATTTAATATGGGACATGCAATTTTCTTTGGGATGGGTGCATATACAACAGCTATTTTAAATGTACATTTTGGGCTTGAAATTATTGAAACTATTCCTTTTGCAATTTTAGTTCCAGTTGTTTTTTCAGTTTTACTTGCTGGTCCAATTATCCATTTAAGAGGTGATTATTTACTTGTTGCAACTATTGGATTTAATATCATATTTGAACAAGTATTATCTAATGATGTATTTGGGTTAACTGGTGGTCCTAATGGTATTTTTGGAATTGATTTCTTTAGGGTTTTTGGATATGAAATAACTAGTGATACGGGTGTTTATTATATCGCCTTTGCTTTATTAATTGTTACTTTATTAATAATTAGAAATCTAGATACATCAAGATATGGAAGAGCTTTATATTATATAAACAAAAATGAAATTGCAGCAAAATCTATGGGAATAAATATCTCATATTATAAACTTTTTGCTTTTGCTTTAGGTGCTGCTATTGCAGGTGCTGCTGGATGTGTTTTTGCTATTCAGTATTCAGCTGTAAGTCCTGAATCATTTAACTTTATGCAATCAGTTATGTTCTTTGCAATCGTTTTAGTTGGTGGATCTGCTTCACTTCCTGGAATTATTATTGGAACATTTGTTATGTTTGTATTACCTGAACTATTTACAGAGTTTAAAGAATCAAGATACTTAATTTTTGGTGCCGCTATGGTTCTTACTATGATTTTAAGACCAAATGGTGTATGGCCTGCAACTTTTGGAAATATTCCAAATTTTCTTAAAAAGAAAGCTAGGGAGGCAAAATAATGAAATATGTATTAGAAATAGAAAATGTTTCAAAGTTTTTCCATGGATTAGTTGCAATTGATGATTTAACTATTAAAGTAAAGCCTGGTCAAATATATGGAATTATTGGTCCTAATGGTGCTGGTAAAACTACACTTTTTAACTGTGTAACAGGTATCTATACTCCTGAGCAAGGAAGTATAAAATATAAAGGTGAGAATATTACAGGAATGGAGCCACATAAAATTGCCCAAAGGGGAGTTTTAAGAACATTCCAAAATATTAGACTTTTTAAAGAGATGAGTGTTGCAGAGAATATTATTGCGGGATGTCATACAAAATCAAAACAAAAATGGTATCACGCTATTGTTCATACACCTTTTTATCGAACAGATGAAAAGAAACAATGGGAAAAAGTTGGAGAACTTATGGACTTTTTTGGTTTAACAAAATATGCTAAAACTCCTGCGGGAGATTTATCTTATGGAAATCAAAGAAAAATTGAAATGGCAAGAGCACTTGCGGCTGAACCTGAGCTTTTAATCTTAGATGAACCAGCAGCCGGACTTAATGAAAATGAGACCATAGAACTTACTAACATAATTTTGAAAATAAAAGAAATGGGTCTTGGAATTATGATGATTGAACATGATATGGATATGGTTATGAAGTTAACTGATTATATCACTGTTATCAACTTTGGAAAAGAGATTTCACAAGGTCTTCCATCATTCGTACAAGATGATCCAAAAGTTATTGAAGCTTATATTGGAACAGATGATGATGAGGAGGATGAATAATGGTAAATAATGAAATATTACTAGAAGTTAGAGATCTTCATGTGTCATATGGAGCAATATCTGCTATTAAAGGTATAGATTTAAAAGTATTAAAAGGGGAAGTTGTAACAATTCTTGGTGCTAATGGTGCTGGTAAAACTACAACTTTAAGAACAATTTCTGGACTTTTGAAACCAAAATCAGGGAATATTATTTTTGATAAAAATGATATTACAAAATGTGAAGCACATGATATTGTATCACTTGGTATGTCTCACTCACCAGAAGGAAGAAGAGTTTTTGGAACATTAACTGTTGAAGAAAATCTTATGATGGGTGCATATACATTAAAAGGACATGATAAAGAGACTTTGGATTGGATTTATGATATTTTACCAAGACTTAAAGAAAGAAAAAAACAGCTTGCTGGAACTTTAAGTGGTGGCGAGCAACAGATGCTTGCAATTGGTAGAGCAATTATGAGTAAACCCAAACTTTTAATTTTGGATGAACCTTCATTAGGTTTAGCACCAATTTTAATTAAAGCGATTTTTAAAGCTATAAAAGAGATTGCCTTAAATGGTGTTACAGTTTTATTAGTTGAACAAAATGCAAAAGCAGCTCTTAAATTAGCAGATAGAGCATATGTACTAGAAGTTGGGAAAATCACACACGAAGGTACAGCGGAAGAACTATTAAATTCTAAGACTATACAAGAAGCTTACTTGGGTAAAAAGCATTAATATGCGACATAAACGTAGATTGCAATCAAAAGTACAAGATTTACATAAAGGCCAGGGAATCCTTAATTAAAGTAGCAAGTTAGTAGTTGAGCACAATTAATAATGTGCTCAAAACTACTCAAAATTAATTAAAAAACAATAAATTTTAAGGACAATAAATGAAAAATGAAACAGAAATTGTAGAATCAGCAGTTAAACTAGCTGAAAAATGGCAAAATAGAGCAACAGAACTTGTTAGCGATTGGGATAGAGAATTTTATGTAAAAATGAATAAAATGCTTGATCATCCAAAAGATAAAGCTCTTTTAATAGAATTAATGGATCAATGTTTTAGATGTGATTCAAATGCAAGAGTCGCTGATCAAATTATTTTCTTATTAGAAAAGCATGGGATGGCTCACTTTTTTACAACAAAAGATAAGACACTTTTATGGTTATTCCAAAATTTTGGAAAATTTTTACCAAACTTATCTGTTCCTATGTTTGTAAATCAAATAAGAGAAGATACTAAGACAGTAGTTATTAAAGGAGAAGAAGAGCCTTTTAATAAACACTTAATTATGAGAAAAGAAGAGGGTACTAGAGTCAATATTAACCTTATTGGTGAAGTTGTTCTTGGTGAAGAAGAAGCAAGTGAGAGAATGGAAAAATATTTAAAAGCTTTATCTAATCCAAATATTGACTATATTTCTATTAAGATATCAACTATTTATTCTCAAATCAGTCCTTTGAATTTTGAGCACACAGTTGAAGTGCTTGTTGAAAAATTAACTAAAATATATGAACAAGCAATTAAGTATCCTTACATAGCTCCAGATGGAACTAAATCAAATAAATTTATAAATCTTGATATGGAAGAGTATAGGGATTTAGCTATTACAGTTGAAGTATTCAAAAGAACATTGGATAAACCACAGTTTAAAGATTTTTATGCTGGTATTGTATTACAAGCATATATTCCTGATTCATTTTTGGTACAAAAAGACTTATTAGCTTGGGCTAAAAAAAGAGTAGAAAATGGTGGTTCTCCTATGAAGTTTAGACTTGTAAAAGGTGCTAATATGGAGATGGAAGAAACTGAAGCAAGCCAAAAACACTGGGAAATGGTAACTTATACAGATAAAAGTGATACAGATTCAAATTATAAAAGAATGGCTAGATTTGCATTACAACCAGATAATGCTCCATTTATGCATATAGGAACTGCTTCTCATAACTTATTTGAATTAGCATTTGCTACAACATTAGCTCAAGAAAATAAAACAAGCGAATATCATACTTTAGAGATGTTAGAAGGTATGAGTGAAGCTGCAAGATTAGCAATTAGAGAAATTTCTAAATCTGTTATTTTATATGCACCAACTGCTGCAAAAGAACAATTCACAAATGCAATTGCATATTTAGTGAGAAGACTTGATGAAAATACAGGTCCAAATAACTTTATTAGATACTCTTTTGGTCTTACAGTTGGTTCAAAAGATTGGAATATGCAAAAAGAATTATTTTTAAAATCTTTTGAAAATGAAAAAACTTCATTTGTAGGTGCTCATAGAACACAAAATAGACTTACAGAAAAATGGGATGATTTTTCACACTCATCATATGATACAAAAGAGTATCATGCTGAAGCTGATACAGATTTCGTATTAGCAGCTAATCAAGAGTGGGCTAGAAATATTATTAAAAAATGGCAATTTTCTAAAGATACAGAACACAAAATTACTCCAATAGTTGTTGGGGGAGTTGATATTTCAGAAGATAGAAAAGTAGTAGATGCAATTGATAAATCTCAAATTAAAGATGGTGTTTTAGCAGGTAAATTTGCAAATGCAAATGCTGATGATCTTAAAAAAGCTGTAGAAGTTGCAAAGGCTGACAAAGATGGTTGGAGAAGTTTAACTCATGAACAAAGACATGCTGCACTTAAACTTGTAGCTATAAAGGTGAGAGAGAGAAGAGATGATTTAATCGGTGTTGCTGCTGCTGAAGTTGGTAAAGTATTTACTGAAACAGATGTTGAAGTTTCTGAAGCGGTTGATTTCTTAGAATTTTATCCATATAGTACACATTATTTTGAAAAATATCAAAACTTAGAGTTTTCAGGAAAAGGTGTAGGTGTTGTAATTCCACCATGGAATTTCCCAGTTGCTATTCCTTTAGGTGGAGTTGCTTCATCTTTAGCTGCTGGAAATACAGTTATTATTAAACCAGCATCAGCTGCAGCATTAACAGCATATGAGATGTGTAAATGTTTTTGGGATGCTGGTATTTCTAAAAATGTTCTTCAATTTGTTCCTTGTCCAGGTGCACTTGCAGGTGAGCATTTAATTGCTAATAAAGATGTTGATTTTGTTATTTTAACAGGTGGTGAAGATACAGCTGCTGCTATGTTAAAAACTAGACCTGATTTATTATTGACTGCTGAAACTGGTGGTAAAGATGCAACAATTGTAACAAATATGGCTGATAGAGAACAAGCTGTTAAAAATGTTTGTCAAAGTGCATTTGCAAACTCAGGTCAAAAATGTTCTGCAACATCACTTTTAGTATTAGAAGAAGAAGTTTATAATGATGAGTCATTTAAAAAAGCTTTAATTGATACTGCTAAGTCTATGAGTGTTGGTTCTGTTTGGGATTTAAAAAATAGAATTGGAACTTTAGCAAATCCTGTATCTGGAAATCTTAAAAAAGCAATTAGTGAATTAGAAGGTAAAGAAGAGTGGTTGGTTGCTCCTGAATATGCAGAGGGTAATGAGTATATGTTAAAACCAGCAATTAAATGGGGCGTAGAGGAGGGTAACTTTATTCATATGAATGAGTTATTTGGACCAGTTCTTGCCGTTGTTAAAGCAAAAGATTTAGCACATGCTGTAAAAATTGTAAATGATACAGGTTATGGATTGACTTCTGGTATTGAATCTCTTGATGAAAGAGAAGTTTCTTATTGGAAAGCAAATCTTAAAGCTGGTAACCTTTATGTAAATAGAGGAACAACTGGTGCGATTGTTCTGCGACAACCATTTGGTGGTATGGGTAAATCTGCAATTGGAGCAGGAAGAAAAGTTGGTATTTTCAACTATGTTACTCAATTTGTTAATTTTACTGAAAAATCAAATCCAACTGTTAGTAAAAAATACAACTCTGATTTAGTTAAATTTATTGAATCTTGTAAATCAAAAGGTGAAAATAAAGAAGAGTTCGAAAAATTAGCAGTTGCTGTTCAATCATATTATGAAAACTATGAAAATGAATTTAGTAAAGCAAAAGATTATTGTGAAGTAAGAGGTGAAGATAATCACTTTAGATATTTACCATTGGATAAAATTGTGATTAGAGTAAGCTCTGATGATACAATTTTTGAAGTAGTATCTAGAATCTTAGGAGCAAGAATTTCAAATGTAAGCTTTACTGTTTCAATTAATGGCAATGATACTATTAAAGATTTCTTAGCTAAATCTGCTATTCTATTAGGAACAAATAAAGTTGTTGAAGAAGATGATAAATCTTTTGCAAATACAATAAAAGATTATCAAAGAGTTATTTACTCAAATATTAGTAAAGTTCCTTCTTCAATTTTTGAAGCTGCATCAAAATCTCTTACATATATAGTAAGACAAGCTCCAATGATGGAAGGAAGACTAGAACTTCTTAACTATTTCATTGAGCAATCAATCTCTCACTCTTTCCATAGATATGGAAATATTGGTGCAAGAGGTTTAAAATAAGAAGGAATTTTCCTTCTTATTGCCACTTTTAATTTTAACCCCACTTTTATACATTTCGTGATGTTAAAGCCCTAAAAAATATAATAGGAATTATATATGGAAACTTGGTTTATAGTATTAGTAGTTTTTGGTTTAGGTATATTTATGTGGTATGTCCATGATAAATATGTTCAAAGAACACATCAAATTTTAGTTAATTATCCAATTGTTGGCCGTTTGAGATTTGTTTTCCAAGAGTTTAGAGAACCTTTTAGACAATATTTTGGTGATGAAAAATTTTATGAATCAATGGATAAACTAGATTGGGTATATAGTGCTTCAAGGGATAAAGTCAATTTTGCATCTTTTTCACCTTCTCAGCCATTACCTAAACCAAAATTTATGTTAAGACACACGAACATTGTATTAAATGAAGATGAAATTGATAATGAGTTTTCAGTTACATTTGGTGAAAATAGAGAAAAACCCTTTGTGGCAAATTCGATTTTAGGTCGTGGGCCGATGAGTGATGGGTCTATTTCTCCTGAGGGGACTAGAGCTTTTGTTTATGGAGCAAAAGATGGTGATTTTCCAATAAATTCAGGTGAGGGTGGATTGACTTCAAACTTTTTCGTAACACATTATAATTATGATACAAAGTATATGAAAGAAGTTACTGGTAATGCTTTACAGCATAAGATTTTTAGATTATCGAAAATCTTATTCAATGAACCAGTAGCTATTGATTTTTATAGAAGAGGTCTATTTAAAAAGGACTTAGAAGCAGATACTTATGTTTTTAATAAAGATAAAGAGTGTTTTTTTAGACCTAATTGGGAGGCACCTATTGAAGCTTTCCCAAATGAAGTACCTGAAGATATGCCAGATATTATTTTACAAATAAGTTCAGGTTTATATGGTGTTAGATCAAGAGATGGAAAGTTTGATAAAGAGCGTTATAAAAAACAAATGAGTTTTTGTAAAATGACTGAGATAAAAATTGCTCAAGGTGCTAAACAAACAGGTGGTAAATTAATCGCTGAAAAAGTAACTCCTTCAATTGCTTATTATAGGAATATTGAAGCACACAAAGATGCTTTTTCTCCTAATAGATTTCCTTATGCTAATACTACTGAAGAGTTATTTGATTTTATAGGTGAACTACAAGAAGCATCAAAAAAACCAGTAGGAATAAAAATAGTTATTTCTGATTATGACAATATAGTTCCAATTGCAAAAGAGATAAAAAGAAGAGAAGAGTTAGGTTTACCTTATCCTGATTATATCTCTATTGATGGTGGAAGTGGAGGTAGTGCTACTGCACCATTAGATATGATGGAAAGAATTGGTATGGATATTAGAGATGCTTTATACTTAGTTGATAAAGTTTTAAAAGATTATGAAGTTAGAGACAAAGTTAAATTATCAGCAAGTGGTAAAATCTTGACTCCGGATGATGTAATAATTACACTTTGTTTAGGTGCTGATTTTGTACAAATTGCTCGTGGTTTTATGATGAGTGCAGGGTGTATTCGTGCAAGATATTGTTCAGGTGCTGGAGAACATCAATGTCCTGTTGGATTAGCAACACAAGACATTAAAAAAAGAAAGCATTATTTTGTAAAAAAACATGCTAGTAATGTTAAAAACTATCATAAAAATATTTTAAAAAGTATGAAAAGTTTACTTGCAGTAATGGGATTGAAAAATGTCAATCAACTAAATAAAGATAAATTAATTTTCTTAGATAAAGATTCAATTATTCATGATGATATGGATGCTTTATTTGAGAGAAGAATATTAATCAAAAAATAAGAAGGAAATTTTTATGTTTGGACTAAAAAATCTAAAAATTGGTTCTAAAGTTCTAATTGCACCAAGTATTGCTTTACTATTTTTATTAACATTAGCAATATTTGCAAATAACTCTTTAACTTCAAATAAAAATACATTAAAAGAAATTGTTGAAGTTAAATTTGAACTTTATCAAACAAGTAGTAAGTTTTTGGCTGATATTGAGTTATATAATGGAATTTTATACAAAGTTTTTAATTATGTAACTGGTGCATATGATGAACCAGAAATTAATGCAGAAATAAAAAAACTAAATGATATTAGAAAAGTAGTTGATGAAGATTATAAAAAACTATTAAAATCAGTTGTACATGATGAAAAAATAAAAAAATTAATTAAAGACATTGATGTTAATTTAAAAGATTATAATGGACAAATTACTGATGCAATGAATGATGTTATGAATATTTACTTAGATAAAATTTTAGAGAGTGATATTCCTTTTACTAAAATTTCTAAAGATTTAAATAGTATCAATGAATTTGCATATAAACAAAATAATTTAAGTTATGAATTGGCTTTAAAGAAGATAGAAAAGACTAGATATACTCTATATACACTTGTTGCTGTGGTTATAAGTTTATTATTTTTTATTATTATTGGAGTTACTAATTCAATTAAAAAGCCTCTTGTTATATTTCAAGATGGATTATTAGATTTTTTCCAGTATCTAAACCAAGAAAAAAGTGATGCAAAAGAGATTCAATTAAATTCTTCTGATGAGTTAGGAACTATGGCTAAGATTATAAATAATAGTATTACAAAAACAAAAATTACTATTGAAAAAGATAGAGTATTAGTTGATAGTGCAATTCATTGTGCAAATGAGGCAAAAAAAGGTATTTTAGATGTATCTATTAGTGGAGATACTCCAAACCCTACTTTACATGAGTTAAAAGAAGTTATTAACCAAATGCTTTTTGTAGTAAAAGAGAATATTCAAAATGCAATGAATGTATTATCTTCTTATACAAATTATGATTATAGAGCTAAAATAGATACAACTCATATGGAAGGTGATTTAAAAGCACTTTGTGATGATATAAATAATTTAGGGCTTGCAATAACGACTATGTTAATTGAAAATAAAAAGATGGGAGTAGATTTATCAACAAATGCACATAAATTGTCAAAAGGTGTAGATAGCTTAACTATTTCAGCAAATAACCAAGCTGCATCATTAGAAGAATCTGCTGCTGCAATTGAAGAGATAACATCAAATATGAAAAATAGTTCAAATAATATAGTACAAATGAACACTTATGCAAATGAAGTTTCTGATTCAGTAACACAAGGAGAAGAATTAGCTTCAAGAACAGCTTCTTCTATGGATAAAATAAATGAACAAACTCAATCAATAGCAGAAGCAATTACAATAATTGATCAAATAGCATTTCAAACAAATATCTTAAGTCTTAATGCAGCAGTTGAAGCAGCAACTGCTGGTGAAGCGGGGAAAGGCTTTGCTGTAGTTGCGCAAGAGGTTAGAAATTTAGCTTCAAGAAGCGCTGAAGCAGCACATGAAATAAAAGAGTTGGTTGAAAATGCAACAGAAAAAACAAATGAAGGTAAAAAAATATCAACTGATATGATAAATGGATATGAAAGATTAAATAAAAATATTCATAATACCTTATCTCTTATTTCAGAAGTTTCGAATGCTTCAAAAGAACAATTTAGTGCGATGGAACAAATTAATAGTACGATTAACAAATTAGATCAAGTAACTCAACAAAATGCAGTTGTTGCATCTGAGGCTAATCATGTAGCTAATGAAGTAAATAAAATAGCAGAGAAAGTTGTAGAAAATACAAATAAAAAAGAATTTCACGAAGAAATTTGATATTTGTATTTAGGATATTGAAGGTTAAAATATAAAAAATAAATTTATTTTTTATATTTTAATATAAGAACTTGCTCATAAAGCATATTTCCAAAGCCTTCAGGAAGTTCGGGATTTTCTTTTTCAATATGTTCTATTAACTCTTTTATATCGACATCTTTCATATTTGCAGCAAGAGGCATGATTGTTTCACTTATTTTTTGTCTAAATTGGCTTATTTCTTCTGTTGTCATTTTTTATCTTTATTTTAAATTATATTCAAATTATAGTAACTTTTTCTAAAATTGTAGTTAATTTTTATATATTTTATCGATGAATATTAAATATATAAATAAATATAAATTATGATATAATCGCGAAAAAAGTTTAGGATAAAAAAAATTGATTGAATTAAGTAAAAAAATTTCAAGTGTAGTTGGACGAACAAATGCGGAGTATGGTTTAATAAAAGAAGGTGATAGAGTTTTAGTTGGATTTTCAGGTGGAAAAGACTCTACTACATTAATTCATGCATTAAATCATATAAAAAGAGTTACACCATTTGATTTTGAATTTAAAGCAGTTACTGTAACTTATGGTATGGGAGAACAAGTTGAGTTCTTGTCAAAACATTGTGCCAAGCATGGAATAGAACATGAGATTATTGATACAGAAATTTTTGAATTATCAAAAGAAAAAATAAGAAAAAACTCTTCTTTTTGTTCATTTTTCTCAAGAATGAGAAGAGGGTATTTATACTCAACTGCACAAGAACAAGGATATAATAAATTGGCTTTAGGACATCACTTAGATGATGCAATGGAATCATTTTTTATGAATTTCTTATATAATGGAGCTTTGAGATCTATGCCTCCTAGATATAAAGCTGAGAATGGACTAGAAGTAATAAGACCTCTTATTTTTTGTAGAGAGAGACAATTAAGAGCTTTTGCAACAACAAATGAAATAAGTGTAATAGGTGATGAAGCTTGTCCTGCTATGAGATTTGATATTAAAATGCCACATGCAAGAGCTGCAACAAAAGAATTATTGGAAAAAATGGAAGAAGAAAATCCTCAAATGTTTGTTTCTATGAAAGCAGCATTTAAAAACATCCAAACTTCAACTTTTTTTGATAAAGAGTTATTAGATTAAATATATTTATTAATCAACATATTTAATCTTGCAGAATCCAATGCTCCTGATACTCTTTCCATCTCTTTTCCTGCTTTATAAATAATTAAAGTAGGAATTGAGCGTATTTGATACTTAGAGCCTAATTTTTGTTCAACTTCTGTATTTACTTTTGCAAACTTTGCTTTTAAAGGGTATTTACTACTAACTTCTTCAAATGTTGGTGCAAACATTTTACAAGGTCCACACCAAGGTGCCCAAAAATCTACAACTACAGGAATATCAGAATTTACAATTTGTAAATCAAAGTTTGAGTCATTTAAATCAAGTGGTTTTGTATTTAGAAGTGATTCTTTGCATTTACCACAATTAGCTACTTTATAACTATCTTTTTTGGGAATAGAATTTACACTATTACAAAAAGAACAAACTACTTTTATCTTATCCATTATTTTATGCTTTTATATTTATTATTGATGCAAAAATCTCATTTTGCACTTTTATACTAGTAGCATTTGCTTGATATGCTATAGGAATAGGTATTTGTTCTGTAATAGATTTTATTAAATCAGGAGTAACTTCTTGTGTAACTTCTTCATTGCTTGACTTTGCATTAGTTCTTGGATTTGCAATATTTTTAGCAGAATCATTAAGTTTAAGTTCTTCTACTTTCATTGCCCCAAGATTGCTATTTATTTCCATAATGTGTCCTTTCGAAGGATATTCTTAATTTTATCTAAATTTTCTAATAAATAGCAAATATAATTTTTACTTGGTTTAATAATTATTTTAATATAATAGAAATAATGAAAAAACGTATTTTTGACTCAGTTAGTTTTAAATTGGTATTATTGTTAATAACTATAATAATGATGCTCGTAATGGCTAGTTTTATATTCAACTCACAAATTGAAAACCTAAAAAAACAAATAGATAAAATATATTTTGGCAACTTTATTCCTGTTACAAATCTTCAAAACATATCTTCAAGTTACAAAGATATGATTATCTGTCTTCAAAATAGAGAAAAACTTTGTTCAATCAAAAAAAGTCAAAGAATAATTCAATCAAATTGGAATGCATATTTTAAAGCTTATAAAACTATACAAGAGAGAAAAGTTGTTGATTCTATAGATGAAGATATAAAAGTTTCATTTATGGATAAGAATAACATGAAATATACAATTATGATTCAAAAAATAAATTTTTTAATTGAATATGAAATAAATAATGCTAGAAAACAAAGAAAAGAGTTTTTAAATAGATATGAGAATATGAAAAAACTACTTTTTTATAATATCATTGCTTTAGTTATTTTCTCTTTTGCTATTTTTATTTATTTAACATATAGTATTATAAAAAAAGATAACCATCTAACAATATTGAACAAAAAATATAAAATAGAATCTATAACAGATTCAATGACATTGTTATATAATAGAGGATATTTTGATACAATATTTGATAGTATTCCAGTTGTATCAAATTCAAATAAATGGCAAACTGCTTTTATAATGTTTGATATTGATTTTTTCAAACAGTATAATGATACTTATGGTCATGATATGGGAGATAAAACCCTAAAAGCTGTTGCAAATGAATTGAAAAAATACTTTAACAAAGAGTATGAGTATGTTTTTAGGTTAGGTGGAGAAGAGTTTGGTGCTATATTATTTGATGTTGACAAAGAAATTTTAGAAAATTGTTTAAGTGCAATTTTAAAACTAGTTGAGTTTTTAAAAATTGAACACAAAGAGAGTAAAGCAAATAAATATGTAACAGTATCTATTGGAGCTGTTATTTATGAACCAGGTTCAAATATATCTACAAATAGATTGTATAAACTTGCTGATGAAAAGTTATATAAGTCTAAACAAAATGGTAGAAACCAATATACAATATAAAGGAAAATTTTGGGTTTTTTATTTAATAAATATAATCATTTTAATCTAGCTAATTTAGCTACATTTTTTAATATAGGTGCTGGTATATTAGCAATATATTTTATAACACATGGACAGTTTTTTGGTGCGGCGCTTTTTGCTTGGATTGCAGGAGCATTTGATATCGTTGATGGAAAAATCGCAAGAAAATATAACTTATCAACAGAGTTTGGAATACAGTTAGATTCTTATGCTGATTTTTTATCTTTTGTTATTGTGCCTAGTATGTTTATTTATTTTGCGATAATTGATGGTAAAGAATTAGAGTTAAATACAATACTTGTATTATTTACTTTTATATATTACATTATTTCAGGACTTAGAAGATTGATAAAATTTAATATCGATGCACAAGAAGGTCAAGTAGAAAAATATTTTACAGGTATTCCTACACCCCTTGGTGCTATTTTACTTTTTGTTGTGTATCTTATTTGGTTAACAGGAATTTTACCTGAAACTATAGTTTTAATATCTATGATTATTATAGGTTATTTACTTAATTCAAAAATTAAAATTCCACATCCTTAATGAGAAATATTGTATCCGTAGATTTGGGTTCTAATTCTTTTAGAACCTTACTTTATGATGGTTTAAATCATAAAATCATAGATGAATATCAAGAAGTTGTAGGTATGGCTGATGGATTGATTGATACTAGAAAAATTTCAATTGAAGCTCAAAATAGAGTAATAGCAGCTGTTAAAAGATCGATTGAAAAGCTAAAATTTAATCCAAAAGATGCAATTTGTGTAACAACTGCAGCTATGCGAATAGCAGATAATTCTAAAGAAGTATTAAAAAGATTTAAAGATGAATGTGGTCTTGAATTTAAAATAATAAATGGTGATGAAGAAGCAAGATTGACTCTTCTAGCTGTTAAATATGCTTTAAAAAGAGAAAAAAAAGAGTCTGAACATTTTGCTTTAATTGATATTGGTGGTGGTTCTACAGAGTTAATTGTTAATAATGGGAACGAATACTTTGCAAAAAGTTTTGATATTGGAATTGTAACTTTATCTCAAAAGTATAAAAATAATCAAAATAAATTATTAATAGAATTAGATGGAAGAAAAAAAGAGATTTCTCTTTTTATAAAAAGTTTAAATATCAACTTAGATAAGTTTAATTTTGTGGCAACTGCTGGAACACCTACAACTATTGCTGCAGTAAAATTGGGACTTAATTTTAATAATTATGATAGAAATCTTATAAATGGAACCCAATTATCACTTGAAGAAATAGAAGATTTTTTATATAAATTTAGAACATTATCAAAAGAAGAAATATTTGATTTAGTAGGTGGTGGAAGAATCGATTTTATTGAGTCTGGAGTATTTATTTTTAAACTGTTTTATACTATTTTGAATAAAGACAAGTCAATAGTTTTTGACGATGGTTTAAGAGAAGGTGTAGCAATAGATCATGCTTTAAAATTATCCAATTAATTTTGAAGTTTGTTCTTGAATAATATGTGCTTGTGATGCTGCTAAATTTCCTAATTGGCTCATTATATTTGTTTTTGAAAAATTATTAAAATCAGAGCCAAAACTCAAATCTTTTAATTTACTATTTTCTTTTAGTAAATTTATTTGTTCATTTAATGTCCCTCTTGCCACTTGTTTCATCTCATTATTCATTTTTGAAAAATTTTCTGTAAATGCTTCACTTTTACTTAATGCTGTATCTAGATTTTCCAAGGCACTATTTACATCTTCACTTGAAGATAAAGAATTAGACTGCAAACTATTAACTAGTGTTTGAGATATTTCTTTTGTATTTACGCCAGTTATCTTAAAATCTTTTTCTGCTGTAACTACATTTATTATTTCATCACCATATTGGTCATCTAAAAGTAGTTTTTTATTAAATCTTGCTTTTTCTGCTTCTTGATTATAACTATTTAATTGATTTGAAATCTCTTCTGCTGTTTCAAATCTTTTATTTTCATAATCTCCACTACTATCTAGTTTTACTAAAGCATTTCCGATATTTTTTAAGTTGTCTTGTTGTTTTGAGAGGGAGTTCATAGAAATTTGAGTAATTGCGATACCTTCATTTAAATTTCTAAGTGAATGAGATAATTCATCTCTTTTTTTATTGTAAACTTCATGGATAGAGACTTTTAATGCATCTTCATTATCAACTGCATTAACTGAACCATTAAACCGTGCTTTATCAACATATTGTTTAGGTATATTGTTTACGCCAACATTACTTACATTAGTAAGATTATTTACATCCACTTTTAGACTCCTTAGATTATTGTAAATTATATTAGAAAAATAATAAATTTGCCATTAAATACAAAAGTGCTAGAAAGTGCGCTTTAAAGATGTATTAAACTAAATTTTTGTAGAATAAATACCTATTTTACAACGGAGAAAATTATAATGAAAATGACAGGCGCAAAAATGGTAACAGAATCATTAAAAAATGAAGGGGTAGAAGTTGTATTCGGTTACCCTGGCGGCGCTATTATGAATGTCTACGATGAAATTTACAAACAAACACATTTTGAACATATATTGACTAGACATGAACAGGCAGCTATTCACGCAGCTGAAGGATATGCAAAAGCAACAGGAAAAGTAGGTGTTTCTATAGTTACTTCTGGACCTGGGTTTACAAATGCAGTTACAGGATTAGCTGATGCTTATATGGATTCTATTCCTTTAGTTGTAATTACAGGACAAGTACCAACAACAATCATTGGTACTGATGGTTTTCAAGAAATTGACGCAGTTGGAATCTCTAGACCTTGTACTAAACATAACTATTTAGTTAATAAACTTGAAGATTTACCAAGAATTATTAAAGAAGCATTTCATATAGCTAGTACTGGAAGGCCAGGGCCAGTTCATGTTGATATTCCAAAAGATATTACAGCTGAAGTTGGGGACTTCTTATATCCAGCAGAGGTTAATTTACCAACTTATAAACCAACAGTTAATTACAATAAAAAGCAACTAAAAAGAGCAATGCAAGCTATTGCAAAAGCTAAAAAACCATTGCTTTATATTGGTGGTGGAGCCATTTTATCAAATTGTGCATATGAGATAAGGGAATTAGCAGAAAAACTAAATATCCCTGCTGTTGAAACTCTTATGGCAAGAGGAGTTATGGGACATACAAATCCATTACTACTTGGTATGTTAGGAATGCATGGAGAATATGCAGCTAATATGGCAGCACATGAAACAGATTTGCTTATTTCTTTAGGTGCAAGATTTGACGATAGAGTTACTGGAAGACTTGATGAATTTGCTAAAAAAGCAAAAGTTATTCATGTGGACATTGATCCAGCTTCTATTGCAAAACTTGTACATACAAACTTTCCAATAGTTGGAGATTTAAAAGTTACTGTTCAAGGAATGATTGATTCAATAGGGGAATTCGAATTTAATGATTATACTAATTGGGTAGCCCTATTACAAGATTATAGAGTTCAACATCCCTTAGCATTTAAAGACTCTGATGTAAAAATTAAACCACAATGGCCAATAGTAAGAGTTGGTGAACTTGTTGGAGATAGAGCAATTATCTCAACTGATGTTGGACAACATCAAATGTGGTCAGCTCAATTTTATCCATTCTCTTATCCTAGACAATGGAATACTTCAGGTGGATTAGGAACTATGGGATTTGGATTACCAGGTGCTATGGGTGTTGCAAAAGCAAGACCTGATAAAGTTTCTATAAATTTTACAGGTGATGGTTCTATTTTGATGAATATTCAAGAACTTATGACTTGTGTTGAACAAAAACTTCCAGTTATTAATATTATTTTAAATAATAATTATCTTGGAATGGTAAGACAATGGCAAACAATGTTTTATGAAAATAGATTATCTGAAACTGATTTAAGTGCACAACCTGATTTCGTAAAACTTGTTGAAGCTTTTGGTGGAATAGGGTATAGAGTTACTACTAAAAAAGAGTTTGATGAAGCATTAAAAGATGCAATGAAGAAAAAAGTAGTTGCAATGATAGAAGTTATAGTTGATAGAAATGAAGAGGTTTTACCAATGGTTCCAAATGGACATGCACTAAATGAAATGATGCTTTTAGGAGATAACAATGAATAATTTTAATCACTACTATGATTCAGAAAATGCAAGAAAAGTTATCTCTGTAATTGTTTTAAATGAAAATAATGTTTTATCTAGAATCGCAGGTCTTTTTTCTGCAAGAGGATATAATATTGACTCTTTAACCGTTGCCCCTATTAGTGATTCAGAATACTCAAGAATGACAATTGTGACAACAGGTGATAGAAGAGTGATTGACCAAATTGTTAAGCAATTGAATAAATTAATTCCTGTTTTAAGAGTAAATGAGCATTTTGATGTTGTAGAAAAAGAGACAGTTCTTGTAAAAATACCAGTTGATCAAAATTTAAGTGATGTAGATGTACTCGCTCGTGCTTATAATGGTTCAATTCAAAATGTAACTCAAGATTGTATTATTATCTCTGCAACAGATGAACCAAGCAGAATTGCAAACTTTGTAAAAGTTATCAAAAACTACAACCCAATAGAAATAGTTAAAAGTGGTGTAGTTGCAATGGAACGATAAGAGTTTTCTCTTTTCGTTTTTTGAATAAAGGATAATGATTTGAAATTAAAAGATATAGCAGTAGCATTAGATATAAAATGCAACAGCGACATAGAGATAAGTGGATTAAATACATTACTTGATTCAACTTCAGAAGAACTAACATTTTTAGAAAATAATAAATATGCAAATGATTTAGAAAAAACTACAGCAGCAGCTGTTTTAGTTAAAAAAGATTTTATCTCAAGAGTTCCTACAAATACTGTTGCTCTTGTATGTGATGAACCTTATGTTAAGCTAGCTCTTGCTTCAAAACTATTTGCACCTAAAGTTGTAGAAAGTGATGGGAAAGATTGTATTGTAGGTGAAAATACTACAATAATGCCAAATGTATATTTAGGTAAAGGCTCTAGTATTGGTATAGGTTGTACTATTATGACTGGTGCTTATATTGGAGATAATGTTACTATTGGAAATAATACTATTATTTATCCAAATGTTTCTGTATATAGAGATTGTAATATAGGCAATGATTGTATAGTCCACGCAGGAACTGTAATAGGTAGTGATGGTTTTGGTTTTGCCCAAAGTAAAGGTAAATATATAAAAATTTATCAAAATGGTAATGTTGAAATTGGAAATGATGTTGAAATTGGTGCAAATACTTCTATTGATAGAGCTGCTTTTAAATCAACAATTATAAGTGATGGGGTAAGAATTGATAATTTAGTACATATTGCTCATAACTGTAAACTGGGAGTTGGATGTATATTAACAGGACAAGTTGGGTTATCAGGAACAACAACATTAAATGAATATGTTATTATGGGTGGACAAAGTGCAACGGCAGGACATTTAGAAGTTGCACCTTTTACTACAATTGCTGCTCGTGGTGGAGTTACAAAAAGTATAAAAGAACCAAAAAAACAATGGGCAGGGTTCCCTTTGTTTGAACATAAAACTTGGCTTAAAGTACAAGCTAAAATTTCTAAATTATTATAATAAAGGGTCTCAAATAGTTAAGAAAATATTATCTTTAATATCACTATTTTTAATAGTATATTTTGAGTATGCAACAATTGTATCTGATAAGGTTACTGTTGGAAAAGTAGGCTCTATTTTCGCTTCATATTCTCATCTATATTTTGGTTATTTATCTTATGTTTATTTATTCTTGATTTTATATCCTATATATAAAATTAATTTTAAACATGAACCAACAAAAGAATACTTGAAGTATTTTGGAATATTTATTTTTCTTTTATCTGCACTTATTTTTCAATCTTTAGTTTTCACAAAAGCAGATAGACTCTCAGGTTTAATCGGTGATGGGATTATTGATGTATTATTCCCTTTTATTGGTTTTGCAGGTTTATGGCTATTAGTTCTAATAGGCTTTTTGATTACATTTTTAATATTTATAGATGGAAAAGAGATTAAAACAGTCAATGTACAAAAAATAGCTTCAAATATAAAAAAAGATGTAGTCTTATTTCAACCCAAAACTAATGATTCTAGAAGAGAAAAAAGAAGAGAAAAAATAACAGTTAAAGAAGTAGGTGATACAGCTGAAATTTTAATTATTGAAGAAGATAATAAAGAAGATAAAAAATCTAAAAATGATAATGTTGAAAATATAACAGAACCACAAGTTAATGAGAATATAGAAGAAAAACACTCTATAATGGTTGATGAATTAGAAGAAAATAAAAAATTACAAGATGAAATAGAAGTTGGAGAATCAGAAAAACCAAAGGACTTTAAACTTCCAAGTAGTAACTTCTTTCAAACACCTCCTAAAATTTCAACTTCAAAAATTAATGAAGAGATAATTGATAGAAAAATTGCTGATTTATTAGAAAAACTTTTGATGTTCAAAATTGAGGGTGATGTCGTTAGAACTTATACAGGTCCTGTGGTTACAACTTTTGAGTTTAAACCTGCACCCCATGTAAAAGTATCAAAAGTATTAAATCTTCAAGATGATTTAGCAATGGCTCTTAAAGCTGAAACTATAAGAATCCAAGCTCCAATTCCTGGAAAAGATGTAATTGGAATAGAAGTTCCAAATGAAAACATGCATGTAATTTATTTAAAAGAGTTATTGGATAGCGAAATATTTAATAAAGCAACTTCTCCCTTAACTATGATTTTAGGGAAAGATATAGTTGGTAAACCTTTTATTACAGATTTAAAGAAACTTCCTCATTTACTTATTGCTGGAACTACAGGTTCTGGAAAATCAGTTGGATTAAATGCAATGATTCTTTCACTTTTATATAAAAATTCACCTGATAACTTGAAATTAATTATGATAGATCCAAAAATGTTAGAGTTTTCTATTTATAATGATATTCCTCATTTATTAACTCCTGTTATAACAAAACCAAAAGAGGCAATTACCGCTTTATCTAATATGGTTTTAGAGATGGAAAGACGATATACATTAATGTCTCAAACAAAAACTAAAAATATCGAAAACTATAATGAAAAATCAAAAAAAGAAATATTTGATCCTTTACCATATATTGTAGTTATTATTGATGAGTTAGCTGACCTTATGATGACAAGTGGAAAAGATGTTGAGCTTTCTATTGCAAGACTTGCACAAATGGCAAGAGCTAGTGGAATTCACTTGATTGTTGCAACCCAAAGACCATCTGTAGATGTTGTAACGGGTTTAATTAAAGCAAACCTACCAAGTAGGATTTCATACAAAGTAGGGCAAAAAGTAGATTCTAAAATCATACTTGATGCAATGGGTGCAGAGTCTTTACTAGGACGAGGAGATATGTTATTTACTCCTCCTGGAAGTTCAGGGCTTGTAAGACTTCATGCTCCATGGTCAAAAGAAGATGAAATAGAAAAAGTTGTTGATTTCTTAAAATCACAAAGAGAAGTTGAATATGATATGAACTTTGTAAAAGATAAAGATGGAAATGGAACTGCAATTTCAAGTGGTGATATGTCATCTTTAGATGAACTTTATGAAGATGCAAAACAAGTTGTATTAACAGATAAAAAAACTTCTATTTCATATATACAAAGAAAACTAAGAATTGGTTACAACAGAGCAGCTACAATTGTAGAACAACTTGAAATGACAGGTGTCTTATCAGAAGTTAATGCAAAAGGTAATCGTGAGATATTACTTTAATTATTAAATAATAATTGAAATTTATTATTATTTTAATAATCATTGTGTTATTATATTAATTATATTAAGACTAAGGAGTATGTTATGAATACAAGTATTGTAGGAAGACACATAGAATTAACAGATGCGATAAAAGACTATGTAAATAGTTCAGTAGAAATTTTTAAAAAGTATAACTTAGATATTATTTCAGTTAATTCTATTATTGATAAAGAAGAGAGAAATAGTAAACCTGTATTCGTTTTCGAATTTACAATCAATGTAGCACATTTAGATACAATTGTTGTAAAACAAAAAGATAAAGATTTATATTCTGCGGTTGATATTGCAGTTGATAGAGTTTCAAAAGTATTAAGAAGACATCATGATAAAGTAAGTACTCACAAAGCTACTAAACTTTCTGAAGTTGTTTCTACAGAAATTGAAGATGCAATTGCAAATGAATTAGATAGACTTGAAGCTGAAATAGTTCCAGTTAGATTAACTTCATACAAACCAATTGATATTGAAGAAGCATTAATTGATCTAAAATCATCTGGTTCTGCATTTAAAGTTTTCTATGATAAAGATGATAATATGAGAGTATTATACAAAACAAGTGATGAAGGAAAATTTGGTTTATACTAAAATTTTTTAAAGAATTATTAAAAAAGGGTGTTAGTCTTGAGGCTAACGCCCTTTTTTTTGTTATAATACAAAATTGAAAAAATTAGGAAATAGATGCAAGTAATTAATAATAAAGATGAATTGAAAAAAATAGCATTAGTGGGACAACCAAATGTTGGTAAAAGTTCACTATTTAACAGAATAGCCAAACAAAGAATAGCCATAGTATCAGATCAAGCAGGAACAACAAGAGATATTCGAAAACATGAAGTAGAAATATTTGATAAAAAAGCATTGATGTTAGATACAGGCGGTATTGATGAGACAAATGATGCAATCTTTTCAACAGTAAAAAGAAAAGCTGTTGAGACTGCAAAAGAGGCTGATATAATACTTTTTATGGTAGATGGTAAAAAGCTTCCAGATGAAAAAGATAAAGAATTATTTTATGAGCTTCAAGCTTTAGGAAAGAAATTAGCTTTAGTTGTAAATAAAATTGATAATGACAAAGAGAAAGAAAGACTTTGGGACTTTTTTGAGTTTGGTATTAAGGATGAAAATCTTTTTGGAATATCTGTTTCTCATAATAGAGGAACAAAAGATTTATTTGATTGGATTTATAATGTTTTACCTGAATTACCGGAGAGTGAAGTAATTATAAATAGAGAAATTTTAGATGAAGATGATTCTGAATATGAAGAAGGTGAATATCCTTTAGAAGAAGAGATAGTTGAAGAAGAAGTAGATGATAATAATATTAAAGTAGCAATTATTGGTAGAGTTAATGTTGGTAAATCATCTATACTTAATGCTTTAATTGGTCAAGAAAGATCAGTTGTTTCTCCAATAGCAGGAACAACAATAGATCCTGTAGATGAATCATTTGAATATAAAGATAAGAATATTACTTTTGTTGATACCGCAGGTTTACGAAGAAGAGGAAGTATTGAAGGGATAGAAAAGTTTGCTTTAATGAGAACTAAAGAAATGCTACAAAAAGCAAATTTAGCTTTAGTTGTTTTAGATGCTTCTTCTGAATTAGTTGATTTAGATGAAAAAATTGCTGGGTTGGTTGATGAATATGGATTAGGAACAATAATTGTTTTAAATAAATGGGATGAAAATATGGATACATTCCAAAAAATACAAGAAACAATTAGAAGTAAATTTAAATTTCTATATTATGCACCAATAATTGCAGTATCTGCAAAAACAGGTAGAAGTATTGATAAATTAAAAGATAAATTAATTGAAATTTATGAAAATTATAGTCAAAGAATATCTACATCTGAATTAAATAGAATTATAGAATATGCACTAATTAGACATGCTCTTCCAAGTCCAAATGGTGCATATTTAAGAATATATTATACAACTCAATTTGAGACTAAACCTCCAAGAATTGCGCTTATTATGAATAAACCAAATTTATTACACTTTTCATATAAAAGATATTTGATCAATATTTTAAGAGAGCAATTAAATTTTGAGGGAACACCTATTCATATTTTAACTCGAAAAAAAGGTCAAAGAGAAGAAGACGAAGAGACAAATTAATAAACAAAGGAACTTTTTGTTTAAAAATATAAAAAATGATATTTTAGGTGGAGTAACAGCTTCAGTTGTTGCTTTACCACTAGCTTTAGCTTTTGGGGTTGCAAGTGGAGCTGGGGCTCAAGCTGGTATTTATGGAGCCATTATACTTGGTTTTTTTGCAGCTTTATTTGGTGGAACACCAACTCAAATATCAGGACCCACTGGTCCTATGACAGTTATTACAGCTGCTGCTATAGTAGCTTTTAAAGATGACTTAGCCTCTGTTATGACAGTGATATTTTTAGCAGGAATAATTCAAATTTCTTTTGGTCTTTTTGGTATTGGGAAGTGGATTAAATTTATTCCTTATCCTGTTATTTCTGGATTTATGACTGGAATTGGAATAATTATAATTATTTTACAAATCAACCCTTTTTTAGGAGTTGATGGTTATGGTTCTGTACTTCATACTTTAATTGAGATCCCCAATACTTTTCATTTAGTTAATAATGACTCTTTAGTTATTGCTTGTATTACTCTAATAATTATGTTTTTTACTCCTAAATTTATTACAAAAATTATACCTTCTGCCTTGGTAGCTTTGATTGTTATGACATCTTTTAGTATCTATTATGGGTATGATATAAAAGTAATAGGTGAGATTCCGACATCTTTGCCTAATTTTGTTTTACCTTTTAATTTTGACATTTTAAAGTTAAAAGATATTTTTGTATATGCATTAACATTAGCTTTATTAGGAACAATTGATACTTTATTAACATCATTAGTAGCAGATTCCATGACAAAAACTAAACATAGACCAAATAAAGAGCTAATAGGGCAAGGAATTGGTAACTCTTTATGTTCTTTTGTTGGAGGAATTCCAGGTGCTGGGGCTACAATGAGAACTGTAATTAACATAAAAAGTGGAGGAGTTAGTAGAATTTCTGGAATGACTCATTCTATAATGCTTTTAATTACTGTTGTATTTTTTGCTAAATATGCTTCGCAAGTTCCATTAGCTGTTTTATCTGGAATTTTGATAAAAGTTGGTGTTGATATTATTGATTATAGATTTTTTAGAATCATGAAAGTTTTGCATAAAAATGATTTACTTATTGTGGTTACAGTTTTATTGTTAACTGTATTTGTAGATTTAATAATGGCAGTTGGTGCAGGTATCACTTTTGCTGCAATATCAGCTGTTTATAAAATATCAAAAGAGACCAGAATTCAAACAATAAAAGCCTTTAAAGATAGCCCTTTTGATATAGATATAGATAATAGTGAAATAAGAATATTAAGAATTGATGGAGCTTTTTTCTTTGGAAGTGCAATGATACTTGAACGAAGAATTAAAAAAGTTTTAAAAGCTAAATATATTATTATTGATTGTAGAGATATAGTTTTTTTAGATATTTCTGCAATTATTACAATTGAAGAAATTATAAATTTATTAAAAGATTATAATATTGATGTTTCATTAGTTTTAAAAGAAAGAGATAGAAGAAGAATTACAAAAATAGAAGACAGTGCGATATTTAAAAATACACATATATATAAAAATATGGATTTAGCAATAAATAAAATTCAAAGAGAGAAGCTACAAATAAATGAATAATATAGTTTTACTTTCAAATGCAAAATATAAAGGAATAGAAAATCTTCCTGTATTTGATATAGAATATTTAGATATAAATATAGATTTAAAAAAGTATGATTCTTTGATCTTTACATCAAAAAATGCTATTTATGCCCTTGATAAAAATTCTTTGCCTTGGACTAATTTAGATTCATATGCTATTGCAAAAAAGACTTCTGATATTTTAAAAAAATATAACTCAAATGTAGTTTATTCTGGTATCTCTTCTCATGGAGATGCTTTTGCTTATGAATTAATTCCTTATTTGAAAAATAAAAAAGTATTATATGTAAAAGGTGAGAAAAGTGTATCAAAACTATTTGATATTTTAAAAGAGAATAAAATAGATATTAATGAATTAATAGTGTATAAAACTATTTGTAATAAAAATAAGCTAAAAGTTCCTTCTTTAAATTCAACTATTATTTTTACTTCACCTTCTTGTATAAAATGTTTTTTTGACAAAATAGCTTGGGATGAGAGTTATAAAGCTATAGTAATAGGAAATACAACTGCAAAATATATGCCAAAAAATGTAAAATATAAAGTCTCTCCTACTCAATCAATTGAAGCATGTATTGAACTTGCAAAAACATTTCAATAAAATTAATCTTTAATTCAATCATAATTAGGTAAAATAATACTATCTAAGTAGTTCGGGATTTCCATCGTTGAGGGTCCGATACTGTTTTTTTGTGCGTAATGTAACGATATGGTGTGCAGCGTTTACTTTTAGTATTTCTGCTCCTAAAGTATCAGTTCTTATGTGCTAGAGTTGGCTTTTAGGGCCGGTTTGATGGTTAACGGCTACTTGGATAACTTACAATTATTAAGGAAAATCATAGTGAATATTTTAATACTTGGTAGCGGTGGTAGAGAATACTCTATTGGATTAGCTATATCTAAAGAGAATAAACACAATATATATTTTATGCCAGGAAATGGGGCTACGCAGAATTTAGGTACTAATATAAATATTAAAGATTATAAAAAATTAGCTTTATGGGCAAAAGAAAATAGTATAGATTTAACAATTGTAGGACCAGAAGCTCCTTTAGTAGATGGAGTTGTAGATATTTTTAAAGAGAATGATTTAACTATTTTTGGACCAAGTGCAGCAGCTGCTAGACTTGAAGGTTCAAAAGTTTATATGAAAAATATATTAAAAAAATATAATATTCCAACAGCTGCATTTATAGAAACAAGTAATGAAAATGAAGCTTATAGTTTCATTGATAACATGGAAAATACACCAATAGTAGTAAAAGCTGATGGATTATGTGCTGGAAAAGGCGTAATAATTGCCCAATCAAAAGATGAAGCAAAAAAAGCAGTTTCTGATATGCTAAGTGGTGAATCTTTTGGAGATGCTGGGAATTGTGTTGTTGTAGAAGAATTTTTAGATGGTTATGAATTATCAATTTTTGCTATTTGTGATGGAGAAAACTATAAAGTATTACCAGCTGCCCAAGATCATAAGAGAATAGGGGATGGTGATACAGGACCAAATACTGGTGGAATGGGAGCATATGCTCCAACTCCTTTAGTAAATGATGACATTTATAAGAAAGTTGAAGAAAGAGTTATTAAACCAACTCTAGAAGGAATGAAAAAAGAAGGAGCTGCTTATGAAGGTGTTCTTTTTATAGGTGTTATGGTAGTAAAAGGTGAACCCATTATTTTAGAATATAATGTAAGATTTGGTGATCCTGAGTGTGAAATTTTGATGCCATTATTAGAAACTCCTGTTTCTGAACTTTTTTATAAAGGTGCAACAAAAAACTTAAAATCACTTGATATTAAAATAAAAGATGAGTTTAGTGTTGGTGTTGTTATGGCTAGTAAAAATTATCCATATAGTTCAAGTGAGCCTGCTGAAATAATAGTAGATGAAATAGTAGATGAAGATATTTTAAATAATACACATATCTCATATGCTGGAGTTGAAAAAGAAGATGATAAACTTTTTGCAACAGGTGGAAGAGTTTTAGTTTGTGTGGGGTTTGGGACAACAATAAAACAAGCAAGAGATAGAGCTTATGCACTTTGTGGGCAAGTTCACTTTGCTGGCAAAAAATGTAGAACAGATATCGCTTATCAAGCATTAAAGTAGTTAGATGATAGATGAACAAACGAATAACGATAATTTTGAACTTGCAACAATTAATTCGAGAATAATAGCATTTATAATTGATGATATGCTAATTACCTTTATTGTATTAGCCATATTTTGGGATACAATTACTAATAATGGAAGTGATTTAACTACAGTTTTAATTTTAATGAATAAATTTGTTTTTCAAGTTTTAGTTTTAAAATTTGTTTATCAAACATTTTTTGTGTGGTATTATGGTGCTACACTTGGTAAAATAGTAGCAAAGATAAGAGTTATCGATTATGATGACTTTTCTAAAGTTAGTTTGGTACAATCTGCGTTAAGATCATTTGGTAGAATTTTAAGTGAAATGTTTTTTTATATTGGCTTTATATTCGCATTTTTTAACGAGGGTAAACAAACATTTCATGATAAAATTTCAAAAACATTGGTTGTAAATGCATAAAACACTTCTAATTTTGCCAATACTTCTTGGTAGTTTATATTCAAAAGATTTTCAAAAAGAAAAACTTCAGATATTGTCTAATGATTTAAATAGTAAAGATAATATAGTAATAGCAAATGGTGATGTAGTAATATTTTCTCCTAAGTATTATATATCTGCACAAAAAGTAATTTATGATAAGGAAAAGGGTACTTTAGAACTGTTTGATGATGTTGTAATATTAAAAGATAATATAATTCAAACTCAAAGTGATTATGCTTTTGTTGATTTAAATGATGAAAATGTAACAGAAAATCCAATACTTCTTTTAGATAATAAATCACAATTATGGGTAACTTCTCATGAAGCAAACAAAGAAAAGGATTCTTATCATTTCCAAGATTCAATTATGTCAAGTTGTGATTGTATTGATCCAGCTTGGAATATAAGATTTTCTAGTGCAGATTATGATACAAAAGATCAATGGTTAAATGCATATAATGCTAGACTTTATATAAAAGATATCCCCGTAATGTATACTCCTTATATAGGATTTTCAACCGATACCACAAGAAGAACTGGACTTTTAAGACCAACGGTTGGATATTCTTCATCTGAGGGCTTTGTTTATTCTCAACCAATTTTTATAGCTCCTGCTGATAATTATGATGTTGAACTTATTCCTCAAATAAGAACAACTAGAGGTTATGGAATGTATGCATATTATAGATATGCTGATTCTCCAGATTCTATTTTAAAAATAGGAAGTGGTTATTTTAAAGAAAAAAATGATTATGCTGATGAAAATTCTTTAGAAAATGATAGCCATTTTGGATGGAATATTGATTATTCAAGAAATAAATTATTTAGTGGAAATAATAGTGATGATGGATTATATGCATCAATCAAATGGCTAAATGATATAGAATATTATAATTTAGAAGATGATAGTCAAAATAACTCTGATGAAAAAAAAGTTGAATCAAAAATTAATTATTACTATAAAAATAATGATTATTATTTTGGTACATATTTAAGACACTATATTGATACTTCTTTAGAATCAAATAAAACTACTCTTCAACAATTACCACAAGTGCAGTTGCACTCTTTTTCTAATAATTTATTTTTTGATAAACTTTTATATTCAACAGACTTGCAAACAACAAACTATACAAGAGATACAGGACTAAATGCTGTAAAAACAGATTTAAATATTCCTATCTCTTATAGCTTTTCAATGTTTGATGATTATATTAAAGTGATTTTGGAAGAAGAAGTTTCTTTATCAAAAATTGATTATTCAAAAGGAGATGCTAATTATAAAAATGCAACTTTTATTGAAAATAGACATAAGGTAACTTTTAATACCAATTTAGTAAAAAAATATGATACAGGAATACATACAATTAATTTTGACACTGCATTTGTTATACCAAATGTTGTTAAGTCAAAAGGTGATATATATCCATTAAATTCAACATCAACAGAATTATCTTCATTTCCTTTATCAAAAACAACTAAAACTATAACTTTTTCAGTAAATCAATCTTGGACTGATATTGAAGATTTAAAAGAGATAATTAATCATAAGATTAGCCAATCAATAATTTACGATGATTTTAATAATACTGAATTAGGTGATTTGGAAAATGAAATAAGATATAATTATTTTCTAGGATCTATTTCAAATAGAATTGTATATGGTAATTTAGATAATAAGTTGACAGAATCATCTACAAGTTTTTCATTTAACTATGAAAATTATTTTTTTAATGCAACACATTATATGTCAAAAGATACTCCTAATTCAGGTAAAGAAGATTTAGAATCATATACTATAAATACTGGTTTTACTTTTTATAAGGATTATAAGTTTACATATCAAGAAGATTATAATATAAAAGAAAAACTTAGAAATAAACAATCTTTTATTTTAGGTATTTTTGATAAATGTTGGGATTTAAATTTAAGTTATATAAAAGAGATTAAACCAAGTTCTTCAACAAGAGTTAACTCAAAAAAACAAGATATAGTTTTTCTGGAATTAACACTAAAACCAATTGGTGGGTTTAAACAACAATATACAGTTAAAGAGGATAAATAGTTGGATGATTTTGAAGTAAGATGCAGTGGTAGTAAAATATATTTCAAAAATAGAGAAGATGCAGCAAATAAATTAATAGAAATCTTACCAATAGAAAAAATGAGGTTAGAAGATTGGACAGTTGTTGCCTCATCTTTTGGTGGATTTTCAATTGCTAAAATAATTGCTAAAAAACTAGATGCTCAATTTAAAATACTTTTTACAGAAAAAGTATTAGCCCCAAATAATGAAGAGTGTGAAATTGCAATTGTAACAGAAAGTGAAGAGGTTGTAATTCATGAAGAACTAGCTCGTTCTTTTGATTTAAGTTTAGATTTTATTTATTCAAAGTCAAAATATATTTATGAGAGTATGATTTTAAATAAACTAAGTAAATTTAGATCAGGAGAAAGAATAAAAGATATAAAAGATAAAAATATTCTTCTTGTTGATGAGGGGTTAAATACAGGACTTACCATGATGGCTTGTATTAAAACAGCTATTAATTTAGGTGCAAAATCAGTTTCAGTTGCAATTCCTATACTACCAAATGCTAGTATACAAACGATTGAATCTATTGCTGATGATTTGTATTATGTAGAGAGTTTAGATCATTTTATCTCCATTAATTATTATTATAATGAATTAGAAGAGGTAACATTTGAAGATATTAAAAATATAAAGGATAAATAATTATGTCAACAGTATGCGAATTTGAATTAAATGGAAAAGATGAGATTTTTGAGTTTAATAAAGTTGCAAAACAAGCTAATGGGTCAGTTTTAGCAAAATGTGGTAATGCAGTTGTTTTAGCAACAGTTGTAAGTGAGTTTGATAATCCTGTTTCTGAAGATTTTACTCCACTAACAGTACAATATATAGAAAAAGCATACGCAGCAGCAAAAATACCTGGTGGATTTTTCAAAAGAGAAAGTAAACCAAGTGAATTAGAAACTTTAACATCAAGAATTATAGATAGAAGTTTAAGACCACTTTTCCCAAAAGGTTATGTTTATCCTACTACAATTACAGTAATGGTTTTAAGTGCGGATAAAGATGTTGACTTACAAACTTTAGCTTTAAATGCGGCAAGTGCTGCTTTATATACTTCTAATATTCCTGTGAAAAAATCAGTTGCTGGTGTTAGAGTTGCTAGAATTGATGGTAAATATGTAGTTAATCCAAATGTTACAGATATGCTAAATTCAACTTTAGACTTATATGTAGCTGGATCAAAAGATGAGCTTCTTATGATTGAAATGAGATCTATTTCATCTGAAGAGATGGTAGAAGTAGATATTGAAGCTTTTTCAAAAGTTCATAAAACAAATGAAATGACAGAAGAAGAATTAGTTGAGGCTATTTCAGTTGCCCAAACTGCTTTAAAAGAAGCTAATTCAACATATGAGACTGGATTTGAAAATGTTTGTAAAGAAAAATTCGATGTTGAATTAGTAGAATTTACAATTCCAGAAGATTTGATAACACATGTAAAAAACACATATTTAGATGATGTAAAAGGTGCTGTTAAAAAATTAGCTAAAAGTGAAAGAGCAACTGAATTAAAAGATTTGGCTAAAAAAATTGCAAAAGATGAATATTGTACTTCAAATGAATTTCCTTTTGAAAATGTTTATGAAGCTGTTTCAATTGTAAAAAAAGAAGTTGTAAGAGCAATGATCGTAAATGAGCATGTAAGAGCTGATGGGAGAGGTTTAAAAACTGTTAGACCTATATCTATTGATACAAATATTCTGCCATCTGCTCACTCTTCTTGTTTATTTACAAGGGGTGAAACACAAGCCTTGGTTGTGGCAACTTTAGCAGGTGCTAAAGATGGACAAATGTTTGAAACATTAAATGAAAAATCAACTTCTATGGAAAATTTTATGGTTCACTATAATTTCCCTGGATTTTCTGTAGGTGAAGCAAAACCTATGTTTGGTGTAGGAAGAAGAGAATTAGGACATGGTAATTTAGGTAAAAGAGCATTGGAAGCTACTATTGATAGAGATTTTGGTGATACTGTTAGATTAGTATCTGAAATTTTAGAATCAAATGGTTCTTCTTCTATGGCAACAGTATGTGGTGGTTCTTTAGCCTTAAAAGCAGCAGGAATACCAATATCAGGATTAGTTGCAGGTGTTGCTATGGGTATGGTTGTTGAAGGTGATAAATATTGTGTATTAACTGATATCATGGGACTAGAAGATCATGATGGAGATATGGACTTTAAAGTTGCTGGTCCAAAAACAGGAATTACCGCTTTACAAATGGATATAAAACTTGGTGGAATAGAATTAAGTGTTTTAAAAGAAGCTCTTTTACAAGCAAAAGAGGGGAGAGAGCATATTTTAACTCTTATGGAAGAAGCAGCCGTTGAAATCGTTCCAAGCCCAGCTTTACCATTAATGGAACAATTTGCAATTGATCCTAGCAAAATTATGGTAGTGATTGGAAAAGCAGGGTCTACAATAAAAGAGATTATAGAAAAATTTTCTGTTTCAATTGATTTAGATAGAGATAGTGGTAATGTAAAAGTAGCTGGTGATAATAAACAAAATGTATTAGACGCTTGTGCACATATTAAAACAATTTCAGATAATGCTCCTTCAAGAAAACAAAATGAGAAAATTATTTTTGATTCTTTATATAAAGAAGAAGAAGTTTTAGAGGGGATTGTTGAGCGAATAGTTGATTTTGGTGCATTTATGAAACTACCAAAAGGTGGTGAAGGTTTATTACATATCTCTAAAATATCAAAAGAAAGAGTTAAAAATGTATCTGATGTTTTAAGTGTTGGTGATAAAGTTGAATTAAAAGTATTAAAAGTTAGTAGAGATAGAATTGAATTAGCTTCGGCTAATATTTAATTTTTATACTAATTTAATAGTTCTTTAGTTATTATTTATGAATATTATTTTTTCGTATTAAGGAAATACTATGGCAAAGCTTTTAATAGTGGATGATTCGACTATGTTAAGAGACATGTTAACATACGCTCTCAAAGAGGGTGGATATAGTGATGTAATTGCAGCAGTAGACGGTGTAGACGGTTTAGAAAAAGCAAATGGAAATAACTTTGATTTAATTATTACTGATGTTAATATGCCAAATATGGATGGATTGACATTAATTGGTGAACTAAGAAAAGTAGATAAATATAAAACAAAACCTATTTTAGTTTTAACAACTGAAAGAAGTGATGACATGAAAGCAAAAGGGAAAGCGGCAGGAGCTACTGGTTGGATTGTAAAACCATTTGTTCCAGATCAATTACTAAAAGCTGTTAATATAGTTTTAAATAGATAGAAAGGTGTTATTATGTCTGGTTTTGATATATCAAAATATAGAGAAATGTTTTTAGAAGAAGCTGTAGAACTTTTTGAATCAGCTGATAATGTTTTATTAGAAGCTGAGACAAATGGCTCACTTACTGAAGAAGAAATGGGTCAGCTTTTTAGAGATGTACATACTCTAAAAGGAAGTGGAGCTTCTGTAGAACTTCCAATATTTGCAGAATTTACTCATGATGTTGAAAATATGATGGATAAATTGAGAAACCATCAAATAGAATATCTTCCTGAAATGGCAGGTGTTTTAATTGACTGCATGGATGTTATGAAAGAGATTTTGGAATTAGAAGTTGCAGAAGATATTGATCGAAATACTTTTGAATCAATGACTTCAGAGCTTTTAATCCAAATAAGAGCATATATTAATGGAGAATCTATTTCTCAACAAAATGAAACACCAATTGAGGTTATTCAACAAGAAGAGATACATCCTGAAGTTATTCCAATAGAATCTTCTAGTGAAAAAATTAACTTAAATTCTAATTCTTATGGAATATTTGAAGATGATATTGATGTTGAAGATTCATTGGAAAATGATTCTTTTGGATTTTTCAATGATAATATTAAAATTTCAAATGTATCTACTGAAAGTTTAGATAATGAGAATTTTGGATTTTTTGATGATGCCCAAGAGATTACACCAACTGCAACTATAAAAGCGCCAGAAAAAGAAGAAACACCAATAGTAGAAAAACAACAAGAGTCTTCAACACCAAATTCAAAAGCAGTTGCTCCTGCAAGTGCACCAACTGCTACTAGACCAGCTGCTGCTGCACGAAATAGAGAAGAAAAAAAACCTGCAGCTGCAACTAATAACATTAGAATAAATCTTGACAAAATTGATTTATTAATGAATAATGTTGGTGATTTAGTTATTACAAATGCAATGTTAAAACAATTTACTTCTTCTATCGAAGATAATAAAGTACAAAATTCAGTATATGAAAGATTAGAACAACTTGAAAGACATATTAGAGATATGCAAGATTCTATTATGAGTATAAGAATGGTACCTATGGAATCAATTTATTCTAAGTTCCCAAAAGTTGTAAGAGATATTTCTAAGAAATTAAATAAAAAAGTTGATTTCAAACATTTCGGTGATAATGTTGAGATTGATAAAGCTATGATTGAGGGGTTGACAGATCCTTTAATGCATATTATTAGAAATTCACTAGACCATGGTATTGAAACTCCTGAAAATAGGGTAGCTTCTGGAAAAAATGAAATGGGTGAGATAATTATTTCTGCAGAACAAGCTAATGGTCAAATGATTATTACAATTGAAGATGATGGTAAAGGAATTGATGGAGAAAGAGTTGCTCAAAAAGCTCTAGAAAATGGATTGATTGATGAAAATCAATTATCAAAAATGACAGATAATGAAAAAGCAATGTTAGTATTTGGAGCAGGTGTTTCAACAGCAGATCAAGTTACAGATATCTCAGGACGTGGTGTGGGGATGGATGTTGTTAAAACTAATATTCATAAATTAGGTGGAGCAATTAATTTAGATACTACAATTGGTGGTGGTACAACTATTACTATTATGTTGCCATTAACACTTGCAATTCTTGATGGTCTTGATATAGCAGTTGGTGAAGAAAGATATATCTTACCTTTAAACTCTATTGTTGAATCATTACAACCAACTTCTGAAATGATTAAAAAGATTGGTGATGGTGCGCAAGATTTATTAATGTTAAGAGAAGAATTCATTCCAATTGTAAAACTTCATAAACTTTTTGGAGTAGAACCAGGATATCCTAAACTTGAAGATGGAATGTTAATAGTCGTTAAACAAGGTAACACAAAAATTGCAATTGCTATTGATGAATTCTTAAATCAATATCAAGTAGTTGTTAAACCTTTGGATAAAAATTTTAGACCAGTTCAAGGTATAGGTGCTGCAACTGTTAGAGGTGATGGAAGTATTGGCTTGATTTTAGATGTATTAGGAATAATAAATGCACAAATCAAAAAAGAAAAAGAATTAGGTATAGTTAAAGCTTCATAAAAATGGATGATACTTTACATTTACATGAAAAAGTAAAAGAGTTGTTATACTCTTTTACTGGGATAACTCTTACTGAAAATAAAGATATTATGATTTCAAATAGACTTCATAAATTAAAGAGGAATGCTTCATTTCAAGGTTCTTTAGATGATTTACTGGATGCTATTAAAGAGGGTAATTATAAAACAGAATTTATAAATGCTTTTACAACTAATAAAACACATTTCTTTAGGGAAGAATTCCATTTTGCTGATTTGAAAAATAGGGTTTTACCTGAGTTGTTAAAGCATAGTCAGGATATAAAATTATATTGTTCTGCTTCATCAACTGGAGAAGAACCTTATTCAATGGCGATGACAATTTTAGAAACTCAAGAAGAATTAGGTAAAAGAATAAATGCATCAATAATCGCAACAGATATTGATACTAATGTACTACAATATGCAGCAAATGGGATATACCGATTTTCAAAAAGTTCAAAAGAGTTTCCCAGTTGGTTAAAACCCCAAAAATACTTTAAAAAAAGAGTTGAAAAAAATTTAGCATCGGAAGAGATTCTTATAAAAGTAAAACCAGAACTTCAAAAAATGGTTACTTTTCAAGTTATGAATTTAAATGATGCAAATTATCCTTTTGCAAAAAATCAATTTGATGTAGTATTTTGTAGAAATGTACTAATTTATTTTTCTGCAATAGACCAAGAAAAGATTTTATTTAGGTTGTTTAGACATCTAAAAATTGGAGGAACGCTATATATTGGGCATTCCGAAAGTCCTGGTAAACTTGAGGCTTATGTTAGAAGAATAGGGCAAAATATTTTTATTAAAGAGAAGGAAGTATCTTGATAATTTTAGGTCATAAAGATGGAAGCATTGAAAAAATTTCTAATAACCTTTCTACTCAAGTAATAAAAGGATATCGGGCACATACTGTAATTGGTGGAGAATTTGCAGTTAGTTCAGATAATGATAATATAGCTTTTAAGACTTTACTTGGCTCTTGTGTTGCTATTATGTTTTATGATACAGCTAAAAAAATAAAAGCTATGAACCATTTTTTACTTCCGACGACTAATAATTCAAATGAAGATATGAAATATGGGCTTTATTCAGTTGAGGCTATGTTAAATGAAATGTATAAATTAGGATGCCAAAAGAAAGATTTAAGAGCAAAGATTTCTGGTGGTGCAGATATTATGCAATTAATGGCTAGTAGTATTAATTCTATTGGACATAGAAATGTTGAATTCGCTAAAGATTTTTGTAAATCAGAAGGTTTTAAAATACTTTCTGAACATACAAGAGGTGATCATGCAAGATTAATTTTGATGACTAATGATTTTGAAACATTTATAAAAGTTACAAATAAAAATGAAACAGATTCAAAAGTTATTCAAGAAGAAAAATCTTTACAAGTGGAAATTACAAAAGCACCAGTTCTCAAAGAGTATGTTGGTGGTGTGGATTTATTTGGCAATGATCCAGAACCAGCTCCTGAGATGGATATTGAACTATTTTAAGGCTATTTAAATGTATACAGTAATAGTAATTGATGATTCATTATCAATGAGAAGAATTTTAAAAGATATTATTAATTCTATTGATGAATTTGAAGTTATTGATGAAGCAGTTGATGCCTTTGATGCAAGAGAAAAAATCAAGAAGTTTGAACCAGATATGGTAACTATTGATATAAATATGCCAAAAATGGATGGAGTTACTTTTTTAAGAAACCTAATGAGACTTCATCCTATGCCAGCTGTTGTAGTATCAGGTGAGGGTGCAAGAGGAAATGATATCTTTGATGATGGTGCTGTTGGATATATAGAAAAGCCTGCGAATGGTGAATCAATGATGTCATTTCAATCAAGAGTAAAAGACAATTTACTAAATCTTACTTTTTTATTAAAACAATATACACTTAAAAAGCCTAAAGCACAATTTATCCAAAAGAACAAAACAAAGATAGAAACAAATACAAAAAATCATCCTGATGAGTTACTTCTCTCAAGTCCAGCAAGATTAGGAGGTTCTAAAGTTATTGCAATAGGTTCATCAACAGGTGGTGTTGAATCACTACTTAAAGTTTTTAAATCTTTGCCAAATGATTTACCTCCAATAGTTATTACACAACATATTCCATATGGTTTTTCAAGGTCTTTTGCCCAAAGATTAAATACTGAATCAGCTCTTGAAGTTTTTGAAGCTACTGATGGAATGAAACTTGAGAAAGGAAAAGCTTTTTTAGCTCCTGGTAATATGCATTTAAGTATAGAAAAAAGAGGGAATGAATATTATACAAAACTTATTGATGGAATAAGAATATCACATCATAAACCAAGTGTAAATATTATGTTTAGATCCGTTAATAATGTTATAGGAAGTTCTGCTATGGCTGTGATGATGACAGGAATGGGAGATGATGGAATGATAGGGATAAAAGAGTTATTTGACAATGGTGCTTATACAATCGCTCAAAATGAAGAAAGCTGTGTAGTTTTTGGAATGCCTAAAAAAGCAATCGAAGTTGGTGCTGTAAAAGATATTGTACATTTAGATGAAATAGCTCAATATATAGTAGATTTTTCTAAGAACTTAAAAAGATAGATTTAATAATATACTTATATTATTTAGTATTGAAAACTATAATTTTCAAACTAATTGTATATTTACTTCTAAGCTATATCATACAAAAAGAAAACCTTACTTTTTGTATGTTGTTAAGTCATCCATAGAAATAAAAAGAGACTTATTAGCTATTTTCCCATATCTATCTCCAAGCTTAGTGTCAAATATTTTTGAAATTCTAACTGATTTACCACTCAAATAAAATGAACTCTTTATTTGTCTATCTTCTAGTAAACTATTATTTTTTGAATAATTACCATTATAAACAAATATTTCAGTTTTTGGATTTATCATTGTGTAATATATCCATTTTTCATTAAGTTTTTTTTCTGCTTCTTCTTTTTTATTGTCTTTTTCCTCTACATTTGTAGTTACAACTTCTTCTTTTGGTTTATCTTTTTTAACTTGAAATACATTTGCACAACCTGAAATTATTAAAACTGATAATAATACTAATAAATTAAATTTTTTCATATTCCCCTCTTTCTATTTATATAAGTATCTTTTTCTTACTTTTGTTATTTTATCTTCAAATTTTACATATGCTGAAGATATTTTATAGATAGTAAATCCAAACATATCTTCTCCTTCTTTGAATATTTTATCTTTATAAATAATACTATTATCATTATATGTTATATTTTTCATATATTTTGATATGTCATTTAAATCTTCAAGTTTTACAGTAGCATTAGAAGCAACTTGTTCTTGATTTTGCTCTTTTGATATGTTATCTTCTTGGCTAATTGTTTCATCTATTGTTGTTTCATCATTATTTACTACATCTACTGTTGTTTCATCTAGTGCATTAAGAATTTTTTCTGAATTTGCTAGATTTTTTTCTTTTGGCATGATAATTTTATCTTTAGGAGATGATTCAATCTCTTTTTTCTCAAATGTTTCTTCTACAATTGGTAAAGAAATAATATCTTTATTTGCTAATTGAATATCAGAAGGATTCGATGTTTTGTTATTAAAAGAGATGAAAGAAACTAATAAAATAAATATAGGAATTATTAGCAAAATATATTTTTTTGTACCTAAGCTATTTATATAATTTATATCAATCTTAGAAAAATACTTTTTTATTTCTTTGTAATTGATTTTGGAAAAATATTTAAAAAGAATCATTTTAAGGTTTTTTATAAATTGACTAATACTTTTTATAATCTTATCAAGATATTGATTTTTTCTACCCTTATCTCTACCCTTCTCTCTATCATTTTCACTTACATTTTTATTTTCATTGATTTTTATTGACTCATATTTTTCTATATAGTTTTCATTTAACTCTTCTAAATTTATAATTTTATTTTTTAAATCAATTATTTCATTAATATTTAAAATATCTTCATTTTCATCTAATTCATTTATTAACTTACTAATTAATTCATTATCACTATTAATATATTCATTCTTTTTAATTTGATTTAGAATATTGATTAATTCTTCATCATGAATTATGTTGTATTTATTTAATAAATAATTTGCAGACAACTGCCCTTCTTTATCTTCGAGTATTTCTTTATAAATATTATTATAGTTTTCATAATTCACTTTAGTTTACTCCTTTAAAATAATAGGGAAATTATTGCTTAAAATTAGTTAAAGTTAGTTTAAATAAAGTAAAATATAATCAAATTAATTATATAATTGTTATTTTAATATTATATAATTTAAGGATTCCTTTGATTGATTTTTTTAGAACTAATACAAAACTATTAAATTCACTAAAAAATAAGTTTGTAATTTTTAGTGCAGGATATAAAGGTGGTATAGGTAAAACTATAATTTCATTAGGAATAGCAAAAGAACTTGATATTCCCTATATTACAAATGATGAAGGCTCTGCCCTATCTGGTGGTATTCAGTTTTATAAAAATACATATTATACTTATGATTATAAAGTAGATGAAAAACTTGCTAAATCAAATATCGTAATGATTGATTTAGCGGGGTGTTTTGTTTTAGATAGAACTATTTTAAGACTTATAGAAAAATCAAACTTAATTATTTTGCCTACTGGCGAAAATCCATATTTAGATCACACAGGTTGTTTAATTACAGCAAATAACCTGTATGATTTGAATCCAAATATATTATTTATTACAACTGGAGTAGAAAATGATAGATTAAAAGATACAATGTTTGAGTTTAATAAAATAAAAAGTAAATACCCAAATTTTGAAAAACTAAAAGTACTAGGTTTATCAAAGTGTAATCAAATTATCACAGAGTCTTTCGCAAAAAAAAGGACATACCTAAGAACATATCTATCTTTAAATGATGACTTAAAGAAAGAATATAAAAGATTTGCAAAAGATTGGACAAATATAATAAAAGAAATTAATTTAAGAATTGAAAAAAAATAATATGAAAATAGAAAAAATAAACTATATCTAATATAGTTTATTTTGAACCTCTTAAATCATTTATTATAAATTAACTTTATTTAATTTTACTCCATGCTTTTTGTGATTTGATTTTAACATGTATGTTTTTCTCTAAAACCTCACCGGTATTTGCATTAACCCAAATACCGTCAAGAAAATATCCTTCTAATGCCTTATTATTAATGTGAGCCATTGTAAAGATATAATATCTATCAAGTACGAAAATATGAATATTATATGCTAAATCATTATCAGTATTTTTCTTAGCAAACTTAAGTTGTATATCCCAAGCCTCATCTAAACTAATTGGAGCATTTTTTACAAACTTTTCAAATTGAGGTGTTCCATAGGCTATTATTTCCATTTTCTCTTCTCCTTTACCACAAGATGTTAATGTTAAAATTAATAATATAATAGTTAAATAATTTTTTATTGTTATGGTTCCCAATCTTCTGCTTCCTTTTTAATAAGTGTTACTATAGCATTTTCATTTTTATGTTGTATTGAGGTACTTTTTATCTCTGTTTTTAAATCTTCTAGTAATCCATCAGGAGTTAAGGTATTCCACTCAACATCGTCAATATTTCCATAAGCTAGAGCTTCTTTGACTGTTGTAGTACACTGCAAACTTTTAAATGTTTATATCTATTTTCCCACCATTCAAGTATTTTATCTTTTTACATAAAACTCTATTTTATATACTGTTCCATACACATTATCATTTCTCCAATTAACATTACCACCAGATGATTTTCCATTTTGTTTTCCACCAACCTTTTCTTTTATTCTTTAATTATTAGGTTTTCGCCAACCAAACTGAGATTTTGGTTTAAGTTTATCTTTCATATCCACATAAATAGATTCACCTGTTTGAGAATCAATACTTACTCCTGAAAGTTTTACTTCTGGAATCTTTGAATTATAATATGGAGTAAAAATATATTTACCATTTATAATAAAAAATAGAGGAGAACCAATAACTTCTTCTCCTTTTTTTATATAATATTTTAATTGCAGTTCCCAAGCCTTTTCTAAACTAATAGGAGCTTTTTTAACAAATTCTTCAAACTCTGGTGTCCCATATGCGATTATTTCCATTTTGTCTTCCCCTTTAGTACAAGATGCTAGTATTAAAACTATTAATATTATAGCTAAATAGCTTTTTAATTTTATGGCTTCCAATCTTCTGCCTCCTTTTTAACAAGTGTTATTATAGCTTTTTCATTTTTATGTTGTATTGATGTACTTTTTATCTCTGTTTGTAAATCTTCAAGAATTCCATCATGAGTTAAAGTATCCCAATCAATATCATCAATACCCCCATAAGCTAAAGCTTTTTTAACCGTTGTTGTACACTGTTCTCCTATCCAAGGTTTAACACTATATATTTTTAAATGTTTATATCTATCTTCCCACCATTCAAGTATTTTATCTGATTGAGATTTTTTTACATAAAACTCTATTTTATATACTGTTCCATACACATTATTATTTCTCCAATTTGAGGATATGAAACTTAACACTTGAGATAAAGTTACATTTTTAGGTTCTTTTGAAATCATTTCAGCCCACCATGGACGACCCGGAGCAAAATAAAATCCAGCATTTGGTATATTATTAATTTTAACTTTATCTTCCATATCTCCATCTTGGTTTAAATCTGCTTGATATTTTCTTTCATCAAATATTTTGCTATTATCGTAATCAGGACCATAATCAAAAAATTGGTTTTCAATTGCCATTGCCGTATGTCCAGCTAAACCTTTTGCTCCCCATCCTGTCTCTTTTGAATATAGTAATTTTCTCTTCCCCTTCAATTACTTCTATCCAAACTTCTTTTTCATACTCTCTTGTTATTTCACCATCATTATCTGCATCAATCCATCCTGAAACATATTTAACTTTTGAAGAATCTACATTTAACTCATTTGTTAAATGTAAAACTGTAAATTTTTTCTCTATTTTTGTGTTTTCTTGTACTTTCTCTTTATACTCTTTTTGTGCTAATACTTTTTTATTTTCATCATAAAGTTTTAGGATTACTTTTACTTCTATTCCTATTGGTACATTTACTGTTCTTGCAGTTAGTTTTATTTTATCATTTAGCTTTTTAGTTATCATCTTCAAATCCTAAACTACTTATATATTTTCCTTTTTCATTATGTGTTAATCTATCATTAGCCCCATCTTGAGTTTTGCCTTCTATGTATGCAAAAAAATTGATCTCATGTACTTTCTCTTCTTTTAGATTATGAGTTATTATTTCTTTTCCATTATAATTTTCTCTTAGTGTATCTTCTATATGCCATCTAATTTGTGCTAATTCTTCATTTCTTGGATTTTCTACATTTAATATTGCGATACATTGACCTTCTTCTTGTGAAGAATGGCTTGAAATAATATTTTTCACTTCAAGATACCTTTTAAGTTCACTCTTTGCATAACCTTCTTTTTCACTATTTACAACATAACAATGTGCATGTCCCCATTTATATATATTGTCTTCTTGAACATTTACTGTCATAGTTAGACCATTTATTGTGATATTATCATTTGTTGGATTATCTGTTATGATGTCAGTATCACTTTCATCATTGTTTTTTATAAAGTACCATTGCAGTTGAGCTAATTGGGTTTCGTTTAAATCAGTTGTTTGACTCCATGCATCATTTTCATATTTTTCTACTGTTGCTGTGAAAGTCAATACTTCATCTATAGTATTTTGTTTTGTAACTGTAGCATCTAAAGAGATTACTCTTATCTTTTCATACAATGGTTTTTTAATAAGTGGTTTGATAACATCTATCCCATCAACCCCATTATTAGGAGAATTCTTAACATAATTAGGAGTATGAAAGAATATCCCTGAACTATCCACAGTTGCTACATTTCCTCCACATCTTAAACTTATGCCTGAGTTTGCTTCTAGTGTTATCTCATTTGAACCTTCATACAAAGCGTTTGTTGTATCTAAGTGAAAGCTATCTTTTATATCTAGTCCTAGTTCATTTGCTACTTGGATAAAAAGATTTTCTAAGTACTTATCACTTGCATCTTTTTCTACATATTTTAAAAGTATATTTTTAATCGAAGTTATTACATTATTTTCCACAATAGTCTTAATGTCATTCTTAACAATAGTGTTCAAATCTTTAAGTACGTGAATTTCATAATCTTCTTTAACAGTAGTAAGTTTTTCTTTTTCTACAGTATTTATCTGATTTTCTTTTATATTTTGTGTATAGTCTTTATTTACTGTTAAAATAGAATTAGCTTCTACTGTCTCTTCTTTATCATTATTAATAATAGTCTTTGAATTATTCTCTATATGTTTAAACTCATCATTAAGTACAAGGGTATTCATATCCTTTTGTGCTCTTAAAGAGAGATTCTCATCTCCTCTTTTATCTTCAAAGGCTATTTCGTTGTACCCTATTTTGTCTTCATATTGTGGAATAGAATGGGTCTTTATAGAAATTGTGAGATTTTATTATATAAATTCTATAACCCTAACCATCTTTTCCAAAAAGTTTTTAAAGTGCCATCTTTTTCAAAGCATGATTTACGGTCTCGTATATCTTGAGTGTTTTTTGGAGAACACCATCTTAGTGGTGTATTACTTGCAGTAAATGTTAAATACTTTGGATCTCTATCTGTGTCTGCCATTACTCCGCTTGCATCTGTAACTTGCGTACCTGATATATTGAGTATAGTTAACTTAGATAGTTTTTTTAAAACAGATATATCTTTTATCCTTGTATTGTTAATAAATAACTCTTGCATATTTGGAAAGTTAAGTATAAAGTCAACGTTTGTTATAAACTTGTTATTTCTTAAACTTAATCTTTCTAGTTTTTTAAGATTTGTTAAAGAATTCATATCTTGCATAGTAGTAGTTTTAGGAGGAAGAAATACTATTAGATTTTTAAAATTATTAATCATATGAAAATTTTTAACTTTGATACCTCCTAATACTAAAAACTCTAAATTTGTTAAATCTTTTATTTGAGATATATCTATAGTATCAATATTTTTAATGTAACCATAAGATAATTGTTGTAAAGCATTAATATTATTTATTGGGCTTAAATCTTTAACTTGTGTATTATAAAGATCTAACTCCTCTAAATATTTTAAATCTTTTAAAGCACTCAAGTCACTGACTGGATTATCTGATAAATTTAACTCTTTTAGTTTTGTAAGATGTTTTAAAATTGAAATATCTTTTACTTTACTTCTTGGTAGGGAAAGAGAGGTAAGACTTACAAAAAATTTTAAAGGAGATAAATCTGTAACATTGTAAATATCTGCATCTGCTGAAAAATATTTACTACCAGTTCGAGCATAAAGATACGCACACATATCTTTATCATGTTTTATAGATTTATATTTTGCAATAGCTTCAAATGTAATTTTTTGAGAAGGTGTTGGATTATTACACATCTTCATAAAATCTTCTTCATTTGCCAATTCTCCTGCAAATAAAAAACTACTTGTTATAAAAAATCCTAATAGTATTTTTTTCATCTTTTTGCTCCTAATCTTTGCAAAAAATCTTTTACTTCTTTGTGTAGCCATCTTCTACTTGTGGAGTGGGATTCTATAAGAAGATACATTAAACTTCCCCTTTTGAGAGTATCATTATAAGGATTTTTATCTTCATTAAATTTTTCTTGTTTAGGGGTAAGTTTATGAGTACTATCTTCTAGCTCTCCAAAATTTCTAAACTCAAACACTGAATTAATATTAGTCAATAAATTTCTAAGAAGTTTTAATTTCACATCAACTTCACCTGTCGCAATATATTCTGCCTTATCTATTTTAGATATAATATCTGGTAAGGTACTTCGTAGTTCTTGAGCTTTTTTATCATTAGATATAAGAGTCAAGAGTAAATCTAATAGATTAAATTGAGTTTTGTTTTTTTCATATCTCTCCTCTACATCTTCAATATATTTTATAAACTCATAATAGTTTTTAGTTTCTTTTTTAGAGCTATATATATCATCACTTGTTACAGCAACATTTTTTATTCTATCTTTTAAAAAACTATTTTCAAACTGAATATTTGGCTTAGCATAAGTATTATCATAATAAGCAATATTATGTTGTAGTATTTTATAAAGAATATTCCATAAAGGATTGCCTGTACCTTGTAATGTTTCAGGATTGATATTTAAAAATGCTATTAGATGAGGAATAAGTTCATTTTCATTTAATAATAAAAGTAAATATTCTAGTTTAGAAAAGTTGGATTGATTTGTATTTTTAGCCACAATTTGATTAAGGTCTCTAATGATTTTATCTACATCTTTATCAATACTCTTTATAAAAGATTTTAAGTTTTTATTTTCAGTTGCCTCTATAATCGTATGCTCTTTTTTATCAATCTTCTTTTTTAAATCTTTATGATTTACTTCGTAAGTTTTTTGCTCTGAGAGTTGGTCTATTATGTTTATAATTTCAGCTAAAATTTTTTTCAATTCTAGTAAAAGTTTTTCTGTAGTAAAGGTATAGAGTTCTAGTCCTTCTTTATAATCCATTTGATTATAATCTGAAATTCCCCAAGCTGGACTTATAAATGTTTTAAGTTTACTAAACCCACCAGTAAGATTCTCAATGGGAAAAGACTCAATATAGGTCTTAAATTTATTTATAACTTCAGATAAAGCACTAGTATTTAATTTCTCGAACTCAGCAGAAAGTGTTTCCATCGAAAAATCTGCCAACATTCTTTGTGTCATATCAAAGTCATTATATAAACTTAATACTTCTGCATCTTTATGAAAAAATTTTTCACTCACTTTTACTTGATGAAGTTTTTTAAAAAATGGTGTTGAGAGGTAAGTAAGAGATTTTATCTTCCATTCTTTTGGCCATTTAGAACCTAATGCTTCTATTTGTTTTGTCATCTCATTGATAACATTTCCACCATGAGAATGCCCTAAAAGATGAAAATGTATAGGCTTATTTTGCCAAGTTTCTTCATAATATGCTTTTTCTCCATTTGCACCACAAAATCTATTAATTAAATATGCCCCAGCTATTTCTCTATTTTCTTTAGAATTGTCTCCGCTCCATCCATGAAAAGAAAACAACACTAAATTTACATACTTATCATCAAAAGCTTCTATTTGTTCTTTAAACTTTTTATCCCAATAGTTTACTGGTACTTGAGTATAACTCTCATGATTTTGTAAAGCTAAATCTTGTGAAGTGTCTTTTGTATAACTATTTGCATGTTTACTTTTTGCAGTAGATGCATTAACAGGATCAGTAGTTCCAGCTACTAAAACCAATATATTTAAAATATCATTTGGTTGTTTTACTCTATTTAATGTTTTTCCACTAGCAGCCATATAACAAGCCTTTTTCATCAAAAATATTTACCATTGCATTTCACCTTCTATTTCATATATATCCTCAATAGAAATATTGTATTGTTCTATCAATTTATCAATATCATACTCCTGAGATATTTTAGAGTTTTTAACAGTTGTAGTTTTTGTTTCTTTTATTAACTCTTTTTCATTATTATCTAAAATAAAAATAGTTGTTTCTACACTAGTCCCCTCTTTTAAACTTGTATCTGCATTTAGAACAATATCTTTTGCAATCTTTTTAGTTATAAATTCATTATTAATATTATTGATTCGTATATTTATAACATCTCCTTCTTTACCAACTATATTTCCATCAACCCCGTTATCAGTAGAATTCTTAACATAATTAGGAGTATGAAAGAATATTCCTGAACTATCTATTGTAGCTACATTTCCTCCACATCTTAGGCTTATACCTGTTTTTGCTTCTAGTGTTATCTCATTTGAAGCTTCATACAAAGCATTTGTGGTATCTAGATGAAAGCTATCTTTTATATCTACTCCCATCTCATTTGCTACTTGGATAAAAAGGTTTTCTAGGTATTTATCACTTGCATCTTTTTCTACATATTTTAAGAGTATATTTCTTATTGATAAAGATAGGTTTTCTTCAATAATAGTTTTCATATCATTTTTAACAATAGTATTAATATCTTTCAAACCATGAATTTCATAATCTTCTTTAACAGTAGTAAGCTTTTCTTTTTCTACAGTATTTATTTGGTTTTCTTTTATATTTTGTGTATAGTCTTTATTTACTGTTAAAATAGAATTAGCTTCTACAGTTTCTTCTTTATCATTATCTATTATTGTTTTTGAATTATTCTCTATATGTTTAAACTCATCATTAAGTACAAGGGTATTCATATCCTTTTGTGCTCTTAAAGAGAGATTCTCATCTCCTCTTTTATCTTCAAAGGCTATTTCGTTGTACCCTATTTTGTCTTCATATTGTGGAATAGAATGGGTTTTTATAAAAGATTTTGTTTTCTCTTTTGGAAGGTTATATGGATTTTTATTTTCACCATTATGTAAAGTTCCTATTATAATAGGTAAATCTGGATCACCATTTATAAAGCTTACTATTACTTCAGAGTTAACTCTTGGGAGAAATTGAGAACCATATCCATCACCACTAAACATATTTGATAATCTTAAATAACAAGAAGTTATTTGATTACTCTCAAAGTGAAACAATACTTTTATTCTACCTTGTTCATCCACATCTATTGTATTAGTATAATCTTTTGTATTAGAATTGCCATTAGATACTATTGCTGTTTGTATTGAGTTTATTTTAGGCTTTTTTATTTTATATGGTGGTTTATATATTATATCTTTTGGAATGGCTGTAAATTCAACTTCATATTGAAGTTGATGCTTTTTACTCTCATCTATATTTTGTTTATACTCATCTAAAGCATTTGGAAAGAAGCCTTCATATTTTACTTCTAAGATAATAGAATCAATATGCTTATTTGCTTTTTCATCTTCTAATGTTATACATAATGAGTCATTTATATTTAACTCCTCAGAAGTTCCTTTTATAATATTTGATTTTACATATTCCCTTTGAGAGTCTATTTTACTGTATCTATTTAAGTCTTTATAATAAGACTCATCTAATATATTTAGTTTATCTCTAAATTTCTCTCTTTTTATATCCATTCTTAACTGTCTAGTACTTTCATTGTCTTCAACACTAGAAGTTATACTAGAACCTGTTTGGATTTTATATTGTAAACTTGGTTTATCTTTATCATAAAAATCTTGTATATAGTTTGTAGATTTAAACTCTTTACTATGATTAAAACTACAAGTAGAAGAATAAGTATTTACAATAGCATGCTCATTTAACTCACAAAGAGTTATAGTATATGGATCATTAGAAGAGTAATCAAGAATTAAACTATAACCCTCCTTCTCACAAAGCATTTGAATAAACTCTAAATCACTTTGATTATATTGAGTTGTATACTCTTTAGTTGGAGCTTTAATTAAATCTAATTTAATATCTATTTTTAAATTTAATAATTGGTTATATCTATTTATTATCTCAACAATAATATCAGATGTTTTTTTATTGTGAAATATCTCATATTTATTATTTAAACTAAGATAATAAATAGGAGATACAACTTCTATAATATAAAGATGTTTCTTTGCAACAATAGAATCTTCACTAGCTTTAAATATTTTACCATATATTGTTTTTTTAATTAAAGGATTAACATTATCTTTAATACTTAACTCAATATCAGTATCAACAATATCTTCAATATTAATAAAATCATCACTAACAAAAGTAATAGTAAAAGAGTAAGGAGTATTAACACTACTAGAACCTAAAAGTTTATAAACATTAAAACTTCCATCTGTAATGCCAACTGTAGCATTTGGTTTATAATTTAATAGTTTTATCCTTGCACTTATATCTTGTTTAACTTCACGTCTAAGCTCTTTTAAGTTTAATCCACTTTTTATTGCCTCTTCTATCTCTTCTACATTCTTTTTTATTATCTCTTTTGACATTGATTCTCTTTTTTTATTATCTATTTATTCATATTCTTTAATTTCTTAAAATATTCACTAATACTTATTTTTTTTCTTTCAATTGCATACTCTAAAGGAGTTTTGTTATACTTATTTTTGACATTTATATTAATTCCATATTTAAGTAAGTTTTTCACTAACCTAATATTATTATTGTGAATGGCTTTAAATAAATAAGGTTCAATTTTATGATATTCACCAGTATAGTTAGCTTTTATATTTAGTATTGCACCCTTAGTTAGTAAATAATCAACTATATTAAATCTTTCACTTCTAAAAGCTTCATAAAGTGCAGAAGTGTCACTATCATTATATGCATTTATATTAGATCCAGCTTTAACAAGTGATTTAACCACATTAAAATCACCAGCTCTTACTGCATACACCAATGAATCAGTTAATTCTTCAGAAGATAATTTTTTTAATACCTCTAGCTTCTTATATTTTACTGCATTATGTATATTGTCATAAACTTCACGCTCAAATGCATTTAAACTTACAACTAAACATATAAAAATTATTACTATTTTAATCAATATACAACCTTTAATTAGAATATCCTTCAGTAGCAATTCCGAATAAATATAGAATGCCACTTGTTACATCACTTATTGATTTTCCAGCATCATGAACTTTTGCCATTACTGGAATTTCAAAGCCATTTTTATTTAATAAATCATACATTTTATCATTATGGTATTTTTTAGCATATCCCATTGGATTTAAATAATCCGCATTACAACTGTTTGTATCTGCTTTATTTTTATAGTTACCTTCAATATTTATCCCTTGTTCTAAAATAACTTTAACTGCATTCAAATTATTGTATTTTGCTGCTAAATATATGTACTCACTTAATGCATATTTATTAGTTACAACTTTATACTCAATTAACTTATTTAATATATCTTCTACATATTTAGATTTAACCTTTATTGCATATAATAAATTATCTTCATTATAAAATTCAAAACCAATTTCTTTTAATTTCTTAATTTCATTCTCATTGTTATAATAAATAGCACTTTTATATGGATTTGCAGGCCTTTGTCTATAGTCAGATTTCAAATATTCTATATAATACTTTTCAAGTTTTTTAAATTTTTTATAATGGGCTAATATTTCCCATCCTGATACTTTACCTAGCATTGGGTGCCTCATTGAAGTACCATTAATATTTTTCAACTTGAATTCATTGTTATACGAAGGTAATTCACTTAAAAGATAATAAATAGAAGGTTGACGAAATTTTTCTAATTTAAAATTACTATCTACAGATATTATTTTATCGATAAAACTTGGATTGCGTTCATAAGCTTCAAAAAAATCATACCCTAAGTTTTGAATACATTCCCATCGATTATCTTCTTTATTATAGTTTATAAAAGAATCTTCCTTATCAATATCTAACCACATATTATTTTCATAAATTAAAATCCATGCATCATTTAAATTATCATTTTTAAAATATTTAAAAAATTGTTCACTTCTCAATATAGCTTTGTCTTTTTCTTTTATAAAGATACTTGAATCTAAATGTTTACAATCATGTGCTCTGAAATTTTGTTCATGTGAAGATTGTTTTAGAATATCTATAGACAAATATTCTTTGTGAATATTTCTTTCACAAGCTGCAAAAATAGAACCTTTAAAAAAAATTATTGCACTAATTAAAAGTATTAATCGTCTCATTTTATAAGTAAACTCCTTGTTATAATTTTAAAATAAATTTAATAACTGAACTAGTGTAATGTTCTGCCTTTTTTAAGTTTTTATTAAGATCTAATAAATTCTTTTCCTATTGCATTATAAATCACTCTCTTACCATAAAAATCTGTTTTATCATTGTCTTTATATGATGCATCATTTACAAAATTGCCTTTTTGTGCAGAATGATGGATATATTTGTCTTTTAACTTTTTATAAGCTTCTTTATTTGATGTTTTTAAAACTTCATGTTTTTTTAAACACTTATATGCGTTAGTTAATGTATCAACATCTTCTTTGGTTAAGGTATCATTTTCTTTATTAAACATGTAAGGTTTAAAACTTCCAAGAGGAACCATCTCAAATTCATCTTTTTTCTTTTCTTGAGTTTTTGAATCCACATATATAGCTTTGTCATACATTATTTTCATTGTTACATGTTCATATTTATTTGATACTTTTGGCTTATACATATAAAGGTATAAATAATCAAGCCAATTAGTTCTATTTCCAAAAATATCTTCTTTTGCTTCAAGACTGTATTCTTTTTTTATACAATAATAAAAACCTTCTTCTTTTACATTTTCAAGTTCATCTTTTGATTTTATTTCTTTTATAGTACTAGTCTCTATCCAATTATATTTTTCATTCCATTTTATTATTTTATTTTCTAATTCTTTAGGCAGTTTTCTATTTTCAACAAAAAACTTACCTAAATATATAGTTTCCGCTTTTTCATTATACCCTCCTCCCACATCTGCATGAGCGCCAGGAAGGTAAAATTCTTCAAATTTTGCACCACCATCTTTTCTTTTTTCTGTACTATCTTTATAATAATGCTTATTTATACTTGTAAAAATAGAGTATGCTTCAAAGTTATATCTAAACTCATCATCTGCCATTAGATGAACTATATGACCTACTTTTGTGTTATTTTCATTTTTAAAAAAGTTGATATTTAAATCTTCAAAATCATTTGATTGCTTAAGTCCATAGTGTGTTACAGTGTCATAAATTCCTACAAATCTAAAAGATAAAGAATCAATAATTATTCTCTTCATATTGTAATATGGATTTTCTACTCTTCTTTTATTTCTATGTATATATTTTATATCTGTTCTTAGTGGATTGAAAAATACTTTATCAGAGATTGATATATAACCCTTATCTCCATATAAAGCAGAAAAAATATCCTTATTATCTTTCATTTTTACAGTATAATCTCTTTTTACACATTTGATTAGTTCTGCATTATTTAATATTGAACAAATAAAATGCCTTGCACTTGTAGAACCTCGTGAAAAACCAAAAACATCTAAAACAAGTTCATCTATATGAGAAATTGATGAACTTCTTAATTGTTCTGCTATTTTTACACAAGCAAATATACAATGCCCTATAACACCACTTACTCCCATTCCAAGACCTAATCCTATTACAGAATCATCTTCATAATCTTTTTGTAGAAAAGGATTAAATGTACCAGAACCACTTTCATAAAGTTTAAATCTTGTATTTGGAAGGTTATCTACATTTTTCTTTACATCATCACCATCATAAAGTCTATATAATCTACTAACATTTGTTTCACCATTTGTAAAGCTACTATCTTCGTCATCATCTGGAAGTATTTCTTTTATTATATATTCAGAAATTGTTTTTTCTTGGGCATCTTTTTTTTTGTTTTTTACATCAAGTAAATAATCAAATACTTTTTTTGAATCTTTTTCTGCTTTTTTAGTAGTTATAATTTCATCATGATCTAATTTAAGAACTAATTTACTATCAAAGTATCTTAATTCTTTTGAAGCATTATTCATTTGTTTTATTATCATTTTTTTTGTTTTGTCAGTAAATTCTGGATTATCTGTTGAACGGATATGGTACTGAATAGTTTCTTGTTCATTTTCTTTTAATGTTTTTGTTTTTCTTCTTGAAGATAATTCATTTAATCCATCTTCTATATCTTTTGCAGGTTCTTTTAAAAACGCTACAAAATTTGTATAAAAATCTACATTATATATATTGTTCATTGTACCATCAAAAAATATTCCATATTCAACTATTAGTTCGGGCATAAAAGATGCTATTATCTTATCTTCATAAGATATTAGTTCTAACTCTTTTGTTTTATAACCATCTTTTATATTATAAACATATGGCATAGATAGGACTATATATGCTTGTTCATCTTCAGCTAATTTTTTTGAAGTATTATTTACTTCTTTTTTTATAATTTCATTACAACTATCTTTAGTAAAAGTCAAAGCAGAAGTACTTTTCTTTTCATCATTTATTTTAAAGTCTTTATTTAGTACTTTTTTATATGCATGATGATATTTTTTTGCTTTTAATACACTTCCATAAGATTTTGAATTATACAATTGTGTAGTACAAAGTTTTACCAATTTTTTATCAATTATCTCTTCATTTACACCACTTAAGTCATCAAAAATTAAGGGTTTATTATTTTTAATACTCTCTTTTTTTACAGCTTTTATCAAGTAAGGTTTATATTCTTCTACTACTTTATCTAAGATTATTTGTTTATCGTCATTTGAGTTTAATAACTCTTCTATATCTTTATTTGATATAACCATATAAGCAATTCTAGTTTTTATATCTTCTTCTATTGCTTCATTTTCTTTGGTACAATATTCATTTAAGTGTACTACTTCACCTGCTTTATGAAATGCATTTCCTTTAGTTATATCATTACTCATATGATACTCCTAATTTTTTTAGTCTTCTTTTTGCTCCATTATCACCAAGTTTAGCAGCTTTTAGATACCATATAATTGCATTTTTTTTATTTTTTAAATCATACTCGAACATATAAGCTAAGTTATACATTGCATCTATATCTTTTAAATCAGCAGCTTTTTTGTACCACTCTTCAGCTTTTTTATAATCTTTTATATCAATATTATATAACATAGCTAAATTAAAAGCACAATTCATACAATTAAGTTTATTAAATCCTTTTTCATACCAATAAATTGCTTTATCATAATCTTTTAATATTTTTTCATATAATAAACCTAATTTTTGAACAGCTCCTTTATATTTAAGATTAAAACCTTTTTTATACCACTCTATTGCTTTTTTATAATCTTTCTTATCTTCTTCATAATACTCACCAATAGATGAAGCACATTTTCCATATCCCATCTCATAACATTTTTTTAAATACTTTATTCCTTCTATATCATTTTTTACATCTTTATTTTTTATAAATAAAATTCCTAAACTACGATATCCTCTTGGCTCACCTAATTCTCCAACTTTTTTAAAAGTACTTATTGCATCATCATATTTTTTCTCATCTATATACATCAATCCAATTGATAATAGTGAATTCAAATCACCCGTTTCATATGATTTCATAAACCATTTATATGCTTTATCATATTTAAAGTTTTTATAATAATATACACCTAAATTATGTGCTGATTTTCCATCTCCAGCATTTGCTGCTACTTTATAATTCTCTACTGCTTTTTTATCATCATGTAAAAAGCTAGAATATAAGCTTCCTAATTGTGCATATGCTTCTATACTTCCTTTTTCTTTCCCTTTATTAAAGTAGTTTATTGCTTTTTTAAAATCCCCTTGTCGCATATAGTATATACCTGCACAACTATATCCTTGTAGTTCACCCTCTTCTATTAGTTTTTTATAGTCATTTATATCATCTTTTGTATATTTTACTTTTATACATTGGGTTATGTCATAATCACTTTTCTTTAGCTCTTGGGCATTTAAATTAATTAAAAACGATATTAAGAGTATAAGTTTTATTAAATATTTCACTTCGATTCCTGTTCATTTGTTTTTGTATTATTTTTTACTTTTTGATTTTTTCTTTCATCAAAAGTCAATCTTGCATTTGCACCATCTTCAGGTCTACCATCTATATATGATACAAAGTTGATTTCATGTACTTTTTCTTCTTTAAGATTATGGACAATGGTTTCTTTCCCATCATATTTTGATTCTTCTCTTCCTTCAACTGTCCATCTTATTTGTGATAACTCTTCAGATCTTGGTTCTTCTATATTTAATACAGCAATACATTCACCCTCTTTTTTTGATATATGAGAACTTACTATATCCTCAACTTCTAAATATCTTTTAAGTTCACTTATTGCATAACCTTCTTCTTCACTATTTACAACATAACAATGTCCATGTCCCCATTTATATATGTTGTCTTCTTGCACATTTACAGTAAGAGTAAGACCATTTATTGTGATATTATCATTTGTTGAATTATCTGTTATGATGTCAGTATCACTTTCATCATTGTTTTTTATGAAGTACCATTGCAGCTGAGCTAATTGGGTTTCGTTTAAATCAGTTGTTTGACTCCATGCATCATTTTCATATTTTTCTACTGTTGCTGTGAAAGTCAATACTTCATCTATAGTATTTTGTTTTGTAACTGTAGCATCTAAAGAGATTACTCTTATCTTTTCATACAATGGTTTTTTAATAAGTGGTTTTGCAACATCTTGTGCATTTACTCCACCATTACTTGAAGTTGTATCGATATTTCCTGATTTTAGGTGTATTCCACTTTGATTTACTGTTAATACATTTCCCCCACATCTTAAAGTAACTCCTGTTTCTGCTATTAGTTCTATAATATCTGCATTTAATTTTATATTATTACTTTTAAGATGGTAGTTATTTTGAACATCAAGTCTATAGTCTTTTCCTACTTGAGTAAAGAGATTTTCTAAATATTTTTTCTTTACATCTTTTTCTATATACTCTGTTGAAGTTCCTTTTACTCTTGTTATCATGTCTTTTTCCACAATAGTCTTAATGTCATTCTTAACAATAGTGTTCAAATCTTTAAGTACGTGAATTTCATAATCTTCTTTAACAGTAGTAAGTTTTTCTTTTTCTACAGTATTTATTTGGTTTTCTTTTATATTTTGTGTATAGTCTTTATTTACTGTTAAAATAGAATTAGCTTCTACAGTTTCTTCTTTATCATTATCTATTATTGTTTTTGAATTATTCTCTATATGTTTAAACTCATCATTAAGTACAAGGGTATTCATATCCTTTTGTGCTCTTAAAGAGAGATTCTCATCTCCTCTTTTATCTTCAAAGGCTATTTCGTTGTACCCTATTTTGTCTTCATATTGTGGAATAGAATGGGTTTTTATAAAAGATTTTGTTTTCTCTTTTGGAAGGTTATATGGATTTTTATTTTCACCATTATGTAAAGTTCCTATTATAATAGGTAAATCTGGATCACCATTTATAAAGCTTACTATTACTTCAGAGTTAACTCTTGGGAGAAATTGAGAACCATATCCATCACCACTAAACATATTTGATAATCTTAAATAACAAGAAGTTATTTGATTACTCTCAAAGTGAAACAATACTTTTATTCTACCTTGTTCATCCACATCTATTGTATTAGTATAATCTTTTGTATTAGAATTGCCATTAGATACTATTGCTGTTTGTATTGAGTTTATTTTAGGCTTTTTTATTTTATATGGTGGTTTATATATTATATCTTTTGGAATGGCTGTAAATTCAACTTCATATTGAAGTTGATGCTTTTTACTCTCATCTATATTTTGTTTATACTCATCTAAAGCATTTGGAAAGAAGCCTTCATATTTTACTTCTAAGATAATAGAATCAATATGCTTATTTGCTTTTTCATCTTCTAATGTTATACATAATGAGTCATTTATATTTAACTCCTCAGAAGTTCCTTTTATAATATTTGATTTTACATATTCCCTTTGAGAGTCTATTTTACTGTATCTATTTAAGTCTTTATAATAAGACTCATCTAATATATTTAGTTTATCTCTAAATTTCTCTCTTTTTATATCCATTCTTAACTGTCTAGTACTTTCATTGTCTTCAACACTAGAAGTTATACTAGAACCTGTTTGGATTTTATATTGTAAACTTGGTTTATCTTTATCATAAAAATCTTGTATATAGTTTGTAGATTTAAACTCTTTACTATGATTAAAACTACAAGTAGAAGAATAAGTATTTACAATAGCATGCTCATTTAACTCACAAAGAGTTATAGTATATGGATCATTAGAAGAGTAATCAAGAATTAAACTATAACCCTCCTTCTCACAAAGCATTTGAATAAACTCTAAATCACTTTGATTATATTGAGTTGTATACTCTTTAGTTGGAGCTTTAATTAAATCTAATTTAATATCTATTTTTAAATTTAATAATTGGTTATATCTATTTATTATCTCAACAATAATATCAGATGTTTTTTTATTGTGAAATATCTCATATTTATTATTTAAACTAAGATAATAAATAGGAGATACAACTTCTATAATATAAAGATGTTTCTTTGCAACAATAGAATCTTCACTAGCTTTAAATATTTTACCATATATTGTTTTTTTAATTAAAGGATTAACATTATCTTTAATACTTAACTCAATATCAGTATCAACAATATCTTCAATATTAATAAAATCATCACTAACAAAAGTAATAGTAAAAGAGTAAGGAGTATTAACACTACTAGAACCTAAAAGTTTATAAACATTAAAACTTCCATCTGTAATGCCAACTGTAGCATTTGGTTTATAATTTAATAGTTTTATCCTTGCACTTATATCTTGTTTAACTTCACGTCTAAGCTCTTTTAAGTTTAATCCACTTTTTATTGCCTCTTCTATCTCTTCTACATTCTTTTTTATTATCTCTTTTGACATTGATTCTCTTTTTGTTAGAATTTACTCTAAAATAATTAATAAGTATTAATCTTTTTAGAATAAACTAAATATAAATAGTGACATATAAAAGTAACTTATATGTCACTATTAGTAGAAAATAAGATTAAGCGTTTAATCCTACTCCAATTCTCCAATCATCTTCTCCAGAAGTACTTGCAATCTCATGTCTCCATGTGATTTTTCTATACGCAAATGAAACTGTTTCTAAAGGAGCAACTTGAGTCTTTGCTAGACCTTCTTCAGTATCAAGAGAAGTATGCATATCAACAATTACAGCATCTTCAAGTACAATACTTAAGTAATGTTCAGGTTTACCTGCATAACTTGTTCTGTACCATTTTAATTCAACATTTGTAAGTGTTTCACCCTTCGTTAGTGCATTGTATAAAAGAGGTGAAGATTTATCAATTAATTTAGTGATAACAACTGGTTCATGTACTCTTTGTCCAGATGGTTGACCAGACTGTGGATCTCTTGGGATTCTGATATTATGAGAAAAACCTTTTAACAAAGCTTCATTTTCATGGCCTTTTTGATAAGAGTTTCCAACAGACTCTGGTGTGAATGTACCTTCGGTAATTAATCCTTGAGTACTGCCTTCAATCGAAATAAATATTGGGTTGTTCATTTTTTTTCCTTATTATTTTAAATGCACAAAATAATATCTAAAAGATAATTAAATAATAATTAAAAAATCACTTAAGAATTTGTTTTTTGCTAAATAATAAATAAATTTATTATTATTTCTTTTTTGTGGATTACTATTTAGTGCTTTTTTAAACCAAAATCTTAAAAAAAATGGAATTCCAAGAAGTTCTTTATTTGTAAATTTATGATTTATTAATTCTAATGAGTTTTTTGAATAAGGTAATCTAAGTGTGAAAAGTTCATACATCATAACCGCAAAAGAAAAAATGTCAGATTCAAAAGAAGGTTTATCTCCATTTAAAATTTCAGGTGCACAATATTGAGGACTAAAACCTTTAAATTGTTTATAATCAAGCTGAATTTTATCTGTTGCATCAAGATATTGAGATATTCCAAAATCAAAAATTTTTGATTTTTGATTTTCATTAATTATTATATTTGAAGGATTAATATCCGCATGAATTATTCCTTTTTTATGAATATATAATAAAGAAGTAAATAAATCTAAGAATAGATTTATTTTAAATTTTTTACTTAAATCAGGTATTGTTATTTGACTTAATAGTTTTCCTTCGAGGTACTCTAGGACTAAATATGGGATATTAGACTTTTTATCAATTCCAAAATCTAATACTTTTACAATATTTTCATTGTCAATCTCTTTTAAGAATAAATATTCAGAAAATACAAAGTCTTCTATATGATTTTTTGATAATAACTCTTTTGTAGGCATTTTTATTGCAATATTACTTTTTATATTAAAGTATTCATTGTATAAATCTAATGATTTATACACAATACTTAATCCCCCTCTTCCTATCTCTTCTTCTATTATATATCTATTATTTAATATAAATATTTTTTCTTTCTTTATATATGTTAAGTTTTTCTTGAATGTACTTTTCATATATTCTCAATTATTGTTACTGTAATATTATCTTCTGCAGAAGTTATTAAAACACTTTGTTTTAGCTTGAACAAAGCCTCTTCTTTATTCTCTTGAGACATTGCTTCTTTTATAATTTTATTTGAAATATAATCATATAATCCATCAGTACAAATTAAAAAAACATCTTCTTTATAAACAGTAAATCTGGTAGTTTCAATAATCAAATTTCCAGGAGCAGAAAGTGCAGATGTTAAATATCTTCTTGATCCATAAAAATCATTTATTTGAATAGCATGATCTTTAGTAATAGTTCTTAAAGTGCCATTTTGTAAACAATAACATCTAGTATCTCCCATATGAATACAAACACCTTTATCATCTTCAATATGTAATAACATTAAAGTTGAACCAATAGTTATATTTCCACCCATTTTTTCTACTTTATTTTCTAACAAATTATGAATAATTTTTATCTGTTTGTTTATCATCTCAATTTTATTTTCAAAACTGCCTTCTAAGGGAAAGTACTCAAAAATATCAGTTATTAAGTGACTTGCAAAATTTCCTTCTTCATGTCCTCCCATTCCATCACATACAACCCAAAGTTTTTTTTCATCATTTATATAAAAAGAATCTTCGTTTAATGTTCTCAAGTGTCCAGGGTGAGTAAAGCAATAACTTTTAAAACCCATTATAGTTTTTCACTTAAATTAAAGTTAGACAATAAATTGCTTGTACCAAATATATTACTTAAATCTCCACTTAAATAATATGAACCTGTGAATTTTTTATTTGAATATTTCAATATTATTGAATTATTTAGATTTCTTGAAATTCTAAATGTATCTATTATTTTAAATAAAGCCCATTCATTATCTAAATAGTGTTCAACAACAGAATTATTTGATAAATCAAATAAATCAAACTTCACAATATAATTTGATGATTTTGGTGGCCAAACAATTTTAGTAGTTTTTATTGGTCCATGTTCATAAATAATAGAGTCATCATCGTAAAAGAAGTCCATAGTGGCTAAATTAGAAGCTAAAACATAAGGTTTAATATTCCCTTCTATTTTTAGAATACCTGAGTTTGTAAAAAATAGATTTCTTATTTTAAGCGATTTTAATAATCCAATCATGAAACTTTTATTGAAATTCATGATACTTCCATCTAAGACTTTAGGTGAATAACTATTAAATTGAGAATTAATAGAAACCATATTTGAAATATAATCATTATAAAATGAATCAAGAATTCCTTTTGGTTTAAAGAATTCACTAAAGTCATCTAATCTTACATAAGTAGAGCTTTTCCTATCTATTGGATATTTATTTATTAAGTTATTTTTATAGAAAGAATAGACATCCTCTTTAAATCTTTTTTCGATGTAGTTTTTACCATATCTTAAAATATTATCCCAATTTGAACGAAGTAATTGTAAATACCAGTTTTTAACATATAAAGGCAGTTTATTTAAATCATTTGTAAAAGAGGTAGTATTTCCATTTATCCTATTATTTATTATTTTATAAGCATCAAAATCTGGATTTATACTACTATAAATTGACGACATCAATTGATAAATATTACTTAATTTATTAATTGAATTTTGTAAAATAGCATCAGGTGAATTTTCCTTATTTATTAAGGCTGTATAATCTTTGAAAAAGTTTCTCATGCTTTCTATGCTTCTATTATCTATATCATTTTCAATATCAGTTAGTGCTTCTTTTGCAATAGTTTTTCCAATTTGACCACTAACCGTTGCATTTATAATTTGACTAGAAACATTACTTTTACTTGATTTCATTTTTATAATTTCACTTGGAGTGTAAATATCAGTATTTTCTTTTAAAGCTTTTAATACAGATAATACTGGTGAATCTGAAGATGAAAATACAGCTAATTGGGCATTTAAACTTGAGGTATTAGTCTTAATAGGAATAGCAAGATTACTAAGTGCATTTAGCCAGTATTCTTTATAATCTAAAAAATACAAACCTAAAACTTTTTGGTAGTGTTTACTAATCTCAATAGGACTAAGATTTGTTTTTTTACCTATAACCCAATTATTTAATAATATGTTTTTTGTCAGAGACATACCCTCTTTCATCAAAATATTAAACCCATTTTTTGTATAAAAACCAGGTATTTCATAGTCATTTCTTTTGAATTCATTTATATTATTTAACATAACAGAAGAAAATTTAAAAGGTTCTAGTTTCATCTCTTTTGATTTTAAAATTAATTCTTTATATGTTAACCTCTCTGCGCCTATTTTTGTAAGTCTATCTCTTGCTACTTTTAATATATCTACATTTAGAGAATAAGGACTAAACCCAAAATCTAATAATTGTGAGAAGTGATAGTTTAATTCACTTTGTACTTTAGTGTTATAAGGGTATCGGTTACTCCACTCTTCTGCCATATATTTAGATAAGAACTTACTATTTCGATGTTGTTTATTTTCAAGCATTACATATGCTTTTGTATTATCCCAAGTTGAATCAAAATCATTTAAGTCTTTTGAAATATTTTGTTCCATAACTGTAGCTATTCTTGGTAGTAAAAAAGTTAATAGATCATTATAATAAATTTTTGTTAGTTCATCATGTCTCTCTTCTGATTTATAAAATAACAAATTCCAAAAATTTTTATCTTGAATATCATTATATTTTCTAATTCTTTCTATATTATTTAATAAAATTAAAATATCATCAACTTTATCTGAAGGTAGAAATTTATTTTTAGCGACTTTATATACTTCAAAGGTTTTTTCCATCTTTCTTAAACTGTTATTTTGATTGAGGAAATCATTAATATAAAAAGTACTAACAAGTGCTGTAAATACAAATGAAACTATCAACGCAATAGTTTGATTCTTTTTTACTTTTTTTCGATAGTTATCATCCATTTTTATTGTTTCTGATTCAGGGAAAATAATATCACTTAAGACTTTTCTAATAAATAGACCTTTTTTATCTCTTGCAGATTCTAAATTGTCAATTGAAACTAATTGTTGATGATTATCACTACACGGAGTACTTGTGTAATAAATACCTCTTAAAAGTAACGGTTTTCTATATCTTGTTTGTGAGAAACAAATATCAACAAAAAGGTTTGTTTTATCAAATAAGTCAGATAAATATTCTGTAAATAAAAATACTTTAGATCTATTTTCTTTTTCCCATTCAAAATGCATCTTTTCTAATACTGAACTATTTAGTTTTTTTAGTAGACTTTCAAGTTCAATTTTTGAAGTATTTGAATCAATATTTTTTTTATTTTCATCAAATGTAACTCCTAATATTTCATCTTTTTCATTTTCTGATAAATTAATAAAATATTCACTAAATCCTTCTATTTTATCTAGCTTTGTTATCATCAAATAAATAGGGATACTAGACATAAATGATACGGATAACTCATCAAATCTATCTCTTAAGTCTTTCGCATATTTTTCTAGTTCTTTTTCATTTTTTAATAATCTATCAACACTAATTGTTAAGATGATTCCATTGATTGGTCTTCTCCATCTTTTTTTTGTAAATAGTTTTAAAAATTCTTTCCAAATGATTTTATCTTCTGGATTCTCATTTAATTCAATATAATTTCCTGGAATATCTACAAAAACAGATTTTTCAGAAAAATACCATTGAAAAGCTTTTGTAGTTGTCTCTTCTATTGCTATTCTTTTTTCAAAATTTACATTTAAAGGAAAGTTTAATCCTGAAGATTCTAATAATGTTGATTTTCCTTCTGCTTTATCACCTATTACAAGATACCAAGGTAACTCATAATTAATTTTGCTTCTATTTTTATAAAGAGAAGATTTTTTGATTATTCTTACTGCATCTTTAAATTTTGTTTTTAAATCTTTGACTTTTTCTGAAATGACTTTTTTGTATTCATTTTCTAACTCTTTTTGTTCAGCTCTTTCTTTTAGTATTTCTTGGGTTTCTTCTTTTTTAAATACAATATAAAGTAATATTGCTATTATTGTGCCAAAAAATAGACTAAAAGAGAGTAATAATCTAAAATTTAATTCTTTAAAAGAATCAAATAAATAAGGGAATAGAAATATAATTAACAATGAAATAATAAATGAAATAAATATTATCCAAAATATAATATTTTTGTAAAAAGGTTTTTTCATTTTTTATCTCCTGCATATAAATCATCTATTTCTATAGTTGTTTTATTATTAATTAAATCAATAAATTCATTATTTTGACTAGCTAAACTAAAAGTTAATCCAGAATAAATGATTAATACTAATACAGACACACTAAAAAATAAAGTTGAATAAGGGATTTTATTAAATAATTTATAACTCTCTTGTGCCGGTGTTTGTTTACTATAAAAAGGGAAAGGTTCTCTCCCTTGTACAATTTTGATTTGTTTAAATAGACTATCTTTTATATTGTTTAATTCAACTTCTCCTCTACTTATTACTCTATATTTCCCTTCAAACCCTAATGCAAGACAAGCATATAATAATTCAAGTATGTGGATATATTTTGCAGGAGTTTTTAAAAATCTATTTAATAGATGAAAGAAATTTTCTCCACCATAAGTCTCATTATGAAATATACTTAGCAAACTATTATTTGACCAATTATAATCTTTACTTAAAAAATGTGAATTCATAAATTCATCGACAAAAGAACAAAGAACATAACGAATTACTAATATTTCATTTTCATCTATGTCAAGAGAAGAAGCAGTTTCTGTATAAGTATTTACTTTGTCTATAAACTCTTCTCTTATATCATTTATACTTGCATCTTCTATATCTTCTTTAATTTCAAAGACTAATTTGAAGATTGGCATTGCTGCTGTAATAAATGGATTAAAACTTATTTCATAATTCTTAAATTTTGATTGTTTTGATCTTTTAAACCTACTTTGATAATTATTTATATTATCCCTATTGATAGTTTTTCTTTGATTTGAAGTCAAATTATTAGAAAAATTTCTATTTTGATTATTTGATATTAATATTGTTTTATTATTCATAAATATTCATTAAACCTTTAATTGTTGTTTTTTATTGCCCATAGTGAATAACTTATATCTGGTATTTCAGAACCTAAATGAAAAGCAAAACCAGCAGATTTCATTAATTCATCTCTATTTTCTTGAGTTAATTCGATTTTAAAATAAAGTAAATTTACTCTATATGGAATCTCTTTTGGTGGTGTAGAAAGAGGCTTGATTTTAAATCCAATTAAATGAAAATTTACAAGGTTTTTTATTGTTTCAATTGTCCCTAATTTAAGACTTGCAACTAGTATTTCTTTGATTTTATTAGAAGGTATACTTGTCGAAACAGAAAAAATAAATGTTGAATCTTGAATAATTTTTTTATCTTTTAAAGCAGATATATAAATACCAAATTTTCTTTTTTCAATAGGTAAAGAAATACTATTTTCATCAAGAACTAAAGTAAGCATATCTTTAAGTTCTGCAATTATTTTATCAAAGGATTCATTTTGTTCTAAATGAAGATAAGTAATGTGATTGATGATTCTTTTTTCTTTTTTCATAAAAACAGCTAGTTCAGCTACTAAATTACTTAATTCATAAAATAAAATATCAGGATGAACTTTATTTTGTGAAATTAAAAAATGAAACTTATTTTCTGATTTATTTAATAGTTGAAGCATCAAATAATTAGAGAGTTCAGTTGCTTGTAAAGAAGAATCACTAATTTTTTCAGATAACTTTTTAATTCTATATGAAATCATAGATATTATTTCTTTTATTTTTGATGATAACACTGATGCAGAATCTAAATGCAAAAATGTAGGAGTAAAATTTGTATCCAAAGAAACAATATTGCTTGTAGAAACAGAACCTACTTTTGTTATTATTAAAAATGTATAATTTTCATTTAATTCATCTTCTAATAAAAGTTTGAAATTTAATTCTGCTGTTAAAATATCACAACTACTATTCTCACCTGCATTGGTATTTGGTATATTTGAACTATTTACAGCTTTTAGTCGAGTAGATAAATTTTTTTGGTCTTCAAAATGCACAGTATCGCTTCTGTCAATAAATATTGGCAAAGCCAAGTAAACATTTTTTCCACTGTCTATCTTTTCAATATTTAAAATCAGACTATTAACTTTTGGGTCTATATTAAAAAGTGTACCATCTGGCATTATTCCTGATGCTCTTTTTATAACAATTTTCCCTGTATTGAGTAAATGTTCATCAATTTCTAAATTATAAAAACCCCAATTATTAGGTCTTGCATTCAACGTTCTTGTTATTATCTCATTATTATAGTATCTATCACTTTGTTGAAAATGTTGGGGTCTAATAAATAATCCCTCTTTCCATACAACATTATTTTGCATTATTCAACTCTCTTTATAGTAAATTTTTTTATTTCAAACTCAGAAAAATTGTAAGAGTCTTTTTCTAAATTGATTACTTGTCTCCAATTATTTCCATCAATATTTCTAAATTTTGCAATAATTCCTAAAAATTTTGCTCTATTATCAAAAACTATATTGTAAGTTTGTTCTTGTAAAGGAGTAATGATTTGTTTTGATTGTGAAATCAATTCAGGTTCAAGATTTTTACCAGAATCATCTACTATCCTCCAAAAATCATATTTTAAGAACTTCTCAGCACTCTCTAGTTCGTAAAAAGTTAACATAAGAGGAGAAGAGACAGTATCAATATCTGGATTTAAATCTTTTGCAGATTTTATTACTAACTCTAAATGAGTAGGTTTAGAGGCACACCCTGTAATAAGTATAATAAAACTTATTAACATAAATATACTAAATTTAATATTCATTTTTTTCCTTTTAAATTGATGTTAATTTAATTGTATAAACAATTTTGTTGTACTCTTTAGAAAAATCTTCAGAAATTAAATCTATGCCAAGAGTAGAATTATTAGTTAATTTGTCAAACATTCTTTCATATGAATCCCATAATTGAGGCTTTTTAGGTAGAATTGAATTTATTTCACCTTGCTTGTTAAAATGATGTTCTAAGCTTTTTGGGTTAAATTTATTTAATGTAATATTTACAAGGTTTTTACTTGACATATGTAGTGCAATGTTATGATTATCCAGTTGTTTAAATGATTTTTTAACAGCATCTGATAAACTTATTTTATTATCTGTATTTAATGCAAACTGCCCTAATAAAACGGGATTATTAGAATTTTGATGTGAAAAAGAATCTTCAATATTTAAATCATTTTTTACTTTATCAACTAATTTTAATGAATTTTTTAATCCATCTAGGGAAAAGGTGACGATATTAGCTATTTCATTTAGTATTCTTTTTTGTTCAATATCACTTAAAGAAGAGAGCTTAATACCTAATTTTTCTTCCAAAAATTTTAAACTTTTATCTTCTTTCATAATATTATTATTTTTTTTATGATCTTGAATAGTATCTTCTATTTGAATATCTTCTACAATTTTATTTTCTTTTTGCTCTTCTTTTTTGTTAAAAGAAGGAACAATAATGTGCTCTTGCATCGGATTTCTAGTTACACTATCTTCTTCATCAATAGTAAATAAAACTTCTTCTTTTTCAAAATCATAAATTACTTCTGAATTATGCTTATTTTCTTGATCAAATATATTAAAAAGACTATCATTTATTTCTATTTTAGAATCTTCTTTAACAAAAGAACTATTCATATCTTCAATTATTTCAAAATCGTCAGGAATAATTGTTCCCATGGATTTACTAGAAGAGGAGTTATTATAGTTTGATTGCAAAATATCTTTTTTTGAATAATCATTATCAATAAATCTAGCTTGAATTTCATATTCACCTACGATAAAAATATCATTAGGATTGATTTTTATTTGCTTGTTTCTTGGCAGCTTTCTATAAGGCTCTTTTAGGTATGTACCATTTGTACTTTCATCTTGAATAAAATAAGATTCATCAATATATTTTATTAAAATATGCTTGCTTGAAATATAATTTTGTCTATCTGGTAATTGCCAATCAGATTCACTAGAACGACCTATAATTCCATCATTTCTATCAAAATGAAAGTTATTTCTACTTGGGATATCTCTTCCGCTTTTTATTATGTCAAAAGTAAGTTTCATTTATTAAAATCCATCAATTGTTTCTGTTTCTGGTTTTACTTGATATAGAGGTTTATATGTTTCTTTAAAAGAAGCACAACCACTTGCCATTAATACGATTATAATATTTAAAATAATTAAACTTTTTTTTATCACTTTGTATCCTTTTTAATCATGAGATATTAATATTTCATTGTCTAAATTAATTGACACACTTAATTTATCAATAGGTATATTGTTAACTATGCAATTTAAAATATATTTTGATAGTTTTGGCATAATATTGATATTAATTATTAAATCAATATTTCTCGCACCAGTATCTACTGCATTACTTAGGGTAACAATGTACTCTAAAAGTTTATTATCTATTTGTAATGAGATGTTTTTTTTCATTAATTGCTTTTTTACTACATCCAATTTTAGATTTGCAATTTTTAATAAAGATTCATCTTTTAAATTAAAATATGGAATTACATTCATTCTTCCTAATAAGGCGGGTTGTAAATAAGAAGAAAGAGTTGGTACAATTTCTTTTGTTAAAAAATCCATAGTTAAATTAGGTGTATTTACGCATAACTCAGTTATTTTTTCTGTTGCTAAATTTGAAGTCATTATAATAGTTGTATTTTTAAAATCTATTACTCTACCCTCTCCATCATTTGCCACTCCTTTATCAAATATTTGATAAAAAAGATTTAAAATATCAGGATGTGCTTTTTCAATTTCATCTAATAATACAACAGAATATGGTTTAATTCTAACGGGATCTGTTAATTGGCCTCCATCTCCATATCCAACATAACCAGGAGGTGAACCAATTAACCTTGAAACAGTATGCTTTTCTTGGAATTCTGTCATATTTATAGTAGTGATAAAGCGCTCGCCACCATACATTAAATCAGCAATTGCTCTTGCAGTTTCAGTTTTACCTACACCACTTGGTCCAACTAACAAAAACACTCCATTTGGAGCATCCTCTTTTTTTAATCCTGCCATTGATATTTGTAAGAATGTAGTTAAATAAGATATTGCTTCATTTTGACCTATTATTCTCTCTTTCATATTATCTTCAAGTTTCATAATATTCTTTATTTGTTCTTGAACCATATTTCCTAAAGGTATCCCTGTCCATGAAGCAATAACTTCAGCTACTTGTTCTTTTGTAACATTTTTATAAATATATGAATATTCTTTTTGCAATTGATTTAATTTGATATTTAAAAGACTTAACTCTTCTTTATCTTTTGTTTCGTATATTTTGTTTAATAATAATTTTTGTTCATTCCATAAATTTGTTATAACTTCACGCTCTCTTTCTAATTCTTTTAAATCTTCTTGAAGTATTAAAATAACTGATTGGTAATCTTTAATTTCATTTTCATGATCTCTTTTTAGAAAATCAATTTCCCTTTGTTTTTCTATAATCTCTGTATTGATTTTTTGTAATGTATGAGGTATATTTGTTTTACTTATTTTTACATTAGCGCAAGCAGTATCTAAAACATCGATTGCCTTATCTGGTAATTGTCTCCCTGTGATATATCTAGCAGAAAGAATCGCAGCAGATTTTAAAGCATCATCTTCTATATAGACATTATGAACATCTTCATATTTTTTTGAAAGACCTCTTAATATTGTAATTGCTTGTTCTACACTTGGTTCAAGCAGGTTTATCTTTTGAAATCTTCTTGATAATGCTGGATCTTTCTCGAAATATTTTCTATATTCAAGCCAAGTTGTTGCCGCAATTGTTTTTAACTCACCTCTTGCTAAAGCAGGCTTTAGTAAATTTGCTGCATCGCCTCCTCCCTCATTTCCACCTGCACCTATAAGTGTATGTGCTTCATCAATAAATAGTATAATATTTTGAGTACTTGATTGTATTTCTTTTATTACAGCTTGTAATCTTCTTTCAAATTCACCTTTTACACTTGCTCCTGCTTGTAAAGCTCCTAAATCTAAAGATAAAATTTGTGCTTCGTATAAATAATTGGGAACTTCTTTATTTATGATTTTTAAAGCTAACCCTTCAACTACTGCCGTTTTTCCAACACCTGCTTCTCCTACTAAAATAGGATTGTTTTTTCTTCGTCTTAATAAGATATCAACTGCTTGTTTTATCTCATCATCTCTACATAAAACAGGGTCAATTTTCCCTTCTTTTGCTAGTTTAGTTAGATTTGTTGTGTATTTATCTAATTCATTTGTTTCAATTTTTTGTTTAGTGGTATTTTTTCTTTTCTTTTCATTTAATCCTAAAATCAATTCTTTTAATTCATTAGTATTTATATTTTTAATAAGTTTAAAATATGAAGTATTTGAATACTTTACAGAGTTATCAAATAATGATAGAATTAAAGATGATTCTGTTATTTTATTTAAAGCTAATGACATTTTAGAAGTATAAAATGCCTCTTCTAACCATTGTACTAACATAGTAGAAAAGATAGGGTTTGTACTTTCTGTATTTGTTGTTTTTGAACTTTTTTGTAATTGATTATGCATTTCTTGCACATCTATCTCATAATGTTCTAATAGTTTATTGAAAAGACTATCCTCTTTTTCTAACATTGTATATAGAATATCTTCTATTAATATTTCATTTCCACTTCTTTCTATACATCTTTGTGCAGAACTTTCTATATAAAACTTTGTTTGAACATCTAGTGCATTTATTATTTCATTTAATTCAATTTTCATTATTATCCTTCTTGTGCCATTATAATTTCTTCATCATAATCAGATATTCCTAACCAAGTATTTATACCTAAGTATCTATTTTGTTTTTTATTCAGTAAAAATTTAACCTTATTTTCTTTTTTTATTTTCAAACAAATTTCGTGTTCAAGTGGTTCATTGAGAGAAAAAGATATTAAATCATTTATCTGAGTTAATTTATCCCCTTTGATACTAAATTTTATTAAATCTTCAGAAGTGACATTTTCCAAAAGTATTCTAAATTTAATATTTTTGCTTAGAATTGATTCCCCTATTAGAAAGTCACTTCCAAGAGATATGTTTTTTTCTCCTAGTGAAGAATATTGAAATGAAGGTATATTATAGTTTGCAGGTATACATTGAATAATTTCAATTTCATTATGAGATAAATAGTGTCTTAGTATTGATTTTAATGTTCCTGCAGATTTGTGTTTCATTATTAAAATACCCATATAAGGTATTAATTTTTCTAAGTTTAAAGAAGATGAGTTTTCAAGATGTCCATACAAGCCTAGAAAAGACAAAATATATTTTGAAAATCTATCTTTTAGTCCTTTTTTGTATTGAACATAGTATCTATGTTTTTCCCAAATTGGATAAATGAATTTTTGCAAATTGTGATTGAATAAGTTTAAAAAATCATATAAAACTCTATCTGAATCAAAACTTTCTAATACTAATTCACTATAATGAACAGGAAGAGGAGATGCACTTCCAAATATTCCTAAAAAGTTTAATGTGATTTCTACATATATTTTTTCTTTTGTTTCTATAAATTCAATATTTGATAATTCTGATCTTTGAAAAGATAAACTATGATTTGATTTAAAAACTATATGATTGTCATATAAATCATCAGAATTCTTATTTTTGTAAATTATTTTTAAATATCCATAACAAATTCTTATTGCTTGAGGTAAAGTGTATTTAAAAGTAGAAGGTTTTATATTATAATTTATTTCATCAATTCTCATAAATAACCTTTAAATTAGTGTTAAGCTACCCATTCTAGGTACCCACTCAATCAAATATTCATTTTTCATATTAACTGTTAATCTATGAAATGAATTTATATTTCCATATAATGAAAAAAATTCATTTAATACACAACAGAATAAATATGCTTCCCCTATACATGAAAAATTACTTGGTTCAATAATAAGATTTATATTCATTCCCCTTATTGGTAATCCTTTATCTATAAGTTCTGCAGTATCAAAAGAAATAGACTCAATTCCTTTTAAAATCATATTTGTTTTATCTTTTTGTTTTACATCAAATGCACCAAAAAAGTCATGTGTTTCAAGTATCGTTCTAAGTGCTTTAATATCTTTTAGAGATAAATAATTTAATGACATATTTGAAATAATTTTCCATAAAAAATCTCCCTTTATTGGAGGAGGATAACTTATTGTCGGTATGGTTATATTTTTAAAAGCCAAACTATTTGATGAAGAAGCACTTGGAACACAAATATCTCCTAACAAAAGAGAAGATGGTATATTTAAATTTGTACATAATATTTTTACTGAAATTGTAGAGTTACTAGTTAAAAAACTGTTTTCTCTTCCTTGTGCTGTTGAAAAACGAAGATATGTATTTGTTCTTTTTCCATCAGAAGTTAATTTTACTCTTGATGAATAGTATTCATTTTCTTCATCTATATGTTCAAATGATTCAAAAGGTAAGTAGTCTTGGTAAGTTTTTTTATTACTAATCCATCCTCTTACATTTTGTATAGAAAAGACTTCACATGCATCTTTATTTAAATCTGAAGGTACAACTAAAAACTCTTCTATTTCTTCATTTTTTCGAATAGGTATAGAATCTGTTTCAAATAAATTTATAATTGGAGTACAATACAAAGAGAAGTTACTTTTATCTGGTATCTCTGATCTAGAAAGTGATTCTTTAAATTCAATTTTTATTGTAAAATTTTTGCTATTTTCAAGTATTTCGGTTGGAATATTCTCTATTTGTGAAAGATTTCTAAAATCTAAAAAAAGAAATTTATCTTTATATGAAAAATATTCCTGCAACAGAATATAACCATCAAATAAATTTGAAGAATAAGGTGTCATATTATTCTTTAAATCAAAACTAACAGGTACAATTGAATTATTATCTATATTGATATTATAAATAGATTTATTATCGACATTATTTATTGATATTTCTATTCTTTCGATAAATTTTGTTAAAAATAAATATAAATTTTGTGCAATAAACTTAGAACCACTTAAATAAATTCTTAAATCTTTAAAAATTAAATCTTTTAAAGTTCCTGATGCAGTCATATTCATATTTAATTCTAATGTACTTTTTTTACCATGAATAAAATAATTAATATTTTTTAACATAAATGGCATCACATCAATATCATATATAGTTCTAAATTTACATTGAGTTTTACTTGAATTAAGTTTACTTAAAACTTCAGTATTTTTTTTAATTTGAACATTTTCAGTTGAGTCTTTTATGGCGTCATATTGGATAATAGAATATGAAGGTATTGGCTTTACATAATTTGGCCAAAGCAATTGAACTAAAGTATGTGCAACTTCCGGTAGTTCTTCATTTAAATTTTGTTTTAATCTTCCTGTTAAAAATGAAAACCCTTCTAATAACCTTTCTACATCAGGATCTTGCCCTTCTTTTGAAAGATAAGTTGATAGTCCAGGATTTTTTTTGGAAAATTCTGCACCATCATTTCTAAGTTTTATTAATTCTTCTTTATAATAATCGTTAAATGCCATCTTTATATATCTTCACTTTTCCATTTTTTAATAAATCTGCTCTGTAATTGATTCTTTTACTTTTTCCGTTAATAAATACATGACCTTCTATATAGATATTCATTTCATTTAAAATTAGTTTTTGCTTTGATACCGCAACTTTTGCTTTATAAAGTCTAGGTTCATACTTTTTTATACACAATTCTGAACTTTTCTCAATAATTTCAATAGAATCATTCATACTAAAATCAATATTGTTTAAATCTGGACGCCCATAATCTTTTGATATTTCTGAGCTTCCAGCATTTGTTGAAAATATTTTTGATAAATTATTAGCTATTGATGCATATATCGCTTCATCTTCATTGTCATAATCATTAGGATTAAAATTAGAAGATAATCTTTCAAATAAACTACCACTATACATATTATTCTTTATCTAGTTTTCCCACTAAAGATAATTCAAAACTTGCACCCATATATTTAAAATGAGGTCTTAAAGAAATTCTTACTTTGTACCAACCTGGATCAGTACTCACATCTTCAACATTAATTGCAATATCTTTAAATGGTCTTTTACTTCTTATTTCTGCAGTAGGATTTTCTTGATTTGCAACATATTGTTTAGCCCATCTATTTAATTCTCTTTCTAAATCAGCTCTTTCTCTCCATGAACCAATATGTTCTCTTTGTAAAACTTTTATATAGTGAGACATTCTTGTAATTGCATATAAATATGGTAACTGAGTTCCTAATTTATAATTTAGTTGAGCCTCATTTCCTTCTGGAGTATTTGGAAAAATTTTTGGTTCTTGAGCAGAACTTGCAGCAAAAAATGCAGCAGTATTACTTCCTTTTCTCATAATTAAAGGAATAAAGCCTTGTTCAGATAATTCATACTCTCTTCTATCAGACACTAAAACTTCTGTAGGAATTTTCATCTCAATATCTCCCATACTTTCAAAAGTATGAACAGGTAAATCTCTTACTTCTCCTCCTGCTTTAGGACCAATAATATTTGTACACCATCTAAAACTTGCAAAACTATCAGTTAATTTACTTGCAAATGCATAAACAGTATTCCCCCATAAATAATTTTCATGATCTTTTGATACATCTTCCTTATAAACAAAGTTAGAGATTGGATTATCTTCTGGATCATAAGGTGCTCTTAGTAAAAACCTAGGTAAAGTAAGACCTACATATCTTGAGTCTTCATTTTTTCTAAATCCTCTCCAAGCTGCAAATTGAGGAGAACTCATTACATCTTCTATATCTTTTAAATCAGGTAAACCCTCAAAGCTATTTAATCCAAAAAATTTAGGGCCAGCTGCTCCTATAAATGGGGCATGAGCCATTGCCGAAATCGATGCAACTTTATTTAAAAATTTAATATCAACATTTGAAGGTGATAATTCATAATCTGCGATTATTGTACCAACTGGTTCTCCACCAAATTGACCATACCCTGATGTATAAACATGTTTATATAAACCAGATTGAGTGATATCTAAACTTTCTTCAAAGTCCTCAATTAAATCTTCTTTTGAAACATTGATAAATTCCATAAGAATATTTTGTCTAAAATCAGTTCTTTCAACTAACATATATAATCCACGCCATTTTGATTCTAATGCTTGAAATTGCTTATTATGTAGAATTTCATCCATTTGTGCAGATATTTTTTTATCAATTTCTGCAATCATTTTATCAATAACTGATTTATTAACTTTTTCATCATCATTGTTTGAACTTATAAGTTCTTCTATTAAAGCACCTACTCCTGATTTGACCACATCATATGTATCATCATCTTGAGTTAATTTTGTTTGTGCAACAATTGTATCTAATAAGCTATTTGTAGTACTATTATTATTTTGTTCTAAAATTTCATTTGTTGACATAAAATTCCTTTATTCTTTTGAATCTAAATTTAATTCAGACATTAATTTGTCTCTTTCTTCTTTGTTAGAAATAGCACTTTCAATAGCTTTTCTAAATGCTGGAACATTACCTAATGGCCCTTTTAGTGCCATCAATGATTTTCTTAATTCCATTAAAACTTTCATTTCAGGAACATTTTCAACAACATTTTCTGGTGAAAAATCTTTAATTGTATTAATTTTTAAATTTACACCTAAAGAACTATCCTCTTCTTTAACCAATTTATTTTCAACATTAAATGAAACAGATAAATTTTGTCCTTTTAATACATCATTAAAATTATTTTTATCAACTTTTATCGCTTTTATTTCTTCAACTGGTTTTTTTTCTTCATTTGGATTATATTCACCTAATAATGTTATTTTAAAAGGAATTTCTACATCCTCTTGCACATCTCCTGTTGCAGGTTTATATGTGACATTGATTCTCTCTTTTGGTGATTCTGACTGTTTATTCATTTTTTCTCCTATTAAATTTTAAGTTCATATGCACTATTTATATCAATTTTACATAGTTTGGTATAAATAGTATTTATTTTTTCAGTATCTATATCTGTATTGTTAAAAGAATTTATAATTAAAGAATAGACATTTGCAGCTAATTTTGGGTTCCATTCATATAGATAAAATCTATCAATTTCTTTTTCCAAATCTTCTAATAAAATTAATGCAATATCATTTTTATCATATTGCAAAGATAGTTTTGCATGATTTAAACGCCAATTGAATTTATCTTCAAAAGATGATGCATTATTATAATTTTCTTCTAATAGTCGCATTGCATCTTTTATTTTATTTTCTTCTGCCAACTCATAAGCTTTATCCAAATCATTTTGATTTTTCGAGGTTTGAATTAATATATTTTCAGAGTCTTCTAATTTGCATACTAGATTTTCTTTTAACCAATTTTTTACTTTATTTGAAGCAAAAGGAGTCTCATCATTAAAATATAATTTTTCGATATTCTCATTTATTTCTATAAAGTTTAAGAAAGTCTTTTTTATTTCAAAAGATGCTAAATTATTATTTGTTTTTTCTAAAATATTGAAAGCATAATAATGTCCATCTAACCAAAAGGGGCACACTTCTAAAATCTCTTCTACTAGTACAAAAGCCTCTTCATAATTTTTATTTTTATAATTATCTTCTATTTCATTTATCTCTAATATTGAAGGTGGATTTAAAAGTGTAATATTCTTCTCAGATGGCGGTAAACCCTCTATTTCTAAAAAAGATAAAAGTCTTGTGATTCTTATAGCTTTTAAATCAGAGATATCATTATCTCTATAATATTTTGTCAACAAAGAAGCATATTTTTTAAAGCTTCTCATAACTTTTAGTTCTTCATCTTTATTTGTTATTTCTTTAATTTCTTGTTCTTTTGTAGAACTTGTTTTATTATTAGAAGTAATAGGAGAAATTTCTTTTATTTTATTATCTTCTAAATATCTAATAATCTTTTTAAAATAACTTTCTGAATTATCTTCTAGTATTATTTTAATAACAGAATCTAATCTGATAAAATAATTAGAAAAATTAGAAAAATCTTCTTTTTTTATTTTTCCTATATTATTTAATAACTCGGTACTAAGTAATTCTTCAATCCATAAGAAAATATTTTTTTTTGCTTTTTTAGAACTTGGATACATTTGAGTTGAAAAAGTCTCTAAAAGTTCAATATAAATTTTTAAAGAATTTTCAAAATTATTAAATGAATTTTGTTTAATAATTCCATATAAATACCATGAGGAAATTTTTATATCTTTTGTTTTTTCTAATAAAATTTTTTCGCAGTGTTCTACTACATATTCCCAATTAGTACCTTCTTCTTGATTTGCACTATGACTTTTGTCAATTTCTTGTTCAATTAATAAAAAGGTGTCATCATATTTGCAATCTTGACCACAAACAAAAGAAGAATTAATTTGATTTAGAATTAAATAGTTCAATATAGTTTCCCTTTATTATTTTTATAATTTCGGATTCTACTATTTTAATTCTTTAATAGTACTTTAAAATGAATAATTTATTTCATTATTATTATAATATTAAAATTTATTGAAACTTTTATGACATTTTAAAATGTGTTAATATGACATTTAAAGATTTTGGGCAAAAATTTTATGATGAAAAGAGACTTATTATAAATTAGATTTGTAGTAAAAAAGAGTATATGAATGTATATATCAATATTTAAAATATATCTGTAGTCCTATTTAACCTATTTTTATCAAAATGTGTATATATTCTTGAAGTATTAATATCTGCATGACCAAGTGATTCTTGAACTAGTATTAAATCATGACTATTTTGATATAGTAATGTAGCAAATGAGTGTCTTAACATATGTGGTCCATTTTTTTCTTTTCTTATTCCACAACTTATTAAGATTTGTTCAACCAATCGACCTATGTACGCTTGAGTGATTTTTTTGTTTTTTTGATTACAAAAAAGTAAATTTTCTTCACAACAATTGTTTTCCAACCAAATTAAAAGATCATTTTTTATTATATGTTCTTTTATCATAACAATTCTTGGCTTGTTACCTTTTCCTCTAACTTGCACAATATAAGCATCACCATCTTTATTAATATCTTTTATTTTAATACTAATTGCTTCACCTACTCGAATACCTGTATATAAAATGATTTTTATAATTAACCTATTTCTGCTACCAATAATAGGATTTTTAAAAGGGAATTCTTCAATAGCATTTATAAATTTGTTAACTTCTTCTTTATTCATATAAGATGGCAGTTTTGTTCCACTTTTACCTGATAATCCACCCCAGTTTTTTAATTCTATTCCATATCTATATGCATTACCATTTTCTTCTTCATTTTGTTTATCTATATATCCAAAAAAAGAAATTAATGCAATTCTATGATTTTTTTTACTCGCATCTGATAAATTTGCAGTTTGTGATGCTAAAAAATCACTTAATATTTCTTCGTCTATTTCACGCATTGAAGAAGCACCAAATTTCATTAGATAAAAATATAGTTTTTCTAAGGGCAAATAATAAACAGAAATACCATTCATCCCGATATTTCTGACTTCTTTAATTAAGTTTTTTAAATCATTAATATCATTGAATCCATTAATTAATTCTTGAATTATTTCTGCAAGCCGATCTTTATTTGTAACTTGTCTATTTGAAAGAGATGTAATCTTATTTCTAACAAATCTACTTAGCCAAAATAAAAAGGTTTTATTAAAAGATATTTCACAGTCTAAAGGATATCTCATCTATTTACCATAAACTTGAAGTTTCTAAATCTTCTTTTTTATCATCAATTTCTAAATAAACTTCATCTGCATAATCTAAATATATGGCAAAGTCACCTATTATTAGACTATTTTGTATATTTCTTTTATTTAAATATACATTTTCAAAGCCATCAGATAAATCAGATAAATAGTATTCTACCATAGATGGTGCCATATTATTTATTGCCTTATCTAATGAATTAAAATCATCTACCCCAAAAGTAGAATATAAAGATATTTTATTTAGAAGTAGTGTCATATTATTATATTAAATCACCTTTATTTATTAAATCCATTTAGTAATGAAGCCATTCTATTTAAATCAATTTTATCATCTGATTTTTTTTCCAATTGAATATCATCAACACTAACTGATTCTGCCTTTTGTTTAGGAAAGGTGTCGCTAGAAATAGTAGGTGTAGTTGAAAATTCTTCATCTTCATCCTTTGATAAAGAATCATTATTATAGTTATTACTAGAATAATTATCCTTTTTCTTATCACCTACTTTTAGTATATTTTCAATTTTATGTAACATTGAATTTATATTACTTCCATGTTTTTCATTTGTAGAGTTTATATCATTTAATTTACTTTTTAAATCTCCATTTGAAGATTCTAAATCTTCAATTGTATTTTTTAATCCTTGGTTTTCTTTTTCTAAATCTTCTTTTTCTTTTTGTAAAGTTTCATATGCATTTATTAAATTAGAAAGAGCATCGCTCAATTTAGAAATTGTATCACTATTATTACTCATTAACTATCCTTATCTGATATTATATCAAGTCGTATTGTGCCAAAAATTAGCTAATAATTCCATCAATTTTTAATAAAGAGTCAACACTTGGCTCTCTTTGAGCAAATTCATAAAAAAGTTCATTCATATCAGAAGAACCCCCTTTTTCTAAAATTGCTTTTTTATATTTTAAAGCTAGTTCTTTATTGAATGTATTTTCTGATTCTATAAACATATAATAAGCATCTGCACTTAAAACTTCTGCCCACTTATAAGAGTAATATCCAGCTGCATATCCTCCTCCAAAAATATGGGAAAATCCATTCTGAAATTTATTGTAAACTGGTGGTTTTATGATCGAGATTTCATCTCTAATTTCATTTAATAATTTTTGCACATCATCTTCATTTTTGTATAATTTTTGATGAAGTTTAAAGTCAAAAAGAGCAAATTCTACTTGTCTAATCATATTTAATGAAGATTGGAAATTTCTAGCTTTTATGATTTTATCTATTGCTTCATCTGATAATATTTCACCTGTTTTATAATGTTTTGCAAACTGTTTTAATACAGTTTTATCATAAGAAAAGTATTCTAAAAACTGTGAAGGGAACTCAACTGTATCCCATGCAACACCAGAAATTCCACTAACAAAAGGTTCAGGAACTTTACTTAATAAGTGATGTAAAGCATGTCCCATTTCATGAAAAAGTGTTACAACATCTGAGTGTCTTAACAGTGATTTGGTATCCTTTGTTGATTGAGGAAAGTTACAAACAATGTAAGCAGTCGGTAAATGAATATTATTATGTTTATCAACATAATAAGAGTGCCAATTGTTCATCCATGCACCACCTCTTTTATCTTTTCTTGATTCTAAATCTATGTAAATTCTAGAAGATAATTTTCCACTTTCATAGATATCATAAGCAGTTGCTTTTTCATCCCAAGTAGGAGTATTTGATACTTTAAATTCAATATCAAATATAGAATTTAGAAATTCAAAAAATCCTTTTAAAACAGATTCTTTTTCAAAATATGGTCTATATAATTCTTCATCTAAATCATATTTTTCTTTTTTTAATTTTTCAGAATAATAAGATAAATCAAAAGATTTTAATTCTTCAATTCCATCTTTTTTAGCGAATTCTTTTATCTCTTCAACTTCATTTTTACCACCTTCTTTTCCTTTTTTAGCTAATTCATATAAGAAATCTATTACTTCATCCTCTGATTTAGCCATTTTAGTACTTAGTGAATACTGTGCATATGAGCCAAATCCCAGTATTTTAGATTTTTCATCTTTTAATGTAAGTATTTCTTCAATGATTTTTCCATTTTCTGGGGCTCTAGTGCAGTATGCTTTATATATCTCTTCTCTTTTATCTCTATTACTACCATATGTTATATAAGCGATATAAGAAGGCATTTGTAGAGTAAATTTATATTTTATTTTACCATCTTCTTCAAATTTGGCAAGTTCTAGGTCAGACTCTGGTATTTCTTTTACATCTTCATAATCTTCAATTATCATTTCATATGAGTTTGTTGCATTTAATAGATTTTGAGAAAACTTATGTGATAACTCACTTTGTCTTAAATTTATCTCTTTAAGTCTATTTTTTAAATTATTATTTAAATGACAACCTGATAATTCAAAGTCTCTAATTTCATTTTCTAAGACTTTTTTTTGTATATTATTTAAAGAGGTATTACCATTATCTTGTATATCTTTTAATGCTCTATAAATATTTACATTTTGGCTTATCTCAGTTGAGTAATTAGAAATCAAGGGAAGACATTCTTCATGCACTTTTGTCGTTATTTCTGTATTTTTTACAGAATCAATATGAAACATAGGAGTTAAGAATTCATTTATACACTCCCCTATTTCTTGATATGGCTTTACAAAGTTATCGTAAGTTTTATTTTCTATTTCTAAAAACTTTTCTATTTGCTCTTTTGACTCTTTTAATTTTATTTCTAACAACTCTTTCGTTTTATCTAAATTATTTACATTAAATTCTTCAAACATATTATTCCTTTTATTTAGTATTAAATTCAATCAAAAATCCTCTATCAAAATCAGAATAGTCTTTATAAAACTCTAGTGATTTTACATTGAATTTTTTCATATAATTATTTATAGATTCTCTTTGATCATATCCATATTCACAATATAGATATTTTATATTTTTTGATGTAACTTCTTCAATTAAATCTTTTAAAAGTTCATCACCAATTTCTCCTCCAAAAAGGGCATTTTTAGGCTCATATTTAACATTATGTGGTAAAACATAATTATTTGAAATATAGGGAGGGTTTGAAATACACATGTCAAAATCTCCACTTACCTCTTTTAATAAATCAGATTTTATAAAAGAAATTTGATTTTCTACAGAGTGTTTTTTTGCATTTTCTTTTGCCAATTCTAAGGCATCATCATTTATATCAACGGCAGTAACTTTTAGTTGGGGAAGTAGTTTAGAAAGCATTACTGAAATTATTCCACTTCCTGTTCCAATTTCTACTACTTTTGGATTTTCTATTTGTTTTAATTTTTCGAATGCTTTTTCAACTAATATTTCAGTCTCTGGTCTAGGTATTAAAACATTCTGTTTTATAATAAATGTTTCACCATAAAATGAAACCCTATTTGTAAGATATTCTAAAGGAAAATGAGTGGATCTTTTTTTTACTAAAGCTTTCAGCTTTTCCTCTTTTTTGAACTCCATATTACCATTTAAATGCATCCAGATAACATTTTTTTCTAGTAGAAACATAATCAATATTTCTACTTCTTTTGCTGGTATATGTGTTACTTCTTTTAGCTCTTGTGAATATTTTTTAATGGTCTCTTTTATTGTCAATTAAACTCCTTTGAAAACCGTATTATACATATAGAGTATAAATTATTCTTTAATAGAAGCTAATCTAATATAAATAAAGATATCTCATCTGAGAGTAAAAAATTGTAATTATAGATTTTATTATCTACTTTGTATAGCTTTTTTTCTTCGATTAATATTTCTACTTTTTTTAATTCATTTTCATTAAAAATAGCTAAATTTACTCCCACATTAGATCTAAGACCTAATAGTACTTTCTCTGTTTTAATATCTACTTCATCCATATACTCTTTTTCATAAGAAATAGGGTTTTCTATATATTTTTCTATATTTTTATTGGGATAGTATCTGAAATTATCTACAAAGCCAACAGCACCTGTTCCAATTCCTAAGTAGTTTGTATACTCCCAATAGCCAAAGTTGTGTTTAGATTGAGTGTTTTTAGACTTTGAGAAGTTAGAAATCTCATATTGTTCATAGCCTAAGCCTTTTAGATACTCAAATAGCTTGTAAGATAGCTCTTCATCATCTATTTTTACATGGGATTTATTAAAGAACTTTGTTCCTTCTTCTAAGGTTAAAGAATATGCACTTATATGATCAATATTTTGTTCATTTATCATATTAAAATCGTACTTTAATTTTTCAAAGTTATCACCTTGTACACCGTAAATAATATCACAATTAATACTATTAAAACCTATACATTTAGCATTTTGTATAGCACTTATAGCACTATTACTATTATGCGCTCGATTTAAGTATTTTAGTTTTTTATCATTAAAACTTTGTACTCCAAAGCTGATTCTATTTACACCTAAATCTCTCATACCTTGAAGCCATTCTTTTGTTGCAGAATTTGGGTTGGCTTCACTTGTTATTTCGCAGTTTTCAATTAAATATGGTGATATGATTCTAAAAATATTTTCATACTCTTTAAAATCTACACAACTAGGAGTCCCCCCACCTATAAATACTGTCTCTATCTTTTCATCTTTTAAATAGTGTTCAATGTCGTAAATTAGTTGTTTCTCAATAGCTTTCATATAAGTTTGTTTCAAGTGAAATCTATCTACATATGAGTTAAATGCGCAATAAAAGCATTTACTATCACAAAATGGAATATGTATGTATAAAAGCAATTTTTAATCCTAAGTTTATTATAATATTTCCCTTATTATAAGGGAAAAGATATTTATGATTGATAAAAGTGAGAATATACCTACAAATGTGAGTGGTAAAAATTATAGACCTAATGTAGCAGCAATTGTTTTATCAGCAAAGTATCCTCAAAAATGCGAACTTTTCATAGCTTCAAGAACTGATGTCGAAAATGCATGGCAATTTCCTCAAGGTGGAATTGATGATGGTGAAACAGCTAAAGAAGCTTTATTTAGAGAATTAGAAGAGGAAATTGGTACTAATGATATTAAAATAATTGCAGAGTATCCTGAGTGGGTAAGTTATGATTTCCCTCCAGCAATTGCTGAGAAAATGAAACCATATGATGGTCAAATACAAAAGTATTATTTAGTAAAATTAAATGACGGTGCGAAAATAGATATTTATACACATCACACACCTGAATTTAGTGAATATAAATTTGTTCCAACAAAAAATATTTATGATTATATAACTTTTTTCAAAAGAACAGTTTATAAGCAAGTATTGAAGTATTTTAAAAAAGAAGGTTATATTTAAAAAGGATTATGAATTAAATGTTAAAAGTATTAAAATTTGGTGGTACGAGTGTTGGTACCTTAGAGCGAATTCAAAATGTTGCAACAATTATAAAAAAAATAAAAGATGAAGGTCATGATGTTATTGCAGTAGTTTCTGCAATGAGTGGTGAAACTAATAAGTTAATTGAATATGCTGAAAGTTATTCAAAAATGCCTAGTCCTTCTGAAATGGATATGTTATTAAGTTCAGGTGAACGAGTCACATCAGCTTTACTATCTATTGCTTTAAATGAAGCTGGTTATAGTGCTATTTCAATGAGTGGTGGGAGAGCTGGAATCGTAACAGATGAAAGACATACAAAAGCTAGAATTGAGTATATAGATACAAAAAATATGAAAGAATCAATATCTGAAGGTAAAGTTGTTGTAGTTGCTGGTTTTCAAGGTGTTACGCAAAAAGGTAGAGTAACTACACTTGGACGGGGTGGTTCAGATTTGACAGCCGTTGCGATTGCGGGTGCAATAGAAGCAGATGTATGTGAGATATATACAGATGTTGATGGTATATATACTACAGACCCTAGAATAGAGCCTAAAGCCAGAAAACTTGATAAAATTTCATATGATGAGATGTTGGAGTTAGCAAGTTTAGGTGCAAAAGTTTTACAAAATAGATCTGTAGAAATGGCAAAAAAATTAAATGTAAATTTAATATCAAGAAGTAGTTTTACTCCAGAAGTAGAAGGTACTTTAATAACAAAGGAAGAGAATATAATGGAACAGCCAATAGTAAGTGGTATTGCTTTGGATAAAAATCAAGTAAGAGTTGGTATGTATGGAGTTACAGATAGACCTGGAATTGCATCATATATTTTTACAGCACTAGCAGATGCAAATATTAATGTTGATATGATAGTTCAAACAGTTGCAGTAGATGGAAAAACATCTTTGGACTTTACAATTCCAACAACTGATTTAGAAATTTGTAAAACGATTATGCATAAATTTGAAGATGAAGTTGAAAAATTTGATTACAATGAAAAAATTTGTAAAGTTTCAATAGTGGGTGTTGGTATGAAGTCTCATACGGGTGTTGCTTCTAAAGCTTTTACAGCATTAGCTAATGAAAATATTAATATAAGAATAATCTCAACTAGTGAGATAAAAATTTCAGTGATAGTTGAAGAAAAATATGCAGAGTTAGCAGTTCGTGCTTTACATGATGCATATGATTTGGATAAATAGAAGTGCAAGAGTTTTTAAATTGGACTGTTGATACAATCAGGGATGATAAGTTATTATCTCCTTGGTTAGAAGAAAAAAAATATGAATGGACACCTTTAGTTGCTAAGTCTGTATTAAGTATTTTAGATAAAGGTTGTTCTGTTATTGTTATAAGTGATGATGAGAGAAATTGGTTTTTAGAGTACATTCTTACAAATATAAATAAAAAAAGTTTAAATAGGCCATATTTGCCTTTTTATGATTTTAAATCATTTTATAAATTAATGGACAATGTTCAAAATGAAGATGATGTAAATTATTTAAAAGATATGTTAAATATCTCTTTTCCAAATGGATATTGTTTTTGGTATATAGGAAGAAGTCAAGATGCAAGAGCTTTTATACCAAAAGTTTCTAAATACTCTTTTCTTTGGCTTTTTGATGAAGAAAAACAAGATGCTTTTAATTTAAAAAGTAGCGATATAGCTTTAGATATGAAACTTTTACAGATGTTTAGATTATATAATAAAACCTTAAGTGCAGCTCTTTTTGCTGAGATTAATGTTGAGAGTTAAAATTGATTAATATTAATAGTTCAAGTATACTAATTGTTAATAATATAGATGAAACTTTAAATAGTCTAATTCCTTCCTTTCCTTCACATAGTTATAGGATTGTAAGAAATGAAGAAAAAGATGATTTTTTAACAGCTCAAGCTCAACAAGTTATTAAAGAAGCTTATATTTCATCAAATGAAACAAAATATATAGTTCTTTGTGGCAATAGTTTTAGAGTTGAGGCTCAAAACTCTTTACTAAAAGTATTAGAAGAACCACCCAGAAATATAGTTTTTGTTATTATCACAACATCAAAATCTAATATTTTACCTACTATTCTTTCACGAATGCCACATAAATATCTTAAAAGTAAAATAGATAGAGTTGATATTGATTTTGATTTTTTTCGAATGGATTTAAAAAGTTTATATCAATTTTTAAAGGATAATCAAAAAATTGGTAAAAAAGAAGCAAAAGCTATTATAGAATCAGTAATGATTAAAATTAATTTACAAAAAATAAAATTAACTCAAAAAGAGTTAGATGTTTTCTCAAATGGAATAAAACTTTTGGAGTTAAACTCAAGACCCATTAACATCTTAACTACTCTACTTCTTACAATTATTCATAGAAAACACAGATAATAAAACTTCAAAAAAGTGAGATTTCATGAAAACTAATAAAACAAAAATTATGGGTATTATTAATGCTAATGAAGACTCTTTTTTCAAAAATAGTAGATTTTACGGTTCAAGTGCAATTTTAAAAATAGAACAAATGATAAGTGATGGAGCAAATATAATTGATTTAGGTGGAGTTTCAAGTCGTCCAGGAAGTATTGCCGTTTCAGTTGAAGAAGAATTAAGTAGAGTAAAACCAATTATTGATTTAATCTATGAAGAAAAGTTATATGAAAAAGTTAAGTTTTCTTTAGATTCATATGAACCTAAAGTGTTAGATTATGCATTATGTAAAGGCTTTAGTATAGTTAATGATATTACAGGACTAGAAAATGATGAAGTTTGTAAGGTAGCTTCAAAATATAATGCAGAGGTAATTATCATGCATATGCAAAATAATCCAGAAAATATGCAACAAAGTCCAAAATACAAAAATGTGATTTTGGATATTGATAATTTTTTTAAAAAAAGAGTTGAAAAAGCAAAAAGTTTTGGAATAAAAGATATTATTTTAGATGTAGGTATTGGCTTTGGAAAAAATTTAGAACACAATTTATCACTTATCAAAAACTTAAATTATTTTAGTCATTTTGGATTTGAGTTATTAATGGCAGCAAGTAGAAAGTCTATGATAAATTCTATTGTAGAGTCAACTCCAGAAGATAGACTTCCTGGTACTTTAGCTATTCACTTGGAATCAATTAAAAATGGTGCTTCAATTGTGAGATGTCATGATGTAAAAGAACATTTTCAAGCGATAAAAGTTCAAGAAGCTATTAACGCTGTAGAGAGACTTTAAAGTATCTCATGTAAGCTATTAGCTTTTTTCATCCATAGAGCTAATGCTTCATAATCTTCTTTTTCAACCATATCTCTTACTTCTTTCATATGTGTTTCAAATAAATCTATTGATTTAAGTAGATTTTTTCTATTTTGTTTAAAAATATCAGTCCACATACTGGGACTTGATTTTGCTACCCTACTCATATCTTTAAAACCACCAGCAGCTAAGGCAATAATTGATTTTGGATCTTCATGACTCATCACTGTATTAGCTAGAGAGTAAGATATGGCATGTGGCAAGTGTGACATATAACAAGCATGAATATCATGGTCAGAGGCTTTCATAAATACAAGTCTCATACCAATATTTTGAAATATTTTTATTGCTCTATTTTTATGTATTTCATCATTTTCCTCTAAATCACACAAAACAACAGTTTTACCTTCATATAAACCATCAATTGCAGCTTTAGGACCAAAATTTTCAGTTCCAGTCATAGGGTGTGCTGCAATAAAGTTTTTTCTTATTTCTTTTGGAATATTTTTAACAATATACTCTTTTGTTGAACCTAAGTCCATTATAGTAGTATTTTTTGATGTATCTTTTAGTTCACCAAACATAGAAATTATTGAATCAACTGGAATAGCTAAAATAATTACATCTGAGTTCTTTTTTAAATCTTCTAAACTCATTAGTTTATCGACTAGTTTTAAATCCTCTATCTCTTTTGCAGTTTGTTCATTTCTTGCATAACCATATACATTTTTTGCAATTGCATATTTTTTTACAGCTTTCGCAATAGAACCACCCATAAGACCTAAACCAATAATTCCAATATTCACTATATTACCTCTTGTTATTTATTATGAAAAAAGATTATATCTTAATCATCCTATAAAGTTTATTTAGTTATATTATCTGCTTTAATAAGAATAGTTATAAGGATACACGTGAAAAAAACTGCTTTATATACATCTTTAATGCTTGCTACATTTTTACATGGGCAAGAGATACAGTCAATAAAATATATTAACTTATCTAGAATTTCTCAAGATATCGCGGATGAAACAATAGACCTCAGAGTTGGTGATGATATAAATAATAAATTAATTAATAATGCAATTAAAAAGTTTTATAAATTTGGATACTTTGATGATATAAAAGTTAATAATAACAATGGAAATATTGAGTTTATATTTAAAGAAAAACCATCTATTGCTAATATAGAAATGAATAACTACAAAAGTAGAGATGAAGATAAAGAGGAATTATATTCAAGAATGGGTATAAAAAAAGGGAATATGTATACTCCTTCTAAAATTAAGCATGCAAAAGAAATTTTACTCAAAAATTTAGAAAGAGAAGGATATGTAAATTCTGTTGTTGAAGTTAATGTTGAAAACTTAGATAATGATGCAGTGGCAGTTACTTTTGATGTAAATGTTGGTGATGAAATTCTAATTAAAAAAGTAAATTATTATGGTGCAACTAAATTAGACTCAGATGATTTTACAGAAGTAACTGCAAATAATGAACGGGATTTTATTCCTTGGTGGTTTGGAAATAATAGTGGAGAAGTTAATTTAGAACAACTAGATTATGATGCTCCAAGAATTAGAGATCAGTATTTTAAAAATGGTTATTTAGATTCTGTGGTAAAAGATCCTTTTATGAAAGTTAATTTTGCATCAAATGATGCTGTTTTAGATTTCTTTATTCATGAAGGTGAACAGTACAAAACAAATGATATTAAAATATATGTTGATGCTTCAATAATCGATCCTAAAACTTTATATAGTGACTTAAAACTTGAAAAAGATGATATTTTTAATATTGAAAAACTTAGAAAAGATGTTGAATTCTTAAAAACAAAGGTATCTGATTTAGGATATGCATTTACACAAGTTAAGTATGATATAAACAAAAATGAAAAAAATGGTACAGCTGATGTAATATTTAACATAATTCCTGGTAAAAAAGTTTATATAAATGATGTAATTATTTCAGGAAATAGTAGAACATTAGATAGAGTTATAAGAAGAGATGTTTATCTAGCACCTAGTGATTTATTTTCACTTACAGATTTAACAGAATCTAAAAATAAATTAAAAAGAACAGGTTTCTTTGATGATGTAACAATTGAACAAAAAAGAATTACTGATACAACAATGGATTTAATAGTAAATGTAAAAGAGACTCCAACTGGAAATATTACTCTTGGTGGTGGATATGGTTCTTATGATGGATTATTAGTTAGTGCAGGAGTTAATGAAAAAAATGTATTTGGATCTGGTTTAGCACTTGGTGTAAATGTTGATTTTTCAGAAAAAAATCATAATTTTAGTGTTTCAGTCTCTAATCCAGCTATAAAAGATAGTAAATATAATGGAAAAATAGAAGTACATCAATCTGAAGATGAAATTGATTATAGAGATACAGATGATGGTGATTATGAATTAAATAAAACTTCAAAAGGTTTTTCTGTATCAGCTGGTAGAGAAATTGTCCGAAATTTATATGCAGGTGCAAGATATAGATTTGACATGATTGAAGAAGAATATTCTGACGAAGATAAAAATGATGGAAAGCCTTTACCAGACGATGTTGATCAAGAATATATTACAAGTTCAATTACTCCATATCTAAATTTTGATAATACTGATGACTATTTAATACCAAGAAGTGGTATTAAAGCTGGAACTTCTTTTGAATATGCAGGACTTGGTGGTGATTCTGAATATATGAAAAGTTTAACAAACTTTAAATATTTTCATTCATTGGAAGATTTGACTAATCATGACTGGATTTTTAGATATAGAGCAAACTTAAACTTCTTAATTGATAATGGACATCTAAATAGAGGGGATTCTTTATATATGGGTGGACCAAAATCATTAAGAGGATATGAATCATATGCCTTTGGTCCAGATGATAATTTAATAAATGAAACAGTTTATAAACAAATGTTTACAAATAGTATAGAGTTGTCATTCCCTTTAATCCCTAAGTCTAAAATGAGATGGGGAGTTTTCTATGATTATGGTATGATAGGGAAAGATTCCTTTTCAGAAATAAAAAGAAGTGGTGCTGGAGCTTTATTTGAATGGATATCTCCATTTGGGCCACTTCAATTTATCTTCTCTCAAGCATTAGATGATGAAGCTGGGGATAAAACATCTTCATTTGAATTTGCTTTAGGGTCATCTTTTTAAAAATATAAAGAGTAAATTATGGTAAAAAAAATGAGTACAATAAATAATAGAATTACAAAAAAAGAGGCTTTAGCTTTAATTCAAAATATCTCTTTAGTTGAATTAGGAGAAATGGCTTCTAAAATTAAAGAACAATTACATCCAGATAGAATTACATCATTTGTAGTTGATAGAAATATCAACTATACAAATGTTTGTTGGGTAGATTGTAAGTTCTGTGCTTTTTATAGACATGGAAAAGATGGTGATTCATATGTATTAACATATGAAGAAATTGACAAAAAAATAGAAGAATTATTAGAAATTGGTGGAACTCAAATACTTATGCAAGGTGGAGTTCATCCAAAATTGAAAATTGATTATTATGAAGATTTAGTAGAACATATTCATACTAAATTCCCGCAAATCACCCTACACTCTTTTTCTGCAATAGAAATTGTTTATATTGCAAAGGTTTCTAAAATAACTATTTTAGAAGTTTTAAAAAGATTGCAAGCAAAAGGATTAAGTTCTATTCCTGGAGCTGGAGCTGAAATTTTAAGTGATAGAGTAAGGGATATTATTGCTCCTAAAAAAATAGATGCAAGTAAATGGTTAGAAGTTCATAGACTTGCTCACTCAATTGGTATGAAAACAACTGCTACTATGATGTTTGGAACTGTTGAAACAGATGAAGAAATTATAGAACATTGGGATTTAATTAGACAACTACAAGATGAAACAGGTGGTTTTAGAGCTTTTATTATGTGGTCTTTTCAAAGTAGTAATACTAAACTATTAGAAGATATTCCTGATTTGAAACCTCAATCATCAAATAGATATTTAAGACTTTTAGCAGTTTCAAGAATTTTTTTAGATAACTTCCCTAATATTCAAAGTTCTTGGGTGACTCAAGGAAGCTATATCGGTCAAATGGCACTTAAATTTGGTGCAAATGACTTAGGAAGTACAATGATGGAAGAAAATGTAGTTGCTGCTGCAGGTGCTAGTAATTGTATGAATCAAGATGAGATGATTGAATTAATTCGAGATATAGGTGAAAACCCAGCAAAAAGAAATACTGCATATGAGATATTAGAAAGGTTTTAATTCTAATATGAAAAAAATAGCATTAATTTTATTTATAATACAAGGATTTTTAATGGGTGCCCAAATAGAGCATATTAAAATAGAAAATACAAATATACCAGTTATTTTTGAAGAACAACACTCTTTACCAACTTTTAATTTACAATTAGTTTTCAAAAATAGTGGTTCAATAAAAGATAATGATAAAAATGGTTTAGCAGGTTTATCTGCAAGATTATTAAATGAAGGTACTTTAAAAGATGGAAGTACAAAGTTTGCACAAAAATTAGAAAACTTAGCAATTTCATTAAATGTTTCTCATGGATTTGAAACATTTGTTATTGAATTATCATCTATTAAAGATGTTTATAAAAATGGTTTAGAATTATTAAGTGAATTATTAAAATCACCTAATTATAAAGATGAAACAGTAGAAAAAATAAAAACAATTTTAACAGGTTCTTTAAAAAGAAAAGAGAATGATTATGATTATGTAGCGAGAAATGAATTAAATAAAATACTTTTTAAAGGTACTGCTTTAGAAAATCCATCAAATGGAACAGTAGAGTCTATTTCAAAAATTTCACTTGAAGATGTTAAAAATTTTATTAATTCAAATTTGATTTTAGAGAATTTAATTATTGTTGCAGGTGGAGATATCTCTTTAGAGGAGTTAAAAACTAATTTAGAACCTATTTTAAGCTCTTTAAAGCATGGAAAAGAATCAAAAATGATAGATATTGAAGCTTCTGACAAAAAAATTGTAAAAGAGCAAATAAAAGAGACTGAACAAGCCTATATCTATTTTGGAAGTCCTTTTAATGTAAAAGTAGATGATGAAAATAATTATATTGCAAAAGTAGCTTCTTTTATTTTAGGTGGAAGTGGTTTTGGTTCTAGATTAATGGAAGAGATAAGAGTAAAAAGAGGTCTAGCCTATAGTGCTTATGGTCAAATTTCTATAAATAAATCTCATACATACTTTACAGGTTATTTACAAACAAAAAATGAAACAGCAAATGAAGCAAAAGATTTAGTAGTTAAAATTGTAAATGAATTTGTAAATAAAGGTATCACTAAAGATGAATTAGAAGCTGCTAAAAACTTCTTAACAGGAAGTGAGCCTTTAAGAGTAGAAACTCTAAGCCAAAGATTAAATCGAGCTTTTACTCTTTACTATAGAGGATTAAATCAAGATTATTCAACTATAGAGTTAGAAAAAATAGAAAAATTAAGTTTAAAACAAATTAATAGTTATATTAAATCTCATGCAGAGATAGAAAATTTATCATTTTCAATAGTAAGGAAATAATTTGTTAAGGTTCTCACAAAGTCTTACAGAGGTTATGAGCCTAGAAAATCTAAGAGTTGCTTTATTTAACTACATTGTTGCTAAACAATTAAATGAAGAACTCTTAATAAGAATAGAAGACTTAGATAAAGAAAAAATCATTGAGGGAAATGATAAAGAAATCCTTGAACTTTTAACTCTTTTTTCTATTGATCATAAAGCTGTTGTTTATCAAAGTGAGAATTTTAAATATCATCAAAAATTAACGATGCAATTATTGAGTTCAAAAAAAGCTTTCGTTTGTTTTTGTTCTGATGAAAAGTTAGAAGAGATAAGCGCTAAATGTAAAGAAGAAGGAAAAGCAAATAGCTATGATGGCTTTTGCGAAACTTTATCTGATGAAACAGTTTTAAACTGTAATGCACCCTTTACAGTTAGAATTAAAAAGCCAGAAAAAGCTATTGAATTTTCTGATTTACTTAAGGGAAGTTTTTCGTATGAACCTTCTAATGTTGATTCGTTTATTATATTAAAACATGATAAAACACCAACTTACAACTTTGCTTCTTCAGTTGATGATATGCTTTATGATATTTCTTTAGTAATTAGAGATGAAAAACATATTATAAATACAGCAAAACAAATACATGTAAGAAATCAATTAAGTTATACTAGAAATATTGATTATATACATCTTCCTAGTATTTTAAATGTAAATAATAATAAAGATGATGATGAGAATAGTGTTAGATGGCTTATAGAACAAGGCTTTTTACCTAGTGCTATTGCCAATTATTTAGTATTATTAGGAAGTGAAACTCCAAGTGAAATTTTTACAATTGAAGAAGCTATTGAGTGGTTTGATATTAAAAAAGTATCAAAGGCTACCGTTAGTTTTGATATGGAAAAATTAAGATATATCAACAAAAAACATATTGCTAATTTAGATGAAATGAGATTATCTAAAATATTAGGTTTTGCAGATACTGATATTGGAAAACTTGGGAAACTTTATTTAGAAGAAGCAAGTACAATAAATGAGATTAAATCTAAAATAGATGTAATCTTTAGTTCAAAAGATTCTTTAGAAGGATTTGAAGATGAATTTTCTAAAGTAAAGAAGTGTTTATCAACTGCTCCTTTTATAGAATATTTTGAAGAATTAAAAAAATATATTATAGAAAATACAAAATTAAAAGATAAATCATTATCTAAACCTTTGAGATATATCTTAACAGGTACAAATAATGGTCCAGATTTATCAGATATTTATTTACATATTAAAAACTACATGGGAGAGATTATAAAATGACAGATGCACTAATAGGTTCAATAGCTACAGTTGTTATGAGCGTTATATTTTTATATAAATGGGTTGTGATTATTTCGGCACTTATTTCTTGGGTTAGACCAGATCCTTATAATCCAATAGTTCAAATGTTATATAGACTAACAGAACCTGCTTATGCTTTAATAAGAAAGTATATTCCTACAGTATTTGGTGGTATGGATTTAGCGCCAATGATTCTTATTTTAGTACTTATTTTCCTAGAAACATTTTTAGGAAGATTATTTATGGGAATGTAAGGATTTTTTATGAGATTTAAGACTGTTCTGTGCTTTTTTCTCATAAATTCTTATGTCTATTCCTCTGAGAATATTTTAAAAAATGATTTTGACAATTATGTCAAACTATCAAATAGTGAAAAATCATATGAAAATACTATAAATATATTAGAACATATCTCAAATGTGAATAAAATTATTTTTGATGAATATGCAAAGAAAATAGATCTTGATGAGACGCTAGCTGTCTCTCAGTGCCTAAATGCAAAAGTAGAAGAGTTAGTTGATTCATATAGTGATTGTATTGCTGTTGGACTTACTCTAAAAAAAGCTCTTAAATTAAATGCTTTAGAGTTAAATTCAATAATACAAAAGATAGAAGGTACTTATCCTCTTTTAGCAAAAGAGTTAAAAATAATAAATTCCCCTATTCCTTTTACTAAAGTTGTTTCCTCTTCTAAGGATATAATTTATGATTTATATTTAAATGTTACTAATAATTTTTTAAATGAAAAACTAAACTATAGACTTCCCCCTAGGACTATAGAAAAGATAAAAGATGACAAAAGGTTTAAAAAGTTTTTATCAGTAGTTATTTCAAATCCCAAGTTAAACTTCTTACAATCTACTTTTTTAGAATTTGATGATTCAAATTATAATTATGAAGTATCCTTTTTATTGGGTTTAAATAGAGTTTTAAATAAAAAGTATGATCTTAAAACAAATATATACTTTGAGAATGCTCTATTAAAAGCTATTAATCAAAAAGATAAAGACAAAGCTAACTTTTGGCTTTATTTATTAAACAAAGATGAGAAAAGCTTAAATGCACTAAAAGAATCAAATGACTTAAATATTTATACTTTATATATAAAGCAACAATTGAAAGAGAAAATAAAATTTGGTGATGATTTTAAAGTATTAGATTATGATTTTTTAAAAAAATATCCTGATGATAAAAAAGTGTTGATTAACTCCTTTGCTAAGACTTTAAGCTCTTTTGATGAAAATAAAGTTTCACCTGATTTTAACTTAGGTTTAATGCAAATAAATCTAAAAAAAGCTGAAAAGATAATTGTTTTAAATAAGTTATCTACAAAAAAAGAAGAACTTCTTGACACTAAGATAAATATTGATTATTTTACTTATATATTAGATGATTTAAAAACTGATTTTTTTCATCCTTTAATGTACTTTTATTCATATTCTAATAATAAAGAATATTTAAAAGATAAATTAAAATTTGATTTGTTTAATACAAAGAATTTGTATGAACCATACTTAAGTTTAGAGCTTATGGATAGTGAAAAAGCAAAAGATTTTATTGTAAACTTTATTGTTTATACTAAGATTATAGATAAAAAAGAACTAAGTTTAGATGAGTTTTTTAAAAATTTATCTCAACTTTCTGTTTCTCATTAAGACTATATGTTAATACTGGACTTTCTATATTCTTATTTTTTTCAAATTTGATTAAATAATATTTTGCCCATGGATTTTTTAAAGGTATTGATTCAATGATTTTTGAACCTTTTCTTATCTCTTCCATTTTTATATAATTTTCTTTATAACTTATATTATTTTCTTCTTCCTCTTTTGAATAACTTTGTTTATCTAAAGTTATATTAGGTGTTCCAGCTTTTTTATTATTTGCAACATAAACAGAAACTATGAAATTTTCGTACTTATCATCATATTTATCATCAACTTTATTTAAATATGTTGCAGTAAATATAGATATAACTTCATTATTTTCAACAACATCTGCTTTCTTTGTATATTGTAATGATTTAAGAAAAAATTCATCTTTATTAAAATATTTTGTTATAGAATAAGAGCTACAACCAGTTATAAAAAGTAAATAAGTAAATAAAATAATCGACAAAAGTTTGTTCATAAATTCTCCAAATTTATATAATAAGTTCGTGATTTTACACTAAAGATACTTTAACCATCATTTAGATAAAATCCCAAAATGAAATTAAATACAAAAAAACATTTGGCTGTAGCATTTACAGGTCCCTCAAATAGTGGGAAAACAACATTAGTAATAAAAGTATCAAGTATTCTTCAAGATATGGGATACAAAGTTTGCATAGTAAAGCATGATCCTAAAGATAAGGCTAGCTTTGATAGAGAAGGAAAAGATTCTTTCAAGTTTTTTCAAACAGGTGCAGATGTTGCAGTTGTAGGGCCTACTAGAACTACAATGTTTAAACAGACAACTTCTTCATTGGAAGAGATTATAAATATGTTTGAAGAATTTGATTATTTGTTAGTTGAAGGTCTTAAGACTTTACCTCTTCCAAGAATAGCAATATTTAGGGATAAAATTGAAGAATCTTATTTTGAAGTAACAGATGTAATTGCAACTGATGAGAGTATAAAAGATATTCCTGAAGGAATGAAAAAATTAGATTTAAATAATCCAGAAGAGATAATTGAATGGATTGAACAAAATGCGAAAAGAGTAAAGTGATGAATGAAATTTTTGATGCTATAAAAGAATCAGCTATAAAGATAAAATATCTTATAGAGACAGGTGATACAGGAAAAAGTGAACAAGAAAATTCAACTGGAGATACTCAATTAAAACTTGATATCCAAAGTGATGTAATTATTGAAAAGATATTTTCAAAAGTTAAATCAATAAAAGCGATAGTTAGCGAAGAACAAGAAAATATTGTAAATCTACATGATGATGGTAAGTATTTAATTGCTTATGATCCTTTAGATGGATCTTCTTTAGTTGATGTTAACTTATCAGTTGGTTCTATTTTTGGTATTTATTCAAATGAGTTTAATGCTGCTAATATAGTAGCTTCTGTTTATGTAGTGTTTGGACCTAGAGTTGAAATGGTAATTACAACAGATGATGTAAAAATGTATAGATTACTTAATGGGGAATTTAAATTTATTCAAGATATTAAGTTGAATGAAAAAGGGAAATTAAATGCTCCAGGTTCTACACAAAATTGCTGGGCTCCTTTTCATAAACAATTGATTGATGATATTTTTAATGATGGTTATAGATTAAGATATAGTGGTGGAATGGTTCCTGATCTTCATCAAATACTTCTTAAAGGTGGTGGACTTTTCTCATATCCAGGAACTACTGATAGACCAAAAGGAAAACTAAGACAACTTTTTGAAGTTTTCCCTTTTGCCCTTACTTATGAAAAAGCAGGTGGTGGAGCAGTTGATGGTTTTAAAAGAGTTTTAGAAGTTTCTACTACTCATATTCATGATACAACTCCTTGTTTTTTTGGTTCAAAAGAAGAGATTAATAGAGTTTTAAAAGTTTATAGTGAAAATGGAAAATAATCAAAATCCTGATCATTGGGAAGAAGCTTTAGAAGAGCGAATAGTTGGATTAAAAGAGTGTCAAAAGTCTTTTGGTTTAGATTCTTGTAATCCTTGTGAGAAGTTTTTCGATTGTGAAATAAGAAAAAAATATGTTATAGCCGTGTATGAATCTATGAACAAAGGTTCTACAGGTGGATTTGAATTTTAATTAAAGGTAAAAAATGAATTGTCATAAAAATGTTTATATTACTACTCCAATTTATTATGTGAATGATGTTGCACATATAGGACATGCATATACTACAATCATCGCTGATATGTTGGCTAGATACTCAAGATTAACTGGTAATAAAACTTTCTTACTTACAGGTACTGATGAACATGGACAAAAAATCGAAGAGAGTGCAAAATTAAGAGGTAAAACTTCTAAAGAGTATGCAGATGAAGTTTCTGGTAAATTTAGAGCTTTATGGGATGATTTTGATATTTCTTATGATAAGTTTATAAGAACAACTGATGAAGAACATAAAACTGGTGTTCAATTTGCCTTTGAAAAGATGTTTAACAAAGGTGATATTTACAAGGGTGAGTACGAAGGTTATTATTGTGTGTCATGTGAGACATTTTTTACTGAAAAACAATTAATAGAAGATGAGTTCTGCCCTGATTGTGGAAAACCTACAAATATAGTAAAAGAAGAGAGTTATTTTTTTAAATTATCTGCTTATGAAGATAAACTTCTAAAATGGTATGGAGAAAATCCAGACTGTATCTTACCTCGTTCTAAAAAGAATGAAATTATAAATTTTGTAAAAAGTGGACTAAGAGACTTGTCTATATCTAGAACATCATTTGATTGGGGTGTTAAATTACCAGAATCATTAAATGAACCAAAACATGTTATGTATGTGTGGTTAGATGCCTTATTGAATTATATTACAGCACTTGGATATGGGACAGATGATAAAAATATGGAATATTGGCCAGCAAATATTCATTTAGTTGGAAAAGATATTTTAAGATTTCATGCTATTTATTGGCCAGCATTTTTGATGTCATTAGATTTACCATTGCCAAAACACATTGCAGCTCATGGTTGGTGGACAAGAGATGGTGATAAAATGTCAAAATCAAAAGGGAATGTGGTAAATCCTAAAGAAGTAGCAGATGCTTATGGTCTTGATGCTTTTAGATACTTTATGCTTAGAGAAGTACCTTTTGGTCAAGATGGTGATTTCTCTCAAAAAGCTTTGATGGATAGAATTAACTCTGATTTAGGAAATGACTTAGGAAATTTACTTAATAGAATCATTGGTATGAGTGGAAAATATTTTGAACATAAAGTTACTTCAAAAGATGTAGTTAAATTTCATAATAAAGAATTAGATGAAGTAAATGAGATTTTAGCTGGACTTAAAGATTATATTTACAATATGCAATTAAATAGATATCTTGAAGAAATTTGGAAGGTTTTAACTATTGCAAACAAAGCAATTGCTGATTATGAACCTTGGAGTAAAATGAAAGAAGGAAAAGTTGATGAAGCTATGGCTTTAGTTGCTTTGATTACTAATATTATGGCTAAAGTTGCCCTACTTTTAGACTCAGTTATGCCTGAAAAGATTTCTAAGATAGCTCAATGTATAGGAGTAGAAATAAATACTGAAAACTATACAAAAATTATAGAAAATAAAGAATTACTTGAAGATGTTACTATTACAAAAATAGAACAGCTTTTTCCAAGAATTGAAGAGTTATTATTAGAGCAAGCAAAACCTGCTGATGTAGCTACACAACCTACTAAAAAAGAGGAAGTAAAAGAAGTTATAGAAGAAAATAATTTAATTACAATTGATAAGTTTTTTGAAACTACTTTAAAAATTGGTACTATAGTAGAAGCCCAAGAAGTTCCCAAATCTAAAAAACTTTTAAAACTTCAAGTTGATTTAGGAGAAGGAAGAAATAGACAAATTTTAGCTGGAATAAAAGAATCTTACAGTGCTCAAGAGCTTGTGGGAACACAAGCTTGTGTTGTAGCAAACTTAAAACCTGCAAAACTAATGGGAATGATAAGTGAAGGTATGCTTCTAGCTGCTCGTGATGAAAATGGTTTAAATTTAGTTCGTCCTGAAAAACCAAAAGTTTCTGGAACGAAAATCTCTTAAGAAATATTGTGAATATTTCTTCTATCATTGATATTATAGATGGCGAGCTTCAAAACTCTCCATCTATTTCTTTTATATACAATATTAAAACTGATCCAAAAAAAGTAATTGAAGGTGATTTATTTTTAGTTAAAAATAAAGATGATATAGAAATTGCTATGCAAAATGGTGCTTTTGCTATTGTTTATGATTTTGAAATTGAAGTGTTAGATAAAGAAATTGCTTGGATAAAAGTACCCTCAGTTTATCAAGCTTTAGTCAAACTTTTTAGATTTAAGTTTTCTACGCTTAATTTAGAAGTTTATTATTGTGATAAAGTTACTTATGACTTAATAAACATATATAAGTCTTCAAAAAAAGAGATTCATCTTATCTCTTCTAATTTATTAAGAAGTACAAAAATTATGGAAAATCTAAGTGAAGAAGAGATATTTTTTTGTGCAGATGAAGAGCTTATCAAAAAAATATATCCAAATTATAAAGTTTTTTCTACAAAAGAGTACAAAATTGATAATCTTATCGAACACTCGTTATTTGAAACATCATTTTCATATGAAGAAAAATATTTTAACAAACTAAAAATCCCATCACTTTATATAAATCAATTTTTAGATGTTTACAATTTTTTAAATATAGATATTGATTTTCATAAACTAATGAAATTAACGCACTTTAAACCTATTTTTGTGGATAAATATTTAAATGTAATAGATTTTGGTAAGAGCAATAAGTTCATTGTTTGTCAAAAAAACTTAGAATTACTGGTAGATGAAATTAAATATTTAGAAAAAAAATATAAATATGGTAAAACTATATTCATAAGTCCTATTTATATTGAAGGTTTAGATGAAGCCCAAATTGTCTTAGAAAATTTAGATAATTTAAAACAAGTTATTAAAAAAGAAAATTTCAATGCAATTTATATAATGGGATATGATAAGTTTAAAGTCGAAGAGACTTTAAAGCTATCTTTGCATGAAAGTGCAGAACTCTTTTAGAATACCATTCCAAAAGAGCCAACAACTTTACCTAAAACCTCTAATTCATCGATTTTCATAACTTGAGCAGGATAGTCTTTATTATCTGAAATAATATCAAGTTTTCCATCAACTCTTTTTTGTATTCTTTTTACAAAAAGTCCATGAGTAGTTGTAAAAGCATAGATCCCATCTCTAAATCCACTTTTTATTGATTTATCTACAAAGATAATATTATTTGAATTTAATGTAGGCTCCATTGAGTCACCAATTACATTTATAGCTTCGATATTTTTTAAGTTTTGCTCTCCACCTAAAGTATCTACAAAATATGGTGGAACTTCAATATTCTCATAATTTTCATCACTATCATATGCCCCTCCCCCTGCACTAACTGAAATTTCCGGAAAATATTTTATCCAGTATTTATCTGTTGAGTCCACAAGTGATCCAGGATTTTGATTATATAAAAGCCAATTTATCGAAATCTTTTTTATTGCACAAAAGTCTAGTATATTTGAAAAAGGTATTCTACTTCTATTTTTCATAGTTGCAAAATTAGCTTGTGATAAACTTAGTGCATCCGCAACATCTTTGTCAAAGATTTTCCCTTTGATACCATCAGTACTTAAAACATCTTTTAGTCTTTCAATTATTTCATTTACTAATAACATTTTGTCTCCTTTTTTGAAATTATATTACAAAATGAAAGATTTTTCAATAGTTTTATGAAAATATATTAAAATTTGAAATATTTATAGGAGAATAACATGCAAACAATCATTTTAGATACAAAATCATCAATTTCAAGAGCTATAAAAAGAATAGACTATTTATTATACAAATATGGTAACAAAATATTGTAAATATGTATAAATAATGTAAATTTTAAAATTTTACATATATTTTCCAAAAAATTAATTTTAACAAAGGTTAATTACTATAGAATTTAATTTGAATTCGGTGTTTTGACGGAGAAATATATGGAAACAAATTTAGTCATGGAAGCATTAAAATTTATGGTTTTAGGAATGGGAATAGTTTTTTCTTTCCTTATAATTATGGTTTTAGCTTTGAAAGCTCAAGCAGGGCTTATAAAAAAGTATTTTCCTGAAAAAGAAAATATAAAACCTGCTAGAAAAGTTCAACCTAGTGTTGCAACATCTGATACTACTGCAAAAAAGATTGCTGCTATTACTGCAGCTATTCAACATCACAATAATCAAAAAGGTTAATTTTAATGTCAAAAAAATATATTGATATAATGGATACCACTTTTAGGGATGGTTTCCAATCAGTTTTTGGTGGGCGAGTTTTAATGAATGACTTTTTTCCAGCTGTTGAAGCTGCAAAAGAGGCAGGTATAAATCATTTTGAGTTTGGTGGAGGAGCAAGATTTCAATCTTTATTCTTCTATTTACAAGAAAATGCATTTGAAATGATGGATAAATTTAGAGAAATAGTTGGCCCCGATGCAAACTTACAAACTCTAGCTCGTGGAATTAATACTGTTATGTTAGATACAGGATCAAGAGATCTTATTGATTTACATGCCAAAATGTTTGCTAAACATGGGACTACAACAATCAGAAATTTTGATGCTTTAAATGACGTTCAAAATCTTGAATACTCAGCAGAATGTATCAAAAAATATGGATTGAACCATGAAGTTGTTGTAACACTTATGGATTTACCTCCAGGATGTGTTGGTGCACATGATGTTCCTTTTTACGAAAAAACATTAAGAAAAATATTAGATAGTGGTGTTCCTTATGATTCTATTTGTTTTAAAGATGCCTCAGGAACTTCTTCTCCTCAAAAAATCTTTGATACAATCAAAATGGCTAGAAAGTTAGTGGGTGAAGATACTCATATTAGACTACATACTCATGAAACAGCAGGGGTTAGTGTATCTTGTTATTTAGCTGCACTTGATGCTGGTGCTGATGGTATTGATTTAGCTGCAAATCCAGTTTCAGGTGGTACTAGCCAACCTGATATTTTAACTATGATGCATGCAGTTAAAGGAATGAATTATGATCTTGGTGGTTTAGAAATAGAAAAAATTCTAAAATATGAAGAAGTTTTAAATGATTGTTTAAAAGATTACTTTATGCCACCAGAAGCTACTCAAGTTTCTCCTTTGATTCCTTTCTCACCAATGCCAGGTGGTGCATTGACTGCAAATACTCAAATGATGAGAGATAATGGTACTTTACACAAATTTCCTGAAGTTATAAAAGCTATGAGAGAAGTTGTTGAAAAAGGTGGATACGGTACTTCTGTAACTCCTGTTTCTCAATTTTATTGGCAACAAGCATATGCAAATGTAATGTTTGGTCCATGGAAACAAATAGCACCTGGTTATGGGAAAATGGTACTTGGATACTTTGGTAAAACTCCTGTTGAACCAGATGCCGAGGTTGTAGCATTAGCAGCAGAAAAATTAAAATTAAAACCAACAAAAGAAAATCCATTAGATATTTCAGATAGAGATGAAAAGAAAACTATGAAATATTGGGAAAATAGACTTGTTGAAGAAAATATTGAAACTACTGAAGAAAATATCTTTATAGCAGCTGCTTGTGATGAAAAAGGAATTTCATTTTTAAAAGGAAATAGTCCTTTAAGTGTTAGAAAAAATAGTTTAGATATATGTGAAGATGATAAAGATTGTAAATTAGGAGAAAATAAAGTTATGGGTAATTCAACTGGAAACTATACTGTAGTAGTAGATGGACAAAAATTTAATGTAACTGTTGCAGAAGGAAATGCAGATATTCAAGTAACACCTGTGCAAAATACAACAACGACTCAAACTGCTGCAGCACCAGTATCAAGTGGTGATGGTGTAGAAGTAGGTGCTACTGTTAGTGGTAATGTTTGGAAGATAACTAAAAATGTAGGTGATAAAGTTGCAAAAGGTGAAGTTGTTGCGATTTTAGAAGCTATGAAAATGGAAATTGATGTTGAAGCGCCAGTTGATGGTACAATAAAATCTTTCTTAGTTACTCAAAGTGAAGCTGTTGAAGAAGGTCAAGTTATTGCCATTATTGGTTAATAAACAAATTGGAGAAAATTTATGAATAAAAAATTAATCGCTTCTTTGTTAATTTCACTTATGTGTATATTTAGCATAAATGCATTTGCTTCTGATACCCAAAGTGGGACAGAAACTCAAACAAAAACTAAAGAGTATCACTCTAAAACTATTGGGCAACTAGTAGTTTCTTTTTTTAATACTACAGGTATTAATGCTTTAATTAATCCAAGTGATGATGTTATGACTTCAGAGCCAAATTCTGCTCATGAAAGACCCATGACATTTTTTGAACAATCATTTGGTAGAATTATAATGTTTATCATTTGTTTTGTACTATTTTATCTAGCAATTGCAAAAGGGTTTGAACCTTTATTACTTCTTCCTATTGCTTTTGGTGGATTATTAGCGAATATTCCTTTGGCCCACATGGGTGGTGAACATGGGATGTTAGGAATTATTTATAATATGGGAATAGCAAATGAATTTTTCCCACTATTGATTTTTATGGGTGTTGGAGCAATGACAGACTTCTCACCACTTTTAGCTAATCCAAAAGCTGCCCTACTTGGTGGTGCCGCACAATTTGGTATTTTTGGATCACTTGTTGGTGCAGTTATGATAGGATTTGACTTACAAACTGCATCTGCTATTTCTATTATTGGTGGAGCTGATGGTCCTACATCAATTTTTATTGCAAATAGACTTGCTCCTGAGATGTTAGGTGCAATTGCTGTTGCTGCATATTCTTATATGGCATTAGTTCCTGTTATTCAACCTCCTATTATGAAAGCTCTTACAACTGATGCTGAGAGAAGAATTAAAATGCCAAAATTAAGAAAAGTACATAAATTAGAAAAACTTTTTTTACCTATTTTGATTTTAATGCTCGCTGTTTTAGTACTTCCAGAATCAACTCCTTTAATTGGTGCATTTGCATTTGGAAATTTCTTAAAACAATCAGGAGTTGTTGAGCGACTTTCCGATACAATGCAAAATTCTTTAATTAATATTGTAACTATCTTCTTAGGTTTAGGAGTTGGTTCAAAATTAGCAGCGGATAAATTTCTAGTGTTAGATACATTAGGGATTATGGTTATTGGATTATTGGCATTTTCTGCAGGTACTGCAGCTGGTGTACTTATGGCTAAACTTATGAATAAATTTAGTTCTGAAGATAATCAAATTAATCCATTAATTGGAGCAGCAGGTGTTAGTGCTGTACCAATGGCAGCGAGAGTTGTTAGTAAAGTTGGTCAGGAATATGACAGATCAAATGTGTTATTGATGCATGCGATGGGTCCAAATGTTGCCGGTGTTATTGGTTCTGCAGTAGCGGCGGGTGTATTATTATCAATATTTTAATTTATTAGGAAAAAAAGAATAATGTCTGATATTAGAAGCCAATTAGGTTTAGAAAACGTTCAAACTGTATATAGAAACAGTGATGTAGATTTATTAATTAATCATGCAGTAAAAAATGAAGGTGCGCAAATATCTTCAACTGGCGCTTTAATGATTGATACTGGTATTTTTACTGGTAGAAGTCCAAAAGATAAATTTTTTGTAAATCAAGATCCTTCAAACAAATATATAGCTTGGGGTGATATAAATAGTGCTGTAACAAAAGATGTTTACGATGATTTATTATTAACTGCAAAAAAGCAGTTAAGCAATAAAGATTTATTTGTTACTGATGTATTTTGTGGTGCTTCTATTGATTCAAGAAGATCAGCTAGATTTATTACAGAAATAGCTTGGCAAGCAAATTTTATACAAAATATGTTTATAATGCCTGACGAATCAGACTTAGATGGGTTCGCTCCTCAATTTACAGTATATAATGCGTGTAAAACAATAGATAAATCATATATGAGCCATGGTCTTCACTCTGAAGTTTTTGTGGTATTTAATGTGGAAGAAAATATTGCAATCATTGGTGGTACTTGGTATGCTGGTGAGATGAAAAAAGGTCTTTTTTCTATGATGAACTATTGGCTTCCTTTAGAGGGAAAATTACCAATGCATTGTTCTGCAAATATTGGCGAAGATGGTGATACAGCTTTATTCTTTGGACTTTCTGGTACTGGGAAAACAACATTATCAACTGACCCTAAAAGAGCTTTAATCGGTGATGATGAGCATGGTTGGGATGATAATGGAGTTTTCAATTTTGAAGGTGGTTGTTATGCTAAAGTTATTAACCTATCTGCAGAACATGAGCCAGAGATTTATGGAGCTATTAAAAAAGGTGCAATATTAGAAAATGTTGTTGCTGATGAAAAAGGTGTTGTAGATTTTACTGATGGAAGTAAAACTGAAAATACAAGAGTTTCTTATCCTTTAAGTCATATCGAAAATCATACACCTGATATGAAGGGTGGACATCCCAAAAATATTATTTTCTTATGCGCTGATGCATTCGGTGTTTTACCTCCTGTTGCAAAACTTACCAAACAACAAGCAATGTACTATTTTCTAAGTGGATATACTGCAAAAGTTGCAGGAACAGAAAGAGGTATTACAGAACCAGTTGCTACTTTTAGTTCATGTTTTGGTGAAGCATTTTTACCTTTAAATCCAACTATTTATGCGGCACTTTTAGGTAAAAAAATTGATGAACATAAAGTAAATGTTTATTTAGTAAATACAGGATGGACTGGTGGTCCTTATGGTATTGGTACAAGAATGAGTATTAAAAATACAAGAGCTTGTATAAATGCTATTTTAGATGGTTCTATAACTGAAAGTGATTTTGAAACACTTCCAGTATTTAATTTAGCTGTTCCAAAAACACTTGATGGTGTTGAAACAAGAGTATTAAATCCTAGACATACTTGGGAAGATACAGAAGCTTATGATGAAATGTCAAAAAAACTTGCAGGAATGTATGTTAAAAATTTCAAAAAATATTTGACATTAGAAAGTGATTATGATTTTACAGCAGCTGGTCCACAATTATAAAAATTTGTAATTTTTATTAAAAAAGGGAGATGACTTTATCATCTCCCTTTTTTTATTTAAGGATAAAATAATGGAATTTAAAAGTATTTTAAAAGATATTGAGAGAAAATGTTCTAAAGTAGCATACTTATGTGCTGTTCATATGATTGATGAGAAGTTTAATAATAAAGATATAGAAAGTATCTCTTTAAAAGATTTTTTTATTGATTATGAGAATTATGAAATTTTTTTAAATGATTATGTAAATGTAATATATAATAAATTTGATTCATCAAAAGAGGAAGTTTATAATGAAATTTGTAGTTTTTTTGAAGAGACGCCTGATAATGAGTATCTTTTTTTATTTAGGTTAAAAAAACTTTCTAGCCAAAATCCATTAAGTTATATGAATATTGAAGATGAAGATACAAGAGCTAGTTCTATATTAAAACTTGAAAATAAGATAAATATAATTGAATCTTCTACATATTATAAAGAAAATGAAAAAGAATTAAGTGAAGATATTATAAAGATAAAAAAATCACTTGAAGTGGTTAAAACAGTAGCAGGGATAAAATAAGTCTCCCTACTACAACTTTTTAGCCCTCTATTTGAATCTCTTCAACAATTTCTAAACCAAAGCCTGTTAGACCTACAAATGAGTGCTTCCCACCACTTGTTAGTAGTTTTATATTTTTGATATCAAACAAGTTAAGTATTTGAGCACCTATTCCATAATCTTTTTTTGATTCTGGATGATTCATAAATTCATTAAGAAAAATTAAAATACCATTCTTTGCTTGTAAGAAATTTATTGTTTTAATCATAGAATTCAATTTATCATCATTTAAAAATAGTTGAATATCTGGAATTACTGAATGAAATTTAACATGTGTTGTATCTTCAAAATCTCCAAATATAATTGCAGTATGTACATTATTTAAATGATCCTTGAATTCTTTTTTTATAACTTCTTTTCCAAAAAAGTTTATATTTGTGGAAGAAACTTCTTCTACTAATATTTCATGTGATAATCTATACTCTACTAGATCAGAGATATAGATTTGTTTTAGATTATGTTTTTGAGCAAAAATATCTAAATCATCTCTTCTTGCCATTGTTCCATCATCTTTCATAATCTCACAAATAACAGCTTCACCATTAAACCCTGCTAGTTTACATAAATCTATAGAACCTTCTGTGTGACCTGTTCTAACAAGAACTCCCCCATCTTTTGCAATTAGAGGAAAAATATGTCCAGGTTTTACTAATTCTTTTGTATTACTTACTGGATTTGCTAATATTTTAATAGTATCATCTCTCTCACCTGCACTAATACCAGTACTTGCACTTGCTGCATCAACTGAAACTGTAAAAGCAGTTTCATAAGATGAAGTATTTGCTGCAACCATTGGATTTAGTTCTAATCTATTTGCTGTATTTTTAGTAATAGATACGCAAACAAGACCTTTCGCATGACTTGCCATGAAATTTACTTTTTGTGGAGTAGATAATGCTGCTGCATAAACTAAATCACCTTCATTCTCTCTATCTTCATCGTCTAACATGATTACCATGTTACCTTTTCTTATCTCTTCAATAGCTTCTTGTACTCTTTTAATTGCTGACATTTTAAATCTCTTTTAATTGTTTTTTATATATAAGTGATTATATCAAAATATATAAAAATAAATATTAATTATCTTGACAAAAATGTAAAAATTTACTATAATTCCCATCTCAAAAAATTGGGGTATCGCCAAGCGGTAAGGCCTCGGCTTTTGGTGCCGATATTCGCAGGTTCGAATCCTGCTACCCCATCCAAAATTTTATTGGCGCGGAATAGAGCAGTCCGGTAGCTCGTCGGGCTCATAACCCGAAGGTCGTAGGTTCAAATCCTGCTTCCGCAACCAATTATTACTAAAAAAAACTTCTTATTAACTCTTTATTAATTAAAATGTATTATCATCTAAATAAAATATAAAAGAGTATTTAAATGAAAAAAATTGAACAAATTATTCCAACACTTAAACTTATTTATTTTGACTATGATTATAAAAAAAACATATTTTTAAATGAAGTAGATTATATTAATGAGAATATAAAAAAAGAATTTTTTAAAATTACTTATGTACTTTCAAAAAATAATATAAGATTTGATATTCTCGAAAATAATAATATGATAGTAATTAATAAAAGGTTTTCTATTTTTGACAGAATTAAAAATAAAATAAAAAATAAAATTGAAGATTATAATAATTCAAAAGAAAATATCTATCTATTGAATAATCAAAAGAGAAAATGGGCAAAAAACATTCCTTTATTTGAAATAAAATATTTAAAAAAAGATATAAATCTTACAAAATTTGATGCTTTAGTATTTAGCTCAAAACATGGTGTTATGGGTATTGATAAAGTTAATAGTGATTGGAAAAATATCCCTTCTTATGTTATTGGCAAAGAAAGTGCAAAAAAAGTTAAAGAATTAGGCGGATATATTAATTTTATTGCAAATAAAAGTAATACTTATGAATTTACAAATGAATTAGTATGTGAATTAAAAAATAAAAAAGTTTTGTATGTAAGAGGTAATAAAATTACATCAAATATATCAGATGATTTAAATAAAAATGGTATTTTATCAGAAGAAGTAATTCTCTATGAGAACAATTACATAGAGCCTTTGGTAAAAGAGGTTTTGCCTAAGAACTCAAAGATTATATTCTCTTCTCCTTCTACAGTAGAATACTTTTTTAAGACATTTAAATGGCATCACAGCTTTAAAGCAATATCAATTGGAGAAACAACATTAAAGTATTTTCCCTCTGATATAAAACCAATACTTTCAGATAAGGCTTCTTTGAGCTCTTGTATAAAAAAAGCAATACTTTTATAAATACAACAAAATAGGACTAAATTAATATGAAAAAAATATATATTGCTGGATTTGATGTTTTTAAACAAAACTCTATACAAATAGGTAAAACTTATTCTATTCTTTGCAAAAAATATGATTATGAAGGATTATATCCCTTAGATAATGTTGTTGATTTTAACCAAAGCAAACAAAAAATAGCACAAGATATTTATAAAGCAAATGTTGAATTAATACATCAATCAGATATCGTTATTGCAAATTTGAATCAATTCCGTGGCAAAGAGGCTGACTCTGGAACAATTTGGGAATGTGGTTATGCAAAAGCTTTAGGAAAAGATGTTTACGGTTATATGCAAAACAATCAAAGTTATTTGGATAGTTTTAATGAAAATGAAAAATATCTTCATAATAGTGCATATGTAGATAATGACAATATGATTATTGAAGATTTTGATTATTCTATAAATTTAATGATTGCATGTAGTGTAGAGAAGATTATATTTGGTGATTTTGAGGATGTTTTAAAGTATATAAATAATAAGTAAACATATTTTAAACTATTTAGTTGCATATTAGTTTCTATTAAAGCATTAATTAATTTAAATTTTATAATAATATATTATTTAAATTAAGGAGAAAAAATGAAAATCATTTTGATGCTAACGCTGTTTTGTTTGGCTTTATTTGCAATTGACATAAATAAAGCTTCTGTTGAGGAATTAAAAACTCTAAATGGGATTGGAGATAAAAAAGCTGAATCTATTGTTCAATATAGAACTCAACATAAATGTTTTAAAAATAAAGATGACCTTCTAAATATAAAAGGTATAGGAAAAGCTCTTTTAGAAAAAAATGAAGATAAAATCTCATTTTCTGCTTGTAAATAATAAAATAGAGTGAATTTTCACTCTATTTTAAAAAAATCACTCATACTTTCTTAAAAAAAGATTAGTTTGTTAATCTTCTGTTAACTAATGGATAATAAAATAATAAAATAACAAATTTAAATAAAGTAATAACATGAAAGATATAAAAACACAAATCGATTCACTTAACTTAGCCTACTATGAATTTGACAATGAAAATAAGGTTTTAAAATTTGATTATGATAATGAATACGAATTAGCTAAAAGAGAATTAATAAAAATAACTTACACTTTAACAAAAAATAATATCAAGTTTGATTTTTTACCAAATAAATATATTGTTTTATATAAAAAATTTACTCTACTTCAAAAAATGTCTTTAAATATTTTATTTAAAATAAATAAAGACTATAAAATTTATTTACCATACTTTTAATAGTAAAACAACAAAGTAAACTAACTACTTTGTTGCATCATGAATAGCTTCTTTTGTCGCATCATAGGCATCAGAAGTGTCTTTTTTAACACCATTCCATGTAGCACATCCACTTAATACAACAATAAATGTTACCAATGTGATAAGAGCTAAAAATTTTTTCATTTGTAATCCTTATATTGTAATCTCTTTAATATCTGCAATATTTCTAAAAGCCTGATAAACAAGTCCTATTAGATTTTTTCTATTTGTTTTTATGTTTTCATTTTCATGATTTACAAAAACATTATCGAAAAATTTATCTAATTTTGGCTTTAAAGAAAATAGGGCATCAAGTTCTTCTTCATAAGAATTATATTTTTTATTTATTAACAGAGTATAAGTTTCATATAAATTTTTTTCTTCTTCTTGTTCAAATAAAGATTCATCAACACTTAATAAACTATTTATATTAATATCTTTAATGATATTTGCTACTCTTTTAAAGGTCGTTGATGATTCTTTAAAATCATCGCTTAATACTATTGGATTAAGAGCACAAATTTTTTGAGAAATTTTATAAATATCCCCTTCTCTACTCCCTAATACGGCTTTTATTACAGATGGGTTTACATCAAATATTTTAAATAATCTTTCATTGAAAAATTCAATTAATTTTTCTTTTTTTAATCCATTGTAAGTATCTAATAAATTATCAATTATATTTGAAAGATTTACTTCAACTTTGTGTTCCATAGCAATTTTTACAATACCAGCTGCTGCTCGTCTTAGTCCAAATGGATCTTTTGAACCAGTTGGAATCTTACCAACACTGAAAAGCCCCATAAGATTATCAAGTTTATAAGAAAGTGCCACTATTGCTGAAAATTTATTTGATGGTAAGTCTGAGTCTTCACCATCAGGTAAATATTGTTCTTTTAAAGCTGTAAAAACTAACTCATCTTCACCTGCAGCTTTTGCATAGTAATATCCCATAAGTCCTTGTAATTCAGTAAACTCATAAACCATTTCAGACATCAAATCAGCTTTTGAAAGCATCACTGCTTTAGTTAATAACTCTTTTTCTTTTACTTCAAATATTTGGGCTAAATATGAAGCTATTTTTACTTCTCTTTCACATTTTTTATACATAGAACCTAGTCCATCTACGAAAACTAGATTTTTCAAACCTTCATTTGATAATCCATTATTTAAATCATTTTTATAAAAGAACATAGCATCTGATAATCTTGGTCTTAAAACTTTTTCATTTCCAGCAACTATAAAAGAGAAATCTTCTGTTTTAGAGTTTGATACAACAATAAAGTTATTTGATAGTTTTCCATCTTTATAAACTGCAAAGTATCTTTGGTGTTCTTTCATTGAAGTTACAATTACTTCTTCTGGTAACTCTAAAAACTCTTCATCAAAACTACCCAATAGAGCTGTTGGGTATTCTGTTATTGCAACAATTTCTTCTAATAGTTCAGGATCTATATCTATTTTTAAATTGTTTTGTGATTCTATATCTTTCATTTGATCTAAAATAATCTTTTTTCTATCTTCTGGATATAAAATTACTCCATTTTTATCTAACTTACAAAAGTAATCTCCTGCAAAATCAAAACTAAATGGTTCATAAGACACCATTCTATGAGCAAATGATTTATTTGAACTTTTTACACCATAAAGTTCACCTTCAACTACTTCTTCACCCAACATAAGAATAAGACTTCTAATAGGTCTTATAAAGCTATCAGTTCTACTTGCCCATCTCATAGATTTTCCAAAGTCAAGGGCATTTATAAATTCATTTATCATGTCATTTAATAAATCTTTAGAAGATTTACCTTTTTCTTCTTTTTTAAAGTATAAAACTTCATCTTTTCCATTATTTATTGTTTTGATATCATCTACATCTATTCCACATTTTTTTGCAAAACCAATTGCTGCACCTGTTGGTTTTCCATCTTTATATGCAATTGTAACAGGAGCTCCATATTGTTCAATAGTTGTATCTTCTTGCGTTAAATTAAATTCTCTATGCCAAAGAACCAACCTTCTTGGAGTATAAAAAAAGTCAAAATCAGTTGATAATTTAAATTTTTCTAAAATATCACTCCATTTTTTTTCAATATTTGGTAACTCTTTTAAAAATGGTATAGCAGGCAGTTCTTCAACACCTATTTCAATTAATAATGGTTTATTCATTTTTCTCTTTTTCCCTTTTCTCGATTTCTTCTAATTTTTTTGTATGTTTTCCAATTTGTTGTTTATTGAAGCCTCTAATAAATCCAAAAACTATTATTACAAAAGCTATAATAACTATTATATCAAGTATATCTTTCATGTTTATCCTAACAAATTTTTATATATTGCACCATCAATTTTATTCATGGCTACTATTTCAAGTTCATCACTAGATTCAATTATTGTTAATATTTTAGAATCAAACATATAATTTTCAGCAATATCTTGAATAGTTTTATCTAGAGGTTTATTACATATAATATACTTAGCATGTAAAGCATTTGCATAAAGTGCTTCTTTTAATGTATGAACAATAACTCCTATAAACAAGTTATTTTCATAAGAATATTTTAGATAATTTTCATTAAAATCAAATAAAATAGTAGAATTTGCTTTTGTATTTGTTATATTTTCAAGTTTATTTATAAATGAAGTCTCTTCATATGGTACTAAAGCATCGCCAAGTATTATCATTGTAGACACTCCTTTGAACAGTAGTATTTCCCATTACTTAATATGGCTTCTTTTTTTGAGACATAAGTTTTGCAAGTGGGACACTCTTCCATTATATCTGAGATAGATTCTTCTCTTTTTGTCTTTTTATTGCCGATTTCACTCTCTCTTCTTTTTTTAAAAAATAGAATATAAACAATAAATAAAATAATAAGTACTGCTAATGCTTTAAATACCATTACTTGTTTCCTTTATTTATATATAAGTAATTTCTTTTTTCATCTTTTTTGATTATTTCATAGTTATGTATTTTTGCTTCTTCAAGTTCTGATTCAAGCATACTACCTTTATAAAATAAATAAGATGTATTTTCACTTGAAATATCTTTTGTTAAGTCTAATAATAAAGAAGTATTCGTAACTGCTCTTGAAGTGATTAAATCAACTTTAATATCTTTTACATACTCTACTCTATTGCATAATATCTCTACATTATCCAATTTTAGTGAGTTTTTAATAAAATTTAAAAAAGCAACTCTTTTTGCTCTAGGTTCTATTAAATAAAATTTAATATTAGGTCTTGCCATTGCTAAAATAAGCCCAGGATAACCAGCTCCTGTTCCTATATCTGCAACAGTTTTATACTCTTTTATAAATTTTAAAACATAAATAGAATCATATATATTCTTTTCTATTTTCTCATCTTCTAATTCAGCTGAAAGATTATGTACTTTGCCCCAATGCTGTAAAGTCTTTTTAAACTCTTCACATTTTGGTAAAAAATCTTCTTCTAAATTTAACTCTTTTAAATTATTTATTTTCACTATAGCAAATGCCCCATTTCTTCTTTTTTGACTTTTAAATAGTCTTTATTATTCTCATTTTCTCCCACAACTACGGGAATTCTTTTTACAATTTCTATATTAGCTAAACTTTCAATTTTATGCGGATTATTTGTTATTAAATTTATTTTTTTGATATTAAATTTATTTAAAATATATTCTACTATTTCATAAGTTCTTTCATCAGCTTGAAAACCTAATTGATGATTTGCTTCAATTGTATTAAATCCCTTATCTTGTAGGGCATAAGCATTTACTTTATTAAGTAAACCTATATTTCTTCCTTCTTGTCTTAAGTATATAACCATACCACTATTTTTATTTATATAATCTAATGAGAAATTTAATTGGGCTTGGCAATCACACTTTAATGAGCCAATTGCATCTCCTGTTAAGCATTCTGAATGTACTCTTACATTTACAACATCACCTAAATTTTTTGAAAAAATTACTAAATGTTCTTTGTGATGTTCTTTAAAAGATTGTATTTGAAAATTACCATGTGTTGTTGGTAAATTTGCAATATTTGATTCTTCGATATTCATATCTTTTTAAACCTTAAACTGTTAAAATGGTGCAGATTATATCTAAAAGAGGTAAATAGAATGTTTAAAAGATTAAGAAGATTAAGAATTAATGAAAATTTAAGAGCACTAGTGCAAGAAACAAACCTAAGCCCAAATGATTTTATATATCCACTATTTGTAGTTGAAGGAAATGGTATTAAAACTGAAGTTGCATCTATGCCAGGTGTTTTTCAAATGAGTATTGATGAGATTTTAAAAGAGTGTGAATATATTCAAAGTATAGGTTTAAATTCAATTATTTTATTTGGTATTCCAGATGTTAAAGACTCTGTAGGAAGTGAATGTTTGTGTGATGAAAGTATAATAGCAAGAACAATAAGAGCTGTAAAAGAGAAGTTCCCTACTATGTTTGTATCTACTGATTTGTGTTTTTGTGAATATACAGACCATGGACATTGTGGAATACTTGACCCCAAAACTCAAACAGTTGATAATGATAAAACATTAGAAATATCTGCCCAACAAGCTCTTGTTCATGCACGTGCTGGTGCTGATATGATAGCTCCTAGTGGAATGATGGATGGTATTATTGAAACTTTAAGAACTGCTTTAGATGAAAATGGATTTACTGATTTACCCATCATGGCATATTCTACTAAATTTGCAAGTGCTTATTATGGTCCATTTAGAGATGTTGCTGATTCAACTCCATCTTTTGGTGATAGAAGATCTTATCAAATGAATCCAGCAAATAGAAGAGAAGCTATTGAAGAATCAATTCAAGATGAAAATCAAGGTGCAGATATACTTATGGTAAAACCAGCATTAGCATATTTGGATATTGTAAGAGATATTAGAAATAGTTCAAATCTACCATTAGCAGTTTATAATGTAAGTGGAGAATATGCCTTACTTAAAAATGCAGGAATTGCTGGGTTAATTGATTATGAAAGAACTATGATGGAAACTTTAGTGTCTTTTAAAAGAGCGGGTGCTGATATTATTATTTCATATCATGCAAAAGAAGCTTGTGAGCTTTTAAATAGAAAATAAAATGAGCCAAACTTATCAAGAGGCAATTGAAAATTCAAATATAGTATCAAAAACTGATATTAATGGAATAATAACTTTTGTCAATGATGAGTTTTGCAAAATTTCTGGATATAAATATGAAGAATTAATTGGTTCAAATCATAATATTGTAAGACATCCCAATATCCCAAAGAGTAACTTTACTCTACTTTGGGATACTATTTTAAATAAAAAACCATACAAAGCTACAGTTAAAAATCTCACAAAAGATGGGAAAACTGTTTATTTAAATACTACGATTACTCCTATTTTAGATGAAAATGATGAAATAAAAGAGTTTATTGCTATAAGATATGATGTAACAGAAGAAGTTGAATTAAAAAAAAGATTAGAAAAAAAAGAAATAGAGTTAGAAGAATTAAATAAAGATTTAGAAAATAGAGTTTTTTATAAAACAAAAGAGTTAAAAGAATTAAATAAAACTTTGGAACATAGAGTAAAAGAAGAAATTATAAAGAATGAAGAGAAACAAAAACTTCTATTTCTACAATCAAGAATGGCAAGTTTAGGTCAAATGTTAGGAAATATTGCTCACCAATGGAGACAACCTTTAACTGAGCTTAATCTTACACTTTTTAATATGAAAAAGTTCTTTAATACAAATGAAAAAGAGAAACTAGATGAGCTTTATATTGAGAGCAAAAATTTGATATCTAGTATGTCTTCTACAATAGATGATTTTTCAAACTTTTTTAATCCACAAAAAGATAAAAAAAGTTTTGAGATAAAAAAAGCAGTTGATGAAGCTATTTTAATTTTGAAGAAAGTTATAAAAGATATAAACTTAAATATAGATGTACCATTAAATTATCAAGTTTTAGGTGTATTAAATGAACTTACTCAAGTGATTATTAATCTAATTCAAAACTCAAAAGATGCCTTTATACTTAACCATACAGATAAAAAAATTATACAAATAAAGTTAAGTGAAGAAAAATTTTTAGGCAAAAAATATGCAAAGCTAGAAATAATAGATAATGCAGGTGGAATTAGTAAAGATAACTTAGATAAAATATTTGACCCTTATTTTACAACAAAACATAAAAGTCAAGGTACAGGATTGGGATTGTTTATGTCAAAAATGATTATTGAAAAAAGTTTAGAAGGTGAGCTAATTCATAAAAACTTTGAAAATGGTTCTAATTTTACAATTTTTATCCCCTTAAATAATTAGGAAGAATATGAAAGATAAGTTATTAAAATATTTAAAAATACTAATAGTTGAAGATGAAAAAAGATTAGCTCAACTTTTAAAAGATGCTATAAATGATTATTTTTTCTCTGTAATTATTGCTAAAGATGGTAAAGAAGGTTTAAAAAAGTTTAAATCATTTAAGCCTGATATTATAATAACTGATATTATGATGCCACTTTGTGATGGTTTGGAAATGACACAAAAAATAAAAGAGTTTGATGAATCAATTCCTATTATTGTATTAAGTGCTCATTCTGATAAAGACAAGTTATTAAAAGCTATTGATATAGGAATAAATAAATATTTAATTAAACCTTTTGATCCAGAAGAACTTATCGAGCATATTAGGAAAATAGCACCTAAGATAAATAAACAAAAAAGAGTACGATTAAAAGAGAATTTTACCTTTGATAATAATACTATGACTTTGTATGAAAATGGAAAAATTGTAAATATTACAAAGCGAGAAAAGGATTTTCTATATTTATTAATCAAGAATCAAAATACTATTGTAAGTCCTGAAGAAATCAAATCTACACTTTGGAGTGATGAAGTAAGTGATGAGAGACTTAGAACTTTTATAAAAAGATTAAGATTAAAAATGTCTAAAGATATTATTGAAAATGTCTTAGGTCAAGGATATTTAATTTCTCCATTGAATAGTTAAACTATTTTGTATAAGTTCTTCTTTATTTATATCTCTTTGTTTTTGAATATTTCCAATATTTGAACTAGTTTGTAAAAAATTTTGTAAATAGTATGTATTTTGATATCCCAAATTAGTAAGTATATTTATCATATTGTTTAGATCATTTTCATCTAACAAGCTTGAATTAACTGTAGTTCTAAGTTCAAAAGTGAAATTAATAGTTATTAAATATTTTATTATATTAATAAACTTAGTGTATGCATTTATACCTGTTATTGTTTTGTATTTATATTTTGGTGCTTTAAAATCAATTGCCATATAATCTATAAGTTTTTCTTTTGTGAGTTTTTCTATTAATGTAAAATTTGTGCCATTTGTATCTAATTTTATTTTAAATCCTAATTCTTTTATTTTTTTGCAAAAATCACTTAAATCATAAAGTGTAGCTTCTCCTCCTGATAAAACAACAGCATCAAGCATCCCTACTCTATTTTTCAAAAAAGTTAAAATATCATTTAAAGTGTAATTACCATTTTTAGAAAATACAATATCATCATTATAACAATACTGACATCTCATATTACACCCTTTAAACCAGATTACACAAGATAAATATCCTGTGTAATCTGTAGTTGTAAATTTTGTAAAATCATAAACAATTTTTTGATTCAACAAATTTGAGTCTTTCTTTATGTTCACCTTTTTTACCTATATTAAAGCTTTCAACTGGTCTATGATAACCCATAACTCTAGTATAAACTATACATTTTGTTCTTTTTTCACTATTTTTTTTAAGCAATTCTTGATAATTCATCTTTAATCTCCTGTTTTAAAATTTCTTCATCACATTTTGGACAAAATTCATGTTCTCCACTTATATAACCATGTTTTTCACAAATAGAGAATAAGGGAGTAACTGTTATATATGGAAGCCTAAAGTTTGTAAGTACATTTTTTACAAATTTTCTACAAGCTTCAACAGATGAAATTTTTTCATTCATGTATAAGTGTAAAACTGTTCCACCTGTATATTTACATTGAAGGTCATCTTGTAGAGTTAATGCTTCAAAAGGGTCATCAGTATAATTTGCTGGAAGTTGAGAAGAGTTTGTATAGTAGATATTTTTATCAAATCCAGCTTGAATGATATCTTTAAATCTTTTTTTATCTTCTTTTGCAAATCTATAAGTTGTACCCTCAGCTGGTGTTGCTTCAAGATTATATAGATTACCAGTCTCTTCTTGATATTGAATCATTTTATCTCTCATAAAATCTAATATTTGGATACAAAAATCATTTCCAATATCTGAAGACATATCAACTTTATTAGAAAAATAGTTTTTTAACATTTCATTCATACCATTTACACCAATAGTTGAAAAGTGATTATTAAATCCTTTTAGATACCTTTTTGTATATGGGAAAAGACCCCTTTCATACATATCTTGAATAAAAACTCTTTTTTTCTCTAATGTAGATTTTGCTAAGTCCATTAACTCTTCTAGTTTTTTAAGTAGACTATTTATATCTCCTTTATACAAGTATCCCAGCCTAGCCATATTGATAGTAACGACACCAATACTTCCTGTCATTTCAGCACTTCCAAATAAACCACCTCCTCTTTTAAGAAGTTCTCTTAAGTCAAGTTGTAATCTACAACACATACTTCTAACATGACCTGGTTTATAAGCTTTTTCATTTGGAATTAAATTTCCATTTTCATCTTTGACATATTGGCTACCCACAAAGTTTTGAAAATATGAACTTCCAATCTTTGCTGTATTTTCAAATAATAAATCTGTATTTTCACCATACCAATCAAAATCTTCAGTGATATTTACAGTAGGAATAGGAAAAGTAAAAGGTTGACCTGTTTTATCCCCTTCTGTCATTATTTCATAATAGGCTTTATTTATAAGATTCATCTCATTTTGAAAATCTTTGTAGGTTAACTCTTCAAATGAGGTATAACCTTTAATTCTTAGTTTTTTTAAAAGAATTTCATCTTCAAAGTCTTTAAAAAGATGTTTCTGATTTCGTGTTGGAATTTGATCTTTTAAATCATTTGGAACAGTCCAATCAATAGTGACATTTGTAAAAGGGCTTTGTCCCCAACGCGCTGGAACATTTAGATTATAAATAAAACTTCGAATAGCTTTTTTTATCTCTTTATATTCTAAGTTATCTTTAAATACATAAGGAGCTAAATAAGTATCAAAGCTACTAAAAGCTTGAGCTCCTGCCCACTCACTTTGTAATATTCCTAAGAAATTTGCCATTTGTCCTAAAGCTTCTCTAAAATGATTTGGAGCAGTGCTTTCTACTCTTCCTCTAACCTGATTAAATCCTTCATCAAGTAAAATTCTTAAACTCCAACCTGCACAATATCCACTTAAACAATCCAAATCATGGATATGATAATCAGCATTTCTATGTGCATATCCCTCTTTTTTAGAGTATATTTTATCAAGCCAATAATTTGCAATTATTTTACCTGCACTATTATTTATAAGACCAGCATGTGAATATCCAGTATTAGAATTAGCATTTACTCTCCAATCACTTTTTAAAATATACTCTTCCACAGTTTGTGTTGAGTTTATAAAAGTTGTATCTTCACTTAATCCTAAAACATGCTCTCTTTGAAGTTTATGAGTATGTCTATATACCATAAATGACTTCATTACTTCATAATAATTAAAATTATAAAGTTCTTTTTCTATAATATCTTGAATATCTTCTACAAATAATTCTTCAATTAATCCTAATTTATTAACAACATTAAAAAATACTCTTTCATCATAATTTACTTGTACACTTTTAAATGCCTTTTTAATTGCATCTTTTATTTTATAAGATTGGTATTCCTCTTTTTCTTTATCCCTTTTGAATATATATTTATCCATTTTCTTCCCTTAAATCTAATAAGCAAAGTTTAAGTAATATTGTCTTAATTTGTCATTACTTAAAAAGTCACTAAAGTGTCATTTTAAGGTCTTTTCACAAGAAATTTATTTATATTTTTTAAGTAAACTATATTAATAATTAAGTTTAAAATAAAGCCAATTCTAATATAATATTTGCTTTTATAAAAACAAGGGATTAGAATGAGACATTTCTTAACAATTGCAGATTTTAGTAAAGAAGAATTATTAGAAATTCTAGAACTATCAAAGCAAATAAAAGCTGAAACAAAACAAAGAAATTTTAAAGAGTATTTACCTAAACAAGTACTTGGAATGATTTTTGAAAAAAGTTCAACAAGAACAAGAGTATCTTTTGAGACAGGTATTTATCAATTAGGTGGGATAGGACTATTCTTATCATCAAATGATATACAACTAGGACGAGGTGAACCAATGAGTGATACTTCACGAGTTATTTCAAGAATGGTTGATATGGTGATGATTAGAACCTTTGAACACTCAAAGCTTGAAGAGTTTACAAAATATTCAAAAGTACCTGTTATAAATGGACTAACTGATGATTTTCATCCAGTACAACTTATGGCTGATTATATGACAATTATGGAAGAAGGCAAAGATAAAGATTTGATTGCTGCATATGTTGGAGATGGAAATAATTTAGCCCATTCATGGCTTATGTTAGCATCAAAACTTGGATTTGAACTTAGAATTGCTACTCCTAAAGGTTATGAAGTTAAACAAGAGATTTTAAATAAAGCTTTAGAATTTGCAAAAGAATCAGGTGCAAAAATAATAATTGGAAATGATCCAATTGAAGCTATAAAAGATGCAACTGTTGTTACAACTGATACTTGGGTATCAATGGGACAAGAAGATGAAAAAGAAAAAAGAGTAAAAGATTTTGAAGGTTATATTGTAGATACAAAGCTTATGTCTTATGCAACTAATGATGCTATTTTCTTACACTGTTTACCTGCATATAGAGAATATGAAGTATCTGAAGAGGTATTTGAAGGACCTCAAAGTAAAGTATTTGAAGAAGCTGAAAATAGACTACATGCACAAAAAGGTGTTATGGTTTGGTTAGATGGAAAAAGAAATGATTGATTTTAAAAAATTCGAAAAATACTCAAAGCCAGGACCTAGATATACTTCATATCCAACAGCTCCTGAGTTTACAGAAGAATTTTCACAAGATGATTTAATAGATATTTTTTCAAAACAAGATTCATCAAGAAATCTTTCATTGTATCTTCATCTTCCATTTTGTAGAAGTGCCTGTTATTTCTGTGGATGTAATGTTATTTTCACATCTAAAGAAGATAAAAAAGTAAGATATTTAAAGTACTTGCAAAAAGAGTTAAAACTACTAGAAAAGAAGTTAGATACCTCAAGATTAGTGACTCAAATGCACTTTGGTGGAGGAACACCAACATATTTTTCTCCTGAACAATTAGATGAAGTTTTTACTATGATAAAAAGAAGTTTTCCAAACTTTAGTAGTGATGCTGAAATCTCATGTGAAGTGGATCCAAGATATTTTACAAAAGAGCACATGGATGTTCTTAAAAAAGGTGGCTGTAATAGACTTAGTTTTGGAGTTCAAGATTTAGATGAAGAAGTTCAAAAGACAATTCATAGAATCCAACCATATGAAACAACTCAAAATGTTGTGAATATAGCTAGGGAAGCTGGAATCAAATCTATAAATATAGATTTGATTTATGGTTTACCACATCAAAATAGAGAAACATTTAATGAAACACTTCGTAAAATAGTAAAACTTGATGCAGATAGATTTGCAGTATTTAATTATGCACATGTTCCTTGGCTTATGAAGACTATGAGGAAGTTTGATGAAACTACTTTTGCTCCACCTAGTGAAAAACTACTTATTTTAAAAGATACTATTGATTTTTTTACTAGTAATGGTTATAAAATGGTAGGTATGGATCATTTTGCAAAAGAAAATGATGAACTTTTTAAAGCAATTGAAAAAGGGGAATTACATCGAAATTTTCAAGGTTACACTACTAAAGGTGGAGCTGATTTAATAGGTATTGGTGTTACATCAATTGGTGATGGGGTTGATTATTATGCACAAAATTATAAAGATTTAAAACATTATGAAGAGGCTTTAGATAATGGTAAACTACCTACATTTAAAGGTTATAAATTAAGTGCAGATGACCAACTAAGACAATTCGTAATTATGGAACTTATGAGTAATTTCTCTTTAAATATTAAAAGAGTTGAAGAGAAGTTCCATATTGATTTTTTTGAATACTTCAAAGAAGATGTGAATGCTTTAGATGAGTTTATTGAAGCTGAACTAATGACATTAGATAAAGAGTTTATAAAAGTAAACCCCACAGGTGCAATGCTAATAAGAAACATTTGTATGCCTTTTGATGCTTATTTGAAAAAAATTCCTGAAAATAAAAGAAGGTTTAGTAAAACTATATAATGAAAGAAATTAATAAATTTGATTATACAAGCATTAGCGATGATTGTGTTAAATGTGGAAAATGTAAACCTGTATGTACAATATTTAATATAAATCAAGATGAAGCAACAAGTCCAAGAGGATTTATTGATTTATTAGGTGCATATGAGAGAAATGAATTAGAGTTAGATAAAACAGCAAAAGATATATTCGAAAGCTGTTTTTTATGTACAAACTGTGTTGAAGTTTGTCCAAATGACTTACCAACAGATATGATTATTGAGCAAGTTCGTTCTGATATTGCCAAAAAATATGGAATAGCTTGGTATAAAAGAGCTTTTTTCTTTTTGTTAAGACATAGAAAGATTATGGACTTTATGTCTAAACTTGGATGGATGTTTCAAACATGTGCTATAAAAATAGAAGAAAAAAGTAGTTCAGCTGTTCCTAGATTTTCTTTACCAATTGTAAAAAAAGATAGAGCCTTACCTTATGCAGATAAAAGAACATTTTTAAATAAATATCCGGAAAATATACCTGCAAATGTTGTAAATAAAGATACTAATATCAAAAATAGAGTTGCTATTTTTATTGGTTGTATGGGAAATTATAGTTATACAAATATTGGTGATAGTTTAGTTGATATTTTAAAAAAATTAGAAATAGATATTTTTATTCCTAAAAAACAATTATGCTGTGGTGCACCTGCATATTTTACAGGTGATTTTGATACTGTTGATTACTTAGTTAAAAAAAATATAGAGTATTTTGAAACTTGGATTGATGATGTTGATGCCATAATTATTCCTGAAGCTACCTGTAGTGCAATGATAAATCAAGATTGGGAACATTATTTATACAATCAACCCCAGTGGAAAGCAAGAGCTGTAAAACTATCTAAAAAAGTGTTTATGGCTACAAAATGGCTTGAGAATAATACAAAATTAAAAGAAGTACTAGCAAACTCTGGTAAAAAAATTGATGATGTAGTAACTTATCATGATCCCTGTCATGCTAAAAAGATGCAAAATGTTTGGAAAGAGCCAAGAGATTTATTAAAACAAAATTATATTTTAACAGAAATGAGTGATTCAAATAGATGTTGTGGTTTTGGAGGAGTTACTATGCAAACAGAAAAATATGACTTCGCAAAAGCAGCAGGTGCTCCAAAAGCTGCAATGATAAAAGAGACTAAAGCTCAAGTTGTAAGTGCAGAATGTAGTGCCTGTAGAATGCAAATTACAAATTCTTTGTATCAAGCAGATGTTGATGTTGTATTTAAAAATCCAATTGAATTGATAGCTGAGGCATTAGATTAATGGAGTTTTGGCAAAATATTTATTCTCAGTTTAACCCAATAGCATTTCATTTAGGTCCTGTTTCAGTTCATTGGTATGGGATTATGTATGCTCTTGCATTATTAAGTGCAATTTATGTTGCTAAATGGTTTATAAACTATGACAAAATAAATATCAAACAAGAGATTTTTGATTCATATATTTGGTGGGCAGAGATCGGAGTAATTTTGGGTGCAAGAATAGGATATGTCTTATTTTATGATACACATACTAAATATTATTTAACTCATCCATGGCAAATATTTAATCCCTTTGTTGATGGAACATATGTTGGAATTTCAGGAATGAGTTATCATGGAGCTTTTATTGGTTTTTTAATTGCTTCTCTTCTTTTTTGTAAAAAAAATAAAATCTCTTTTTGGTTTATAACTGATATTGCAGTTCTAGGAATTAGTTTTGGATATATATTTGGTAGATTTGGAAACTTCTTTAATCAAGAGCTTGTAGGAAGAGTTACAGACTTACCTTGGGGAATATATGTCGATGGTGTTTTAAGACATCCTTCTCAAATATATGAAGCATTCCTTGAAGGTTTGGTTATCTTTTTAATATTAGTGTATTTTAGAAATAGGAAAAAATTTGATGGACAATTAGCTATTATTTATGCATTGTGTTATTCAACTGCTAGAATAACTGCTGAGTTTTTTAGACAACCAGATGTTCAATTAGGATTTTTATATGGTGAATGGCTTACAATGGGTATGCTACAATCATTTTGTATATTAATTGTAGCAGTTTTAATTTTATTTATTATGAAAAAGAAATTATCATAATTTTTAGATTATTTAAGATTTAAATGCTGATATTTTGTAGTTAATTAGAAACTTCTTTATTCTTTTAATCTAGTCAGTTGGTGAAACCATGTTCTATAGCTAATTCATCAATTTTATTCTTTAATAAATCTAATCGCCAACCATGTCTATCAGCGAAGTTTTCTATTTCTGCTTCTCTTTGTTCAGGATCACAAAACACAAATATTCTTTTTAAGAATGGTTTTGGAACTTGTATTGCTATTAGTTGAAAATAATTCTCTTTACAACTTCTTGAACAAAATGCTTTGCTCATAGCAATCTTTTTTTTACAGAACGGACAGTGTGACATTAATTACCTTTCGGGATTATTTTATAATATTTTGCATTTGTAATATCTTGTAGATATTTAGGTTCAACTTCATGTAAAGCAATAATTTCTACTACTTTTTTATCAAAGAGCCAACCTTTTTGAGTGTCTTCAAGAATATGATTTTCAAACATCTCGACTAATTCATCTTTTGTCAAAATTAGTTCTTCCATTTAGGCACCCTTTATTATTTAGAATCTCTTCATACCTGTTTCGTCAATTACATATCCCTTATTAGAATGATTTCTAATTATTTCATAATAAGTTTTTTGTCTTATTTTGTTTACAATATTCCTCATTGTATAAATAGACATATTTTTACCTTTCCATACAATTTCTTTTATTGTATCATAATCAGTAATTTCTCCTCTTCTTGTAATAAGGAGTTTTAAAAAGCCTTTTTCAAGTCTTGTGAAATCAATTGCTGCTCCACCAGATTTAAAGAACTGATCTCTATATTCATCAAAATAAATTCCATTTTGGAATTCAACTTTGTCACCTCTTTTTGTCTGATTTAAGCACATTATAATTGCTAGTTTTAAATCTTGTAATCGCAAGGGTTTAGAAATAAATGTGTATGAATTACAATTTACAGCTGTAACTATATCTTCACTATTATCCTCACTAGAAATTATTATTTTAGGAAGAGTTTGTGCAATTTCAGCTAATTCAAAACAAAAATCTTTGAAAATCATACCATCACATTGAGTATCTATAATTACAAGGTCATAAGTACTTTGGCTTGACAAGATTAATGCATCTTTATTATTTGAGACAAAACTAACTTCTTTAAAATAATTATCTAAATCTTGCTCTAAAGACTTTTTAACATTTAAATCACTACTTACAACTAATAATTTTGCATTATTTAGTTTTCTAATATTTTTTAATGTTTTAATCATTCATTACTCTTTAATTGATTTATTTAGTTTTATTATAGCTAAATTTATTTTTCTTGTCAAAAGAAAATTATTTTTTAATAAAAAACTTTTTTATTTTACTTTAAATCACCCCAGCTATTACCTATAGCCACAGATACTTTTAAAGGTATCTCTAGTGTAAATATATTTTCCATTATTTTTTTCAAATCATTCGTTATTTCATCCAAATTTTCATTTTTAACTTCAAAAATAAGTTCATCATGAATTTGTAAAATCATTTTTAAATTTTCATTATTTTTATATTTTTCAAAGATTTTTATCATAGATAATTTTATCAAATCTGCTGCACTTCCTTGAAATTTTGTATTAACTGCTTCTCTTAAATAACCTATTCTTTGCATTGTATTTGCTGTGTTAAAATCAAATATTCTTCTTCTTTTGATTAAAGTTTCAACATATCCATTTTCTAAAGCAAAATCTTCAATTGATTTCATATATTCTTTTACATTTGTAAAGGCTTCAAAATAAGAATCAATATAAACTTTAGCCTCTTTGGGAGTTATTTTAAGGGTATCTGCTAGTTTTTTACTTCCCATTCCATAAAGTAATCCAAAATTAATTGTTTTTGCAATATTTCTTTTTTGCTTTGCTTCTTCTTCTCCAAATATTTTTACAGCTGTTTGACTATGAATATCTAAATCACTATTAAAAGCATCTACTAAGGCTTTATCTTTACTAAAGTGAGCCAATAATCTTAATTCTATTTGAGAATAATCAATACCTACAAGTTTATATCCATTTCTTGCAATAAAGGCTTTTCTTATCTCTCTACCTGCACTACTTTTTACTGGAATATTTTGTAAGTTTGGATTTTTTGAGCTAAGTCTTCCTGTTGCTGTTCCTGTTTGTAAAAAAGAAGTATAAATTTTATTTTCTTTATCTTTAGAAGCCAATTCTAAAAGGGGTTCTATATATGTAGATTGTAGTTTATAAGCTTCTCTATAATCTAATATTACTGAAATAATTTCATGTGAGTCTACTAATTTATTTAATACAACTTCATTTGTGCTATATCCAGTTTTCCCTTTTTTAGAAGCAGTTAATCCTAATGTTTCAAAAAGTATTACCCCTAATTGTTTTGGAGAATTTATATTAAATTTAGTTCCAGCAAGTGCATGAATCTTTTTTGTAAGCTCTTGAATATACTCTTGATTTTGAATTTTAAGATTTTCTAAGATTTGCGTATCTATTTTCACACCATTATTTTGCATATTTATTAACACATCAATAAATTTAAACTCATAATCATCTGCTATTTTTAAAAGATGTTCACAATTTTGTTTTTTAAACTCTTCTAATAGTTTAAAGTATATTTTATATGTCATTAAAGCATCTTCCGCTGCATAATTACAAGCATTTGAAATATCAACAGTAGAAAAGTCATCACCTTTTTTAACCACATCTTTAAAGGCAATCATTATATATTCAAAATAGTTTTTTGCTAAAGCATCAAGTCCTACTTTTGAACTACTATCTAATAACCAAGCTAAGATAATAGTATCAGCGAATAGTTTTAACTCAATATCAAAATTAAATTTTATAATGTCAAAATCATATTTAAAGTTTTGAACAATTAATTTAAACTTGTTTAATTTATTAATAGCATTTTTAGCATCAGATAGTGAAACTTGTTCTGGAACACCTAAGTATTTGTGAGCTATTGGGATATAGTATGCTTTATTATCTTCATAAGAAAAAGAAAAACCAACTATTTTGGCTATTTTTGTATCTAAACTAGTCGTTTCTGTATCAAAAGCTACAATTGAATCTTTAGGAATAGCATTTATTACCTCTTCTAGTTTTTCTTTTGTATCTAATAATATAAAATCATAATTTATTTTTTCTTTTACTTTTGGAAGTTCTGTTTTATAGTTAAGACCATTTTGATGAACTCTTTCAACTATTTTATTTAAATCATATTTTAGTAAAGTATCCTGGATTATCAAGATTGGGTTCTCTTTTGGTAATTCAAATTCATCTAAAATATCTATGCAATGACAATCTTTTTTTAAAGTTACCAATTCTTTTGAAATAAACGCCATCTCTTTATTTTCTAAAAGAAGTGTTTTCCATCTAGGCTTTGGTACACTTTCAATATTTTCATAAATATTTTCTAAAGTTCCAAACTCTTTTATTAAAGCTTCTGCTGTTTTAGCACCTACTCCTTTTACTCCTGGAACATTATCTGCACTATCGCCTAAAAGTGATTGGTAATCCGTAAATTGTTTAGGATGAACACCATATTTTTCATAACATTTTTCCTCATTTATTATCACTTTTTTTATAGGGTCAAATAAATAAACTGTATCATCATCAATCAATTGGTATAAATCTTTATCATGACTTACAATTCTAACTTCAAGGTTTTTTTCTCTTGCATCATGAGCAATTGAGGCAATAATATCATCGGCTTCAAAGCCACTTTTAATTGCCGTTTTAAATCCCATCTGTTCTATCCAAGAGATTGCGATGGGAAGTTGTTTTAATAAGTCTTCTGGTACATCTGGTCTATGAGATTTATATTGATCGTATATTTCATTTCTAAAAGTATTACCTTTTGAGTCAAGTGCAAAAACAATATAATCAGTTTGAAAATCTTTTCCAACATTTGATATAAAATTCATAAATCCTGTTAATAATCCTGTTGGAAAGCCATCTTTTGATTTTAAAGGTGGTAGTGCGTAAAAACTTCTAAATAAAAAGCCAAATGTATCTATTACAGTTATCGTTTTTTTTGCACTTAAATTATCATTATCCATTAAATTTTCCCTAGTTTTAAAGTTTTTATATTATAATGAAAAGATATAAAAATAAGTTTATTTAGGTTTTTAATGGGTTCAGATTTAGAAAAATTGAAAAATACAAACTATGAATTAAAAGAAATAATTAATAACTCATGGGATGGAATTGCTATTATTGATTTTAAGAGTAAATTCTTGTATGTAAATGATGCTCTAAGTCCAATACTTGGATATACAAGTTTAGAATTACTATCTTTAAATTTTGTTGATTTAGTTAATGAATCATACAAAATCTCGTTTTTACAACTTTTAAAAAATAATATGATAAATTCATATGATACAGATATGAATCTTGTTTGTACAAGAAAAGATAAGAAACCAATTTATCTTAAAGTGACTGTTTCTCTTATGTTAAATAAAAAGCTTTTTGTTTTAAATACTAAAGATATTACAAAACAAATCTCAGATGACCAAATTTTAAATGAATATGTTATCTCAAGTCATACAGATAAGTTTGGTTTTATTACTGAAGTCTCTGATGCTTTTTGTAAATTAACAGGTTATTCAAAAAGTGAACTATTAGGAAGATCACATGCAGTTATTCAACATGAAGACTCTCCTAAAGAACTTTTTGAAGATTTGTGGAGTAGTATAAAAAGTGGCAAAGAATGGACAGGGAAAATCAAAAATGTAAAAAAGAATAATGACATTTTTTGGGTAGACCTTAAAATAAAACCAATTTATAATAAATATGGTGATATTACTGGATTTACAGCTCTTATGTTTGATATTACTCATACTTTAGAACAATCTGAAAAACTATTAGTTCAAGATAATAAGCTAAATATTATGACAGATACTATTAGAACTATTTCTCATGAATGGAGACAACCACTTAATACAATTTCTATTATTGCTCAGAAACTGTCTCTTGACATAGATGATAATGGACCTTTTTATGAAGGCTTAAAAAAAATAAATGAAAGTGTAAAAACTTTATCAAATACAATAGAAGAGTTTAAATCCCTAATAGAGTTTGAGGGACAAAAAGAGGTAGTAGAATTAAAAAAATTGTTTGAAACTTTAATCAAACCATATAAAAGGGTCGTTAACTTCGAAATAATATGTGATGAAACTTTAATACTAGAAACCTATCAAGATAGATTAGTAACTGTATTTAATAATCTTGTTCAAAATTCTATTGAAGCAATGCAAAAAAATATGATGGAAGATAATAAAAGGATATTTATAGAAGTTAAAAAAATAAACGATTTTGTTGAATTATCCTTTCACGATAATGCAGGTGGAATCCCTAAACATAATATTTCCAAAATATTCGAACCATATTTTTCAACAAAAGATGAGAAACATGGTGTAGGATTAGGATTATACATTGTTAAAAGTATTATCGAAATGCATTTAAAAGGTACAATAGAAGTTAACTCAGTCTCAAATGAAACAACTATTAAAATAAAATTGCCTATAATAATTTAAAGGAAACAAAATATGATAATAATACCTGCAAGATTAAATTCTAGTAGATTTCAAAATAAAATCTTAGTTGATATACTTGGTTTACCTATGGTTATAAGAACTGCAAAACAAGTAAGTAGTTTAGATGATGTAACAATCGCTACAGATTCTGAGGATGTAATAAGATTAGCAAAAGAACATGGAATAAATGCTATTATCACTTCAAATGAACATCAAAGTGGAACGGATAGGATAAATGAAGCAGCCAAAAAACTCAATTTAAAAGAAGATGATATCGTTATTAATGTTCAAGCTGATGAACCTTTTATAGAAGTTGATGTGATAAAAGCTGTTATTAGTAGAGTAAAAGAAGTTAGAAACAATAAAGAAGATATTATGATTGTATCTTGCCATAAAAAGATATCTTCACAATTAGCAGATGATCCAAATCATGTAAAAGTATTATTAAATGACAAGGGAAATGCCACATATTTTTCTAGAAGCAAAATTCCATACTACCGAGACCACTATGAGAATGCCACATATAATGGACATTTGGGAATTTATGGTTTTACTGTCAAAAGTTTAGATGAGTTTTGTAAACTTCCTGCAGCACAAACTGAAAGTATAGAAAAACTTGAACAATTAAGAGCAATTTATCATGAAAAGAAAATTGCGATGGTTGAAGTAGAGTCTAAATCATTTGGTATTGATACAGAAGAAGATTTAAAAAATGCACTTAATATTTTTGCAAAATAAATTAATCTCAAACAAAATTTTAATATAAAATAGAAGGTATTATGAATAAAGATTTTTTTAAACAACTAAATATACTTTATGTGGAAGACCAAGAAGAAATAAGAAATTTCACTTCTAATATTTTAAATAGTATTATTGGTAAATTGTTTGTCTGCAACGATGGAGAAGAAGGTCTTGAATCATTTAAAAATAATCCTGATATAGATTTAATTATTGCTGATATTAATATGCCTAAAATGAATGGGTTAGAGATGATAAAAAGAATTAATGAAATTAATTCAAATATACCTAGTATCGTAACAACAGCACATACTGATTCTAGTTTTTATAAAAAATCTATTGAATTAGGTATTAGTTCATATTGTTTAAAACCTTTAGACTTATATGAATTAATAAAAAATATTACAAAATGTTTAGAACACAAGTTTTTAAAAAATATTATATATACTAGTAACAATAAATTTGATGACTCTATTCTTGAGTTACTAAATAAACAAGATAGTTTGGTAACTATTATAGAAGATGGGGAAATAGTTGCACAGAATGATATATTTTCAAAAAACTTCAAAGTATTTGATATAAATTTAGAAAAAATATTATTAGACAAAGAACAATTTTCTACGAAAGAAGAGTTGAAAACTACTCCTTGGTATGAGTTTATATCTAATTTAGATAATGAAAATGTCTTAATAAAGATAAAAGTAGTTGATGTTACAAGAACTTTTAAATTAAATGTTACAAAAATAGAAAAGGAAAAGATATATTTTCTAGTCTCTTTATTTGATATTACAAATTTAAATGAAAAATCAAATCTATTCGAATATAAATATAACCATGACTTAATAACAGGCTTATACAATCTAAATAAATTTCACAAGATTTTTTCAATTGAATCAAAAAGAGTTAGAAGATATAGAAAAGATTTATCTTTAATAAAACTAAGCGTAAAAAATATAGATGAAAAAATTATCTCTTATGAAGACTTTTTAAATGATATTAGTGAATTAATTAAAAATAATATTAGAGAACATGATATTTGTTTTAAAGCTGAAAAATCACATTTTATAGTTTTACTTCCAGAAACTGATTTAGATGGTGCATTAAATGTATCTTATAAACTTGAAAATATTTTAAATACAATGCTTATGAATAAAAAACTTTCTCAACACAGTTTTTTTGGAGTCGTTGAATTGAAAAATGATGATAATGAAGATCTTATTTTACAAAGATTAAGTTCTGCTTTAAACAAAGCACTAGAAAATGAAGAAGAGAGAATTTTTTACTTCTAAAAAGTAAAACTTTCTCCTAGGTAGTGTTCTCTTACGCTTACATCATTTCTAATCTCATCACTATTTCCAGAAGCTAATAATGTCCCACTTTTCATAACATATGCCCTATCACATATTTGAAGGGTTTCTCTTACATTATGATCTGTTATTAATACGCCTATACCTCTAAGTGTCAATTGATTGATAATCTCTTGAATATCTTTAACCGCAATTGGATCAACCCCTGCAAAAGGTTCATCAAGCAATAAAAAAACTGGTTTTGATACTAAAGCTCTTGCTATTTCTGTTCTTCTTCTTTCCCCTCCTGATAAAGAAATTCCTTTTCTTTGTCTAATAGGTTCAATATTAAAAACTTCAAGTAACTCTTCTACTCTTTTAAATTGTTCTGCCTTATCATTTGTAACAATTTGTGCTGCAAGCATTAAATTATCTTCTACACTTAAGTCTTTAAAAATAGATGACTCTTGTGGTAAATAGCCAATTCCTCTCAATGCCCTTTTATGCAAAGGTAGATTTGTAATATCTGTTTCATCAAGAAAAACTTTACCTGAACTTGGTTTTACAAGTCCACAAACTGTATAAAAAGTTGTAGTTTTACCTGCTCCATTTGGTCCTAATAAACCAACTATTTCTCCAGATTTAACTTCAAGTGAAATACCATGTAAAATTTGAGTTTTTTTAATGTTTTTGGTTATGTTTTCTATTCTTAATTTATGCATTAATTATATATCGCCTTTTATTTTCTAATTTTTCAATATCTATTTTAATAGTATGGAAGCCATAAGAGTTAAGAAGTTCATTTAATCTATCATCCCCCCACTCTACAAAATGAATACCTTCTTTTTCAAACTCTTCTAATAAGCCTAAAGATATAAACTCTTCTAAACTCTTATTATAAACATCATAATGGTAAATATTTTCCCCATAAATTGTTTGAATTGAAAAAGTTGGTGATGTAACTAAATCATCGATTTTCAAAAACTTTACATAGTTTTTAACTAAAGTAGTCTTACCACTTGCTAAATCACCTCTTAATAAAACAATTGACTCTTTTTTATCAATTATTTTATCTAATTTATTAATGATTTTAATTAAATCATTTTCTTCTAATATTAATTCTATTTTTTCCAAAACTACCCTATTTCATACTTTTAGAAAAATTAATGATTTGTTCAAGTTTTTCTTTTGCTTTTCCAGATTTAATAGCTTCTCTTGCTATTTCAATACCTTCTTTTATATCTTTTGCTTTATTATCAATAAATAGTGCAGCCCCAGCATTAAGTAATACAATATCAAGTTTTGCACCAGTTACTTTGCCTTCTAGGATATCTCTTGTGATTTTGGCATTTTCTTTTGCATCACCACCTAAAATATCATCTTTTGAATACATACCTAGGCCAAAATCTCTAGGGTCTATTATAAAATCACTTGTTCTTTGGTCAATTAATGTAGTTGCATAAGTAACATCACTAATTGAAATTTCATCCATTCCATCTTTTGAACTAACTACCATAGCTCTTCTTGTATCTAAAAGACTTAGAGCTGTAATCATTCTATGGATATATTCATCACTAAAAACACCAATTAATTGTTTTGACACTGTTGCAGGATTACTTAAAGGTCCTAAAATATTAAAAATAGTTCTATGTGGTATTGATTTTCGTATAGGCATAATATTTTTCATAGAAGGATGATGATTTTGAGCAAACATAAATACAAATCCAGTATTTTCTAGCATTTTTACTTGATTCTCAATACTCAAATTTAAATTTATACCAAGCTCTTCTAGCATATCAGCACTTCCTGATTTACTTGTAATACTTCTATTACCATGTTTTGCCACTTTTGAGCCACAAGCAACAAGCAGTAAGGATACAGTTGTTGAGATATTAAAACTATTTGATTTATCTCCACCAGTTCCACAATTGTCAATTAATTCATCTTTTAAAGAATAATCAACGGGTAAAGGAATAAAGTGATCTCTCATTGCATCAGCTGCTGCTGCTATTTGTTCAGCTGTTTCTCCATCTTCGTATAATTTGATTAAATACTCTCTTACTTCTTCAACAGGAAGTCTATTTTCAAAAATATCATCAAATTTTAGTTTATCAGTACTAAACATCATCTTTTCCTTTTATTTTTTCTATGTATTCTGTTTGTTTTGATTTTGGAGTTGATTTTGTTTGGGGAATTTGTAGTACTTTATACTCTTCTGTATACTCTAAATATTTAATTTCAATTAAATCTCCAACCTTAACTTCTTTTGCCTTTTTAACTGGCATGCCATTTATATGAACTACTTTATGCTCCAGCATATCTTCAGCAACTGCTCTTCTTTTTGTTATATTAACTGCGTTTAAAAATTTATCTATTCTCATAAACAAGATTATAGCTAAGATAAGATAAAATAACTCCTTAAAATTACTATGATATAGGATATAAAAATGAGTAAAAAAGAAGTAAAAAAAGTAGTATTAGCCTATAGTGGTGGACTTGATACATCTACAATACTAAAATGGCTTCAAGATGAATATAATGCTGAAGTTATTACATTCACAGCTGATTTAGGTCAAGGTGAAGAAGTTGAACCAGCTAGAATTAAAGCTTTAGCTTGTGGAATTAAACCTGAAAATATATTTATACTAGATATCAAAGAAGAGTTTGTAAAAGATTATGTATTTCCTATGTTTAGAGCAAATGCAATTTATGAAGGTGAATATTTATTAGGTACTTCAATTGCAAGACCTTTAATTGCAAAAAAACAAATTGAAATTGCACATAAAATGGGTGCAGATGCTGTTTCTCATGGGGCAACAGGAAAAGGAAATGACCAAGTAAGATTTGAATTAGGCTATCTAGGACTTGATTCTGAGATTACTGTTATTGCACCTTGGAGAGAATGGGATTTAAATTCTAGAGAAAAATTATTAGCTTATGCTAAAAAAAATGGAATTGAAATAGACAAAAAACATCTTGATAAAGATGGAAACCCAGCTATTAGCCCATATTCTATGGATGCAAATCTTTTACATATTTCATATGAAGGTTTACATTTAGAAAATCCAAATAATGAACCAGAAGAATCAATGTGGTTATGGACAACTTCTCCTGAAAAAGCTCCTGATGAAGCTGAATACATTACTATTGGGTATAAAAATGGTGATCCAATATCAATCAATGGGGAAGAATTATCTCCTGCAACATTACTTAAAAAATTAAATGATTATGGTAATAAACATGGAATTGGAAGAGTTGATATTGTAGAAAATAGATATGTAGGTATGAAAGCAAGAGGATGTTATGAAACTCCAGGTGGAACAATTATGTTAAAAGCTCATAGAGCTATTGAATCTATATGTTTAGATAGAGAAGCTGCTCATTTAAAAGATGAAATGATGCCTAAATATGCAAAACTAATTTATCAAGGATATTGGTTTTCTCCAGAGAGAGAAATGCTTCAAGCTGCAATTGATGCAACTCAAGTAAATGTTGAAGGTACTGTAAGATTAAAACTTTACAAAGGTAATGTTATGGTTGTAGGAAGAGAATCTGTTAACTCTTTATATTCAGAAGCTCACTCTACATTTGAAGAAGACGAAGTATATAATCAAAAAGATGCAGAAGGTTTTATTAGACTTAATGCTCTTAGATTTATCATCGCAGGTCAAAAGAAAAAAAATAATTAACTAAGGTGGTTAAAAAATAACCACCTCTCCCCTTCCCAAATATATATTCTGTGCTATCATCTATATTATTAATTATATAAAAATTATTATATAACTTAAGATTATGATTTTCTATTAAATAGTTTAATTCTAGATTATTTGTAACTAAAATGCTACTATCTTATAATAAAATTATATATTAAGGATATTAAATGAACTATTTAAGCGATTTGATCACTATAATGAGTATAAACTCTTATACAAAAAATAAAGATGGTGTTGATAAAGTTGGCAAACACATGTCAAGATGGCTGGAAGATTTAAACTTTCAAAAAAATAGCTACTCTCGTGAATTAATAGGTGATCACTTACTTTTTTTATCAAAGAAAAGAAATGGCACAAAAATTCTACTTTTAGGACATAATGATACCGTATTCCCTCCTGATACTTTTGAATCTGTTACAGAAGATGAAGATTGGATTTATGGGCCTGGTGCTTGTGATATGAAAGGTGGCAATATTGTTGCTTTACAAGCTCTTAGAAATATTTTTATTACAAATAAAGAAATTCATAATATAGATTTTTTACTTGTATCAGATGAAGAGTCTGGAAGTGATGATTCTAAACTTGTAACTTCAAATATTGCAAAAAATTATGATATATGTTTTGTTTTTGAAGCAGCTGGTGAAAATATGGAAGTTGTTACTCAAAGAAAAGGTGTAGGAACTTTTACAATAACAATTGAGGGAAAAGCTAGTCATGCTGGGAATCATTATGATAAAGGTATTGATGCTAATTTAGAAGCTAGTTTTAAATTACAAGATTTAGTTAAATTGACAAACCTTGATTTAGAAACTACTGTAAATGTTGGAAAGATTAATGGTGGAATTGGAGCAAATACAATATCCCCTAAATGTGAAATTACTTTAGAAATAAGATACACCTCAAATGATGAAAAACAAAGAGTTTTAAAGGGTATAGACAAAATAGTAGATAAATCTTATATAAATGGGACTATATCTACATTAACAGGTTCAATCCAAAGAGATGTTATGCAAGAAAATCCTAATCAATTAGATTTAATCACTCAAATAGAAAAAATTACCAATAGTAAAATATTAACTGAAAAAAGAGGTGGAGTAAGTGATGCAAATATTGTTGCCTCCTGTGGAGTTACAACCTTAGATGGATTTGGTCCATTTGGAGATGGTGATCACACAGTAAAAGAAAGAGCCTTGAAAAGTAGTTTTCAAGCTAGAATTGATTTAATGACTAAAATTTTAGCTCATTTTCAAAATAATGATTAAAAGGAATTATTATGGATAGAAAAATAGGTATGTGGCTTTATCAAAATGGTGGTGGAGATGTTATAGAAACAAAAATGATAGAAAAATTAAAAGAGAGAAATATTGAAACAATTCCTAATTTAAATTTACGAAATGCTATTGCAAAAAATGGTCATATTGTTTATGATAAAATGAAATTAGATAAACTTGACTTGTTTTTTTCTTATAATGCAGGAGAACAAACTCAATATCAAATGTATTTGTATAAAGCTTTAAATAGAGTTATTCCTATGATTAATAATTATGATTCTTTTGAACTAACAGAAGATAAGTTTCATACAGCATTTTGGCTAAGAACAAATGGTGTAAAAACTGCAGATTATAAACTTTGTCATAGGGATGATACTCATCATTTAAATACTATTATGAAGAAATGGTCAAAAATGGTCTATAAACCAACTGATGGTTGGGGTGGAGTTGGTCTTACTAAAATAGAAAATGAAGAAACATTAGATATGCTTATTCCTTTTTTAAATCAAATGGATTTAAGATACTTTTATGTTGAAAAGTTTATTGAATATGATAATACTGATTATAGAATTGATATTGTTGATGGACAATTTGTAGGATGTTACGGTAGAAAAGCAGGTGGAAATGATTGGAGAACAAATGTCACAAGTGGTGGAAGTGTATTTTTAAGGGAAGCAAATGATGATGTAATCAATTTGGCACTAAAAGCAGCTAAAGTTACAGGACTTGATATTGCAGGTGTTGATATAATTTATGATAGAAAAAAAGAAGAATTTGTTGTTTTAGAAGTAAATGGAATACCTGCTTTTGCAACACCAGAACAAGAAAAATTAGGGTTAGATTTCAATGATAAAAAAATAGATTTGATTGTAGATTTAATTGATAGAAAAACTAAAAAAGGGGATAAAAAATGAAAAAGCTACCAAAAATAGGATTATTATATCTTGATTATGTAATGAGGTTTTTTGATAAATCAAATTTTAAAGGCTGGCCTGATAAAATTGAAACTGTTACTTATCATTGGAAAAATGATAAAGCAAGATTCATAAAAGAAATCAAAAGAAAAAAAATTAAGATATTAATTGGTAATATTCCTGCAACTGCTTATGAAACTTTTGTTCAAATATCAAAAGAACTCCCTGATCTGAGATTTGTACCTTCAATTGAAACACAATTTTCAAATAGATCAAAAGAGAATGTTACCCTCTTTTGTAAAAAGTATAAAATTTCTATTCCTAAAACAAAAATCTTTTATGATAAAGATGAAGGTTATGAATATTTAAAAAATAAAGCAACTTATCCTCAAATCATAAAAAGAAGTTATGGCCCATCAAATTATGGTGGTTATTTTGTCCATAAAGCAGATAGTTTTAAAGATGCAAAAAAACTTTTAGATGAAAAAAAATATAACCCAATTTATACTCAAAATGCTATTGATTTAAAGGATTCTGGAGATATAAGAGTAATGCTTATTGGGCATAAGCCAATTTGTGCATTTTGGAGATATTCAGGTAAAAATCAATGGATAACAAATACTTCACAAGGAGGTTCGATGTCTTATGAAAATATTCCTATGAATGCTCTAGAACTTGCTGTAAAAGCAAGTAAAGCTGCAAAAGCAGAATACTGGGCTTGCGATATTGCAATTAGTGCAAAAACTGGAAAAGCATATATTTTAGAGTGTGCGACAGCATTTGCAGCATTTCCTTATATAAGAGATTGGATTTGTCAATATTTGATGTGGGATTTTTCAAAAGGAAGATTTAAAAAACCTCATGTTCCATTATTCTCATGGGAAGAATTAGGAAAAATTGATTCCTCTTTATTACGAACTATGAGAAACATTGGATTTAGTAAATATAAACCAAGCTTTGATGGAGAATATTATCTAAATGATACAAAAGATAATTTTGATATGTCTTTGACTGAAATAAGTAATAATGGGGATGTTCCAGATTCAATTGCACCTGATAAAAATGCTAATCAATCTAAAAATAGTAAAAAAACTGAAGATGAATATGAAAAGAAAAGAATAAATTTAAATGAAGCTACTTTAACTGATTTAATGTCTTTGTATGGGATGGAAGAGGATTTGGCTATAGAAATAAAAGAGTATTTAGAAGAAAATATTATCACTGATAGTTCTGATTTACTTGAATTAGAATCAATAGATTCTCAGATGTTAAAATCTTGGGATGAAAGTATCGATGATATGAGAATAGATATTAATACTGCTACTATAGAGATTCTAAAAAAAATAAATGGAATTGGGCCAAAACTTGCAAAAATTATTCTTGATTATAGAAAAAAAGTGACAAGTTTAAAAGATATCAATGAATTAAAAGAGCTAGAAGGTATTGGGAAAAATAAATTTAGTCAATTGAAGTCTAGATTAAAAATAGGAGAATGATTTTTTGAAAAGATTATACAGATCATACGAGGCTTCAACAACAATTTTTAAAGAATTAGAAGCAAAATATCCAGAATATTTCAAAATAGAATCCATTGGTCAAACTTGGGAAAAAAGGGATATTAATTTAATAACAATATCAAAAAATATTGAAACTGCAAATAGTAAACCTGCCCTATTTTATACAGGAACAATTCACGCTAGAGAGTGGATTGGACATGAGTTAGCTATAGAGTTTGCATCTTATATATTAAAAAACTTGGAAACCGATCCGACTTTACAGACATATTTAAATGAAAGTACTATTTATATGGTACCTTGTGCCAATCCTGATGGTTATGAATATTCAAGAAAGCATTTTTCTTTTTGGAGAAAGAATAGAAGACAGAATTTAGATGGAACATATGGAGTTGACTTAAATAGAAACTTCCCTATTGGATTTGTAAAATCTACAAATACCTCTTCAAATGTATATGGAGGTCCTGAACCTTTTAGTGAACCGGAGACTCAAAGTTTAAGAGACTTTGTTTTATCTCACCCTAATATTACTATTGCCTTAGATTATCACAGTCAAGGTAATGTTTTCTTTCCCGCACATGATTTTAGACATGAAGATACAATTGATACAATTGATATGAATACTTTATGTGCAAATATGGCTGAAGAAATTAGAAAGATATCAGGGAGAGAATATGGTATACATCAAGGTAAACCACCTGCAAAATTGATATCAGGTAGTGGAAGAGAATTTTATTATTCACAAGGAATACTCTCTTCAGTTGTGGAAGTTGGAACTAGAAATATTAGTGATTATATGGAAGATATGAGTGAAAATATAAGAGAACATATTCCGGCACTAATATATGCTTTAAAAGAAGTAGATAATTATGATAAAGCATCTTTAATGAAAAGAGTAGATAGTTTTGAAGCTAGTGAAATTGGTTCAAATCATGTAACATTAAAATGGAATTATCAATTAAATAAGAATATCTATTTTGAAATATTTAGAAGCCAAAAAGATAAACAGTTTTGTAACTCTTCTAACTTAATTGCAAAAACCCAAGCTTTAGAATTTAGCGATATAAATCTAGCTTCAAATAAAGATTATTATTACAACATTAGAGTTGTAAATAAAAAAACAAATCAAAAGTCACCTTTTTATCCTCAAATTAAGATTAGAACATTAGTTGAATATGATGAGTATAGTAGAACTTATTATGCTAATGCAAAAGGTACTGGTTATGTAGCAGAGAATTTAAACAATAATCCTAAACATTTTGGTGTCAATTCTTTATTTGTAGGAATTGATGAAAACAAAGGTATTTCATATGCTATTATTTCTATAAATGTAAAATCACTTCCTCAAAATGCACTTATAAAATTAGCTTCATTTAACCTATATCCTATAAACAGAGTTTCAACTACAATTGAAAAGTATGGTGAGTGGAATGTAGGACTTGTTAATCAAGACACAATGGGTGATATTACAAATTTTGAAGATGTAAATAATATGGAGATAATCAGATATATTGGTCGCCCTACTGAGTCTCATCAACTTACACAAGGTATTTGGAGAAATTGGCATTTATCAGGTTTAGAGTGTGATGATTTAAAAAAATCTATAAAAGATGATACTATTATCTTAAGAGTTGAAGGTCCAAAAGAGTTAAGGGTTGGGAGAAGTAAACAGATGATGCAATGGGACATTGGGTATGGAAAGTTTGGTTTTGGATTAACATATAGACCAAGACTAGAATTAACTTATACTATTGAACCTACAAGTATAGCTTTGTTTCCAAAGTCTATTTATACAGTAAGTAAGAATGAAGTATTAGAAGATGTTATTGCTCCAGGTTTTGATGAAAATGGAAATAAAATATATTCTACCTTTCAATTTAATCTTTCATCTCTTCCTCCTTATAATGATACAATGATTACTAAAGCTTATTTTGAATTAAACTCTACAAAGATTTATATCAAAGATGACATTAGGTTCCATTTGGAGTTTGTAGACGATGATATAAATAAAAGTTATAGAAATATTACATCTAGGGAAGTTATTCAAAATATTGGTTATGATGTAAGTGCAACTGAACTTAAAAATAATCAAACCCAATACTTTATGTTTGATTCTTTTTCTGAAATCACTTTAAACGAAAAATTAAAAACTAAATCAGACATCTCTTTTGTATTAAAACCAACATCTGCCTTTAGAGTATTAAAAGATAAAACTGTTTCATGGGAAGCAAGTAATAATAGCACTTTATGTCCAAAACTTATTCTTGAATATATACCAAAAAGAAGATTTCCTGTTGAAAAAGTAACAAATGCTCAATTAACAATGGAAAATGGAAAGATAAAAGTCTCTTGGAATAATCCAAAAGATTCAGATTTTGTAGGAGCAAAAGTTATTAAAAATCCTTTTAGAAAACCTTTATCTGCACAAGATGGACAAAAACTTTATGCTGGGGTTGATGAGTATACATTAGATGATTTTGGTGCAACTGATATTGATAAGTATTATGCAATATTTACTTATGATGATGTTCCAAATTATTCAGAACCAGTTATTTTAGAATATAAAGCTAAATAAAAATTTATTTAGCTTTTAATTTGTGTAGATATAATATTTCAAATTTATCTACAGGATATTAAAATGATATTAAAATTTAAAGAGTTTTATCCAAAAATTGCCTCTAGTGCATGGATTGCTCCTAGTGCTGATTTAATCGGTAATATTGAAATTGGAGAAGATTCATCTGTTTGGTTTCAATGTGTTATAAGATCAGATGTAAATGAAGTAAAAATAGGTAGAAATACAAATATACAAGATTTGTCATGTATTCATACAGATACAAATAGTAAAACAATAATTGGTGATAATGTAACAGTTGGTCATAAAGTTATGCTTCATGGTTGTAAAATAGAAGACAATTGTCTAATTGGCATGAGTGCAACCATTTTAGATAATGCTGTTATTGGTGAAGGAAGTATAGTTGGAGCTAATTCTCTTGTAACTTCTGGAAAAGTTTTTCCTCCAAGAAGTTTAATTATGGGTAGCCCTGCAAAAGTAGTTAAAGAGTTAACAAAAGAAGATGTTGATAAGCTTATCAAACATGCAGCTCATTATGTTGAGTATAAAAATGATTATAGATAGAGTAAGTTTATTCTTACTCTCACGCTGAAGGGAAAGTCATAATAAATTTAAGCCCTTTATCACTATTCTCAACTTTTAATTCACCTTTAAAGCTATTTATTATTACTAATTTAACCATATAAAGACCAATCCCTGTTCCATCACTTTTTGTAGTAAAATATGGATCAAAAAGTTTTTCCATATTATTTTCATCAATTCCACCTGCAAAGTCGCCAATTGTCAAAATAACTTTGTCATTTTCTTTGTATACTTTTATTTCAATAGGCCTATTTTCTATCTCTCTTTCATTATATGCTTGAATTGAATTAGTGATAATATTTATAAAAACTTGTGCTAGTTCCATCTCTACACCTACTATGTAAGCATCTTCAATATCAACTTTTAAGTCTATACCACTTTTACTAATTTGAGCTTTCATTAAGTCAATAAAAGTAACAATTGCTTTTTTTATGGAAATTGTAGTAAGTTTTTTTTCAGAGTTAAAGAAGTTTAGAAAACTATCAATTGTATTTGTCATATGTTTAATTTGTTGTTTTGTATCTTTGTCAAATTTATCTATTGTTTCTCTATCTAAATCATCTGTATCATATGAATATTTTATATCATTACAATATAAAGACATAATATTTAAAGGCTGTTTTAATTGATGTGATATAACACCAATCATTTCTCCCATACTAGCCATTTTTGCATTATGAACGAGAAGTTTATTTGCTTGGTCTAATTTTTCTTTTGAACTCTTTTTTTCTTCAAATATCTTTATAAATACTTTTAACTTTGATGTTAATAGATCATTATCAATTGGTTTTGAAATATATTCAATAACTCCTAAATCATAACCTTTTTTTTGATATGAGTCTTTATCATAAATTCCTGTAATAAAAATAACTGGAATATCTTTTGTTATTTCTAAACTTTTTATGTAATCAACAAATTGGAATCCATCTACATCAGGCATTTGAATATCACTTAGTATAAGATCTACTTTGTTATTCATAAGTATTGAAATTGCATCTTGTGCATTTAAGGCAGTATAAATTTCTGTATCAAAGCTATCTTCTATCATAAGTTTTAATGAATATATATTTTCTTCTACATCATCTAATATAAGAATACTAAATTTTTCCATCATGTTTTCCTTTTATTTAAATTAAAGAGTAATCAATATTTTCAAGCGATTTATCTATAGACAAAATTACTAAATCATCCAACTCTTTATTTATCTTTCCTTCTGTAATTAGAATTAAGTTATTTATTTTATACTCTTTTATATATATAATATCTTCTTCTTTTAAAGAAGATGCTTCCAAAATTATTTTTGTATCCTTACTTAAATCAATCTCTTTTAAATCTTTAATATAAATTATATTATATTTTGGAGATATTTGACTTATAATTTTAAAAAATAAAATTGGATTACTATTTAGAATATAAATTTCTTCATTGGGAGAAGTGTCTTTTATTGAATTAGAAGTCTCTGTACTTAAACTTAAAACTTCTAAACCTTGGATTAAATCAATATTTTTGCAAATAATAAGCTCAAAAGTAGAACCTTTACCAAGTTCACTAGTAACAGTAATATCACCTTTTAATAAATGTGCTAACTCCTTACATATAGCAAGTCCTAATCCTGTACCTCCATACTTCCTTGTAGTACTTCCATCTACTTGTTTAAATCTATCAAAAATATTTTCTAATTTATCTTCTGGTATTCCTATTCCTTCATCTTTTACTATTACTTTTATATCTTTATCTTCATCTTTTACTATTAAACTTATTTTACCACTTTCAGTAAACTTCAATGCATTACTCAATAAATTCTTTATTATCTGTTTTATCCTATCTTCATCGCTATACATTGTCTCTAAACTATCATCTACTTTTAATACAAAGTCAATCTCTTTTGCTTTTGTCTGTGGATAAAACATATCATAAATACTCATTATCAAATCTTTTATATTTATCGTATCATTATTAAGTATTATTTGCCCTGCTTCTAGTTTTGAAATATCTAATACATCATTTATTAAGTATAATAAATCTTTCCCACATTTATTTATTATTCCTATATTTTTGATTTGTTTCTCATCTAAATTCTCTGTTTTATTTCTCATCATTACATCACTAATTACATTTATTGAGTTTAATGGTGTTTTTAGTTCATGGCTCATATTTGCCAAAAAATCATCTTTTGATTTGGCTAACTCTTCTGCAAGTATTTTTGATTCATATAATTTATTTGTTCTTTCCTTTAACTCATTCATCATTCTTTCAAAGTTATTGTTTAGTTGTTGTATCTCCAATATATTAGTACTAATTAAATTGACTTTGGCACTTGTTGTTTTTATTTGAGAAGTTTGATTTGACAATTTTTTTATAGGCTTAGTTATTGTGTATGAAAATTTATTTATTTTATTAATTAGAAAATAGAAGAAAATAATATATAAGAACACTAATATGATGATAGTTATATATCCGATTTTATTAGATAAATTTTGTAAATAGACAATAGAACTAAATATTTCATCTTTATCTATTAAAATCATTAGTTTCCAATTAGTCTCTTTAATATCTTGTTTTAAGGTTAAGTATTCTTTATCTTTAATATTTAATGTAGAGCTATTCAAATTACTTTTAATAAGATTTTTAAAGTGTTCAGCAAAAGGACTTTTACTTTTAAGTATATTAAATTCTTCAGGTTTTTCTATTTTTTCTGACATAGCTATTATCATTGCATTTTCATCCATCAAAAACAAGTTTGCATTATATGATAGCTTTCTATTTAATATGTTCTTAACAAAACTATCAATTGTTATATCTAATCCTGTAACTCCTTCTAAAAAATCATTTTTATAAATTGGAACTATACATGATAACATCCAACCATTACCTGCTGGATCTAAATAAGGAGTTGTCCATACAGGTTTATGACTAGGATTGTGCTTATTATCTGCAAGATAATAAAAATTATAATCTTCCATTTGTATATGATTACCATATTGTTCATAAACTTTATTTATGAAAGGATAAAGTCGATTCATATTATCCCAACTATTAAAATAAGCTGCTACAATATTAGGATTAAAATTAACTATACTTTCTAAAGAGGTATCCATAGATTCTGTAAATAGTGCTTTATATTTTGTTTCTTTAGTCATTTTTGTTTTAGATGAATAATATAAACTAGCACCAATATGGTTTGTTTTGTAATAAACTCCATTACTAGCAACTTCAAAAGTAGGTTCTCCATTTGGGAGTATAAATTTTTTTGGATCTTGAAATAATTTTTCGTGCTCTCTTTGCAATATTTGGGCTAACCTTGAAACTTCTAACAATTTATCATTTATAAAATTTGCTTCATTTTTTAAAAGTTCATGACTATGAAATTGGGCTTCATTTAAAAGTAGATTAGTATTTTTTATCGAAATATATTGATTGATAGAAAAATACAATATTAATAAAGTAACTTCAACTATAATTATAGGAATCAAAGAAAATTTTAAAAAATGTGATGACAATATCTTTTGAAGTTTAATCTCCTTACTCATCTTAACTCTTTTTTATATTAATGATTTTTTCATAATTCAAAGGTTCTTGAATAACTTTGTATACTTTTTTACTTAATTCTAAATCAATTTCATTTTTATATATTAAAATTAAATTCTCTGCAAAAGTCTGTACAATATTATCTACTTCATAAGAATTTAAACTACTAATATCAACTATAACTTTTGATGTTTTTTTATTATAAAGTTCCTTTATTTCTGACAAATTAGCACTTTGTTTCACTTCATATAATTTATTTAAATCCATAATTACACTAAAGAATTTTATTGGTTCATTATTATAAACCAAAATTAACTCTTTTTTTATATCTTCACTATCATCAAAGTTAATAAATATATTTTCTCCATCAATTTCTTTAAGTACTGATGTTGAATTAGTACTTTGAGTTGATTCATCTTTTATATCCAGTAAGTTTAAAGTATTCATTAAATCAATATTTTTACAAATAATAAGTTCAAAAGTAGAACCTTTTCCAAGTTCACTTGTAACAGATATATCACCTTTTAATAAATGTGCTAACTCCTTACATATAGCAAGTCCTAATCCTGTACCTCCATACTTCCTTGTAGTACTTCCATCTACTTGTTTAAATCTATCAAAAATATTTTCTAATTTATCTTCTGGTATTCCTATTCCTTCATCTTTTACTATTACTTTTATATCTTTATCTTCATCTTTTACTATTAAACTTATTTTACCACTTTCAGTAAACTTCAATGCATTACTCAATAAATTCTTTATTATCTGTTTTATCCTATCTTCATCGCTATACATTGTCTCTAAACTATCATCTACTTTTAATACAAAGTCAATCTCTTTTGCTTTTGTCTGTGGATAAAACATATCATAAATACTCATTATCAAATCTTTTATATTTATCGTATCATTATTAAGTATTATTTGCCCTGCTTCTAGTTTTGAAATATCTAATACATCATTTATTAAGTATAATAAATCTTTCCCACATTTATTTATTATTCCTATATTTTTGATTTGTTTCTCATCTAAATTCTCTGTTTTATTTCTCATCATTACATCACTAATTACATTTATTGAGTTTAATGGTGTTTTTAGTTCATGGCTCATATTTGCCAAAAAATCATCTTTTGATTTATTTGCTTGGATTAATTCTGCTTTTTGATCTTCTAGCTTATTTTTTTGAATCTCTTTTATCATGGATAACTGTTCCATATTGATATAAGCTTCATTGATTCTTTTTGACATTTTATTAAATACATTTGAAAGCTTATAAAACTCATTATTTTGTAAATCATCTAAGTTTATTTCAATAAATTCATGTTCTTCAATATCAAATTTATTTGTAGCATCAATAATTGTATTTAAAGGTTTTATTAAATATTTTGCAGTAAAAATAGAAAAAAGTACCCAAAGAATAATCATTCCAAAAATCATATTTAATAAAATAAGAAATACTGTATCCCAAACAAGGTTATAAATATCAGTTTTTTTGATAAATAGAATTAATTCTAAATCTTTTTTATCATAAACATCAATTTTTATTCTATGTTTAAAAAAATAATTATCTTCATAAAAGCTTACATCTTTATTTTTTTCATTTACATCTTTTGTAAATGATGTACCAATAGCTCCTTTAAAGAACTTAAAGTTTTTTGAACTATCAATTGCTACAAGTCCAGAAATATTACTAGTTTTAAAAATAGTTTTTGTTATTTCATCAAATGCAAAATTATCTTTATCAATATGATATTTTGAGAATAAATCTTTGTAAACTTTTTCTACTTTATAAAATTGTTTATAAGCCTCTTTTTTATTATTATCATATTCTGAGAATATTTGATAAAACATGAAAATTATCATGATAATAAAATATGTAAGATATACCTTTTTAATAAGAATATACCCAATGCTTTTTTTAAAATTTTTTATGAACTCTAACATTATTGACTCACATTTTAAATTTAATAGTAAAATACATTATAATACAAGACATTATATTTTATTATTATTATTTTAAATTAGCAAGTTTTTAGTTTAAGAATAATAAAATTAATAACTTTTATATTACAAAAGGATATCTATATGGAAAACATTAAAGACTTTATCAAAAAATTAAAGGTTTTATATGTTGAAGATGAAGACCAAGCAAGAATGATTTTTGGAAAATATTTAAATAAAAAATTTGATACATCAATCTTATGTAGCAATGGTTTTGAAGCCTATGATGCCTTTATTAAAGCTACAAATGATAAAGAACCTTTTGATTTAATTATTAGCGATATTAATATGCCTAAAATCGATGGCATAGAACTTCTTGAAAAAATAAGAGAATTAAATAAAGATATTCCTTTTATTTTTACAACAGCAAGAAGTGAATCTGAACAGATGATTAAAGCAATAAACTTAAATGTAAGTTCCTACTTATTAAAACCATTAGATTTTTCAATAATTGATAAAAGTGTAGAAAAAATTTGTAAAGAAATATATTATAAAAAGAATTTTGAATTACAAAAGAAAGAAATGGAAGCTTACTTATCTGTTTTAAATAAAGAAGCAATAGTTGTAAAAACTGATTTTGATGGAAATATCACCTTTGTAAATGATGCTTTTATTGATATATCAGGATATCTAGAAGATGAAATATTAGGTAAAAATCATAGTATTCTAAAACATCCAGATGTTCAAGCAAGTTTATACGAAGAGATATGGGAAACAGCAAGAAAAGGTAAAATATGGGAAGGAACGCTAAAACATCTATCTAAAGACAATGAAACATATTTTGTAAATACAAAAATAATTCCAATTTATGATGATGCAGGTAAAGAAATTACTCAATTTATTAGCATACGGTTTTTAGTGACAGAAGAAGAAAACCAAAGAAGAGCACAAAATAAAAAATTTTTAGAACAATTGACCTTATATAAAAAAGAGATTGCAAACCATAAAAAAGAAAAAGAAGATATATTATCAAAAGCAACTAGTTGTAATGATAATACAAAACTTTATAAAGACAAAATTATTACTTATGAAAATAAGATACGAAATCTTTTATCACAACTGGAGATTTATGAAACCCAAAACATTGAATACAATAAAATGGATTTAATGATGAAACAAGATAAAAAGAAACAATTTGACATAATGACAAAACAACTATTAATAATAAAAAATCATAACAAAACTATTACAAAAGAACTTGAAGATTTAAAAGCTATTATTCAATACAAAGAAGAACAAATAAAAGCTCTTGATAAAAAAAGAGTAGATCATGAAAAAAGAATAGCATCTTTAGTAGATTTAGTGACTAATTTACAAGAGGAACTTAAAACATTTAAGAATGAAAATAATGAATAAAGATAAACAGTTTGATATTTTATATCCAATATTAAATAATATATCTCCCCTTTCAGATGAAAATTGGGAAATAGCAAAAAAATATTTTAAAACAAAAACATTAAAAAAAGGTCAACATCTTTTTTATGTAGATGACCATATTGATGATTTTTATTTTCTTATTAATGGACTAGCTAGATATTATTACCTTACTGATGATGGTAAAGAGTTCAATAAATCTTTTGCAGAAAAACAAGGACATCTATTAAGTAGTATTTCTTCAGTATCACAAGGAATTCCCTCTCCTTTTAGTGTGGAAGTTCTTAGTGACTTTATAACTTTACACATACCCTATAAAAAACTTTTAGAACTAGGTATGCAATATAAACAATGGAATGATTTACTTTTAAGAATATACGAAAATCTTGTAATCAAAAAAGAGAGACGTGAGGCTGATTTTCTACTTTTAAGTGCAAGAGAGCGTTATGAAAAGTTTTTGAATGATTATTCTATGATTGAAAATGCAGTTGCAAACTATCATATTGCTTCTTATTTAGGCATTACGGATGTTGCTTTATCAAGAATTAGAAAAGAGATGAAAAATTAACATAGGTTAATGAAAATATTTTTTTTTGATTGTATACTTTCACTATTAATTTTACGGAGAAAAAAATGCAATTAAAAATCGCAGAACTTAAAGATATAGATAATATATTAAAACTACATACAAAATACCAATTAGCAACTATAGCCCAAGAAGATAAAAAAGATGGATTTGTAACCACAGGATTTTCAAAAGAAGAACTTACTGCAATTATTGAAGAAGAACAAGGAATATTTATAGCAGTTGAAGCAGACACAGTTTTAGGATATGTTATGTCAGCTTCTTGGCAATTTTGGTCAAAATGGCCGATGTTTGTACATATGATAAAAGACTTACCAAAATTAAACTATTTAGGACAAACTTTAACTGTAGATAATTCTTACCAATACGGACCTGTTTGTATTGATAAAAGTGTAAGAGGAAGTGGATTACTTGAAAAACTTTTTGATTTTGCCTTGGAATCTATGTCTAAAAGATACCCTATTTTAGTAACGTTTGTAAATGTAATCAATGATCGTTCTTATGCAGCCCATAAAAGAAAACTAGGACTTGATGTTATTCAAGAGTTTGAATTTAACAATAATAGATACTATGAAATGGTTTTTGATACATCAAAAAGAGTTTTGGAAAAATAATGATAAGTAAAAATTTAAAAAATAAAGATTTATGTAAGATAAGAACTATTACCTCTTTTTTAACTCTTACAAAAGACAAATCCACTTGGAAAGATAAGATCAAAGAAGCTTCTTTGTTTGGTGGAGATTTATCAAAAGAATTTAATCAAAATGGATACACAGTTCAAAGTATAAGAATAGTTACCAATGCTTTTGGAGAGTATCTTGATACATCAACTTTAGAAAATGCCATAAAAGATATGCAATATTTATCTGATTTATTAAAGAGTGATTCTATGCCAGATATTAGAATACGATTTGCCATAGGTGAAGCAAAAACTTCAGAAGAAATAGAAATGTTACCAATATTAATACAAAAATTTGGAGATTTGTGTAATGTATGTGTTAATGTAGAAGTTGATGAATTAGGGGTTCCAAATGCCTCTAAAACTTTAGAGTGTGCAAAAGTAGTTAAAGAAATAGCTCAAATCACTCCAAATGGTGAAGGGAATTTTAACTTTACTATAAATTATAATTGTAAGCCATTAATCCCTTACTTCCCAGCTTCATATCATAATAGTAGTGATGAAGATTGTTTTGCATTAGGATTAGAAACTCCTGATTTACTTGTGGAGGCTTTAAAAAGTCTAACTGAAGAAAAAGACCATAATAAAAAATGGCAAAATTCATATGAAATCATGAGTAACTCTTTACAATACCATATAAATGATGTTTTAAATATAGTAAACAGTTTTAAACACAAATTTAAAAAGAAATTTGCAGGAATTGATACATCAGCAGCACCTTCTAAAAACTGCTCTTCGATGGTAGATGTTTATAAACTTCTTGATGTACCCTATTTCGGAGCTTCTGGTACAATTGAAGCATCAGCACTTTTAACAAAAGTATTTAAGTCTCAAAAAGGCTGTGAGCTTATTGGTTTTTCTGGACTAATGTTAGCAGTTGTTGAAGATGAAGGCTTGGCACTTGCCACAAAAAATAATGAGTTTGAGATACGCTCACTTCTTACATATTCATCTGTTTGTGGAATAGGCCTTGATACTGTTCCAATTGAGGGAGACACTAGCATTGAAAAGATTGCTGATATTTGTAGGGATACTGGTACTATGGCTTTTAGATTAAATAAACCACTAACTGTAAGGTTATTTCCAGTTCCAGGATTAAAAGCTGGAGATATTACAAACTTTGAAAGTGATGATTTGTGCAATAGTGCAGTTTTATTAGTACCTTAAAAGATAAAAAACTGCACAAGTCCCATATAAAAAAGAGTTCCTAATATAATTGACACCAAATAATTATTAAATTTTAGGTGTAAAAATACTGTAAATCCTATAGCTAAAAGTTCTTTTAATCCATAGGGAGCTGATTTAAAATCTACACTTGTAAGTGTATAAAATATCAAAATAGTCATAATTATTGGAGGAAAGTTTTTCTCAATAAATACAACCCAAGCTGGTGGTTCATGCTTTACAAAAAATAAAAAAGGGAATACCCTTGTAATATAGTTTGCTATTGCCATTACTGCTATTGCTAAATATATTTCATTATTTGTCATTATTTAGCCTTTTTCTAAGAATAAACATTCCTAATAAAGAACAAACAATAGCAAATATAAGCATATTGTTTATTGGCACTAGAATAATTGCCAAAATAGAAGTAACAGCTCCAATTACAAAAGGTGTAATATTTTTATTTGTTTTATATTGCTCAATTGCTAATATAACAAATAATGCTGTTAATGAAAAGTCTAAACCTTTTGTGTCAAAAGATATATTTGTTCCAAAAATAGCTCCTAAAAGTGTCCCTATTACCCAATAAAATTGATTAAGACCACATAAATAAAAGTAATAATATTTTTTCTTTAATTGTTCATCATCTTTTATACTAGTAAGTAAGGCGTAAGTTTCATCGGTAAGTCCAAAAATTAAATAGGGTTTGAGCTTTCCAGATTTTTTAAACTTTTTAAGCATTGATAAGCCATAAAAAGATTGTCTTATATTTACAAAAATAGAGGTAATAAAAATATCAATCAAGCCAAGTTTTGAACTAAAAAAACCAATAGCCAAAAACTGTAAGGCACCTGCATAAATAAATATTGACATCAAAAGTGCCAAATACCAAGGATAATCTAAACTAGTAATTAATAAACCAAAAGCAAAACCAAGTACACAATAACCCATCATAACGGGAATTGATACTTTAAGGGCTGTTTTAAATTCTTTTGATTTTATCATTATGTAGATTCACTGTAAAGAGAAAATCTCTTTACAGTTTTGAATAAGCTTCAGTTAGTTTTGTATATAAAAGGTTAAAATCAATATTTTCATACTCTTCTAATATTGATACCATAATTACATTATCTTCTTTTCCATTCCATTCTTTGATATATGTTCCTTCTTTATAACCATTGTCTTGTCTAAATTTATTTAAACAGTTTTTTCCAATATAAAGTTTTTGTAACCAAGTAAATGATAATCCAGAAATCTTACAACATCTAAAATATTGATCGATAAATCTCTCAATTCCTGAAAAAGATGGCATATTCCCAGTTTGAATAGCTAGTGAAATATAAGAAAGCTTTTCAGATTCTTTTACCATAAGTTTTACATCTACTTCACTATTTGCTTCATAAATACAATGTGTATTTACCAATGAAACGGCTTTTGGAATATTTGTTTCTTGTAAAATATAAGACATTAAAAAGTGCCAAATATCGACTAACTCTACATGAATATTATTCATATCAGGTGCTGCATTGATATTTTTCCAGTGTTTCCAAGGAGTTGATTCAATTAGTTCTGAAACTTCCATGTGAATACATCTTAACCAATTAATCTCTTTACCATATTTATTAGTTCCTAATTCCCAATTTTTACCATTTGTTGAGTCATTTAATTCTTTTTGTAATAAAAACATCTCTTCTAATTTATGTGGAAAACTAGATGCTTCTTCTAATAGTGTTGCAAGAGGCAAACACTCTTCTACTAAAGTATCTAAACTAGTACTTTCTGGTAATTTTTCTTCACCTTTTAATAAATGAATAATAAAAGAGATAGTATATGGTATTTCATCTTTCTCTTCCCATTTTAAAATTTCTGATGTTGTAACACCTATATATTTTGCAAAATCTTCAATAGTATAAAATCCTAAAGATTTTGTAGCAATTTTTAAATCCTCATATAACAATATTAACTCCTATTCCCTTGGTAATTCAATTTTAAATAATGCACCATCTGAACCATTTTTTACACTTAGTTTCCCTAAACTATGGTCTTCAATAATAATTTTACTCATATACAATCCAAGACCGGTACCTTTTTCATCATTTTTAGTTGTAAAATATGAATCAAAAACTTTTTTTAAATTTTCTTTAGGTATTCCGCCTGCATTATCTTCGATTTCAATTATTACATAATTTTCGTTAAAATCACATCTAATAATTATTTTCTTTGATTGGATATTTCTTTCTACAAGTACATCAATAGAATTTTTAATAATATTAATTAAGACTTGAATTAAATTATTTTCAATTATACTGATTTCATAATCTTTTTTTATATCTAACTCCAAATCAATATTATTAATAGTTAATACATAATGCAAAAATTTTACAGCTTTTTCTATAATAGTACTAGGTTTAGCGTTAACACTAGTACTTTCTGGTTTAAAGAAATTTCTAAAATCATCAATTGTTCTAGACATATAGTTTACTTGAGTATCTATTTCTTTAACCGATTTTTCTAATATCTCATTATTAACATGTCCTTCTGTCGTTTTAGTTATGATTAATTTTTGTGCTAATATTGAAACAGTCTGTAATGGTTGTCTCCATTGATGAGCTATCATTGATATCAATTCACCTATAGCTGCCGTTTTTGATTGTTCTAAAAAGGCTTTTTTATGTTTTTCTAGGTTTTTTTTATAAGTTATATCTTTAAAAATTAGTGTGAGGGTATCTTCTTTTCTAATAGAACTTATATTTACCCAAAAAACTGTTTTATCACATTTTTGGACTTCTACTTCACTAACAAAGTTGTTATGTTTTAAAATATTATTTAAAAAATTTATAGCATTTTTTTTATAAATAATTAAATCTAAAATATTAAGATTTGAGCTTTCTTCTTTGTATAAAAAAAGTTCATCAAAACTTTTACTTGATTCTATAACTTTTCCATCAAGTGATATATCAACTAATGGTAGATTCTCATCTAAAAGAGTTAATAAATAAGTTATTTTTTCTTCATCTTCTACTTTTATTTTATCATCATTTTTATTTAGTAAATATAAGTAGAAAGAATCAAAGATTTCATCTGTAGTTTTTCTAAAAAGATAATCATCAAGTTTCTTATTTTTCATATGCAAATGTATAGAATTTTTTAGATTTCGTAGAATATAAAAGTACTCACTTTTATCAAATTTCATCTTAGATAAAAAAGATAATTCATTTGTTTGTTCATTTAAATATGAAACTATATTCTCAAAAATCTTACTTAAAAGTTTTTTTATAAAATCATCAATACTGATTTCATATTTATCAAGAATATTTAGGATTTCTTCATTAGCAAGTATGTATCTAAAAATTTTGATTTTGTTAATTTCTAAATATAATATATGCTCCTTAAATGACAATAAAACTTCCTATTTAGTATTTGGTTTTTTTTGATAAAACTTACAGTCTAATCTACTAGAATTTTTTACAACTATGCTTGGTAGTGTTTGTGATTTAAAGCCATATGCTTTACATCCATGTGCTCTACCACCCTGCCAAGTAACATAATAGTAAACACACTTTTGACAAATAATTCGTTCTTCCATTTTAAATTAACACTTTACTTTGTATTGCTTTTGCTAATGATAAGATATCAACATTTTCTAAACTAACCCCTGTTGGGACACCTTGCGCTATTTTTGTAAAATTTATATTAAATTCTTTTAATTTATCTTCAATAAATAAAATAAAAGCATCATTGGATAATGAAGGAGATATAGCAAAAAGAATATCTTTTACTTTATTTGTTTTTACATATGAGATTAATTGGTCAAGAACTATTTCATCTAAATGTGATATAACAAAATATTTTCCATTAAATTGTTTTGATTCTTCAATTGTAAAAATATCTTTTGCAGATTGAACAACACAAATAAAACTAGACTCTCTCTCATCATCTAAACAAATTTCGCAAATTTCATGTTCACTCATGCAACCACACTTTGAACATTTTCTTATTGATTTTAATGCATTTTCTATGCTATGTGCAATTTTAATCCCACAATAATTATCATTCATAATAATATGATAAGCTAGTCTTTGTGCTGATTTTTTACCTATTGTAGGTAAGTTTTCAAATGCTTCTACTAAGTCGTAAAATTTATTTAATCCAAGTTTCATTTGGCGATTATATCAAAGATTTATGATTAATTAGATAAAATCGCGCAGTTTTTAAAATAATTTGAGGAGAAATACTTTGTTAGACATAGATTATTATGAATTATTAGAAGTGACAAAAAGCGCTGATAAAAGTACGATAAAAAAAGCTTATAGACAAATGGCAATGAAATATCATCCTGATAAAAATCCAGATGATAAAGAGGCTGAAGAAAAATTTAAAGCAATTAATGAAGCTTATCAAGTTTTAAGTGATGAAGAAAAAAAAGCTTTATATGATAGATATGGAAAAGCTGGATTAGAAGGACGAGGACAAAGTAGAGGTGGTTTTAGTGGTGGTTTTGACGACTTAAGTTCTATTTTTGAAGAGATGTTTGGACAATCAGGTTTTGGCGGTGGTCAAAGAAGACAACAAAGAAAAACATATAGTTATAATTTAGATATTGGGGTTGAATTAAAAGTTGAATTTAATGAAGCAGCTTTTGGTGCTAAAAAAGAAGTTGTATATAAATACAAAACTGCATGTAAACCTTGTAAAGGAACTGGAGCAGAAGATGGTAAATTATCTACTTGTAAAACTTGTGCAGGTCAAGGACAAGTTCATACAAGACAAGGTTTTATGACCTTTGCACAAACATGTCCTACTTGTAACGGAAGTGGAGAATCAATAGCTAAGAAATGTAAAAAATGTTCTGGAACAGGATATGAAACTCATGAAGAGAAGTTTAATGTTGATATTCCGGAAGGTGTAAATGATGGGAATAGAATTAGAGTATCAAATAAAGGAAATATTGCCCCAGATGGTACAAGAGGTGATTTATATTTACAAATAAATGTAAAAGAAGATCCTCATTTTATAAGACATGATGATGATATTTATATTGAAGTTCCATTATTCTTCACACAAGTAGCTCTTGGTGATAATATTACTATTCCTGGATTAAGAGGAAAATTATCTCTTGATATTCCAATGGGAACAAAAGATAAAGAACAATTTAAGTTCAAAGGTGAAGGTATCAAATCTGTTCAAGGATATGGTAAAGGTGATTTAATTGTTCAAGTAAAAATTAAATATCCTAAAAGCATAAATGAAGAACAAAAAGAGTTATTAGAAAAACTTCAAGAAAGTTTTGGAATTGAGAGTAAACCACATGAAAGAAATTTTGAAAGTATGTTCGATAAAGTAAAAAAGTGGTTTAAGTAAAGTAAGGAACTCTCCTTACTTTAATATTTACAATTAAATAAATATTATTCAGTTATATTTTATATTTTATGTTACAATTATTAAATTTTAATAAAAAGATTTATTATGAAATATTTATTATTTATTTTATTATTTTTAATTAATATTTTTGCAAATACAATAAATAAAGACATTAAAAAAGAAAATATATATTTTACTTCTGATTTAAATTGGATTCCCTACAGCTTTTATGACAACCAAGTAGCCAAAGGTTATATTCTCGATTATATTAAATTATTAGGCGAAAAAGGAAATTTTAAACCTATATTTTTACCTGATGAATGGTCTAATAATATAGAAAAATTAAAATCCCAAAAAGCAGATGTATTAAGTGGTGTTTTATATAAAAAAAGTAGAGAAGACTTTTTACTATTTACAGATGTGTTTTTGAAACAGAAACTAGCCATAGTTACTAGTATTAATAGATTAGAACTTAAAGACATAAAATCATTAAATAATAAAACTATTGGAATGATTAGAGGCTGGGCTAATACAAATTTAATTTTAAAAAATTATCCGGAAATAAAAATTAGATTTTATAACTCATTGGATGATATATTTGCAGATATAAAAAATCAAAAAATTGATGGAACAATTCAATACAATCTTACAGCAAAACACTATATTAATAATGCATTTTTAAATACATTAAAAGTTTCACTAATACCTAAAATAAAAGACTTTAATGAAAATATATTTTTAGGTGTAAGAAAAAACCGTCCAGATTTAGTTGAGACATTAAATAAGGCAATTAAAAGTATTACTCCTGATGAAATTGAATATCTTAATGAAAAATGGGAATCAAATAAAGATGCAATATATTTAACTAAAAAAGAGAAAGAATTTATTAAAAATCATACAATAAGAGTATCTTTTACAACCAATTGGGCACCAATTAGTTTTATTGACAATGGAAAAGCTTATGGACTAGGATTTGATTTTTGGTATAACATAGTAAAAAAAACAAATTTAAAAGTTGAATATAAAACTGAAGATAAATTTTATAAATCTTTAAATGAGATTAAAAATAAAACTCAAGATGTTATTGTTACAACCTCAAAAACAAAAGATAGAGAAAAATATGCAATTTTCTCAAAAGTTTATTTTAAAATTCCTATTGGAATTGTTACAACCAAAGATCAAAATTATGTACCAAATGTGGAATCTTTGAAGGGAAAGGAAATTGCAGTTGGAAGAAATTATACTGCTTACAAATTACTTCATGAAAATTATCCTTATCTAAATTTTGTCTTTGTTGATAATATAACACAAGGATTAGAACTTGTTTCATCTAATAAAGTGTTTGCAGTAGTAGATAGTATGCCTGTACTTGCTTATAATATTAAAAAAAATAGTTTACACAATCTTAAAATTTCTGGTAACACTAATATTGATTATAACTTACAAGTAATGATAAGAGATGATTATGTAATTTTAAAAGATATTATAAATAAAGCATTAGATAGCCAAAAACTAGAAGAAAAAGAGAATATTTATAATAAATGGTTAGACTTAAAATTTGTTAAACCTTTTGATTATGAACTTATGTTTAAAATCTTAATTCCTATAGTAATCATATTTTTTATAATTATTTACAAAAATAGACAATTAACTAAATATCAAAAAGAGTTAAATTTGGCTAAATCAGAACTTGAACTTTCATTAGAAAGTTTTAAAAGTTTACTTGATTTTACTGTAGATGGAATTTTTATTTTAAAAGATAGAAAAATTATTTTTGTAAATAATCAAGCTATAAAAATGTTTCAATATACTAAAGAAGAATTATTTTATTTTCCTATAGAAAAACTTTTTATTTTGGATAAAGATATAGATCTTATAATAAAGGACTCAAGAGAGAATTCAATTGAACTAAATGCCATAAATTCTAAAAATGTTACTTTCCCAATTATGCTTAAATCAAAAAATATACTTTTTGAAAATAATAATACAATTATATTGTCAACTATTGATATGACAGAAATAAAACAAAGAGAAAGACTTTTACTACAACAATCTAAGATTGCAAGTTTAAGTGAAATGTTAAGTAATATTGCTCACCAATGGAGACAACCACTTAGTTTTATTTCTACTGCAGTTACTGGGTTAAAGATTCAAAAAGAGTATAATCAATTAGATGAAGAATTATTTTTTAAAACAATAGATGAGATAGAAGATAAAACACAATATTTATCTAAAATCATTAATGACTTTCAAAATTATTTAAATGGAGAAAAAACTATTAAAGAATTTGATTTATCTAAATGTATAAACCAAGTTCTAAATATTTTAAATGATAGCTTTCTTGAAAATAGAATAAAGATAACAAATAATTCAACAAATAAATTAACAATTATTTCAAATGAGAATGAGTTAAATCAAGCTTTAATTTATATCTTAAATAATGCAAAAGATGCTTTGGTTGAAAAAAATATAGAAGATAAAAATATTGAAATTAATACTTATCTTAAAAATACTGATTATGCAATTATTGAAATAATAGATAATGCAGGAGGAATTGATAATAAAATTATAGATAAAGTCTTTGAACCATACTTTACTACAAAACACAAATCACAAGGAACAGGTCTTGGCTTATATATGACCCACAAAATCATAACACAAAACTTAAAAGGTAATATAGATATAGAAAACTATAAAAGTACTTTTACTAAAGTAACTATTGAAATACCCCTTAAATAATATAATCTTTATTTAACTCCTATTTACTTATAATACACACAGTAATTAATAAAATGAGGTAGAAATGAAAGATTCATATTTAAGTTCATATCCTGATGAAAAAGGATATTTTGGTAGATTTGGTGGTTCTTATATTCCTGAACAACTAATAAAACCATTTGAAGAAATTACTAAAGCATATAATGAAATTAAAAACTCAGAAGAATTTATAAAAGAGTTGAAATATGTAAGAAGACATTATCAAGGAAGACCTACTCCTGTCTCATATGCTAAAAATTTAACACAATTTTGTGGTGGTGCAAAAATATATTTAAAAAGAGAAGACTTAAACCACACAGGAGCCCATAAATTAAATCATTGTATGGCTGAAGTAATATTAGCTAAGCATTTAGGTAAGAAAAAAGTTATAGCAGAAACAGGAGCGGGACAACATGGTGTTGCCCTTGCAACAGCAGCAGCATATTTTGGATTAGAGTGTGAGATTCATATGGGCGAAGTTGATATAAAAAAAGAACACCCAAATGTACTTAGAATGAAGATACTTGGTGCAAAAGTAGTACCGGTATCACATGGCTTAAAAACTCTAAAAGAAGCAGTAGATTCAGCTTTTCAAGCATATTTATCAGATACAGAAAACTCTATTTATTGTATAGGCTCAGTTGTAGGTCCTCACCCTTTTCCTATGATGGTTAGAGATTTCCAAAGCATAATTGGATTTGAAGCTAGAGAACAATTCTGGGGTCATGAAAATAAACTTCCTAATTACGTAATTGCCTGTGTTGGTGGTGGTTCAAATGCCATGGGAATATTTTCTGGCTTTATTGATGATGAAGGTGTTAATTTATATGGAGTTGAACCTTTAGGTAGAGGTGAAAATTTAGGAGAACATGCAGCTAGTTTAACATATGGAAGTGAAGGAATTATGCATGGATTTAATTCTATTATGTTAAAAGATAAAAATGGGGAACCAGCACCTGTTTATTCTATAGGAAGTGGAATTGATTATCCATCAGTTGGACCAGAACATGCATTTTTAATGGATAGCGGAAGAACAAAAGTTGGATTATGCGATGATAAAGAAGCTGTAAATGCCTTCTATAAATTATCTCAACTAGAGGGAATAATTCCAGCATTAGAATCTGCTCATGCAGTTGCATATGCTATGAAATTAGCACCAAGTTTAAGTAAAGACGAAACAATATTAGTTAATTTAAGCGGTAGAGGAGACAAAGATATCGATTTTGTTATTGAGAACTACCCTCTTTGTGATTTTCAATAATTTATTAACTAACATATAAAGCATACAAAAAAATATAAAACACAGTTAAACTTCTCAAATAAAGGTTTAACTATGAAAAATATTTGGATAATAGGTTCTAGTAGTGGCATTGGATTAGATCTTTTAAATATATATTTAAAACTAGATTACAAGATAATAGCCTCTTCTAGAACAATAGAATCATCAAAAGAATTACTAACTTTACAAAAACAATACCCAAAAAAATTAAATTTATTAAATATTGATGTGTCTAATACACAAAGTGTAGAATCATCTGTAAAAAAAGTTTTTAATATATTTGATACAATTGATATTACTATTTTTAATGCAGCTGTTTATGAAGTTATGTCTATGGAAAATTGGAATATTAAACATTATGAAAATATGACAAATATCAATTATCTAGGAGCATTAAGAGTAACTACAACCCTTATACCTTTTTATGAAAAACAAGGATATGGACGATTGGTTTTTAATGCCAGTTTATCAAGTTATTTTGGTCTTCCTTATGGTGGAGGATATAGTGCAAGTAAAGCTGCTCTTGTAAACTTTGCCCAATCTATTCAAGCAGAACTAATCGTAAAAAATATTGAAGTTCAAATTATCAATCATGGTTTTGTAAAAACTAGATTAACCAAAAAAAATGATTTTGAAATGCCTGATTTAATTACTAGTGAAGTTGCTGCAAAGAATATTTATGAAGGAATAAATAAAAAATACTTTTTTGAGATAAGATTTCCTTTTAAGATATCTTTATTTTTAAGATTAATGGCAATGTTACCTTATAAAATATCACTTGCAATAAATAAGAAGTTATTAAAATGAATTATAAACAACATGCCCAAAATTACGCTTTATTTTTTGAAAATTTGAATAAAGATTTAGATATAAATGATTATAAAATTATATTTGCAGAAGATATCTATTTTGAAGATCCCTTTCAAAAAATAAATGATTTAAGTTCTTTAATAAGAATCTTTAATCATATGTATCAAACATTAGAAGAACCAAGTTTTAATGTTACTGAAATAATTACAAAAGATAATATTGCATATCTTAGATGGATTTTTAAATATAAAACTTCAAGAGAAAGTAAAGAATATGAACTGTTCATAGGTGTAAGTAGAGTTGAATTTTCTTCAAAAGGTAAAGTTATCTCACATATTGATTATTGGGATAGTGGAGTAAACATTTATGAAAAGATACCGCTATTAAAATATATTATTAAATATATAAAAAATAAGCTAAAAGCATGAATAAAATATTTGAAAAGATTGCTTATGGAATACTAGCTATTCCAGTAGCTTTTTTGGGACTACCTATATATATTTATTTACCAAATTTTTATGTAAATGAAGTAGGATTGAATATTGCACTTGTGGGTATTGCACTTTTTTTATCAAGATTACTTGATATGATTAGTGATCCTTTTATTGGACTTATTAGTGATAAAAAAATAAAAAAAAGCTATTTAATAGCAGGAGGAAGTATAGTTTTACTTTTCAGTTTTTATTTTCTTATTCATCCTGCAAGTTCAAACTCCTTTTGGTGGTTATTTCTTTTTTCTGCTTTAACTTATATCTCTTGGAGTTTTATAAATATTCCCTATCTTGCTTTAAATGCAGAACTTGGAAAAGATTATTATGATAATACAAAACTATCATTTTCAAGGGAAGTTTTTACAATAGTTGGTGTAGTTATAGCACTTCTATTACCTTACATTTATAGTATTTCTGAAGATGCAAAGCAGAGTTTGAATTTACTTTTAAAAAGTTCTGTAATAGTTTTTCCTATAGTTATATTAATTTTTATTTTATCTATAAAAGAAGATAAAGATAAAATTGAAACCTTAGCTTTTTTTGATAGTTTGAAAAAGTTTAAAAAAGACTTTTCAAAAGCAAATAATATTTTTATAGCTTTTATATTAAATAATCTCGCAAATGCTATTCCTGCAACTTTGTTTTTATTTTATGTGCAATTAGTACTTAAAACACCAGAATATACAGGAGCTCTTTTATTAGTTTATTTTTTATCAGCTGTAATTGCTTTGCCTTTTTGGATATATTTATCTAAGAAAATCAATAAACAAAAAGTTTGGATAAGTTCAATTCTTTTTGCAGTTATATCTTTTTCTTTTGTTCCATTTTTAGGAGAACAAAACTATATATTATTTGGAATAATCTCATTTTGTACAGGAATAAGTCTAAGTGCAGATATGGCAATACCAGCTTCCATTCAATCTGACATTGCTCAAAAATCAAAAACCTTAGGCAACCAAATATCAGGTGTACTCTTTGGTTTTTGGAATATGATTACAAAACTATCTTTAGCCTTAGCTGTATTTATAACTTTTATTGTGTTAGAATTAGTTGGTTTTGATGCAAATAATGTCTCTACCATAGCTTTAAATACTCTTATAATGCTTTATTCTATTCTTCCCATATTATTTAAACTTTTAGCAGTATTCTTTATAAAAAAGTACAAAGACCAATAATAATTTATGAAATGACAAAAACTAACTATTAAAGTATTTATTCTATTTATATAATCATAATAATAGAATTTTAGGAGTTAATATGCGCATGGTTTTTGTATTAATATTTTTTTTCATTTATTTATATTCAAAAACTCCACAAAGTGTTAGTTTTGTTGACCCTAAACTTTTTAGTGGCACTTGGTTTGAGATTGCACGCACATATAATTATTTTGAGAAAAATTGTTTGTCACCTACTGTTGAATATAAACTAGTCGATAGCAATGCGTTTAAAGTATTTAATAGGTGTTATGACAAAAATGATACTAATAATATTATTCAGTATGAAGGCAAAGCAGTTGCAAAAGAAAAAGATTCTATGTCAAAGATAGATATGACATATTTTTTCATATTTACAAGTGAATACAGAATTATTTATATAAATGACTATCAAACTGCCGTAATGGCAAGTAGTGATTTTGAGAATATTTGGATAATGAGTAAATCAAAAGATATAGAAAAAGAAGAACTAAATAAGATTTTGGATTTTTTAGGTAGCTTTATGGATACCTCAAAACTTATTTACTCAAAACATTCATAAGGATTAAATATGAAAATTGCTGTATTAGGTGCTGGAATAAGTGGACTTGGAAGCGCTTATTTATTAAGTAGTAAACATGAAGTTGATTTATATGAAAAAGATAATCGATTTGGTGGACATGCAAGAACTACACAAGTTGAAGAAGATGGTAAGAAATTTGGAGTTGATACTGGATTTTTAGTATTTAATCATGCAACCTACCCTCTTCTTACAAAACTATTTGAGGATCTTGATGTAAAAATAGAAAACTCAGATATGAGTTTTGGCTTTTGGGATACTAAATCAAATGTAGCTTACAATGGAGAATCACTAAAAGGAATGTTTTTTCAAAAGAAAAATCTATTTTCTCTAACTCATTATAAAATGATAAAAGATATATTAAATTTTAATGAAAGAGCAAATTTTGATTTAGAAATAAATTCACCACAATTAAACAAAGCATTAGGTGAATATATAGAAAACTACTCAGAAGCATTTAAAAATAGATATCTAATTCCTATGGGGGCAGCTATTTGGTCAACGCCTAGTGATAAAATGCATGACTTTCCAGCTTATACATTTATAAACTTTTTCAAAAATCATGGATTACTGGGAGTAAATAGTCATCATCAATGGTTAACTGTATCAAATGGAAGTATAAATTATGTAAATAAAATCATTGAAAAAATCTCAGGAAAAACAATATTAAACTCTGATGTTATCTCTGTTACTAGAGAGAATAATAAAGTGGTTTTACATCATGCAAATAATACAAAATCAATCTATGACAAAGTAATATTTGCAATGCATGCTCCTGAAGCTTTAGAGTTAATAAAAGATACAACTTCTATTGAAGAAGAGATATTAGGTACTTTTAAATATAAAAATAATAGTGCCCTACTTCATAATGATAATAATGTTTTATATCCAAATAAAAAAATCTATGCAGCTTGGAACTATAAAAGTAATAATGGAAATGCAAATGTTACTTTATCATATTGGATAAATAGATTGCAAAATTTAAAAAGCAAGAAGGATTATTTTGTATCTTTAAATGAGATAGATAATGTAGAAAATATTATTGAAAAAATTGAATATTCTCATCCTCACTTTGACATAAATGCAATAAATATGCAAAAAAGAAGAGAAGAAATAAATGGAGTAAACAATACATATTTTGCAGGTGCTTATTGGAGATATGGCTTCCACGAAGATGGTTTATGGAGTGCTAATACTATTGCTCAAGATTTAGGATGTGGATTATGAGTCATAAATTTTTTGATGGAATAATATATCATAAAAGATTTTTACCAGTTGAGCATACTTTTAAGTATAAATTTTTTATGTTAGACATTGATTTAAGCGATATAAATTCATTAAAAAACACCCTATTTTCGACTAATAAATTTAATTTATTTTCTTTTTTATCAAAAGATCATTTTGGACAAAAGAAAAGTTTTTTAGATAATGTGGAGTATCTATTAAAAGCCCATAATGTGGAAAAATCTTTAAGAATGCATTTTATAACACTTCCTAGAATAATGAATTTTGTTTTTAATCCAATAAGTCTTTTAATTATAAATGATGAAAACAATAAACCAAGTAAACTTTTAGCAGAAGTACATAACTACAATGGTGGTAGAGTTATTTATAATCTTGACTTAGAAGAAACAAAAGGAAATAAATATAAAGCAATAGTAAAAAAAGATATGTATGTCTCTCCTTTTTTTAGTAGAGTTGGAGAGTATGAATTTACTTTTAAGTATGCTGAAAAATCGATGTTAGTAAAAATCGATTTGTATGAAAATAAAAATCGAGTACTTTGTGCATATTTTAATGGAAACTCATTGGAGTTTTCATCAAAGAATGTATTAAAACTATTCTTAAAACATACATTTTTAACTTTTTTTGTAGTAACCCGAACAATCTGGCAATCAATAAAACTAAAAAGATTGGGACTAGTTTGGAAAAAACCTATAAAAGAAGATCAAATAAGGAGATACTAGTGAAAAAGTTATGGCATAAATTTGGTGAGAATTTATTATCAAAAATTCAAATAGGAAATTTAAAAGTAATATACCCAAATAGTCAAATAAAATATTATGGGAATAAGTTAGATGAAGAAATTTGTTTAGAAATACATGATTATAGTTTCTTTAAAAACCTTCTTTTTTATGGAGATATTGGCTTTGCAGAGAGTTATATGAATAAAGAATTTTCTGTAAGTAATTTAACAAATTTAATAAAAATAGCTTTATTAAATTCAAAACACATAGGAATAAAAAGTGAAGATAATGCAAAAAATTTCTTAATAAATCTTCTTCCTCATTTTAACAAAGTAAAACATCTCTTAAGAAAAAATTCAAAAAAGAATTCGAGAAAAAATATCTCAGAGCATTATGATTTATCAAATGACTTTTATAAACTTTTTTTGGATGATACAATGATGTATTCAGCTGCAATATTTAAAGACAAAGATGAAGATTTATATACAGCACAAAAAAGAAAAATAGAACACCTTGCCAATAAATTAAACCTAAAAAAAGGTGATAATGTACTTGAAATTGGCTCAGGTTGGGGTTCTATGGCTTTACATTTAGCAAAAGAAAAACAATGTAAAGTAACAACAGTAACACTTAGTACTGAACAAAAAAGACTTTGTGAACAAAAATTTAAAGAAAATAATGTAGAAGAAAGCATAGACATTTTGTTAAAAGATTATAGGGATTTAGAAGGTAAATTTGATGCAATTATTGCTGTGGAGATGTTTGAAGCAGTAGGGAAAGAGTACTTTGATATCTTCTTCAAAAAATGTGAAGCTTTATTAAAACCTTCTGGAGTGGTAGTGTTACAAATAATTACCATGCCAGACCAAAGATATAAGCACTATAGTAATAGTACAGATTTTATACAAAAATACATCTTCCCAGGTGGTCATTTACCAAGTGTTTCTAAAATACTAGAAACAACTACAAAACATACCAATTTAAACTTACTTCATATGGAAGAGTTTACAGAAGATTATGCGAAGACTTTGAATATCTGGTATCAAAACTTCTTAAATAAAAAAGAAGAGATAAAAAGTCTTGGTTTTGATGACTATTTTTTAAGGATGTGGGAGATGTATCTTAACTATTGCGAAGCTGCATTTTTAACTAGAAATGTAAACTTAGTACAAGTTACATTAACAAGAGACCAAAATATAGATTTAAACAAAGGATTAGTAGCATGAGATTTATAAAATACACTTTACTTATCGTTTTAACTTTATTAATTACAGGATGTACTTCTATGAAAATGAGTGACTTTAAAGATACAAAACCAGTGTTTATTCCAAAAGATTATTTTAATGGAGATTTAAAAGCTTATGGAATAGTAAAAGATATGGGTGGAAAAATCATAAAAAGCTTCAAAGCTGATATGCATGGTTCTTGGGATAAAAATGGTGTAGGAACTTTAGATGAAAGATTTGTTTATAGTGATGGTACAAAACAAACAAGAATTTGGACTTTAACTCCCCAAAAAGATGGTACTTACATAGGAACTGCTTCTGATATAGTTGGTGATGCTGTTTTAAGAAGCTTAGGAAATACAGTTATGATGGACTACACTATGAGAGTTCCTTATGGAAGTGGAACAATAGATATAAATGTAAAAGATTGGTTACATTTACAAGAAGATGGTATAATAATAAATCATTCGAAAATGAAAAAGTTTGGTTTTACGGTTGGAGAGTTAGTTATTACAATCATAAAACAGTAAAGAATTATAATGAAAGACCTATCTAAATTAAGACAAGAGTATACAACAAAAGGTTTAAGAAGAGAGGATTTACTTAACTCTCCAATCAAACAGTTTGAAGTATGGTTTGAACAAGCATTAAGTGCAGAAATTTTAGAACCAAATGCTATGAGTTTGGCAACAGTTGGAAAAGACATGAAACCATCTATTAGGACAGTTTTATTGAAATTATATGATGAAAATGGGTTTGTATTTTTTTCAAATTACAAAAGTAAAAAAGCTTGGCAAATAGAAGAAAATCCATATGCAGCTGCACATTTTGCTTGGTTAGGATTAGAAAGACAAGTTAAAATAGAAGGAACAATTGAAAAGATTAGTAAAACTGATTCTTTAAAATACTTTCTTTCTCGACCTAAAGGTAGTCAAATAGGAGCTTGGGTCTCTCACCAAAGTGAAATTATTACTTCAAGAAGTCTACTTGAAGCAAAATTTGATGAAATAAAAAATAAATTTGTAAAAGGAGAAATACCTTTCCCCTCTTTTTGGGGTGGATATATAATAAAACCAAAAGTTTTTGAGTTTTGGCAAGGTGGTAAAGATAGGCTTCATGATAGATTTGAGTATAAATTAAATGAGAAAAATAATTGGGAAATAAATAGATTAGCACCATAAAGGAGATACTATGATTCAATGTTCGTGTAAAGAAGAGTTTAATATTTGTGGAAGTGAATCAACTGTTCATTTTATTTCAAATATAGATGAGTTATTAAAAAAAACACAGATGTATGTGAATGAATTAGGACTAGAAACAAATATAAATGAAAATATATGCTCTTTTATCTCTTTAAATCCAAATTTGTTTTTTGAAGAAAATGCTAATTTATTAATTGAAAAGTTCTCAGAAGAAGAACAAAAAGAGATAAGAGTTTTTATAGAAAATCATAGACATCCACTTACTATAAATACTGTATTAAAGTCAAAACCACTCTTCTTATATCTAAATTTTATAAAAGATGCTTCTTTTTTTGATATATTATATAGTAAAAGTTTTACTTCACATTTTCAACCAATCATTGATATGAAAAAAAACTCTATTTTTGGATATGAAGCTTTGATAAGAGGTGTTTACCCAGATGGATCACTAATGTATCCAGATGAAATTTTTAAAAAATCAACTAGAAATAATACAAACTTTAAACTTGATCAAATATGTAGAGAAACAGCTCTTAAAACAGCTGCAACTAAAAGAATAAATAAAAAAATATTTATTAATTTCTTGCCAACTTCTATATACGATCCTGAATTTTGTCTTCAAGCCACAGTTAAATGGGCAAAACAATTAGATTATGATCCCAAAAATATCATTTTTGAAGTAGTTGAAACAGAAAAAGTACAAGATAAAGAGCATTTGAAAAAAATACTTAATTTTTACCGAGAAAAAGGCTTTTTAATTGCATTAGATGATGTAGGGGAAGGATATTCATCTTTAAATATGATTATCGATATAAAACCAGATATTCTAAAAGTAGATAGAAATATAATTGACAATATACAAAATGATACTATGAAACAATCTATTTACAAAGCTCTTAGACAAATATCACATGAAAATGGAATAAAACTTTTAGCAGAAGGTGTTGAAACGATTGAAGAGTTAAATACCGTAAAAGAAATTGGAGTTGATTATATACAAGGGTACTATTATGCAAAACCTTTAGCTGAGCCAATTAGAAGATTGAACTTGTAAACTACTTCTTATTAAAATCAAAAAGTCCTTTTTTTGATTTCTCATTTTCTTTATTTAGAAGTATTTCATTTAAATCATTTATTTTAATATTTTTATTTTTTATCTCTTCTTCTAAATTAGTGTTTTTTTCTTTTAAATTATTTACTAATTCTAAAAGTTCATCATATTTAAATATTAATTTTTCATTTTTTTTCTTTTCAATATTTAAGCTTTTAATATAAACTTCTACTTCTTCTTTTTTTGAATTCATAAATTTTTCATATTTTTGAGTTAAGTTATCACCTTGAAGTTCATAATGATTTAATTGTCTTACATTTGATATGTTTTTGTCTTTAAGGACTTTTAATGCATTTAATGTGCCTTCATACAAATTTTTTAATTTTTCAAATTTTTCTTCTAATTCACTATTTTGAGTCTTTAGTTCAAATTCTCTTTTATTTGATTCTTGAAATTTCAATATTACTTTTCTTTGAAAATCTCTTTTTTCTAAATTTTCTTTTGTTGTTAAAAAAGCTATAGTAATAAAATCTTCCATATTTGTCTTAAAAATAGTGTTATTTAGGTAAAAAGTTTCACCCTCTTTTGTTATAAATTTTGTATTTCCTTTCCATAATTTTCCATTTTTCAATTCATCCCATGTTCTATTAATATATTTTTTAGGTATTTCAGGATGAATAATATCATCAAAATTTAATGATGTAATTTCTTCTTTATCATATCCACTAACTTCACACATTGCAGTATTCATGTATGAAATTTCACCTTTAGCATTCATTCTAAAAATAAGAGCTGCAACATCCACTGCTTCAAGTAAATAAGCTATTTCTTTTCTCTTTTCTTCTAATCTTGATTCAAAGTGTTTCTTCTCACAAAGTGAATCTATTTTTTGTAGTAGAATTCCTATATCTATTGGCTTAGGAATATAAGAACTAACATTTAAATTTATAGCTTCAATCATTGTATCTACTTCAATTCTAGCAGTTGTAACAATAAATGGAATATTTAAATTAGATGCTCTTATTAACTTAAGAAAATTTATTCCAGATAATTTTTCTACATTTAAATCTGAAATTATAATATCTATATTTTTATTCTCTTTGTAAATTTCGTAACCTTCTTCGCCATTTGAAGCTTCTAAAATATTTGGAAAATATTTTAGAAGAGCATCAACTAATATTTTTCTATCTATTTGTGAATTTTCTACAATTAATATTATTATTTTATTTAAAAAATTATTATTCATAAGTGACCTTTTCTAAATTCATTATATTATTTTGATTAACTTATATAAATTTGAAATTATTATATAGAGTTTAATATTAAGTGATTATTATATTTCTTTTTATTATTTAATATAAAATATTAGTTGCATTCATTTCTATTTGATAGTCTTTTTAATTCATCACAAGAAAATCCAGCTTTTTTTCTAGCTTCAAAATTCATATCTAGTTTTTTTCCTTGTGTACTTCCTGGATAATATTTTTCTAATAATTCCAAATATGTATTTTCAGTATCAAGATTATTTTTTTTACAAGCATATTTAAACCATTTATCACCTTTATATACATGATCAACTTCTTCTTCTAATATAATACTAAGTGCTTTTAAAATCTCATTATTAATTTTATCAGGGTTTGATTCTAGTTTTTTCATAATTTTGGGATTTTGGTCAAGTCCATTTGCTTCTAAATATCGTGGAACAATTGCCATCCTTTCAACTAATGTATTAGTTTTTTTCATAGCTTCAAAAAGATTTGTATGCACTTCAAAATCTCCATATTTATACCCTATCTTTTCCATAAGTTCTTCTATCATTAAAAAATGTCTAATTTCATCACTTGCAACTTCTAACCAATCTTTATAATACTCTCTTGGTAAGTTTTTAAACCTTAATGCAGCATCAAGAGCTAAATCAATAGCACTATATTCAATATGAGCTATAGTGTGAAGTAAACTAGCTTTACCTTCATCTGTATTAAAATATTTTCTTATTTTTACATTTTTTGGAAGAACAATTTTCATAAAATCTTTATACGACGGTTCATTTAACTCAACAACTTTATAATTATCATTAAAATCTACATCTTCATTTATAAATTCTTTGTAAAAAAAATTAAATTTTCTAAACTTTTCATTTGGATTAACTGTTAATAAAATCTCTTCTAAATCCCTAAAATAATTCACTTATTACCTCTAAATTGATATAATCACAAAAATAAAATAGATTCTATCTAATAAGGTTTAAAATGGATATAAAAAGAAAACCAATGGGTGAGTATCAAACAAATTGTTATATTGCGACAGTTGATAATAAAGACTTTATAATAGATCCAGGTGTTGATGCAATAGAATGGATAAAACAAAATGTTACAAATCCTGTTGTTATATTAAATACTCATGGACACTTTGATCATGTGTGGTCAAACTATGAAGTTAGTCAGGAATTTGGGTTGAAAATTTATTGTCCTAAAGATGATGCATTTTTACTTGAAAAAGATCCATATGGATTTGGAATGACACCAAGTCATCCAGATATTTTAGTAAATGAAGATGAAGAGTTTGATTTTGATGGTACAATTGTAAAATATCATTTTTTTCCAGGACATACACCTGGTTGTTCTGCTATAGAAATAGAAGGTAATCTTTTTAGTGGTGACTTTATATTTAAAGGCACAATTGGAAGAGTAGATTTTCCTTTTTCAAATCCTCAAGATATGAAAAATAGTATTAAAAAAGTTTTATCTTGGGAAAGAAATATTAAGATTCATCCAGGACATGGTGAAAGTACAACATTAAGGGATGAAAATCATTCATTAAAAGGTTGGTTAAATTATTTATAAATAGGATTAAAATTAAGTTTTAATCCTATTTTCAATAAAAAATACTTATAATATATATAAAATTAGAGAAAGAAGAGTCATGTTAAAAAATTCTATACTAAATTTGATTAAATCATCATGCAATCATGAAAAAGATTTTACTTCTTTAGAAAAGATTTATGAATTATATGAACAACTACAATACTCTTCAAACCTAAAACAAATGGCAGAAGATATTTATTTGTGGCTAAATAGAAATTATAATGTCGACAATGTGACATTTTCTTTATTTGATATGAAAAACAATAGAAAAGAGAATATTTATGTAAAAGGAGAAGAGTTTTATTTAGATGATGATAAATCTTTTTTCTTTATAATTAATACTCACACTTCTCAAAATGCTATAGTATCTTTCTCTTCTACTTCAAAAACTCATTTTACAGTACTAGAAGCTGAATATAATGCAATTGAGTCAGCATTTTTTCAAATATCACCTATTATCCAAAGTGGTATTTTAAAGAAAAACTATGTTCAATCAAACTCAATTGATTCTGTTACAAATGTTTATAATAGACAATATCTAACTGAACATGTTAATAAATTGATTAACTTATCACATACTGATACAAGTGATATATTCTTTTTAATGATAGGAATAGATAGATTTAAAGCTGTAATTGATGAATTTGATTATGATATTGGAGATAAGGTTTTAATAGAACTTGCGAAAGTTATTCATACAAATATCTCAGAATTTGATTTAGTAGCAAGACTTTCAGGAGATGAATTTTTAGTTTCTATTTTAAGTAGTGACAATGAAAATGAAATCAGAGTTATATGCGAAAAGATTATTGAAGACTTTGCAAATGTTGAAATACAAATAAATGAAAAAGCTACTCTTAAAAAAACAATATGTATTGGTTATGATAAGTTTAATACAAAACATTCATCACTAGATCAAATTATAAAAAATACTGATACAGCACTTTATGAAGCTAAAAATAAAGGAAGAAGTTCATTTTTAGCCTTTACTGATATAAAAGAAGAAGATAATATAGATTTATTCTAATTCTTTCTTCTTGCTTTTACATATACCCTTTTAGGTGCTGGATAACCTTCCACTGTTTTATTTTTGTCATTTGGGTCTAAAAAGTCTTCCAAACTTTGATCAAAAGACCATTTTGTTTTTCTTTGCTCTTCACTTGAAGTAGTTGTGACTGCAAGAACTTCAATATCACAGAACCCTGCTCTATTTAACCAATTTTTAAGTGCTGGGATTGTAGGTACAAAATAGATATTTGGTATTTTTGAGTATCGTCCATTTGGAGTTAAAGCAACTTCATCTTCACCATCTATCATAAAAGTATCAATTAAAACTTCACCATCTTTATTTAAAGAGTTTCTTAAAAGCTTTAATGTCCCAACAGGATCAGCTCTGTGGTACAAAACACCTAACATAAAAATAAAATCAAAACTATGATTATATATTTCTAAATGTTCAACTCCAAGTTTTTCATAAACTATATCACTTTTTATAAAATGATTAATAAACTCAAATTGAAGCATAGTAAGTGGACTTGGGTCAAATCCTATAAGTTTTTTAGGCTTATCCTCAAGCATTCTAAACATATAATAACCATTGTTACAACCTATATCAGCGACAACTTTATCTTTTAAATTAAAATGTGGTCGAATAAGATTATACTTTATATTACTTTGCCATTCACTATCAATTTCCAATCCAAAAAGATTAAAAGGTCCTTTTCTCCAAGGTATTAATGTTTTTGCTGTTTGTAAAATAATCTCTTTTTCTTCATCATTTAAATCTGATTCTTTTCCAATAGTAAGCCAATCTTCAAGTTTAACTTCACAAGGTCTTTTTTGGATTTCTTGTGCTTTTAAAAGTTGCTCATGCCATGGTTTAATATTTTTCCAAGAAAGACACTCTATTCTCTTTTTTTGTAATTCTTCTAATTGTTTATTTTGTTCATTCATAATGCAATTATAATCATAATTTCTTAAATATCTTTTGATATAATTACAAAATCTTATTATACTTGAAATAGTTAATATTTTATTAATAATGCATCATTATAATGAAACAGAAAAAAGATACAAAAGGACTTATATTTTGAATAAGATATTAGATATATTATTTTCATTTAAAACTACACTTTCCCTGCTTGCTTTATTAGCAATTGGTGCAGCTGTAGCTACATTTATTGAAAATGATTATGGAACTTCAACTGCTAGAGTTTTAGTTTATGATAACTTGTGGTACGAAGCTATTTTAGTTCTTACAACAGTTAATTTAATGGGAATTATATACAGAAGAAAAATGTGGAGACAAAAAGCAAAATTTTTGTTTCATTCATCTTTTGTTTTGATTTTAATAGGTGCCGCAGTTACAAGATTTGCAGGATATGAAGGTATTATGCAAATAAGAGAAGGTCAAACTCAAGATTTAATGTATTCTTTAAATCCATACTTACAAGTACAGATTAAACAAAAAGATGGAAGTTCTTTTTACAAAGAATATCCATTAGAATTTGCAGCATCAACTTTAAGAAAAGGTATGGATGATGGTTATAATACAGGCTTAGTTGAATATTTTGCCCAAAAGTTAAATAATTTTAGTTATGACATAAAATTTAACAATAAAGATTTGAATTTAAATTATATTGATTATACTGTAAGTAAAAAAGGCAAATCAGAAATGGGTATCTTATCTGTTGACTTAACTTTAAATGGAGTAACTAAAACAGTTAGACTACCAGGTAAAAGAGGACAAAAAGGTTTTCCAAAAATTGAAGACTTTGGTGATACTATTGTAACTTTAGAATATGGTTCTAAATTATTAAAATTACCTTTTTCAATTAAACTAAATGACTTTCAACTTGATAGATATCCAGGAAGTATGTCCCCTTCTTCTTATGCTTCAGAAGTTACAGTTAATGAAGCAAATGGAAAATCATATGATTATAGAATTTTTATGAATAGAACACTTCACCAAGGCAATTTTTTATTCTTCCAAAGTTCTTATGACCCAGATGAAAAAGGAACAGTTTTGTCAGTAAACAATGATCCAGGTAAATGGCCAACTTATGCAGGATATTTTTTCTTAACTTTAGGACTTATTTTAAACCTATTTAGTAAACAATCGAGATTTTGGATACTTGCTAATAAATTAAAAAATAAAAACTTTGCATCGTTGGTTGTTGCTCTAAGTTTGTCTTTTACGGCCTGTAATCTACATGCAGCAGAACAACAAACACAAGAAGAACAAACATCTCAATCTCAACATCAAGTAGTAATAAAAGAGTACAAAAATCCTGAAGAATATATAAATATGCTTAAAAAAGATTCATCTTCTGTGGCAAATAAATTTGGATTACTCACTGTTCAAAGTAATGCAGGAAGAATGAAACCTATTGATACATTAGATAGAGAAATACTTTTAAAATTATCAGGAAAAACAAGTATGTTTGATCTAAATGCTGATCAAATAGTTCTAGGAATGATTTCTCGACCAGAAATCTGGAGAGATGTGAAAATGATAAAAATCACTACTCCAAGATTAAAAAAATTCTTAGGAATTGATAATTCACGAAAATATATTGCATTTTCGGAAGTTTTCAAAGATGGAAAATATATTTTAGCTAACGAAATAAATAAAGCAATTACAACAAAACCTTCTGATAGAGGTACATATGAAAAAGATGTAATTAGAGTTGATGAAAGATTAAATATCGCTTATATGACTTATAATGCAAACTTATTTAACATGTTCCCTAACCCTGATGATAATAAGTCAACAAAATGGCTTAATCCAGTAGATGCAATGCAAACTTTTCAAGGAAGAGCTCAAAAAGCTGTTGAAACGATGGTTAGAGGATTTATTAATACAATAATTATTGAAGATTGGGAGAATGCAGGAAAATATTTAGATTTTATTAACTCTTATCAAAGAAAAGTTGGTGAGAAAATTATTCCTAGTGAAAGAGAAATCTCTAATGAAATATTATTTAATAAAATTGATATATTTCCAAAACTAACACTAGCTTATTTATTTGTAGGATTTATTATGTTAATTACATCATTTATTGTTGTATTTAACCCTAAAATAAAACCTAAGAAAACTACATTAGTGGCATTTATTGTTTTAGCAATATTATTTGCAACTCACACTTTTGGAATGGGATTTAGATGGTTAATTGCTGGGCATGCTCCTTGGTCAAATACATATGAATCTTTACTTTATATATCATGGTCTGGTGTTTTTGCAGGTGTAGTTTTCTTTAGAAAATCATTACTTGCTTTAAGTGCCTCAGTTATAGTGGCTGCTATATTTATGTTTACAGCTCACTTAACAAGCATAGATCCACAAATTACAAATTTGGTTCCAGTACTTAAATCATATTGGTTAACAATCCATGTTTCAATTTTAACAGCATCTTATGGTTTCTTTGGATTAAGTGCTATTATTGGATTTATGACACTTATACTCTTTATATTTAGAAAAAATAGACCTCACTTAGATGAGACAATTAAACATATAACTTATATAAATGAAATGTCTTTAATCATTGGATTAAGTGCAATTACAATTGGAAACTTCTTAGGTGGAGTTTGGGCAAATGAATCTTGGGGAAGATATTGGGGCTGGGATCCAAAAGAGACTTGGGCTTATGTATCAATAGTTGTTTATGCCATAGTTATTCACTTAAGATTTGTTAAATCATTAAATAATCCATTTGTTTTAACAACTGCTTCTGTTTTAGCATTTAGTACGATTTTAATGACATATTTTGGAGTAAACTTCTATTTATCTGGAATGCATTCATATGCGACAGGAGATCCTGTGCCAATCCCTATGTGGGTTTATGTTGTAACAACTTTTGTATTAGTTACAATTGCAGCTGCATATAGAAATAGAAATCTAAAAGCCTAAGTTTTTACTTAGGTTTTTATGAATTTTCTTTTGATATTTTAACTAACTCTTCAAAGCACTCTTCAAAAGCATCTACAATTTTTGGATCAAAGAATGTACCTTTTCCTTTTAAAATAATATCTTTAGATTTATTTTCACTAAATGCCTCTTTATAACATCGTTTAGACATCAAAGCATCAAAAACATCTACAATAGATACAATTCTAGCAAATAATGGTATTTCTTCTGCTTTTAAGCCTTTTGGATAACCAGTCCCATCCCATTTTTCATGGTGATATAAAGAGATATCTCTTCCCATTTTCATAATATTAGAAGTAGGATTCTTCAATATAGCAGCTCCTATTGCAGGATGTGTTTCAACTATCTTTCTTTCTTGCTCATCTAATTTCCCTGGTTTTAACAATATTCTATCTGGAATACCAAGCTTTCCTATATCATGCATGGCACTAGCATGTTTTAATATATATATTTCATCTTCAGACAATCTAAGCCTTCTAGCTATTGTTTCAGAATATAATCCAATTCTATTTATATGTTCTGCTGTATCACTATCTTTATATTCAGAGGCTACAGCTAATCTGTACAAAGTATCTAAATATGACTCTTTTAGATTTATTTTCATCTTATTAAATGAAGTAATTAACTCATTTATTTCTTTTATTGGATTTGGATGAACATCTGATTGATTTAGATTTAGTACCTCAATTTTTTTAGTCATATTTCTTAATTTTAATATTGGACTTGAAATATAGTTTGATATTTTAAGACTAATAAATAAAGATATAAATCCAATAATTATTATAAATAAAATATTAAAAATATTGTTATTTTTTAATATTCCTAAAAAATCATCTTCTAGAACATACATACCAACCGTCCATTGTAATTCCCCAATTTTAAAAGGTAAAAACATGGCTTGATAAGTATCATCACCTTTTTTAAGTGTTAAAAAAAGTTTATTTTTTATAGACTTAACATCTGTTTGTTTTTTTAGTTCATTATATGCAAGTTTTATAATACTATTTTTTTCTAAACTATCCATTGTAATAATCTTATTTTTTTCTGTGGGCAATGATAATATTTTTAAGGCTTTATTTATTAAAAATACTTTTCCATTATCTCCTAGCTTTAGATTATTAATAAAAGTAGATAAACTTTCTATTTCTATATCAATCCCTATTACTCCTAAAAGTACATTTTTATTATTATAAATTGGTGTTGATATTGTTATTCCAGTTTTTTTTGTAGTATAAAAAATATACGGCTCGGTCCAAGTTGATTTTTTATGTTGAATCGCATTTATATACCAAGCCCTAAGCCTTGGTTCATATTTGTCATTAGGAAGTATTTCTTCTTTTTCTAAATTCATATTTTTATCATTATGGGAAAGTGTAACTACTCTTTTTTGTTCATCGTTAAAATAAATCTTTTTCTTTAAATATCCATTTTTATCTTTTAAAAGCATCAAAAAATTTCCATCAGTAGAAGCGTAATAAAGTCCTGAAAAATATTGATTTATAGCCATTTGTTCAAAGAAATAACTAACTAGTTTTTTTTCATTATCCATATTTATTACATGTTTATTTTCTAAGTTTCTCGTCAAATTAGAAGCATCAGTTGCAACATTCATATATGTTTTTGATTTATCAACTGCAAAGTCTGATATATTTTGCATTATCTTATATGATTGTTCTGCCATATTGGCTTTTGTAGAATAATATGACATCATTGATATAATACTCATTGATATAACAATAATAAAAGAAAAAGAAATTAAAAGAAGTGTTTTTAATGATAGTTTCATAGTCATTCCTAAAAATTATATGTTTACAATTATTATATCTTAAAAAGAAATAAAATAATAATGATGTATTTAAATCTTTTTGATATAATTATAAAAAAATAAAGGTCTATTTTGAATTTAGTATTAGATATATTTAAAGAAATAACAACCATACCAAGATGCAGTGGTACACACAATGAATTTATAAATTATGTTAAAAATTACGCTTTAGAATATGATTATGAGTGTTTTGTTGATGAAGTTAATAATATCCTTTGTAAAAAGAAAAACTCAAAATCTAAGATTTGTTTACAATCTCACTATGATATTGTTTGTTTAATAGATAATACTATTCCTAAAATAATAGAAGACAATGGCTTTTTTAAGGCAGAGAATTCAACTTTAGGTGCAGATAATGGTATTGGATGTTCTTATATGCTAGCACTTATGGCTGAAAATAAAGATTTAGAGTATCTTTTTACATCTGATGAAGAGATTGGTTTAATTGGAGCAAATGATATAAATCTTGAAATCAAATCTCCTTTTATGTTAAATATTGATTCAGAAGAAGAAGGAGAAATTTGCATAGGATGTGCAGGAGGTGTTGATATAATAGCTAAACACTCTTCTCATAAATTGATTGCCAATAATGATAAGTTAAAAATATATGAAATAACTATTTCAAAACTAAGAGGTGGACATAGTGGTGTAAATATCCATGAAAATATACCAAATGCCTTAAAACTAATTGCAAAATCAATTAAAGAATGTGGTGGTAAATTATTAGATTTAAATGGAGGGGAAAGAATTAATTCAATTCCTGCAAATGCAAAAGCAATAATTGCAGCTAAAACTCCACCACTAATAAACCATGAAAATATGAGCATAACAGAAGTAAAAGATGTACCTGAACACTTTAATATATATAGTGATGAAATAATTGATTTCATTTATAATTTTGAAAATGGAGTAAGAGAGTTTAATCCTGAACTAAATGTAGTAGAAACTTCAATTAACTTAGCAATTGCAAAAACTCAACTTAATGAAATAGTTGTCAAGTTAAGTGCTAGATCTATGGATAATGATAAATTATATACTATAAAAAAAGAGACAAAAGAAACATTAGAAAAATATAACTTTGAAGTTGAAACAAAAGGTAAATATCCAGCATGGAAGCCAGATAAAAATGAATTTACCCAAACAGTATATGAAATATATAAAAAACATAATGAAAAAGCAGAATTTAGAGCTATTCATGCAGGATTAGAGTGTGCTATTTTTAAAGAGAAGTTTCCGCATTTAAAAGTTGCATCAATAGGACCAAATATCTATAATCCACACTCATATGATGAAAAAGTAAGTATTAGTTCTATTAATAATCTATTTCAAATTGTAAAAGAAGTTATCGAATTATAAATTAATTTAAAATAAATTTTTTTTATTAATATAATTATGTAAATATTTATATTATTTCTAATACAATGTCACTTTATAAAAAAGGTGGACTTATGAAAATTAGAAGTAAATCTAATATTTTAATTACGATATTTACTATTGTACTTATTCTTAATGGTGCTGGATTATTTGTGTCTTTGTCAAAAATAGAGAATGCAAATAAACATTTAATTGAAGGGACAAAACTAACTTCATTATTTAAGGAAATGAAGTTTTTAATAAAAAGTATACAAGAATTAAGTACAGATATTTCACTTATGGGTGACAAAAATGGATTTAAAGAAATAGATATTATTGTAAAGAAATACAGACTTATTAGAAAAAATATTAGTAATAAAAATATAAATGCTAAAAATGATATTTTTTTAAAAAATATAGATAAGGTTTTCGATAATTATGTATTTTCATTAAAGAAAATGGCTCAAAATGGTATATTAGCTGTAGAAAATAGAGATATATTAATAAAAAACTTTTCAAATACAAATGAAATATCACAAGAAGATAAAGAAACTTTTACTAAATTTATAAACTTTTCAATTGATGTTGAAAAAAACATGGAAGATGTTGATACTTTTACAACAACACTTGAAGAAAATCTTGAAAACCTTGTAACTTTGCAAAAAGATAATTTAACAAAATCAATTGAGGAAGATATCGAAATAATTAATACATTTCGATTAGTTTCTATATTTCTATCAATTATTTTTATAAGTTCTGTTATCTATTTATTCTTTGTTGTTAATAATATATTAAGAAGTATTCAAAAACTTGATTTGGGAGTTAAAAAACTTGCAAATAGTAATGAAATTACAAAAATTGAACTTCACACAAATGATGAACTTGGCAATATCGCTAATAATTTTAATCTTTATATTAATAAAGTTGAACAAAATATAATCCAAGATAAGCTAGCCATAGACAATGTTAAAGATGTTATTGGAAAAGTTAATGTTGGATTATTTAATGATAAAGTATTAATAAAAGGTGCAACTAGTGAGTTAAATGATTTAATTGATGAAATTAATGGAATGATAGAAACAACAAAAAATAATCTGATTATTTTATCTGATTCCTTAATTGAATTATCAAAAGCAAATTATACTTATAAAATACCAGAAATTCCTAATATAACAGGTCTTGTTTCATCATTATTTGGTGGGACAAAAATTACACAAACAGCTATTAATGAAGTTATCTCAATAATAGATAATTCAACTAAAAGATTAGCCTTTAGTGCAGATGAACTTTCTAGTGCTTCATTTGAATTAAGTAGATCTTCAAATGAACAAGCAGCTGCTTTAGAAGAAACAGCTGCAGCAATTGAAGAGGTAACATCTACAATAAAAAGTGGGAATGTAAATACTTCTAAAATGCTTGAATATTCAGCTAAAGTTGCTAATTCTAGTAATGCAGGTATTGAATTGGCTAAGAAGACCTCTGATTCTATGGAAGAACTTAGTGTAGAAGTAACTACAATAAATGAAGCAATTACAATAATTGACCAAATAGCATTTCAAACAAATATTTTGAGTCTAAATGCAGCAGTTGAAGCAGCAACTGCTGGTGAAGCTGGAAAAGGATTTGCTGTTGTTGCAGCAGAAGTGCGAAATTTAGCAACAAGAAGTGCAGAAGCGGCAAATGAAATTAAAAGATTAGTTGAAAGCGCTAATGCAAAATCAAAAGAAGGTAAAGAAGTTGCCTCTAAAATGATAACTGGTTTTAAAGATCTTAATGAAAATATTGCACAATCTGAAAAAATAATTAACGAAGTAGCAACTTCAACAAAAGAGCAAGAGTCTGCAATGATTCAAATAAATGACACGGTTAATGCACTTGATCAAGCAACACAAAAAAATGCATCTTTAGCTAATCAAATCAATGAAATGGCTGCTAATACAAAATCTTTATCAAAACAGTTACAAGAAGCAGTTGATTCAACAACTTTTGATACAAATGCAAAAAGAAGAGTCTGTGATACAGCTTTTGTATTTAAACTAAATAAACTCAAGACTGATCATGTTTCATTTAAAAATGATGCATTTAGCCAATGCATTTCTGGTGGAGAGAGAATAATTGTTAAAAATCATAATGAATGTGATTTAGGTAAATGGTTGAATTCAACAAAAGAGACACAACTAGCAAAATCTAAAGAGTGGCAAACTTTATATGAAGAACATAAAAAAGTTCATGTTATGGTTCAAGATTCTGCTGATTTATATGCTGGAAATTATAAAAATGGTCAAATCATTTCAGTAGCACAAAATTTAGAAGAATCTATGAAAGATGTATTTACATTAATGGATAAGATGAAAGAAATACATTGTGATAATTTATTTAAGAAAAGGGATTAATTATGGGTTTAAATAAAGAAACTGTATTAAAAGATAATGCTTTTTTAGTAAGTGAAACAGACTCTAAAGGAAACATTATTTTTGCAAATGAAGAGTTTTGTAGTATTGCAGAGTATGAACTTAATGATTTAATTGGAAAACCACATAATATAATACGACATGATGATATGCCAAAAGCAGCATTTAAAGACCTATGGGAAACAGTAAAAAATAATAAAGTTTGGCAAGGTTTTGTTAAAAATAAAACAAAATCTGGAGGATTTTATTGGGTTTGTGCCACTATTTATCCCTATAAAAATGAAAAAGGAGAACAGTGTTTTATGTCATGTAGAAGAAAGCCTCCTCAAGGTGAAATTACTAAATATGAAGCATTATATAAAACAATGCAATAAAGAGGTTATTTAGCCTCTTTAATAAGTTCTAAAATAGTTTTTTGAGTACTTTGTGCTAGATCAATTAAATCTGGATTTATATCATCTACTAATTGAACAATAGAGTTTAATGCAATTATAGTTTGTCCATCTTCTTTATAGATTGAAATTTTACAAGGCATTATTGAACTCAGACTCATATCTGCAGTTAAAAACTCATTTGCAACATTAGGATTACATACATCTAATACTTGACAATCATTCTTAAAATCTATTCCTTTTGAAATCAAAGTCTCTTTTAATTTATGAATATGTTGAACTCCAAATTTATAATTTGAACATATTTCTTGTATTTTATCTACTACTTCTTGTACACTTTTTTCACTTTTTTCAATATATAACATTTTGTCCTCTTATTTAATATTTGTAGGAATAGTAATTATAAATTCTGCCCCAATTAATTCTAGATTTTGATGTGTAAAATTAACATTTTTTACCTCAATAAAACCTTTTAAATGCTTGTTTATAATTTGACTAACCATATATAATCCAATTCCCGTACCCATATTTCTATGTTTTGTTGTAAAATAAGGTTCAAATATTTTATCAATAATATTACTATTAATTCCCCCTGCACTATCTTTTATACAAATTATAAGAATATTTTCTTCTTTATTAAAAGTTGTGCTTAAACTTATGATTTTATTTTTAACAGATGAACTTTCAAAGGCATCTTTAGCATTATTAATTATATTAATAAATAATTGAATTATATCATTTTCATATGATGTTAATTCAACATCTTCAATATCTTGAAGAATTTCAATATCTTTATTTTTTAATTCTGCTGATAAAAGAACTAAAGTCTTATCCACAACTTCTTTTATGTAAAATTTAGACTTATTTTCACTCGGTTTAAAAAAATCTTTAAAATAATCAATTGTTTGAGATAAATATTGTGTTGATTTTGTAATTGATTCTAATGAATCGTTAAAATAACTATCACTTAGGTTATCAAGTTCTTTTTGAAGTTTAAGACCAGAAGATAATGTACTAATCATACTTAAAGGCTGTCTCCATTGATGTGCAATATTTGCTATCATTTCTCCCATTGAAGCCATTTTTGATTGTTGAAAAAGCAAATTATCTTTTTCTTTTATTTCTGTAATATCAGTAATTGAAAATAAAATATATTTTATTTTATTGTTTTCTTTAAATAAGTTTGCATTAATCAAGATATCTATTTTTCGTTCATCAGCTTTATTTGTGAAAACTTTTTCAAGACTATAATTAGATATTTTTTCTTCTAAAAGCTTATTATAAAAATATAATTCTTTATCGTCTTGCTTTATATTTGACAATTCGTGCCAGAATCTATTATCAATCTCTTCTGAAGAGTTGTAGCCTAAGATTTCTGAGAATTTTGAATTTACATTTAAGAGTTTACCTGTGCTACTACTTATTGCTAAACCTATATTACTATTTTCAAATAAATTTCTAAACTCTTTTTCTTCATCTTTTATTTTTAATTTGTAGTTTAATAAAATGTCTTCTATATATTTACTAATAAAAATTGAAATAATTAATAAAAGAGTTGTAATAAAAATACCAAAATATAAAATATTGTAGTAGTTATTTTTATTCATTATTTGTAACTGTTTATTTGCATCTTCAATTAAATTATTTAATTCATCATCTCCATATCCACTTCCTAATATCCAATTCCATTTTTTAGATATTTTTATAAATGAAGTTTTTTTAAAAGATTCTCCTTCGTTATATTTTTCATAATTAAATAGTCCTTCATCTTTATTAAACATGTCTTTTAATTTCAATGCTAAATCCAGATTAACTTGTTTTCCAACTCTTTTTTCGTCATTACTCGCTAAAATAATACCATTTGAATTTATTATAAAGATGTACTTTTTAATATTTAAATTATGATTTTGTATAGATTTAATAATCTCTTTTTTTAAATTATTTTCAAAAGTGTCTAAGTACTCTCCTTTTCCAATATAGATATTCAAGGGTTCAAATTTTTTATAAAAACTTATTTTTTCAGAAGGTGTTTCTTTAGAATTTTTATAATTAGAATAAGTAATAATTCCTTCTTTATTGTCATTTATGGAGTTTAAAATCATTTTAAGACTTTGAGTATCTTTTATTTTTTCATTTGAAGCTTGTAGTAAAAAATGTTCTCCTTTAATAATAAAATATTGACCTTTCCCTATACTTTTTAGAGTAATTTTTATTAACTCAAGAATCTCTTTTTTTGTTCTTCTATTTTTATTATCTGAATAAATTTTTGTTGCTATTGTATAAGCATCATAAACTTGTAGTTTTAAAGATTTTTTTAAATTATCTAAAGCATTTTTATCTTCTGTTTTAATGTACTCATTGACTTTATGTACAATCTGTTTAATTTCATTATTATTATAATCCCTATAAAATTTTGTTATTCTTTTAGTTTCATCATTAAATTGTTTTGTATTTGATTTTTCCACAAAATAAGTAGTAATTAAAAATAAAATTATAATTAAAATTATTGGAGCATATTTGATTGTATCTATTAATTTTTTTTCGTTTTTATAAAACATTATCATCCTGATAGCAGTAGTTAAATTAATTAAGAGTATGATTATACAGGCAAATTACTTAATCCTAGTTGGTATTTATTGCAAGTTTCATGACAGCTTTGTATGTTAAGATGCTCAAATAAATAAACAAGGAGTAATCATGTATACAAGTATTATGAAGTCAGCAATAAAAATTGCTGCAATTTCAGTATTAGGATTAGGGCTTTTAACTACAAGCTCACAAGCAAAAGAATATCCATCTAAGCCAGTAAACTTAGTAGTTGGATTTGGTATTGGGGGAAGTGCGGATAGGATGGCTAGATCTATGTCAACATTTTTATCTGATGAGTTAGGTGGTATCATAAAAGTTATCAATAAAAAAGGTGCGGGTACACAAATTGCTGCAAATTATATATTAAATAGACCTGCAGATGGTTATACGGTATTTGCTTCAACTTTTTCACCTTATTTAGCTAATACAATTTTAACAGGTGGTGCTAAATACAAAATGACTGATTTTGACTTTATTAATATTCAATGGTTTGATTATGAATTATTTGCTGTTAATAAAAATTCAAAATACAATAATATGGTAGAAGTTTTAAATGCAATTAAAGAACACCCAAAAACAGTAAAAGCTGCTGTGGTTCAAGGTTCTGGTGGACATTTAATTTTAAAATTATTGTTAGAAAAATATAACATTCCTCAAGAAAATTTAAATCTTGTTACATACAGTAGTGGTGGAAAAGCTAGAACAGCAGTTGCTGGTGGACAAGTTGACTTAATAGCAATTTCAGCAGAAGGAAGTGAAAATATTAGAGAATTTATTAAGCCACTTGCAATATTAAAAAATGAAAGAATAAAACAATGGGATGTTCCAACATTAAATGAAGCGGTTAAACCTTTAGGATTCCAGGTTCCAGTATTTAGTGGTTCGATGAGAGGATTTGCTGTTAAAAAAGAGTTTAAGGAAAAATATCCAAAAAGATATACAGAATTAACTGATGCAATAAAAAGAACTTTGGATAATAAAGATGTTCAAAAATTCTTAAAATCAAATCAAATTGGTTATGATTGGACTGGACCAGAAGAATCAAATAAATTAATAGATGAATCGTATCAATTCTTTAAACAATACGGTTACTTATTGAACGACTAGGTTAAGAGATGGCTTTATCAAAAGAAAAAATAGCTAATAGCATAGTAATCCTATGCTTAGCTGCATTTGTACTATGGTATGCATTAAATGCACATAATGCATCTAGTAGCTTAGAAAATATGATTCTTATTCTTCCTATTGCTGCTATTACACTTTGCTTATGCATTTTTGAGTTTTTTACTCAAAAGGAAGATTTAGAAAAAAAAGATGATTTTATTACTGTACTTCCAATAATGGTTCTATTTGCTATATATGTTTTTACTTTAGAATACTTAGGTTTTGACCTTGGAACAGTTTTATTTTTAGCCGTATCTTTATATATACATGGTGAGAAAAGATTACCATGGGTAATTGGTTATAGTTTGGTTTATGGTTTTGTTATTGCATACTTTTTTTCAATGATGCTTCCTTATCCAATGCCTATGACATTTTTGCCAACTGATTATTAGGAAGAAAAATGGATATAGTTAATTTAGATTCAGCGCAACAAGCAGTTGCCCTACTCTTTTCAGAACCTCAATACTGGTTAGTTGTAATACCTGGTATTATCATTGGATTGTTTTTTGGAGCAACACCTGGATTACAAACATCAATGGCAATGGCGATATTTTTGCCAATGACAATGTATATGGATTTTTTACAAGCAATGTTATTTTTAACTGCAATATTTACAGGTAGTGGGTTTGGAGCTGGTGTTCCTGCTATATTGATGAATATACCGGGAACTTCCTCAGCTATTGCTACATCTTTTGATGGTTATCCAATGGCAAGAAAAGGTGAACATAATGAAGCTTTAGGTCTAGCACTTGGGTCTTCTACTTTTGGTGTATTACTTGGATATGTTTTACTTTTCTTTTTAATAAAACCAATGTCTCTTTTTGTTTTAAAATTAGGTCCTTCTGAAATGTTTATTGTTATTTTGTGGGGTCTTACTTTAATTGCCAGTTTAACAGGGAAACATGTTGTAAAAGGTCTTATTGCAGGACTTGTAGGTTTATTAGTTGGTACTATAGGATTTAGTGATAATGGTATTTTAAGAGGAACAATGGGCTTAGAAATCTTAGCAGATGGTATTCCTGTTATTCCAGCAATGATGGGGATGTTTGCAGCTTCTGAATTATTTAAACTTGTTAAATCTGAATTTTTAGTTGAAGATGAAAGCCAAAGAAGAGTAAGAATTTCATACATAGTAAAAGGCTTTAAAAAAGCATTTTCTTATCCTGTTATTTTGATAAGAGGAAGTTTAATTGGTGTAATTATCGGTGCAGTTCCAGGTGTTGGTTCATCAGTATCAAATCTTTTATCTTATATAGAAACTAAAAGAAGAGATAAAGATCCAGATAGTTATGGAAAAGGAAATCCAAAAGGTGTTATTGCTTCAGAATCTGCAAATAGCACATCTGAAGCTGGTTCTATGGCTACACTTTTAGCTCTTGGTATTCCAGGTGGTGGTGCAACGGCTGTTATGTTAGCTGCCTTTGCTATGCATAATATTACAGGTGGTCCACAATTTATTAGAGAACAAATGGATGTTGTATATGCAATTATATTTGCAAACTTTGCACAAGCATTTTTATTAATAATATTAGGACTTTTATTAATACCTATATTAGCATCAATCATTAAAGTCAAGATGACATATCTTGTACCATCTGTTTTAATTTTAGCAACAGCTGGGGCATTTGGATTGACAGGAAATATGTCCGGTCCTGCTACTGTTTTAGTATTTGCACTGCTTGGTTGGGTTTTTAGAAGATATAATTTCTCTGTACCAGCAGCAGTTATTGGTATGTTATTAGGAAAAATGGCAGAAGGTTCACTAGTTCAAACCTTACAGATATCAGGTGGTGATTTTTCATATATTTTCCAAAGACCAATTACTATTGCTATTATAGTTTTATTAATTTTCTCTTTATTTGGTTCTTCATTAATTGAAAAATTAACCAAGAAAGCCAAATAAAAATAAACAATACAATTATTTTACATAGTTACATTATGTAACTGTGTAAAATCCTCTACTTTTTTATTTTCATTACACTATCCTTATATGCAAGTTTCATGACAGCTTTGTGTGTTAAAATTTTTGCTGCTAATAATAAAGGGCTTATATGTATAAAATCATACTAAAATCAGTAATTAAATCTTCTATAATCTTAATATTCGGACTAAACTTATTTTCTACAAGTTTACAAGCAAATGAATATCCATCTAAACCAGTAAACTTAGTAGTTGGATTTGGTATTGGGGGAAGTGCGGATAGGATGGCTAGATCTATGTCAACATTTTTATCTGATGAGTTAGGTGGTATCATAAAAGTTATCAATAAAAAAGGTGCGGGTACACAAATTGCTGCAAATTATATATTAAATAGACCTGCAGATGGTTATACGGTATTTACTTCAACTTTTTCACCTTATTTAGCTAATACAATTTTAACAGGTGGTGCTAAATATAAAATAAGTGATTTTGATTTTATCAATTTACAATGGCTTGATTTTGAATTATTTGCTGTTAATAAAGATTCAAAATATAATAATATGGTAGAAGTTTTAAATGCAATTAAAGAACACCCAAAAACAGTAAAAGCTACTGTGGTTCAAGGTTCTGGTGGACATTTAATTTTAAAATTATTGTTAGAAAAATATAACATTCCTCAAGAAAATTTAAATCTTGTTACATACAGTAGTGGTGGAAAAGCTAGAACAGCAGTTGCTGGTGGACAAGTTGACTTAATAGCAATTTCGGCGCAAGGAAGTGAAAATATTAAAGAATTTATAAAACCTTTAGCAATCGTAAAAGATAAGAGAGTAAAACAATGGGATGCTCCAACACTAAATGAAGCACTTGAACCTTTAGGCTTTCAAATTCCAGTATTCACTGGTTCTACAAGAGGTTTTGCAGTTAGAAAAGAATTTAAAGAAAAATATCCAGAGAGATATGAGAAATTGACTAATGCAATAAAAAGAACTTTAGCTAGAAAAGATGTTCAAAAGTTCTTAAAATCAAATGACATTGGCTATACTTGGACAGGACCAGAAGAATCAAATCATTTGATTCAAGAATCATATGATATTTTCAAATCTTATTCATATTTAGTAAAAGAATAATTATATAGGGAAAACTATAGAAATAACCAAACCTTCATCATTTGAAGCTTGTACAGTTGCATTATGTAACTGTGCAATTTGTTTAACAATGCTCAGTCCTAATCCATTACCTTTTTTATTTGAATCCACTCTATAAAATCTATCAAAAATATGATTTAAATCTTTAGTATTTAAACCATAACCCTCATCTTTTACATTTAACCAAATAGTATTATTATGTCTTTTTATATTTACACTTATAGTTCCCATTGGATTATTTTTTTCATCAACTGCATAATATAAGGCATTATTAATAATGTTATCTAACATACTTTCTAGTAAAATTGAATCAGCATTAATAAATACATCTTTATCAAAACTCTCATATGCAAATTCAAAACCTTTTGCATAGACTCTTGGCGCAGTTTTAAGACAATAATCCTTACACATTTGAGTTAAATTTATTTTTTTAAATCTATTAATATTTATTGAATTTGGATTTGTTTTAGCATATAAAAGAAGTTGTTCCGTAATATGACTCATAGAATCAATAATTTTCATGAAAGTAATATATTCTTTTTCATCTTTTTTATATAACACTTCTATTTTAACTTTTAATTCTGCTAAAGGAGTTCTTAATTGATGAGAAACATCTGAATTGAAGTGTTCTATGTACTTAATATTGTCTCTACTTCTTTCTAATAAAATATTAATACTATTTAATACTTCTTCAATTTCTTTTGGTGCATTAAAACTTATAGGAGATAAATCTTTTAAATCTCGTTTTTTTATTATTTTTTGTAAATTATATAAAGGTCTAAGTCCTTTTCTAACTGCAATTAAAGATATGATTAGTGTAGAAATAATAACTACACCAATTAAAACAAGTAATACTATTAAAATATCATTAATTGCAGAAATTCTTCCTTCTAGAGTTTCTGCAACAGTTATTATTGCTTTATGTTTTTTACCAAAATTATTAATAGATACATTAAAAGATACAGCTCTCAATTGTGCAGCTGCAAATGATGTATTATAAAAAACTTTATCTTTTTTTTCTAAGACTTTTTTATTAACTAAACCTTTATATCCAACAAGCAATTTATTATTTTCATCTACTATAGAGTAAAAAACTGAACCTTCATTATTAGAAGATAATAAATCAATGGCAAAGTAAGGTAAGTCAACAAGTAAATGTCCATTTCTAATACCAATACTATCTTCCATACTTTTACCAGTTGCATATAGATTATTATCATAAAATTTATTTACTTTTTCATTTACAAAAAAATATATAACAGAAAATAATAAAATAGAAAATATAATTAAAGGAATGGTTAGCCAAATGACTAAACGATAACTAATAGATTGTGTATTTTTAGCCATTATGAATTAAGTATATACCCTAAGCCTCTAACTGTTTTTAAATTAATAGAATTACTTAGCTTTTTTCTTAGTCTGGAAACATAAGTTTCAACAGCGGTTGGGTTAAAATCATCATCAAAAGATGTAATATGTTCTACAATATTTTCTTTGCTAACTACATTATTTAAATTTAATAACATATGTTCAAAGATATTTATCTCTCTTTTACTTAATTCTATAACAATATCATCTTTAGTTAAAGTTTTTGATAAAGAATTATATTCTAAATCTTTATACTTAATCAACTTAGAGATTTGATTTTTACTTCGTCTTAATAATGCTTGAACTCTAGCGATAACTTCATCAAGTTCAAAAGGCTTACACAAATAATCATCTGCTCCACTATCTAATCCTAATATTCGTTGGTCAAGTTTATCTCTAGCGGAAATGATTAAGATGGGAATATTTTTTTGAGAGTTTCTTAAGTCTTTTATAATATCAATTCCATCTAAACTTGGTAACCCTAAGTCTAAAATAAGAAGATCATAAGTAGAAGTATTTAAAGAGTATAGACCCTCTTCTCCATCATAGAAGAGGTCTACTACATAACCATGTTGCACTAATTTATTAAATATTCCTTTTGCTAATGTTTTATTATCTTCAAGTAATAATATCTTCATAGCAATATTTTACACTAATCTAGTGAGACATAAATACTGGTAAAGTAGAATGTTCTAATAAATATCTAGTAGCACCACCAAACATAAGTTCTCTCAATCCTTTATGACCATAAGCACCTGCAACTATTAAGTCAAAGTTTCCATCAAGTGCAGCATTTAATAACGCTTGCCCAGGTATTCTTGTTGTTTCTACAATTTTATAACTAGCATCAATCCCATGAAATTTTAAATACTCAATTAATTGATTAATTTTTACCATATCACCACTATATTCATCCGAAGATACTATTTGTACTCTTTGGGCTTGTTTTAGTAATTCTATAGATGAAGTAATAGCTCGAGATGATTCAACTGTATTATTCCATCCAATAAGTATTGATTTAGTGTTAAAAGTTTTCATTTTTCTTGGAAACATAAGAACAGGTTTTCCACTTTTTAAAACTGATGTTTCAAAAGTAGCAGTTGCTATTCCAGATGGAGGAGCAGCAGCAATTACTATATCACAAAATTTAGATTCTTCTTCAACTAAAAGGCTTCTATTTCCCTCTTTTACAGTTAAAAGAGCATGAACTTTATTTGGAATTGGAGTAGTTGAAACGTCCATTCCAACAATTTTTCCAATTTCTTTTAAAGATTTTTCAAATTCAATTGATTCTTCTTTTGCTTTTAGAGCAATTACATCATCAATTTCTTTCATTATATGACTAGAAATCCCCAAATTTTTATACATTTTTTTACCGCTATCATGTAAACATTTTAAAATTTCTAAATTTGCATCAAAATACTTTGCAATTAATAAAGCTGCAAATAATCTCTCTTTTAACTCTTCACCACCACCAATAGGAAAAAACATTTTTTTGTAAATCATAAAAAATCCTTTAAGAAAATATATTATTAAATTATAGCACGAAAGACTGTCATAAAACTTGCAAAAAAGACTTTTAAGAAATTTTATAACTAATTTGTATGGTGGCCACAATAGGACTTGAACCTACGACCACCACCATGTCAAGGTGGTGCTCTACCAACTGAGCTATGCGACCATTTTAAAGAATGAGATAATAGCTAAATATTATTTTGATTTAGCTTTTTGGATGTCATAAGAATATTTATAAACCATAAAATCATACATTGTAGTATTTTTATTTCTTGTGAAAAAGAAGAACATTTCTAAAATTCTTAAAGTCATTCTAAAAAATGCAGTAAATGGAACAATATATGAAATACTCACTTCAACTTTTCGATTTGGGTAATATTTATCAAATTCAAATTTTAATTCTTCTAATAATCTAGTTTGTTCTTGTATTACTTCAACATCTGTTGCTTTTATTACTTTTATAGCAAGAAATAAATTAATGACAAACATTAAAGCATTTAAGTTCCAACCCAGTATACAAATATCTAAATAACTCATATTTTCTCCATAGTGCAGAATTATATCAAAAAAAATATTAGTTTAAAATGATATAATTTCTTATGGAATTAATTCAATCAAATATACAACAAGAGTTAAATGAAGATTATCTTATTGAAACTCTGAATTTAAACAATAAAACAATACTAGAATTAGGCTGTGGCAAGGCATCAAAGACTATTGATATTGCTACAAATGGATTTGATAGGAAAATTATCGCTTGTGAAGTAGATAAAATACAACATCAAAAAAATCTTCAAAAATCTTATGAAAATATAGAATTTAAACTCTGTGGTGCAGAGGATATTCATTTGGAAGAGGAAAGTGTGGATATGGTTTTTATGTTTAAATCTTTTCACCATGTACCTATAAATCTTATGCCAAAAGCTCTAAGTGAAATAAAAAGAGTACTAAAACCAAATGGTTTAGCTTATATATCTGAACCTCTTTTTACAGGTGAATTAAGTGACATGATTGCAATGTTTCATAATGAAGAACTTGTTCGAAGTGAAGCTTTTAATGCAATAAAAAAAGCTGTAGAAAATGAAGAATTTAAACTATTCCAAGAGATATTTTTCTATTCATTGGATACATACAGAGATTTTGAAGAGTTTAAATCAAGACATATGAGTGCAACCTTTAACAATTACAATATCACAAAAGAACTTGAAAAAGAAGTTGAAAAGAAATTTAATCAATATGCACAAAAAAATAATCCAATAACATTTAAAAAACCTTTCAGGGTTGATATTTTACAAAAAATTTAAGAAGAGAATAATGACACAAAACGAATACAATGAAAAAATAAATATTTTAATATCGTGGGCAAAAGCCTATTATGTTGATGATAATCCCCAAGCTAGTGATGAAGAGTATGATAAATTATCAAGAGAGTGTTTAGCATATGAGCAAGAAAACCCTACTCTTTCCCATCCAAACTCACCAAATAAAAGAGTTGGTGGTTTTGTTTTAGAAGGCTTTGAAAAAGCTTCTCACCTCTCACGTATGTGGTCACAAGAAGATGTTTTTAATACAATTGAATTAGAAGATTGGATAAAAAGAGCACATAAAGTAAATACAAATCTAGAGTTTTATTGTGAACCAAAATTTGATGGGGCAAGTTTAAACTTAATCTATGAAAACGGGGTATTAAAACAAGCAATAACAAGAGGTGATGGAAGTATTGGAGAAGATGTTACGAATAATGTAAAAACAATACACTCTATTCCCCTACAAATAAAAGAACAATCTCTTATAGAAATAAGAGGTGAAATAGTTATCAAAAAAGCTGATTTTGAAAAGATTAATGAAGAGCGAGCAAAAAATGGTGAACAACTATTTGCAAACCCTAGAAATGCAGCAGCTGGGAGTTTAAGGCAATTAGATCCAAGTATTACAGCAAAGAGAAAACTATTTTTTAATGTTTGGGGAGTAGGACAAAACTCTTTAGACTTTACTAAATACTCAGATATGATGGAATATATTTATTCCCTTGGATTTGTTCATCCTCCAATGACTACAAAAACTACAACAGTCAAAGGTATAGAAGAGTTATATCATAAAATAATTGCTTCAAGAAATAGTATTGAAATGATGCTTGATGGAATGGTAATAAAGATCAATGATATAGAAACACAAGAGGAGTTAGGATATACAGTAAAATTTCCTAGATGGTCTTGTGCATATAAGTTTCCAGCTGTCGAAAAAACAACTACAATTAAAGATATCATCCAACAAGTTGGAAGAACAGGTGTTATAACTCCTGTAGCAGTTGTTGAACCTACACTTATAGATGGTTCAACTGTTGAGAGAGCTAGTTTACACAACTATGATGAAATAGCAAGACTTGATTTAAGAATAAATGACCAAGTTATTATTATAAAAAGTGGTGATATTATTCCTAAAATAACAAAAGTCTTTACAGATAGAAGAGATGGAACACAAGAGCAGATAAGTCGCCCTACTTTATGTCCAAAGTGTCAAAGTGAACTTTTAGATGAAGGTACACTAATAAAGTGTCAAAATCTTGATTGCCCTTCAATTATTGTAAACTCAATAATCTATTTTGCAAGTAAGAATTGTATGAATATAGATGGACTTGGAAATAAAATAGTTGAGACTTTAGTAAGAGAAAAAAAGATATATGACATACTTGACTTATATTCACTTAAATATGAAGATTTAGAAAATCTTGAAGGATTTAAAGCCAAAAAGATAAATAACCTTTTAAATGCAATAACAAATACAAAAAACAGTTCACTTCATAGAGTTATAAATGCACTTGGAATTGAACATATTGGAGAAGTAGCCTCTAAACAAATATGTCTAGAGTTTGGACTTGATGTACTAAAAATAGATTTTGATTCTCTTGTAGCTCTTGATGGTATAGGTGAACAAATGGCAAACTCATTTGTTGAATTTATGAGAGTAAATGAAGAACTTGTCACAAAATTAATAGATACTATAAACCCAACAGTTGAAGAAAAAGTAGAAGTAAGTGAAAATGCTTTTAAAGGCAAAACTGTAGTAATAACTGGAACTATGAGTGTAAGTCGTGGTGAGATAAAAAAACAACTTGAAACTTTAGGAGCAAAAGTTAGCTCTAGTGTATCTAAAAAGACAGATTATGTAATATATGGGGAAGAAGCTGGAAGTAAATATGATAAAGCAGTTGAACTCAATGTTAAAACTATAAATGAAGATGAAATGAATGCAATGATTTAAAATATTTATCAAGTGTTACTTTTTAATAAATTTCAAATTTTGCACTCCTTTAAAATAAGTTTTTATAATGTATTTATATATATTTAGTCTATAATTAAAAGATATTTTACAAAGGTTATATATGAGCAATACAGTAAAAGGTGAAAAATCTCTTACAATGACGATGTTGATGACACCAGATAAAGCAAATTTTAGTGGTAAAAATGTACATGGCGGAGAAATTTTAAAAATGTTAGATCATGTAGCATATGCATGTGCTGCAAGATATTCAGGAGGATATGCTGTAACACTTTCTGTTGATATGGTTTTATTTAAAGACCCTATTAAAATTGGTTCTCTAGTTACATTTCATGCATCAGTAAATTATGTTGGAAGAACTTCAATGGAAATTGGTATAAAAGTCATTTCTGAAGATATAAAAGACCATACAATAAAAAACACAAATGTTTGTTATTTTACAATGGTAGCAGTTAATGAAAATTGGGAGCCATTACCAGTTCCAAAATTAGAACCAGTAACTGAAGATGAAAAAAGAAGATATAACGATGCTATCAAAAGAAGAGAGCAAAGAATGTCTTCAAAACATGCATTAAAGACTATTTATTAGTTTTTTTACAAAAGAAGCTTAGGCTTCTTTTGATTCAATATACTCTTCGTAAGTACCTTTAAAATCTACAATAGAACCATCATTTTGAATGGCAATAATTCTATTTGCATAAGCATCAAGTAATTCCCTATCGTGTGATACACAAATTACAGAACCTGGATATTCTAAAAGTCCTTCACCTAATGCAATAATTGCTTCAAGGTCTAAATGGTTTGTTGGTTCATCTAATATCATAAAGTTTGGTTGTTCTAGCATGATTTTAGAAAGCCACATTCTATGTTTTTCTCCACCACTACAAGCACTAACTTTTTTCTCTTGTTCTTGACCATTAAATAACATTCTACCAAGACAATTTCTTATTTCAGAGATATCTGCATCCCTATCAAAATCTCGTAACCAATCGTATAATGTCATTTCACCTTTGATAATATCTGTTGCATTTTGAGGAAAGTATCCATTTTGAATTGTAGCACCCCAAAAAACTTCACCACTATCTGGTTTTACTTTTTCCATCATGATTTCACATAAAGTTGTTTTACCAATACCATTTGGTCCAATAAGTGCAATCTTATCACCTTTTTCAACAGTAAAAGAGATATCATTTAAAACTTGTTCACCATCATATGATTTAGAGATATTTTTAACAGTAAGTAATTCTTTACCCACTTCTCTTTTTTGTCTAAAAATAATAGAAGGGTCTCTTCTACTTGAGACTTGAATAGAACCAACATCTAATTTATCAAGTTGTTTTTGTCTTGATGTTGCTTGTCTAGCTTTTGATGCATTTGCACTAAATCTAGCAATAAATTTTTCTAACTCGTCTTTTTCTTTAAGTTTTTTGTTTACATCAGCTTGTTGTTGTTTAGCCATTAAAGTTGAAGCAATATACCAATCATCATAAGTACCACTAAACTCTCTAATTTGTTTATAATCCACATCTAAGATATGAGTACATACTGCATTTAAGAAGTGTCTATCATGTGAAATAACTACCATTGTACCATCATGGTGTTGCAATTGATTTTCTAACCAACCAATTGTTTCTATATCAAGGTTATTTGTGGGCTCATCTAAAAATAACACATCTGGTTTTGGATATAAAACTTGAGCTAGTAAAACTTTAAATTTATTTCCACCAGTAAGAGTTGACATTAAATCATTGTGAGTTGATGCAGGGAAACCTAATTCTTCTAATATTTTAGTAATTTTAACATCATATTCATATGTTGGGTCTTCTTCACAACATATGATTTCTAGTTCACCTAGCTTTTCACCAATTTCATCAGTATACTCTTCCATATAAAGTTTTTCTTTTTCTTTAATAGCATCATATAATCTTCTATTTCCAAGTAAAACTGTATCAAATAAACTATATGTTTCATAAGCAAATTGATTTTGACTTAAAGTTCCAACTTTTTTACCATTTTGAACTTGTACTTCACCTTCTGTTGCTTCTTCTTCTCCAGATAAAATTTTCAAGAATGTAGTTTTTCCAGCACCATTAGCACCAATTAACCCATATCTTTTACCAGCATCTAGTTTCAGATTTATTTCTTGAAATAAAACTCTTGCACCAAATGATTTTTTTAAATTGACTGTTTGAACCATATATTTTCCCTACTTGTTGTTTTAGTAATTCGCGATTTTAACTAAAGTAAACTAAACCGAAAGTAAAACGATTAAAGCTCTTGATCAAAAGCTAACTTTAAAAGTTCTTTTTCTGATAGTTCTTTTTCTTTTTCAGTATCACTTGGATTTCGGATACAAAGCACTTTTTCTCTTAAATCATTTAAATTATATTTTGTTAAATTTTTAAGCAAAGTATCTGTTACCATCTCTTTTTTTAATCCATTTGTATTGATTAATCTTGTGATTCCATTATGAAGTTTTTTTCTTGTATTTTCAAAAATCTTCTCTTCATCTGTTAATGTTACATATATTCTATCTAAATATTCACATACCAAATCACCAGAATATTTATAAGTTGTTATTTTATTATAAACAAATTTTTGTGACTTTAAATCAGGAAGTGAAACATTAGTGAAGATTGAACCTTGAACTAAATTTAATCCTTCTAAACTATCTATTGGATTATGAGAACAGATAAAATCATCTTTAACAATTGTTGGTGCATATTTTAAATTTGTAATATTATTTTTTAAAATAACATAATTTCCATGAACTTCTTTAGGTCCACCTTTTAAAGAATAAATTTCATTTTTAAAAGCTAAAAAATCACCTTTTATAATACTTGGGCATCCTTCTAAGGAAGTTAATTCATTATCACTTATATCAAAATCACCATTTATTTCATTAAATTTCAATGGAAGTCTTGAAAGGTTTGCTAATCTATCATTTAATTTAACTCTTCCATTTACTGAAACTGAATTATCATCTGATATTTTATAATCTTTTATGTCATGCTTATGCAACCATCTTGCAATATCTTCTTTGTTTTGTAATGAAACAATTGGTTTATAAACATGCTCAACAACATCTTTACCTTTGTATCTCCAAGTAGTTGTAATTTCATCAAAACTATGTACTAAGTGATTTAATCTAACATCAGTAATTAAATCCCAACCAATTTCATCAGAAATACCATCTAAATCTTGTATTTCATTCCCATTACATATATAATCTTCACCAACAGTTATTGGTCCACCTTTTAATTCTCTTAAGATATTATGAGAACAATCAAAATATAAAGTTACATATTTAGGCCCACCTTTTAAGGTGTGTATCTTGTTTTCAGAACAATTAAAATACCCTCTTACTGTTCGAGGACTTCCTTTTATTGAACTAATTTCATTGTTTGAGCAATCTATATATCCTAATATCTCTTTTGGACAATAAGACAGTGTTGTTAATTTGTTATGAGAACAATTAAAATCAGCAACTGCTATTGGTGAACCATTTAAAGAGTCTATATTATTATAAGAACAATTAAAGTCTCCAGTTACTTTTTCTGGACACCCTTCTAATGAAGTTAATGTATTATGACTAATATCAAAATATCCATCAACAACATCAAACTTTACTGGTAATTTAAATTCTTTTATCTTGCCATTTAAGTTCACATTTCCATGAACAGTTACTTTTAAATCTTTTGAAATAAAATAATTACCAATTGAATGTCTTTCTAGCCATTTTTCAACATCAGCTGAATTTTTCATACTTTACCTTGTCTTTCTTTCTTCTTCTTATTTTATTATTTTTCTTTTTAAAAACGAATTTATATCTAAATATTCTTAATTATATAATTAATTCTTTTATACATTTTTTATTATTTTATTGGTCTATATACTTTTATATTGTTAAAATTCTTTGCATCTTTTAAATACTGAGCATGTAATTGACTTAATATTCCTTTCTCACAATAAAACAAATATTCTTTATCTTGTGGAAGTTTTTCAAACTCTGTTTTTAATTTATAAAAAGGAATCTTTAAAGTTTCACAAGATGTCTCTATACACTCAGGTGTTTGTCGAATATCAATAATAACATATTTTCCATTTGAAATATCGCTTACAATCTCCATTTCTCCAATATCTTTTATATCTTCGTTAATTTCATCAACATTTATTTGAATAGCATTTTCAATTGCTTTGTCTAAAACTGAATAGTCAAATTTTTTAGATTCTTTTTCCATTCTGTCATAAGAGCCATGAATAGTTGGATTTTTTGAAATCACACCACAATATTCAGGCATAGTTTCTGCAAATCTTTTTGTACCAATTTCATTCGCTATATTTATAATATCTGGTTTATTCATAGTAGCAAGCGGTCTTAAAACTAATTTATTTGTTGATTGGTCAATTAAAGCTAAATTCCTTAATGTTTGACTAGAAACTTGAGCAACACTTTCACCTGTCAAAAGAGCATCTATTTTTAGATCATTTGCTATTTTCTCAGCTGCTTTTAGCATAAGTCTTTTTAGTGTTACACCCATGTATGTTTCATGTGTTGATCTAAATATCTCAGTAACAACATCATCAAAAGCAATAGAAGTAAATGTAACCCTATGAGAAGAACCAAACTTATTCCATAGATATAAAGCCACTTGTTTTACACCAATTTCATGTGCTACTCCACCAAGATTAAAAAATACAAAGTGTGTTTTAATTCCTCTTTTCATAGTAAGATAAGAAGCAACAGTTGAGTCAAATCCACCTGACATAAGAGATAAAATTTCACCTTGAGAGCCTAAAGGAAATCCACCAAGACCTTTGTGTCTAAGTGTTATGATATTTAGTTGATTATTTATAAGTTCAAGATTTATAGTAACTTCAGCATTTCTTAAATCAACACCTTTAGTTAAATCTCTATTTTCATTTAACATGTATCCACCAACAGTTTGTTCTATGTCAATAGATTTAAAATCATGCGTTCCTGAACGCTTAACTCTTATTACAAAAGACTTGTTTACTATCTCTTTTGCCATATGTGTATTTACTATCTCTTTTATTTCATCTATTGTATTTATTTTATCAAACTGCAATGCTTCTAAAACTAATTCAATACCTGGAGTATCCAAAAGTTTAATTCTTACTTCTGTTACAAATTCTATTGGACAAACTACTTCTATTTTGTCAAAAAATTTTCTAATTGTAATATCTTCTGAAATTCGAGAAAAAAGTCTTTGTAAGTTTCCATGTAATCTAGCTACCATCTGCCTTTTTGCTGATGTTCCTTTTATCATTATTTCTGGAAAAAGTTTTATTATAAATTTTTGCGTCTTTATTGGAGAAATTTCCATTATTAGTTAAACCCTTATTTTTAATTAGTCGCAATTATATCATAAGAATAATAATTGAAAATTAATATTACATAAGAAGTAGATTAAGTAAAAAATATTTAATTATAAATAAACTAAGTGGAAAAGTAGATACTACAATTATAAGTTTTGATTTTGAAAAATTTAACTGTATTACAAGTGTATATTTGATAGCATCTATCATCACAATTGAAGGTCAATAATTGAGCATATTTTTAACCCTATTAGGAAAAATCTTACCCTTATACTTTAGTATTATACTAGGTATTTTAAGTACTTCTATTTTAAAATGTAACAAAGATACCGTTGCTAAAATTTTACTTTTTATTCTAGCTCCCTTGATAGTATTTAATGCAACAATAAATGTAAAACTTATCCCTTCAGTTTTATTTATGCCTATTTTCTTTTTTATTTTAAGTTCTATTATGGCTTTTGTTTTATTGACAATATTTAAAAATATGTGGAGTGATAACACCTCTAATTTATTAGCTTTTAGTACAGCTACTGGAAATACGGGAAATATTGGTATTCCTCTTGCTATATTATTTTTAGAACCAAAATTAGTAGATGTATTTATTTTCACAGTTTTAGCTTCTATCTTATATCAAAATTCTGTTGGATATTATATAACGGCAAAAGGCTCTTTTAGTGCAAAAGAAAGTTTAAAGAAGGCACTAAAACTACCTGTAATATATGCTTTTATTTTAGGTATAACATTTAATCTACTTGATATTAAAATGCCTTTGATGTTTGTGGATTATAGTAACTATTTAAAAGGTGCATATGCAATTTTAGGAATGATGCTTTTAGGTATGGGGATGGAAAATATAAAAACAGATAATTCTCTTGATAAAAAATTTATCACTTATACTTTGGCTATCAAATTCATACTTTGGCCACTACTTATTTTGATATTTATTTTTATAGACAAAAACTTTATACATTTTTTAAATGATGGATTTTATATGGTTATGTTTTTATTTTCTATTGTACCTCTGGCAGGGAACACTGTAACAGTTGCTACTTTATTAAATGTAAAACCCCAAAAGATGTCTTTAGCAGTATTTATTTCTACCTTGGTATCTTTATTTTATATACCACTTATGATATTTTTTTATACTAATTAAAAATTTTTTAATAGTTTTGGCATCTCTTGTGCAATTTCGTGAAATCTGTATTTAAATCCTTCAACTACGATATTATACAGTTCATGATTTTTATACTTTTCATGCCATTTTGATTCTTTATTTTCATATAGGTTGTAATATTCAAATCTTAATCTATATGCTTCTTTTTCTAAATTATTTTCTTTCAAAGTACTTTCTTCTTCCCTGTAATAAAAAGCTAGTAAAACTAGCCTTTTATTTTATAAATTCAACTATATCTTCGAATTTTTCTCTTTGTTGTTTTGATTGTTCATTAATTCTATATCCAAAAGGAAGAACACAAGTTAGTTGGAATTTTGAAGTATCAAGACCTAATACACCTTCAACCCCCTCTTTATCAAAACCTTCAATAGGACAAGAATCAATTCCTTTTATAGCAGCAGCTGTCATCATATTACCCAATGCAATAAATGATTGTCTTGCTGTCCAAGAGTAGATATTTTTGTCATTACTTAAAGTCTCTTTTAAATGTTCTGCATAAAGATTTAAATAAAAATCCAATTTTTCTTTAGGCATTTCTCTTCTTGCAAATCTTTTTTCAGGAATTCCACTTTCTGGTTTAACACCTTCAATTCCTGCTAATACAATTACTAAATGAGAACAAGTTGTAATTTGAGCTTGATCCCAACAAAAAGGTTTTAATTTTGCTTTTAATTCTTCATTTGTTATAACTAAAAATTTCCAAGCTTCCATACCAAATGAAGATGGAGATTTTCTACCAGCTTCTAATATAAAGTGCATATCCTCATCACTAATCTTTTTTGTCTCATCAAAGATTTTACACGCATGTCTAAAATCCATAGCTTCCATAAATGTTTTTTCCATATTTTTCCTTTTATATTAAATTAAAACATCTTTAAAAGATGTTATTTTATCTTAAATTATTTAACAATTATTAAACAATTAGTTCTTCTTCTTTTAATCTCATTTTTTCTAATTTACTTTTTTTATTAAATAAAATTACTGCTACGAGAGACAACAAGCAACCAAGAATAGTAGACAAAGCAATTTTTTCATCATAAGCAAAATAACTAGATATAATAGCTCCAACTGGAACTATAAACATAAATACTCCAGTATTATGTGCACCAATTCTGCTTGCACTTGCAAAAAATATTGCCATTGCAAAAGTTCCTGAGAATAATCCTACAAATGATATATTTAACCAGAATATAGAATCATACAACCCTATTTCAAAAGGATGATGTGGTAAGGCGAAAATCATATTTGTAAAGGCAGTTACACCAAAGATTACTAAAGTATAAAACATAGGGTCAACTCTTTTTGAAGCCTTTTGTGTTAAAACTGTAACAAAAGACCAAACAATAGCACAGACTAAAAAATATATACTATCAAGATTTAAAAAGCCTAATCCCTCCATTGGAATTTTCAATAATACAATAGCCCCAAATACACCAATACCCAAGGCAAATACTTGCTTAGCTGATACTTTTGTTCTAAATATAAGTATAGACAAAAAATAAGTGATTAAAGGAACCAATGAAGTTACCATAGTCCCTCCATATCCAGCTTCTCCATGGGCAAGACCTGCAAAAAAAAGATAACTAAAAGCTGCACTTAATAATGCTGCCAAAATCATATAAATATATCCTAGAAAGTCAGTTTTTAAAGATCTTTTCATATAAATCATAACAGGTATCATTCCAATAAAAGAAATAGTATATCTCCAAAATGATGCCACTTGTATATTTGAGTGTTCAACTGCTGCTTTTCCAGAAGTCCATGCAACTCCCCAAAGTAACATAGCTATCAACATACCAATAAAATATTTGGTTTTATTTTCTTCTTTATGCACTAAAATGCCCTCATATATGAAGAGTTTATTAACTCTTTTTCATTAAATTCATTTGCTGCAAGAAATGCAAAATTAGGAGAACGCAATAATTCTCTACCATATGCAACAAAATCACAATATCTTTCTTCTAAAAGTTTTTCACCCTCTTGTGCTGTTGTAATTAGTCCAACAGCAATCACAGGAATATTTACTTCTTCTTTTATATCTTTTGCAAAATCAGCTTGATACATAGGTTTTAATTTTATTGGTTTATTTGGTTTTTCTTGATTTCCACCAGATGAAACATGTATAGAATCAACTCCTACTTTTTCAAGCTCTTTTGATAGATAAATTGAGTCTTCTATATTCCAACCTTCATTCATCCATTCATCAGCACTAATTCTTACAATCAAAGGCAAATCAACTTTTTCTTTAATCTCTTTTGCTGTTTCTAAAAGTAATCTACATCTATTATCTAAACTTCCACCATAAATATCATCTCTTAAATTGCTTAATGGTGATAAAAATTCACATAAAAAGTATCCATGTGCACCATGAAGTTCAATTGCATCATAATCAGCTTCTTTAGCTCTAAGTGCAGTTTTAACAAATAACTCTTTTATATTTTTTATATCTTCAAGTGTTGCAGCTTTTGGCATTTTAAAAGGTTTATTATCACTAAAAGCAATAGCACTTGGTGCAATAGGAGTTTCATCTTCTACTGTACATTTTCTACCAGCATGAGTTATTTGAATAGCAGTTTTTGCTCCAAATGAGTGCATTTGTTCATTTAGTTTTTTATGAGCATCAATTAAAGAATCATCCCAAAGACCTAAATCATTAGCAGATATTCTTCCCCTTGGCTCAATAGCTGTTGCTTCAACAATAATAAAACCAACACCACCAATGGCTCTTGCTAAGTAATGTCCTTTATGAAAAGTTTTTAATTCACCACTATTATCACTTGAATACATACACATAGGAGGCATAACTATTCTATTTTTTAATTTCAAATTTCCTATTTGTCCTTCTGTAAATAGTAAACTCATAAATTTCCTTTGAATCTTTTTATATTTTTACGAAAGAAACATCATCACTTTTTATAAATTGTACATCAAATGTTTCATCAACAACACACTCTCTTAACTTAGGTACATAAACTTTTACATGCTGGGCTTCAAGGTGTAAATCAAGCAATTCTTGAGAACTCCATCTTTCAATGGTGATAAAAGTATCACCATCAATAAATGACTCATATTGTTCACAACCTTTTTCATTTACTGCATATTCATACTGCAAAATATTTGCTATTTTTCTTAGCTCATCATGTTTATTATTTTTTATTTTTGCTTTTACAATTGCAATAATCATATTAAGCTTCTACTTTTTCTAATTTTTGTATATCCATACTTTCTAATTTTCCATCTACAAACTGGGCAAATTTTAAAAAATGTTCTTTTTGCATATGCTCATCTAAAAGTTTTGCATTTTGCCAAGTTTCTACAAAAGTAAAACTATTTTCATCCTCTAAGTTTTTATGTAAATCATATTGAATACAACCCTCATCATTTTTATGAGTTGCTTCATGTAATTTTACAAGTTCATTATAAACTTCATCTTTAAATTCATATTTTACTTTAACGTTAGCTACGATTACTATATTTTTCATGATATATCCTTTTTAATCTTTAAATACAAAACCTTGTTTTGTATAGTTTTCTTCAATTTTTCTAAAATAGATATTTTTATAATAACCTGCAGTTTGCTCACAATATGATTGTAAATAGTTCATATTATTATCAACTCTGAATTTTTTCATTTGTTTTTCATATAATAAAACACCATCTTTTACTTTTTTATCATCATATTTATCTTCAAAAGCAAAGCTTTCAATTGGAATTCTAGGTTTAAGTGGAGCATCTTTTGCTTCTTTTGTAGGTACTCCAATAGTAGTTCCAACAATTGGAAATGTTTTTGGTGGAAGTCCTAATAACTCAATTATAGCAGCTGGTTGGTTTCTTACAGCTCCAATTGCAGTTGTTCCAAGACCAAGTGATTCTGCACTTATTTGTATTGCATTTAACATGATTCCAGCATCAACGGCACCCACAAGTACACCTTCAGCTGATTTATCAATTTGATGTTCTTCTCCAGTTTGCTCAACTGCAAAAATAGTTCTATTAAAGTCAACACATATAAAAATAAATACATCAGCTGTTGCCACTTGTTGTTGTCCACCACAAAGTTCTGCTATTTGTTTAATTTTATTTTTATCTCTTGTATACACTAAAGATATTTGTTGCCCATTTATAGAAGTAGGACATCTTTGTGCTGTTTTTATGATAAGTTCAAGGTCTTCATCACTTATAATTTCACCTGTAAATTGTCTTATTGATTTTCTATTACTTAATTGTTTTATAATTTCGTTCATAAATTCTCCTTTTTAATTTGTTTGTGATAATACTACTTTATTATTAATCATATATCCAATCCAGATTAAAAATAAAGATGAGAATACAACACCCGATGAAAATAAAATTGTTTGTACTAATCCCATGTTTGTAACTATTGCACCGCCTAAAAATGAAAACAATGAAATACCTACATTAAAAGCAGATATATTAAAACCTGATGCTACATCTACAGCATGAGGTTCATTTATTTTGGCTAATTTTACAACATTTGCTTGAAGAGCAGGACTACTTCCAAAGGCAAAGATTCCCCATAAAATCAAAATTGCTATTGTGATATATTGGTTTTGAACAAAAAAATTAAAAGATAAAAGAACCATACTTAAACAAAAGTAAGCTCCAAATAAAACTTTATTTACTCCAAATACATCTGCAAGTTTTCCACCAATAAAATTTCCAACAACAGTTGATAAACCAAAAACTAATAAAATTATAGAAATAATACTAGGTGAAAATTTTGTAATATCTTGTAAAATGGGTACTAAAAAAGTAAAAGCTATAAAAGCTCCTCCAAATCCAAAAATTGTGATTAAATAAGCAATTAATAATCTTGGATTTCCCAATATTTTTAATTGTTGAAAAAATTTTGCAGGAGTTGTCGTTCTAACTTCTTTTGGTATTAAAAATGCCATACCAATAAAGGCAACACTTCCCAAAATAGAAATTAACATAAAAGTCTCTCTCCAACCAAAGTTTTGCCCAATAAAAGTACCTAAAGGAACTCCTGTCACCATTGCAACAGTTAAACCTCCAAACATCACAGCAATTGCACTTGCTTCTTTTTCTTTTGAAACTAAACTTGTTGCAATTGTAGCACCTAAAGAGAAAAATAAACCATGTGTTAGTCCTGTAACAATTCTTGCTATTAATAAAGTAGTAAAATTTGGTGCAAGAGCAGCAACAACATGACCCAAAGAAAAGACAACCATTGCACAAATCAAAATATATTTTTTATTATATTTACTTGTTAATGCTGTTAAAATAGGAGCACCAATAGCTACTCCTAAAGCATACATTGTTACTAAAAGACCAGTTGAAGGAACAGATATATTCAAATCACTTGATATAGTTGGAACCAATCCAACTGTAACAAATTCTGTTGTTCCTATTGCAAATGCACTTAAAGTTAATGCAAATAAAGCTATTGGCATAAAAAATTCCTTTTTATAAAAAGTTTTTAGTCAAAACTTTTTCAAATTTTTCTAACTCTAACTCTAAATTTAAATCACCTTTGAAAATATCATGCACTGCATAAGTTTCAAGAGGTGTTAATCCACAAAATTGAAAAGTTTTATGAACTGCAACATGAGCTTCGTCTAAAGACATTCCATCAAATAAACTATTTTTATTATTAAATGCAGATTCAGGACAATTATATGTCAAAGATAGCATATATTTTTTGCCTGTTAGTAATCCACCACTTCCATATAATTTTGAAGCATCTTCTCTACTTCTCCCATCACTTGCATAATGTCGTCCATGAGTAAATGTCTCATCAATATATTTTTTTGCTATCCAAGGAAGGCCCATCCAATAAACTGGATATTGAAATAAAATATAATCAGCCCATTCAAACTTTTCTATCTCTTCTTCTTTTTCATAACCTTTTTCAATATGTGTTTGTTTTACTTCAAATCCATTTTTAATAAAAAATTCATTTGCTTTATTTATAAAACTATTAGTTAAATTACCTTCTGCTATTCCATCATAATGCTGATGTCCATTTAAAATTAATACTTTTTTCATTTTCTCTCCTTGAGTATATTTGAGAATTATATATGCAATAAACTTAATTCACTCTTACTTACATAAAGTAAAGTAATGGTAATTTATAAACTTTATGATATAATGAAATTTATAAAAGGATTTATTATGTATTATATAAATGACAAAGAGTATAAATGTTCAGTTTCGGTTACTCTTGACATATTTAATGACAGATGGAAATTAGGAATAATTTGGCACCTCTTAGATGGTGACATGAGATTTAAAGATTTACATGAAACTGTATGTGAGATAACTCAAAAAACATTAACTATAAAATTAAAAGAACTAGAAGAGAAAAAGATTATTCACAGAGAGGTATATGCAGAAGTTCCACCAAAAGTAGTATATAGCTTAACAGAATGTGGAAAGAAATTAAAACCAGTACTTGAAGAAATGTACAAATGGGGAATATCATATGTTGAAGAATGTGGTGAGATAACTAGTGATGATCAATGCAAAACAAATCTTTGTAAATAGACTCTATGAACACAACAACTTTTTATAAAGAGATTAAAGAGATAAAAGATTTCTCTTTAATTATGGATAATAATAATTACCATAAAATTCCAGATGATTGGTTTGTAATAGTCTCTGATATTGTTGATTCTACAAAAGCAATAGAAGAAGGTATGTACAAAAAAGTAAATTTTGTGGCTGCTTTAACTATTATTGGTATATTAAATATTGATAAAAATTCAGAATTTCCATATATATTTGGAGGAGATGGTGCAAGTTTAATTATACCTCCCCATTTACTTGATAAGTCAAAAGTTGTTTTAATAGAAACTGCCAAAAAAGCAAAAGAATCATTTGATTTAGACCTAAGAGTGGGAGTTATAAGTATAAAAGAGATTGTTAAAAGAGGCTCTTTTATAGAAATCACCAAGTTTAAAGTTTCTAAAGATTTTACGCAAGCAATAGTTAGAGGAAATGGTCTAGAACTTGCAGAAAATTTACTAAAAAAAGAGTATACAAATTTTAAGATAGATGAAAACTTTACTTATGATTATACACCTGATTTTGTTGGATTAGAGTGCCGCTGGGAAGATATAAAAAGTCCAAAAGATGAAACAAGTTCCTTATTAATTAAAAGTACAAATCCTGAAAAATCAAATGAAATTTACCAAAATACTTTGAATAAAATACATGAAATAGCAGGTTCATATTCACAAAGAAATCCTATAAAAGAGATAAATCAACTTGTTATTTCTTTTAATCCTATGGTTTTAAATGCAGAAGCTTCAGTTTTTTCTTCAAATATATTTTCTAGGTTTTTTTTAATATTACGATTACTCATTGAAAATTTATTAGGAGTTCTTCTTATGAAGTATTCTAGTGGACAATGGAGTGATTATAAAAATAGAGTTATAAGAACAACTGACACTGAAAAGTTTGATGATATGCTTAGAATGGTTATCTCTACAGATAAAGATCAAACAAAAGAGCTTGAAGAGTATTTAGAACAAGAATATCAAATAGGTAACTTAGCTTATGGTATTCATAAATCAAACTCAGCTCTTATGACTTGTCTTATTTTTGAAAGACATGGAAAACATATTCACTTTGTGGATAGTTCAAATGGTGGTTATGCTCTTGCATCAAAAGAATTAAAGGCTAGATTGAAATCAAAAGAATGAAAAATGCATACTAAATAAATATACTACAAATAAGGATATTTATGAGTAAAAAAAGTAAAGCACCTTTTGACCCAAATAGTTTTGATAGTATTACAACTATTGGAAATATAATTGAGAATTTTCCCAAATTACTTTCAATGGACTTTTCAAAAATCAGTCTAAATGATGAACTAACAAGACTCAATTATGAGATAATTTCAAGTGAATATAAAGATTTTGAATATAGCAATATAAAAGAATGTTATCATTATGAAGTAGATAAAATAGTTTAATACTATTTTATCTTAGATGTTTTGCTAAAGCCTCTTTAAAAGGTGCACCTAATACTTCACAAGATATAGATTCTTGTATAAAGTCAAGATTATCTTTTGGATTTGATTTTGCTTTATTTAATTTTGATATTGTTAGATTTGGGAATAATCTTTCAACAAGTTCTACATTATCAGTTTGTTTTACAATCCCCTCTTCTAAAACTTTTGCATACCAACCTGTATATCCATATTTCATTACAGTTTTTAACATCTCTTTATTTTTTGTATTTATACTTAATACATTGCAAGGTTCTCTTGGTTGTGTTACTTGAACTATAGCCTCGCCTAACTTTAAAATATCTCCCACACAAATATCATCTTCAGTAATATCTGATACAAGTAAATTTTCACCCAAAGGTGAAATATCTTTATAGTCTAAATTTATATTTAATACTTCATTTACTTTTTTATAAGTTAAAGAAGAGTAAAAAAGTACTGCTTTATTTGGTCCACCATGGTATTTTTTATTAAATTGATCGTCGCCCTTAAAACCTATATCTGTAAGATATGATTCTTCTACAGTAGTTTTATTTATAGCTGATTGCATTATTTTTTCTTTATTTATTAACTCTTTTGCTTTTCCAACTTTTAGTGATATTATTTTTGATAATATTTTGTTCATATTTTTCTCCTTATTTTAGTCTAAAGCTAAATTCACAGCTTCTATTGCATGTATTTTTGTAGTATCATAAAGTTTTACATCAGTATCATTTGATGAAATTAACATGCATATTTCTGTACAACCTAAGATAATAGCTTCTGCTCCATTTGATACTAATTTCTCAATGATTTTTAGATACTTTTTTCTTGATTCTTCTTTTATAATACCAAGACACAACTCTTCATATATAACTTTATGTATGATTTTTATATCTTCTTCATTTGGTACAAGAACTTCTATACCAAAGTTTTCACTTATTCTATTTTTGTAAAAATCTTCTTTCATAGTAAAAGCAGTACCTAGCAAGCCAACTTTTTTTATATTTTCTTTTTGTAAAACTTTTGCTGTTGCATCTGCAATATGAATTATTGGTATATTTATCTTAGTTTGAATTTGAGGTACAACTTTATGCATAGTATTTGTACAAATCAAAAGAAAATCTGCACTTGCTTTTTCTATATTTTGGGCAGCAGTAGTTAAGATATCAGCTGTTTTATTCCACTGTTCAGTATGTTGTAACTTCTCAATTTCATCAAAATCAACACTATAAATAATTACTTTTGCTGAGTGTAAAGAGCCTAATCTATTTTTTATCTCTTCATTTATCTGTTTATAGTATAAAGCAGTACTTTCCCAACTCATACCACCTAATAAGCCTATTGTTTTCATTTTATAACCATTATCAAATTTTTTAGTACTATAACACAAAAAAGATAAAGTGACATTGTGTTAGACTTCATAAAAATTATTTTCTTGGATATGTTTATGTTTAAATTGATTGTTTTAGGAATTATTGCAGGAGCTTTTTTTAGTACAACTTTTGTATTAAATGAGCTAATGAGTGTATCGGGTGGACATTGGCTTTGGTCTGCAAGCCTTAGATACTTTTTTATGATTTTATTTTTGGTTTTAGTTTTGTTATTTCAAGGTGGAATACGAAGGCTTATTGATGTTTGTAAATTATATATATCTAATTATATCTTTTGGACAATAAGTGGGACTATTGGTTTTGGATTTTTTTATGCCTTAATTTGTTTTAGTGCTGATTTTTCTCCAGGTTGGGTTATAGCTGCAACTTGGCAATTTACAGTTGTGGCTACACTTTTTGTATTAATGTTTTTTGGCAAAAAATTTCCTAAAAAAATTTGGTTTTTCTCTGCACTTGTATTTATGGGTGTTTGTTTAGTAAATCTATCGCATATGGAATCTTTTGATTTAAATGCTTTGTTATTAGGTGGGTTTCCCATTCTAATTGCTTCTTTTTGTTATCCTATTGGAAATCAGCTTGTTTGGGAAGCAAAAAACGGAAATCATAAAAATGTACCACAAATAAAATCAAAGTTATTAAATAATGCTTTTAATAAAGTCTTTTTACTATCTGTTGGTTCTTTACCTTTATGGTTTGTATTAGTAGCAATTATTCAACCAGCTACTCCAAGTGACTCTCAGATTTTTAATACTGCACTTGTAGCTTTGTTTTCTGGTGTTTTGGCTACTTCAATTTTTTTATATACTAGAAACATAGCTAAAGATTCAAATGAAATAGCAGCAGTTGATGCCACTCAAGCTAGTGAAGTAGTGTTTGCTTTAATTGGGGGAATAATATTTTTAGGAAGTGGATCATTAAATCTTACTTCAATTGTAGGACTTTCATTTATTATGGTAGGTTTGTTTTTATTTACAAAATATCAAAATACAATATAATAAAAGCTTTCTTTTATAGAAAGCTTTTATATATTAATAAATTTTTAACATCTCAAATTGAAAATACCAAATAACTATAGAAATAAAATAACCAACTAATATCATCCAAGCATATTTCATATGGCTAGAAAAAGTATATATACCTTTTAGTTTACCCATTACTCCAACACCAGCAGCACTTCCAAAAGATATTAATGAACCACCAATACCAGCAGTTAGAGTAACTAATAACCAATTTGATAAATCCATATTTGGATTTGCTTTTAATATTGCAGACATTACAGGAACATTATCCACAATCGCTGATAAGAATCCAACAGCAATATTTGAATAAATAGGTCCTAAATAATTTGGCTCGTACACAATAGAAGCTAAAGTTAACCATCCTAAGAAATATAAAGCACCAACTGCTGATAAAATACCAAAAAAGAACATCAAAGTATTATTTTCAATTCTTGCCATTGAATGAAATACATCAAAGTGATTTTTACCAAATTTTTTTTGCAATTTAAATGAATATGCTTTTAATAATACTAAACCAAACATCATACCCCACATTGCTGGAAAATCTAACACTTGGTGTGAAATAACTGCCATGACAATAGTTACAGCACCTAAAAAAATAATTGTTTTAGCACCCTCTTTCATTAAGGGAATTTCAACTTCGCTATCAAAAGCAGGTTTTGTTTTTGGAACTACTAAAGATAATAAAAATGCCGTTGCTAAATAACCTAAAATAGATGAAGGAAATAAGTATAAAAAGTCTAAAAAGTCACCTTTCCCTGATGTCCACACCATAAGAGTGGTAATATCTCCAAAAGGGCTCCACGCACCACCTGCATTTGCAGCAACAACTATATTAATAGCTCCTGGGACTAAAAATTCTTTTTTATCTCTTTCAATTGTAAAAAGTACAGTTGATAAAATAAGAGCGGTAGTAAGGTTGTCAGCAAAGGGTGATATAAAAAATGATAATAGCCCAGTAAGCCAAAAAAGTTTTCTATAACTATAACCTTTTGATACAAGATTATATTTTAACCTATCAAAAACTCTCATATGTAGTAGTGATTCAATATATGTCATAGCAACAAACAAAAAGAAAAATATTTCTGCAATTTCTAAAATAACATTTTCTGCTTCTTCATGTACTAATTTTATATCTAAATTATTTGTGACAAAATAAATTGCGATTAATAAAAATGTAAAAATACCAACAAACAGTGCTGGAACAGATTTATCAATTCCATATTTTTCTTCATTTGCTATTACATAGTAACCAACAACAAATAAAAATAAAGAGATAATACCAACCCATGTATTTGTTAAATCTGGCTCGCCTAAATTAGTTGCATATGCAACATTTGATAAAAAAAGAGCTAAAATACCAAAAATTTTAAACATTATAATTTCTCCTGGAGTTTTGTGCCGTTATTGTATTCAATATTTATTTAAATAAGATAATACTTAATAAAAAATAATTAAATATTATCTCAAATAATTATTTAATTGAGATATAAATCTCTATTTCATCTTCTTTTACATACTTTTCAAAGTCAATACTATATTTTCTTTCATATTCATTATTATTTTCAAAGTATTCCCAAATCTCAACCCAAGTCTCAACTACAACATCAGGTAGTTCACCTTTTTTTGAGAAAACTAAGTATCTTTCATCTTTTATTACTAAAGCATTTTTTGGTTTAGTAACTTCTACACCAACAGTTACTTTATAATCACCTGTTACATCACTTGTATAGTCACTATAAACACCATACATATATTTACTATTTGCTTTATTGAAAGTACTTCCATAAATATTCTTTTCAATATAATCATCCCATAATTGAGGTATTTTACCATTTTCAGATTCAAATTCAAGCTTATTATTTGTGACAATACTAAGACCTGAAATCATTAAGTTTTTTACTCTTGTTACTTTCATATTCTCTCTTTTATATTTTTTAGAAATGATTATATAGAAAATAAACTACTTTTATCTTGAAGTTAAAAAGTAGAGAAGAAATCTCTACTTTTATTTTAGTTAGGTTGTTTGAAGATTGTTAATTCTGGAGCTTTTTTAGTATATTTTTCAATATTTACTAAAGCTGTATTTGAACTATTACCCATCGCAAGTTCTGATGTTGGTATATCTTTAGTCAAAAGGTTTGCATTACCGTTTTTACATAATGTACCAATTTTTCCTTTTTCCAAAGGATCATACCAAGCACCCTCTTGTACTCTTACAATTCCAGGTTTTAATCCATCAGTTACAACTGCACCTGTTAAGATTTCACCTCTATCATTAAATACTCTTACCACATCACCAGATTTGATGCCTTTTGCTTTTGCATCTTGAGTATTAATCCAAATTGGTTCTCTATCTGCAACTGCATATTTTTTTCTTAAACTTGTATTATTAAGTTGAGAATGTAGTCTATGACTAGGGTGTGGAGAAATCAATGCAAATTCTGCAGGTTTTTCTTTCATACCTGTCCATTCAGCTGGTTCTAACCAAGTTGGATGTGCTTTACAATCTTTATAATTCATTTTTTCTATAGTTTTAGAATAAATCTCTATTTTTCCAGATGGTGTTCCAAGTGGATTTAAAATTGGATCTTCTCTAAAGTCAGCATATCTTACAAATTGTGTATTTTCATATGGAACATCAAAAGTTATTGGTTGATTTTTAGTCCAAAACTCTCTAAATGTTGGCATTGGTAATTTCATTTTTTGAGCTTGTTCATAAGCTTTTGTATAAAATTCTTCTACCCATTGCATATCAGTTTTATTTTGAGTATATTTATCAAATACACCAAACTCTTTTGCTAAGTCACTAAAAATTTGATAATCATCTCTTGCTTCAAATTGTTTTTTAACTGCTTGTTTCATAGGAACAATATTAAGGTTAGAATAATCACCTGTCATTGTAATATCATTTCTTTCATATGAAGTTGTTGTTGGCATTACAATATCTGCCATTCTTGCAGTTGGTGTCCAGAATGCTTCATTAACAACAACAGTTCTTGGTTTTCTCCAAGCTTTTAATAATGTATTTGTATCTTGATGATGAACAATTGGATTTCCACCTACCCAATAAATAAAATCAATCTCTGGATAAGTAACTTTTTTACCATTAAAGTCTATTGTTTTTCCTGGGTTTAAAAGTGCATCTGCAATTCTTGCAACAGGGAAAGAGAATTTAGCTGCATTTTTTAACCATGCTGCTCCACCTTCATCTTTTGAAGGAGTTACATTTGCTGTAATACCACCTATAATTGCACTTTTTGCAGTAGGAACTCCACCGTTTGAATAGTGATATGATAACCCAAATCCACCACCAGGAAGTCCAATTTGTCCAATAACTGAAGCAAGAGTTACTAACATCCAGTGAGGTTGTTCACCATGATGAGATCTTTGCATTCCCCATCCAGACATAAGCATAGTTCTATTATCATAAAATAAATTAGCCAAAGAACTAATAGTTTTTTCATCTAATCCTGAGATTTTTGATGCCCATTTAGCACTTTTAACGATACCATCTTCTTTTCCATATATATACTCTTTAAATTTATCAAAACCTTCTGTATATTCAGCTAAAAAATCTGCATCATATTTTTTTGCTTCTAATAATGTATGTACCATCCCCATCATCACTGCAACATCTGTATTTGGATTTGGTGCAATCCATTGTGCATCTAGATATTCACAAGTTTCTGTTTTAAAAGGGTCAATACAAATTATTTTTTTACCAGATTTTTTTAGTTTTTCAAAATATTTAAATCCATTTTCATCACTTGAAGTCCATGAAATTTTTAAAGTTGCAAGTGGATTTGCTCCCCAAATTACAACAACTTTTGAACTTTCTAGTACAACAGGCCATGAAGTTTGTTGTTCATATACTTCAAGTGTACCTAAAACATGTGGCATAATTACTTGTGATGCTCCAGTTGAATAATCACCAACTGTTCCTGTAAATCCACCTGTTGCAGTCATAAATCTATGCAATAAAACTCTACAGTTATGGATACTACCACTACTTTTCCAACCATAACTTCCTGCAAAAATTCCTTCTGCACCTTTTTCTTTTCTTGTTTTTTTAAGCTCTTTTGATATTAATTTTATTGCTTTTTCATATGGAACTCTTACCCATTCATCATTACCTCTTAATTCAGGTTTAGGACTATCTGGATTTTCTAAATAAGATTTTCTTACCATTGGGTATCTTACTCTATCATCTGCATATACTAAATCTTGAGTATAATGTTGTAATGAATTCTCAATATCAGAAGTTTTTTGATAAGGTTCAGATTTTACTACTTTCCCATCTTTTATAGTCAATTTAAGCATACCCCAGTGAGCAGCTGTCAATATTTCACCATTTTGAACTAATTTTGTAGAAAATTTTGCAATTGTGCCTGCAAGTAATTCTCCTCTATTTGTAATTGCATCAATAAATGGAACTGTACTAAATAATGCAGCAACTCTAATAAATCCTCTTCTTTTCTGATCAATATTTTTCATTTTATTCACCTTTCATATCTTTTGCATGTTTTTGCAAATATTGTGTTACTAAATGTCTATCTTGTTTTGGAATAGCAGTTCTATTTACCATCGCTTTAAACATACTTGGCCATTGATTAGCTGTATACTCATTTACAGGATGTGCAGGATGACAAATTGCACAATTGTTTTTATATAAATCATCTGCTTTTTCATATAAAGGTTTTAAGTCTTTACTTAGGTTCTCATTTTTTGTATATGCAGTTAAAACTACTTTTTCCCACTCTACACCATCTTCATCTTTACTTGTTGAAAGTTTTTTTACATCGAACTTTCCACTTTTGCTAAGTCCAGCAATCAAAATTCTTTTCCCTTTTACGAAGTAAATGGCATTTGATACTCCAGCTTTCATAAAACCTTCAATTTCTATTTTAGATTTATCTGAATTCTTTTCTACCACTATAACTTTTGATGTAGGTAAAAGTCTACCTTTACTTGAATTACTATCAGCAGTTTCATATAAATTTTTTACACTACTACTGTACATAGTTTCACTCGCATATAGTGAAACTGTTAAAAAAGTAATTCCAAGAATTATACTCTTTTTCATGTTGCTCCTTTAATTTTATAATTAAGAGTATATATGAAAAAAAAGTCCTATTAATTGAAAAAAAGTGTAGAAAAAGTGGGAAAACTTATTTTACTTTTATTCTAAAAAGTGCTCCTTCTTTTGTATTTTTTACATCAATAAATCCATGCATATTATCTTCAACAATTACTTTTGTCATATATAAACCTATTCCGGTACCTCTTTTCTCACCTTTAGTAGTAAAATAAGGTTCAAACACTAAATTTATATCTTCTAATTTAATTCCTCCTGCGTTATCTTCTATTTTAATTATTGTAAACTCTTTACCAACTTTTATACTTAAAATTATAATTGGATTTTTAATTTTTCTTGATATTAACGCATCTTTTGCATTTGAAATTATATTTAATATGGCATGGGAAAATTCGTTTGAATAACCTTCTATTTTATTATCTTCTTGAATATCAAAAATCAATTCTATATTATTGTTATTTAAAGAAGCATTGATAATTGATACAGCTTTTTTACACACTTCTAATACTGAAAATTTATCTTTTTGTTTTGAAGGTTTAAAAAAGTTTTGAAAATCACTTATTGTAGTAGACATATGTTCTGTAATCTCATTACATGTTTTTATACTTTTTAAAAGATGTTCTTCTTCAAGTTTTCCATATCGAGTTATAGTCTCTATTTCCATCAATACTGCATTTATTTCACCTAATGGTTGTCTCCATTGATGAGCAATATTTCCTATCATCTCACCCATTGCAGCTAGTTTTGATTGTTGAATCATTAGTTTTTCTTGATTTGTTCTATGATTGATTTCTTCTAATATTTTATTTTCTAAATTTCCTATCATTTCGTTCATAACATTTTTTAATACATTTAGTTCATTGGATTTTGCCTGTGTTTCTAGTCTTTTACCAAATTTACCCTCTTTTAAATAATCTAATGTAAAAGTAGCTTCTTGTATCAGTCTATAGTCATCTTGCAAATTTTCTTTAATCAATTTTACTTTTGTATTAATAGCTTCTGCCATTAATCCAAGTTCATCTCTACTTGTTATATCAATATGCAACTGTTCTTTATAAGCAGTAGGATTTGTTAAATGTTTAAAAAATTTCTGTAACCCTCTTTGTACACTTTCTATTTGTTTTACTATTTTAAAAACAACAGTTAAATTAATAATAAATCCAAAAAAACCAATAATTAAAACCCCTAAAAGAATATATATATTATTTATCTTTATATCATTTTTCAATTCTTTTAATTTTTTTTCAGACTCTTGTAAATTCTTTTTTTGAATTGTTTTTAGCTTATTAATCAAAAAGTAAAAACTATCTCTTTCAACAGATGAAGTATTCATAAAAGCACCTTCATCAAAGCCTTCTAAAGAGTATTCTCTAGTTTTTAAAACTAATTTTTTATAATTTTCCCATGCTTTTTTATTATCAGGTATTTCATTTGAAAATTTTTTATCTAATCTAATTAAAATAGGTGAGATTTTTTCATCAAACTTCTTTTTAAAATCATCATTTGGAGATATTACTAAAGATAGAGTTACTTCTCTTAATAAAAAAAGTTCTTCTATATAAAAAGTTTGAATCTCTTGTGTATCTTTAAAGTTTATTACAACATTATTTGAATTAGTAAAACTATCTTTATTTATTTTTAATGATAATAAAGCTAACAACACTAATGAAATAAGAGCAATAAGCCCCAATATAATAAACTTCTGTCGTATTTTTAAATTATTCATTTTTAATCCTAATTGGATAAAGGTAATTTAATCTACTTTTATCTAACTTTTCTTTTCTAATAGACCAATGAAAAGGTGTAATTTTTGCATTCCATAAAGGGAAAGTTGACATCTCTGAAGGATGGTAAGATACTTCTTTATTTAAAGCAATTACTATATTTGGTGAAGGCAAGACTAATGTGTAGGCTTTCTCATAACTATACAATAAGATTTTATTTACCTCTTTTTGAAACTCTTTTGAATTTGTATCTAGTTTAAATAATTTTTCAAACTCATTTACTAAATAATCATCTTTATCAATTGAACACCAATTAGCTTTTGTATATAATGTAAAAAATGCTGTCCAAGGACTTCCATTCCAATCCTCATTTCCCCAAATCAATAAATCCCAATCATAAATATTTTTTCTATTTTTCAAAAGTTTTTCTAAAACAACTTTTTCATCACTAGTTATTGTATAGATTAACTTTACTCCATATTTTGACAATTGGTATTCAACTCCTTTCCAAACAGACATAAACCTATCTTGGGTAATAACTTTTAACTCTAAACCATTTAAAATATTATGCAACTGTTTTTGAGTAAATCTTGGTTTTTTGTTTAAGTATTTTTTTGATAATTCTTTTGCAAAATAAGTATTAGAAGATAATAAAAATGGCGATACACTCGCTTCATTTCTAAAAGCAAACTTGATTAATTTTTTTTGATCAATTGCATCATTTAAAGCTTGTCTTACTTTTATATTTTTAAGTTTTGAATCTTTCTTTATTAGATTCATATGAACTGTTAAATTACCATGTGAGGGAGAGATCAAAAGCTTCGCATATTTTGAATTTACTATTTCAGTTTTTTTATTATAAGGAATATAAGCAATATCAAGTTTTCCCTCATGTTTTGAAATATCATTAATAACTTCTTTTGTTGGAATCTCTGTATAAATAGTGATTTTATTTATATAAGGTTTGTTTTTTTCAAAATAATATGGATTTGCAGTTAAAACTATCTTTTTACTCTGTTTTAATCCTGTGGCATAACCTTGAGCCATGATATAAGGACCTGCCCCATAAAGACCCGGACCTTTTGTGTTTTGAGCTGTTAAACTTGGTGTCCAATTATATTTTTCATAATATTTTTTTGTATAAAAATTTATTACACATAAATCATTTAATAACATTCCATAAGGTATTTTCAAGTGTATTCTTATTTTATAATCATTTAACTTTTCAACTGAGTCTAATGCATTATGAATATTACTATATAAAAAAGGCCCATCAATAAAATGTTTAAAATTTTCAACTACAGAATCAGCATCAAATTTTGTACCATCTTGATATTTAACATCATCTCTTAACCAAAAGTCATAGGTAAGTGCATCTATCTTTTTATGTTTATATGCTAAATAATAATCCCATCCTCTTTTAGAATCACTTAGTTTTACCAAAGTACCATTAATCAAACTTATTAAATTGAAATATGGAAGAGTTGGCATATAAACTTTTAGTTCGGAGTCATTTGTTATCTTATTTATAAGAATTTTATTAGTTTGATCATGCTTATATGTTATTGGTTCATTTGAAAATAAAAAGCTAACATATAAGAAAATTAAAAAAAATTTACGCAACTTTATAACCAATACCTGATAAATTGACAATAAAATCTTTTGGCAATTTTTTTCTTAGGTTTCTAATCAAAGAACGCAAAGCATTATCTGTCATAACACTATCTTGCCAAACAACTTCTTGTAACTCTTCAAATGAAGTTACACTATCAATATTTTTGAAAAGAAGTTCTAAAAATAGAATCTCTTTTTTTGTTAAAGTAATCATTTCATCTTTATGCAATAAAATTTTTTGGTTCCAATCATATGTATAATCATTAGGAAGAGTCCTTTTTAAATTAGTAGCATTAGAAAAATTTTTTTGACAATCTTCCAAAGCACTGATTAATTTTTCCAAAGTAATTGGTTTAAGAATATATTTTTCAATATGCATATCAATAAGTTGTAATAAATACTTTTCACTTGTATATGCTGTGACCACTATAATACAAGTATTTTTATCTTTTTTTCTAACTTCATGAATAAAGTCTGCGCCATTCATTTTGGGCATTTCCAAATCAGTGATAATTAAATCAGGAGTAAAATTTTGAAGTTTTTTCAATGCGTCTATCCCATTTGAAGCTGAAATAACTTCAGCAACAATATATTCTAAGGACGAGACAATCTTATTTCTTATAAGATCTTCATCTTCTATAAATAAAACCTTTAAACTCTTCAAAAACTTATTTGACATTTTTTCCCCTTTTATTCTTTTTAAAATTATTTATTCACTACAAATCTCAATGCCCATTTTTAAGAATCCTGTAAAGGCAGCATTGTCAAAAGATAGTGGTCCTGAAACTTTTGATTTGATATTATCTAAAACTTTAGTGTATTTTTTATAAAACTCATAAGATGGTCTTGGTTTATATATTAAATTAGGAATTTCTAGATATTTTATGATCTTCTTAGTTGTTGTTGGTTTAATAAAATACTCTGTTTGCCTATTAAAACTATAAGGGACAAGAGTTACTAAAGTCCACTTTGCCATACCAAATTCAGCTAAAAATTCTACAAGTCCATCAAAACCATTTTTTTTATTTCCATACAATAATTCATATAACTCAATACTAAGCATATCTTTTTCATAAGAAGTCAAAGCTTTAATTACATCACGAAGTTTTACCTTATCAAAAAGTGATACCATAACGGACTTTTGAATAGTTTTAAAATATGCTTCTGTAATAAAATGCGGATCTGAAAAATTATCTTTTTTAAAAGCTTCTTTTGCATAAGTTTCTAATTTTTCAGGATTGAATTTTTTAATCATACGTATTAACTTTTCATCCTCAAATCCCTTTGGATAGGCATCAAAAAACTCTGATTCTACATCTTTTAATTTTTCTATGTTCATTACAAGAACCTCAATTATATTTAAATATATAAAATTTAACTTTGTATTGTAACAAAAAAAGTTAAAACAAAAAATAATTAATAAAGAAATAAATAATATAAGAATTATTCTTATTTTTTTAAGCAGATAATGTTTCTTTAATTAAAATAATAATATTCTTATAAAAAAACTTTTTATAAGCAGAAAAATGTCAAAAACTATTTTATTAATTACTATTCCTGTTTTTTTATACTCAATTCTTTCAAATTTTGAAATAGATCAAAATAATTTACTTCTTATAAGTATAGTTTTAACAACTATACTCTTTTGGGCAACAAATTTAGTCCCAGGTTTTTATAGTTCATTACTTTTTCTATTTGCATGCGCTGCTTTTTCATTAAGTTCAAAAGAGCTTATTTTTTCAGGATTTGCTTCATCTGCATTTTGGTTAGTTTTTGCAGGTATGTTAATTGGAACAGCCATAAAAAATGTAAACTTAACACATAGATTCTCAAAAATCTTTTCGAATTTAAAAAATGTAACTTATTTAAATATCATAATCTCAATTACTATCTTCTCAGCTCTTACTAGTTTTGTTATGCCTTCAAGTGTAGGAAGAGTTGTGATGATGGTTCCTATAGCAATAGCAGTTGCTAATAGTTTTGGATTTAAAGAGAATGATAAAGGTTATATTGGTATTTTATTAACTTTTATCATTACAACATCAATGTCTGGGTTTGCAATTCTTCCTGCGAATATTCCAAACATGATATTAACAGGTTTATCTTCACAACTTTACAATTATGATATTTTGTATTCTCATTATTTGATTACTAACTTTTTAGTTTTTACTATTTTAAAAGATATTATAATAGTCGTGTTAATTTATAACTTTTTTAACGATACTCCAAAAATTATAAATAAAAATAAAACAAAGCTGAAATTCTCAAAAAATGAATTAATAGTGATTTTTACTATTTTACTTATGATTACTTTTTGGGCAACTGATTTTATACATAAAATTTCTCCTAGTATTATTGCAATATGTGGAATACTTTTTTTAGCAATACCTTCAATTGGAATAATAAAATCAAAAGATATAAATAGTATAAATTTTTCTTCTTTATTATATGTAGCAACAATCATAGGTCTTGGAACTGTTGTGGCACATAATGATTATATAAAAGAGGTATTATCTAGTTTGATTAACTTATATGTACCATCACAATATCCAATATTAAACTATATGAAAGTGACTTTAGTTATGTCACTAACAGGAATAATCGCTACACAACCAAGTATTCCTGCCATATTTACACCCATGGCAGAACAAATTTCTAATGTAACTGGTTTTAGTTTTGATCAAATACTTATGATGCAAGTAGCAGCTTATTCAAATATATTTTTTGCCCACCAAGCACCACCTTTAATAGTAGGTCTTGCACTTTCTAAAATAAAACAAAGACATATTTTAAAAGTATTAATTACTTTGGCTTTATTAACCACACTGTTTTTATATCCATTACAGTATTTCTGGATAGAGTTTTTAAACTCATTTTTATAAAAAGCTTTCTTTATTTTGTATCAATCTGTCAAATAATACTCAACAGTTGATACAACTCTGATTTTTTTTATTTGTGGGTTATTCTTATCCCTTTGAGAGATTGAAAATTGACCTTGTGAAGCTTTTTTTATTTTTCCTAATTTGCTTTTCGAATCAAAGGCAAATTTTTGAGCTACTTCTCTTGCTTTTTTTGTAGCCTCTTCTATCATTTTAGGTTTTACTTCATTTAGTTTTGTAAAAATATATTCAGTACGGCTTCCATAATTATCACCTGAGAATACTATACCTTGTTTTCCAAGTTTTGATAGTGAAGTTTTTACAGCTCGAACTGCATCAATATTTTTTGAATACACAGTTATTGTTTGTCTAGCATTGTATCTATAGTTTATCTTTTCATTTCCATATTGTTGTGCTACTTTATCTGTGATTTCAGGAGCAGAAAAAGTTATCTCACTTTTTTCTATACCATTTGAAAGCAAGAAATTATCTATTTTTTCATTGTTTTTATCAATCGAATTATATATTTCTTCAAGATTGTTACTTACTTCGGTATAAGTAATAGGCCATATTACAATATCAGCCTTATATTCTTTTTCAGAAAGACCTTTAACATTAACAGTTCTATCAAATTGTTTATACTCTACAATTGCACTTTTAAAAAAATACCCTAAAGTACTTAAACCTAAGAATATAAATATTCCCAAAATCAAAAAACTTGTTTTACTATTTTGTTGCATTGTATTTTCCTTATTTTATATAAGTCTCTTTATATTTTATATACCATTGGTTGGTAATCTAAACCTTTAAAATGTTCTTGTTCTCCACTTTTTTCAAATCCAATAGTTTCATAAAAAGGCACTGCATATAAAGAGGCATTTAACTTCATATTCGATACATCCATATTTGTTTTTACACACTCAAAAAGTTTCTTTGCAATACCTTTTTTATGAAATACTTCATCAACAAAAAGATGAAATAGTTTGTTTTCTTCTTTTATAGCTATATATCCTACTATTTTCTCACTTATTGTATAAATATAATGTTTATAATTTTTATCTTTTATTCTTTCTATAAAGCCATTTTCACTAATCTCCTCTTCAAACCAAGTTGGAGTTTGTTCAAAAAGATATGATAATAAACTTGTAACTAATATGCTTAACTCTTTTGCATCTTTTAGTTTTGCTCTTCTTATAAACTCATTAGTCAAAGGAAGATTTTTTGACATCTTATCGTATCCTTCATAAGATTCTAAACTATCTATTACCAGATCAAGGGGTTTAACATAATTTTGTGCTAAATCATATTCGTTATCTTTTAATTCAAAAGCTAATTTTTCAATAGGTGGGTTAAATTGAGCATCAACACCTTTTTTATTTCCTCTCACATCAACACGATACCAACCATATTTTTTCAAATACACAATATTTAATCCATGTAAACAATAAATATTTTCTTCATACTCACCACAACTAAGACGTTGATAACAAAATCCTGTAGGAATATTATTTGCTCTTAAAAGTGCTGCAAGAAGGTGAGATTTTGCATAACACCAGCCTGTTTTATATTTTAATACCTCACTTGCTTTCCAAGTAGTTATATCTGCTTTTATATCACCACTATGAGATATTTTATCTCTTACATAAAGAAAACAGTTCTTAACTATTTGTTCATCTTTTGTACAGCTCTTTGATAGGTTTTTAGCCAAATCTTGTATCTCTTGGTTTTTAAAATCAATAATTGTTGATTCTTCTAAATAATCTTTTAAACTCATAAATACATCCACTTTAAATGAAGAAATTTTTTTATTTTACTTTATCATAATATATTTTAATATTTATCAAGCCTTTTAACCTTCATAAAACATCCATTTAAATAAAATTGTTTTTACTATTTTACTTAAAGGTTCATTATGCTTTCAAAAAATATCCATTTTATTATTGCATTTTTACTTGTTGCTTTATCTGTTTTACTGACAATTTTAGTTCCTGGTGGTCCAATAGAGACAAGAGATTTTTCTCACTACAGTGAAACTGTTTTAACTTTGTTTAATATCTTTCTTACAACATTGGGACTTCTGAGCTTTGTTGTAGCTTTTTTGATAGTAAAAAAGAAAAAATATTCTATTACTTTAAGTGCTATTTTTGCACTACTTTATATTTTTGTATATGTGATTGATTTGTTTAAAATCTTTCCTATAAGTCCTGTAAAGATGTCATCAACCCTATTTTTTATAGAAACTACAAGTACAATAATTGCATTTATAATAATATCTTTATGTATAAAATTCAATAATATTGAAGCTAAAAATAATGAAAACATATCTATAAAATTCTCTTTTTATAAAATAACTTTACTTTTAATAGTTTTATTATTTGCTATAGGAATAGTGATTTTTGCAACAAAATCGGCAATGGGACAATAATTTAAAAATACTATCCTATTTTATTTATTATTCATACTTTATATTAAAACCTTCATTTTTTTTTGGTTCTTGAAAATATTTTGTGATAGCATCAAAAGTTGATTCATCTATAAAAGGTATATCTTTTGGTAGATTTTCATTTCTTTTTTTCAGTTGCTCTTTACACACTTCATCACTTCTTTTTATATAATACAAAATATGTTCAACATTTGCTGTTTCAAATATATCTTTAAACCACTCCCTTTGAGAAACAGTATTTGCAGGGAAATCTAAAACAACTTCATTGCCTTTTTTTAAAAGTTGAATAACAAATTCAAACATTGTATCTTTTAATCTTTTTGAATACTTTATATAATCTTCAATGGTTTTTATTTCATTGGGATATAACTTTTTTAAAAGCTCATCTTCACTTAAAAAAATTGCATTATTTTCATTTGCTATTTTTGTTGATAGTGTAGATTTCCCTGCTGCCATTTTTCCACACATAAAATGTAATCTATTTTTCATTTTCTATCCTTTGCATACTAAAATTTATTAACTCTTCATTGGCTCTTTTGACTATATTTTTCTTTACTTCTATAAAACCAAACTTCTCAAAAAATGGCTTCGCAGTGATACTTGCATCTACTTTTAATAAAGTTTGTTCTTTCTCTTTTGCTATTTTAAAAATATGATTTAAAAGCATCTTTCCTATACCACAACCTTGATATTTATAGTGTACATAAAAACAATCAATATAATCCTCATAAAACTCTGCAAATCCTACAAGTTTTTTATCAAGTATTGCCAAATAGGGTTTTGTTTTATTTAATCTTTCTTCCCAAGACTTATAATCAATATTTGGATTTGCCCAAGCATTTAATTGCTCTTTTGTATAATCTTTATTGCATGTTTTATGAATAGTATTTACAAATAGTTTAGGTATTATTTTTTGATATTTTTTATCATATTTTATTAGTTGCATTTAATTCCTTTAACTCATAAAAATCATCTACACCTTTTAAGATAGTGTAAATTCTCGCATTAATATTTTTTATAAAAGTTTTATCATGACTTACAACGATTAAAGTGTTTTGATACTCTTTTAAGGCTTGTTCTAAAGATTGTATTGAATCTATATCCATATGATTGGTTGGTTCATCTAATATTATAAGTTGTATATTATCCAATAAAGCCTTTGCAATAAAAAGTTTTCTAAGCTCTCCGGGACTTGTATTTTGATTGTTTAAAAGATTTTTAGGATTTGAAGATAACCTTTGAATAAGAGTAAAAAGTTCACCTTTTTTTTCATTGTTCAAACTCTTTATTGCTTCAAAAAGATTTTCTTTTTGTTTTAAATCTATTTCTTGGGGAAGATATAAATAGCTTTTAAGGGGTGTTATTTTTGAAATAAGTAGCTTTAAAAAACTGCTTTTCCCTACACCATTGTCACCTATTATGGCTATTTTATCACCTTTATTCAAAGATAGATTTTCATATTTTAAAATCTTTTTTTCACCTAAAGATAATTGAGCTTTTTGCAAAATAAAAGAAAACTTCTCTTTTTTACTCTTTTCATCTATTATTGAAATACCTTTGTCAAAACTTTTTTCTATTTCATTTTTTTTAGAGGACAACTCTTGGGCTTTTTTAGAAAAACTTGTCACAAGTTTTGAATCAGATTTATCTTTTCCTGTAAGTTTTGCTAAGTTTATTTTCTCTTTTAGACTTTTGTCTTTTGTATTTATGTTTTTTTTGGATAATCTGCTTTTTGATTGGGATACTTTCTCTTTTTGTACTTGAATATTGTTTTGCAATTTTTTCACTTTATTGTTTATATTTTCATTCTCTTTTTGCAAAAAGTTAAAATATAAATCTAACTCTTCTATTGCCTTTTGGAAAGTGGTTTTATAGTTATAGATTTTTTTATTTTTTATAATAACTGTATTATTACACAAAGAGTTCAAAAGTTCTCTGTCATGACTTATTAAGATACCAATCCCTTTAAAGTTTTTCAAACTCTTTATCAATATCTCTTTTGTTTTTATATCCAGATGATTACTTGGTTCATCAAGCAATAAAACATCAGGTTCTAAAAAAAGAGCAATCGCTATTTGTATGCGTTTTCGCTCCCCAAAACTGAGAGTTTCCCACCTATAAAACCACTCATCTTCTATGTGAAGCAACTCTTTTAGCTTAAATGTTTTTGTATTGTATGTATAAATAAACTCTTCAAAACCATTTGGTTTTTCATGAAGTTCTTGTTCACAATAATAGACCAACTCATTGCCAACAATACTACCCTCTTGTGGTTTTAGTATTTTGGCAATGAGTTTAAAAAGTGTGGTTTTACCTGAACCATTTGAGCCAACTAAACAGCTCCAACCCTTTTCAAAACTCAAATTAAGATTTAAAAAAATTTCACTGCTTGTGTATTTAAAAGTAAGATTATTTATTTGTAGATATTGCATATAAATTCCTTGATATATCTATATTTAGTATCAAGGATAAGTTAAATTTTACCCTTGAATTAGAGTAAACTGTTCATTGTTTTTTCCTTTTGTATTTATACGATAGTATATCGTTTTTCATTTTATAATTATTTAAAAAGTAACTCTTCTCTTTGTTTTTTTGTTAGTTTAGATACTATTAAATCATATGATTCATTGACCATATCTTTTACTATCTCTTCTTTTATAGTCCCATCTAAGGTTATAGTATTCCAATGCTTTTTATTCATATGATAACCTGGATTTACACACTCATAAATATCTCTATAGGCTATGGCATCATTTGGATCACATTTCAAATTTATATTTAGTGGAGTTTTTTTCAAACTAATAAGACCAAACATCTTATCCATAACTTTAAAGACCATAGTATCATCACCAAAAGGAAAATCTTTTGTTGCACATTGTTTAGCCATAAATATATCTTCTATTTGTTCTAGGTTCATTATTTGTTAACTCTTTTTTAATTTTTAAATTTATTGAACGGATTTAGTATAATCAATGGCATTTTGAATCGCTTTTTTAGATTGAGGAGAGTTTTTCCAACAACTATTTTATCTACATATTTTACTTCTAAAGCTTTTGTTTTTATTCTTTTGAATTAGATTATATTATCTAAGTAGATTATCTGTTAAATACCATTTATTTAAAGTGTCTTTAATGCCTTTTTCTACTCCCTGAGTATTTGGAAATAATGTAGTGGAAGTCATTCCTACTTTTTCGCATAAATCATATAAATTGATAACTTCATCTATTGGTAAAGTTATTTTTAGTAAAGGAGTATTTGATAAAATCGAAAATATATTTTCTAATCCTTTTACAACAAAACTTTCACCTCTATTGCCATTATGAGGATGAACAGTAAATAAACCTTTTTGAGAAGACATATTAAGTGAGGAACTTCTAGGAACATACAAAGTTTTAAAATCGTATAAATTTTTAAGTTCTAAATTTAATACCCAAATTGCTATCTTTTCATCACCTTTAAGTCCTTCTTTTTCTAAAAGTTCTATATATCTATAAAATGCTGAAGATACTGCAAAATACATAGCAACATATGGAGATTCAGTCCAATCTAATAATCTTGTAGGAACAGAATGATGTTGAGCCATTGCCATTAATTCAAATATTTCTTCGTTAGGCCATAAAGATGGATTACGCAAATACTTATCTATATTATTTGTATTGAGATTATTCTGTCTAAAATTTATTGAATCATTTGGAATTTTTATACCTAAATTATCACAGTACTCTACAAATTTATTTAAAATAGATAATTCATTAAAAATTTGAAAATCTGCAGGAGATTCTTCTTTAAATAATTTCATAAGTTGATTATTCTTATTCTTTCTTAAAACAGAAGGTACTAATCCCCACTTTGAATTAGACTGCCCTCGATAAATTAGTTTACAAGGATCATCAAATAATTTATTAGTTGGACTTAATAACTCCCATAATTCATTTGCAGTTTTACAATGTATTTCTTTAAACGACTTTTCTTTCATTATTTACTTTCAATTATTTCTATTTTATTTTTTATTTTTCACAAACTAACATTTACTTTCTATACTAGATAATATTTCGTATTTATCATACCTAACTAAAATAATTTGAATAAATTTTTTCCTTAAAAATTCTTAATCAAATCCACATAAACAGCAGTTAAACCTTCTACTTCTTTAACTGTTGTTCTCTCACCAATACTATGAATAGTATCATTTATAACTCCAAATTCTATGGCTTCTATACCAAAGGCTCCAAAATATCTAGCGTCACTTGTTCCTCCATGGGTTGAGTGTTTTGTAGTTACTCCTAAAACCTCTTTTATAGAGTTTTCCATAGCTTTGACTACTTTTGATTCTTTGTTTGTCACAAAGGGGAATGAACCTTGTGTAGTTCTAAACTCGTAGTCTAAACCTTTTAGATTTTCATGTATAAACTCTTCTACAGACTCTCTTGTAGTATTTGTTGAATTTCTTACATTGAACATAAGTTTTAGTTCATTTGGTGTTACATTTGTAACTTCCATACCACCTCTTATATCAGTTATTACCATCTTTGATGGGGCGAAATATTCATCGCCATCATCTAAGTTATGCCCTGCTAGTTTTGGTAAAATTGAAGCAAAATTATGAACTGGATTTATACATTTTTCTGGATATGCAGCATGTCCTTGTTTACCTTTTATAGTGATATATCCATTTATACTTCCACGTCTTCCTACTTTGATAGCATCACCAAAAATCTCTTCACAAGTTGGTTCTGCTACAACTGCATAGTTTGGTATAAAGTTTATTTCTTTTAGGTGTTCAAGCATTTTGATAGTACCGTAAGTTCCTTCACCCTCTTCGTCACTTGTCATAAGAATAGAAAGTGTTCCATCAAAATTTTGGGCATGTTCACAAGCATATAAAAAAGCTGCATCTCCACTTTTCATATCTTGAGCACCTCTTGCACTTATAACTCCATCTACAACTTCTGCTGCAAAAGGGTCTATTTCCCAACCCTGCCCTACAGGTACTACATCAATATGTCCTGCAAAACATAAGTGTTGAGCTTTTTCATTGAACTTTTTATAATAAAACCTATTTTTCGTACCTTCTAAGTCAAGTTTTATACATGTCCATTCCTCACCTAAATACTCTTCTATAAAATCAAAAGCTCCATCATCATCGGGGGTAAGTGATTTAAATCTTAATAATTTTTGAAATAATTCTATAATAGTCATCTGTTTCCTTTAAAGTGGATATTGTAACAAATTTGTTATTTATTTTGCTATAATAGATTAACTAATTAGTTGGAGTTTCCTATGAAAAATAATCTTTTTATCAAAATTTTACTATCAATATTTTTAATTTATTCTCTATTAGGTTTCTTCTTAATACCTTATATTGCAAAAGACCAAATAATCAAAAATCTTGATAATTTACTCATTTATAAAAGCAAGTTAGAAAAAGTAAGTTTCAACCCATATACTTTGGATTTAAAACTTGATGGTTTTTCTATATCAAATAAAGATGAGAAATTAGTAGGATTTAAAAGCTTTGAAATTGACTTTTCCTTTTTAAAGTCAATTCATGAATATCATATTAGCTTTAAGAAAGTAAATCTAATAAAGCCTTATGTAAATATTGTCCAAGATGAAAATGGTAATATTAATTTAGCATCTATTATGAAACCACAAGAAGAAAAAACTGAAGAGAAATCAACAAATGAAAAATCTTCTATTCCTTTATTTGAAATTACGAAGATTCAGATTTTAGATGGAGATTTTCTTTTTACTCAAATATTTAATTCAAAAAAAACTACAACAAAAATACATAATTTTAACTATACCTTTTATGACTTAGGTACTTTAAAAAACTCTTTAGCATCTCATAGTCTTAATACAATTATAAATAAAGATACAAAATTATTCATTGATGGAGGAATAAGACTTATACCTTTTAAAATGTATGGAAAAATAGAACTTAAAAATCTTCATGCAAAGGAATATGTAGGATATTCAAAAGATTTATTAAACTTCACAATTGATAATCCAACTTTAAATTTAAACTTAGGATATAATCTTGATACCTCTAAAGACATAGAACTATATATAAATAAAGCAAATCTTGAATTAAAAGATTTAAATATTGTGAAAGATAAAGAGACACTAGCAGGATTAAAAAGCCTTGAACTCAAGGACTTAAATTTTGACTATACAAAACAAAAATTAAGTATCAAAAACATAGTTTTAAATAAGCTTTTTGCAAATATATCATCATATAAAAATAATACACTAAACATTGATAATCTAATAAATACTGAACCTAATATTGAGAAAGAAGAGACTACAAATAATAAACCATGGTTAGTTGATTTAAACTCTTTTACAATAAACAACTCTTATTTTTTATATGATGATTTAAAAAATAAAACTACAGTAGATGCAAAAAATATAAATGTATTATTGAAAAAATTATCAATTGTAAATGATAATATTACAATTGATGAATCAACTGTTGGAACAAAAAATATAAAAATAAATAACAATTCAGATAATACAAAAATTGAAGCTAAAAATATAGAGATAAATCTTCACAAGTTTTTAAAAGATAAGGACAAAATTAAACTATCAAGTGTAGATATTCCAGATTCATATACTTCAATAGTATTAGGGAAAAATGAAAATGGTAAGGAAAAAGCTGTAAAAGAAGAGATAAATACAAATAATGAGAAATCAAATACTTATTTAGATATAGGTCCTATAAATATCAAAAATGGCCAATTATTATTCGAAGACAGAACTTTAAAAACACCTTTTAAAACTAATATTACAAAATTAAATGGTAATCTTTCTGAACTTAACTCAAAAAGTTCAAAACCAACACAACTGAAACTTATAGGGAAAATTGATGAATATGGATATACAAAGATTACAGGAATTGTAAATTTAGATGATATTAAAATACTTACAGATGTAAATCTAATATTTAAGAATATAGCCATGAAAAGCTTTACACCTTATTCAGACAAATTCATAGGAAGAGACGTTAAACAAGGAAAATTAAATTTAAATTTGCATTACAATATTACAGAATCAAATTTAAAAGCTCAAAATAGTGTCATTATTGATAAAATTGAACTTGGAAAATTGATTGATAAAAATAAAGGTTCGAATCTACCTTTAGAACTTGGAATCGCTCTATTAGAAGATTCTGATGGCATTATTGATATTGATTTGCCAATTAGTGGGAATTTAGATGACCCACAGTTTTCTATTGCCCCAATAATTTGGAAAGTATTTAGAAATCTTATTATCAAATCAGTTGCATCTCCATTTTCACTTTTAGCTTCTATTTTAGGTGTAAATCCTGAAGAAATGAAAAAAATTGAATTTGTTTATGGAGAAAGTAATCTAATTGATTCAGAGAAAGAATCGTTAAATAATATTGCTAAAGTTTTTGCAAAGAGACCAAGTCTTGCTTTAAAAGTTGAGCCTGCATATGATAACATCAAAGATAAAATGGCTTTACAAGATATAAGATTAGAAGAGTTAATCTCTAAAAAAAGTGAAAATATTAAAGATGGTGACAAATATTTATTAGCCTTAGAATCTATTTATAATGGGGAAATTTCCCTTCAAGAATTAAAAGAGAAATCAATGGTAAAACAAAATGATAAAGTGATTCTAGATAAAACATCTTACATATCTAAAATCAAAGCACTTATGTTGCCAAAAATAGATATTACAAAAGAAGAATTAGAAAACTTAGCAAATAGTAGAATATCATCAATTAAAAAATATCTTTTAGAACAACACAAAATTACAGATAATAGGTTATTTATAATTCCTAAAATAAAAGTTTTAGATAATAAAAAAGCAAAATATGTTGAATTTCCTCTAGCAATAGATATTAAAAAGAAGTAGTAAAAAAACTACTTCTTAATAGTATAAGTAGGAAAAGGGATATTGATATTATTTTCTTTTAAAGCATTAAAAATAGCAAGATTTACTTTGTATTGAGTCTCAAAAAAGTGCTTAGTATGAGCCCAATATCTCAATTCTATATTTATAGAAAAATCACCAAACTCTTTTATTCCAACTTGAGCTTTAGCCTCTTTTGAAATAATTTCTGCATCAAAATCATTTAAAATATTTTCAATTATAGAAATTGCATCTTCAGGTTTGGAATTATAATCAATACCAACAACAGATTCAACTATTCTATACTCAAAAGAGTTGACTAATATTTCACCAATAATGTGTTTATTTGGAATAGTAATTTCTTCACCGTCTTCAGTTGAAAGAATTGTATGTGCTAGTCTTATCTCTTCAACTACTCCAAAAACACCATCTACACTAATAGTATTTCCTACAATAAAAGGACGACCTATGATAATAGAAAGACCTGCACCATAATTTGACAAAGTTCCTTGTAAAGCTAAACCAGCACCTAAAGATGCAGCACCAATACCAGCAATAAAAGGAGTAAGAGTAATCCCTAGTTTTCCAACAGCAACTATTCCAACACCAATGATAATAGAAAACTTGATGATATTTACAACAAACTTAGTTAAAGTAACATCTAGTTCATTTTTATCACAAATCTTCTTAACAAAAGCAGAAACTTTATTTGCAACATACCAGCCTAAAAGGAAGATGATAATTGCGCCAATTAGTTGAAAACTATAATTAACAAAAAATTCTATAATTACATCGTAAAACTTCTGCAGACTTTCAAGCTCTTTGTCCATGCCTATTACCTTTTCTATAATTTTACAACCTTAGCACCAAATCCACCTTGACTTGGATGGGCATCAGTAAATGATTTTACATTTGGATGTTTGATTAAAAAATCTTTTACTATTTTAGATAATTTTCCTGTACCAATACCATGATAAACTAAAACTTCATCAAACCCAGAGATCAAACAATCTGAGATAAATTTATCAAGCTTTTCAACTGCTTCATCCCCTCTTAAACCATGTAAATCAATATTTACATGTCCACCTTGAGGTTTCTCAACATTTATTGTAGTCTTTTTTTTAATTTTAGGTTTAACTTCATTTCCTGACGGTCTTAATTCATCTACATTAACATGCAATCTCATTCCTGCATCTGTTAAAATTAAAGCTTTTTTACCTCTTATAGATATTATTTCACCTTTTGAGCTTTTATATTTAACCCGATCTTTTTCTTTGAAGTTATAATCTTCTTCTACTTTTTCTACTGTTATATCTTTTACTTTTTTATGTGCAATATTTAGGTGTTGATGAGACTCTTGGTATATTTTAGCTTTTATAGCTTTTTTAGCTTCATCTCTTGCATCTTTATACTCTTTGTGAAGTTTTGATTTTTCAATATTTATATGATCATCAAGTTCTTGTTTTGCTTCTTTAAGATTTTTATTTAATTTTTGATGGGTATCAATTTCCATATCAAGTTTAGCTATTTTTTGTTGGTATTCCATCTCTAAAGCACTACTTCGTTCTATTAATTCATTTAATCTATCTTGGTCATCACCATAAACTTCTTTTGCTTTTTTAACTACATTAATAGGAATTCCATATCTTTGTGCAGTTTCAAAAGCATATGAACGCCCTATTGTCCCTTGTAAGAAGTCATAGGTCGGTCTTTGGTTTGCTTCATCATAAATAGCTGCTATTAATTCAACTTTTTCATTAGCCGCCATAAGAGCAGCCAATCTTTTATGGTGAGTTGTGATGATGATTTTTATGTTTTTATCTATTAGTTCTTCAATGATTACTTTAAACAAACTAGCTGCTTCATCTGAATCTGTACCAAGTTCTATTTCGTCAACTCCAACAATAACATCTCTTTGAGTAAATAGTTTAGAAAACTCAACCATTCTTCCTGCAAAAGTTGAGATATCATTTTTAACACTTTGAGGATCATCTAAAACTGCCAAGGCATTTTTAAAATATCCTATAGAAGAGTCTTGACTTGCTCTATAAGGTATCAAATATTTAGATAGTAAAACAGCTGAAAGAATTGATTTAAGCATCATAGTTTTTCCACCTGCATTTACCCCAGTAATCATAATAACTGATTTTGAAAAATCAATAGATATAGGTTTTCCTCCATGAAGAGCAGGATGAACAAACTCTTTTAAAATATTTTTTCCATTTTTTGAAGGAATGATAAAGTTCTTATCATCAATTTTTGCAAAAAATAATCTTGCCAAATAGTGATCAATTCTATCAAACTCTTTATTTATAAATTTTAAAAATAATAAATTCTTTTCAAAAGTTGAGGATATGCTTTTACAAACTTTTAACAAAACTTCTTCTTGCTTATTTTTAAGATCTGATTCTTTTTGTTTAAGTTCAGAAATAGAGTGTGGGAGGATATAGAAGAATCCAGAACTAGATCTATGTACGACAGTTGCTTTAATAATATTATTAAAACCACCACGCACAAGTAAAGTCTCTTCAGAGTTTACATAATGCACTTGTGAATCAACTAAATATGGTCTTAGTTTGCTATTATTTATAGATTTATGAAGTGCTTGTTTTATAGACTCTTTATTTCTATAAAGGGCATCTTTTATCATGTCTAAGTCTTTATCAATTCCCTCTTTTAAGTTTCCTTTAGAATCAAAGAAATCAACTATCTTTTCAACATCACTTGGTATTAATACTTTATCAATCCATTCACCAAGTTTACCCTCAAAAGTAAATCTTTTTAGATAAAGAAAGTATTTTATTATCTTTATAAACTCATATACATCTTCAACTCTTAAAGTACCTTGTTTTTGAATATGAACAATTTTTTCATCAAGATTTGCAACTTTTTCTGGCTCTTTTAAATCATATTTACTCAACTCATTTATGAGTCTATAATGTAAATTAATATCACCTTCTAAAACAATTGGTTTTTCTCTTGCCAATAGTTTTGAGAATTTTAATAAATACTCTTCTAAATCTAGTTTTTTAAATATCTCTTGCATATATTATTTAACTTCTATCCCATATCTTTCTAAAACTTTTACCCATGAAAGTGCTTTCCCATGGATATCGTATAGTGTTGGAGTCCCTCTTACACCTAGTTTTTCACCCAATTTCATTTGAGCATCAATAACATTTGTTAAAGCTTCATCTTGTACTTTTGTATATTTTTTGCTTAAAAACTCTTTCGTAGTAGGAGTTACATTTAATAAGGCATTTACTCTATCTTCATTTGATTTAAATGATAAAACATATTTAGATAAAGGTATTGCATTTTTGTGAAAACTTAAAGGAAAAAAGAAAATTTTAAACTGAACATCATTTTTAATTTGGTCAAAATACGACTCAAACTTTTTACAATATGGACATTCTGGATCTGTAAATAAATAATAAACATCATTTCCCGTACCATAAGTTAAAACTTCTTTGTCTTTTAAAATCGATACATCATTAGGAATTGAAACTTGTTCACCAGATGTAACATTATAAATTTTACCTGCAATTAAATATTTTTTATCAGCAGTTAAAACTAATTCTTGAATATTTTCTTGAATATTTACTCTTAAAAGGTAAAAATTATCTTCTTTATAAGCTTTTAAAACTTTCATTCCAGAACCAAAAAAGATTGGAAGCTTACCTATTTCATTAACCTCACTTTTACTTAATTCTGTTGTTGCAAATACATTCAATGAAATTAACATAGTAAATAAAAACATTAATTTAAAAATCTTTTTCATTTTATTCTCCTAAATTTTATATATATTAACATATCATTGTTAATTAATTGTAAAACTATATACTATATTGCCAATAAACCATTGCAATAATTGTTATGAAAACTATACCTAAAATATTGAAAATTAATCCATATTTTGCCATATCACTTACTTTTACAACTCCACTACTCATAGCTATAGCATTTGGTGGGGTTGCAATTGGTAACATAAATGCATAAGAAGCACAAATAGTTGCTACAAATAATATTAAGGATAAATCAACTCCTCCTACATCACCAAGTGAATAAAGAATAGGAAGAACAACAGATATTAAAGCAGTATTTGAGGTAATTTCTGTAGTAAAAGTAACTAATGCAGCCACTAAAAGTATGAGTAAAACTACAGGTAATCCTGTTAAAGATAATAAATGATGAGCGATAACATCAGCTAAACCTGTTTTTGAAAAGGCCATTGCAATAGAAAAACCTGCCCCAAATAAAAACATAATTTCATAAGGAACTTTTACTGTATCATCCCAAGTTAAAAAACCAATTCTTGGTAAAAACATTAATAATCCATAACCAAGAAGTATTCCTTTTTCATTTAAACCTAATCCCATATAATAAGGTTCTATTTTTGAATTCACAAATAATAAAATTATTAAAGACCCAAGAATATATACCAATCTCTTTTGATCACTAGTTAAAGGTTTAACTTTATGTAAACTAGCATCAATAACTGAGTTTTTTAATCCCAAAGATAAAACATATGGTATAACTATTAACATTGCCATTGCTAAAGGGGCTGTTAATACTATCCATTTAACAAAGGGGATTGCTTCAAGGTGATGTTGTTCCATAAAACCTAAAAGAATAAGATTTGGTGGAGTTCCTATTGGAGTAACAATTCCTCCAATACTTGCCCCATAAGCAATAGCTAATACAAATCTAAGTCTAACTTTTGCATCATCACTTAAATATATAGCAATGGGAATCAATAAAAGTGCTGTTGTTGTATTTGAAATAAGTGAACTCAAACATGCAGAAGTAATAGCAAGTGAAAAAATAATTCCTCTTGGAGTATTTGGAAATAAAGTCAAGAGTTTATTAGAAATGTATTTATGCAATTCTGTCTTTTGTGTAGCAATTGCAATCATAAAACCACCTAAAAACAGAAAGATTATCGATTTTGAATAATTGGAAACCGTTTCATTAGTACTTAATATGTCAAAGGTAGGAAAAAGTAAAATAGGAAGCAAAGATACAACCCCTAAAGCCAATCCTTCATTTGACCATAATACTACAAGTAAAAATATTATTGAGATTAAAGTTGCATGTTGAGTTGAAAAGTAAAAAGTTAAAAGATAAAATAAAATTACAGATAACCCAATTGTTATAATTATTTTTTTCAATTTTTTTCCTATTAATAAATTATTTTTGTTTTGGTCTAAAAGGTTTTATAACCTCTTCATTGCATTCTAAAAAAGGTCCTTCCATCAAATCAATACAATATGGAATTGCTGGAAATACTGCATCTAAACACTCTCTTATAGATTTTGGTTTTCCAGGAAGATTTACAATTAATGAACTACCTCTAAGTCCTGCTGTTTGTCTTGATAAAATTGCTGTTGGTACAAATTTTAAAGATTCTGCACGCATAAGTTCCCCAAAACCTGGCATCATTCTATCACATACATTTTCTGTAGCTTCTGGAGTCACATCCCTTTTAGCAGGCCCTGTTCCACCAGTTGTTACAACTAGACAACAGTTTTCATTGTCAATTAAATCTTTTAGCGTATTTTCTATTGTTTCTTGGCTATCTTCTATGCATTTATACACTGGTTCCCATTTACTAGATAAATACTCATTTAATGTATCAATAATAGCCTGTCCAGATAAATCTTCATATACACCTTTGCTTGCTCTATCACTTGCAGTTACAATACCTATTTTTGCTGCCATTATAATCCTTTTAAAATATGTCCATGATTTTTCATAAAATAAACAGTTGAAAAATCTTTAAAAAACTCATAGGCTTTTTTTGAGTCTATGATTTTATCTTCTTTACCTAAATAAACTTCTATTTTAGTACCTTTTTCTAAAAGTTTATTTATTTTCTTTATATCCCACTTATAACTAAGAAGAGATTCTAACTCTTCTAAAGAACCTTCCTTGAAATACTTAGATACATCAATACTTGAAGGATAAGATATATTTTTTAAAAAATTTTCACAATAACTCTTTGAGTCTTTTTTAAAAAACATTAATTGCATTCTTACAAATTTTTCATCTTGTGTTTGAAAAAATGCAGGTGAAAAAAGTTGAATCAAATCAACTCTTTTATCACTATTTAAAGCCTCTTCAAATACTTTTATAGCACCATAAGAAAAGCCAGAAAATGTAAAATCATTTTCTATTAAATACTCATAAAAGAGTTCTTTTTCATTCTCTAAACAAAAACCACTGAAGTAATTAGATTTCATTTTTTTCTATTACTTCATTTTCTACCATGATTTTTGACAACCTAGTTATTTGCTCATAGTTTTCATCAAAAATAGTTTTTAATTCAACTTTAGTTTGATCAATTAACTCTTTATAATCTTTAGCCATTGCAAATTTATCAACCATTTCTTTGGCTAATTTATCTGCTTTCTCTAAATCTTCTTCAAAAATAGCATACTGTTCATCTTTTAATACTTCAATTCCAATACTTCCAGCTAGATATTTTTTAAGTTCATTTTTAAGTTCATTTTTTGAAGGGAATACACTATTTATTTTTGTGCTATTTTCATCAAATAATGAAACCTTTTGTTTGGTTATATATGCTTTTGAAGCTTGATAAATAGATAATATCTCTTTTTCAGTATCTGATAAAATAAAATTCTCTTTTTTCCCAAATTCTAATTTATTTTTTGCTATTTCTATGTGTTTTTGTTCAAGTACTTTGTCATTTGATTTTATCATATATAACATGGCTTCATTTATAAGTGTTGAAATAGAAGCAGAAGAAAATCCAGAAAGATTAGTAGTAAGAGTCTCTATATCAATATTGTGCTTGATTGATTTTAAATATAACTTTAAAATTTCTCTTCTATCATTTATATTTGGAAGTGTTATTTTAACCCTCCTATCAAATCTACCAGCTCTTAAAAGTGCATCATCAAGCACTTCTATTTTATTGGTTGCTGCTATTACTATTACACCATTATCACCTTCAAATCCATCCATTTGAGTTAGAAGTTCATTTAGTGTTGATTCTCTCTCATCATTTGATTTTCCACCTCTTTGTTTTCCAATTGCATCAATTTCATCAATAAATATAATCGAAGGAGCATTTACTTTTGCTTTTGCAAATAATTCTCGAACTCTTTTTGCACCCATTCCTACATATATTTGAACAAAACTTGCACCACTTTGATAAAAGAATGGAACATTTGCTTCACCTGCAACTGCTTTTGCAATAAGTGTTTTACCAACACCTGGAGGACCATAAAGTAAAACACCTTTTGGTAATTTGACTCCATATTTAAAATATTTTTTAGGATTATGTAAAAACTCAACTATCTCTTCAAGTTCTTCTTTTACTTGTGCTATACCTGCTACATCTTTAAAAGTAGTATTTGGTTTTACAACTTCAATATGAGAATTTTCTTCATTTGGAACTTCTTCATTCACAGCTTTTCTTTTTTCAAGTTCTTGTGCAAAGATTGAGTTTTTTACTTTATTTTTATTGATAAATTCTTGAATTTTATCTTTTTTTAATCTTGCAACTACTGCAAAAATTAAAAGAATTACAATAAAAACTAATCCGAAGCTATAAGTACTAGTTTGTATATAAGAAGAACTTTTATATATAGTATAAAAAAATAGTACAACTAATGCTATACCTGATAAAAGCATCAACTTTAAATTTTTATCTCTATTGTTTTTCATATCATTAGAATTTTGCAACATTGATTTTATCCTTTGCTTCATAATTCTCAATATAAACCCAATCACCAACTAAATCAGCATCACTTTGGATTTCTATTTGGTTAAAATGTTGATCTAACCCTATATATTTTCCATTTTTTTCTTGTTCAATTAGAACTTCTAAAGTAGTTTTATTATTTTTTCTAAAATCATAATTTTTTTGATCAATAATTGAAACAAGTTCATTATATCTAGCTTTTGCAATATCACCTTTTACTTGCTCACTCATAGTAGCACTTGGAGTGCCATCTCTTTTTGAGTAAGTAAAAGCATGAACATGAGTAAGTGGGAATCTATGCAAGTTTTCAATTGCTTCTTTCCATAACTCATCTGTTTCACCTGGATGACCTACTATAAAATCTGTTCCAAGGGCATAACCTTTATCTTTTAATAATTCAAAAAGTTCAAGGTCTTTTAATACTTTGTTTCTTCTATTCATAATCTCAAGCATCTTTTTAGAAGTATGTTGAAGTGCTATGTGTAGATGTCTTGCCATAAAAGGTTCATCAATTATCTCTTTAAACTCATCATCTATTTGAATAGGTTCTATACTTCCCATTCTTATTCTTCTAACACCTTTGATTAATGATATTTTTTTAAGAAGTTTTGCTAAAGAAGTATGCTTTTTCTTCCCATAAGAACCAACATTTGTACCAGTTAAAATAAACTCTCCAAAACCATTACTAGCTAGTGTTGTAATTTGCTCTAAAATTTTATCTTCACTATAACTTCTAGCATCTCCTCTTACATAAGGAATAATACAATATGAACATCTAAAATCACATCCTTCTTGGATTTTGATAAAGGCTCTACTTTTACCTACAAACTCTTCAACAATAGTTTCATCTATATGTTCTAAATCACCAGCATTAAAAAATCGTTCTTCATTTTTAAGCAGTTCATTTATATTTTCTTTTTCACTATGCCCAAATAAAGAATCAACTTTTTCTTCCTTAAATAAGTTTTCACCTTTTGTCCAAACTCCACAACCTGTAAATACAACCCTTGGTTTGTTTGGAAGTTTATTTAGTGAGTTTATATAACCTCTTGCTGTACTATCAGCACTATTTGTAACAGTACATGAGTTTATTACAACTACATTTGCACTCTTTTCATCTTGTGTAATTTCAAAATCTTTTAGATTACTCATCATAACTTGAGTATCAAAAACATTTGTTCTGCAACCAAAAGTTTTAAAATATACTTTTGGTTTCGTATTTGTAAAATTCATATTCTATGGAGCCTCTGGTAAATCTGCAGGGGGAACTCTTTGCGCTTGATTCTCCCCTAAATTAATTTGTTGTGTAGGATAAGCTATTGTAATATCATCCTCTGCCATAAATGCCTGCAAAATTTCTGGAGACATTGTGCTTCTTAAAACTAATGCTGCGTAAGAGTTTGTAAGATACCAAGAAGAAATAACAATCCCATAAGGCTCAACAAAAGTATAAACTCTGGGTTCTACTCCTGTAGCTCTTAGGTTGTATTTACTTCTCATTTTAGATAACTGTTTTCTTGTAATATCTGTATAGCCTTTTGAATAATGTTTTAATATCTCTTTTGCTATATGTTGTGCTTTTTTATAATTTGAATCAAAAGTAATAGTAATATCAATACCATCCCAAACAGTTCGTAGTCCTGAATGGGTATAGTTAGCAATCATTTCTGAAAATACATAATTGTTTGGTATAAAAAATATTCTTCCTGTTCTTCTATTTACACTGTACGAAGTTAAAGTGATATCTTCTCTAATAGTAATTTTAAATAAAGAGATATCAAGTACATCACCAACTGCTTCAACACCACCTCTTGTAACTTTTATTCTATCTCCCACTTGAATAGAACCAGAAGTTACAATTACCATCCATCCAAAAATAGACATAAACCAATCTTTTAAAGCAATAGCAATACCAGCAGATGCAAACCCTAAGATAGTAATTACATAAGAGACATTATCAATATATGAAAAAAGTACAATTAACACAATCAAAAGAACTAAAACAAAATTTATAACTTTATTTGCCATATAAAAATTTTCATTTTGAGAAAAATACTTTTTAAGGGCAAGTTTTACTAAAAAAGAGAAGATAAAAACAACAGCAATTATTGAAAATATAATAAATGATTTTGAGATTTGTTCTGCTATTTGATTATCAGTTTCTAAAACAACTTGTTCTATTTTTCTAGTATATACTTCACTTGTAGTAGATAAAATTTCTAATACTAAATTAAAATCTTTTTTCTCATTGTCTAAAAAGTTGATTTTCTTTTCATACTCATCTTTTGGGTCTAAATTATATAAATCAAGATATAAAAGCATCTTTTCATCTAATAGAGTAATTAATCTTGAAACATCATCTATGATTTTATTAAACTCTTTTTTATGATCTTTCATCTTCTTTTTATAAGAAAGAGCATTTATAATACCAAAAGGATTTGTTATAGCTTCATACTTTTCTATTTCAGGAGGATCAATCAACTTTCCAATAGGTGAATCTTTGTATTCAGAGATAAGTTCTAACTCATTTTTTTTGATTCTAATTTTATTTTCTACTTTATATAATAAATCTCTATTTTTTTTATTTACATCAGTTAATTCTTCTTTTAAAGAATGCAACTCTTTAGAAATACTTCTATATGCAATATAATTAGAGTATCTTTTTAATAAAATATCATCTTCTAATAAATCATTTATTTTTTTAATTCCCAAAAGATAGCTATCAATTTTAGCTTTAACTTCAGGAGTTGGTTCTAACACAACTAGTTTAGACTCTTCATTTGTTTTTATATTTTCATTTATAACAGTAGATTCTTTTGCATTTTCGATTTTTGCAGCACTTAAGTTTAGTGTAAATACAATAGTAAAAATCAGAAAAAATATTCTTCTCAATTAAAATCCTTTTAAAACTTCAATAACATCAGTTTTAGATACTTCATCGGTAATTTTACAATCACCAATACCAACGGGCAAAATAAACTTTATTTTATCATCAAGACTTTTTTTGTCTAAGAAAAAATGCTCATAAAAATCTTCCACATCAGAAATTTTATAAGTTGTTGGAATATCATATTTTTCTAAAACATTTTTTATTCTTAGAGTATTTTCTTGACTCATAAGTCCAATTCTTTTAGCAACTTCATTTGCCATAATCATACCAATACCTACAGCTTCACCATGTAAATATTTTGAATATTTTGTTTCATTTTCTACTACATGTCCAAAGGTATGTCCATAATTTAAAGCAGCCCTTATTCCATTTTCTTTTTCATCTTGAGATACAACCAAAGCTTTTGTTTCAACAGATTTTTTGATGGCTACTTTTATATTTTCAACATTTGTTAAATCATTTTGTTCAATCCATTCAAAAAATTCTTTATTGAAAGTTACCGCCATTTTTACGATTTCTGCAATTCCAGCTGAGAATTCTCTTGGGGGTAAAGTAGTCAAAAAGTATGGATCAATATAGACAGCTTTTGGTTGGTGAAAAGCTCCAATTAAATTTTTTCCAAACTTATTATTTACACCAGTTTTACCTCCAACACTTGCATCAACTTGTGATAATAGCGTTGTGGGTACTTGTATAAAATCAATACCTCTTTGATAAATTGCTGCACAAAATCCAGTCATATCCCCAATTACACCCCCACCAAATGCAATTAGCAAGGATTTTCGATTTAGTCTATTTTCAAAACAATGATTTAAAATCATATCAATGGTTTCCATGTTTTTATACTCTTCACCATCGGGTATAGTTACTATGCTTAAGTTATCACATTTTATTTTATTTTTTAAATATTCTAAATGGTATCCACTAACAGTTGGGTTTGTTACAACTACAACTTTTCTATCAAAAGTTAACTCTTTTAATTCATCAATTGTTATGTTATATGAAATATTATTTGGTAGTTTTATATTTACAATCATTTATTAATTTCCAGCTTTATAAAGTGGATAGATTATATCTAAAAAGATTTAAGAAAAGATAATGTTTTTATTACAAGGTTTTTATGTATTTATATTAGTATTTTCTTTTATTTCAATTTCTAAAACATCTGATTTTATTTTATGATAATAATATTCTTGTTGTTTGTATGGCAAAAGTTCTAAATATTGTTTTATTAACTCTATATAATCTTTTTCTTCATTATTCCTATTTTTTTTAAGAAACATTTCGCCCTCTCCTGTTATTAACCATTCAATTGAAATGTTATATCTTAAATTTAACTTTTCAAGAAAGGTATGAGGTATATCTTTTACTTTCGCTTGCTCGTAACTTTGATAAGTTCTACTTGGCATACTCAAGGCTTCTGAAAAATCTTTTTGTGAAGAGAAATTCAAAGCTTCTCTAACATGTTTAATTCTCTTATAAATCAATATTATGTTTCCTATGCAACAAATTAATGTATTTTTTACTTGACATTAAACATTATATTGTGATATTATCAACATTATAATGTTATATCTGTATTTTTATTTATATTATAATTTATAAGAATACCGAAAAATCGTTTATTAATCAAATAAAAATTTACAAAATAATTATTATTTTAAATGTATACGTTAGGAAATGAAATGCTAAAAATAAAATTTAATTCGGATACTAAAAAATTTGATTTGTATAAAGAGACTATTGAGAATAATGAAATAAAAGAAGTTTTTAAAGAGAGTTTAACCCATGAAGAGATGAATGAAAAAATAAAAGAATATAGTGCCCAAATATCTAATATAACAAATAATATAAATATCTTCTACTTAGCTATACAAAAATATCCTTCTAATCAAGTTCTAAAATTGGAATAACTCTTTTAACTTTTTGTGATCTAATATTTTAATATGCCCCTTATTATTTTCAATGATTTTATCTTTTTTTAGTTTTGATATTTTTCTTGATAATGTCTCTGGAGTTATATTTAAAATTGAAGCAATTTTTACTTGTCTTAAGCTTGAAAGGATATCTTCATTTTCATATAAAAATTGTGTAATCTTTATATTGCTATCTGCTGTTATGTTATAGTTAATAAAGTTTTCTAAAGCTTTTATTTTTTTAGTGAGTGATTTAATCAGCATCATTGAGATTTCTGGCTTGTATAAAAAGTTTTCTTTAAATTTATTATATTCAATTACATAAACTTCTGAATCCACTTCAAAAGAATAATTTGCAGGATAAGGTATCTCTTCATAATTTGCAATTTCTGCTATAAAAGTAGGTGCTCTTAAATTGTGAATTATTACTTCATTATCTTTGTAATCATGTTTGTACACTTTTACTATTCCACTTACTAAAAGATATAAATATTTTGCCTCATCACCTTTATAAAAAAGTATTTCATCTTTTTTATAACTCTTTTTTCTACTTATTTTTTCTAGCTCTTTTTTTTCTTTTTCATCTAAAGAATCAAAGAAATAATACTCATGTATATTCATTATTTGTCTTTGTATTGATTGGTATCAATTTAATTTCTTTGATTTTATGCAAAGATTACAAAATTTAAAATTAATCGGAGAAAATAAAATGACAATTAAAGAGTATATGACACATAACCATAAAGAGTGCGATGAATTATTAGCACAACTTGAAAATGAAGTAGAAGATGGAAATTGGGACAAAGTATCAAAGTTAAATGATGAGTTTAAACATGAGACCTTAAAACATTTTGATATAGAAGAGAATTATTTGTTTCCTATGTTTGATGAAAGATCTGCAAATGGTGGTTGTGGTCCAACTAAGGTTATGAAAATGGAGCATGATCAAGCAAGAACAATCTTTCCCAAACTAGAAGAAGCTATTAATGAAAAAGATAGTGATAGATTTTTTGGTCTTAGTGAATCCTTGATGATACTTATTCAACAACACAATTCAAAAGAAGAGCAAATGTTATATACAATGATGCAAAACCTTTTCAACAATGATAATGATGCTATTGTAGAAAAACTACAATCTTATGAATTCAAATAAAACTACTATTCTAGATGTAAGTGAGCTTGAAGCCCCTTACCCTCTTTTGAAAGCTTTAGAGGCTATACATGAAATTAAAAATGATGAAACACTTATTTTCATACATAGAATGAGTCCTTGTAAGCTTTTTGAAGCACTAGAAAAAAATAGTTTAAATTATGAAGTTATAAAAGATGATGAGAACTATTTTGAGATGAAAATTTATAAAGGCAACAAATGAAAATGCAAGGTTTATCACTAGATCAAGCTCCACCTTATAAAATACCGATGATATATTATATTATTGCTAGTTTTTATTTGGTGGGATTTTGCCTTTGTATGTTTATTTATGCAAGTGGTATTGAAAATAGATATTATTATGAAGCTATTGCAATAACTCATATATTAACTTTAGGCTTTTTTACCCATGTTATGATTGGTTCATTATTTCAAATGATTCCTGTGATTATTGGTGTTGCATATAAAAAAGTAAATTTTCAAGCGATATTTGTACTTCTTTTTTTTAATATAGGAACAATATGTTTTATAATAAGCTTTTTATTTTCAATTAAAATCTTTATGCATATTGCATCTTTGTGTTTGTTAATTGCACTTATATTTTTTGCACTAAGTACTTTTTTTACTATTTTAAAAACCCAAGACAAAAATCCTACAGTTAAGACATTTATAACAGCACTTAGCTTTTTATTTTTGGGAGTAATTTTGGGAGTAATTACCTTAATAAATCATGGTAGTGGTTTTACTTCTAAAAACTTTGCAGATGTACATATTACTTCTATCTTTTTTGGTTGGTTAATCATGCTAATAAGTGGAGTTTCATACAAAGTGGTTCCTATGTTTTATGTGACAAAAGAGTATCCACTTTTTATAAAAAACCATTTTTATTGGATAATTTCATTAATTCTAATTTTTTTATCACTATTTATAATTACTGATTCAAAGTTTGTGCCAATATTTAAAACTCTATTAGCTGTATTTACATTAATCTTTTCACTTACCACAATATATTTACTAAAAAATAGAAAAAGACCAAGAATAGATACCACTATAAATCTTTGGTTCTTTGCTATGATAAACTTATCTTTTGCTTGTGTTATTTGGATGATAAGTATTTGGATAAAGATTGATTTTGATTTTCTACTTGCTGTTGTTTTTGGTCTTGGTTTTGTATATTCAATAATAAATGGCATGTTATACAAAATAGTTCCATTTCTCACATGGTTTCATCTTAGCTCAAAAATGATTTTTGATGCAGAAATGTCGCAAGTTATAAAAAGTAAATATATGAAACTTCAATACAATATTTTTATTGTTAGTTATTTTGTATTTTTATTGGCTCTTTTATTTAAACCTTTTATTTATGTAGCGATTCTTTTATTTCTAATTTCATCTATGATATTAAGCTATAATATCATAAATGCATTTAAGTATTACCAAAAACTAAACAAAACTATTTAGAGTAAAAAGAGATTCCTTCGTCAAGTAATCTCTTTACAACTTTTTGACTTAGTTGAGATTTCAATTCCATGATTTGATGATAAGGGGCTACATACCAAATACGAAGAGTAAAAAAAGGCTCTTTTGAATCAGGAATAAGATGTATTCTTGGTCTAAATTCTCTTGAACGCATATCATATCGTTTCTTCATACTTTGAAACTGTTTATTTGCTACTTCCATATATCTTTCAGTCATTTCATAAGCAACCTCAAAAGCTATTGTTTCTACTTTGTGAGTATCTTCTCCAAAAGGAATACTTAACTCTATCATGTCATAGATATTTTTCATCTTGTCATGGGTATAGTTATATACATAATTGTTTACAAAAACATTATTTGCTATAAATATTATTCGTCCAGCAATTTTTATTTTTGAAGAAGTAGTATTATTTATACTTTCATATAAACTTACTTTAAACAGTGATATTTCAATGACTTCACCAATAACAGGATTTCCATCAATATTAACTAAAATTCTATCACCTATTTGAATCTGGTTACCAAGTATCAATTGAAGCCAAGAAGCAATACTTTGTAAATACTCTTTCATAGCGATAGTCATTGCAGCTGCAATAACACCAATAAGAGTTGCAGCATAAATTATATTATTAATATTAAAGGCAATTGCCACTAAAAATATTATTATAAAAAAAGTGATATTTAAGACTTTTTTCACTTTAAATAGTTTTTCTTCATTATCAATTTTTTTGATAATAAAATATTTTATAATATAAAAGACTATAAAAAGTAAAATTATAATTGATAAATTTAAAAGATGAGTTACAAATTGGGTTTCTCCATACTCTTTTAAAGCATTAAAATATAAATCTTTTGTACGATTTAAAACTTCTTCTTTACCCTCTAATAATCCCTTAGCATTTTCAAAATATGCTATTTCTTTTTGTAATTGCTCTTCTTTTTGAAGGTTTTTATTATCTTGTGAAATAGTAAGTTTAAGTTCATTTTCTAAATATTCAACCGCTTCATCATACTGGTTTTTTAAAAAATTTAACTTTTGAGTTTGAGCAGCAAATTTTATCTTTTTACTTGCAAAAAGATATTCTATTAGATTTATATCCTTTACATTTGTATTAATTGTTACTTTGTCTAACATACTGTTAAAACTTTTAGGTAATTCATCAAGTATTGCTTTTTTGCTTTCTTGAAGACTCAATAATTGTTTTAATTCTGCTTTTTTTTGTGGATTAGCTTTTCTTATATCTTTTTCTAATTGTCTGATACTTTCTTCAAGAGCTTGTGATTTTTGTAGATTATTATAAACTTGAAGCCAACTATTATTATCTTTATCTATAATATTCAACTCTTCTGCAAAAATTCCCTTTGATAATATACAAAATACAAATATAATACTTAATAATTTTTTCACAACATCCCCATATTATTTTTTATAAATGTATATTAACATAATCCTCTTTTTACTTTATAGTCTAAACTTCTCAAATAACTCTTTTTTATCTTTTTTTATTTTAATCACAGAGCCATAAATTCTTTTTTTAAATTTATTGTATAGTTTTATTTGTAATAAAATTCCTAATACTCCTAAAATACTCAAATACACCAATAATATTTTTAAATCACTTGAAAAGTAATCAAATAACATTGCACTAGCACTTCCTGCAACAATAGCACCTGAAATCATAAAAGATCTTATCATCAAATAATCTTTTAAATGTACCTTCTCTTCTTGCATAAAATCTACGGTATGTATTCTTGATACTTCAAAAGTAATACCTTGAATAGTAAATATAGTCAAAATAACATATGTAAAGGTCAAAATCGAAGAAGAAAATACTAGATAAGAAAATATTTGAATAACATCTAAAATTATAGCAAACATATAAATCTTATAAATCTTTATATTTTTAAATAAAGGTTGAATAAATCCATCCAATGCACCAACAAGCATATAAAAACTTATCATAAATACAGGCAGATAAGTTCCTTCTAGTTTTGTGACAAATGGAATCAATGTCCAATCAATGTAAGTGGTTAAAAACAGTGTTAGAGATTGTATTTTTAAGAAGCTACTACTTCTTATCTCTTTAAATATAGGGGCATAGTTTCTGAATGCCATGTGTTCGCCTTTGAAAAAACGAATTATACTACAGTTTTTAGAGTTTGAATCAAAATAAAATATTTATTTTTTGTACAACACTTTTATCATCTTAACTGCTTGTTTTAAAAGGTTTTCATGCTCTTCTTTTGGTAGAGTTGGGGCACCATAAAATTGTTGATATAAAACAAAAGATTTTATCATACCAATAAATTGTCTTGAAACAAAAGAACTACTTTCAAAATCTAATTTTCCATCTTTTTTAGCATCTTCAAACCATTGAGCAACTGTTATCATACAATCATCCTTTACTGTCTCTAAAACTTTTAGACCAATTTGATTTTTTTGAATCATTACAATTGTTGCAATCTTTATCAAAGTAATATTTTCTTCATCACTTAAGAAATCTAACTCTTGTTTACCCATTTCATATAGTTGTTCTTCTATTGGCTTATCTTTATTATAAGTGTATTTGAAACTTTCATAAAGTCTATCTTTTAAAATCTCAGTAATAGCTATAAACAACTCTTCTTTATTTTTAAAGTGATTATAAACAGTAGCTTTAGATACATTTGCTTCTTTAGAGATTGTATCCATACTAGAGCCTTCAAATCCTTTTTCATAAAATTCATTTATAGCAGCTTTTAATATTGCTTTTCTTTTTTCTTCATTTAATGGTCTATTTTTTTTCATGGATAAATTGTATCTAAAATTATATAAATAAATATAAAATAAACTAAACTGTATAGTTTATTTAGAATTAAGATTTTTATATTAAAATTTCTCTTATAGTTTAAAAAAAGGAAAAAAGATGTCTTTCAAAATAACAGTAGATGAAAAAAATTATAATTTAGATATAAATCCTGAAACACCATTACTTTGGGTGCTAAGAGATCACTTAAATCTTACAGGTACAAAGTTTGGATGTGGAGTGGGACAATGTGGAGCCTGTACCGTGCTTTTGGATGACAAAGCAATACGAGCCTGTCAAACTCCTATTAATACAATAGGAAATAAAAAAATAACTACTATAGAAACACAAACAGATAAAACTGTACAAAAACTACAAAAATTTTGGGTACAAGAAGATGTTGTACAATGTGGATATTGTCAATCAGGACAAATCATGAATGCAGCAAGTCTTGTAAAAACAAATCCAAAACCAAGTGAAGATGATATACTAAAAGCCATGGATGGTAATATCTGTAGATGTGGAACATACAACAAAATAAAAACAGCTATAAAAGCTGCAACAGCGGAGGTGTAAGATGAAAAGAAGAGATTTTTTAAAAACAACTACAGCTGTAAGTGCAGCATATGTTATTGGATTTTATATTCCAACTAAATCAAGAGCTAGTGAAACTAAAAAAAATGAAAAAGCATTACAACCAAATGCTTTTGTTGAAATAACACCAGATAATAATATCAATTTTATTGTTGGACAAGTTGAGATGGGACAAGGTACATATACAACATTGGCTATGTGTATAGCAGAAGAGTTAAATGTAGATTGGAAAGATATCAATATTGTACCTGCAAAAATAGCACCAGTATATAATAGTATTTTTGGACCATTGATGATTACAGGTGGTTCATCATCTGTATATAGTAAACAATTGGAGATGAGAAAAATAGGAGCAGCAGTTAATGAAATGCTAATAACGGCAGCTGCTAAAAAGTGGAAAGTAAGAGCTTATGATGTTTATACAAAAGACTCAAAAGTTTTTAATAAGAAAACAAAAGAAAGCATGAACTTTGGTGACTTAGTAAGTGATTTATCAACTATGAAAGTTCCTACTAATCCTAAAGTAAAAGAACTAAAAGATTGTAAATTTGTAGGAAAACCACACTCTAGACATCCAAAAGAGATGTGGGCAAAAGTTACTGGAAAAGCAGAATTTGGAATAGATGTTAGAATTCCAAATATGAAATATGCAGCAGTTTATCACCCTACTGTTTTTGGAGCAAAAGTAAAAAGTTTTGATGCAAGTAAAGCCTTAAAAAAAGAAGGTGTAATAAAAGTAAAACAAATCCCTTCAGGAATCGCAGTTATTGCTGAACATTGGTGGATAGCAAAAGAGGCATTATTAGATATAAATGTTGTTTGGGACAAAGATGAGTTCAAAAACACAAGTGATAAAGAACTAAATGATCAATACTCAAAAGCAATGGAAAAAGATGGGTCACCTATGAGAAAAGATGGAGATTCTAAAAAAGCTTTTGCAAGTGCTGATAAAACAATCGAAGCTGAGTATGACTTTCCATTTTTGGCACATGCACCAATGGAACCATTAGGAATAGTAGTTCATCATGAAAAAGATAAAGCAACAGTTTGGTCATCATCTCAATCACAAACTATGGCTTTGGGGGCTATTACAAATGTATTAGGTGTAAAAGGTGAAAATGTTATATACCATACTCCATATTTAGGTGGAGGTTTTGGAAGAAGAGGAGCTATTAATGGAGACTTCATTTTAGATGGAGCTTTTGTTTCAAAAGATGAAAAATTCCCAGTTATGACTTTATGGACAAGAGAAGATGATATCAAAATGGGTAACTATAGACCAAAATATAAAAACAAAGTAAAAGTAGCCTTAGATAAACATGGAGATATAACAGCCTTTGATGCAAAAGTAGCTTCACAATCTATTTTCAAAGGTTCTCCTTTTGAAGCCTTTGGATTTAAAAATGGAGTAGATGGAGCACAAAAAGAAGGATTAGTAGATCATCCTTATGATATAGATAGTCATGATATGCAAGCCTTTACAATGAATTCTCCAGTACCAGTATTATGGTGGAGATCAGTTGGACATACACAAAGCTCACCAACAGTTGAAGGTATAGTTGATGAAGCAGCATTTGCAGCGGGTGTTGATCCTATTGAATATAGAATAAATATGTTAAAAGACCATAGATTTATAAATATATTAAAAGATGTGGCTGAAAAAGCAAATTGGAAAAATAGAAAAAAAGAGAAAAATGTAGGTTACGGTGTAGCTATTCACGAATCTTTTGGAACTATTTGTGCTCAAATTGCAAAGGTGAGAGTTACAAAAGATGATTTCAAAGTAGAAAAAGTATGGGCAAGTGTTGATTGTGGATTTGCATTCAATCCCCAAAATGTAAAAAACCAAATAGCAGGTTCTATTAACTTTGGTATTGCAGCACTTAAATATAGTGAAATAACAATAAATAATGGTGAAGCCTTACAAAATAACTTCTACGATTATACAGTAAGTAGAATCTCAGATTCTCCTGAAATAGAAGTAAATATTATAAACTCAGGTGAGAAAATAGGTGGAATAGGAGAACCAGGTGTTCCTCCAATCTTAGCAGCAGTACCAAATGCACTTTTTGATGCTACAGGAAAAAGATACCACTCTATGCCAATAAAAATAGGCTAATAAATTATGTTTGAAAATAAACAGTATTTAAAATTTATTCAAAAAAGTAAAAAAGAAGGTCTTGACTTAGTAGGAGTTAGTGTTATCCAAACACTAGGTTCTACATATGCAAAGGCTGGAAACCTTATGCTTATAAACTCTAACTTTGAGTTTGTAGGTGTTTTAGGAAGTAAACATTTACATAAACAAATATTAGAGTATGCAAAAGCTGCCTTTAAAAATCAAAAATCAAAATACTTTGAAAATATCCCAAAAGATGAATCCTCAGGACATGGAACTAGCAAGTATTTTCTTCAAGTATTTCCCAAAAAAGATGATTATGGAGTACTAGATCTTGCTTTAAAAAGTATTGATAAAACACTAATTAGAAATATAAAAAATGATGATTTTGTATTTACAGATAGAACTACAGTAACAAAATTTGAAGATGATAAATTTTACCAAGAAATCAAAATGCCCTACTCTATTTTAATATTTGGTTCAGGTGCTCATATTACATCTTTTATAAGTATGGCAAATCTCATGGGATGGAAAACTACACTTATGGACATAAATATCAATAGAGATTATGTAAGTGAAGTAGATGAAATCATAGAATTAGAAAACTTTGAAGATATCTTAACTATGGATTTAAGTGAATATAATGCTTCAGTTATATTAAGTCATAGTCCAAAAACAGATGATACTTATCTAAAAGCACTACTTAATTCAAAAGTTGAATACATAGGTGTTATGGGAAATAAAATAAGCATGAGAGATAAAAAAGAAAAATTCAAACTTGAAGATGACAAAAGATTCTTTGCCCCTGTTGGTTTTGAAATAGGTGGACATACACACCAATCAATAGCCCTATCAATATGTGCACAAATAGAAGCTAGAAAAAATGGAAAAATCCATTAATCTAGCTGTTTTAATACTAGCTGCTGGAACTTCAAGTCGTCTTGGAGAGCCAAAACAACTATTAAAATTAAAGGGTAAAACGCTTATAAATATTGCAATTGAAAAAGCTATGAAATTAACTTCAAATGTAACAGTCATCTTAGGTCATAAAAGTGAAGAGATAAAAACAAATATAGAAAATAAAAAAATAAATATACTAACAAACCCAAACTACGAAGAAGGTATGGGAAATACTATAGCCTTTGGAGTATCAAATATAAAAGAAAAAAAAGTTCTAATAATGCTTTGCGATCAGCCTTTGATACCAATAGAACATTATGAAAACTTAATAAAACTATCAAATAAAAATGAAGATAAAATCATCTGCTCAAAATATAAAAATCACTACGCAGTACCTACAATATTTCCCAATAAATACTTTGAAGAACTTCAAAACCTAAAAGGAAACAAAGGCGCAAAACAACTCTTTGTAAAATATGAGCCCAAAAGTGTTGATTTAGCTGATAATTTTTCTTTCGATGTGGATACAAAAGAGGATTGGCAAGAGTTACTTAATAACTCTTAATCCTGCCACTTTGAAGCCCATTGTTTTTGCTCTTCTTTTGTAAGAAATGTCCAGATAACTATTCTACTTATCTTTTGCCCGTGTTGCATCTCTATAGTGTCATACTCTGTAGGTTTTACATAATCAATAGTGTCATAGATAAATTGTAGATTGTCTTTTTTTGATACGATTGTACTAAACCAAAAACAGTTTTTAGCATACTTTTTACTCTGTTTTATCATAGCTTTTACAAAGGCTACTTCTCCACCTTTGCACCAAAGTTCATTGCTTTTACCACCAAAGTTTAGTGAAGCTTTATTGATAAGTTGTTTTGTAAGGTTTTGTACCTTTCTTTTACTTCCAGCTTGGGCTTCTTCTTGGGATTTGTGAAAAGGAGGATTACATAAAGTAAAATCAAATCTATCATCTTCTTTTATGATACCAGTAAAGATACTGTCATGGTTTGTTTGCAATCTACACTCAACATTACCCTTTAAAGAGTCATTATCTTCTATAATCTTTTGAGATGATTCAATAGACTCTTTTTCAATATCACTACCTACAAAAGACCAACCATAAACACTATTTCCAACTATTGGATAGATGCAATTAGCACCTATACCAATATCAAGACCTTTTATCTTTGCCCCCGTTGGTACTTTCCCACCATGAAACTCAGCTAAGATATCAGCAATATAGTGAAGATAATCAGCTCGCCCAGGAATTGGAGGACATAAGTAGCCCTCAGGTATCGACCATTTTTTGATATTATAAAAGTGTGCAAGAAGTGCTTTGTTTAATGCCATAACAGCATTTGCATCTGCAAAATCAATTGATACTTCATCATACTTATTTTTAAATACATAATCTGCAAGTTTTGGTAAACTTTTTAGTAGTTGTGGAAAATCATATCTTTTGTTATGAGGGTTTCTTGGATGTAAACCTTTTTTATGTTCTTTATGTGCCATTATATTTATCTTAATATTTTATTTTCCGTATTGTACTTGTTTCTTCTTAGAATAACAAATTTTTATCTTTTTTTATACATATTCATATATAACTTATTTATATGATTTAGATAATCGTTATTAATATTAGTATAAGAATAAATCGTTAATATTCCAATCATTATATTTATAAAAGGGAAAAGATGAAAATATCACATGCGGTTGCATTAATACTTTTAGCAAATACTATATCTTATGCGCAGACAGAAACTACTCAATTAGAAGATGTACAAGTGCAAGGAAGTTGGTTAGGAGATGCATCAACACAAACGGTTAAAAAATATGTAGGTTCAAGAACTGTTCTTGACTCTGAGTATTTAGAAAAAACACCAGCGCTTAATTTAGAAGAAGCTTTAAGAACAGTTCCAGGTATTCAAATTCAAGATGAAACAGGAACAGGTGTACTTCCAAATATATCAGTTAGAGGTTTAAAACCTGGAAGAAGTGACTACTTAAATGCATTGGTGAATGGTATACCTGCAACTTTGGCCCCATACAGTCATTCTAGTTTGTCTTTGTTTCCAGTTACAATGGATACAGTAGAAAAGATTGATATAGTAAGAGGAGGAGCAGCTGTTCATTATGGACCAAATAATGTTGGTGGAGTTGTAAACTTTATCACGAAACCTATTTCTAATGAGTTCTCAACAACTTTAAAAGAGACCTTAACAACATCAGATGAAGGAAATCTTCTAACTGATACTTATCTAAGAACAGGTGGATTTGTAAAAGATGACTTAGGATTGCAATTACAATATAATGGTATCAATGGTGATTCGTATAGAGATCATTCTGATACAGATATTAAAAATGTAATATTGGATGCTGAATATTATCCTACAGATAACAGTTCTTTAAAATCAACTCTTCAATACTATAAAGCAAATGCTGACTTACCAGGAGCAATACTTCCAGAAGATTATGAAAAAGATAGAACTATTTCTCAAAGAAAAAATGACAATTTTGAAGGAAGTACTAAAAGAGCTTCTTTAACATATACATTAAATCCTACAAATAACACTGAATTTAGTCTTATAAACTTTGCCCAATCAAGCAAAAGAAAATTTACATGGGGATGGAATACAGCTGGAAAAGGCTTTACTCCACTAACAGAAGACTCTATTCGAGCTGCGGATAGAAAAATAGATGTGTATGGAATAGAGCCAAGATTTACATATGCAACTCAAAATCAAAAAATAACAGTTGGTGCAAGATATGTAAATGAAGATGTTGATTACTTTTTATATCAAACAAAATTTAATGATAATATAAAAAATACTGTAAGAGATTGGAAAATAAAAACTAGTGCTTATGCAGGATATATTAGTGATACTATTAGTTTAATGAATGGTGATTTTACAATCACACCAGGACTAAGATTTGAAAAAGTTAAAATGAAATTTAATGATAATATTAATGACAATAATAAAAATAAAAGAATGAGTGAATATCTACCTGGTCTTAGTGTTGGATATCAAGCAACAGATGAGTTGTTTTTATTTACAAATGCCCAAAAATCACTTAGAACACCTCAAGTTGCACAAGTGACAAAAGAAGGTGAACTAAAACCTGAATTAGCTTGGAATTATGAAATTGGAGCTAGATACACACCAAATGATATCTTTAGTGTTACAACAACTTTATATAGAATAGATTATGATAACCAAATAGAATATGTAAGAGCAGAGGATGAGTTTAAAAACTACAAAAAAACTTTACATCAAGGTATTGAAACTCTATTAAGTATAAAAGCAACTGATCATACAAAATTAACTCTTGGATATACTTATTTAGACACAGAACAAAAATCAGGGGAAAATGAAGGTAAGAAACTACCATGGGTAGCTAAACATCAATTTAGTATTGCCACTGATTATAATATAAGCGATTATGATTTAAACCTTACAGGAATATATCTAAGCAAAACTTTTTCAGATACTGCAAATACTAAAAAAGAAAATAGTACAGGTGGTACAGGTGAAAACCCTGCTTACATGCTATGGAATACAAAAATCTCTACAAAAGTTAAGATAAATGATAATCTAAATGCTAAGTTTAGTTTTGGAATAAATAACTTGTTTGATAAAGATTATTACTTTAGAGGAGCAGATATAAGTCCAATAGGAAGAATCCCAGGACAAGGTCGAACATATAGAGTTATGGCTCAATTTAATTTTTAGGATATTTAAACTTTATATAAATATCAAGAATTATATTTTAATAAAGAGTTTAAAGTATTATAATTTTACTTTAAACTCTTTTTGAACTTTATCAAACAAAGCTTGAAAAACTGTTTCCCAATTTCTATCATGTTTTTGTCTAATCAATTTCATAGAATCATACATATAAGATTTTTCACCTTTGTTTTGCCATCTCCAATCTGGATATTTTTGCAATAAAGTCCATGTTTTTACGCCTATTGCACCACAAAGGTGGGCAACACTTGTGTCTGAAGTTATAACTAAATCTAACTCTTTTGCAAAAATTGCAGTTTTTTTGAAATCAGTTAAAGAATCTGTTATATCAATAATTTTATTAGTAAAACCATTTTTTTCAATATCACTCTTTCCATCACCAACTTGTAAAGAATAAATATTGAAATTTTCGCTATTTATTAAAGGTTCAAAGTATTTTAAATCAAAAACTTTACCTTCATAACTCTCACCTGTTACACTTGCACTCCAACAAATCCCAATATTATATTTTTTATTTTGTTTTTGTATAGCTAAAGTTTTATCATCTTCTAGATTATTTATATATGCACTTGAACTAAAATCTTTATAATCTTTAATACCTAAGACAAAAGCTGCACTCATAATAGGAAGATGAAAATCAAATTCTGGTGTTGGTTTACTTCTATAATAAACTTCATCAATATCACAATTATTTTTTAACAGTTCCACAAGTTCATCCCGTGCTTTAAATATAATTTTACAAGAAAATTTTTCTTTTATTTGAGGTATAAATCTTGCAAACATTATACTATCACCAAATCCTTGCTCACTATGTATTAAAACAACTTTATCTTTTGCCTTAGTGTTTTTTGTAAGCATTGGTTTTGAAAATATCTCTTTGTATTTTACGATATGAGGAAGCATTTCATCTTTTTTAAATCTCCACTCATATTCAGAAAAGCCCTCTTCAAATTCACCTAAAGTTAATAATGCAGTAGAAAGATCAAAATGTGCATTTACAAAACTTGGTTCATGTGTGATTGCTTTTCTATAAGATTCTATAGCCTTTTTAACTAATCCTTGATTTTTTAAAGATGAGGCTAAATTTGCATATGCATTAGAACCTTTTGGTTCTAGTTTGATAGATTTTTTATGAAGTTCTTCTGCTTTTTTGTATTCAAATAATTTATTATATACATTCCCAAGATTTGTATAGGCCCCTGCACTTTTAGGTAGTTTTTCTATGGCTGTTTCTAAAGCTTTTATTGACTCATTATAGCGTTTTTGACGATTAAGTGCAGCTCCTAGATTACTATATACTTCCACATAATTAGGGTCTGTTTTAAGAGCTAACTCAAACATATCACTAGACTCTTTGTATCTTTTTTGTTTGTATAAAATTACTGCAATATTATTAATTGCTTTTGCAAACTTTGGATTAACTCTAACAGCATTTTTGTATGCTTCAATGGCGTTATTATCTTCTCCTAAAGTCTCATAAACCATTCCAATGTTATTATGTAAATTAAAATCTTTGGGATATTTTCTCACTCCCATAACATAAACTTGTAAGGCATCTTTATATCTTTTTAAGCCCTTTAATAAGGCTGCAAAATTAAAATAACTATTTAAATAATTTGGGTCAAGTCTTAAAGATATTTGGTAAGAATCAACTGATTCCTGCCATTTTTGAAGTTTACTATATAAAAGACCTAGATTGTTATAGACTTCTGCAGTTTTATACCCTTTTTCTATCAAATAATAGATGTTATTTAGTGCCTTTTGATAATCTTTGTTTTTATAAGCAGTTGCTGATTCTTTTAATTTATCATTATACTCTTTTTGTTTTTCTAGTTTTCTTTGGCTCATAGGATGATAAAGTGCATCAGTAATCTCTGTTAAATTAAACTCATTTAAATCAAAATCATATTTCATACTTTCATGAATACAAAGCATATTTACAGAAACTATATTATGGAAAATATTATTGTCATTGTTGAAAAAATTATCTAAATTATACAAAGGAGGTAAATGCCAATAAAGCTTATATCCCATTGACCACATTAGGTTTATTAGTTTTTCTGATTTTTCTTGTCGGTCATTTTCTAAATATATAATTGGTTTGAATTTTGATACAATTTTTTTAGCCCCAAGAAGAACATCTATTTCCATGCCTTCCACATCTATTTTCAAAAAATCAAAAGCACTTACTTTATCAATAAACTCATCTAAAGTTCTTTGATAAACTTCTTTTCCCTTTTCTATATTTTCTAAGCTTATTCCACCAAAATTATTACTTTTTGAATAATCTAAATCAGGTACATTTATTTTATCAACTTTTTGGCCAACTGCTTGATTATAAGCATCTACATTTGTAATACTATTAATTGCCAAGTTTGCACAAAGGGTTTGGAAAGCTAACCTTTGGGGTTCAAAGGCTATAACTCTACCTTTGTTAGTTACTATTTGAGATAGTATTTGAGTATGGGTTCCAATATTAGAACCCACTTCAAAAACAATATCACCTTCCTTACAAGTCTTTTCAAATAAATTTGCCTCATGGATTGAAAATTCACCATACTCTTCTATTGATTTGCCAATGTAGATATCATTATGATTATAAAGGCAATAACCATTTTTACCTTTTACTAATCTATTAAATCCATTATTTTCTAATAAATTTTCTATCGTAATCTCCGTTAGTTTAATTATTTATTTGATTCTAAAACTTTTTTAAAATTAGCAATAGATTTTACATGAGCATCAAATATACCCATCCAACCTTTTCTAGCCCAAGTAGCTAATATCTTATCATCAAGTTTAATAAGTTTTTGAATATCAATAATATAAAACTCTTCTAAAATTACTTTTTCTTCTTCTTGTACTTTTACATTTAAATCTTTTTTAACTAATAAATCATGCTCTTTTAGTTCTAAAATTATCTTTCTTGAAACTTCTCTTTGTCTATTTAATTCCCGTACTAATTCAATCTTATCATTTGCTTCTTTTGAAATATTTTTATCTTTATCTATTATAGATATCTTTTTATTTTTTGCTACAAATTGTGGATTTTTATCTATTCCTATAACACTACTAGCTTCATTTTTTTCATTTCTAACATCCATATTTAAAAAAGGATATGTTCTTATAAATGCTGGTAGATAAACATTTTCTTTATTGAAAATAGTAACTTCGTTTGTAACTCCACAAAAAGCTAAGAATTCAGCATTTTCCCCAGCACTTATTATAACAGCACAATCATGACTTGCATTCCATACTTCTGTAAATCCAAGGGGAATAAGTCCAATATTTTTACCAACTTCTTTTGCTTCTACTTCACTAAACTTTATATCTTTAAATTTCTCTTTATCCAAAACTTCTATATTTTTATACATTTTTATCCTTTTATATTTAAATTATTTTATCTCTTATTTGTTTTTAAATCCATTACAAAATCATAAAACAAAGCAAAAAGCTTTATTTTATGCTACAACATGTATTGTTAAATCAGTAGATGGAGTACTATTATCTGTATCTATATAATATGTACCTGCTCCCGCATCACTAATATCAGTATTATTCCATGTTATACCATCAGTTGACCAACTATAATTATCATCTGTTGTTGTAATATTTAAAGTATCATCTCCTGCTCCACTTATTGTAAATTCATTATTTGATGCCCCATTCCAACTATTAATTACATCTGCATCAATTGTAAATGTTCCACCAGAATCAGATAAATCTAATTTCTCCATACTATTAAATACATTATTAAGTGAACTTTGAGCATCTTGACCATTATATCCATGTAATGTGATAGTATCACTTCCAGTAGAACCATCTACTTGATAATCTTGTTGATTAATTCTGCTAAAATCAAGTACAAATTCATCATTTCCTGTTCCACCATTTACACTTACAGAACTTGAAGTATCTGCATTCAAATCAGCTGTATTTGTTCCATCTCCTAAATTTAATGTTCTAATACCAGCATTATATTCATCACTTCCAAAAGTTACAGAATCATCATTATCACTAAAATTTAATGTTTCAAGATTTGAAACATTGCTAAAATCTAAATCACTTGTTACAGCTGAAGAGAAATCAAACTCATCATTTCCACTATTTAAATCAATATTATTAAATTTACTAGTAAAGTTATCAAAACTTGAACTATCTGTAAAAGAGAGTTTATCATTACCAGTAGCAAAATTTAAATTATTTATCTCTCCATTATTTATATTACTAAAGTCAGTAACACTATCAAAATTACCTGAAGTTGATAAATCTACTGTATTACCAGATAAGTTACTAAATCCTGATTCTCCATATAGTGCATTAACCTCTGCTAATGTTCCTTCTATATTAGTTACATTTGTAACATCAACATTACCTGTAGTGTAAGTATTTATTGTCGATAAATCACCTGCAGATATTGTTGTATCACTTACTGTTATAACTTCATTACCTAGTCCACTAAAATTTCCAGCATTTGTTACATATAAACTATTTAAATCATTGTAGCTTCCAGTTACATTAGTTGCATTTACTATCACATCAACTGATGTTTTGCCATCCAATATATTTAAATCTGATGCTGCTGCACTTCCTGTCACTGTTAATGTTAAAGCATCATTTGAAGAGGCATCTGTTAAGTTTGAAACTAGTGCAGCTGCTGTATCTGCTGTTACTATTGCTGTTAATACTCCTGTTGTTACTTTTCCTACTATATTTACATCACTTGCACTAACAGAAGTATCTGTTAAGTGAATTGTTCCAGTATGCTCTGTAATATTTCCTGCAAATGCAGCTTTTACATCTGATGAAAGACCTGAATAATCTGCACTTATTGATTGAGTATTTAATGTAATATCTCCATTGGTTGCATCATTAATTGATTTTAATTGGGCTAATGTTGCTGCTGTCGTTCCAGTAATTTCAATATTTACATTTGCAGCTGTATTTATACCAGTTGATTCAAGCACTGTTTTTAACTCTGCTGCACTTCCAGTTATTGTTGTTATGTTTGTATTTGTATCAATTGCAACTGATGTTTTGCTATCTAAAGTAATTAAATCAGAAGCTGTTGCTGTTGTTCCACTTATAGTTAAACTATATGCATTTACTTGTGAACCACTATCTTCTAATGCTGTATTTAATGCTGATGCGGTATCTGCTGTTATTGTTGCTGTTACTATTCCAGTTGTTGCATCTGCTATTGTATCTGCTTGTGTTGCGCTTACTGTTCCTGTAATTGTGACTGCTTCATCCCCTTCACCATTATATTGTGCTGCATTTGTTACATATATATCATTTAAGTCACTATATGTACCACTTACACTTGTTACTGCACTCATTGTAATAATTTGATTGGTATCTCCATTTAAAGATACAAGATCACTAGCAGATGTAGCTACTCCACCAGTTTCTGCATTTACTGTTATTGTTAATACATCATTTGTATCTGTATTTGTTAATGCACTTGCCAAGGTTGATGCAGCTGCTGCTGTTACTATTGCTGTTACAACTCCTGCTGTTGCAGCTGATATTGTATTTACATCACTTGCTGCTAAAGAACCACCTGTTATTAGAACTTTTTCTGTATTTCCAGTAATATTTAATGCATTTACAACCTCTGTTGCTACATTTGTTGTATTATAAGCTTCTGTAATATCTGTAATTGTATCTACACCAAAAGTATCAACTTTTGCATTTAAGTCAACTAAATCGATTGCATCTACAGTTGTATCAGTTGTAGTAAAAGTAATATTATCATTAGCATTTACATTTGTGATTGCATCTAATGTCGCTTTTACCTCTCCTGTAGTTATAGTTGCAGTTAATACTCCATCTATAGCATTTGCTACAGCATCTACATTACTTGCATCCACATTTGTGTCAGAAAGAGTTACATTACCTGCACCACTTAATACATCCGTTTTACCAGATAATTTATCAAAAGTTGTACTTAATGTAACTGCATTATTTACTACAATATTTGAATTTGCAAAATCTCCTGTAAAGGTTGAATTTGCTGTGAATTTAACTGTTCCATTTGTAGGGGTATCAAGTGTTAGAATAGAACTATAATCTTGATTACTATCAGCACTTATTTCTACAATTGCACTTCCTGCTCCTGATATAGTTTTACCAATAACTTGAGATTCACCTAATGATAAAGTACCATTTGTCGTTGTATATGTATCAAAAATATTGTTAAGATTTTTTGTTGTTAAATTAACTGTTTCATTTGAAATCAATTGAGCCGTAGCACTTGTTCCTTTTAAAACTGTTATTCCACCAAAATCATGGTCATTAGGATTACTGGTTGCTATTACTTCTAAAGTAGCACTATTTCCAAGTGTAATAGTCATAGTTTTATCATCTAAATCAGTGGCACTAAGAGTTAGTGTATCTCCAGCTGCAACAGTAATAGTATCAAAATTTAATAATGTCACAGAAGATAGGTCAAGATTACTTCCACTTAATTGAAGTTCATTTGTTCCAAGTCCTCCATCAAGAGTATCTATATTTGTTACATCTGAAACTACAAATGTATCATTACCTGATCCACCGATGATTTTTTCTACATTTTTTAATGTATCTGTTTTAGAAGCATCTGTAACAGTTGCACTTGTATTTCCATTTGCAACTGTTACCGTTAATGTTGTATTTATATTTGAATAATCAACCTCATCACTTAATGAATTTCCGCCATCAATAGTACTTCCATATACATCACTTAGATTTATTGTATCTGCATTTGAAGAAAGGGTATAGTTTTCAAATCCTGTAAAATTATCATTTCCATCACCGTTAGCAGTTCCCACACCATTAGCTGTAACATTTACTGTTACACCACTTGAAGCACCAGAGAAACTTAAAGTATCTGTTCCAGTTCCACCTTGTAAAGTATTATCAAATTGGTCACCTTCTACTGTATTTGTTCCATTTGCCATTTTAATATGTCTAATTTGAGTTATACTATCACTTTGGGCTCCATATGTAGCTTGACCACTTCTTAGACTTACATCTATATTTGTACTTCCTAAGTCAGTATAATATAACCAGTTTTCAGCATTGTTTCCACCAATAATTTCATCACTTCCACTACCAGCATAAATTGTATCAACTCCAGCACCACCATCAAGTCTATTATCACCACTTACACCTTTGATAATATCTGTTTGATTTCCACCAATTAAAGTATTATCCATATTATTACCAGTAAGATTATTTGAAACTGTTGATGAACCTGTTATTGCCTCTATATTTGTAAGTTTATCAGTGTAAGCATTTCCACCAATTGTATGTTCTAAATTTGTTTCAGCTCCACTATCTCCAAGAGTTACTGTAATACCTGTAGAACTTGAAGAATAATCAACCATATCAATTTCTGTAGAACCATCTATGATATCATTACCTTGGCTTGCATAAATATAGTCATTGTTTGAGCCTGAATTAATTACCTCAACTCCAGTTCCTCCATAAATCACATCATTTCCTGAACTAGTACTTATGCTATTAGTATCACTATTTGCCCAAATTGTATCATTACCTCCACCTGTAACTACATTTTGGATATTTGATAAGATATCTGTCATAGTACTTGTAACCCCTGTCATAGAAGCTATACCATTATGTGTTAAACTATCAAGATTTATTTTTACATTTGAAGTATGGCTATGAGTATAATCAACACTATTATTACCAGCTTCTCCATTTATAATATCATTACCTGTTCCACTATAAAGAGTATCATTACCTTCTCCTCCTAATAGTGTATTTTCACCAGAGATACCATAGATTTTATCATCTCCACTATTACCATCTAATATATTATTTGAAGAATTACCAAGAATATCATCATTTTGAAGAGAACCTTGTATGTTTTCAATATTTGTAGTAACTTGATTATATTGTGTTGCAGAGACATCAAATCTAACTCCTATTGGTCCTGTTCCACCACCAAGATTTATACTAGCTCCACTATCTGTAGTTATTAAACTAATATCTAACCAGTCACCATAACCTTGCGCAGTACCAGCTGTATTAGTACCACCATCAATATTATCATTTCCTAAACTTGCAAAAATATAATCATCACCTGCACCAGCATTTAATGTATTTACAGAATCACTTCCTCTAATCGTATCATTAAAGTCTGTACCATCTACATTTTCAATTCCGCTTACTGTTCCTGTTTGTTCTGCATTTGAACCATCTTTCCAACTAGATATAAATTTACCAGCTGTTATTGTTGTACTATCATAAGATAAAGTATCACTTCCTAAGTTTACAACAACTCTTGTATTGGCACCATCAAATTTTAATGTATCTTCCCCACTTCCCCCATCTATATCATCAACACCTTTTCCTGCATATATAATATCATCATTGGCTCCAGCATCTATATTATTTGTACCAGCTTTTGCATATATAGTGTCATTTCCTGATTCACCATATATATTATCATTTCCTGTTCCACCAAAAATAAGATCATTTCCACCATTACCATTTAATACATTATTTCCAGAAACTCCAAAAATTGTATCTTCATCAGATCCACCTGAGATATTATCATCTCCACCATTTGCCCAAATAGTGTCATTTCCATTATTACCTGAAACAACTTCTGATAAATTACTACCACTAAATATATCTGCTCTTGAACCTAAACTATAATTTTCAAAATCAGGATTTGAATTATTTATATCAAAAGCATTTGCTGGATTAGATGTGGCATATAGATAATCAGTATATCCTCTACCATCTGTTATTTGATAAAACCAATGTTCACCATCTGTAATACTTCCAACACCATTTAAATCAACAGTTAATTTACTATATTGCACTGTTTTATCTGTAATGCTTAAACTTCCAAGTCCAGTAGCTAAATTATTATAATCAGCTGCTACTATATTATTTAAAATAGTTATAGAACCTTGATTAGAACCATAATTTCCCCAATAATCTATTGTGTCAGTTCCAGCGCCACCTATTAAAGTATCACTTCCATAGTTTGAATAAACTCTATCATTACCAGCACCCATATCATATACATCTGAACCATTTCCACCAAGTGCTGTATCATTTCCATCAAATAGAATAAAAGTATTATCTACATTTCCACCCCATACAGTTTCAGATTGGGCACTTGAGCTTCTACCTAATACATTAGCTACATTGTGAATCTCTACATTTCCATTTGATGTACCTGCTAAATTATTATCTAATCGAATAGTTCCTCTATAGTTATCTTCCAAACTAAGCCAGTTAGAACCACCTTCTCCATCAATATAATCACTTCCAGCCGAATCTAAATAAATAACATCATCACCATCACCAGCTAAAATAGAGTTATTATTACTATCACCTTTTAAAGTATCAATATAATTACTTCCTTTTATATACTCTATACCTTTTATATAATCAAAGTTTGTAGTTGAAGCTCCTGTATTATCTAACTCGTATATTTTGGAATAATCACTATCATAATCACTTCTATCAGAATCTGTACCTGTAAAAGTAACAGCAGAAACAGTAGATAAATCTATATTTACTCCATAGTCATGAGTACTTGTATGAGAACTATAATCAATCCAATCCACGCTTATATCTGTGTAAGTTACAGTTCCACTATTATTTACAAATTGACCACCAATTAATAAATCCTTGTGGAAAGACCCTACTAATCTATCTGTTGCTTCTCCACCTAAAGCAATATCTCCTCTATCACTTCCTGTTTTTGAAGTAGCAGTATAAATAGTATCATTACCAGTACCACCTGAAAGTGTATTTTCACCACCTATTCCATAAATAGTATCTAATCCACCAAGTCCACTTATAATATTTGACTCATTATTTCCTTTTAATATGTCATCATAATTTAGTGTTCCTGTTATATTATTTATATTTCTAATATATGTTTCAACATTATGATTTGAAGAGCCATCATCTAAAACTCTTCCAAAAGTACCATCACCATTGTCATAAGCTAAATCAATATTTACAGCATTATTTGCATCATAAAAACTAATTGTATTTGTTCCATGATTTGAGCTTCCTGCATATAAAACTGAATCATCTGTTGAAACTAAAGATTCATTTCCTCCATCATATCTATCAATACCAGTTCCACCTTCTAAAGTATCATCACCTTCTCCACCTATTAGGAAGTTATTTCCTGCTGTTCCATATATTGTGTCATTACCTTCATTTCCATGAAGAGTGTTATTATTACTATCCCCTCTTAATATATCAGCTAATTTTGTACCAAAAAGGTTCTCTATTTCAACTATATTTGGAGTGTATCCACCAAAAGTAATAGAATTTGCACTCATTGTTGCATCAAGTCCATTTGTTATTTCATCAAAGCTTAACCAGTCTCCACCTTTTGCTATAGCAGTACTGCTACCTTGTGAACCATCTGTTGTTGTGTGATTTCCACCATATATTTCATCATTACCAGCAGTTGCAATAATCCAGTCATCGCCATCACCAGCTACAATTCTATTAATTCCTGAGTTACCTTTTATAATATCATCATGATTTGAACCTGTAACATATGCGATATCATAGATTTCATCACTTGAACCAAATCCATTATCACTAGCTTGATTTGTACTTAAATCTATGTTTACACTATTTGTTGCATTTATATAACTTAAAGTGTCTGTTCCACTTCCCAAATGTCCTATAATATTCCCCGAACCATCTAGGGTTGCATTTCCACCATAATATTTATTTGTCCCACCATTTGCATAAATAACATCATTTCCATCTCCACCATAAATAGAATCATTATGGGCACTACTTGCTGTTATTGTATCATTTCCACCATAGGCTAAAACTGTATTATCACCTCTAGCATCACTTAAGTCTATTGTATCTTTATAATTTGTTGCAATAATTCTTTCAAAGTGAGTTTTTAAAATATCTGTACCATCTGTAGAACTAACAATTGTCCCATCTTCTCCATCTGCTTTAAGAGTAACTGCAATTCCTGATTGACTACTTGCATAATAAAGAGTATCTACTCCTGTTCCACCTATAAAAGTATCATCACCTGTATCACCAATGAAAGTATTATCACCATTTAAACTACCATCAAGTAAGTCATTACCTGCATCACCACTTAAAGTATCGTTTCCACTTCCACCATAAATAGTATCAGCTCCTGATCCTCCTGATAATTTGTTGTTTCCAGAAACACCATAAATAGTATCATCACCTTCTCTACCATCTACAAGGTCATTTCCTGCTCCACTTACAAATATATTTCCATAAGAGCTTCCATAAAGTGTATCATCATAATTAGTAGCTATTACTTTTTGGATATTTATTAAATCATCTTCTACTACAGTATTTGCACCACTTGGATCAAGGTGATACCCATTGTCAGTTGCTTTACTAAGTCCTAAATCAACTACAATTTTTGAACCTCCATTAGCAGAATCAACACTACTATAATCAACACTATTAAAGCCTAGTCCACCATCAAAATAATCACTTCCTTTTGAAACAATAAAACTATCATCCCCTTTGTATCCTAAAAGCGAATTTATGATATTAAAGTTATCATCTCCTTTTAGTGTGTCATTATTTGAAGTACCAACAACATTTTCAATATGAGTTAAAGTATCTGCATTAGCAATATTTCCTACTTGACTTACTTGATTAGACCCTAATGATAAATCAACATTAATAGCTCTTCCATCTGTAAGAGTAATATAACTATAATCAACCCAATCTGAACCACTATTTGTAGCAGTTGTTCCATCAAATGTACCACCGTAAATAGCATCACCACTTAATAATCCTAGGATAGTATCATCACCTGATCCACCTATTAAGGTATTAGAACCTCCAAATCCAAATAAAATATCATTGTTAGCTCCACCATCTATTACATTGCCAACAGATGATCCAATCAAGGTATCTGAACCACTTCCTCCAACTACATCTTCAACATTATAAATTGTATTTTTCCCATAACCAATTGAAGTTCTTGCATCAAGGGTAAGTGTAGTTTCATTTATATAGTTTATATCAGTAGTATCACTTAAATTTAATGTAACAGAAACACCAGCATCACTAAAATCAATTTTATCCCTTGCGTTTGCAATTTCAAATGCACTTTCAGTTCCAGCTCCACCTAGTGATACATAATTTTCACCATAAATTATATTATCACCTATTCCGCCTCTAAATACATCACTTCCTGCACCACCTACTAATATATTATTAGCACTTATTCCATAAAGTGTATCTGTACCTTCGTTTCCAAATAAAGTATTATTTTGCCCATTACCTTTTATGAAATCATCTTCTTTGGTTCCGACTACATTTTCTATATTAAAAAGTCTCTCTTTATTTCCATATCCATCATTTTGTACAGCCCAAGTAGTATTATCTCCATCATTTTGAGTTGCACCAAGGTCTATGATAAGTCCAGCACTTACATCACTTCTTGCATAATCTACTGTATCAGAACCCTCTTCTCCATCAATATAATCACTTCCTTGTGAAGAGTAAATAGTATCATTATTACCACCAGCTAATATTGAGTTATCGTTATAATCACCTGTTATAGTATCTGATAATGCTGTTGCTTTTACATGCTCAATACCCATCAATGTAGTTTGATAACCTGTTATAGTAGATGTACCTTGACTACCATTTGCATTATTTCCATCAGTATCAAGTACTATTGTAGCACCTGAAACTACTATATCATCAAAATATGCCCAGTCTTCATTTGCTCCTCCATCAAGAACATTTGCACCTAAACTTCCTTTTAATGTATCATTTCCAGCACCACCTACTAATGAGTTGGCATCCCCATTTCCAAAAATAATATCATCATAACTAGTACCTATTACATTTTCAATACTATCAAGATATTTTGCACTTCCAAATCCATCATCAATTACTCTATAAGTATCAGCACTTCCTAGAGTTTGATTTTTATTTAAATCAACATTTACTCCACCAATAGTAGTACCATTTCTTCCCGTATCACTGAACTCAATAGTATCTGTTCCAGTTCCTCCAAGAATAGTATCTATATTTTGTCCTAGAACAAAATAGTCATTTCCACCTTTTCCATCAAGAATATTAATTTCATCATTTCCAATAATATGGTCATCTTTTGTAGAACCAATAACATTTTCAATTCCAGAGATAGTATCACTACCATAGTTATCATGTATTCTTTGAGTATTAGAATCTGTTAAATCAACTTTTACACCACTATAATAGACTCCATTAACTTTTCCATTTGTTGCATCGTCATCACCAAATGAGGTACCTGTTAAATAACTATAATCAACTGTATCACTTCCAGCTCCACCATCTATAATATTATCTCCACTACCTGAGATTATAGTATCATTATCAGCTCCACCTTGTAGATTATTATTACCACTTAATCCATTTATTGTATCATTACCAGCTCCACCAATAAGAGTATTTGACTCAGCTGAATTTCCTACTATCTCATCTGCCAAAGCTGTACCAGTAACATTTTCTATACCAAATAATACATCAGCATTTCCAGTTGCACTAACTATTGCTAAGTTAGAATTCAATCTTGCAATAACACCACTTCCAACAATGTTTTCATAACTTACTGTATCATTTCCACTATCACTATGTGTTTGAGTAGCTACAATATAATTTCCACCATAAATCTTATTACTTCCAACACCAGCATAAATAAAGTCATCACCAGAACCACCATAAATAGTATCACTTCCCAATGAAGTATGAATCGTATCACTACCACCACCAGAATAAATTTTGTCGTCACCAGTTCCTGCATAAATTAAGTCACTATTTCCTACAACATCAGCTTCACTACCATCAACTTTATCCCCATAAATAGTATTATCTCCTGCTGTTCCTTTAATAGTATCACTACCTGTTTCACCTACTAATGTATTATCTCCTCCATCTCCATTAATAGTATCATTAACAGTTGTTCCTATAATATTTTCAATATTAACAATAGTATGAGAATTGCTACCATTTATAGTTACCGTAGTGTTTGCATCGTTTGATAAAGTTAAATCAACACCTTTTGTAAAACCAGTTGTATCTAATAAACTATAATCAACAGTATCACTACCTCTTCCAATAAAGTTATTAGAACTATCTACTTCAGTTCCCCCATCTATTACATCTCCTGCAAAACTTGAGGCACTTGTTGCTCTAAAGATATCATTACCTGAAGAACCAAATAGTTTATCTGCTCCTGTTCCACTATAAATTGAGTCATCACCTGCTCCACCATCAATATAATTTGAACCAGCAACTCCATAAATAGTGTCATTTCCACCCATACCATAAATAGTATTATCAGAAGCATTTCCATAAATAGTATCAGAACCACCACTACCTTTGATATTTTCAATATTTTTTATCTTATCAGTAGAACCATTACTTACATATACACTTGCATATGTACCATCATTGATTGCTCCTACTCCATAATAATCAGTAGTATGAGAAACATCTAAATCAAGAACTATATTTGTTGTACCATTTGTACTATAATCTATAGTATCTCCATTTGTCCCTTGATCTCCAGCATCAATAATATTTGCTTCATCTATTTTTGTTACAAAATTATCATCATAGCTTGTTCCAACTATATTTTGAATATTTGATAAAGTATCAGTAAGATTTGTATTTCCAGTTACTATTTTATCTACTGTTCCTGCTTGTAAATTTACAGATATACCTGCAATTAGAGCTGTATAGGTATATAGTGCTGTATTATTCCCCGCAAATCCATTTAAAACATTTGCATTTGAATTTCCTTTGAAAGTATCATTACCACTTGTTCCAATAGCACTATTAATATAAAAAAGTGCATCAGTTTTTTGAACTGCTAAAGTACTATTATCCCTTATTTGAACACTACCATCAGTCAATCCCAAATCTACAAATACATTATAATTATTGTCAATGACTTGGTAATCTACAAGATCACTACCAGCAAGTCCTGCAGTAGTACCATCCCAAGTACCACCATAAATAGTGTTATCTCCTCCAAATTTTTCATCGGCATTTGTTCCTGATGCATTATAATAGGTTTTAAAAATATCATCTCCACTATCCCCTACCATAACATCTGCACCATGACCTGCAAAGATTAAGTCATTATTTGCTCCACCATCTAAGTAGTTTGCTCCATCAACTCCATATAAGGTATCATCTCCACCATGTCCCCAAATAGAGTTAGTAGAACTATTACCTCTTATAGTATCACTCTCTAAATCACTACCTCTTACTTGTTCGATTCCATAAAGTAGATTAAATCCTTGATCTTGACTATAAGCAAAACCATTATTATTATATGTTCCTATAACATTTGCATCATATGTAGCTTCATCGGCACTATTTATATTTGTTTTTCCACTTAAATCAATGGTCATACCTTTGATAGCTAATCGATAATCAACCATATCAAGAGTTCCATTATCGCTTGTTTCATCTCCACCATAAACAAAGTTTGTCATATTATCAGCAGCTTCAAATACAAAAGTATCATTCCCTGCTTCACCATAAACAATATCTTCACCTATTCCACTTCGAATAATATCGTCATTGGCTCCAGCGAAGATTGTATCATTTCCTAAGCCACCTCTTAAATCATCGGCACCAGCAGCTCCATAAATAGTGTCATTACCACTTCCACCTTGAATAAAATCACCATCTGATGAGGTAGAGTTTCTCTCTTGTGAACCACCATAAATAAGATTATTTCCAGCAATTCCATAGATACTATCAACTCCATCTAATCCAACAAAAGTATTAACCCCATCACTTCCTGTGATTGTATCATCTTGATTTGTTCCAACTATATTTTCTATAGAGGTGATTGTGTGATGATTTGATGTATTACCCACTTGAACATCTACATTGGTAACACCTTGCATATTAATTACAACTCTTTGATCTAATCCACTATAATCAACTAAATCAAATCCAGTTCCACCATCTATAAAGTTTGATGCTGAATTAGCAACACTTTGCATATAAATAGTATCATCACCAGCTTCACCATAAATTATATCTGCTCCACTTCCCGCATATATAATATCGCTTCCAAGTCCAGCATGAATTGTATTAACTCCTGCTCCACCTGTAATAGTGTCTGCAAAAGATGTACCTATAACATTCTCTATACCAAAGAAAGTATCATCTTTTGTACCACTTGCAAAATTATTATTTGCTAAATCGACTTTAGCTGTTTGAGAAGTAAGATTTACAATAACTTGATTATTGTAAGAACTATAATCAATACTGTCTTGTGTACTTGTATCTGTATGAGTTGAACCATCCCAATTTCCAGCATATACTGTATCACCAATTTCACCCATCATAACAAATTTATCGGCACCATCTCCACCAATCAATGTATTTTGTGCACCACTTCCAATAATTGTATCTGAGCCAGCTCCTCCAATAGCATTTTGAATATTTCTAATAGTATCGCTGTATCCACTACCTACTACATTTGCAGTTTGATTTGTCAAGTCAACTACTACATTATTAGAACTTCCAACATATCCATAACTTACATAGTTACCTAAACTTCCATCTCCACCATCAAGATAGTTATTTCCACTTCTACCCATCAAGAAGTCGCTTCCACTTCCACCAATTAAAGTATTGTTTGTAGAATCTCTTCCTATTAAAGTATCATTTCCAGCAGTTCCAGTTACATTTTCTATACTTTTTAATAAATCATCTGAAATATTTGAATCTGTAAAATCAACTGTAGCAAAACCATTTGTATCTAAGGTATTTAAATCAACTGAAATACTATTTGTATTATCACTTAAAACACTATAGTCCATAGTATCACTATCAGAGCTACTTTCAGTTCCAGTTATTCCATAACCATCAATTGTATTACCACCTGTATATGAAGAGCTACCAGCTTTTACAATATCACTTCCAGAAGAAAGATAAATAGTATTTATTTGGGTATCCCGAAGTGTTACAATATCATTGTTTGCACTAGCAATAATGTTTTCTATACCAAAAAGACTATCTGTACCTGTTGCAATACTTGTAGCATAACCTGTAGCTCCTGTAAATACTCCTGAAATACTACTTCCACTTAATTTATTTAAATTTACAGTAACACTAGCTAGAGCATCTTGAAAACTAACCCAATCTTTTTCTGTACCTATAACATCAGCAGTTCCACCATAAATGGTATCGTCTCCACTTCCACTTGAAATAGTATCAGTACCTGTTCCCCCATAAATAATATTTGCCCCAGAGTTTGCATAAATAACATCATCATCCAAACCACCATCAATGAAATCATCTCCCGTACCAGCTGTTATTGTATCAGACCCTGCATCACCATAAAGAGAGTTTAATCCAGCATTTCCATTGATAATATCATCACCAGCTCCACCTCTTAGGATATTACTATTTCCATCTCCTACTATGTTATCAGCACCAGCTCCACCAATAATATTTTGTATATTTTTAATAGTATCATTTGATGCATTTGTGATAGTTACTGTTCTATAATTTGCACCATCAAGAGTTACTGTAATGCTTTGATTAGAAGCAGCATTACTATAATCCATAGTATTATTCCCACTATTACCATCAAATTGATTTGCTGCAGTAAAATTGGTTTTGAAAGTATCATTACCTTCTCCACCTTTAATATTTTGAATATTAATTAATGTATCAAAGTCTCCTGTTACAACTTCTTGAGAAGATTGTGTTCCTAAATCAACATTTACCCCTGCTGTATAGTATTCATAACTAACAAGATTCCCACTATTACTATTCCCATCAATAATATTAGCAGTTGCTCCTGTAGCCATTTTAAATCTATCTTGACCACTTCCACCTATTGCATTTTGGATATTTACAAGAGTATCTTGATCTCCTGTATTTACATATCCTAATCCAACTTTAAAATCAACTTCAACTCCACCAGTCGTATAGTTATAATTTACAGTATTATTACCAGATCCACCATCTAAATAATCATTACCATCTCGTCCCATAAGAGTGTCATCACCAGCACCACCTCTTAAAGTATTTGATCCACTATCTCCATAGATAGTATCATTTCCATCGGTTCCTGTTATATTTTGAATATTAGTATAACTATCTGTTGCACTTAATACCCCATCAATATAAATTAAACCACTTCCAGTCAAGTCAACTTTTACAAAATCTTCTGTTTTATTATCAACTACTAATTCACTATAGTCAACGGTATTTCCATTTGAGTCAATACCATATCCATCAAAATTGTTATTTCGTGTAAAATGTGATTTAAAGGTATCATCAAAATTACTTCCAACAACATTTTCGATACCAACTAAAGTATCTAAACCCATTCCTCCACCAACATTTTGTGCTGTTTCAATGCCTAAGTCTACATTAACAGCAGCAATCGCTTGAGAATAGTTTACTGTATCTGTACCTATTCCACCATCTATTAAATCATTTCCAGTACCACTAAATATTGTATCATTATCAGCTCCACCAAAAAGAGAATTGTTTCCAGCTGTACCATAAATAATATCGTTACCCAAACCACCTTTTAGTGTATTATTATTTGTATCACCTGTTATAGTATCAACACCTGCTCCACCTGTAACATTTTCAATATTTACAATAGAATCATTTTGTGCATTTGCAATGTTAACAGCAACTGCTGTACTACCATTTAATGTTACAGTGATTCCTTGATTTGAAGCTAATGTTGAATAATCAATTGTATCACTACCTGCTATTCCATCAAAAGTATTACTAACTGCTGTATTTGTTTTAAAAATATCATCACCAGTTCCACCTATTGCTTTTTCAATAGAGATTAAAACATCATTATCACCAGTTGCAACAGCACCAGCTCCCAAGTCAATAGTAAGCCCTGAACTATAATATTCATAACTAACCGTATCAAATCCATCACTACCATCAATAACATTAGCAATACTTTCTAATGTTCCGGCAGCTGTTCCCATTTTAATAATGTCAGAATTTTTTGTACCAATTACATTTTGAATACTAACAAGTGTATCTTCATCTCCAATAGATACAATACCAGTGTTATCTTTCATATCAACTACTACACCACTTGTTGTTGTTACATATGAATAACTTACAGTATTACTTCCACCTTCACCATCAATATAATCATCCCCTGAAGCTCCACTTAAAGTATCATCTCCCAATCCACCTTTTATAGTATTATCAGAGGCATTTCCAAAGATAGTATCATTTCCTGCACTTCCAATAATATTTTCAATATTTATAAAAGTATCTGTAATAGTTGATGTTCCAGCAGAATCACCTGCACTATCACTTGAAACTGTAATATTTGAGAAATCAGTAGTTACTATTTTATCAATTGTTGCATCATCTACATTTAAAGAACTATAATCAACTGTATCGCCACCTTCTGAATCAACTACACCACCATCAAAAGTATTATTACTACTATAATTTGTTTTGAAAGTATCAGCATGACTTGAACCAATAACTTTTTCTATACTAATTAATCTATCATTACCTTGAGAAGTACTTATATTTTGATCTGTATTTGTAATATCTAAATCAACAGTAACTGCATCGGAAGAGACACTATAATCAACCGTATCAAATCCATCTCCACCATCTAGAGTATCATCACCACCTGCACCAGATAGTATATCTGCACCCAGACCACCTTTTAAGGTATTATCTTCACTATTACCAAAAATAGTATCATTACCAGCTGTTCCAATAACATTTTCAACATTCTTAACTAAATCGTTATCTCCACCAGTAACATAAAGAGTTGCATTAGTATTTGCCTCTTCTAAAGTAACTGAAATAGAATTTGCACTTCCTAGTTTACTATAATCGATTGTATCACTATTTGCTCCACCATCGATAGTATCAATTCCATCTGAAGCACTTGTAGCAATAATAGTATCATTGCCAGCTCCACCTAAAAGATTATCAGCTCCATCTTTTCCTTCAAGAATATCATTTCCTGCTTTTCCACTTAATTCATTACCTTGACTATCTCCAATAAGTGTATCTGAATTGTCACTACCATTTACATTTATAATTCCATAAAGTTTATCAGTAGATTCTAAATATGGATTTGCAAATCCATCTGCTGTATTAGAACTATTTGATTTTAGTGCTTGAGAATATACATTACCATCTGCATCTGTTAATTTTGTACTTAAATCAACATATACTTTTTCAGCATTGGCATAATCAACTTTATTATACTCTCCACTTGCAACAATATGATTACCATTTGCATCTACAACTCCACCATAATAGGTATCAGCTCCATTTGTTGCAATAAAATCATCATCACCTAAGCCACCAATAATAGTATTTGATTGTGCATTTCCTGTAATTGTATCATCATAATCTCCACCAATTGCATTTTGGATTGAAATTAAGGTGTCTGTTCCCATACCTCCTGATATTACTTGTGCATTTGTATCAGATAAATTTACTGCGATATTACCAATCGCATCTTGATAACTTACAGTATTACTCCCTGTACCACCATCTATAATATCATTTCCGCTACCACTAATTAGTAAATCATCTCCTGCTTCACCATAAAGTTTATTATTTCCTGCACTACCTTTAATAGTATCAGAACCAGCACCACCTTTTAAGATATTATCTTGATTATTACCCAAAATTGTATCATCACCCATTCCACCTGTAATATTCTGAATATTATTTAAAGTATCTGTTCCAAAAGTTGTATTATCTAATTTTTTAGTAACTGTTGAACTACCACTATCTTGTAAATCAACTTCAATATTTCTATTACTTGCATAAGCACTATAATCAACAGTATTAGAACTTCCACCAACACCATCAATTAGATTACTTCCATCATTACCATCAATAGTTGAATCATCTGATTGTAAGATTCCTGCTTTAAAAGTATCACTTCCATTACTACTTCCTAGAAGTGTATCATTCCCTGCACTTCCTACAAGAATATTTCCATCACCTCTAAAAGCATCAAGTATATTATTAGAACTATTCCCACCAATAAAATCTGCTTGGATAGTACCTTTGATATTTTCAACTCTTATTATCCTGTCTTTTTCTGCACCAAAATCTGCTGTTGAATATCCACTACCATCAACATCTGACATATTTAAATCAAGTGCTAATAATTTTTGTGAATACCAAACCCAATCTCCGTTTGCATTATTATTTCCACCATCAAGAATATTATTTCCACTTACACTTACTAAAGTGTCGTTTCCTTCTCCACCATAAAGTTTATCATCTCCTGAAGCACCATCAAGAATATCATCTCCCAAACCACCATACAATTCATTAGCACTACCATCACCTTTGATAGAGTCATTTCCACTAGTTCCAACTATATTTCTTATATTTTTTATAAGGTCATATGTGTTTGTAATAAGTGAGCTTCTATCATCATCACTGTAAATAGAAACTTGTGATTCTTCTTCTCCATCCAATGTTACACTAATTGAACCTGTAGTAATTAAACTATAATCAATAGTATCAGCGCCACTTTCACCATCAACTTTATTTATATAATCATTTCCACTACCAAAGAAACCACCCATTAAAAAGCTATCTGAACCAGTTCCACCTTTTAGGACATTATTCCCTTTTCCACCATATATTACATCATTACCATTAGAACCATCAATTGTATTAGATAAATCACTACCTATTAAAATATCATCATGACTTGAACCTAAAATATTTTCAAAAGCTTTAACAGTACTTGTGTTAGAACCTAGTTGTGAGCTATTTGCTGTATATGTTATACCAGCTATTACAACATCTGATGAACCAATATTTACACTAATTGAGTTTGATGCACTTACAAAAGATACCGTATCTCCTTTTGCATCATTTGTTCCACCATCTAAATAGTTAGAGCCATTTCCTCCATCAATAGTATCATCTCCAGCTTGTCCCAAAATCGTATTATTTGAATTATTTCCAGTGATAGTATCACCTGCTGTATTTGAACCATAAATATTTTCTATATTTTTAATAGTGTGATCAGAATCTGTTCCTCCAACTTTTACAGTTGTAGTATCACTTCCATTTTCCAATGTTAAAATAATTTTATCTACAACATTGCTATAATCTACCGTATCACCTTTTCCAGTATATGCATTTGTTGCACCTTGTGTACCATCTGCTAAGATTGTATGATTAGAACCATCTATTGAAGAACCAGTAAATGAACTACCACTAAAAGTATCATCACCACTTCCACCAATAAAGCTATAAGTACCAGTAGTTGTTATAAAATTATCATCACCTTGACTTCCTTCAAAGGTAGTGATATTTTTAACATAATCGTTATCTCCACCATTGATAGTGATTTGATATACTGTTTGAGAGTTACCATTTTCATCATTGAAAGTTGTTGTAGTACCTAAATCTACAATGATACTATTAGCACTAAGTAAAGTGCTATAATTAACTTTATCATTTCCACTTTCACCATCAATAAAATCGCTTCCTAGAACTTTTCCAATAAAAGTATCATCTCCTAATCCACCATATAAAAAGTTAGCTCCTCCAATTCCATATATGCTATCAGAACCATTACCACCTTTTATAATATTTGAATTACTATTTCCTTTTAATATATCATCATTACCAGACCCAATTAAATTAGCAAAATTTAATAAAGTATCTGTACCATCACCTAAAGTATTTTGAGCCCCTGTTATTCCTAAATCAACAGTAACACCAGCTACTGCTCCATCATAACTTACCGTATTTACTCCACCTGCTCCGTCAAGAATATTATCAGCGTCATTTCCTTGAATAGTATCATTTCCAGCACTTCCAATAACATTTTCTATACTATAAAGTTTATCAGTATAAGTTGTACTTGAGTAATTGACATTTCCTGTACCATTTGTTGTACCTCGCAAGTTTACAATTACACTGTTGGCATCAAAGTAACTAACTGTATCTGTTCCTGCTCCTCCATCTATAGAGTCATTTCCAACTCCACCTGCAAGTGTATCATTACCATCTTCACCAAAAAGCTTATCATCACCAGCTGCACCATAAATAAAATCTTGCCCAATTCCACCATAAATGATATTTTGAGCAGAACTACCAATTAATGTATCATCTCCACTTCCGGCTTTTATATTTTCGAAATTTGTAATAGTATCGCTACCTATTGTAGTACCTACTGCTTGATTAGCAATATATGTAGCATTTGCAGTTGGTGCATTTGAAATTGTAACTTCAGAACCAATATTTACTACTACTTTTGCACCTGCATTTTCAAAACTTACAGTATCACTTAAGCCTGCATTTCCATCTAAAGTATTATTAGTACTATCACCTTCAATAGTATCATTACCTTGTGAACCAACGATATTATTGATATTTCTAATACTATGATTATTTGCATTAACGCCTAAGGTTACGCCACTATATGTAGAGTCCATTAATCTTAATGTTACACCATCAGTTAAAGCACTATAATCTATTGTATCACCATTAGTTTGAGAAGTATTTCCTCCATCGATAATTGTACCAGTGCCATCAACTCCATTTTCGAAAACAAAAATATCATCTCCCGCTTCTCCATATAGTCTATCTGCTCCAGCACTAATTAAAATACTATCATTACCTTCTCCACCTTTTATGGTGTTTTTATTCATATCACCTTTTAAAGTATCGTTACCTGCACCACCTGTTAGATTCTCAATATTTGATATAGTATCTGTTTTAACTACGGAATCATCACTTGTCAATTTTACAGAAATAGTTCCAAGGGATAAATCACCATCAACATAATGTGCTGTATCAGTAATACCACTATAATCTACAGTATCACCATTTGTTTCATTAGTTGTTCCACCATAATATACATTATTCCCATCATCGTATGAACTTATAAATAAATCTTCTCCTGCTTCTCCATAGAAAGTATCATTTCCAGCTCCACCTGTAAAAGTATCACTACCACCTCCACCTTTGATAGTATCAGCACTATTACTTCCTACAAAAGTATCAGAATAATTTGTTCCCCAAATCTCTTCTATGTCTACAAGTTTATCTTTTCCACCTGTATATCCATTGTAATATACTTGATAGTTTGGATCTTGAGTTAAAGATAAATCAACTTTTATTCCACTTGTATTATCACTATAGTCTGCAATATCTACAAAGTTTTTAGTAACAGAAGTTACATTTGAAACAGTTCCAAGGCTTTGGTCTGTTTCAAGATATAGTTTTGCACCATCATTTACAAGATTTGAGCTTGTTATATTATTATTAGTTTTTAACAAAATAAAAGCATCTTCTAAATTATCAAGTACAGTAGTTAAAGTATCAGTTGCATTTGCTGTATATGAAATAGTTTGTCCCTCAATGATAAAACTATAAGTTGTACCATTTGAAATAGCTCCAAGGCTTAATTCATAACCATTCATTCCACCTTTTAACTCATTGATTCCACCTAGACCACTTAAAGTATCAGCTCCATATCCTCCCTCAAGTATATTGTTAGAGTTATTTCCTTTTATTGTATCATTACCAGCACCACCGGTAATATTTTCCATACTAATCATTGTAATTAAATCATTTGGATCAGTAGTATAACTTTGTTCATTTATATTTGATAAATCAAGTGTAATATCTCTAGAAGTATAAGCAAAACTTACAAAATCACTTCCTATACCACCATCAATATAATCCTGCCCACCAAAACCTAAAAGAGTATCATCTCCACTTCCACCAATTAAAGTATTTTTTCCACTATTACCTGTAAGTGTATCATCTTCACTACCACCAACAATTCCATTAATATTTGTAAATTCATGAGTACCATAAAATGAATTTATATATTTAGAACCATCATTTATATCTATTACAAGTTTAGTTGTTGCTCCACTATAATCAACAGTATCACTACTAGTTGCTCCACCTTCATAATAATCAGCTCCTGCAGAAGCTACAAACCAATCATCTCCTGTACCACCAATAAAGGTATCAGCTGATAAGTCACTTCCTTTAAGAGTATCTGAGTAATTACTTCCTATAATAGTGTCTATATTAATTAACTTATCTCTACCCAATAAGCCATCATCTGTAACTTGGAAATTTGTTTGAGTTAGATCTACTTTTATACCATCAGTAGAAGTTTCATAACTAGCAACATCACTACCTGTTCCACCTTTTAAAGTATCATCACCTGCTCCACCAATAAGAGTATTATTTCCAGCAAAACCACTTAAGATATTATTATTTGCATCACCTGTTATTGTGTCATTGTAAATTGTACCTATAACATTTTCTATGCCTGTTAATTTATGTGAAGCAACATCATTTAAAGTAGAAGAAGCTTCACTATTACCATTTAAAGTTACTTCTAAACCTTTTGTTGTCAATCCTGTTATAGCACTAAAATCAACTGTATCACTACCAGTTCCACCTAATAGTTGATCTTGTCCATGATCTTTTGATGAAATAATAAATAAATCATTATCAGCTCCACCATCATAAACATTTGTACCAGCACTACTATAAAATGTATCATTACCAATAAGACCTCTTAGAGTATTGTTGTCACTATTCCCTTTAAAAGTATCTGCATAAATACTTCCATGTACTTCATCAATATCAATTAAAGTATCACTACCTAAATCACCATCTCGAACTACTTGTTTACTCTGAGTCATATCTACATAAATTGCAGCACTTGCTTGTGCATAATAAGCAATATCTTTCCCTGAACCACTTCCTATAAGAGTATCATCTCCTCCATTACCATATAAGGAATTTCTACCAGCAGTTCCACCATCTAAAATATTATCAAGAGAATCACCATACAAGGTATTATCTGAACTATTCCCTACAACTTTTTCTATATCATAAAGTAAATCATTTTCATCATTTACATCAAAACTACCATTATTGTTTGTATCAATTTTAGATCTATTTTCAGCTAAATTTACAAATACTTTTCCACTTCTACCACTTAAGTCAAAAGTATCAGAACCATCTCCCCCATAAATAGTGTCATTTCCGCTACTGCTAAAAATAGTATCATTATCTAAACCACCATAAATAGTATCAACACCTGTACCACCAGTTATACTATCATTTCCACTACCACCACTTAATGTATTATTCCCAGCGGTTCCAAAAATAGTGTCATTTCCGCCACTTCCATCTAAAATATTATCGAAACCATCACCTGTAAAAGTATCACTATTTTCAGTACCTATGATATGAGATACATTTTGAATTGTATTTGTATTTCCACCAGATAATGTGATATTAACTGTATTAGAACCATTTAAAGTTACATTCAATCCACCAGTTTCTTCTTTGCCATCACTATCTAGAATTTGACTATAATCTATTGTGTTTATTCCACTTACACCATTGAAGCTATCATTTCCATTACTAGATAAGGTATCACTTTGAGCTACAATAAAAGTATCATTTCCACTACTTCCAATAACTGTATCACTTCCACTACCACTATAAACTGTATTATTGTATGTAGTATAATCATCAGAGCCTTCTATTTGTCTTGATGTATAAATAATATTATCTTGATTCCCACCACGAAAAGTGTCATTTCCTGCACCTAATTCAAAAGTCATCTTATCTGTAGTAGTTCTTGCAGCATCGATGTAATCATCATTTTTAGTAGCTATTATTTTTTCAATATCGATTAAGGTATCTTTACCAGAGTTTCCATTATCTTGAACTTGTTGAGTTCCTAGGTTTAAATTTATATCTAAGCCATTTAAAGTCGTAACTGCACTATAATCAGCAGTATCAAAACCTATTCCCCCATCAAGAGTATTATTTCCTGCCCGACCAACTAAAGTATCATCACCTGCTAATCCAGTAAGGGTATTACTAGTACTATTTCCATATAGTTTATCAGCTCCACCGCCACCTTCTACATTTTCTACATTTAGTATTTGAACATTACCTTTTCCAGTATTTTGTACACCCAAATCAGCTAAATCTAAAGTAATACCTGTATTAGCATCACCAAAATTAAAACTTACAAAATCTACTCCAGCTCCACCATCAATAACATCTAATCCACTATTACCACTACCATTTGGAAGTAAAGTATCATCTCCATCTCCACCTATTAGTACATTTGAACTACTTGTTCCAGTAATAGTATCATTTCCACTACCACCAATAGCACCTTCAATAGATATGAAAGTATCATTACCGTATCCAGTACCTATGTTAACAGGAGTTCCAGAAACACCTAAATCAATATTTAAATTTTCAGTGGCAGTTGTATAACTAGCAACATCAATACCATCTCCACCATCTAAAATATCATCTCCACCACTTCCAACAATAGTATCATCACCTAATCCACCAAAAAGTGAATTATTTGAACTACTACCAGTGATAATATCTTTGTTATTACTTCCAATTACATTTTGAATATTTACTAAAGTATCTTTTACTGTAGTGGCACCTTGAGTATAAACTTCTTGAAGAGATGTTTTACTTAAATCAACTGTAACATTACTTGAAGCACTACTATAATCAACAGTATTTACTCCAGTTTTACCATCAAGATAGTTTGTTCCAGCTCCACCGCTTAAAGTATCATCTCCAGCACCACCTAGAAGTGTATTATTTTTACTATTACCAAAAAGAGTACTATCCAAATCACTTGCAGTTATATTTTCAATATTATAAACAGTATGTGTCAAAGTTTTAGAATCACCTTCTTTTACCCTAGAAGCACTACCATCTTCTGCTAATGTTAACTCAATTTTTTGGCCAATATCCCTAAAATCAATAGTATCACCTAAAACTTCACCGTCACTTCCTCCATCTATAAAGTCACTTCCACTACTTGCCTTAATAGTATCATCACCTGTTTCACCATATAAATAGTCATTACCACTTCCACCATCAAGGGAGTCATTACCTAGTCCACCTTTGAAAGTATTTGAAATGTTATTACTATCATTTGAAACCAAAATATCTGCATAGTTTGAACCTATTACATTTTCTATAGATTTTAATTCATCAGTTTGTGAAGGAACTGCTCCAACTTGAACAATTCCAGTTGCACTATCACCAAGAGATAATATTATTTCACGACTTGCCCCACTATAAATTGCAGTGTCAGATCCACTACCACCCTTTAAGACATTATCTACTCCATTAGCAGTAAATGTATCATCACCTTCACCACCATCAAAAATATTAGCAAAATTATTACCTATGAAAACATCTTTTCCATCAGTTCCAATAATATTTTCTATTTTTATAACTTGATCAGGTGAACTTTTCCCTTTATCAACAGTTCCATCTATTAAGTTTGCAGATATTCCTTGGTCACTATTTGTTCTATATAGAAAACTATAATCAGCAGTATCATTTCCTGCAAGTCCATCTAAAATATTTACATCATTTACTGTACCACCAAGAGTATCATTAGCAGTTGTTCCTTGAAGATTTTGTATATTTTTTATTGTATCATTTCCAGCATTTACTGTATCTTGGATAGAAGTATCACTTAATCTTACTGTTACACCACCATTTCTTGGATTTATATCTTCAAAAGAAAGAGTATTATTTCCAGTGCCTCCATCAATAATATCATCTCCAGTACCACTAAAAATAGTATCATCTCCAGCACCTGCATCTAAGGTATTATTTCCACCAACTCCTTTGATGATATCATTTCCACCCATACCATAAATAGTATTGTTAACAGTAGATGAACCCCAAATTTCATCTGAGAAATTAGTACCCTTTATGCCCTCTATTTTTATTAAAGTATCTTCTATTGAACCAAATGTAACTTTACCTGTTCCTAAATTTGCCGTTATCTTTGAAGTATTTAAACTATAATCAACAATATCACTTCCATCATTACCATCAAAAATATTATTAGTATTATCTGCACCACTAAAAGTATCATCGTGCTCACTTCCAATAACATTTTGAATATTGATTAACTTATCAACTCCTGTGTTTGAAGTAGCTTCTCCCCATGTTTCACCAAAACCTACTGCAGTTGGACTTAAAAGTTTTACATTTACTCCAGAACCTAAATCAGTGTAATCAACCGTATTAGTTCCAACTCCACCATCAATATAATTATCACCAAAACCACTTTTTATAGTGTCATTTCCTGCATCACCTAAAAGTGTATCATTCCCTAATTTTCCATCAAGTGTGTCATTTCCTGCACCACCATTAATTATATTTACACTATCATTACCGGTAAGAGTATCTCTAAAACTACTTCCAATTATATTTTCTATGCTAATTAAAGTATCATTTCCAGAACCAACTGCTTTTTGTGCGACTAAATCTACTTCAACTCCAGCTCCTGCATTTGAAACAGCTAAATTTGAATAAGAAACAGTGTCTCTACCCTCTCCTCCATCAACTGTATCATTACCAAGTCCAGGGGCAATAGTATCATCACCTTTATTTCCATTAAGTGTATCATTGCCACTTTGTGCAAAAATTGTATCAGTAGTACTACCACCTATTACGGTAGTATCTATATTTCCTGTTCTTATAATATTATCATTTAAATTTGTAGCTAAAACAAATCCATCTGGATTATCACCAACTTGAGAATATCTATAGCTTAATGGAGAATCAGGATCAACCTCTTTAATATTAACACCATAACTATTTTCAAAGGTAATACTAGTTACAACTGGTTGTTCAGCATCAGCTTTTAAACTATCAGGAAGATTATCTGCACTCCATACAGACTCGGCCTCTATTGTCATCTCAAAATTTTCAGAGCCAACAATATTTGTATTATATTTTATTGCAAAATTTATCTCACCATTATTTGGATTAACTGTAAAACCAGCATTTATTGCGTCAGCTTTATTAATAAGCCAAACACCACCACCGTGAGAAGTACCTCCTACAATTGAAACATCACCTGGTAAACCACTTACTTTTATTACTGTTACTCCAAATCCTGCAGGTTGAGATGGAGATAATTTTATTAATCTAGAAGTATAATCTTCTCCAAAAAAGTCTTTATTATCGGCTCTTATTACAGATTGTTGTGCAATACTATTTGTAACAGAAGAGTAGTCTAAATCCTCTGCATTTGTCTGTTTTTGAAGTTCACTTAAAGCAGGAGAGCTTGGATAGTCATTGGCATAAAGAGAACCTCCACCTCCTATAACAGATAAAAGAGTATCTGTACCAGTACCAGTTATTTCTTGAGTACCTTCAATGTGTTGAATATTAATATCAAAAGTAAGAGTAGGTAATACACCCTCTACTTCTGCATTTTCTCCAGGAGTTACGATTGGATTGCTAGGATTATCATCTGAATATTCATTTTCTTCAGGTTCTTTAGGAGGAGTAGGAGGTTCTTCATAATCAAAATGAGAATCCTTATCATATTTATTTACATCTTCATCCATAATCTCTTGTTGTACAATAATTTGATTGACTTTTTCAATCTTCTCTTCTAGTTCTTCAACAATTTTTTTTACATTATCTTCACGCTGAATATCAGCTTCAACAGGTAAAGAGTTCATTGGTAAATCATTTACTTCTTCAACTTGAGATAGAACTTGTCCCAAAGAGAAAGTTTGTCCACCTACTCCTTTAAAAGATGGAGGATTTTCACTGTATCCCATTAGAGCCATAGATACAAAAGTAAAAATTCCTCCTTTTGGCAAAGTAACAACAATATCGCCACCAACTAAACGATAATCTAATTTATCAATATTAAGGCCATTAATATCATAATCAATTTCATCTCCAGGACGAACGTAAACAGCAACATTCTCTCCTTTGTTAGGTTGCTCTTTAATAACAACTTTATCATTTTTATAGTCTAAGATATCTTTATCATTTAATGTGACATTACTTGTTTGGGGATTGATTTTTTGTACTGTTTGAGTTGATTGATTATTAGTTGCCAATTTAAAACCTCTGCGCTAGTTTATACTTTATTATAACAGAGAGAAACTAAAATTTGAATTTTATATAAACTTAAGAATAACTTTCTTTAAACAAAAAAATTATTTTATTTAAAGTACCTATATCGGTGAAGTATGAGAGATTATTCAGGATTATTTTTTAATCTTTCTAAAAAGGATTTTGCAAATACATAATTTTGATTTTTTGATTTTTCCATCCAAAAAAGTCCTGTGCCTTTATCTTGTTCTACACCATGTCCTTCATAATAAAACAAGCCCACATAATACTGTGCTTTAGCATACCCATTTGCACCTGCTTCAAAATACCAGAAGAAAGCATCTTTATAACTTTGATTAAGTATTTCGCCTTCTCTATAAAAGTCTGCTAATTGTGTTTGAGCAAATTTATTTCCATAATTTGCAGATATTTTTAACCAATAGAGTGTTTTATCATAATCTTTTTTTGTCCCTTCTCCATTATAATACATCAATGCAAGGTTAAATGCAGCAACATCTTTATCAACTTTAGCCGCTGTTTTATACCAATAAAAGGCTTTATCTAAATCTTTCTTTACACCTTGTCCAAAATAATATAATCTTGCTAAGTTATTTTGTGCAGGAATAAAACCTTGTTTTGCAGATTTTTTGTAGAAGTTAAATGCTTTTTTCAAGAATTCTTCATTAGTATTAAACTCTTCATATAACATTGCCAAATTAAACTGGGCAATAGCATAACCTTCATTAGCAGATTGCTCATATAATTCTAAGGCCATTTTTTTATTTTTTATTGTTCCTAATCCTCTTTCATAATAGTATGCTAAATTATTTAAAGTCTTTGGATCTTTGGAAATAGAAGATTTATCTAACCAATAAAAACTCTGAAAATAATTTTTTTCAACTCCCCATCCATTCTTATACATTTGAGCCAAATTAAATTGTGCTTTATAATTATTTTCATTGGCTAATTTATAAAATATAGTGTAAGCTTTTGAATATTCTTTATTTTTGTAAAAATTTATTGCATCATCAAATTTCTCAGCTTGGAGAAAAGTAAATAGAAATACAACTATTAAAATAATTTTATTTATTTTCATTTTCTTCATCTATTTTATCTTTTATAACACCAAAAGCAAATTCATTTTTAATCACACAATTACTCATATCTTTTGTAGGTTTGATAATCTTATTATTAGATATATTTTGGACATAATTAATAAACATTTTATCTAATCTTTTATCTTTAGTAAGTTTTTTACCATCAGCAAGAACTTCATTTTTTTTGCCTAAAAAATAATCTATTCTATCCCAAACTTCATTATGATCATCAATATCATCATATTGTGAATTTTTTCCATCTGAATCACTTGTTTTTAACTCTAAAGTTGCACTTGTACCACAGTTATCTTCATCAACTTTTAGTATATATCCTTTTTTCTTTAAGATATTATAGAATAATTCTATTTTAGTAACTTCAAGTTTATTTCGGTAGGAGTCAACAATATATTCACTATTTGGAACATCTTTGAAAGCCAGTTTACTAGCGTTTAAAATTTCATCTTTTGTATATGCTTTAAAATATCTATTTGTTACTAATTCTTTATTTGCACATCCATTAAATAATAGAAATATTAAAACTGTACCTAGATAAAAAAACTTCATATTTAAACCTTTCATTAATAACTACTATTCCCATCAATACCCATAGCAAAACAGATTTCTAAATCATTTAAATCTTTTATATTATCACCCAAAATAAGAGTATTATTTGCTTGCCCAAAGTTAACTATTGATCTTAAAAAATGTTTTTTATCTCTATCATTTGAAACATTTGTTGTATAGTCTTTATTAATTCTTAAATAATCTAATTTAAAACTTTTCAACTCATCAAGGGTAAAATCATTTGAACTATATCTTTTCAAAATAACTTTTGCTCCAAATCTATGAACCTCACTTACAAAGTTTTTAAATACATCAATATTAGTTGAAACATTATAAGAAGTTAAACTAAATACCAAATACTTTGTAATCTCTTTATCTAAAATTAACAGTGAATGTAACCAATTAATAAACTCCTTATCTCTTAATGAAAAAAGTGATAAGTTTATAGCTACAACATGACTTATTTCATTTGACTTGATATATTGAACAACCCTTTGAATAACTAATTTATCAAAATCAACTGCCTTATCAATTTTTTCACAAATTGATATAAAAGTTCCAATTTGAAATCTCTCTTGATTTTCATCATATATTATAGGAATAACTTCCCTCATGATAGTTTTTTCACCAAATCCATTACTTTTTGTATCTAGCCCAAAAGTAATTTTAAAAGAGTTATTACTAATTATATCTCGAACAGTTTGTTCTAAAAATAAAAACTTATCTAATACTTCTGAAGAGTTAACAATATTGAAAGTTTCTCCACTATCTTTTACTTTGTTATAAGATTCTGTCATAGATTGAAGAATAGAGTTTATTGTTCCATATTTATCAAATGGAATAAAACTATAATAAGCTAACTTATCTTTTATCTCATATCTTTCTTTAACTTCGTTAAATTCTTCTTCTAAATCAGTACAATAGTCTTTTACTTTATCTTCACTTTCATCTTTTATTATTATTGCAAACTCTGAACCAAAAAATCTATAAAAAGTAGATTTACTAAAGCCGTGTTCTGAAAATTTATTTTGTACTGTATTAGAAAATTCCTCGATTAAGTGGTTAGCTAAAGCGGAACCATTACCTTTTGTAAAAGAGCCTAAACAATCAAGTTTGATTAAGCCAATATAGCCACTAGAAGCTAGTATAAACATGTTTTTTAAGTCTAGTTCAAAAACTTTTTGGTTTGGTAGTCCTGTTAAATCATCTGTAAAAACTTTTCTTTCTAGGATGTCTTTATTTATATTAAGTTCACTTAAAACTGCTGAATATTTTTTTAATATTTTACTCAATAAGTCTATTGATTCATCAATATTAGCATCTCCACTTTTTTCCATTGGTTTATTTGACATATTAGTATCTAAAACCTCTTTTAAATACTCTTTAAACATAATAACATTTTTTAAAGTTACACTTTTAGAAAAGTAATAATAAATCAAATAAATAATTATAATCATTAAGAAAATAGCAATAATAGAATATAAAATATACTCATCATACAATTTTGATAATTTGTTTATTAATACACTATTATCTATTAGGTATTCTAATCTACCCAATTTTCTATTAAAAAAATAGATATTTGAACTAGAAATAAGATTTTTATCAATACTTTTTAAATCAAATCCTTCCCTAGCTTTTTCATAAAAAAAGTTCAATTTAGAAATAGCATTTAAAGTTTTATCATCTTTATATAAAAAGAACTTAAGAGATAATGGTTCTTTTGGATTAAAATTTACACTACTATTTAATTTATAATAATTATTAGGTTCAATATTGACATACCCTACTCTAGCATCTACACTTACATCATTGACTTTCCAATTAGAATAATGGGGATATATTGAGTTTTTTATTAATGCTTCTTTTGTAAATAAATAGTTTTCAAAAAAGATTGATATATATTTGATATTTGTATTATTTAATGTCATATCAAGCATATTATTGATTACTTCTTCTTGATTTAATAAAAGATTCTTTTGTAAAGTACTTATTAAAAATTCTCTATTTTTCTGATTAGTTTTTTCAAAGTTTGATTCTATCAGTGCTTTTTCAGAAGAGTACATTAATGATATTATAAATAAAGATATAGAAATAATTATAAAAGCTACAAATATAAAAATCTTATTTCGTATTGTCATTTACTACTCTTTTACAATTTTTGCACTAGATTGAATATATGGATGATATTTATCTAAAGCTTTTAAAGCATCTTTCTTACTATTAAAAGTACCTAAAGTTATCTCTACTTCTCCATCATCTAAATCTTTTATATTATAAACTTTTAACTCATACCTATTTAAAAACCAATTTACTTTATCTTTTTTGATTTTTACAGCACTTATCGTGTATCTTTCTAAAGTTGCTTCTTCTTTATCTTTTTTTTGTTCTTCTTTATCTTTTTTCTCTTCTTTTATTGAAGGTTTATCTTGAACTCTTTTTTGAATAACTTTTTTTGTTTTTGCATCTCTTAATTGGGTTTTTGTCTCTTCTGAAAGTTTAACAAACTCTCCTTTTTTCGTAGAAAAACTTGGAGTTCCTAATTCTAAATCAGAATATTTTTTATATAAATCTTGTTTGTTTTTAATACCTTCAATAATAGGAAAATATTTATCTTTTAAATCATTAGATAATGAAGCCAAGGCGAGTTCTGCTTTTTCATAACTATCATATACCCCATAAACAATTTTTATCCACTCTTTTTTGGGACCATATCTAAAAATAAATGAATTATCATAAAGATTCTCACGCTCAACTAGTCTTACTACGCTATCAAGATTTGATAAAGTGGCAAGATTAATTGTATAATAATCTTCATTTGCAAATAAGAATTTATCTTTGAACTCTTTATTTGTGAAATATTCTGAAGGAGCTTTTGGCACCATTTTAATTGTTCTAGTCTCAACTAATTCTTTTGGTTTTAATTGATCATAACCATCTATATATTTTTTATATAAATCTTTTATTTTCCCAATTGATACAACTTTATACTCTTTGTTTTCAACTTTTTTCAATGAATCCACAGCAGTATTAGCATCTTTTTTTGTTTCAAAAATACCATATGCCAAGACATTTTTAAACTTATAGTTTTCTAGTTCATCCACCATGAAAGATTTTTTAGAGAACTTATTACTTTTTATATAATTAAAAGTATCATAAATAGATTTGAACTTTCCAATATAAATTGTAAAATAATCATCATCAGTATCTAAAAATTTATCTTTGAATTTTAGAATATCTTCTAAAGTATCAACTTTTTGAATTGCAGCTTGTTTTTCTTTTTTCTCTTTTCTTTTTGCAAATTTCATTAAATCTACTTGTTCAGCACTTAATGCTGAGTTTTTCTTTTTATAATTGCTTCTTGTAAAATCTATAAAATTATCTTTTGTAGGGTCTAATTGAAAATGAGCTACAAGAGCACCTGACTCAAATAATAGTTTATAATAATCATTTAACCTATTTTGATAAGATTCTATCAAAGAGACTTGTGCAGTATTTAATTGTCTTTGTGCAGTTAAAAGTGTTAGTAAATCTTGTTCTCCATTTTTAAAAGCTTCCCAATAAGACTCCACTGTAACATTTGAAGAATCTACTTCATCAATTGTACTTTGAATAGAATCATCTTGTGAATGCAAAGATTGATGCAAGTTTGAAATTATCCATTTTAGTTTTCTTTTTTCTTCTTCAATTTTATATCTAACTTCTCTAATCGTACTATATACTGATAAAACCTTGTTATAGTCTTTGTCCCCGTTATATAAGTTATACTTAACTTTAATCATTGCAGAAGTTCTATTTTGAATATAAAGGTCTTCAGGTAAAGCATCTTTGCTAAATATTCTTGTACTAGATAATTCTAAATCAACTTTAGGCTTAAATGAAGACTGTGCACTTTTTAATTTATTACGCTCAGATTCAATAGTCAATCGATAACTAACAATATTCAAATTATTTTCAAAGCTCTCTTCAATCAACTTTTCTAATTCACCAACTTTTATTTTAAAGTTGTACTCATAAGGTAAAGTATCTTTGAATTTTTCTCCTGCAATATATTCATAATATCTCAAGGCCTCTACAAACTTAGAGTTTGTTTTACTAAGTTTTGTTTCTGCATTTGAAACACTAGCCTTAATAGAATTCAGATCTCCAATAGTAGCAGCACCCAAGTTATATTTTGTTGTAACTATTTCCAATATTCTTTTAAGTGATTTCATATTAGATTCTGTAACTAATAATGATTGGTGAGAGAATACAACTCCCAGATATGCTTTAATAGCATTTTGAATTTCTGTTGCTATTGAAAGTTCATATCGATTTTTTGCAACTTCTAAACTCTTTTTTAGACCTTTTATTTTATATTCAGTAGCACCACCTGAATATAAATTTTGTTTTAATTGAAGTTTTATTGTTTCATCATTATATTTATTTGCTTCAGTATTACGACCATCATCACTTGGGTCTAATTTAGTACGAGCATTACTATATTCTAAATCAATAGTTGGTTTATATCCAGAGTACGCAGTATCCAAATCAATTTGTGCTTGTCTTACTTTTTCTCTAGCAACTTTTACTTTATAGTTATTTGAAATAGTCTCCAATACTACATCTATCAATGTTACCTTTTCATATTTTTTTACATCAGCTGTAGTTTCTTCACTAAAAATTTTTTTCAAACTTTTTTCAATAGGTTTAGAAACAATTGCAGTCTTTCCTATATCTTTTCCTGAAATTCTCTCCATACCCTTAGTCTTTTCAACAAACTTTTTTGCAGTTACTTCTACTTTTACAGACTCATTATTATTTGAGCTATTAGCAAACAATAAATTAAATGAAATAAATATAAATAAAATAGATAATTTAATTATTTTCAACACTACTTCTTCTCTACTTTAAGAATAAGATAACCAAATTCATTCTTATTATTAATATTTAAACTCTTTGGATTTAGTAAATCAACTTGAACATCTTTTCTTTTATAATTAAGCTTTCTAACAAGATTCCTTGCATTTAAAGTACGAGCTAATGATATTTGTTTCATCACCGTAGCACTAATTTGATTTGTAGGATCAACAGCACTTACTTGAACAATATGATTAGGATATTTCTTTTTTACTTTTGCAATAAAATCTTTAATTTGGACAATAATTGGATCATCTAGTTTTATAGTATTGCTTCCAAAATTAATCACAAGATAATCATCAGATGATATTATTTTTTGTTTTGTATTATCATCTTCATAAATTCTACTTAAATCTTTACCAGCACTTTGTATATCACCAATATCTTCTGTTTTTTCTATAGGATCATCTATCTTTACATCAATTTTTTCTTTTTTAGAAACTTGAGAGGTACTATTTTGAAGAATTAATTCATTTGTAGCAATTGTTCCAGTATAAGAAACTTTGAATTTAAACTGTGCATAATAAGCGATATTAACAATAGTAATCAGTAAAAAAAGTAGCAAAACCAATATTACAGAAGAAAAGATATCAACAAATGGTGGCCAAGGGTTAAATTCTTCAACGCGTTTTTTACCCATTATTTATCCAATTACTTGTTTTCAATTTTAGATAGTCTTGCATCAAATTTATTCATAAAGTCCATCATCATTTCATTGTTCTGATTTTGCACTTCCAATAATTGTCTTATATTTTTATTTTGACTTGTTGCAATATTTGCTAAGCTTTGTATTGATTCATCTAAAGTATTAGAGTTACTATATTGATTTATATTTAATTCTTTGATTGAATTATTAATGCCTTCCAATAAAGTAAGTTGATTTCCAGTTATTTTTGAACTTGATTCCAAGTTATCAGATAAAATTTTAAATAAAACTTCATTTGCTTCACTACTTTTTTTAAGATCATCTTTTAATTCACTCATGGACTCAGAGAAGATATCTAAAAACTTACGAATAACAAGTTCCCCAGAAATACCACTATTTTGATTAGAAGAACTTACAGCATTAGTAACAGTTGTACGAATTCCTGAGGCCTCATTGAACTGTTGAATTACTTCATCAGATTGGGTATCAATGATTTTACCCTTCATCCAATCTTCTATACCCTCTATAAAGGTTTCTTGATTTCTACTTAGGATATATGTCTTTAAACTTAAAATAATAGCAGTAGCAACACCAAATAATGATGAACCAAATCCAATTGCCATACCACTTAAAGGTCCTGAAAAGCTACCAATAACTTCAGTTAAATTAATATCTCCACCTAGAGATAATACAATAGCACCCATTTCATCAATTGATTTTAAAAGTCCTGTAAATGTTCCAAAAAGACCTATCATTAAGGCAGTTGCTGTAAAGAAGTTTATATATATCTTTTGATTTTCAAACTTCTCTTCCAACCAAGTTGTAACATCTTTTGCTTCGCTTTGAGTAAAATATAAAGTACCAGATTTTGCTCTTTTATAAAACATATGAGCAATATTTGCTGGCATAATTTTATCAATACCATTTAGATAATAAATTAATTCATCGCCCTTTTTATATGCCAATATCCCAAATGTACCAGCAAGCATTGTTAATCTAAATGCCGCATGATAAACAATAACCATACCAATTCCCAAAATTGTAAGTACAGCAATATTAAAAGTAAGAGTGGCCATAAAAAAGTTTATGAAACTATCAAAGTTTGAAAAAACTAAGAAAAATATAAAAAGCCAAAATATAAAATATATTTTTAATATTTTAAGTCTTCTCATTACTTACCTTAAAATAAAAATAAAATGATAGATATTATAAGCCCTAAAGCAACTGTAGTTACAGTATTTGTCATATTTTCAGCAATATGAACAAATCCACCACTACTTTCTGTAGTTTCTCCTACTATCATATAACCAATTTCTGCACCATTTATATCTGTAATTTTCTTTATTGATCTAAAATAACCATCATCAACAATATATTTTGACTGTAAAAATTTATGAAATTTTTCTTCTTCAATATTTTTAATTGTTGTTGAAAAAAGAGTATCATATCTTGCTTTTTCAAAAATAAATTGTTCGTTTATCTCTTCATATCTATTATTTTTGTATTCTAAAGAGATAAAAGGCAACATCTTTTTGTCTAAAATAAAAACATAATCACTACCTTGTCTTAAAAAATCACTTTGAAAAGAGTGTATTGAATCTCTAAATTCAACAACACCAAAAACTTCTCCATCTCTTATCAATGGAGAAAGATATGAATAAAATACACCTTCTGGTAGAACTTCTGACCCAAAAAGAGGTTTTCTTGTGTTTATTACAGTATTGATTGTATTTCTTAATACTTTATCTTTATTTTCAACATTATAAATTTTTATTTTTAAATCTGGATACCCCATTTTTAAAAATTCTTCATTTAAATAATTTGAAATAGCTTCAAACATTATTTTATTATTGTTCTCAATTCCACCTAATAGAGTTCCATTTTGTTCTATAGAAACAAATAATTTTTCAAACTCTTTCTTTTTATTTTCTATTCTTATTTTTAGAATGTTTTCATAATTTTTAGTCATACTTGCATATACTTCTTTTGAAACTCTGTCTGTCATTGTAGTTATAACATACATACAAAAAAAGATTCCCATAACAGATAACACAGTTAAGGTAGTAAACCACATACCTTTATTCTTTTTAAGCTTTGCAATTAATTCTTGAAGTCGCTTGATAAATGTAAACATTCTTAATTATTCCTAAATTTTAATAAGTGGCAATGATACATTATAGAAACATAAGTATAACTTAAATTATTACTTTTCTATAAGGATATTTTAGTTAAAATCTTCCCCATTTTACAATACTAAGGTTTATTTTGAATGCTATAAAAAATCTTCTACCTACTTTTAAATATATGCTAGATTTTTACTATGGTGAAGTTAGTGTAAATACCATATTAAGTTTAGATGCCATAAAAGATGATGATTTTGATATTGACTCAATTTTTACAGTTTGTGAACAAATTGGATTAATATGTATCAAAAAAGATTTAAATGCACAAGATATTCCCTCACATTTCCTACCATGCATAATAATAGATGAAAATAACAACTCTGTAATTTATAGAAAAAACATAGCAAATAAAAAAATAGAAATATATGATTCTTTGAGAGAACAAGTACGTGAAATCAGCTATAAAGAGTTAAAAAAATATAATACAGCAATTTTAATTTTTAGGGAAGATACAAAAAAAGAGTTATTAGATAAAACCATCGATAATAATTGGTTTTGGAACCCCATTAAATCTTTTTGGAAGTCTTATGTTGAAGTTGGTATTTTAACTTTTTTTATTAATATCTTTGCTTTATTTACACCATTATTTACAATGATTGTATATGATAGAGTTGTTCCAAATGCTGCTTATGATACACTTTTTGTATTAAGTCTTGGTCTAATAATTGTATTGATTTTTGACCTTGTATTTAAAAGTGCAAGAAGTCATATTGTTGATAAAACTGGTAAAAAACTCTCTATTTATTTTGAAGAAGCACTTATGAAAAGAGTTTTAGCTTTGCAAGCACAATATGATGTGATGATGACAGGAGCTAAAGTTAATTTGTTTAAAGAACTTTCAACTGTTCGAGATTTTTTTGCAACTAGAACGATTATGCAATTGATTGATTTCCCATTTTTCTTTTTTGCTTTGATTACTATATTCTTGATTTCATCAACTGTTGCTATGGTTCCACTTTTTATTTCAATAACTATAATAGTTATAAATTTATCTTTACAAATACCTATTTCTAATTTGAGCAAAAAACATCTGGACAATGTACAATCTAAACATAATTTTTTAATTGAATCTATTCAAGCAACTGATACTGTAAAACTATCAAATGCCTTATCTTCTAAAATTTTCAAATGGAGAAGTATCATCTCACATACGGAAGATGTTCAAGTGAAAATACAAAAAGTAAATACTTTTGCTATTAATATTTCACAATCACTTATTCAACTAACAACAATTCTTGTAATAGCTGTAGGAGTATTTGAAATATCAAACAAAAATTTAAGTGTGGGTGGATTAATTGCTGTAACAATATTGGCAAGTAGAGCAATGGTACCAGTTATAAATATCTCATCTATGGTCATAAAGTTTAAAGAGATAAAAGACTCACTTACAAATCTTAGAGATTTTTGGAGTTTGCCATTAGAAAATGAAAAGAATATTGAGATAGGACTTGGGAAACTACATGGAGATATCGAACTAAAAAATGTCTCTTTTTACTTTAAAAATGCAAAATATCCATCATTGGATAATATTAATATAAAAATAAAGAGAGGTGAAAAAATAGGAATTATTGGCCAAACAGGTGCTGGTAAATCTACTTTATTAAAATTGCTTACAGGTTTACTTCATCCAACACAAGGTAGTATTTTTATAGATAATCATAATATTTCAACAATACATCCTGTTGAAATAAGGGATAATATAGGGGTAATGGCACAAGAACCATTTTTATTTAATGGAACATTAAAAGAAAATATTGAGCTATCAAAACCTATTAGTAAAGAAAAGATGATGGAATTAATTAAATTGACAGGATTAGAAGATTTAGTTAAAAAAAGTGGTCAAGGTGATGGTATACCTGTAGGTGAAAGAGGTTCTAATTTAAGTACAGGACAAAGACATTTAGTAGGTCTTGCAAGGGCAATAGCAAATGACCCATCAATTTTGATTTTGGATGAACCAACAACAGGATTAGATGTTGGATTAGAAAAAAAATTAATGCTTAATTTGAAGAATATTGTAGAAGAAAAAACTTTGATTCTGATTACACATAGATTTGCAGCTTTAGAATTAGTTGATAGACTTATCGTTATCAATGAGGGTAAAATTGTAGCTAATGGACCAAGAGATGCTGTTCTACAAGCCCTAAGAAATCCAGAGGTAAAAAGATGAAGCTATATTACCAAGATGAAGATTGGAACTACCAAATAGTTGTTTATCCTATGATTTTATTTGTACTGATTTTTTTTATTTGGGCTACATTTACAGATATTGATGAAGTAGTAAAAGGAGAAGGGAAAGTAATTCCATCAGGGCAAACAAAAATACTACAACACTTTGAAGGTGGTATCATATCAAAAATTTTGGTTCAAGAGGGAGATAGAGTAAAAAAAGGTGATATCTTATATAGAATCAAAAATAAATATTTTATGGCAGATAAAAAATCACAAAATTTAGAAATTATGGCACTTAAAATAAAAGCTAAAAGACTAGAATCACTAATTGAAGATAAAGAGTTATCTTTTCCTTCTGAATTAACTTTTGATATGGATAACATAATAAAAAATGAAGTTGATATTTATAATGAAGAGATGGCAAATAAAAAAAGATTAATTGGCATTGCCCAAAATCAATTAAAACAAAAGAAATTAAAACTAGAAGAATTAAAAACCAAATTTTTTAATATTCAAGTTGAATTGGAACTTGCAAAAGAAAATATGGAGATTCAAGATGCTTTACTTAAAAAAAATATTATTTCAAGAAAGAATTATTTAGTAGAATTATCGAAAAAACAAACACTTGTAACAGAAATACAAGAATTAAAAAGTAAAATTCCAATTGCCCAAGAAGAGATAAATGAATCTGAAAAAAAATATAAAAATGTAAATTCTGAAATATTATCAAAAAACTTAAAACAATTATCAGAAGTAAATCTTCAGATCAAACAAATAGAAGAAAAATACAAAGCAAGTGAAGATAGAGAATTAAGAAAATTTGTTATAAGCCCAGTAAATGGAATAGTTAATAAACTTTATTTTAATACAGTAGGTGGAATAATTAAACCAGGAGACAATATAGCAGAAATAACACCTATAGAAGACTCTTTGATTATTGAAGCAAAAATAAGAGCATCAGATAGAGCACAAATATGGCCTAACCAAAAAGTTTCTATAGAAATAACTGCTTATGATTTTTCAAGATATGGTTTATTAGAAGGTAAAATTATATCTATATCTCCGGATAGCACAGAAGATAAAATTGGTAATCTGAACTACTTTATAAAAGTAAAAGCAAATAAACTTGGATTTGATAATAAAACACCAATTCTACCTGGTATGGCTGCTAATATTAATATTTTAACAGGTAAAAAAAGTATTTTAAGATACCTAATAAAACCATTAAAAGATATAGCTAAAAACTCTTTAACAGAGCATTGATAAACAACTATTTTATTTAAGGATTTATATGACATACATTGAACTTTTAAAAATGATTGACACCTTGGCTCCTTTGCCTAAAACTTTACTTGATATAGAAGATTTTAAAAGCACCAATAATTATGATATTGAAGCATTAAGTAAAATTATAGAACAAGATCCTCTTATGGTTTCAAGTATATTAAAAACAGCAAATTCCGCAATGTTTGGATTTGTGAGTAAAGTTGATACTTTAAATAGAGCAGTTAATTTATTGGGTGTTAATTTTACAATTTCTATTGCTTTAGGAAGTGGTATCAAAAGAGCTTTAGATAGTGATTTAAATGCATACAATGCTTCAAGTGATGAGTTCTTGAGAATAGCAAATATGCAATCAAATCTTGTGAACCTTTGGATTGGAAAACTTGATAATGAACTAAGAAATGAATTACTTTTGTCTGCTTTTTTACAAGAAAGTGGAAAATTTATTATAAATAATGCCATTGTAGAAGAAAATAAAACCCAAGAGTTCTCACAAAAGATTTTAAGTAATTTTGACAAATTAGAAATCATTGAAAAAGAATATGTTGGTATGACAACAGCAGAAGTTACTTCTGCTATATTTAAACACTGGAATTTGACTAAAAATATCATAAATTATATAAAATTCAGTGACAACCCAGAAAAAGCTTTACCAGAGCATAAAAAGCATGCTCAAATTTTACATGTTGTAAAAAAACTATGTAATATAGTAAAACCGTTTGATTCTAAAATTATTGAAGAAGCAGTTGCAAAAGCAGAAGAATTTGGTTTTGATAGTAAAATACTAAGATCTGCTATTTCAAAGATGGAAGATAGAATTTTAGATGAAAATTAAATTAGACTTGCTTTCTTAATCTTGCCAACACCTTCACCATAGCCAAAGTATCAAGTTTACAATACTCTAAAAGTGCACTTCTAAGTTTCTTTTTATCGCCCTCTTCTAGCTTACTCATACGTGCAAAGGCATTCATAGCTTGACTTCCATTTTGTACACCTTCAAGTTCTTTGTAAGCTTTTTCAAACTCTGGTACAAGTGCTGGTAATACATACTTTATGGAGTAGCTTCCATTCATACTAGCAGTTACATACCACTTCTTTTGAAAAGGTGTCATTAAGTCTTGTATGTTTTCATTTATAGCCAATAAGTGCTGTTCAAGGTCTGTAAATGTGTTTGCTAGTCTTTTTATCACACCTTTTTCAAAACTCATGTTATAAGCTAATACTGTTACATTATTTGGTATATCATCACATAACTTTTGGGCTAGTTCGAATCTACTATCAACACTATCTTGTGCCAAATACTCTTTATGTTCTAATTTTCCATCTTCATATTCAATATGAAGTGAATATTGAAAAGGGATTTGTTCAAAGGGTTTTAGTCCTTTATACTCTGGTATGGCTTGTTGATAGGTTTCAAAGTCTAAGTGATAGATTGGGTAGGTTAGGTTTTCTAAAAAGGCTTTGATATTTTCTTTGTCTATGTAGCTTGCTTTTGATTTATAGTTTTCTATTGCTTGTTTTTGAATAGTAGTCATATCAAAATCTTCTGGGATATCAGCAATATCTATGATACCATTATTGTATAGTTCAATCTGCTTCTTACTTCCAAGATTGAAGATATTAAATATAGAATAATCAGGTATATCCCTTTGCCCTTTCCAACAATAGTTTTTAGCATCACATTCATAGGGTTTGTTACAATGTTTTCCTATATCAATATTTGGCTCATTTTCTTTATCATTCAAATATATTTCAAACTCTTTTAATATGCTTGGAATATTTGTCTGTAAGTTTTGCACCTCACTTGTAACATCAACTATCTTAAAAAGCTTATTTAACTCTAAAGACTCACCTCTTACATACTCACTATTTATATGTACTACACTTGCACTTTTTATACTAAAGCCTAAGTTTTGTAAAACATAATACTGAATAGATACATCATGAAGATATATATCTTTTACCTCTGTAGAGCTTTTAACTTCATAGATAGATACTTCACCATTAGAAATAGTCAAAATATCCACCATGACTAAAATACCCTCGTAGTTAAAAGTAGCTTCATAGATACTAGACAATCCCTCATCAAGCCACTTTTTAGTTGTAGCTATCATCTCATAATAATCTCTAGTAAAAGGCACTTCTTTGCCATCAGGAAAAAGCTCACAAGCAAAGTCCCCTACTATATTTCCTGTTTCAAATATAGCCTGTGCTTGCTCATCTGGTGGTGTTAGGACACTTGGTTTATATTTTTTAAGCCAAAGGGCTTTGGGGCATTGAATACCTTTTGTGTAGAGAGATTTAGAGAGATTCATTTACTTACTTTCATCATTCAAATTTAAAGTTTTATTTTTTTATATGATAACATTAATAAATATATTTTAAATATATACTTGACAAGATTTTAGGATAATTTTACTCATTACATAAAAATCTCATTTACATTTCACTATAATTACAAAAATTAAAAAAAAGGTTTGTATGGTTAATAAATTCTCACGAATCGGATTTATTTTAGCAGCAGCTGGTTCTGCTGTTGGACTTGGTAATATTTGGAAGTTTCCTTATATTACAGGAGAATATGGTGGAGGTGCTTTTGTACTAATTTACCTTGTTGCTATTTTGTTTATTGGACTTACTGTATTTCTTGCAGAAGCTGTAATTGGTCAAAATGGTCAAGCAAATGTATCAACTTCATTTGTAATTATGTCAAAATCTAAAAATCCAAATTGGAAACTAGCTGGTTTTATGGTTGCAACAGGGTTAATTGTTCTATCTTTTTATTCTGTTGTTTTAGGTTGGATTTTAAATTATGTTGTAAGTTCATTTGATACCTTACCTACAAAAACAGAAATTGCTGGTGCAAAATTTGAAAACTTAATTTCAAATGATATTGGCTCTCTTCTTATTTATCATACTTTAATTGCGGGGTCTGTTGTTTTTATTGTATTAAAAGGGATTAAAGAAGGGATTGAAAAAATCAATTTGATATTGATGCCCTTACTAGGATTAATATTAATAGGTCTTTTAATTTATGCCTTTACACTTGATTCTTTTTCTAAAGCAGTATCTTTTATGTTTATTCCTGATTTTAGTAAAATTGATGGAAATGCTTTATTAGCTGCATTAGGACAAGCTTTTTTTACATTGTCTCTTGGAGTGGGTACTATTTTAACATATTCTGCATCATTATCTAAAAAGACTAATTTTGTTAAATCATCTTTTTATGTAGCAGCAGTTGATACTACAATTGCAATTGTAGCAGGATTGATTATCTTTTCTTTTCTTTTTGAAGCAGGAGCACCAAGTGCTGCTGGACCTGGACTAGTGTTTATTTCTCTTCCAGTTATTTTTTCAGGATGGGGATTATTAGGTCATATAATTGCTGTGTCGTTTTTTGTTGCTTTAGTTTTTGCAGGAATTACATCAGCTGTTTCAATGATCGAACCAGCACTTAGGTTTTTTATTGAAAGATTTAAAATCACAAGGGCAAAAGCTACAATTATATGTGGTTCAACTTTTTATATTTTAGGTATAGTTGCCCTACTTTCTATGTCAAAAACCTATGCAGATGAGTTAACTTTTTTTGGGAAAAACGCCTTTGATATTATGGATTTTATGACTTCATCAGTTATGATGCCCCTTGCAGCAATTTTAACTTGCGTATTTTTAGGGTATTTTGTTGATAAAAAACTTTTAGAAGAAAAATTCTTAGCACACTGTTCATCAAGTGTTTTTAATACTTGGTATTTCTTAATTAGATTTGTTGTTCCTATTGCTATTGTAATTTTATTATTAAATAAATTAGGAGCTATATAGATGAAAACAGGATTTTCAAGAGTTGGATTTATTTTAGCAGCAGCAGGATCTGCTGTTGGTCTTGGTAATATTTGGAAATTTCCCTATGTAACAGGTGAAAATGGAGGAGGAGCTTTTGTACTTATTTATTTGTTAGCTATTGCTTTTATTGGTCTAACAATTTTTATTGCAGAATCGTATATAGGTAGAGAATCAAGAGCAAATGCAGCTGCTGCATATCAGATTGTTTCAAAATCAAAAAACAAAAACTGGAGATGGGCAGGATTTCAAATATTTTCTGGAATTGTAATTTTATCTTTTTATGCTTTTATTATTGGTTGGATTTTAAATTATATCATTATATCTTTTACAGGACTTCCAACTACTTTAGAAGAATCCAAAACAGTATTTACAACCTTAATTACTGAAAAAATAGGATTACAAATCTTATTTCATACTATTGTTACGGCAACAGTTATTTATATTATTTTAAAGGGTGTAAAAAATGGTATTGAAAAATTAAATTTAATCTTAATGCCTTTACTTGCAATTATTCTTTTGGGTCTATTAGCATACTCTTTTACTCTTGATTCTTTTTCAAAAGCTTTAGAGTTTATGTTTATGCCTGACTGGTCAAAAATAGACGAAAATGCGATTTTAGCAGCTGTAGGACAAGCATTTTTCACATTGTCTCTTGGTATGGCTATTATTATTACTTACTCTGCTTCTATGCCAAAAGATGGAAACTTTATAAAGTCTTCTATAATGGTTGCAATGGTTGATACAGCTGTTGCATTAATTGCAGGAGTTATTATCTTTTCTTTCCTATTTGCAGCAGGTGCAAAAAGTACAGCTGGTCCTGGTCTTGTATTTATATCATTACCACTAATATTTGGAGGATGGGGAATATTTGGACAAATAATTGCCTTAGCTTTTTTTGTAGCCTTATTATTTGCTGGAATTACATCAGCAGTTTCACTCCTAGAGCCACCATTAATGTATTTAATGGAAACATATAAAATAACAAGAAAAAAGGCAACGGTAATTGCTGGTTCATTTTTTTATATTTTAGGTATTTTTGCTTTATTATCTATGAGTAAAGAGTATGGTTCTTTATTAACATTCTTTAATAAAAATTTATTTGATTGGTTGGATTATTTGACATCTTCTATAGCTATGCCAATATCAGGATTTATAACTTGTATCTTCTTAGGTTTCTTTGCAGATACAAACAAATTAAAACAAATCTTTACAAAATATGTTCCACAAACAGTATTTAAAATCTGGTTTGTTTTAGTAAGATTTATTGTACCTATTGCAATAGTTTTATTGTTTTTAAATAAACTTGGAGTGATATAAAAAGTAAGTTAGGCTATTTAGCCTAGCTTATTCTAAAGCTACTCTTAATATCTCCTATGATGTTTAAACTCAAGAGTATAATTTTTTTCCAAAAAAACCTTTTTCTTGCTTCTTTAGTAATTCACAAATCAACTTTTGCTTTAAATATATCCCCAACTAGAAAATAGTATCATAAAATAAACTAAGGAATCAGATAAATGTCAGATACAATTGATTTTGGTATATATAACGGTTTAGAGTGGGATAAACTATCAACTGAATATCTTAATGGTCTTGCAGATATGGGAAATATACAAGCAAAAGAACAATTAGAAGAAATATATAACTCCCCAATAGAAACCCAAAAGATTGGTTTTGGAAAATTTTCTAATTATAAATGGGTTGATGTAGATAGTGATTATTTACTTTGGATTATTGAAAATGTAGATGTAAATAATATAAAATATATTCTTGCACTTAAAGCTTTAGAATATATTAAAAATAATACTCAAGAAGAAGATCTGGATGTGATATATTTAGATTAGAAGTTGGAGTTTGTTCTCTAGATTTTTAGGTTATTGTTATGGATTAATACAATAACTTGACTAAGATTTTATTTTATACTATAATTTCACTACAAACCAACCTGATTGCAGGAAGCCCCTAATCTTTTAGGGGAGTATATTACAATCCAATTTTATTTTCATTTTCTCAAAATCTTCAATTGAAATTTTACCCATCTTATCATGTATTCTTTTGGCTGAAAAAAGTTTTATTTGAGAAAGCATTGCGTAATTAGTTTTTTCTTTATGAATTGGTATAAATTCAAAATGAAACATATCATCTTTTTTTGAACTTGTAAGTGGAATACCTAGAAAACTATCTTTTGAAAACTTTCTAAGTATCAAAACTGGTCTTAAAAATTCTTCACCTTTTCCATAAACTTCATAACCGATATTTTGTCCCACTTTTAACCAATATATCTCACGAACTTTGAATATAAAAGCTATTTTTGTCTCTTGTGTTTCTTTTTTTATTTTATTCCAGTTGTCAAATTCTTCACTCATAAATATCACCATTTTAATAAGATTTATGATTATATAAAGTTTTTTTGATCAATTTAGATTTTATTACATTTTGTAATTTTTTTATTACTAGATAGTTTAAAGAATACTTGCTCTCTTGAAGAGATAAATCTCTTCGCCTTTTTCTTTCTTAGTTGTAAGAAAGAAACAAAGAAGCAACCAGACAAGTTGTTAAAGCTAAAGTTCCCTCCCACTTCACTTTTTAAAGGTATCACAAAATGCGATACCTAACTTTAAGTTACAAAATAATATTTGAGGATTACATCAATTCAAATAAAATGGTATCAAAAAATGCAAATGTCCTTTGAGAAGCTGAGTGTTTATTTATTGTTTCGGGAAAGTTTTGTAACTGTCTGAGCATAAGAAATATGCTGGGAGCATATTTTTGTGTGAGTTTTACAAAACAGAAACTATAAATAATAAGCGAGGGAAGTTTCACCTTCGAAATGTTGTGGGTGATTTCTTTGCTACTTTCTTTTTGCCTGCAAGCAGGATTAACATCATAAAAGAAAGTCGAAATAAGTAAAGATGTACAGTAAAAACTTATTTGAAATATAATATTTTATAAATAGTTTTAACTGTATGCAAAACTCTTGAAGAACAAAGTTCTCCGCTTTCTCACTTTTTAGTTGTAAAAAGTAAGACAAAAAGCAACCAGACGAATTGTTGAAGCTAAAGTTCCCTCCCACTTTACTTTTTAAAGCTAGCCTGCATGATAATTCTGTTTACAGATAAAACTCCTCGAAAAAGTGAGTTTATCACTTTTCTCTCGTCAAACAGTTTCGGCTTTTTCCGCTTTAAAAAGCAAAGTGCTCGGCTTCAACAAAGTCTGGACTAAAATACTCTAGTCGCAAACTTTATCTATAAAATTATAATTGGAAATTCAATCTTAAGCAAGTGTGTTATCGTTATCTCCTGAGCCCAAGTTTTCAAGTTTTTTTAAACTATTTGTATCTTTAATTCTTTTCCAAGTATATTTGCAAAGTTTTGCAAAGTGGATAATTTTATATCTTGGGCATGGTTTTCTATTCTTGATATTGCTGATTTTTTTGTATGAAGTTTTAATGCAACATCTTCTTGAGTCATTCCAGTATCAACCCTTGCTTGTTTTAATATTTCTCCTATTTTAAACTCTTCATAACCCTTATCAAAATTTTCGGCAAAATTTTTATCTAAGTTTTTTCTTTTTTCTATATATTTTTGTAAATCACTCATCTTCTAAATACTCCTTTTTTCTCTTATGGGCTAAAGCAATCTCTTTTTTAGAAGTTTTTTGGTCTTTTTTTCTAAAAGCATTTGTCAAAATAACTAAACAGCCTTTATTTTCAAACCCTAAAAATCTAAAGTTATTATTTGAATACTGAACTCTAACTTCAATAATATCATCTGTATTTACAAGTTTTTTATAAAATTTAGTAGAGATACTATCCGATTCTTCGATAAGCTGTAAGACCCAAGTTATTTTCATAACCTCTTTGTTAGATAATGAATCCAAAAAATCCTCAATCGGGCATTTGCCTGATTTGGTTTTATAGAATATTATCTCTTTCATTGTTTTATGTTAACATATATGTTAACTTTTGTCAATATAATCATCATAAGCCTTTTTAATAATATTTATGATTATATTAAGTTTTTTTGATTGATTTAGATTTTATTACATTTTGTAATTTTTTTATTATTAGATAGTTTAAAGAATAGTTGCTCTCTTGAAGAGATAAATCTCTTCGCCTTTTTCTTTCTTAGTTGTAAGAAAGAGACAAAGAAGCAACCAGACAAGTTGTTGAAGTTAAAGTTCCCTCCCACTTCACTTTTTAAAGCTAGCCTGTAAAACTCCTAGAAAAAGTGAATTTATCACTTTTCTCTCGTCAAACAGTTTCGGCTCTTTCCACTTTAAAAAGCAAAGTTCTCAGCTTCAACAAAGTCTGGATTAAAATACATTAGCCTCGAACTCTTCATTTAGAAATCAAATAATTTTTAATTATTACAAATAGGATTTTTAATATAAAAACTACACTTTTTATCTTCTTTTGTATAATCTTCATCAATTTTTAAATCACAAGATAAATCTTCATAAATAGCTTTGTTATCTTTGCATACAAGAACTACAGTAACTTTATTATCATACTTTATCTTTAAATCATAATCTTTAAAATTTTCCATTAAAATAGGAGAATTCGTATTTAAATATTCTTTTACATCTTCTACTGCAATACCTCTTCTTTTAATAGCACTATTAGCTCTTTTTGTAAGTTTATTTAGATTTGGTTTTAATTCGATTAAATCATCACTTTTTAAAGAACATCCAATAATTAAATTAACTACAAAAACAATTAATAAACTTTTTAGCAATATTTTTTTCATTTCATTTCTCCTTATGCCCAATACTCTAGTTCACCAGATGATGTTCTACCATTATCTAAGTTCCAATCTGCAAAATACTCTAAGTGAGAAATTCCATTACCATATACTGCTTCATCTAAAACCTTCCAAGTTTGTTGCACTTGAGATACTGCTTTATCAAAAATATCATCATAATGCATAGTTGTATTACCGGGTACTTTTAAATTTTCAATATACTCTTCTTTATTTACTTCTTCATACTTTGGATATATAATTCCTCCATCTAATCCTATTACATGTCTTGAAATAGTAGGAAAATTTTGAGTTTCTTCTATTGTTGAAACTAAGACATGAAATCTACTATGCCAAGTATCAAAATCAGGTTTATTGGTTAAGTACTCTTCACTATTTAATTCTTCTAACATCTTTCCCCATACTAAAGAAACTATTTTATTTAACTCACTTGTATTACCATTGTTACTACACTCTTTGCCAAACAAAAATAATTGTTCTGTTTCTGAAATCTCCCCATAACCTGTAATCTTTTTATAAATATATACATCTTGGTGCATTTCACAGTTTCTATGAGCTGATTCATGTCCTTCATATGGTCCAACTTTTAACTCAACAACAGGATGAATAACTACATCAGTAACAATATGCCCTGCAAGTCCACAAAGCCATGCAAAAGCTCTTCTTCTGTCTTCTTCATCAGCAATTGCCTTAACTTCTTCAATACCTTTTAAAATAAAAGATTTTGTTTTCATTGCTAAATGCATTAAATCTGCCCATTTTTTATGTCTTTCTGTAATTGCTAGATATGGATAATCTGGACTAACTGAACCTAGTTCTATAAAAGTTGAATAATCTGCCAATGAAATAAGCGCATCATTACTAAGACCTAATTCTTCTAATTCACTTTCAGTAAATGCCTTATTTACTATTGTCAAATGTGCGTATGCTCCTGCCATTGTATCTCCTTTAATTTATTTAATATTTTAACCATCATCAAAATATCAAGTTAACAGTAGTCTATAAGTCTCATCTTCTGACCCCTCTTCTATCCATTCTTTTGTAATGTTTATCATCTCATCATAATTTGTAGTGTATGGCACTTCCCTACCTCTAGGGAAAAGCTGGTAAGCTAAATTTCCTACTATATTTCCAGTTTCAAATATAGCTTGGGCTTGCTCATCTGGTGGTGTTAAAACACTTGGCTTATATTTTTTAAGCCAAAGTGCTTTGGGACATTGGATGCCTTTTGTGTAGAGGGATTTAGAAAGCATGAAATTTCTTTTCATTTATTAGAACTTCTAAATCTCCTATTGAAGAAAAAACTATTTCTTTAATCTCATTAAATAATTCATCACTCATATCACTTTTTACTGTTAAAGTATAGATATTATCAAATGAAATTCTCTCTACAAATTCAATATAATATTCTTTCGAATTATAATCATATTTTTGTTCAAGATTTAATATGAGTTTTTTTGTTTTTTTTGATAATTTGTTATCTTCTATTGACTTATCTATCAATTCATTATTAACAGAGTAATAATACTCTTTCATAGTATTTTCAAAATATTTTTCTGCATATATAAGGTTATGCTCTTTCAAAAATTTTTTATGAATAAATAAAAAAGTAGCATCATTTTTTGTTCTTATACCAGTAAGATTATAAGTATCATGTAATACTTCTACTTTACTTTTAAATTGTTCCCTCAATTTACATATATTCAATTTAGAATTAGAAAAAATGAATTCTATTGTAGGGATAGTTTCAAGAACAATTATTTCTTCTAAGATTTTTTTATTATCAATTTCAAGTATTTTTGCATAACATAAAAACCTTGGCATGACAACAGGAATATTATTAATTATACAATCATAAAATGTTTTTAACTTATCTAGTTCAGTACTTGTTGTTATACCATTAATTGAATTTCTAAATGTTACTTGTATATCATATTTAAAATTTGTAACATCTTTGTAGATTATTCTATTACCTGCAAGATATGTACATTTTTCATCACTAAATTCAATTAGTAAATCACTTCCAGATTTAGTATCGAGAATTTTTGATATTTCTGAACTTGAATCATCATCTTCGATACTAAAAATTCTTGTCTTTTGTCCCAAAATTTTTTCTAATTCAATTTTTACATATTTATCAAAATCTTCTTTAACTACTTTAAAATTTTCTTCAAAACTCATCTTATTTATCCTTATAATGCATTTAAATCATTAAATAAACCATCTAATCCTTCTTTTTGTAAAAAGAATGATGGTTGCCCTTGTCTATTTTCATCATTTGAATTTAACCTTCTATTACTGTAAATTAAGTAACAAGCATTTTTAGCTCTTGTTACACCTACATAATGTAAATTTAAATCTTGCCTATAATTAGGATAATCAGGTGGATCATTCCAGTCTCCTGTAAAGTTTCTATAAGGCAATATCCATTCATATAAATCTAAATGAATCACAACTTCAAATTCTAAACCCTTTGACTTATGTAATGTCATAATTTGAAGTTCATTATCTTCTTGGAAATTATATTTATTTAATAATTCTTCAGATGATAAAATTTTATCTAGAATCTCTATTTCTCTATCAGTTGGAGTTTCATTCAATAATTGAGAAACTAAACTAATTAGTTTAGTTTTTAATCTTCTGTCAGAACAAGTTCTAATTTTTTGTATTTTTTCTCTATCTTTTTTCAATGAAGTTTTATTACTAAAATCATAACCTTTTAAGGTTTCAAGAACATCATTAATTAATACATTTTCATTTAATCTATAGACTAAAAGTTCATAAAGTAATTTTGATACTGAAGTATTTATAAGAAGTAAAATATCATCATCAAAAATTTTATAAGGAAGAGTAATATTATCTTTTAAATATTCTAAACTTTTATTATTTTTTACTAAGATTGCTATATTTGAATAGTTTTCAACTTCATTATCCTCCATAATACTGGGAATAAATGTATTTAACTCATTAGCTATATCAACTTGTGTTCCATCCATTTGAAACTGATAAACTTTTAAATCATCACTATATATTATCTGACAACTTTCATCAAGTAGTCTATTTGCATAATTAGAAATCGATGTATGACATCTATGATTAATATTTACTATATGGTGTTCAAATACATCACTACGTGAGATTAACTCTTGTATATATTCTGAATTACTTCCTCTCCAAGCATATATAGATTGATTAATATCTCCTACGGCAACAGCTTTTAATCCTAACTCATAAATATTTAAAAATAATTTATGTTGTACCTCAGAAGAGTCTTGGTATTCATCAATATATAACGTTTTATACCGAGCTTTTAAATATCTTTGGCAAGAACCAGAATTCACAATAAGATTGTTTGCAATAATCCCCACAGCTTCAAGTAAAATAAATCCATTATTATAATGATTTATAAATATTTCTTCTAATACACTATAATTATTAGTCCTTAAAACTACTCCATTTTCATTTAAATCAGGTAATCCCTCTTTAAATTCTGTGTCTATATCTCTATAGCTTTTGCATTCTAATTTATTACTTGTTATCCCATATATTCTACTTATAAAAGGATATATGATTTCTTGTAAACAGAAATGGTCTATTGTTCCTAAAAAAGTAGATTTAATATCAAATGAGTCTTTTTTACACCTATCCTTTAATTCCTTTGCAGCTTTTTGAGTAAAAGTAATTCCAATTACTCCTTGATAAGAAGGAAGTTCATTTAACTCTTTTCTTATCTTTTCTACTATTACGGTAGTTTTTCCACTTCCTGGACAAGCAGTAATTACCATGTTTTCAGAAGAATTAATAGCACTTAGCTGTTCTTCTGTTAACTCATAATCTCTAGGCATTTTGTGAACTTTCAACAATCTCTTTACACTTAAGTAATGGCTTTACTAATTCTCCACTATTTAATGAACCTAAATTACCAGAATATGAAACCAAAAACTTTCTCATTCTTATAGCTTTCTTTTCTTGTAAGTATTTTACTGCCTCATTCAAATCTTCTTTACTAGAAAATTCTTTTAACTCAGTTGGTAATTCTAAAGATAAGTCATTTTCTAAATCTTTTTTAGATAAATAAATCCCTTTAGGATTAAATAGTGTGCTCACTCTTTGCCATGTCCCATCATCTATAATTGTATCTTGAGTTGTTGAAATATCACGATGTTTTTCATTTGTTAAATTTGCAAGTTTTAAACATCTATTTATCCCAGCTAAATTTCTTTTTTCTACTCCCCCAACAGTGATTTTAGAAACATCATTATCTGTACGCATTACCCATTTTATCTCCATTGCATCTAAAATTTCAGTATATACTTTAAATGATATTCCATCTACGGCTAATATTGATATATTATAAAAATCTAAATCTATACCTAATTTCTCTGCAAGAACTGTATAAAACAACATTTCAGATGGTCCTTCAACTAAAAATACACATTTTGAAAAAAATGCTTCAGCTGGTAATATACTCATTCTATAACCTAATTCATCCCATGCATCACTTATACAATCTGAGCAACCATTTTTTGCAGCATAACTCTTACCACTATTATTTATTAAATGAATTATAGAATTAGGCGAGTATCTTGCAGTAATTTGTGGTGAATGACTTGTAATAATAGTTTGACCACTTAATTCATTATTTAAATAGTCCGCTAACTTCCTTTGTTGATGAGGATGAAGATGTGCTTCAGGTTCTTCAACACAGTAAAATATCACTTCATATTCAGAATCAAATTCTCTCTCACTTTTAGCTTTCCATAGAGCCATCAAAATTTGATTATTTCGTCCATCTCCACCTAATAGCATTTTAGAACCAGAATTTGAAGCAACTAGCTGTAATTTATCAATAAACTGTTTAACTTCTATTGCACCCGTATCTAAATGAACAGAATAACCATTAAAGTTATGAGACAACTTTTCTAATTCTGAATTAACTGTTTGAGTTGAAGTTTTTATATAATTTAAATCCGCAATACGCTTATTAATTAGATGTAGTCTTTTTGATATTCTTTTTGTCTGTTTACTATCCTGAGTAGATTCTTCAGGAGTACAATCTTTTTTAGAAAATTTAAGTAACTCTTTTTTCTCTATTTCAATAAATTTTTGTAAATCTCTTCTAGATTTCACATATTTCAAGTTAATATACTTTAAATAAAATCTACTAGTTACTTCTTCCAACTCATCAATTGATGAGCCAACGTAAAATTTATATTCTAAATCACTTTTAGTAGCACAAAATTTAAATACTGTCTTATTGTCATCACTAACATATCCTTTCAATATAGATAAAACAGCATCCTCTGCTATCTCATTAAAATAAATTTCAATAGAAAATTGGTCTACTTGAGTACCATCATCTTTTATATGAAAGTCAGTTTCCTGTGGCTCAATATCTCTTTCTGACATTGATTTATCTAATAGTATTCGTAAACAATGAATAAAATTTGTTTTACCAACATCATTCGCACCTATAATTAATGAATTTCCATTAAAATTTACTGTAGCTTCTTCAAAATTTCTAAAACCTTTAACTATAACTTTTTCAATTAACATAATTTACTTTTCCTAATCATTTAAATTTAATATACTCATCCCATCACCCTTAGACTCAACCTTTATCTGCAATGGAATTCTTTTCTTTGTGCTTTCACATGGTAAATCATACCTACAACTCAACAACATGTTCAAACATCTCCTTTATCTCTAATTCATGAGATATCAAAAATATCTGCCTATACTGCTCTTTTATCATATGAAAGGCTTCTAGTATCTCCATTCTTCTTGCCTCGTCTTGGCTTCCGAATACCTCGTCGAAGGCTAGGAAGCCTATTTGGGAGCTTCCACTTAGTTCACTTAGGGTTTTTGATATGGCTATTCGTAGGACTAGGTTTGCTAGGTCTATTTCTCCACCTGAGAATCTCTCTATTGGGTACTTTTTGCCTTCATCGTAGATATAAAAGTCAAAGTCGTTTGATACTTCTATGTGTTGGTATTTGCCTTTTGTGATTTGGGCATACATGTTTGAGGCTATGTCGGATATTCTTGGGGCTACTTTTGAGTTTAGTTTTGTTTTAAATTCACTTAGGCTTAGCTTGATTTTATCGTAGTCGATTAGGTCGTCTTTTTTTGTTTGTACTTTTTTTAGTTGAATTTCGTTGTTGTCTAGGCTTGATTGGATGGTTTTTATTTCACCTTCACATTGAGCTATTTTAACTTTGATTTCATTTACTTGGCTTACTTTTAATTCATAAGTTTGATGGTGTTCTTCGTACTCTTTTTGTTTAGCTGTGTGGGCTGTTTCATCGTAGGCTATTTGTTTGTACTCTATCTCTTTTGTATCGTAAGTGCTGTTTTGCTCTGTGATTCTTTTAGTTATATTTTCTAGGTCTTGTTTTACACTATCATATCTTTTTAGCATGGTTTCTAATGATTTCATTTGTTCGTATTTTGGTTGGATTTCATTGAAACTATTTTCTAGTGTTTTGTGTTTGTTTTCATCGTAACTGTATTTATCTAATTTGGCTATTTCATCGTTGTTTTCTTTACCTTTTTGCTCTACCTTGTTTAGATGGCTTGATAGGTTTTGTAAATCTTTTTGTTTACTGTTTATAAGTGCTAGTTGTGAGTTTAATTCACTTAAAGTTTTATCTATTTGCTCTTTTTGGGTTTCGATTGATTTTTTGTTTGTTTCTACTTCTTGTAGCTCTTTATTTAGTTTGGTGATTTTGTTTGTTTGTATTTCATTTATGGTTGAGTTTAACGAGCCTATTACATTATCATACTCTTCTAAGAGTGGTCTTGTACAGGTTGGGCAGTTGGAGTCTTTGCCTAAGGCTTGGATTTGTTGTATTTTGGCTGTGGTGTCGTTTATCACTCTTTGTTCTGCGAAGATATTTGAGTTTAGCTCTTTTTCTTTTGCTTGTATTTGTGTTAGGGTTTGTTTGATTTGCTCTTGTTGGGTTTTGCTTTCTTGTTCTTTTTGTTTTAATGATTCAAAACCTTCGCACTCTTTTTGTAAGAGGGCTATGTCATTTTTGGCTTTTTTGTATTGCTCTCTTAATTGAACTTGCTCTTTTAATAAGCCCTCTTTTTTTAGGCTGTATTCTTTTAGTTGTATTTGCTCTTTTAGACTTGTTTGTAGGGTTTCATACTCTTTTTTTATAGGCTCTAGGGTTTTATATTGGAGTTGTTTTTCTTCTAGATCTTTTAGCTCGGTTGAGAGTTTGTTTTGGTTTTCTATATTTGAGTTGATACTATTTTTTAGAAGATTTAGTTCGCTTAAGGCTTTTTGTTTTGCCTCTTTTGTTTTAGCAAAACTTTCTAGCTCTTTTTTTATCTCTAGCTCTTTTAGTTTTAGGCTATCTATTTGTTTACTTTGGGTTTGTAGCTCTTCATTTAGAGTTTTTTTGATGGTTTCATTTGATTTTATTTGCTCTTTTTTTGTTTGGATATCTTCTGTGCTTAAAAGCACTTCTGCAAAGGCTGCTATTTTTCTTTTTAGTTCTCTACTCTTTTCTATGAGTTCTTTTTCTATGTAGTCAATTTTTTCTAAGCCTAAAAGCTTTCTTATCATTCTTTTTCTATCTTCTGGTTTGCTGTTACTTAGACTTGTAAGCTCTTTTTGGCTGGCAAATAATGTATGTAAAAAAGCCTCTTTACTCATCTTTGTTAGTTTCATGATACTTGTAGTTACTTCTTTGGCACCACTTGTTATTAGTTCACCATTTTTATAAAGTTTGGCATTGGCACTTAGTGCCTTTCCTCTGAATTCTCGTACTACTTTATACTCAATTGAGTCAAACTCAAAGTTTAGTTCTACTACTACAGCATCTTTATCTGTGGCATTGGCATTTCTTACAATATCTTTATAACCTCTATCTTTAAACTCCCCATAAAGTGCAAAAAGTATCGCTTCGAAGATAGTAGATTTTCCACTTCCATTTTTACCTATGATTCCAACTAGTCCCTCATCAAAATCTAGTTCGAAAGTTTTGTATCGTTTGAAGTTTTCAAGTTTCAGCTTACAAAGTATCATCATAAGCCTCCTCGTACTTGCTAAATAGTTCTTGGATTTTTGGTTTTAGTCTATCAAACTCTTTATTTTCACTTTGTTCTTTGATATGGTCTAAAAAGTACTCCTCTAAAGATAAAGCTTGAATATCATCTAGAGTATTACCCTCATTTGTATCTTTTTTGAACTCTCTTTTTATACTTACACTCATAGCAAGCGGGAAAAGTGCTTTTATCTCTTGGTTTTGTATATCTATTGATTGCATGGTTGTTAGGTTTTGAAGTTTTACTTCTACGATGGCATCTTTTGTATCACTTGTATCTAAATCATCAAGGGCATTTGGGTAGTTTTCACAATCTATTGTTTTGGATATGATGGGTCGTATTTTTATCTCTTTGTATTCTACCTCTAATTTATCGCTTAAGTTTACAAGAGCATAGCCTTTTGAGTTTCGTTTGTCATTTAAACTTGTACGCTCACTACTTCCACTATAATATACATTTTCATGTTTACCCACAGAGCCAAAACCATGCCAATGTCCAAGTGCTACATAATCCATCTTTTCAAAAATATACTCTTTGTCTGTAGGATAAACCCACTCCCCAAACTCTTGCATCAAATACCAAGCTCCAACAGAACAGTGCATCATCATGATATTTCTTTTATCAGGGTTGATATTTTTTTCACATAAGTTTATCTCATCTTCTGCTTTTGTTTCATCATTCATATGTGGTAAGGTATGAAAAACTATATCATCAAACTCTATTTTTTTGTAATTTTGTTCATATGATACATGTACATTTTCAAACTCTTCAAATATCTTTAAAATTGGAGAGCTAAGATTTGTCCTAGGTGTGGAATGGTTTCCAGCTATCATGATGATAGGAATATTTAGTTTATCAAGTCTTTTAAACTCTTTTAGAGCAAAGGTTATAGCTCTATTGCTGGGAGAGCTTCTGTGAAAAAGGTCTCCTGTGTGTATTATAAAATCTGGTTTGATTTTTTCTATGTCATCAACTATTTGAGAAAAAGCATTATAAAAGTCCGCTTCCCTTTGGTTGATATTTTCTTCATTTAATATGTCTAAGTCGTTGTATCCTAAGTGCGTATCACTAAAATGTATTATTTTCAAATAAAACCTACTAATAAAATATTTTTATATAAAACTTTTTTATGATTAATAATAGCTTTATTTATCAAATATTATTATTAAAAGCTGTGTCTAAAAGAAAAGATTATAAACTCCCTTCAAAGTTTTCATACCACTTAATTGACACCCAAATATTATAAAATCTAAGTACCTATTAATATATAAAGGAAAAATTTTGACAAAAAAAGAGTTATCTCCATTAGAGAAATTAAAAGCATCTAGAAACCCTTTAAGAGTTATAGACGATATATATAAAGAAGCACAAGAAGGCATTCCTTTAAGTAATGAATATATTGGACTATTAAAATGGTATGGAATGTATCCTCATATCAATTCACAGAATTTAGAAGATAAAAAATACTTCATGAAAAGAATCAAAATAGTTGATGCAAAAATAAATTTAGAACAACTAGAAGTATTAGCAAAAATCGGACAAAAATATGCAAAAGGCTTAGTAGACTTTACCACTAGACAAAATGTTCAATTTCATTATATTGAGATAAAAGATTTACCTGAGATATTCAAATTACTAGATTCAGTTGGCCTTACTTCTCGAATGGCATCAGGTGATGGACCAAGGCCAATTATGACTTCACCAATAGCAGGAATAGATCCAGAAGAGATTTATGATGTATCACACTTAGTAAAAGAAGTTGACTCATACTTTGATAAAAATGATGATAGATTTTCTAATTTTGGTAGAAAATATAAATTAGGAATCTCAGGTTGTGGAAGACATACTGCAAATCATGAAGTTCAAGATGTAGCATTTACAGCATTTAAAACAGAAGATGGCGATATATTATTTGATTTTACGATTGCAGGTGGATTATCAAAATCAAAGCAAATAGCATATAGAACAAACAAATATGTAAAAGAAGAACAAGTAAAAGATGTAGCAGCAGTATGCGCTGAGATTTTCAGGGACCATGGAAATAGAGAAAATAGAAATAAAGCAAGAGTGAGACACTTAGTAAATGACTGGGGATTAGAAAAGTTTGTAGAAGAGATAGAGACTAGACTTGGATATAAACTACAAGATGGTTTTGAAGAACCACAAATCACACCCCATGAAAATAGAAACCATTTTGGTATTTATAAAGCAAAACAAGAAGGTGAATCATTTATAGGATTTGCAACAAACTCAGGAAGAATAGCAGGAGAGGATTTCCAAAGTATAAGTAATATATGTAAAAAATATGGTGCAAAAGGTATAGCACTTACTCCAACCCAAAACTTTATTTTATATGGAGTAAAAACACAAGATGCCAAAACAGTTGCTGAGGAAATAAATGCACTAGGATATCCTTATGCTCCCACGCCATTTAGAGCAAGACTTCAATCATGTACTGGTAATGAGTTTTGTAAATTTGGTATCACAGAAACAAAAGAATTTTCAAAAGTTGTAGTAAAGCAATTGGAAGAGAATCATCCTGATTTTAAAGAAAATGTGACTATCGCAATATCTGGATGTGGAAATTCATGTTCTCACCCTCAAATCTCTGATATAGGTTTTGTAGGAACAAAAGTAAGAGATGAAAATAACAATAGAGTTGAAGGTTATGATGTAATTCTTGGTGGACAAGTATGTGGAGTAGAAGGAAGTAGATTTGCTCATAAAACTGGTGTAAAAGTGACAGCTGATAATTTAGTAGGTTTTATTGGTGATTTAATTACTTCATATAAAACTGATAATTTAAATAAATCTTCATTTAAAGAGTATCTAAATGAAGTAGAGTTAAGTAAATAAGAAGAGGTCTTTTCTCTTCTTATTTAAAAAAACTCAAAATAATCGGTAAAAGAATAGCCGTAAATATCCCATTTAATCCCATAGCAAGTGCAGAAAAGGCAGCTGCTTTTTCTGATATCTCCACAGCTTTTGCTGTACCTATTCCATGGGAAATCAATCCAAGTGCAAAGCCTTGAGAAGTGTCATTTTTTATATTAATGATTTTGAAAATAGTTGTACCAAATACTGCTCCAATAATACCCGTGATAATCACAAAACCTATTGCCAAAGATGGGATTGCCCCAATCTCTTTTGATGTGATAATTGCAATTGGCGCTGTTATAGATTTGGTAGTCATAGATAAGATTGTAAGTATATTCGTATCAAAAAGCCACAATATAGTTATCGTAATAATTACAGTAGAAAAACTTCCAATAAATAAAGTTATAAATATAGGAAAAAATAAAGACTTGATATAGACTAGATTTTTATATAAAGGCAGTGCCAAAGCCACAGTAGCCGCACCTAAAAAGAAATGAATAATTTCTACACCTTTGAAATACTCTTCATAAGAAGTATTTGTAATATATACAAGGGTAAGAATAATAATATAAGCTACGATGATAGGTTGCAAAAGTGTATTTTTATTGGACTTATTATAAATAATAATTCCAAGTTTAAAAGAACTAAGAGTAACTATCAACCAAGTCAAAGGTGTAGTTTGTATATATTGTAATAATGATTCAAAATTCATTTTTAACACTTTCTTTATTTGCAAAATAATCTAAAAGCTTCGCACTTATAGCTAAAGATAAGACGGTTCCAATAAACAAAGAGATACTAATAGCAAGAAACTCTTTTGATATAGTGTCAACTTGAGTAATAATTCCCATTGCAGCAGGAATAAAAAGAAGTGGTAAGTATTTAAGAAAAAATGACACAGTTGTATCCAAACTATGAAAACTTTTCTTTCTAATAATTAAAAATACCAACAACAAAATCATTCCTATCACAGCTCCCGGAACAAGCAGTGAAAATAGTTTACTTATACACTCACCTATAAATTGAAATATCAATAAGGTGATAATTCCTTTTAACATATTTTTAACCCTTTGTATTTTAATAATGCAACTAATTTACCGATTTTTTGTGGCAAAGTAGTGGCAAAGATAGATTTTATAGTAATTAAAATTATCAGTCAAATAAAAAGTACAACCTTATGATTTTTATTCTTTATTTTAAAAATAGCTTCTATTATAAAAAAATATTTAAATATCATTTTTTAGTATTTTTCAATATTAATAAACTATAGATTATTTTTTATAAAATAAAATTATATTCCATAAGTACCAATATGTGGCTTATCTTAAAAAAAATGTTTTATGTAAATCTTATAATTATTATCTTATACTTATAAGATTTAATTATAATTAAGGAGAAAAAATGGTGATGAAAAATATAAAAAATGTAGTACTTATTTGTTCTATATTAATAACAAGTTATGCATTTGCAAACAAAACATTAAGCGAAAAAGAAGCTAAAAATGAGGCAATAAATGCAATAAAACAAGTGAGTGGTACATTAAAAAAGCACTTGGGTAGTGAAATTAAAAGTGGAGGAGTTGTTCAAGCTGCAACTTTTTGTTCAGAAGAGGCAACGAACCTTATGAAAAATAGTGCGGCAAATCTTCCTCAAGGTATTTCTATAAAAAGAGTAACTGATAAACCAAGAAATCCAAATAACCAAGCAACAGAAGCTCAAATAAAAGTATTAAATGAGATTAGATATGGCATAAAAAAAGGCATTAAGCCTAAAATGGTAGTTAAAAAAATAGAAGAAAACCATTATCAAGTTTATAAACCACTTTATATAGAAAATAAATGTTTAGCCTGTCATGGAACTATCGAAAATAGAAATAAAAAAGCTTATTCAATAATAAAAGCTAAATATCCAAAGGATAAAGCAATTGATTATAAATTAGATGATTTAAGAGGTGCTTTTTTTGTAGATATAAAAAGATAATCGTAATATTAGATTTATTTCTTGATTATTTGACAAGCTCGTGAAAATACGAGCTTGTTTTATAGGAAAAGGTTTTTATAACCAAACTTTTGAAATGAGTTCATAAGATTTTATTCTTTTATCTGGATCATGTATCATTGAGTTTATCATGATTTCATTTGCACTTGTTCTTTGAATCAGTCGTTCAAGTCTTTCTTTTACAACTTCTGGTGTCCCCCAGATAGATTCTCTTGTTTTATGTCTTATACCTCTTTCTTCCCACTGTTCCCATAGGCTATTCATATCTTCTGTTGGTTTTGGTAATAGTCCTTGGTCACCCCTTTGAAGATAAAGAAACTTTTGAAGTTCTGTTGTAGCTAAATATTGTGCTTCTTCATTTGTATTGGCACAAACTATATTGATACAAACTATTACATAGGGCTCTTCTAATTGTGAAGATGGTCTAAAGTTCTCATGATATATTCGTATAGCCTCATCCATCAAATCAGGTGCAAAGTGTGAAGCAAAAACAAAAGGCAAACCTTTTTGAGCAGCTAATTGTGCACTAAAGGTGCTAGAACCAAGTAACCAAATAGGAATATCCAATCCAAATCCGGGTATTGCTTTTATTCCTTTTTTACCTGCTTCATTTGATAAATAGTATTGTAAATATTTAAGCATCATAGGAAAGTCGTCATCATTGATATCTCGTCTTAGTGCCATCATTGTCTGTCTATCAGTACCAGGAGCTCTTCCTAAACCCAAATCTACCCTATTTGGATATAAAGATTCCAAAGTGCCAAATTGCTCTGCGATGACCAAAGGTGCGTGATTTGGAAGCATGATTCCACCAGAACCTATTCTTATCTTTTGAGTTTTTGAACCAATATAACTTAGTATTACAGAAGTAGCAGCACTAGCGATTCCAGGGAAATTGTGATGTTCAGCCACCCAATAACGAGTAAATCCAAAATCCTCAACACTTTGAGCTAGTTTTGTACTGTTTTCAATAGCTTGTGATATAGTAAAGCCCTCACCTATTGGTATCAAATCTAATACAGATAAGGGTATTTTTTTATTATTCATATTTTTCTCCATATAAAATCATAATTTATAATATTTTTCCACTATAATAAAATAAGATTATAATTATATAACCTAAAAATACAAATTTAAAAATTTCAGTTATGTTAAATTTAGTATAGAACTAAATTAAGGAGTTTTACCTTTCAATGCATTTACAACTGCTGAGACAACAAGCAGTATTAAAAATATGTAAAATATTGTTTGAGCAATACTTGCAGCTGCACCTGCTATACCTGTAAATCCTAAAACTCCTGCAATTATTGCAACAACTAAAAAAGTTAATGACCACGATAACATTGTTTCTTCCTTTTATTTATTTTATAATTATTTTAAAATCTAGCTAATAGTTTTACCAAAAAAGGTTTTACATAATTTTGACTTATAAAAGAAGCAATTAACTCTTCTTTTGTCCCTGAATTAAAACTTTTTAAGGTATCGCTTATATCATATCCAGGATCAATTGCTCTTAGTTTTAACTTAGCGATTTTAACAGAAGTAACTTTTCTAGTAAATATAGAGTCATTCCCCTCTAACTGAGATACTAAATTATTAAGTTTTTCTATCTTCTTTGTTCTATTTTCCATGAGGCGACCTTAGAGACTATTAATGCTAATACCAAAATAATAAATGATGTTATAAGATAGGCAAAGATTTCACCTAAATAACTTTCAATCCAAACTTTAATCCCTAAAAAGAAAAAAACAGATGCTAAAACAAGTAAAGAAAGTGAAAAAAGTTTTATTATCAAACCCTTTGCACTACTTACAAAAGAAGATTCAATTTCTCTTACTTGAGCTTCTATTAATTCTATTACAGAAATAATAAATTCTGAAATTGTGACTTTTGACATACTATTTTTTAACTAACCAAGCGGCTAAAAAACCTAACCCAAATGTAATTGCAACACTTTTAAAAGGATCATTTTTGATTTTAGTTTCAACTTCACCAACTTCATCTAAACCTTTGTTCTTTAGTTCATATAGTTTTGTTTTTAATTCATCCATTGATAAGCCATCAAAAATATCTAGTTTGCTTGCAGTACGATCAACTTTAGTTGCAGCAGCTTCTTTTAAACTAGCAGATAACTCTTTTATATCAGCTTTTAAAACTTCAATTTCTTCTTTTAATTTTGTAATTTCTTGAGTTGCCATTTTTTATCCTTTTATTTTATAAATGTAACTTTTAAACTATCATAATGAATATTAATCATAAATAAAACTTAATATTTAATAATAGTATATAAAAAATAATATATTTATTTCAAAAAAGTATTTATAAATGACTATATTCATTGTTTTTCTATCTTTTAATACAACTTTACCCATAATGTTTAAGGAATATTTAATTGGCTTTTGTTATAGTTTAGGCAAACAAGGAGGATTATTATGAAATACAAATCAATAAAACTACCTTTTAATTGTGATACATTAGGACCTATAGTATCTACAAATATATTTTATTATAGGGAATAAATAATATTATTAATAATTTATATAAGAAAATAAAAGCAAATAATATTAAAGGAGAATATCATGAGTATGAAAAAAGAATATGAAAAAAAACTACAGGCACAACTAGATGAATGGAGTGCACAAATAGATAAACTTAAAGCAAAAGCTGAAGGTGCACAAGCAGACAAAAAAATTGAATACTATGAAGAAATAGATAAATTAAAATCTATGAAAGAAAATACTAATAAGAAATTCATTGAGATCAAAAATGCAAGTGATGATGCATGGGAAGACCTAAAAATAGGCATGGATAGTGCATGGAATTCGCTAAGTGCTGCCTTTGATTCAGCTAGTTCAAGATTTAAATAATTATTATAGTTAGCATAACATAATTAAAGAGATTACAAATGAAAATACATATATAAATATTAATGCTAATCGGCTTACTTGGTATTACAACTTTATCATATGCTCAAACAGAAAATATAAATACCTCAATTAAAGAAGTAAAAAAAGATACTCAAGAGTTATTTAAAACTATTGGAAGTTATACTGTTGATAAAAAAGATGAGACGCTTAAAGAAGTAAAAATAAGTTTAGATAAGCTAGATAATCAAATCGATATTTTAGAGTCAAAAGTTGATAATAAATGGGATAAAATGAGCAAAGATGTTCGTATAAAAACTCGTGAGAATTTGAAAAATCTTCGTGATCAGCGTAATCAAGTTGCTCAATGGTATGGAAGTATGAAAAGTAGTACATCTAATGCATGGGAATATACAAAAGAAGGCTTCATAAATGCATATAAAAAGTTAGAAGATACTTGGGAAAAATATGAAGAAGAGTTTACTTCTTCAAAATAAATTACTCTATAAACAGTCTGATACTTATATTATAAAAAGTGTCAGACAAGTTTATATTTTATGATAATAACAAACTAATTTAAATTTGGAGTGAAAATGTCTTACAAAAGTATTAATCAATTACCAAAACAAGTAAAAGACAATCTACCAAAGCATGCACAAGAAATATATAAAGAAGCATATAATAGTGCTTGGGAAGAATACAAAAACCCAAAAGATAGAAAAGATGATAGTTCAAGAGAAGAAGTTTCTCATAAAGTTGCTTGGGCAGCAGTGAAAAACACATATGAAAAAAATGATGAAGATAACTGGATTAAAAAATAAAAAAGTAAAAAATTGATATAGTTTAGTTTCTATATCAATTTTTTAATATCCAAGGAACTTAATAATGACTGATAAACACCCAAATAAACTCCAACAAGCTTTTATACTACTTTTACTATTTATAGTTTTAATGGGTTTTATTGGAATGATTAAAGAGTTTCTAATAGCTCTTGTTCTTGCTGCAATTTTTGCAGGCTTACTTTATCCTCTTTATCAAAAAGTTCTTTTTTATTTCAAAAATAAATCTATTTTGGCTGCATCTACTGTACTAATTATATCTATTCTAGCCGTAGGTTTTCCCTTGGCAGTTCTTACAGGTATGGTCACAAATGAAGCAATACAATTTAGTGAAAAGACAAGTCCCTTAGTAAAAGAATTATTAAAAGAAGATTTTTCACTAAGTCAACAACTTCCTACTTGGTTACCATTACAAGATAAATTTGATTCTTTAAATGAGACTCTTCTCAAAAAAGCTTCTGAAGCAACTAATGCAATAGGAAGTTGGTTGGTTTCAAGTTTATCTAGTGCAACTAAAGGAACTCTTGGTTTTTTTATGAGTTTGTTTATTATGTTTTATGCAATGTTTTATTTTTTGATAAATGGAGAAAAATTGTTAGATTCTCTATCTTCTATAATTCCTCTTTCAAAAAAAGATTATGATGAACTTATATATCGTGGGTTAACAGTAACTAAAGCATCCCTTAAAGGTATAGTTATAATTGGACTTATTCAAGGCCTATTGGTAGGAGTTGCATTTTGGGTTATAGGACTTAATGGACCAGTATTTTGGGGAAGTGTAGTTTTTCTTCTTTCTGCTGTTCCTGGATTAGGGGCACCTGTAGTGTGGTTGCCAGCAGTAGTATATCTTATGTTTACAGGTAGTATTGGATGGGGAATTGCTCTTATTATATGGGGAATAGTATTCGTAGGATTAGTGGATAATCTTCTTCGACCATGGATTGTTGGAAATGATGCAAAATTGCCCGATCTTGTTATCCTCGTATCAATTCTTGGAGGAATAATATCTTTTGGACCTATAGGTATTATAATAGGGCCAGTAATAGCAGCTCTTTTAGATACAGTATTAAATATTTATAAAAAGAGTTTTAAATAAATATTTAAAACTCTTTATCTGAAGTTATCTTTTTACTTCAACTTTTGACAATCTTTCATAATATCTAATTATTCCACCATGATCTAAATGATCTTCACCTTGAGCTTTCATAGCTTGCATGATTTCCATAACGGCCGCGGTTAAATGAAGAAGAACTCCTATCTCATGTGCTGTATCAAATGCATTTTGTAAGTCCTTTATGTGTAAGTTGATTTTAAATCCTGGCTCAAATTTTCTATCCATAATTAAAGGAGCTTTTGCATCTAAAACAGTACTTCCAGCTAGCCCTCCCCTAATAGCTTCATAAACTAATTCAGGCTCAACACCTGCTTTTGTAGCTAATACTAAAGCCTCACACATACCAGCAATATTAAGAGCAACAATAATTTGATTTGCTAGTTTTGTCGTATTTCCAGCTCCTACTTTTCCAGTATAAACAACGGAACTTGCCATTGACATCATTAATTCATAAAACTTATCAAATACCTCTTTTTTCCCACCAACCATAACAGATAGTGTTCCCTCTATTGCTTTTGGTTCTCCACCACTTACAGGTGCATCAAGTAGTTCAACACCTTTTTTTGAAAGTTGGGCTGAAATCTCTTGTGAAGCTAAAGGTGCAATTGAACTCATATCAATAACAACAGTCCCTTCTTTTATACCATCAATAACTCCATTTTTTCCAAGAACAACTTCTTTAACTTGAGGAGAATTTGGTAACATTGTGATAAGAACATCAACTTGCTGTGCTACTTCTTTAGCACTTTGAGCACTTGAAGCGCCAAGAGCAACTAGTTCTTTAACAGATGCCTTACTTCTGTTTGTAACAACTAAATCAAATCCTGCTTTTAATATATTTTTCGCCATAGGTTTTCCCATGATTCCAAGTCCTATAAATCCAACTTTCATTTTAGTTCCTTTTCTTTATTAGGTAATATTTCTGTCATTTTTTAAAAAGTCATTTAGTATTTCGATAGAATATTATAATATATTGATTTTTCTAATTATTGACTTAAAATATATTTCCCAATTAAATAGTAGAAAACAAAAAGAATAAAGTATTTACACATACCACATTATTTGAGATAATAAAACTATTATTATTACCAAAACAAAGGGTAAAGTATGACCTTTAAAAACTAAAGGTTGAATACCAAAAAAAACTTGAAGAATGCCTCTTAAACCAAGCCAAAGACCCAAAATAGCTTTTATTGAAAGTAGAATTTGAAAGTTTGAAAGTCCAGATTCTTCAATTATCCCAAAATTTATATATAATAAATATATCCCACTAATAACTGCAACAACAAGTGCTTTAGGAACAAGAACTTTTGTAAAAGCTTTAAAATAGCCTCTAACTTCATCATATTTATCTTTTGACAAGACTTTTTGCATTCTCATTAGAATCAAATTATCAGTAAATAAAAAACCTGCGTATATAAGTACAGAAAAGATGTGAATTAGTTTAAAAATTAAATAAATCATTTGATAATTCTATCTTCTTTTTTTATTTTTTTTGTTGATTACAATCAAGTGATTATTCTCATAATAAGTAAGATATATAAGATCAATCTTCTAAAAAACTCTAAAAGACCAATATTTTTTAACTACACAATTTTGAAGCATCACAACTCTTTTTAAAATGTAAAGATATCAGTTTTTCAAGTACTTCTAAAACATCATCTTCATCACTAAGAGATTCTACAATCGAATGCATACAAGCTTCATAAGGATTAAATCCTTTTGTTATAAGTTTTGCTGCATAAATAAGTAATCTTGTAGACACAGATTCATGGATATCGCTATCACTTAATTGACGAATTTCTCCTGCGATATTTACAAGTTTTTCTGCTGTTTTTTCATCAACATTACTTTCTTTTATTATAATTTCTTTTTCCAAAGTAGCTTTTGGATAATCAAAACTAAGTGAGATAAAACGCTGTTTAGTACTAGGTTTCATTCCTTTTAATATATTTTGATAACCAGGATTATAAGAGACAACTAACATAAAGTTTGGGTGAGCTTCTATAACTTCTCCCGTTCTATCTATAGGTAGAGTGCGTCTGTAATCAGCTAATGAATGCAAAACTACTGTTGTGTCTTTTCTAGCTTCAATAATCTCATCTAGATAACAAATACCACCATTTCTTACAGCTTTTGTAAGTGGTCCATCTTGCCAAAAAGTACCTTTTTCATCTATAAGATGACGCCCAACCAAATCAGCTGCACTCAAGTCATCGTGGCAGACAACAGTGTAAACATCTAGCCCTAGCTCTTCTCCCATAGTCTCAATAAAACGCGTTTTACCACATCCCGTCGGTCCTTTTATTAAAATTGGTAAATTCATTGAAGAAGCAGTTTTAAATAGTTCTACTTCATTTGATTGTTGTAAATAATAATTTTTAGACATTTTAATTTCCTTTTGTTAAATTCATATATATTTCTGGTAGTACCTTGGGGAGTTTTTTAGGATCACGAATAACAGCATATGCATTTTGACCAAAAAGATAAGGCAAATACTCTTTTGCATCCATATCTATAGTAATACAAAAAGGAATAATTCCTTTTTTCTTTACCTCTTCTATTGCTTTTTTTGTGTCTTCTATTCCATAACGGCCATCATATTTATCCACATCATTTGGCTTTCCGTCGCTAAGTATGAGCAATAGTTTATTTTTAGATTGTTGTTTATCCAAAATCTTAGCACTTTCTCTTATTCCAGCTCCCATACGAGTATAATAACCCGGTTTTATTGTATTTATGCGACCGCGTGCTAAATCAGTGTATTTTTCTTTAAAATTTTTAATAATATGAAAATTGACTTTTGTATTTTTAATAGATGAAAAAGTATAAATAGCAAAGCGATCTTGAAGTCTGTAAAGTGATTCTGAGAATACCATCAAAGCATCTTTAATCATATCTATGACACGAATTTCTTGTGTTATTCCAGCTTCTGTTGAAAGGGATACATCCGCTAAAATCAATGTTGAAATATCTCTTGTTTTTCTTTCATAAGTCTCAAAAAATCTTTGAGAATGATTTGAACAGTTTTTATGACTTTTATAATCAATCCATGAATCAATATTAATCTCATCACCATAAGGAAGATTATCTCTTTTGATTCGGTCAAGTTCCATCAAATCCAATTCATATTGAATTTTTTTCATCATTTTTACATGTCGTTGTGGTAATTTTATGGGTTCTACATTTATCCAAATAAATGGTTTTATACAGACATAATTTTTCAAATAACACTCTTTTTTATAATCCCATTCATCGATAAAATGCCCTTTTCCAAGAGGATATTCTTCAAGAGTCTCTACTGATATATCTAAATCCATTTTAAGTCTTGAAGAAAGATTTGCATCTTTTTGTCCTAATGTTATTTCATCTAATATTTCTGCATTATAAAGAGCATCTTCATCAAAAGTATCATTTTCTTGTCTATCAACATTAACCTGTTCCAAAAGACTCATAAGCGATTCAGGCAAAAATAATAAAAGACCATCTGTTTCTTTTTTATCATTAATTTGCTCAGCTTTTTTTTTCATCTTTAATGTTTCAGTCTCATCTTGCTTTTCTTTTTCTCTTAATGGTTCATCTTCATCATCAAAATCAAGTAACTTATTGCTATTTGATAAGGCAGGATAAATCCATAAGGGGCTTAAATATTGATGGTTTAAAAATTCCAAAGAATTTTTAATCATAAACTCTTGTGCATAATCATAAAATTCTCTAAATCCAGAATATTTTTCTACAAGAAAACTAATCGTTTTCATATTTTCTTCTATTATATTATTACTGTTTATATTGATTTTACTTAACATTGCAATAAGCCAGTAATAATGCATCTCATTATATTTTTTAGAAGGAAAGTAAGCTAATGAAGCAGGCAAATAAATCCCTTTTTCATCCTGCCAAGAAAGAAAAAAAGTTTTGCCTGTTCCTGAAATCTTTTCAAAAAAAGTTCGTGAAGTTTTTATAAATCTTTTGTCAGTAATATTTATACTTTTACCTTTATCACCTCCTAAGAGGTGATAAAATATTTTTAAAGCTCTACTTCTTTCAGAAAAGAACACCTGTTCTTCTTCATAAATACTAGATGTTTTTTTTGTTAAATATTTAGCCCATAACTTTCCAACTTTTTCATCCATCTTTAATTGCCTACCTTTACCTCTTTAACAAAGAAACTGTAAAAATATGTCAATAATCCAACAAAAACCATTAGTCCAAATAATAAACGAATTCCATAAACTACTGATAATTTTGCTTGTGTAGCCATGAAACTAAGAGCATGAGATGAATCAGGGATTCTTTGCATTTCAATTTGCATTATTCCAGCAACAGTTAGAGCCAAGGTAAGTCCTATCATACCAATAACCATCAACCAGAAACTTGTCAATTCTACTTTTTGCGCTTTAGGTCCATTTCCATGTGGACGACCTCTAAGAATCGGCATAGAATAAGATATCAAGGTAAAACATATCATAACATACGCACCAAAAAATGATAAATGCCCATGTGCTGCTGTTAGTTGTGTACCGTGTGTATAAAAATTTACAGGTGCAAGTGTATGCATAAAACCCCAAACTCCAGCTCCTAAAAATGATACAATAGCTGTACCTTTAGCCCAAGTAAGTGCTATTTTATTATTATGTTGTATACGACGATTTTTTGTCATGCTAAAAGCAAAAAGTATCATTAGAAAAAATGGAATTGGTTCAGCAGCTGAAACAATAGAACCTATCCATAACCAATATCCAGGAGTTCCAATATAAAAAAAATGATGCCCTGTTCCTGCTAATCCAGAAATCAATGTCATCGCAATAATTAAATACAACCATTTATCTATGTGTTCTCGGTCAACACCTGTTGTTTTAATTAATACAAATGCTAAAAGTGCACCCATAATAAGTTCCCAAGTACCTTCAACCCATAAATGAACAACAAACCACCAGAAAAACTTATCCATAACAAGATTATCTGGAACATAAAATGCGAATAGAAAGAAAAATGCTAGTCCAAATAAGCCTGTTAGTAAAATAATCGATATAGTCGTTCTTCGACCTTTGAATACAGTCATCGTTACATTTAAGATATAAGATAAAACAACAAAAACAATACCTATTTTAGTAATAGTGGGCTGTTCTAAAAATTCACGCCCCATAGTTGGCCATAACTCATTAAATGTTATTTCTGCTAAAGTTGCATAAGGCACAAACAAATAACCTAATATTGTTAGTACACCTGCTACTGCAAATACCCAAAATGTAATTTTTGCTAATAAGGGGCTCCACAACTCTCTTTCACTTTCTTCAGGTATAAGATAATAAGTTGCACCCATAAATCCAAATAATAAAAGAACTATAAGTAAATTAACATGTACCATACGAAGTACATTAAATGGAATAGCTGGGAATAAAAAATCACCATATAGGTATTGTATTCCCATGCTAATACCAAAAAGAATCTCTCCGGCAAGAAGAATTAGTGCAAAAATAAAATATGGCTTTGCGACCATTTGTGATGAATATTTCATTCGGTTTCCTTATCCTTGAATATTTGGTGGCCACTCTTGTGTATTAACCTTTGATGTCCAAATTAAAAAATCTGCAAGACTATTTATTTGTTCTGGTGTTAAATTAAACTGTGGCATTTTTCTTCTATTAGGAATATCTAATGGTTGAGCAGCCATCCATCCTGATAAATATACTTTAAATGCTTTTTCATTACTTTCACCCAATCGTTTAAATGCATTACCTAGCTCAGGAGCATAATAAGCACCCTCACCTAATATAGTATGGCATCCTACACAATTGTTATTTTCCCATACTTTTTTTCCAAGAGCAACTGACTTGGTAACTTTTTCTTCGTGACTTAGTTCTGGAATTTTATTAACAGTATCAAAAGTAAGTCCTGCAAATACCAAAATCGCAAAAAGACCTCCACCGAAGTAGATATTTTTGGCCGTATTTTTAGTAATACGCTCACCCATTTTAACTCCTTATTTATATTCTACCTTTAAGTAGTAATTGAAATAGTATCAAATTTTCTTTAATTCTACCTTTAAGTAGTAATTAAATATACCTTCTATATAATAAAGTAAATAGATGAAAGGATTTGCATGCAATTACACAATACTTCACAATATGCAATTAGGATTTTAAGTTATATTACAAATCAAAAGAAAGAATCTCTTCTTAATGCAAAAGAACTTTCAGAAAATTTATCAATTCCGTATAAATTTTTAACAAAAATCATGGGAGAACTTGTAAGAACTGGCTTAATTAAATCAATTAGAGGAAGAGAAGGTGGATACGAACTAAATAAAGCAGCATCAGATATAAAAATATCAGATATATTAGATATATTTAATGATTCACTTCAAGAAGAGAGATGTATTTTAGGCATAGGTCATTGTGATTGCTTGAATAAATGTGCTTTACATGATCAATGGATTCAACCAAAAAGTTTAATAGAAGAGATGTTTAAAGAAACGACTTTAGACAAACTTGCAAATAATGAAGGAAAAATATAAAAAGTTACTTATCCTGCTAAACTGCTAAAATAGCAGTTTAAAATATAAGTTAAGTTTTACGGAAATAGGCACAATTAAAAGATAATTTTGTTTTGAACTAATTATTCTATATTTTATAGTTATTATCTGAAAAGACGATTTTCATAAACATGATTTAATACAAGAATAAAAGCTAATAAATCTTTTTGAAGTTGGATATCATCTTCTGTTTTTTGAAGGCGTTTATTTATATATTCAAAGGTTAAAGGCTTTGTATTAGGTCTTATTATGGCAACTTTATTTCCATGCCTTAAAGCATATCTATCATTGAATTGCATTAACGACAAATCAACTTTTTTATCGTTAAAAATAGAGTGACCCATAATCGGATATATACTCTTTATTCCCGCTAAATCAAGAGTTGTTGCCAATAAATCAGGTTGTGTTGTTAATTTGTCATAAACAGAAGGTTTCAAATCTTTTCCTAATATAAGTCCTGGGATATGAAACATATCCACAGGAACAATATCATCTCCATAAACTCTTACATTATGATCCGCAGCTATTAAGAAAATCGTATCTTTGTAATATTTTTCATTTTTTGCAGCATTTATAAATTTACCAATAGCATAATCTGCATACTTGATAGCATTTTTAACACTCTTTTTTGCTTCACCTTTTATTAACTCTATTTTTCCATCGGGAAAATCAAAAGGTGTGTGATTTGATGTGGAAAAAATAACTGAAACAAATTTTTGTTTTTTTGCATATAATTTTTTATACTCTTCATTAGCTCTTTTAACAACATCACCGTCACTAACACCCCAAGTTCCTATAAACTCTGGACTTATAAACTTTTCTTCGTCAATCACTTCATCAAAACCATTACCTAAATACCAAGATTTCATATTGTCAAATCTACTTTCACCTCCATATATAAAAGAAGAATGATAACCTAAAGGTTTAAGTAGTGATGCAATTGTAAAAAAATCCCTTTGAGATTTATTTCTTTTTACAACTCCTTTTCCAGGAATGGAAAAAATTCCAGATGTAAGCCCTGCCAAGCCTCTCACACTTCTTGTACCATTAGAATATAATTCTTTAAAAAGAATTCCTTCTTTTGAAAGGTTATTAAAATTTGGGGTAATACCTTTTTCTCCACCTACTGAACTAACAAACTGATATCCCAAACTTTCTTGGACAAAAATTACTATATTTTTTGTATTTTGTGTTTTAAAATGAGTCTCTTCTTCTCTTGAAAGAATGTATTTAGAGTCTGTATTTTCAATATTTAATCTTTTTTTTACTCGACTAATTGCTTCACTGATATTCATTTTCCCATATCTTTTTTGAATATCTTTGCTACTATTTTTACTCATTGAATATACAGCATAACCGATGCTATACATAGAGTTTTTTGTAACTTCATTCAATATTCTATTTGAAGAATACATTGCATCTGAATTATTTGCAGGTCTATGTCCAAAAGATGATCGAATACCTATAAATAAAACTATTGATAAAGGAAGAAAAAACAAAGCTCTTTTAAAAAAATTAATATCAAAGATTTCTATAAAGCTATCTTTGCATTTTTTCAAATAGACATAAGAAAAAAGAGAAATTATTATAAAAACAAATAATAATGGTAACTTATAATCTGCAATAAGCATAGAGAATAATTCTTTGGGATATTCTAAATACTCAATAAAAAGATAGTTTGGTCTAGAATCATACTGAGCCATAAAAGGAAATGTTGCAATCTCTACAAAAATAGTTATTGAAATTATTATGAGAAAATAAACTTTCAATAAATAATCTATAAATTTACTAAAAATTTTAGGAAAAAGAGTTAAAAGAATAAGAGGAATAACCAATACAATAGAAGTGGTCATTATATCCATTTTAATACCATATAAAAAAGTAAGCCATATATTCACATTTTCATTTTTAAAATGATTAAAATATAATAGAAAAAGAGTAAATCTTCCAATAAAAAATATCGATATAAAAAATAAATAATATTTTAAAAGTTTTTTAATTATTTGCAAATTTTTAATCCTAATCATAAATTTATTTGATTTTATTTATTTCTTATGAATAGCATATGAATAATTTATGAAGTTTTTGTCATATTAATTAAATCTTTGATAAAAGAAGAAGATTAAGAAGAAGAGAGTGTTTAAGTGATAACGATAACCTTATATATCACTTCTTTTTATGATTTATATTTAAAGTTGGCGACCCCATCAAGATTCGAACTTGAGTTTACAGGAGGAAATTCTTACGTTTTATATTTACAGGTATTTACAAATAGGCAATAAAATGCCATTTTATAGGTAGTTTTGAAGTTTTTAATATTGAATAGATAGTATAAATTTACATTAATTTACAATAAAAAAGGACACCTAACATATTTATAAAAGTCGTTTTGAAAATAAATAAGTACTATATATAGGCAGTTCTAAAATCTACTACATTTTAGCACTGTCTATTTCATATTAGATATTCTATTTATTTTAAGTTATTGTCTGCTCAAGATTTATTTCTAAAACAATATTTTTTGTCACTTGAATTTCAGCTACTATATCCTCAATTTTACTTAGAACATCTACATCTAAAACAGTGCTCTTAGAAATATAAACGAACAATTCTTCTTGATTATTTAGTTCCTTCATTACAAAATCATAAGTAAAACCTTTATCTATATTAGATGTTTTATCATTTAGCAATCCGACATACACAGATGTAGATACTCTTTCTTTGGTTAATAAAGTAATTATCTTTTCATCCAAATTGTTTGTACTTAAGAAGTTAAGAGTATTAATCAATAACTCTTTATATTTAGCTTTTATTGGTATTGCATTGATAAGTACAAGTATCTCTTCTTTATTATTATTTTCAATGAGTTCATTAATGTATCTTTCAAAATTCTCATTTTTTAAACCACTAAAAAAATAATTAATATCAATTTTATAATCTATTGGTACTTCTTCTTCATTAGCTTGTGTATAAGTGAAGTTATTATAGTAATCAAGAACTAATGAAATAAACTCTTTATAATCTTCATAGTCTTTTACATAATCTTGTATTAAATAACACTCTTGAATATTATGCTCTTTCTTATAATTAAAGAATATTACTTTTGCAAATATTTTTAAGAAAACCCTTGCAAAAATATCTTCTATTTTGTAGTCTAAAAAATGAAATAGTTTTTTTAAATCTTCTTTGCTAATTTTTATTTCTTCTAAATCTTCTTTATAAGAAGGAATATAAACTATTTTTCTAAGTTTGTCTTTAACAAGTTCAAAACTTATATTATTTTTTTCTAAATTTTCCAAGATAAAAATTAAATAAATTGATGGAGTTATTCTATGTTTAATTATCAAATCTAATAGTTCATGTATATAAGGTTTATAGGTATTAAAGTCTGTATTATCTTTTAGAATACTATATATATTCATAAACGAGTTATCTATAAACCAGGATATACTTTCCTTTTCTTTTTCTTTAAATATTGTTAATAGCTTTTGATATAATTCAATATTCTTACTTTTAAATGAATTTCCAACATATCTTATTAATTCACTAGTCTCTAATGTTTCATCAATGCAATCTATATCTAACGTTGTAAGTCCTAAATCAAATAGAAAATTATCAATAGTTTTAGATACAGCATTATTACTAATATTTGCTATACCTTTAATAGCTAAGTTTTTGAAAAGTTGTGGTTTCTGTTCGTACCAGTAATTTAATAGTTTAGTAAGTTCAGTAGAGAACTTATATGAATTAGTACTATTTTCAATAAAATGTAATGTATTAACAAAATTAATAAAATCATCTTCTGTTGTATGAGACTTAATAAAATAATTATATAAACCTATATCATCCTCTGAAATATTTGTATCATGTCTATTTTGATACTTATCAAATAACCATTTATGCACATCTTCTTGTTTATGATACTCATCTATAAATTTATCTAAATTATATACTGTGAACATTGTACTAACAAGACATTGATTAAATATAAAAATTGGTGTTCGTGGAATATCCAAAAATAATGAAAATGCTTCATCTTTGTGTTTTCTAAAAGCCATTGCATTGAATAAAACTTCTTCAAGTTTTGATAAGAATTTATAATCATTAACTTTAGTTAGTTGCTCTTTCATATTCTCAAATAACTCAATTGTTATCTCATAATAATATTGTTCATTTTTAGCTTGTAATTCTTCATTGATACTATTTCCAACATCCCTTAATATATCCAATGCTCTACATTTTAAATCAATATTAGAGCTCTTTAGCATTATCAATACTATCTCTTTTGCTTTATCAATTACTTTTCTAATATTCTCTTTTGAAGTATCAAACTCGATTCTTTTTGTATCAAAATACATAGACTTTGACCCCATAAATAGATTACTTAAAGCACTTTTTAAAATATCTAATTTATTTAAATTCATTGAATCATTATTTACCCATTTTTTCATTTCTTCTAAAGCTTCAATGATTACATCATTATTTTTTGATTCATAAGGAATAATCATGTCATTAAAAACAGAACTTATATTATGATTTGCAAAATATGGTTTGGGGAAAGATTGAACTTTAGTAGAAACTAAAAAATCAATTAAGTGTTTGATCTGTAATCTTCCTGAATCTCTTTCATTTTTTAAATTTGAAATTAGTTTATTGATTATTGGAACTAGACTTCCTAAATTTATATGTTCATCAGAGATATTAAAATCTACTTCACTAATTTTAGATACAATATCCATGATTCCCCCATTTTTTGGGTATTCATTTTCTTTTATTTCTAAAATAGTAGTTACTTCCTTTAAGTACATAAATGACTCAAAAGGTGCATATCTTACAATTCTATATAATATTCTTAAATTTGAACTTCTAAAATCTTCATTTTTCAACCACCCTTTAACTATATCTTTGAAAAATAGTTCTAACCCATCATTATCTTCATATCCTAATACATAAGATAGATTAGTAATTATAAGCTCCAAATTATCTGCCATATACTCAAGAGCTATCTCTTTATATTTATTTTCATAATTTTTTACAAAACTAGTTAAATATAAGTCACCCAATACATCTGGATTAAATCTAATTTTATTATTTAGCTCTCTTAAAATACCTACAGTTATAAGTTGATTAACTTTGTCATTATCATTTATATCTATTAAGTTTCTTGGGCATGGACTTAATAAAGCAATTCTAAACAATAACTTCTCAATTTCAAATATTTTTATCTCAAGCCTTTTCAATGCTTTAACAGAATCACTTAATATGTTTTTAGAAAAATTCTTAATTCCATCAATATCACCTTTCAAAGCTTGTGTAATTAAAAAAGGATTTGAATTAAACTGATTATTTATACTATTGATTGCAAAGTCAGTTGCATCTGGTCTTAATAAAAGTATTAAATCTTTGATTTCACCATTACTCCAAATTATAGGTAATTCTTGCGTTTTTAATGCATTAAACTTTGAGATTTTTTCTTCAACTAAATGTTTTGATGCAGTTCTATAAGAAATCATTATTTTAGAACCACTATCTATTAAAAAAGAGAAAATACTAGACACACTATTTTCTAAAAACTTATCTATATCATCATAAATTAATAAATATTGTTTAGCAAAATCTAACTTTTTTAAGTCAGCTTCAACATTATCTTGTTTTGTGAATATTATTGGAGTATATTCATTTTTTAAAGAAGCCAAATATTTTAATAGATGGGATTTCCCATGTCCTCCTGTTCCAAATACTTCTAAAACATTATTATTGGATTGTAAAAAGCTTTCAAAGTCTTTATTATAAGAATAAAATTTTTTAGTAATTTCTTTATTTAATTGAGCTTCAAACTTATTAAAATAATTTTCTATATCAAGGTTATATGCTTTACTATCAAGTCTCTGGTTTAAAGTATTATATATATCTTTACATTTTTGTTGGTTTTTTCGTGCAATAGATATAATACTATCAAGGTCTAGTAAATCTTCTTTTTCAATACCTTTTTTCTCCAAGTTTAAACTTGCAAGATTACCAAAATCTGGCTTTCCTGCAAGATAACACATTTTTAATTTATAATGTTTGTACTCTTTTAATTCTTCATTCTCATCTTTCTTTTTAATTGTAGAGTAAATTTTATTTGTAGTTAATGTAGAGGTTACTTGAATAAAGAATTTATTTTCTTCATCAATTAAATCTATAGCAGGAAAATTATCATGAAAAACTTCGTTAGCATTATTTATTTTAAAACCATAAGCACTATTTAAAAGATGCATAAATATATCTTCACCATATTTATTTATATCAAATAATCCATTTTTTGTATCTTGCTCAACTTTTAATTTTATGAATAATAACTTTTCACTTATATAGTCTAACTGTTTTATATAATCCATCAAGCAAATACTCCTCTTTAGAATTAATAATATTATATATATAAAGTTCTTTGGCTGTTGTTAATTATTAGAATATATACAAATAATAAAAGATTTTGTTTACTCTATAAATTGTTTTTTATTTTTTACTATATTTAACTTTAGATTATTATATTCTGTATATTTTTTACTTGTATTTTCATTTATCACAATCAAAAAGGACACCTAATTATTATAAGTAAAATGCTATAAAATAGGAAATCTATACAGAAATACAAATAATAATGCACACCTAAAAGGACACCTAGAGATAAATATTAAAATAATTAAATAGTTATTTTTCTTTTGAAGCACGTATTTATGGTACGTGTAAATGGCGACCCCATCAAGATTCGAACTTGAGTTTACAGGAGGAAATCCTATAAACATATCATTTATTAAGATTTATTTTATTATATATCATCGTTTTTATGGGATTCTTAAATTCTTATTAATTTATTTCATACTATAATAATACATAAAAAGGTATGTCCCAAAAGTATGTCCCAAGGATTTTAGATGGCAGTTAATAGAAAAGAGTTTATAAATAAAATCGATACAGGTTTATATGCAAATGCAAAATATGATAAATTTTATTTAAATTGTAAGATTAACTACAAAGTTAAACAAAAAGTTTTTACATATACAAATCAAGCATGGGATAAAAAAACAAGAATCAAAAAAGCAAAGATTGATACACTTGAATACATTGATAAAATTAAAAATGATTCTCAAGAAACTAATTTTAATGAAAATATCAAACTAGATACTTTTATAAAACAATATTTTAACACTATGGAAGAGAGTAGCTCTTATAGTGGAAATAGATGGAAAATCTCTATTGTAAACTATTACAAAAAACACATCAAAGATATAATCGGTAATAAAAAGATTAAGGACATAAGGCAAATACATATTAAGTCTATTATTAACAATGTTAAATCACTTGGACTAAGTGCTAGAAGTCAGAAAACTGCATTAGAGATATTAAATCCAGTGTTTAAAAGTGCTATAGTAAATAGAATCATATCATTTAATCCATGTGATGGTATTACAGTAAAAAGACCAAATACAAAAAAGAAAGTTCAAAATGCATCTGTATTATTAAAAGAGATATACAATGCCATAATGACTATATTTAAAAATGACATATATTTTCAAGCTTTATTTTTATTTGCATTACAAGGAAGAAGAAGATCAGAGATATTAACACTTAGATGGGAATACATTGATTTTGATAACATGTCATATACTTTACCAAATACTAAAAATGGTGAAGAACAAACTTTTATTCTACCAGAATCGATCGCCCTACTCCTCTTAGCGATGGAAACAAATAAAAAACATTATGTTTTTGAATCTCCAACAGATTCAACATCTTATATTCAAAATATTCAAACTCAAACAAGAAAATTAAAAAAGGCATTAAATAATCCAAACTTTGGAATTCACTATTTGAGAAATGTAGTTGTATCAGCTATGGCAGAACAAGGAGTTAATGCAACTTATTTATCAGGAGCGTTAGGGCATTCTGATTTAAATACTATTAAAAAGTATTTATCAATACCTTATAAAAAAGGTTCTGAAGTTGCTAATGCAACTATTCAGCTTTTAACTGAATCATAAAACTTAAATGCTGATAATTTAAAGTAGATTTAGGCATAACGGATTAGGGTACTAGCAATCTTCTAAGATGCTAATATCCCTTTTAATAAGATTCTTTTTTAATTTTTTATACAACTATTTGTAGAAGAGTCATAAGTATAACCCTCTTTAAATCTAACACCAGTATCTTTTAAATCTATACTAATCAATTCATCTGTTTGACTTGAACTTAAGATATAGTGGAAATATGATTTAAATTTATTTTGTGATGTACTTACTGAATCTGTTATTTTTGTGTATTCAACTGTTACTCTTAAATCACTAACTTTCCAAGAATTACTTAAAGCTATATTATTTTTTAAATACACTCCAATCTTATTATTAGACTTTCTATAATCTGCAGATATATGATAAGTATTTGCTGAGTTAAATATACTATAATTTTGTGAAGTATTTCCAGATACTAAAATTTCATCATTTCCATCATTTAAATAGCCATCAAAGTCAAAATTAACTATTCTATCAATATCTTCAGAAATTACATCTGTATATTTATTAACTCCAGATGAACCTACGGGAACTATATAATCATCAAAAGTAAAAACTTTTCGATAAACTGGTTTCCCTAAATAAACCTTATTAGTTAAAGTTTCTTCTTTAGAATAAATATCTTGTCCTACTCCATTTTGTTTTGCAATACTCTCTAGGTTATTAGAAAAGCTATAACTTTTTATACACTTTTTAGTCTCTATTCCATCATTATTTGTAATTGTAAGTTCATAATCTGCACTTAAGGATAGTGAACACAATATTCCAATAACTATCGTAAATAAGACTCTTTTACCTGCTAACAGGATTCCATTTCTTGCCATCATTTTATTTCCTTATTTTAGTTTTTAGTACAACTGTTAGTTGATGTATCATATGAATAACCTTTTAAAAGCTGAACTCCCAGATTTTCCATATCTTTTGTTATTACTTCATCATTTGTAGATGAGCTTAATGTATAGTGAAGATGCGATTTAAATTTATTTGGTGTACTACTTGCAGTATCTGTTGTTTTTGTGTATTCTAAAGCTACTTTTTTACCATTAAAAAATGCTATTCTATTAGCACCAAAAACATATCCAATTTTAGTTGGTAAAAGAACATAAAATATATCATCATTATCACCTCTTAAAGAAGTTGCACCTAAATATCCTGCTCCAATTTCTCTCGCTGAGATTAGTGTCTCTATATTTTTTGCAGGATTTATATATTTCATTTCATGCCATTTTTTATCTCCTATTAAATTAGAAGGTATAGTAACAAGTTTTCTATACACTGGTTTACCTAAATAAACTGTATTAGTCATCACTTCTTCTTCAGAATAAATATTCTTTGCTACACCAGTTTGATTTGCTATACTTTCTAAGTTATTTGAAAAACTATAACTTTTTACACACTCATTTGTTTGATTTCCATTTACATCTGTTAGTACTAATTTATAATCAGCAAATACTGAAGTCAATCCTAATAATCCTAAAACTAATAATTTTTTACCTGCTAGCAGGATTCCATTTCTTTCCATCATTTTTATCCTTTTTTATTTTATATATTTAATTTTTTATACAAGAATCTGTTGAAGAATCATAAGTATAATTTTTATCAAAAATCACACCTTTATTTTCTAAATCTTTTGTAGTCACTTCATCTGTTGTAGATGAGCTTGGTATGTAATGTATGTATGATTTGAAAGTGTTTGGTGTTGTATTTACTACGTCTATTGTTTTTATGTATTCTAAAATAACATAACCTGTAACATTATCAAAATCTTTATGACCATCAGGAACCCTTACTACTATTTGTGTACCATTGGTACTTGTAAATGCACGAATTTCACCACCTTTACTCATTAGAAAAGTATCAGAAGAATTAACAGTAAAACCATTTGTTCCATATATAGTGAAGTTACTTAGTTCAGCTCTATATATTCCTGTTAATCCAGTATTAATAGTCAAATCTTTTTTCTTTATAGTAAATCGAAATAATTTTCTATAAACAGGTTTACCAAACAATATTTTATTTGTAAGTGTTTCTTCTTCTGAATAAACATCTTGTGCTACTCCTTTTTGTTTAGCAAGGCTTTCTAGGTTATTTGAAAAGCTATAACTTTTGATACACTCTTTTATTTCTGTGCCATCTTTATCCATAAGAGTCATTTGTAGATCTGCTTGCAAAGGCAAAATTGCCAAAGATGTTAGGGCTATTGTACTTAATATTTTTTTACCTGCTAGCAGGATTCCATTTCTTTCCATCATTTTATTTCCTTATTAATTTGCTGGTGCTATACAAGAATTTGTTGAAGCATCATATGTGTAGTTTTCAAAAAAGCCTATTTTTAAGTTTTTTGTTGATTTTGTTATATATCCACCATTTGTAGAATCACTTGGTAAGTAGTGGACTAAAGTTGTTAGTTCATTTGTATTAGATTGAGCAGTGTCTGTTGTTTTTGTGTATTCTAATACAACTGTTACAGGAGTAGAAGAATTAGCATAAGATTCAGTAGTTATATATCCAAAAGAATTTTTATTTATGTAATATCTAAATTGTGTAGTTTTTGATGCATGTAAAGTATAATGTTCATGAAAGTTACCTATTTTAACTTCAGCATCAACTAGATTTTCTATGTTATCAGATGCATTATTAAAATTTAAACTTCTCCATTGACCATCATTTATCATACCAGTTAAATTAGCAAAAACTCTTCTATAAACAGGTTTTCCATCCCAAGTTTTATTTGTAAGGACTTCTTTTGTTGTAGAGTATTCATCTATATATTGTCCACTTTTATTATGAAGGCTTACTAAATTATTTGAAAAGCTATAACTTTTCACACAAAGACTCTCTTCAACTCCATCTTTATCTGTAAGTGTCATTAAAAAATCAGCTTGTGCTGAAACTAATAATGCAGAAGTTAGCATTAGGGATTTAATTATCTTTTTGCCTATAAATAGGATTCCACTTTGTTTCATCATTTTTTTTCCTTATTAATTTGTTGGTGCTATACAAGAGTTTGTTGAAGCATCATATGTATAATTTTTTTGAAATCTAATACCAGCATCATCCATTGATTTAGTGATATATTCTCCATCTGTAGATTTACTTGGTAAATAATGAACTAAAGTTGTTAATTCATTTGGATTAGTTTGTGCAGTGCCTGTTGTTTTTGTGTACTCAAGCAAGATATATGGATCTTTAAAATTGCTACCTATATCTGTCCCAATTCTATACCCAATGTAATTAGTTCTTATCTCATAAACTAAATAATGTGTTGAACTCCCAGTCTGAGAATATCCTGATAAATCACGCATCATTAATTCTGCTGTAAGTAATTTTTCAACATTAGTAGGAGGATTATCGTAATAAGTTATTGTCCATGTATTATTAGCAACTAGACTTGGCATTTTTGCAACTTTTCTATACACAGGTTTACCTAAAAAAACTTTATTAGTTAATGTCTCTTCAGTAGAATAAATATCTTTCTGATTTACTTTTTTTCGTAAGCTCTCCAAGTTATTTGAAAAACTATAACTTTTCACACAAAGACTCTCTTCAACTCCATTTTTATCTGTAAGTGTCATCAAAAAATCAGCTTGGGCTGATGATAGTACAATACTTCCTACTAATAATCCTTTGATTATTTTTTTACCTGCTAACAGGATTCCATTTTTTTCCATTATTGTTTCTCCTTTTATTTAAAAACCATTAAATATTAACCAATTATTAATAAAATAGATATAAATAAAAAATTATTTTTATTTATAATAGTAATATAAATAGCTATTAAATTAAATATTTCATAAAGATAAAGATGATTATTATATTAGTTTATAGTTAGAGTATTAAAAAAAACTATTGGCTTATCTTTTTTTTCTAGAAGGATAGAGTATATTTTTTTATTCTCTTTTGATTGAGAAACTTTAAATTTGAGAATATCACTGTCGAGCTTATCTACGAAAGCATCATTAAAAAAAGAGTCTAATACTTCTCTTTCATTGAACTTATATAGACTCTCTATTCGAAGTAGATTTTTATCTTGTGAAATTATATATGTAACATATTTATAAAAAGGATTATGATACATATCCTTTGTTTGTATCTTTAAAATTGTATTTGAGGATCTATCAAAAGTTATTTCGATATTTTTTGCTTTTGCAATATCTTCATAAAGTATGGATTTGAGTCTATTACTTGATTCTAGTGTATTAAGTTTTTTTTCATAGAAAAAGTTACTTTGTTTTGTAAGGTCTAAGGATTTATATAAAAAAACAAGAATAAGAGAAAAAAGTGTGATACTTATAAGTATCTCTATTAGAGTAAAAGCTTTTTTCATTTATCTATCTTTATTGTATAAAACTTCTTTTTTATACTGTTCTTTATAGAGTATGCACTTTCTATTGTCGTAAAAGAAATAGGTGGATGTTCTAACTCTTTTGTATCCAAAGTTTTATCTTTTATAGTTATATTTGTGGCTTTTGTTTGTTTTTTTAGCTCTTCATCATTTAGTGTTAGATTTTCATCTATGGTGAGATTTTTGTTTCTATTATTACTTACTTGATAATTTAAGGCATAAAGACTTATGTAAGCTTGGTTTAGTTTATTTACATCACTTTTTTCTATAATAAATAAGTTATTTTGTTTGATTTTAATAAGTGAGCCAATAACCACTGTTATAATAATGATAGATATAAGAACCTCTATAAGAGAAAGAGCTTTTTTCATCTTTATTTTATACCGATTCTTATAGCTTCTTCAAAAGATGTAGTTCCTTCTATTAGCATAGATTTTAATTGCTCACCAAGAGGTTGCATACCACCTTCTATGGCTAAGTTCATCAAGTCATTATCATCAAGATTATTGTGTAGGTGCTTTTTAATTTTTTCATCGACTAAAAAGAGTTCTCCAATGGCAACACGACCACTATATCCTGTGAAATTACAAAATTTGCATCCGACTGATTTATATATCTTAGTATCATCTGAGATATCAAACATTTCATTATAATCTTTAGCTAAATCATCTTCTTCTTTACAAGAAGGACAAAGTTTACGAACTAACCTTTGTGCTAAAACTGCCAATAATGATGATGTCAATAAAAACCTTTCCACTTTCATATCTACAAGTCTTGAAATAGCAGCAGGTGCTCTATTTGTATGTAAAGTAGAAAAAAGTAAGTGACCAGTTAAAGCTGCTTGTACTGAAATAGAGGCAGTTTCACTATCTCTAATTTCTCCTACCATAATGATATCGGGGTCTTGTCGCAAAATAGAACGCAAACCACTGGCAAAAGTTAGCCCTACTTGTGAATTTACTTGTATTTGATTTATCTCATCAGATTTGTATTCTACTGGATCTTCTATGGTGATAATATTTTTCTCTTTATCAACAATATGTTGTAATAAAGCGTGAAGAGTTGTAGACTTTCCACTTCCTGTAGGTCCTGTTACTAGTACCATGCCATAGCTGTTGTTCATGATACTTTCTAAGCTATTTGTTATATAAGAAGGAAAGCCCAATTCATTTAAAGTAGGAATATCTTCACTTTGCATCAAGATACGCATAACCACTCTCTCACCATAAAAAGTGGGCAAGATTGAAACCCTTATATCAAGAACTCTTCTTGCTATTTTAATTTGGGTTCGCCCATCTTGGGGCACACGCTTTTCACTAATATCTAAGCTTGAAATAACTTTTATACGACTAATTACCAATGCCATTATATTTTTTTCTAATTCAACATGCTTAAATAAAACACCATCAACTCTATATCTCACTTCCCCTTTGTGTTCATGCATTTCTATATGAATATCACTTGAACGCTTTTTTATTGCTTGATAAAACAACGAATTTACAAACTTTATAATAGGTGCTGACTCTTCAGAAGTCAAAATATCTGAACTATTTTTCAAAAACTCTGCAACTGAAAAATCTTCATCATCAAAAGATGCATCTTCTTGCTCTTTTTGAATACTATTCATTTGTTTATCAGTACGGATTTCAACAAAATGGTTATATAATCTATCAAAAGATATTTCATCTAAAAAGATTACTTCATGTTCATAATCAAACTTTGATAGATAATCTAATGCTTTACTCATATGTTTTTCATAAAGACAAATGACTATTTTATCTTCAAGTTGAGAAAAAAGTACATAATTTTTTAGTGCGAGTTCATACCCTTCATGTTCATAAGGTAAAAGTGAAGGATAATGTTTTTCATCAATCTTCATGGCTTTTGCCCATTATCATATCCATTTGTTTTTCATGAATAGATTTATCATCATTATCTTTTAAATCTTCAATTTCTTCTTCAATTTCCTCTTTTTTATCTTTTAAGTCTTTATTTTTTTTCATAATTTCTAAATGTCTTTGTACTAATCTTACTTCCAAATCTTTTGTATATTGATCTTCAAGTAATTTTAATTCTGTTAATTGCTCTCTTACAAAAGTTAAACCTTCACTATTTGGTACAATATAAGGTGTCATAATAACTACTAGGTTTATTTTATCTTCTGCTTTTTTTGTATTTTTAAATAATACTCCAAGAACAGGAATATCACCAAAAAATGGAACTTTATCTTCTATCATATCAGATTTATTTTTTATAAGTCCTCCAATAATAACACTTTCACCATTTGATACTATTGCTGTAGTCTTAACTTCTTTTTTACTTGTATCTGGATTTGTTTGTCCATCTTTTAATTCTTTTGCATCTTCTAAGACTGTTTCAATTTCTAAAGTAACTTTATTGTCATCTGAAATTCTTGGTTTTACTTTTAAGGTCAACCCTATATCTTCCCTTTGAAAAGTGTTATTAGTCGTTCCACCATCTGTAGTTGTTGTACCTGTTTGAAAAGATTTTGTTTCTCCAACATAGATTGATGATTCTTTATTGTTGATACATAATATTGATGGTTCAGAAACTATATCTATGGCTTGATTATTTTTTAGTAGATTTAATGTTGCTCCTAAAGCAATACCTGAGTTTAGTGTTTTTGTATTAAATGTCAATAAGGATTCAACACCAGAACTCAAAGCATTTACACTTCCGCCAAGATTCGCACCAAGTGTAAAAATTCCATTGCTTGTTGACTCTGCACCTGTTAATCCATATTTGATACCTAAATTATGTATTTTATTAGCACTAACTTCTATAATCTTTGCTTGAACATAAACTTGTAATCTCTCTTTATCAAGTTGGGAAACAATCTCTTTTATGTATTTTATTTCATACTTTGGTCCAACTAATACTAAAGCATTAGTCTCTTCATCAATTGAAGCATAAGGTTTACTATCTGGATCAATATATTTCTTTTTATTAATTATTCCTTCAATTATCTTTATCATATTTTTTACTTCAACATTCTTTAATACTACAACATCAACAACTCTTTCTGATAGACTTCCTATTTTATCGACATTTTGAATATATTTTTCTAGAAAATCAACATTTTTTTCTTTTCCAACAAGCAAAATTGAATTGTCATCTTTATTGCCAAGCACTACGACTTTTTCTTTATCAATTTTTTCATCAAAGACAGATTTCGCAATATTTTTTAATGTTGTTTCCGCACTAGATACTTGAATATTTTTTAATTTAATACTTCGAACTGTTTTTTTTGCATCTTTAGAGATGAGTGTTATTATTTTTTCTATAGTTTCTATATTACTTTCAAAATCAGTTATAACTATCACATTAGATTCTTTATCTGTTACTAACTTTGCAGATTTTGTTATAAGGTGTCGTATCTTAGAAGCAATATATTCTACATTTGAGTATTGCACAGAAAAAACTTTTGTCACCATTTGATCATAGTTATATTTATTTTTACCTGCAAGTACGGGGAGATTGTACTTAGAGCTATCTTCCATTTTTACAATACGCAAAATACCGTGATTTTCAACTATTGTTAATCCTTTTGACTCAAGTACATAAATCAAAATATTATAAATATCATCATCATAAAGCTGTTTATTTGTTATAAAATCCACATTACCACTTACTTTTGTTGTTAATAAAATATTTTTATTAATAATCTTTGAAGTAATTTTAATCAAATCCTCAATACTTAGATTTTTAAAACTTATATCAATAGGTTCTTTCTTAGCAAAAAGATTTAAAGATAAAAATACTACTAATATAAATACTTTTAATATACTAATTTTCTTTATTTTATAACAACTATTTATCATCTTTTATAACCTTATATTTTAATTTATCTTTATTTATTTCTAATTTATATTCTATTTTGTCTTTTACAAATATTACAAATGATTTTTCTATTTTTTTAAGCTGATAACCTTTAAAGCTATCATTTAGTGCCAAAATATGACTCTTCTTACTACTTTTTTCTTTTAAAACTATCCAACCTAAACCACTACTTTTTGAATAAATTGCATTAAGCTCCAATTGAGAAAGAAAGGGATAGCTTTTTTCTGTAGTAATTACTTGCTTTGTTTGTATTTGTGCATTTTTAAATCCAAAAGTTGATAAATAATCATAATCACGAAAAGCAAACCTATAACGGTTTTCTACAATATAATCAACTCCCATTTTAGGAAGTATCAAAAACAGCATAATATTAAAGATATAACTTACTAAAAATAAAAACATTAAAGTAAATACATATTTAGACATAAAATTAAAATTGATATTCATAATAATATTTTCCTTTGATTAATTTCCAATTATTAAGTAAATAATTAAAATCTGTTTTTACTAATCTTGTTGGTTTTAGCTCTAAGGTGATTTTCTTTTCTTTCAAATTTATCATTCCTCTCATTTCACCCATTTGACCCTTTCCATTAATTGTTATATTTAAAGGATTAATAATAGAATGATTTATAGATAATGAATCAATTAACTTTTCATACTTACTGTTATTTTTATTTATAAAAAATATATTAGTTATTTTTATATGTGAAAAAATAAATCCAGTTGAGATACTTGCAGATTCAAATTTTGCATAAGGTTTATTTTCATATATTATATTTCCGCCAGTTATTTTTAAATATAACATTTTGTCATCTATTATCTCTTGAGAAATGATAATTTCTTTTTTCATTAATGCTTTTTCAAAGAGAAAGTAAAGATTCTCTTTTGGTAAAAACAATATAAATGAAAAACAAAAAAACAATACATAAAGAATAATTTTTACTATTTTTTTCATATTATTCCTCCATCTCAAAACTAATCATATTTGATGTAATAGTAAGTTTTTTTATCAAAAATCTATCTTGTAAAATTTGATTTAGAAACTTATTTAGCACTTCTTTATTATCGCTTTTAATTAAAGCTTTTAAATGCTTACCTTCATGGATTATCTGTATATCCTCTTTTTTAAATGAAGCATTAGATTTTAGTCCTTTTATTTTAGATAATAAAGTTGATTTATCTTGATGATTACTTTTAAGTATACGAAAATCTTTTGCAGTAAGTATTTCACTTGCAAAATTACTTTGTATTTCTTTTAACTTATTTTTTTCTGTACCTAAGAATATAAAGGAAAGAAAAAGAAAAAAGATTAGAGTTATTAAAATATATATTGGATTTATTCTATTCATATTCTAACTCTACTTTCATCAAATTACCTTCTGTCTTTTGTTTAATTATTTTAAATTTTTTACTGAAGTAAGTCTTAAAATGACTTGGAATAGCATTATCAATATCAAGTTGAAATACTTTTCCATCAAATTCAATTCTTTTTATAACTGCTTTATTATCCCTCTTTTGATAATCAAAGATATAAGCTATTGATTGGCGTAAATTATTATTAGCATTAAAAGTTTTCTTCATCTTTTTTAAAATTGCATTTGTTTCAAAACTAGTACTTGGAAGATTATATTGTTTCTTAATACTCTGTTCTTTTTTCTCTAAAAAAGAAACATTTTTATTGATTATAAAATATTGAAATATATTTAAAAATATCAAAATCAAAGTTACAATACCTATACTATTGATATACTTTATATCAATGATAGACGAATAAAATTGCAATCTTATTTTATATTTAGAAAGAACATGTTCCTGCAAGATAGAGTTGATATCTTCACTATTGCCCTCAATAGAAAATGGTATTTTTACTAATATTTCATCTTCTGTGTATATGAACTGTTCTGTATTTGAATAAAATGCTTTTTTATTTGAGAATTCTAATTGTGCAAAATGTATATTACCTACTTGAATGTTTTGTAAATTGGCATTTTTAATAGCATCTAAAATTTCTGAATTTTTATATGCAAAACAAAAAAAACGATGTTTAGACTTTTTCATTGCAAAAAATGAAAAATCACCCAAGGGTAAAACATCACTAAAAAGGTTAGGTAAAAATACCAAAGCTTCTTTTTTATTTTTAACAGGAATTTCAAACTCTCTTACCCAATAAAATTCAGGAGACAAAATAATATCTACCTTATCCAAAGTTTTAAAATAAGATTTTTTGGTTAAAAATAGTATCTTTTTTTTCTTATTTAAAAGCAATATTAAACCCCTTTATTTTTTTCTCAGTAATATCAAAAATAAAATCACTAATAACCAAACGATTAGAATGTTCAATATCAAGATGTCCTATTATTGCCGTTTGTTTTTTAGTATCAATAAAACTCAAATTATCTTGTATAGTTTTTATATCATCACTTTCTGATTTTTCAATAAAAAGTTCTACAAGAGTATTTATTTGTTCAAAATTATCAATATTTCCATACTTCTTAATATATGATACAACCAGGTTTTTAAAAACAGAAAAACCAAAAACATTATTGTCTAAAAAAAGGTTTTCTATTTCTTTTATTTTTACTTTGTCTTTTTTTGCTAAATCATTGATATCATATCTATCTTCGTACTTTTTAAAACTTACTTTTGCCTTTATATCGCCATATTCCAAATCTACACCTTCTTGAAGTGATTCATTTTCTAATAGTGAAGGTATTTGTTCTTTATTTTTAAGAAAATAATCAAAAAATTCATTCTTTATATTATCAACACTTATAAGTGATTTTATATAGTATGTATCACTATTTGATTGTTCTATATAACTATTTGCATCATTGAGGTTTTTGATTATTAAGGCACTTATTGCCATGATAAACATCAAAGTCATAAGTAATACAATTGCTTTTTTATTTTGTATAACCATAACTTAACCCAAATTCATAGAAAATATTGGCAGAAGCATTGCTATAACAATAAACCCAATCAAAGAACCAACAAAAAGCATAAAGGCAGGTTCCAAAAGAGCTAAAAAAATAGCAATTTTATCTTTACTATTTTCATTATAAAGTTCCGCTAGATTACTTAAAATCTTACTTAACTCACTAGTCTCTTCACCAATAGCAACTGCATGAATAAATGAACTATCTACTTTATATATTTCACTTGAATTTAAAGTTTCAGAAAGCCTTTTACCTTCAACAACCTTAGCTGATGCTTCCAGAAATACTCGTTTTATAACAGTGTTTTTTATAATATTTGTACCTAAATTAAAAGATTGTACAATTGGTACACCTGAACGAATCAAGATAGAGTTCATATAAGAAAAGCGACTCAATTCACTCAGTTCTACCAACTTACCTAAAAAAGGTAACTTCAATAAAAAGCCATCTACAAAAAAATGAAAAACTTTTGATTTTTCAAATAGATACATAAATAATAATATGAAACTAATCAATCCAAAAAAAAGTATCTGATAGTTATTTGAAAAGAAGTCTCCTAAAAGTATCACAAAGGTTGTAATTTTTGGTAAAGCTTGATCATATTGGGTAAAGATTGCTGTAATCTTTGGCACAATAAAACTTAACATAAAGCCAACAACAAATAAAGATACAAGCAAAATAAAACTTGGGTATGCCATCGCTGTAATCATCTGTTTTTTTACACGCTCTTGTTCTTTTAAAAATGTCGCTAGTTCAGCTAAAACAACTTTTAATAATCCACCATTTTCACTTATCTTGATTGATTGTTTATAAAATTCTGGAAGTCTTATGCTTTTTTGTAAATCTAAGGCAGAATAAAAATTTTTTCCTTCATCTAGAAAAACAGATATTGATTCAAAGAATGTATTCATTTTTTTATCATTTTTATATCGTTCATTGATTAACTTAATTGCACTTACTAGGGGAATTCCAGAGTTTAAATATATACTTAAGTCACGGCTAATTTCAGATAAAGCACTTGCTTTTATATTAGATTTTTTTCTAAAATCATAATTTAAAAAAGTACTTTTTTTCTCTTCCTGAAGTTTATTAAAGATGATTTTTTTAACTTTTAATTTAGCCTTTGCATCTTCTAAAGAAAAAGCTTCTATTTTTGAAGATATTCTTTTGCCACTACTATCTATACCATTATATTTAAAAAGCATTTTTCACCTCTGTTTCAAGGCTATCCAGATAAGATACAACATCATTCAAATAATCAAATTCTTTTGGCTTTTCATGAATACTATTAAAAAGTAATATCTCTTTATCCGTCTGTACTACTACATCTTTGTGTCGATTATTTTGATTGAATACTAATTGAAATACAATTTTAAACTCTTCAAAAGTGTCAAACTTCAAATATCCGTATGAGATACGATCCATCTTTTTATCATACTTATAGACTATGGGTTCTCTTTCAAAAAAGTGGTTTATTGTCAAATCAGGTTTTAACTTGCCATCAATATAAATAAAACAATCCAAACTATTCTCTACACACTTAAATGCTAGCTCGTTTTTGAACTTTTGTTTTAGTAAGTATGACTTTAAATTCATAAGTGTAATATCTGTTTTTTTCAAACTCATCATCTTAATTTTGGGTAAAAAGACACTATATATTATCCCAACAAGAACAATAACAAGGACTAATTCCAAAAGAGAAAATGATTTTTTCAATCATATTCCTATTTGTTACACTTAGAATAGTAAATATCATCATTACCACCCTCTTTTTTATCTGGACCAAATGAGATTAATTCAAAAGATTTACCATCTTCATTTGATATATATACAAAGGGATTATCCCAAGAATCCTTTGGCATCTTTTCATCTTCAAAGTAGTTGTTTTTAACTAATATATCAAGTTTTTCTTCTGTAGTGGGATAAGTACTTTTATCAATCTTATACATTTTTAAAACTTGACTCACACTTTTCATTTGAATACAAGTAAGCTTTTCTTTAGCCTCTTCACTTTTTCCTACTAAATTAGGCAAAACAAACATTGCCAATAATCCTAAAATAATAATAACAACCATCAACTCCATCAATGAAAAAGCTTTTTTCACAAATATTCCTTTTGTAGTAAAATAAAGAAAAATTATATCAAAAAGAAACACTATCATTAATAAAATAATCACATCATTATAGCTATTTTGAAAAGTTTATGAATAATAAACTATAATATAAACAATTAAAAGGTTTTTAATGTATAAAAAAAATATTCTCTTTGCTATAATAATATTTCTTTCTGGATTATTTTTTGGTCTATATATAAATATCTAAACAGTAAATACTCTTAATATAAATATTGCAAATGAAAATAATATAAAAGAATTTGAAGAACAAAAGATACAAAAACCATTATTGACAAATAAAATAACTAAAATAAAACTAAGCTCTTCTTCTCTAAAAGAAACAGAAAAAGAAGAATCAAAAAATGATTATCTAAATTTATTTAAAACTTATTTGAATAAAAAAGAATTTAAAAAAGCACTTGATATCTTTGAAACTAAAAGTAACAATGACACTCTTGAAAATTATAAATTTATACTATTTTTTTATATTCAAGACCATATATTGGAATCAAATTCCACAAAAGAACTTTTAAATCTATATTTAACTTACGATTATGGAAACAGTAAAGCGCTATATTATTTGGCGCAAATATATTTTAATGAAAATGAATATTTCAAGGCAATTAAACTACTTTATTCTTTAAAAGAGAATGCTATAGAGGAAGATTTACAAAATAAAATCAATAAAAAAATAATCAAATACACGACAGAGTATTTAAGCTTACTAAATGAAAGAAAAGATTTACAGACTATAAATACATTACTTAAATATCTCATAATTCAAGAACCAGATAGTATTAAGTATAAGTATTTACTTGCACAATATTATTTTGATAATAAAACCTATAGAAAATCAAAAGAACTTTTTGAGCAAATAATAAATAATGAAACCTATAAAAATAGTACAATAGAGTATTTAAATAAAATAGAATCTATTTTAAAACTTCAGAATAAATTTACTCATAAAATAACTCTCCAAAAACAAAAGAATCACTTTTTTATTGATGCTTTTGTAGATAATAAAAAACTTAAGCTCATGATTGATACAGGAGCTACATACACACTTATAAATGAGTCAAATTATTCAAACTATGAAAAAACAAAACCTATCATCTTAAATACTGCAAATGGACAAAAAGAAGCTTATGTTGCAAAAGTTAAAGAATTTAGAATAGACAACATAAAAATTGAAAACTTTGATATTACAGTTAGTAATTTTGAAGATAATGATTTTGATGGCTTGTTAGGTATGAATTTTCTTAGACAGTTTGATTTTTATATTGACCAAGAAGCTTCTATCTTGTACTTGAAGTGATTAATCTAGTATTTTTGAAATAGCCGTACTACTTAAAGCTAGGAAATTAGCTATCTCACTTTTTGTATAGCCATATTCATATGCTTTTTTTATATTATTATTACGATTGATACTTTTATCTTCATGAAAAAAAGTGTTTAGTCGTTTATAAAGTATCTTAATTTCACCATTTTTATTTATTATCTTTGGTGTTGTATAAATAATATCTAGAATATCAGAATCCATATCAGAGCTAATATAATTTTGATACTCTAGTAAAGTCATATCAAAAATCTTAGAACCTTCTAAAAGATAAGAATACTCACATTGATATTTCCATTGAAAAAAAGATTGGTATTTGTAATGGTGTATTTCCTTAACCATCTTTGCTTTTATTGGATTTTGTTCAATATATTTAGCTACATACCAAAAATGATTATCAGCATATAAATAATCAGAATGAAAACGCCCTTGCCAAAGATGACCAGTACGTTTGTATTTTTTATTAAAATATATAGCATAATGTGAATTGAGATATTTCATAGCAAGGGAAATATTATCTTCTTTTGTTTCAAGTAAGATATGATAATGGTTTGTCATAAGACAAAAGGAGTGTACAATAATATCAAACTCCTTTTTTACACTTTTCAAAAGAGCTAAGAACTGTTCAAAATCATCGGAGTCCAAAAATACATTACGACGCTCAACACCACGGCAAACAACGTGATAACATCCAGCATCAGTAATACGTTCTCTTCTTGGCATCTGTATCCTTAAATAATTTAATAATTTTATTAAAATTATGATAAAGATTCAAAAAATTTCAGAAATGAAAAATAAAGAAAGAGATTCAGGTTGATTTCAGAAAAGTTGTCAAATGGGGTCTGACCCCGATGTTAATCTAGCTCTTCCCATATCTCTATTTTATCATTATTATTTTTAGAATAATATTTTTCTAAATCTACTGTTTTAATATTACATTTAGGACACATACCTTTTTTCAAAGTTTTATAAGTATATGTTTCTTTACATTTTGGGCATTTTGAATATTGTATATATTTTTTTTTCCAATTTTTGACTATAGAAAAAAAACTATAAAATCCTAAAAAAATAAGTAAAAGTCCAACAGGCCAATATAACAAAGGAGATGTAAAATAAACCATTCCCCCACGAGCAAAAAATTCTTTTTCTATGATAACTCTTAAACCCACTAAAATACTTAGTACTCCAAAAATTAAATAAAACAATATCAAAATATAATACCTCTTCTTAAAAACTAATCTTTTTTATTAGTAAAAAAATCTAAAATAGATTTTTTTACTTTATTATAATAATATTCTATGTTATCTGCATTTCCTGCTATACCTCCAATTGATCCACCAGTTGACATAGCTGGAACTCCGGGAAAATATGCTTCGACAGCATCTACAATTAGCTGATTATTTACACTTGCATTTCGTAATTGAAAATTCCAAGCATCTCTACCAACTACTCTACCTACCGGAAGAAAAACATAACTTACATCTTCAAGAGGTAAATCATAATTCTTCAATTTTTGCATTTGAACAAATTTCTTAGCTTCATCATAATTTTTTATTACCATATCCCTTTGTTCTTTTGTTAAATTACTTGTATCAGTCAGTTCATCAATCGTATGATTAAACAAATAAACAAATGCTCCAGTAACTGCTCCATTTGCAAACTTCCCACCAGATATTTTAGAGATCATTCCACTAGCCAGTGAATTAATGGCAGTTTTAATAGCAATATGAAGATTCTCTAATTTTCCCATAGTCGCGCCCAAAGCAGAACCTGCAAGTCCTGACCAAAAACCTGAACTCCATCGTCCACCTTGTGCTTTTGTAATTGCTGCTCTTGTAATACCATGCATAATATGTTGTCCAGCACCACCAAGTGCACTTCTCATATTTTTCAATGCTTCAGCATGCCCAATTCCATGTGCAACCCCAGCACTAATAGCACCCCAAACAGCACCTTTTACCGCACCAGACAAGGTACCTGTCATAATAAATCCAGAAACAAACCCAGAAATTGCACCAATAATCATTGCATTTTCTAATGAAAGAGTTGCAAAAGCTGCAAACCCCCAAGTCTCAGTCATTCCTAACAAGTAAGGTGCATAAATCGCAATTACAACCGTAACCACAATCGCAACAATAACCTTAATATACTTCTTAATAGCCTTAAAAACCTTCCCAATAGCATGAAAAACTTTCTTAAACCAAGAATACCCACTAGGATCCGTATATTTCAAAGGATTATTCTTTACATAAGTATATCTATTATAGCTTTGGGTATCATAAGGTGCTTGGATGGTTGGGTCTGCACTTAAAAACCTACCTGTAACAGGGTCATAAACTCTTCCATTCATATGGATAAGATTGAACTCTGTTATATGCTCATGTCCTGTAAATCCACGCTTGGTTACAACTGCTTTACTAGCTTCATTTATCCACTCTTGGGCTACTTGTTGTCCAAAGGGTTTATAGGTCATACGTTTGATTACTTGCCCTGATTCATTTGTTATGGTATCAATAGAGCCTAGGGCATCTTTATGCATATATCTGTTTTGTGGTAAAATCATTTTACCATCATCTTCTTCTATGTGTAAGGCTATAAGTTGATTATTTGCATAGATGAAGTTTTTGTATTTAATAATTCCTTGAGTGTTTTCTTGTTCGTATAGTTTTCCTACATAATAGGTGCTGTTTCCATTAAGAACTTTTTTGTATCTTGCTCTATTTGGGGCATAGAAAAACTGGGTTTTATTTTTGTCATCTTCTAGCATGATTGGTTTATTGTATGAACTAAAGGTTATAGTTATATTATCTTTTTTGACAACATTTCCATTTGCATCATAGGTATATTTGTGGCTTCCAGCATTTGTTACTTGGTGGGCTTTTGTATAAGTGTAGTCGCCTACATCACTTTTTTTGGTGATATTCCCTATATTATCATATTCATAAAGTATGTTTTGATAAACTCCATTTTGTAGGTTACTAGCACTTGTTACTCTATCTAGATTATCATAAGTAAAGTTTTGAGATATATTTTGTTTGTAATCATCTTTTGAAACTACATTATCTAAAACATCATAGGTATATTTCATATCTCGAACATCATTTTTACCATCATATCCTGTTTGGATACTATTTAATTGTCCACTTGATTTGTTGTAGTCCCTTAGGGTTACAAGACCATTTCCTACTATATCTTTTGTGATTCTTCCAAAGACGTCTACATTTAGTATTTTGTAATAATATTTATAAGCATCATCTTCAAACATACCTTGGTAAGCTTTATTTACCCCTGTAGTTAAGGTAGCATATTTATCTTTGTAGTTTTTATATAGTTCTATATCATTTTTTGCTTGGGTTATTATTCTTTTTGATTGATTTATATAAGCAGAAGAGATATCTTTATAGATATTTAAAGAGTCTTCATCACTGATGCTATCTAATATGGCTTTTGCATCATCAAGTTTTTGTAAAGATTGGTCAATCAAAGTTGTTGTAGAACTTTGAAAAGTATCCATAAGCCATTTGTATAGGTTTTCATCATCATATTGTTTGAGTTTGTTAAGATAGTAGTTTAGATTTTTATCATATATATTATAATTGGTTTCAGTTTTTGTAGCCATATTTTGTAACTCTACAGCCGTACTTGCCAATAATTTTGCGGTTTGTTCTAATTGGTCTTTGATAGCTGTATTTTTACTCTCATACTCTTTTGCTAGGGCAAAAGATTGTAAAGATTTTGCTCGATAAAGTTCAACTTGAGTATTAAGTTGCATTATTTTATCAAAGGCGTTTTGTTTATTATTTAGGTTTGTTTTGATTAGATTTTTAATCTCTTCATAAGAAAATTCTCTATCACCTTTAATAGGTGATTTTACTGCACTTAAGTATCCTTGAGTATTGTATTCATTTTTTGTTTCAAAACCATCTGGTCTTATGGTTTTATCTAGCTTTCCATCTGTTGTGTAGGTGAACTTTGTAGAAAAAAGTTTGTTGTCTGCATACTCTTTACTCTCTATTACTCTTGTATATTTATCATAAAAATACTCTTTTTTGTAAAAGTCAGTTTTTTCAATGGCAAGTTTTCCAATCCCATGAGCTGCAATATCATATATCCATGAAGTTTCACCTTCTGGTTCGATTCGTTTGACCATACGTCCTAAGTGGTCATACTCCATAGTAGTTGTTTGACCTTTTGCATCTGTCTGAGATACAAGTTCACCTAGACTATTATAAGCATAGTGCCAGATACCCATGTCTGGGTCATCCATATAAATTTTATTTCCATAGATGTCATATTTTAGTTGTATTATATTATTTTTAGAATCTCTAGTTTCTTTTAGATTACCAAAGGCATCATATTTGTACTCAATAAAAGTACCATCTCCCTCAATAATTTTTGTCTTTTTTCCTATGATATTACTTATAGTTGTTTTCTTTTGTCCTTTTGCATTGGTAATAGTTACATTTAAACCATCATATTCATAATAATTACTTACTACTTCACCTGTAGCACTTGTTCGTGTAAGCTTGGTTTGCCGTCCTAAATCATCATACTCATTATAAGTATAATCAGGTAAATCATAAGCATAATAAGGGTTTGATGTTTTTTCAACTTGACCTAAAGCATTATAATAGGCATCTTGATATATTTTACTTCCATCAAATCCTATTTTTGTAACTCTAAGTTTTCGATTAAGTGTATCAAAATAAGTTTCAACAGGTGTTGTTCCAGTTGAAGTTTCTACTACTTTATACATAGAGTTTGGAAAACTTTCATCCCAAGAGTGAGTCCAAGTTGTAGTTGTACCATCTGCTCTTGTTTCAAGTATCTTCCTTCCCATACCATCATAAGCAAAACTTGTACTTAAGCCATTTGGCCCTGTTACTTTTACTACACGGTTATTTATATCATATTCTCTTTGTTCAGTTTGATTGAGAGGATTGACTGCTTGGATGATATTTTTACCTTGATTATCATAGATAAATTTTGTTGTTCTTGGTTCAGTGCTACTTGCGGTTATGGTTTCTGATATTTTATTTCCATATTTATCATAGCCATAACTTTTGGCTAAGACATTTTCACTTTGGGGTTCGATTATCTCTTTGTTTAGAGTACCTGTTATATCATCATACTCAAAAGCAGAATGTTTTATTATGCTTGAACCATCTGTATGCATATGAGTTACACTTGCATTTATCAAACGAGAAAGAATCCAACTATCTTCATGATTTATATAATTACTTTGAGTGATTTTTTCATATTTTATATCATCTTTTTGGGTAATTGACTCAATTTTCCCAATATTTCCATACTTATCGAAATCACTATTTCTTGTAATAGATTCTAAAAGTAAAGTACCATCTATGTCATATTTATTTTGAATATTTTCAATTGTTTGTAAGTTTAAAATATCTTGATTTTCATGTAGTTTTGCTATATTTAATGTACTATCTGAATCTGATACTTTTGTATTATTTATATAAGATTCACTACTTGAAGTTACACCAATGAAAGGATAAAATTGCATAAAATTCGAGATAGACTTTGATTTTGATAATTCATTATAAGTTTCAACTTTAGCAAAACCTAAAGAGCCTCTCTCTCCATTGATTTTAAAACCTTCATATTTAAAGGTTGTTTCATTTTCTCCACCAATCCCATCTGCTACACGAAATGATTTTACAACTCCCATAGAATTTGCTTTTAAATCAATATTTGGATATGCAGCATCGCTATAAGGAGTATATACCTCACTATCTCTTAGTGTAGTATAAGTTACATTTACATTTTGATCTTTATGATTTGAAATAGTATGAATAGGTGTTTGAACTTTGGGACTAAATGCTACAAATAAACCAGCAGTACTCGTAGCATAATTATAATGCCCTACCCTATCAACAAATCCATCTCCATTTAAATCTATCAAATCACTATATGTGCCACTAGTATTACTTCCTGTTATGTAGTTATTGGTATGAGGTCCTTGTCCACTTGGAAGCCATAATTTAAACTCACCAAATCCACTTCCTGTATTTAAAGCTACATGTAAACCATTTACTCCTGTTTTATAATTATGATGTCCTACTCTATCAGGTAAGCCATCTCCATTCATATCCATTAGAGCACTATATACTCCATTTGTATCTGAACCTGTTATGTAGTTATTTGTATGTGGCCCTTGTCCACTTGCATACCATAATTGCATCGCATCAAAGCCATTACCATTATTCAAAGCTACATGTAAGCCTGTTTCTCCTGTTTTATAATTCTTTGCACTTACTCTATCTGGTAAGCCATCTCCATTCATATCCATTAGAGCACTATATACTCCACTTGTATCTGAACCTGTTATATAGTTATTACTTTGTGTACCTTCTCCACTTGCTTGCCATAATTTAAACTCACCAAATCCACTTCCTGTATTTAAAGCTACATGTAAACCATCTACTCCTGTTTTATAATTATGATGTCCTACTCTGTCTGGTAAGCCATCTCCATTCATATCTGCTAAACCACTGTATGTACCACTACTATTACTTCCTGTGATATAGTTATTGGTATGAGGTCCTTGTCCACTTTGAAGCCATAATTTAAACTCTCCAAAGCCACTTCCTGTATTTAAAGCCACAAATAAACCGGCAACTTTTGTTTTATAATTATAATGCCCTACTCTATCTGGTAAACCATCTCCATTCATATCTATTAAGGCACTATATGTGCCACTAGTATTACTTCCTGTTATGTAGTTATTGGTATGAGGTCCTTGTCCACTTGGAAGCCATAATTTAAACTCACCAAATCCACTTCCTGTATTTAAAGCTACATGTAAACCATTTACTCCTGTTTTATAATTATGATGTCCTACTCTATCAGGTAAGCCATCTCCATTCATATCCATTAGAGCACTATATACTCCATTTGTATCTGAACCTGTTATGTAGTTATTTGTATGTGGCCCTTGTCCACTTGCATACCATAATTGCATCGCATCAAAGCCATTACCATTATTCAAAGCTACATGTAAGCCTGTTTCTCCTGTTTTATAATTCTTTGCACTTACTCTATCTGGTAAGCCATCTCCATTCATATCCATTAGAGCACTATATACTCCACTTGTATCTGAACCTGTTATATAGTTATTACTTTGTGTACCTTCTCCACTTGCTTGCCAAAGATGATAATTTTTATAAGTTTCATCATTTGATAATGTCCATGTAAAATCCACAGGCTTTAAGCAATCGTCTTTAACACACTCTTGAATTGATGTAATTTTTGATTTATTATCTAAAAAATCATAATTTAAATTATAAGAAGATATTTTTTGATTATCAGTTTTTACTACAATAGATTTTAAACGCTTTGATATATTTGATTTGATTCCATTTGAAAAGACATTTCGTTTGTCATCTCTATCTTCATAAATAAAATCAATTTGATTATTTGCATATGAGATATTAGTAATAAAGCGCTCGTTATTTGTGGAAGCATAGGTAAATAGAATCTTATTATCATATCTATCTTTTATTTGATTTACTCTAAAAAATGATTCTCCATCTTTTGAATCAGAACTATTTCCATACTCATAAATCAATCCATCTTTTGTAAAAACTTCCCAAGCATTAGACTTTTTTATTATTTTACTAAAGGTATTTATTTCTGTTCTGTATTCAGAATCTGTACTACCATAAACATCACTTGTATCTACAAGTAGAAGCCTTTGTCCATCTAAGCAATAATTATATGTTCGAGAGCTATCATTTTTTTCACTAAATAAAGATTGATTACATTTTATAATAGAAGATAATCCTGTCAAAGAAAAACCAGTACCTAAAAATGAGTTGATGCTATTTGAAGAATTATAGTTGATTCCAAGACTAGGCTTTAAACCTGCTATCCCTTTTGGAGTGAGGATTTCCATATCATAAGTTAAACTACCTTGAGAAACATCAACGCTACCTTTTGTTGCTCCTACAATCTCTGCATGTAGTGCAGAAAAAGAGCACATAAGTAAAAAAATAAAAAAAGATTTATAAAAAAATTTCATAAACTATCTCTCTAGTTAAATTCGTTATTCATTTTTTTGATGGCATTTTTTACACGTGTAAGCTCACCTTGTAATTTTGCTATTTCCTGTTTATTGGATTGTTTTGTATTTTTATTAAGAGAACTGTTTTTTTCTAAATTTCGAAGTTGTTCATCTGTAGAACTTAGAAGTTTATTTACTTTATTCATTTTTTCATTTAATTTATTTGAATTGTTAATGTTAGCTTTATATTCACCTAGAGCTTTGTCGTTATTTTTGTTCTTTTTATCTGCAAGATTTTTAGTGTCTGAATGAGTGCTATTATTAGTTAGATAATCGTAACTAAAAAATACAATTGAAATAACTACAAAAATTGCAAAAATTTTCACAATATATGACTTCATTTCATATCCTTGGATTAAATTTACCAAAACTATATTGCTAAATAACTTACATATTACTTAATTATCATTATATTTTTTTCATAAATAAATATATTTTTATTATGTTTTATATTATTTTAAATATTAATTAAAATTTTTAATCATTATTAAGTAATTTATAAGTTATTTAGCAATATAGTTTTGGTAAATTTTTTGATAAGGTTGTAGATGAAAAAATATACCTACCATATATCTATTGCTTCACTTGTCTGCATGTTATTTGCATCTATGTACTTACTTTACAGTAATAGCAATAGTTATCAAGAAGAAATAACTCAAGAAAAGTTACTTCCAAACAAAACTGTTAATATTAAAAAAGATATCGATAGCAGAAAAAATAAACTTCTCGGATATAAAATAAAAGAAGTTAATTCTAAAGATTTGGATATAAAGATGTCTAACTTAAAAACAATGTTAGAAAAGACACAAGTTATGCTTAAAGAATACAACGATACTCATCCACAAAAAATTATAAATAATCAAGAAATTGATAAATTAGTTAATTTAGATTTAAATGAAAACAATTCTAATATTAAAAACAAAAATAATGTACCAATAAAAGATGATTTATCAGAAAAGAAAAAAGAAGATGAAAACTTATCTACAAAAAATAAATATAATTATGTATCAAATAATTATGTTGTAAGTTCTCCAAGTCAAAAAAATGTTTTCCAAGCTACTTCTTCATCTAAAAATAAAGTAAAGAATTCTAGCTCCTCTAATGCTAACATTATAGATAGTAATGTTAGCGCAGAAGTTAGTAAACTTCAAATGCAAATTGAGGATGTCAAAAAAGTCATCACTCAAGTAAGCTCAAATATTAATTAAAGGTATTACCATGACAAAAGTATTTTATAAAAGTTTTTTAAAGTTCAGTGTTTTTATTACCATTGCTTTATCTACACAGTTATTTGCAGTAAATACAAGTATACAAACACTAAAAGCTTGTAGCAATAGTGATTACGAAAAAATATATAACTTCACACCTTTATGTGTTGGCGATGAAAAAATAGAATTACTAAATAACTTAAATACCTATGGTAGTAACAATGCAGAATATCAAACAAAAAGTAATAACTTTACTAAGATTATTTCTCTTGATGAAAACAACTCAATTATCTGGCAAATCACTACGAAAGAAGGTTTAACTTATACTTATAAAGATTTGACTAAGGATAGTTCAAATAATGCATTGTTTGATAATAAAAGATTGAAAATAACAAGTATAAAAGATACTGCAAATAATACAATAACTCTTCCTTATAAAAGTTCTGAAATCACATTTGATTATGAATATTCAACTAATAATAAACCTCTTTTGAGTCAAATAACTACAACTTCGGAAAATGGAACTGCTTATTATGGAATATCATATGATACAAATAATACTGCAACTATAACTACACTTCAAGCTCCTAAAAATATCTCTGTAATTTTAAGTAAAAAATATGACTATGATGTAAATTTAAGAGAGCTTAGAGAAAGCATTAGTGGAGTAGGTATAGAATCTCGTATAAAAAAACATGAATATGGAGATAACTCTTCGAATAAAATTATAAAAACAATTAATCCATTGGGGCAGATTCAAACAAGAACCTATGATGAAAATAATAATCTTATTTCTTTTATGGATGAAAATTCTTTAACAACAACTTGGGAATATGATGAAAATAATAGAAAAATAAAAGAAACAAGACCTGATAATACAACAACAACTTATACATATAGTACAAATGATTTAATTAATAATGCTTCTTATAAAATAATTATCACAAAAAAAGGGCAACCAAATGTTACAAAATATTATGATAGTAAAAAAAGATTAATTCAGACAGAAAAACTAGCTTTCAATCATAGAAACATTTTAGAAGATATAACATATGATGACAATGGCAGAATAAGCTCTTACTCTATACCATATTTTAAGGGAGAAAAACCTTTTTTCATTTATATCAGTTATGATGAAAAAAATAGAGTTATTTCTTTAGATAAACCTGGATTAAATGAACAAAGACTAATTACATCATATACTTACAATGATACAACGACGACAGTAACTTATCCAGATGATAAGAAAAAAATAATCAATAATGATGGAACTAATACAAATCTTCAATATAAATATGATGTGATAGGTAACCTTATTGAAACTACTGATGATTTGAATAGAAAAGTTTTGTATAGTTATGATCTTCTAAATAGGTTAGTTAAAAAAGAGATTTTTTCTAATAATGCCAATGAAGCAGAAAATATTGTATATTATGTTTACGACAGAGCAAACAATGGTCAAGGAAAATTAGCATATGAAAAATCAAAAGAATATAAAAAAGAATATTTTTATGATGAATTTTCAAGAGTAAAAGCTACTAAAGTGTATCTTGGAAATAAAACTTTTGCAACACAATATTCATATACACCAGAAAGTAAACTAGAAAAAACAATTAGTCCTGATGGTTTTGTAACAATCAATGAGTATAATGATTTAGGTTATCTAAGTGCAGTAAAATCTCCTAAAAAAGATTCTGTTGAATTAGATTTTGATGGATTAAAAGAACTTATTTCTAATAATTTAACAAATGAGTATAACTTATATGTACAGTATTATGATTTAAAATCAAAAGTCAATTTTTATACTTATAAAAAAGAACTTTATACAACACTTAGTACAGAATATGCCACTATAGATAGCCAAATACAAGCTCAGCTTATTTCAATATCTTCACTTTTAGATGAAACTATTTCCTTACTAAATTCTAATATTGCTGAGTATGAAAAATATTTAAACAATTATAAAAAAATAAGAAACAACTATTTACTACCAAAAGCGACTGAGAATAGTGCTGAAGAAAACTTCAAATGGTTAAGAGATACTTTTAATAACAAAAGTAAAGATTATCTTTCATTATCAACTACATATATTGATAAAGCCAGTAATTTACTTGAAGGGATTATTACAAACCCAGAATTACTAAATAACAAATTAAATATTGATAAAAAATTAATTAATAATTACAAAAATGAAGCATCAACAATAAGTAATTATGCGCAATCTTTATTATCTCAATCAAATAATTATAATATTCAATATGAAGCTTTGAAAAAAGGCTTAGGAGGAACTCAACAAAATGGGTATCTTGGAACCTTTGCTAGTAATGAATATAAATATTTTTATAAAATATTAGATACAGACCCTTTAGGTAGAGTAACAAATGAAATTTTAGGAAATGGCTTAGTTACAAAAAGAGTATATGATCCTTCTAGTGGGAATCTATTAAGAATCACAACGGGGTATTATGGTAATAATGATATTAAAGATATACAATATACTTATGATACCAATAATAACTTAACAGTAAAATACGATCTGAATAATAAATTTACTCAAAGTTATAAATATAATGAAAAAAATAGACTTGTAAGTGCTTCAAGTGTAGGAGAAAGTTTCTATTCAAATATTGCATATAATTATGTAGATGTTGTTGATAGTCAATATACTTATAATAATGTAGATAATAAATTTACAGATAAGACAACAAACCTATCAATTACTGTTAATGAACCAAATATTATAAAAGATGGCTTACTAACACAAGAGACACTATATGCAGCAGATAAGTCAAGTTATAAAGCAACAAAAAAGAATGGAGATAAAATCTCAACAACTTATAAAGTTGGTAAAAACTTCAAATATACAGTAGATGATGAAGGTACAAAATATAAAAATTATATCTATGTCAATGGACAATTAATTGCTATTCATGATGAGGATAATATTAGTGATTTATCAATTCCTAATAACTACTATATACATAAAGACCTATTTGGTTCTATTGATATAATTACAAATCAATCTGCACTTGTAGAAAAGAGTATAAGTTATAGACCTTTTGGAGAACAAAGTGATATTACTTGGACAAAGCTAGAAGAAAATGATAATCTTACAAATATTGGATTTAAAGGATATGAGAAAAATCAATTTAATCTTTTAGATATTAATGGATATGCATATGATCCAAAAGTTGCAAAAACATTAACAGATGAATCAATAAATATTTTAGATGATAATAGTAGTGAATTTTTCATGTATAGTAGTCCAACAAAGTATGTTGATAAAACGATGGATATTTGGTACAAAAATTTTATAAATATTTTTGATATGAAAAAACTTTTATCTAATGATGACCCATTATTTAATCTTGAAATTAAAAAAGATATTTACTCATTATCTTCTTTAGAAAATGTATATATAGGTAGTACACCTCCAGATGATTCGAGTTTGATATGGTATAAACCAAATGAAAATGGTGGACTTGATATTTCAATTTTTAATGGAACTTCTTGGGAAAGTAAAGGGGCAACAGGCTCATTAGATACAACAGGAACAATTACAGCAAGTAGTCTAGAACAACTTAATAATATGCCTTGTTTTTACAAAGATTTAGGCTTTGTTGATTCAGGTTCAAGTAAAATTCCTTATACTTGTTCTACATCTCAAAAATGGGAATTAGGTGGAATATTTAGTGGAACTTTTGATATGTTAGACTTAGTATCAAAATATCAAACAGCATTAAGTGGAAGTAAAATCAATGCAAGTACACAAAATGGTGAATTTTCTGGAACAAAAGAATTTACAAAAATTGGTGAATATTGGGTAGATGGATCAAATAATTATATTGCATCAAATACTCTAGCAAATATTGTTCCTAAAACGAATATGAATTTGAATAGCACTGCTTTTGCATTAAAAGATTCATCTTCATTGTATGTATTAAAAAAACTTGATGTACCAACACAAAATATAAAATGGGTTTATTTAGCAAATGGATTTAATGATATTGTTTTAAACTATGATTTTATTGAAACAGTAGATAGCGGTTATGTATTGGATAAAAAAAGCAATAACTTCTTTAAACAAACAAATAATATCTGGAGTTCATTAGATAACAAAATACAACTTTCTTCTAGCCCATCAGGAAGAGATATTTTTACAAACTTTAATAAAGAATATAGATATTACTTATTAAATAATGATTGTACAGAAACATCTTGTTATGGAACAGTTGAAAACAATTATTATGCTGGTATAAAATTTGATAATCTCTTCATGTATAACTATGTATCAACAGGTAAAAATAAAAATGGACTGGTTGATGCAATTCCACAAGAATCAATAGAAGAAATGTACACAAATGGGATTAATTCTGTAATTGTTGATAATAAAGTATATACAAAACAAGTTGATAATAAAAATAACATAACTTATAAAAGGGAAGATGGCACTTATATTACAAAATCAGGAGCAGAGATACCTTCATCTTTTGTGCAAAATGGAATATTAAACCTACCTTCAAATTATGATTCAAGTGTTGCCGTATTTAATACTAATGCATTAGTGCTACCTGCTTATACACAAGCTACTAATTGGGTGGATGCACCAGAAAATGTTCAAGTAATGGTTAATAATACTATTTTTACACATAAAGTTAATGGAAATATTGATTTTTGGACAAACAATCCAAGTGGTGATGGGCAAGAAAGTGCAACAAGAATTTTCACAAAAGGTGATAGGGGAAATCTACCTTTAATAACACATAATTTAGAAGTATTGACAAAAAATGTAGGTACACAAAATCGTTATACAGATGAAGGAGTAACATCAAGTATTGATGGAACATTTAAGCAATGGTATTACTCTGTTTCGGGTACTGTTGTAAATAATTTGTTGGATGGGAGGATTGCTAGTGATTATTATTCATGACACAAATGCTGGTTCTTATATAGTTTATCCATCGAGTGGGAGACGATATTCAGATAATAACCAGATTTGGTCAGTTATATGATGTAATTTTAGACAGATCACCTTGCGTATTTAGATACGATTGCTACTTGCATATTAGTTCTAATGGGACATTGTATTATCGTTACACGAACAAAGTATTCTTGGGATAACTATGGAAGATATATTGGAAAGGTGGTTGGAGAAAAAGATGGAATTCATATACGGACTACTTGGCAAAATTACAATATTTGCATCGTAGATTATAAGTACTTTAATAGGATGGATTGATTAATTCTGTTTCGGGTACTGTTGTAAATAATTTGTTGGATGGAGTTCTTTGTGATGGAAGAAGCTGTTATCAGAATACACTAGCAATGAATGCAACAATAGGAATTAATAGAGATGGTACTGTTTTAAAATTTGATGGTAATCTTTGGCATCAGGCTTTAAATAATGATATGATTGTTAGTTCTGGTAGCACATATATTTCAAAAAATAAAACAAAAATTATAGGGATTAGTTCTCAACTTTTATATTACGATAATTGCAGTTTAGGTCTGCAATATAAAAGAAGTATTGGGTGTTCTTCAAAGGGAATGAGAGTTCCTTATACTTACGAAGCTAAGGCTTGGAATGGAAATGGTGTTAATTCGTGTAGTGATTGGACTTTTGCAATAAATCAACCAAAGGATGAAGTTGAAGTTTTTTTAGGTACAAGTTATAGAAATAATAAAGGAGATTATTATTATGCAAGATGTGTAAAATAACATTTAGGAGTGTCCAAATAGAGGAACTATAGGTAATATGAATGAGTGCAGTGCAGAATGTAAGGAAATAACTACAGCATCCTGAAAGAGCCTAGAGCTTATCAGATGCTGTGTTAATAATTACTTTACACATCTTAAATAAGCTTCTGTATTATCTACAGTATCTACACTTGATTTACTTTTATTATTCCACATCCAAAAATCATTACGATAAGAATGACTAGAAGTCCATGTCTGCCCTGAACAAGAGGGAACACCATTTGCTATGTAAGAATCTGTTATTGAAATACTAGGAATGCTACCAAAAGAATTACAAGCTCCTGCAATATGTTTCCAGTCTCCTTTACGATAAGAACAACCTGCATACCAATAATTACTCCCTTTTGCCCAACCTACTGCTCCGCTTGGAATAAGTGCTTCTTTTTGAATAACAGTATAAGAATTCCCAGTTAATGAGTGATTCTTAATATAATAAGAATTGTTACTTTTTTGTTTCCAATAACTTCCATCAAAGGAAATAAGTTTATTATCAGCATTTAATGCCAAGCCTATACTTTTAGCTAAATTATTAGAATAACAATTTGACCAAGAGCATAATGGAGCATCCAACAAGTTATTAATAACACTACCCGAAACAGAAATAAGCTAAAAGCTAGAAAAATCTTTATATTCTATTATTGCAACATATTATGTCATTAATGCCAATTAACTACTTTCGTATAGCAACTAGTACATCTTGAAGGACTGTATGAATTTGAACATCTTGTGAAAATATAGTCTTTGCCTTTACTCCAATCAATTCTAACTGTGGTTGTTCCTTTATAATTGTTTGCCTTAAAAGTGCTTTGTCCCACTTTATACACAGTAATAGTGCCATTGCTACACATTGCATACGAACTATTGTAATCTTTATTGCTATAGTAATAATTTCTCACAACATCATAACTACCCCATATCTTACTATCTGAAAACCTTTTACCATTAATAGGATTTACAATGTAATTATTAGCATTTAATCTGAAATAATCACTAGCATCCTCCCATCCAACAAGTTATTTACAATGTACCCGAAACAAATTAATCAATCCATCCTATTAAAGTACTATAACACGATGGAAAATTGTAATTTTGCCAAGTGTCCGTATATGAATTCCATCTTTTTCTCCAACCACCTTTCCAATTATTTCCATAGTTTCCCAAGAATACTTTGTTCGTGAACGATAATACAATGTCCCATTAGAACAATATGAAGTAGCAATCGTATCTAAATACCAAGGTGATCTGTCTAAAATTACATCATATTCTGACCAAATCTGGTTATTATCAATTCGTCTCCCACTCGATGGATAAACTATATAAGAACTGCATTTGTGTCTGATAATAATCACTAGCGATTCTCCCATCCAACAAGTTATTTACAACAGTACCCGAAACAGAATGTAAGTATAAGTTAAAATATTAGAAATATCATATCTAATACTTGAAATATATACTTATTTTAAATATAATATTAATTATGAATTATATTAATCAGTTTCTAAAAAAAAACATTCAAAAATGTTATAATAATTTTATTTTTAATAATAAAAAACTTAAAATAGTAAAGATAGCTTATTTATGCAATCTTTATTTTTTCATTGAACAATTTCAGAAAACTTTTTTTACCTTATTTTTTAATATAACTGGCTTTATTGATCTATGCAATATTTTTAGAAATAGTAACAAGATAATGAAAAATGAGTAATTCTATCTTATCGAAAAGTATCAAGACCTGTTATAAAGGAATTTATAAAAAAGAGACTAAAAAAGGTACATGTTATATAGCAAGATATACTGTTAATAAAAAAACAAAAACTCAAATAGTAGGATACGAACATGAAGGTATAACAGAATATGAAGCATACAAAATGAAAATTCAATTATCTTCATCATCTAACCTTATAGAAGCTTTAGAAACAAACTATGATCAAAAATATGATATTCCAACATTATTTAAAAAATTCACTACCTTTAGAGAACCATATTTAGCAAAAAATACTATATCAAATTACAATTCTATCTTTAATAAATACATCAGTGTTGATTTTAAATATAAAGATATCAGAAGTGTTACAAGAAATGACTTGCAGTTATATATAAATAAATTATTAACCTATTTACGACCTGCAACTGCAGAAAAAATAGTATATGCATTTAAGAAATTTTATATATATCTACAAGATAATGGCATCTACAAATATAATATGGCATCTTCCATAATGATGCCAAAATATGATAATAAAAAATATTTTTCAATTACAAAAAAAGACGTTAAAAGACTAATTCATTATATTATGAATATAAATAATCAGACTTATAAAACATTGTATTGTATGCTGTTACATGGTAGAAGAATTAATGAGTTATTACAACTAAAATGGATAGATATAGATTTTGCAAGTGAGATTTATCACTTAAATTATAAAAATACAAAAACTAAAAAAAACCAATATTATTATTTAGAAGACTTTCAACTTAAAGAATTGATTAACCTTAGAAAATTACATTTAGACTCTATATATGTATTTGAAAATCCAAATACTAAGTTACCTTTAACATATACTTCTTTTTTTAGAATTCACAAAAAGCTTAGAAAAGAATTGAATATGATAGATTTTAATATACATTCAATAAGACATATGACTGCTTTCTTATTAGTAAATAATGGATATTCATTAGAAATTACTGCAAAAATATTAGGACATCAATCTATTCAAAGCACCAGTAGATATGCTGTTCTTGAAATGAATAAGGCAAAAGATGCATACTCTAAAACATTTAAGCAATTAATTAAGATTTAAAATTAAATTATTTATTATTTTAAAACGATATAAACAAGAAATAGAAAAATAAATAAAAACCAAAGAATAATAAAAATAATCAATCCTAGCATCTAACATAGATAAACACAAAAAAGCTATAATCGTAAGAAAACAACTTATATAAGCAGCAATATATAAATTCTTACAAATTAAATTATATTTAGAGATTTTATTATCTATTAAATCGTTATTGTCAAAACCATTATTTTTATCTATGATTTGAAGGCTTTTTAAAAGAGTAAAGTCTTTTATTACTTTTTCATTCTTATACTTCATTATTATATGAATAAACCCTACTAACAAAAGTGTTATAGATATAGCAATTATCTCATTAAAAGTAAATTCAAACATGATAATCCCATATGTAATTATTTTAGTACAATTTCGATAGTTTAATGAACTATGAGATTTTTAATATCAATATCATCATCATAGTAACCATTTTCTTTTAAGTATTTAATAACATCATTTGCATCATAAATTAATATATCATGAGGCTTTTCTTTGAAAACTTGAATAGTTAATACTCCACTTCTTTTTGGTTTTCTAATTATGTCACAAGTATGAGATTGTAATATTAATACATCACCAATAGAAGTAGTACATTCTTCGAAAAATTCTTCTGGAGTATTCATTAAAATACCTCTTGCATTAGAAATACCAATTGGAGAGATAATTGCAAAATATTTATTTTTAGTCAAAAAAGTAGTTTGTGCAGCAGCTTGCATTGCAGCTGCTACAGAATTATTTAATCCTTTATGAACAAAACCATAATTACTTAGGTTTGACCATGCTTGAACTAAATAAATACTGTCCTTTTTTGCAGAAATAATATAAGGACAAGATTCACTATCAATAAAATCAGCCATTTTCTTACAATAATGTTCTGTTTGTTTAACTTGTATTCCTATATTTTCGTAATTAGAACAACCAGTAAATAATAATACAGTAAGAACTGATGATATTACTAAAAGTTTATTTATTTTTTTCACTTTATATCCTTAAAATAAGTTTACAATTTGATTAGATGCTTTAGAACTTAAAATAGGTAGAGCTTCTTTAAGTTTTAAATTCATCCTAACAGCTTCAACAAATAATCTTGTTAAATATTTATTGTAATTAACTTTATCATATTCAGTTGTTGATTCTGATATTCCACTTGACATTTCAGTAGCACCATCATTATTTCCAATATTTCCAGCTAATGAATTCATATCTCCTGCTCGTTCAGAATTTCCAATATTAGCACCTGTATCTAAAGTATTTCTAGATGTATTTATCTCTTTAGATTTATAATCACGAATTTCAACATCAATTACAGCACGAAAGATATCATCTTCCATAGCAGAGCCAATAATTCCGCTACCTAGAGCAGCAATAGCACCAACAATTAAAGAACTACTTCCACTTCCTCCACTAATAGCAGTTGAACCACCTGCTAATACTCCAGAAGAGACAGCACTCTTAATCGCATTTGCTTCCTTTAGATTATTTGCAAATAATACATTTACAAACAAACCATAAGAAGCATCTTTTGAGGTAGTAACTAAGGTATAGCCTTTAGCTTGTAATTTTGTTTTTAGATCATCATAAAGCTTTAGATTTTCTCCTCCACTTCCAGCTGTATTTGAAACTTGAACATATATATTTCTATTTTGTTTTTTACTTTTATCTAAAGTAATAGTTCTAGTTAATTTTGCTCTTGTTTGTAATTATGTAGTTCCACAACCTGTAAGTATTATTGCACTTAGTAATAAAAGTACAAAACTTTTATTTAATTTTTTCATTTATTATTCCAATGTATAAATTCAAAATTTAATTACTTTTTTGTATTTTTGGTATTTTTTGTTTTCTACCAATAAGAAAATATAATAAAACACCTACAAAAGGTAATATAAAATAAATAATTAGCCAGATTAATTTATTGTTACCTGTAAATTCACTCTTTAATATATCAATTAGTGCATATATATAATAAACAAATATAATCAATGGCACAAAGAATGTCAACATACTTGAAATAATATTTACCACTTCCATTTTTTCTCCTAATTTAAATTATTTTTATTTTACAAAATTAAATATTAATAACAAATTATACATATATGTATTATTGGATATTCCACAATTCATATAAAATCTTTTAATAATTATACATATATGTAAAGGCTCTAATTGCTTAATTTTTCAGAAGATGAAATATTAGAATTTCAAGATTTAATCTCAAATAATATAAGACAACTAAGAATTGAAAGAAATATGACTCAACTTGATTTATCAATTGAGTTAGGTTTAAAAAACTCTAGTTATATATCTCATGTGGAAAATCCAAAGATTAAGACACATCATTATTCTATTGTTCATTTATACAAATTAAGTAAAATATTTGATATTGATATTGAAGAGTTTTTTAAACAAAAATAACGCTAAAATCTTTAGATAGTTATCAAAACAACTTACGCAAAATATTTTGCACTTTTTTTACATCTTTATATTTATTTAAATAAAACAAACCTAAACCTAATACAATTAGAAACAAGGCAGTATAAATACCTTCACTAGTAGTAGAGAGCATAAATAGAATAATCCCAGGAAAAATAAAAAGAAATACAACTATTAAATTTAACACATAAATAACCTTGTATTTAAATTTAAATACTATATTGACATAAATATTAAGAATAGATAAAATACAAAAAAGGATACACATGGAAATGCTAGAATTTGTAAAATTATCAATCATAACTGTTATTACAATTTATACACTATACTTAACAATAAATTTAAAATCAAAGAGTAAAGAATCTTAATTTAAAATTTCAATACTCTTTAAAATCATCTACTAAAATCTGATTTACTTTATTATAAATTTCACTTGCAAATTCACTCTCAGTAGCATAAGTTGATGCACCAAATATTTTTGCATTTTCATTTCTAATTCCAAACTCATTTTCAAAAAAATCTAAAACTTTTTCTTGTTCTTTTTTCGAAAATTTATTTTCTAATTCAATTACAGTTTTTACATTTAACATATTATTTTCCTTTTAATTTTATACAACAAATGCCAAAGAATTTTTTGCTATTGTTTCAAGTAAAGATGGCTTTAAAAAATAAAAACTATTGTTAGATATAAAATTAACAATATCAATTAAAAACCAATCAATACAGACAACTCCAACTTGAAAGATAAATCTATAATGCACCTTTATATAAAATACAAATTTATAAAAAATACCTGATATAAAAATAGTTAAAAATACTGAAACTATTTTTATATCACATACATTAAAACTAATGCAATAAATAAAAAATACAACTGGAATAATTGGCTCAAGAAAAATATTTCTTATCAAAAACTTCTTACTGTTTTTATCTTCATTATTCATATTTAATCCTTTTCGTTTTTAAGTGAAAAAATATTATCATATATGATAAATAAATTCAAGTCATTTATGAACAATTTGACTTGTTTTTGACAATTTCTTATTAAATATGATACAATTTATAAAATCTAATTAAAAAGAATACTTATGGAAGAAAAAGACTATACGAAAGAAGCCAAACTCCTTATCAAAAAATTAATGTTGCAAGAAGATATAAATTTTATTGAGTTAACAAAAATTTTAAAAGAAAAAGGATTTGATTATACCGAGGCTGCAGTAAGGCAGAAGATATCAAGGGGTCGATTTGATTTTGCTTTTTGTTTACAAATAATTGGGGCCTTGAATTATAAATTGAATTTAGAAAAAGATAAATAAAAGTTATTAGTAGATTTGTTTTATTATTCAATGCTTATAAAATACTCTTAAATGCTCTAAAAACAATTTTCTTTATTAAGTAAGGGAAATCATCAAAAATAATAAAACTTTTAGTATAAGATAGATTTACGCTCTTTTAAATATATACTAAAAAAAACTGTTCCAATAAAAACTATATATAAATAAATTTGCGCATTTTGTTTTTTTATTCAAAACTGTATTTTTGCACTACTATACTATGAAATAGAGCCATGTGTTTCTACAGAATATTACTTTTAGCTCACAATACAAGCCATGTGTTTCTACATGGTATTTAAATTTCATTACTTGTATACTATGAAATAGAGCCATGTGTTTCTACATGAAAAACTGAGCAAATCATGTATTTATACATAATTCAAAATATAAAAATAAATCATGATTTTTTAAAGAAATTTGATTATTCCTCTATAAGAGCCATGCATTTCTACATGGCATTTAAATTTCATTACTTGTATACTATGAAATAGAGCCATGTGTTTCTGCATGAAAAACTGAGCGAATCATGTATTTATACATAATTTTCAATATGAAGATAAGTCATCATTTCTAAAAAAGTTTTTTCATCATATTAAATATATATTTCAATAGAAACTATTAATGGAAGCACATGTTTTAGGAAATAATCATATATTAAATTTATGTTTATTTATAAATAAAGTTTAAATCTTGAAAGGCATAAAGAAGAAAAATATTTTATAATAATTGATACATAATTCGTAAAAATTATTAGCGAGTGAAAATAAAATTTCACTCACTAAAAGATATTTTTTATTAATAAAAATATCTTTAAATAGTTAAAACAAATCTCTGATTTCTACAACTTTATGATTTTCAAACCACTTGTCAATTTCAATTTGATCATACCTAATAAACTTTCCAATTTTTGAAAAAGGGATAAGCTTTTTCATTCTCATTTTTGCTTGAGTACTTTGCTTAATTTGATATTTTAATTCAAAGTTTTTTGGACTCATCCATCTATTATTTTGAGTTTCATTATTTGTCATTATTTTCCCTCTATTATATTAAATATTTTGATTAGTTGAAAATTAATTATTGTAATTTTTTATCTGATTGGAGTATGTAAAAAATATTTTTTTTGATATTTTTACATTCATTTGGTTAGTTTCTCATGGTAGAGATTTATCTTTAATTTTAAATAAAAATATTTTTATTTGTTATCACAAAGATAACAGTTTTTTCTTTTTAGATATTAAAAAATAATATCTTATATTTAATAATATTAGTATACTAATAATGTTTAATTTAACTCGAAGAGTTTCATATCTCTTTCATTTTTTAGAATGATATTTAATTAAGTTATTATAAAAAATAACAACTATTTTTGATTTTACTATTATAAATTTATATAGTACTGTTTAATTCAATTTAATGAATTTTATACCTCCAAACAATTTGTCTAGAGATATTTTTTATCAAGTTATTATTAATTGATTTAATGATAACTTGTATTATTTTCAACTGATAATATGGTATATTGATTTTCCTGACTATTAACTTAAAAATTAACTACAAATTTAAATACATAAAACTCTATAAGTAAAAAAGTTAATAAATAGGGAACTAAGTAATTTATGCTTATTAATTATTATTGAATATGTTTATTTTAATGAAAGGAAAAATTCATGAAATAAAATTCCTTGTAATAAAAATATATAATTTTGCAAGAAAAGTATGTCCCAAGGTATGTCCCATACAAACCTTAAACAAATTAATTAATTTATATATTACTAAGAGTAATGATTTTATCGATATTTTAGTGTGGCGACCCCATCAAGATTCGAACTTGAGTTTACAGGAGGAAATCCTGTCGTCCTTGGCCACTAGACGACGGGGTCGAAGAGTGGAATTATAGTTTAGATTCTTTTTATTTATGCTTAAAAGTAAGGGGAAATTTAAGAAAAAGAGGCTGAATACCTCTTTTTTTAGTTTAGATATCTATTAGTGTTGTTGAGATATCAACATATACTGTGGCATCATCTTTTATCCATATCTCAAATATATCATCGCCATCTTTTACTTGAACGCCTGTTTTTAGCCAATCTTTTGCGTATTTTTGTACTTCTTCCGTTTCATCAACTGCTACGTTTGAATCTATCTCATCGTTATTATCTGATATCTCATTATCCATAGAAGTTTCTACTTCTGGCTCTTCTACATCAGAAGATACATCGTCATTTTCTTTTTTTGTTTGCTCATTGTTAGACTGCTCTAATATCTCATCATCAACACTTTCTTCCATACCAGTTAAAGTCAAATCTTTAGTAGTAGGAATAGATTCTATTTGAACATCATTTAAAAAGTCATCTTCTATATAACTAAGATCATCTTCGTACTCAATATCTTCTTCATCAATAGAAATACTTTCATCACTTCCATATTCTTCAATCCTATTTTCTAAACTCTCTACAATAGCTAATTCATCAAATACGCTTGTCATATCATCTTCTGAAACGTCATTCTCAACTTCAGTATCACTTAGTGTACTTTCATTTTCAAGAGATGCTATTGTATCTGTAGCACTCTCTTCATCTGCAATATCTACCGTCTCAAACTCATCTGTTGATTCTTCATCTAAAGAAGTTAGCTTTTCATTCCAGTAATGATTACTATCTATTTGTGCTATCTCATTTCCTGCTATGTCATTCTCTATTGCTTTAAAAAACTCTTTTTTACTTACAGGTGTTCCTGCAAAGTTTGAGATACCTACGCTCCAAGTTCTATCTTCTCGTATGGTTGTTGTGGCGACTTTAATACCATCTTCATCAAATATTGATACACTATTTTTACTTTCCAATCCTTTACCACTTATATTTATATAAGAGTACTCTTCATTTGCATCTGATATGTTTGTTATCTCAAATCTTTTGATATCTGATTCTGAGCTATTTACAGTGATAGTTTGAATCTCTGTTCCTGAATTTCCTTCTTTATCAGTGGCTGTTATTCTTAGGTTTTGTGTTCCATTTGAAAGTTCACTTGTCGTTATTGAATAATTTCCCTCATCGTCTGATATTGTACTTCCTAAAACATTTCCAGCATCATCTGTGATAGTTACTCTTGCACCACTTTCAGTTATACCTCTTATTGTAGGTCTATTATCACTTGTAATATTAGTATCTGATACATTAGTGTCACTTTCATCACTTTCAATAGGAGAAAAGCTTTCATTAGCTTTTGGTGATTTTTCAATCAGGGTTAAAAGTTTATCTACTAAATCTATCTCTTCAAAATTACCTTTTTCATCTAAAAAAGCTATGGCAGAGGTATCTAATTTATCCATAAGCCCATGGGTATCTGTTGCACTATTTTGCTTGATAAAAGTAATTATATCTTTCACTACTACACTATTTCTATCTGGGAAATTTATTTTTAAAGAGTCATCAATAATTTCTAAGTCTAATAATTCAGGTCGTTCAGGTACAAGTACATAGTCACCTTTTTTTATATCTATGACATCAAATAAGCTAACTTCATATATTGTGCTTTCACCATTTGGACTTTTAACTGTAATACTTGTAGCCACTTAAAATCCTTTAGCTAAATTTCGCAGGGGAAATTTTCGAGAATATGATATATTTTTTATTTAGAGTAGTTTTAAATTCATCGGATTTATTTTTTAATATAGCATAGCTTTCTTCTAGCTCTTGAGTATCTCTCCACTTTGTATCAATAAAGATTATATTTTTATAATCATAAGCTATAATATCGATATTGGTATCTTTATTATTCCACCAACTTCCAAGATTATTTGGAATAAAACCTAAGTATTTATATGGATCATTTTTTATTAGGCTCAAAATATGCATTTTATAACTATTTTGTACAAGTCGTTTTGTAAAGTCTTCTTTTATATTACTAATCACACTATTAGTATCACCCTTTTGTAGAGTTGAATAATTTGGATAGATATAACAAAACCAAAATTTAATAAAATTGTCTTCAATCTCATATCTTCCAAACTTGCTCTTTTTTATATCTTCATTTATAGGTACATATTTTTTGATAATCATTATGTCAATTAGTTTTTGTAAATATCTTGTGAGATAGGTTGATTTTAGATTTAAAAAGTCTGCTATTGCTCCGATTTTACTGTTTCCTAAAGCTATTGCATAGAGTATTGAAGAGTATGTTGAGATTTCATTTAAATCTTTTTTCAAGAAGTCCATACCTTCATTGAAAAAAACTCCATCATAACTTAAAAAACTCTCTTTTATATTTGATACAAAATCTTTCTTAGCATCATATAGTTTTAAGTAGTCTGGATTTGTTCCATAAGCACTAAATATATGCATCATATCGCCAGATTGAATATCAGGAACAAACTCTTTAATACTAGAGTATGGCAATTTATCTAGTTTTATTATATTTGAAGATTTTTTATAAATATATTCGTCATCTTTATTACTAGAACAAATAGAAGATAAAATAATGACTTGGATATTTGAATAACTCAGCTCTTTATTCCAAGCCTTATAAAAAAGGCTTAAAGCATCTTTTTCTACTTTGATTAGATTTTGGAAGTCATCTAATACTAAAATAAGTTTTTCTTCAAAGTTCACTTGTGCTATTACTTTTAAAAAGGAATCAAAAGTATCAAAAGAAGGCACTTTTTTATTTAAATGGTTTTCGATATTTTTTTGGATAGTTTGAAAAGTAATTAAATTCATCATCTCTAAAAAAGAGATATAAAAGCTATTTTTACCACTTATATAAGAGTTGATAAAAGAGGTCTTACCTATCTTTCTTCTTCCAAAAATAAAATTAAATGATGAGTTAGGGATAGAGAAGTCTTTTTGTAATATTTCAAGTTCATTTTCTCTATGTAAAAACATGAGTAGCCTTTTAAGAATAATATTTATTTTATGGACTTATGACTTAATAAAGTCTTAGATTATCTTAATTTCTTAACTTTAAATTTATTTATCTTATATAATCTAGAAGGGATATCTTCAAAAAAACCATTTTTTTGTATCACAACTACATCTGAGACATCCTTTGCATACTCTTCATCAAAGTTCTTTTGAGTCTCATTTGCTGAAGAAGAATAAAGGACATTGAACTTTTTTATAAAATCATAAAATGTAGAATCTTTACTTATAACTCTAAATGACTCATTATTGGGATATATAAAAGTACTATTTTTAGAGTTTCTTACTCTTTTTTTGTGATTGTTTGGGATTCTTGTGAAGTTTTGCAAAGTCTTAAAAGAATCTACTGTTCGTAGTATTTTTTGTGTTTTTGGTCTTTTTTTTATAACTGCTAGCTTTTCATTATCATTTGATGAAAAGCCAACAGTTGTGTCTGTTTGTACCAAATAAACAGAGTTTGGATTCATATTATCTACTTAGAAATTCTTGAATAGATTTTGGAGACAATCCATCTTTTTTTCTAATTTCTTTCATAGCTTCAAGACAAGCAAAGGCTGCTGCTGCTGTTGTCACATATGTTACATTCATTTTTAGAACTGATCTTCTGATATTTTTACCATCATCTTTTGATGACTCTTTTCCATCACTTGTGTTAATAGCAAGGGCAATTTCACCATTTGTAATAGAGTCGATAATATTTGGTCTACCCTCAGAGATTTTAAGAACTTTTTCACACTCAATTCCAGCATCTGCAATTGCTTTATGTGTTCCACCAGTAGCAACTACTGTAAAACCTTCATCTATAAGTCCTTTAGCGATTTTTGGTGCAAATTCCTTATCTAAATCACATAATGAAATAAATACTTTACCCTCTGTTGGAATATCATTTTTTGCAGCACTTTGTGCTTTTGCGTATGATTCACCAAAACTATCAGAGATACCCATAACTTCACCAGTTGATTTCATCTCAGGAGTTAATATCATATCAGAACCACTAAGTTTATTGAATGGGAAAACTGCTTCTTTGATAGCCACATGGTTTCTTAATATTGGTTTCAATACACCATTATCTTCCCATACAAGCTCAGTATTATATGTATCAAGAGCATTTCTTAAACTCTCACCCCACATAACTCTAGTAGCCACTTTTGCCAAAGGCATACCCGTTGCTTTACTTACAAAAGGAACTGTTCTTGAAGCTCTTGGATTTACTTCGATAAGATAAATTTGCCCTTTGTGAATAGCATATTGTGTATTCATAAGACCAACAACACCAAGACCTAGTGCCATATTTTTTGTTTTTGTTTCAAGTTCTTTGATTAACTCATCACTTATAGAAACAGGAGGTAAAGAACACGCTGAATCCCCTGAGTGAACACCAGCTTCTTCAATATGTTGCATGATTCCACCAATATATACTTCTTTTCCATCACAAATACAATCAACATCAAGCTCAATCGCTCTATCAAGGAATTTGTCAATAAGTACTGGGGCATCATTTGATACAGAGACTGCTTCATCCATATATTGTCTTAACTCATTTGTAGAATACACGATTTTCATCCCTCTTCCACCAAGTACAAATGAAGGTCTTACAAGAACTGGATAACCAATTCTTTCAGCTATTTCAATAGCTTCTTCTACTTCTACTGCTGTTCCATTTTCTGGTTGTAAAAGTCCTGCATCTTCAACAAATTTTGAGAATTTTTTTCTATCTTCTGCTAAGTCAATAACTTCAGCAGTAGTACCTATGATTTTAGCTCCTGCAGCTGTTAGTGCATTTGCTAGTTTAAGTGGAGTTTGTCCACCAAAGTGAACGATTACACCATCTGGGTTTTCTTTTTCTACTACGCTTCTTACATGTTCAAAATCAATTGGCTCGAAGTATAAGATATCTGAAGTATCATAATCAGTTGATACAGTTTCAGGATTACAGTTATACATAATAGTTTTGATACCCATTTCTTTTAGGGCAAAACTTGCATGAACACAACAATAATCAAACTCGATACCTTGTCCAATTCTATTTGGTCCACCACCTATAATCATAACTTTTTTCTCATCTGTTATTTTATTTACTTGAGGAACTTTAGTTACATTTGTAGTAGAGTAAAGATATGGAGTAAGTGCTTTAAATTCAGCGGCACAAGTATCAACTTCATTGTATTCAAAATCTACATTTAGAGTTTTTCTTGCTTGATAAACTTCTTCTTCTGTTTTACCAATAAGCATAGAAATCATCTTGTCAGAAAATCCATTTGATTTGATTATTCTCATCTTAACTTCGTCAGTTAAGATTGAAGCATCCATTGATTTTTCCATATCAACGATTTGTCTAAATTTAGTCAAGAACCAAGGATCTATTTTTGATAATTCAAAAATCTCTTCATTTGTAAGTCCTTCTCTCATACCTTGCATCAAGTATAAAAGTCTATCACAATTTGGTCTTCTAATTTCAGCTTTTATTTTTTCCATTTCAGCTTTGATTGGATCAAAACCACAAAGTCCAGTTTCTAAAGAACAAAGTGCTTTTTGGATTGATTCATTAAATGTTCTACCCATAGCCATAACTTCACCAACAGATTTCATAGAAGTTGTAAGTGTAGAGTCTGCTTTAGGGAATTTTTCAAAAGTAAATCTAGGGATTTTAGTAACTACATAATCAATCACTGGCTCAAATGATGCAGTTGTTCCTGTAATATCATTTTCAATCTCATCAAGAGTAAATCCAACAGCAAGAAGCGTTGCAACTTTTGCGATAGGATAACCAGTAGCTTTTGAAGCTAGTGCTGAAGAACGAGAAACTCTAGGATTCATCTCAATAACTATCATTCTTCCTGTTTTTGGACAAATTGAGAACTGTACATTTGAACCACCTGTATCAACACCAATCTCTCTTAAAATAGCAAATGAAGCATTTCTCATATCTTGGTACTCTTTATCTGTAAGAGTAAGCGCAGGAGCGATAGTAACACTATCTCCTGTATGAACACCCATTGGGTCTAAGTTTTCTATAGAACATACGATGATACAGTTATCTTTTCTATCTCTGATAACTTCCATTTCGTATTCTTTCCAACCAAGCATTGATTCCATAATCTCAATTTCATTAATTGGACTTGCTTCTATTCCTATTTCTGCTAGTTTTTTGAACTCTTCCATATTGTAAGCAACACCAGAACCACCACCTGCAAGAGTAAAAGATGCTCTAGAAATCACTGGAAAACCAATCTCTTTTGCTACTTTCATAGCTTCTTCAACACTATAGGCATTTGCACTTTTTGGTAAATCCATACCGATTTTTATCATAGCTTCATTGAAAAGGTGTCTATCTTCACCTTTTTTAATAGCATCTGGATGAGCACCTAAAAAAGCAACACCATCAAGCATACCTTTGTCATACATAGTTGTAGCAACATTAAGTGCTGTTTGTCCACCCATAGTTGGTAAGATTGCATCAATATTCTCTTTTTTTATAATTTTTGCAATCATATCTTCTGTAATTGGCTCGATATAAGTTCTATCTGCAAATTCAGGATCTGTCATAATAGTTGCTGGATTTGAGTTGATTAATACAACTCTGTAACCTAACTCTTTTAATGTCTTTGTAGCTTGTGTTCCTGAATAATCAAATTCGCATGCTTGCCCAATAATAATAGGACCAGAACCGATTAATAATATAGATTTAATATCTTCTCTTTTTGGCATTTATAAGTTCCCCATATATGTAGTAAAATTTGGAAATAATATCTAAAAAGTGCTTAAAAAATGGTTATTTGGAAAATTATTTTGAAGATTTTTGTATTTAAATATAGAGCTAGTTTAGCTCTATATTTTACTTAGTAGGAAGTTTAAAGTTTTTGTAATTAATAATACCTTCTTCATCAAATGAAAGATAATATAAAACATCTTTTTTCACAGGAAGTCCAGCCAAATATCTAATGGCTAAATTTGCTTGTAAAGAACCCACATGCATAACAATTGGACAAGCGATACCATTTGGTTTTCTATCATTTACTTGAAATACTGCTTCATAAGAGGCTTTTTCGAAAAAGCAAACTTGCCCGTGAAACTCCTCAACACTTCCATAAATCCAAGCTTGATTATGATTTATGCAGTATTCATTGATATCTGCACGCGTTGGAAGATTGTCCGTTCCATCAATGATAAGGTCAAACTCTAAACCTCTTTTTGCGAACTCTTGAAAAGTCTCTTTATAAGTTGTTACTTTTGTATAAGGACATCTAGCTTCAATAAGCTCTTTTAAAACCTCACACTTATATTTACCATCATCACCTACTTTAAAGCCTATTTGTCTATGGATATTATGAACTCCAACAGTATCAAAATCCACTAAAGTAAACTCCCCTATTCCAGAAGCACCAAGTGCGATACCAAGTGTACAACCAAGCCCTCCACTTCCAATAATAGCTACCTTTTTACCTTGAAGCGAGTCTTGAGTCTCTTGCCCCCAAAGTTTTATTTGTCTGTTAAAGTATTCGTTCATCTCTTCTTGCATATCAAATCCTTACTGTATAAGTATAGTTTATTTTTATTATTTTGTTTTGTAATCATAGCAAATTTAGTTTAACTTTAAATAATTTTAATCTTGAGTATTTCTATTAGCTTTAAGTTAGAACAGTAAAATATTTCAAACTTTCTTTTTTCTATAATTAGTTTTCAATATACTCTTTTAAAATAGTTTTTAATTCACTATCACTTAGGGTATCTTTGTTAGTTTTAGAATAAATTGAAATTAAAACAATTTTATTTTCTATTTGTTTATAAATGATAATTCTAAAACCACCACTTTTTCCAGTAGGAATTGAAGAGTTTACAATTTTTTTTTATATAAATTATACCCAAGATAAACACCTAAGTCTTCTTTATTTTTTATCTCTTCAACTGCTAGTTTTAAATCTGATTTTAAAAGTTTAAACTTTTTTGCTAGCTTTTTAGCCTCTTTTAAAAAGTTTTCACTATATTCAAGCATCAAGCTCATCCCATAGCTTATCTATAGTTTTTGTATTACCATTTTTAACATCATCTAAACCATTTTGAATAGAACTCAATAATTGTTGAGCTTCCATCATTTTGTATGCTTCACTCATAGCTTCATATTTATCTTTTGATACAAGTACTGCTTCTACTTTGTTATTTTTCAAAATAGCTAACTTCTCTGCACTTCCATCTTTTATCTGTAAAAGATACGAGCCAAATTTTTTAGCAAAGTCAGATGACGATATAAGTTCATTTGTTCCATAACTCACCATGATATTTCCTTCTTTATATTCCGTAATATATTGTGTAAATTATAGCGTAATATTTTTATTTTATCAAGTTTTATTATACTCAGGTTTTGGTTGGGCTACTAATAAGTCATTTTGACTGTTTTTATACTCACTATCTTTCACACTTACTTGTCCATTCATAAGCATTGGAAGAAGCCAATCTCTAAGTTTTGATAATTCTTGATTTTGTTGCTGATTATTCAATATTAATTTATAAAATGATGAAAATTTATCATTAAAATTTTTAACAATATTTTTCTCTGGAATTAACAGATCTATATTATTAATTTGTTCATTACTTATGTTAGGTTGTGCAGCACCATTTGCTAAAGTAAAAATCATTTCTCTAAAATATGATTGTTTTAACGAATTAATAAAATAAGGTAATTTTTTTGTAGGTTCCTTTCCTAAATTAAAATAACCTACTCGTTGATTTATATAAATTGAATTATCTGTAATTGGAACAATAGCATATTTTCCAACTGTAGCTCCAGTCATAGCAATCAAAACATTTCCTGCTTCAGCTTTAAATTTATCATCAATTTTTTTATTAGATAAATCTACTTTTGAAAGATTTGATATATCAATAGTATAGTTTTCTTGAATATCTTTAATTTTTATTACGGATACGCCATTTTCTGTCCACCAACTTGATTTAAAAGCAAATCCTCCTGTTGATTTACAATAATCACCAATACAACCAATTTCCCATCCCTCTGGAATTTCTCTTTTTAACTCTTGATTATAAACCATCTTACCACCTGATGATTTATAAGGTTTTCCATTCTCATCTGGAAAATCAAACTGCACGAACCAATAATCATAAAGAGTTTTTGCCATAGTTTCTAGTTCTTTATTTATTTTATTATTTAGTTCTATTTTTTGATTTAATAGATGTAATAAATTTCCGATTTTTACTTGTTCATTGTATTTTGGTAAAACTAAATCTAAGTATGAAAAAATTTGTTCATTTAGACTTGCTCTCAATGTCATTACTGCATTATTTGACATTGTTTTTCTAAATAAATTACTTCTTAGATAAAAGCCCATAAATTTATCATAAGTAATATCTTTTTGAAGAGGTCTTAATCTTTTAGTAAACCCACTGTAAGTTGCATTTGGATAATCCTTTAAAGCGACACAACTCATTGCTAACTCATTGATAGTTTCACTAGTTCTTGTTAAAAGTATATCTCCTTTTTTAATAGAATAAGTTTCTCTTTCTTTTTTTGATGTATCCATCAAATCATCTACAATATCAGGTATAAAATAATTATTAAATACTGTAGAAAAAGAAATAAAAGGAAAACCGTGTCCTGCTTGTTCAGGCTTTGTTGATATTCCAGATGAAAAATCGTAAAGTTGTGAAAATTTATAAGTTGTTAAATCACTCATAAACCAACCCTAACAACTGTTTTTTTATTTCATCTTCCAACTTTTTAGATTCACTAAACATTGACTCTATGTTCTCACTAAAACCTTTCATCTTTGCATCAAATTCATCTTTTGTAATATCAACATATTCAATCTTCACATCAAAATATTGCCCTGCACTAAAACTATAATTCTTAGCTTTTATATCTTCATAAGATACAACTACAGATAAATCATCTTTAATATTTTTATTATTAAAAGTATTTATAATTAACTCTTCTTCTATGTCACTTAAAACTGTTTTTTGATTTTTACCATCTTTTACAGTTTTCCCCAAGTTTGAAGCATCTATTAAAACCACATTTTCTTTATTTGTATCATCTATAAAAATTATAGAAACATTTGTCCCTGTTGTTGCAAAAATATTACTTGGCATTGATACAACTCCGCCTAACATTTTGTTTTCAATTAGATGTTCTCTAATTTTTCTATCTATTCCACTTTGAGCTGTAATAAATCCAGTTGGAACTACAACTGCTGCTTTTCCACCCTTTTTAAGAGAATAAATAATATGCTGTAAAAACATACTATAAATAGACATAGACTCTTTTTTCTTTGCTGGTATTTTTGGAATACCTGCAAAAAATCTATCGTGATTTTCTTTTGAGTCTAAATCATCTCTATAATCACTAAAATCAGTTTTAAAAGGTGGATTTGAAACGATATAGTCAAACTTTTGTAAATCCTCACCCTCTTTATGATATGGACTTAAAAGAGTATTTCCTTTGATAACATTTGATATAGAGTGAACAAGATTATTTAAAATAAGATTTAGCCTTAGTAAACTTGATGACTTTTGAGATATATCTTGTGAGTAGATACTACATCTATCTTCACCTATGGCATGAGCTATGTTCATCAGAAGTGTTCCACTCCCTGCACTTGGATCATAACAAGTTACATTTGAAACTCCCTTATCCACCATAATAGCCGCCATGATTTTTGCAACTGCATGGGGAGTATAATACTCTGCATACTTTCCACCACTATCACTATTATAATCTTTGATTAAGTACTCAAATATAGTTGCATAGAAATCATACTTTTGATTAAAGATATTTTCAAAACTAAAAGCTACAAGTTTATTAATAATCGCTTTAAAAAAAGCATCTTTATCATCAATAATATATTTACTCAAAGTATCAAAAAGTTCTATTTTTGCACCACCTTCAGTTTTTACTGAAAAGATGTCGTTGTTTTCTATAGAGATTTGATGTAAAGTATCATCAAAAGTTTGTGCAAAATCAGGACTATCTTGTATATTAAATAGATGAGTTATTAGATATTCAGGTTTGAGTTTTGCAGCTTTTACACCTATTCGTCTTAGTATTTTATTTCTTTGCTCTTGACTTAAATTTGAATAATACTCTTCCCAACTTGGTGCATTTTTGATGTTTTCATCTATCTTTTTTATCTCATAAGCAAACTTATCATTTAAAAACTTGTATAAAAATACCTGTGTGATGATTTTAAATTCATTACCATCATTTCCAAGTCCAAAGTTTGCACATACTGCTTTTAAACTATCTATTAACTTTTTTGTTTCTCTTTCAAACTCTACTATTACCAATTGTTTACTCCGTTGTATTCATTTAGATATTCTGTTGCTATAAGCGTGTTGATGTATTTAAATGATTCATCATTTAATTTTATTTTATTGTTATCTTCAAACTCTACATCTACGATAGGTTCTGTTTGTGCTATAAAAAAGTTTTCATGTTTTAATATGGCACTGTTGTTTAAAACTTTTTCATCAAGTTGTATTTTTATTTTTTCTAATGCACTAAAAATCTTACTTTGTTTATTTGTTATATTATTTTGTTTGATTCTTTTATGCATCCTTGCATATTTTGTATCACCTTTGTATTTATCTTTTAAGAGGTCATTTTGTCTGTTTAACTCTCTTATTTTGTCATCTATTTTTTTGAGTTCACCAATATTTTCATTCATCTCATCTTGGGATATTTCACTAAGGTTTTTATTTTTAAATAGTCTTTCAAGTTCCTCTTTTAAAGTGATATATTCAGGGTCTTTTTTATCAAAATTATTTTGAAAAGCTTCTCTTGTAATTCTCAGTGTATTTTTTAACTTATCAGCTAAAATAAGCTCTTCTTCACTTATCTTTGTAAATTTAAAAATAATATCTTCTAAAGCTAGATTTATTATATTTGTATTTTCATCACCTTTTTCTAAAGCAAGTTTTTGATTTAAAAGATTTAGATGATTTGAAGCTTCTCTATAAAGTAGATTTAACTTTCTAAAATCTATTTTTTCAAGTAATTCTGAATGCCCAAAAAGTCTTATGAGATTATATATACTTTTTGCATTTTCAAGTACTTTTTTTATCTCTTGCATCTTTTTAATATCTTGAATTTTAGATATTTGTTGTGAGAATATTTCTGCATCTAAAGTATCATATTCAAACAATATATCTTTTATATTTTCTATCTCTTCTTCTATCTCTTCTTTTGATTTAAAAAGAGAAGAGTAAGATTCTATCTCATCGCCAAGTTCATTTTGTAACTCTTCAAAATAAGCTTTGTTGGTTGCATCAAACTCTTTACTTATATCTGCAAAATCTACGACAAAGCCATATTTAAACTTTTTGTATGTACGATTTACCCTTGTAAGAGCCTGTAATAAGCCATGTTTTCTTATGATTCTACCCAGATATAGTTTTTTTAGTCTTGGAGCATCAAATCCTGTGAGAAGCATTCTGTCAACAAATAAAATATCTATCTTAGCATCTTTAAACTCTTCTACCCAATCTTTTCTTTCTTGTATAGTTCCTGTATTGTGTAAAATAATTTTGCCTGTTAAGTCTCTTTTTACTTCAGTATCATTTATTCCATAAGTAGTTTGAGGTTCAGCGACAAGTTCTTCTGATAAGTTTTCATTATTTATAGCTTCTAGTTTTGCATATTTTGACTGGAATATTTCATACATTTTTTTAGCTTGTGCTGAACTATCACAAATAACCATTGCACCTATAGAGTCATCATCAAATCTTACTTTACTATTTTTAAAATCATTTACAATATAAGCTAACATTGGTTCTACAAACTTTTTGTGAGAATAAACCTCTTCTTTTTTTAAATTACCTTGTAAGATTTCTATATCTTCAATAGCTTTTTGAAGTTGTAATTTATAGGTTGTCTCTATCTCTTCTCTTATAAGCCTCAATGTATAACCATCAGCGATAGAAGAGTTATAATAATACTTGTGAATATAATCACCAAACAATAATTTTGAGCTTGTATCTTCTCCTAATAATGGAGTTCCTGTTAGTCCAATTTTTATTGCATTTTTATCAGAAGTTTCTAAGTTCGCTAAAAAACTTCCTTTGGGATTATAGCTTCTATGAACTTCATCTAAAAAGTAAACTCTTTGAATATTAATATCATAGTCTTGTATAGAGATAACATCTGGGTCATCTTCAAATTTTTGAATGTTTACCACAGTTATTTCATATTCACCTCTATCATTGTGAATAGCAGTTGTTTTTTTAATATCTTTTGCAAAATCTTCACGGCTAGCTATAGTATGAACTTTTAAACCTCTTGCTATAAACTCTTTTTTTGCTTGGGTTAATAAATCTAATCTATCTACAATAAAATAAAACTTTGGAATTATTTTTTTAGCTTGAAAATAGTTTGTTAAATATCTTACATTATAAAAAGCAAGTGCTGTTTTACCACTTCCTTGTGTATGCCAAATAATACCTTTTCTTATCCCCTCATCAAGTTTACTTTCAATCGCTTTTGTTGCAAATATTTGAGGGTATCGCATAATATGTTTTTGTATACCTTCTTTTGATTTTACATAAGCAATTCCAAACTGCAATAAAAACTTTAATCTCTCTTTTGAAAATAACGAAGTAGATAATCGATTTGTTGGGGTTTCAGGTAATTTATTTGTGATAAACTCTGCATTATTTTTTATTACTTCAAGATTATTATCTTTTAATATCTCATTTTCAGTTTTGTCATCTAAATCATTTAAAAGTTGTGCTAAATTTAGTTTTTCTTCTTCTCTAAAATAGTTGAAAATTGGTTTTTGTGAAGGTGTAGCATAAAATGCTCCTTCTATTGGTTCAATAGAATTATCATCATATTCCATATTGTTAGAAAAAACCATAAGTTGTGTTATATTGATAAATTTTCTAAACCTATCATTTGAAAATCTTACATTTATTCTTTCTCTTTCTGCTAATACACCATCTTTATTATTTGGCTTTTTAACTTCTATAAAAACCAATGGCATACCATTAATTAAAAGTGTAATATCAGGTCTAAACTCTTCATCACTATTTTTACATGGAAGTTCTGTAACTACATGAAAAGAGTTGTTTTCAAAGTTTTCAAAATCTATAAGTTTTATGCCAGACTTTTCAATAATTCTTTGATAAAAAGCTTGCCCTAAGTCCTCATAGTCAAGTAACAAAGAAACCTCTTCATAAACTTTATTTGAATCTAAATCATTTATTGTTTTATTAATTCTTTCAATGCTAGATTTAAAAATATCTGTAAATATATTTGTATTTATATCCCAATTAGAATTTTTCAAAGATAAATACTTATATCCTAATCGTGTAAGATGTAATATAGATGGTATTTTTACTCTTGTATCTTCATTGTATTTCATTTATTGTCCAAGGTATTATAAATTTAAGAATATTATTTTACTAAAACATAGTAGTGATACCGATAAAATAAAAGATACTTTTTAGTTATATGACTAAAATCAAAAAATAAAATGTCATTATCCCCTCAATTCAACATTTGCAATCGTTAAATTGTTGATTTTGATTTGCGTAATCCTCAAATAACTGTTTGAATGTTAAGAGATATGCTGGGAGCATATCTTAATGAGTTTTATTTGAAAGCAAATCACAATCATAAAATTTAAGAAGTCGAAGACCGATGAAGCCGTTGAGAGTTTTCTTTGTTACTTTCTTTACGGTTAAAGAAGAGTAAAAACAGAGGCATTTATTTCTTGTTAGAGTTTGAACAAGAAGACTTTTAAATCAAAAAATAAAATATCCTTATCCCCATTTTCCCAACATTTGCAAAAGCCGAGCGTTTATTTTTTTCTTTTCTAAACAAGATTGGTAACTGTTTGAGTATTTAAAATTTGCTAAACGCAAGTTTTAATAAACGAGTTTTACCAAGCAGAAAAGATAAAAATAATAAGAGAGGGAACCCAAAGGGCTTTGAAACCGTTGGTGGCTTTCTTGTTTCTTCTTTGCCACCAAAGAAGAAAAAGGCGAAAATCTCAGATTTTCAAGAGAAAAGTTTAAAAAGTCAAAGACGGTTAAAGAAGAGTAAAAGCGAAGATATTTATATCTTCAAGCCCCAAACAGAAATTGACAAAATAAAAATTGTAAGATATAATACTCTTACAATTCGCCTTCGGGCACACCCACTTATTTTAAGTGGGGCCAAATAGATTTTTTGACTTTTCTACAATTACTTTAAAATCTTCTTTATTAATCATTCCAATTTTGTTCATTATTCTTTTTATACTAAATACTTTTACTTGTAAAATTAATGTCGAAACATTTAAAACTTCATTATTATATGTGGTATATTTGAATTTATGAAAATAATCATTATCTTCTCTAAGTGTTGTAGTAGTTGGGATTCCTAAAAATAAATCTTTTGTGAGTTTTCTTACAACAATAACAGGTCTTGCAAAATTTTTACCTTTGCCATTTTGTTCATAACCAATATTTTGTCCAATATTTGCCCAAAATATTTCTCTTGATTTTATACCTAATTTTCTTTCATTTTTAGTAAGTTCTTTTTTTATTTCATTCCATTCATCAAAAAATCTATCCATCACAACACACCCTCTTCTTGTAAACTAATAAACCCTTCATTTGTAAATATTACATGATCAAGTAGTTCTATACCTAGAATCTTTCCTGATTCTTTTAGTCTTTGGGTTACATTTATATCTTCACTACTTGGTTTTAAAATACCACTTGGGTGATTGTGGGCTACTATTATGCTGGCGCATCTTTTTTCTATGGCGTGGGAAAATACTTCTCTTGGGTGAACTAGGCTTTGGTTTAGGGTTCCTATTGTGATGATTTTGGTTTCGATTAGATTGTTTGCTCCATCTAAATATAGAGTTAGGAAGTATTCTTGGCGTTTGTTTTTGTATGGTTTTAGTTCTTCGTATACATCACTAGCAGAGTTTATTTTGTAGTTTTGGGTATCTATTAGGTATCTTTTTGATAGTTCTATTGCGGATATTATTTGGCTAGCTTTTGCAGTTCCTAGTCCGTGTATTTTAAGTAGGGTTTTTAAATCTATATTTTCAAAGTTTGAGTCGAAGAATTTTTCTATTTCATGGGATAATTTTATAACATCTTTGCCTTTTACTCCACTTCCTAGTAATACGGCTATTAGTTCATAGTTTTTAAGTGAGCTAAGACCATACTTTAGTAATCTTTCCCTTGGTTTGTCTATACTTTGTAATTGATTTATTGTTTTCATAAACTCCTCCTAAATAGTAAGAAAAGTTTATCAAATATTTTTTATAGTTACAAAAAGTATTTCAAATTGTTATATTTTATTTTTCTGATAGTTCTTTGAATTGAAGTTTAGAAGTTTCTAGAAGTTTTTGTGCATCATCAAGTTCTTTCATACCATTTTTATATATCTCTACAGATGAACTTAATGTTATATCTGGATTTGCTAACTTTTCTAATAACTCTTTTGCATTTTCTACTTTTTCTTCAAAGCTTTGTTCTTCTTTTATTTCTTCACTCATATTTTTTTCTCCAATATATCGACTACATAATCTTTGAACTTATCAAGTTCCACCAAAAATGAATCATGTCCATGTGTAGATTCTATCATTTTATACTTTACATTTTCCATATTCATATCTCTCATTATATTATAAATCTCTTCCATCTCTTGTGGGAAGAATAAAACATCATCAGAAAAAGAGATAAGATGAAGGTCACATTTTATCTTTGATAAGGCATCTGGCAACTTATCAGTACCCCTTGCTGCATCAAAGATATTCATAGTCTTACAAACATACAAATATGATAATGGGTCAAATATCTTTGGAAAATTGTAAGCATTGTATTCCAAATATCTCTCAACTTCAAACCTTCCAAAAAGTTCATAAAGCCCATCTGTCTCCACATAATTTCTACCAAATTTATTATTCATAGAATTTGGTCCCACATAGGCAATCAGTCCTGCCATCCTACCAATTGCAAGACCTGGTAAACCATTTGCTATAAGGTCACCTTTTGTGTAGTTTCCATTTTTAAAAGCTGGATCATTTCTTATTGATTCCATTGCTATTTTATTTACAGCTATTGCCCAAGGTCTTGTATATGCAGTTGTTGCCATAGCTATGATTGTATCTGCAAAATCTGGGTACTCAATAGAATAACAAAGTGCTTGCATACCACCCATACTTCCACCAATGACTGCTTTTACATGATCAATACCAAGAGAAGTGAAAAGTCTTTTTTGAGCTTTTACGATATCTGTTATAGCTAAAACTGGAAATTTAAGTCTGTATGCTTCCCCTGCTTTATTCATAGGGCTCATTGGTGAAGTTGAACCAAAACAAGAGCCAAGGTTATTTGTACAGATTACAAAGTATTTTGTAGTATCAATAGTCTTTCCATCGCCTATGAAATTATCCCACCAGCCTGGTTTTGCTTCATTTTCATATCTTCCTGCTGCATGATGTGAACCACTTAAAGCATGACAAATAACGATTACATTTGATTTATCTTCGTTAAGTTCTCCATAGGTTTCGTATTTTATTTCATAAGGTTCTAGGATTCGCCCACTTTCTAGGTGCAAAGGAGCGGTAAATCTAGCAATTTTAGTCTCTATTTTCAAAAAGTGTCCATTTTGTTTAGTTGGTGTATTTTAACGAAAGAATTCTAAAATAATTATTTCTATTAAATTTAAGCTCTAATTAATATAAATATTTAAGTTTACTATGTATTAGATTTAGTAAGATTTTTTAATCACAACAAAGGAATTGCAATGAAAAAGATTATTATGATGTTATTTGTTTTGGCTATTTATGCTTTTGCAAATAGTGGCTTTGTTACTTATAGTGTGGATGGAAAAGAGTATGAAGGATATTATAGTTCACCTTCAAAAGATGCACCACTTATTTATATGGTTCATGATTGGGATGGGGTTACTGATTATGAAGTAAAAAGAGCAAAGATGCTTTATGATTTGGGTTATGCAACATTTGCAGTTGATTTATACAGAAAAGGTATAAGACCAACAAAAACAGAAGATAAGAAAAAACTCACAAGTGACCTTTATCAAAATAGAGCAAAAATGAAAAGACTTCTTTATGCTGGATATAATGAAGCTAAAAAACTAGGAGCAAATGTATCAAATGCCGTTGGGGTAGGATATTGTTTTGGTGGAGCTGCTATTTTGGAGTTTGCTAGAAATGGTGGAGATTTAAAATCATTTATCACTTTTCATGGAGGATTACAAACTCCTATTGGTGAAAATTATTCCAATACAAAAGGTTCTGTGGTAGTATTTCATGGAAGTGCTGACAAAGCTGTTAGTTTACAAGAGTTCGCTAATTTGGCTATGGAGTTAGAAGAGAATGGAATAACTCACGAAATGACAACTTATAGTGGTGCACCACATGCCTTTTCGGTCATTGGTTCAAGTAGATATCACAAAGTTGCAGATGAAAAATCATGGAGAAGGTTTACAGAGATTTTAGAATCTACTTTAAAATAAGCTAGGGAATTTTTCCTTAGCTTAGCTCTTCAAACTCTATTTTTAAAATATCTTGCCAGATAGGAGAAGGTTTCCATTCTTCGAGAAGAGATAAATCTATCTCATCAAAAGGAGTTTTTAAAAAGTATTTATGATAAACATACATAAAAGCACTTACTCTATAATTTAAAGCACAATGTACAAACACTTTTTTGCCCTCAAGAGAAGATAAAAGAGTTAAGAAAAGCTTTAAATCATCTTTTGTAGGATATTCAAAATCCACAGGAAGATGAATATAAGTCATGCCTAAAGTTGAAACTATTTTATCTTCATTATCTAATGCATTTGTTGCACTTGACAGGGCAAGATTTATCACTACTTCAAAACCATCATTTGCTAATAGTTCTAGCTCAGCCTCTTTGGGCTGACCAGCTGTTGAGATATTATCATTGATTTTTATGTAGTTTAAAATAGTTTGCGTTTTCATTTTTACATCAACTCTTCTAATTTAATTTGATATTCATCATTAATAGTATCAAGTTTTGTTTGAGAGATTTCTAAAGATTCAAATTTAGTTTCAGCTTCTTTTTCTAATTTTGCTATTTCTTTAGATAATTCTATTACTTTACTATTATCACCATTTTTTGTGACAATTATTAGTTCATCTTTTTTCTTTTCAATTGTTGTTTCTATATCTATAATTTTTTTCTCTAAAGAATCAATCTCTTTTTTAATAGGATTTACTATTTTACTTTTTTCTTGTACAAGTAAAGCTCTTAATCTTTTGCTCTCTTTTTTATTTACTTTTGGTTTTGATTTCTTTTTCGGAGCATCATCTTCATCTTCCCAACCAATTTTTTCTAAGAACTCATCATATTTTCCATCAAAATAATCAGCGCTTCCATTTGAGAAAATAATCAATCTATCACAAACAGCTCGAAGTAACTCTTCACTATGCGTTACGATGATACAAGAACCTTCAAAGTTTTTAATAGCAACTGTCAGTGCTTCTATTGAGCTCATGTCAAGGTGATTTGTTGGCTCATCTAGGAAAAGTAGATTTACTTCTTTTGCTAAAATTTTACCTAGCATTACCCTACTTTTTTCACCACCTGAAAGTAATGTTACTTTTTTCTTAGCATCATCACCTGAGAACATCATACCCCCACAAATACTTCTTACAGTACCCTCACCTAATTTATTATTTGATAAATAGATTTCATCCATGATTGTATTATCTGGATTTAGGTGTGAAATATTTGTTTGACCGAAGTGTCCAAAAGTCACACTTGTATGTAATTCTGTAATACCATGTAAAGCTTTTAATTCACCTGCAATAGTATTTAGAAGTGTTGATTTACCTTTACCATTTTTCCCTATTATTCCAAGTGTTTCACCCTTTTGTAGAGTAAATGAAATATCTTTGAAAAGTATATTGTCTTTTGTATATCCAAAGCTTAAGTCTTTTACATCAAGTAAAACTTTTGCAGGTGTATCTTTATAATTAAAATCAAATTTTAATGTTGAATCAAAATTTAAATCTTCTAAGATATCCATCTTTTCAAGTTGTTTAACTTTTGATTGTGCTAAGTTTGCTGTTGAAGCTCTTGCTTTATTTTTAGCAATGAATTCTTCTAATTGTTTTACTTTTTTATCCTGTGAAGCTTTTTGTTTTTCGTGGTGTTCATCTTCTTCTTTTAGTTTTTCATAAAACTTGTGAGTATCACCTTTTACAACTTTTAGATTTTTTCTAACTAATCCCATAGTGTGAGTTGTAACTGCATCCATAAAATCTCTATCATGGGTGATGATAATTACTTCACCATCAAAGTTTTTTAAAAATACTTTTAGCCATCTTAATGAAACTATATCAAGGTAGTTTGTAGGCTCATCTAAAAGTAACAGATTTGGTTCTGTTAAAAGTAGTTTTGCTAGATTTATTCTGATTTGATATCCACCTGAAAAAGATAAGGGGTCTTTTAATAAATCTTCTTGAGAGAATCCTAGACCAAAAAGTATTTTCTCAACTTTATAAATATCGTATTTATGTTCTTCACTAAGTGCAAGGGCTGCTTCATCTGTTATAGTTTTTTCTGTAAAAACAAGATGCTGTTTCAAAGCACCTATTTTATAGTTTTTAGGTTGTAATATTTCACCAGCATCTGGGTGTTCTTCATCTAAAATCAATTTAAATAGTGTAGATTTCCCACTACCATTTCTTCCTACTAGTCCAATCTTATCCCCAGAATTTAATCTAAAGGTTACTTCATTGAATAGTGTTTGTTTACCAAAGCTCTTTGAGACATTTGAAAGTTCTATCATATATTCTTCTTTCTTACTTAATTAAAAAAGGATTATACGCAAGGGGAGTTTATAAGCTTATTAGAAGAGAACTTTTGTGTATAATATGCGACTAATTTTACTGTTAAAAAGGAAATAAATGAAAAATCTGAGAAATATTGCAATATTTTTACTTGCATTATTATTATCAACACAACTTTTTGCCAATGAAAAAGTATATAAACTTAAGATGGCAACTACTTGGGGACCAACACTATCTCCATTAATTGATACATCTAGAAATATGGCAAAACTTGCAGAAGAAATGTCAAATGGAAGATTAAAAATCAGAGTTGATGCAGCAAATAAACACAAAGCACCTTTTGGGGTTTTTGATATGGTTAAAGCTGGACAATATGATATAGGACATAGTGCTTCATATTATTGGAAAGGTAAAGATATTAATCTTTTGCCATTTACTTCTATGCCTTTTGGTCTTACTGCACCTGAACAATACGCTTGGTTTTATTATGGTGGTGGATTAGAATTGATGCAAAAAGCTTATTCTAAATATGGTATGTATTCATTTCCAGGTGGAAATACTGGTGTTCAAATGGGTGGATGGTTTAGAAAAGAGATTAAATCTCTTGATGATCTAAAAGGTCTTAAAATGAGAATTCCAGGTTTTGCAGGTGAAGTAATGGCAAAACTGGGAGTTGAAGTTACAAATATAGCTCCTGCTGAACTATTTATGGCACTTGAGAGAAATTCAATTGATGCACTTGAATGGGTTGGACCATCTATGGATATAAAAATGGGATTTCATAAAGTTGCACCATTTTATTATACAGGATGGCATGAACCAGCAAGTGAAATGCAATTTATGGTAAATAAAGATTCTTTTAACAAATTACCAAAAGATTTACAAAAAATATTAGTGGTTGCTATGAGAGTTGCTGCTTATGATATGTATATTCAAGATTATGATTTAAATGCCACAGCTTGGCAAGAGATGAAAAAAGAATATCCAAATATACAAGTTAAAACTCTTCCAAAAGATGTTATGGATGCACTAAAAAAAGCAAATAAAGAATTAAGAGTTGATTTAAGTGCTAAAAATCCACTATTAAAAGAGATATTGGATTCTCAAGATACTTATATGAAAAAAGTGAGAGAGTGGAGTAAAATGTCTGATTATTTATATTTAAAAGATAATTTATAAAAGGATAATAAATGGCAATATTTGGGAAATTGGACTGTATTAAAAATCAAATAAAAGAGGATAATTTCCAATTGGCATTTAATTATTTAGAAAATATATCTAATGATATTTTTGAAATAAAAAATGGTGAATGTGTAAAAGAGCTTATCAATGAAAATATGTTTGTTTTAAAACAAACATATTTTTCAAAGCCTAGAAGTGAGTGTTTTTTTGAATCACATAAAAAATATATTGATATTCAATATATAGTAAAAGGCTCTGAAATCATGGATGTATCACATATAAATGATTTTGAAATAACTGAAGCTTATAATGAAGAAAAAGATTTTACAAAATACAGCACAAAAAATGAATTTTCATCTTTACATATAAAAGAAAAAGAATTAGCCATTTTTTATCCAAGTGATGGACATCAACCTTGTATAAAAGTTGATAAAACGGAGCAAATTTATAAAGTAGTAATAAAGATATCTACAAATATCTAAAGAGAAAGGATAAAAAATGGATTATATAAAAGATTTAGAAAAGTTACTAAAAACTGATGTTTTAGTAGAAGTAAATGAAAATATCAAAGAACTTGAAACAAATTTAGAGAAAAAGAAAAACTCTAAAGAGTTGAAAGATGAGTTAAAATATATGAAAGAAGTAAAAAAATACTTTGACGATGTTTTACTTGATATAGAAAATAAAACTATCACTCAAGAGCAAGCTTCTGATATTCTTGAGGGCTTAGAAGATATGAGAACTGACAATCAAGAGATTTAAATTTAAAAAATTCCCGTATATATTTATCTAATTATTCTGCCTAACTTATTTTATAGTTTATATTTAATATAATCGCCCTTTATTAGAAAGATAAACTATAATTATAAGTTAGGGGAACAATGTTCGATTTAGAAATATATGAAATAATAAATATTTTAGGTCTTGGTCTAGGTATGTTATTTGGAATAGTAGCTCAAAAAAATCAATTCTGCTTTAGTGGCTCAATCAAAGATTATATCTTATTAAAATCTACAAGAAGAGGTGCTTCTGTTGTATTTGCAATGATTGTTGCAATAATTTCTACTAAAATTGTAGGCTCTTATTTTGACTTAGATTTTACAAAAACAGTTTACTACAAACAAGATGTTAATTATTTTGTTGTTATATTTGGTGGTTTATTGTTTGGTACTGGAATGATGATAGCTGATGGTTGTAGTAATAGACACCTAATCAAGTTTGGACAAGGTGATTCAAAATCACTTATTACTTTAATATTTATAGGAATCTTTGGATTTGCAACTGCAAAAGGTCTTATTCAAGGCTTTTTAACTCCATTTACACAAAATAAAACTCTTTTAGAACTCTCTTCAATGATAGAAAATAGTACTATGAATATATATGTTGTGGTAGGAGTTTTATTTGTAATTTTATTAGTTTTAGCAAAAAAAGTAAAAAGAATATTTACCCTAATAGATGGTTTTTTAATTGGATTAATTATAGCTGCTGCCTGGACAATAACAGGAGTAATGGGACAAGATAGTATGGAAAGACTTATTGATCTTTCTGGTATTAGTTTTGTTTATCCTACTTCTAAGAGTTTAGAGTTATTTATGTTTTATCAAGTAAATTATTTCACTTTCCCTATTGCCTTATTATGTGGGGTAATATTAGGTTCTTTTTCTATGTCATTTTTCAATAAAAAATATAGCTTTGGATGTACTGCAACACAAAAAGTTAATAGAGTAACTTATAATATGATTGGTGGTGCATTGATGGGTGTTGGGGGTATTTTGTCTATTGGGTGTACGATTGGACAAGGACTAACAGGAATGTCAACCTTGGCTTTTGCATCATTTTTAGCAATTGCTTCAATATTTATCTCAGGCACAATTACTGGTTTAATTTTAAATAAATCAGGCAGACTTCCTATGTGTTTTATCTTTGAGTGGAACGATACACCACCTGATTATAATATTTAAAAGATTTCTAATCACAAAAGTTTACTTCTTATTTAAGTAAACTTTTGTAACCTACTCTTATGAATTGGCTTGCACATATATTTTTATCAGAACACAATATAGATTTTCAAATTGGCAATTATTTAGCTGACCCCTTAAAAGCAAAAGCATGGGAAGGTGCAAATGAAGATATAAAAAAAGCAATGAAAATACATAAACTAATAGACTCATATACAGATAGTCACCCTACTTTCAAACAAAGTAAAAATAGACTTGGAAACAGTGGTTTACTAAAAGCTGTTGTTATTGATTTGACTTATGATTATTTACTTACAAAAAACTGGCATAGATACTCAAATATAACTCTTGATAAGTTTTTAGATGACTTTTATATAAAAGCAAATGAAAATATGCATACTTTGCCAGATGAAGCAAAACAAAAGCTAAAAAGCCTAATAGAATTTGACTTATTAAATAAATACCAAACCTTAGAGCACTTAAACCAATCATTTAACAGAGTCGATAGAAGAATCTCTTTGCGAGTTTTAAAAAGGGATAATGTAAGTAGATACTGTGAAATAGTATCTGAAAATATAGATGAAATAGAAGAAGATTTTTTGCTGTTTTTTCCACAACTTTGCAATAAAGTCAAAGAAAATGTAAATAATAGTAAATTAAAGCATTGGAAGATTTAATATCTTTATGTTTTATTTTGTATACTTCGATAATTAAATAAAAGGACTGTTCGAAAATGGATATGACAAAAGTAGCAAATGTAATTTTATATATGTTACACAAACAAGTAAAACTGTTAAATGATAAAAAGTTATCAATTCTTCTTTTTTTGATGGATTATAACCATCTTAAATATTGTGGCAAAAAAATATTTGGTGATGAGTACATAAAAGGTTCTAGAAGTCCTGAACCAAAGATACTATCAGAACTTTTTGAAATAATAGCAACAGAAGAAGTATTAGAAGATGAAGATGATAGAGTTTTCTTTATTCAAGAGTTACTTGATAATATAGATATTGATATTATCGAGCGAGAAAATTTTACAGAATTGCACTTTGTAGAAATTGGTATAGATTATGATGAAGATTTATTTGATGATGATGAGTTAAAAACTATCAATAAATTAGTAAATCAATACAAAGAAGCCACTCCAAGAGTTATTGCAAATGATACATTTAAAATAGATGAATATAGAGCAAAAGAAAAAGGTGAAGTTATTATTTAATAACTTCGCCTTTTAGGCATGATTTTTAATTCTTAATAAACCTAATCCTAAAAATATAAATAATCCACCAGTAAATTTATTGAACCAATACATTCTTTTTTCATTGCTAAGTAGTGCTTTTGATTTTTTAGATAAAAAAGCATAAGTACAAAGTCCAAAAAATGAGAAACATAAAAACTCCCCAGTCATAATAAAAAATTGAGGAGCAATAGCTTCGTGTAAATTTAAAAACTGAGGAAATATTGCTGTAAAAAATATGATTGGTTTTGGGTTTGTAACTGCTACAAAAAACGATTCAAAAAAGTATGCTTTTTTAGTTTTTTGCTTTACATCCTTTTCCATAGCATCTATATTTAAAATACCTTTGTTTCGTAAAAACTTTACACCTAAATACATTAGATAAAAGGCACCTATGATTTTTACAATTAAAAAAAGTGTAGCTGAAGTTAAAATCAATACCCCAAGACCTAAAATTGAAGCAGTAGATAAAACAGCTAAGCCAAGGATATTAGCAAAAGATGAAACAGCTACAGTTTTCATATCAGTTCTTATACCATTTACAATAGCTAACATCACTGCTGGACCGGGACTTAATACATATAAAAATGCAATCACTGAATATATTAAAAAAGTATCAATATTCATGTTTTTCCCTTTTATTTAGAAACTATTTTTTGTTTTTCTTCTTAGAAGCCTTTGCCATTTTTGCTTTTTTCTTCGCTTTTTCTTTGGCTAGTGCTAAGTTTGCAGCTTTTCTAGCATTTACAACTTGTTCATTTTCGTATCTATCTTGTGAGAATCCAACTTTTACTGGATTTTTATTTTGATTTGCAGTTGCTGCTATTTTTTCTGATTTTACACTTTTTACACTATTTGTATTTAAGCTTTTTGACATTGTTTAACCTATTTTGAGATTTTGTATTATATAAAAAAATTAGTAAGAGAGGGGTTAGAGAAAAGCTAAACTTTAGCTTCTAACCCAAGATGAGATTTGTTCTATATCATTTGGTGTTGTTTGACAACAACCACCAATAATACTTGCTCCCTTTTCATACCACATATGTGCCATCTTCCCATAATCTTTTGTATTAGCTTGTGTACTCCAAGTTTTAGTTGCTCCATCATAAGCAGCTCCTCCGTTTGGATAAACAATAATTGGTTTTGTTGAAACTTCTTTAATCTCTGAGATTAATGATTCAACATATTGTGGTGCTGTACAATTTATACCAATAGCTACAATTTGTTCTTTATCATCTAAAAACTTTGCACACTCTCTTATACTTTCACCGCTATTTATATGTTTTCCATCTTTTGCACTAAAAGTTATCCAAGCTTGAATTGAAGGAAACTCTTCTAAAAGTTTTACATAAGCTTTTGCTTCTATTAAACAAGGAACTGTTTCACAAGCCAATAAATCAGGTTTTGCTTCAATCAAAGCTTGCATTCTTTTTCTATGAAAGTTTACAAGTTCTTCTTGGCTTAGTCCATAATTACCTCTAAACTCTGAACCATCTGCTAAATATGCCCCATAAGGACCAACAGAAGCTGCTACAAGAGGTTTAATTCTCTTATTTGATTCATTACTTGCCCAAAACTCATCTCTTGCTTCTATGGCTAGTTTAATAGAAGATTGCAAAAGTTCTTTTGCTTGGACTTCATTTAGCCCTCGCTTCTTAAAGCCTTCAAATGTAGCTTGATAACTTAAAGTTGTAATGCAATCACTTCCAGCTTCTAAATAGTCTTTATGAACTTCAGAAATTGCTTTTGGGTTTTCCATCAAAAATTTAGCTGACCAAAGTGAATCATTGATGTCATAACCTTTTCTCTCCAACTCTGTTCCTGTTGCTCCATCTATTATTACTATTTTTTGATTTTTTAATATCTCTTTGATTTTATTCATAATTTATCCTATTTATTTTTTAAAAAAGTATCAAGCTTTTTTAAGTACTTGTTTTTTAATTCATCTGATATAAAAGAAGAGATAAAAGAGTTTCTAACAAGTTTTACAATATCTTCTTTTGCCAAATCTATATGTTCATATAAATTTATAAAGTTATCATTTAAATAACCTTTAAAATATGCTGGATCATCAGAGTTTATTGTGACATTTAGTCCATAATCTAAAAGTTGTTTTACATTGTGTTGTTTATAGTTTTCGAAAACTTTTAATTCTATATTTGAATTTGGACAAACGGTCAAAGGTGTTTGCTCTTTTTTTAATCTTTCCATCAACTCTTTTGAATGAACTGCTTGTACTCCATGGTCGATTCTTTGAATATCCAATAAATCCAAAGCCTCATAAATATACGAATAATCAGCCTCTTCTCCTGCATGAGCCACAAGTTTAAATCCTGCATCTTTTGCTTTTTTGAATACTTCTTTAAATTTTGAAGGAGGATGTCCAAGTTCCGAAGAATCAAGCCCAATACCTATTATCTTATCTTTGAAAGGTAAAGACTCTTCAAAAGTTTTTAAAGCCTCTTCTTGACTTAAGTGTCTTAAAAAACACATAATAATATTTGAGCTAATTCCAAACTTCTCTTTTGCATCTTCTAAAGCTTGGCTTATTCCTAAAATAATCGTATCAAAAGATACACCTCTTTGAGTGTGTGTTTGTGGGTCAAAAAATATTTCTGTATGGATTATATTGTTTTGTACACATTTTAAAATATAAGCCCAAGTCAAATCATAAAAATCTTTTTTATGAAGAAGTACATTTGCTCCCGCATAATAAATATCCAAAAAGGATTGTAAGTTTGTAAAATCATAGGCAGCTCTTACTTCTTCTACAGAGTTGTAAGGTATCTTTATATTATTTCTTTTTGCAAGTTCAAACATAAGTTCAGGCTCCAGTGAGCCTTCAATATGTAAGTGTAGTTCTGCTTTTGGTATTTCTTTTATAAATTCTATCATCTTTTTTCCAAATTTAATTTACCATTTTTGTTTTGGTGGTATGTACTCTTTTATAGCTTTTAGTAGTATTTCTTGATTGTCTGTTTTAATAAGCATATCAGAGTACTCTTTTCTTAAAAACTCTGCTTCACACATATTATCTATCATCTCAAATAATTTGTTATAAAATCCATTTATATTAAAAAAAGCACAAGGTTTATTATGAAAGCCAAGTAACGCCCAAGTCCAAACTTCAAAAGTCTCTTCTAATGTTCCTGCACCTCCTGGAAGTACTACAAAAGCATCAGCCATCTCTGCCATTGCAGCTTTTCTTTCATGCATATTTGAAACTACTTTTAAGTCAGTTATTCCTGTGTGAGCCAACTCTTTTTCTTTTAGTTTTTCAGGAATTACTCCATAAACTTTTCCACCATTTTCCATAACAGAATCTGCAATTGCACCCATAAGTCCAACATTTCCACCACCATATACTACTTCTATATTATTTTGGGCAAAATATTTACCTAGCCGTTTTGTAGCATTTATATATTCTATATTATTACCAGCACTTGATCCACAAAAAACTGCAATTCTCATTATCTGATTCCTTATTTTTATATATTTAAATAAATATTATATCTAAAGTCAATTGTTTGTTTTATTTAATGTGAGGATTTTTATTTAATATAAAAAGAACTACTTTTCTAATTGATTTTATAATCGGGTATAAAAATATAGAAAAGAACTTTGTATTCAATACTTTTACTTCTTTAGTAGATAGTTTATTTAATTGTTTTACAGCATTTGAGCCTTGAAATATCTTTTCATCAACTTCAATAATAATTCCATTATTAATATCAAAGCCCTTTTCTCTTAAAAGTTTTATTTTTTGAGGATATTCCCTTGCATTATAAAGGTTAAGATTATGATTAGTTTTTACTAAATTATAATTTGCATAATAATTACAAAATGGGCACTCTTTATCAAAATATAAATTCACACTCTTTTTCATAAACTTAAGATATCTTTCCAGTTCTAAGAGTATAAGCCCAATCTGCTCTTCCATTAGATTCAGCCTTTAATGCTGCTTTTTCATAATCATAAGCAACTTTTACCAACTCAATATTATATTCACTTGAATTTACATCAAGTATTATATATGTGGCATCGCAATAAGCATTTTCTATGATATGTTCATTTGGTTGATTTTCTTTATAAGCTTGTAAGCCCACTGAACCAGAATTTATCACCACTTGTCCTGTACTTAAATTTACACATCTTGGAATATGAGAATGTCCACAAACTACAAATCTAGATTCAACATCATCGAGAAGTTCAATTATTTTTTTATCATCCCTTAATTGTGGATTTCCACTACTTACATCTTCAAGTAAATAAACACTATCATCATGTTGAGTACCATGGGTTACATACAAGTCTTTCCCTAAAAACTTTTCAAAAGGCAAGTCCTGTATCCAATATAAAACCTCTTCGCCCAAATCTTCATATACATATTTTAAAGTAGGATTATTTTCTAATTGTTCTAAAGAAGCTTCTAAAATCTCTCTATCTTGATTTCCACAGATATTTACAAAGTTGTTTTCTCTTAGTAATTCATAAGTAACTCTTGGCTCTATTGGACCATAAAATGAATCTCCAGCATTTATCATCATATCTACTTTTTTGCTCTTAGCATCATTTATAACTGCTTGCAAAGCATAAACATTTGAGTGTATATCTGATAAAATCGCTATTTTCATTTTTGGATTTCCTATTTTATTCAATTTTTGAAAGTATAACAAAAAAGATTTTACTTCTCATTTATCTTTATTTTAAAATTACATTTCATGATTAAAATAGTATAGTCATAAACCTTTCAAAAGAGAAATTTTTAATAAAATATTTAAGCTTAAAAAAATACTGTTTTTATACAATGATTGTAAATAACTTGATTTATAAATAAATTTTAACAAAGAATTTAGAGTTAAAAAGGAGTTTTTGCATGGAAAAAGTTGTAATAATTGGTGGAGGGTATGCTGGTCTATCGGCATTAAGAGAGATTATAAAAAATAAGAATATTAAGATAACATTAATAGATAATAATACCTTTCATAATCTGCAACCTGAAGTATATGACTTAATAGCAAATAAACTAAATATTTCTGAAGTCGTTGTTGATTTGGCCACCTTATGTGTAGGACTAAATCACAGCTATTTAGAGTATAAAAACTTAAAAGTTACACAAATTGACTCTGAAAAAAAAGTAATAAATACAGCAGAAGAAGAGATCGTTGAGTTTGATTATTTAGTTATAGCAACTGGAACTAGAACCTCTTTCCCTTCATCTATTTCTGGTATAAATACAGCCCATGATATAAAAAAACTCAAATGGGCAATTTATTTTAAACAATGTTTTGAAAACCGTCTTTTTAAGAAAATCCAATATGAAATAAAAGAAGCAAATGATATTGAAGTAATAGTTGTGGGTGCAGGTTTATCAGGTGTTGAGATTGCAGCTGAAATGGCATATAACACTAAGATGTTTTTTAAAAAGGGTAATTTTACTTGTGATAATCTAAAAATAACTCTTATTAGTAGTAGTGCAGATACAATTTTACCAGGATTAAATTCTGAGCTTATAAAATCATCTCAAGAAAGACTAAAATCTCTTGGCATCGAAATTATTTCAAATACAAAATTAAAAAAATGTGAAAATGAAATAGCCTATTTTACAAATGGAACAAATAAAAAATACTCTTTTTTAATCTTTGCAGGTGCTATAGAAGCATCTAATCTTACAAATGAAATTGATGTACAAAAAAATAAAAAAGGTCAAATTATTGTAAATGAATATATGCAAACTAGCAAATATGGAAATATTTTTGCCATTGGGGATGTGGCAGAAATCAAAAATAAAAAAGATGAAATAATGCCTCCAAATGTAACTATTGCAGAAACTAGTGGTAAAATTGCTGGGCAAAATATCCTTAACATAATAAATAACAAAGAACTTATAAAAGCAAAGCCAAAAATTAAAGGAATACTTATTGCTCTTGGAGGTAAGTATGCAGTAGGTAATATTTATGGTGTATTTAATGTAAAAGGACGATTAGCATATTTAATCAAAAAATTTGTGTTTTTTTCATATAAAAAGCCACTATTAAACCTAATAAGTGTAGGTTATAATAAATTAAAAAAAATATAATTAGAAGTAAAATTTAAATATAATGAGAAAAATATCAAGGAATAAATATGGCTACAAAAAATAATGGATTTTTAAAAAGAGCAGATGAACATATTGCAGTTGCAAATGAACAATTAAATGAAGAGACAACTCAAGGTGAAGTAAGTGCATCATTTATGTACGCAGCAGCCAGATTTAATGCATGGATTGCAGCAACTTCATTTGAAAATGCACAAGACATGGCAAATGAAAAAGATAAAATAATAGAATATTTTGTAAATGAGTATAAATTAGCTCTTGGTGAACATATTGATAGCCATGTAAATAATTATGATTTTTCACAAAACAACTTTGAAGAAGAGTAAAAATATATAATATTTTTACCTTCTTTTTTAGTGTTAAGATTTTATTAGTGCAAATTTTATTGTATCTTCTTCAATCTTTAATGACTTTTTAAAGTTAAGGTTTTATTTAACAGTTTCTTTTACTTTGTCATATCCCTCTTCAACTTTTTCTTTAACTTTCTCAACAGCATCTTCTGTTTTGTCACTAGCATCTTCTAATGCATCTTTTGTATTTTCTTTAGCATCTTCTAATACTTCTTCAGTTTTATCACTTGCATTTTCTAGTGAATCTTCACTATTATCTACTACATCTTCCGCCTTATCAGCAACATCCTCTGCTTTGTCTGCAACATCTTCAGTTGTGTCTTGAACAGACTCTTTCACTGTACTAATTTTATCATCAACCTTCTCATCTGTACAACCTTGTAATACAAAAAACATGAAAGGTATTAATAGTAATAATTTTTTCATTTATTCTCCTTTTTTTAATGATTAATAAAGGTAATATACCTCTTTTTTTGTTACAGAATAAGTTGTTTTTTATGTTAAAAAATAACTAAAATACTCATTTGCAACAATTAAAGGTAACATATTAAACTTGTTTTAGCCTTAATATAAATTATTTTTGTATTAAAATTATTATTATATACTACTTTAAGCAATGAATATATCGATAATAGAGTTAAATAAAATAATTTTGCATTTTTAGATTATACTTGAAGTTTATACTTAAAGAGTAAAAATATAAACTATTTTTACTCTTAAAAGTGATTGAATTGATTTATTTAGAGCTTTACTAATGAAGATATTGTTTTCTTACATTCGTAATATTATTTGCTTTCTTTTTCTTCATTAATTTTTTCATCAATACTATCTTTAGCATTATCGATAACATCTTCTGCTTTATCACTTGCATCATTTAGGGTATCTTCACTTTTATTAACCATATCTTCAGCTTTATCTGAAATTTCTTCTTTCATCTCACCTATAGCATCTTCTGTTTTATCAATATTATTTTCTATCACATCTTCTGTTTTGTCTACTACATTCTCTGCTTTATCAGAAACATCTTCAGTTTTATCTTGGACAGTTTCTTTTACACTACTTATTTCATTTTCAACTTTTTTGTCTTCACAACCTTGTAATATAAAAAATATGAAAGGTATCAATAATAGCAATTTTTTCAATTTTTTTCCTTTGAACTCATTAATTAAGGTCTTTTAGCCTTTTAATGCTCTTAAAACTACTGAAACAGTAAATAATATTACTTGAATCAGCACCTACAAATACATATAACCTAATTTTATACTACTTTTTATGTAGCATAAAAGTAATTAACAAAGATACTATTTTTTACTTTTAAGTAAAAAAAAACTAAAACTTATAAACAGTAAAAGTAATATAAATAAAAATCTATACTCTTCTAAATGAAAGTATATCACTTTTTGAGAATTTATTTACATGTATTTATTAATATTTTTTTGTATAAAACAAGTTCTATAAAAAACCATGAATATCTGTTATTTAGTTTTAAAAATTATTTTTAAAATTTATAATATCATCTTTTGTCAAGGATAAGTTTTCTATTTGGTTATTTTGCAAAATTGGATTCATAAGTGCATTTTGTAAATTTATATGAGGAATTCCAACTAAATGTGCTATTTCATGTGCTAAGATTGCTTTTAATTCATCTAAGCTATCAAAAGCATAAATCTCTATTTTCTTCATACTATGCTTTATATCTTTTTCTCTTACTTTTTTTCCATCTTTATAATATGTTTTTAGAGTGATTTCTTTTTGTCCAAAAGTTTTGCCTTTTACTTTTCTAAAGGCTCTTCTTAAAGATTCTAATTCTTTGTTTAGGCTATATATATTTCTTATATCATTATTATAAAGTTGTATTTTATTATTGTAACTTAACACTTTACGATTAAAATCTTTATAAAGAGTATTTAACTCTTTTAATTTAATATTTAAAGTTATTTTTTTATCTTTTATAAATTTTTTTGTCTCTTCATACTCTTTTGGTGATAAATTTTTCTTTTCATTTTTAGCTTTAATATATTTATTTAACTCATTACTTTGTTTAATGAAAAATTCATTCAATCTATCATATTTTATTTTTAAAACTTTTAATTCATCTTCTAAGTTTTTAAATGAACTTTTTGTGATTTTTGTTTTTTCATTTTTTTTAATTATTTTTTCTTCAAGTTTTAGTATTCTTTTTTCCATATTTGAAGGTGTTATATATATAAGATCAATTGGTTTACCATCTTTCGAATAATCAAAAATATTCATTTGTAAGGTAGTTTCAAAGTTTTTTTCTATCTCTTTTATCATGTTTTCTAATTGCATATATGATACTTTGTCTTTATAAAATTTATCAATGTTACCAATTCTTATTTTTTCATATTGGGCAAAAGAACAATCAAATAATATAAGTATTAATAATATTTTTTTAATCATATTCTATTTTATACTAATATGATTTAGGAAAGGCTAATTTATTTTAATTTATCAGGCACTTTAGAGTATTATTCGTCCAAACAAAAATAAAGTATAAAAATTATGGATTTTAATTTAATTGATTTAATGAAAGAATATGGTTATATTATTCTTTTTTTCTGGAGCATTCTAGAAGGTGAAACTGGTCTTATAATGGCAGGTCTTTTTGTACATACAGGTGATATGGTCTTGGCATGGGCAATAATAACTGCAGGTGTTGGGGCCTTTGTAGGTGACCAAATTTATTTCTATCTTGGCAGATTTAAAAAGAAATATGTCATTAGAAAACTTTCAAAACAAAAATCTAAAATAGCCTATGTAAAATTTTTACTTCGAAAGTATGGTTGGTTTATAGTATTTATACAAAGATATCTTTATGGATTAAGGACTATTATTCCACTTTGTGTGGGATTGATGAACTATTCACCAAAGACCTTTGCAATACTAAATTTCATCTCTGCACTTTTTTGGAGTAGTATAATTATAATACCAGTTTGGTATTTTGGTGATAGAATTTTATCTTTGATTACTATTGCAAAAGAGCATTGGTATTTAGCTATTCCTGTACTTATTGTAGTTGTAGTTAGTATTGTTTTAGTTGTAAAATATAAACAAAAAAAAATAAATCTTCAAAAGCTAAAATAAATATTAATCTTTTATATTTGGATTAGCATTTCTTAACTGTTCTAAGCCCTCAGGGCTTATCATTGTAACTTCCCATTTAGGAGAAAATACATACTTTACACTACAAATATCTACTTCATCTACACTTTGAACCATACTTATAATCTCATCAGTAAAAGACTTTGTACTATTGCATCTCGAATTTATTAAAGTCATTTCAATATTTACTTGCACTTTATCATTATTATCTTCTACATTAGTTTTATAAATTAGCCCCAAATCATAAATATTTATTGGAAGTTCAAGGTCTTGTATTGTTTTTAATTTTTCAATTACTTTTTGAATTATTTCATCTTTATTAAATATTTCCATGCTTCTTCCTTGAGTTTTATTATAAATTCTATCTTTTCTAAAATTGATTTTCTCTTTAAACTTAAAAAGATAAAAAATTTTAATTTAAATAGGAGTATTTTTATCCTATTTAAGATTTTATATGTTATATTTCCTCTTTATTAAATATTAAAGGAATATATATGAATTCTATAGGATTATTTTACGGTAGTGACACAGGTGCTACTGAAGAGATTGTAAATGAAGTAAAAAACACATTTTCAAAAGAAATTACATTACATGATATTGCAAAAGCAACAAAAGAAGAAATTGAACAATACGACAAACTTATCTTAGCATCATCAACTTGGGGTGATGGGGATTTACAAGCTGATTGGGAAGACTTTGAAGCTAACTTAGAAAAGATAAACTTCAGCAATAAAACAATAGCGCTAATAGGTGTAGGAGATCAAGAAGGATACGAAGATACCTTTTGTAACGCCCTAGGTCACTTATACAGTTATGTAAAAGAAGGAAATGTAGTAGGATTTACTTCAATAGATGGTTATGAATTTGATGAATCAACAGCAGTAGTTGATGGTAAATTTGTAGGTTTAGTATTAGATGAAGACAATCAAAGCGAACTAAGCAAAGAGCGAATCGAAGCTTGGGTTAAAGATATCGAAGAACACTTCTAAAAAAAAGCTAATGACCTTCTTTCTTAGAAGGCTCATTTATCAATTGAAGTTTTTTGATTCTTGTAAGTTTTTTAATAGCATATTCACGCTTAGAAGCACTACTCCTATCACTTGATGATTCTTCATAAAGCAACTTAACAGGACGCCTAGCTTTTGTATACTTTGCACCCTTATCAGAATAGTTGTGCTCATCCAATCGTTTTGTTACATCTGTAGTAATTCCAGTATATAAACTCCCATCACAACACTCAAGAATATAAACAAAATATGACATTATTTTTTAGTACTATTTTTTTTAGGTGGTGGCAATAACTTATTAAAATCATAAGGAATAATTTCTCTCTCTATTTTTTCAGTAAAATCATACAATCTTATACAAACACCCAATAAAACTGGCCATACAAATATTTGATTTATAATTGGTATTTTAAAAAACAAACCTATTATAACACCAATAATTCCTATTAGAATCAAATATTTATCTACTTTTTTTACTTTTAATAATTTATAATATTTTATAATCTTATCTTTTATCATATTATTTCCATTTGTATTTCCTAATCTTAGTTTATCATACAGCATATACAATGTCAATATACTTTATTATTAGGAAAAGTTCAATTATTATATAATAAACAAATTCTAATCAATCATGACAGAAGGCTATTTTTTAGGAAGAGGTGAAGCCTTATATTTAATAGGAACGATTTCTTTTCCCTCCTTATTTATATAGCCCCACAAACCTCCTTTTAAAGCTTTGTGACCATCTTCAAGAGAAGTCAATACACAACCATTACAAACTAGTGCCTTACCTTCATCAAAAGGCCAAGCCCAATCATAACCTGGGGAAAGTACAAGTTCTAAGTCTGTATTGAAATACTCTATTTTTCCATTTTTTAATGCGCGGGTAAGACCTTCTTGAAAGTAATCCGCTCCATTATCGTAAAAAAGGACAGGAAGAAATTTTCCATCAGGTTTTACATAAAAATATTGCCCAGAAGTAAAAAAACTAGCCGTACCAAACTTGTCGAAATTCAGATTTTTTATGTGTTCTTTTGAAATCTTTAGTTCACTATCTTTGTAGGAAGCACAGTTATCAAATAACTCATATGTCTTCGTATTCTTTGGGATATAACCACATGAGTTAAAATCCTCAGCTTTTGCAGAGATAATAAATAACATGGTAATTATTGAGATGTATCTAGTCATAGTTTTTCTACTTATTTGTTAGTAATACATTATAAATAAACTAGCTAAAAAAATCACTTAATATATTATTCTTAATCTTTGTGATGTTTTTCTTTACTACCAAACGTTTTTTCTAAACCCAAAATAAGTTGTTGAGTTTCAGATTGAGTAAGTTTAGCTTCAGGATGTGTTGGAAGATAATAAAAAGGTGGCATATCTCCTCCTTTTACCTCTTCTGCAGCTTCATCGCCTTTATTTCTTTTTTGCAAACCCCACATAGAAACATTTAAATGTTCTCTACCCTCTTCAACATGAGATGCAACTAACCAAGAAATAGGTACAACTTTACTATACCATGGATAAGTTGTCTTATTTGAGTGACAATTAGCACAAGCTTTATCAAATAAGACCTTTGTTTGCATTGAATCCCATTGAGGCTCCTTTACAACTGGTGGATTTGTATAATCCCTTCCATAAGGAATAAATTGAATTAAAACAGCTACAACAACTATCCCTAAAATAACCTTACCTTTACTCATCATCGTCTCCTAAAATAATAATTTAAACCGATTTTAAACTATTATTATGAATTCAACATGAAGTGAATATGAATATAAGATGAATAATATAATATATTGACAAGAAATATATAAAATGATATACTTTGTATATACATAAAAGGAGTTAATATGACTGCTAAAATATCAAAATGGGGAAACTCACAAGGACTTAGAGTACCAAAAGATATTATGGATACATTAAATCTAAATATTGGGGATAATGTAGATATAAAAATAGAAAATGGTAAAGCAATACTTGAACCTATTAAAAGTGATATTCCTGAATACGATCTTGAATCACTATTAAATAAAGTACCTGATGATTATAAACCACAAGAAGAAATAACTGGTATTATAGGCAAAGAAGAATGGTAAAAAGCTATATTCCACAAAAAGGTGACCTTGTACTGTTAAATTTTGACCCACAAACAGGACATGAACAGAAAGGAAGACGACCTGCTCTAGTTGTAAGTAATAGTTCTTTTAATAAAAAACTTGGTCTAACAATAGTCTGCCCCATAACAAATACTGATAGAAACTTTCCTTTTCACATAAAATTAAATGCTACAAATTTAACTGGTTTTATAATGACAGAACAAATAAAATCAATAGATTATAATGCTAGAAAAATAAAATTTGTAGAAAAAGTAGATGAAAAGGTTTTAAATAAAGTACTTGGAATTACTAAAAGTATAATATTCTAATATATATGTATTGAAATTTAATCAAACTTAAGAAAGATTTTTATTTGGTGTTTATCCTAATTTTTTAAGGCAAATTTGTAATGAATAAAATTGATGATGATAATAATGTTTGGACAAAAGTACCATATAAAATTAAATATGAATATGGAATAATGTGGATCTTTGGAATACCATTTTATCTATTTATTTCAATAATAACTTTTAAAAATTATTTGTCAACTTATAATATTTATTTACTTTTCATCTCTATATCTATATCTGTTTTTCTCATTCTATTATTCTATAGACGATTTATTAAAACAACTGCTCTCCAGTTATCAGAAAAAGGAATGAAAGTTTTTCCTCTATTTGGAAAGTCTTATTTTGTTCCATGGAACCATATTGATAAATTTTTACTTTCATCTACAAATGCTTCAGGAAGCCCCATTAGAATTAAATCTGTTGCTTTTTATTATAAGGAAGAATATGAAACAAGAAAATTTTTCAAAAGAAGACAACTACCAATTTTTGCATATCATAATGACAATATTAAAAGATTAAAAGAAGTTCACAATAAATACAAGAATCACTAATATACTTTTAGAATGTTAAATTTGAGAATTTTTGAAGAGTAAATGTTTGTGATTTAATTGTAATTTATTCTCCATAATGTGACCACATTCTATGGATTCTTACTACTTTGTCCGTTTCTTTTACTTCATAAACCAATCTATGTTGAATATTTATTCTTCTGGAATATGTACCACTTAAATTACCAACTAATTTTTCATAAGGAGGAGGATTTTTAAATGGATTTTTTCTAATAATCTCAATTAATTCTTTAGCCTTTTGGCTCAAATTAGCACTCGATAATTTTTTAGCATCTTTTAATGCTAATTTACTATAGAGTATTTTATATTCTACCATTCAATATCTTCACTAAACTCACTATCTGGTTCATTCATTGAGTCTTGTATCGAAGATACCATATTTGGTATATTATTTAAATACAATGTCTCCTCTATAGCATTCCAATCTTCTTGAGAAAGCATAACTACATTATTTCTTTTCCCTGTTATAAGTATCGGTTCATGTGTTTGTGCCGTTTCATCCATCACATTATATATATCTGCTCTAACTTGACTCACTGACATAGTTCTTGTCATATCTGTCCTTAATAGTTAATTTTCAATATTGTACTTAATATCGTACGACTTGTCAAGAGGTATAAATTTTAAGATAACAACCATAAAAATTGAATCTAGGGAGAGTATAATTTTTTTTAAGGTGACGACTGTCCCCCTTTATTTAAGAGAGCTTGATAAATATCAAAATGGCTATATTTTAAAGATAAACCTCTTTTGAGAAATACTTAAACGGTACTACCCAAACAGATTGTAATAAGTTTAAGATAGAGATTTATATACGATAGAATAAACACTCTATTTATATTCTAATATATCTCCAGGCTGACAATCAAGATGTTTACAAATAGCATCTAATGTGCTTAGTTTTATCGCTTTTGCTTTTCCTGTTTTTAAGATAGATAGATTTTGCTCAGTTATACCAATCAACTGAGCAAGTTCTATAGACTTCATCTTTCTTTTTGCTAACATAACATCTAAGTTTATAACCATTGCCATCATAAACTCCTATTACACCGTAAGCTTATTTTCTTCATTGATAATTCTTCCTTCATCCATGATCCAAGCAATTACCAAAATTATAATACTTATAAATAATATTCCCACTTGGCTAGAAGATAAACCTAAAGATAATACTCTTTCCCCAACTGGATTATTAAAAGAGAAAATTACACTTTTTATCCCTTCATAAACTATAGAAAATATAACCCAAAAAACAAGTGCTTTTGATATCTTTTTAAATAATATAACTTGTTCCAATGCAAAAACAACTCCATCTTTAAAAAATTCAAAAAGTTTTCTTGTATAAATAAGCCCATACATTAAAGCACTAAGAGGAAGTAAACTTGAGATAAATCCGATTATTTGTAACTTAGGTGACAAAATATGTTGAGTTTCAGGTACTGGTTCTATATTTATATTGACAAATGACTCTGATAATGAATTGATAAATAACCAATAGAAAATATAATATAAAGGTACTAAGATAAGAATCCCTAAGAGCAATATGTAACATAACTTACTCACTTTTTTAATTTTTGACATGTTGTCCATTAATAACACTCCTTTAAGCTTTTTTATTTTAAAAGTTTATCAGAAATATTACTGATTGTCAATAATTTATTATTGTTTTACGATAATTTTTTTAATTTAAAGCAATTGTTCACTTTCCAAGTCTTATATACCCTTGCTGTTCAAGTTTTTTAAGATTTCGACTCACTGTCTCACGTATCGAAGCTATTTTATCATGGGTAATCTTGATGCTATCTATCCTTTATTTTTACTTCTTTGTTATGTTTTTAGATGTATTTACAACAAAAAAATATATAAGTACCCAAAAAATTATTATTCCAATTAAAATTTCCATCTTTATTTCTTATTTGTTAATACGTATAACTAATTATTGAACATACATTATATACAAGTTAGCTTGAAAATTAACAAATAAAATACATAAAAAATGTCGTATATTAAAACAGCGACAAATACCTTAAATAAGGTCTTTTTTAACATTTAATTATAAAAAATATTGTAATTTATTATATTTTTTAAATAAATTTAAATCATTTGCTATAATTTTTATGTATGTATATTTTCGATATTTAGATGATAATAGTACATATTACTCTTATGCAACTCATTTACTTCAAAATGGTACTGATATACGAAGTATTCAGGAGCTTTTAGGACATAAATCAATAGAAACTACTATAATATATACACGTGTGGTAAAAGAACTAAATAAAGATGAGATAAGAAGTCCATTGGATTTTTAAAAAAGTTTTAATTATTAAAAAAGTGATGTTAGAAATTTCTAGTTTAGTTAATAAAAAAATATAGAAAGCTTTAGAATTTAAAGAGGCAAGGCAAGCAAGTTTTTAGAGGCAGGAGCTTACAAGTAGTAAGTGACTGTCTCTAAAAATGAAGGTGAACGAAGCATATTTAAAAAGCTAAAGCTTTCTAAATATGATAGTTAGGCGCTTCATTCGTAATCGTTACATCATGCACATGACTCTCTTTTAGCCCCGCACTAGTAATCTCTACAAACTCTGCTGTTGCTTGGAATGTTGGAATATCTTTACTTCCTAGGTATCCCATAGAACTTCTTAGTCCTCCTACCATTTGGTGAATGATATCTCCGATGCTTCCTCTATATGGAACCATACCTTCAATACCCTCTGGAACTAGTTTATCAGCAGCTGTTCCTTCTTGGAAATATCTATCAGTACTTCCTTTAGTCATAGCTCCAATTGAACCCATACCTCTATATGTTTTAAATTTTCTACCTTGGCTTAAAACTACTTCACCTGGACTCTCTTCTGTTCCAGCTAAAGCACTTCCCATCATAACAGAACTAGCTCCAACTGCTAATGCTTTTGCAACATCACCTGAATATCTAATTCCACCATCAGCGATGATTGGAGTTCCAGTTTTTGCACCTTCTGCTGCACACTCATCTATTGCACTTATTTGAGGTACACCAACACCTGCTACGATTCTAGTAGTACAAATACTTCCAGGTCCTATACCAACTTTAACTCCATCAGCTCCACAAGCGATTAAATCAGCTGTTGCTTCTGCTGTTGCTACATTACCAGCGATGATTTGTACATCCATTTCAGCTTTAATTGCTTTTACTGTATCCAAAATACCTTTTGAATGACCATGAGCAGAATCAAGTACTAATACATCAACACCAGCTTTTACTAATGCTCTAGCACGATCAAGTTGATTAACACCAATAGCAGCACCAACTCTTAATCTCCCAAATTCATCTTTATTTGCATTTGGATATTCTCTTTTTTTATTGATATCTTTGATTGTAATAAGACCAATTAGTTTATTCTCATTATTTACAATTGGTAGTTTCTCAACTTTACTTGCATGCATAATATCAGCAGCTTCATCTAAAGTTGTTCCCTCTTTTGCTGTAAGTAATGGCATTTTTGTCATTTTGTCACAAGCTTTTTGAGTGAAATCTTTTGTAAATCTCATATCTCTATTTGTCAAAATACCCACTAAGATACCATTATCATCAACAACAGGTACACCTGAAATTTTGTATGAAGCCATAATATCTTCAGCATCTTGAATAGTTTGGTCAGGCTTGATTGTAATAGGATCAATAATCATTCCTGACTCAGATTTTTTTACTTTTTTACATTGTAAAACTTGTGTTTCTATATCCATGTTTTTATGAATAATCCCTATACCACCAAGTCTAGCCATTGCAATAGCAGCTTGATATTCAGTAACTGTATCCATTGCAGCAGATACAAAAGGAACATTTAATTCTATTTTTTTTGTTAATTTACTTTTTAAACATACCTCTTTTGGTAAAACTTCTGATTTCGCTGGTACTAATAGTACATCTTCAAATGTTAATGCTCTTGTTCTTATTCTCATTTTTTATCCTATTCTTTACTTTTTATAATTTACTGCTTTTTCTAGTGATAAAGCGCCATCAAAGACTGTTTGCTCATCATATGCTTTTCCAATCAACTGTAAACCAACTGGCATACCATCTTCATCTTTATCGACAGGTAAAGATATAGCTGGTAATCCTGCTAAGTTTATTGATATTGTATAAATATCGCTTAAATACATCTCTAAAGATGATTTAAAGCTTCCAAACTCTGGGGCAGTTGTTGGAGCAACTGGAGATAAAATTAAATCAGCCTCATTAAAAATCTCTTCATATTCATCTTTTATCAAATGTCTAACTTTTTGTGCTTTTATATAATAAGCATCATAATATCCTGAACTTAAAACAAAAGAACCAAGCATGATTCTTTTTTGTACTTCTTCACCAAAACCTTTTGATTTTGTTTGAACATACATATCTTTTAAGCCAGCATCACCTTGTCTATTTCCAAATCTAACACCATCAAATCTAGCTAAGTTTGCACTAGCTTCTGCTGTTGCAACAATATAGTAAGATGATAGAATTTTATCTGTATCTAACATGTTTTTATGAATAATTTTATGACCAGCTTCTTCTAAAACTTTTACAGCTTTTTCAAAAGCTTCTTGTATTGCAGGACTTGCTTGTGATACAAAGTTATCAATTACTGCAATTGTTAGTTTTCTTTCACTGTTAAGTTTTGGAGCTACTGCATTATATTCTACATTGGCAGATGTAGAATCCATTGAATCATATCCTGAAATAATGTCATATAAAATTGCTGCATCTTCTACATTTTGAGTAATAGGTCCACATTGGTCAAGAGAAGATGAGTATGCTGTAATACCATATCTTGAAACTCTTCCATAAGTTGGTTTCATACCTACAACACCACAATAAGCAGCTGGTTGTCTCACTGACCCACCAGTATCAGTCCCAAGTGCAGCAATGGCAATACCTGCAGCAACAGCAGCAGCACTACCACCTGAACTTCCACCAGCTGTTTTATTTGGATTATGAGGATTTAAAGTCTTACCATAACAAGAAGTGTCAGTTGAACTTCCCATAGCAAACTCATCCATATTTGCTCTTCCAAAAGGACTTAATCCTGCTTCTTTTAAATTTTTGATTACAGTTGCATCATAAGGAGATACATACCCTTTTAAAATATTACTACAACAAGTTATATTCCAATCTTTTACATTAATAATATCTTTTATTGCTATTGGTATTCCAGAACCTGAAATATTTATATCTGTATTAGTTAATTGTTCTACATAGGCACCAATGCTATTATTTCTTATTTTATCAGTTAGTTCGTTTCTTAATTTAGTTATCTCGTCATTTGTTAATAAAAGTGCTTCTTTTAATGTTATCAACTATTACTCCTAATCAATTGTAAAAATATCGTGATTATACAAAAAAATTGATTAAATTCTAAAAATAATTTTTAATTGTATTATATAAAAAAAGGGAAGAAGAGCAATGCTCTCCTTCCCTTTTTGACAAACAAGTTTAATTAGCAATTATACTAATGAAATGAATGCCATAGGTGTAGCATCACCTCTTCTAATTCTTGTTTTAATTATTGAAGTATATCCACCATTTCTACCTACATATTTTGGTGCAATTTCATTAATTAATTTTTTTGTAGCTTCTTTATCTTGTAATGAAGCAAATACAAATCTATGAGTATTTAAATCAGCTTCTCTTGAAACTGTAATTAATTTCTCAATATATCTTCTAAGTTCTTTTGCTTTAGGAACTGTAGTTTCAATTTTTTCTCTCTCTATTAAAGCTATTGCCATGTTTTTTAACAATGCTTTTCTATGAGAAGAAGTTCTACTTAACTTTCTATATCCGTGCTTATGTCTCATAATTTACCTTTTTTATGCTTTAAACTGCTCTAGCTTTCTTCTTAAAGCTGATGCAATATTTTCTGGAAGTGTATTTTCAACTGGGAATCCTAAAGATGCTAATTTATCAGCAATCTCGTCATAAGATTTTTTTCCTAAGTTTTTAATATTTTTAACTTCTACTTCACTCATAAGTACTAATTCACCTAAGTATTTTAACCCTGCTCTATCAAGAGAGTTAAAACTTCTAGCACTTAAATTTAAATCGTCAATTTTAACAATTAAATCTTTTAATTCTACAGGTTCTTCAGTTGAATCACTAACTGTTACTTCAGATAAATCGAATACTTTATTGAATACTGACATTTGAGAATACATTACAGAAACAGCTTCTTTAAAAGCATTGATTGGTGTAATTTGCCCATTTGTTTGAACTGTAAATACAGCTTTTTCAAAGTTAGGGTTGTCTTCTACTAGCATTTTTTCAATATCATAAACAACTTTTTTTACTGGAGTAAAGAAAGCATCAAGTGGAATATAATCACTAGAAACCATATCTCTAATATCTTCTGAAGGCATATAACCAATACCTTTTTGAATAATAACAGAGAAAGTTAAGTTACAATCAGCATTGATTGTAGCTAAGTGAGCTTCTGGACTTACAATTTCAACATCAGAGTTTACTAAATCAGAACCTTTAATTTCTTTTGGTCCGTTAAAAGAATATTCAACTTCTACTTGACTTTCATCACTTAGAATTTTAAATTTAATATTTTTAAGATTGATAATAAAAATAGCAATATCTTCTAGCATACCTCTTAAAGAATCAAACTCGTGGCTTGCCCCTTCTATTTTAACTGCAATTGGAGAGTATCCAACTGAGCTAGATAGAAGAAGTCTTCTTAATGGGTGCGCTAATGTAATTGCAAAACCACTTTCAAATGGATATGCAGAAATCTTAGCTTCAGTTTCACTGATTGCTTCGATTTCAACTTCTGTTGGTAAAAATGGAGTGTCTGCAAATTTTTTCATACGCTGCTACCTTTATTTATTATTTAGAATATAACTCTACGATTAATCTTTCTTCAACAGGAATAACTACTTCTTCTCTAGTAGGAATTCTAGTAAAAATACCAAATGCTTTGTCTTTATCAACATCAACCCATTCAACCATTCCTGTTTGATTAGTTAATTCTAAAGCTCTTACTATTTGAGGATTAGTTTTAGATTTCTCTTTAATCTCAATTTTTTGCCCTGGTTTTACTACGAAAGAAGGGATATCAACTTTTTGTCCATCTACTAAAATATGACCGTGAGTTGTAAATTGTCTAGCATTTGCTCTAGTTGTAGCAAATCCCATTCTATAAACAACATTGTCTAATCTTTGTTCGATTAAAGTAATTAAGTTAGATCCTGTATTACCTTCTCTTCTTGCTGCTTCTTTAAAGTATTTTCTGAATTGTTTTTCAGATACACCGTACATAAATTTAGCTTTTTGTTTCTCTCTTAGTTGTAAACCGTACTCAGAAAGTTTAGTTCTTCTTTGTCCGTGTTGTCCTGGAGCGAATGGTCTTTTTTCTAATGCAGATTTTCCGTTAAGTCTTCTTTCACCTTTTAATCCAAGGTCTGCATCAAGTCTTCTCTCGATTTTTTCTACTGGTCCTCTATATCTTGCCATGTACTACTCCTTACACTCTTCTTCTCTTAGGAGCTCTACAACCATTATGTGGTAACGGTGTAACGTCCTTTAACCATGAAACTCTGATGCCTTCCATAGCTCCTACAGCTTTAACAGCTGTATCTCTACCTGAACCTGGTCCTTGAATTTTGATACCAACATTTTTGATACCGTGTTCAATTGCTTTTGCCATTGCATCTTCAACTGCAGCTTGAGCAGCAAAAGGAGTAGATTTTTTACTACCTTTGAAACCTAAGTTTCCAGCAGAACTCCATGCGATTGCATTTCCAGCTCTATCAGTTATTGTTACCATAGTATTGTTAAATGATGCCGCAATATGAACGATACCATCAGCAATATTCTTTTTTACTACTTTTTTTCTAGTTACTTTTCTTTTTGCCATTGTTTATCCTTACGCTGCACCAACAGTTCTTTTTTTACCTTTTCTAGTTCGAGCATTAGTCTTAGTCTTTTGCCCTCTACACGGTAAACCTTTTCTATGTCTTAATCCTCTATAAGAACCTAAGTCCATAAGTGATTTAATATCCATAGCTACTTTTTTTCTAAGATCACCCTCAACTTGGTAGTTTTTTTGGATCTCTAGTCTGATAGCTGCTGCTTCATCTTCTGTTAACTCATGAGCTCTTTTGTCATAAGAAATTCCAGTAGCATCAAGGATTAATCTTGAGTTAAATAACCCTATTCCAAAAATATACGTTAATGCGTATTCCATTCTTTTCTTGTTTGGTAAATCAACACCCGCAATTCTTGCCATGATTATCCTTGTCTTTGTTTGTGTTTTTTGTTCTCGCAAATTACTCTTACGATCCCTCTTCTTTTGACAACTTTACATTTGTCACACATTTTTTTTACCGAAGCTCTAACTTTCATAGTTGCTTTCCTTTGTGTTTATTATCCACATTTTCAACAGGCAAGAAGCGTGAATAAAAAGTGAACTGCTTCACTTATATATAATACTTATGTCCACTTGCGCTCTTCCTACCAACTCTTTATAAAACACAAAATTTTTATAAAAAACTCTTTTGTGGTTGAAAAATGGAATTGGATTATATTTAAAGTTAGCTTAAGGTTTTATTAATTAATTATACCTTACTTAAGGAGATAAATATCAAAAAGAAAATTGTTTTAAAAATTATTTGATATAATCTATCAAGAATATTGGAGTGAATAATGAAAGTAATGAAAAATTCGATAAAAGTACTAGGTGCATATGGTAGTAAAAGTTTAGACTTTAGTACAACTTGTATACAAATAAATCAAAATAGTGTAATTGATGCTGGCAACATTGTAAAAGGTTTAGGAATTGATGCTCAATACATTGATAATATTTTTTTAACCCATTCCCATTTAGATCACTTAAACGATATACCATATATACTTGATATCTTTTTTGAAAAAAGAAAAAAGCCAATTACAATCTATGGAACAAAAAAAACTTTAGAAAACTTACGAAAATTTATTTTAAACTGGGAAATTTGGCCTGATTTTTCTGAAATTGAATTGCTTAATAAAAAATCTAAAGCTATTGTTTTCAAACCAATAAATATAAATGAAACAATTGTTTTAGATGATGATACAAAAATCACTGCAATAAAAAATAATCATACAAATTCAAGTTGTGGTTATATTATTACAAAAAATCAAAACTCCTTACTCTTTTCATCAGATACTTATTGTTGCGATTCTATTTGGGAAACTATAAATAATAATTTAAATATCAAAGCTGCAATAATAGATGTATCGTTTCCCTCAAAATTCAAACAATTAGCTTTTGATAGTAAGCACTTAACTCCTGCCTTGCTAAGTGAGCAATTAAAAAAATTAAAAAGAGATGATTTAAGAATTTACATAAATCACATAAAACCTGCATATGAAAAAATTTTAAGAAAAGAGATTCAAGACTATGACTTACTTCTTAATGAAGGTAAAATATTAGACGATGGTGATGTAATTTCATTATCTAATGAATACTTAGCATACAATACAAATAGAACTAATATAAATAAAAAAGAGATTAAAAAATTAATTGATATTGGTAAATCACTTACAAGTGAAAAAAACTTTGATGTTCTAATGGAAAAGATACTTTTAGGGGCGAAAGAGTTTTCTGATGCTGATGGAGGAACACTTTATTTAGTAACAGAAGATGAAAAAAGGTTGAAGTTTCAAGTTGTGCAAACGGACTCATTAAGTATTAAAATGGGAGGAACTGAAGGTAAAATAACCTGGCCTGAATTACCTTTATATAAAGAAGATGGCAAACCAAATGAACATATGGTAGCAGCTCTTTGTGCTCTAGAAGGTAAACTAATTAATATCCCTGATGTTTATGAAACAAAAGATTTTAATTTTGAAGGTACAAAAAAGTTTGATAAAACAACCGGTTATAGAACAAAATCAATGCTTGTAATTCCCATGAAAAACCATGAAGATGATGTAATAGGAGTACTTCAATTATTAAATAAAATGGATGATAATGGGAATGCTATAACATTTACAAATGAAGACAAACAATTAATAGAATCAATGGCATCACAAGCTGCTGTTTCAATTACTAATAATAGATTAATAACTGAATTAGAAAACTTATTGGACTCTTTTATTAAATCAATTGCGACAGCTATTGGTGAAAAATCTGAATATACAGGTGGTCATATTAATAGAGTTGCAGAGATAGCAGAAACTCTAACAAAAGCAATAAATAATGACAAAACAGTATTTAAAGATATTAATTTTACACCAGATGAAATAAAACAGATGAGTAGAGCTGCTTGGCTTCATGACATTGGTAAAATTGTTACACCTGAATATGTTGTAGATAAAGGTAAAAAGCTAGAAACAATTTATGATAGAGTAAATACTGTAAAAGCAAAATTTGAAATTGTAAAAAAAGATTATGAATTGGAATATTACAAAAAAATCTCAAACACTTCATCTATAAAAGAAAAAGAACAATTAACAATAGCTTTTCAAAATAAAATTACTTCTTTAGAGGAAAATCTTGATTTTGTTATTTCATGTAACACAGGTGGTGAGTTCATGGAAGATGAAAAAATTGAAAGAATAAAAGAGATTGCAAAACAAAAACTTAAAATAAATGGTGAAGATACAAACTTACTTAGTGAAGATGAAGTATATAATTTATGCATCAAAAAAGGTACTTTAACAGATGAAGAAAGGGATATAATAAACAACCATGTTACAGTATCTTATAAAATGTTAGAGACTATGCCTTTTCCTAAAAAACTAAAAAGGGTTCCTGTAATCGCTGGTTCTCATCACAAAATGGTAAAAGGTGGTGGTTATTCTGCTCCTGAAATTCTTGATTTACCTATGACAATAGAGGATAAAATACTTGCAGTTGCAGATGTATTTGAAGCACTAACTGCAAATGATAGACCATACAAAAAAGCAAATTCACTTAATACTTCACTTAGAATTTTATCATTTATGATAAAAGATCAACATTTAGATAGAGATATAGTTAAGTTTTTTGTTGATAATAATCTTCACTTAGATTATGCAAATAAATATTTAAGTGAAGAACAAATGGATGAAATCACAGTTGATTTTGAAAATATATAAGGGGAAATATGATTTATGAAAATAGTTTAATAAAAGTAGAAATTGAAAAAAGTGAAATACCTTGGTTGAAAATTTTTACTCAAAAAAATTTAAAAGAATTTAGTCAATGTGATAGCGAAACTAAAATGGAAATATTAAGAGTCTTGGACATTATAGAAAAAAAGATGATAAATTATTTTAATCCAGAGAAGATAAATATTGCTTCTTTTGGGAATTATGTTCCCCATGTACACTTTCATGTAATGGCAAGATTTAAAGATGATTCATATTTTCCTGAACCTATGTGGGGAAAAAAACAAAGACAAGCAAAGCTAGTATTGCCCTCTTTTGAAAAATTTTATAAAGAATTGGTAAAAGAACTTGAGAATTAAAAATTTTTAATACGATTTATCAATCTAATAAATTAAGCTCATAAATTGCCTGTGCCATAATTTGTGCATTTTTCATTAAGTCATCAATTTCTATATATTCATCAGCTTGATGAGCTAAATTTACTTGTCCAGGGAAAACAGGACCAAAAGCAACAGCATTTTCCAATGCTCTTGCATAGGTACCCCCACCAAATGTTTGTGGCTGAGTATCATCATTTGTCATCTTTTTATATACATTAGTCAAGGTTTGAACAAGTTTACTATCTTTTGGCATATATAAAGGAGGCATATTATTTATAATTTCCATTTTTATATTACTATTAGTAAGATTATCATTAATTTTATCAATCACATTTGTATCTTTTTTTGTAATTGGATAACGAATATTTAATATTAATTCAACTTTCTTTTCATCAAAATTAATTACTCCAACATTAAGTGTAAGTTCACCAGAGTGTTCATCCTTCATTTGACAATCAAGAGATTTTCCATTTGTTTGTGTATTGATTTTAATATTATAAAAATCAATAAAACTACTCATTTGAGTAGTTTCTAAATTAAGTAGTTTTAATACTTGCATTAATTGTGAAATTGCATTTTTACCTTTTTGAGGTGCCATTGCATGTGCAGATATTCCATGAGATTTTAAATAAAGATTATTATTATCTAAGTATAAATCAATTGAATAATTTTCTTTTTTTATTATATTTAAACATTTTTCATAAACATTTTTTGGCTCATCAATTATGTAAAGTAAAGCTTCGCAATAATTTGGAACTATATTAGATAGTTCTCCACCTTTTATATATTTTATATTTATATTTGAAAGTGAAGAGATATTAAACTCTTGTTTTAATTTAAGAGTAATAATTCCTTTTTCTCCATATATAACTGGGAAGTTTGCATCTGGGGTAAAAGCAATCTTAGGCACTTTTTCTTTAATTAAATAATAACGCATACATTCCCAACCACTCTCTTCATCTGTACCAAATATAATTCTAATTTTCTTTTTTAATAAAACCCCACTATCTTTTAATGCTTTCATAGCATAAATAGCTGCAATTGTTGGGCCTTTATCATCAATAGTTCCTCTTCCATAAATGCAATTATTTTTAATAGTTGCACTATATGGTGGATATGTCCACTTTTTCAAATCACCTTCTGGGACTACATCTAAATGAACAAGAATTCCTATCATTTCATCCCCATCACCTAAGTCAGCATGTCCTGCATATCCATCTACATTTTTTGTCTTAAAACCTAATTCATCACAAAGTTTTAGTGTATATTCCAAGGCTTCATTAACACCTTCGCCAAAAGGCATGCCAGGTTTTGCAGTAGTTTCTACACTCTTTATTTGGATAAGTTCTTGAAATTTATTGATAATTTCATCTTTCATATTTTCTAATATACTAGTAAATAACATATGAAGTCCTAATGTGAGTTTTAAATGATTTTAATAAGTTTATTTGTTTAAAGAAGATATATCACAATTGATAATATGATATATCCTCTTTTTAATTTTTATGATAAATTATTTTGCAACTGCCATGCTCTTTGGTTTATGACCAAAATCCATTCCATACCATTTTTCATATATTTTAGCTAATGAACCATCTTCTTTCATTTCTTTAATAGCTTTTGTAACAATCATTCTTAATTCTTTAGATCGTTCGTTATTTTTAACAAACGGATAAGCTTTTGCACCAACTGCAATATTTTCTTCAACCATTCTTGCTTTTATAAAACCAATTTTGATTTTATATGCAACTTCGGCACCTGAGAAAATCATAACATCAACTTTTCCTCTACGAAATGCTTCATTTAATAGTTCACTACTATCATAAGATACCATATTGATTTTAATACCTTTTTTCTTTGCAATTTGTTCAAATAAATTTCCACCATTAGAACCAGCAGAAAAACCACAAGTCATACCAGCAATATCTTTAAGTTCTTTAATATCTGTTCTATCTTTATGAACGACTAGTTTTTCTGGAATATAAGCATATGGTTCTGAAAAATCATATTTTTCTAATCTTCTTTTATTTACTGTAATTGTATTTCCTACAGTATCAGCTTTTTTTGAATCAAGATAACCAAATAGTGTATTAAATTCACCTGTAATAAACTTAACTTTTAATCCTGTTTTTTTAGAAATTTCATTCCAAATATCTACTTCATGCCCTGTGTGTTTACCATTAGTTATGTAAGAATTCGGAATCGATGTTGAACCAGAAGCTACTACTATATTTGTAGGAGTTTCACTTGCATTTATGTTCATAAGAGGAATAAAAATTCCAGCAACTAATAGTTTGAATAATTTTCTCATTTTTTTCCTTTGAGTATTTGTTAAATTTATAATATTTTGCATTTAAAATTTATGATTAAGAGAATTTTGATTATGATAACTAGAAGTGTTCAACTGAACATGACGGATCTATTAACAGAGTTTTTTAACTCTTTTTCAATCTATTTTAAAGACTGCAACAGTAAATTAAGTACTAAACTTAACTTATCATAGTTTAAAGGTTGAAATTTTAATTAAAGTTAGCTTATATACAAATAAAAATTATTATAATTAATAAAGATTTAATAAAGTACCTAAAAACTGAATAACATATAATTATTTAATAAACTTTTTCTACTCTTTTCTCAATATATTTTAGAGTTCTTTCTACTATAATAACTAATACCAAATATATAAGGGTAACACATAAATATGCTTCAAAAAAACGCAAGCTAAGAGCAGCTTCTATTTTTGATTTTGCCATAATATCTGCAAGTCCTACTGTAAAACCAAGAGCAGTACCTTTTATAATACCAATAAATCTATTCCCTATTGAAGGAAGTGCAAAAATGAAAGCTTGAGGTAAAATAACACGCTTCATTGTCTGAAACTTTGTCATACCCATTGAATAGCATGCTTCATTTTGCCCATTATCAATTGATTCTAAAGCCCCTCTTAAGTCTTCTGCCATAAAAGAAGATGTGTTTAATGTAAGTGCTATAATTGTGGCTTCATAAGCGCTCATTGATTCTAAAAATGGAAAAATACTAGGAAGACCAAAATATAATATAAACAATTGTGCAACAAGAGGTGTTGCTCTAAAAAATGTAATATATAATCCAAAGATGTGATATAAACCTTTTACTTTATAATATCTTATTATTGCAATGAGAATAGATAAACACAAAGTTAAAAACAATGAAATCAATGCAATTGAAATCGTTAATTTCAAGGCAGGAAGAACAATAGGGAAAAGATTAAAAAACCATACAAAATCAAAATTCATTTATTTATCTCCAAAATATTTTCAGTCATTTTATTTACAAAATTAGAAACTCTTTTATTTTTGCACTCAACAAATATTTCATTAGGTGTTCCAATGGTCGTTATGGAACCATTTTCTAAAAAGACTATTTTATCTGCTACTTCTTTTGCAAATTTCATTTCATGCGTAACAATTAACATTGTTTTTTGAGTTTGCATGGCAAGAGTTTTTATTACTTCTAATACATCACCCACTAATTCAGGATCCAAAGAAGATGTTGGTTCATCAAATAAAATAACATTACTATTAACAGCCATAGCTCTTGCTATACCAACTCTTTGTTGTTGTCCTCCTGATAACTCACTTGGATAAGAGTTTTTATTATCAACCAATCCAACTTTTTTAAGTAAATCTAAAGCAACATTTTCAGCTTGATTTTTCGATATTTTTTGAACAGTTATCATAGGTTCTATTATATTTTCTATTGCTGTCATATTTTTAAGTAAATTGTAATTTTGAAAAACCATAGCTGTTTTTTGACGCAATTTAAAAATATCTTTTTTTGAAACTTTTTTTACATCTACTTTAATATCATCTATTATTATTTCACCACTTGTTGGATTGACAAGAAAATTAAGACAACGAAGTAATGTTGATTTTCCTGAACCAGAAGGACCAATTAAAGCAACAACTTCACCTTTTTTAATTTCTATATTGATGTCTTTTAAAACTTGCTTTTCTCCAAAATTCATATTTAAATGTTTTACATTGATCATTTTCACCTCATTAATTTATTTATTTATTAAAATAATAAATAAGAAAGCGAATTTTAATTAGTTTTAACTTAAATATAGTAGTTTTATTGTTTAAGAATAATTTAAGAAGTTTTAGAAGAAGTCAATTCTTCTAAGTTTTAGTTATCTTGATTTAACTTAGCTATTATCTCTTCAAGTACTCTAGGAGCATCTGCTAAAGGTATTTGACATCCACCAGCAGCTTTGTGACCACCGCCACCATATTTAAGCATAAGTTCACCAACATTTGTATTTGATGTTTTATTTATAATTGATTTACCAGTTGAATAAACTAATTTATCCCTATCAAAAGTATAACTAACATGAATAGAGACATTTATCTCTGGATACATAGCATATACTAAAAATCTATTCCCTGGATAAATTATTTCTTCATCTTTATAATCTATAACTGCAACATTATCATGTATTGTTGTACATTTTTTTAGTTGCTCATGAAACTCTTCTTCATATTTAAAATAAAGATCAACTCTTTGTTTTACTTCATCAATTTCTAAAATTTCATCGATGTTATGTTTAGCACAATAATCAATTAGATTTCTCATCAATTGTTTATTTGAAGTTTCAAAATCTTTAAATCTACCAAGTCCTGTTCTTGAATCCATAATAAAACTCAACAGTGCCCAAGCTCTTGGTTCTAAAATGTCTTCCATAGTAAAATCAGCACTATCAGCTTTATTGGCACCATTCATCATACCAATAAACCTCATAGGATATACTTCATCTCCACCATAATAATCATACACAACTTGTGCAGCACTAGGAGCATCAGGATTTATAATATGATTATCTTTTTTTTCATTTCTAAGAGTTTCACTAAAGTGATGGTCAAAAGCTAAATGTACACCTTCTACATAAGGTAAGTTTGTAGTTATATCATTTGAACTTACTTTAATAAGTCCATCTTGCATATCTTTAGGATGAACAAATAAAATATCATCAATCAAATCAAGATATGTAAGTAGTGTACCACACACTAATCCATCCATATCACTTCTTGTAATCAATCTATATTTTTTTTCACCCATTAAAGATACCTTTAAAAAATTATTTTTTAAATTCTAACATTTTAATTATAAATAAGAAATATTTTAGTTACTATTTTCTTAAATTATTTGCAATTATATCACCCATTTCAGATGTAGTAACTACTTCTTTAGCATCATAAGCTGCTAAATCTTTTGTTCTAAAACCATCTTTCAATGCTTTTTTAATAGCGCCATCAATTAAATCAGCTGCTTCTGTTTCTCCAAAAGAGTATCTTAGCATCATACCAGCACTTTCAATTGTTGCAATAGGATTTGCAATTCCTTGTCCTGCAATATCAGGAGCTGAGCCATGAATTGGTTCATAAATAGCTGTTTTATCACCTGTACTAGCACTTGGCAATAATCCAATAGAACCTACTACCATAGATGCAGTATCAGATAAAATATCGCCGAAAATATTTCCAGTTACTATTACATCAAATTGTTTTGGATTTCTTACAAGTTGCATAGCTGCATTATCAACATACATATGAGATAATTGTACTTCTGGATAATCTTTAGCTATTTCTTCCATAGTATCTCTCCATAGTTGAGAAACTTCAAGAACATTTGCTTTATCTACTGAGCATAATCTTTTATCTCTTTTCATAGCTAATTCAAATGCAGTTTTACCTATTCTTTCAATTTCTGGTTTTGTATAAACCATAGTATTATATGCTTTAAAACCATCATTTGCTCTTGGCTGTCCAAAGTAAATACCACCAATAAGCTCTCTTACAACCATAATATCAACACCTTCAATAACTTCAGGTTTTAATGTTGAAGCATTTACAAGTTCATCATAAATAATAGCAGGTCTTAAGTTTGCATAAACACCCATTGCTTCTCTGAACTTTAAAAGTCCAGTTTCAGGTCTAAGGTCTCTTGGCAATGTATCCCATTTTTCTCCACCAATTGCACCAAATAAACAAGCATCAGAGTTTAGAACACCTTGCACAGTTTCTTCAGGAAGTGGAACACCAGTCATATCAATAGCAATTCCGCCCATTAAGTACTCTTTATACTCTAGTTGAAATCCACAATTATAAGATACTGTATCTAATACCTTTATAGCTTCATCAACTATCTCAGGACCTATACCATCACCTTTTATTACTGAAATATTATATGTCTTCATTATTATTTTTCCTTATTCATTTCAGCTTTAGCATAATTGATTAATCCACCTGTTGCAATTAGTTCTTGCATAAAAGGAGGAATAGCTGTAAATTTATATGTTTTATTTTGTGTATTATTTGTTATTTCACCATTATCTAGATCAATTGAAATCTCTTCACCCTCTTTTATTTCTAATGATTCAGGCAATTCAAAAATTGGTAATCCCATATTAAATGCATTTCTATAAAAAATTCTAGCAAAAGATGGAGCAACAACTGCCGCAACTCCAGCAGCTTTTAAAGCAATAGGAGCATGTTCTCTTGAACTTCCACACCCAAAGTTCTCTCCAGCAACAATGATGTCACCCTTTTGTAACTTTTTTGGAAATTCTGGGTCTGCATCTTCCATAATATATTTAGCTAAATGCTCTGGATCTGAGCTATTTAAATATCTTGCTGCAATAATGATATCAGTATCAATATTCGCCCCAAAATTCCATACTTTACCAGTAATTTTACTCATGTTTTTAGTCCTTCAAAATTAAAAAATAAATGATACATAATGATCAAATTTTATTTTTCTTTTAATAATTTTTATCTTCTTACAAAGTCGAATTTTATCTAAAAATTTAGAAATAATAGATTAAACATCAAAAATTAATAGTTATTTTAGCAATTTTGGATATAATATCTGACTTATCTTTCAAGCAAGGAACGTACAAAAAATATGAGTGCAAAAGATTTAAATAAAGAAATTGAAAAATTAGCAAAAGAATACAAAGATTCTACACTAACTTTTGAAAAAGTTATTAAACTTTTTCCTAAAGCTCCCTCAAGTCAAAATATAAAAAAATTAATTGCTTTAATGCAATTATATAATGTAAACATGATGACATCTCAAGAGCAAGCAAAAGTTATGAATGCTGTTGAAGCTAAAAGAAGAGAAGACCAACGAAATAAAATGATTGATGGTGGTGAGGATAGTGTTTATGACTTACTAAAAAACAAAGAACTTTTGGAGTGGTCAAGATCTGATTCTCCTGTTAGAATGTACTTAAGAGAAATGGGACAAATTCCATTACTTACAAAAGAAGAAGAAATAGAAATCTCTAAAAAAATTGAGATGGGAGAAGATATAATTCTTGATGCTATTTGTTTTGTCCCATATTTAGTTGACTTTATTTTAGAATATAAAGAACCTTTAGTAAATAGAGAAAGAAAAGTTAAAGAGCTTTTTAGAAACTTCGATGACGAAGACAATGATAATGATTCAGACGATGATGATACTGATGATACTTCAAGTGATGATTCAGAAGAAGTTGAAGAGACAGAAGAAGAAACTAGTGGGAAAAAACAAAAGAAACTAGATAAAAGAGCTGAAACTATTATTGCTGCATTTAAAATATTAGAAAAAGCAAAAAAAGACTGGATAAAATTCCAATCAAAAGAAACAGCAAAATCAGATGATGAATTTGATGTTATTACATTTAATTTATCTACTGCATTTAAAAAACAAGTATTAAAACAAGCATTGATTGATTTAGGACCAACTTCTAAACTTATTACAGAAATCGTAAAAGCTATGGAAACAGCACTTAAATCAGATACAGGTTTTGACTCTGAATTAAAAAGACTAGAATATAAATTACCTCTTTTTAATGATACTTTGAAGAAAAACCATGAAAAACTTTTAGAGAATATTATTAATTTATCTAAAGTTCAAATTACATCAATGGTTCCAGAAGCAACTATGGTTTCTACTTACATGGAAATCAAAAAGCTTTTCCAAACAGCAGAAGCTTCTAAGGGTGGATTTGATTTATTACCTGAAGAGTTATTAGATGTTTTAGAACAAATAAAGCGTGGTAAAAAAATCACAGATGAAGCAAAAACAAGAATGGCGAAATCAAACCTTAGACTTGTTGTATCTATTGCAAAAAGATACACAAATAGAGGTTTACCTTTCTTAGACTTAATCCAAGAAGGAAATATTGGTCTTATGAAGGCTGTTGATAAGTTTGAGTATAAAAAAGGTTATAAATTCTCTACTTATGCAACATGGTGGATTAGACAAGCAATTTCAAGAGCCATTGCTGACCAAGCTAGAACTATTAGAATTCCAATTCATATGATTGAAACTATCAATAGAATCAATAAGATTATCAGAAAAGGTATTCAAGAAAATGGGAAAGAGCCAAATGTGGATGAAATCGCAAAAGAAGTTGGATTACCTGTTGATAAAGTAAAACAAGTTATTAAAATCACAAAAGAACCAGTATCTTTAGAAGCTCCTATTGGATCTGATGAAGATGGTAAATTTGGAGATTTTGTACCTGATGATAAAGCTCCAACACCAGTTGATAATATTATGAAAGAAGATTTACAAAATCAAATTGACCAAATATTAGCTCAACTAAATGAAAGAGAACAAGCAGTTGTTAGAATGAGATTTGGTCTTATGGATGATGCTAGTGATAGAACTCTTGAAGAGATTGGAAAAGAGTTAAGTGTTACAAGAGAAAGAGTAAGACAAATCGAATCAAGTGCAATTAAAAAATTAAAACATCCAAAAGTTGGAAAAAACCTTAAGAATTATGTAGAAAGCTAATAATTAATGACTATCAATGACAATTGGGTAGAGCAAGATTTAAATCCTATTTTATCTTTCTCTTCTCAGGGTAAAATAATACATACAAATCAAGAAGCTCAATTTTTACTTAATAGAGTAAAAAAAGAGCAACTTTATGATTTAGCTCTAAAATATGCACCTGCAAATTATGGCTTTGAAACGACATATATTAATTTAACATTTCATAATTATATTTTTTATGCCATTTCCGTTACTTATGAAAATGATGATGAGATTCATATGAAATTATACAAAAGTACAAGTGTAAAACAAGATAAAAAATATGCTCCAAAGAATACTTCTAAGACAAATATTTTTACTCTCGTTGACTTAACTATATCTACTAGAAAAACAAAATCAGACATAAAATTTATAAAAAACTATGATCCTTCTATTCCTGAGTTTTTAATGGTTGCTTCTGATTTTTTGAAACTATTAAATAGTATTTATGATGCATTTGATGATAAATGTAAAATAATAAATACCTCAGTGAAATTGAAAACAGGTGAATATATAAAACTTGATGATAGAAAACACTCTTTAGTTACTATAGAGATTTATGCTGATATTTATGAGTATAATGTGGATGCAATAAAACACGATAAAAATAGAAGTTCTATGATTTTAACTTTAGAAAAAGAAAAAGCAATCATAGACTTACCTCTTATTTTAAAATAACTTTTGAACATAGCATTGCTAGTGGGACAATAAAAAGTCCTGCTAGATATGAAACTACATGAAACGTCCCATTATTATTTAAGATAAAAAAACCAAATATAAGTACTACATATCCTAAAACTCTATATATTGATATAAAACTAGTAGTACTGTAAATTGTATTTTTAAATGTATTTTGTTTTACTTTAGACTTTTCTTCTTTTATTATATTTTTAATTTCAAGTGCTGTGAATTCTTTTTTCTGATTTATTTCTTCTTCATCATATAAATCATAAGGATCATCAATTTTATCAATATCATCTCTATCATTTGAAAGTTCTGAATCATAATCAATATTTTCTAATCTCTTGCTAACATTTCTTTTATATGAAAGAAATGTTGCAAGTGAGATAAACATAGAAGATATAAAAGCAACTTGAGTATTAAAAAGCCAAATATAATTATTTGACAAAATACAAAAAAGAACTACTATAAAATCTATTATAAAAAATAGTTTTGCAAATTTTTTAAATATCATATTCGTCGTATGAGGTATCCCCATGTTTTGCTCTGTAAGAATATCTTGGGTCATTTTCCATTCCCTCATACTCTTTTTGGGCTCTTTTATATGCCTTATATACATTTAAAATAGCTGCTGCAATTCCTAAAAATAATCCTAGCCATAAAGTCCAAGTATAACCTGTCCATTGTTTTAAGCCATATCCAATAGCAAACCCAATAAATACAGCAACAACCATTGAAATACCTAAAGATAAATTATCCAAGGCCATTAATTTTGATTCATGTTTTGGTTTATTACTATTTGTATTATCTTCCATAATATTCCTTATTTAATATATGAACAACAATAATCAGTTACAGTTTTAACTTTAATATCAAAATTAGAATTTGCTGGAACTTGAAAAGTTGTATCGCTTGTATATGTTTTCCACTCTGTTGAACCATTTAATTTAACTTCACATTCACCGCTTACTATTTCCATAATTTCAGCTGCTGCTGTTCCAAAATTATAAGTTCCTGGCATCATTATGCCTAATGATTTTCTCTCACCATCACTATCAACAAAACTTCTACTTGTAACATTTCCATCAAAATAAATATTTGCTTTTTTTACTAAATCAACACTTTTAAAAATATCCATTTTTTATCCTTACATATCTTTCATGATTTCATCTGCTGCTTTTATACAAGCATCAATATCTTCATTTGTCATAACAGTTGAGATAAATCCTGCTTCATATTGACTACAAGCAAAATAGAAACCTCTTTTTAACATACCATGGTGAAAAGCTGCAAATCTATCAAAATTACAAGTTCCTACTTCTTTGAAGTTTCTAGGATCTATATCACAAAAGAAAAATCCGAACATACTTCCTCTTGTATTTACTTGAAATGGAATATTATATTTATTGGCTACTTCTTTTAAACCAGTTGTTAATCTAACTGCTTTAGCATTTAAATCATCATAAATAGCTGGATTGGCTTTTAGCTTTCTTAAACTTGTAAGTCCTGCTGCCATTGCAACTGGATTTCCACTTAAAGTTCCTGCTTGATAAACAGCTCCATCTGGGCTCAAGTGAGCCATGATTTCTTTACTTGATGCAAAAGCACCTACTGGCATACCTGCACCTATTACTTTTCCAAAAGTAATAATATCAGCTTGAGGTTCTACTATTCCACTAGTACCTTTTAAACTAGTTCTAAAGCCTGTCATAACTTCATCATAAATAAGTAAAGTATTATTCTCATCACAAATCTCTCTACAAGCTTTTAAGAACTCAATATCAGCTGGGATAAATCCCATATTTCCTGCAATTGGTTCAATGATTATACAAGCAATATCTGAACTTTGTTCAAAACATTTTTTAAGATTTTCAATATTGTTATATTCACATAAAAGTGTATGCTTAGTTAAATCAGCAGGTACTCCAGGAGAACTTGGTGTTCCAAATGTTGCCATACCAGATCCAGCTTGTACTAAAAGTGAATCAGAGTGACCATGATAACAACCCTCAAATTTTAAGATATCATTTTTACCAGTAACACCTCTTGCTAATCTAATAGCACTCATAGTAGCTTCAGTTCCGCTACTAACAAATCTAACTTTATCAAGATTGTCGTACATTTCCACTATTTCACGTGCTAATTCAGTCTCTAAAACACTTGGAGCTCCAAATGATAAACCATCCATTACAGTTCTTATAACTGCTTCTTCAATATCTTTATCACAATGTCCAAAAATAAGTGGTCCCCAACTTTGAATAAAATCTAAATACTTATTACCATCAATATCAATTAAATAAGCGCCCTCACCTCTTGCTATAAAAGGAGGAGTTCCACCTACACTATTAAAAGCACGAACGGGAGAATCAACTCCACCAGGGATTACTTTTTTTGCATCTTCATAAGCATTTATTGATTTTTCAAACATGTACATTCCTAAATATTTTATTTTAAATTAAAAGCAACATTATACTACAATACAATTATGAAGTACATTATTCCTGCGTTAATTTTATCAATCTTTTTACATCTGTTAATTTTTAAAACATATAAGATAAAAGATGATGTAGTTAAAGACAATCCTTCGAGTACTAAAAATCCAAAAAAATCAGATATTAAATATGTAGTTTTAAAATCAATAGCAAAAAAAGTAGAACCTAAAAAAACTGAACCTAAAAAAGAAATCGCTAAAGAAAAAGTTGAAAAGAAAGAGCCTATAAAAAAGCTTCTAAAAGAGAAACCCATTTATAAAAAAGTTAAAAAGAATAATATTAATGTTGCAAAAAAAAGAGAAGCAAAAAAAGAAGAAGTAAAAAAAACAATTCCCAAACCAACTAAAAAAAGTGAAGTTACTCCAAACTACACAAAACTAAACCCTACAAAACTTCAAAAAGATACTTTAGAAGATTATTTATTAACACCTGTAAAAGATGTAAAAATGTTAGATGAACTCACCCAAAGTTATATAAAGCTATATGGAGAAGAGTATAATTCATTTACAAAAATTCAAAAAGTATTTTTACAAAAAAACCTAAAAGATATAGGAAAAATTACTGAAAAATACTTAAGATATCCAGATATCTCTGTAAGAACAAGACAAAGTGGCATGAATATAATTGAGTTTACTTTATACCCAAATGGTGACATAACTCATCCTATAATTACAAGCTCATCAGGATATGAAGCATTAGATGCAAATACCATTAAAACTATAGAAATAGCCTATAAAGATTATCCTAGACCAAAAGAACCCACAAAAATTAGAATCTATGTAACTTATACCATTTATTAATAAAAATCTTTGTAGAATATGCAAAAATTATTTATTTAAAAGAGAATTATGTTAACTGATAAAATACGAAATAAAAACAGTGGAATACTATTATATGGTATTACTCCCCCAAAAATAAAACATACTGAAGAAGAAATACAAGCAATAGCCCAAAAACATATTGAAAGGATTTCCAATCTTCCAATTGATGGCTTAGTCCTTTATGATATCCAAGATGAATCAGATAGAACAGATGAAAAAAGACCTTTTCCTTTTATTAAGACATTAGACCCTTGTGAGTATTCAAGAACTTATTTAAAAGATTTAATTATTCCAAGGGTTGTTTATAGAGCTGTAGGGAATTATGATGAAAAAACTTTCCCAGTTTGGTTAGAATTAACAAAAGAGAATCAAGTTCATTCAGTCTTTGTAGGAGCTGCTTCAAGAGAGCAAAAAAAGCCAATGACTCTAAAAGAAGCATATAGATTAAAAAAAGAAGTTAATAATAACCTTTGTATGGGTGGAATTGCTATTCCAGAACGACACATGGTAAAACATGATGAGCATTTAAGAGTATTTTCAAAAATTGATAACTCTTGTGAATACTTCATAACACAATGTGTATATAACCTTGAAGCATCAAAAATATTTTTAACTGATTATGCAAAGTATGCAAAAGATAATGAAAAAGAAGTTGTACCAATCATATTTACATTAACACCTTGTGGAAGTGCAAAAACACTTGATTTTATGAAATGGCTTGGTATTAGTATTCCAAACTATTTAGAAGAGGATTTGAAAGCTTCTGGAAATATCTTACATGATTCTATGAAACTTTGTGTTGATATCTTTAGAGAACTTTATGCTTTTGGAAGAGATAGAGGTATTCCAATTGGCTGTAATGTTGAAAGTGTAGCAATCAGAAAAGAAGAGATTGAGGCTTCGATTGAATTACTTCATGAAGTAAAAAAAATAATGGAAGAAAACTAATAAGAATAAGGCTTAACTATTTTAACTTAAGTCTTACTTTAAACTCACCTTAACCTGCAAAAAAATATAATTATACTTGAAGGTATAAAAATGAGTATAGAAGAAAAAAAGAGGACAAGAGGTCGTCCCAAAACACTTAATAAAGACAATATTTTAAATATAGGAATGAATGCTTACTGGGAAGAAGGAATAGAAAATATTTCTTTAAATGAGATTTGCAAAAGAGCAAAAGTTTCTAAACCGGGAATTTATCGTGAATTTGGAAGCGATGATGGGTTAATTACTGCTGTACTAAAACATTATCATAATCAAGTAATAAGAGAGATCCACAAAATTTTTTTACAAAATAAACCTTTTAGAAAAATTCTAGATGAGTTTATTTTAATATTAACAACTAAAAGTCAAAATCTAAATGGTTGCCTTTTTTTAAGATCAAGGGATTTAAACTATCCATTAGGAAAAGATAGTAAAAAACAAATTGAACTTATGCAAAATGAATACATAAACTCTTTTACAAAATGGATAGAGAAATCAAAAAATAAAAATGAATTTTCTAAAAATATCTCCACAGAACTTGCTGTTAATTATATTGATGCACAAGTAAGTATAGCCATGACAAGAGTATATAATGGAATGGATGTTCTAATGGTAAAAGATATGCTAACTCTTGCTTTTTCGAATTTTAAATAAAAACTTCCTTATAACTTTTAATTAAGATACTAATCGGTATTAAATTTAAGTAAATATTAAAATACTAGCTGGTATTATATTTTAATTAAAAAAAAGGACAAAATATGAAGAAAAAACTTTTTTCATCACTTCTAGTGGCAAGTATTTCAATATTAACTTTACCAAGTAATAGTTATGGGCAAACTGACATATATAAACAAAAAGCTGACCCAATTATTTTTAATAAAGATACAAAAAATAAAAAACAAAGACCTTTTATTGTAGATAAGGAAGAATACCCTTTTAAAAGTAATTGGTTTGAAAAAGATGGAACTTCAATGCATTATATTGATGAAGGGGAAGGGATTCCAATTGTTTTAACCCATGGAAACCCTGATTGGTCATTTATAAATAGAAAAATTATAAAAGCCTTGTCAAAGGAAGCAAGAGTTATTGCTTTTGACTTACCAGGTTTTGGTTTTTCAGATACTCCAAAAAACTTTAATTTTACACCTCAAGAACATACGAAATGGGTTAAAGCTTTAATAAATAATCATTTAAAACTTGATAAATATATTCTGGTTGTGCAAGACTGGGGTGGACCTATTGGGCTTACCATAGCAACTGATAATCCAGAAAAAATATTAGGGTTAGTAATCTCAAATACTTGGGCATGGGAAGCTAGTGGAAAATTAAAAGAATTCTCTGAACTTATGAAAACAGAAAAAATGAAAAAATTAGTTTTAGAAAAAAACCATTTTTCAGCTTCATTAATGCCAAGTATTCTAAATGAAACATCCAAAAATAATAAAAAAATTACAGATGCATATAAAATGCCCTTCCCTACTCTCAAAAGTAGAATCCCAACTTTAGTTTTTCCCCAAGAAATTACAAATGCAACACCTTGGTTAAATAACTTAGAATCAAAATTACCTTTACTGAAAGATAAGCCTGTAGAGTTTATTTTTGGAGAGAAAGATCCTTGGTTTGGTACATCTCAAAATGTTGCAAAGTGGAGATCTATTTATCCACAAGGAAATGTTCAGCTATTAACAAATGTAAATCATTATAGTCAAGAAGATAGTCCTGAAAGTTTTGTATATGCATTAAGAAAACTTATAAATAAAAGATAGAATTTTCTATCTTTTATTTTACAGTTGCTAAAACAAGTTCTCTCAAAGTTTTACATGCAACTGCTGTAGATATTCCACTTGCATCGTATTTAGGACTTAATTCTACAATATCCATCCCAACTACATTATTTAGTTTACTTAACTCTTTTATTATATTCATCATATCATGAAAATCTATTCCACCTGGTTCTGGAGTTCCTGTTCCTGGCATCACAGAAGGGTCTAAAACATCTAAATCAATAGTAATATAGACAGGTTTGTCTTTTAATCTTTTCACACAAGATGGTAAAGTATTAAAGGTGAATTTTTCTAAATGAGTGTGTTTTTTTGCCCATTCAAATTCCTCTTTTAATCCAGAACGAATACAGAATTGATTTACTTTTCCATCACCTACTTGATCATAAATTCTTCTAATAACTGTTGCATGACTTAAAGCTTCTCCAAGATAATCTTCTCTTAAATCTGTGTGTGCATCAAAGTGTATAATATTTAAATCATCATACTTTTTACTTAAAGCTTTTACAGGAGCCAGTGAAACTAAATGTTCCCCACCAATCATAATTGGGATTTTATTTGCATCAATGATTTCTTGAACATGTTCTTGAATCATTCTTAAGGCATTTTTTTTATCTCCAAAGGGTAATTCTAAATCTCCATAATCAAATAATTTTAAATCTTCTAAATCACTGTCAAAATATGGGCTATAACTCTCTATTGCCCAAGAATCTTGTCTCATCGCAGGGGGTGCGAATCTAGCTCCTGGTTTAAATGAAGTAGTTCCATCAAATGGTGCTCCAAATAAAACTGCTTTTGATTCTTCGTAATCATTTTCAAAGCCAATAAAACTACTGTTTTGTGCTTCCATTAAAGTTTCCTTTCAAAATTATATAAATCCATAAACCTAAATGCTAATAGGTTTTCTAAAATTGCGAATATTACAATAAAATTAATAAAAGAACTACCACCATATGAAACCAAAGGTAATGGCAGTCCTACAACGGGTGCAAAACCAATAACCATAAAAATATTTACACTCATATCTAAAAATACTAATAAAGCTATTCCGGAGGCAAAACAGCGAATTACATAATCATCTGAAAAGTAGTAATTCATGGATAACAGATGCAATACAAGTAAGATATAAATCAATATAAGAAATATTGCTCCTATGTATCCATGTCTTTCAACTAAATATGCAAATATAAAATCACTTGTTGCAATTGGTAAAAATTTTAATTGTGCCTGAGTTGCATCTTCAGATGATTTACCAGTAAGCCCCCCTGAACCAATTGCTATTATTGATTGTTGGACATGGTAACTAGGTTCTTCTGATATAAAGTCTTTAATTCTTTGCTTTTGATAATCTTTTATCATGTTATTATAAATAAAAGGAGATGCAATACCTAAAACTACTATTATTGTTGCCCATATTCGCCAATTAACTCCAATAATAAATAATACTCCATATCCTACTAATAAAAGTATCAAAGCAGTACCTAAATCTGGCTCTTTTGCTATTGAAACAAAGGGAATTAAAATATATATTGAAAAGTACAAAAAGTCTTTTAAATTATATCCCCCTATTGGTGGTGGTCTATTTTTAACTAAATATCCAATCATTAATAAAAATATAGGTTTTATTAATTCTGAGGGTTGGATTGTCATATCAATAAAAGGTATTTCTATCCATCTTTGAGCACCAAGTTTTGATATACCAAATAAATTAACACATAATAATAGACCAACTCCAAGCCAATAAAGAAATGGAATAATTCTTAAGTTTCTTCTTAAGGGTAAAATAAAAACACCTAAGAATAAAAATATAGAAAGTGCATAATATCCAAGCTGTCTTTGGGCTAAATTTTCATTTATTTCACTAACTAATTGGTAAGATAATGCTATTAATGGTATAATAAAAGCAATCAAGGGATAATCAAATTGCGAAATAATTCTTTTGTCAATAAATCTCATAATGAAAGAGTATCAAAATATGTATAAAAACTTTATTGTTTTTGAAGAATCAAGATTAGATAAATTTTTGTCTGAAAAGCTTGGTGAGTCAAGAAATCAAATAGAACAACTAATAAAAAAAGAGTATGTGAAAGTTGATGATAAAATCATCACAAAAACAGGTTATAAATTAAAAGAAAATCAAGAGATTTTAGTGGAACTTCCAGAAGTTGAAGAAAGCATTAACTTTGATGTTGACTTTGATGTTGAAATTATATATGAAGATGAACATATTTTAGTTGTAAATAAACCTTACAATTTAGTTGTTCATCCAGCTGCAAGTGTAAAAGAACCTACTTTAGTAGATTGGCTAAAGACTAAAGATATATCACTTTCTACTATTAGTGGAGAAGAAAGACATGGTATTGTACATAGATTAGATAAGGGAACAAGTGGAGTTATGGTTGTTGCAAAAACAAATGAAGCACATGTGGCTTTATCAAAACAACTTGAAGACAAAACTATGGGAAGATATTATTTAGCAATAATTGATATGCCCTTAAAAGATAATATTGTAATTGATAGACCAATAGCTAGAAATCCAAATAATAGATTAAAAATGGGAATTGTTGAAAAAGGCAAAAATGCAAAAACTGCCTTTGCAAAAATTGATATTAGTAAAGATGAAAAATATGAACTAATTTGTTGTAAACTTTTTACTGGAAGAACACATCAAATTAGAGTTCATTTAAATAGTATCAATCGACATATATTAGGTGATAATTTATATGGCTTTAAGGGCGAATTAAATAAAATAAATCGGTTTTATCTACATGCTTTTAACTTATATTTAATCCATCCTATCACAAATGAAAAAATGGATTTTAAAGCAAACATAACAAACGATATAAATAAATTTTTAAATGAAAACTTTAATATGGAGACTATAAATGACAAAATGGATAAAAATTTCATCAGCTCTACTTTTAATTTTATTGATTAGTGGTTGTAGCACTAAAAATTTAGGTGAAGGGAATAAGCCTAAAATTGATGAAACATTAGAAGTAATTGATTCAAATTCTATTAGAACTATTTCAGGAATGACATCAGTTGCCTTTGAATGGCAAAAAGTTGATGATTCAAGAGTTACTGGATATAATCTTTACAGAGCAAATTTAAATGAAGAAAGTACAAAACTAAAACTAATAAAATTTATTGAAAATAGATACTCATCTCATTATTTAGACAGTGAATTAAAGCCAAACACAAAATATGCATATACTTTTTCAAGTGGTACAGCTAATGACATAGAGTCAAGACCTTCAAAAATGTTTCAAGTTATGACTTTACCAAGACCTGAAGCAATTGCATTTATTCAAGCAATTTCTAATCTTCCAAGACAAATAAAAATAATCTGGAGACCACATGAAAATGAAGCAATTAAATATTATAAGATATTTAGATCAACGCCTCAAGACCCTGATTGGGAAAAATTAGAAACATTAGATGGTAGACTACAGGCTGAATATATTGATACTGATTTAAAAGATAATGTAGTTTATTTATATAAAGTAATTGCATATACATTTCAAGATATACCATCAGAAGATAGTCAAATAGTAAAAGCACAAACAAAAGCTTTACCAGCAGGTGTTCAAAATTTAACAGCTACAAATAATCAACCTAAAAAAATAACATTAAACTGGCAACCTTCAGCTTCTGTAGATGTTGTAAGATATAAAATATATAGAAATACATCCCCTGATGGTTCATTTAGTGAATTAAAACAACTTAATACAAATACAACTAGTTATGAAGATTTTACAAATGAAGATGGAAAAAGATACTTTTATAAAATAACGACTATTGATAAGGATGGATTAGAAAGTAGTAAAGAAGTAAATCCAGTAATGGGAATAACACTTACAAAACTTAATAAACCTATTTTAACTCTTGCACAAATTCAAGGTGAAAAAGCTATATTAAATTGGCAACCAGGAGATAATAGAGCTGTATCTTACAATGTATATAAAACTATAAAAGATGGTTTTTTTAAAGTAAGAAAACAAAAGTATACAAATATTACAGACTTAAGATTTGAAGACAAAGATATCGTAAGAGGTGTTGAATATAACTATTCTGTTGAAGCAGTTGATGAAAATGGTATTGTTTCAGAAAGAACAGATGAAACACTATTAGTATTACCTAAACTATTAGATAAATAACATGCCTCACATAGTATTTAATAATAATGGTGAATTAGTAACACCATCAAATAAAGATGGTGTTGATTTTAAGTTTATTGCAAAATCTTATAATGTAAGTGAAAAACCTAAAAAAACAGAGTATAAAATAGGTGTTTCAAATCAGACAAAAGATTTTTTATTAACATTAAAAGATAATAAAGAAAATAAAATAGTAAAAGCAGATAAAGTAACAAGAGTTACTCCTGTTACAATTGTAAAAGATGCTTTAAATACTTATGTAAAACATACAAACGCAAATGTACTGTTTTCAAATACAAGTAATTTTTCACAAAAAGCTGAACCTCAAAAAGAGTACTTAAAAGATATAGAATATTTTGTAAATGAATTTGAAACAAGCAATGAAATTCAAATAGAGATTGGATTTGGTTCAGGAAGACACCTATTATATCAAGCACAAAATAATCCTGATGTTCAATTTATAGGTTTAGAGATTCATACTCCTTCTATAGAACAAGTACTTAAACAAATAAAAATTCTTAATATCAGAAATATAATAATTGTAAATTATGATGCTAGACTTTTTATGGAGTTTATTAAATCAAATTCAGTTGGTAAAATATTTGTTCATTTCCCTGTACCTTGGGACAAAAAACCTCACAGAAGAGTTTATAGCAATGATTTCATATATGAAGCAAAAAGAGTATTAAAGTTTACAGGAACATTAGAACTTAGAACTGATAGTAGAAAATATTTTGATTTTTGTGTTGAATTATTGACAAACCTAAGCAGTGGAAAAATTGAAATTGATATAAATAAAGACTTGCCAATATCTAGTAAGTATGAAGATAGATGGAAAAAGCAAAATAAAAATATTTATGATGTAACTTTGCACTCTTTTACTATTGATGAAGAGATTGAACCAAATAAAGATTTCTCTTTTGGAAAGATAAATAACTTAATAAAAACCTTTGAAAACATATCACAAAAAGCTGTAATTTTTGATGATTATTTTTACCACATTGAAGATTTTTACCTTATCGAAAATGAAAAAAACTCTGGACTTATTCAAATAACCTTTGGTTCTTTTAACCGACCCTTATCAAAATATTTAATAATAAGAGATGGAATTATATCTTACTATCAAGGTGAACCAATTCCAACAAGTAGTAATATAAAAGCTCACAATAAAATGAAAGAGATATTAACTAATGATTACTGCTAAAAATATATATTTAGCTTATGACGAAAATAAATTTGTCATAAAAAAAGGAACTTTTCACATAGGGCATAAAGAGTTTATATTTATAGGAGGAGCTAGTGGAAGTGGAAAGTCAACTCTAATAAAAGCAATGTATGGGGATATTGCATTAAAACATGGAAGTTTTATAATTGATAATTTTGAATTAGCACACATAGGAAATAGAAACCTAAGAGATCTAAGAAAAGATGTAGGTGTTATATTTCAAGATTATAAATTAATTCAAGAGTGGACAATAGAAGAAAACATAATGTTACCTCTTAAAATAAATGGTTACTCTCATGAAATATCAGCTGAACAAGCAAATAAACTACTAAACCATGTAAAACTTTCTCATAGAAAAGGTTATTATCCAAATGAGCTAAGTGGTGGAGAACAACAAAGAGTTGCAGTAGCACGAGCTTTAGCACATAATCCAAAAATAATAATTGCAGATGAGCCAACAGGTAACCTTGATGATTATTCAGCTGATGTAGTCTGGAACTTACTAAAAGGTGCAAATGAACAACTAGGAATCACTGTAGTTGTAGTAACTCACAGAGTACCTAAAAACTTTGGAATAAGATTTAGACAATTATCAATTGAAGATGGAATAATATATGAAGTCTCTTAAAAATACTCTTACTTTTGTCATTCCTTTAACAGTGATGCTAATAACATTTTCTATATATCTTTTAACAAATAATGTTGTTAACACTTATAAAAAAAAGATATCAAGTGACTATTCTATAGTAATAATTACTCATACTCCCTTGATAAAAGAAAACTTTGACACAATAGCTGGAATAAAAGTTGATAAAATAAATACTTTATCAAATAGAAGTATTATAGACAATGTTAAAAGTACTTTATCAAATAGTTCAATTGATTTATTAAACAAAAGATTACCACACTTTTATGAAATACATTTGAACTCTTTTCCCACATCAACTGAATTAAAGAAAATACGAGCCTCACTTCTCAATGACAAAAATATAAAAAGAATAGAAATATTTTCAAAAAACCATAATCAGATTTATCTTTTGCTTTTAATGATAAATAATATAATAATCGTATTGTTTGGATTGATACTAATATTTGTAGTAATTATTCTTTCAAAACAAGTTACTATTTGGTTTTTTGCACATAATCAAAGAATTATGATTTTTCAATTACATGGTGCTTCTATTTTATATAGTGCATCACCTGTTATAAAACATGCTATTTATGGTGCTTTTTTATCTTTTATTATTGCAGCATCATTATTCGTATTTGTTTCATATAATTTAAACATGCTTTTGCCTGCTGAATTAAATGATATTTTAAACACAAAAATTTTTGTTGAATTAGAGGTTTTAAAGCTATTTTTATTATCTTTTGGTATATCAATAGTTACAATTTTTGGAGTACTTTTTAGATATAAAATCAAAAATGCATAGACTATTATACTTAACTTTATTTATCACTCTTATCATTCACGCTAGCTCTATTGATGATAAAATACAAAATAATAAAACAATATTATCTAAAAATAAAAATGTAAAAAATAGAACTGAACAAAAAATACAGTCCTTAGCTACTCAAATTGAAGATCAAAATGAAGAGTTAAAAAAATTAGAAAAAGAAATTAATCTTGTAACAAAAGATATTAATGAGCACAAAGAAATGTTAAATGCTTCCAGAAAAAACTTAGATGAACTAAGCATCAAAGGTAAAATACTTCAAAACCAGAAAAAAGATTACGAAGAGGAATTAATAAATACTATTATTGAAGATTATTCTTCTGGTGTTGCTATGAAACTTGCAAATAAAGACTCATTACAAGAATTAACACAAAGTGAAATTTACGAAATATTATCTTCAGAAGCAAAAGATAATATGTTAAAAATTGATAATCAATATATGCAAATAACCCAAAATAAAAGTGACAATGAAAGAGAAATTAGAAAACTAAATGTTTATATTGAAAAAAGAGAAAAGAAAAAGAAAATATTAAATTATTTACTTAATAAACACTCTGAATCATTAGCTTCAATTGAAGAAAAACACAAACTTTATCAAAATGAATTGAAAACAATAATAAAAAAGCAAAACTCTTTAACGAACTTACTTTCAACACTTAATATTTTAAAAGAAAAAGAGATAAAAAAAGAAGAAGAAAAAAGAAAAAGAGATAAATTATTAGCACTTAAAAAGAAAAAAGAAGAACAAAGATTAGCAACAGCTGCAAAAAACAAATCTAATAATGTACAAAAAACACAAGAATCAGTACAAAAAGACAATGCAGAAGAAATTGATTTAGATGTTAGAATTTTAGGTTCTTCTACTAAAGGTGTTAAAATTGGTAAATATAGAGGTAGTAAAACAATTGCTCCTTTAAAATCATATTCAGTTTTAAAGAAATTTGGTAAATATTATGATCCTGTTTATAAAATAAAGTTATTTAACGAATCAATTCTATTAAAAACAAATGAACCCGATGCAAAAGTTTTTTCTGTACTTGATGGGAAAGTTGTATATTCAAAACAAAATTCTGGTATGTTGGAAAACCTTGTAATTATTCAACATAAAAATGGTTTATATACTATTTATTCACATTTGGATCAAATTTCTCCGACACTAAAAGTTGGAAAATGGATAAAAAAAGGTTATGTAGTAGGTAGAGTTGATGAAACTTTAACCTTCGAAGCAATTATAAATAATAAATATATAGACCCTGCAGACATATTTCAATAACATTAATAATAAATATATTAAAATACATTTTTTGAAAGGCAAATATGAAAAAAAATATTATCGTACAATTTTTAATTCTACTTATATTAGTTGCTATTTTTATTACAGGAATTTCACTTTATAATCTAAGAACAGTGTCAATTAAATCTTCAGTTAGCACAGCAGAATCAATATCTGAAGTGATAAAAAGTGGCTTAGCCTTGCATGTAAGTAACGATTCTAATGTAGATGAATTTTTGAAAAATGTGTCAGCTATTCGGAATATAAAAGAGTTATGGCTTGTGAGAAGTGATAATATCAAAAATCCAGAATTTGAAACAAGAAGTTTTAAAAATCCAAAAGATAACTTAGATAAAGAAGTTATTAGAAGTGGTGAAACAAAATATATTGTAAAAGAAGGCTTTATTAATACTAATGTAAGAGTTACAATTCCTTATAAAGCAGAGATTAGCTGTTTAGCATGCCATAATAATGTTCAAGAAGGTGATACTTTAGGTGCTATTAGTATAGTATTAGATGTTAGTACTTTAAAAGAGATTGGAGTTAGGTCAATCTATGTCATACTAACTATTATTTTATTAGCGGTAATTATTGTATTTTTATTTTCTAAAAAAGTATTTAATCCTTATCTTTCATTATATATGAAATTAAGAGATAATATCAATCAAGCTAAAGTTGGTAAATTTAAAAGAATAGATATTCCAAATGGTTTAACAACTGATGTAGTACAGGTAACTAATGATTATAATAACTTAATTACCATATTTAAAGATACTTCCCTTGATATTGATAAAAAACTTCAAGGCTTTGTAGGGTATAGAGATAGAACTAATCTAAATACAAATCCACTCAATGAATCAAAAGATATAATCGATAACTTATCAAATTTATATCAATTCAAAAAGCAAGTGGAACTAGATAGTACAAAAGAAGAGATTTATCAGAGAATTTCTCAAGTTTTTAAAAATAAGTTTCATTTAAAAAACTTCACTTTTTTCGAAATAGATATAAAAAAACAAAAAATGCAAAAAGTAATTAGTGAAGGAGAATCATTTTATTGTCATGATGCAATAAAAGATAATCCTCATCTTTGTAGAGCAGCAAGAACAAAAAGTGATGTTATTTCAATAGATTTTCATGAAAGTTGCCCATACTTTACTAAAAAAGATAAATTTTATTATTGTTTAAATATTGATATTGTTGAAAACCTATATTTAATTATACATTTTGTTGTGGACACAGAAAAAGAACTTGATGAACTTAAAAATAAAAGTTTATTTATAAATAGATTTTTAAAAGAAGCCAGACCAGCTGTTGAAGTAAAACTTTTAATGCAAGCATTAGAAGACTCTGCATTTAAAGATGGATTGACTCAACTGTATAATAGAAAATTTATTGAAGAACATTTGAAAAAACTTCTTCCTCAAATAAAAAGAGACAAGAAAAAAATTGGTTTATTAATGCTAGATATGGATCATTTTAAAGCAGTTAACGATGAATATGGACATGATATTGGAGATAGAGTATTAAAAAGTTTATCAAGAGTTCTAGAAGATAGTGTAAGAGATTCAGATATTATAGTTAGATATGGTGGGGAAGAATTTATGGTTCTTCTTATTGGTGTTGACTCAGAAGAAAATGCCATGAATATAGCACATAAAATTGGAACAAAAGTAAGAGAAAATGAGATAGATGTTTATGCAGGTACTACAATTAAAAAGACAGTAAGTATAGGGTTATCAATGTATCCAGATGATTCAAATCTATTTGATACTGTGGCAAAAAATGCTGATATTGCTTTATATGAAGCAAAAAGTAGTGGTAGAGATAAGGTTGTAAGATTTAGTAAAGAACAGAAAACTAGTGTAGAATTATTTTAACATTATATTTTAATAGCTATAAAAAAAGGGGATGAGTTAAAACTCATCCCCTTTTTTATTAATGTAAATCTGAATTAAGTTTTACTTCTCTAGTACTTCTCATAGCAACTGTTTGACCAGTTTGAGAATTTACTCTAAAGTGAACTCCATTAACTCCAATAAAATCACTACCTTTCATAACTGTAGTAATTTCTTTATCTGGGTTAATCTCTTTTAATGCAGCAACTGCTTTTTCTGATAATGTAACTTTTGTTCCAGGTAAAATTGTTACACCAGCATCTAAAATACAACTATCACCAATTGCTGTACCTGTACAAGAGTTTGCTCCAAGAAGAGTATTCTCACCAATAGAAACAGGAACACCATCAGTTCCAGATAAAACTCCAAGAATAGAAGCTCCTCCACCAACATCAGAACCAGCTCCAACTACCGCACTTGAAGAAATTCTTCCCTCAACCATAACAGCACCTTGGGTTCCTGCATTGAAGTTAATATAAGCAGCTCCTGGCATAACAGTTGTTCCAGCTGCTAATTGTGCTCCAAATCTAACTTTTGAAGTTTCCAAAATTCTTGTATTATCAGCAGGGATAACATGAGATAAAAATCTTGGAAATTTGTCTACCATAGTGATTTCTGGGTATTGATTAGTTATTTTTAATGAAATTTCATTTGCTCTTAACCAATCTAATTCAATTGGTTGGCTTCCAGTCCATGCACAATTTTCTAATACACCAAAGGCACCATTTAAATTAAGACTTCTTAATTTTGCTTTTCCAAGTGATAGTGCATAAAGTTTTAAATAAACAGATTCAATACTTACAGGATTTGTATCTTCAAATATAAACACCACTTTAAAGTCATCAGGACTTAAACCTGAATCCAAAGGTAAAGTAGCAAGTGATGAGATAACTTGTACATTTCTATGTGCATCACCTTTTGCTTCTGGATTAAATGGTCTAAAAGCTTCAATACAAGAAGTTAAAAAATCATCTGTAACATTACATACTAATTCTGATTTAGTTGTGTCTACATCTGCTCCTGATTGTTTTAATGCATTTAAAAATACAGCTGCACTTCCAAAATTCTCATTCCAATTTACAACTGGGTATGTTGCTTGTAAGATTTTTTCTGGATTTAATTGTCCCCTGTCAACTCTAGCTATTCCAAATCCTATTGGATTTCTATACCAATCTTTTGATTGAACTTCTTCAACTAATTTTTTAAATTCATCTGCCGTATAAATCATATTATTCTGTCCTATTTTATTTTTTTTTTGGATTATACTATAAACTTTACTAAGAGAAAATTAAATATATTTTCTAATATATTGTATCCATATCAATGATTGCCATTGGTGATTTTATACTATGAAGAACTTCAATTAAAGCTTTTATATTTTTAGAACGAAGTAAAATTTCATATCTATATTTATTTGATAACTTGAAAATAGGAGATTGATTTGCACCTACAACTTCAATCTTTTCATTTAATTTTAAAATATTTGTATATTTGTCAAACTCATCTTTTACTTTTAATCCATTTGTATTAGCAAAAATAATTTTTGCTAATTTATAAAAAGGAGGATATAAATCTTCTCTAAATGTAAGTTCTTCATCTAAAAACTCTTTATAATCTTTGTTTTCTAAATAAAAATCAAAGAAATCTTTATTTTGGGTTTGAATAATAACTTCACCCTCACCTCTTCTTCCACTTCTTCCAGAAATTTGAATTAATAAAGATAGTGCTCTTTCTCTTGCTTTATATGAATTCATTTTTAAAACAGAATCAATCCCAAGAACAACTGCTAGTTTTACATTATGATAATCATGACCTTTAGAAAGCATTTGAGTACCAACTAAAATATCGATTTTATTAGTATTAAACTCATCTAATACTTTTCGTAATTGTGTATCTGTTTTTACTTCATCCCTATCAAATCTTTTTATTTTTTTTTGAGGAAATATAAAATTTAATTCTTCTTCTATTTGAGCAGTTCCAACTCTTAGATTATGAAGAACACCTGTTTTACATGAAGGACAAGATTTAGGTATTTTTTGAGTATATCCACAATAATGGCACTTTAAGGCAAGAGAATTTTTATGTAAACTCATTGATACAGAACAAAAAGGACATTCCACTGAGCTTCCACAAGATGTACAAACTTGATATTTATAATTAGCTCTTGTGGGAAGGAAAATAATTACTTGATGATTTTGTTCTATTATACTTTTTATTTTATTTACAATCTTAGGACTTAAATTTGATGTACTATCATCATAATTTATACTTTTTTTAGTATCAAAATATGTTTTAGATAATCTGTAAAAAGGTATTTTATGATAAGTATTTAAGGATGGTGTTGCACTTCCTAATATAGCTTGTATATTTAAAGTCTTTGAAATGTACAAAGCCAAATCTTTTGTATTATATCTTGGTTTACTATCACTTTTATATGATTCATCATGCTCTTCATCAACTATAATTAATCCTAAGTTTTTTAAGGGCAAAAACAAAGCAGACCTTGCACCTGCAACTAGTTTTATTTCACCGTATAAAACCTTTTTGATAATCTCTTCTTTTCTTTTTTTAGTAATTTTAGAGTGCCAAATAGCAACTTTTTCTTTAAATACTAATTCTAGTCTTTTTTGCATTTGAGGAGTTAAAGAGATCTCAGGCATAAGCAGAATTGCTTGTTTATTTTCATTTAAATATTTTTCTATAGTTTTAATATAAATTTCTGTTTTACCTGCACCAGTATTTGCAAAAAGTAAAGATTGTTTGTGTTCTAAACAAAATTTATATGCTTCTTCTTGTTCTTTTGATAACAGAATATTTGACTCAAATCTATTTTCATCTTTATTTTCAATTATATCTTTATCAAAAGGAATAAATAAAGATAAAGCTTCACCAAGTGAAGAAACATAATACATAGAAGTAAAAGTAGCTATTTTTATCATATCAGTAGAGTAAAAGAGATTTGTAATTGTTTGAATTGTTGTACATTTGAAAGTTGGTTTTTCAACCTCTTTTACAACTACTGCTTTAGACAATACCTTTCTTCTTTGCAAAGAGACTTCTACTAGTGTTCCAATTTCTATTTTTTCATCACTACAATAAGTCAAAGGATCTAAAGGAGATTTTAATAGTGCCAATTCATAATAAAAACTCATTGCATAAATTCTTTACAAGTTTCATCACTTTTTTTACAAGAGAAAGTACCTTCATCTCTATCAAACTCAAAAGTTATAAGCTTATCTTTTGAAATATAAGTTTTATATGTTGTTTCAGAACTCTTTATCCACTTTCCTATCTCTTTATTATTATCAGAACTTGACAAAATAACAATATCTAACAAAATATATTCATTGTAACCTATAAACAATGATTCTCCACTTGTATTTGATGAAGCATCATCTAACCTATCTAAGGTAAAGGATGAATTAGCTAATAAAACTTGATCTGAATATAGCTTATTTATTGCATTATTTATAAGTATAACTTCTGATTTAATTTTAAATATATTTGATTTACCAATTGAATAAAAAAGTTTGTTAATAGCAAATGTCCCTAATAATCCAACTATTAAGACAACAATTATTATTTCTAATAAGGAAAAAGCTTTTTTCATGAAAGTTTTGGAAGTTTGTTTGAAATCTTTTCTACTTCTTCTTTAAAAGTAAAATGTTCTTGGGATTTACAAAGGTAAGCATATAAAAGTTCTTTTGTTGTGTGTGATCTATCAGGAGATAAAAATTTTGTTAGTTCCATCTCTAGTTTTGGGTCTACATTAATACTATATGCCATATTATCAATGTGAAAGGTTAGTTTTTTATTCTCCATTCTTTGCCTTTGTTAAAGTTAAAGTACTATCAATTTTTAAAAGCATATCTTGATTATTTCTAATTAATTCATCATTTTTATTTTTTAACTTTTCAAGTTCTATTGTAAGGTATTGATTTTTAGACTTTAATAATTCATAATCTTCTAATAGTTTGTCTATTTGTGTATTAAGTATTTCAGTTATTTCCATGCGTGATTTTATCTAAATTTTATAACTATTACAATAAATTTTATACATATGATGTATAATAATAAAGAAATAAATAAGGGTTATTCTATGAATATCAATCTTGTACATTTTATTGTCCCATGTATCGATGCTGTAATTGCTAAAAACTTTTATAAAAGAATTTTTAATTTTAAGTCTATTAAAGCTGAAAATAAAAATTTTATTGTAACTGTAAACGAAAAATTAAAATTTGAATTAGAAGAGATTCAAGAATATACAAATAATCATTATGTTTTTGAAGTAGATGAAATTTCTTTTGATGAATTAATTGCAAATATTAGAAAAGAAAAATTATTATTTGGTGACAATATAAATGAATTAAATAATAAGAAAGTAAGACAAAACTCTTCTAAAAAAGAGATATTTTTTATAGATCCAAATAGTCACCTATTTCAGATCTATACAAAAATTTCCTATTAATCTTCGATAAAAAGTTTACCTTGTTCATATAAAGAAGAAACAGCTTTCCCCCAAAAAGAAAAATATTTTAAATCTTTATCATTAATTTGAAAAGAATCGACTATTTTTTTAGTCAATTCATGTTCTTTTTTATCAAATTTATCATCAATGTGAACTAAAATCATAAGTTCCAAAATAACAATTTTTTTACTCTTTTTTGATTTAAAAGAACAAAGTATTTCATCTAAATTAAAATCTGCCTCATTGAAAAATCTTGGTTTATCAATTCCCATTTCAACACAATATTCATCTATAACATCTTGTTCTCTATTTCCATACTCACCATCAACTCTTGCTAAATGTTGAGCTAACTGCAAAAAAGCAAACTTTTCTTTAGTTTCTAATTTCATTAATAACATATATTATCTTCCCCGATTTTTATATAATGCACTTTACTATTTAACTATTAATCAATGGTAAACAGTAAAATATTTCAAGCACCTAAATATTTTGCTTTGATATCATTTGATTTTAAAAGCTCATTTCCTATACCCTCTAATGCAACTTGCCCATTTTCTAATACATAACTATAATCAGAAATTTCTAAGGCTGCATATGCATTTTGTTCTATTAATAATATTGTAATTCCATCTTCTTTTAATTTAATAATCGTCTCAAAAAGTTCTCCAATAATCTTTGGAGCAAGACCTAGTGATGGTTCATCCAACATAAGAAGTTTTGGAGAGCTCATCAATGCTCTAGCGATTGCTAGCATTTGTTGCTCTCCACCACTCATAGTACCGCCTAATTGTCCCTTCTTGTCAATTAACCTTGGAAATAACTTGAACATTTTTTCTTGATGTTCTTCATAAAAAGCTTCACTTTGATTAAAAGATCCCATTCTCATATTTTCTTCAATAGTGAGATTTTGAAATACCCTTCGCCCTTCTGGAACTAAAGAAATACCTTTTTGGATTATTTTATGTGTTGGAAGTTTTGAAATGTCTAAATCATTAAAAAAAATACTTCCAGTTTTTTTAACATCATTTACAATTGATTGTAATGTTGAAGTTTTACCTGCTCCATTTGAGCCAATTAAAGAGACGATTTTCCCCTCTTGAACTTCAAAATCAATTCCTTTTACACCTTTTATAAGACCATAAAAGACTTCTAAATTTTTCACTTTAAGCATGTTTGAAATCTCCTAAATAAGCCTTAATTACTTCTTCGTCTTTGATGGCATCTTCTATTTTACCTTCAAATATAGTTTTTCCATAATCTAATACCATAACCCTATCACATAAATGATTTACAAATTTCATATCATGTTCTATTAATAAAATAGTTATATCAAATTGATCTCTTATTTTAAAAAATAGTTTTGCCAATTCATGTGTTTCTTGTGGGTTCATTCCTGCTGCTGGTTCATCTAATAAAAGCAGTTGAGGGTTTGCTGCTAATGCTCTTGCAATCTCAACTTTTCGTTGACTTCCATATGAAAGTGATGTTGCCAATTCATCTGCATAATCAGCGATTCCTAACACTTCCATAATTTCCAAAGCTCTTTGTTTTACTCTTTTTTCTTCTTTAAAAAATCTTGGCAATCTAAAAATTGTTTCTAAATATGAATATGAAGCTTGATAATCAAATCCAATAAGTACATTATCTAAAACTGTCATTGAAGTAAAAAGTCTAATATTTTGAAAAGTTCTTGCTATTCCTCTATGAACTATTTTATAAGGTTTTATTCCATTTATTTTTTGACCATGAAACTTTATATCTCCATGTGTTGGTTCATAGTTTCCAGTAATAATATTAAACATAGTAGTTTTACCAGCACCATTTGGACCTATAAGTCCATATATTTCTTTTGCTTTTACTTGAAATGAAGTATCTTTTATAGCAGTTACTCCACCAAAGTTTTTAGTTACATTGCAAACTTCTAAAATCATTTGTTTGCCTTTTTCTTTTTAAATAAATCTTTTAACTCTTTTTTTCCCATTAAACCTTCTCTTGCAAAAAGCATTACAACAATTAAAATCAAGGCAAATACAACCATTCTCATCCCTGGTAATCCATCTGTATGTATTCCCATAAAATTAATTGGTTCATCTAAGAATCTCATCCATTCTAATCCAGCCATAACCATAACCGTACCAATTATTGCTCCTGTAGTACTTCCAAGTCCACCTATTACTATGATAATTAATAATTGGAAAGTAAAAAAGAAAGTAAATAAATCTGGACTGATTGATGTTAATAGTGCAGCTAATAGTCCACCACCAACACCTTCAAAAAATGCTGATGTAGTAAAAGCCAATGTTTTTATTTTAAAAGTATTAATACCCATAGCACTTGCTGCATCTTCATCATCTCGAATTGCTTTCATAGCTCGACCATATTTTGAATAAATTATATTTAAAATAGCTAAAACTGCAAAAATAGCGATTCCACCTGTCCAATATAAATTTGAGAATTGAGGAATATCATTTATTCCTAAAGAACCATTTGTAATTTCTGGTGAATTAATAGCCAAAATTCTAATAATAAAACCAAATCCAAGAGTAACAATTGCAAGATAATCACCTCTTACTCTAAATACAGGAAAAGATAAAGATAACGCTAAAAGTGCTGAAATAATACCTGATAAAATCAAAGCCCAGAGAAAATTAGTTTGCAATGCTAGAACCCATGGGTATGGATCAGAAATATCATATTGATATAACATACCCTCACTATCAACTAATAATATTGCTGTAACATAAGCACCAATTGCAACAAAACCATTTGGTTCTAATGAAAATTGTCCAGTAACACCATTTATTAAATTATAAGAAACTGCAAGAATAATAAAAATAGCAACATTATTTATAATTCTTACTGTATATTCATCAAATACCTGTTGAGCAAACCAAGTAAACCAAATGGCAGTAATAATTATACCTAGGTTAATAATTCTTTGTTTTGTAAAAATTGAATTGTTTATCATATTAAAACCTACTCTTTTCTAAATCTTCACCCATAATACCAGTAGGTTTAAATAATAATACTAATATCAAAAATACAAAAGCAAAAGCATCTTTATATCCACCCATTTCAGGAAAAAATGCGATTACTACAACTTCTGTAAATCCAATAATAAATCCACCTAAAACAGCACCCGTAACAGAGCCAATTCCTCCTACAACTGCAGCAGCAAAAGCTTTTAATCCAACCAATACCCCCATCATAGGTTCAACAGAAGGATAATTTATAGCCCAAAATATTCCACCAACAGCAGCCAAAGCAGAACCTAATGCAAATACCAAAGATATAATCATATTAGCATCAATACCCATTAAGTTGACTGTTTTTATATCAAAAGATAAAGCTCTAATTGCCATACCATATTTTGTTCTATATAAAACATACAAAATCCCTAAAAGCAATACCAAAGTTACAAGGGGAACAGTAATAGATGAAACTGAAAAAGTAACATTAGCTACTGTAAATATTTGTTCCATATAAGAAGGAACAGGAAAAGCTCGAGGAACTCCACCTACAAATACAGTAAAGGCATTTTCTAAAAAGAAAGATATTCCAATAGCAGTAATAAGTAAAGATATTTTTGGAGCTTCTCTTAATGGCTTATATGCAATTTTGTCCATTAGCATTCCAAGTACAGCAGATAAAGTAACTGCCAAAAGTACTGTAAGAGGAAAAGGTAAATCAAATACTGCCATAAAAGTATAAGCTAAAAAAGCTCCAACCATCATAATATCACCATGTGCAAAATTTATCAATCTTAACACACCATAAACCATCGTATAACCAATCGCAATAAGGGCATACATACTACCCAAACTAAAACCGTTTACCATCTGCTGCATAAACGTTAATATATCCATTAAATCTCCCAATTCATATTAATACTTTTTTTTGCAATAATAAAAATAACACCAATTAATTTTACTATTACAAAAAAAGTTTAGCCTTATGACTAAACTTTTTTAATTTTCTTTTTATTTTAATTATGGATTTACAGTTGCTTTAAATACAGCTTTTCCATTTTTAATCTCTTTAATAACAGCAGATCTAGTTGCATTACCATCTTTATCAATTGTAATTTTTCCAGATACACCATCAAAATCAGTTGTTTTTTTAATTTCATTATTAATACAAATAGAATCTGTAGGGTCTTCACATCTATTCATTGCATCAATTAAAATATTGTATGTATCTGCACCTAAAGCAGAAAAAGAGTTCATTTCTTTATCACCAGTCTCTTTTGTATGAAAAGCTACAAAATCAGCTGAAGTTTTTGATGGAGGATTTGCATAATCAAAAAAGTCTGTAAACATATACCCTTCAATAGAATCTCCACCTAAATCAATAAATGTTTGATTTGCAACACCATCTCCACTAAACATTGGTTTATCTAATCCTAATTGTTTAGATTGTCTAGCAATCATAGAAGCTTCTGGATGATATAAAGGTAAAAACATAAAGTCTGGGTTTATTTGTTTGATTTGTGAAACTACAGCTTTAAAATCTTTGTCACCTGAAGTAATTTTGATTTTTTTAACAATTTTTCCACCTTTTGCTTTAAATGCATTTTGGAAAGCTTTAGAAAGACCTAAAGAATAAACTTGTGCTTGGTCCACAACTACAACAGCAGTTTTATATCCTTGTGATATTGCATAATTTGCAACAACTTCACCTTGAAAAGAGTCAGTAAAACAAACTCTATTTGCAAATTCTCTTTTTGCAGTTAATTTATCATTTGTTGCAACTGCTGCAATAACTGGTACTTTTTTCTTATCAGCAATAGCAATTGTTTGTGCAGTGTTAGTAGAAGTTAAAGCTCCTAAAATAGCAACAACCTTATCAGATGAAATTAATCTAGTTGTAGCATTTGCCGTTTCAACTTTATCACCTTTATTATCTAATAATACTATTTTTATAGTATCACCATTTTTTAATTTTGGTTGTAGTTTATGTGCTAATTTAACGCCAAGATCTGTAACTTGCCCATAAGCTGCAAGAGGTCCAGACATAGGCATAACCGCTCCAATTTTAATCTCTTTAGCACTTAAAAGTGAACTACAAGATAAAAGTGTAGCAACACTAAGACCTAAAATTTTTTTCGATATATTCATATTACTCTCCCATTTTTTAATTGATTACTATACTATATTATAGTTTAAATATATAAATATACATAATTAAAAATCTAAGATAATTGATTTTTACCAGATTTTTTTGCTTTGTATAATTCTTCATCAGCTCTTCGTATTAGACAATTAATATCTTTATCTTCAAAATTATATTCAGCACTACCAATACTTACTGTAAATCGTTTATACTCATTTTTAGATTCACATATAGATTTAATTAATTTTTCTGCTACTATTTTTGCTCCTTGAATATCAGAATTTGGTAAAAGCACTAAAAACTCATCACCACCAAGCCTTACGATAAAATCGTTTTCTCTAATTTTATTTTGTAAAATTTCTACTAAGCCTAATAATACTTCATCACCTGCTTCATGTCCATAATTATCATTTATACTTTTAAAATCATCAATATCAATTATTAATATAGACAAAGTAGTTTTTTCTCTTTTAATTATTTCAAAATATTTTTTTGAAAAATCTTCTAAGAATCTTCTATTATAAACTTTTGTCAAAGCATCTGTATTTGATAGTTTTTCATGAAAAGCCCTACTAGCTTCTGCATTTATTAACTCTTTTGTTCTTATGTCTAACTCTTTTGCAAGATTATTAAAATTTTCACTCAATTTATCAATTTCAATAATTCCACAATTTTCTAGAGATACTTCAGTTTTTTTACTTCCAAGAAATTTTGTCATATTAATTATTTTTAATATTGGAGAATTTACCAATAAAACAAAATCATTTGCTTTTTTATATAAATAAATAAAAAATAAAAAATAAAATACTACAATAAATGCAATAATTATAATACCTAAATGAATATATTCTTCTTTTAAATTTTCTACACCCTTCAACACATTGGATTCTTTAACTAATGTGATCGTATACCAAGGCAACTTATCAACTTTATTTGAAAAAATAAAATACTTTTCACCATTTTTATTAAATTCATATTTATATTTTTTATTAGTAACAATATTTTCTAAAATATTACATAAATCTTTGTCTTTAAAAAATAAAGACTCTTTTTCTTTTCTAAAGATTGTATGTAATATCTTTTTATTTTTTAAGTATTTATACTCATTAAAGTTTTCAATCTTAAACTCATTTTTTATTTTTTCATCCATTGCAATAATATTTAAATCTTTGTCAATCAAAAAAGTTGAACCATTATATGGAATTTTAAAATTAAGAAAATTCTCAATAATTTTATTAATAGTTATATCAAGTCCAGTTACTCCTTCTAATATATTATCTCTATAAATAGGAACAAGTGCACTGATCATCCAGCCTAATCCTGCCGGGTCTAAATATACATCTGTCCAAACAACTTTTTTTTGGGGATTATTTTTTAAATCTGCATTATAATAAAAAGTGTAATCTTCTACTTTTGTATCATCTGAAATAACATTATATACATCTTTTATAAAAGGGTAATATCTTGAATAATTATATCTTGAATTATAGTATGCAGCTACTACTAGTTCATTATTTACAACACTTGTTTTTAAATTATTATCTAATAATTCAGTTTTATTTAGTTCAATTTTTAGATTATCTGTTAGATTTGCTATTTTTTTAACCCAAACCGAAGAGCCTCCATTATCAATACTTTTATAGTAAGCACCATTTGTAGTATGTTTAAATTCAACATTATTATCATTTTTTATATTATTAATTTCTTCAAAAAAATTTTGTTGTTCATTTTGCAAATATTTTAGATTGGTTTCTATATTTTTAAAAGAAGTATTAATATCCTTTTTAATAAAAATAATTCTTTCATTAACACTCTCTTTGAGATCTTTTAAAACTAAGTTTTTACTTTTTTCTAAAATATTATTATTAGCATAAAAATATAAAATTAACAAAACTAACTCAATAAAAAAGATAGAGGATAAAGTTGTTTTAAGATAATTTTTATAAATTATCTCTTTTAATGTTGTCTTTTTCATTAATATGCCTTAGACTAAGGTTAATATCACTATATTATTATTTTAATTTTTAATTTTTATCTATTACTGAAAATTAATTTTTAGTTTTAAGTTAATTCATTTCAAGGGACATTAAGTACATATCTTCTCCATCTAATATTCGTATATTCGAAGAATCACATTTAGGACAAGTAAATTCATTTTTTTTCAAAATTGATTCTTCTTTACAGTCTTGACATTCTATGACTATTTTTTGTTTATTTATAATAAACTCACATTCATCACATATTGTTTTTTCTTTAAATGTATCAAATGCAGTTTGAAGTAAATCAGGTTCAACTCCACTTAGAATACCTATTTTTACTATTACTTTAGTAACTTTTGTGGCATTATTAGCTTTTGCGTGTTCTTCACAACTTTCTAAGAGTGATTGAACAATTGAATATTCATGCAATTTTTATTCCTTTTTAAATGTCCCATTTAAAAAGGGACCTATATATTTTTTAACTTCTTTTAACAAAGGGAATAAATTCCTTTTAAAGAAGCAAACCCTAAAGAGTACAACGAGTTGTACTTAACAGATTCTTGGTAACAATTCACCAGTTGGTAAATCAATAAATCTTTGTGTTCCCCAAGCCGTATTTAAAACTACTTTATGCTTATGTCTAGAAGTAACTTTTCCAATTACAGCTGCCTCAGTTGAAGTCTCACACAATTTTAAAACTTCTAAAGCACTATCAACTTGATCTTTTGAAATAGCCATCACAAAAGTACCTTCATTTGCTAAACTTAGAGCTTCAAAACCTAACATTTCACAAATACCACTTACCTCATCGCATACAGGTATTTTTTCTTCTTCTATTTCGATACAAATATCAGATTGTTTTGCCCACTCATTTAATACAGCACTAACACCACCTCTAGTAGCATCTCTTAAAGCTCTAATTTTAATACCAGAATCAATCAGCTTCTTAACAACAGGCCAAAGAGAAGCACAATCAGATTTTAAACTAGTAGAAAAGTCAATTCCTTCCCTAGCTGCAAAAATAGTCGCTCCATGTTTTCCTATAGAATTTGATACGATAATTACATCTTCTTCTTGAATACTATTAGAAGAGATACCTTTTTGTTCTATCTGTCCAATACCAGTAGTATTTATAAATATCTTATCAACACTTCCTCTTGGCACAACTTTAGTATCTCCACTTACAACAATAGCACCATTTACCTCAAGCTCTTTTTGCATACTACTTACTATTCTATTCAAAGTATCAACATCAAAACCCTCTTCAAGAATAACAGAGCAAGTAAGATACTTAGGCTTGGCACCCATCATGGCTAAATCATTACAAGTACCACAAATAGCAAGTTTACCAATATCAGCCCCTGGAAACTCTATAGGACTAACCGTAAAACTATCAGTAGAAAAAGCCAAAGTACCATCTTGAATAACAGCAGCGTCTTCACTCTTACTTAGAATATCATTTTTAAAAGCCTTATAAAAAACTTCAGTAATAAGCTCATTATTCTCTTGCCCACCATTACCATGTGCTAGTGTTATTGTTTTAGTCATTAATATTTTCCTCATAAAGTATATTCATAATTAGTTTTATAATAATATCTTTTTGTTCAGGTTTACTTGTAGCCACTAAAAGTGCTAAAGAAGCCAAAGCATTATCATTTATTTTCAATTCGCCATTTGATTTATATAGAGAGTTATTTTTAGATAAGAACAGTATAAATAAATATGCACCTATTCTTTTATTACCATCGTTAAAGGGATGCCCTTTTATAATATAGTAAAGTAAATTTGAAGCTTTTTGCTCTATTGATGGTAAGAGTTCAACTCCACCAAAAGTTTGATAAATACTTAAAAGATTTCCTTTTAATTCATCTGCTTTTTCTTTTCCAAAAAGCTCAGTAGCTTCACCTTTTAATATTAAAGCTTTTTTAAACTCTACTATTGCCTCTTTTACTTCTTCATAATCAAGTATAAATTTTTGCTCTTTATCTGCAACAACTTCTTGTAAACTTTCTTCATCATATCCTTGAAGTAAAGCCCAACTCTTTGCATAAGTTGAAATAATCTCAACAAACCCTTTAGATACTTCACTATTTAACTCTTTAGATTCTATATTACTTTTTATAAGTTGAAGTGTTTTATCTAGTTCATCAAGTTTTTGTTTTTGTAATCTATCTTTATTTAAAGCATAGCCATTTATCAAGTATTGTTTTAATACTTTTGTTGCCCACTGTCTAAATTGAGTTGCTTTTTTTGAATTTATTCTATACCCAACAGATATAATCATATCAAGGTTATAATATTCTACCTCCCGTAAGACTTCTCTTGTTCCTTCTTTTTGAACTGTTGCATTTTTTGCAACAGTTAAATCTTTATCAAGTTCTTCATCTTTAAAAATATTTCTAATATGTCTTGAAATAACAGATTTATCTCTTTCAAATAGTTCACATAATTGTTTTTGAGATAACCATAAAGTATCATTCTCAACTTTAGTTGATAACTCAACATTACCATCTTCATAGATTATTATGTTATTCATCATAGCCCTACTTATTATCTGCTTTAGTTTTTAAATATAATTCTTCTACTTTTGTTCTTGCCCATGGAGTTTTTCTAAGAAACTTCAAACTTGAGTTAATAGATGGGTCTACTAAAAAGCATTTAATATTAATACGATTACCTAAACTATTAAATCCAAAATTCTTCACAAGATATTCTAAGATATCTTGTAGTTTTACGCCATGAAGTGGATTATTTTTGTTTTCATTCCTATTTTCTGATGTAGTCGCCATTTATATTTCCTGCTATATATTTTTACTTCTTATTAATTATACTTACAAACTATAGGGATATTAGGTTTTAGATTTTGTTCTAGTTCAAGGCGGAGATAAAAATTTAGGTAGGAGCTTACAATAGTAAGTGAGTATCTAAATTTTTAGATTCAACGATGAAATTGAACAAAAGATGAATCCTAATATCCCTATAGTAGATTTCCGTATTTGTAGTATGCACTACATGCACCTTCTGAGCTCACCATACAAGACCCTAACGGGCTACTTGGCTTACAGGCTGTTCCAAATACTTTACAATCATTTGGTTTGGCTACACCTCTCATAATACTTCCACAGATACAAAGCTTATGGTCATCTATCTTTTCATTTGGTAAGATATCTTTATATATTAATTCTGCATCTATAGAAGCATACTCATCTCTTAACTTATATGATGAATCTTTGATATCCCCTAAACCTCTCCATCTAAACTGTTCTGCTTTTGTAAAGAACTTATTATTTAACTCTTGAGCTCTTAAGTTTCCATCATATGTTACTGCTCTTGAGTATTGTAGTTCTAAGTCACATCTGTTTTCGTTGAACTGTTTTATAATAGATAGAATTGATTGCATTACATCTACTGGTTCAAAGCCACTTACTACTACTGGCTTTTTATAATCCACTACAAACTCTTCATATATCTTAGAGCCAGTTATTACACTTACATGTGAAGGTCCTATAAATGCATCTATTTTACAATCACTACTATCAAGTAATGCCCTCATAGGTTCTGGTACTGTTATATGGTTTATATGAAATAATATATTCTTTACTTCACTCTTAGTTACATGCTCCAATAGTGCTGCTGTCATTGGAGTAGTTGTTTCAAAGCCTATTGCAAAAAAGATAATCTTTTTATTTGGATTTTCATTTGCTATTTTTATAGTATCTAAAGGTGAATATACAAATCTTACATCTGCACCTTTACTTCTAGCATCTTGTAAGCTTCCACGACTTCCTGGTACCTTTATCATATCACCTAGTGTTACAAGTATTACATCTTCTTGTAAGCTTAGTATATAAGCATGGTCTATTCTCTCTTTTGGCATAACGCATACAGGACAACCCGGACCATGTACAAAGTTTATATTTGAAGGAAGAAGTTGAGGAAGTCCATACTTCATAATAGTATGGGTATGACCACCACATACTTCCATAATGTTTATATCTCTATTTAGTTTTTGTGCCTCTTTGTCTATTAGCTTTTTAAGTGCTTTTATTGTTTTTGGATCTCTAAATCCATCATATAAGTCTTTTAATTTTAGTTCACTCATAAACTCTACCTAGAAGGACAATTTTCTGCATTTTCAATTTCTCGCAGTCTATCTTGTTCTTCCATCTTTTCTATTATCTCTTTATAAACTTCAAGTGACGCCAAAGCATCTTCTTCATCTATTTTATTCATAGCAAAACCTATATGAATAAGTACATAATCTCCAATAACAACCTCTTGGTCTATTAAGTCTAAACTTGCACTTCGCTCTACTCCCATAGTATCTACTACACAAGTATTAGTCTCTTTGTTTATACTTTTTATTTTTGATGGTATTGATAGGCACATTTTATTTTCTCATACTTCTCTTAAAATTTATCCACTCTATTACTTTTTTAATACTCTCTTCATCTTTCGTTGATACTTCTAATATATCAACACTTGGATTTAGTTTTCTTGCATACTCTTTTTCTTTTTGAATATCATATTCAAAGTATGGTAGTAAATCTGTTTTAGTGATAAGTATTAAATCAGCACATCTAAACATCACAGGATATTTTTCTATTTTGTCTTCACCTTCTGGAACTGATACTAATACTATATTTAAATGAGTTCCCACATCATATGATGCTGGACATACAAGGTTTCCTACATTTTCCACAAAACAAACATCTATATCATCTAATGGAATATCATGTAATCCTTTGTGTACCATAAAAGCATCTAAGTGACAAGCACTTCCTGTTTGTATTTGAACTGCTTTTATACCTTTAGCTGTTAGTCTATCTGCATCCCTTGATGTTTCTAAATCGCCTTCTACAACTGCAAATTTAAAATCAACCATATCAGCAAACTTTTCCAATAGTGTTGTTTTACCACTTCCTGGACTTGACATAAGGTTTATACCTAATACTTTGTTTTCTTCAAAGTGAGCTCTATTGTGAGCTGCTTCATGATCATTTTTATCAAGAATTTTTTTGATTACTGAGATTGTTTTTGAATCATTTAACTGTGGATTATGATGAAGTGTTTCGTGTGCCGCTTGATGAGAGTGACTATCATGAGAATGGCTATGCTCATGGTCGTGATGATGATGGTCTGTTATACTACAACCGCAATCTTTACACATGTTTTGCCTTTTAGTTTAGTTTATGAATACTTGTTCATTTACTGTAGTGTAATGCAAGTAATATAAAACCAAACTAAAATTTTATTTTCTTATGTACTTTTAGAACTAAAAAAGCATTTATTACGCAAAGTTCGCAGATGTCTCTTTTAATATATCATTTACATCTAGTGATTCACCATTGTACTTAACTATCTTTATACCTTGTGAAGTAAAAGATTTAGCTGTATTTTTACAAGCTTTTTTAACTACAACATAATCACAACCGTTAAGTGTTACACCCATTTTGGCATGTTGTGCTATATGCTCTTCATCATCATGTGCATGATCACAAGCATGCTCTTCTTCTGGATGGTCATGGTCTAGGTCACTTCTTGGGTTATTTATTACAGAGTTTAAATTAAAAGAACGGAACATCCCTGTTCCACTTAAATCATATATTGCAAACTTTGGAGTATGTCCTGCATTGCTAAAGAAACTTAATTTATCGTCTTTTACGGGAATTGCTATTTTCATTATATTCACCTTTTATTTATTTATACGAGCATCATACTCTTATATTATAATATTATGCAATTTTTACTCCATAAACAATTAAATTTTTAATTTAAATGATGATACACTGCCACAAATGAAAAATATAAACAAATTTACCCTCCTTACTCTTCTTTTATTGGCAATGACAACTGTCATGTCAAATGTAGCCATAGTTACATCTTTGCCACACTTAAAAGAGTATTTTAAACATACAGCTAATATAGAATTTTATTCAAGATTGATGCTTACTCTACCTTCCCTTGCTATTGCACTATTAGCTCCCGTTTTAGGACATATTATTTTTAGATTTGGAAAAAAGAAATCAGTTCTTATAGCACTTTTTTTCTTTTCATTTTTTGGAACAGCTGGATTATATCTTGATAGCATAGAGACACTTTTAGCATCACGGGCATTGTTTGGATTATGTGTTGCTACTTTGATGATTGTTTCAACATCTCTTGTTGGAGATTATTTTAAAGAAGAAGAAAGACATCAATTCATGGCTTATCAAAGTGCATTTATGGCTTTAGGTGGAGTCTTTTTTGTCGTCGGGGGAGGAATGTTATCTGATATGAATTGGAGATTTCCTTTTGGCATTTATTTTATTGGAATACTTCTAATACCTTTTGTTCTAAAAAATATAAAAGAGATAAAAATAGAAGATATGCAAGAAGATGAGACTGTAAACATAAGTAAAAATATTTTATTTGTATATTTTCTTGCTTTTTTTTATATGCTTTTATTTTTTATTTTACCAACTCAATTTCCTTTTTTACTTATAGAAAAATTTAAAGTAAGTGGTTCTTATGCTGGGACTATAATTGCTACTGCATTCTTTTTTAATGCTTTAGGGGCTATTGTCTTTTCAAAATTAAAAAAGATATATTCATACTCTACTATTTATATCATAGGATTAGCACTTATCGCTTTTGGTCTAAGTTTAGTAGGAATAATAACAAATGTTCATTTCTTTTTTATATCAGCACCAATATTGGGTTTTTCTGGTGGATTTATGATGACAAATGCAGTTGCATGGATGTTAAGTAAAACAAATCCTAAAAAAAGAGTCAAAAGTTCAGGATACTTCACTTCATCTATTTTTTTAGGACAGTTTCTTTCACCTATAGTTTTTCACCCATTAGTTGCTATTTTTGAAATACAAAAGTTCTTCTCTATAATAGGTGCTTCACTATTTGTAATTGTTCTATTAGTAGTAATTATAAAAAAAGTTATACAGAGATAATACTCTCTCCACTTTTAATCCAAGAGCTTAATAATTCACCTGTGTAATAAACTTGCATATTACAAGCTTGTAATTCATCTTTTACACCCAAATCTTCAGAACATTTTTGACAAGCAATTACTTCTACACCATCAGCTATCATTGCTTTTACTTTCTCTTGTACTTCTTTATCTTCACTTATAAGTTTTTGAGAAGCTCCCCAAACTAAAACCTGAACATTTTCAATCCAACCTTTTAGTTTTGCATTATGTGCATATAAACATACCATACTTAATGCTGTCTCTTTATTATCACTTGCCCATAATATTTTTGCAGTATTATTCATAAATCTCTCCATAATTTAATTTTATTGATTATATGCTTTTTTACTTATCAATTTATATAAATTCTATTTTAGCTATAATTTTTTATGAATTTAACTAATTGCCCTTTTTGTAATCATCACTTACTCTATAACTTACAAGATAACTATAAAAAATGTAAATCTTGCAAAAGAAAATTCTCATTAAAAAAATTAGAAACAGATATAACTATAATAAACTATTTTTGCAATAACATAAATGCAAATAAAACAGCACAAATATTAGAGCTAAACTATAGAACTGTTCAAAATAGATATATGCTTTTTAGAAGACTTATAGCAAACTTTTTGGATGAAGAGTATAATAATAGTATAAAAGATAATAGCTCTTATCAAGAGTATTATTACTTTACAACAAGAGAACATAATAAAAAAAATCGCTCACTTTTTGATGCTATTAATATTATTGGTTTTTATTCAAGTAAAAAAATATATACCCTTCTTATGCCAAAGCTACCTAAACATAGTATTGAGAGTAGTACAAAAGATTATGAGTATTATTTAAAATGGCATAAACTCTACTCTATAAACTCTTATAAAACTCCTTTAAGTATCTTTTGGAAATATCTAGAAGAAAACTTGAAAAAATACAAAGGAGTTGATGAAAAAAATTTCTTTTATTACTTAAAAGAGTGTGAATTCAAATTTAACTACTTGCAAAATAAGCAAATAAGTATTTTGAAAGATTTATATTTCAAAGATTAAACTCTTATTTTAAGATAAAAGGCATATCTCTTTTAAGTGATTCAAGTAAATCTTCATTTAAAAAGAACTTTGCAAACTCTTCTTTACTCTTATATGCTTGAGCACATACATATCTATTTTTTTTAATAAGATCTAAAGATTCATCTATAAAGTTTTTATACTCTAAATTCGATTGATAATAATCATACATCTTTTTTAAATCATTGTCTGTAATACTATCTTTTAGCATTACAACATTATCTCCTAAAAATTCAATAACATTATCTTCATCGTCTTTTAAATGACAAAAGGCTTCAACTACATCAATAAATCTCATATCAAATTTATAGCCTTCTAAAAGTAACTGTTTTAACTGTTCTAATTTATTCTTTTGAAAATAATATTGCATCAAAAGTGATAAATAATGATCTTTTACATCACTATCACCTTCACTTAAATTCTCTTCTATTTTGTCTAAATCATCTATTATATTTGTTTTTATATTAGTTTCATGAATAATTGCACACTGTGCCATAATTTCATGTAATCTTTTATCCATTAAAATTCCTCTATTAATTTAATTATAGATTATAGCCAATTTTATTAATTTTAGGTTAAAGCAAATTAGTTAATATTTGTCAAAATAAAGGAACAAAAATGATTAAAACAGCTTTGTATAGATTTAGAATTATTTCAATAATAGAAGGATTATCTTATTTGACATTACTTTTTATAGCAATGCCTATAAAATATATCGCTGAGAATCCTTATCCAGTAAAAATTATAGGTATGACACATGGAATTTTATTCATTATATTTTTAATATTATTATATGAATCAATGAAAAAATATAATTGGAATATACGATTAACAATAGAACTTTTTATATACTCAATTATTCCATTTGGTTTGTTTTTTATTGAAAGAAAAATCAAAAAACTAGCATTAGCATAATTATAAGTAAATCTAATTTTATATTATTTAATTTCTTTTCATACAAATATATTATATTTATAGTATCATTAGTAAAACTAATATTTAAAGGAATTGTATGAACAAAAATATAGGCAAAATAGACAAGATAGTTAGAATTATTGTAGGAGTAGCCATTATAGCATATGGTTTTATGACAAATAGTTGGTTAGGTGTAATTGGATTGATTCCATTAGGTACAGCACTCATTGGATGGTGCCCATTATATTGTCCTTTAAAAATAAATACAACTTGTGATAAAGATAATTCTAAAAAAGACTAGCTTTGGCTAGTCTTTTAAAAACTTTCCCAACTATCTTTATCTTCATTTACTTTTTTTATTTCTTTAATTTTTACACTTTTTGAATTATTACTTGATGTATCTTTTTTACCAATAACCTTTGCTTTTACATTATCTTTTCCAAGAAAATTTTTTGATTGGGTGTCACTAATAATTAATTTTGCTATTTCATCAGTTACCATTGCCACATGATCTGTTTCTGCTGCTACCATAGCATTTTCTTGTGTTTGTCTATCAAGTTGTGAGACAGCATCATTTATTTGCTCTATTCCTAATAATTGTTCATTAGAAGCATTTTTTATGTCTGAAATTAAATTTATTGTTTTATAAACATTATCATTTAAATTTTTATATCCATTTATCATTTCTGCCGCAATATTTTTTCCTTGATTTGCTTTTATGGTAGCTTTTTCAACTAAATTTTTTATCTCTTTTGCAGCTTCTGCACTTCTTGATGCTAGATTTCTTACTTCCCCTGCAACTACAGCAAATCCTTTCCCTGCTTCTCCGGCTGTTGCTGCTTCTACTGCTGCATTTAATGATAATATATTTGTTTGAAATGCTATTTGATCAATCACAGTAATTGCTTCACTTATAGCTGTAACTTCTGCATTTATTTCCTCTACTGCTTTTGTTGTTTCATTTGCTAAATTTTCACCTTTATTTACGGAATCTGTTACATTATTTGAAAAACTTGCCATTTTTGCAATATTTTCAGTATTATTTCTAACATTACTTGTAATCTCTTCTATTGCTGCGGCTGTCTCTTCTAATGAACTTGCAGCGGTTGTTGTACTTTTATTTAATTTATCAACATTTTTTAATAATATATCTGAACTCTGTCCTAATCTTAATCCTGTACTTTTATTTTCGATTAGCATGCTTGTTGCAGAATCACCAAGAGAGTTAATTCCATTTGCCAATTTTAGAATATGTTCTTTTAAGTCTTTTGTTGAAACTTTATTAAGATAATTATATGCGGAGTACTCTTCTATAATATTAAGTATTTTATCAACATTGCTTTCAAGATTCTCAGCCATTTTATTCAATACATCTTTTAATTGCATTAATGCGGGATTAGAAACATTTATATCTAGTCTTTGACATAAATCCCCTTGTTCAAATTCTGAAAGTACAGCAATAGTTTCATCGATTAATTTTCTATCTTCTATAACACCTTTTTTAGTCAATTCGATATTTTTATTTACTACTTTAGCCATTTGTGAAAATTCATCTTTCCCCTTTTCACTAATCAATATTGCATCATTACTTTCCCTATTTAAAAATTTAAAGAAATTTAATAAACCATCTTCAAAACTACTTATTGATTTATCAATATTTCTTCTTAATAAAAATGATAAGAAAATTGTTGTAAAGATAATTGTACTTGTTATAGTAATAAAAATAAAAAGAGAAGAAGAGATTAAACTAGAAGTATATTCCTCATTTTTCTTTATGATTGTATACACTTCTGTAGAAAAAGCATCAAGTAATGTTCTCATTTTTTCATAAGTAGGTATATATAACTGAAAATAAAAATCCTTTGCCTCTTCAATTTTATTTAAATTTACTAATTGAATTAATTTATCAGTATTGATTTTTGTTTTATCATATAAATCTTCAAATTGATTAAATTTTTGTTCTTCTATTTCATTGCCCAAAAGATTTCTAAACTTATCAAATCTTTCTTTTACTTGCAACAGATTTCCATTTACTCCTTCATCAATTTTATTCTTGATTTCAATGCCATCTTTTAAATTCATAATCTGTAACAATGAAATATTTGATTGATAAGAATCCCTATCTCCTTCTAATAATACAACAATCCCTGCAAATTCTTTATAACAAAGATTTAAAAAGTTATCTTTTATGCTTTTTATATTTGAGGAAACATAAATACTTGATAATACTGACAAAATAATTAAAATAACAAAAGATCCAACAATTTTATTTTTGATACTCATAATCTACTCCTAAATTACTATTTAAAACTAAAAAATAATTAATTATTTTCAATAATATTATTCCAATATATTTAAATTAATACTTTATTTTTTATATAATAAATTAATTTAATCTTAAATTGATAGTTAATTAGTGATTTTAGAATAAAAATTTTATTGGTTTATGTTTAAAGAATTAGTTTTGGAAGTATAGTTGACCAAAGGAAATTCCTTGATCATTTAAAGGAATAGTTTTAGAAAAATAAAACTTTCTTTTTAATTTTTTAGATAATTGTTCTAATAGTGTTTTATTTTGAAAAACTCCACCTGCTAAGACAATTTTTAAGTTCTTATTTTCTAAAGATATTTCACTTATGATATTTACAATCATATTTATAAACTTTGAACAAATAACTTTTTTATCTTTATCTTTTAGTATTTCTAATATTGCTTTTGATAAATCAATTTGAGTATTTATTATTTCATAAGAGTATGATTCATTTAAATTTTCATCATACTCTTTTTCTATTTGAAGCCCTGTTTCACCTTCATATGTTTGTAATTGTAAAATATTAGAAAATGAAGCTATGGCATCAAATACTCTTCCAAAAGAACTAGTAAGTGGAGTATTTAGATTTTTTTGCCACATTTTGTATAGTAATTCAATCTCATTTTTAGTAAAAGAGTTTACACAAGCATTATCTAAAGTTAAAACTTCTTCAATGGTAAAATTATCAAACAACAAAGACAAGGCAATCCGTCTTGGCTCTTTTACTGCTTTTTCTCCACCTAGGAGTTTAAAATATTTTAAATGATTGATTCTTTTATATGAGCTTCTATTTGAAATAAAGACTTCTCCACCCCAGATATTACCATCATCTCCATATCCTGTTCCATCAAATACAAAAGCTAAAACATCTTCATCTAAATCATATTCAGCCATAGTGGCTAATGCATGTGCATAGTGATGTTGAATTTGTTTTATCTCTTTGCCTTGATTCATCGCCCACTTTGTTGTTTCATAAGCGGGGTGTTTGTCACAAACAATTAATTGTGTTTTAAAGTCATAAAACTTTTCAAAGGTACTTACACTTCTTTTAAAATATTCCATAGAAACAATAGAATTCATATCTCCAATATATGCTGAAGAAATCATATTATTATTAAAACCTAAAGAAATAGAACTTTTTTGATTAGCACCAATAGCTAAAGTATTTTTATTAAACTTGTTACTAGTCTTATATGAAAATGGAGCATATCCCCTTGCTAGTCTTAATATTTGAATCTCATCATTTATAACTTGCACTATAGAGTCATCACAGGCATTTATTATGTCCCTATTGAAATCTAATACATAATCAACCACATTAGACAATTTACTAAAAATATCTTTTACATCTTTTATTATTGGTTCATCTTTCAAGTTTGCACTTGTGGCTATTATTGGATTATTAAGATATTCAAAAAGTAAAATATGCAAAGGAGTATATGGCAAAAAAACACCAAGTCTATCTATATTAGGAGCTATTAGTTCACTAATTTTGCAATTAGAATTTTTATTTACTATTACAATTGGTTTTTCTTTGCAAAGAATTGTCTTTTCTTCTTTATTTGAAATATTTGTATATTTTTTTATTTCATCTATATTTTTAAACATTACAGCAAAAGGTTTTGATGGGCGATTCTTTTTTTCTCTTAGTTTTTTAACTGCATTTTCATTTGTTGCATCGCAGATTATATGAAAGCCCCCTATTCCTTTTATAGCAACTATAAATCCAGAATTTATTTTTTGAGCTATTTCTTTAATACTATCATTATTACTTATTTCATTTTTGAAATTATCATATAATTTTATTTGTGGTCCACAGTTAGGGCAACAAATTGGTTGAGCATGGTAGCGTCTGTTTGTTGGGTCTTCATATTCTTCTTTACACTCTTCGCACATAACAAAATCATTCATAGAAGTATTGATTCTATCATAAGGCACAGTATTAATTATAGAGTATCTAGGACCACAATTTGTACAATTTGTAAAAGCATATTTGTATCTTCTATTTTCAATATTTTCAATATCTTTTATACAATCATCACATATGGCAATATCAGGTGAAACTAAAGTAGATTTATTGTTTTGATTAGCACTTTGAATAATTTTAAAGTCTTCAAAGTCATCTAAAGAAGTATCTTCTAGTATGGAAATATTATCTATCTTTGACAAAATAGGAGGGTTATTTTTTAGTTCATTTAAAAAAGTATCAATACTATTCTTCTTACCTTGAAGTAAGATGTTTACACCTTTATCATCATTGTTAACATATCCATTTAGATTGAGTTTTAGGGCAAGATTATATACAAATGGACGAAATCCAACACCTTGAACAATACCTTGAACTTCAATTATAAACTTACTCATTCACTCTCTTTAATCAATTTGTATAGGAAAGTCCTTATTATAATATATTTTATAATTTTTTGTAATGCTTTTATGTACAAAAGAAGAAATAAGTTTATTAGCAAATAAGTCTCCACAAAGACTTATTCCATCAAGTTTCATTTCATCATTTACCATATCAACACAAGAAGATACAAAATGGGCAAAACTCTCAATATATCCTAAACATATTAGATTATCATTTGTTCCAGCTAGTTTATAACTTATACCACTTTGTATTAATTTATAAATATTAAATCTTCTTTTATATATTTTATCACTTTCATCTAATTTATAATCTATTCTAGGACCTTTATCACCCAAAGCATTATGTGCACCAGTTAATAAATCCACTTCAAAACCTAAAATTACTGATACAATTTTCCATATACTATAAACAGAGTTTTCATTTATAGAAGACAAATCAAAACTAAGTGCCGTTTTATAAATATCTGGAAAAGACTTTTCATAATTTAAAATAAGTTTTGCACCATTAGTATCTTTTTTTATTTCATCAAATAATTCACTCATACTAATTGGTAATTCATATTTAAATATATCTATCATCCCATCTATTTTTGTAGAATAAAGTGTCAAGCCATCTTCATGTTTTGTACTTGCATAGGTATTTAAAATAGTTTTATCAAATAAATAATTTTCACTTAACAAAACCATAAATTGTGACTTATTTTTTTCATCAAACTCTTTATATACATCATCTAAACTTTTATCATAATTTTTTGATTTTAAAACTATTACTTGTCCATTATCTAAAATAGAGATTTTAGGAATCTCAATCTTTTTATATAAAGTACTACTAATAAAAGTTAAAGATGAATCAAAAGTATCACTCTTCCAATATGCCAAAAAGTTAATATTATATTTCTCTAACTCCAAACATAATAAATACAAAATCATGTCACTTGCATATCTAACATCAATATTTTCATTTATCAAAATTTTTTTAGATTTAAAGACTTCATTTATTTTTAAATTTATTCTTGGCTTTTCAATAGATGCTAGGGCTATTATCTCTTGCTTAGATGCAATAAGAACATCTGAGATATTATTTAAATTTGTACATAATAACTTTATCTTATCTTTTTTATTTTTATCTATAGCTTCTAGTTTTGAAAAAACGAACTCACCACTTAAAGTTTTTATTTTAACTCTTTTCCCATCATTTATAAGTTTAGAGGTATATTCAAAATACTCAATATAATTTGATTTTTTTATCTCTTTTTTTCCATCAAATAAAATTAAAGCTTTTGCCTCTAAATCTTGCCCACAATCTTCACAAAAAATAAAAGGATCATAATAGTTTTTATTACCTTTTTCTTCAACTGCTTTTAAGCATTTAGTACAAAAAGTTAAAACAGAACAGTCCAAATGATTAATATCTGGAAAAGTAGGAAATTTATCAACACTTTCAACTTCGACATTTTTTAGAAAAATAGACATTGGAAGAAATGTTGATAAAATCTTAGAAAATTCGTCTAGTATCTCTTTTGTACTTTCAACAAATAAATTTATGTGATTATTAGCTTTTGAAATTTTATAATTAATTTCAAAATCTTTTAGGCATGCTTTTATATTATGTATAAGTGTAAAATTATTTGAAAAGTATTCAAACTTATAAATAAGGACCATTTAGGATATCCCTTTTATAACTTATCTCTGCAATATTTGTAATATATGTATCAGCTTTTTTGACACACATTTCTACATCAAATAGTTTTAAATGATTTCTAACACTATTTTCCATAGTTATAATTGAAGATTGAATCTCTTCACTTAATTCAAAAGTAGTATCATCTGCGACTCTTTTTGGAATAACTCCAAGTATTTTAGTAAAGGGTAAGTCTTGATTCATATCTATCATTTTAAGTGTTTGAAGCATCTCAACTTCATGGGCACTTCCTTGCCAATTAACACAATTTGGAATAGCATTATAATCAAAAAAATAAACATCACCTGCACTTGCATTATTTGCATCGATACAATCAATTATAATTACTTCATCATATTTTATAATTTCGGGGATCAATCTTTGAGCCAAAGTTCCACCATCTATGATTGTAACCTTTGATTTTTTAGATTTAAAAGTATATTTTTCATCTAAATAGTGCACAAAATGTGCACCTATCCCTTCATCTTGAAAAAGAATATTTCCTATTCCTAATATTAAAATATTCATTTTTTTGCTTTACTCTCTTTTTTTTCATGTTTTTTATGCCAACTATATCCACTAAAAATAGTGTCCATAGAACCACTTTTACCATACACAGAATTAAACACTGCCATATAAATATGAATAGGAATAAATATCAAAAATATCCACATTGTAAGGTGATGCAATTCTCTTACATTAGCCAATCCACCCATAAGTACTTCTATTGGTCGCAGTAGTGGGAAAAGTAATCCAGCTAATCCATCATGATAAACATGTATATATAATATTAATCCTGTTAGAGATACTAAAAACAGAGTCATAAATATCATAAAATATGCAATAAACTGCAAAGGATTATATATACCTTTTCCTTCTGGATGAGTACCAATTAACATATAATATTTAATTTGTTTAATCCATACTCTTGGACTAATAAAATCAAAAAAGGAAACTCTTTCATTTCTACTTTGTCTATCAAAAATAAATAAATATACTTTAAATATTGTTGTTGCAATTAATACAAATCCAAAAACCAAGTGCCAGAATCTCCACAATGCATTCATGAAATTTACTGGTTCATCAGTAATATATGGTGTTAAAAAAGGTTTTGCAAGGTAAAAACCTGTCACAACTAATATTAATAAAGTAACTACTCTAATCCAGTGATTTAATCTTAAAACACCGGAAAACTCATATTTTCTTTCAATCATTTTTTAGCCTTTAACACGAAGTGCCATAAGTTGGATCAACTTTATAACTTCCTAGTTCATTGCCTTTTGTATCCATAACATGAACAGCACAAGCAATACATGGATCAAAGCTATGAATTACACGAATAATCTCTAAAGGTTGTGTTATATCTTTTACTTTTAATCCAATAAGATTTGATTCATAAGGGCCTTTTAACCCAGTTGAATCCTCAGGTCCAGCATTCCAAGTTGAAGGAACAACAGCTTGATAGTTTTCAACTACGCCATTTTTGATTCTTATCCAATGGCTTAACATTCCTCTTGGAACATCACCTATAAATCTACCTTTGTACTCTTTATCTTTATCGATTTTATAAGTAGTATATGTTTCTTGATCAACTTTTAAATTTTCAATTAAAGTGTCAAATGTTTCTAATCCATTTTCAATGATAGCTTTTACTTGTAAAGCTCTTGCCGCTGTTCTTCCCAAAGTAGTAAATAAAGCTTCCGTTGGAAGTCCTGTTTGTTCTAAAAATTCATCTACTATTTTAACTATTCTTTTATTTCCACTTGCATATGAAACTAAAACAGAAGCTAAAGGTCCAACTTCCATAGCTTTTCCATCATATCTAGGTGATTTTATCCAAGAATATTTACCCTTTTCATCAATAACTTTAGAGTGAACTTCTTTTCCTTCAGCTCCTATTGTCATGGCTTCACTCATACCTGTATAATTTGGATTTGTTTTTCCATCATAAGGATGTAAAGGCTCATCATCTTTATACCAAGAGTGTGTTGCTTCTTCTGTAATTAAGTCTTCATTTATAGGATGAACTTTTGATAAATCACCATTTAAAATAATTCCTGTGTCAAAAAGAAATTCAGTTCTATTTAGTTGCATTTCTTTATGAGACATAAAATTCATAGTTCCAGCTTTTGCAGTAACACTTGGCTCTTTTGCATAAGCTTGTCCTGCCATTAAAATATCAGCACAATAAGCATGTTCAATGAAATTTGAAACTTCTTTGTATTTTGTTAAATATTCTGCCATTCTTGAAGGATCTAATAAATCCATTACACAAGTAACCCCACCTACTGTTAAACTTTGAGGATGTGGTTGCTTTCCTCCAAACATTGCCATAAGTTGAGCAGCAGTTCTTTGAACTTCTAAAGCTTTTAAATAGTGACTTAAAGCTATTAGGTTTTGTTCAGGAGTTAATCTAAAAGTTTCATGTCCCCAATATGCATTGGCAAATGGTCCAAGTTCACCTCTTGCAGCAAATTCTTTTACTCTATCTTTTACTTTTACTAAATCATTTTCACCAGTTGCAATTGGATACTTTGTATATTTAAAAGCCTCTTTACTAGCTTTTGCAGGATCCGCTTTTAATGCAGATGTAATATCAACCCAATCTAAACCATGTAAATGATAAAAATGTACTAAATGATCATGCATAAATAATGCTTGATTCATCAAACTTCTAGTTAGTTTTGCATTTAAAGGAGGAGTAATATTAAGGGCATCTTCTACTGCTTCAATACCAGCTCTATAATGTGAAAAAGTACATACTCCACAGATTCTTTGCATCAAAAATCCAGCATCTCTTGGATCTCTATTTTTAACTATTGTTTCTAAACCTCTCCATAGAGTAGATGAAGCAAAAGCATTTTTTATAACATTATTTTCATCAATTTCAACTTCTATTCTTAAGTGTCCTTCAATTCTAGTAATTGGATCTACTATTATTCTTTTATTTGACATTGTTATTCCTCATCATCACTTTTTGGATTTTTAAAATTTGCTATAACTGCATGCGCTGCGATACCAACTGCTGTAACACTTAATAATCCAATACCTATCTTATCAGCAGTTGCATCAGCACCACCTCCACCAAAAACTGTGTTATAAAGTTTATCTGCAACTGGTTCTTCAAATGGCCCCATAGTATCCCAAAAATCTGGTTCACTACAACCAATACATCCATGACCTGCTTGTATTGGCCAAGACATATGTGAATTAAACTTATTTTTAGAACAGTTATTGAAAGTATAAGGACCTTTACATCCTACTTTATACAAACAATAACCTTTTTTAGCACCTTCATCTCCAAACTCTTCTACAAACTCACCAGCATCAAAATGACCTCTTCTCTCACATAAGTCATGAATACGCATTCCATAAGCCCATTTTGGTCTATTATAAGCATCAAGTGCAGGTAAGCTTCCATATAAAATATAATGCATCAGAGTACCTACAATATTTTTCTCACTAGGAGGACAACCCGGTACATTAATTACTGGTTTATTTGTAATTTTTGAAAGTCCTACTGCACCAGTTGGATTAGGAATAGCAGCTTGCACTCCACCAAAAGATGAACATGTACCAATAGCAAAAATTGCAGCTGCATCTTCACAGGCAGCTTGTGCATTCTCTTCACCAGTTTTTCCATGTCCACCAATAGTCAAAAAGTGTGCACTTTCTCCATGGGGGATTCCACCTTCAACCATCAATATATATTGACCTTTATATCTTCTTATTGCCTCTTCCAAATTATGTTCAGCCTGCCAACCAGCTGCTGCCATAAGTGTTTCATGGTATTCTAAAGATATATAATCAAAAATCAATGAATCGATTGTAGGAGCATCTGTTCTTAACAGTGATTCAGAGCATCCTGTACACTCAGCCATATGAAGCCATATAATTGGTAATCTATCACTTAATTCTGCTGCTTTTGCAACTAATGGTGAAAATGACCCAGGAAGAGCTAGCATTGCAGTCATTGCACTTGCCCATTTCATAAAATCTCTACGATTAATCCCTTTTTCTATTAAAACATCAGGGATTGATTTATTATCATCTAATTTAGGAAGTTTTTCTAAGTTCTCTAATCTTTTTGATAATTTGTTAAATAATTTTGACATATCCAAAATTAATCCTTTTATTAATAAAGTTGAAATAATGAATAGTTATTCATTATTTTTTGTATAAAAAAACCAACCCAAAATGTGGTTGGCATATATAAATTAAATGAATAACTATTCACTTCTAAAATAATAAAAAAACCAGCTTCTAAAAGAAGTTGGTTTTTAACTTTAAATCTTTATTATTTTAATGAACGACTGTTCATCTAAGGGAATATTACAAGTAAAAATCTTAACTTAATCTTAACTTTATAATAAAATTTAGTTTTATAAAATTATTTTGGTCATATGTTACTTATTGGTACTTTTGAGAAAATAATTTTTTAAAACTCTTTATCCAAGGAATACTCTTTTGGAATAATTGTATTAAATGTTTTAGTAAAAGTTTTATAAGACTTTTCTAAAAGAAGAGAATTTGAAAACATATTTCCACATAAAATAATATCATCAAAACTTAACTCTTTTTTAAGAGCTTCTACTTGATTAACAATAAATTCACTTAAACTCTCATAGAAAGAATAAGCCAATATTTCATTTGTCACATCTGCCATTTTATAACTCATTATGCTTTGAATAATCCGTCTATAGTCTAAATAATTTATTCCTTCGATTTTTATTAATTTCATATCAATTTGAAGTCCACTTTTAACATTACAATTAAAAGCAGCATTTTCAAAATCTAAATAATCACCTAATCCAAGTACATAAGATGTGAGATTTAAGATTGCTTCAAATCCATTTACATCTTTATTTTTGAATTCTTTATTAAAATTTTGTGAAAATTTATTTTTATAATTTGTTATCAATCTAGCTGTATTTTCATCAATTAAAGATATCTCTTCCATCGCATTATTAATATCATAAATAATATTTGGAATTGTAATAATATCTCGCAGTCCTTTTCCAGGAATATTTAATGAAATAGAACTATTATCACTATTATATGAAAAATAAATAGATACACTTGGTTTTATTCTCTTATTATTTGTTGCAAGTGTAGCTTTTATAACTCCCCCATTATCATCAAAAAATTCCTTTGAATTATTATACTTTTTATTTAAATTATAATCATATTTTGGGAACAGAGATTTTTCACCATTTATAATTATATTGTCATTATTAAAATAAGTAACTTTTAGCCCATCTTGTAAACTCTCTTCTTTTACATAAAGTAAATAATCAATGCCTTCTTTTTGTAAAGCATTTGCAAAAAGTATAGTCTCTTTATCATCTGGCAATTTTGCATATATAAAATTACTTTTTGAATACTCTTTTTCTTTATTTTCTAAAATATTGAATTTTAATTTTACTAAAGGTCTTTCAATAGAACAAAGAAGTTGTAAGTCCTTTTGATTCAAAGAAAATAATTCTGATAATTTATTTATGTTACAAATGAAAAGTTTTACTTCACAATTTTTAGATTCAAACTCTTCTCTTAAAGCTTTTGAAGGCAAAAATATATTCTTAAGCCCATTGTGTGTTTCTATTTTAGAAATCTTTCCCTCTTTTATTCTTTTAATATCATTTGAAAAATCAATATTTGTATTTTCGTTTATTATATTTTTAATATCTTTATTAGTAAAAGTAAGGACATTTTGAAGTATATTTTTATCTTCAATCTCTTCTATGGATTCATCAAAATCATTAACAACATATGAATTTTTTAAAAATACTGATAAAGGTAAGGTTTCACCTAAATATTTGAAAAAGCCTTCAATTTTTTCTTCACTATCATTGCATGTTATTAAAATAAAACCGATGTATTGTTTCACATTTGCATTGATGTCATACTCTTCTATTAGATTTTCTAAAATATGTTTATAATATAAGTTTGTACTGTTAAATTCTATTTTGTAAAATAGTTTCATCTTGTAGTATCCTCTTCATTTGGTATTCGTTCATCATATTCATCGTTATATGATCCCAAGATTCCTTTACAAATTTGAGAAATAGATTTTTGTTCTTCATTCTTTTCTACTTTTATTCCTAAGTTTTCAATATCAGTAAGAGCCTGATTTATTAATCCTATAAACTTATCTTCAATAGTTTTTGTAAGTCCAATTTGAACACTAACAATATCTTCAGGAATAATACCAATTATTGTTACTTCTGCATGTTTATCTAATACAGAACATATCTCTAACATCTCTACAATTTCAACTTCATGGGCTGTTTTTCTATACTGACCAAGCCCCAACAAAACATCAGAAGGAAGTCTATAAATATCCCCTACTTTATCTTCAATAGAGACAGTATCTAAAATAATAACATTATCATACTCTTGAAAATAAGTCATCAATTTAAAACCTAAAGTTCCCCCATCAATAATCTCTATATCACCTTCAAATTTATAATTTTCATCTAAATATTTAGCAGCTAAAATACCTACTCCCTCATCTTTAAAAAGTAAGTTCCCCACTCCTATTACTATATTCTTCATATATAACCTTCACATTTATTTAATACATTCAAAAACAAAATAACTTTTACTTGTGGATATATTATTATATAAGTGATAAAAGTTATGAGCATAGCTCATAACTTCTATTTATCTAGATTTTTCGAGTTAACTTCATCATTTATGAATTTTGTTCCACCAAATACAATATTTATATCCCCTTCTCTCCAAAAAATTGTTCTCCAAATTTGGTAATAAATATGTGATAAAACCCACATCAATAAAAGATACATAGCTGTATGATGAGCAATTCTAACTCCCATATTTCCACCAAACACCCAAAGTGTCCAATCAGTTGAAAAATGTAAAAGCCATGGCCACCATGCTCCAATAGAACTTTGCCCTGATGCTAAACCATGAACATACATTTGAAGTCCAGTTAAAAGCATAAATACTAATAATATATGAAAAAGTGTAAAAAACATAATATTATAACTATCACTATATGTTGAATCAAACTTTTTTCTTCTATTAAAAGTTATAAGGTTAAAAAAAACTTCACAAAATTCTATAAAGTTTTTCTTTGTTGGTAAAATCTTTCTATACGGTTTTTCAAATCTAGAAAAAAGATATAAATAACCAATCAAGATAGCTGTTACATCAAAAATAATTGCCACAATAAAGTGTCCCCATCTATTCCATGCCATAACATATTTATCAACAGCTGGATCTGCAATAAATGTTTGATAATATGGATGACCTATATAAAGCCCGGTTGCAACTGCAACAATCATACAAATAGCATTTGTCCAATGTATTATTCGCATGACTGGAGTCATTCTTTCAACCCTTTTAAAATTACGCACGGCAAACACCTGTTGGATCTATTTTATATACACCTAATTCTTTTCCATTAGTATCAATAATATGCACAGCACATGCAATACAAGGATCAAAACTATGAATAGTTCGTAAAATCTCTAGTGGCATATCAGGGTCTACAACTTTAGTACCTACTAAAGAAGCTTCATAAGCACCCATTCTGTTTTTATAATCTTTTGGTGCTGCATTCCATGTTGAAGGAACAACTGCTTGATAATTTAAAACTTTTCCATCTTTAATTTTAATCCAATGTCCTAAAGCACCTCTTGGAGCTTCAGCCATACCAAAACCTTGAGCATCTTTAGATACTTTATCAAAATCAAATTCAGTCCAAGTAGATAAATCACCACCTGCTGCATTTTTAGCTAATTCATCTGCCCATTCAATTACAACATCACACATCATTTCTGTCTCAATTGCTCTTGCAGCTGTTCTTCCTACAGTTGAAAATAAAACTTTTGTTGGTAAGTTTCCATTTTTTAAGAATGTTGTAACATATTTACTAATTCTTTCATCACCTTTTGCAACCCCTACTATCATTCTAGCTAGTGGTCCAACTTCCATTCTATTGTCATTGTATAAAGGTGATTTAATCCAAGAATATTTATTTTTAATATCTAAATATGCAATACCATCTTTTTTCTCTTTAAAACCTGTATAGTTTGGTTTTGTTTCACCTTCATATGGGTGTAAATTTGTTTTACCTTCATACCAAGAGTGAGTCACATCTTCTGATATTTTTGTTTGGTCTAAGTCATAAACTTTTGATAAATCTTTATTCATAACTATTCCAGAAGGGAAAAGTTTAGCAGCTTCATAAAAAGATGTATCATCTAAATTGAAATCACCATAAGACATATAGTTACCTAAACCACCACCTGTTCCATCAAGGGCTTCATCAGCATACATAGTTCCTGCCATATAAACATCAGGAAGATATGCTTGTTTAGAAAATTTTTGTGCTTTTTGAATAATATCTTTAAATTCTGCTATTCTAGCTGGATTTTTAATATCTTGAACACAAGTAACACCACCTACAACAATTGATTGGGGATGAGGATTTTTACCTCCAAAAATAGCTTGTGCTTTTGCAATCTCTCTTTGTAACTCTAATGCATCTAAATAATGAGAAAGACCTATTAGGTTTTGCTCAGGAGTTAGTTTATAAGCTTTGCTTCCCCAATAAGCATTACCAAATACACCAAGTCTTCCTTGTTTTACATATTTTGTAACTCTTTCTTGAACTTCAGCAAATACATCTTCACTTGCATTCCAAGGTCTTTGACCTGAAAGTTTCGCCCATTTTTGTGCTTCTTCAACTGCTTTTTTGGGATCAGCTTCAAGTGCTTTTGTAATATCAACCCAATCAAGTGCATGAAGATGATAAAAATGTACAACATGGTCATGGATGTATAAAGCACCTTGCATCATATTACGTACTAATCTTGCATTTTTAGGAATAGTTACTTTAAATGCATGCTCAACTGCTTCAATACTTCTTTGGTAATGAGTACCAGTACAAACACCACAAATTCTCATTGCCAAAAGTCCACAGTCTCTTGGATCTCTTCCCTTTAGAATCTCTTCTATTCCCCTAAACATTGTTGAAGAACTATATGCATCAGTAACTACATTGTTTTCATCAATTACTGCTTCAATTCTTAAGTGTCCTTCAATTCTTGTAATAGGATCTATTACGATATGCTTGCTCATTATGCCTCCTCACTTTCGCCATTATTTACTGATCTTTTACCAACAACTGCTGAAGCAATTGCATGAACTCCTATACCTATTGTAGTTGCTGTTAACAAGCCTAATCCAAATTCATCAACAGTTTTTTCAACTCCACCTGTTGGAGCTTTTATATGTGCATCGGCCATAGGTCTTTCATATGCATACTTATCCCAGAAATCAGGTTCAGAACATCCAATACACCCTCTTCCAACACCAATTGGCCAGTTTGCTCCATCATTGTATCTTATAATTGAACAATTATTAAATGTCATTGGACCTTTACATCCCATTTTGTATAGACACCAGTTATTTTTAGCACCTTCATCACCCCACTCTTCTACATATTCACCTGCATCAAAATGTGCTCTTCTTTCACAATTATCATGAATTCTATATCCAAATGCAAATTTTGGTCTAAGTAATGAATCAAGTTCTGGAACTTGGCCTGTTAACACATAATGAAGTACAACCCCAACCATATTTGCAGGGTTTGCGGGACAGGCAGGAATATTAATTACAGGTTTACCTTTAACTAAATCCATAACACCAACTGCACCTGTTGGATTTGGAGCAGCAGCTGGAATACCACCAAAAGTAGCACATGAACCAACAGCAACCACAGCTGCTGCATCTTTTGATAGTCTCATCAAGTGTTCTTGGAAAGTCTCACCTGAAGCTCCAATAGTCCCATATTGACCATTCATAGCTGTAGGAATTGCACCTTCTACAAATAATAAATATTTACCTTTGAAGTGTTCAATTGCATCTTCAAGTTGAGCATCAGCTTGATGACCAGATGCCGCCATAATAGTTTCATGAAATTCCAATGATAATACATCAAAAATCAAATCATCAACAGTAGGTGTTGAAGATCTTAATAATGCCTCTGAATTTCCAGCACAGTCTTGTAATTCAATCCAAATTACAGGAAGTCTATTCATAAGTTCAGCAGCTTCTGCCACTAAAGGAGTAAACATAGGAGGTAACATAAGTGTTGCAGTTGTTGCACTTGCCCACTTCATAAAATCTCTTCTATTTACGCCTTCACTCTCAACTATATCAATAATATCGATATCTTTAAGAGCTGGTTGTTTTCTAAGTTTACTTAATCTAGCTTTTGTTTTTTCAAACAGATTATTGTAAAACTCTTCACCTTTATTCGTATCCACCCTTGCAGAGTTTTGATTAAAAACTTTTTTAACCATCTCTTGAGAATCGTAAGCCATTTGTTCTCCTTAAATTAAAAATGAATATTCATTTATTATCGTAATTTAACTTTTGGTAACTTAATTAAGACTTAATTCAATATCCAAGGAATAGGTCTAGAATAGCAATAAAGTAGCATTTCTATTAATACAATTATGCTTTATTATTATAACCAATTCAAATAATACGAAAAGTCGGCACTTAATTTTACTTTAGTTCTAAGAATACATAAGTATTGAGAATTTTAACAATTTTTAAAGTTTGTTACAAAACTACTCTACTTTTTTGAATAAACATTCATTAATGTGTTGTACAGACAGAACATACATCAAATGATCTTAATATAATTTTTGCTTCATTTAGTGATTTTGAGCCTATAATTGCATTTTGTGCAACGCCTAATTCTATGTTATTTTTTGGACCTAAATTCCAAACTGTAGGTGTAATTACATCATATTTTGTAATAAGCCCTTTATTTACACTAAGCGTATGAACAAGTGAACCTCTACATGCTTCAACAGTAGAAGTTGCAGTTATGTTTTCTAAACTTTTTAAATCAACTTTTGGTTTAATATATGACTCTTCACTTATATCTATTTGTTTTATAAGTTTTTTACTGTAGATTAAAAGATGTGCTATTTCATCAACCCTTGACATTACTCTTGTAAATGTTGAATCATCATACTTATTATGTAAGTTTGTTATAAACTCTCTTTCATTTATAACAGCTCTTGATAAGGGCCCTACTTCATAAAAATGTTTATTATATTGAACACTTTTAGACCATGTATGAGCTTTTTTATTATCTTTTTTATTTATATTAAAAGTATATTCTTCACTCTCTTTTATCTTTGCTAAATCAATATTATTAGATATCTTTTTATTATAAAGTCCAGGTTTTACATCTATCATGTCTGATAAAACTAAATGTCTATTGTGTGCCTTTCCCACTTGCTCTAGTTTTGTTTCAAAAGAGATATTAATAAAATCTCGTAAAGATGAAGATAGTGAAGTCAGTTCTTCAAAACTATTTAAAGACAAATAATTATCAATACTTATTCCTGCTATATCTTTTTCAAAATACTTTATTGTTTGATCAATATAGTTTTCGCAAGTTACAATATCTAATAGCGTTGGATCACTTACAACTCCACCAGGAAGCATGTAAGATGTATGAGGCCATTGTCCTGCATAAATTGCTAGTGCCTTTATTATTTCACTAGCACCTTTTTGTGCTCCTAACCATTTTTCTCCTTTTAAAGGAGTATATCCATCATATTGTTTTTTAGATATTTCAATAACATCTGGCATAATAAACATATAAAACCATTTGATATGAGAATCAATTATTTCAATAATAAGTCCTAATTCCCTAAGTATTTTAGCTTTGTTAGTAATATATAATTCATTACCAGAATTTTTGTATAAATTTTCTATTGCATTAACAGTTGCTAAAAGGTGAGCTTGTCCACATATTCCACAAATTCTTGGAGTGTAAACTAAAGCATCTAAAATAGGCTTATTCTCTAAAATATATTCAAAACCTCTAAAATTTAAAAAGTCAATTGATGCATCACTTACTTTCTTATCTTTCCATGTTAAATTAAGTTTTGCTTCACCCTCAATTCGCTCAACAATATTAACTGTTTTCATTATTTTTACTTTCATAAAAGTGATTTAATTTTTGGTTTAATCTAGGAATCGTAAATGTTTTAGCAACACCTGAAATTGATAAATATGCTCTTTTAGGAATCCCAAGTGGTGGCTCAAAAGGTATACCTATATGTTTTTTAGTTTCAAACATATTAAGTCTAGGAAAATCATATTCTGTACAACCAATACAGGGCATACCAACCCTTGTTTTACTACTAACATCGTTCCATAAAATCTTATTACAATTTGAGTGGGTCATAGGTCCACGACACCCTTCATTATAAAATAAACAGCCCTCTTTTAATCCAAAACTTTTAGCTTCTACTTTCCACTCAAAATATTCATTTCTAGTACAACCATGATGAGCAAGACCTCCATACATCTCTATTGGTCTTGATTTATTATCAAGGGTAATTGAACCACTAAACTTTAGTGTGAAAAGAGTTTGTAATATCCATTCTGGATGTACAGGACAACCAGTAAGGTTTATAATTTCATGGGAAAGTAAAGCTTGATTTTCAGCAGAAATATAATCTTTTAATCCACCAGTTTTACTATTTTGTTCAAACTTTGCATGTATCCCACCATAAGAAGCACATGAGCCAACAGCAATTAAAAAATTTGATTTTAAAACAAGTGCATTCAATACTTTTGCCAAACTTTTACTTGAAATAGAAAAATAGAATTCATCATTTGTTATTGCACCTTCAACTAACAAATAATCAATTCTATCTTTTGATTCTAAAATCTCATCAAGAGTAGTATCAACAGTTAAACTTGGATGATAAATCAAATCAAAATTATTATTAAATTGTTCAAATCTTGATGAATTTGCAGATAAAAAAGAGTGGGTATTACCATTGCAAGTAATACCTTGAAGCCAAACAACTTTTGGTAAAGCTGTTTTATGCATTTTCATCATATTTTAGTGCTCTATAAATATTTTCAGCAATAGAATCAGAATATTCAAGTAAATCTTTTTCTAATACATTTTCTCCACTCATAAATGCAAATCCACCTAAACTTCCCATTAGCATACCAAATGCTGGGAAAAATTCTTGTTCTCTAAACTCTTTTTTTTGTGCACCATCATCAAGTAAAATCATAACTTCAGTTACAAATTCACCTACACACAAAAACCCCTCACACCCTTCTTTAAATACTTCTCTATTTGATAAATAAACTCTTAAAAAGTAATTTATTACTTCAGGTGAATTTTTTACATTTTTCAAATAGTTTTTAATAAATAAATAAAGTTTTTCTTTTGAAGTAATATCCATATTATTGATTTTTCTCAAATCATCTGCCATAATATTTGTAGAATATTTTATAGCAACTTTTGCTAATTCTTCTTTTGAGGAAAAGTAATTATACATATTACCAACACTCATACTCATAGCTTTTGCTATATCTGGAATAGTTGTATTATAAAAACCTTTTTTAGCGAATAGTATCAACGAATTTCTAATAATACTATTTTTTTTCTCTTCTTTTACAGACATAATTTTTTACCTTAATTTAATAATGATATATAATATTAAAATCTATGTTAATAATAAATGAATATTCACCATATTCTAATAATTAAATCTAAACATAAGAATCAAAACTCTTTTCTTTGTAATCACAATGTAATAATTTGTATTTATACTTCCGTAATTTCTTTCGAACGAAAGATTTTAAACTATATAAACGAAAGCTTATAATGAAACCAAAAGAGAGACAAGCCTATATTTTAGAAAAAGTAAGACAAGAAAAATCTGCAACAGTAGAAAAATTAAGCAAGATTTTTTCTGTATCTGTACAATCTATTAGAAAAGATATAAATTTTTTATGTGAAGAAGGACTTTTAAGAAGAATATATGGTGGTGTTGAAATGGCACTTCAAAAAGATAATATATCATATGATAATAGAAAAATAATTCATTATGATGAAAAAAAAATCATTGCAAGATTAATTGCTAAACAAATTCCAAACAACTCTTCTTTATTTTTCTCAATTGGTACAACTCCTGAAATAATTGCAAAAGAGTTAATCAATCACAAAAATCTAAAGATCTTTACAAATAATCTGAATGTTGCTCTTGTATGTTGTGAAAATTCCTCTTTTGAAGTAACCCTTCATGGAGGATTATTAAGAAATAAACATAGGGATATTGTAGGAAATGATATTGAAAAATTTTTCAGTTCATACAGTGTTGATTTTGGTATATATGGAGTTGGAGCAATTGAAGAGAATGGTTCACTTCTTGATTTTACACAAGAAGAGTGCCAAGCTAGAGAAGCAATAAGTAAATCTAGCAAGAAAGTATTTTTAGTAGCTGATTACTCTAAATTTGAAAGAAATGCTTACATAAGAAGTGGAAATATATCAAATGTTAATTCTATCTTTTGTGATAAAAAACCTCCTAAAAATATATGTAAATTATTAGAAAAAAATAGTGTAGAGATAAATTATGAAAAAGAATAGAGGAAATATTTAATGTCATCAATACAATTAAAAAATATAACAAAAAAATATGAAGAAAAAATAATTATAGAAAATCTAAACTTTACAATAAAAGAGGAGAGTTTTACAGTTTTATTAGGACCCTCAGGATGTGGAAAATCTACGACTTTAAGAATGATTGCAGGACTTGAAGAAATTACTTCAGGAGAAATTTTAATAGATGGGAAAGATGTATCAAAACTACAATCTTCTAAAAGAGGTATCTCTATGGTATTTCAATCTTATGCTTTATTCCCTCACTTAAGTGTAAAAGAAAATATTCTTTTTGGATTAAAGGTGAGAAAAGTACCTAAGCAAACCCAAGAAAAAAGATTAAATAAAGTTGTAAAACTTGTAGGTCTTGAAGGATTATTGGATAATAAGCCCTCACAATTATCAGGTGGTCAAAAACAACGAGTTGCATTAGCTCGTGCCTTTGTAGCAAAAAATAAAATATGCCTTATGGATGAACCCCTATCAAATCTTGATGCAAAATTAAGAAATGAGATGAGAATAGAGATAAAAAAACTACAGCAACAACTAAAAATGACAGTTTTATATGTAACCCATGACCAAACAGAAGCTATGAGTATGGCTGACCATATTATTTTATTAAATAAAGGAGAAATAGAACAACAAGGAACACCACAAGAATTGTATGAAAATGTTGCTTCTACTTTTGTGGGCAAGTTTATAGGAACTCCACCTATGAACATAATAAAAGTAAAAAAAGAAGGTACACAAATCTATATAGATGACCAAGAGTTTAAATCTACTTACTCAAACCGTATTTCCAATAAAACAAATTACTTTGGTATAAGACCTGAAGATATTTTCTTTGTAGAAAAAGATCAAGGTATAGAAGCAAAAGTTGTTTTTCAAGACTATCATGGTTCTGACACAATATTAGGCATTCAAACATTAAAAAATGATTTAGAAAAACCAATTTTAGTAAGAAGTGATAAGAAAAACAACTATCAATCTGGAGATAGGGTTTGGGTAAATTGGCAGGAATCAAAGATTAATTTTTTTGATTCTTTTGGTGAGAGAAGAGAAATCTTATCTTAAATAGTATTTTTAATAATAGGAAATAAAATGTTAAAACTTATGAAAAAAGTTGCTATGTATAGTGTTATAGGTGCAAGTTTGATAACTAGTGCAAATGCAGATAAAACAAAACTAACAATGTATTATCCTGTATCAGTAGGTGGTCCATTAACAAAAATAGTTGATTCTATGGTTGATGACTTTGAAAAACAAAATCCAGATATTGTTGTAAAAGCAATATATGCCGGTAATTATAATGATGCAAGAATAAAATCACTTGCAGCCTTAAAAGCTGGAGAACCTGCCCAATTAGCCGTAATGTTCTCAATTGATATTTACGACTTAATTGAGCAAGATGCCATTGTCTCTTTTACTGACCTTGCAAAATCACAAAAAGATAAAAAATGGCTAAAAAGCTTTTATCCAGCTTTAATGGAAAATGGTACAACTCTAGGGAAAGTTTGGGGTATCCCTTTTCAACGTTCTACCATTGTAATGTATTATAACAAAGATGCATTTAAAAAAGCAGGTTTAGATCCAAACAAACCACCAAAAAATTGGGATGAAATGGTTTCAATGGGTAAAAAACTTACAAATGATAAACAATGGGGATTAATGATTCCTTCAACTGGTTATCCATATTGGATGTTTGGAGCACTTGCTAAAGAAAATGGTGAAGTTCTTATGAATGGTGAAGGAACAAAAACTTATTTCAATAATCCAAAAGTTATTGAGGCATTACAATACTGGAAAGATTTATCAAGTAAATATAAAATTATGCCAGAAGGTACAATTGAATGGGGAACACTTAGAAAAAATTTCTTAAGTGGTAAGACTGCTATGATGTGGCACTCAACTGGTAATTTAACTGCTGTTAAAAAGAATGCAAAATTCGATTTTGGAGTAGCTATGCTTCCTGCAAAAGAGATGAGAGGAACTCCAACAGGTGGAGGAAACTTTTACATTTTTAAAAATACTACAGCAAAACAAAAAGAGGCATCTTTAAAACTTATTAAATTTATGACTAGCCCAGAAAACTCTGCAAAATGGTCAATTGGTACGGGATATATTGGTATTTCAAAAGCTGCTTATGAAACACCTGCTCTAAAAAAATATGTAGAAGAGTTCCCTCCTGCAAAAGTAGCAAGAGATCAATTAGATTTTGCAACTGCTGAATTATCTACTTATCAAACAGGAAGAGTTAGAAAAATATTAGACGACTCTATTCAAGCTGTATTAACAGATAAAAAAAGTGCTAAAGATGCATTAAATGATGCACAAAACCAAGCTAAAAGATTATTAAGAGATTATAAATAAGGAAAATTATGAGACATGTTTACGGTTGGTTATTATTATTACCAGGATTTATTTTAATTGTTGCATTTACTCATTATCCAACTGTAACAACATTTATTAATTCATTTTTTTCTAATCAAACAGTACTCAAGCCCAAAAGATTTATTGGGCTTGATAATTATGAGTATATGATTCATGATCCAATATTTATACAAACGCTGAAAAATACACTTTATTTTTCACTAACAACAGTTCCCTTATCAATTATGATATCTTTAGCAATGGCAATTTTTGTTCAAGAAAAAATAAAAGCTAGATCAATTGTAAGACTTGCATATTTTACTCCTACAATTTTACCTATGGTTGCAGTTGCAAATATTTGGCTATTTTTTTATGCCCCAGAGATTGGTTTAATAAATCAAGTTCTTCACTACTTTGGATTTAATGAATACAATTTTTTAGGAGATAGAGATTTAGTTTTAGGTTCAACTATAGTTATGACTGTATGGAAAGAAGCTGGATTTTTTATGATATTTTATTTAGCAGCTCTTCAAAGTATACCAAAAGAGTTATATGAGGCTTCCAAAATAGAAGGCTCATCACCTTGGATAACATTTACAAAGGTTACTTTTCCTCTTTTGATGCCAACAACCTTTTTTGTTATGATCAATGCTTTGATTAACTCATTTAAGATGATTGACCATCTATTTATACTCACAAAAGGTGGTCCAGACAATGCTTCAAATTTATTACTATATTATATTTATGATGTTGCCTTTTCATTTTTTGATTATTCATATGCAGCAACACTTACTATTGTGTTACTTTCAATTTTAATCATTATTTCATTAATTCAATTTGGATTAATTGAGAAAAAAATTCACTACAAGTAGAAACATGAAATTATTACAAAAGATATCAACTTATACTTTAGCCCTTATATGGATACTTCCCTTATTTTATACTTTTTGGGCTGCTTTTCATACGGAACAATACTCTGCAAATTTTGATTTATTTGCACCTTTAAGTGTTCAAAGTTTTTATGATGCTTGGAATCAGGCACCATTTTTACACTATTTGATAAATACATTTACTTTAGTTACAATTATATTAATAGGTCAAATGATATTATGTACCCTTGCTGCATATGCTTTTGCAAAATTTGAATTTTATGGGAAAAATGTTGCTTTTTTTCTAGTACTCATGCAACTAATGATTATGCCAGAAAATTTGATTTTAGAAAATTATAAAACTATTTCATATTTTAATTTAGTAGATACAACATGGGGAATGGCATTACCTTATATTGCTTCAGCTTTTGGAATATTTCTTTTAAGACAAACATTTAAAACTATACCAAATGAGCTTGATGAAGCCGCTAAAATGGAAGGTTGTTCTCAACTTGGTATTTTGTTTAGAGTTTATATTCCACTTTCAAAATCTACATATTTAGCTTATGCTTTAGTATCTGTTTCATATCATTGGAATAATTTTTTATGGCCACTTATTATTGCAAATTCAAATAATGTCAAACCATTAACCGTAGGACTTGCAATTTTTGCAGCTCCTGAATCAGGAGTTCAATGGTCTACAATATCAGCAGCAACTTTGATATCGGTTGCACCTTTATTATTAGCATTCTTAATTTTTCAAAAACAGTTTGTTAATTCATTTTTACATACAGGAATAAAATAATGTACGAAGCTTTAAAAAATATTACTTTTATTATATTTGATTTAGATGGGGTATTTTATAGGCAAGACCAAAGTTTAGAGGGTACAAAAGAGATAATTGATTATTTGAATAAAGAAAATATTCAATACTGTTTTTTTACTAACAACTCTAATTATAAAATTCACAGATATAAAGAGAAACTTTTAACTTGTGGTGTTGATGTAAGTGAAAAAAATATTTTCACTACAACAAAACTAATTGAACACTATTTATTTGAAAATAAGCTAGATAATATTTATGTTCTAGGAAGTAAACAGTTACAAGAAAATCTATATGAGAAATATAAAAGAAATGATAAAAATCCCGATATAGTAATACTTGGAATGGAAAATAACATTACATTAAAAGATATATCAAATACCATTAATTTAATAAGTGAAAATACACAAATAATAGCAGCCAATCCAGATAAACTAATTCCCCTAAAAGATGGCTTTGAGTTAGAGTGTGGAGTTTTGATTGATATAATTGAAGAGTATACTAAAAAAATGGTTCAAGTTATAGGTAAACCAAGTCCTTATGGTTTTGATACTATATTATCAAAGTTTGATAAGCAAAAGTGCGAGACTCTAATGATTGGTGATACTTTTGAAACTGATATTTTAGGGGCAAAAAATGCAAATATATCTGCTGGTTGGATAAATTCTGGTAATAAATTACCATCTAATACACTTGATTTTGATTTTATGAGTTTTAAGTCTTTGATAGAATTGAAAGAAGAAATAAAAAAAGCAAAGAGGTAAAACCTCTTTGTCTTTCTATTAAGAGTGAACTAAGTTAGTTAACTCATCACCTGATAATAAGTGGAAATTTAAGTATTTATAAATATCATCTCTTTTTTCAGGAGTGATTTTTTTAGGAACCATATCAAGGTATTCTTCTTTTGTTGGAAGTCTTCCTAAAAGTGCTGCTAATGCTGCAACTTCTGCAGAACCTAAATAAACTTTAGAATCTTTACCCAGTCTGTTATCAAAGTTTCTAGTAGATGTACTAAATACAACTGCACCTTGACCAACATTTGCTTGGTTACCCATACATAATGAACATCCTGGTATTTCAAGTCTAGCACCAGCTGCTCCAAATATTGAGTAATAACCCTCTTCAGTTAATTGTTGTTGATCCATTTTTGTTGGTGGTGCAACCCAAAGTTTTGCAGGAACTGGACCTTCACCTTTAAGTACTTCACCTAAAGCTCTAAATAATCCAATATTTGTCATACAAGAACCAACAAATACTTCATCAATTTTTTCAGTTGGTCTTTTTGGATCAGCTAAAATGTTTGTTAAAGTATCAACATCATCTGGATCATTAGGACAAGCTAATAATGGCTCAGTGATTTCATTTAAATTGATTTCAATAGTTGCTAAATACTCTGCATCTTCATCTGGAGTGATTAATTCAGGATTAGCAATCCATTCTTTCATTTTATCAGCTCTTCTTTGTAAAGTTCTAGCATCTTGGTAACCCTCTTCAATCATTTTTTCAATTAAAGCGATATTTGAAGATAAGTATTCAATAATTGGTTCTTTATCCAATTGAATAGAACAAGCTGCTGCACTTCTTTCTGCTGCTGCATCTGAAAGTTCAAATGCTTGTTCAACTTTAAGTTGTGGAAGACCAGAAATTTCAATTACATTACCTGCAAAAATATTTTTCTTACCTTTTTTCTCAACTGTTAATAAACCATCTTTAATAGCTTGGTAAGGAATAGCATTAACTAAATCTCTTAAAGTAATTCCTGGTTGTAATTCACCAGTAAATTTAACATGTACAGATTCAGGCATAGTTAAAGGCATCATACCAGTAACCCCTGCAAATGCAACAAGACCAGAACCAGCTGGGAATGAAATACCAATTGGGAATCTTGTATGAGAATCTCCACCAGTACCAACTGTATCTGGTAAACATAATCTATTTAACCATGAGTGAATAACACCATCACCTGGTCTTAAAGTAACACCCGCTCTTGAAGTAATAAATTCAGGAAGTGTATGTTGTAAATTAATATCTGATGGTTTTGGATAAGCAGCAGTATGACAGAATGATTGCATAACCATATCAGCACCAAAAGATAGTGCAGCAAGTTCTTTAATCTCATCTCTTGTCATAGGTCCTGTAGTATCTTGTGATCCAACAGTTGTACAAATTGGCTCAACATACATACCAGGTTTAACACCTTCCATACCACACGCTCTTCCTACCATTTTTTGAGCTTGAGTATAACCATTAGTTGAAGCTGCTGGTTGAGATGCAGTAATGAATAAATCAGAAGCTTCTAAACCTAAAGCTTCTCTAGCTTTTGCAGTTAATCCTTTACCAATAATTAATGGAATTCTTCCACCTGCTCTCATTTCATCTGTTAATGTATTTGGAGATAAAGTAAATTCAGAAACAACTTTTCCCTCTTTTAATATTTGTCCTGCATAAGGTTTTACAGTAATAACATCACCAGTTTCTAGTGCATCTACATCTGCTTGAATTGGTAAACACCCTGAATCTTCTGCTGTGTTGAAGAAAATAGGAGCGATAATAGAACCAATAACAACTCCACCTGTTCTTTTATTAGGAACACCTGGAATATCTCTACCCATATGCCATTGAACAGAGTTAATACCTGATTTTCTAGAACTTCCAGTTCCAACAACATCACCAACGTATGCTAAAGGGAAACCTTTTTCTTTAAGTTCAACCATTTTTTCTAATGGTTTTTCCATTCTTGATTGTAACATTGCAGTTGCATGTAATGGAATATCAGCTCTTGTAAATGCTACAGTTGCAGGAGATAAATCATCTGTATTTGTTTCACCAGGAATTTTATAAACTGTTAAAGTAATTTCTTCTTCTAATGCTGGTTTGTTTGTAAACCATTCACCATTTGCCCAAGATTCAATAATCTCTTTAGCATAATTGTTTCCAGCATCTGCTAAATCTTTTACATCATTGAATGAATCATATACTAAAATTGTATTTTTTAATTGTTTTGCTGCATCTGCTGCAGTTTCTTCTACTTTTAATGCATCAACTAACGGAAGGACATTAAACCCACCCATCATTGTCCCTAAAATTTCAATTGCTTCAATCTTAGAAATAACAGAACAGGTAACATTCCCTTGCACTACATCATTTAAAAATGCAGCCTTTACATATGCAGCATCATCTACACCTGGGTTAATTTTATTTTTAAACATATCTAATGCGTAATCTGAATCTTCTACAGTATTTGCTTTTAATAGTTCAACCAATTGTGCCGTTTGATCAGCAGTCAATGCCAATGGAGGAAGACCACCTTCATTAAGTCTCTCTTGCGTATGTGCTTTATAATCAGCGATTAAACTCATATATCTCTCCTAATTAATTTGTAATTGATTATAGCATATACCCAAGCGTATTAATGTACAATTCTTGATATGAATTGTACAAGTTTAATTTGTGTATATATAAGTTACAAAAAAAACTTTCATCTAGCTTAAAATACTCTATATAGGCCTTTTAACAATATTTTTACTTTTATTTCTTAGTGATTTTTTTCTATTGATTTTTTGCCATTTGTCTATGTTTTGTGCTTTCATTCTTATATTGTACAATTTTTGTACAATATAAACTTAATTTTTGATTTTAAGTATAAATGTTATATTCTTCTTAAATATAATTATTAATTAAAACATTTCTGTTATTTTTTTGTTATAATGATACAATATTGTTATATTAGTTAAGGATTATGACATGAATTCATATAGATTTTCTACTTACAATGAAATGTTTGACTATCTAACAACTACTTATGATAATCCTACTTTATTAAACTTCATAAATGCAAATAATAAATATGAATCAATATCAGTATTACAATTCAAAGAAAAAGTGATTTGCTTATGTGCTGCTTTACAAAACTTGGGTATAAAAAAAGGCACAATGGTTGCTGTTTTTGCAAAGTCTTCTCCTTTTTGGTTGATATTTGATTTTGCACTTCAACAACTAGGAGCAATATCTGTTCCAATATTTGCCAACATCTCAACAAAAAATCTAAACTTTGAACTTAAAGATTCAAAATGTAAATATATCTTTATAGATGATATAAATAGAATAAATGACATAAAAGAAGAGATTATTTTCATCACCCATAATTTTTGTATAAAAGAGAAAAACTATTACAATTTAGATGAAATAATAGTCATGGGAAAAGAGATTTGTAATAGACTTGAATATGTAGAGCATAAACCAAAAGAAGATGATATTTTTTCTATTGTTTATACAAGTGGAAATACAGGTAATCCAAAGGGTGTTATTTTAAGCCATAAAAATATTATCTCCCAAGTAAAAGATATAAATGAATTAATTCAATTAGATAAAAAAGAAGTCATCTTATCAATACTTCCCCTTGCTCATATTTTTGAAAGAGCTGTTATGAGTTACTATATCTCAAGGGGTGTTTCTATTTACTTTATAGATGATATTACAAACGTAGCAACTTTGATGAAAACTGTCCGTCCAACAATGATGACTGTAGTACCAAGACTTTTAGAGAAAATATATTACAAGATAAAAACAAATATATCTGACAAACCATTTTTTAGTAAACTAATTGCTTCTTTTGCCTTTCACTATGCACTAAAAGAGAATATAAATAAAGACTCAATCTTATTTAAATTTTTTGATAAACTTGTTTATTCTAAATTTAGAGAAATATTTGGTGGAAGAATTAAGTGGTTAGTTTCAGGAGGTGCTCCTTTAGAAAAAAATATCTATCAATTTTTCTTAAATATTGGAGTTCCACTATATCAAGGATATGGTATGACTGAGTTTTCCCCTGTTATTTCTACAAATTATCCTGGGGCAAATCGTGTGGGAACATCAGGTAAAGCGATGCCAACGGCAGAAGTTAAGATTGAAAAAGATGAACTTCTAGTAAAAGGTCCTTCTTTGATGAAAGGATATTTAAATAATGAAGACCTAACTAAAAAAACTATTGATGAAAATGGTTGGCTTCATACAGGAGATGTTGCTTCAATTGATGAAGATGGATATATTTATATTAAAAGTAGAAAAAAAGATATATTTAAAACCTCTACAGGAGAGTATGTAAATGCAATTCCAATTGAACAAGAACTTTCTAAAAACAAATATATAGAGTTTGCAGTTTTAATATCAAGCAATAAAAAATATACTACAGCCTTACTCTTTGTTGACCATGAACGATATGCTCAACATGGAAAATCAAGTAACTTAACTATAGAGGAGTATTTTAACCAAAGTAGAATTCAAAAATCTATACAAAACCATATAGATAAATTGAATAAAAAAGTAAATAAATGGGAAATGATTATAAAATATAAACTAATAACAAAACAAGCCACAATAGAAGGTGGAGAATTAACCCCTTCAATGAAAGTTTGTAGAGAAGCAATTGAAAATAAATATAAAGAAGAAATTCAAAGTATGTATTAGGAGCTTAAAATGCGTGAAAGAATAGCGATAATTGATGGATTAAGAAGCCCAGTAGCAAAAGCAAATGGGAAATTAAATAATGTAAGTGCTGATAGCTTAGGTGCAATTATTGCAAAAGAGTTAGTTCTTAGAAATAATATATCCTACGATGACTTTGATGAAGTTATTATTGGAAATGTTGCCCAACCAGCAAATGCAGCAAATATAGCAAGAGTTTTAGCTATGAGAGCTGGTTTTCCAAAAAAAACCATTGCATATACTGTTCATAGAAATTGTGCCTCAGGGATGCAAGCCCTATCAAGCTCAATTGAAAAAATATACACAAATCAAGGGGAAATATATCTGGCCGGGGGAGTTGAATCCATGAGTAATATTCCCCTACTCTTTTCAAACCAATTTAAAGATTTTATGACAAAATTTACCTATGCAAAAAGTACATCTGAAAAACTAAAACTACTTACAAGTTTTCGGCTTAGTTTTTTAAAACCCACTATTGGATTAATTTCTGGATTAACAGACCCTATTTCTGGGAAAATCATGGGAATTACTGCTGAGAATCTTGCAAATGAGTTTAAAATAAGTCGCCAAGCCCAAGATGAATATTCATTACAATCACACTTAAAAGCACAAAAAGCAATAGAAAGTGAAATTTTAAAAGATGAAATACACCCTATTATGACAAAAGATTCTTCAATCTTGGATGATGAGGGAATTAGATTTAATCAAAATATTGATGCTTTAAAAAAACTTCGTCCTATTTTTGATAGAACAAGTGGAACTGTAACAGCTGGAAACTCATCTCAAGTTTCAGATGGTGCTTGTATGATGATATTATGCTCTGAATCAAAAGCAAAAGAGTTGGGTCTTGAGCCAATAGGTTTTATAAAAGATTATGCTTATGCTGGTCTTGATGCCAATAGAATGGGCTTGGGTCCAGTTTTTGCCACAAAAAAACTATTTGATAAAACAGGTGTCAGTCTAAAAGATATAGATTTAATAGAACTAAATGAAGCTTTTGCCGCGCAAGTTATTGCAAATCTTGAAGCTTTTAAATCAAAAAGTTTTTGTAAAAAAGAGTTTAACTCTGAGCCTCTTGGTGAAATAAATGAAGAGATATTAAATGTAAATGGAGGAGCAATTGCCATTGGTCATCCAGTTGGTATGAGTGGAGCTAGAATTGTGCTTCACACAATAAAAGAACTTAAAAGAAAAGGCCTAAAAACTGGTCTTGCTACACTTTGTGTTGGTGGTGGGCAAGGTGCAAGTTTTTTAGTGGAGGTATAAAATGAATAATTTAAATTTAGAAATAAATAATGATATTGCAACACTAACCTTTGATTTAAAAAACACAAAGGCAAATAAACTATCTTTTGAAGTATTAAGTGAACTAGACAATGCCTTAGATGAGATAAAACAAAATAGTAAAATAAAAGTTCTTGTTATTGATAGTGCAAAACCTACTATCTTTATTGCAGGTGCTGATATTAAAGAGATAGAGGCTATGAGCACAGAAGAAGAAGTTTATGAGCAAATCACAAAAGGTGATAATATCTTAACTAAACTAGAAGCCTTAAGTATACCAACAATAGCATATATTAATGGAGCTTGTATGGGTGGAGGTTTAGAACTTGCTTTATGTTGTAAATATAGAGTTGCTACTACAAATGAAAAAACAAAATTAGCCTTTCCTGAGATAAAACTTGGATTTTTCCCAGGTCTTGGGGGAACACAAAGAGCTCCAAAACTTGTAGGGCTTATAACTGCCCTTGAGATGATTTTAACGGGTAAAAACCATGATGCTAAAAAAGCATTAAAAATGGGTCTTGTGGATGAAATATTTGATAATGGACAAAAAGAGTTTAAGTTAAAAGAGTTTATTACAAAAGTTCTTGAAAACAAAGTTCAAAGGAAAAAACTACCTTTTGTAAATAATCTTATGGAAAAATTTTCTTTCACAAGGGCATACATTTACAAAAAATCATTACAAGGAATAGAGAAAAAAGTAAATAGAGATTTTAAAGCACCTTATACTGCTTTAGAAGTTATACAAAATACTTTTACTGAAAGCTTTGAAAAAGGTATAGATATAGAAGCTAGAGCTTTTTCACAATTAGCAGCAACAAAAGAGTCTAAATATATGATAGAGCTATTTTTCATGTTTGAAAAACTAAATAAGAACTTTGAAAAAACACCAACTCCAATTTCAAATGTTGCAGTACTAGGAAATGGTGTAATGGGTAAAGGAATCATTTGGTTATTTTCAAAATTTCTAAATGAAGTAAGAATTAAAATAAGAAAAATAGAACAATCCCATGACATCATAAAAGACGTTTCAAAACTATATGATAGTTCTATAAAAAGAAGAACTATGAGTCAAAATCAAGTTGACTTTAAATTAAATAAAATCTCTTATACTGATAAATTTAATGGTTTAGGTCAAACCCAACTAGCTCTAGAAGCTATTATTGAAGATGAAAATGCAAAAAAAGAGGCTTTTAAAGAACTAGAAGAAGTTCTTGATAAAGAAGCAATTATTGCAACAAATACTTCTTCAATCTCCATAGAAAAACTTGGAAGTGAACTAAAAAATAAGAAAAACTTTTTAGGAATACATTTTTTCAATCCTGTAAATATGATGCCACTTGTTGAAGTTATCCCTTCATCACACACTTCTAAAAAGACTATAAATAGAGTAATAGAATTATTAACTACTTGCGGGAAAACACCCATAGTAGTTGGAGATTGTGCAGGATTTATTGTCAATCGTATTTTACTTCCATATATAAATGAGGCTGCTTTTATACTTGAAGAGGGTTCAGATATTAAAACCATAGATAAAATTTTAAAAGATTTTGGTTTACCTATGGGACCTTTTATTTTAGCAGATACTGTTGGTATTGATATAGGTTTTAAAGTAGCAACAATATTACAAGAATCATATGGTTCACGTATGACTGTAGCTCCTATACTTACAAAAGTATATAAAGACTTAAAATTATTAGGTAAAAAAGACAAAAAAGGTTTTTATCTTCATAACACAAAAAATTTAGAGATAAATGAAGAGGTCACAAAACTACTTCCAACAAATAGAAAAGAATTTATCCAAAAAGAGATAATTGAGCGTTGTATGTTTATTATGGTAAATGAAGCTTCAAGATGTTTAGAAGAAGGTATTGTAAATGATCCAAAAATCATAGATTTTGCTATGATAACAGGAACAGGATTTCCTCCATATAAAGGTGGAATTTGTGCCTTTGCAAATGACATAGGAATTTCATATATTGTAGATGAATTAAAACAATATGAAAAAGTTTTTGGGGAAAGATTTAAACCAAGTTTATTATTAGAAAAATTAAATAAAGAGAATAAAGATTTTAAAACAGGGGAAGAATTATGGAAGCTTTAGCCTTTGTACTTATACTTATCATTTTTGGATACTTTTCATATCCTTTAATTTTATGGTTTGGTTTTATTGGTGTATATTCATTAATATTTTTTGATACTAATATTTTATTTTGGGTAATATTTGCTATTTTAGCAGTGACTTTTATAATACATAAAAATAGAATAAAGCTTATAACTTCGCCTTTAGTTAAGTTTATTATGAAAAAAGGTTTATTACCAAAAATATCTGCCACAGAAGAAGCAGCTCTTCAGGCTGGAACAAATTGGGTTGAATCTGATTATTTTAAAGCAGATATAAACTTCAAAAGAATAAAAGAAGAGTATGTTACAAAACTTACAAAAGAAGAGCAAGACTTTATAGATAATGAAGTAAATGAACTGTGTTCTATGACTACAGATTGGGAAATATTTCAAGATAGAGATTTACGTCCTGATGTTTGGAAATTTATAAAAGATAAAAAATTCTTTGGAATGATTATTCCAAAAGAGTATGGTGGTTTAGGATTTTCTGCAACTGCCCATTCACATGTAATAGAAAAACTTGTTAGTCGTTCTCAAGTATTAGCTATCACTATTATGGTACCAAACTCTCTTGGACCTGCTGAGTTGATTTTAAAATATGGAACACAAGTCCAAAAAGATAAATATCTTGAAGACTTAGCAAATGGTAGACAAGTTCCTTGTTTTGGACTAACTGAACCAAATGCAGGGAGTGATGCTACTTCAATTACTTCAAGTGGTGTTATATTTAAAGATGAAGATAAAAAAATAAAAATTAAACTAAATTTTGAAAAAAGATATATAACTTTAGGAAATGTAGCAACTCTTATAGGTATTGCTTTTCAACTTCATGACCCAGAGCAAATATTAGGTGAAAAGAAAGATTTAGGTATTACATTTGGATTACTTGATTCTAAATTAAAAGGGATAGATAACTCAAGACGTCATGACCCACTTGGTATTCCATTTGTAAATTCTCCATTATTTGGAAAAGATGTAGTTATTGAAATAGATGATATTATAGGAGGAATTGACGGTATTGGACTTGGTTGGCAAATGCTTGTTGAGTCACTATCTATTGGAAGAGGAATATCACTTCCAAGTGTTTCTTTAGGAGGAAGTAAACTTGCTTTAAAAGTAGTATCTTCATATTCTCAAATTAGAGAACAATTTGGACTTAGTATTGATAGATTCGAAGGTGTTGAAGAAAAAATTGCAAAAATTGCAGCCTTTACTTATATGTTAAATGCTTCAAGAAACTATACCCTTGATGCAATAGATAATGGAGTAAGACCAGGGGTTATAAACTCTGTTATGAAATACCATGCAACTGAAAAATTTAGAGAAGTGATAAATGATTCTATGGATGTAGTAGGAGGAAGTGGAATTATAAGAGGTGAAAAAAACTTATTAGCCCATGCATATTTTGCTCTTCCTATTTCTATTACTGTTGAAGGTGCAAATATTCTTACTAGAAATTTGATGCAATTTGGACAAGGATTAATTAAATCACACCCTTATATTTATAAAGAGATACAAGCTTTAAATAAAAATGATGTGGAAGCTTTTGATGAAGCATTTTTTTCTCATATAAAACTTGTAGTTAAAGCTTTTGCTAAAACTATTACTTGTTATTTCACAAGAGGATTTTTCTTAAAAACACAAGGAAATTTTAAAAGATACAAACAAAAACTTGTTTGGGCAAGTTCAGAGTTTACACTATTGAGTAATACAGCTCTTGCTCTTTTAGGACCAGCTCTTAAAAAAAGAGAAAACATCTCTGCTAGATTTGGAGATATGCTTTCATATATGTATTTAATAACTGCAACTCTTAGGGAGTTTGATAATAATCCTAAAGAAGAAGATAAAGATTTAGTTAATTATATATGCAACTATGCCTTTGAAGAGATTCAAAAAGCAAAAGAGAATATTTTATATAATCTTCCTATGTTAAAGGTTTTCTTACCACTAGCAAGATTAAATCCATTGAGTGTAAAATCACCAGATAAATTAAATGAAAAGATTGTAAATAACTTAAAAGATGAAACATATCTAAAAGAGTTAACTTCAAGTGTATTTGTTTCAAGTGATGCAAAAGATAGATTAAATATCCTAGAAAAAGCAATTGAGTTAAATAATGAAACAAAACCAGCATTTATAAAAATTAAATTGGCTATTAAAAATGGTGATATTAAAAAAGACTCTTTAGATAATATGGTTGAAGAAGCTTTAGAAAAAGGCATTATTGATAAAGACGAATTGTCAAAACTAAAAAAAGCAAATAAGCTTAAACAATCAATCATAGAAGTTGATTCGTATAAAGCAAGAACATACAAAACAATGAGATAAAAAGATGAAAAAAGATTTGCTTATAAATTCAAGTGGTATTTTGCTAAATATTTTAGAAAAAATATTTGATGCAAATATAGAGGTCAAAGGAGCAGAAAATATTCCAAAAGACAATCCTAAAATATTTGTGGCAAATCATTTTACAAGAATGGAAGCCTTACTTGTGCCTTATGCTTTATATGAACTGACAAATAAAAAAGTAGGTGTTATTGCTGATGATAGTTTATTTCACACTTATTTTGGAGATTTTTTAGAAGATATTGGAGCAATGCCAAAATCATCGCCTTTTAGAAATAATACTATTATTGGTGATTTAATTACAGGATGTAAAGATTGGTTGATTTTTCCAGAAGGATTAATGGTAAAAGCAAAGGATATTTCTAAGCAAAAAAATCATTTTTGCGTAAAGATAAATGGAACCTGCCAAGTTGTACACACAGGTTCTGCTTTTTTTGCATTAAACTCTCAATTATTAAGAAATGATTATTTTACTAGAAAAATAAAAGACTTCAAAAAATTTCAACACAAATATTTCATACATGAGTGTAAAGATATAAAAGAACAAGAGACAATGATTGTACCTATTAATATCTCTTATTCAAATCTTCGCACTGGAAAAAACTTTTTACTTGATATGGTTTCCAAATTTATGGATAATATTGGAGAACACTTTTTAGAAGAGTTAGAAATAGAATCAAATATTGTTTTAAATTCTAAAATCACAATTCAAATTCTAAAACCAATTCGCACCCAAGATATTTTGGAAGATATTTATAAAAAAGAGAAGAATCACAATAATATAATAAATAAATATAGATATGAGCTAACACATCGTTTTATGGATAATATTTATAAAAATTTAAATATAAATTTTGACCATATATTTGTACTTATTATTTTTTTATATCCTAAAAAATCAATCAATAAAAACCATTTAAAAAGAATGATTTACCTTCTATGGAATCAACTTAAAGAAAACTTATTTTCTTATAATATTGAACAAGAAAGTAATATTATAAACCTCATTTCCTATGAAGAGTTTCTTCCCTTTGAAAATATTTTAAAAATTGCTCTAAAAGACAACATAATTTTAGAGGACAAAGTTAACTATTTTTTAAATAAAGATGCTCTTTTAAATAGTTATACTCACCATACAATTCGTCTTAAAAATATACTTCATGTTATTTTAAATGAAGTACTAATAATAGATAAACTAAATATTTTAGCAAAAAACTTAGTTTTAAAAGAAAAAGAAGAGATAGACAGACTGCTTCTTGATACTTTAGAGAAAGAGGAGCATTATGAATTTGAATCTGATTATGAAAAATTTAAAGATTATACAAATATAAAAGATAAAGAAATAGGAAGTCCAAGATATTATAATCATGCTGTTTCAGATGTTTGTGTTATAACTTTGCATGGTTTTTCTTCCTCTCCAAAAGAAGTAGAACAATTAAGCAAGTTTATTAGAAGTAAAGAGATAAACGTCTACTCTCCAAGATTAAAAGGGCATGGAACTGTTCCAGAAGATTTGCAAAATACTACATGGAAAGATTGGTATTTATCCCTTTCAAGGGCAATTATAATTGCTACATTAAAACACAAAAGAATTATTATTATTGGATTTTCAACAGGAGGACTTCTTTCTCTTCTTAGTACAAAAAAATGTTATATGGAATTTGCTGGAATTATTTGTATAAATACAGCTTTACATTTAAATGATATACGAGTTAAAACTCTACTTCCAGCGGTCTCTTTTTGGAATGATTTAGTAAATAGTGTACATGCGAATAGTTATGCAAAAGAGTATATAGATAATCACGCTGAAAATCCAGATATAAATTATGATAAATTTTATATCAAAGCCATAGAACAATTAAGTAAATTAATGGTAAAAACAAGAGAAAATCTTAAAAATATACAAAGCCCTATTTTAATAATTCAAGGAAAAAATGATCCAGTTGTAAATCCAGCATCTGCTTATGAGATATTTGAAAAAATAAAATCCAAAGAAAAAGATTTGGTTATTTTAGAGCGAAAAAATCATGTTATTATTAAAGGCGATAATACAAAAGAGTTATATGATGAGATTTATAAATTTATAAAAAAAATAGAAGAGTAATAATGATTATAAAAGAGATAGAGAATAAAATACATACACAAATACCAATGACAAAACTTATGAAATTGGAGTTGAAAGATTTAAATGAAACGCAACTTATCACAACAGCTCCCCTTGATATTAATGTAAATGATAAAGGTACAGCTTTTGGAGGAAGTTTAAATAGTATAACTATTATTTCATCTTGGTGTATGGCATATTATTTATCAAAAAAATTTAATTTAGAAAACCCAAGTATAGTCATATTTAAAAATGAAACAAAATTTATAAGACCAGTTACAAAAGATATTATTTGTCATACTTTAATTCCAAATGAAGAAGAACAAAATACTTTACTATCAAAAATAAATACAAAAAATAGTGCTTCAATAAAAATACATTCTCAAATCATAGAAAATGATAAAGTCTGCGTTGACTTTTATGGAGTCTATGTTATCAAGACTTAAAAAGCAGATTTATTATTGTTTTTAAATACTGCTTTGAACTAATAATTGAGCCTAAAACTATAAATAAACAAGCTAATGCAATTGATGTTGTCATTTTAGATACTCCAACTAGTACTAAAATCAATGTTGATAAAAGTGGTGCTAAATATGCAAGTGAGCCTAGTATCTTTATATCACCATTTTTAAGTGCAAAATCCCACAGATAAAAGGCTCCACCAACAGGTCCTATCCCTAACATGATAGCGGCCAAAAGCTCCGTAAATGAAGGAGTTATACTCTGTTCAAAAATTAAGTGTGCTATAAAAGAGAGTATGGCAGTTATTATACAAAAACCTGTCACTGCGAAGGTTGGAACATGGGTCAATGTTTTTGATATAACAGAATAACTTGACCAAATAAGTGCAGCAGCAAGTGCAAAAAGATAGCCTAAAGTATATTTTGAATCAAATTCTAAACTTCCATCTTTTAATACTAATAAAAAAGCCCCAATCAGAGCTAAAATAGTACCAACAATATGAAACCACTTTAACTTTTCATTTGGTAAAAAAGCTGAAAAAAGAACAATAAGTAAAGGCCATAAATAATTTAACAAGTTTGCTTCAACAGCAGGAGCATTTTTTATTGCTAAAAAATAAAAAAAGTGATACCCAAATAATCCACTAACTCCTATTATATATGCTTTAAGAGGAATAGTTTTCAAACTTGCGAAACTTCTTTTTTGCTTTTTTAACATCAAGACTCCAATAAGTGACGCAATAAAAAAAGAGATACTTAAAAGTTGAAAGGGAGGAATGTTTCCAGAATATACTGTAAAAAGTGCTAGTGTTGACCATAAAAATATTGTTAATAAACCTAAAATATTACCTTTTGTGTGCTGCATTAAAAGTCCCTCATAAATTTTCAAATATTATAATAGAAAATAGTATAAAACTTTGTATGTTATAATTAATTATGAAGAAAATAATTATATTTATAATCTTTTTATCTATATTTTTAAATGCTAAAACCTTTGAGGCTACATATAAAATAAGTTATGGTATTTTTGGAGAATTGGGTATTGCAAAAACAAGTCTTGAAATTCTTCCTAATGATACTTATAAAATAAAAGTACATGCTTATGCAACTGGTATCGCAAAGTTTTTAAGTAGTAACAAAGAAGAGTATTATGAAAGCTATGGAAAAATAAAAAACAATTTACTTATTCCAAATAAATATATAACTATTTCAAATAATGATTATAAAAAAAGAAAAAAAACTTATCTTTTTGACTATAAAAATAAACAAATCTTAGTTAAAAAATATGAAAGAAAACTTAATATAAGATATGATGAAAACTTAAAAAAGAAAGAATCTTGGAAAATTAATGAGTCAGAAGAGTTTGCAAATTTTTTTGCAACAAATGACTTATTATCACTATTTTTTAATATAACTAAAGTTGTTCCTAGTTTTGAGAAAGGCAATAGTTATGCTTTTATAGCTATTGGAGCAAATAAAGATAATGGAAAATTAGATATAATAATTCCAAAAAATGAAGCTTATAAAGAGTTACAAGAGGCTTTAAATACTAAAAATAAAAAGTTTATAGTCTCAATTCATCAAAAAATATTTTCAAGTTCAAATGGAGAACTTTTTATATCTTTAAATAAAGAAGGCTTTTGTGATAAAGCAGTTTTAAAAGATGTACTTATTTTTGGTGATATTACAGGTGAAATGATAAAATTTAAAATAGATAAAGGATGATAATGAAAAAATATATTTTGATATTACTTTTGTTTTTTTCACTAGTTGGATGTACAAGTAAAGCTCCCTTTACAAATAGGTCTCAAATGATTTTAATATCTAAAGATCAAGAGTTAGCTTTAGGTGAAAAATCTTATGAAGATACACTAAAAAAATCTGAAGTAATAACAAATACAAAAGAATCAAAAAAAATAAAAGAGATAGGTCAAAGAATTGCAAAAGTAGTCAATAGAAAAGATTACAAGTGGGAATTTAATTTAGTAAAAAATAAAGAGAAAAATGCTTTTTGTCTTCCTGGGGGAAAAGTTGTAGTTTATACAGGAATACTAAGTGTTGCTAAAAATGATGATCAATTAGCAACTGTAATGTCCCATGAGATTGCCCATGCACTTGCACGTCATGGTGCTGAGAGAATGACAACAGGAATGTTAGCCCAAGGAGCACAAGTATTAGGAAATATTGTATTAGGTTCTCAAGCGCCAGAATATACAAATGCCTTTAACACAGCTTATGGAGTAGGAGCTCAATATGGAGTTTTATTACCTTATGGAAGAATGCAAGAGAGTGAAGCTGATGAGATAGGGATACATCTAATGTATAAAGCTGGATATAATATCGATGAAGCATTAAATTTTTGGAAAAATATGAGTAGTGGTAAAAAAGAGTCAATTGAGTTTTTCTCAACACATCCAAACTCTAGTACAAGAATTGCTGATATTTCAAAAGTAATACAAGAGATTAAAAGAAATAATACCAAATAATCTTGTATGATTATTTGGTATATTTATTATGCTATATTTGTATAAACAGCTTGAACATCATCATCATCTTCAATTTTTTCTAATAATTTACCGATTTCTTCTTGTTGTTCTTCTGTAAATTCTTGAGGATTATTTGAAATTCGCTCTAATTTTGCTTTAGTAAGTTCAATTCCCATATCTTCAAAGGCTTTATTCAAAGTACCAAAATCTTTATAATCAGCTGTTACTAAAACAACTCCATCTTCTTCTTCAATCTCTTCTAAACCAGCATCAATTAATTCAAGCTCTAACTCTTCAATACTCATATCTTCAGTTTTATTGAATTCAAAGATTGCTTTTCTATCAAAAAAGAATTCTAATGAACCAGTAGGTGCCATAGAACCACCATTTTTATTAAAATACATTTTAACATTTGCAACTGTTCTTGTATTGTTATCTGTAGCAGTTTCTACAAAAATCAAAACACCATGAGGTCCTTTACCTTCAAAGTTTACTTCAGAAAAGTTTGCTGAATCTTTTCCTGATGCTCTTTTAATAGCTGCATCAATATTTGCTTTTGGCATGTTTTCAGCTTTTGCATTTAAAATTGCAGTTCTAAGCGCTGAATTCATCTCAGGATCTGGGACTCCAGCTTTTGCTGCTACTTCAATTGCACGTGCTAGTTTTGGGAAAACTCTTGACATGTTTCCCCATCTTTTCATTTTGGCTGCTTTTCTATATTCAAAGGCTCTACCCATAAATTTCTCCAATAATTTTCATAATTTTATGCGATTATAGCAAGTTTGTTATAAATATGATATTATACATTTAAAAAGGTAGACTAATGGAAGAGTTAAATTTAACCTGTCCTTATTGTAGACAAGCTATAACTATTTTAGTAGATACTGGAGTTTTTGGATATACGGAAATAGTAGATGATTGTGAAGTTTGTTGTAGACCCATTGAAGTTTCTTACAATGTTGAAGATGGTATAGTAACAACATTTAGTTATAATTTAATAGAAGGAAATGAATTTTAAACATTATGAATATTTTTAAAAATACCCTACTTTTAACCCTATTTACGACCCTTGCATTCTCAAATTCGACGAATATTTATCAATATCAAAACAATATTAATAATGCAAAAAAACTGTATTTAGATAAAAACACTCCTTTACAAATAAAATATGAAAAGAATATTGCCAATGGACAAACTCTACTAATACAAATAATACATGAAAAAATAACAGATCCTAAATTAACTTTGGGAAATATTAATTTGCCTTTTTATAAAGATACCTTTAAAAAAGACTCTTTTTATGCTCTTATACCTATTTCTTATTATCACAAAAGTGGAAATGATAAAGTTATAATCTCATATATAAAAGATAATAGAAGATTATTTACTTCTATTAAAATAAATATTTATAAGGGAAATTACAAAAGTGAAGAAATAAAAGTAGCAAACTCAAAAATAAATTTAAATAATAAAGACAAGATAAGAGCTAATAAAGAATATAAACAAGCAATGGATATTTACAATACAACTACAAAAGAAATACTTTGGAAAAAAGATTTCATAATGCCTATGTTTAGTAAGATTACAAGTGATTTTGGTACTAAAAGAGTTTATAATAAACAACTTAAAAGTTATCACAGTGGAGTTGATTTTAGAGCAGATATTGGAACTCCTATCGTAGCAGCTAATGATGGAATTGTGAGATTTGCTGGAAATAGATTTTATTCTGGGAACTCAATTATAATTGACCATGGACAAGGTATCTTCACTTGCTATTTTCATCTTAGCAAAATTTTAGTAAAAAAAGATCAAAAAATTAAACGAGATGATAAAATAGGATTATCTGGTGAAACAGGAAGAATAACAGGTCCTCACTTGCATTTTGGAACAAGGATTCATGGAGTTTTAGTTGATCCTCAAGAACTATTTAAACTACTTAATAAACTTAATGAAAGATACTAGTCTTTAATATAAAATATCAAAACAGAATATTTTGTAAACTCTTAATACAAAAAATAAAACTTTTAAGTATAATTACAAAACAATAAAAGGAATCTTTTCCTTATTAGATTTAACACAAGAAAGGCAATAATGCAATATTTCGGTAAAATTGAGACTAAATATGAGGAAATCTTTTTAACATCAAGTTATTTGTACTTTAACTATGATGAAGAAGAGATAACTCCTGAAGAATTTGAAAATATGATTAAAACAAAAAAAGATAGAAAAAAAAACATAGAAGGAACAATATTTATATATAATCCAGTTGTTACTCCTATAGGATATGATTCTGAAAAATTTTTATTAGATCAAGACTTTGATAACTTTGGTGAATTTACTGAATTAAAATGTGAGACATATATCACTGTATTTAAACATGCCTTTGGACCTAGATTAAAAGGTAAACTAATTGAGATGAAAAGCCTTTTTAACCTAATAGAAAAAAATATCAATTCTACAACTTTGCTTACAAAGTTTGATGAAGATTTAGAAAAATATTACTCGATGCAAAATACAGAATTTGATAGAGATATTATGTACCAAGATGCAAATAATATTGTTCCTTCAGGTAAATTTGTGTTTTTCTGTTGGGGAGATAAAATAAGCCAAAAAGAGTTTACATTTATTCGAACTTATAGTAATACAATATTTAATAGAACAGAAGATATGGGTAAAAAAGTTGCCTTTGTTTACAAAAAAGAAAGGGGATTACAAAGTGCAAAAGAACTTTTACAGTTTAGTAATCCAGTTGAAAACTATAAATATAGAGCTAGTATAACAAATGCAGTTAAAGAAGCATTTAGAGAATTACCTCCTATTCCTATGCCATATGAATAAAATGAGATATGAAATGAAAATAATAAATAAGGAGTAAGATACTCATTTTGAAAAAGATATTTTTAACACTGCTTATAATTACTAGTTTAGTAAAAGCAGAAAATCTTTATTCTAAATATCATGAAGAAGTATTTCAAGGATTATTTCCTAATAAAAAAGAGATATTAATTTATAATATAGGAAATCCAGAATATAGTTTTAAAAATATAAAATATACTAAAGAATTATATAAAAGTGATTTGATATATATAAATGAATATTACAGATTAAAAATTATAAATGATAAGCCAATACTAGCTTCTAGTTTAATACAATTAAGTTATTATAAAAATGCTATTGGGGCATTTTATATGGAAAATGGCAAAGCAAAAATAGCTTTTGTAAGAGATAGATTAAAAGATCATAATATAATTGTAAATGATTATTTGGAGAAATACATAATATATGAAAAAATATATACTTTTTGATAACGACGGAGTTTTAGTAGAAACAGAACCACTTTATTTTGAAGCTAGTAAAAGAGCTTTAAAAGAGTTTTTTAATGTAAATATTCAATTTGATGATTATATGAAGATCATGACAGATGGAAATGGAGTTTGGGTTGCTGCTCCTAATGCCATAGAAGAAGAGATTATAATAGCAAGAAACCAAAGAGATATATATTATCAAGAGTATTTAAAAAAAGAAGATATCGCTATTGAAAATGTACATGATGTATTAAATGAACTTAGTAAAAAATACAAAATGGGAATTGTTACAACTTCTAGAAGAGTTGATTTTGAAATAATTCATAAAAATCGTGGTATTACTGATTTTATGGATTTTGTTTTATGTGTTGAAGACTATCCCAAGTCAAAACCACACCCTGATCCTTATTTAAAAGGTTTAGAAAAATTCAATGCCAAAAATGATGAAGCTATAGTAATAGAAGACTCTGAGAGAGGTTTAATATCTGCAAGAGCTGCAAATATTGATTGCGCCATAGTACATAATGAATTTACAAAAACACAAGATTTTTCAAAAGCAAAATACAAAATATCAAAATTGGAAGATCTTTTAAAAATTTTAGATTAAAAGAAAAGTTGTTTCTTTTTATAAAATTCTCTTAGGGTCTCTTCTATATTTTCAGATTCTAAATATGCGATTATATCTTTTATAGATATTGCTCTAGTTGGAAACCGAGAAAGAGCATCTACATTTGAGTATACTACTGAAACTTCATCTGGATCTGGTTTGTTAACAAGTGCCAAGACTATATACTTAGTCAAAACATCATCTATATAAACCTTTGCATTTTTTACAAACTCTGCTGATATAAAAGCAACACATGCATACCTGTGGTAAAGAATTAGAACCTTTCTTATAGGGTATTCTTCAGTACAATAAGGCTTTAACATAAATTCAATTTTATCTGTATTTTTTAAATCTAATAAGGCTTTTGAGTCATCATTTGATATTTCATTACATAACTCTAAAAAGTTCTTTTTTAATTCTCTTGTACTTACTATTTTTTCCATATGAAATAATAGCTAAAAAGGTTTTTGATTTAAATTATATTTTAAAAAAATTACAATAATTTTGAATTAATAAGCTATTAAAATAACAAAGATATAATCCCTCTATGAAAAAAGACACCATTACTTTAAAAAAAATATTCAAATTAATAATAGAAAACAAAAAAGATCTTCTTTGGGGACAAGTTTTTACATTTATTGCTATTTGCATAAGTATTCCAATACCTTTGATGCTTCCAGCACTTGTTGATGAAGTATTATTAAATAAACCAGCCTTTTTTGTAAATAATATTAATTATTTTTTTAACTCAGGAAATGCTTTTTATTATATTACAATTGTAACAATTGCAGTAATTCTTTTAAGAATTTTATATTTTATATTTAGTGCAATTACTACTAAAATTTTTACTAAGATATCAAAATATGTAACTTTTAAAATTAGAGAAAAGATACTATTACACTTAAAACAAGTAAATATGAATGAATATGAAAGTATGGGTTCAGGAGCCATTACTTCAAATTTAGTAACAGATGTAAATACTTTGGATTCATTTATCATAAATGGTGCTAGTAAATTTATATCTTCAATTTTAACACTTATTGGTGTTTCTATTGTAATGATTTCTATACACCCTATTTTGGGTTTTATGATTCTTTTTATTCAACCAGTAATTATATTACTATCAAAAAAAATATCAAGAAGTGTTGGACAACTAAAGAAAAAGGAGAATGAAGCAGTTGAAAATTTCCAAAATAATTTAGGAGAAACTCTTGATTTATTTGGTCAAATAAAAGCAAGTAATAAAGAAAAATATTTTTTTAACCAATCTATAAAAAATGCTCTTAATGTGAAAAAAACATCTGATGAATTTAACTTTAAAAGTGTAGCTTATGAGAGATTTTCATTTACTATATTTTTAGTTGCTTTTGAAGTTTTAAGAGCAGCTGGACTTGTAATGGTTGCTTATAGCAATCTATCAATTGGTATGATGTTTGCTATGTTTGGATATATTTGGTTTATAATGACACCTATTCAAGATATTTTATCTATTCAATACTCTTATGCAAATGCAAGTGCAGCATTAAAAAGAATCAATAAAATTTTCCAATTGAAAAAAGAAAATACGGGAACAATTGAACTACCACTTGAAATAAAAGACATAGAGATAGATATAAAAAATCTATATTTCTCATATATAGAAGACAAACCAATTTTAAAAGATATTACTTTAAATATTAAACCTAATGATAAAGTTGCTCTAATAGGAGCTAGTGGAAGTGGGAAAACTACTTTAGCACAAATTATCTCTGGGTTTTATCAAAAAAATTCTGGGGAGATTACTTATAATGGTATAAATACAGATGAAATAAATAAAGAGTCTTTGAGGAAAAACATATTTTTAGTTCTTCAAATGCCAATTTTATTTAATAATACCCTTAGATTTAATATTTCAATGGACAATGAAAATATAAGTGATGAAGATATTTTTGAAGCACTTAAAATAGCTCAACTGTACGAAAGTATACAAGATATGCCAAATGGCTTAGATACAATTGTAGGTAAACATGGTGTTAGATTAAGTGGAGGACAAAGACAAAGGTTATCAATAGCAAGAATGATTGTTTCAAGAGCCAATGTGGTTATTTTTGATGAATCTACATCAGCTTTAGATGTAAACACTGAGACAAAACTTTTTAACTCATTGCAACCTATATTAAAAGATAAAACTGTAATTACTATTGCCCATAGATTAAGTACAGTAAAAAATGCAGATAAAATTTTTGTTTTAGAAGGTGGTGAAATTGTCCAAAGAGGTACACATGATGAACTTGAAGATGTGGAAGGACATTATCAAGATTTTATTAAAAATCAATTAATCTAAATCTAACTTTAGTGTAAACATTGCACCTTTGTAATCCTTATTATTATAATTAAAGTTTTCATTGCAAGCTTTAATTACACCATTTTTGTATTGTTTAATTATTTGATTACACATGTATAAACCAATACCTGTACCATTATTTTTATGTTTAGTTGTAAAATATGGATCAAATATTCTAGAAATAACTTTATTTGAAATTCCACCTGCTGTATCTTTAATTGTTAATACTAATTTATTATCTATTTTTTTTGCATTTATAAAAAGAAATTTCTCTTTATTATTATTTTCAATAAGTGCATCTTTCGCATTATTTATAATATTTAAAATAATTTGCATAAACTCATTTTCTATTCCATAAACTTCTATTTCTTCAGATTCAATAAATACTTTTATACCATTTTTTTCAAACTGTGCAATAGCTAAATTATAAGTTCTTTCAATGGCATCTTTTACACAAAAAAGAGTTGTCTCTTTTTTAGGATTTGTAAAATTTGTAAAATCATTAATTGTATTTGATAAATACTCAATTTGTCTTTTCATATCTAAAGTTATTTCTTTTATCTCTTCTTTTGAAAACTTTCCTGTATCAAAAGTATCCCTTACAAAATGAATCAATAAGTTTATATTATTTAAAGGTTGTCTCCATTGGTGAGCTATCATTGTAAGCATTTCACCAAGTGCAGATTTTTTTGACTCCTCTGCAAGCATAACTTGTTGTCTTTTATTCTTTTCTTCTAACTCTTTTTTGTATGTAATATCTCTAATTATTGCATGAACAATATTATTATCATCCAAAATTAATCTTGTAGTTCTTATTTCACAAAATAATTTTCTACCATTTTTTGACAAGAATACCCATTCAAAATTATATGTTTGATTATTAAAAGAGACTATTTGAAAAAGTTTTTCTTTTAATGCAGAAGTATCATTTTCATTTTGTTTTTTTGGAGAAATATCTTGTAATTTTTTATTTGTAATAAAAAACTTATCTTCATAATCTAACATTCTAACTACAGAATCATTACAATTAATGATATATCCATCTTCTGAATAAATAATAATACCATCAGTAGATTTATCAAAAAGTGTTTTAAATACATCTTTTTGTTTTCGTAAGCTTTCATTACTTTTGTTTAAATCATTTGAGTAGTCATTAATTATCTTATTTAATTTTGAAGTTATAAAATATATAGCAATTGATATAAAAATAATGAGTAGAATACCAACAATAATCGCAGTATTTACGCTTCTTTTTATTTTCTTTTCAATTGATGACTTAAATTCTTCTGTCTTAAAATCTAAATCATCAAAATAAAATCCAGTTCCAATTATCCAATTCCAATCTTTTTGCAAATACAAAAAGGAGAGTTTTTTAAATATTTCCTTACTTTCTGGTTTTGTATAATCATAAGTAATAAAGCCTTCCCCATAGTTTTTAATCACTTCTAAATATCTAAATCTGTACTGTTTTAAACGCTCATCTTTAATATTTGTACTTAAAAATTGTCCTTGTAATGATGGAGTTGATTGATGAAGCAATACTCTTCCATAATTTTCTCCACCATTTTTGTTAAATAAATCTATTACAAAAATATAATAACTATCATCTACATCAAAATTCAAAAGAGAATTTAAAATTTTATTTTTTATTTCTTCATTAATCGTATCAAGGCTATCACCACTTAAAATTAATAATGGTGAATCTTTTGCTTTTTTTGCATAAAATATGTATCTTTTACCTTTTAAATCAAATTCAATAAATCTATCAAATTTTCTATACTTATTTAAAATTGTCAGACCAGTTATGTCACTTAAAGATTTTAAATCAACATCTTTTAGAATATTATTTCCATCAAATAATAATTCATTATTTTTTAAATCAAAAATAATATTTAAATGATTATTTTTGAATAAATGATTTATCATTTCTACTTTAATTTTATTTTTAATATCATCATTTTTATAATTGTGATAATTAAATAGGTGCTTAGAGAAATATTCAATTTTTTCAGTATTATCTTTAAATACCATTTTTTGTTCACTTCTAAATTCATTTGTTTTAACTTTAATAATATTAGAAAAGAAATGTACTCTATTGTAAATTTTTGTCTTCTGTTCGATTAAATAATTTTTTGTAAATGCTTTTATATCTTCATCTGCACTAGTATTTAATTCATTAATATTATGCAAAGTAATTAATGAAATAGAGACTAAGACAGATAATATAGGTACAAATATAATATATAAATAAAAGTTTTTTTTCAAAAGATTCCTTAATCCATTTATTAAAGCTCAGCTAGCTTTGAGATTATATATTTAGCTTCATCATCATCAAAATATATATTATTATGTAAATCTTTAGAAACAACTTTTAAAATTTGAGTCTTTTTTTCAATCATCAACTTTTTATCATCTTTATTATTTTCAATAACATCTAAAATCAATTTTTCATATCCATCTATAATATCTTGCTTTGTTCTTACTTCTGTATTTTCACTACTTTTAGTTTTATTAATTTGTTTATAAATTAATATCAGCAAAGCCAAACTAACAAGTATAAATATCACAACTGTTGCTTCAATCAAATTAGGCCTTTTTTTATTTCATTATAAATAGATTTATATTAAGCTTCTGTTAAAATAGACTTGGTATATTTTCATTACCAAAGGTCATTTATGAAACAAAATTCAAATTTAATATTATTATCGTTTATAATTTCTTTAGTTGCAACACTTGGAAGTCTTTTTTTTAGTGAAGTGATGCAATTCATTCCTTGTAGTATGTGTTGGTATCAACGAATATTTATGTATCCTCTTGTGTTAATATTTTTAATTAATTTATTATATCCTGAAGACAAAATATTTAAATATACTTTTGTACTTATTTGTATAGGTTTACTATTTAGTATTTATCATAATTTACTAATGTTTGGCATAATTTCAGAAGACATGGTTCCTTGTGTACAAGGTGTTCCTTGTTCTACTGTTTATATTAATTGGTTTGGATTTATTACAATACCATTTTTGTCATTTATAGCGTACTTTTTGCTTTTTCTATTGCAAATACAAATTTACAAAAATTCAAAAGGAAATTAATGAAATACTTTTTACTTCTATTAACAACACTGTTTTTATTTACAGGCTGTGATGAAGATGCAAAAACTGTCATTAAAGATACACCTAGTTTTAATGATCTAAAAAAAGAAAAGAATGAAAACATATTTAACCTAATCACAACTGAAGGTAAAAAAATTAGTTTTGAATATTCAAAAGATATTTTAACATCGAAAGAATTAAATGGAAAAATAATTCTAATCAATTTCTTTGCCACTTGGTGTCCTCCTTGTAAAGAAGAGATTCCAGTATTTTCTAAGTTGACTTCAAAATATCCCGATAAATTTGAAGTAGTATCAATTTTATTTAAAGATCAAATTAGTAAAAATGACCTAGCAGCATTTATGAAAAAATATAATATGAACTTTCCAGTAACTGTAGGTGCGGATAATGCAAAAGTTGCACAAGCATTTAATGATGTTCAAAAAATACCAGAATCATACCTTTTTGCACAAGATGGAGTAATGATTGAAAAATTCATAGGTCCAGTTGGTGAAGAAACACTAGAAAATCTAATAGTTAAATTAAAAGACCAAAAGTAGAAATCTTTTTCTACTTTCAAGATAATCACAATACTTTTTTGGCATAATCCCGAATAATATATAAGGAATTAAATGTACAAAATGAAAAATGTTATTATTATGATTAGTATAATTTTCACTACTTTTTTAAATGCTAGTCAAGAAAATATAACCCAAGAAAGTCCAACTTTAAAAAGTATAACTCAAGAAAATGAAATTCAAAAAAATGCAATTAATGTTATCCAAGAAAAGACAACTCTTGATGAAACAGCTACTAAAAATATTATAAAGAATGATATAAATGTAAAAAATGAAATTCTACCTAACACGTATAATCCAAATGACATTTTAATTGGTTTTTATGGAAGACCATATGCTAAATCTTTAGGAATATTAGGAGAACTTAATATTGATGATCTTACTAAAAAAATGAAATTAGTAAAAAAAGAGTATGAAACAATCTCAGATGGTGTAAAAATAGTACCTACATATCATATAATAAAAGATGTAGCAACTTTAGAGTCAGGTAATGATTATGACCATATAAAACCTCTAAATGAACTTTTAATTATGAAATATATCAACAGAGCACAAAAGGAAAACTTTGCTGTTATATTAGATGTACAATTAGGAACAATGAGCCCAATGGAAGCAGTAGAACCTATTTTAAAGTTTTTAAAATATCCAAATGTTCATATTGCAATTGATCCTGAATTTAAGATTCCAAAACATAGAAAATATCCTCCAGGTAAACTAATAGGACATATTTTTGCAAAAGATGTAAATGAAGTACAAGAAGCTATGCAAAACTATATGATAGATAATCATATTGAAGGCAAAAGAATGCTTTTAATTCATATGTTTTATGAAAGAATGTTAAGAAATAAAAACTTAGTAAAAAAATATGATAGGATCAATCTTACATATAACATTGATGGACATGGAAAAGGCAGTACTAAAATAAAGATTTATAACTCTTTATACAATAAAGATGCAAATAAAATTGCCCAAGGTGGTTTTAAAATTTTCTACAAAAATGATAAAAAACCACTGATGACACCTAAACAAATTTTAGGATTAGAACCAGTAAAAGGAAGAATGATGTGGACTAAACCAAACTATATTAATTATCACTAATTATTTTTTTGTTTTAGATATTCTTCTTTTATTTTACTTGCCAATTGATGAACTGCCATGGCATAATAAGCACTTCTATTATAAGTAGTAATTACTTTGAAGTTCTTAGTTGCATACCACAGTTCATCACTATCTTTTTTCTTCAATTTTATCAAACTAACATGTTTATCATAATAAAACCTTTCAATAGGTTTTATACCAACTAAATCATTTCTATCATATGAAGTTGCATATCCAGTTTTAAACTTATCAAATCTTTTTCCCTCAAAATTAACTTCAACAGCAACTGGAGTTCCCCTTTCCCATCCACTCATTCTAAGATAATTTGCAACACTTCCAATTGCATCAGTTGGTCTGTCAAGTCTTATTTGATTATTTTCATCTAAGTCAACTGCTACTTTTTTAAAATTACTAGGCATAAATTGACAATAACCTATTGCTCCTGCAAATGAACCTTTAATCTCTTTGGGATCTATTTTTTCTTTTCTAGTCATAAGTAAATATGCTTCAAGTTCTTTTTTAAAAAAACTATTTCTTCTATTTTCTTTAAATGCTAAAGTACTTAAAGTATCAAAAGTAGGATTTTTACCCATAAAGCCACCATAATTGCTCTCAATTCCAATTATTGCAACTATATATGCACTTGGTATTTTATACTCTTTATAAGCTTTGTATAAAGCCTCATTGTTATTTTTTAAAAAATCAACTCCCGCTTGTACTTTCTTTTTTGATAAAAAATTTTTACTATAATCTGTCCAATAGTGTGTCTTATAATCTGTTTTATGAGGTTTTGTATAAAACCATAAAGAATCTTTTTGAATCATTACATCTGAAAATAAATCTGACAACTCTTTTTTATTAAATTTGTGCTCTTTTGCCATATAACTTTTAAATTCTTCGACACTTTTTATCTTATTAAAATCTTCTGCAAAAGAAAGATTCAAAAATATAAAAATAAATATAAATATAAACTTCATATTAACCTTTTTTTATTGATGTTGCAGTTAGAAATATATAATCTCTTCCTGTAATAGTGACTCTATATTTTTTCTGTTGTAAATACTTTTTACAAAATATCACATCATTAAATAAAATTGACAACTCTGAATAGTTATAATTTGGTGCCTTTGCCCCATAAATCATTTGAGTATCAATCCATCTACAATTTGGAAATCCCAAAATTATAGAACCTCTATCTTCTAAGTAATCTTGAACCAAAGACATAAAAAATGTTTTAAAATTTAATGTCGTACTTTGTAAAGTTCCTATTGATATTATCAAATCAAACTTACCTAAATCTAAATTATTTATATTATTTATATCTTCAGCTAGAAATGAAAAATTTGATTCATCAAAATTTGTTTTAGCTTTATTAATAGCAGACTCGCAAAAATCAATTCCTGTAAAGTGAGTCTTTTTATAATCACTTGAAAGTTGTTTTATAACCTCAAATTCTCCTCCACTATTAACACCTAAATTTAATACTTTTGTTTTTGAACTTATATCTACATTTTTTAAAGCATTCATATAATAATAAATGAATGAGGCTTCTTCATTTTTATTGATATTATCAAAGATTGAATTTATACCATACTTTTCACTTTGTTCACTTGAACTTTTATGAAAACTATCATCTTGGTCTAGTTTCACAAAAGATAATTTAATAAACTCTTTTGAAATAACTTGGGGAGTCTGTAATTTACAAAATAGAGCTTGTGCTAAGGAATTCCATGAATTATAACTTCGATATATATACTCCTTATTTTCTATAATAAACTTCTCTCCACTATATGCATCTAAAGAGATATCTGGATTCAAAACTTCAAACTCGTAAATAAATCTACTCTTTTTATCTTTCAAATAATTTGTACTATATTCAATTATTTCTAACATATTTTCATTTGAAAATCTTTTCATAAAACCCCTTTGTTTATACTATTTTACTAAAATAACCTTTTTAATTTATTTTAATATTTTAAATATATAATGCAAAAAAGGAAATCCATGAATAAACTAACAAATGAAGAAATAATTAATGCATTTAAAACTTTTCCAAAAGACAAATTCTCTTTAACTCTTTCAACAACAAGTAAAGACAATGAACCCCTAACAAACTACTCACCCTTTGTGGAAGATGATAATAAATTTTATGTTGTTATGAGTTCTGCCCTACCCCATTATAAAAATATCGAAGACACTTTAAAAGCTCATGTTTTTTTAATAGAAGACGAAAAAGATGCTTCTCATATTTATGCTAGAAAAAGATTATATTTTTCTGCCTCATGTAAAATAGTTGAAGGTGAAAAATATTTTGAATTATTTGATAAAAGATATGGAGATAATCTTTCATTTATTAGAAAAATGAAAGATTTTAAAATAGTTGAACTAACTCCAAAAGATAAATCTTTAGTTTTAGGTTTTGGAGCTGCTTATTTGATGAATGAAGAGGGAAAACTAATAGAAAAGAATATATCTCATAAATAAATAAAAATCTACTATTTTTCTAAATAGTAGGCTTTTATAATTATTCCTTTACTTAACTTTTTAGATTTAACATAATAATTTACAGGAGTTAAAATAACATCATCTTTTAAAACATCTCTTATATAAAAAGATGTTTCTAAAACTCTTTGTCTTGAGAATCCTCTTATAATATACTCTTTTAGTGTATCACTTGCATTTTCTAAATTAGCTTTTTTTATTATCTCTTTATCATCAGGAGATATTACGGCTGTAACTTCTAGTTTAAAACTATCTTTGTTTTTTGCTAAAAAGTCTTTTAGTGTTTTTTTACACTCATTTGGAAAAGTTGCAATACCCACTTTAAAATCATAACATTTGTAAATTTCATACTTGTTTGAATTAAAGTAATTTTTTAATTGCTTATCATCAAGAGGTTTTGCAGGAACCATTTTTTCTGTTACTATTTCTTTTATTATCTCTTTTGGTTCACTCTTTTTATAAACAACTACTTCTTTTACAGCAGGTTTACTCATAAACAAATATGCTGCAAAAATTATCAAAAGAATAGCAATAAAAGAAAAAAGATATATAATTATATTTATAGAACTTTTTTTGTTTACTTTTAAATCTTCCATTCTTCTTTTATTTAGAAGTGCTAATTTTTCAGCACTTATCTCCTCAACTTCAATTTCAAAATTTGTTAAATCTTCTGTTGGATTTTCTTCTAATTTATTTGATTCTTTTTCTATTAGGTCATCTTTGTTCTCATCAATAATTTCCTCATTTATTTTATCAATATTTTCAGATTCCTTTGTTTCATCATCTATATCATCTTGTTTAACTTCTTCTTCAACAATAAGTTCGCTTTTTACACTTTCTTTTTCACTCTTTGCTTCCAATTTTTCTTTTAGTTTTTTCTCTATTTCTTCTTGTGTTAAACTTTCACCAAGAGCAGCTTTTAGTTTTTCGATTTCTAATATTCTTTTTTCCATCTTAGACCTTATTTTTCATCACTAATATTTTCTTCTTTATAATGCTTTTTATGATTCATCTTATCTAAAAATGCAGATGTTAAGATAGAACCAGGTATTGCGTAAAAAGCTATTCCAAATACACTTAAAAATGTAGCTAATATTCTCCCAAAACCTGTTATTGGATACATATCTCCATATCCAACAGTTGTAAATGTTATTACTGACCACCAAAGAGAATCAAACATACTTTTATATACTGTAGGTTGGGCATCGTGTTCTGCAAAATATACTAAAGGTGATATTGTAAATAATATTATAACAGAAGCTATTAAAATAAATATAAACTCCTCTTTTTTTTCTTTTACTATTTGAGCCAATATATTATCAAATTCTATAAATTTTCCTAGTCTAAAAAGTTTGAAAATTCTTAAAACTCTCAAAGTTCTAAGAAATGCCAAATCTATATTTAAAAAAGGGAAAAAAGATAAATAAAAAGGTAATAAGACTAACAAATCAATAATCATAAAAGGAGAAAAAATGTACTTCATTCTTTTTTTCTTATTATCATAATTTATACAATATATTCTTGCAATATATTCTAGAGTAAAAAGTCCAATACTAAATATATTTATATAATTTAATATATGCATATATCCTTTTAAAGACTCTTCTGTTTCTAGAAATAATATCAAAATACTAGCAAATATATTTATATAAATAATTGCTTGAACAAACATTCCATATTTATGATTTGCTGGTCTTTCAAGAATAAAATACAAATTCCTTTTAAATTCCATTATTAATCCTCTTTTATAAATTCTTGTCCAGGTTTCCAATCAATATATACTGAATCTTTCACTTCAAAATGTGGAGCTTTTATAAAAACTGCCTTAAAAGGCTTTTCGCTTTCATTTATAAACATATGTGATTCACCTAGATCACATTGTAAATAATCACCTTTTTTAATTACAACTTTTACTCCATCAAGATAAACACTACATTCACCTTCTAAAACAAAAAAAGACTCTTCTTGTTTTGTGTGTTTGTGACAGGGATGTTCTTCTCCTACACCAATTACAACAACTCCCATATCTACCATAGGACCTTTTGTTAAATATTTTGGTCCATGTGTTCCAAATCTATATTCATGTTCATTTTCGTTTGTTAATTTCATCTATACTCCTGGTGCTTTCCACATAGAATTAGTTAATCCATTATCAACTAATTCCAATTGTTTATTATAAATTTTTATCCACTTTTCTTTTATATCATCATATATCTTTTTATTTTCAAGGTTTGGTAAATACTCTTTATCCCAAACAACTAATTCTTTTGAAGCTAAACTAAGTGTCTCAAAAATACCAGCACCTACACCTGCTGCCATTGCTGCTCCAAGTGCCGTAGCTTCTGTCACTTTTGGTATTTTAATTTTACAACCAGTTACATCTGCTAGTATTTGAGGCCAAAGTTTTCCCCTACTAGCTCCACCTGCAAATACTATTTCTTCAAATTTTAGATTTGTAAAAGCTTCTACTTTTTCCAAATTAATTGAAGAGACTATACAGGCATTTTCTTCTAATGCTCTAAACATAGATGCCTTATTACAAATATTTGAATCAATACTTAAATTTATAAAAGAAGGTGCTGCATGGTACCATTTACCATACTTCATAGAATCAGAAAAAATAGGCATGATTTCATATGAACCAATAGGAACATCTTTTGCTTTTTCTTCAAGTACTTCATAAACATCAATATTTTTTTCTTTTGCTTCAAGTTTTTCCATATCACAAAAAGCATCCCTAAACCATCTCATAATAAGTCCAGAAAAAAAGGTAATCCCTTCTGCTTGTGATTGATTTGGAATAACATGGGGATTGACTCTTAAACTCATATTTGATGGAGGATAAATATCAGATGATATATTTACAATTTGTTGCCAAAAAGAACCACCAAGAACTGCTACTTGTCCAACTTCTACAACTCCTAATCCAGCAGAGCCTAATTGAACATCTCCTCCACCCATTACGACTTTTGTATTATTTGAAAGTCCTGTTTCTTTTGAAGCTTTTTCATTAACCAATCCAATAATAGTCCCTACTTCATAACAAGGAGGAAAGATATCATCTTTTAGTCCAATTTTTAAAGCTTGATTACAATCCCAAGTTCTCTTAAGAAGTGAAAATATACCAGTAGTTCCTGCATTGCTTGGGTCACTTGCAATTACACCACTTAATTTTGCTAAAATCCAATCACCTATCATAGAGATTTTTGCTACTTTTTCATAAACTTTAGGTCTATTATTCTTAAGCCATAAGATTCGAGGAAGTGCGCCTAATGCAAAAGTTTGTCCTGAAGTATGATAAAACTCTTCTTCTATACCTTCAAAATGTTTTTTTAAGTACTTAACCTCTTCACCTGCTCTTGCATCAACATTTGCCACACCCCAAAGCTCATTTCCATCTTTATCATATAAAACAATACCTTCTCTCATACTTGTAGAACTAAGGGCTAAAATATCATTTGGATTTATTTGTGATTTTTCAATTGCTTCTTTTATACAATCAATACATAGTTGCCAGTTTGTAGTAAAATCAAAGCTCATACTGTATTTAACACCTTCATCTTCTAAATGCGTCCATTCCCTTTGACCTACACTTATTTGATTTCCATTAGTATCAAAAATAACCGCCCGAACGCTACCTGTTCCTGCATCAATGGCCATTAAATATTTCAATATGCTCTCCAATTAGAATAAAATTAACAATTGTCATTTATAATTATAAATAATATTATAAAAAATTTTATTTCTTTAATTACTTGATTATATCATATAATTATAATAAACAAATTATTAACTTTAAGTCTATTTAAAGAATAAATAAGCAAAAAGGATTTATTATACTTACAAGATGTTGTTGTTACTTTTATGTAATAAATCTCTAATATAATCACTAGTTATATAAAATTTAGGAGAAAAGATGAAAAAATTAGCCCTTTTAGCTGTTGCTACAACTGCTTTACTTAGTAGTAATTTATTTGCCAATGATACACTTAAAATCCTTACATGGAAAGGATATGCACCCCAAGCCTTAGTGGATAAATTTGAAAAAGAAACAGGCATAAATGTTGAACTTACATATTCAAATAATGAAGAGATGATTGCAAAATTAAGAGCAACAAGAGGCGCAGGATTTGACCTAGCCCAACCTTCTCAAGATAGAATAAGTTCAGTACAAGCAAAATATAAAATCTATATGCCAATAGATTATTCAAAAATCACAACAGCAAATGTTGTTCCATCTATGTTAACTGCTGTTAAAAACAATACAAAAGTAAAAGGTGAATCATATGCAGTACCTTTTTGTTATGGAACTTCTGGTTTAATAGTTAATAAAAAGTTAGCTCCTGATGCAAAAGATTATAGTGATTTATTAAATCCTAAATATAAAGGAAAAATCTCTTATAGATTAAAAAGACCAACTTTAATTGCTGTTGCATTTGGAAAAGGAGTTGATCCCTTTAAAAAATATTCTGATATAGCGGCTTACTCTTCTTTAATGAATACAGTTGAAAAAGATTTAATTGCAGCAAAACCTTTAGTACATAACTATTGGGCAAATGGAGATGCACTTTTAAGTATGTTAAGAAGTGGAGAAGTTACTGTTGCCATGGGATGGGACGGTGGTGGTTGGAAACTACACAAAGAAAACCCAGACATTGATTTTGTTGCCCCAAAAAGTGGAGCATTAGGTTGGATTGATACTTTTGCTATTCCTTCAAAAGCTAAAAATATTAATGGTGCTTATAAATGGATTAACTTTATGCTAAAACCAGAAAATGCAGCTTATTTTACAAATGACCAAGGTTATGGTACAGCTTCTAATGGAGCAATTAAATTATTAGATCCTGAGAAAAGAGATAACTTTGAGAGAACATTTAGTAATGAAGATATTGAAAATATAAACTGGTATCCTCCTGTACCTGCTAAATTAGAAAAAATAGAGGGTAGAACCTTAGATTTAGTAAAATCTGCACAATAAACAATAAGGGAAGTTCATACTCCCTTATTATAGGAAAATCAATGGAAAATATTTTAGACATAAAAGAATTAAAAAAAACTTTTGGAAAGTACAAAGCTGTAAATGGAGTAAACTTCCAAGTAGAAGAAGGGAAGTTTTTTTCAATTCTAGGACCATCTGGTTGTGGTAAAACTACTCTTCTTAGAATGATTGCTGGATTTTTAGAGCCAAGTTCAGGAAATATACTTATCAACAATAATGAAATGGTAGGAATACCACCAAATAAAAGACCTGTAAATCTTGTTTTTCAAAATTTAGCACTATTTCCTATGATGAATGTCAAAGAAAATGTAGCCTTTGGTTTAAAAAGACAAAATGTTCCTAAAAAAGAGATAGAAAAAAAAGTCAAATCTATGTTAGAAAGAGTTCACTTAAGCGATTACTTAAATCACAATGTACAAGAACTTTCTGGTGGACAAAAACAAAGAGTTGCCATAGCTAGATCACTTGTACTTTCACCTTCAATTTTGCTTTTAGATGAGCCTTTAGGAGCTTTAGATTTGAAGCTTAGGGAACAGATGAAAATAGAGTTAAAAAAACTTCAAAATGAAATTGGTACAACATTTATTTATATAACTCACGATCAATCAGAAGCATTAGTTATGAGTGATAAAGTTGCAGTTATGAATAAAGGACAATTAGAACAAATAGATACTCCTCAAAATCTATACTCAAATCCGAAGACTAGTTTTGTAGCATCTTTTGTGGGTGAAACAAATAAATTTGAAGCTTACAAAGAAAATGAAAACTCAGTTAAAACAAAAGAAGGTCTTAACTTTTTAGCAGAATTTATAGATAAAGATATACAAAAAGATTGTACTTTATTTGTAAGACCAGAGGCTATTGCCCTATTTCCAAAAATTGGAGAAAAAGATATGAACTATTTTGACTTAAAGGTAAAAACAATACTTTTTGATGGTTCAAATACAAAAATATTAGCAAGTTTTTTAGATAATAATCATGAAATAATGGTCTCTCTTCCTCAAAATAGAGAGTTTACTCATATTCAAAAAAATGACATAGTAAAAGCTGGTGTTCATTTAGAAGATTGTAAGTGTTATAAATCATGAAAAAGCACATTAAATTAGGATTTTTGATATTCTTTATTCCAGTATTTTTATGGCTTTTTTTACTTATAATTTTGCCTCAAATTGATCTGTTACTTATGTCACTAAAAGTAGAAAATGATGTTGGTGATATGGTTTGGAGTTTTAGTAATTACAATGCGTTTTTTAAAGAAAGTATATATTGGTATACTTTTGTAAGAACTGCTACATACTCTATTCTTGTGACATTTTTAACTTTTGTAGTGACCTTTCCCATTGCATTTTATATCACAAAAGTTGTTTCACCTAAATATAAAGGATTTTTGACAATACTTCTTTTGATGCCATTTTGGGTAAGTGAACTTGTGCGTGTTTATGGCTGGATGATTTTACTTAGGGAAAGTGGAGTTATAAACTATTATTTAATGCAATTTGGAATAATAGATAAACCCATTGAAATGCTTTATAATGATGTAAGTATGATAATGGGACTTGTTTATACTTCAATGCTATTTATGATAGTTCCACTTATCTCTGCACTTGAAGGTATGGATGATAGTTATATTGAAGCAGCTTTAGATTTGGGTGCTTCAAAGTTTGTAATCTTTTTCAAAATAATTATTCCCTATGCAGCACCTGGAATTGTATCTGGATCTATAGTTGTATTTATGTTAACACTTGGTAATTATTTAACTCCAAATCTAATGGGTGGGAAAAATTCACTTTGGTTTACAGAACAAATTTATAACCAATTTATTGCAAGTTTCAATTGGAATCAAGGTGCTTCTTTTGGATTCTTACTTTTGATTTTATCTTCACTTATTATTTGGATTGCTTTAAAAATTTCTAAACAAAATCTTTCAAAGGCTCTATCATGATAAGGTCATTGCCAAGAAGCAAAAAGTATAATTTTGCCTTTTTACTTTATATAACTTTGTTTTATGTTTTTTTATTTGCACCTTTAGTTATTACTTGTATTTTGGCATTTAATAATTCTGATTTTCCAACTTTACCTTGGAAAGGATTTTCCCTTGATTGGTTTTTGTCAGATACAAGGGATAGACTTGGATTATTTCATGATGAAAACAGTTTGCAAAGTATTTTTATAAGTATTCAAACTGCTTTTTTTGTATCTATTTTTTCTTTGATTATGGGAACAATGGGAGCATTTTTATTTGAAAGGGAAGAGTTCAAGTTTAAACAAGCTTTTTATTTTCTAGCACTTCTTCCCTTAGTAATTCCAGGAGTAATACTTGGTATTTCATTACTTCTAGCAACAAATAGTGCAGGAACATATATAGAAGATACTTTTGGATTGGATATTAGTATTTTAAGACCTAGTTTTTGGTTAGTTATTGTTGGACAATTTTCCTTTATCTCTACTTTTGTTTTATTAGTGGTTTCTGCAAGACTTAAAAAATTTGATGATTCCTTATCAGATGCTGCTTTAAACTTAGGAGCTACAAAACTTGAAACTATCAGGTATATTATTTTGCCATTTTTAAAACCAGCTCTTATAGGAGCTGGTGCTGTTGCCTTTTTAATGAGTTTTGAAAACTTTAATACTACCTTATTTTTAGTGGGTTCAGATACTACTTTACCAATAAATTTATATCTACAAGTTAGAGATGGAAGTACTCCAATTATAAATGCAATTTCATTTTTACTAATAGTTACAACATCAATTTTGGCAGTTTTAAACTTACTACTTACAAAAAAAGAGGTCAAATAAATGAACTTTTGGGATAATTTTGGAAAAGATGAACAACTCCTCATAGCTCACAGAGGTTTAAGGTCTTTGAGAGCTGAAAACACAATGGCAGCATTTAAACAAGTAATTGGAAAATACCAAATAGTAGAATTTGATGTTACTTTTACAAAAGATGGCATTGCTATAATTATTCATGATGATACATTAGAGCGAACAAGTAATGTAAAAGAGTTCAAAGAGTTTAAAAAGCCTTATAAAGTTGCAGATTATACTTATGAGCAATTGTTAAAACTTGATTTCTCTTCTTGGTTTATAAAAACCCCCCCCTTTAAAACTATAAAAGAAAATAAAGTCTCAATTGAAGATTTAAAAAAAGAGAAAATAGAAAAAATACCAACACTAAAAGAGGTCTTATTATTTTTAAAACAAAATAATATCTTTGCAAATATTGAAATAAAAGATTTAGAAAATACAAACTTTCATGAAATAGCAGCAAAAGAAGTATTAAAAATAGTTGATGAAACCAAGATGCAAAACAAAGTGATAATATCTTCTTTTAATCATGTTTATTTAAAACAAATACATGATATAAATCCCTCAATCGAAACAGCAGCATTACAAGAAAAAGAACATCCAAAAGACTTGATAAATTATTTAAAAAGTTTAAATGTAAAAAACTATAATTGTGATTTTGAAATTACAGATGAAGCTTTAGTTAAAAAGTTAAATGATGAAGGATTTTATGTAAATGTTTATACATTAAATCAAAAAGAAGATATTGAAAAACTCTTTAAATGGGGAGTAAAATCTATTTTTACAGACTATTAAAATAAGAAGTATTAAACTTCTTATTTTTTCAACTTAGCTTGCTCTAGTTCCCAATATTCCATTTCGAAACTATCTTTTTCACTTATACTTACAAAGCCACCTAATTTTTGAGCTCTTAAAACAGCTTTAATAGTATGAGTTACAATATCGTTTATAATATTTGCTTCTTTCTCATTTTTTCCAAAAGATACAACTCCAAAATCTTTTATTACTGCATAATTTGGGGCAGGATTTAAACAAATCTCATCTTTTGCATACCTTTCAAAATATATTTTATATTGTTTTTTATACTCTTCTATCGCACTTTTTATATCATTATCTTCTAAAACTAAAGGCACTTTTTTTGTTCTAATAATGTGCTCAGGAGTTAAAACTCCTTTTGTAACATTTTCTTTTAGATTTGTTTGAGAAGCATAATATAAAGCCTCTTTATCTTGATTTACTTTTAAAGCTATATCATAACCTTTTTCTTTAGAAAGAGTAGTTATAAGTTCAGTTAAATCTACTTCCTTAGCTTCTAAAGTTGGTATTTCAAGTTTTGCATTATCTTCCAAAAAGTTCTCTGCTAAAGTAACAGCAGATATCATTTTGTCATAAGATTTTTTTGCATCATCATCAAAAGTAAAAATTCCATGATTATGTAAAATAATTCCATCACTATTTTCCCAATCATAGTTCTTAGTCATATCATAAATAGTACGTGCTAGTATAAAACCAGGCATAACATAAGGGATAATTAAAAAGTTTGGAAAAACTTTTTTAATATTTTCTATTCCATTTGTATTATTTGATATAGTTACAACAGCATCTGCGTGTGTATGATCTACAAATTTAAAAGGAATAATTGCATGCAAGATTGCTTCAACCGAAGGATTTGGCGCACTTTTATCAATCATCGCTGCTTTTTGTTGTGATACCATATCACTATCACTTAAACTATCAAGCTTTGCCATTTCAATTAAAGTATCAAGTTTAACAGGTGCAAATCCCTCTTTTTCAATACTTACTAAGTCCCAACCACTTCCTTTTACATAAAGAATATCTTCACCGCTTACTTTTGATTTTACAGAAGTATTACCTCCTCCATGAAGAACAAGTTCATCACTTCGACCTAATAAGTTTGAAGTAAAAACTCTTAATTCTAAATCACTTTTATACTTTTGTGCATCTTCATCTGTCCATAAATTTTTCAAAATTTTACCTTAAATTATTTCTAAATCATCACTGTATTTATCTTTACAGTATGGTTCAAAATTTGCTTTATAGTATTTATAGTGTTCTGTAGTTTTGTGTCCATTTAATGCTTCTTCATCTTCCCAAGCTTCAACAACTACAAATTTTGCTGGATTTTCTTTTAATTGATAAATTTCGTATGATAAACAACCTTTCTCATTTTTAGAAGGCTCAACCATAGTTTTTAATAAATCTTTCATCTCTTTAATAGAATCATCATTTGCAATAAATGTAACTTTTTTTATAATATTCATAATATCTCCATTTTTTAGTTAATAGTTTTCATTTTATTATATTTTGACTTAATAATTAAAACTGATTTTTAAGATTGCTTTTTTATTAAAAATAGTTATAATACTATATCAAATAAAGGAGTTTATATGATTAAGTTATTAGGAATACTTGTAATTACATTTCTTTCATTAAATGCAGCAAGTTTTAATTGGGAAAAAGATTATGCTACTGCTATGAAGAAGGCAAAAGAACAAAATAAACCTATTTTTGTGATGGTTAGCTCGCCAACTTGTCCAGAATGTAATTATATGAAAAAACATATTTTTGTAAAAGATGAAGTAAAAGATTTCGTAAATAAAAATTTTATTTCATATCAATTTGACATAAATGATACAGATATACCAAAGCAGATGCAATTTTGGGGTATACCAAGATTTTATTTTACAAAAGATGGGGAAAATGTATATAAAAAAGCTATGGGTGGAATGAAGGAAGGCAAATTTATGGCACTTTTAAAGGAGAATAAAAAATGAAAAAACTATTACTTTTAATTTTTAGTTTCACATTTCTTTTCTCATATGATGCAGTACAACTTGAAAAATTTAAAAAAACACTTGTTTGCGAAGATTGTGATTTAACTGATGCGAAATTAACAAGTATGAATTTACAAAATGCAAATTTTGCAGGTTCTGATTTATCAGGAGCAGATTTATCTAAGTCAAACTTTTCAAAATCCTCTTTTTGGGGAACAAAGCTTGAAGATGTCAAAGGAATAGATTCAAATTTTTTTCAGAGTAATTTTGAAAATGCAACTATAAAGAACTCTACTTTTGATAGAAGTAATTTCAAAGGTGCCAATATGAAATTAACAGAAATAAAAGATGTCTCTTTTAAAGAATCAAATCTCTGGGGTGTTAGATTTGATGAAGCATCAATTGATAATGTAAACTTTTCTTCTTCAAGAATTGCAGATGCTAGATTTATTGATTTAGATTTGTTAAGTTCTGATTTAAGTGATACTTTAGCATTTGGTGCTGTTTTTGAAAGAGTGAATTTATTACAAAAAGATTGTGATTATTTAAAAAGTGAAGAAGCAAAATTTAAAGATGCCGACTGCCAATAAAAGATACTTTAAAGTATCTTTTATAGTTGTGATTCAATTAATTTTTGTAAATTTTCACCGCTAAGTTCTTGAAGAAGCATTCCGTTTACAAAAAATGAAGGAGTTCCTCTCACATTTAAAACCCTTGCATCATCTAAGTCTTGTTCAATAATTTTATCATACATGATATTATCCATGCTTATTGATAGTTTTTTCATATCAAGTATATTTGACTTTTCTAAAACAATCCATAACTTTCTAGGATCCACACCATGTCCATCCAACCATTGATTTTGTGTAGCAAACATCAATTCTAAAGTCTCATTAAAAAGATTTTGTTCTCTTGCCCCTTCTAACATTTTTACTGTATAGTTAGAATTTTCATGAAAAGGTGCATATCTTAGAACTAATTTAATATCATCTTTATGCTTTTTAATTAAATCTTTAACAAAAGGATAATAATAAGCACAAGTTCCACAAGCTGGATCAAAAAATTCTACTAATTGAACTTTTGCATCTTTTGGTCCTATTACTAAAGAATAATCCCTTTGAAAAAGCTCTGCTTTTCCATTTGCAACTTTTGTAAATTCATTGGCTTTATTTTGTTTATAAAAATATCCACCTACAAGAAATAATCCAATTAATACGATTAGTATTATTAAAACTGTTTTTTTATTCTGCATTTCTACTCCTAGTGTATGTATTTTAATATCTATATATTAATAGAATATAAATATTTATTTTTAAAAATCAAAATTATACTAATAAAACCTTATTTTAAATAAAATAATTTATTATAGGAGTTAAAATGCAAATATTTGATCCAATTGAATATAAAAATATGGTTAAACAGTACCAAGAAGAAGATAGACCACTAGATTGGTTTGATACCATTTATAAAAATGCAAAGGGAGATTATAAAAAAGTATTTTGGGCTGACTTGGAAGCAAGTCCTTATTTAATAAATTGGTTAAATAAAAATAAAATCAATAAACAAGCCCCAAAAGCTGTTGTAATAGGTTGTGGTGTTGGTGATGATGCAGAAGCATTAAGCGACTTTGGATTTGAGGTTACTGCATTTGATATAGCTCCAACTGCAATCGAACTTTGTAAAAAAAGATATCCAAATACAAAAGTTAATTATCTTGTTGCAAATTTATTTGAATATGATAAAGCATGGCTTGGAAACTTTGATTTAGTATATGAATGTAATACAATACAAGTTTTACCAGGTGATTATAGAAGTAAAGCTAGAGTTGCTATTTCAAATTTATTAAATATAGGAGGATATGTACTTGTCTCTTGTAGAAGTAGAAAAGAGAATAAAAACTTAGATGAGATACCTTTACCTTTGGATAAAAAAGAAATAAATCAATTTGTATTAAGTGATGGATTAGAAGAGATTAGTTTTTTAGCATATGATGATAATCAAAAACCTTCTGTTCCTCATTTTTTTGCAGTATATAAAAGAGTAAAATGATAAAAAAAATACTTAAAATTATTAAATCAATTTTCATAAAAGAGAAGACTTTCCCCTGCATTGTATGGGATGGGAAGAAAATGAGTTACCCAAACTTAACAAATACGCAGATAAAAGAGATAGAAGAACTCCCTAAATATGAGGGTTGGAGAGTAATGATTAATGAAAATGTAATATAATATTAAATTTTTTTTAATAATACTTGCATTTAATTTTTATTTTAGCTATACTGTTTTTTATGAAGATGGTTTCGAGTTTCATCTTTGGCTTTTTTTATTGAAAACTATTTACAAGTACACAGATAATCTACCATGAAAGAACACTCAAATTTATATTTTCTACCACTTTAGCAATAAAGTATATTTAAACAACAAAGGAAACTGCATGGCAGATTTAGTAAACGGAACAGTAAAATGGTTCAACAGTGAAAAAGGTTTTGGATTTATCGAACAAGAAAACGGTGGTAAAGATGTATTCGTACATTATAGACAAATTAACAGTACTGGATACGGTAGAGTATCTTTAAACGAAGGTCAAAAAGTAACTTTCGAAGTAGCTGAAGGTCAAAAAGGTCCACAAGCTGAAAATGTAACTGCTTTATAATAATAAAGTTATTTACAATAAAAAAGGTTAGTCAAAATGACTAACCTTTTTTTATGCCTAATTTTTAAAACATAATTAAGAAATTTTTAATATTAACATATAATTTAAATAAATACCATACATTTATGTTACTTTATGATACATTATTCTTATATTATAAATAAAATCTTAATTTTAGTTGAGTTATACATCTTTTGTACACTTTATTTACATATACTCCTGCTTCAATTAAGATTTAAAGGGGAAGAAATGAATTTTGAGACTGCAGATTTATGCGATGATAACAGAGACAAAGAGATCCAAGTATTATCAAATGAATATAAAAATTATGGGGGATTAAAAAAATGTGCTGGACAGATAGTAACAATTAAACTTGATAAAAGTAATTGGGAATTATTAGAGATGCTAAGAGATGAAAATGGAAAAGGTAAAGTTGTAGTAGTTGAGAATGCAAGATATTTTTATGGAGTAGTTGGAGATAAATTAATGGATTTTGCTAAAAATAACAATTGGCAAGCTATTATTATCAATGGATATGTAAGAGATATAGCTTATACAAAAGATATAGATGTTGCTTTATATGCCATAGGGACTTGTCCATTAAGAAATTTTGATAAAACAAATTCTTCAAGAGGTGACCAATTAAGTTTTGGGGGAGTTACTTTCCATGAGGGTGACTATTTATATGCCGATTTAGATGGTGTAATAGTTTCAAGAGAAAAATTAATCTAATATTATAAGTAGAGGTAAAAACTCTACTTAACCTACAGCTACTATTCTATATCTTTTTTATCTCAAAATAATATATTAAACAGTAAATGTTACCAAAATGTAACTAGACATTTTATATACAGTTTGTAATAATTATCTAACAAATTCATGATATAATGAAATTATGAAAGAAAAAATATATGTAGTAGATACAAACATTATTCTACAAAACCTACAAAACCTGTATAAAGTCAGTGATAATGGTTCTAATGTAATAGTTGTGCCTGAAACTGTTTTATTTGAGCTTGAGGACAAAAAAAAGTTACCAAATGAACTTGGTTTTTACTCAAGAGAGTTTGCTAGACTTCTAGCTAAAATGAAAATCAAAGAAGTAGATCATAGAAGTAAATTCAAAGTTGTAAAATACTTTAGTGATGATCTTCAACTACATGTTATTGCAAAAGATAAATATGATTCAGAAATAGAACAAGTTCATTTAAGTGAAAGTAATGACAAAAGAATCATTGAAGTCGCAGCAATCGCACAACAGTACTATAAAGGTGCTCAAACAATATTTTTATCAATTGACATTTATGCAAGAACTTTTGCTCAGTTCAAAGGAATAAAAGCTGAGACTCTACATGATGATAAATCTGTTGTTCCTAAATTCCAATTTGTAAAAACAATTGAAGTTGACTCATCAAAATTTAACTCACTTGATGGAAAACCAATAACTAGCTTTGATGATAAATATACTTTTGAAAATTTCTCTTATGAATTTAGTAGTGAAGATGGAAATAAAGAGTATGCAATTATTATAAATAAAATAATAAATGTATTAAGTGAGAGTGATTTTAAAGCCTTACAAGTAAAACCTGTAAATCTAAAACAAAAATTATTTTCAAAAGCTATTGTTTCTAATATGTATGATTTATTGGTTATAGATGCAAAAGCTGGAAGTGGTAAAACATTGATGTCAATTGCAAGTGCAATGAGACTTATTGACTTAGGACTTTATGATAAAATAGTATATGTAAGAAACTCTATTGAATCACTTGACAAAGGTGCTGATATTGGGTTTTTATCAGGTAATGATGAGAAATTTCGTATTTATAATATGGCTTTAACTGATACTTTAGAATTTATTGCGAAAAAGCAGTTAAAAAAATCAGAAAACAAAGAGAATAAAGAGTCTATTGATAGTAAAATCTCTGAACTGACATCTAAATATTGTATTGAAACTTTATGGCCAGGAGAAGCTAGAGGAAGAACACTTAGTTCTGCTATTGTTATTATGGATGAGTGGCAAAATTCAAGTGAAAAGACTACTCAACTTATACTTTCAAGACTTGATGAAAGCTGTATGGCAATTGTGATTGGGTCAAATAGACAAATTGATAACTTATATTTAAATAAATACAACAATGGTCTAACTACCCTTTTAAAACAGACAAACTTTGAACATGATGAAGTTAAGATGTTTGCAATTGAGTTAGAAAAAGCAGTAAGAGGTAAATTTGCAGAATTTACTGAACGTATATTTGAAAATAAGAAAAACTAAATATGAGTTAAGATTAATAAATGAAAATATGATATTATCTAGTTGTAAAGAAATTGATGAAATAAAAAACTAGAATTAAAAAGCCATGTTGGAAAAAGAAAGTTAGTCTAGTTATATATCCGGTATCTGGAATTTCAAATTTCCAGCCTTAAGCTCCAACGCCAACACTTACTAATCTTGATACAAGACTTGTGAGCTGGTTTTTAGTATATGAATTTGGATACCTTGTTCACACTACTGGGATAAGTGGTTTATCTAAAAAAGTAGTAGCTCCAATATATGATAAACTTTTGGGGATACTCTTTCCTAGTTTGAAGTTTTAAGATATGGAAATTTATTGTCTGTATATACTTCATAGAACTATTATAATATTTTACGTAAACACCATGTCACGGATTAAATCCCATAAAATAATTCTTTTATTTTTAAATATCCATTAGTAATTTATTTATTTTTAATTTTTTAAATTCTATAATTCGAAATGTTTCGAATTGTAGAATAAATATATTTGATAAATAAAAAGTAAAAGTGTATAATTAGATATGTCAAAATATCAAATACCAAAAGATGATGAATCAATAAATAAAGCAGCTAAAATGTTTAAAGCTTTATCAAATCCTTATCGTCTAAAAATATACGTTACTTTAGTTGCTTCTTACAAAGGTAAGATAATTGATGAAAGTGAAGAGGAAACTCTAAATTGTCAAAGAGAGTTTGCAAACCTCTTAGGCTTAGCCAATTCTACTACTTCTCATCACTTTAAAGAATTAAAAGAAGCTGGTCTTATCCATACTGAAAGAAAAGGTAAAAATGTCCTTTTTTGGGTTGATTCAGATTCTATAAAAGTAATGGAGCAATTTTTTATCATTTAATATATTTTTATTCTTATCTTTGAACTAATTAAAATAAAGGTAAAAAATGAAAAAAATCACGATAAATCCTAAAAACCTCTATGATTGTACATCTTTTGGTATGTCTCAAGTAGTTGTTGATCCAGATACTAAATTTGTATTTATTTCTGGACAAGTTGATTGGAGTCTTGAGTTTAAAGTATCAAGCAACACACTTTTAGGTCAAACAATAAGTGTCTTAGAAAAGTTAAAAATAGCACTTGAAGAGGCAAATAGTTCAATTGAAAATATACTTCAACTAAGAATTTATATTAAGGGTGATGTAAGTACTCATATGGAGAGTTTAATTCCTGTATTAACAGATTTTTTAGGTGATTCATATCCTGCATTAACGGGTATTGGAGTAGAATCTCTAGCTGCCCCTGATCTATTAGTAGAGATTGAAACAATATCTAAACAAAAATAAAACATTATACATCCTAAAGTTAAGATGTTTGTAATTGAATTAGAAAAAGCAGTAAGAGGTAAATTTGCAGAATTTACTGAACGTATATTTGAAAATAAGAAAAACTAAATATGAGTTAAGAGAATTGTTCTATTTTTTAGAACAACCCTCTTCTCCACAACCACAACCACCATTTTTTTTAAATGTTTTTCTTAAAATGTATGCTAAAGCTACTATAACGATTGAAAAAATTAATAAATCTTGCATTGAGTATCCTAATTGATAATAAGTATTAATATAGTATTCTATAATTATATTTATAAATTTGTAATTAAATTGAAATTAATTTGTAACATTAAATAAAATTAAGTCATAATTATGAAAAGAGAAACTTAATTCAAAAAAGGAAGCTACCATACAAAATAGACTAATAAATGATACTATTTATAATCATATAGAGTATACGAAACTAGAAGATTTGATTTTACAAAGTAAGATATTAAATAGACTGCAATTTGTAACACAAAATGCCCTAGCTTATTTTTCATTTCCTTCAATCACAACAAAAAGATTTATACACTGTTTGGGAACAATGCATGTAAGCTCATATATGCTTAAAAATGCACTTTTAAATAGTGATTCATCTACTAGAGATATATTTCTAAGAAGTATGAAAAAAGTTATACATGACATAATTGTAGAAGATAATTTAAATATCACATTTGATGAAGGTAATTCTTATTTTGATAATAAGGCCTTATACCAATTTTCAATACCAACAAATTCTAAAATATACAATGATACTTATATAATAACATTACAAGCAGTAAGACTAGCAGGATTATTACATGATGTAGGACATCTTCCTTTTTCTCATCAAGTTGAAAATGCTTTAAAAAGAGTATATGAAAATATACAAAACAGTCCTGATTTACTTCAAAAAGAAGAGAATTTTAAAGATTTATATGAAGATATAACTTCAAATCAAAAGCAAGTATTACATGAAGCAATTGGTGAAAACTTTATTGATTTATTATTTAAAGAAGAACTTATAAAAAATAGTGATAGACAATCAGATATTGATTATTTCAAATTATTGCATAAGCTTTGTATGTTTATATTAAAAGAGAAGATTTATGGAAAATTTGATTTTAAAGTATTACATTCAATTATTAGTGGAACTATTGATGCTGATAGATTAGATTATATAAATCGGGATATGGTAGCTTCTGGATATATTGGTGGAGCAAATGACAACTTAAGAATCACAAAACATACTGTATTAGTAAGAGATGGGAAAACTTTTAAAATAAGCTTCTTTGATATGGGATTAATAGATATTGAACATCTTTTAGAAATGAGATTTAATCTATATAAAAAGGTAATCTATAATCATGGTATTGCAAAAACAGATGCACTTTTGGAAAATGTAGTTTTATATCTTTCTAAAAAATATTTTAAAAATGGCATGTTTTATGAAAGAAACTCATCAAATTGTATTGCCATGCTTTGGAATTTTTTAAGTGAAAAAAATGAAGAGAGACGATTAGATATTGTCTCTATGCTTGATGAAAATTGGCTAATTTCACTATTTAAAAAAGAGTATTTTGAAATAAAAAATAAAGATATAAAAACAAATGATGATAAAAAGTATTTAAAATCATTTGAAGAAGTACTTTTTGGAAAAAGATTTTTTAGATCCCCTTGGAAAAATTTAAATGAATTTTATAAAGTACTAGAATTTTCTACAATCGAAAGATATAAATTTAGAGAAAGCTTTGGATACCTTACAAAAAATAGATTCAAAAAACTTAGAATAGAATTAGATAAATTTATAAAAAAATGGGAAACGCAAGAAGAAGATATATTTTTCACATATCAAATTGTATCTTTTACTTTGGGATTAAATAAAGAATTTACTTTATATGATGGGGAAGAGATTATCCCTATAGATGAAATTTCAACTGTTAGAAAAAGATTAAAGAAATCTATGTTAAATACTGTGCCTTTTTATATATATACAAACAAAAAAGAGATGAATCTAACTTTGAAAAAAGAGCTTAAAGATATAGTGTTTAAAATCTTTGAAGATTAAATAATAAATTAAGACAAATCCTTAAGAATTTTTAGTTATTATTACGAAAAATTATCCTAATAGGACTTGTCATGTTTAACAAAATAAAATCATTTGTAGATGGTGGATTTTTTACAAAATTCATAACCTATTTAATTGTATTAAATGGTATTACGATGGGATTAGAGACTTCAAAAGCATTTATGGCAAACTATGAAGTATATGCAATGCTTTTTAATCAAATTGTTATTACAATATTTACAATAGAAATTATACTTAGAATTTATGTTCATAGAATATCTTTTTTTAAAGATCCTTGGAGTATCTTTGATTTTACAATAGTTGCTATTTCATTAGTACCATTAAGTTCTGGGTTTGAAATACTAAGAATATTAAGAGTATTAAGACTTTTTAGACTTATAACTGTTGTTCCTCAAATGAGAAAGATAGTGACAGCACTTATTAGCGTAATACCTGGTATGTTATCTGTTATTGCACTTATGAGCCTATTCTTTTATATCTTTGCTATTATGTCTACTCAACTATTTTCACAAAGTTTTCCTCAATGGTTTGGTACATTAGGTGAATCATTTTATACTCTATTTCAAATCATGACTTTAGAGTCTTGGTCTATGGGAATTGTAAGACCTATCATGGAAGTTTATCCCCACGCTTGGATTTTCTTTGTTCCATTTATTTTTATTGTGACCTTTGTAATGATAAATTTAGTTGTAGCAATCATTGTTGATGCAATGGCAATACTAAATCAAGATGAAGAGAAACATATTATTGAAGAGGTTCAATCAAATGAACACCATGTAAATGATGAAATTAAAAAATTAAGAGAAGAGATTTCTGAGCTTAAAGTATTAATAAAGGCAACTATAAAAAGTTAGCCTTTATAAAATTATTTTAGTCGTTTCTTGAAGTTACTTCTATAAGATGGTAACCAAATTCTGTTTGAACTGGACCTTGGATTTCTCCTACAGGAGCAGTAAATACAACATCTTCAAACTCTTTTACCATTTGACCTTTACCAAATGTACCTAAAGCTCCACCTTGATCTCCTGATGGACATAATGAATATTGTTCTGCAGCTTCTACAAAATCTAAATCCCCACTAATTATTTGTTCTTTTACTTGGTTACATATCTCTTCATTGTCTATTAAGATATGTCTTGCACTAGCTTCCACTGCCATTAATACTCCTTTTTAAAATAAATCTACACACTGAACTTCATCTGGAAAAAATTCTTTTATCTTACCTCTTCCTAGATTCTTTGCTTCATAAAGTGATATATCAGCGTTTCTTAAAATATAATCAACAGAATTTGTTTGATTATCATAATGGGTGATACCCACACAAATAGTTTTTTTCAAAGTATAACCTGAGGGAGATACTTTTACTTCACTTTTTGCAAAAACGTCGATTAACTTTTGAGCTACAAGTTTCGCATCATTTTGTGATGTAAGTCCAACTAAAGTAACCAAAAATTCATCCGCTTCTAATCTTACAACGATGTCAGATTCCCTTATATTATTTCTTAATATTTCTGATAAACTAATTAAAACATTATCACCAACATCATAATCAAACTCATCAATAACTGCTTTAAAGTGATCAATTCCTATCATTAAAAATGAGATATTTTTATTTTCTCTTTTTGCCAAAGGTAAAAGTTTATTTAAGTGTTCAACTAAAAACTTTCTATTATAAACACTTGTTAAGGGGTCTTTGAAGGTGAGTTTTTGTACTAATTCTTGATAGGAAACACTTGTTATAAAAGGTGCTACCATATAAAAAAAGGCATTTAATATTTCATCATTTGATGTAATTTCTTTTAGATGTTTTTTATTTTCACAAACTAAATAAAAATTAATCGCTAAACTTTTATTCATAAAAATTTTATATTTTTTAATCATTGAGCTATTTTCATAAACTTCATCACTAGAGTTTTGAAAAGCAATCTCTTTATCTTTTTCATCTAAAGAATCAATTACAATTTTTAATGATTTTACATAAAAAGTTTTTTCAAGCCATATTTGTAGCTCTTCATAGATAAGCTTAACTTCTTTTATATCTCTTAACTTGTCATAAAAATCAAGATATTCATAAATATTTTGATTAAAACAATTAGCTTCTAAAAATCTTTTTATTCCACTTACAATCAAATTATTCATCAAATTCCTTGAAAAATATATTATTTAATTATATATTACCTATTTTTACTTTTATTTTTTATAATATTAACTACCTATCAAATATTCTAAAAAATTTACCTTTGATTTTTAAAGACTCTTGTCCTTTGATTTTTTTCTCATAAGCATCAACTTTTATTGCCACATAAGAGCACATAGGAAGTATTTTTATCTTACCTATATCATCTTTTTCTAAGCCATTATCTTGAATCAAACACCCTAAAATATCAGCAGGTCTTAGTTTTAATTTTTTCCCACCACTTATATAAATAGTTCTAAATTCTGCTGTTAATTTATATACCTCATCAATCAAACTCTCTTCATCAACATAAACTAGCTCTTTATTTACTTGCAGTTCCTCAACTTTATCTTCATCATAATCATTATATAAAGTTAAAGCAACTCCACTTTTCCCAGCTCTTGCAGTTCTTCCTATTCTATGTGTATATACATTTGTATCATTTGCCATATCATAATTTATAACCATCTCAACATCATCAATATCAAGTCCCCTACTTGCTACATCTGTTGCAATTAGTATTGGGTATGACTTATTTGAAAAAAGTGTAATAATTTCATCTCTTGTTTTTTGTTCAAAATCAGAGTGTAAAACTAAAGGGTCATATCCCATATCATAAAGGTAGGTATCTAGTTCATCACATTTGATTTTTGTATTACAGAAGATTATTACTGAGCTTGGTTTATAAGTTGAGAATAGTTTTAATAAAACACTATCTTTTCTTGAAGTTTTTATAAACTCTTCTCTTATGGTACTTTCTGTATGAACTGTATCTACACTTTTAAAAATAGGATCTACTAAGATACCTTTTGAAAGCTCTTTTATATTTTCATCATAGGTTGCAGAGAATAGTAATGTTTGTCGCTGTTTTGGTATAAAGCTTATTACCTTTTCTATGTCTTCTAAAAATCCCATATCAAGCATTCTATCTGCTTCATCTAATACAAGAGTATCAATTGATTCTGGATTTAGGTTTTGCTCTCTTAGGTGAAACAGTACTCGTCCTGGAGTTCCAACTATTACATGTGCTCCATGGGTTAGTGAATGTGTTTGTCTACTTGAGGGAACGCCACCACATAAAGTCAATATTTTGATATTGTGTTTATATCTAGCTATTCTTCTAAGTTCAACTGCAACTTGGTCAGCAAGTTCCCTTGTAGGGCATAAAACTAAACATTGTGTTTTGAACTTCTTTACATCTAATTTATTTAATAGCCCTATTCCAAAAGCAGCAGTTTTTCCACTTCCTGTTTTTGCTTTTGCTATGACATCTTTTCCTTCTAATATTAAAGGTAAAGACTCTTCTTGTATTTTAGTTAGAGTTTCATAACCTAAAGATATCAAGTTCTCTTTTAGTTTTTCATCTATGTTTAGTGTAGTTATTGCTAGCATTTATATCTTCTTTAAGTAGTAAGTAACAGTAAGTACAATAGCTAAGATTATTGCTACTCCATAATACTTATAATCATCTGCGTAAGTTAAAACAACTTCGCCTAGTTTATAACTGATATATCCAACTATTACTGCCCAAAGAATTGTAGCAAAGAAGTTAAATATAGTAAATTTTTTAAATGAGTATTTTGTAAGTCCCATAGCCAAAGGAATCAAAGTTTTTATCCCATACACATACTTTTGTAAAAATACAACTGGTGAGCCATATTTTCTCATCCACAAATGGGCAAGTGCAACTTTTCTTCCATGCTTTTTCATTATATCTTTTGCGTAGTTTTTATTTGTTCTTGCCATATAAAATAGAAACTGATCTCCTAAGAAGTTTGAACTAGCTGCAACTATAATACAAATATATATATTTAAATCCCCAGAATAAGCTAAAACACTTGCAACCACAAGTCCAACAAAACCACCACCAAATGAGTATAAGAATAGAGCTAAGTAACCCCATTGATTAATTATATCTTCCAAAACAATCCTCTATATTTATTAATAGCAAGAATACTATCTAAAATAGTGATAAAAAGCTCTTAACTTCTCTTGTGCCTCTTCTATACTTATAGGAGAGAATCTTATTTTGCTATTTGGTTTTACTTGGGCTAAATTAAAACAATCTAGGCTAAAAACAGTTCCAATCTTCGGATATCCCCCAATTGTCTGTCTCTCTTTTAATAAAATAATTGGTTGTCCATCACTTGGTATTTGAATAGCTCCAAAGGCAATACCCTCGGAAATGATTCCATTGATATCTGATTTTATTACTTCACCATTTAACTTACACCCCATTCTATTAAAATCATTGGTTATAGTATAAGAGTTTGAAAAGAATTTATCTTTCTCTTCTTGGGGAAAATTATCTTCTTGGGAACAAAGAATTACTCTTAAAATCAATTCATCACTATACTTTGGAATATATTCTTGATGTAGTCTTTTTTTATATGTGGGTTGTGAGCTTTTAAAAGGTAAAATATCCCCTTTTTTTAATTTATCACCATCTATCCCACCAAGTTTCTCTTTTATAGTTGTACTATTACTTCCAAACTCTTTTTTTATATCAAAACCACCACTTACTGATAGATACACTCTCGTACCCTCTATTATTCTTCCAACTTTTAAAATATCACCTTTTTTTATATTGTGTGTTTCCCAAGTATTCATTAAAACATCATTTATAAAAAACTCACATTTCGCACCTGTAAGTGCGATTTGTGTTGAAGTATTTACCTTAAACTGAACATTTGAAAAAGATATTTCTAGGGCATTTGTACCATAATCATTTCCAAGGATTTTATTTACATATAAATAAGCATACTCATCCATAACCCCTGAATTCGAAACTCCAATATTCGAATAAGAGAATCTTCCCATATCTTGAATTGTAACAAGGATTGGTTTATTTATTATTTCTAAACTCATATAATTCCACCTTGAGCTAAAAACTCTTCTTTACTGATTGCATTAAATTTAACCTTATCTCCAACACTCAAAGGTGAAAGTTTTTCTAAACTCTTATCAAATAGTTCCATTGCTGTTCGTCCTATAATATTCCATCCACCAGGTGAACTTTGAGGATAAACTGCTGTTTGTCTATCTGCAATAGCTACTGAGCCTTTAGGTACGCTTTTTCTTGGGCTTGATAATCTTGGAACTGCTATTTGTTTATCCACACTAGCTAAAAATCCAAAACCAGGAGCAAAACCTATGGCATATACATCATAAAGTTTTTGTGAATGTATCTCTATAATCTTTTCGATTGGAAGTTTTGTTTTTATACTCATATCACTTAAGTCTAAACCAACCTCTTGCCCATAATATACATCTATATTTATTATATTCTTTGAACTATTATCTTCATACTCTAAGTTTATACTTTGTTTTAGTAATTCCACTAAAGATGAATAATCATATTTGAAAATATCGTAACTTATGTAAATAGTAGTATATGAAGGAATAATCTCTATTAGCCCTTCTATATTTAAACTTCTCAAAGAGAGATATGCTTTTTGTACATCTTGTGCTATTTCTTCACTTATTTCATTTCCAAAATATATAACTAATGAATCAACAGAAGCTACTTTAAATATCATGCAGATATTTCCTTTCTAAGTATTTTTATAAACTCTAAGGCATTTTGGGTATCACCATGTACACAAAGAGCATCAACTTCTAAGGCTAACTCTTTTCCACTAATACTATTTAAACTACCCTTTTCTTTTAGGTTCTTAACTCTTGTTATAACCTCTTTTTCATCATGAATTACCGCATTTTTTTCACTTCTTGAAACTAAACTTCCATCATCATTATAATTTCTATCTGCAAATACTTCATATAATAAAGCAATATTATAACCCTTTGCGATTTTTGCATATTCTTCATTTTTTGGACTTGATAATATCATTAGATTTATACTCTTATCGTAAGAAGAAATAGCACTTAAAATTGCTCTAAATACATTCTCTTTATTCATCATATCATGATAAAGTCCACCATGGGGTTTTACATAAGAGACATAAGTATCATGTACTTTACAAAAAACACTTAATGCCCCAATTTGATATAAAACAATTGAGCTTATCTCTTCATCACTACAAGGTATACTTCTTCTACCAAATCCAACTAAATCTTGATATCCAGGATGTGCACCAACTGTTACATGGTATTTTTTAGCTAAAGCAACTGACTTATTCATAGTAAGAGCATCACTTGCATGGAATCCACAAGCAAGATTTGCCATATTGATATATGGCATAATCTCTTCATCTAATCCCATCTTCCAAATACCAAAACTCTCACCCATATCACAATTTAATTTTATACTCATCTTCTCTCCTATAATTCAATCTATTTTGCAGTCATATATCTAGGTACAAACTCTACAATTTCTGGGAAAACTGTAATTAAAACAACTGCAACAATCATCAAAATAAAAAATGGAAGTGTTGCTTTTAATATGTATTCTATTTTTTCTCCACTTATACTTTGTATAACAAAGAGTGAAAAACCAACTGGTGGGGTGATTTGAGATAACTCTACCATAAATACTAAAAATATACCAAACCATAATGGATCAAAGCCAGCTAATTGAACAATAGGTAATACAATAGGCAAAGTCATAACAACAATAGAAATACCATCTAAAATCATTCCTAAAAATACATACATTATACCAATAATTAAAATCAAAGCAAAAGGTGAAAGCCCCATTGAGGCTATAAATTCACTAATTGCTCTTGCAATACCTAAGAATCCTACTACTTGAGATAAAAATCCAGCTCCAACTATTATAAAACTTATCATTACAGAAGTTTTAATAGTATTTAATAAAGCATTTCGCAAAATTTCAATTGATAAACTTTTAAAATAAATTGCCAAAATTACTGAACCTAAAACACCTAAAGAAGCAGCTTCAGTTGGAGTTGCTAACCCTCCATAAATAGAACCTAACACTACAGTTATCAAAGATATAACGGGAAATAAATCTTTTAATGAATGAGTAAAATCTTTTAAAGAATATTTATCTTTATTTACAGGAACTACACTTTTATCAACACTTGCAGCAATCATTATATAAACTGAATAAAGCGTTGCAAGTAATAATCCAGGAAGGATTCCTGCCATAAAAAGTTTACCTATTGATACATTTGATAATACTCCATAAATAATCATAATAAGTGAAGGAGGAATCAAAAATCCTAATGTTCCACTTCCTGCAAGGGAACCTAATGCAAGTGATTTTGAATAACCTCTTTTTTTAAGTTCATCAAGGGTAATTTTTCCAACTGTTGCAGTTGTTGCTGAACTTGAACCTGAAATTGCGGCAAAAAGTGAACATGCAGCAACATTTATATGTAAAAGTTTTCCTGGAATGAAGCTCAACCATGGAGTTAATCCATTTAATAATCTTGTAGAAATAGATGATTTATATAAAATCTCTCCCATTAAAATAAATATTGGTAAAGCTGCCAAAGACCATGAATTTAAGGAATCATACATAGAAGCTGCAAGCAAATCACCAATCTTATCATATATTGAAAGAACAGGTGGTAAATTATTTACAGCAATCAACATACCTAAAATACCTGTTAAGATTAATGAAACCCCGATCCAAATTGAAGATAACAAAAATACAAACATTATGAATACAAGAACAATTGATAAAATTAAAGGATCAGATATCATTTCTTAATCCTTTCAATACAAAAGCTAAAACTGCCAAAATAAATAAGCTAATACCTAATGGCATAACTAACTGTGTTAAATATAGTGGTGTTTCAGAAACTGCTTCTGAGACCATCTGCATATCATAAGAATCATAAGTAAAAAGAATCGTTCTATAAAGTGCAAAAACTAATATGAAAATAGTAATTAAACCAGCAAATACATCAATAAATCTATTTGATTTTTCACTCATTTTAGAAGTTAAGATATTGATTCTAATATGTGCATCTTCATTAAAGGTGTAAGCTAAACCTAAAAAAATTGCAGCTAAATACAAATATCCACTATATTCATCTGCAATCATTGTGGACATATCAAAGAAGTATCTAATAAATATCTCTGTTAAGATTAATAAAACTAATGATATTAATAAAAGTGATGCTAAATAAGCTCCCCACAATGAGAGCTTATTTATAAAAGAATAAAATATTTTCATAGTTTACTTTCTATATTCTTCAAATATTTTTTTAGTATCTTTGTTGGCATCTTTTAAATACTCATTTAGCATTTTATCAGCAACTTTAGATAACTCTTCTTTTAATTTTGGAGTAACTTCCCAAATATGCATACCATTTTTTGCCATAGTATCAAGTGCATCTTTATCTTCAGCTTTTACAGCTTCCCATTGTGATTTTTCAACTTCAGCTGCTGCTTTTAGCATAGCATCTTTTTGAGAAGAGCTTAAAGAATTCCAATAATCGAGATTAACTGTAACTGCTTGTAAAGGATAAGCATAGCTTATTTTTGTAAAGTCAGTTAATACTTCCCAAAATTTACCATCTTTCCCTGAACTTGATGATGTAATAACAGAATTAACTAAACCCGTTCTAAGAGCTGAATAAACTTCTCCCCAAGGTAAGGCGACTGCATTTCCACCTGCATCATTTACAAAATTTGCAGAGTTTTTATCATAAGTTCTAGTTTTTACACCATCAAAATCTGCCAATGATTCTAACTTTTTATTTCCATAAAATCCAGATGGTGGCCAAGTTACACTATAAAGTAATTTTTGATTCCATCTTCTTGCAGTTTTTTCATATGCAGGTTTTGAGATTTGATATAATTTATAAGCATCATCATAAGATTGAGCGATAAATGGTAAAGCAGAGATACCAAATACTTTACCACCACCAGCAGTAAATGGTATAAACATATCAGCCATAGCAACAGTTGCATCTTTTACAGCTTTTAAAGGATTACCTTTTACCAATGAAGAACCTGGATATACTGTAATATCAACAGTTCCATCTGTATATTTTTTTACTAATGTAGCAAATTTCTCAGCACCAACAGTATGAAAGTTATCTGCTCCATACTTTGCATTTAAATTCATTTTTACATTTCCAGCAAAAACCATACTGGCAAGTGAAGCAATAATTAAACATTTTTTCAACATGAGTTTTCCTTATTTTTTAGATAAGTAATAATAGTTTTATATAGTGAGTAATTAGTGAGTTTTAAAATATTTAATGAAGTTTTAGTTTATAGCCTTCTTGAGGAATATTTTCTATTAATTCTATTGGTAATCTTTGTCTTAACTCTTTTATAAAAGTTTTTAAAGCACTCATACTCATAGATTTATCTTTCCAAATATACTCTTCAATCATAGAATAAGTTAATACTCTATTTTTATTTTCATGAAGTAAAAGAAGAAAATTTTTATCTCTTTTTCTTAAAAGAACTTTTTCATTTTTATAATAAAGTTCTCTTTTTCCCATATCAAAGTACAACTCTTCTGAAAATACAACTTTCTTTTTTAGTTTATTTCCAAGGGCTTTTATAACTCCACTTAATAAATTATCTGAAACAACTGGTTTTAAAATATAATGATTTATATTTAGATTTATAAGATTTAAAAGGTACTCTTCACTTGAATATGCTGTTAACATTATAACAATAGTTGTTAAATCATTTTTTCGTATCTCTTCAATCATTTGAATACCATTTTTTTCTGGCATTTCTATATCTGATATTATTATATTTGGTTTCTTTTCATAGTATAAATAATAGCCCTCTTCTCCATTTGCTGCTTCATAAACTTCTGAAAAATAGTATTTTAGAGTATTAACTAATCTTTTTCTAATACCATCTTCATCTTCAACACAAAGAATTGTATAGTTTTTTAATTGTTCTATTATTTCATCCATTTTTATACCTTTACTTTAATTTTAAAAAGTGCCCCATTTTCTGTATTTTCAACACTTAACTCTCCACCCATATTTTTTTCAATAATCATCTTAGACATATATAATCCAAGTCCTGTACCTTGAGAACTACTTTTTGTAGTAAAATATGGTTCAAATATCAAATCTAAATGTTCTTCTTCTACCCCATTTGCATTATCTTGAACAATTACAATTGCATATCCATCTTTAAAATCTACTTCTAAATCTATTCTTGGATTTTTTATTTCTCTTTGATTTAATATATCTTTTGCATTTGACATAAGATTTAATAAAACTTGTGCAAATTCTCTTTTATATCCATAAATTTCATAATTCATTTTTATATTATAATGAAGTTTAATATTTGAATTTTTAACAGATGCACTAATCAAAGAAATAGCTTCCATACAAGAATCTTCTATATAAAAATAAACTTTCTTTTTATCTGGTTTAAAAAAGTTTCTAAAGTCATCTATTGTATACGACATAAACTGGATAAGCTTATTAGATTCTTCAACAGACTCTTTTATCATCACATCATCTGCTTTTTTAAACTTTGCTGCTGTTTCAAGTTCCATTAATATACCAGCTACTTCACTTAAAGGTTGCCTCCATTGATGTGCTATCATTGATAACATTGTACCCATTCGAGCTAATCTTGATTGATGGAGCATTGCTCTATCTTTTTTTTGAACCTCTTCAATTGCAACTTGAACTTTTTTTTCTAAATTTTTGTTCATATCTTCTAAAAGAAACTCTTTTTTTTGTACATTTTCTTGATAATGTTTAAAAGCTTTTGAGATTTTTCTTGACATAATATAAGAAATAATACCAATCACTAACATAACAAGAAATGATATAAATACTACTAATCTAATATATTTGTCAATTCTTTTTTCTAATAGTTCTTTATTCTTGTCTATAGAGTTTTGTATGTCATCAATATATAATCCAGCACCAATAACCCAATTATATTTTTGATAAAGCCTAAAAAAACCAAGTTTTTTAGAGAAATTTATCTTTCCTGGTTTTTGCCAATAGTATTCTATAAAAACACCATTTGGGTTATTTATTGTTTTATTCACAAACTCTTTAGTTATAAAACTACCTACTGCATCTTTTAAAGAAATATCATATGTATTTAAACTATTTTTTCTAAAAGGATGAGCTCTTAAATAATAAGAAGTATCATGAATCCAAATATATCCATTTTTTTCATAACGAATTGTTTCGGTATATCTTAAAACTTGATTTTTCAACTCTTCAATACTTAACTTTTTATTATTTTTCACTTGGAAGTTTATATAGTTTATTATACTTTGAATTTCTCTTTCAAGAATATTCTTTTGCTTTGAAATATAGTCATTTTCAACTCTTATACTTTCTTCTTTAAAGTATTTATTTTGATTTTGTATAAAAAAGTATATATTAAAAAAAGCAATAAGTATTACTGTAATTATAGGAGTTAATATAATTAATTTTGGTATATTCTTTTCTGTAAACATTATAATCCTACTTTTTTTAATTATATTTTATGAAAGTGAGTTAATGGTAAGTAATAGACTAGTTTTATAATCTCTTTATATTAAAGGTCATCTTTTACACCCTGTTTTCTCAATCTAATAACAACCAAGAAAGATATAGTTACACAAATCAAAACAACATCTACTTTCATATTGTATGAAATAATAAACAAAACTAAAGTAGCAACTAAAGCCAACTTTCTATATAAAAATGAATATAAATAAATTAATACTGCCCCTGCAAAGAATAATAATACAGCCATTTCTTCCCCTTTTTCTTTAATCAAAGTTTAACTACAAAAAGTGTTTAAGAAGTGTGTAAAAAAACTTAATATAATTAATTATTTAATAATCCACTAACTACTTTTATAAACTTATAATTTTTCTCAGAACTCCCATGTAAGCATATTGTATCAGCTTGTAAAAAAAGTTTAATTCCATTTTTACTAGTTATATATCCTCTTTCTTTTAAAGTCTCTACCCTTTGTATAATATCTAACTCATCATTTATAAAAGAGTCCTTTTCACTTCGGGAAAGAATAAAACCTTCATCGTGATAATTTCTATCCACATAAACTTCTAATATAAGAGAGATTCCATATAAAAGCGCTATTTGTTTGTACTTTTCATTTTTTTGACTTGATAAAATAACTAATTTTATATTTTTATCATAAGCACTAATTGCACTTAAAATTGATTTAAAAATCGATTCATCATCCATCATATCATTAAAAAGAGAACCATGAGGTTTTACATAAGATATACTTTTCCCATATATTTTGCAAAAAGCATTTAGTGCACCCATTTGATATATAACAATGGCTAAAATTTCTTCTAAAGAATATACTATTTTTCTTCTTCCAAAACCTGATAAGTCTTGATATGCAATATGAGCTCCCATTTGAACATTGTATTTTACTGCTAAACTAACTGCTTTTTCCATATTCAATGCATCACCTGCATGAAAACCACAAGCAAGATTTGCCATATTAATATAAGGCATTATCTCTTCATCATTTCCCATCTTCCAAATACCAAAGCTATCACCAACATCGCAATTTAATTTTATGTTCATGCTATTACCTAATAAATTATTTATATTAATTATAACAAATTTTATATTTAATTCATTTTCTTATTTTTTTTCAATATAATTCTATAAAAATTCAAAAGAGAAAAAATGATTGAGTCCAATGAAGAGATAGTAGAAAGAAGAAAAATAGCAAACGATTTTAATTGCAGTGAAGAAATTTTTAAAAATATCAAAAATTGTGTAACATTTTTTGGAAGTGCAAGAACAAGTCAAGATACAGAAATTTGTCAACTAGCTGAAGATTTAGCTTTTAATTTAGCAAATAAAAATATCAATATTGTTACAGGGGGAGGTGGTGGAATAATGGAAGCTGCCAATCGAGGTGCGTATAAAGCAAAAAGTGTAGAATCAATTGGGCTAAATATTTTAATTCCAAATGAGCAAAAACTAAATTCTTTTACTACAAGAAATCATACATTTAATTACTTCTTTTCAAGAAAATACATGCTAGTAAAATACTCAGCTGCTTGTGTAGTTTTTCCAGGTGGATATGGCACACTCGATGAACTTTTTGAAATAATTATTTTAGTTCAAACTAAAAAACTAAAAAATTTAAAAATATATCTTTATGATACAACTTTTTGGAAAGATTTAATCTCTTTTATTGAGAATACTTTATTAAAAGAAGGAATGATTAGTAAAAATGAACTAGATGTATTTATATTAACTGATGATTTGGATTTTATTGAAAAAGATATACTAAAACTATTTAATATAAATTAATTAGTTTTGGTACATGTGATATTTTTTATTTTCTGCTGCTACTCTTTTTTGTTCATTTTGATAAAATTCTATTGCTTTTTGTTTTATATTTTCATCAATATCATTTTCTAAATATTCATTGATGCAATCATTTATTACTAATATATAAACAACAGTATTTAATAAAACACCCTCTTCATCATGAGTTAACTTTGCTAAGTCAATAGAGTATATAGCTTCTTGAAAAGTATAAAATAGTCTTAAATCACTTCTTTCAAGCCTATAAGTGTAACCTTTTATATTTAAATAATTATCATAAAATTTATTATAATATTCACTTTTTATGATTTCATTTTTATATTTCTCAACTTCTTCTTTTAGTTCTGATACATCTTTGGCTTCTAATTGTTTATTTTTATATTGATATAAAAATTGTGTAGCTTCATCAAACAATAAAGTTTCTCCTTAAATAGAAATTAAATTTCTTTTATAACTTTTTTAAATAGGATATATTTTATCCTATTTACATTACAATTCTTTCGTCATACAAACAAACTTTAGCTTTCGTTGCTATTGTCTCCTTATTAATAACGGTGATTCCACCGTTATTTAATTTCCCCGTATTCTTCTTTCTGATTCTTTTGTAAAATATGAATTAAACATATTAAACTTAACCAAACTATAATTGTAGTTTATGTCAGTTCTTGGAGCATTTACATATTTAAAGTTAAATTTGGGATCTAATATTTTAATTATTTCTTGTGATAATTTTCCTTTATTATCTATAATTAAAACATCTCTATTTATCGTATACATATCAATAATACTTACATATTTTTCATTATTTACTTTATAAGTTGATATTTCATAATAATCTTTTGAAAATCTATCTACTAACTCAAAACTTTTAAATTTCATTCTTGTTTTTAATTCATATGTAAAAAAACCAGTTACAGAACCATTCCAATGACAATTATCACTTAATTGAATATTTTCTAAAAATAGATTTCCATATATTTGATTATCATCTTTTAAAGTATATGAATTAATTGTACATTGAGAAAAGGTATGTTCTACCTTTGGATTTGTAAGAATTATTTTTTTATTTACATTTAATAAATTTATATTTGCAGAGCTATTTTTTTTATCATAATAAAAACTACTTGAAGCACAAGAAGTAAAAAATATAGCAATTAATGAAAAAATAAGAGATTTGAAAAACATAGTTTATCCTTTCTTTTTATTTTATTATACTCTTTTTTAATCACTACTTCCATTAAAGTAATGATTTGTAGAGTTATGTTTTACTAAACTTATTTCATGATATAAATCAAAAATTTCTCTTCCACTATATTTATATTCATAATCACTTTTTAATAGTTTAATAAACTCATTATAGAGTATTCCTTTTTTATCTATCATAAATACTTCTTTATTTACTTCCCAAATATATATTAAATGTACAAAACCTTTTGTAGATGTTTTATAAGTAGAGAACTCATAATGTTTAAATTCAAATCTCTCTTGTAACTCTAAGTCCTCTTTTATAGAGTCTTTTAACAAATTCTCAAAATAACCTCTTGCAAGTCCATTCCACGAACAATTTGTATCTAAATGGATATATTCAAAGAATAAATCATTACTATTGAAAGTGTATGCTTCTAATACATAAGGATCATGTCTTGTTTTTACTTCATAATTTTCCAATGTAAAATCAAATTTTTCATCATTTGGCAAAATAAAAGATAGCTCAGATTTATTAGCATCGAAGCTAAATACAGGACTTGACATTTGGTTCAATGAATTTAAAATTTTTTTAAAAAAGTTCATAGTGGCTACCTATTATTAAATTACTTTATTATAAGAAAAAAACTTATTTTATGCAAGTATTTTGAAGCATTTTATTGAAGTTTTTCAATAAGCTACCCTATTAATAGCTTATTGAAAGGGATAAAAGATAATTATTAATCCTAAAAGCACAAGTCCTACTCTTAAAAGAGTTTTTTGTTTATCATTAACTAAAGCATTTGATAAAAGACCTAAACCAAGTGCAATTTTTATAAAAGATAAAAATGCATATAAAAAATTAGTATCTGGTTCTATCAAAAATGGATTTACAACAAATGCCAAAGGTACAATATATAATCCAATACCTAATTTCATAGATTTCCCGGCTACTTCTATCCAATTTGCTTGGGCTATTCCTGATGCTATAAAAACTGTACCACACACAGGTGGAGTAATAGTGGAAAGTAAAGCAAACCAAAATACAAAAAGGTGTGCTTGAATAGCTGATAATCCATACTCTTGTAAAGTAGGACCTGCAATTGATACACAAATGATATAAGCAGCCGTAGTAGGAACTTCCATACCTAAAATCAAACAAGCAAATGCTGTTAAAAGTAACGCAACAAAAAGTTGTCCATTTGATAAATATAAAATAGCAGAAGTAATTTTAACTCCAATACCTGTGATATTTAAAACTCCAATTACAATACCTGCACAAATAATAACAGAAGCAATAGATGCAATTTGTCTAGAAGCAGTAATACAACCATCTACAAATTTTTCTATAAACTCTTTAAACGATATTTTCCAATCCCTATTTACAAGTAAAAGTAAAATAGAAGCAAATATTGCAAGGGCTGCTGAATACTGTGGTGTTTTACCTACAATTATTAAGGCATAAAGTAAGATTCCAAAAGGTATAAGAAAAAAAGGTGCCAGTTTTAAAACCAAGTTTAATTTAGGTATATCTTCCTTATCCATAGCAAGAAGATTATATTTTTTTGCAAAAACATCTATACCAATCCAAACAGTTACAAAAAATAAAATAGCAGGGAAAATTGCAGTTGCCATAATTTTGGCATATGGCACTCCTAAAAGTTCTGCCATTATAAAAGCTCCCGCTCCCATAAGTGGTGGCATAATTTGTCCACCAGTACTAGCAACTGCTTCAGTAGCACCTGCTAAACTTGCAGGGTACTTTAACTTCTTCATTGTAGGAATTGTAAAAGCACCTGTTGAAGCAACATTTGCAGAAGCAGAACCTGAAATAGAGCCAAAAAAAGCAGAAGCTAAAACAGATACTTTTGCAGCCCCACCTCTTAATCTTCCTGCAATTTTTGTAGATAAAGACATAAAGGCATTACCACCCTCCCCTATTCCTACAAAGGCTCCTAGTATTACAAATACTGCTACGACATTTACAGAAACACCTGTCAATCCTCCAAAAATACCACCTTCTGCTATAACTAATGTACCAAAGAAGCTATCCATTGGTATCTCTTGGTGTCCAAAGTTTCCAGGAATATAATGACCCCAAAGTCCATAAGCTAAGGCAATAGTTGCAGTTAAAGGAAGAGCTAGTTTTATAGCTCGTCTTGCCATTTCTAAAACACTTAAAATCAAAGATAAAGCAACAAAATATTGTAAAGAACCTTCTAATGAACCATATTGATTTTCTAAATCACTATAATTAAAAACTATATACAAAGAAGAAAATAGACCACACACTAATAAAATATATCCACCATATTTAATCAGTTTTGAACTATCTTCATCTTGTGATAAAAGGAAAATCCAAGGTAAAACTAAAGCTAAGTGTAAAGGACGACTAACTAAATTTGGCATAAGTCCAGTAAAGATTAAGTAAATATGAAATCCAACCGTAATAAAAGCTAAAAAAGTCACTGCCAAAAATTTTATTGACAGTAACCCATTCTTCTTTTGAACCATTATTTTAGACTTTGAGGAATAGTGGCATTAACTTCCATATAGTATTTTAATGCACCTTTATGAAGTTTAGTTTTAAACATATTTAAGTTTTTAAATGTGATTGCTTTCCACCAAATATTTTGTTTTTCTAACTGTGGTTTTGATTCCCAAAAAGCTTTTGTAAGTTTATAAGCAGTCTCTTCACTCATATTTGTAGTTGTATAAACTCCAACTGGAAGTGTAGTTGTTGCAACATCATAATCTACACCCGTATATGTACCAGCAGGGATTATTATTTTATCTCTTTTTGTTTTTCCAATTTGTTCATCATTCATACTTAAAAGTCTTATTTTATCACTAGCACTTGCTTCTATTACATTTGGTGCAGGATAAGAACCAGAAGTTGCAAACCCATCAATTTGTCCATTTTTAAGTGCAGTAACTGCACCTGATAATTCTGCACCTATTAGTTTAACATCATCTTTTAAACCAAATAAATCAATATATTTTTTAGCCTCTTTAGCTCCAAAACTTCCTTTTCCTATAAGTAATGATTTTCCTTTCAAATCTTCATAAGTTTTAATATCAGAATCAGCTCTTACAACCATATGCATAGTCAAATATGGGATAGGAAAAAGTGATCTTATTTTTGAATAATCCTCTGGATTATCATTTTTAAACATAGCTTGTTTGTTTTTAGCTAATCCAATTAAAGCAGGAGGTGTTGTAAAAACATAATTTCCTTTTCTTTTTCGTACCTCTTTTACATTTTGAACAGACCCTTGACTCTCTTCAATTGTTACACTCAAATCTTTATTTGAAGCTTTACTAACATCTTCACCAATTTGTACTGTCATTTGATAATAAGACGATGTAGATTTTGCAGCTTTCAAGGTTATTCGTTCAGTTGCATTTGCATTTAAGGCAATAGCAAGTATTGTAGCTATTGACAAGATTTTTGATAATTTCATGTTTACTCCATATAATAAAATCAGAAGATTATAACAATTTAAAATTAAATTTAGCCCTATAGATTGGGATTTCAACTAACTAGGTAAAAATTTTTATACCATTTTAAGTTAATTAGAATAGAATTCCATTAATAAATTAATAGTTAATATATTAACTATTAACTACATAACATTTTAAATCACCCAAATTTTAAGGAATAAACATGTCGTTTGAAATAGATAATGCATTTGGTGTATTAATAGCCAATATACGAAATTTACTAAAAAATCGTTTAGAAAAAGACTTACAAGAATATTGTGTTTCTCCTGCTGAGAGTATTATTATAAGAAGACTTTGTGAAAAAGATAATTTAACTCAAAGGGAGTTAGCAAAAGATACTTACTTTAAACAATCAAGCTTAACCCTTCTAATAGATAAACTTGAAAAAAAAGGAATGGTAGAGAGAAGAGCTAAAAAGAATGATAGAAGAGCATATTTGATTTGCATAACTAATGAAGGTAAAAAATTGGAACAAATTTTAAAAGATGCAAGTAAAAAAGTTGAAGAAGAAGCTCTAAAAGGTGTAGATAAAGGAACAGAAGAGCAATTAATTCAAATATTAAAAAATATACATTCAAATTTGAAGTCATAAAAATATGAGAATACTACTATTTGTAATTTCATTAACTATTCTATTTTCAGGATGTGTTCCTAAAGTAACAACATCAAATACAATAAAAGATACAAAAATAGATAATGAACTAATTAAAGATTTAAATAAATTTTCAAGTAATGATATAGAACTAAAAAATTCTTGGTGGAAAGATTTTAATGATAAACAACTAAATATCTTAATAGAAAATGCAATAAAAGATGCTCCTAGTTTAAAACAATTAGAAGCAAAGTACCAAAAAGCAAACAATATAATCAAAGCAAAAAAATCTTCAAATTTACCAAATGTAAATTTTGAATCCCAAGCTACTAGACAAAGATTTAGTGAAAACTATATTTTCCCAGAACCATTAGGTGGAAACTATTATAATCTTTATCAAACAGGTTTAAATTTACAATATGATTTTGACTTTTGGAATCAAAGAGCTTCATTAATTAAAGCTTCAAAAAATGAAGCCTTGGCTCAAGATGCCTTGATAAAAGTAAAACAATTGGCAATTTCTACTTCTATTAGTAAGTTATATATCTCTTGGAATTTCAAAATTGAAAAATTGAAAAAACTCTCTACTTTAAAAAAATTGATTTATGAAAAACATCATATTTTAAATGAATTGTATAATATGGGACTATCAAATAAAGAAAAAGTAAATGAAAGCAACTACTTAATCGAAAAAATCAACCAAGATATTTTAAATGTAAACGAAGAAATTGAAAATATAAAAAACTCTATTGCAGTTATTGCAGGACTTTTACCATCACAAATAAATAAATTAGAAAACCCTTCTATTTCAAATGAATACAAAATCTCTATACCCAAAGATATTCATTTAAATATTGTTTCTCACTTGCCAGAAGTAGCTGTTCAAAAATATCTTTTAGCAAGTAAAGAACAATATATAGAAAATGCAAAATCAAAGTTTTATCCAAATATTAGATTAAGTGGTTTGTTACATTTTACATCATTTCCATTTTCCCAATTGCTTAAAGAATCTTCTTTTAATCCAGAAGCTGGTCTTGCCTTTTCATTACCAATTTTTGATGCAAAAAGAAGAGAATCAAACCTAAATACAAAAGTAAATGATTATAATGCCCAAGTTTACGCATACAATGAAACAATAATAAAAGCTGTAAATAATATAGTTACAACACTAAAAAAAATAGAACTAAATAACTCTCAACAAAAATCAGAGAAAATAGTTATTTCAAGTAAAAATAAAAATAAAAATATTGAAAAAAGAGTTTATGAATTAGGTATAAAAAACAAAATTGATTATATAAATAAAAACATAGATGTAGAAGAAGAAAAAATAAGAGATGTTGCGCTACAAGATAAGAAGTTTCAACTTCATATTGATTTGATTGAAGCTTTAGGTGGTGGTTATAAAAACAAGGCAAAAGATGTACTTGATAGAGAGTAAACAAAATATATCTTTAGCCATAGATGAATGGATAAATAAAGACTTACCAATCTTTAAATATATAATAAAATCAACAACTGCTGGGCTTCTAGCTTTATGTATTTGTATGTATTTTAATTTGGCTATGCCACAAACTTCAGTATTTACTGTATTTATTGTAATGCAACCCTTTAGTGGACTTGTATTTTCAAAAAGTTATTATAGATTTGTAGGAACTGTAATTGGTACAATAATGGCAATAATTCTAGTTGGAGCTTTTGCCCAAGATAGAGTATCATTTACTCTATTTTTTGCCCTATGGGTTGGACTTTGTTCAGTAATTAGTTTTATGTCGAGAAACTTTATGTCTTATGGGTTTGTACTAACAGGATATACTATTGCCTTAGTTGCAATGCCTACGATTGAAAATCCTTTAAATGTATTTACATATGGAATAGATAGATTATCAGAAGTTGTAATTGGTCTTTTATGTGCAAGTTTTGTAAGTGAGATACTCTTTCCTCAAAAACTATCAAATACACTTTTAAAAGGTGAGCAAAATAAATTTAGCCTTTTGATTACTTCACTTAGCAAGAGTAAAAATCTATTTGATTTTGAAAATGAAAATATAAACTATGCAAGGGATATTTTAGGTTCTGATGCATTAAGAGTAAATAGCTCTTTTGAAACAAATATGAAAAAAACCGATAAGTTATATTATAAGAGATTAAATTCTCAATTTATGCACATAAATACCACATTTTTTTCACTTAGAAATACTCTAAATAATAATAAAGATAATAGTGAATTTATTAACTCACTTAAAAGAATTTATGCAGATTTTGAAAACTGTTTATCAAACTATTCAAATAGCAATAATTTACCCGCTTTAATAAATGAACTAAAAGAAGTAAAAGGTATTGCAAAAATAAAAATTGAAGAGGAAAAGAAGAGTCTTAATTTAGATGATTTTGATTTGATTCATGATTTTAACACTATTACCTCACTTTTTCTTAGATTAGAATCTGAGATTTATGATTATTGTAATACTTATTATGGTTTTACAACAAATAGTGACAAAATAAAAAGATTAGAGAAATTTGCTGAAAACTTAAAGTTTTCTACTTATAGTGATAATGTACTTATTTCACTTATGATTCTAAGAGCATCAATAACCTTAATCATTGTTATAACTATTTGGATAATTTCAGGTTGGGAATATGGTTCTTTAGCAGTACTGCCAGCAGTTGCTAACACTCTACTTTTAAGTACTGCCCCAAATCCAGTGGGAGCTACTAAAAACTTCTTAAAAGGTACAGCTGTAGGTTTTATTATAACTCCCATATATAACTTTTATATCATTCCTATGTATGTAAGTGATTTATTTACTTTATGTTTATTTTTAACTCCTATTTTAGCTGGGATTTCACTTTTTATGATATTGCCAGGTAAAAACTTGATTGGATTTGGTTTTTTACTTATATTTATTACAACTTGTGCTATTCACACACAATATAACATGAGTTTTGATACTTTTATGGATATGAATATAGCTACTGTTATTGGTCTATTATTTTCAGGTCTTAGTTTTATACTTATCAATTTCACATCAAATATTTGGATTGAATCAAGGGTGAAAAAAGCCTTATCAAAACAAATAGAAATAATAACTAAAGATAAACTTGCTCTGCAAAGAGTGAGACTTGAAAGTGCAAGTTTTGATTTGATACAAAGATACTCAGCAATAGGAAGACTTGATAATAAAGCAAATAACAAGATATTTAGATGGGTACTTTTAATACTTGAAATTGGAAAAGCCATTATAAATATAAGAAAAACTGCGACACTTTTTACAAAGCCAAAACCACAAGAGATAAATAAAATACTTATCTTGATTAGAAAGTATTTTGATTTAAAAGATAAAAATAATAAAGAAAATCAGATGGAAAAAATAAGAGAATTAATAAATGAATTTGAACAAGTTCACTTACGATCAGCCAATGATCAAAAACTTTTAAAAGATATATATTTGGACTTTTCAATTATATACTCACTTATGAAGAAAAAAGAGTTTTTACCAATAAAAGGAGAAACTATATGAATTTAATCGTGTCATTTTTAGGTATACAAATTCCAGCACTAATAGTAATATTTTTATGTGCAGGATTAATCCAAGTATTACTAAATAAGGTTTTAGCCGACTTAGGAGTTTATGAGTTTGTCTGGCATCCAGGGTTATTTAGAACAGCACTTTTCGTATGTGTATTCACAAGTTTTTCATTACTAATTTATAAATAAGGATTTATATGCAAAAAAATAAAATTGTACAACTTTTAAGATATATTATAACATTTAGCATAGTTACTATAGCAATTGTTTTAGGAATGAAGTTGTGGCAAAACTATGTTGACTCTCCATGGACAAGAGATGGAAGAATAAGAGCAGATATTACTCTAATAGCGCCTGATGTATCAGGAATGATTTCTAAAGTATATGTTAAAGATAACCAATATGTAAAAAAAGATGACAAACTATTTGAAATAGATAAAAAAAGATTTGAAGCAAATTTACAAAGAGCCCAATCAATTGTTCAAATAAAAAAAGCAAACTATCTTATGAAAAAAGCAGAATATGATAAAAGAATAAAAGGTGATGATAGTATTATTCCAAAAGATGTAAAAGATGATGCAAAATATAATTTACTTATGGCAAAAGAGGAGCTAAATGAAGCACTTTCAAAACTAGATATTACAAAACTTGATTTACAAAGAGCTACCGTCTATGCACCTACAAGTGGCTGGATAAATAACTTACTTCTGAAAAAAGGTGATTTTATTCAAAAAGGTCAAAGTCATATCTCTATGTTAAATGAAAATAGCTTTTGGGTTTATGGTTATTTTGAAGAACATAAACTTACAAAAATAAACATAGGTGATAAAGCAATCATGAATCCACTTGGAACTGACCTTACAATAAAAGGACATGTTCAAAGTATAGCAACAGGTATCACAGATAGAGATAATAACATAGGAAAAGGATTATTAGCAAATGTAAATCCATCATTTACATGGGTTAGACTAGCCCAAAGAATACCTGTAAGAATAGCTATAGATGAAGTACCAAAAGGATATACCTTAAGAGCAGGTACAACTTGTACAATAGAGTTAAAAAATAAATAAAATCGATGCCATAAAATTATGGCATCAATTGTTAACTATTGGCAAAATTATTTAAAGTCTCACCTTCAAGTCTATACCCTACCCACTCAGTTTGAGCAACAGCACCAAGGCTTTCATAAAACTCTCTTGAAGGAGTATTCCAGTCTAAACAAGACCATTCAAATCGTCCACAGTTTTCAGCTAAAGCTTTTTTAGCAAGATGTTTTAAGATAGTTTTTCCTGCACCATTTCCTCTTTTACTTTGAGACACATATAAATCTTCAAGATAAATACCATTTTTCCCAAGCCAAGTTGAATAATTGTAAAAATAAACAGCATAACCAATAGCTACTCCATCTTCTTCACAAATCAGAGCTTTTACTGTAGAGTTTTCTCCAAAAATAGCTTCTCTTGTCTCCTCAACATTTGTTTTTACTTCATGTTCTGCTTTTTCATAAACTGCAAGTTCAATTATAAAATCTAATATAGTTTGTGCATCAGATGCAACAGCATCTCTTATAGTTATTGACATTTGTATCCTTTTTTAAAAATGAGAATATAACATGATAGACTTAATCTTATCTAAATAAAGCCCTATCAGATTAGTTTCATATCTCTTAAATACTTTTCTATCATAGGAATAAAATCCTTTCTACAAATAAGATAAGTATCTAAGTTAAAATCCATCTTTGTGATTTTTAGTTTATCTTGGTAGCCAAACTTTTCAATTATTTCCCTTGAAAAAAGTGCTACACCATAACCTGATTTTACACAAGCAAGTATTAACTCATAATTTCCTAAATTTACTTTTTTATATCTATTTTCATTTTCATCACTTAAATACTCTTCTAAAAAAATACGATTTAAACAACCATTTTTATATGCAAATATTGTATTTTCTGCTGTTTTATCCTTTGGCTCAACTAATACAATATCTTCTTTAAATATATTTAAAACCTCTATATCTTTATGATTTGGATTTCCATTTACAAAAGCTATATCAAGTTTATAGTTAAGCAGTTGTTCTATTAAGTTTAAACTACTATCAACTACAAAGTCCAGTTTCATATCTGGAAAATCTTTATTTAACTTTTCTATAAACTTTGTAAGTCTAATAGTTGTATTTGATTGGGTTGATCCTACTTTTAGAAGTTTTTGATAATCTACATTTCTCATTTTTAAACTAGCTTCTTCAACCTTCTTTACTATATCAACAGCATAAGGATAAAGCTTTTCACCAGCAAGAGTTAAAACAACTCCCCTATTTGTTCTGTGAAAGAGTTCATAACCCAAACCTTTTTCAAGCTGTTTTATTCTTAATGTTACATTTGATTGAGTAAAGTTCAACTCCTTTGCACCCAAAGATATGCTCTTTGTATTTGCAACAGCAATAAATACTTTTAATAAATTTGAATCCATATTAGTGACCAACCGTTTCAACTACTAAAATAGCAGCAATAATAAATAATAAAACTTTTAATATCTTTGCATAAAATTTTGCATCGATTCTCTTTTTCAATTTTATACCAAAAAATAGACCTAAAGCCACCACAATCAAACTCAACATTGATATTTTAAAAGACTCTAAAGTAAAAGCACCATAAAATAAAAATACACCCATTTGACCTATTTTTGTAAAAAGAAAACATAGATTTGATAACTGAATAGTATCTTTTTTTGTATATTTCATCTCTAAGCTATACATTATCATCAAAGGAGCTACAATATTTGTAAGACCTGATAAAATACCACCAAAGATACCTAACCCATAAGTTGAAGCTTTAGGATACTTAGACACAAAAGTAGCTTCAATCTTAACCAATGATTGAAATAAATAGACAAAAATAATCAAAGCCAAAAGAAGTTTAAAATACTCAGAATTAGCAAATATAAGAAAACCCGTACCTATACAACTACCTATTACCATAAGAGTTATGATAAACCAAAACTTCCTCAAAGCCTCAAAAAACTTCCCTTCACTCATAATACTAACAATATTTACAAGCATAGTAGGAATAAGCATATACAAAATAGTAGTTTGAATATCAGTAAACAGAGCAACCAAAGGAGTACAAATCATGCCAAACCCAAAACCAATACCACCATGAACAACAGAAGAAATCAAAAGAATAACAGCAAAAGCAAGAATAAAATCAAAGTCCATATGACTACCTTTAATATTACATATAATTATCAGTAATACCTAAAGGCATTACTAATAATTATAACTAAAAAAGATAATAATTAATTAAAAAAATCATTTATCTATTAAAATCATCTCATAAAAAAATTTAAACCTCAATTTGGGAATAAAAGACAGATAGAGTAATAGAATCTATTAAAAAGAGAACAAAGCCTCCAGAAAAAGATGAAAATTACTATTTTTTTAATTTAAATACAATAAATGCCGTGTACAGATATCAAAAGAAATAACAGATAAAAAACTGTGAAATATTTCATTTGGAGAGAGTCTCAAAAATTGAAAATGTAATTTAAAAAATTGATGAGGAAGATATAAAAAGAAGGCTAATCTCCTTTTTATAAAGCATTTATTTAAATAAATACTTTATTTTATTTCCTAATCTAAATATACGTGGATTAATTCTTTTATATGCTTCTTGTAATGTCATAACATTTTTAATAAAAGTTGTAGAATCTGCGAAGTAGTTTGGATATGCAATTCCTATATCCCTGATAGAATTAGAAGATACTAGTGCTGCGACATAAGTATTTCCAAAAAGAATTTGCTTCTCTGCTGCTAAATATTCTTTTGTAGCTTTATCTATTTCATAAACAGGAAAATAACTACTTTTTAGTTGAAAAGTTTCATTATTTAACTTGTTATTTTTTGAAAATACTTTATCATTTTTTGTTATTTCTATTAAAATATAACCTTCTGAATTTCCATTTTTATCACTTAATAATTGTAAATGAGTTGCTGTTTTATCTAATGATTTACTATATAAGTCAAATTTCTTAACAATATCCAATTTCTGTGACAAAGAATATAATTGATATAAAGAAAATTCCATTTTCTCTTTATTTTTTTTAAATTCTTGCATATAATTTTGAAAATTAAATTTTATATTTTCTCCATTTAAAAATATATTCTTTTCAAGGAGAGTAAATTGTTCTGAACAATATTTGAAAAAATTACTCCAGTTTCTATCTTTTATTTGATTTGTTTTTATTGATTGGTCTGTAAATAAATCAATTATTTCTAAAGCAGTAGCCCATGAATGTTGAGTTTTAGTCCTTATTTGCAATTCTATTTTTCTAAGTTCACCATGAATATTTGGAAATTGACCTATTAAATGGATACTTTTATAACCATCAGGTTTGGGTTTTTCTATATAATTATCCCTAACTACAAAATCTTTACTTTTTGTTAAAAACCTTACAAGCTTTTGAACCTTTTTTATATTAGAAAATATAATTCTACATCCTCCAATATCATTCATTGTAGTTAATTGCATTTGTTTATTTTCCAACTCACTTGCTTTGTATCTCTCTAGTTTTTTTATTATAGAATCTGTTCTTTTTAACCTTTTAGCAAAAATTGCTCCTTTTTCAATATCAAGAGATATTTCTTTTAAAAGTTTCTCTGCTAATTCAAGAGGATAAGAATGGTCTTTTCTCCATGCAGATAAAATATTTAATGCTTTTTCATCCTTAATATTTGATACTAGTGTTTTTCCTGCTTTTTTAATATCATTCTTAGAATATTCACAATTTTCCAATTTACTCAATTATCTTTCCTTTATAAATTATTTTATTATTATATCTTTAGATAATTAGTAAAGAATAAATTTTTACTTAGAAATAACTTAATAAAATTATTTTGTAATTAAATTATTTTAAAAGAACTAGTTGTATGTAGATTCAAGGCGCGGATAGTTTTTTTTGATTGAGCCTACAATTAGTAGGTGATTGAAAGAAAAACTATTTGCAACGCAGAAGATGCGTGCAAATAGCTCTATTAAAGAGCTTTTGCTGTGATTCTGTTTAGTCTTTGTGCAAACGCTACTGCATCAGTAATTTCCATACCTTCTGATAATTTCGCTTGGTCTAATAGTACCCATGATACATCTGCAATAAGGGCATCATCAGGACAACCGTTTAATTTTTTAACTATGTCATGCTCTGGATTGATTTCTAGGATTGGAGCGCCTTCTGGCATTGCTTGTCCCATTGCTCTCATCATTTGCATCATTTGAGCCATTTGTGCGTCACCTGCATCTTTTGTAACACAAGATGGTGATTCGCTTAATCTGTTAGTTACTCTTACTTCTTTAACAGCTTCACCTAAGATATCTTTGATTTTTTTAGTGATTGATTCAAATTTTTCTTCAACCTCTTTTTTTGCTTCTTCACTTTGTTCTACTTTTGGAGCTTCACAAGAAGTGATATCTTTAAATTCCCACTCTTTATAAGCTTGTAATGCAGGAGTGATAATTTCATCAATCTCTTTGTCATCACAAATTAATACTTCGATATCATTTTTCTTATAAGCTTCAAGTAATGGTGAGTTTTTCATAACATTTTCGTTTTCACCAATGATATAATAAATAGCTTTTTGTTCACTATCAGCTCTATCTTTATATGCTTCTAATGAAGTCATTTTACCAGCTTCAGTTTTTGTTGATTTGTATCTAAGTAGTTCTAATAAAGCTTCTTTATTTGTATAATCTTGGTAAGCACCCTCTTTTAAAGCTCTGTTATATTGAGCTACAAATTCAGCGTATTTTTCTTCATCTTTAGATAATTTTTTAATCTCACTTAAGATTTTTTTTACTGAACCTTGTTTGATATTTGCCATTACTCTATTTTCTTGTAAGATTTCTCTTGAAACATTTAATGGTAAATCTTCACTATCAATAATACCTCTTACAAATCTTAAGTAAGTTGGTAATAATTCTTTCTCAGAATCTGTGATAAATACTCTTTTAACATAAAGTTTAACACCTGGTTGATAATCAGCTCTATACATATCCATAGGAGCGATTGAAGGGATATAAAATAGTGTTGTATACTCATTTACACCTTCAACTCTTGTATGCATTGTAAGCATAGGATTCATAGAGTCATGAGAGATTGATTTATAAAAATCATTGTACTCATCTTTTTTGATTTTAGCTTTTGGTTGCATCCAAAGAGCTGTTGCTGCATTTATTTTATCATGTCTTTTTTCAGTAGTTTTTTTAGCTTCTTTTCCAGCTTTTTTATCTTCTTCACTCAACTCTTCAGTTACTTCTTCTGAATAATTTAAGAAAATTGGATAAGCAATATGATCTGAATATTTTTTAACAATATTTTCGATTCTATGTTTGCTAGCGAACTCTTCTGCTTCTTCATCTTTTAATTTGATATAAATAACAGTTCCATCTGATTCTTTTGTACAAGGACCTAAGTCAAACTCACCAGAACCATTACTTGACCATTTGTATGCTGTCTCTTCACCTGCTTTTTTAGAGATAACATCAACATGAGATGCCACCATAAATACAGAATAAAAACCAACACCAAATTGACCGATTAAGTTCGAATCTTTTTTCGCATCACCAGTCATTGCTTCAATAAATGATTTCGTTCCTGATTTTGCAATAGTACCAATAGAAGCAATTAAATCTTCATCAGTCATACCAATACCATTATCTACTATCGTCAAAGACTTATCTGCTTCATCAAAAGAAACATTAATCTCACCAGCCCAATCCTCAGGAAGTGCTGCTTTGATTTTTTCATCTGTTAATTTTAAGTAATTTAACTTATCAATTGCATCACTTGCATTTGATACTAATTCTCTTATAAAAATCTCTTTGTTTGAGTATAAAGAGTGAGTCATTAAATGTAATAATTGTCCAACTTCTGTTTGAAATTGATGTTTTGCCATGTTGTTCCTTTTTATTTAGGGCATGGTTAAGTTGCTTTCGCAACGTCTGCCATGAATTTCACCTATAATTTTTAGTTTTTGTAAAAGAAATTTTATCAAAACTTTATAAAAGGAAGCTAAAGTTTTGAATTTATTTAGCACTTTTAGTAGATAAGTGCTAAATTATTCTATATTTATGAAATACAAACTCTATTTCTACCAGCTTCTTTTGCTTGATACAAACCAATATCAGCTTTTTTAACATGTGAGTCAATTGTTTTAGAAAAATCTTCTATAGTTGTAACTCCTGTGCTAACTGTTACATTTAATATACCTTGAGGAGTTTTTATATCCATTTCCATACACAATTCCCGAATTCTATTTAATATAATGATTGATTCTTCTATTGTTGTGTTTCTTAATAAAATTACAAACTCTTCTCCACCCCATCTTACTGGGACATCAATATCTCTTGAATGTTTTTTTAAAAGTTTTGCAAACTTTTGTAAAACTAAATCCCCAATGTCATGACCATAAGTATCATTTACTCTTTTAAAATGATCTAAATCCATAACTGCAAGGCATGTAGATTGGAAAGATTTTAATTGAGTGATTTCTTTGTACTTTGTATATTGTTCATCAAATCCACGTCTATTTAATAACCCTGTTAATGAATCATAATTAGCTTCATTATATAGTTTTTTAGTCTCTTCAATTAATTTTTGATTATATTTGGCTAAAGATGATTGATGATTTATTATAGTAAATGCAATTGAAAATATGATAGTTAATATTGAAAAAAATAAATTGCTCTGTAAATAAAAGAATTTTAGAGAAATAAATCCATAAACAATAGTCATAATAAAAGTCAATAGAGTAACTGTTATTACATCTTTTTTATAGATATCTTTTCTACTACTAAAATATAATGAGAATAAAACAGCAATTAATAATAATATAGAGTTTGCTATGATATTGTCTTTTTTTAGTAGTAAATTACCTTTAAATAATTCATAAGCAATTGCAAGTAAGTATGATCCTGACATAGCTCCTCTTGGAGTATTTATTCTATCAGAAGAAAGAGCTGAACTACCTATAAAAACTGTTTTATTTTTAAAAAAGTTATTATTTGAAATAGACTTTTTATTTAATGCTACTTTGATAATTTTATAAAAAGGAATAGAAATAATTGAGTTTGCATTTTGAGGATAAAATAGTTTTATTCTATTTTTTTCATCAACATGCCATGTTTTATTATTTACAGAAAGTTCATTAGTCTTTGAATTATAGTTTAGTTTTGGTAGATTTTCACCTGGGTATTGAATTCTAAGAAGTAATGATGGAAGTAAATTGGAGTCTATATTATATAACATTGGAATTGATCTAATTAAGCCATCATTATCTCCTAAAACAGAAGTAATTCCAAATTTGTAGATTGTATCACCACTAACAATATTATCATGAGGAATAAGTAAACCATAATATTTCAATGCCGGTATATTTGAATTTGCACTCCACGAAATTTCTTTTAATTTTTTTTGTTCTTCTAAACTCATTGGAATATCTTCATGTAAAGCACTTGTCACAAAAAAAATATTATTGTACTTGTTTATAGTTTTTTTAAAGATATCATCGTTAGCTCTTGGATCTACAAAATTAATGTCAAAGATTATGTTTTTAACATTCATTGATTGCAAAAAATCAACTAAAAGTGCATACTTATCTCTTGTATATGGCCAATGACCAAAATCTTTTTGTAAGACTTTTAAGGAAGTATCATTTATATCAATAACTATTGAGTCTGTAAAATACTTTTCTTCAGATGCTAAATATTGTATCGTATCATTAAAATAGTTTTTTAAATTATTATAAAAAGAAGTGTATGAGAAAGCATATGTAATAAATAAAGATAATATAACTATCCATAATTGATGTTTCCAATATATGCTATCTGACTTTCTCATTTGTTCTCTACTTCAAATTGGTAGATTTCACTATAAGGACCTATTTTATCTGAACTATCTATACTTGACATTCTAATAAAATACTTTCCTTTTTGTAATGGCAATAACATTTTATCTAGTGAAAAGTTTAAATTATTTACTCTAATTAATATCTTATCAAAACTTCTTGTTTTGGATACTTCTAGTATATATTTACTTGCTTCTACTGATTTTTCCCAAGTAAATAAAATCATTCTTGATTTCTCACTATTTTTTGGGGCATTTACTTTTGGAGGAATAGGACTTGACTGCACACTAAAGTGTCTTTCATTTTTAAATCCTTCTAATCCATATTCATCAACTGCTTGTATACTTATTTTATATTTTCCATCTTTTAAATCACCAACTTTTAATTCTGTTTTATTGATATATTTATCATAAATTAGTGTGTTATATTTTGATATAGAATGAATTTGAACATGATATTTTATTGCACCTTCAAGTTTATTCCATGATACATATTTTTTATAATATTTAATATTTAGTTCATTCAATTTTATTGATGGTTTATTTAATATTAATATTGGTCCATTTAGTTTATTTTTACCATCTGAGACTACACCATATCCAGTATTTAAAGTTAATGATGAATTTCCACTTGTAGCTAAAATTTTTCCTTCTGTTACAAAAGCTCTAGATATATTGCCTTCAACATTTACATTAAATATTGTTCCTCTAACTGCAAGTTGGAGTGTTGGAGTAATTACTTTATACTCTGAACCAAAAGTATTTTGGTTAGCTACAGTAGATTCCACATTTCCTTTTAAAAGAAGTAAGTTTGTAACTGATTTTTTAGAGTCTTCATCATATTCTAAGTTTTTCATAACGATTAATGATTTTTCTGAAATAATTGCAAAAGAGTTATCTATAAATTTTATTGTAGCAGAAGAGTTCTCTTTAGTTTGAAGATATTCTCCCGTTTTTATTTTATAACCTTCTTCAACTTTTGCTAATAATTCACCTTTTTTATTAACTAAATTAACTTCCCCTACTTTAGAAACAATCTGAGCAAAAATATCTTTTGAATACTCTAATTTATAATATATAAAACCAATAATACATAATATTAATATTCCTGAAAAAATTATAAAATTTTTTCTATTCATATTTAAATCCTCTTTTTAAATTTACTTTTTTATTAACAATATAGTAATACTTATTATAACTATTTAAATACACTTTAAAACTTGATTTTCAAACTTAAAATTCGTATTGTTTTATCTTTATCCATAGCTTTTATATTAAGTTCAAGTTTGCGAATATCTTTTGGTAAAACCCCATTAATTTTCCCTGTTTTTGGATTAAATATTAAATACTCAGGAAGAGAGCTACCATCTAATAAAGTTGCACTATATTTAGAAGTAGTTTTTTTATCAATAAGGACAATCTCTATTTTATCATTTACTAATGATCCATCTTTAATAGATAGTCCTACTGTTTCTAATATATCTTTTGAATTATTTGAGAAAATTAATTTTCCATTATTTTTAACTTTTACTTCAATTTGAGATTTGCTATATACTATTTTTCCATTTTCATCAACATCTATTTCTATTTGTGCCTCACCTAAATGAATTGTATCTTCTTCTGTTGAATCATGATTTGAACTTTCACTTGTGCTAGTTGAATTTGTAGTTTCTTCACTTAAATTTTCAGATGAAGCACTTGAATCTGGTTCTTGTTCTTCTGAATTCTCATTTGAATTTTCAACTATACTACTAAAGTTAGTATTTTGCTCAATTGAATTTCTTTTTTGTTCTTTTTCATTTTTACTTGAACTTTCACTTTGCTTACTTGAATTTGTACTTTGTTTTGTTAAGTTTTCACTTGATTTTATAATTGGGCTACTTGGATTAATATTTTTTTCTGTTTTATTTTTACCCAAAATCTCATTTAAACTACTTAATTGTGTAGATATAGAATTTTCTTTAATATTAGGTAAATCCACTAAATTATCAGCTGAAGATATTGATTTATTATTTATATTATCAAATTTTTGAAAATCTTTAATTGTATAATAACTGTTTGCATTAATTAAATACGAATTATCTGTATTTTTAGGTTCATTATTTTCAGATTTATCTGAAATATAATATACATCTCCTGTAGCATTCAGCTTTAAAACATTTGAACCATTTGAAATAGGTGCATAAACAAAAATATCAGAAGCAGAATAAAGATTAACATCACCATTAGCTGTTATTCCAGTAACTCCATTTACTGTACCTATTGTAATTGTACTTGAATCGCTATATGTTAAAGATGTCATACCTGTAGCAGCTAGTGTTTCAATGTCATTATTAGAATTAGTTAACGTTGTAGTGAAACCATTTTTTAACAATAAGTTAGCAATTTTAATATATGAAGTAGAATCGGCAGATATTTCATCATCATTCCCATCTATTATTAGTGTTCCTGTTCCTGTACTTTCTATATAAGACTTATTATTCAAATAAATAGAATCACTTGAAGCTTTTCCTTGATTTGAATATCCATTTATAAAAATAGTTCCATTGTTAACTCTTAAAATAGCTGATCCATCAGTTAAAGCAGAAGAAGTATCTCCAATAGCTACAGCATCAGAACCACCTTTTGCTTTACCTTCTATACTTATATTTCCATCATAGTTTGTTGTAACAGAACCTGATATAGAAACTCCTCTAGCGCTAGTATAATGACTTGATCTACTAGCTAGTCCTTTTATAAAAATATCTCCACCAAAGCTATCTCCATCAGCAAAAATATTTCCATTTATTGCAACACCTCTTGATATTGCATTTCCCTCAGAAGAAGAAAAATCACTACCAACAGCATAAGAGTTTCCAACTGTTAAGCCATTCCATGTTGAAGAACCAGCTCCCCCACCTAACCAAACATGTCCACCCTTTGATGAAATACTTGAACCTTCAGGTAACCAGATTGAACCATCATTATTTCCATCACTATCAGACCATAAAACTACATTTAATCTATTACTTGTACTTGAAATACTACCAAATGATGTTGGGGTTTGATAATCATCTGCAAAAAATATATTTCTATGTGCCTTTAAAGTTAAAGTTGCATCTGCACCTGAACTTTTATTGATACTTGTTGTAAGAAAGATATCTCCATCTTGCGAATTTGTTCCAGATTCACCTGTTTCAACAATCACATTAGTTCCATTATTTAATTGACTTTCAACTGTAGATGCACGTAAAATAGTTGTATCATCTAATGATGTATATACTGGTGCCCCTGATGAATCTACATTTACTTCAGCAGTTGAATCAGATACAATTCTTATATTATTAGGGTCGATAAGCCAAGTACCACCTTTTCCTGCATTGATAGAAAATGTATCTGAAAATTTGATTTTATTACCAGAAGTTTCAACAAAACCACCTTTTGCATTAATAGTTCCACTCACTTGTGCTTCACCGCCATGTGCAAACAACTCAACATATCCAGTTATATCATCTATACTATTTGCCTCAATAATACCTGTATTGTTTACAACTCCTTTTAATAATTCATCTATTGCATTTGTTGTTAGATAAATTTTTCCACCATTTGCAATAATGGTTCCAGAATTTGAAACCATTGCATCAAGTACACCTTTATCTACTCTAAGATCAACTAATGAATTTCCATTTAGATTAATTGAATAAGAGTCAGATCCAACTAAGTGAACACTTCCTTTTACAGCCTTAATTGTTCCATCATTTACAACTTCATTTGAAGCTAGTATCACTGAACCATTATTTATTATTTCAATTGTTCCTTGGTTTATTATTGAGTTTGCTGTTGCATTTTTGAAATTATAATTTCCTACATTAAAATCTTTATCTGAAAGTTCTGCAGTTGTAGCTAATAAGCCACTTGTGTTAATACTTGCATTTTTACCAAATAAAACACCATTTGAATTTAGTATCCAAACTTGTCCATTTGCATTTAATGCACCATTTATGATAGATTTTTCATTTCCAACAACTCTATTTAATGTAATAGAACTAGAGTTCGGTTGATTAAAATTAACTGTTTCATTTGCTCTAATAGAAAAGTTCTGCCAATTTATAGTTGCTTTATTAGATGTTTGATTGATATTTGTTACAGTTCCATTTTGATTAATACTTGCAGCCCCTGAAGTAACAACACCTCCTGTTGGTGAGGCAAAAGTCAAGGTAGTAGAATTAAAAATTAAAGAAATGATTAAATTGATTTTAACACCTTTTAGAATCCTAAAACGTGAACAAATAAAAACCAAATATAATCCTTTTAAATAATGCTATTTTTAATATAAATCGGATTATATCTTAAAATGACTTTAACAGTAATTTATCCCAACATATTGATTATAATCATTAACTTGTTTTAAAGCTTATAATATATGACTCAAGTCCTTACACTAATTGTATAAAAAGAAATATAGATTATAAAAAAGATTAACACTATAATTTAAAATTATTAATTCTTCTAAAAGCATTTTTAGATAAAATCCTTCAAACTACAAAAAAGGTTTTATAATGAATGAACAATTTTTAAAAGATTCAAAAAAAATCTATGAATATTTAAATGCTCAAAAAAATGATGTGAATAAATTAGTATCAGCATTAGAAAATAATAAATATGAACAATTAACCATAATAGATGATTTTGCAAAAAAATTAAATTTAGATATGAGCGATGATTTAAGATATGCACTAGTTACTAGATTAGTAAACCTAAGAGATGATTCACTTGTTCAAGTGTTAAAAAAGCTTGGATTTGATGAAAAAGAAGTTATAGAGTTACAAGAGAAAGCATACCTTTTTGTAAAAGAGTTTTGGCATAACAAACATAAAAAAATGCTTGATTATATAAAAGACAATAATTTTTTAACTCCATTTTATCAAGCTATATTTCAAGGTGTATATGATGTGGGAGTTAAAATGTCTGCATGGCAAAGCTCTTGGACAGCACATATTATAAATGGTATCAATAAAGAGTTACTATCAAAATTTAACGGTGATGAAGAAAAAGTTTTTGATTATCTAGAGAGTAACTCTTTGTTTGATTTAGGACACAACTCTATTACAGCAGATAGATCATATTCTGCATTGGTTAAAAAAGGTGATGGTTATGAGAGTCAAGCTTATATAAAAGCTTTCAAAAAACAAGCAACAGAAGTGGTAAATGCCCTTGAAGAGTTTGAAGAGAGTTTATTAGAATATGAAGATGATATCTTTGGTCACAAATGGGATTATATTTTATATATCCAATCACTTATCTTAGCTTTTTCAGAAGACAAAGAGAACTCATTAGTAGAGAAATGGGCAAATGTAGATAGAGCATGGATGAAAATAAAATCACCAATTCAAATAGGACATCCACTTGAATACTACGAAGATCACTTTAGAAAAGCGGTTGCATTAGAGTGGGATATAAGATTTACAAACCCAGAATTTGCACAAAATGACCACAGAGTAAATAAAATAAAATCAGCTTTTGCAAATATATTTTCTACATTTGAAGAAAACTCTTCTTATAAAAACATTTATAACTTTTCTCTAAAATCATTAGATAAGGTTCAACTATATATTGGTCGACCAGCGATATTCTTTGGAGCAGAATTAAATGGACTTTTTTCAGCTCAAGTTGTACCAAATGATGAAATAGTCTCAAAAGAAGAAGGTAAAAAGATATTTGCTTTTGCAGATGAGATTTTACAAACTAGTCGTGCTAAACCATTTTTGAGACTTAGTGCTGAAATATTTGGAAATGAGTTTCTAAGTGAAGATAGAAAATTTTTATTTAATGAAACAGCATCTTGGCACCAAGTTTATGATATCACAACCATTGGACATGAGTATGGACATATTTTATGGTGCGATGATGAGACAGAATCAGTGATGAATAAAACAGGTAATTTTAAAAATATAGAAGAGTTCAAAGCTACAACTGGTGGACTTATTTCATTTTTCTTAGACAAAGATAGTGATGAAAACCATCTTCAAAGACAAGTTTTAATTGATAGTGTAAAAAGAGCTGTTGGACTTATAGGTTGGATGGAAGTTGATGAAGTGCAACCTTATTATTGTGAAGGGTTGATTCACTTAAATGGTCTGTTTGATTCACAAGTTCTATCTTGGGAAAATAAAAAACTAAGCATAGATTTAAGTGATGAAAAGTTTGAGAAATTAAAAACTTGGTATATCAAAACTTATACAAACCTAGCAAAACACTATTTAGATAAAAAAGATGCAACACTATTTTTAAATAACTTTGCTAAAAAAGATGGAAAATACTTTATGCCAATAGATGAAAATATAAATGACTTTGTAAAACACTATTTTGCAAGATACAAAGAGATTGGTCAAGAATTAGATACAAGTGATAAAAAAAGCAACTATATAAAATAAGAGGTCAAATCCTCTTATTTTTTAAATAACCCTTTTACTAAAGAAAACAGTTTTGAAATAGCAAGGTAAATTTTAGATTTAAAACTACTATTTTGAGAATTTAAATACTTAACAATCTCATAGTTCCCAAACATAGAAGCAAACATTATAGGTGTTGTTCCCATTCCATTATTCTCATAAATATTTGCACCTGAACTTACTAACTCTTTTGCAATTTTTAAGTACCCTTTAAAACAAACACCTGCAAGTGGTGTTTGTCCTCTATCATTTTTTTTATCAACTTTAGCACCAACATCAATTAACATCCTAGTTGTTTCAAGATTTCCATTATATGAAGCTAACATAATCAAACTATTGCCTTTATGATCACATAAATTTACAGGCATGCCAACATCAATCATAGCTTTTAAATCTTCAGTTTGCCCGCGTCTAGCAAACTCTAAAGCCATAATTTGAAGTTCTTCATACCTTTTTTGTTCTTCACTAGAAACTTCCATATTAGATTCCTAATGCTTTTTTAACCCCTGCACTATAATCAGAATGTACTTTTTCAAAAAGTGCAAGTTGTCTATTTACAATCTCACTTGGAACTCCATCCATTGCTTCTGCGATATTATTAAATAGTTGTTCTTTTTGATTGTCACTCATCAAATTAAAAAGTGCAGTTACTTGTGTAAAGTCATCATTTCCAACTCTATGGTCATATCTATCAGCACTATCACCTACATTAAATGCTGGTTCTGCAAATGATTTATCTTCAACTGGTCCATTAAAACTATTTGGTTCATAATATGCATCGGTTGCTTCTTTTATTTCATAATTCATACTTCCATCTGCATGGTAAGTATTTACATCTACTATTGGTCTATTTACTGGCAACATTTCATAATGAGTCCCTACTCTATATCTATGAGCATCAGGATAAGAGAAGATTCTAGCTTGTAACATCTTATCAGGTGAGAAACTAATACCTGGAACAATATTTGATGGTGAAAATGACGCTTGTTCTATCTCATTAAAATAGTTTTTAGGATTTTCATTTAATGTCATTTCACCTACTTTTATCATAGGATAATCACTATGTGGCCAAACTTTAGTTAAATCAAATGGATTAAATGAACAGTATTTTGCATCTTCATCTGTCATAATTTGAATCTCAAAACTCCATTTTGGAAAGTTTTCTTTTTCTATATTTTCAAATAAATCTCTTTGATTTGATTCTCTATCTTTTGCAACTATTGCTTCTGCTTCTTTATTTGTAATTGTTTCAATACCTTGTTTAGTTTTAAAGTGAAATTTCACCCAAAATCTTTCACCTTGTGCATTGATTAAGCTATAAGTATGAGAACCATATCCATTTACATGTCTATAAGATTTTGGTAAACCTCTATCTGACATCAAAATTGTAACTTGATGTAAGCTCTCAGGGCTAAGTGACCAAAAATCCCAAGCTGCTGTATTACTTCTTAGATTTGATTGTGGATGTCTTTTTTGAGTATGAATAAAATCAGGAAATTTATAAGCATCACGGATAAAAAATACAGGAGTATTATTTCCTACTAAATCCCAATTCCCCTCTTTTGTATAAAATTTTAAAGCAAAACCTCTTACATCCCTTTCCGCATCTGCTGCACCTTTCTCTCCAGCAACTGTTGAAAATCTAAGTAACATTCTAGTACTTTCACCTTTTTGTAAAACTTTTGCTTTTGTATATTTTGAAATATCTTCTGTAATAACTAGTTCACCAAAAGCACCACTTCCTTTTGCATGAACAACCCTTTCAGGAATTCTTTCTCTATTTTGATGAGCAAGTTTTTCTATTAACTGATAATCTTGCATAAGAACAGGACCTCTTTCTCCTGCAGTCATTGAGTTTTGATTATCCGAAATTGGATTTCCAGCTGTTGTAGTCATTATTTTTTTCATCTTATTTCCTTTTTATTTTAAAGGAAAAAACTTTTCCTTTGATAAAAATATTCTACAAGATGATAACTTAATGTAATGTTATTTTTTTAAATTAATACTTCTTCTATTTTATACTTGGATTTATCTTCTCCCAATCTTCATTTAACTCTTTTTTTAATAAAAATGTATCATTTACTGTAGCCATTTCCCCATACTTTATAGGTGTCACTACTAAAAGCCCTCCTTTTAGTATAGAGGTGAAAGTGTTTGTTTCAATCTCTGTACCTGTAAAAATAGAGAATTTTAGTTTAAAACCACTTATATCATGAAAAGTAGAATTCTTTCGAATAAGATGTTTATATTTATCGGAAATAAAACAATCAATCAAAGTTTTTGAGCCATCACCACTAAGATTTATTTTATTTATTTTTCCTATTTGCACATTTTTATAATATATTGGAGCATCAACATTAAGTTTTGTAGGGAAAAGAGAATCGACTCTTATTATCTCACCATTATCAACTTTTTTAATATCTTCTAAACTATCATAACCCGTAAAACTATTTTTAAAATTGTTTTTATTACTAACAATAACACCAATATCAACTGGTAAAATTGTTGAACCTATATTTTTAACTTCATTTAAACTAACTTTGGGTTTTTTTAAATAAAAAATCGTACCTTCTTTTGAAAACTTATCATAGTTTTTAAATACTTGAACTTTTACTAAAACTTTGTTTTGAGGTGTTAATATAATATTAGATACTTTTCCTATATCTACACCTTTATAATTTAGTTTTGAGAATTGTTGTCTTAATCCTTCTACATCATCAAATAGGATAGAAATAGTATTTGAAAAGTTTTTCATATCATCATAAGAAGAGTATATTTCATATTTTGGAAAGCTTGTTGTTGAGCTATTATCAAGTTCTAAAGAACCATATAATAATGAAGATAAATTATCAACTTCAAATAAAACTCCGCCCAAGGATGCATCGACTTTTATGGCATCTTTTTTATAAAATCTACTTTTTTTACTTATATATTTCACATACTTTTTATAAATAAAAAGTTTTACTTTTGATTTTTCTTCACCAAATTTTATTGATTTTACAAAACCTATCTCTTGGTTTTTATAACTTATTGCTTGATTTACTTTTAAATTAAAACCATTGTCAAAGTATGTATTTAAGTATGAACCATGACTATACTCTCTTTTAAGAGTTTGCACATCTTTATAAGAACTATACAATTTAAAACTTTTTTTAGAGTATTTTGCTTTTCTATCAACTTCTACAAGTGCTATTCCTCCATCTATAAGTGGCTTTATTCCAGTATAGTTTATATCTAAATCTAAATCTTTAAGCTCTAATAATTTTGAACTCATATCATAAAAAAGTGATTTATTATTTATTAGTTTTTTATATTTTTCTTTTACTAAAAGTGAGATATTTACATGCTTTAAATCACTAGATAAAGCGTAGTCTAAAACCTTTCCTATAGGAATATTTTTAAAATACAATTTACTATTTTTTGTTATTGAATTTAAATCTTGCGTTTTTAAAGTAATGATTAAATCATTATCAACTTTTTCCATACTACTATTTACAATCTCAAAGGAGTCTTTTGGTTTTCCTTTTTTATAATCGATTGTTAAATAATTTCCACTAACAATTGAATTTAAATTTTTCACTCCATCCAAACTAACTTCTGTTTCTTCTATATGAAAAGTACTATTTTCACTTAGAAGATAATCATATTTTTTATAAACATAAGCCTTTGCGATAATATTATTTTGGGTAAGTTGTAAATCATCTACTTTACCTACTTCTACTCCTTTATACATGATGAGAGTATTTATTCCAATACCTTTTGCATCTGTAAGTTTTAGATTTATATGTGTTCTTTCAATAAACTCTTTTTTATCATCACTTAAAATATAATATTTATCTTGTTTTATTTTTTGAGCATCTTTTATTGGAGTTTCAACTGTAATTCCACCTACAATAGCAGAGTATAAGGAACTTACTTCTAAATTTAAGCCACCTGGTCCAAAATTTACTTTTAAAGCCTTATTCATGACAAACTGAGAACTTTTGTTTATAAGATATTTGTATTTTTCATGAATATAGGCTTTTAAATAAACTTTGCCATCTTTAAACTCTTTTGATGAAATTTCACCTATTTGGAATCTATTATAAAAAACTGGTGTTTCAACCTCGATGAGATCTTCACCTCTTGATAAAATATTTACATAATAACCATCACTATCTTCTAATAAACTAGGTTTTGTATCTAAACCTGTAAAATTATATTGAGGTTTTGCATTTTCATACTCTTCTAAGGTCTTATATTTAGGATATAATTCTATTTTATTTCCACTTAATAAAGTACCAAGTCCTGAAACTTTTGTTAGGGATATAGTAGGTTTTTTTATCCAAAAGCTAGTTCCTTCTGTTGCAACATATTTAGCAACATCGCTATTTACTAAAATATTTACTTTGACACTATTTAAATCATTTATTTCTATTTTAGTTACTTTTCCAAGAACCAAACCTTTATATTCTAAAGGAGTTACTCCTTCTTTAAGGTCTTCTGCATTTTTAAAAATCACACTTACATTTGTACCTTTTTTAGTATAACTTTCATAGCCAATCCAAGCTAAAATACCTAAAACAACAAGAGGTAGAAGCCAGATAAATGAAATTGACTTATTTTCCCTTTGATTTGGTTCATAAATTAAAGTTTCAATTTTTTCTTCGCTCATCCCAAATAATCCTTGTATCAAATTTATGCGCAGCTATCATAGTCAAAACTACAACACAAGCAAAGGCAGTCGCTGCTATTCCACCTTTTATATTAAATACTTCATCAAGTTGAATCGTAGATGCTAACATTGCAACTACATAAATATCTATCATAGACCACTTTCCAATTAATTCAATAAAATAGTATAACTTTAATTTTGTTTTATTGGAAAATGGTGTTTTAATCCACAGTGAAACAAATATAAAAAGCAGTACTAAAAGTTTAACTAAAGGTATTATAATACTTGCCGTAAAAATAACAATTGCAATAAAATAATCTCCATAATTAATAAAAGAAATAACACCTTGAAATATTGTACTATCCTCTTTTGTGCCAAATTGTGTTATTTCCATCATCGGATAAATCATGGCTAAAATAAAAAGTAATAGTGCTGTAATCACTAAGGCTAAAGAAGTCTGTATTGTGTTTTTTACTCTTCTTCTTACTGTATGACCACATCTAACACATTTGAATTCATTATAGTCTTTTTTTGTATAGACTTTTTGGCAGTTTTTACAAGATATTAAAATCATTACTCTAACACACTTTTTATATCAAATTTTTTATTAGACATATAAAATATAAAAAGATAAAAAAGCATAATATAAAATCCAGTATCAAAGCTTGTTGAAGATGCCATTCCTGTAAGTTTAATATATGTAACAATTACACCAATAATATAAACTTCAATGAAACCCCAAGTCTTAAAAAAATGAAATCCATCATATAAAACTCTAAAAGAAAATATTTTCCTTTTCATTTTACTTTGAACAAATATTAATATAATTATAAAAGAGTTTAAAATAGGAGCTAAAATAATTGTAAATAAGACCAAAGCTCCAACAAAAAGAAAATCTTCTTTAAAAAATACGCTAATAGTCCCAATAAGTGTTGTTTTTAAAGTATTTCCATTTAGAGATAAAGTTAGTAAAGGATAGATATTTAACAATATAAAAAGTAATAATGCAGTTATTGCATAATACAAAGAGTCAAGACTATGTTCTTTATTTGTAATTTTTGAACCACATCTTGGGCATTTGATTTTTTCATTCTTATTTTTTAAAAAAAGTCCACAATGCTTACATTCAATTATTGCATCCATACTATATATTAAAACCTTTATATTAATGATATTAATTATACCTATTTATGAATAAAATACAATTTTGCTCAATAATTTAACAATTTTTTTTCTTTTTTTCTATAATAAAGATATTTAATATATCTACAAAAAGACATTTTTAAGTGATACAATGACTTAATTAAAGGAAATAAAATGAAAGTGTTACTTACTGGTTCTACTGGATATATAGGAAGAAGACTTAAACAAAAACTTTTACAAGATGAAAACATTATTTTAAGATTATTAGTTAGAAATAAAAAGTCTATAACTCCTAATCTAAAAAGAAGTGTGGAAATTTGTGAAGGCAATAGTTTTGATGTAGAAAGTTTAAAAAAAGCATTAAAAGGCGTGGAAGTAGCTTTTTATTTAATCCACTCTTTAAATAGAAAAGACTACAAAAACCTTGATAAAATTTCTGCTCAGAATTTTCTTGATGCTGCTATTTTTTGCGGTGTAAAGAAAATTATTTATCTAGGAGGATTAGGTGTTAAAAATAGTGATACAAGTGAACATCTATTAAGTAGATTAGAAACAGGGGAAATATTAAGTTCAAGTAATAAGGTTCAAACTATATGGATAAGAGCTGGAGTAATTATAGGTTCAGGAAGTACAAGTTTTGAGATAATAAGAAACTTAACTGAAAAACTACCAGTTATGACTACCCCAAAATGGGTAAATACAAAAACACAACCAATAGCAGTATTTGATGTATTAAATTATCTTTATTCTTCAATATATTTAGAAGAAAAAGGAAATATAACTATTGATGTAGGTTCAGAACAATTAACATACAAAGAGATGATGTTACAAACAGCTACTGCTTTGGGATTAAAAAGATACATTATTCCTTTGCCTTTTTTATCAATTACTTTGTCTTCATATTGGTTAAATCTATTTACTCCTGTATCTTATGGAGTTGCAAAAGCTTTGATAGAAGGATTAAAATCAGAAGCCACTGTACAAAATAATAATGCAATAAAATATTTTCCTAATATAAAACCAACCTCTTATATAGATTCAGTTAAAAAAGCTGTTGAGGAGATAAGAAATAACCAAGTAGTAAGTAGATGGAGTGATAGATTTGGTAGTGTTTGGGATAAAGACTACACAGAAGAACTTGCTCATGCAATATTTATGGATAGAAGGGTCGAAGATATTACAAATCTTTCCCATAAAAAAATTTATAAATCTTTTATCTCTATTGGAGGAGAATTTGGTTGGTTTGATTATGACTTTTTATGGAAAACAAGAGGAGTCATAGATAAAATGATTGGAGGTGTAGGATTAAAAAGAGGAAGAAGAGACCAATTTAATTTAAGAATAGGTGATAGTTTAGACTTTTGGAAGGTAATTGATGTACAAGAGAATAAAAGACTTCTTCTTTTAGCACAAATGAAACTTCCAGGTAATGCTTGGTTGGAGTTTAAAATAGATGGAAATAAACTTATTCAATCAGCATATTTTTACCCAAGAGGTTTATTAGGAAGAATGTATTGGTATATTTTAGTTCCTATTCACTACTTTGTTTTTACAAATATGATAAAAAGTATTATAAAAAAAAGTAAAACTCTTAGTTAATCAAATCTTCTGGTTTGCCAAAATAGTAGCCTTGAGAATAATCAACTCCTATTTCATTTAATAAATTAAATATTGATTCATTTTCTACATACTCTGCAATTGTCAAAATCTTTTGCTTTTTTGCAAAAGAGACAATTGTTTCAATAATATTTCTGCTAAAAGAATCTTTTTCTATGTTTTTAACTAAAGAGCCATCTATTTTTAAAATATCTGGTTCAAAATCAAGCAATCTTTCAAAGTTGGAATATCCTGCTCCAAAATCATCAATTGCAATCATTACACCTCTTCTTTTAACTTTTCTAATAAAAAGTTTGATACTTTTAAAGTCTTTTACATTTTCATCTTCAAGAAGCTCAAAAACAATTCTTTTATTATCTTTCTTATATTTATCAAGCAAATTAAAAATCTCTTTTCTTGTTTGCTCTTTTTCTATATCTAGTGCAGATAAATTTATTGATAATTTCGTATTAACAAAATCTAACATTTTAAAAGAGTTTTCCAAAACTCTTGAAGTAATTTTATTATAATAATTACCTTTTTTAGAAATATTCAAAAATTCTACAGGAGATATAACTTCTCCTTTTTCATTTATAAGTCTAACCAAGGATTCATATTTTTCAATTTCTTTTGTTTTATTATTAATTATTGGTTGAAAATAAGAGACAATTTTATAATTATCAAGGGCAATTTTAACCATCTTTATAACTTCAAAATTCTTTTTAGCTTCTTGATTTGTTTTTATTGAAGAATCATTTGAATAATTTATGATTTTATTTTTAGATATAGATTCTTCAAGCCCTGCTCTTGCATCTTCATAAAGACTATATTTTCCACAAGAATAACTTATAATTATGTTCAAGTCATACTCTATACCATCTATTTCTAAAACAGATTCTGTTACATTTTTTACAAATATCTCAAGATAATCATGTATTTTCATATTTAACTTTTCAAAAGCAAAATAATCAGTTAAAAGTGCATATCTCCCATCTCCTAAAGCATATACATCTTCAAAAACATAATTATCAGGTAAATAAGCTAATAAATTTGATGCAAAAGTTTTTTCAATTTGATCTACTTTTAGTATATTGTAAAACTTGTCTAATATATCAAATTCTTCAATTTGAACTAATATAAGAAGTGATAAGTTATTTAATTCTATTTTATTTAACAAATGTTTTTTATCATCTAAAACCACATTTACACTATCTCTAAAAGCAATAAACTCTATAATATTTCCATCTAAATCTAAAAGGGGCATTATAGTTGATTTAACATAATATACTTTTCCTGATTTTGAAACATTTTTTAAAATACCATGCCACTCTTTTTTTTCAATTTTTATTGTACGCCACATCTCTTTATATAAAATAGGTGGATTATCTTTATGTTTTAAGATACTGTGAGTGTTTCCAACTAATTCTTCTTTTGAATAACCTGTAATTCTACAAAAGTTCTCACTTACATATGTAATTTTGCCTTCAATATTTGTCTTTGAAATTATGTTACTACTATCTATTATTTTTACATATTGATTTAAATAGTTTACATTATTATCAACTTGATACTTACTACATTTATAATCACATACTTTTTCAATAGTTGCAGAAAATTGTTCTTTTATTATTGGTTTAAAAATATATCCATCTATTGATAACTTTAAACACTCTTGAAGTAATGGTATATTATTTCCGCTTGAAAATGCAATAATAGACAACATAGGATTTGTTTTTTTTACTTGTTTTACAAATTCAATACAACTTTGTTCTGAAGAATCAATATCTATAAAAAGAATATCAAAATATTTTTCTTTAAGTTTTTCACTTACATCATCACTGTTAGTTGATATAGTAATAGAGATAAAATATTTTTCCAATAATTTTGATGTTTTTGAAATAAAATCTTTATTAGTATGTATAAATAATACTTTTATATTTTTCTGATAATAAGAATTATCAATTATTTTAGAAAACACCAGTAACCTCTTTTTTGATAAATAGAATTATTTAATATAGATACTCAAAATGGTAACTACTTTGAGTTACCATTCTGACATAAATAATCTTAAAATAACTAAATTAATTAATACTTACCTAAGATTAATTCTTTACTAGCCAAAACTTTACCATCTGAATTTAAAATTGAGATGTCAACAGTATAAGTATTGCCCTTACCACCAGAGCAAGGAGCTAAATAGGCACCTTCTTGTTTCCCAAATCTTGTTCCAGTATGTGCTTTTAGAACGGAGAAACTTTCATCTAACTCGAAAGTTTCTCCTATTTGAGGAGGAATTTCTACATTAGTAGAATCTTCTTCTATATCAAAAGATAATATACCATGTCCTCCATTATCCATTTTAGTAAAAGTCTTATCATTGAACTTTAAAATAACTTTTTTAGCACCATCTGGAAGGTTTTCAATATACAAACCTGGTGTACTTCCAGCTTCTACATTATAATTTGAACATACTTCATCTAAAGGAATTGTTTGACCATCCCATTTCTTATCAGTAAAAGAAACTTCTATATCACTTGCAAGTAATGAAGAGGAAAATAAAAGCGATGAAAGTGCACTATATATTAAAACAAAAACTTTTTTCATGGTAACTCCTTAAGAAATTAATTAATGATTATATCATATATTTTTTTTCAGCATAGCTGTTGTAGTATAGTCTTTTAAAAAGAAAAAAGGCAAATAATGAATTATACTATTACAGAAGGTGCATTTGGGCAAAGACCAAATGTAGCTTTACCAAACCCTAAGATATTAGAAGTTTTAGGAGAAGAAGGCATGAGAGAAATGATTGCCAAGCACTATGATTTTTTAGTACAAACAGAAATAAAAGGACTCTTTCCTCCTACAAAAGAAGGACTTGATGCAGCTAAAAAACATGCAGCTGATTTTTTTATACAAATTTGTGGAGGACCTAGATATTTTGATCACTCAAGAGGAGCACCAAGAATGGTAGCAAGACACTCTCCTTTTAAAATTGACTCAAATGCAAGAGTTATTTGGCTTGAAAATTTTGCAAAAGCAATTGAAGAGACAAATTTAAATGAAGAGTTAAAAAAATCATTTTGGGAGTATATAGATATTTTTTCTATTTGGATGGTAAATTCTAGTGATTCACCTCACTCTATGTTTAAAATGTAATTATATACTTTAGCTATTTTCCAATAGCTAAAGCATATAAAACCATTGTATTATCACCTATAAACTCACATACTTCATCATCATAATAAGCACCTATTCCGCTACAACCATATCCCAAGTAATTTGAAGCTAAATATAATCTATGTCCGATAATTCCTGCTTTTTGATAAGCAGCTTGGTAATTTTTTGATTTTGTTGTTAAAAAGAATGTAACAGCAGAACTTTTACCTAAATCTTGCTCTAGGCACAAATATCCAGCTTTTTGTTTTAAGTCACCCTCTTTTATAATTTTATCGTCAAGATAAAGACCTAGAATCATATCTTTTACTCTGTTTATTACATAATAAATCTCAACTTCTTCCTCACAATCACTTATAATATTATCTTTAATATTTTTCATTATCATTTCAAATTCTATTTTACTCATAGAGCCTTGATTAAACTCTCTTATGGATCTTCTATTTAAAATAGTTTCTTGAAAAACTTCTTTGTTATAATTAAAACTTGCAGAAGAATTTTGTGCTTGTTTATTTAGAATAGGTAAACTATCTTTATATGCATACTCAATCAATTCATTTTCAACAAAATCTCCAGTAGCAGAGGCATAATTCAATTTAAAATCTGATTTTTTTACCTCTTTATTTGTAGGAAAAGTTACTAAAAAAGCAGAAGTAAAAAACTCATCACTATCAAAACCAAACATTTTATTTAAAGACTCTTTATCAAAATCGTACCTTATCTCATAAGGCTTTGAAAAAACATAAGAAGAAGCTTCAAGTGCCCCTAAAATATGTCCAGCATCAAGTAAACAATAACGAAATCCTCTATTCTTGTATTTCCAAGATGAACGATAATATACAGATGAAACTAAAAAAATAAATCCATTTTGTTTTTTTTCATATCCAAAATATGGATCTAATCCATCATCTTCAATAGGATTTAACAGTTCTATAGAATTTGAAGAACTATCATAATGATAAATTCCATCATCAATACCTTGGTTATTTCTACTTTGAAAATAGATTTCATTAGGATAGAGTGCTCCTGCACTAGGTATTATTCTTAGATAATACTCAACTCCTGGATAAGTTTTTTTAGCAGTTATTCCAGCACTTTGATAAATAAATCTGTGATTCTCTTTTTCTAAATCTAAAACAACTCTTTTACTCTCAAAATAAGGCTTAAATCTAAAAGGAGGATTGTCCCAATCTATTCTGTTAGGGTTACTTCTAACAGAATAGTATGAGTGTTTAGTTTGTTGATGATATTCAAAAAAGTCTTGAAACAATTATTTCCCTTTGGTTGTGTTGATTCCTGGTTTTTCAGGTGTTCCTACATAATCATTTACTTGATTATTCTCATATCTAAAAAATGAATAAATGCATCCAAAAACTAAAAGAGCTATTATCACAAGTCTTATTGTGTTTCTTTTACTTTTTGATTCTTTTCCATTGTAATCATCTATTTTATTTAAACTTGGTTCATTATTCATATTACTTTTCATAATTAATCCTTTTATTCTTTTCAATTATTATACATCAGTTTTGTTAACAAAAAGTTATAATCTCAGCTTATAACAAAGAGACCATCATTTGATTAACAGTAATTGCTATTTCTTTAATATCCTTATTATCTTTTGTAAGAAATAGATCAAGATTTTCTCTTACTTTATAAAATGATTCACTTTCATTATTTATAAAATTTGTAAAAGCTACAGCTGGTTCTTCATTTAACCTTTGAAAATTCAATACTTTTTTAGTGTAATGAACAACAATAAACTCAATGAATTGTAAAACTTGATTTCTCAGAACCATATCATTTTTAGAAGTTATTTCTACTTTATTAAGTGAGAAAATAATGTCTAAGATATTAAACTCATGTATAAGAGAGTAAAATAATATAATCACATCTTTAAATGAGTGATTTGTACTCTCTTTTATTACTATAGCAGGAATCGCAAATCTAAGATAATCAATTACAGAAAAGAAAAGATTAAATTGTTCATCCTTATCAATTAGTTTTTCTACTTTTTGAGTATGCACTTCTTTTAGTAAATCAAAAAGTTCATCTTTATGATCTAAAATATGTGTAGCATCTAACTGATTCTTTTTAAGATATTTAACCATCCATTTAGTACTTGCATATAAAATATATTCTAATTTATTGATTAATTTATATTGTTCATCAACATTCATAATATAATCTTGTTGATAGATTTTTTCTCGTATTTCTTTAGCTCCAAATAGTTGTTTTGCTACTAAATATGATTTGATTTTTAATAAATATCTTTCATTTCCTAATTTTTCATAATCGCTAACAAAAGTACTTCCTTGGGCATTTACAATTATATCAGCCATCATAGTTGCAATAATTTCTCTTTTTAGTGGATGATTTATTATCTCATGTTCATAGGCTCCAACAAATGATTTTGGAAAATATCTATATAAGAACTGCAAGGCAAATTGGTCATCTACTAAAGTTGATTCAAGTAATACTTTTTTTAGAAATATTTTAGAATAAGATAAAAGTGAACACAATACTGGTCTTACTATTGAGCCACTTATATCTATTATCTCATTTATATTTTCATTTTTGGGAATATGAAAAGCTGCTCTATTAAAAGCTGGTATATTATTATCCAATACTTCAATTACTTTTAAAAAGTCATTTAAATACTTTCTTGAAAATCTTTCATCAATAGATATAGACAAGGCTTGATTGTAATTACTATCCAAAACTAATTTTACAACTTGTTCTGTCATTGAGTTTAAAGTTGCTTGGGAATCTTCTTTACAAATATTTTCATTATTGCTAATCATATTTAATAAAATCTTTAGATTTACTTCATGATCAGAAGTATCAACTCCTGCTGCATTATCGATTCCATCAATATTGATTCTTCCTCCACCTAAAGCATACTCTATTCTTGCTTTTTGTGTAAATCCTAAGTTCCCACCCTCACAAACAATTTTTGCTTTTAAATTATTTGCATCAACTCTTACCGCTTCATTTTGCTTATCACCTATATCTAATGAGTTTTCATCACTTGCTTTTACATAAGTTCCAACTCCTCCATTAAACAATAAATCCACTGGCATAGTAAGAAGCATAATACAAAGTTCTTCTCCACTAACTACTTTTCTTGTTGTTCCCACAAGCTTTTTAATTTCTGGTGTTAGTTCTATCTCTTTTTCACTTCTTAAAAATACTCCACCACCTTGTGAAATTAATTTTTTGTTATAATTTTTCCAACTTCCATTTTTAGATTCAAAAAGTCTTTTTCTCTCTTTGAAACTTTGAATAGGATCTGGAGTTGGGTCAACAAAAATCTCTTTATGTCCAATAGCACCATAAAGAATAAATTTATCTGATTCGATAAGGCCATTTCCAAAAACATCACCATTCATAGATCCAATCCCCATGACAGTTATATTATCTTTGTAAATATCAATACCCTCTTCAATAAAGAATCTTTCACTTGATCTAAGTGATCCTCGAGCAGTAATTCCTAGCTCTTTATGTCCATATCCATTACTTCCACCACTTGCAAAAGCATCACCCAACCAAAAACCTCTGCTAATAGCAATCTCATTTGCCACATCACTCATAGCAGCAGTTCCTTTATCAGCAGCAACTACAAAATAGGCATCATCTCCATCATAACAAACAAGATTTTTATCTTTTACAACTTTACCATCAACCATATTATCTACTAAGTCAAGATTGGCATTGATAAACATTGTATATACTTCTTTAAAATACTCTTTTGTGACTTCTGTAGTATCTTTATTTATTACAAATCCACCCTTAGCACCATCAGGAATAATAATAGAATTTTTACCCTCTTGGGTAATCATAAGAGATTTTATCTCTTGTCTATAATCATCATGTCTATCACTCCATCTAAGACCACCTCTTGAGATATTTGTCATTCTTAAATGAATACCAAAAAAAGATTCATGATAAATAAAATTCTCTAAATTTGGTTGCAATCCTTTAAGGTTTTCTCCAAACTCTGCTGTATTTATTTTAAAAGCAATTGTTTCTTTATCTAAAAAATAACTTGTTCTTAGAAGAGAATCCAAAAATGACAAAGTCAATTTTAAAATCTTATCATCAATTATTTGAGGTATTTGCTTAATTTTTTCTTCTATTTTTTCTTTTAAATCTTTTAACTTAGAGTCTCTTTTTTTAACACTGGGGTCAAACTTTATGTAAAAATAGTCTACAAAAAGCTTAGTAATATCGTGATGGGTAATATATATATTTAAAATCGTTGCAGAATTTATAGTGAGAACTGCTTGATCAATGTATTCAATCATCGCTCTTACTAAACTTATCTTTCTTTCATCAAAGTTTTCATTATAAACCAATGAAAATACCCTTGAGTGTTGAATACATTCATCACTTATAACTTTTGTAATAACATTTTCTAAATTATTTTTAGCATTTAATATTTTGTCTATATCATCATCTTTTTGTAACTTTAGATTAAACCTTGAAACAAAAATTTGATCTTTTCCATTTTGAACATTATAAGTAACTTCATCAATAATCAAAAAACCAATATCATGTAATATTGGAGTAACTAAAGACAAATATAACTGGTGAATAGAAAATATCTTTATATCAATGGAATTCTTTTCTTTTATTATGTTTGTAACAATTTTGTCTGTTTGAACTTGACTGAACAACTCATCGGAAATCTCTAAATCTTCGGGTTTCAATAATTGAGAACATACTGCATTCATATCTGAAGAAGTCATATAAATCCTTTCGTTTTTCTTTATATAATACTACATGCAAAAGATTAAAGAGAAGTTAAACCTAAGTACTAATAAGAAATTTTTGGGCGCCAACTAAGCTTACAATATCTTCTGCTTTTAATTCAATATCTAAACCTCTTTTACCACCACTTACAAAGATAGTCTCATAATTAAATGCACTTTCATCAACAAGAGTTTTTAATCTTTTTTTCTGTCCCAAAGGTGATATTCCACCAAGTAAGTATCCTGTGACTTTTTGAGCTTCATCTTTATCTGCCATTTGTGCTTTTTTTACTTTAAATGCATTTGCTACATCTTTCAAACTTAGTTGTTTAGATACAGGTATTACACAAACAATTAACTCTTTTGGTGTTAGTTCTACTAATAATGTTTTAAATACTCTATTCTTATCAAGGTTTAATTTAATAACTGCTTCTTCCCCAAAATTTGTGCAAGCTGGGTCATGGTCATATTTATGTATTTTAAAATCACATTTATTCTTTTTAAGTAATCTAATTGCAGGTGTCATCTAAAATAAATTCCTTTTTTATCATCTCTTTACCATTTATTATAATAGAAATATAGTGTTTGCCTAAATAGTGTTTTCTAGTAGTCATATTTTTAAAGCTTTGTTTTTTTATAAACTTTTTATTATTTGATTTTACCTCATTTTGACTTATCATAAAAACTTTTTTGTTATGTGCCCTATTTGATTTTAAATAATACATTCCATACTCAACTCTAATATTCCCAAGTTCTTCATCTGAAACAACTTCAAAGGAGAAATTTAAATAATCATCAACTTTTACAAGTTCATCGCAAATAAAATTAGAAATATCTATATGATGTGATTTTCCAAAAGAAAATAACTCCAATACTTTTTCATCACCCTTTTTAAGCAGTGTTCTTGAAGCATGCTTACATATCCAATCAAGCTCTTTGGAAACTCCAAGGTTCTTTTTAACAAACTCAATTACAAGTTCTGGATTATCTTTTGAGATATCATTAAGATTGTTTGCTACAGATTTTTGTACATATTTAGAAGGGTCATTTTTAAGAAGTTCAATTATCTCAAAGACCTTTGATGGATTTGCTTTAAATCTAGGAAGTGCCACAGCCCAAGGAAGTCTAGGACGACACCCCTCACTGGCAAGTCTTCTAATATGTTCATTTGAACTTTTAGCCCAAAGTTTCATTTGTTGCATAGTTTTATCTTCATACTTCAAGATAAATGCTCTTATTGCAAACTCAGAACTAGAATCAATTGTAAAGACTTCTAGTGCATCCATAGAGTTCTCAAAATCATCTAATCCATAAACTTCCACAAAGTCTTGAAAAAACATTGCTTCAAATCCACTAAAATCTTTTGATGCAGGTTTTAATATTTCAAGTTGCTTTTTATAAGGCAATGGTAAATAAGTACTAAGTGTAATTGCAATATGTCGCATTCGCATCTTTAACTCAAGGTTTTCCCAAGTGGAGTTAATTATAGAGTTTATAAAACTATCGCTATCAAACTCTTTATAGTTTTCTTTTATTTTAAAAGCTAGATTTTTTATATACTCTTTTGTATATACATTTTTTAGTTGTTCTGCCATTATTGCATCCAAATTTTTTATTTTATCTTATAATAACTTTTTGTAAATTATGATTTTTATTTCAGATTGTTATATTTTATAAGAATAGCTCTTTTATGATTTTAAGTGTGTTTTATATAAAATATTTGTTTAATAAATAATTAACTAAATATTGGTTTAAAATGATAAGATTAAATAATACTCTTAAAATATTTTTGCTCTTTGGCACAATTTTATTTTGTGCAATTTTTATATATAGTTTTACCTCTCCTTATAAAATAGAAAAACATGCCACAGGTTTTATTAAAAAACAAATTCAATATCATACAAATGAAATAATTGATAATTTAGGGGAAAGTTCAAGTGATAATAAATTAATAAAATTTTCTCAAAAATTTTATGAAAAGAATTATGTAAAAATAAATAAATTAGAATTGGCACTAAAAGATAACTTAACTCAGAAAATAGCTTCAACTGTTGTAATAATGCAAGACCTCAATTGTGAATGTAGAAATAAATATTCTAAATTTCTAGTAAGTGTATTTGATATAACTATTTTAAATTTGCAAAAAGCAAATGACAAAATTACTAATTTTATGAAAATGAAATATATGCAAATAGTTCAAAGTATTATAAATGACTTTAGAATATTTTCGGGAAGTAATTTAGTATTCTTTCTTATTACCTTAATTTTACTTTTTTTTAAATCCAAAGCAAATGCACAAATTACTTTAGTAGCTGGACTACTATTCTTATCAACAATTATTTGTAGTTATTTTTATATTTTTGAGCAAGATTGGTTTTATAACATTATTTACCAAGATTTTTTTGGATATTTTTACTTAATGTATATGGGAATAGTTTTTTTATTTTTGTGTGATATTATATTTAATAAAGCTCGAATTACGACGGAAATTATTAATTTTATAGCTAACATTATAGGTTCTGGTTTTCAAGCACTTTCATGTTAAAAAACATCATCTAAAAGAATTGCATAAATACCTAAATATTCGCTTTCTCTTACTTTTCGTCAACACAAAAGTAAGAGAAGCGAAGAGGTTTATCCTCTTCAAGAGAGTATTATTTTTTATACCCCTCATAAAGTCCAATAATCTCATCCTTACTTAACTCCCTTTGAACTTTATCACTCTCTTTTTTCACCAAAAGTCCAAACTCTTTGGCTTCTTCTTTATCTAACTCATCTCCAAAAAATTCACTTATAATAAAAGCAACTCCACCTTTTCCTGATTGGGAATTCACTCTAATAACATCTTCATATCCCCTTTTTATATCTTTTGGGTCTATTGGTAAGTATGGGACATTCCATTCTTGGCAATTCTCTTTTCTGTAAAAGTCAATTCCTTTTTTTATAGCATCTTGATGTCCTCCACTAAAGGCTGTAAAAATCATATCTCCCACATAGGGATGTCTTGGATTTATATTTAAATTTGTTAAATTCTCATACATCTTTTTTACTTCATCTACAATTGATAAATCAAGTGTAGAATCAATACCTTGTGAATGTAAATTAAAAGTAAAATTGATTAAGTCCAAGTTCCCTGCTCTTTCACCATTTCCAAATAGTGTTCCTTCTACTCTATTTGCTCCTGCTAAAACTGCAAGTTCTGCTGAAGCTACTGATGTTCCTCTGTCATTGTGAGGATGAACGCTTATTATAAGTGACTCTCTATTGTTCAAATTATTACACATCCACTCTATTCTATCTGCATAAATATTTGCAGTGCATGCTTCTAGGGTATTTGGCAAGTTTATTATCATCTTGTTTTGTATTGTTGGGTTTACTATCTCAATTACTTTATTGCATATTTTTACTGCAAATTCTAAATCTGTTTGAGAAAAACTTTCTGGGGAATAATCATATGTAACATTACCCTCGAAATCTTTTGTTAGTTCTACTAAGTATTTCATAGACTCAACTGCCATGTTTACTATCTCTTCATCAGTTTTGTTAAACACTACTCTTCTTTGAAATTCATTTGTGGGATTGTATAAATGAAATATTCCATTTTTAACTCCACTCATAGCTTCAACACTTCTTTTTATCCACTCTTTTTTTGCTGGGATTAATACTTGAATAGCAACATCATCAGGTATTAAATTCTCTTCAATTAATTTTCTTGTAAAATTAAAATCAGTATCACTAGCACTTGGATAACTTACTTCTATTTGTTTAAATCCCATCTTTACTAAAGTATTAAAATATTCCAACTTTTGCTTTATATTTAAAGGGTTTACCAAAGCTTGGTTTCCATCTCTTAAATCTACGCTTCCATAAATAGGTGCTTTTGTAATTTGATTATTTGGCCAAGTTCGTACGAAATCTTTGACAATAGGATATTGTCTATATTTTTTATAAGTCATTTTATTCTCCATGATTTTATATATTTTGCAAATATTTGCGACAAAAAATGATAAGGTATGATTTGAAAATTATTTAGTGAGTAAGAGGTTTGAGAGTAGATTATTTGTTTGAATATGATTATATTTTTTTATACTATTCATAGTTTCTCCTTTTATTTATAGAAGTATATAAAATAAAAGAATTTAAATCTTGTACAAAATTAACATTTACGAAAGTATATTTTTTTGAAATTCTTTAGGGGTAAGTTGAAATACTCGTTTAAAACTTCTATTTAAATGGCTTTGGTCAAAAAAACCGCTTTGTAAGGCAACTTCTATAATTGATAGCTTTGAGTTTAAAAGTTCTTTTGCCCTATGAACTTTTTTATTGATTATATATGAATGAATAGCTAAGCCAAACTCTTTTTTAAAAACTCTTATTAGATGTACAACAGTTATATTAAACTCTTTTGAGATATCTTCTAAAATGATATCTTCCAAAAAGTTTTCATCAAGATAGTTTTTTATTTTCATAGATAAAGAGTTTTTTTCTACTTGTTTAATCTCTTCTTTTAAAGAAAAAGTACTTAAACAAAACTCAATAAATAGCTCTTCTTTTTCTAATAAAGAGACATCCTCAGCCAATAATATTTCACATAGATTTATAAAACTATTTTTATCATCTTGTAAAAAAACATAATCTAAAGATATGCCTAAATTCAAACTTTCTAAATAATTTTTAACTATATATAATACATATCCATCTTTGAGACTTTTACTATTTAGTGTTGCGTTATGGATTATATTTGAGTTGATTATTGCTATTTCATTGGGTTTTAATATTTTAAAAGAGTCATTAAAACTTATATTTAATGAACCCTTTTTAAGTGCTGTAATTGTAAGTTCTTCATGCAAGTGCATTTTTTCACATTGAGTAATATTTTCAATATATCTCAATTCCAAAAAATCTAGTTTTTTATTTTTGAAAACTTTTGTTTTCATTAACTCACTACAATTTTTATAATATTTCCAACTAACATAAAAACAAGTACAAAAACAAGTACCTTTTTTATAAACTCTTCTCCACCTTTTATAGCATAATGACTTCCAACATATGAGCCAGCTATATTTGCTAATCCCAAAACAATAGCAACTCCCCATAATACTTTTCCTGCAAAAACAAAGGCAATGGCAGAACCTACATTTGTAGCAAAATTTAAAGGCTTAGTTGAAGCTGTTGAAACCAAATAATCAAGATGCAGAAACTTTTTCATAGAAATAGTCATATAAGTTCCTGTTCCAGGACCTAATAAACCATCATAAAATCCAATTGGAGCAGTTGCAAGAATAATATTTTTATTATTTACTTCTGTTTTTTCTTCTACTATTTTTTTACTTTTTTTAAATAAAAATATCATAGCAACAGGAATAGCTAAAATAATAGCCCAAGTAATTATCTCATCTGATACAAACATTACTAATCTACTTCCAATATAAGAAGCAATTAGACAAGGGATAATTGCAATACTTACAACTTTCCAAGATATCTTTTTGCTAAGTGCATATTTAATTGTTGCCATTAAAACACCAACTAAACCTGCCATTTTATTTGAAGCTAAAACATGAAGAGGAGATAAACCACTTAGAAGTAATACAGGAACTTGAACCATTCCACCACCACCAGCTATTGAGTCTATATAGCCTGCTAAAAAACCAGCAATAACAAAACCTATTACCCAATAAAGAGTAATATCAGCAAAAAGTTCCATAGGGAATCCTAATAAAAATATTGTCTATAAAAAAGATAGCATAGAGCTATCTTTTATATTAAGCGAATGCAGGTTCTAAGAAAGGGATAATTTGTTTTTTTCTTGATAAACAACCATCAAGCCATACTTTTCCATTTTCAAGTTTTACATTAAATGCTTTTTCAAAAATCGAAGGATCTTCTGAAGATACTAAAACTTCAGAACCTTCTTTCATAATATCAGTTAATAATAAACAAGCTGTATGTAAGCCATTTTCAATTCTTAACTTATCTAAATCAGCTTCTAATTCATCTTTTACATCATCAAAAATAGCTAAATCAATAACTTCTAATTGACCAATACCAACTTTTGTTCCATGCATATCAAAAGGTTTGTAATCTCTTAAAATCAAATCTCGTACAGGTACACCTTCAACTGCTGATTTTACTTTAAACATCTCCATTCCTAAAGCTCCAAAATCTTCAACACCAGCTATTTCTGCTAATTCTTTTACAGCTTTAATATCAACTGGTGTACATGTTGGTGATTTGAAAATAACAGTATCAGATAAAATTGCACACATCATTATTCCAGCAATATTTTTTGGTATTTCAACTTTGTGAAAATCATACATCTCTTTTACGATTGTATTTGTACATCCCACAGGTCTAATCCAACACTCTAAAGGAGTTGAAGTAGTAATATCACCTAGTTTGTGATGATCAACTATACCGACAACTGTTGCTTTATCCAAGTCAGCTGGAGCTTGTCCTCTATCTGAATAATCAGTAATAAAAAGTTCACAACCTGCAAACTCAGTTTTAAGCTCAGGTGCTTCAAATCCAAATCTATCTAAGATAAATTGAGTTTCAGGAGAAACTGGTCCTTGTCGTGCTGGAATCGCTTCTCTTCCTATTTTGTTTAATAAATATCCTAAAGAAAGTGCTGAACAAATTGAATCTGAGTCAGGAGTTGTGTGTCCACATGTATAAATTGCCATAAAAAATTTCCTATTTTAAGTTTTCGTGATTTTATCTAAAATTATGTTATTTTACTTTTAAATAAAAAACAACTTTTATTTATTAATTTGGGCATTAATTTAATTCTTTATAATAAAAGAGAATATCAAAAATCTTTTAATTAAGTTACTAAAATCTTAGCAGGAAGATTTATCAACGAAAATAAAGAATATTTTTCGCATAATGAATACAAATTAAATTAAGGAGTTAATATGTTAAAAAAAGAAATCTCAGATGCCTTAGTGTTACAATTAAATAAAGAATTCCAATCGTCATATATTTATTTGGGTATGTCAGCTTATGCTTCAAAAATTGGATTAAATGGTTCATCAAGCTGGTTTTTGGTTCAATACCAAGAAGAAGTTGCTCATGCAATGAAGTTATTTAAGTACCTAGAAAACCAAGAAGTACATGTTACTTTACCTAAAATAGAAGAGGCAAATGTAGACTTTAAATCAATTCTAGACACATTTAAAAAAGCTTTAGCACATGAAACTAAGATGAGTGCAAATTTAAATGAACTAAGTGATTTAACAATGAAAAATAAAGATCATGCCACATACAATATGCTTCAATGGTATGTAACAGAACAAGTTGAAGAAGAAGCCACTCTAAATACAATTATAGACAAAATTAAACTTGTAGGAGACAATGGATATGGTCTTTATGCCATTGATCAAGAATTAGGTGCAAGAACTTTTATTGATCCAACAACAAAAGCTTAATCAAACACTAAAAGCCCTATTTTTATGGGGCTTTTACTCTTTATTAAAAAAATAATCTTATATTCGATACAATATAAATTCTTCATAGCTTATTTAGGAGCATTTATGACAAAAGTCACTACTTATTTACTTACACTATTTTTAGCACTATTTTTTACAGCTTGTTTCAATGAAAAAGACAATAGCACAAGATTTTATGGAAATGTTGATTTAAGGACGGTTTCATTAGGATTGAGGGTTTCAGGAAAAATATCAAAGCTCTATTTTGATGAGGGACAAGAAGTCAAAAAAGGAGATTTATTAGCTTCTCTTGATAAGGATTTATATCAACAATCACTTGATGAAATTCAAGCTCAAATTAATATACAAAAAATCCAAATAAAAAAGCTAGAAAATGGATATAGAAAAGAAGAAATAGCAAAAGCTAAAGCTTCCTTATCTAAAAGTTCCGCTGTTTTAAATAAAGCACAAATAGATTTAAAAAGATATAACAAACTTCTCAAAACAAATTCAATTCCTGTAGAAAAACATGATGAAATTTTACTTTCATACAATAGTGCAAAAGCACAATATGATTATGATAAAAACAACTATGAACAACTAAAAAATGGTTATCAAAAAGAAGATATCCAATCGGCTCGTGCAAAATTACAATATTTACAAGTGCAAGAAAAAGAGGCAAAAATTCATCTAAATGATACACAATTATTTGCTCCAAATGATGGCACAATATTAACAAGAGTATATGAAATAGGAGCTATAGTACCACAAGGTGCTTCAATTATGGAAATGGCTTTAGAAAATCAATATTGGGTAAGAAGTTATATAGATGAAAAGTATTTAGGAGTAATAAAACCTAATATGCAAGCAAAAGTTTATACAGATACAAGACCCAATAAACCATACAAAGCAATTGTAAGTTTTATTTCTCCTCAAGCAGAATTTACACCTAAAAGTGTACAAACCCAAGAGTTACGAACACAACTTGTATATCGTGTTCGACTTATATTGCAAGAGCATGATAACTTTATTCAACAAGGAATGCCAGTAACCATAGAGTTTGACAATTTAAGTAAAGACAAATAAAAATGTCCTTAGTTGTTGCAAAACAAATTACAAAAACATTTAACAATATACCTGCTATTTCAAAACTTGATATAAATATAAAAAAAGGAAAAATAACAGGACTAGTAGGTCCTGATGGAGCAGGAAAAACTACTCTTATTAGACTTATGACTGGACTACTTGATGCAGACAGTGGTGAATTAGAAGTTTTAGATTATTCTTTGCCTAAAGATGCAGACAAAATACAAAGCAAAATCGGATATATGCCTCAAAAATTTGGCTTGTATGAAGATTTAAGTGTTTTGGAAAATCTTACTTTATATGCAAACTTACAATCTATTCCAAAAAATGAACAAAAAAAAAGAATCAATGAATTATTAGAATTTATCAATTTAAAAAAGTTTGAATCATTTCTTGCTAAAAATTTATCTGGTGGAATGAAACAAAAACTTGGTTTGGCTTGTGCTTTGATAAAAAAACCAGAACTTTTACTTTTAGATGAGCCAGGTGTGGGAGTTGACCCCATTTCAAGAAAAGAGTTATGGGCGATTGTAAATAAGTTGGTTGAAGATGATGTGGGAGTTGTTTGGAGTACTGCTTATTTAGATGAAGCAGAACTTTGTGATGAAGTAATACTTTTAAATGAAGGTTCTATTTTATTTGAAGGAATTCCAAAAGAGTTAAGTAAAACTATGGAAAGCAAAGTTTTTAAAATAGTAGGAGATATAAAAGATAAAAGACAAACACTAAGATTGGCATTAAAACATGAGCAAATAAAAGATGGTGTAATCTTAGGAAATAGTATTAAACTGATTTGTGAAAGCAAAGATGATTTACCACCCCTTGAAAAAATAGAAGCCCAAAATTGCACTTATGAAGATATGCAGCCAAATTTTGAAGATGGTTTTATAAATATTTTAAAAGGTAACTTTGATGGAGAATCATTATTGGCAAAACAAATGGGTAAATTTGAAGAAAATGAGGGTACTTTAATTGAAGCTTCCCATTTAACTAAAGCTTTTGGAAGTTTTAAAGCCACAGATGATGTAAGCTTTAAGATAAAAAGAGGTGAAATTTTTGGATTTTTGGGACCAAATGGAGCAGGAAAATCAACTACATTTAAAATGTTATGTGGGCTTGTAAAACCTACAAGTGGGGAAGCGCATGTTTTAGGAATGAGTTTAGAAACCTCTTCACATAAAGCCCGTAGCAAAATTGGATATATGTCTCAAAAGTTTTCACTTTATGGAGATATTTCTGTTTATGAAAATCTAAAATTTTTTGCAGGTGTTTATGGCTTAAGAGGAAAAGAAAAAAAAGAAAAAATAGATAGTATGATTAAAATTTTTGAATTAGAAAAATATAAAAAAATAGCTTCAAAAACTTTACCCTTGGGATATAAACAGAGACTTTCTCTTGCTTGTGCTGTTATGCATGACCCTGTAGTGCTTTTTTTAGATGAGCCAACTTCTGGAATTGACCCACTTACTAGACGAGAATTTTGGAATCATATCTATGCAATGGTACAAAAGGGAATGACGATCATGGTTACAACCCATTTTATGGATGAAGCAGAATATTGCGACAGAATAGCTTTGATTTATAAAGGTAAAGCAATAGCTTTGGATACTCCATATAATCTTATTAGCCAAGTTGGTTCTAATGCTACTATGGAAGATACTTTTATAGAACTTATTAAAAGAGAAGATGATGAATAAACAACGATTATTGGCACTTTTTATAAAAGAGAGTTTACAAATAATTCGAGACCCAAGTGCATTAATAATTGCTTTTATTTTACCCCTTATGTTACTTTTTTTGATGGGTTACGCCATTTCATTAGACTCAAAACATATTCCAGTGGGAATTGTAATTGAAAAAAACTCTGCCCATACTTCTAGTTTGATAAAAGCATTTCAAACTAGTGAAAGTTTTAATGTACAAATAGCAAAAGATAGAAGAACTTTTGTAAAACAACTACAAGAAGGAAAACTAAGAGCCATGATTGTAGTTCCTGCAACTTTTGACAAAGATATTTTAAAAGCTGAACCCAAAATACAAATTATCACAGATGGAAGTGAACCTAGTATTGCAAATTTTGTTATAAAATATAGTTTTGCTTTATGGCAAAATTGGCTTGAGTTTGAGAAATTATCAACAAAAGCAAACATTGATATTCAAACAAGATATTGGTTTAATGCACCATTATTGAGTAGTTACTTTTTACTTCCAGGTTCCATTGCTATAACTTTAACACTTATTGGTACTCTCTTAACTGCATTAGTAGTAGCAAGAGAGTGGGAAAGAGGTACAATGGAAGCTATTATGTCAACTCCAATTACAATATTAGAATTACTTTTAGGTAAACTTTTACCTTACTTTGTTTTAGGACTTTTTTCACTACTTATTTGTGTACTTATTACCTTATTTTGGTTTGAGATTCCATTTAGAGGTTCGTATATACTTTTAGTTTTAACTTCTAGTGTCTATTTATTTGCAGCACTTAGTATTGGTTTGCTTATTTCTACTTTAGCAAAGAATCAGTTTGTGGCAGCTCAAATGGCTTTAATCATAGGCTTTTTACCTGCGATGATTTTATCAGGATTTATTTTTCAAATAAGTAGTATGCCCTCTTGGTTACAGTTTTTAACCCACATCATACCAGCAAGATATTTTATAAATATTTTACAAACACTCTTTTTAGCAGGAAATATTTATGAAATAATTATTCCAAATACCCTTTGGATGTTGGGTATTGGTCTATTTTTATTTGGAATTATTTTTATCATCACTAAAAAGAAGTTAAGCTCATGATTTATCAATTAATATCTCTTATTAGAAAAGAATTTTTAGCCATTTGGAGTGATAAGCGTTCTCGTATTGTAATTATTGTACCACCAATTATTATGCTTGTATTGTTCTCATTTGCAATAACTATGGAAGTTAAAAATATCAGTATTGGTATTTTAGATAGAAATAATTCAAGCCAAAGTCAAGAACTAATCCGTACTTTAAAATATAGTGATCGTTTTACTCAAGTACTTTATTTAAAAAGCTATGATGATTTGAAAGAGAAGATAGATTCTCAAGAAATACTAGTTGGTATTGAAATACCCCAAGATTTTTCAAAAAATATGCAAAAAGGAGAAACTGCAAATATAGGAATTATTGCAGATGGAAGAAAATCTACAAGCGCCCAAATAGCAGTTGGATACATTCAACTTAGCATTAATAATTTCTTTTCAAAAAATAAAGATACCTTAGTAGTTCGAAATTGGTACAATCCAAATTTAGAGAATTTTTGGTGGATACTTCCAAATTTAGTTGGAAGTTTAACTATACTTATTGCTTTGATTTTAACTTCCTTATCAGTTGCAAGGGAGAGAGAGCTTGGAACTTTTGAACAAATATCAGTAGCGCCACTTAGTCCTACTATTTTAATCATTGGAAAAACTATTCCACCTATGATTATTAGTATCTTAGAAGCTAGCATTATTTTTATTAGTGCCATTACATTTTTTGATGTTCCTTTTATTGGTTCACTTAGTATTTTAATAGTTTCAATTTTTGCTTTTGTATTTTCGGTTGTTGGTTTTGGTTTATTTATTTCTTCTATTTCTTCAACTCAACAACAAGGGATTTTAGGTGCTTTTATACTTTTAGTACCTTCAATTTTAATGTCTGGATTTGCAACACCTATTGAAAATATGCCCCAATGGCTTATCCCTTTTACAAATCTTATTGCATTAAAATATTTTTTAATACTTCTCAAAGGTCTATTTTTAAAAGATATATCTTGGGAAATTGCAATCTGGGAGATTTTACCCATGATTGCATTAGGAGTTGTTACTCTTATTATCGCAACTTGGTTTTTCAAAAAGAAAGTAACTTAAGAGATACTCTCTTTTTTTATTAAAGTTGTTTCAAAACCTTGAGTTGGATGAAGAGGAACTAAAAAAGATAAAATAAAAGATGCCAAACCAATTATTGCACCAATTATAAAAACAAGTGAATGAGAATATAACCAAATCAAACCTAGGAAAAATGGCAAAAATACAGCTGCTATATGATTGATAGTAAAACTAACAGCACTAGCACTTGCTATATCTTTAGGATCTGCAATTTTTTGAAAATATGTTTTTAGAGCAATTGCCATTGAAAACAGTAAATGGTCAATAATATATAAGAAAAAAGCAAAATAAATATTTTCAACAAAAGCATAAGAAGTAAAAACTATCACTAAACCAATATATTCTATTTTTAAAGTAGTTGATTCCCCTACTTTTACAATAAACTTACCAATTTTTGGAGCAAGGTATATATTTAAAATAGCATTAATAAAAAGTAGAGTTACCATATTTTCGATATCTAAACCAAATTTTTCTACAAGTAAAAACCCTGCAAATACTACAAATATCTGCCTTCTGGCTCCTGCAAAAAATGTCAAAATATAAAAAAGCCAATACTCTTTTTTTATAACTAATTTTTTCTCTTGTACAACATCATCTTTAAAATGATCAAATCCTACCCAAGCAATAATTGCAACAAGAGAAGTAATCAAACCAAAAAATGCATAAACATATTTGTACTCTACACTATAAAATTTCATCATAATATATATCAAAACAAATACAATAAGTGAAGTAAAAGATTTAGCTGCTGTAATTTTTCCTAAAACTATTGGTGCTTTTGCCTTATCTAACCATTGTAAAGATAATGATTGATTTAAAGTTTCTAGATAATGAAAACCTACTGACATCAAAATTGTAGTTAAGTATAAACCCAAAGCACTGGGGTAAAGTCCAGTTAAAAATACTCCCAAACCTAAAGCTATCATTGATATATAAGCTAATCTTTGTTGAGCAACAAAGATAATTACTAAAATAACTGTAAAAGCTAAAAAGCCAGGAATTTCTCTTAAACTTTGTAAAATACCTATTTGACTACCATCAAAAGAAGCTACTTCTACTACATAATTATTAAGTAAACTCATCCAAGCTGAAAAAGCAAAAACCATAGATATTGACAATATATAAAGTAAAGCTACCCTTGATTTAAAAAGATTTTTTATCATTATTTTCCTAATATTCAATAAGTTGTAATAATAGCTTTAAAATATAAAATATGACTTTATTTATTTTTTTAATAAGCAATAAAAATAATATTATTTAACTTCAAATTTTAAAATAAGTTTATAATTTATTTTAATTTTAAGAATACACTTAATACAATATTTGAATTGATAGTTTACACTAACAAAAAGTCGCAGTCAATTTGTATATTTTATATACAGCTTAAAATTGACATAGATTTTTATTTTGGTTAGACTTCTTGCATGTTAAAATAAGAAAAGGAGTTAATATGATTTTTTATAATAATAGATTATTAGAATTAGAAGAAGTATTTAATTCTTTTATCTTCTCAAATATTATGTATATTATTCCACATCCAATAAAACAAATACAAAATATCTTAATTCAAGACAAAAACTTCATTTTAGGTGCCAGGTAGACCCTGCACAATTACCTTTGATTACTTTAATTGTGCTATTAAGCAATATTGTTTAATACATAAATAAAACTATTATATTAAACATATTACTTATCTCGTAGGGTCTTTCCCACAAAATCAAACAACTAATAATATATTTTAAGGAAAAAAAATGACAAATGAAATGAATACTTTTGAAAAACACGAATCAGAAATTAGAGCTTATTGTAGAGCAGTACCAACTGTTTTTAAATCGTCATCAAATGCAGTAATGATAGATGAAAATAATAAAGAATTTATAGACTTTTTTGCAGGTGCAGGTGTTTTAAATTTTGGACATAATAATCCAAAAATGAAAGAAGCAGTAATTGACTTCATCCAAAGAGATGGAGTTGTTCACTCATTAGATATGTTTACAGATGTAAAAAGAGATTTTATAAATACATTTGTAAAAACTGTATTAGAACCACGAGGTTGGGAGAATAGAAAAGTTCAATTTACAGGACCAACAGGAACAAATGCCGTCGAAGCTGCACTTAAATTAGCTAGAAAAGTTACTGGTAGAACAGAAGTAGTTGCTTTTAATAGAGGTTTCCATGGTATGACTTTAGGTGCATTAGCTTGTACAGCAAACAATGCATTTAGAAGTAGTTCAGGAGTTCCTTTAAATAATGTTATTAGAGATACATTTAATGACATGGATGCGTTAGAAAACTTAAGACAAAAAATGTTTGATTTAGGTTCAGGGATGTTACCTCCTGCTGGATTTATTGTTGAGCCAGTTCAAGCAGAAGGTGGGGTACGAGTTGCTACAAAAGAGTGGTTACAAGGTGTGCAAAAACTAGCAAAAGATACTGGAGCATTATTTATACTTGATAGTATTCAATGTGGTGTAGGAAGATGTGGAAGCTACTTTAGTTTCGATGATTTAGATGTTGATCCAGATATTATTATCTTAGCAAAAGGTTTAGGTGGTTTTGGAACTCCTATTGGAATGCTAGTTAATAAACCAGAGATTGATAAAGCTTGGAGTCCAGGACAACATACAGGTACATTTAGAGGACAAGGTATCTCTTTTGTAGCAGGTAAAGTTGGATTAGAGTATTTCAAAGATGAAACTTTTAATAATGAAACAAAAAGAAAAGGTGACATTATAAGAGAGACTATAGATACTTTAAACTCTAAATATGATGCTGTAAAAGGTGTAAGACAAAAAGGAATGATGTTAGCAATTGATTTTGAAAGTGCAGTAATGACAAAAGAAATCACTACTAAATGTTTTGAAAATGGATTGATTATTGGTGCTTGTAGTACAGGTGAAATTATCAAATTTATTCCTCCATTGACAATTGAAGAAGATACTTTAAAAGAGGGTCTAAATAGATTTGTTAAATCTGTTGAAGCAATCTTAGGTTAAGGGGTTATTATGGGATATAGTTCAACACATTTTAAATCAATAAATCCATACACTGAAGAAACAGTGTATGAGATTCCTATGAATACAGCTGAAGAAGTAAGAGAAATAATCGAAAAGTCACAAGAGACATATGTAAACTCTTGGAGAGATACTTCTTTTGAACAAAGAGCTGAGCTTTTAAGAGCTGTTGCAAAAGAGATGAAAGATAATCTTGATGAATATGCTCTCCCTATGACTGAAGAGATGGGAAAACCTATCAATGAAGCAAGGGGAGAAGTAAATAAAGCAGCTTGGGCAGCAGAACACTACGCTCAAAATGCTGGGGAATATTTAAAAACAGAATTCATAGATTCTGATGCAACAGAAAGCTTTGTGCAATATTTACCTTTAGGTGTAACTTTAGGATTACTTCCTTGGAATGCACCATTTTGGTTAGCTTTTAGATACTTAGCACCTGCTCTTATGTCAGGAAACACTTGTATTATGAAACATGATTCTCATACTCCACTATGTGCAGTTAAAATTGTACAAGCTTTTGAAAAAGCAGGCATGCCTAAAAATCTAGTTCAAAATGTAGTTATTAACCACTCACAAATAGAATCAATCATTAGACATCCACTAGTTACTGGTGTATCACTTACAGGTTCATCAAAAGCTGGTTCAGCTGTTGGTGCAATCGCTGGAAGTGAAATCAAACCAGTAGTACTAGAACTTGGTGGAAGTGATGCAGCAATTGTATTAGCTGATACAAAAGATTTAGAACATGCAGCAGATGTAATTGTTCTTTCAAGATATATCAATGCTGGTCAATCTTGTATTGCTGCAAAAAGAATCATTGTAGAAGAACCTATTTATGAAAAATTTATCTCTTTGTTAAAAGAGAGATTTGAAAAATTAACTTTAGGTGATCCAAAAGATGAATCAACAAAAATTGGTCCAATAGCCAGAAAAGAGTTAGTTGAAGAAATGCACCAACAAGTTGATAAATCAGTAAGTGCAGGAGCAAGACTAGTTTTAGGTGGAAATAGAATGGAAGGAAAAGGATTCTTTTTTCCAGTAACCCTTTTAGCAGATGTAGAACCAGGAATGGTTGTATCTTGCCAAGAAACATTTGGTCCAATTGCAGCAGTAATCAAAGCAAAAGATGCAAACCATGCATTAGAAATTGCTAATGACACTGAATACGGCTTAGGTGGTTCAGTTTGGACAGGAGATATTGAAAAAGGTAAACTAATAGCAAGTAAAATTGTTACTGGTCAAGTTTCAATTAATGGAATTGTAAAATCAGATCCTAGACTTCCAAGTGGTGGAGTTAAAAAATCAGGTTTAGGAAGAGAATTAGGTCCTCATGGTATTAAAATGTTTGTGAATACTCAACAAGTTTGGGTAGGTCCTGTTAAATAGGAAACTAATATGAGAGAAAAATTACCTTTTACTAAAAAAGAGTATGTCCAAAGAATTAGAAGAGTTAAATCATTGATGCAACAAAGAAGAATCGATGTTTTAATTGCAACTGATCCTGGAAATATGAATTGGCTTACAGGATATGATGGTTGGTCTTTTTATGTTCATCAAGGGGTTATTATTTCCCTTGATGAGGATGAACCTATTTGGTTCGGAAGACTTATGGATAGAAATGCCGCATTGATAAAATGTTACATGAAAGAAGATAATCTTTATGGTTATCCAGAAAAATATGTACAAAATTTAGATGAACATCCAATGACATGGATTGGAGAAAATATTCTTAATAAAAAGAAATGGGATAAATGTGTAATAGCAACAGAGAGAGATAGTTATTATTATACTGCGGAAGCTCATTTTAGATTGACAGCAACTTTACCAAATGCAAACTTTATAAATGCAAATAACTTAGTCAATTGGGCAAGAGGTATTAAATCTACAAAAGAGATTGAATTTATGAAAATAGCTGGAAAAATCACTCAAAAAATACATCAAAGAGTTTTAGATGTAGTAAGAGTTGGTATTCCAAAAAGTCATGTTGTATCACAAATCTATGAAACTGCAATTGCAGGTGTTGATGGATATGGTGGTGATTATCCTTCAATTGTACCATTGTTACCTTCAGGTGCGGATGCATCTGCATCTCATATTACTTGGGATGAAAGACCTTTTAAAAAGAATGAGGCAACTTATTTTGAGATATCAGGTTGTTATAAAAGATATCATTGTCCTATGTCAAGAACTATTTTTATGGGCAAACCCAATCAAAAATATTATGATGCTGAAAAAGCACTAATAGAAGCTATTGATGCAGGACTTGAACAGGCAAAACCAGGAAATAGAACTTGTGACATTGCAAATGCAGTTGATACAGTAATGCATAAATATGGTATTGATAGAAATGGTGCAAGATGTGGTTATCCTATAGGAGTTAGTTATCCTCCTGATTGGGGTGAGAGAACTTGTAGTTTAAGATCAACGGACTTAACAGTACTAGAACCTGGTATGACTTTTCACTTTATGCCAGGTATTTGGCAAGCTGATTGGGGAATGGAAATAACTGAAAGTATTTATATCACAGATACAGGAGTGGAAACTTTTTGTGATTTTCCAAGAGAGTTATTCATTAAATAGAGTATAAAGGAGGATTTAAATAAAAAATCTTTTAAAAAGACACAAGGAAATGGTGTTTAGAACAAATAATAAAAAATAAAGGAAAATTTATGAAATTAATTAACTTAAAATCTCTGGTTCTTGCAGGTATGATAGCTGCAACAAGTCTTAGTGCAGCAACATGGAAGTATGCAATGGGTGAGGGGTTAGATGATCCTCAAGGTATTTATGCAGTAGCATTTAAAAACTATATAGAGAGTCATTCTGACAATAAAATCAAAATCTATCCTGTTGGTTCATTAGGTGAAGAGACAGACCTTTTAGAGCAAACTAAATTTGGTTTGTTGCAATTTTTAGGTCAGTCAACTGGTTATATGGGTGGAACAATCCCAGAAATGGATCTATTTACACTACCTTATGTTTTACCAACTGATACAAAAGAGTTAGATTATTTTTTCAAAAACTCAAAAGCTATTAACAAAATGTTACCTCCAATATTTAATAAACATGGATTAGAATTATTAGCAGTTTTTCCTGAAGGTGAAATGGCAATTACTACAAATGAAGTATTTAGAACACCTGAAGATTTACAAGGTAAAAAAATGAGAGTAATGCCAGGTTCTCCAATTTTAGTTGATACATATGAAGCATTTGGAGCTTCTCCTGTTCCTATGAGTTGGGGAGATTTAATTGGTGCTTTAAAAACAAATATGGTTGATGGAGAAGAAAATCCAACTGTTTGGATTGAAGCATATGATTTAGATAAATTATCAAAAGTTTTAACTTATATGGGACATAGTAGTTTTAATGCTTGTGCTGTTACAAACAAAAAATTCTATGATAAATTAAGTGCCAAAGATAAAAAACTTGTACAAGATGCTTCTGCTCATGCTGAAAAAGTGATTTTAAAAGAAGCACAAAAACTTGATGCTTATGGTTTAGGAAGAATAGTAAGAACTAATCCTGATTATAAAATTGTTACACTAACAAAAGAAGAAAGAGAAGTATTTAAAAAAAGAGCAAAACCAGTTCAAGAAAAATTTGCTGAAAAAAGTGATTCAAATAAAAAACTTTTAGCTCAAATGAGAAAAGACCTTGAAGAAGCAGAAAAAAATGCGAAATAAAACTTTTAAGTTTTAATAAAAAAATAGATAGCACTTAAGCTATCTATTCAGGAGTTTATATGGAGAATTCAGAAAAAGTATCCAAAAAAAAGATTAACCCTCTTTTAAAAGGTCTTGACTTTATGGATAAAATAATTGGCAAATTTGAAAAACTAATGTTAGGACTTGGGATTATAGCAATGGCTATAAATACTATTGCTGCAGTTGTTAGTAGATTTATTTTCAATGATGCAATTATATTCACAGATGAATTAAATATGATTTTTATAGTTATTGTAACTTTTGCTGGATTGAGTTATGCAGCAAGACAAGGTAGACACATAAGAATGTCAGCTATTTATGACTTATTAAATTCTAATTTAAGAAAAATATTTATGATTATTATTTCAACTATAACTGGTCTATTTATGTTTTTTTTATCATATTATGCGATTTTGTATATCGTAAGCATATACAATAGTGGCAGAATATTACCTGCACTAGGAATTGATGTTTATATTATCTATTTATGGGTTCCTATTGGTTTCATAATTACAGGCTTACAATATTTTTCAACAGTACTTAAAAATATTAGAAATGAAGATGTATACCTTTCTACAAATATAAAAGATGGTTATACAGATGCTGCAAATCAAATAGAAGTTTAGGAGTAAGAAATGGCAATTTTAATTTTTTCTATAATGGTTGTATTATTACTTCTAGGCTTTCCAATGATGATACCTTTAATTGCAGGTTCAACTGTTGGATTTCATGAAGTATTTGGTGATTTTGATAGAATGCAATTTATGATTCAGCAAATGATGGGTGGGATTAGACCAGCTGCTCTTATAGCAGTTCCTATGTTTATTTTATCAGCAGATATTATGACAAGAGGAAAATCAGCTGAAAAACTAATCGATTTAGTAATGTCTTTTGTGGGACATATAAAGGGTGGTTTGGCAGTTAGTACAGCTTGTGCTTGTGCTATGTTTGGTGCTGTTTCAGGCTCAACTCAAGCTACTGTTGTAGCAATTGGTTCTCCACTTAGACCAAGACTACAAAAAGGTGGATATAAAGATTCTTTTATCCTTGCTTTAATAATCAACTCAAGTGATATTGCTTTTTTAATTCCCCCTAGTATTGGGATGATTATTTATGGAATTGTTTCAAAAACTTCAATTCCTGAACTTTTTATTGCTGGTATTGGACCTGGACTTTTAATTTTATTTCTTTTCTCAGTATATTGTATTGGTTATGCATATAAAAATGATATACCAACTCAAGAAAAATCTTCATGGAAAGATAGACTATTGGCCTTTTACCATGCTCTATGGCCTTTAGGATTTCCAGTAATCATTATTGGTGGTATTTTTGGTGGTATTTTTAGTCCAACTGAAGCTGCGGCTGTTAGTGTTGCTTATGCTTTATTTTTAGAAGGAGTTGTTTTTAGAACTATGAAATTTAAAGAATTTTATAGTTCAGCTGTTGCAACTGGTTTAGTTACAGCTGTTGTATTTATATTAGTAGCTTCTGGTGCAGCATTTGCTTGGATTTTATCTTTTGCTCAAGTTCCACAAGAAATATTAGCCTCAATTGGTATTAAAGAAATGGGACCATATGGAGTATTAGCAGTAATTTCTATTGCATTTTTTGTGGGATGTATGTTTGTTGACCCTATTGTTGTAATCTTAGTTCTTGTTCCAATTTTTTCACCAGTTGTTGAAGCTGTTGGATTAGATCCTGTTTTAGTTGGTACTATTATTACACTACAAGTTGCAATTGGATCTGCTACCCCACCATTTGGTTGTGATATTTTTACAGCAATTGCCATATTTAAAAGACCATATTTTGAAGTAATAAAAGGAACACCTCCTTTTATATTTATACTTTTATCAGTAGCTATTGCACTAATATTCTTCCCACAAATTGCCCTATATTTTAGGGACTTAGCTTTTAGATAAAGGAACAAATATGTTTAAAAAAGTATTAGTAGGATTAGATGGTTCAGAGTTAGCTTATAATGCACTTGAAAAAGCTTGCGAAATTTGCAAAAATTTTAATAGTGAACTAAATATTGTTTCTGTATTTAGACATCATAGTTTCATTGAAGGTTCTTTGTCTATGGTAAGAGGTGCAGTTGAGTATGAAACTATGGATGATGTTTTAGGACAATATGCAAAAGAAATTGTAGAAGATGGTAAAAAAATAGCTCATAATTTAGGACTAAAAGAAGAAAAAATAAAAGGATTTATTCGTTCAGGACAAGTTGCAAAACAAATCTTGCATTTTGCAAAAACAAATGATATTGACTTAATTGTAGTAGGAAAACAAGGACAAGGTGATTTGACTGGTTATTTACTAGGTGGAACTTCTCATAAAATCTCTGGTTTAGCTAAATGTCCGGTATTGGTTGTTTAAATGAAAATAAAAAACATAAAATTTACAAGTATATACTCTTTTAACAGAGTATATTTTAATGTGATAGAACACTCCAGTTAATTTTATACCTAAAAATATAAATTAAAATTAATTGGAGTAATTATGGGAAATAATACAATGAAAGCTATGGTCTTAGTTGGTCATGGTGGAATAGATAAGTTAGTATATAAAAATGTTGAGATTCCTACACTTAAAAAAGGTGAGGTTCTTATAAAAGTAACAGCAACAGCTAAAAACAATACAGATAGAAAAGCCAGAGAAGGTTTATATCCAGTTGATGATAATAATAAAGAAGAAGTAACTTCTTTTAATATGACTGGTGATAATACTTTCACCTTTCCTCGAATTCAAGGGGCTGATATTGTTGGAACAGTTGAAAAAGTTGCAGATGATGAAAATAAAAGTTTAATAGGTCAAAGAGGGCTTGTTGATTTTAATATCTATTTATCTCAAAATCCCGATTTAAATTTAATCCCTGATTATTATGGACATGGAAAAGATGGTGGATATGCAGAATATGTAGCCATTCCTAGTGAAAACTTCTATGCCATGCCAAATAAAGATATTGATGATGCCCAACTAGCTTCATTAGGTATGTGTTCATATCAAACTGGATTTAGAATGTTAAATGCCTCAAGAGTAAAGAAAGGTGATAAAGTCTTAATCAGTGGAGCAAGTGGAGGAGTTGGAACTGCACTAATCCAAATGTGCAAAGTCTTAAAAGCTATTCCTTATGCCCTTAGTTCTAAGGATAAAGAAGAGGAACTTTTAGCTCTTGGTACTAAAAAAGTGATTGATAGAGGTGAAATATCAACTTTAAAACAAAGAATTTTAGAAGCAACAGAGGGTGAGAATATTGATGCTGTTATGGATTTAGTTGGTGGAGAGTATACAAATATTTTTATTGATACTATGATTGTAGATATGAAAAAAAGAGATGACTATCCAAGACTAAGTATCGCAGGAGCAAGTTCATACAATATTACCGAAGTATTATGGTCAAAGATTTATCTTTATCAAGTGGAGATTCATGGGGTATCACATGGTACAAAAAATGAAGCAAAACAATTAATGAAATGGATAAAAGAGGAAAAACTAAAACCCATCTTACACGCAACCTTTAAACTCTCAAATCTTCATGAAGCAGAAAAATATTTTGTTTCAAGGGGAAAAGGGTATTTAGGGAAAATAGTAATAATACCTGATTCCGAATGGGAAAAACATGGTGCAAAATACTCTTTAAAGACAGAAAATGAATAAGCCACACACAATAGGACTAATAGACACCCATGCAGGTGGTGATGTAAGTAGAATAGTATTTACAGGAGTTAAAGAGTTGGAAGGTAATAGTGTAAGAGAACAGATGCTTTACTTACAAGCAAATGCTGATGATTTGAGAAAAACACTTCTTTATGAACCTTATGGTATCCCTGAGATGTCTATAGACTTAGTTGTTCCTTCAAAAAATAAAGAAGCAGTTGCTGGATATATTATCATGGAAGTTATGGGTTATCCTATATATTCTGGTTCAAATACAATGTGTACAGCAACTGCCATTATTGAAAATGGATTAGTGGAAAAAAAAGATGGTATCTTAAACTTTAAACTAGAAGCTCCAGCTGGACTTGTAGATATTGAAGCAAAAGTAGAAAATGGTGTAGTTGAATCTATAACTTGCGAAGGACTTCCAAGTTATATTTATCAATATAAAGAAAAAATTGTGATCCAAGAGTTAGGTGAGATTACCTATTCTGTAGCTTATAGTGGAGGTTTCTATATCCTTGTAGAGGCTAGTGAATTAGGATTTAATCTTACAATTGATGAAGAAAAAAAATTGAGCGATACAGCTTACTTAATAGTTGAAGCAGTTAGAAAAAAAGAGTCATTAAGACACTATTTATTAGGTGATGTGGGACCAGTTCCTTTTCTACATTTTATGGGAGGAGTTGAGAAAAAAGAAGATGGTTTTTATACCTCACGCTCAACAACTTATGTTCACCCTGGAGTTATTTGTAGAAGCACAACAGGAACAGGTACCTCTGCTAGATTGGCATATTTACAATACGAAGACAAAATTAAACCAGGTGAAAGATTAGAAACTGTAAGTTTAAGGGGTACAAAATTCATTGGTACCTTTGATGGGGTTGAAAATATCGATGGACAAAATGTAATAAGAAATAGAACAACAGGCAAAAGTTACATAATAGCAAAATCAAAGATTTTAGTTAATTGTGATGATTGCCTAACAAAATATAATGAATTAGCAAAAGTGATTCAGTGTTTATAATAAAAAGGAGTCGGTATGTATAAAAATTTTGATGAAGTAGTAGAATTTGCTACAAATTTTAGACATAATTTACATAAAAATCCCGAATTAACTTGGGAAGAGACCAATACCGCAAAAGCAATAAGAGAGATATTAGACAAACATAATATTACATATAAAACTTATGCAGGCACTGGCACAGTTGGATTACTTGCTCAAGATAAGAAAGGTCCTCATATAGCTTTAAGAGGAGATATTGATGCTCTTCCACTAGAAGAAAAAACTGATGTTTCATATAAATCAGTTAAACATCAATGCATGCATGCTTGTGGACATGATGGGCATACAGCAACTTTAATGGCAGCTGCTATTTGGTTAAAACAAAATGAAGATAAACTAACAAACCCAGTATCTCTTATATTTCAACCTGCTGAAGAAGGAGGTCATGGAGCTAAGAAGATGATTGAAGAGGGATGTTTAGATGGAATTGATATGATTTTTGGTTGGCACAATTGGCCAGCTATTAAATTTGGTCAAGCTGTTTGTCCTGAAGGTACAGTAATGGCTGGAAATGGAACTTTTCATATTACATTAAAAGGTTTGGGAGGACACTCCTCTCAACCTGAAATTTGTAAAGACCCAGTTCTTGCAGCTTCTGCTTTAACTATGGCACTACAACAAATAGCGAGTAGACAAGTGGCACCTCAAGATGCCGTTGTAGTTTCTGTTACATCAATAGATGCGATTAGTGGGGTAACAGTGATTCCAGATAATGCAAAGGTTGAAGGAAGTATTCGGGTTCCTACAAATGAGTTAAAAACAAAAGTATTTAATCAAATAGAAGAGATATCAAAAGGCATTGCCTTAGCATATAATGTTGATGTGGATATTGATTTAAGAGATAGATATCAACCAACAATTAACCATAAAGATGAAGCTTCAAAGGTGCGAGAAGTATTAAAAGATACTTTAGGTGAAAACTGGCAAAGCAATATAGCAACTCCAATTATGGCAAGTGAAGATTTTAGTTATTATCTAAATAAAATCCCAGGAGCCTTTGCTCTTGTAGGAAGTGATGATGGAATTGAAAAACATCAAAAAGCTTGTCACAATGTGCATTATGATTTCAATGATAAGCTAATAAAACCTGTTAGCATATCACTTATGAAATTAGCTAATTTTAAATTTTAAAAGGAAAACTTTATGTTTTCCTTATTGGTGCCTTTGCTAGGCGTATTAGCAATAGTTTTAAATGCCATTGGTATGGCAATAAAAGATTTAATAAAAACAAAAATTTTATTAGGAACTTCAGTTGTTTTTATAATACCTGATTTATATCAAAGTGGTGGGATACATGGAGTTTATCAATCAGTTATAATAGCCCTTATGTATTATGTTGGAGCATTTGAGTATAGAAAACTTGAAAGAGCAATTTTATATTCTATTCCATTTTTTTCTATATTTTTACTTTTAGGTTTAAAAGAGTATGAAGGTCTATTTTTAGTATTAGCATCTATTACAACACCTTTGGCTACTATTTCAAAAGATTCGTTTAAGATGAAGCTTTTACTTTTGGTATCTACTTTTTCTTGGGGAATTTATGCTTTTCTTATGGAAGCTTGGTTTGCTTTTACATTTGATTTATTAGGTGCCTTTGCCTTAATATACTTTTTTGGACAATATAGAAGAGAAAAAAAAGCTAGACAATTACTTGATAATGTTTATGAGGAATGTGTAAAAGTAAAAGATGAAATTTTACCTTAAAATAAAAAAGAATTCTTTTTTATTTTAAGATATGCTCTTCAACTACCCAATTTGCAAAAGGAATTGAAGAGGTAAATGCAGGACTAACTGCATTTAATACATGAACTGAGTTTTCATCAGATTCCACTACAAAATCCTGTACAAGTTCTAGGGTGTGTTTATTTAAAAGTTGTGCTCGTATACCTGGTGTACTCCAAGAGTCAAAACCATCATGATTCATATTTTTAGTTAGTTTCATAGCTAAGTTTTTAAAATATTTAAAATTGTACTTTTTTATCTCACTAAAAGCTAAACTTCTAAATGAAAAAGCATCTGTAATAAAAAGCTTTAACTCATAATATGAAATTTCTAAAAACTCTTTTAAAGAGAAGTTATCAAAACCTTTGTAGTTTTCTCTCCAAAAAGCAGGAATAGCTGTTGGTCCTATTTTACTCTCATTATCTACTGTTAAAGTATAATGAACTCCTAAAAAAGGATTTTCTAAGTTTGGTACTGGATAAACATTTGTTCTAAGGTGTGAAGCATTTGTTTTATCTTTTAAATATACTCCTTTAAAAGGAATGATTACATAATCCTTTGAAAAGCCATAATTTCTTGCAATTTTATCAGCATATAAACCTGCACAATTTATCACTTTTTTAGCGTAAAATTCACCCTTACTTGTAAGAATTGCATCTTTACTTGAAGAGATATATTTACAATCTAAAAGTAACTCGACTCCTAGTTCTTGTATAACTTTTGCAAACTCTTTTGTTACTTCTTTTGGATTTACTGTTGCTGTACTTGGGCAGAGAAGTGCTTTCTCATAGGTTTTTATATTAGGATAAAGGATATTTAGTTCTTCTTCTCTTAGCCATTGAAGCTCAACTCCATTTGCATCACCTCTATTTTTCAACTCTAATAATCCACTTAATTCATCTTCATTTGTAGCTACTACTACTTTTTTGCACTCATTTAATTTTAGATTTCGCTCTTTACAAAACTTCTTAAGGGCGATATTACCTTCTTTTGTAAACTTAGCTTTTAAAGAATTTGCAGTGTAATAAAATCCAGCATGCAAAACTCCTGAATTTCTACCACTACTATGCATTGCAACTTCAGGCTCTTTTTCTATTACTAAAATTTTACTATCAGGGAATCTCTCTTTTAAATTTTTAGCAATATTTAGTCCAATAATTCCAGCACCAATTATTAAATAATCATGCATTTTAATATCCTAACTCTTCATTTATAAGAATAATTGTGATTCTATCTTTTTCATCTGCTTTTACCCAAGTAAATTTATTAGCAATAGTATTTAAATTTTGTCTTGGCTCTTTTCCCATCTCTATTGCTTTTTTATTCATTCTGTCTATATTTTTGATAGCTGCCACTTCCATAACTCTTTTAAAACCATCTTCTAAATTTTCAACGATTTTATTTACACCAACTATTGCTAATATTTTTTTTGGTCCAAAACAAAAAGCAGCTACTCGATTTCCGCTTCCATCAGCATTTACTATCTTTCCATCTTTTGTTAAGGCATTTATTCCTGTAACAAATATATCTGAAACTAGTCCTTGTCTTCTTCTGTGTGTATTTTCTTCCATAGAAATACCAAGTTCATATTGGTTGTATAAAGTTATATCTTTTTTATTTGTCAAATAATCAAGTAATCCTATTTCGCCAACAGTAACAGAACCTCCAAGACCAACTTTCATGCCCTCTTTTATAAAAGTTTTAGCTAAATTAAAAGCTTCTTCTTTTGTCTGAACAAAGTGTGGATCATAACCACAAGATTTTAAAGTATTAATCAATTCCTGCATATTTGTTTCCCTCTTTAAACAACTTTTTATGTAATATCATAGAAACAACAAAGATAATAAATCCTACGATATGTGTAGTTTGTACTATACCAAAAAATGACTCAAAATGATAAGCTTCATCTTCTGTTAATAATAAAATTGTAGCAACTGCAAACACAACTCTTTCTAAAATCATCATCTTTTTATCCCAAAAACCTTCCATAACAATAGAAAAACATAAAATACCAAAGAAAGCGAAAATAAATACTTCAAATCTCTCAAACCAATCCCCACTTACAAGTGGAGTAAAAGCAAATAATAAAGGAATAATATACATCCCCTTACCTATTTTCCAAGATACAAGTCCAGTTTGCATTGGAGGAGTTTTTGCAATAGCTGCTGCTGCAAATGCTGCTAAACAAACAGGAGGTGTAAGATTTGAATCTTGTGATAACCAAAAGATAATCAAGTGAGCTGATAGTAAATACATAGCCGCCTCAGGAATTTGAATACCAGCATTTACAAGTCCTGCCATTTCTGGAGTTAACATAAGACCTACAAGAGCAGGAGCACTTAAAACAGATAATACAACATAAGATGCAGTTACAGGTAATCCCATTCCTAAAATAAGTGAAGCAATAGCTATTAAAACAATAGCTATAAGTAAAGAGTTACCTGACCATTCCATAATAAGTTGAGAAAATGTAATTCCAACACCTGAGATATTTATAACTCCAACTATAACACCAACTGCAATTAATAAAACTCCAGTTACCACCATATTTTGGCTACCTAAGGCTAAAGCTTCTAAAATCTCTTTGATTCCCATTCTTTTATTTTTTGTTAAATATGATGCTAAAACAATAGTAATTATTGCAATTGAAGCTGCATATGTAGGAGAATAACCATAAATTAAAAGCCCAACTAAAGTAGTAATAGGGATAATAAAATGAAATCCTTCTCTTAATAATGGAAGAATTTTAATATCATTATCTTCACCTTTTATATCATTTTCTTTTGCATGAATATGAATATAAAATGAAATAGATGCAAAGTATAAAATTGCTGGTAACACAGAAACAGAGATAATAGTTAAGAATGGTATATGAGTAATTTGAGCCATAATAAAAGCCCCTGCTCCCATAATAGGAGGCATGATTTGTCCACCAGTACTAGCTGCTGCCTCAACTGCTGCTGCAAAAGTTCCTTTGAAACCTGCTTTTTTCATCATTGGAATTGTAATTGAACCTGTTGATACTGTATTTGCAACAGCACTTCCAGATATCGTTCCCATAAGTGCAGAAGAAAATACTGCAACATGTCCAGTTCCACCTGTATATTTTCCTGCAACTGCATTTGAAATATCTACGATAAAATCCCCTGCTCCCGATTTTAATAAAAAAGCAGCAAATAAAATAAACATAAATACATAAGTAGAAGAGATTGTTGCAATTGGTCCAAATAGCCCTTCACTTGTATAATACATTCTATATAAAAATCTATCTAATTCCATTCCTCCAAAAGCAAAAACACCATGGAAATACTGCCCTAAAAAAAGTATATAACAAATGCATAATATTATAAGGGCTGGAATAATATAACCTGTATATCTTCTCACTAACTCTATTGCTAAAGCTATTGTCATACAGACAACTATTACATCACTTAGTCTCATTTGTGAGTGAGCAACTGAATATAAACTCTCTTCAAAGAAAACCATATAAATAAATGTACACAAAGACAATATTGCAAGAATAATATTTAAAATACTTACTTTATCATCTCCTTTACTAGATTCATAAGTTAAAAATCCAAGAGAACCTAAAAGTGCAAAGTGAGCTGAGTTAAACCATAAGTCACTTATTCCTCCCCAAATATTCACATAAAAGTGAAATAGTGAAATAAATATTGCATAAATAAATGTTATTTCTTTAAAGTATTTTATTTGTATCATGATTATTGTCCTTAGATTTATAAGCTACATAAATGATTTCAAATCACTTATGTAAGATATAAAATAAAGAGAGTTTAACTCTCTTTATTTTTAGTTATCGATTAAAGAATCTGGTATTTTAATACCTTGTTCTTTATAGTATTTAGCAGCACCTTTATGAAGAGGCATTGGTAATCCATCTATTGCTTTTTGTAGAGACATAGCAAGTGTTGCTTTATGTACACTATTTAAAAATGGTAGATTTTCATAAATTGTTTTTGTTAATAAATAAACAACTTCTTCTGGTGTATCTTTTGTAACAACTAATAAGTTTGGTTGAGCTATTGTATTTATATCTTTTGTTTGTCCAGGATAAGTTCTAGCTTTTATAGTAAATGGTGTCCAAACAGGATAATCAGCATCAATTTTTTCCACATCTTCTTTTGTGAAATTTAAAACTTTTATATTATCATTTCCAATTGAAGCAAAAGCATTTGTAACAGCTGATGTTGGAGGACCTGATGGAGTTGTCATACCTTGTACTTTTCCATCTTGAAGAGCAGTAGAACTTGGGCTATAACCTAAGTACTGTAAATCTAATTTATTGTAATCAATTCCAAGTGATTCTAAGATAGTTTCTGAAGAAACTCTAGAACCTGAACTTCTTCCACCGATTGAAAATCTTTCCCCATAAAGATTTTTTATATCTTTTATATTTCCAGTTTTTGCATATTTACTTTTGATAGTAAATTGCTCAACATTTTGCCATAACATTGTTATTGATCTTAGGTTTTTTTGAGCATTGCCTTTATATTGACCTTTTCCTTGCCAAGCCATAGAACCATAAAGTCCTTGTAAAATAGCAAAGTTTACTTCGCCTTTTCCTAGCATGTCAACATTTTCATTACTTCCTGCACTTGTAATTGCAGAGAATGTAACTTTATGGTCTTTTGCTAATTTGATTGAAGCTATTGTTGCAATACCTACACCAACTGGATAATAAGTTCCCCCTGTACTTGCTGTTGCAATTACATACTTACTCTCTGCTGCATTTGCACCTGTTAACATTGCGGCAGTTATTACTGATGTTGCTAACAATTTTTTTAAAATTGAATTCTTAAACATGTTATTCTCCTTTGTTTTTATACAAAAAAAGTATAGCATATTTTGAAACCAAATTGTTTCAAAATTGTTTTAAATTTTATAATTGTATTAGTAATGCCTTTAAATAGGACTTTATAAAAATAAGGTAAAGTATTATTTTGAAACAAAATGAGAAAATATGTCAGAACTTTGTGTCTTATTTCTTGTTGGCAGGGTATATGCCTCTCAGTTTTAAAAATAGTTTTTAATGCTTTTTGTTAAATTTTGATTATATTAAAAAAATAAGCTTTAATCTTTTTAGATAATAATAACTCCAGGGAACAAATCCCTAGAATCATTTAATTCATATCTGGTTTTGGAGTTTTTTCAGTAATTACTGGAAGTTGTGGATATGAAATATCTGGTTTAACACCTGTTAAAGCATTTAAAAAAGTTACAATCTTATCAGTATCTTTATCAGAGATTTTCATATCAAGTTGAATATCACCCATTAATTTTACTGCTTGTTTTAAAGACCATACATTTCCATTATGGAAATATGGAGCAGTTTCTTCAATATTTCTTAGTGTTGGAGTTTTAACCATGCCATCTTTTGTACCAGTAAATCCACCTACATTAAGATTATATTTTTTAGCATCAAATGGCATCATAGTTCCACCAAGACCAATATCATTGTGACAAGAAGCACATCCTTTGTCAATAAATATAGTCATGCCTTCTTTTTCACTTGGAGTTAAAGCATTCATATTTCCATTTAAAAATGCATCATATCTTGAAGGAGTAATTAATTTTCTTTCAAATACTGCAATAGTGTCAGTAATTAGTGAAAAATCAATTTTTACATTATCTCCATAAGCTTTTTTGAACTCTTGTACATATGCAGGCATAGAAAGAACTCTTTTTTCAACTAAACCTTTTGGCGCAGCCATTTCTGGACCTGCTTGAATAGGTCCTTGTGCTTGAGCTTCTAAGTGAGGATCTCTTCCGTCCCAAAATTGTGCTTTATTTAATACTGAGTTATAAACAGTTGGTGAATTTAAGTGTGCTGGATTTGGAGTCCATTTATGACCTACTGCTGCACCTACACCATCAACTCCTCCCATTCCTAAGTTATGACATGTATTACATGAAATAATTCCACTTTTTGAAAGTCTTGGATCAAAATAAAGTTTTTTACCAAGCTCAATTTTTGCATCTGTAATTGGATTTTTTGGGTTATCCACAAGTTTTAATATTTCTATTTGACTAGTTGGGATTGCTTTAAGACCAGCATCGCCAGCTTTTTTTAAAAGTTCTGAATCTGACATTGCAAAAGCACTTACTCCTGCAAATAAAACTGTTACTAAAACCATAGCTTTTTTCATTTTCTCTCCTTAAAATGTTTTATTAAGAAGTATAAGAAAAAAAAATGTGGAAATTATGAGAAAATAAAATTTTTCTAAAAATTAAAATTTACTTTTTAAATATAATAATAAATGAAGCCCCAGCTTTAATATTTTGAACTTCTAATCTAGCATCACTCTTTTCAACAATAATCTTTGACATATAAAGCCCAATACCTAATCCTTTATCTTTTGTAGTAAAATATGGTTCAAATATCTTTTCAAGTAGCTCATTTTTTATGCCACCAGCATTGTCGCTTATTTCAATTTTTATGGTGTCTTTTTTTGTATAAGTTTTTATTATTAGTTTTGCATTTATTAGTTCTTTTTTTATAAATTCATCTTTTGCATTATTAAGAATATTAAAAAGCACTTGTAAAAATTCACCTCTATAAGCTTTTATAGAGATAGTATCATCTAAATTATACTCAATATTTATATTATGAGATTTAAAACTATCTTTTAAAAGATTTGTCACCTCTTTTATAGAAACACTTAAATTAAAAAATTCTTTTTGATTTGTATTTTTGAAAAAGTCTCTAAAATCATCAATTGTATCTGAGAGATATTTTATTTGAGAGTTTGCTAGTTTTGATTTTTTTTCAAAGTACTCCGGTGTTAACTTATCTTTTTCATATGCAGTTTTTATATTCATTAATATATATGAAATATGGGTTAGTGGTTGTCTCCATTGGTGCGCAATATTACCTATCATTTCTCCCATTGATGCAAGTTTACTTTGATATGTAAGATTTTGTAATTGTTTTTGTGATAGTTGTAGTTTTCTATAAAATAGTGTAAAAAGTATTAAGAATATTGTTACTAGTACATATAATATATTTAAACTTATATAGACACTATGTTGTGCTTTTTCTCTTTGTTGAAACAGCAAGTTCTTAGTTTCTTTTAGGAGCTTATCTATACTATGATTTATAGCAATATCTTGATATTTTAATTGAAAGTTAATGCTTTTTTGGAGTGCTTTAACCTTATTTAAAAAATTTATTAAAAAACTATTATCTAATTCTAGATCATAATGCTTAACAACATCAATATTGTAAAAACTATTTTGCTCAATTTTTTCTAATATATCGATTCTTATATTATTGAGTTTATTTTTTGTCTGAATATCAAAGTTTAAAAGCTCATTATGTGATCTATCTAAAATAATAGAAATTGTTTGTTTATTTGTTGCTCTTCTTGCTTTGAATCTTTCTAACCAGATGATTTTTTTATTAAATTTAGTATATAAATCATCTAATGCTTTTATATATGAATTTTGAAATTTAGTTAGTATTGCATCATTTTTTAATTTTTCAATAGATTCTAAACTTCTATCTATATCTTTATTTAAGACATCAAAATTATTAACAGCACTATTACCTAAAATATAACTATTAAGTTTATTGTTTAGAGCTATAATTGTATTTATTTGATCATTGTGTTCAAAAAAGAGTTGCGTATATTTTTTATGTACAACAATTGTATAAATCATTAGGAAAAAAAGTATAAGTAAAGTTATCAAAACTATATAGATATTGTTTTTTATTAAATATTCTTTCATTCTATTATTGTTACTTTGCCACTTAAAGATTTTAAAAACTCTTCAATTAAAAAAGTTTCTTCTTTTGTTAGGTCTAAGCCCAATTGAGCTTTTGCAATTGAACTTATAGCTTCATTTAAAGTTTTTATCCGACCATTGTGTAAATATGGATATGTTAGAGCTACATTTCTTAATGTTGGTACTTTAAAATAGAATTTATCAAAATCGTTTTTTGTTATATTATAAAGACCTAAGTCTGGATTATATCCATTCTTAAAGGAATTATTATCTGTATTTTCATTTATCAAGTTTTTTGCAATGGCTTCATTTGTTAAACCAAATTGGGCATAAAGACCACCGCCTATATTTATACCATTATGGCAAGAAACACACCCTTTTTTATTAAAAAGTTCAAATCCTTTTTTCTGATTTTCAGTAATAGCATTTTTATTGCCTCTTAGATAATCATCAAATGTACTTGGAGTTATAAGTGTTTTTTGAAACTCTTCTAAGGCATCACCAATATTTTCTTTAGTAATTCCATTTGAATAAAGAGCATTAAATGTATTGTTATAATAAGATTTTTTTTTCAATGTTTTAATAAGGTTTTCAAAACTATTTCCCATTTCTAATGGATTGGTTATAGGAAATTGTACTTGATGGGTTAAGGTTTTTGTTCTTCCATCCCACATTTGTCTAAAGTTGAATATTGAATTTAACACAGTAGGAGTATTGATGATTCCTTTTTGCCCTTTTATTCCATAAGAAAATTGAAGGTTATCTACTCCAGCTAGGTCAAGGTTATGGCAGCTTGCACAGGATATTGTATTATCCCTTGATAAAATTGGGTCAAAATAGAGTTTTTTACCAAGAAGTGCTTTTTCTCTATCATATTTAACTGTTTTAGGCAGTGGTTGTATAGGATCATTTGAATAAAGAGTTGAAAAAAACATTAATAACATCAATAAATATCTATACATTTTTTAGCCTATTAAATTAATTTGGTATCCAATACCAGATATATTTTTTATACTCTGTTTAGAAATTTTTTTTCTAAGTTCTCGCACAATAGCACGTAAAGCATCTTCAGTCATATATCCATCCCAAACGTAGCTACTAAACTCATCATATTTTACTGCACGTTTAGAGTTTTTTATTAATAGTTCTAAAAAGTGTAATTCTTTCTTTGTAAGTGATATTTGTTCTTTATTTAAAAAAAGTGTTTGGTTTAATATGTCAAATTTATATCCACCACAAATATTAAATATAGAAGACTTTTGGATAATATCATCTGTACAGCTTTCAAGTACAGGTAATAAAGCATCTTCCATTATAGGTTTTACAAGATATTTTATAAGTCCAAGTTCTATTGCTTCAAGTAAATATGAAGTTTCTAAAAATGCAGTAGCAATGATAATTTTAGTATTTTTATCACTTTTTCGTATCTCTTTTATCATCTCAATACCATTTAATTTTGGCATTTTTATATCTGTTATAATAATATCAGGCTTTAGCTCTTTATACTTCTCTAATCCATCTAATCCGTCACTTGCTTCGTATACATTATCACAGTAAAAACTAAGATACTCAACAGCATCTTCTCTAATAAATTGTTCGTCATCTATATATAATATTTTTATGTTTTTTAAATTCTTCATATAAATGCCCTTTTGAATAAAAGTAAAATACAGTTCTATAATAATGGAATAAAGATTCTAAATCTTATTATATCTTATAGAATACAGAAAATGCTTATTCAATTATATATTTTTGATTTATTATAAGACTACTGTTAGATAATTAATTTTTAATATTATGAACTGTCGACAGAAGATAGGAAACAAAAAATAATAGATAAATTGATATAAATTTATCTATAAAGTACCTTTTTTAGGGAACTTAAGTTTTCTATATTAAATAAAGTAAATGTATTTTTGAAACAAAGTAAGAAATGCGAAGCTGCCACCGTAAAAACAACATTAGAAAAAAGTGAAGTTTCAACCTTTGAGATGTAATTCAATTTACAATTAATTGGTATCTTGTCCCCGGATTTTTAAAATTCAATCAAAGTAAGATATTATCTAGATTTAAAAATTATACTTTTGTTATACTTTGATATTATTATGAAATAGAAGACATAAAAGGACAAAAGGTGAAACGAAACAGATTCTTTATTCTAATTTCAATAATATTTTTTCTATTATATATATTTATAATTTACTCTACCTATTCTGAAAATAAATCATATCTACTAACAAATACTAGAGAAAACCAAATCAAATTAGTTCATGCTTATAAAGAGAAATTTGATGAAAGGCTATCTGCTTTAAAGCGCATAGTCGAAACTATGGGTAGAAATCTAACAAAAAAAGATAGAGAAAAAGATTTTGCTAGTATAAAAGAGCTACTTACAAATGCAATGAATTCTGGTAATGGATTTACTAGCGTATATATTGCATATCCTGATAACTTTACTATTTCAGGACGACCTGATTGGTTTTATTCAAAAGACTATATTGCTACACAAAGACCTTGGTATATTGAAGCAAGGAGAAAAGGTAAGACAACTATCACAAAACCATATGAAGGTTCACCTGGTTTTGAAGGAAAGAAATATATAAGTATAGTTTCGCCTATTTATGAAAATGATAAACTTATTGCAGTTATGGCAAGTGATTTAGAACTTGAATCAGTTAAAGAAGAACTGGCAAAACTCTTTCATTTAGAAAAAAGTTTTGCTTTTTTAATGACGAAAAATGCTAAAGTAATTGCCCAGTCAAATAGATTAGGAATTGATTTTTCAAATGAAGAATTAACAAGTTTTCTATATACACTTTCTAAAAAGAAAGAAGGTGATAAGAGTTTTACCTTAGATGATAAATCTTATCTTTTTACATATGAGACTTTGGAAAATAGTGATTGGTTATTTGTATCTGCTTTAGATGAGAATGAAATTTATAAAAATTTAGATCATCAACTTTTTATGAATCTTCTTTCTTCTTTATTTCTATTTGCCTTAGGTTTAGGAACAATATTCTTTTTATCTAAAACACAAAGAGAGCTTTATGAAAAACATAAACTTTTAGGACATTTTGCAAAAAGTCCAACTTGGGGTGTTTTATTAACAGATAAAAATGGAAATATAATATTTATAAATAAAGTATTTGAAAAAACATTTGCTTTAAAAAGTAAAACCCTTTATGGAAAACCATTAAATTCTATTGTTAATCATATAAATTGTAATGAAAATCAAATATCTTGTTTTGAGGATATAAAAAGCAATCTTTTTAAAATGAAATCACATACTCTAAAAAAGAATGGAAAAATATTTAGAGTTCAAATAACTCCACTTCTTAATAATTATCAAAAAGAACTAGAGGGTATAATTGTAACAATAAATGATGTAAGCCATGAAAAAGAGCTGGAAAAAAAAGAGATAGAACATGAACAAATCCTAATTCAAAATAGTAAGATGGCTGCATTAGGTGAAATGGTAAGTGCTATATCTCATCAATGGAGGCAACCTCTTAGTACTCTTTTGATGTTAATTAGCAATGCAGAAGAGATGATTGAAAAACAAAACTTTGAAAAAGCAAATAATTACTTAAATAGGTCACGAGCTAATATTGAGCTCATGAATGAAACAATAAATGCTTTTAGAAATTTTTACAAAGAAAATTTTGGAAAAGGCAATTTTGATTTAGTAAATATAATAAATGAAATAATTCTAATAAGTTCTCCTCAAATGACAATGAATGGCATAGAATTAGAGTTTACTTATGATGAAAAAAACAATTATTCTTGCAAAAGTTACCCTTCATATTTAAAACAAGTACTTATAAATCTAATAAGTAATGCAAAAGATGAACTCTCAAAAATATTAAAAGATAATCCTCTTTTTGATGCAAGCATAAAAATAAATCTATACAAAAAAGAAGATTCTTTTTTTATAATTGTTGAGGACAATGGTAAAGGAATCTCAAAAGATAACCAAGAAAAGATTTTTCAACCATTTTTTACAACAAAAGGTGAACAAGGAACAGGAACAGGTCTTCATCTTTGTAAACTATTAATAGAAAGAAAAATGAATGGAAAGTTTATTTTAGATAGTAGTTCAAATCCTACTAGGTTTATAATTGAATTAGGAGAATCTAATGTATGAAAAAATAGAAGAACTTCTAAAAAACAAAAATATTTTAATAGTAGAAGATGAAGCAAATCTTCTTGAGATTATGGTTGAATCGATTGAAGAGCACGTAAATGAAATTTTTACAGCTAATAATGGGATAGAAGGAGTTGAATTATTTCAATCAAACAATATAGATTTGATTATTTCAGATATTCATATGGCAAAAATGACAGGTCTTAGAATGAGTCATGAAATAAGAAAGTTTGATCCTTATATTCCTATTATCTTTTTAACTGCTTATGATACAGATGAAAATATGCTTGAAGCAATAGAAGTAAAAAGTAGAAGTGTTTTAAAAAAACCATTCGATAAAAAACAACTTTTGGTGTCCATGCTGCTTTCAATGAACTCTTTTAAAGAAGAGTTTACTCTTTTTGATTTATCAAATGGCTACAAATATAATTTGGACACAAAAGAGTTAGTATTAAATAATGAAATAATACCTTTAACGAAAAAAGAACAACGACTTTTAACTCTTTTATTAAAGCATCAAGAACACTCTGTTCCTTTTTCATTAATAGAAAACTATGTCTGGATGGAAAGTGGTGCAACACCCGATGCAATAAGAATGTTTATAAATAAACTACGTAAAAAAATCTACCCAGAACTTATTCAAAATATCCAAGGTATTGGATATAAACTTACATTAAAATAGAAAAACTTCAAAAAAATAAAAAGATTATACTTTATTTATAGTCTTGCCATAAAATTCCTATAGAGAAACAAAAAAAGAAGCTACAGGAGGCTCAAAAATGGCAAATGTAAAAAAGATTGGATTATCTTTATTACTATCATCAGCAATTAGTTTTTCTTTTGCAAATGACACAATTTTAAAAGAGAAAACTAATTTAACTCAAGGTGGAAAGAATATTGGATATATTCAAATATTAACTCCAGTTGATGTTGTCAAAACTTCAAAAGATAAAACAACAATCAAAGTAAAAGGTTTTAGACTAGAAAACTATCCTCAAATGGTAGTAAGAGATATGAAAAGAGGTGAACTTTATGTAGAGTTCAAAGAAGAAGATATTGCAAACAAAGCTTTTAACATAGTTAAAAAATATGAAGATGATTATGGAGAAATTTGGCATGAAGTAGAAGGTGAATTTAAAATTGATTCTAAACAAATTGCTAAAGAACCAGCAAAACTATATTTAAATGCAAAAAAGACATATGAAAGAACTTGTTCAATGTGTCATCACTTACCAGCTTCTACCGCTTACACAGTTAATCAGTGGCCACAACAAATTGAAAGTATGATGGAGCAAGTGGCACTTGATGCTCCAACAAAAAATTTAATAATTAAATATTTACAACAAAATGCTTCAGACGCAAAATAAAGGAGAAATTATGAAACGTAGAGGATTTATAAAATTAGGAGCTGCAGTTAGTGCTGCAACTACAATAAAAGCATCAGGTCTTGATGGTTGGGCAGATATGACAAACTTTGAGAAAAGAACTGCTTTTTCTGCAAACAGATTTGGTATGTTTAATGCAACAATTAAAAGTGGTGAAGTAACAGAAACAAAAGCTTTTGAAAAAGATTATTTTCCAACACCAATGATTAGAGCTACTGCTGATATGATGCAAAATAATACAAGAGTAGAATATCCAATGGTTAGAAAATCATTTTTAGAAGCAAAAGGACCTTCAAAACCTGAGTTAAGAGGAAAAGAAGAATTTGTTAGAGTTTCTTGGGATACGGCATTAGACTTAGCTGCAAAACAAATGAGAACAACTTTTGATAAATTTGGACCAGAGAGTATCTACGGTGAGTGTTACTGGTGGGGTGGTTCTGGACGTGTAAGTTGGGGAAGAACAGTATCTAGAAGAATGATGAGAGTTCTTGGTGGGTTTGTTACTGAATCTGGAGATTACTCAACTGGTGCGGGGCTTGTAATTATGCCTCACGTTTTAGGTGGTTCTTCTGTTTATGATACACCAACAAAATGGAAAGCTATTATTGAAAATGCAAAAAGTGTTGTTATATGGGGATGTGATCCTATTTTAACTAACCAAATTACTTGGTCTATTCCACTACATAGATGTTATGAAGAATTTGCAAAATTACAAAAAGCAGTAGTTGCTGGAAAAATCAAAGCATTTACTGTAGATCCAAGAGTTAATGATACAGCTAGATATTTAGGTTCAAAACATATTGCAGTTAAACCTGGAACGGATCCTGCGTTAATGCTAGGAATGATTCATCATTTATATACTAAAAAACTTTATGATGCAAATTTTATTAAGAAATATACTGTTGGATTTAATAAATTCAAAAAATATTTTATGGGTGAAATTGATGGGCAAGTAAAAGATATTAACTGGGCAGAGGAAATCACAGGTGTACCGTCTAAACAAATTGCTCAATTTGCTGAAACTTTAGCAAAAGAGAGATCAATTATTCTTTGTGGTAGAGCACTTCAAAGACAAGATCATGGTGAACAAAACCATTGGATGTGTACAGTTCTATCTGCAATGTTAGGACATATGGGACTACCTGGTGGAGGAATTGAGTTTTCATTAGCTTACAATTCGTCTGGTGCTGCTGATAAAGTGACTCCAACTATTTCTGGTATTTCGCAATCAATACCAGAAAAATATAATAAGAAGTATCCTAATGCACCTTGGTTAAAAAATCAAGACCATGTTATTCCATCTTCAAGATCAATTGAAGCTTTAGCAAACCCAGGAAAAATAATTGACCAAAATGGTAAGAAAATTAAATTACCACATATCAGATTAATGTATAATGCATCTGGATCTCCATTAACAAGACATCAAGATGTAAATAATATGATTGAACAATGGAAAAAAGTAGATACAGTTATTACTGCTGAACCATTTTGGACTTCTACTGCAAAAATGTCAGATATTGTATTTCCCGTAGCTTTAGAGCTTGAAAGAATTGATATTGACCAAACTGGTAGTACAAAAGAATTTATTTTAGCTAGAAAAGCAGAAGTAGTACCAGCAGGTGAAAGTCAAAGTGACTTCTGGATTTGTAGAGAGTTATGTAAAAGATGGGGATATGAAGAAGTATTTACAGAAGAGAAAACTGAGTTAGATTGGGTTAAATCTATCTATGCAGATGCAGCTTCAAAAGGTAAAGCTATGGGTATATCTATGCCATCATTTGATGAATTCTGGGAAAAAGGTTATGTTCAATTCCCTAAAGATGATGAAAAAACATTGAACTATACTAGATATACAGAGTTTAGAAAAAATCCTTATAAACATAAATTAGGAACACCATCTGGTAAGATTGAGATTTATTCTCCAGTAGTTGCTAAATTTGGTTATGACGATTGTAAAGGATACCCTTCATGGATTCAGCCAAAAGAGTGGCTAGGAAATAAAGAAGTTACTAAGAAATATCCATTACATTTAGTTTCTCCTCACTCTAAATATAGACTTCATTCTCAAATGAATAATAGTTATCTTAGAGGTCTATATGAGAAATCTGGAAGAGAGCCAATCCTAATGAATGCTAAAGAAGCTAAAAAAAGAGCTATTAAAGATGGTGATATTTTAAGAGTATTCAACGATAGAGGTGAAATCTTAGCTGCAGCTCATATTACAGAAGAAGTAATTAATGATGTAGTTATCATGTGTGAAGGTGCTTGGTATTCTCCTGAAATTCCAGGTGAAAAATCACTATGTCAACATGGTAATGTAAATATCCTTACTATTGATAAAGGTACGTCAAAATTAGCTCAAAGTAATATTGCACATACTGCTTTAGTTCAAATAGAAGTATTTAAAGGTGTATTAAAACCAATTAATGCTTTTACTAAACCAAAAATTATTCAAGGTTAATAATTATACTTAAAGGGTTTCATTATTTAAGAAACCCTTTATTAGCAGTTCCGAGGAGAATCGTCATCTTAAAATAACTTGAAGTTTTAAAATTTCTAATTTTTTTTCGTACATTTTGATTTGGAGAGGATGTATTGAATTGAATCATCCTTCCTAGAGTATATTGTTTATACCAGTTTACTTGATATAATTCATCATTACTCAATGAGTCTATTAAGTTCAAAATGTCATTGTTGACTTTTTTATGTTCATTTAGTAAATCTTGAAAAGACCAGTTTACATAATCTGCATAAAATTTTTGTGCTAACTTTCCTAGTTCATTCCATTTATAATTTGTTTCAGGAAAATCAATTTGTTCATTTTTTGATTTTTTATCATACCATTTTAAAACTAATTGACTCCATCCAATTAAATAAGATAATGTATCACATACACTAATTTGGGTATTTTTTACATTACCTTCTACTTTATCTATTCTTGTTAAGTCATTAGGAATGTTTTCATAGTCTTTATGTAACTTACTAAAACTATCTTTTATTGCATTTAGTAGTTCATCTTTATTTTGTGGAATTGGCACATATTTTCCTTATAGTTAACCTTTGAATTAAGTTACAAAGCGATATTTCCACTTTAACTTAAAGAAAACTATAAGTTTATTATTTTATAAAATTTAAATAAACCGCAATTTAGCGTCGTTAACTTAATATCTTGTTATACACTATCACTGCTTTGATTAAAAAATTCATTCAATTCATTATTTAATTGCTTTGAGCTTTCTAAAATTGTTATTGGATCACCAACAATCACATCACATGTAAATGGTACAAACAAAGCTTCACCTTTAGGTAATGAATTACCTAGCCCTTTCATATATAGAGGAGTTACAGAAGTATCTTTACTATCCTTTAATAGATAAAAAAGTCCTTTTTTTAATCTAGTCATTTGTTCTGGTTTCCCTCGGCTTCCTTCTGGAAATAAGATAAGAATGTCCTTTTTATCTAAAGCTTCATGACAAGGTTTAAATAACTCTTCTTGAGAAGAAGAACCACTTCTATCTAATGGTATAATACCTATACAGTATGTTGAGATCCAAGCTATAATTTTATTTTTCATAAAATAGTCAGCTGCAGCAACGGGTCTAATTTTATGAATTATTGATAATGGATATAAACTCATTACAACCATTGTATCTAAATGACTATTATGGTTTGGGGCAATAACTGTTGCACCTTTGACAGGAAGCTTTTTTCTATCTTTAATATTTAATCCTAAGATAATAAATACTATTGGTTTTATTATAAAAGCAAAAAATAGTATTTTAATTAATCTTTTCATAGTTAATACCGTACATAGTATAAAAAGTGAAAGAATAGCGGTGCTGTATAAAGTAAACTATCTAATCTATCTAAGATTCCACCATGACCCGGTATTAATGTTCCAGTATCTTTTATTTTTATATCTCTTTTTACACTTGAAATAATTAGATCACCGAAAAATCCACCAATTGAAATAATCACACCTGCAATAAAACCATAAATCATATTAAGCGGAGTTAATAATGGTGCAATAAATCCTGATACGATAGTAATCGTAACAAATCCTCCTATAAAACCTTCCCATGTTTTATTTGGACTTATTTTTGGAATAATTTTATGTTTTCCAAATAATTTACCAAACACATATTGTGATACATCATTTAGTTGTGTCATAAAAAGTAAAAACAATACTGTTCCAATTGCTCCGGCAAAATTATTTTGTATAGGTAATACCAATAGATAGGCTATATGACTTATACTAAACACAGTTAACATAGCAGACCAATGTATAGTGCTAGATGATTTAATAAATCCATCTGTTTCTCCAATAAGTATAAGCCTAATTGGTATAAATAAAAATAAATATACAGGTATAAATATTATAAACATTCCATACCATCCAATGCTTACCCAATAGTATTGCAACGGTATAGAAAGATATACCCAAAAAATTGCTCTACGGTCAACATGTCTAATAGGTACAATTGATACAAACTCTTTTAAGGCTAAAAACGATAAGAATGCAAAAAAGAAAATTGCTGTTTTCTGACTAATACTTAAAGATATAAAAACAATACCTATCATCCACCACCATGATTGTATACGTAACTTTAACTCTGTGAAATCTTTTCCTTTTTCTTTATTACGTTTAAACATATAAATGATCGTTGAAAGAATAAGTATTATTACAATAATTAGCATAGCATTAAATGAGTTTTGAGGTATATTAAACATCATTTCCATCCTCTAATATTTTATATATAGTGTATGTTCTATTTAGAACTGTAAAAAATGATCCAATTGTAATAATAAACAATGAAATAGATAATATAATATAATTTTGCCCCATAAAAATAGATTCAAGTGGTGTTAAAATAAGAGCAATAGTTAATAAAGCCATTCTATGTTGTTTTGCCATTGGACCTTTAAAAATTGCACCAGCACCCATACTACTACCTAAAACTCTTATATAAGCTGTCATCATTGCAAAAAGTGCAGCCAAGTATCCTATTTCTATATATGAAGTAAAATACCCTAAAGCAATAAATAAAATACTATCAGATACTCTATCTGGGATATCATTATATAACTCTCCTGATTTTGTACTTTTACCACCTTCAAGAGCAACCATCCCATCAAATAAGTTACATAAAAGTCTCATCTGAATAAATAGTGCAGCTAAAATCGAATATAGCCATATATTACTAAAGATAAGTACAATACATATTGAGGATAAGATTGCAAAAAATATGCTAAATATTGATATTTGATTTGGTGTAATTGATTGCTTACTTAAATAACTTGCAATACTTTTTGACCAAATATTACCTCTAATCTTTAAAGGTCTTCTTGATTGGTTATCAGACATTGTATTGTTCCTTTTTTAATTTTTAGTGTTGTATATAATGAAAATAAAAATGCAATAATAATTGGAGGGGTAATTGTATTTAATATATCATATGTATTAATTACAAAATGAATAATAATAATTAGAACTGTAGTTATCATAATAGTTAAAATTGAAGGTAAAATAAAATATATACTTTTCTTTGGCAATAGAGTATAAAAATAATCAACAAAACATATTATTGATAGAGACATCAAAGCACTATAAAGGCCTTGAATTAAAGCAGATATAAGTGCATTATCACTATCCATATTAATAAAATAAGCCCAACTCCCCCATATTATAAATGCTAAGAAGGATGATATTTGGTTGAATTTATTTTTCAAATTTATCCTTTAATGTATAACTACTTATTAGTAATACATTATGCATTAAATACATCTAAAACTACCTAATAGTTTTACACTTAAGATGTTAACCAATTAAATATAAATAAATACCTAAAATAAGCTCTTTTAAATAAAAATATTTCATATTACAATATTTTTTGTAATATTTACAATCTTTTTATATAATTTTAATATTAGATTATTGACATATATCCTTAATGGCATATCAACATGATAAATATATCAGGAGTGCATGGCAATTTCTAATCACCCCCTCTCAATCAAATACCCCAACCCCTTCTTAGAAACAATAAAATCATCATCAGCAATCTTATCTTTAACCCTTTTTATAACCGTACGCATAGTAGCATCAGAAGTATTGATATCATTCCAAATAAACTCTTTTAAGTACTCTTTTGTTTTTATCACTTTTATATTTTTTGCAAGAGCTTCGATTAGAAGTTTCTCTTTTTTTGTCAAATCAACCAACTCATCATTTTTATAAAGTTGTTTAGTTTTTCTGTTATATTTATATGTACTATTTAAAACTACTAATTCATCCTCAACTACTATATTTGATTTATCTTCTAGGACTTTTGATTTTACTTTCTTTAACATCACCATCATATTCTTTACTTCCAAAGGTTTTACAAAATATGAAATGACATTTAGGTTTATTGATTTGAAAAGATACTCTTCATCTTTGTATGCTGAGACTATTATGAACTTTTGATTTTCATTTACTCTTGTGATATTTTCAATCATAGTTAGTCCATCTACATTTGGCATTTGGATATCTGTTAGAACTAAGTCAAAAGTTTTATTTTCATTGTATGCTTTTTCATACAAGTCAAATCCTTCTTCTCCATCACAGGCAATTTTTACTTCATCAAAAACTGTATCAAGATAGAAACTTAATATCTCCCTTGCGTCCTCTTCATCTTCAACTAATAATACTCTTGTAATATATTCGCTCATTTGTTATCCTATGAAGTTAAATATTTAGTGTGATAATAAACTTCACACCCTCACTTATATTTTCTACTTCAATTTTTCCTTTCATATTAGTTTCTATAATTGATTTTGTCATGTAAAGACCTATTCCAGTACCTTGCATCTCAAACTTTGTTGTAAAATATGGTTCGAAGATTTTGTATAAAATCTCTTCATCTATATTTCCACCATTATTAGTTATTTCTAAATTCATTTTTTCATTATCTTTTTTCAAAGATATATTAATATGTGCCTCAAAGCTTTCTTTCTCTTTTTTCATCAATAAAGCATCTTTTGCATTATTTAAGATATTTAATAAAGCTTGTTTTAGTTCATTTTCATAGTTTGTTATTTTTACTTCTTCATACTCAAAATTTATTTTTATATTTTGAATTTCATATTGATTTTTTACCATGTAAAGCAAAGTATTAATACACTCATTTACATAAAACTCATTTTTTGATTTTGAAGGTTTATAGAAGTTTCTAAAATCATCAATTGTCTCACTCATATACTCTATATGTTGATTTGCTTTATTCATAAACTTATCAAGTTTTTCATCACTTACATCTTTATTTTTATAATTATCCCTTAAAAATTGAAGTATCAAAGAGACATTATTAAGTGGTTGTCTCCATTGGTGAGCGATATTTCCAAGCATCTCTCCCATGGCTGCTAATTTGTTTTGTTGAATTAGGATTCTATCTTTTTCTCTATTTTTAGCAAGTTCATCTTCAACTTTTAATTTAAGTTCCTCTTCACTTAGCTTTATTTTTGTGATGTCGTTTAAATACCCATAGAAGTGACTTACTTGTCCTGAGTGGTTTTTAATAAGAATTACCCTACTTGATATCCATCTTACTTCATTTGCAGCATTTATCATTCTACAAGTAAAAGTGAAGTTTGGCAGATCTTTTTTTACTGCTGCATTAATAGCAACTTGTACACTTGCCACATCTTCTTTATGAATAAGATTCATAAATCTCATATTCTCTTTTTCAAACATATTTTTACTAAAGCCAAAAGTTTGAATACTATTTGAGATATATTGAACAGATAGATTTTCATTATTGACAAGTTTAAAGATTACGATTTTTCCATCTTCAACTAAAAGTTCAATATCCAATAACTCTTTTTTCATTCTTTTATTTTTGTCTATATCCATAGACATCATAAGCATTCTATCTAATTCATTATTTTCATCAACAAAAGATTTACCCCTTGCAAGTACCCATTTAAAGCCTTCACTTTTTGTTTTTAATCTATATTCACAAACAAATGTATCATCTGCTTTTGCAAATATTTTATCAAATAGTTTTTCTACATTTACTTTATCTTCATTGTGAATCAACTCAAACCAATCAGAAAATGTAATTAGTTCATCCTTTTTATATCCAAACATATCTAACCATTTATCTGAAAAATATATTTTTTTAGTCTTAAAATCTATATCCCACAAACCATCATTTGAGGCAATAATTGCCAACTCAAATCTTTTTTTCCAATGTATTAGAGATACTCTTCTATCTTCAAGTTCATCATTGTATTCTGTAATGATATTTTTAATAAAACTTGTAAAAAGATAAGTAAGTAAAATAAGAAATCCAGCACCTATTAAAATATAAATAAAGATTCTAAATAACAAGGTTCTATAATCTTTTTTGATTTTATAAATTGTATCTTTTAGTTGGTTTTCAATAATACTTTTATCATAAAAGCTAGAGACTAAAAAGTCAAATTTATCATAAAAATAACTAAAGTTTTTAAACTCATCACTATAATCAAAATTGTTCAAATAATGTTTTATAATTTTGTATGATTTATTATATTTCTTATTTTTAAATAATTCACTTGAGTCTTCATACTTTTTATTCCCATTAAAATTATAAGTCTTTTGAGAAATAATATCATAAAACCATATTGGAAATTTTTTTGTATTAATTGCATTTATGATAGCAGTTTTAGTAATCTCTTTGATTGAATTAATTGTAGAAAATGAACCTATAAAATACTCTTTCTTATTAATAGTTACTTTATCAAAAAAACTCAACCTTACTGTTCTTGCAACATCATCTTTCCAATATTGAAGATTATCATTGCCTTGTGAATATATATATTTTAAAATAAACTCTTTATATTTTTTATCTTTATAACTATAAATAAGATTTTGCAAATATAAAATAGAACTTTCACCATATAAAATTTTTAAGTCATCTTTTGTAAAAATTACAATATTTAAGTCGTTTGTATTTTCTATATTTTTTATATAGCTATCTAAGTTTTTTTTATCTTTTAATTTATTTGCTTGTATAAATCCAACTACTTTATAAGTGATATTTTTAAGGTGTATTTCTTCTTGGGAAAAGCTGTTTTTTAGTTTTTTATCTATATAAGATGTAAATGTAGTTATCTCTTCTTTTTTAGTAAATTCGTAGTTTAAAGAGTATTTCTGTTTTAAAAGGTCTATTTCTCTACTTTGTTTAGAATCCAAAATAAAAAAAGTAATAAGAAAAGATAATAAAGCGATTACAATTATAAATATAAGTGGTATTTGCGAATATAATCGCTCTATATCTGTTAAAGTGTATTTCTTTTTATTTTTAATAAGCATTTATCTACCTGTTTCATAATTGTTTCAAGTGATACAATTATAATGAAACTTTATTAAATATAGCTAATTAATTAAAAATTGTCCTACAGATCTATCTTTTTTTAGTCTACTGTACTCAACTACAACCCCATGCATAGAGATATAAATACCAGATTTTACCTCAGCATTTAAGAATCCTAAAGCTTGTGAAAAATTCATAGTAGCTTCAACCTCATCAATACTCATAGGAACCATAGCACCTGTGAAAACTATTACTTTTCCTTCAATCTTTCCATCAAAGAATTTTGAAGTTAAATCAACAGTATCAGTTCCATGTATGATTATAATTTTATCACTTGTACTATTTTGAACTTCTTCTAGAATAGTCTCTCTATCTTCATCTGTAAAATACAAACTATCTTTAGAGACTATATTTTTAATATCAAAAGTTACATTGTGACAAGATTTAATTATCTTGTCCAATGCTACATTATCAGGAGGAACTTCAAGTTCACCTTTGATAGGGTTATATCTTTTATTAAAAGTTCCACCAGTATTTAAAACAGTGATTTTCATTGAACTTCCTTTATTAAGTTATTTACCATATTTTCAGGTTTTAATAACTCATCTAATTCTTCTTTTGTAAATAATTCTTGCTCTAAAATAAGGTCATATACTCTTTTATTTGTTGCTAAAGCTTCTTTTGCAATTGCTGAACTTTTTTCATATCCTAAGATTGGATTTAAACAAGTTACTAAAGTAACAGAGTTTAAGATATTATTCATACAAACATCTTCATTTGCTGTAATACCTTTAACACATTTTTCACCTAAAGTATAAAATGCTCTTCTCATCATATTAATAGAAGTGAATAGTTTATATGCAATAATTGGTTCAAATACATTAAGCTGTAATTGTCCACCTTCACAAGCAATAGAGATAGTAGTATCTGCACCTATTACTTCAAAGGCAACTTGATTTACAACTTCAGGGATAACTGGATTTACTTTTCCAGGCATGATTGAACTTCCAGGTTGCATTGGAGGAAGATTTATTTCATTGAATCCTGCTCTTGGCCCTGAACTTAAAAGTCTAAGGTCATTACATATTTTAGAAACTTTAATTGCAACTCTTTTTAGTATTCCTGAGATATGAACAAAAGCACCTGTATCTTGAGTAGCTTCAATTAAATCTCCAGCTGCAACATAATCAACTCCTGTTACTTCTCTTAGATTACTTATTACTTTTCTTTGATATGTAGCTTTTGAGTTTATACCAGTACCAATAGCTGTTGCTCCTAGATTTACCTCTTTTAAAAGTGTTTGGGCATCTCTTAGTCTATAAATATCTTCATCAATCATAACTGCATAAGTTTTAAACTCTTGTCCTAGTGTCATAGGAACCGCATCTTGAAGCTGAGTTCTTCCCATTTTAAGTACATCTTTAAATTCAATTGATTTTTCTTCAAAACAATCTCTTAAAAATCTCAACGAATCTTTTAGTTTATAAATTAGTTCATGAAGTGTAAGTTTTATTGCTGTTGGATATACATCATTTGTAGATTGACTCATATTTATATGATTATTTGGATGAATAAATTCATATGCACTTTTTGGTTTTCCCATAATTTCTAAAGCTCTATTTGCAATTACTTCATTTGCATTCATATTTGTAGAAGTTCCAGCTCCCCCTTGGATTGGATCTACTATAAACTGATCATGAAATTTCCCATCAATAATCTCATTACAAGCTTGAACTATTGCATCTCTTTGAGCATCCGATAAGTCCCCTAACTCAAAGTTTGTTAATGCACAAGCTTTTTTTACTCTTGCAAGTGATTTTATAAAATTTGGAAATAATGATATATCTGTTTTCGTAATATAAAAATTCTCTTTTGCTCTTAATGTTTGTATCCCATAATACTTATCTAAAGGAATCTCTTTTTCGCCTAAAAAATCTTTTTCTATTCTGTGTAAAGTTTGCATAGCCCCTCTTTTTATAATTTAAATTAACAAATATTATACTAATTAAGTTTGTAAAAAGTGTGCTTTTAATTAATTAGTATAAATTCATAATGCAATGGTAAACTTAACTATATAAAAACCTCCTAAAACTAACCAAATAAATAAGATAGAAGCTAAAATAATAGGTCTAAATCCCACACCTTTAAACTTATCAAAACTAGTTTCCATACCTAAAGCAGTCATTGCCATAGTTAAAGCAAAAGTATCAAAAATATTAATAAGATTTACACCTTTTGCAGATATAAAATCAAAAGAATTAAATATAACTACAAAGATAAACATAACTGCAAACCAAGGAATAGTGATTTTCTTTTTCTCTTCACTTTTTGATATTCCAGTTTTAATTATAAATATAGATAAGATTATCAAAAATGGAGCTAATAACATAACTCTTATCATCTTAACAATAACTGCATTTTCTGCCACTGTGCTACTTATGGCATTACCAGCACCTACTACATGTGCTACTTCGTGAAGTGTTCCACCAATATATACTCCCATATTAGTTGCATCAAAAGGTACAAGTCCTGCTTTATACATAAAAGGGTATAAAAACATAGCTATAGTTCCAAAGATAACTACAGTTGAAACTGCAATTGCACTTTTGTATGCCTGTGATTTTAATACTGACTCAGTGGCTAAAACTGCAGCTGCTCCACAAATAGAACTTCCTGCACTAATTAAGATAGTTAATTCTTTATCCATCTTTAATATTTTTACCCCTATAAAATATCCTATTATAAAAGTAAAACTTACAACTAAAATTGCTACTGTAAATCCTTGTAAACCTACATCTTGTAAGTTTTGTAAAGTCAATCTAAAACCATAAAGAACAATACCCAATCTTAAAATTGTTTTTGTTGAGAATTTTATACCAGTATTCCAAGTTTGAGGGAATTTACTTTTTATAGTATTGGCATATATCATCCCTATTACAATACCTATAATTAATGGGCTTATTCCTATATTTTTAAATATTGCTAGATTTGAAATATATATCGCCAATAAAGAGAATAAGGCAACAAAAATAATTCCATTTATTGTTCCTTTTCTATTATGTTTACTAAAAGACATCTTAGTTCCTTATTTATTTTTTTGAAGTATAACAGTCTCATTTTAATAAGTAAAATATATTATTTTTAATATAATAATAAATATTTTATATAAGGATAGGTTATGACCCTTAAAGAGCTAAATTTTTTCTATAAACTAAGTGAAAATCCACAAGTAACACAAGTAGCACAAGAGTTAAATATAAGTCAATCAGCTATCTCAATAGCAATAAAGTCTTTAGAAAAGAAGCTAAATGAACAACTATTTGATAGAGTTGGGAAAAAGTTAGTACTAAATGAAAGGGGAAGATTTTTTAAAGATACAACCTACCCTCACTATTTAGCAATAAAAGATGCCCAAACTATTTTTCAAAAAGATAAACTAGCAGGACATATGAAAATAGCAGCTAGTAAAACTATATCTAACTATATCATGCCTGATATTTATTATGATTTTTTATCACTATATAGTGATGTAAAGTTTGATATTGAAACTATAAATTCAACAAAAATATTAGAAAAAATATTAGATTCCAAATTAGATATAGGTCTAATAGAGACAGATTATACACATATAAATATATTAAGAGAAAAGTTATATGAAGATGAACTTATTATTGTAACTAGTGACAAGAACTACCCAAAAGAGAGTTACATAGATACAATAGAGAAAAAATGGATACTAAGGGAAGTTGGGTCTGGAACTAGAGAAGTATTTATAAACAAGTTAGGAAAACATGCAAATAGTCTAAATATCTTTATGGAATTGCATGGTTTTGAAGAGATTAAAAAAATACTAATTGACAATAATGATTGTATAACTGCCATCTCAAAAGTTGCTGTTGAAAAGGAACTTAAAAGTAAACAACTCTTTGAAATAAAACTAAAAAACTTTGAGTTTAAAAGGGAGTTTTATTTAATTTACCACAAGGATAAACAAAAAAACCTTCTCTTTCAAACTTTCATAGAGTACTTAAAAGATAAATTAAACTAATCCTTTGATAAAAGTATAATTGTGGCTAGAGAAGATATTAAAATACCAATTAATACTTTTATTCCAATTAGTTCTCCATGGATTATAAACATCAATAAAGCAATACAAGCTGGATTTATATAAACATATGCCATGACTTTTTTGGGACCAAGATTTATCGATGCTTGCTGATATAAATAAACAGTAAGTATAGTTGCCCCAATAATCAAATAAAGCATATAATAAACTAAGTCTCCAGATATTTTTCCCCATTGTAAAGGTATATCCATAAGCAATAAAGCTATTGACATCCAGATAATTCCACTTAATAAAGTTGTAAAAACCAATACAATAAGTTCATCACCTTTTTTATGCACAAACTTTGTAGATATAGAATACAAAGACATAGATATGATTGCAAATAAAAATATAATATCGCCCTCATTTAATTCAAACTTTAAAAATAGTTCTAAGTTTCCTTTAAATATGACAATACAAGTTCCAATAATACCTACTAAATAAGTTATAAACTGCATTAGACCAAATTTTTGTTTAAGTAGAAAGATTGCAAATACAGCAGTAATCAATGGTACCAAAGTAAAAAGTGTTCCTGTATTTAAAGCTGTTGTACTCTCTAAAGCTTTGAATAATCCTATAAAATACAGAGAATAAAAAAATCCAATAATCATACCCCTTGGAAGTGTTGATAATACTTTACTTCGATATTTTTTATTTATTAAAATAAGTGGAGCTAAGATAATCGAAGCAAAAACAAAACGACAAAGGGTAAGAGATATGGGATCAATCACCCCAGAAAGCTTTTGGGAAGCGATAAATGAACCTGCTACTAAAAAAGTAGCAATCAAAAGTAAAATATGTGCTTTAATCTGATTTGTCAAAATAATCCTTTTATAAATGTATTTTAGAATAATAATCAAAAAAAAATGCTTTGTCCTTTACATATGTTGATTTTTATTTGAATTAGTTAAAATACAATGAACAAAAGGAATAAAAGGAAATTTAATGAAAATAGCAATATTAGATGACTATCAAGATGTAGTGAAAAATCTTGATTGTTTTAAGATTTTAGCTAATTATGAAGTGAAAATATTTAATGATACCTATACAAATAGCGATGAATTAGCTTCCAAGTTAGCTGATTTTGATGCTTTAGTTCTTATTAGAGAAAGAACTATTATAACAGAAGAACTTTTATCAAAACTTCCAAAACTAAAACTTATTAGTCAAACTGGAAAAATAAGCAACCATATCAATCTTGACTTATGCAAAAAATATAATGTGGAAGTTGCAGAAGGTATTGGTTCACCTATTGCTCCATCTGAATTATGCTGGAGTTTGATTATGGCAGCTTCTAGAAATATTCCTGAATATGTTTCTAATCTATCACAAAATATTTGGCAACAATCTGGTAATTTGGGATTAGGAAGAACGTTAAATGGTCTTACTCTTGGTATTTGGGGATATGGGAAAATTGGTCAAAAAATTGCCAAATATGCAAATGCCTTTGGTATGAATATTTTGGTTTTAGGAAGAGAACCGTCACAGCTTTTAGCAAAAGAGCATGGCTTTGAGGCAACTTCTTCAAAAGAGAAGTTTTTTAAGGAATCAGACATAATTACTTTGCACTTACGATTAAATGAAGCTACAAAAGAGTGTGTTACAAAAGCCGATTTAGAACTTATGAAACCTGACTCTTTATTTGTAAATACTAGTCGAGCCCAATTAGTACAAAGTGGTGCTTTATATGAAGAGTTCTCAAAGAATCCTTCTAAAAGAGCAGCAATAGATGTTTTTGAAAATGAACCAGTTACAAAAGAGAATGAACCCTTATTAAGTTTAGAAAATGTACTTTGTTCTCCACATCTTGGATATGTTGAAAAAAATAGCTATGAACTCTATTTTAAAATAGCTTTTGAAAATATTGTTGCCTTTGCAAAAGGTGAAGCACAAAACTTAGCTAAATAATTATCTAGCATTAATCAATAAGCCCCTTAAAATCTTAAGGAGCTTGCAATAAAGATTTTATTCAGATAGACTCAAATAATAATCGTGTATTACACTAATTTGAAAGTCGCTTCTTAGGCTTGATACCCCGTTACTTGTATAAAATTAAAACTCTTAAACATCTAAAACAGAGCAAAACAAAAATAGACATATCTTCGAAACTGATACATCGTTCATAAAGTTATACCTATAGAATTTCTTAAAGGAAATCAATAAATGAACAAAACAAGAGACAAAAATGTCTGAATTTATAGCGCAATATCCTTATGTCTTAGCACTACTTATATTTCTGTCAAGGGTTGCTGATGTTTCTTTAGGAACATTTCGTACTATTGTTATATTTCGTGGCTATAAATTATTAGCATCAGCAATTGGTTTTTTTGAAATCATCATTTGGTTAATAGCAGCTGGTCAAGTTTTTAAACATCTTGACCAATGGCATTTGGCTTTTGCTTATTCTGCTGGTTTTGCTAGTGGTATTTATGTGGGGATGTGGATTGAAAATCGATTTGCTATTGGTAAAGAACTTATTCGTTGTATCTCTTTCAATCGTGATATTTTAGCAGACAAGATACGAGAAGAGGGTTTTAAAGTTGTTTCAGTTGATGGAGATATGGGGGAAGACAAACCTGTGGAAGTTTTATTTATCGTTGAAAAAAGAAGAAATATCCCTGAACTTATTCAATTAATAAATAAACTTGATAATAAAGCTGTATATACTGTATCTGATTTAAAAAGTGTATATGATGGTCCAGACTTTATAAGTAAAAGAAGTTTTTGGAATATGAGAAAGACTAAATAATAAATCAAATTAAAAGGAAATCAAAACATGCATAAGTTAAAAGTAGGAGTTATTGGAACTTCAAAAAAAATAGATGAAAGAAGGCTTCCAATACATCCAAAACATTTATCGCGTATCCCAAAAGAATTACGAGAACAACTAATATTTGAAGAGGGTTATGGAGCTCCCTTTGGTATTTCAGATGAAGAAATTGCATCATTAAGTGGTGGTATTGATACAAGACATAATTTATTAGCAAATATTGGTACAGTAATTATCAATAAACCTGTATTAGCTGATTTAAAAGAGCTAAAAGTTGGTGGAACACTTTGGGGATATGTGCATTGTGTACAACAAGAAGAGATAACCCAAATAGCAATAGAACGCAAACAAACACTTATTGCCTTTGAAGATATGTTTATTTGGTCAAAAGAAGGACAAGTTGGTCGACACACCTTTTATAAAAATAATGAGATGGCAGGATATTGTGCAGTTATTCATGCTTTACAATTAAAAGGCATAGATGGTCACTATGGAAATCAGCGTAAAATAGTTATATTTGGTTTTGGTGCAGTTAGCCGTGGTGCTATTTATGCTCTAAAAGCCCATGGTTTTAGAGATATTACTATTTGCGTACAACGACCAGATAATGAAGTAAGAGAAGAAGTACTTGACTGCCATTATGTAAGAATTCAAGAAGGTGATGAAAATGAAGCACGGATGGTTGTAGTAGAACATGATGGTTCTATTCGTCCACTTTCAGACTTAATTAGTGAAGCTGATATTATCGTAAATGGTGTGTTTCAAGATACAGCAAATCCTACTGATTTTATTATTAAAGAAGAGAGTTCATGCTTAAAAGCTGATAGTTTAATCATAGATGTTAGTTGTGATGAAGGAATGGGATTCTATTTTGCAAAACCAACTACATTTAAAAACCCGATATTTAAACATAAATGTGTAGATTATTATGCAGTTGATCATACTCCAAGTTATCTTTGGGAGAGTGCGACACGCTCTATTTCAGCAGCTTTAATTGTATATTTACCAACTGTATTAGCAGGAAGAGAAGCTTGGTATAAAAATGATACTATTAAACAAGCTATAAATATTGATTCTGGAGTTATTTTAAATAAATCTATTCTTTCTTTTCAAAATCGACAAGTAGAATATCCTCATAAATGTTTTACAAGTGAAGAAAAAACCGTATTAAATAAAATTGCTTAGTAATTAGGTATAATATTTAATATAAAGGATTTAATAAAATGGATGAAATGAGTACAGACAAATTAGCAGTCTTGATTGATGCAGATAATGCACAAGCATCTGTTATCTCTGAATTATTAGAAGAGATAGCAAAATTTGGGATTACAAATATAAAAAGAGCTTATGGGGACTGGACAACTTCTCAACTAAAAGGTTGGAAAGAGCATTTGCATACACATGCAATACAACCTATTCAACAATTTAGTTATACAAATGGGAAAAATGCCACTGATTCTTCTCTTATAATTGATGCTATGGATATATTACATGAAAATCGACTTGATGGTTTTTGTATAATCTCTTCTGATAGCGACTTTACAAGATTGGCTACAAGAATTAGAGAATCAGGTCTAAAAGTCTATGGTTTTGGAGAACAAAAAACACCAGAAGCATTTATCTCAGCTTGTGATAAGTTTGTTTATACAGAGAACTTGCGAGAAATAAAAGAGATAACCCAAACAAATAATGAACAAAACAGATTAAAAGATATAATCACAAAAGCTGTAATGGCCGTATCAGATGATGATGACTGGGCAAATTTATCAGCAGTAGTAAAACATATAAATAAAAACTACCCCTCTTTTGACCCAAGAACTTATGGTTTTGATAAATATGGAAAACTAATGAAATCATTGGATTACCTTGAATTAAATGAAATACCATTTAATAAAAATAGAAATGTACATATATTTATAAGAGTGATTGATTAATCTTTTTTACTCTTTTTTCTAATTCTACTAAGCTGTGTAGGAGTAATACCAAGATGGTTTGCTATATGGTGAAGTGGAATTCTATTTTCTATATTTGGATTATTTTTTATAAAATTTTCATATCTTATACTTGCATCATCAAGTATTAAAGATATCTCATTTTTCTCTTTTACTATTACCCAGTTTTTTTCTAGATAATTTATATAAAAGTTTTTAAACTCATCGTTTTTTTCTATTAGCTTTTTATACCCTTTAAAATCAATACATATTAAAATTGAATCTTCCAAAGCATCAATACAAAGATATGAATCTTCACCTGTAAGAAGGGAAACCTTTGAAGCAGAAAAATAGTTTTCAGAAAATAGATTTTTAATATAAATAGCACCATCGGAATTTAAAAAATAGGTACGTAAAATACCTTTACAGATAAAGTAGATATATTTAGCAGGTGAATAAACATCTTGTAAAACGTCACCTTTTTTTACCTCTTTTAAAAAACTTATATTTTTTAATTCTTCAAAAGACTCATTGGAAAAATCTTGATATGTTTTACAAACTTCTCTTAACTGTTTAAAACAATCAAGCTCTTCCTTTTGATTTGACATTTATAGATTTAAGCCCAGCTTTTCATCAAGTCCTAACATGATATTCATATTTTGAACAGCAGCTCCTGAAGCACCTTTTCCTAGATTATCAAGTCTTGAGATTACAAGTATATAATCTTCACTTTCATAAACTGAGATTTCTATTCTATTTGTATTGTTGCACTTCATTGCATCTAAAAATCCATCATCAAGATACTCAAAATCATCTTCAATAATTTTTACAAATTGCTCACCCTTGTAGTACTCTTTATATAAATCTACTATTTCATTTCTAGTAATTTTCTTATTTAAAAGTTCACTTTTTACTAAATAAGACATTACAAGCATACCTTGCACAAAATTACCAACACTTGGAGTGAAAAATGGAGCATGCTTTAATCCTAAGACATGTTTTATTTCAGGTAAATGTTTATGAGATAACCCCAAAGCATAAGGTCTTTGACTTAAAAATTTTCCTTCATTTTTAGGATCTTCATATATATCAATTAAACCTTTTCCTCCACCACTATATCCTGTGATTGAGTGGCATACAATTCTATTCTTTGGTGAAACTATTTCATTTTCAATTAATGGTTTCATAGCCATAATAAAACCACTTGCATGGCAACCTGGCACACAAACTCTATTGGAATTTTTTATTTTTTCTCTTTGTGTAGGAGTTAATTCAGCAATTCCATAAGTCCAATCTTCATTTGTTCTGTGTGCTGTACTTGCATCTATTACTTTTGTATTTTCATTTGTTATAAGTTTTACAGACTCTTTTGAAGCAACATCAGGCAAACATAAAAATACTAAATCAGCTTCATTTAATAGCTTTGTCTTAACATCAATATCTTTTTTATCATCTTCTGAAATCGTCAAAATTTCAAGTTCTTCTCTATCCTTTAACATTTCATGGATTTTTAATCCAGTTGTTCCAAATTGTCCATCTACAAATATTTTATATTTCATTTAATCTCTTTTATTTATTTATATTAGAATTTTAACTTCATTTTCTTTAATCTTCACATTTTATTAATATATTCTTTAAAATAAAACTTATTATCTGAATTATAAATGTTAATTAATCCATATTTATTATCTATTAACTATGAAAGAGTAACATATTGATTACGCAATTATCACAATCTAAAGGAGAATATTATGTCAGAAGCAAAAGTTTACCAAATGTACATAAACGGCGAGTTTATCAATCATGTTGAAAAAGAACCAGTAATTAATCCATCAGATAAACAAATTATATCTTATATTCCTATAGGAACAGAAGATGATGTTAACCAAGCTGTTGAATCAGCCCAAGAAGCTCAAAGTTCATGGGAAAAATTACCAGCAGTTGAGCGAGGAGGTTATCTAAAAAAGATTGCACAAAAGATTAGAGATAATGCAAGCATGTTAGCAAGAGTTATATCAGAAGAACAAGGAAAAGTTTTAGGTTTAGCTACTGTTGAAGTTAATTTTACTGCCGATTATATGGATTATATGGCTGAATGGGCTAGAAGATATGAAGGTGAGATTATTCAAAGTGATAGACCAAATGAAAATATTTTTTTATTTAAATTACCAATAGGAGTTGCAGCTGGTATTTTACCATGGAATTTCCCATTTTTCTTGATTGCTAGAAAACTTGCCCCCGCACTTTTAACTGGAAATACTATAGTTATAAAACCTAGTAGTGAAACTCCAAATAATGCCTTTGAGTTTGCAAAACTTGTTGACGAAGTTGGACTTCCAAAGGGAGTATTCAATCTTATAAGTGGTTCTGGTAAAGAAGTCGGAAACCCACTTGCAGGTCATGAAAAAGTTGGAATTGTAAGTTTCACAGGAAGTGTACCAACAGGTGTTAAAATCATGGAAGCAGCTTCTAAAAATGTAACAAAAGTATCTTTAGAATTAGGTGGGAAAGCACCTGCGATTGTTATGGCAGATGCTAATCTTGATATTGCAGTTGAAGCTATCAAAAATTCTAGAGTTACAAATAATGGACAAGTTTGTAATTGTGCTGAAAGAGTTTATGTACATAAAAGTATTGCAAAAGAGTTCAGTGAAAGAATTACAAAATCTATGGCTGCTTTAACTTGTGGTAATCCTTTAACAGAAAAAATTGATATGGGACCACTTATTAATGAAGATGCTATTACTCATGTTCAAAAATTAGTAGATTCAGCAGTTGCAGCAGGAGCTTCTATTACAACTGGTGGTAAAAGATGCGATAGAGATGATGGATATTTTTATGAGCCAACAGTAATAATTGATGTAAAACAAGATATGGATATTATCAAAGAAGAGATTTTTGGACCAGTACTTCCAATCGTAACATTTGATACACTTGATGAAGCTATTGCTTTAGCAAATGATAGTGAGTTTGGATTAACTTCATCAATCTATACACAAAACCTTGATATAGCTATGAGAGCTTGCAAAGAGATAAAATGTGGAGAAACATATATCAATAGAGAAAACTTTGAAGCAATGCAAGGTTTCCACGCTGGATGGAAAAAATCTGGTATTGGTGGAGCTGATGGTAAACATGGTTTAGAAGAATTCTTACAAACTAAAGTTGTATATTTACAATACGATTTAAATAAACAATAAATTATATAAGTAAGGAAATTTCCTTACTTATACTTTAAAAAAATATCTCATAATTTAAATCTTTTCTATGAATCAAATTCTCACTATTTACTATTCTAAAGCCTTTATTTTCTAAAGCCATTCGTACTATCTTTTTATTAAAAGGATGAACATCCTCAAGATTTAAATAAGTATCCACATCCATCCATTTAGCTTCTAATATTTCATCTGTGTCTATTATATTTATCTCTTTTGATAAAGCCGTAGCACGACATACAAGATAAAGATTTGATTCATTAAACTGACCAGGTGAGATATGTCTTAAACTTATTATGGAATCAAATTTAATATTTATACCTGTCTCTTCATATACTTCTCGAATCAAAGCACTAGTAATATTTTCACTATCATCAATATGACCACCAGGAAGTTTATAACCTTGATAAATTTTATCTTTGATAACTAATAATTTGTTGTTATCAATTACAACTGCCCCTACCCCTAAAGTATGATTTGTGGCAGTTGGAATCACAGGTTTTTGAATAAGCTTTTTTACTAAAGTAATATCCCTCTCATTACAGTTGTGAAAAACAAATCCATGATTTGTAAGTATGGAAATCAGACTTGATTCTTCAATCATTAATTTTATCCATAACAACTTTTTATTTTCTAAGTTTTCAAGAATCAAAAGTAAGTCTTTCTCAAAATCTTCTATATCTTTAGGTATGGTTGAAGTATCAATTATACAACCATCGTATTGATCATTTTTTAAAACTATCATTGTAAAGTCAAATTTTTCTGTCATAATTATTATCTCTTTTTTAAATGAGAGAATTTTAACACAAAGTATATTTTATAAACCCATTTCACTCAAACTTGCATAATCATCTGGTCTTGTATTTCCATTCCACAAAAACTTTTGTTCATCTTCTTTTATTTTTAAATCATTTATACAAGCATATCTATTTTTCATAAGACCATTTTCATTGAATTCCCAGTTTTCATTTCCATAACTTCTATACCATTGTCCACTTTCATCATGCCATTCATAAGCAAATCTTACTGCTATTTTATTTTCACTATATGCCCATAACTCTTTACACAATCTATAGTCTAACTCCTTTTGATATTTATTTTCCAAAAACTCAATAATCTTATCTCTTCCATTTATAAACTCATCTCTATTTCGCCAAAGACTATCAATAGTATAAGCAAGAGATATTTTTTTTGCATCTTTACTGTTCCATCCATTTTCTGCCATTTTTACTTTTATACTAGCACTTTCAAAATCAAAAGGTGGTAGTGGTTTTTTTATTTCATTTTTCATATTTTTCCTTATCAACCAAACGATTGTTTGTATAAATAATTCAAAAAAAATAACTACAATAATTGAGTTATTTTTTCACCTACACTTAGATATCTTTTTTTTGAATCAAAAAGATTCATCATCATAATTTCACCTTGTGTCAATGACACATATTCTTTAGCTAGTTTCAGAGAAATATCTTTGCCATATTTTGATTCTAAAATTTTTGCCAAAGCTTTTTCCCAAGCCAAAAAATATGACTTAATCTCATCTTTAAACTCTAAATTTAAAGTAGAAACTTCTAAAGCCAAGTTTCCTAACAAACAACCGCCAACACTTTCTAGAAAATAATCATCAGTTTTAGAAATAAAAAGTTTTTGCTTCTCTTTATCTGATAAATCACCTCTATATGCAATACTAAAAATGTTATCAATAAAATACTTGTGAATATATTTTAAAGACTCTAATCCAATCTCATCTTTACTTTTAAAATGATGATAAATACTGCCTTTAATTAAACCACATGATTCAGCTATATTTGCCATAGAGGTATTATGGTAACCTCTTATTTTAAAAAGTTTTATTGACTCTTTTAAAATTTCTTCTTTAGATGTTTTTTTGATTGCCATTTATTTTCCCAAACGATTGTTTGGTAAAATATTAGCTTATTTTTTAAATCTTGTCAAATTATTCTTTTTTATCTAAAACATACTCTTCTGCAGGAATTAAAATTGTAAATTCTGCTCCCATATACTCTTTATTTTCATGTGTAAAAATCTTATTTTCAACAGTTATAGAGCCATTCATATGTTTTTTAATCATCTCTTTTGACATATATAAACCAATTCCTGTACCTTTATCTTCAGCTTTAGTAGTAAAATATGCATCAAAAACTTTTTTAATAATATGTTTTGGAATTCCTCCTGCGTTATCACATATTTTTATTTCTACACATTTGCATTTAGAAACATTTTTTGAAACTTCACTACCACAAACCTCTATCTCTTTTGCTTTTACAAATATTAGTTTATTTTCTGACTTAATTTTTTCTAATTCATCTATTGAATTATTTATGATATTCAATAATACTTGTATAAATTCATTCTCAAAACCAAAAGCTTTTACATCTTCAATATTTTTTACAATTTTTATTAATTTATTTTTAAGTTTTGACTCAACTAAAGAGAATACATTATCTACTACTAATTCTATTTTGAAGAATTTTGCTTCTTTATCTGGTTTAAAATAATTTCTAAAATCATCAATAGTTTTATTTAAATGATTCACTGTATTTTCAATACCAACAAGCGACTCTTTTAAAAACATACTATCTAAACATTCATAATCATTTTTCAACCTAATTCCAGTAGCACTAGTAAGAATAAAAGATAAAGGCTGTCTCCATTGGTGAGATATATTCTCTATCATTTCTCCCATAGAGGCCATTTTAGATTGTTGTGCTAGAAGTTTGTCTTTTTGGAATAACTCTTCTGCAATCTTCTCCTTTTCTGTAATATCAATATAAATACCAAGTATTCCAATTACTTTATTATTGATATCAAATAAAGGAACTTTTGATGTTAATACTTTTATTAATTCATTTTTTTCATTTGTTTGGGTTTCTTCGATTTGTAATCTAGCTATTCCACTTTTCATTATACTATTATCATCACTAATGTATTTAGAAGCTTCAGTATCTTTCCAAGGCATTTCGTAATCAGTTTTTCCAATTATATCTTCTTGTTTTTCACATTTAGCATCATGTAAAAAGAATTTATTTGCACCTACATATACATTATTTTTGTCTTTCCAAAATACTGAAGCAGGAACAGAGTCAATTATATTTTGTAACAACTTTCTAGAGTTTTTCAACTCTGATAAACTATCTCTTAAACTATTTTGTGTAGCCATTAATTTAACTTCAATTTTTAAAACTTTTTTATTCATAATAAAAATAATTGTTACAGTTAAAATTATGATAAAAAGAAGAAAAAATATTGAATAATATGTTGTAAGTGTTATTTGTCTAGAAATATAAGCATAATCATTTTTATCAATTTTTGTAAATTCATCTAATATGAATTTTTCATATTGAAAAAGAAACTCTATTTTTTTGGTTAAAGAATCTATAGTTAAAAACATCTTACTATTCTCTTCTAAAGCAAACATTTCACCCTTTAGCATTAAAAGAGATTTTTCATGTAGATTCTGTGGCTCTAATAACTTACTATTAATAATAGCCTTAATATCAGTTATCTCTTTTTTACTTATGTACCATAAATCTTCAATCTTCTTATTTCGTACAGGAGATAACAAAATTATCTCTTTTTCAAACTTTTCAATGGATTTAGACCACAATTTTGAAGTCTCATCTAAGTTTTTTGTTATTAAAAGTGCTTCACTATTAATTTTCATTTCTAAAAAACTATTTTTCACATTTGTAATTAAGATTAACTGATTATTAAGAGATTTTATTTTATTCAATGAAATAAATAATATAGTACTAATTAAAATCAAACCTAAAGCAAGTACTAGAAAACTATATAAACTAATGTCTTTTATTTTCAAATCACTCATTTAAAGACTCCTTATAAAATCTTATCTGGTTTTCAATTCCAAGCTCTTTTGTTATTTTATTCCATTGTTGAGCTGTAAGATCAAGTGCTTCTTGGGGAGTTAATTCTCCTATTATTGCTTTATTTAAGTACTTATCAAAACTATCATAATATAAATCTGCCCCTGGAATTCTTATATCCATAACAACATTTTCATTTGACAATGAATTAGATATAACTTTTAAATAATCTTTAGCTGAATTTTTTGAAAATGAATTATTTTCCCATAAATCTAAGTTTGTTAAACTAAGATGAGAATACCTTGAAGGGTTAATTCCACTCCATCCTACAGGAACATATCTTGTGGTCATTTCTTTTGAAGTTAAATAAGCTGCAAAGTTTAATGCCAATTCTTTATTTTTTGCATCTTTATTAACAACTATTACCCAATTACCACTTATTGAAGATGGATTATTATACAGATTTTCCCATTTATTAGTTTTAGAATTATATACTCTATTAGATCCTGGAAGTTCTGCATATCCAACTTTATTTTTAACAATGCTTTCTTTTGAATTCTGCGCTAATGCACCAGTATTTGCCCAATCAATAGCCATGGAAACATTACCCGCTATAAAACTTTGTCTAACATCTGAAGGTGCAAAATTTAAAATCTCTTTAGGTGCATATTTCATAATATCAATATAATCTTCTAATGCTTTTATAAAAGCTGGATTGTTTATCTTTGGATTCATATTCATATCAAAATAAAATTCTTTATTATTTGGATATTTTGCATAGGCAGCTGCTTTTGCAAAGAATTGAAGTAAAGTCCCATAACCTCTTCTTCTGCTTTCAGCAACACCATATTCTATCTTTCCATCATTATTCCAATCCCAAGCATTAAAAAACTCAGCGATATCCTTGTATTGCTTCCAAGTTTTTGGAACCTCTAAGTTATAGTTATAAATTTTTTTAAATCTTTTTTTATACTCTTCATTTTCAAAAATATCTTTTCTATAATATAAATTAATACAATCACCATCATAAGGAAGAAAATAATATTTATCATTCCAAGAAAGTACATTTTCTTTATAAATTGGTAATACATCTTGCCAATCTATTTTTTCTTCAACCCATTTTGGTATTTCTTCAGCATGTCCATCAGCTAATAAAGAACCCGCCCAAGATGAAAAAATCACAAAAACATCATAATTTATCTTTTCATCTACAAAAGACTCCTTTATCTTTGGAATCATATCATCCCAACTAGGAGAAACTATTCTTATTGTTGCGCCAGTTTTATCTTCGAACTCTTTTACCTCTTTTTTTATAGGACCAGTAATTGCTTTATCAAAATTAGGAGAAAGTATAGTAATAGTTTGATTTTTATATTTTAAATGGGAATCGTTACTTTTATCATCACAAGCATTAAGTACTAAAAAAAATAAGCCAAGTAGAAAAATTTGTGAGATTTTCATAATATTTCCTAATCATTTAATATTATTATTTTAGCTTAAAATTTCTCAAAATTATCAAAAAATAAATTTTTAAAGCTATTTTCTAAAAATACAAACTCTATTTCTACCACCAGATTTAGCTTCATATAAGGCGATATCTGCAAAATTTAATAACTCTTGTATGTTATAATTATCACTATTTGTAGATACTCCAAATGAAGCAGTAAAATCACATAAAGTCTCTTTTGTTAAATTTATTTCCCCTTTTTCAATTTCAATTCGCAATCTTTGTGCAATTTGTTCTGCTTCAAATACATCAGTACAAGGTAAAGAAATAGCAAATTCTTCACCACCAATTCTACCTATGATATCTATATCACGCAATACAGTTCGGCTTATATCTGCAATTTTTTTTAATACTAAATCACCCACATTGTGTCCATATTTATCATTTAATAATTTAAAGTGATCTATATCAAACATAATTATTGATAGAATACCTCCAAATCTATGGTTACGAGATATTTCTAATTCTGATTGTTCAATATAATATCGTCTATTTGGTAGATTTGTTAAAAAATCAAAATATGCTCTATGTTCCAACTCTTTTCTAGCATTTCTATTTTCAATTGCTATAGAAGCTAAATTTGAAGCAAATTTAATACGTTCAAAATCTTGTTCTTTAGGTAAAGTTGGTTTATTATGATAAATAGCAAAAGTTCCTAAAACCTCACCCGTTGATGAAATAATTGGTTCTGACCAACATGAATATAAATTGGCTTTTTTTGCTAAATCTTTATAATCTTTCCAACACTCATCTTCCATAATATTTTCAACAATTACACGCTCTTTTAAGTAGGCAGCTGTTCCACAAGAACCTACTCCTACTCCTATTTCAACTCCATTAATTGCTTCATTAAAGAAAGCAGGAAGAGAAGGAGAAGATCCAATTAATAAATATTTTTTATCTTCTAATAACAAGATACTACAAATAGATGTTTTATCTTCTAACTCAATTGTTTTAATAATATTATGCAAAATATCTTTTAAATCAACACCCTTTGCTACCATTTCTAACATATTATCATGACTACGATTTCTAAGTTCATTCTTCCAATGTATTGTAATATCACTAAAATTACTTAATCTTTTTTCTCCTATCCATGATAACCGAATCAGTGTTCTACGGTTAGTACCATCTTTACAGGTAATAGTTGCTTCTAATTCTGGTGGCTGTTGTTTTTCATTAAATGACTTTATTACTTTATTATTCCATGGAATAATAAGATTTTCCCTATATTGTTTATTTGGGAAAGCTTTTATAAACCAAACCATTAATGTTGGTATATCTTCAATGGTATATCCAAAAAGCTCTGTAAATTTGTGATTTACATATTCAATTTCACCATCTTTATTTGTCCATCCAATACCTAAAGGAGAAAAATCTAAAATATCTTGTAGTTCAACACTTTGTTTATTTGTTTTTTTTAGATTTAATTCTAATTTATCTTCTCTTTTTTTTGATAAACTTTCAGATACCAAAACATCAATCATTTCCACAATACACAGCATCAAAGATTTCATTTTTTCATCTGTCACTATTGGTATTTTTTTTATTGCATCAATATATCTAGTTTCATCATAATTATATTTTTCTGCTTGAGAAATAAAATAATCTAAATTTGGGGATTTATTAAAAAATTGCCCTAAAAATAGTATTGCTATAACTTTATTATCTACAATAACCGGTGCTACATAATCTATCAAACCATTTTTACACTTCTTTTTAGAAATAGAATTTTTTGATAAACTTTGTATTAGAGATAGATTACTTTCTTCACAAAACTTTTTTGAATTAGGCTGCTTCCTATGAAAATTATTACATACATCACTCCAACCAGATTCAGCAATTACCTTTCCATTATTATCTACAAGTCCATTGGGTATTTCTGTTGCTTTAAAAAAATTATCCAAAATCTGTTTAAAAGAGTTAATATCAATTAATTTATCTAACTCGTAATCACTCTTTCTTTTCTTATCCATAAGCCTCCCAATACCCATATAATTTAAATGCATAATTATATTTATATTTTATTTTACTTAAATAATCATTAGAATTACTTTTCTTTCTTTATATTTAATTAAGTAACAAAACTAGTGAGTTATTTAAGAAAAAGTAAAAAATTTTTTACTTTTTAATCTTTTTTGTAGTATCTTCTGCTAAAATTACAAAATTCAGGTCTCAGGCTGAGATTCCATCATAATTATAAGATGGACCAAAATTAAGTACAATTTTGGAGATTCTTTTGCATCCTTTAAATCATTCAATATCTATACCAATTGGTAATATGCCACCTTCTAAAGAACTTTTTCTAAAACTTGAAAATGCTTTCTTAATAGCAAACACTAATGAGATTATCGAAATAGTCTCTTTTAAACCAAACATCGAAATAGAACTTCGAGGTTGGGCAAAACTTAGAGGTCATCTCTATTTGGGTCGTGAAGGCTTGAAAGAACAATACTCATACAAAATCCAGAAGATAAATAAGAGTTCTTTTGCTAATAAATCTTCTTGGGGTAAAAAAATGAAAGGAATTGATTCTTCTAATCCTAAATTAAAAGATTTAGAACTAACAGATGAAATTCTAAAAAAAGCTCCTGATTCAAATGGACTTATGACAAGAGGTATTGAACCCCAAGATGGAACTCCATTTTATGACTTTGAGCTATCACATAAAGAGCAAGTTTGGTCAGAACCAGTATCTGCTTTATATGAAGAAGGAAAACATGCACAATGGAATGCCACAAGTGATATTGCATGGAATGAAATACCAACATTAAATCCAATAATTGAAAAAGCAGTTTGCCAAATCATGACTTATTTAGTTGAAAATGAATTTTCGGCTTTATATATCCCAGGAAAGTTTATTAGTAAAATAAATCCATACTATATGGAAGTACCTCTATTTTTATCTTCATTGATGAATGATGAAGCCAGACATATTGAAGTTTTTACAAAAAGAGCCAATGCAAATGGAGGAGGATTTCAATATTCTAGTGAAATAACCCAACGTTCCTTATACTCTCTTTTCAAAGAAGATGATTATATAAAAAGTTCTTTTTTACTTCATGTAATGGGAGAAGGTACCTTTATAGACCTTTTAAGTTTTTTGGAAAAACATATGCCAGATGAAACAACAAGAAAAATAATAAAGCTTTCAAAAAGAGATGAGATAAGACATGTAGCATATGGAATGGAGCATGTTAAATCAGCAATACAACAAAATCCAAAAAGAATAAATGCTTTAAAAAATACAGCTTTTAGAAGAAAAGAGTTTATGGATGAAGTGAGTTCTGAGTCATCTATACTTTTAGAATCTTTGGCCATTTTAGCAGGAGGAAGTGATTCCCCAGTTGATTATAAAAGAGGTTTTGATTTAGTAGAAGAGTTAAAAGCTACGATGAATACAAATAGAATCAAAAGATTAATAGATATTGGAATGGATGAAGAGTTAGCCAATGATATTTCCAATGTACACACCCCAAATTTTATGTAGGAAAATAAATGAGTAATATATATAATGAAATGTTAGATTTTGCCAAGCAAAATATCGCACCTTATACTGATGCGGTAGATGCCGATGCAAAATATCCAGTAGATAGTTTTGCAGCAATCAAAAAAGAGAAGCTTACAGGTTTACTTGTACCAAAAGAGTATGGAGGTATGGGACTTAATATAGAAGATCATGCGCAAACTGTATTAGCATTTGCTTCTAGTTGTGCTACAACTGCTTTATGTTATATGATGCACAATGTTGCAACAAATTGTATTGCAACACATGGAAGTGAAGAGATGAAAAATGAACTTCTTCCAAAAATTGCAAATGGTGAAATACTTTTAGCCCTTGCATATAGTGAATCAGGAACAGGTACACACTTTTATCTTCCAGAAATAAAAGTTACAAGAACAGATGATGGTTTGATTATGAATGGAAGAAAAAGTTTTGTTACATCTGCTTTATACGCTGATTATTATCTACTTGATTCAAATAGTCCCGATGGAGAAGGACTTGATAACTGGATAGTTCCTGCAAGTGAAGGTGTTACTTTTCAAGAATCAAGTTGGAATGGACTTGGTATGAGAGGAAATGCTTCTATGCCAATGGTTTTAGAAAATGTAAAAATTTCTGAAAAAAATAGAGTTGGTGAAGCTACAACAGCTGGTGAGCAAATATTTAATACTGTTGCACCATTCTTTATCTTAGGATTAAGTGCTGTTTATACTGGTGTTGCACTTAATGCTTCTAATACTATTATTGATTACTCTATGAATAGAAAATATAGTGATGAGAGTGCTTTATGTAATATCCCAACTGTTCAAAATCATATCTCTGAAGTTTATACAAAATCAACAGCAGCAAAACACTTTACTTTAGCTGCCGCTAAAAGTGCATTAAATGGCGATGAAGATGCAATGGTACAAATTATATCAGCAAGAGTTAATGCCTCACAAGCTGCAGTTGAAGTTTGTACAAAAGCTATGAAAATAGGTGGTGGTACAGCTTATGCCAAACGAATAATTATTGAAAGATTATTAAGAGATGCCTTTGCAGCTCAAATTATGGCACCTAGTACTGATGTACTTTCAATTTGGCTTGGAAAAGCTTTAACAAATCAACCAATTCCTTAAGGAGAAAAAAATGGATAAACCAATAGTAGTAGGATCAGTAGCTTATGATCCAAAGATTGTAACAATCTGGGATATTATAAGAGATTATTTTAATGACAATGGTGTAAGACTAGATTATATGCTTTTTTCAAATTATGAAGCACAAATTGAGTACTTACTTTCAGGTAAAATTGATATTGCATGGAATACAAATGTTGCTTGGGTTAGAACCCATGAATTAAGTAAAGGTAGAGCAAAAGCTTTACTTATGAGAGATACAGATATTGATTTTAAATCGGTATTTATTACAAAAGCAAGTAGTGGTATTAAAAGTATCAATGACCTAAAGGGGAGAAAATTTGCCCTTGGAAGTGCAGACTCTGCTCAAGCTGCAATTTTACCACTTAAATATCTTCAAAATGAAGCTAAAGATTTTGATGATATAGAAATCGTAAGATTTAACTCAGACCTTGGGAAACATGGAGATACAGGAAGAAGTGAGTTTGATATACTTGATACTATTTTAAATAATGAAATAGATGCAGGTGCTATTGGGATTACTTCATGGGTTAGAATGCTTGAAGATGGAATGTTTCCAAGTGGAGAGATAGAATCATTTTATGTAAGTGAAGGGTATTGTCATTGTAACTTTACAGTACTTGATACTTTAGATGAATCTATCCAAAAAACATTTACAGAGATGTTATTAGCACAAGACCCAAATGAGCCAATCATCAAAAAAATGATGCAAATGGAAGGTTTAAATAAATGGGTTAGAACAGGACAAGAAGAGTTAAAAGGTTACGATGTTTTAACAACTGCTATGAAAGAACAAGATCTAGTGAAAAATAACTGGTAGGATTTTCCTACTAGTTAGATAAACCTTATTTAATAAACTTACTATATAATCATTAAAAAGAATAATTATAATGAAACTTTTAAGCCTACTTATTTTGATATTTTTCTCATTGAACTTTTGTTTTGCAGAAAATGAAACAGACCTCCTATCAAAAGCAGACAATCTTTATAAATCAGGCAAAATATTACAAGCAAAAAAATTATATGAAGAAGCTGCAAAAAAAGGAGATGCAAAAGCTCATTTTGCACTAGCATATAAATATGTACTTACAAAAGAACAATCCATTTATCACTTTACACAAGCTGCAATAAAAGGTCATGAGAAAGCATTAGCTTATGCTTTGGATGATTTACTTTTTAGAGCAAATAGTTTAGAACTTGCAAATCCTAAAAAAGCTTTAGAAGTATATAAACAAGCTAAAAAGAGTAATCCAAATTTAAAATTATATGATGAAAAAAATAAATTAGAGACTCTAAAGTTAGCAGTAAAATCTAGTGATTTTGATGCAAAAGCATTTATAAAAAAATACAATATAAAAAATACAAACTCTTCACCTTATTTCATATGGGAATTAGCCCAAGAAGCAGCAAAAAATGGAAGATTTGGAAAAGCCAATGCAAAACTTGTTTTTGATTTGGTTGTAAGAGGAGGAAATGTGCCAGCAGAATATGAGGAAGCAGTAAAAGCCACATATAAAAATTGGCAAAAAGGTATTGCTAAATTTGACTTGTGCAATTTTATTACAAGTGGTATGGGCATGGGATATTGTGCAAAAAAAGAGGAAGAAAAACAACAAATAAAAAGAGCAAAAGAGATAAAACAATTTAGAAATACACTTGCAAAAGAAAATCAAACATTACTTGATGATGCTTTAAAATATACAAATAAATTTATCGAAAAAAAGGCTATTTTAGAAGAAGGACATGGAGGTTCAGGAAGAGCTAGTTTTCTAATAAATTCAGAAACTAAACAAAAAAACGAATATTTAAAACTACTAAAAAAGGTACAAAAAGGTTTTACTCCCAAATTAAAGTATTCTTTAAAATACTATGACAAAAAATTAAATGAAACATACAAAAAAGTTCTAAAAAAACTCAAAAAATCAAGTATAGAATATACAATGTCATATCCAATAACCTTTGATAATATAAGAACTGTTCAAAGGATTTGGATAAAATATAGAGATGCTAATACTAAACTCTTTTTAGCAATAAATTCCTCTTCAAAAAAAGAAAATTGGGAAGCATATTTAACTAAGCAAAGAACAAATCAATTAAAACTAATATTGACCTATTAGAAGTTATTAAAGAATTAGTGTCTAGACCCTATATCTCTATCTTCTTCTTTACCTGATAACATATGCGTTAATTCATCACACTTCACTAAAAGATTATTTTTTATAACAAATTGTGCTATAACTTTCACTTTTACTGTCTGTCCATCTTTTTTAACAGCTGTTACAATATGATTTGTAAAAATATTCTCATTATCTTCAGCAATAGTTAAAAACTCAACATCTAAAGATTCTATAACTTCTTTTTGTTTTTTCATATGATTTACAAAACCATCGTAATCTAAGATATTTCCATCAACAATTTGAATATACTCAGAAGAAATATATTTTTTAATAATCTTAGTATCAACAATAGAAGCACCTAATATCTCATTAAATATCTTTTTTATAAGCTCTTTTCCATTATTTTTCAATGTATTAATCCTTTTATTAAATATTACTTTTAAAATTAAATTCTAAATTTTCTAAACTTTCACCATGATTATATTCTTTATTAGTTAATAATTTGTTTTTTCAAACTCTTCTTTTAATCTATTATTTAAAAGCCTTAACTCTTAATCTTACATAATCAGCAATCCAACCATCTTTTTCATTATATAGTTTTGGTTTTAATATCTTTTTTACTTCTTCTTTAAATAATACTTTTTGCTCATCTTTTAAATTTTTTGTTATGCCATTTGCAAATATATCTAACCAATTTGTGATATCATCAATTGGTGTTGGTCTTGGTATTAGTTCTATATATTCTACAATGAAACCATTATTTTCCAAAAGCGTTTTATACTCTGTATCACTTAAAAAAGTCCAAGGATTATTAAATTCTCCCCAGGAAGGATACTTATCAAAAACTTCTTGCATAGCATCAGTTAGACTCTTGATATTACCATAGCCACCAAATTCAGCTACAAATCTACCCTCTTTTTTTAATGCTTTATTTATCTTATCAATTGCAAGTTCACTATTCTTTACCCAATGTAATGCAGCATTTGAAAAAACTGCATCAAACTCATTTTCAAAATCCAAATCAGTAGCACTTCCAACACTTGCTATTATTCCCTTAGATTTTGTTCTTTCAACCATATCTTCACTTAAATCTATACCAATAACTTCAGCTTTTGATTTTTTTATCTCTAAAGCCAAAGTTCCCTCACCACAACCTAAATCCAAAATTTTCTCACCCTCTTTTGGATTTAGTAATTCAACTACCCCTAATGCCAAATTTGATACAAAATTTGCATGTTCTTTATATTTATTTGCATTCCAACTGTTTGATTCTTTCATATATTATCTCCCATAATAAGCAATAATTGATGATTTTTCTATTGCATGGGCATTAATCATATATCCAACTAAAGCTGCTGATGCATTTTTATTTAAATCAAGTTTATCTATATCTAAAGCATACACTGTAAAAATGTATCTATGAGCCTTATCTCCAATGGGAGGACAAGCACCACCAAAGCCAGTTTTACCATAGTCAGTCACACTTTGAATGATATTTGAATACTCTTTATTTCCAAAACCCTTTTCTAAACTTGTTTTATCTTTTGGAATATTAAAAACTACCCAATGCCACCAACCACTTCCTGTTGGAGCGTCAGGATCATAAGCAGTTATTGCAAAAGATTTTGTTCCTTTAGGTGCATCTTTCCAAGAAAGTTGTGGAGAGATATTTTTTCCAGTACAACCAAAGCCATTAAAAACTTGTTCATTTGAAAGTTGTCCTTGTATATCATTACTACTTAAAGTAAAACCTTGGGCTAATAACAAACCAACACTAAAGATTAATCCAATACATATTTTTTTCATACTCTTCCTTTTTGTAAATCTATAAGTATTTTACAAAAGTTTAAAATATATATGTACAAGAAATCTTAGATTTTATGTCGGAATTCTTTAGGTGTTTGCTTGTGATATTTTTTAAATTGAGAAATAAACCATGAAACAGTAGAGTATCCACAAGTTGTAGATATATCTGAGATGCTTTTATTAGTAGTAGTTAAAAGTAAAACTGCTTTTTCTAATCTTTTTGTATCAAGCCATATTTTTGGAGTTTGGTTAAACTCTTTTTTAATATATCTTCTAATTTTATTTTCTGATAATCTTGTGATTTTACACATATCATCAAGGGTTTGGATAAGATCAATGTTTGATTCTAGTATATATTTGATTCTATCTTGACTTGTAGCTAAAATTGAGTTAAAAAAAGAGTACATTTGCTTTTCATTGTGTTTTATTGCTTGTAGAAATATCTCTTCAATTTTAAGTTTTAAAAGATTTTCATTGAAATCAACTTTTAAATATTCTTGAAAAGTTTGTACACTATTTTCAAATAATTTATCACTTTTATAACTTGCCTTTACTGTACTCTCTTCATCTTTTGTATTGATTTGAATATTATATTTATTTATAAAATTAAAAATAAATTTATCATCAAAATATACTAATAATGACTTGTATTTAGAATCATTAACCAATCTTTCACTCATATAATAGTTATTTTGAGTAAGAAAAAATATATCTGTTTTTTGTATATTAATATCTTCATTACTTAGATGAATAACTTTTGAACCTTCAAGTACTATACCAATACTATGCATTGTTGTTCTAGCATATACATTGGAGTTTTGTGTTTTAGTAATATAATTTAAACACAATAAATCATCTATTTTTAAAAGATTTTTATATTTATTTTCAATAAAATAATTTGGCACTACATAGGTCAAGATGATTTTTCCTTTTTAAAATACTATTTTCATCAAATCGTCATGAATAAATTTATAATTTAGTTTTGATACAAGCAAATCACTCTTTACTATTTTTTTATTGCTTTCATTTTTCCCTGAATCAAAAGTTGGAACAGGTAAACCTGATACTTTTGCACAATAGGTATAAAACTCTTTTTTTGTGGGATGGGAAGGAGCAGCGCAATTAAAAGTTTCATCAAAAATATCTTGTTTAATTACATTTCCTATTATACTAATACAATCATCCCTATGTATCATATTTACAGGTGTATTTGCATCTTTTACAACTTTGCCGTTTGGGAAAAACTTTGCAGGATTTCTTCCATATCCTATAAGTCCTCCAAATCTTAAAATTGTTATTTTGAGATTTGTCTTTTTAAATAGATTTTCTATTTCAATTAAAGGACTTGTTTCATCTTTTAATACTGAAATTGAACTAATAAAAACAATTTTTTTGATATTTGAATTGAGTATATGTTTTATCAACTCTTTAAATCCATCAATATTTTTTGAAGGTATATTTATAATCAAAATATCTGAACATAAAAACTTATCAACCTCATCATTTAAATTAGTAGTATCCACAATAAATGGAGTGATATTTTCACCTCTTAATCTATCAATTTTTTCATTTGTACTTGTAGATAATTTTACAGAAAATTCTTCTGATAATACTTGGGCTAATGGAAAACCTAACCAACCACTACCTAAAATGCTAATATTATTCATTTACATTTTCTTTCAAATTTTCAAATTCATCTAATGTCATACTTGGAACAAACTCTATTATTTCATAATTTGCGACATTTACAAGTTTAAATGGATCTTGGGATAGAACTTCTAGTAACTTCTCTTTTGAATCAAGTTTTGAAAGTATCACTCCACCATTTCTTGGAATTTTTCTTCCTGAAGCTATAAAGTTACCTTCTTTATATTGCTCTTTTAAATATTTTATATGGGCTTCAAGATGAGTATCTACTTCATCTAGTGGTTTTATATAAGTTAAATTTATTATAAACATTTTTATCCTTTATTAATTAACAGCTATTACTACATTTTTATTCATGTAACTATATACAATTATCCCTAAAGAGATAATTGCTAGAGTTAATAATTGCAAAGTTACAAGATCCCAACCACCTTTTTCCCAACATAGTACTCCAATAAAAGTTCCAATTGAACCACCCACAAACATCGCAGATATATAGGCTGTATTTATTCTACTATGTGCTTTTTCATCTAAGCCATAAATTTGAGATAAATTATTGATTTGAATTGCTTGAAATCCTATATCTAAAAGTAGAGTTGCCACAATAAAAGCATATAAATTTGTATCAAATACTTTAATTATAATTACACTAAGTATTATCATCAATATAGAAATCAGTTTAATTCCATTTCCATTTATCTTATCTGATATATTCCCAATATAAGGGGCTAATAAGGCACCTGCTACTGCTAGTATACCAAATAGTCCAATAATGTCACTATCATAATTAAAAGGAGCTTGGCTTAATTTGAAAGTTAAAGTTGTCCAAAAAGAACAGAAAATTCCAAATGAAACTGCAATCAATAAGGTATTTCTTCTAAGTAGTGAAAATCTTTTTAACTGATAAATTGATGATTTTAAAAGTGAAAAATAACTATTTTGGAAATGAGATTCCATACTTGGCAAAGTCCTTGAAATGAAGATTATTGTTAAAAATACCAAAATAGCAGAAAAACCAAATATAACATGCCAATTATCAAACCAATCAGTAATATATCCACTTAAAGTTCTTGCTAATAATATTCCTGTTAATAATCCACTAAAGATAGTTCCTACAATCCTACCCTTATCTTTTCCACTCATAGCTGCTGCCATTGGAATAACAACTTGAGCAGAAACTGCAAATAAACCAACCATAAGACTTAAAATATATAAAACAAAAATATTACTTATAAATGCAAGTCCAAGTAAAGATAGACCTAATAAAACATGTAAAATAATAATTAGTTTTTTTCTATCCATCTTATCACCAAGTGGACTTACAAAAAATAGTCCCAAACCATACCCAACTTGGGAAAATGTAGTTAGATTTCCTACTGCTAGATGACTTACATTTAAGTCCTTTGCAATATCATTTAAAATTGGTTGATTATAATAGATATTTGCAACACTAATTCCTGCTGTTGCTGACATGACAAAGATTTGTTTTTTAGTAATCATTAATTAATATACCTTTATGTTTTTTAATAAGATTGTATCACGCCTCTATTAAGCTAGGCTTTCTAAATGAATAAATTTATTAAATAGAAAACAACTTTATTAAAAAAACTCCTTTTTTAATTTTGAGTATTATAAATAAATTTGAGAGTTTAGAGTATAAGAAAAGATGATTATCTTATAAGTTTTGTTCCCTATAGAATAAAGGGGTAGTTTTATAATATTTTTTAAATTGTATTATAAACCAAGAGACACTTGAATATCCACATGAAGTTGCTATTTGAGAGACACTTTTTTGAGTATTTTTAAGTAGCAGAACAGCAAAAGAGAGCCTTCTTTCATCTAACCACTCTTTAGGATTTTGATTATAAAGTCTATTTACCTCTTTTCTTAAGGCTTTTGAATTAAGCCTTGTGAGTTTACACATATCATCAATATTATTTATGATATCAAGATTCTCTTCTAAAATATATTTTATCCGTGAAGATTTAGTTTGTACTATCTTATTTAAAAAAGCTGTAAATTTTTCTTTATCTTTTGAAAGGGAGTATAAAAAAATTTCATCAAGTTTTAACTTTACTAAGTCAAGACTATTATCTATATTTGTTAAAAAATATTGATTTATTGTTTGAGCACAACTATTTATAAATTCATCTCTTTTAAAAGATAAAATTCCATTTTGTGCGAGTGTATCAATAGTAATATTGTATCTTTTTATAAAATTAAAAACATATTCGTCATCAAAATATATCAATATAGATTCAAAGTCATTTCTATCTCCAAGAATTTCACCCATAAAATAATTGCCTTGAGATAGAAAAACTATATCACTAGTATCTATACTTATGTCATCATCATTAAGATGTAAGATTTTTCCACCACTTATTAATAAAATAGCTAAATGCATACTGTTTCTTAAAGAGATTTTATCTTTTTTATATGTTGATGACTTTGCTACTATAACACTATCATCATGTATTATTTGATATAAATCTTTATTTTCAAAAATATAATTGGGTAAGGTAATAATCATGATTAATTATACTTTTTTTTGCATAAAAATATTTACTCTTATTTTAATATCAATTTTCATTAAATACCTCTTTTGCAGCAAACAGGGCATTTAAAGCACAAGGAAAACCTCCGTAAACTACCATTTGCATAATCACTTCTATAATCTCTTCTTTAGTACAACCCACATTTAGTCCTGCATGAATATGCACTTTTAACTGTGCTGATGCATTTCCCATAACTGTAAGTGCTGCAATAGTTGCAATTTCTCTTGACTTTAAATCTAATTTTTCTCTTGTGTAAATATCTCCAAAAGGAAACTCAATAAGCAAATCTGCAAACTCTGGGGCAATATCTTTCAATGACTCAATTACCTTTTCCCCTGCACTGCCATCTACTTCTTTTAACTTCTCCCAACCTCTTTTATATCTATCTGATTTCATAATAATCCTTTATTTTATTTATGAAGATTATAAGTCAATCCAAGAAGTAAAAGTATAAGAAAAAGGACTTATTTTATAAGTTTTGTTCCCTATAAAGTAATGGGGTAATTTTATGATACTTCTTAAACTATATAATAAAGAAAGAAACACTTGAATAACCACAAGAGTAGAAAAAATAATTTTTTTTAATTAAAAAATAAAAGTAAAATCATTATTATAAAGTGCGAATTTAACTATTCTTTATCCAAAAAAGTCGTTCAAAATATTTTTCTAAGAACAATTATAATAATATCAGCAGATTTATATTAACAAAGGAAAACAATGAAATTATTATTATTTTCAATTACTATTATTTTACTTACTTTAACTGGGTGTTCAAATAAATTACCCTTGGCTAAAACACAATTAAGTATAAAATCAAACAAAAAAGAACTAATATCACAAGCAAATAAGGGTGATATTAAAGCAATGATTGAATTAAATAAGAAATTTGTTTTCCCAGAAACAAAAGAGGGATTTGACTATTATAATAAATGGTACCCACTTGTCTTACAAAGTAAAAATTCAAGCGATATTATGGCTTTTGCAGAAGTTTTTTATGAATACAAAGATATGTTTATAAGTGGAAAAGAAAAGTATGTAGCCCTTTTAGAAGCAGCAGCAAATGAAAAGTTCAAGAAGCCTTTATTTAAACTTTTACAAATATATCTATATGATTATGACCATAAAAAGATAAAAGATACCCAATCAAAAATTTTATTAAATGCTTCAAAAGAAGATTTGACAAAGATTTATGATTTGTATTTAAATATGAATAAAGAAAAAGATGTAAAAAAAATAGAGACTATAATAGTACAAAAAGGTTATTCAATACCTGTTACTAAAAAATTCTTGAGATTTAAAAATTTCCGTAACTTAAAAAAAGAGGAAGTAAGTAAAATACTTAATGATATCTTAGCATCTAATGAATATGAAAAAATTGTTACAACAGCTAATATTTTGAAAATTAGAAGAGAGTATGAAAAATCAAAACTATTTTTCAAAAAAGCAATTTCTCTTAAAAATGATGATGCAGATACATATTTAGAATATGCAAATTTATATGACAAAATGGCTTCTCAACATAGAGTTTTAAGTGGAAAAGATGAGAAGTATAAAGATTATCAAGAAGAGATAATTTCAAATCTAAAAGAAGCAATTAAATATGGACAAAGTGAAGCATATGGCAAATTATTAAAAGTATATTCAAAAGAAAAATATTTTAAAAATGATTATGAACTTTTGATTGAGAAGTTAAGTAAAACAACTCAAGGAAATAGAATATTGGCAAACTCATCAAGTGGAAGTTTTTTTACTCCTGATGATAAAATCGAAAACTACTATACAAAAGCTGCGATGAATGGAGATGAAGAGTCAATAGTTCATTTAGCTACAAGAGTTCCTTATACCTATCAACCAGACCTCAAAAGAGATGAAGATACAAAAAAATGGCAAGAGTATATTTTAAATAGTAATAACCCAGCTTTACAAAAAAGATTTAAAAAAGTTCTATTTTCTTATAAATACAAAGATAGTAAATCATTTGATAAAGTAAAAGATGCTATTACAAATATTGATTTAAAAAATGACAATATTTTTACTCTTAGAAGATTATATAGAGATTTGAAAAACTCTAATCCAATAAAAGCGATTGAGTACTTACAAAAAGCCGTGAATTTTGGTGATGTAAGTAGTACTTATGAGCTTATAAAAGTATATCGACAAAAAAATACAAAAAAAGACATTCTTTTTGCTATAAAAACCTTAGAAGAATTAGCAATAAAAGGAGATAGAACTGCTGCAATTAAAACAGCTTTACATTATGATTTAACTTCAAAAGATAAAACAAAAGCAGTAAAATATTATGAAATAGCCTCTTCTTTAGGAGATAGAAGTTCTACGGAAACATTAGCTCGTATTTTTATGTGTGAAAGTTGTAAAAGTACTAAGGAACTAATTGATTATAAAAAAGCTAAATTCTATGCCCAAAAATTAGTAGATGAAGGTATAGTTAAATATAACTTTAATCTAGGTTGGCTTTATACTACAGGAAATGGAGTGAAAAAAGATGTGAAAAAAGCTATTTATTACTTCACCCAATCATATAATTTAGCAAATGAAGAAACAGCTGCTTATAATATAGGTCTTATCTATAAAGATGGAGATGGTGAAGTAAAAAAAGACCTAACACTTGCGAAATATTGGTTAAAAAAAGCAAATACAAAAGAAGCAAATAAAGTGCTTCAAGAGATGAAGGAAAATAATGAATAAAATAAAAGTTATAAGTTTATTCTTAATAGTATTATTATTCGCAAGTTGTGCAAATAATAATCTTGAAACTAACTCTACAATCATACCAACAACGCAAAAGAATACTCTTATATCAAAGGCAAATAAGGGTGATATAAAAGCTATGATAGAGTTAAATAGAGTCTATTTATTTCCTGAGACTAAAGAAGGCTTAGAGTTATACAATAAATGGTACCCTCTTGTTTTAAAAAACAATAATGCTGAAGATATTATGGAGTTTTATCCTATCTTTACTAAATATGAAAAGATGTTTATAAACGCAGATGAAAAATATGAAAAAATATTAGAAGCTGCTGTAGATTTAGGAAGTCAAAAAGCTTTATACAAATTGTCTTCTCATCTTATTCGAAACAAGCAATATGACAAACTCAAAAAAATATCAGAAAAAATCATAAAAGAAAAGAATCAAGATAAACTCATAACACTTCATAATATATATCTATTTACTCGTCAAAAAGATGAAGCGAAGAAGATAGAAAAAGTAATCACAAAGACTAATAAAGAGTATTTTAATTCATTATCACTAAATGATAAGCTTTTTTATACACATCTTATATATTTACATCCAAGAGAAAAAGGTCTTGAATACAATGAGATAATAAAAGATACAATAAATTCAAATAATCCAAAACTTATATCAGGTATGGCAAATGTACTATTTGATGATGCAAGATGGTACAGAGCAAAAGCATACCTTGAAAAAGCTGTAAAACTAAATGATAAAGATTCCCTTGCACATTTTAACTTAGCAAATGAGTATAAAATAATTGATACCTCAAAACATAAATACAAAGAACAAATCATATTTCATCTTACAAAAGCTGCTTTGTTAGATAATTATAAAGCAACAGAACAACTATTGGAAATCTTTGTAAAAGAAAAAAATACTCAAGCATATTTTGATTTAAAACAAAAAATTCTAAAGCTAAATGAATCAAAAAGAGCATTGGCAGACTTTTACTATAAACAAAATCGAATCACTGAAGGTGATACACTTTTAAATGAACTAGCACAAAAAAATAATAGCCAAGCTATTATAAGTTTAGCACGAAGTTATAAAAGTAAAGAGTTTAATCCTGAAAAAGATGCCCTCATCGATAAGTGGAAAAACTTTGTTTTAAATAGTGATCAAGTCTATTTAAAAGAGATGTTAAAACCATATCTTGTTTATAGAGAAGATATTGAGTTTAAAAACAAAATCATTCAAAAACAAATTGAAAACAATAATATCACTGTACTCAAAGAGTTAGCCAAAAATACAAAATTTAGCACTAATATCGAAAAAGATGAGGCAATACCTTATTTACAAAAAGCTGCTTCATTTGGCGATGTTGAAAGTAAATATCTTCTTGCGAATAAGTATAACTACTACGATAAGAAAGAATCTAAAAAAAGAATAGCAATATACAATGAACTCATAAAACAAGGCGATATAAAAGCTTATAAAGAGTTGGGAACTGCATATAGTTATGCACCATCAGGTAATACAAAAGAAGATGTAAATAAATCTTTATACTACTATAAAAAAGCATATGAAAATGGTGATAAAAGTGCTTTAGAAGATATTATTGTTTATTACATTTGTCCTGATTGTCCTACTTATAATCAAGAACAAGGCGAAATTTATATCAATAAAGCAATAGAAGATAAAAATGCAAACTTACTTTATAGATTAGGCGGAACTTATAAAATTGGGAAAATCGTAAAAAGAGACAAAAAAAAGGCGATAAAATACTATAAAAAAGCTTCTGAATTAGGAAGTTCAGGAGCATATTCTGCTCTTGAAGATATCTATCAAAATGAAAAAGAAGGTAAGAATTGGTATAAAAAAGTTGTACCAAAAAAAGTACAGACATATGAAGACTTACTCAATGAAAGTAGTAAAAAAAACACTAAAAAGAATGGAAAATAAGAAATGAAAATAATTTTATTTATATTAATTAATCTATTTATATTTACAACTTATACAAATGCTTCAGAAATATCAAGTAAAGAAGCACTTATCAAAAAAGCAAATAAGGGAAATATCCAAGCTATGATTAAGCTTAATAAAATATATTTATTCCCTCAAACAAAAGAGGGTTTTGAGTTTTATAAAAAGTGGTATAACCTTGTATTAAAAAATAAGAGTTCAAAAGATCTACTGAGCTTTGCAAAAGTATATAATGAATACAAAAGTATGTTTATAAATGGTGAGTTAAAATATATAGACCTTTTAGAAGCAGCTGATAAACTTGGCAATAAAAATGCGGCAATTATTTTTGTTAATCAATATAAAAATGATATGGACTTTAGCCGTGTAGTTGACAATTATGAAAAACCAAAGAAGTTCTATGAAAGAATAGTTAAAAAAGTAAACCCAAAAGATATAGTTATCAAAAAATCAAATGAATATAGCACTATGGATATAAAAAATTTAAAAAAGGCTGCTTTAAAAGATAAGTATCTTGCCACAAGATATCTTTTAAAAAAATATCTAAAAGATAAAAAATATCTAGATGACTATTTAGCTTTTGAGAAAAAAGCATTAAAACTAAATGAATCAAAAAGAGCACTAGCAGATTTTTTTTATGAGTATATAAATAAAACAAAAGGAATTCAACTTTTAGAAGAGTTAGCAAAAAAAGGTAATGCTGATGCAATAGCAACTCTAGCAACGAAACCAAGAAATGGATTTAGATACGATATTAAAAGAGATTCAAAGGAAAAACTTACTGATTCAGAAGAAAGAATTTTGGGAATTCTAAGTGTTGCAGCAAAAGGAGTATATGAAGATCCAAATATAAAAATAGTCGCAAAGCCAATACCAAAAAATACTAACTATTTACTTGATGATTCAAAAGGAGCTCTAAAATGGCAAGAATTTATTATAAATGATAATAAACCTTATTTGATATCTAAACTAAGAACTACAATCTCAAACAATATAATTACCTATGATATATATAAAGATTTAAGAGAAAAACTAGAAGAAAAAGAGATAAAAGAACAAAATATCTACACACTAAGAGAATTATCTAATTATTATAAAAGAAAAAATAAAAAACTATCAGAAAAATATCTAGAAACAGCTTCTAAATTAGGAGATGAAAAAAGTAGTAATGATTTGGCAAATTTTTATATATTTGATAAAAGAGATAAAGTAAAATCTAATGAAATACTTGAAAAACTGGCAAGTGAAGGAAAGATTTCAGCAATAAATGATTTGGCTTATTCTTTTTACAAATCAAAAGATATAAAAAAAGCTATAGAATATTATGAAATAGCAGCTAATGCAGGATCTTCAAGAGCAATAGATAAACTAAGAATAATATATCATGAGCAAAAGAACTACAAAGAAGCAATGAAATATACTCAAAGATGCACTCTTTTTGATAATCCTAGTTGTTATTTCTATGTAGGTTATTACCATCACTTAGGTTTGGATACAAAACAAAATCTAAGCCAAGCCATAAAATACTATAAAAAAGCATATAGTATAAATAAAAATGATTATGCAGCTAATAATATTGGTCAAATATACTTAGCAGGTGGAGCTGGTGTGAAAAAGAATTTAGAATTAGCAAAACAATGGCTTAGAAAATCAAATATTAACAAGGCAAAAAATACACTAAAAAAACTAGGGGCTAAATAATGAGAATACTATTTTTTATACTTATTAATATATTTATAATAACAACATATGCTAATGCTTCAGAAGTACAAAGTAAACAAACACTCATAAAAAAAGCAAATAAAAAAGATGTACAAGCAATGATTGAGTTAAATAAAATCTACTTATTTCCTCAAACAAAAGAGGGAGTTGATTTGTATACAAAGTGGTATGATTTAGTATTAAAAAGTAAGAACTCTAATGATATTATCGCTTTTGCAAATATTTATGGTAAATACCAAGATATGTTTATTGATGGTACGAAAAAATATATAGTACTTTTAAATAAAGCCATTAAACTTGGAAACAAAGAAGCTGTATATATGTTGATTGATACATATGTAACAACTGAGCAAGTACTTGAAGAAGTAACAAATAACAAAGAGATAAAGAAAATTTTTGATGATACTATTAAAAGTGCGAAAGAACAAAGGCTAATTGGTTTATATACTAAGTATTTATTAGATACTAAAACTACATCATACGAAAGACTTATAAGGGCAAGATTATCAAGTAAGCTTATAAAACAACTAAATTTTAAAGCACCTGATCTTGATAAGATTTTAGAACTAGATGCTTTATATAATACATATGATATGAAAAAAGCCAAAGAAAAAGCAGATGAGATATATGCTTTAGATGATTATAATTTACTTGTAGTAACTGCTGATTTTTTTTATGAAAAATATAAAGCTGATGAAGGTAAAAAGTTTTATGAAAAAGCTTTAAAAATAGATACTACAGATGTAACAAAACTTGATGATACAAAAGCTATCTCATATTATTATAATAAAGCTAAGATTTATGAAACAATTCAACCATATAAAACAACACAAAATGAAGACCTAATCGTTGAGTTTTTACAAAAAGCTGCTTTATTAGATAGTTATGATGCCACAAAAGAGCTTTTAGAGATTTATCTAAAAAATGTAAAATATAAAGATGCATATCTTGCTTTAGAAAAAAAACTTTTAAACCTCAACGAATCAAAAAGAGCTTTGGCTGATTATTTATTTAACAATAGAGATAAAGAAAAAGCAATGAAAATATTAAATGAGTTAGCAAAAAAAGGCAATGAAAATGCCATGATAGAACTAGTAATAAAACCTTTTAAAAAGAAATCTACTAGTCCCTTTTCATCTGGAGATACATATGGCTATTATGACCCTGATGTGGCAGTAGTAAATAGAAAATGGCAAAAAATTATCTTAAATAGTAACAAACCATATCTTATATCTAAACTAAGAAATGCCATTGGTAAATCTCCTATTTTATATAAAGAGTATACAAAACTAAGAGAAGAAATAGAAACAAAAGAGATAAAAGAAAAAAATATCTTAACTCTTAGAGATTTGTATGAACAAAATAAAATCAATGATAATAAACTTGCTAGAAATTATCTAAATCAAGCCATCAAACTAGGTGATGTAAAAAGTGGTCTTATTTTAGCACAAGCAGATAAAATTGAAAAAAACAAAAAACCAGGTGGTAAAGAGTATTTCATAGCAAAAATGTATGAATCAGGAATGTTTGGTAAAATAGACAATAGAAAAGCTATGTATTATTATAAAGCATCAGCAAAATTGGGTTATCCACTAGCCTATATGACACTTGGAATATACTATCGTCAAACATTAGATCACGCTATAGCAATAGACTATTTTAAAAAATGTGTTGCCTTAGGAGAAGGGGTTTGTTATGTTTATATGGCTAAATATTATGAAGAAGGTTATATACAAATACTAAAAAAAGATATGAATAAAGCTTTAGAGTACTATAAAAAATCATATGAACTAGATAAAAACAAAGATGTAGCTAAATACATAGCAAAAATATATGAAATAGGAAAAGGTTCAATAACAAGCAATTCAGAACTTGCAAAACAGTGGTATGAAAAAGCAAATATAGAAAAGGCAAAATAAGTTGGCATTGGTACATAAGTTAAAAAATCAGTTCTCTAAGGATATATTTTCAAAGTTCCCCTCAATATTTATATTTATGGGAACTACTCTATTCTTAGGAATTTACGGTAATCATAAAGGAACTACTTTAACATCTGAATTTTATTATTCATTATTTATGATGATTATTTCAGTTTCTATACATCTATTTTTTTATAAAAAAAGATTATCTATATTATATAAAACTATTGTATGGGTATTGTCTTTTTTAGCTGTATTTTTGTGTGTATTTGTATATACTCAATCAGAATTTATATTTTTCCTTAGCACTCTTTTACTTTTAAGTTTTGCACCTTTTTTATTTAGAAATTCTTCCAATGAAGATATTTTATTATTCAACCTAGTATTACTTTCAACTATTAGTTTTGCCCTACTTAGCTCACTCATATTATTTGCTGGAATTGAATCAATAATTTTCACACTAATATATCTATTTAACATGCATTTTAATAAACTTTATCACTATGATATAGCAATAACAATTTTCACTGTTTTATTTCCACTTCTTGCCCTATCTAATATATTAAAAGATGACTTTTTAAATACTATAAATTTTAAATATGATAATGCATTTTTGCTACTTATTAAAAATATCTTATCACCAATAATTTTGATTTATGCTTCTATTCTTTATATTTATTTTGCAAAGATTATATTTTTACAAGAGTTACCTAAAGGTGAATTATCTACCATTATATGTCTTTTTTTGACTATTGGTATTTTATTAAAAAGTTTACTTGTAGGATTAAACAATCACAATAAAATAAGTAACTTTTTAAACAAATATTTCATCTATTTGATGATAGTTCCTATAGTTTTTTTAAATATAGCAATTTATACAAGAGTAGAACAATACGGATTTACAGTATTGAGATATTTATTAATCATGTGTAGTATTTGGTTTACATATTTATTTTTATATGAACTTATTAAAAAAAGTTTTAGTATAAAAAATGCTCTTATTTCACTTTTTTTATTAAGCCTAGTAACATCAATTAGTCCATTTAATGCTAAAGATATATCAATAAATTCTCAGCTTAATCGACTTAAAACTATATTGATCAAAAATAATATGTATATAAATAATAAAGTAATAGCTACTAAAGAAGAGCTTCCCACATCCCAAAAAATTGCAATCAGTGAAACAATCAAGTATCTTGTAAATAAAGATATAAGTAAAAATGCTCTTAGTAAACTATTTGATAAAAATATATCATCTAAAGAAGAAGCTTTGAAATATATCAATGTGCAATATACAAACAAATATACTTTATTACAACCGAAATATTTAAAAAATATTTCTCTTAATAACATTGCTATAAGAACTACAGGTTATGATTATGTGGCTGATTTAGTATTTAATTCCCTTAAGAAATCTATGCAATTTGGAGCAAAGTCTTTGAATTATTCTATGCAAAATTCCATATTGACAATCAACATAGAAAAGCAAATTTTTAAATTTGATTTAAAAGCTATTGTAAAAGAACTACGCAAAGATAAAGTAGAATATTTAGATAAGACAAACTATCAAAAAGCTATTTTTGATATGGAAAATGAAAATATAAAAATAAGACTTTTTATAAAAAGTTTATTTATTGTAGAAAAAGATTCTCTCTATGATTTAAGAATAAATGCTGGTAAAGGTATTCTTCTTTTTAAAATAAAAAAGAAGAATAAGTAGATTTAAAATTAATCTTTTATATCTACTCTATCTTTTACTTTTTTAGGTATTTTCTTCTCTTTTCCCTCTTTTATCATAAGTTCAATATACTTTTTATAAGCACTTTTAGCTTTGTCTTTTTTCCAGTGTGACCAATATGCATCACCAAGATTATAATAAGCCACAACTCTATTTGGATATTTTTCTAATATCTTTTCTAACAATAATACAGAGTACTCTTCTCTATGTAGTTTTTCTAAATAATATGCGATATTGTTATAGCTTTCAACTGTTTTATTTGTGATTGGTTCTTGAACCATCAACTTCCAAAAAAAGATTGTATTATACTTATTTGCAATACGAGTCTTTTTTTGTTTATACATAGTACTTAATTCTTTTTCAAGATCTGTTAGTGAAATCCCAAGAGCATCTTTGTCATATACTTTTTTTAAAGTGCTTTGATAATTTCTTAAATTAGAACACTCTTTAATAAGCTCTTGATAATAAGAAGTATCATCAAAATCATTTTTTAATTTATCAAAATATTTTCCATATCCACTTACCATATATCTTTGAATATTTTTAAAATCATATCCAAACGAATACCAATTGTCAGTTCTATAACTTATTTCTTGATTGTATTCACTTTTTGTGGCATTTTTAATATCATACAAGGTAAGTTCATTTTTTGCTAACATATATGTTACTTTTGCTTTAAACTCTTTATTTGTAGAGTTTTCAAGTGCTCTGTAAAGATATTTGTTTGACAGGTTTATTTTTCTTAACTCCAACTCTTTTTCTTTAAATGAGTATGAACTTCTATAAACTGTTGTAAGAGAGTTTGAATTCCCCCAATAACTTAAGTTATACAAGGCAGTTGCATACAAATAATTACTCATAGCATCATTTGGATTTTTCTTTAAATTCTCTTTGATTTTTATTATTTTTTCCAAAGTCTCTTTCAAAGTAATTTGTGTAGGAGATACTCTTCTATTATTCCCAGCTATTAAGTTATTAAAAATATTAAATCTCAACTTATAATTTAACTTATCAGGGTACTCTTTAAGTAATTTTTCAAATTCTAAGTTATTCATCAAAATACTAAAATAGGCTTTTTGTAAAGATTTATCAAAATCTTTATACTTAAAGATAATCTTTTCTAGCATATATTTTTCTAAGCCAGATTTATCTTTTTTATTTTTTAGAGCTTCTATTTTTTGATACTTTTCTAAATTTATACTATTGATATTTAGGTATCTGTAGTTTGAAGCAATAAAGTATTTAAACTCATCACCTTTTTCTTTATACAAATCTTTAACTTTGTAAAATGTATATTTAAATATTGAGTCCTTATTACACTTTTGAGTCATCAGTTTATCAAGTCTAGTTGCAATATTATTTTCAATATCTGTATTAATAGTTTTTAAGCCGTTTAAATAAATGATATAGCCTAAAGCATTTAATTCGTGAATATCATCACCTTTTACTTCTTTGTATGCTTTTTCTAAGTAATCTTTTGAAGAAGAGATATCTCCTTTATAAAAAGAGAAATATGCCAAAGCTAAATCAACTGTGTACATATTATCTTTTGATACAGTTTGTAAATAATTTACCAAAGGAGTATATTTATCTATATTTTTAGGTTTAACTTCATAATATGAATCTTGTGGATAAATATTAAAAAAGTCTTGTGATTTTAAAACTTCTCTAAATAATAATAGGTCATAATTTTTTGAATTAACATCAATTTTTGCGATATTTTTAAGCTCTTCTACAATATTTGCATTTGCATCTAAAGCTCTTAGAGTAAGAAATTTGATTTTTTCATCTTTATCTTTTGCCATAGAGACTAAATCATTCCAATCCTTGTCTGTTTTAATTCCGTTAAAATTATAAAATGCCAAATACCAATTTGACTTAGACTTATCAAATAACTTAGTGAATTCATAAACACCTTTTACATTTTCACCATTTTTTATCAAAATCCCAGCATATAAACCCTGAATCCAATCTTTTACAATAGAATCACTTCCTTGCAATAAATTTTTATTTGCAGTATAAATTGAATATGCATTATCTTTATTATAATAGTGTGCAAGTCTTAATGCTAAAAAGAAGTATCTTTGTTTTAAATATTTTGATTTTGTACTTTGTATATTTGATATAGCTTTATTTATTAGTAAATCAACATCTGATTCTTTTAATTTTCTGCCCTTATATCCATACTTTAAATAATAGTTTCTCCATGAAGTTACAAAAGGTGCTTGTAAATTTACAAAATCTATATAATCTATTATCTGTTTATTTTTTATTGATGAAAGATTTTTTCCATCATATAAAAACTCTTCAATTTGTTTGAGGGAGTATTGTTTTCCAAACTCTTTTTGCCACTCTTTTAGATTCTCTTTTTTTGCCTCTTTATCTGAGTTCATAACTATATTATTATATGTAGAAGAGAAGTTTAAATTATCTTGTATATTGGAAAAAGCATAATCTCTTTTGTGCAAAAACTTAAACTCATAATCCTCTGGCCAAAAGCCACCTCCACAGGCAAACAAAAAGTGGTGCAAAAACACCCATAAAAATATTATTCTAAAAAACACTATAAATATTCCTTCTTACTTTAATTTATTTAAATCATATTTGTCTTTATATTTTATTGTATAAAATATCACCTCATAAAAAGGATTTTTTGCAAGCTCAAAAAAATCATCCATCGCTACTTTTAAGTCTTCAAAATTTGAATCTTCGAACCTTAAAATATCCCCTTTATAGATGTATCTACCTTTAAAATAAAAGCTTTTATTTACTTCATAAAAGTTTTTCTTTATGAGAGTAAAATTTTGTGCAAAATCCTTTTTTTCTAAGCCCTCAAATATATCTATTGCTTTTTTATTTCTAAATTGTACACCTTGAGAGTACAAAGGCAAGGCAAGTTTTAATTTTAAGGGATAAATGTCAAAATTATAATGATATTGTCTTGCAACATCATTATCTAAAATTGAGTTTTTGGTATTAAAATTTGCGATATCAGACATATTATAATACATCAAAACTCCATAATCAACTGGTGGGATTCCAGTTTTTTTTGCATATTTTATTTGATGTAATCGTATAGTAACACTAAGTTTTTTATTGCTTTTTAGTTTTATTTCTCTTAAAAAATCAAAATATTTTGCCTTTGTTGAAAGAGACCAATCACAATCAATTTGTATTTCATCATAAGCATAAGGTATATCTTTTAAGTTATTTAAAACCTTTTTTACCATCAAACTTAAAGGCTCCTGCCCCATAGCTTTATTTGTGATATATATAACAGGCACAAAACCTTTTGTTGGTTTAGTTATAAATTTTGTTTTTATTATTTCTAGTTTATTTGAATAGTTTATATCTAAAACTTTTATATAAAGTTTCTCTTGGTTATTTTGTAAATTATAGCTATTTTCCCAATGGTAAAAAGAGAAACTAATCTCTTTTTTAAAATTATAAAAAATAGCAATAAATAATAATAAAATAAATGGAAAAAGTAATGCTTTTTTGTAGTTCAATTTTTCTCTTTGTGTAAAATAATTTTTAGAATCATAACATCATTTTACTTTTTTTTGAGAATCAAACTCAACAAAACTTTTAACTATTATTTAACTTCATATCGACTTGCTATTGCTATTCTATTTAATGTATTCATTGTGATTGCTGACCATTCAACAGCTGCAATTTCATCTTCGTTTAAAACCTCTTTTACATCTTCATAAACTTCATTGGGAACTTGTCCTTGTGTGATATTACTTATAGCTTCAACTAAAGACAAACTAGCTCTTTCTTTTTCGTTGAAATATTGCGTTTCTCTCCATGCAGGTATGACACTTATTCTTTCTATACTCTCACCACAATCAAGTGCATCTTTAGTATGCATTCTAAGACAATAAGCACAACCATTTATTTGAGAAACTCTTAACAATAAAAGATGAAAAAAGCTCTCTTCTATATTTGCTTTTTTTATAAGTAATTTAACTTCATTATTTAATTCAATTACTTTGTTAAATATAGTTGGATTTGATTTTTTTAAATTTATTCTATTTGTCATAATATTCCTTTTATCTTAAATATAAAAGAATACTATCATTAAATTGTCCTTTTTAAAAGATACAGATTTTAATATTTTACAAGGACAGTTTAAAGCTTATTTCCCCAGATTAAAAATTCCTCTTACAAAATGATAAAGAATAAAAAGGAAAATAATAGGTAGAAGAATAGTTTGAAAAACAAAAGCGATAATTAAAGCTACTATATAATCACTTGACTTATCCACAGCTTTTTTATACTCTTCTATTTTTTTATCATAATAACTTGAGTCAAATTTTTCTGTGATTTTAGTAAAAAAAGAACTATCTTCTTTGTTTTCTATTGTATTTTTGGTCACTTCATTTACATCTTCTTTGACTTTTACAATATCTTGATTTAACTCTTGGATATTATATTCTTGTTTTACAAAATTGTTATAAACAAAATCATTGGCTAAACCTATCAAAGGAACTGCAAAACGAAGGAAAATAAGTATCACTGTGATTTTAAAAAATAGTGTTCTAAATCTATCATCTTTGGTAAATCTATAAAACATCCAAAAATTTAAAATAATCACAGAAAAAAGCAAAATATAATTATAAATATCAGCAGTTACAAAATTCATCATGATTTTTTGAATACCAAGGGAAACCATACTTGCAAGCATCACTAAAGAGAATTGTTCGATTAAGTCATTTATAGGATCTAAAACTTCCCCAATAGCAACTGTAAAAAAAGGCAAATCAAGCTCAGTACCTTGGGCTAGTGAAATAACAGCATTTAGAGCTTTTGCACTACCAAAGACTATTACAGATTGGTTAAAACTTTTATCAACTAGTTCCTTTCCTTTAATATCTAATATATATGAAAAGGCAAAAAATATTATTGCAATGGAAAAGCACAAAATTAAGATTTTATTCCAATGTGTTTTAAAAAACTGCATACTCTATCTTTCTTGAAATTTTTAATATTATATCAAAAAATTTAATATTTTCAATTTTCTAAAATATATCCTGCTTGTGAAATATTTTTAATAATATTTGTTGGCATTTTATTTCTAAGCTCTTTTATAAAAGACTTCAAAGCATGACTTGTCATAATTTTATCTTGCCATAACTCTATCTCGATTTGTTCGTATGTTGTTATTGAATTTTTATTTTTATATAAAAGATTTAAAAAATCATTTTCTCTTTTTCGTAAAGGAATTATTGTAGAATCATCAAAAATCAACTCTCTTTTTGATAAGTCAAGTTTTAAATTCTCACTTAGTGATATTTGCTCTGAAAAGTTTCTTTCTATGTACTTATTCAAAGCTTCATTTAATTTTTTTGAATTTAAAGGTTTTAAAATAAAATGGTCAATATTTAAATTTATCAAATTCATAAGATACTCTTCATTAGAATAAGCAGTAAGCATAATAATAGAAGTTGATATGTCATTTTGTCGTACTTTTTTTACAAAATCAAGACCATTCATTTTTGGCATTTCTATATCACTTAAAATTATTTTAGGTCTGTATTCTTCATACATTTCTAAAGCTTCTAAACCATTTCTAGCTTCATACACTTCTTTAAAATAATACTTCAAAGTACTTACAAGAAACTCTCTAATTCCATCTTCATCTTCAACACATAAAATACTTATATCTTTTAATTTTTCTTTTAATAATTCATTATCCATATCTATCCTAACACTATTACTTTAAAAACAGCACCTTCTTCATCATTTTGCACACTAAGTTCACCACCCATGTTTTTTTCAATAATCAATTTTGAAATATATAAACCAAGTCCTGTTCCTTTAGAAGAATCTTTTGTACTATAATAAGGGTCAAAAATCAAATCAAGATTTTCTTCACCAATTCCACCTGCATTATCTTTTATAGTTACTATGCTTTGCATACCTCTTGAGGTAATAGTAAGATTAATCTTTGGGTCTTTTATTTGTTTTTCTACTAATATATCTTTTGCATTGCTAATTAGATTTAAAATAACTTGCGAATATTCTGTTGGATAACCAAATATTTTTTTATCTTTTTTTATATCAAATATTAAATCTATTGATAAATTATGTAATGTTGCATCTACTAAATTTATAGCTTTTTTACAAGCATCACTTATATTAAAATACTCTTTTTTCTTATCTGGTTTATAAAAATTTCTAAAATCATCTATAGTATTTGACATAAATTCAATCATATCATTACTTCTATCTATAGAATTTAAAATATGTTTTTCATCGACTTTCTTAAATCTTGTTGCAGTTTCTAACTCCATCAAAACACCTGACAATTCACTTAAAGGTTGCCTCCATTGGTGAGCTATCATAGAAATCATTGAACCAACTTTTGCCATTTTTGATTGTTCTAAGATTGCTTTATCTTTTCTTTTTCCTTCTTCTATTCCAAAAGCTACTTTTGAAGATAAGGTTTCATTTAGATTTTTTAATTTATTTTGTTCATTTTTTACTTTACTCATGTATTTGTTGACAATATCTTTTACAATAGAAGTCATAAGGAAAGTAAATAAAGCCATAAAACACAAAACACATAAAGTCACAACTTTTATAAAATATAAAAAATCTGATTTATTCTTTTCATAAACTACTTTTTTGTCTTGTACAACTTCTTGTATTACTTTGGTACTAAAATATTTTTTGGGATATGTTTGAATTAGAATTTTCACATCATCTTGAAAATTTTTTTCTGAGACTTTCATATAGTATGAACTAATAAAAAATGCGCAAAAAATGATACATAAAAAAGGTATCATTATTATAAAAAATGGAATTCCATCTTTATTAAACACTTGTTTTCCTTGAAAAGAAAAGTGTGAGAATTAACTCACACTTTTTATTTATGATTTTTTATCGTTAATATTATCAACAATCTCTTTCCAAATAGCTTTATCGATTTTAAATTCATTGTAATCATTATATCTAAGAACAGGAACTTTCCCTTCTTTTACTTGTCTTTCATAACCTTTGATTAATTGTAAAACAGGTTTATATAATAATGCAATTACAGTCATATTGATAACTGCTAATAATCCCATTGATAAATCAGCAAATGAGAAAATTGAACCTAAATCTTGAAATGAACCCCAAATAATTAAAGTTATACAAATAACTTTAAATATATTAAAGGCAGTTTTATTTCCTTTACTAAAGAAGTTTAAACTATTTTCAGCTAAATAATAGTTATAAATCATTGAAGAAAATCCAAATAAGAATAAGGCGATTGTAACAAAGTAACCACCTAATGGTCCTACTTGTTCGATTAAGGCATTTTGAGTTAATAAAACACCTTGAACACCTTCTTCACCTGGAGTGTAAACACCTGATAAAAGAATAATAAATGCTGTACAAGAACATAAAATAATTGTATCAATAAATACAGAAAATGATTGTACAATCCCTTGTTGAACTGGATGTCCAACATAAGCAACTGCAGCAACATTTGGAGCAGAACCTAGACCAGCTTCATTTGAAAACATTCCTCTTTTTGCACCTTGTAAAATAACAGCACCAATACCACCACCAATTGCAGAACTTGGATTAAATGCTTCTGTTATAATCATATTAATTAAACCTGGGATTTCACCTATATTTAAAACAATAACAACAAGAGCAATAAGTAAATAACTTCCTGCCATAACAGGAACTATTACTTCTGACATTCTAGCAATTCTTTTTACTCCACCAAAAATTGTAAGTCCAAAAACAATTGTTAAAACAATTCCTGAAATCCAAGTAGGAATATCAAATGTTGCTTCAAATGAAGTTGAGATAATAAATGATTGAGTTGCATTAAATGCAAAACCAAATGTAATCATAAGTAAAATAGAAATGATAACACCTAACCATCTTTGACCTAATGCTTTAGTTGCATAATAAGCAGGTCCACCTCTATATACTCCAGAATCTATACCATCTTTTTCTTTATAAAGTTGTGCCAATGAACACTCAAAGAAACTTGTTGCCATTCCAACAAGTCCAATAACCCACATCCAAAATACAGAACCAGCTCCACCAAGTGTGATAGCAACTGCAACTCCAGCGATGTTTCCACCACCAACACGACCAGCAACACTTAACATTAAAGCTTGAAATGAACTAATATGTCCTTCTTTATCATGAGCTGTTTCTCTTAAAATGTGAAACATCTTAAAGAAGTATCTAAATTGTACAAATCTAGAACTTACTGTGAAAAAGATACCAAGAATAGGTAGTACGTAAATTAAAATCGATCCCCAAATAAGGTCATTTAGGAATGTATTTATTTCTGCTAACATTATGTTCTCCTTTTGCAAAAAAAAATTTTATCATCTTGGGGAGGCTTTAAAGTGGGTTTCTTAATAATTTATGGTTAATATGATAATATTCTATGCAATATTAAATAGAAAGAATTTTTATGATACATATATTTTCAGCACTCATTCCTGTATTTAGTCTTATTCTAATAGGATATTTTTTTAAAAGAATAAAATTCCCTTCTCATGAGTTTTGGCCACAAGCTGATAAACTAACTTATTATGTATTGATGCCTTCACTTTTAATTTATAAACTTTCAAGTGCTTCTTTAGACTCAGATAATAGTTTAGGATTTGTGGGCTCTGCTCTTTTAGCAATATTTTTGACAATGGTTATACTTATTATTGTAAATAAAATCAAACCAACATCTCCTAGTGCTTTTACTTCTATTATACAAGGTTCAATTAGATTTAATACTTATGTTTTTTTAGCTTTAGCTGGCTCAATTTTTGGAAATGAAGGCTTAATACTATCAGCAATCATACTTACCTTTGCAATTCCATTTATAAATATTTTGTGTATAACAATATTTGCACTTTATGTTTCAAATGATAAATTAGATTTTATTTATTTGTTAAAATCTATTTTCAAAAATCCTCTAATAGTAGCTTGTATTATTGGTGGAGGTATAAATTTTCTAGGGATTCATCTGCCACTTGTTTTAAATAATACTTTAGAGATACTTAGTCATGCCGCACTTCCAATGGGACTTTTATCTGTAGGATTTGGACTTGTAATAAAAGAGATTAAATCTTCAAAAAGTGAATTGATCATTGCAATAATAGGGAAACACCTAATTTTCCCAATTTTAATTTTTATTTTTGGTAAAATATTTGGAATAGATGGAATGATGCTTTCAATATTAGTTTTATTTGGTGTTTTACCAACTGCACCTTCATCTTTTATTTTAGCTAGACAACTAGGTGGGGATATAGGATTGATGTCGTCAATCATTACAGTTCAAACGCTTATATCAATGGTATGTATACTTTTTGTTTTACATTATTTTGTTTAAAAAGGAAAATCTATGAAAATCATTTTAATACTTACAACATTTTTTTTTACTAGCTTATTTGCTAATTATTCTTATTCAGATTCAAACTCACAAAAAATAGATATGCATGGTGGGAATAGTGATTCATTAAGCGGCAATAATAACTCTTTTTCAAATATGAACTCAAACAATCTAAGCAACTTAGGTACAAAAGAAGAAAAAAAGAAGTTCAAAGCAAGTAAAGAAACACCTATAGAAAAAGATGAAGAGAAAAACTTAAAAGAATTGGAAGATTTAGGTTTATAAGTGCACTTATTTAAATAAATGCACTTACTATTACTTTTACAGCTAAAAGTGATAATAAAACTTTTAGTATCATAATAAATTTTTTACCATCAATTACATTTCGAAGTTTTGTCCCTGTCCAACTTCCAATAATAGCACCTATAATCATGGCAAATAAGATTCCAATATAATCAAAAAATACAAATCCAAAAATCATAAAAGCAAATACTTTTAAAATATGAGTAATACTCATCAAGGCAGCAGCTGTTGATACTACAATATCTTTATCTTCATAGTCTTTTAGTAAAAGAGTCATAGTAAGAGGTCCTGTTGCACCTACAACTATTGAAAGCCCTGTTTGGAAAAATCCAAGCAAATAATAATTTTCATATTTTCTTAGCTTTTCATTGAATTTTTTACTCCAAAGAGAAAGTAAAATATAAGTTCCTATAAATAAAGGCACATATTCTAAAGAAATAATATATAAAATTGAAGCGAAAAAGCTTATTCCAACAATTGAACCAATTAAAAACTTTGGTATCACTTCAAATTTTACATCTTTGTATCCAAAGGCTGCTCTACTTAGATTACTTGTCATTTGGCTTATACCATGTACTGGGATTAAAGCATTTAAAGGCAGAAAAGAAGGTAAAACTGCTATTAAAATCATGCCTCCGCCAAGTCCAACAACACCTGCGATTGTTGATGTAAAAAAGGTTATTAACCCTAAAATTATTTCTTGACTCAAAAGAATTCCTTAAAATGTTGTAAATTTGTACTATAATAAAATAAAGTTAAAGTTTCCTTTCTTTATAATGCTGACAAAATATTTTATAATTTGTTGTGAAAAAATGAGATATTCTTTTCACATAAGGAGCTTATATGCCTACGCTAGAAAAAGATATAGAAGATTATTTAGTAGAATTTCAAGGAAGAGTCCCAAAAGAGACTCAAGATACTCTATATAATGCTATTAAACAATTAGAAGAATCAGACAGTTTTACCAAAGCTTTAAAAGTAGGAAATAAAATTCCCGAGTTCTCTATTTCCAACCAAGATAGAAAAGTTATCAACATAAAAGATATTGTTGAGAAAAATAAATACACTGTTTTGTGTTTTTTTGAAGGCTCTTGGTCTCCATATGCTATTTTAGAATTGCTTGCCTTGCAAAAAATTGTTTCGCAATTAAAAATCTTTAATGCGTCCTTAATCACGCTTTGTCCTCAAACACAAGATAAATCTTCATACTTAAAAGAAAAACACTCTTTTACATTTGATATTCTTTATGACAAAAATAATACTATAGCAAAAGAGTTTGGTATAAATTATACTTTGAGTAATGAAGTAATCGCTGTATATGAAAAACAAAAAATAGATATATTAGAAGCAAATAGAAATGGTACTTATGATTTACCACTTCCTGGAACTTACATTGTAAATAAAAACTATGAAATAATATATGCTTTTGTTGATGCTAACCATAGAAAAAGATGTGAACCTAAAACTATAACTGACACAATCAAAAAAGATATTATAAACAAACGATAAATAATTTTATGAACTTGACAAAAGCAAATGCTTTTGTTAATGTTTAAAAATATATCTACTATCAAATAGAAAACAAGGTTTTAAATGAGTAAATACAAATTTGTATCATGGAATGTAAATGGTATACGAGCAGTTGATAAAAAAGAAGCACTTAAATGGGTAGATGAACATGAAATTCATCTTTTAGGTGTACAAGAAACAAAATCAATGAAAACACAAATTCCCCAAACTATCTTTGAAAAAAACTTCAAAAATGTAACAGCAAGTGAATCAGCGATAAAAGGTCGTTCAGGAACAGCCCTATTTACAGATATAGATATAACTTTTGAATGTACTTGCCCTACTGTTGATGTATTAGATGAAGGAAGAATCAACGAGGTTCACTTTACTTTAGGAGATAAAGATATTGCATTTTTTAATGTATACTTTCCAAATGGTCAGAGTAAAGAAGAGCGACTTGTATATAAAATGGAGTTTTACGATAGATTTCTAAATCATTGTGAGTCTTTAAAAAAACAAGGTAAATCAATAATAGTATGTGGAGATGTAAACACAGCCCACAAAGCTATAGACTTAGCAAGACCAAAAGCAAATGAAGGTACATCAGGGTTCTTACCAATGGAAAGAGAATGGATAGATAAGTTCTTATCTCATGGGTACATAGACACATTAAGACATGTTATTGGTGATGAACCAGATAATTATAGCTGGTGGTCTTACAGAGCAAATGCAAGAGCCAATAATGTTGGCTGGAGGATTGATTACTTTTATGTAAGTGAAGACTTAAAAGAGCATATTTCAAATGCTTATATTATGAGTGATATTATGGGAAGTGACCATTGTCCTATTGCTTTGGAGATGGAGATATAGTTTTTAACAGTTATTTTCAGACAGCTTTACTGTTCGTGTACTACTACTTGTTGTCTGATTTAATTATCTTCAACTGCTTCATCTTCTTCACTTTCAATTAAGTTTGTATTATAAATTTCAATAATCTCTTTAATTGTGCTAATAATAAGAAGTAGTTTTTCATCATGAATTTCATCCTCAAAAGGTAAATTAATCTTTTTGTCTTCATCAATTTTTTCAGTTAAAACAGTTACTAAATATGTAAAATCAATATCACTTGAATAATCAATTTCTATACTGTTTTCAATTAACTCAGATATGGTTATTTTATGAGCCTCTTCATCAATAGTTAAACTACAGTTTATTTCTTCATTCATGCCTATCCTTTTTCATTTAAAATTCTTTTTATATTGTATTTTCTAGAACGATTATCAAATATATATTCTCCACCATCAAGTATGCTACAAATTTCTTTTTGTGCATCCTTGTCTTCAAGTACTATTTGTTTGTAAGAGATTATATTTTCATTGTTTTCAGCAATTATAATACACTCAGCATCACCATATACTGCAACAGCAGGATTATGAGTTACTAAAAATATTTGTTTTTTAAACTTTATTTCTCTTAATATATTAACTAATGTATCTGCAATGAACCTATTACCTAAATTATCCTCAGGTTGGTCGATAAAAATAAACCTATTGTTATCATTTTTTAAAATTATTTCTAAATATTTTTCTGAGTTATATCCAGGGCTTTTATCCTTAGATATATTTCCATCTTCATATTCTAAATAATCTTTAGGACTATCCATCATATTTTTTATAAGTTCAAGTTGCTTAATAAATTTTTGTTTTAATTTTTCTGAACTATTTGAACCTAAGTTTTTAATGCTATTTTTTTCTAATAGTAAGTCAACAAGGTTTAAATAGATACTCTTGTCAAGGTTAGAGTTATTAATTCCATCTAATAGATATTTTTTAACTTCTTCATTGTTTTCAACTTCTAAAACTAACAAAACGCCGTCATTAATATTTATTTTTTTTGTCATTCCATAATCAAAGTTTTCTAATATTTTACTTTTTTGTTTTAAATCATTCATTTTAACAAATCGTTCTTTTATCTCAGTTTTTAGTTGTTTTAAATTATTATTCGCATGACTTTTTTCTTGTGCTCCTGATGATAATTCATCATTTTTAGTAGTGATTTTTGTATTAACTAATTTAATAAATTTAGACTTCTTTATATTGTTTTTATCTTTATTACTAATTAGTAAAGACTTTTCTTCGAGTAGCTTAGAAAAAGTATCAATAACATTTGTTTCATCATCTGTTATATCTAAAATTTCACTTTCTTTAAATATAGTTATATTTTTATTTATATTCTCAATTAGTTCTTTACTTTCTTGAATTAATGTTGATTTATCAAATTTACGTTCTAGTTTTTCTTTATCAAATAAAATCACATACTCTTCACTAAAAATATTATCAATAGTGTGTCTGTGTAGCTCATATTTTTTTTCTTTTCCAATAGCATAAGTATGTTCGTATGAAGATATTAAATTATCAAGGATACTAAACATTTCATTTTTATGTTCAGTAAAAGATGTTTTATTCGCTATATAATCTTCTTCTTTACCTGATTTAATAGCCAGTTCTTCTAGCTTTTTTTCTTCGAAATAGTGGACAATATCACCTTGATTAATATATATTAAATTTTCTGTGATACTTGCACTTGTTTTATAATCAGAGTCATTTTTAGCTTTTATAAGAATATTTGTATTATTGATTTTATATTTATTTTCTGTACTAACTTTATCAATTTTTGTACCTAATAAGTTCATTAATAAACTTTTACCACTTGATCTGCCACCAATTATTACATTTAGATGTGGGCTGAATGTAATTTCATTATTTTGTAACTTTGGCTCATTATTGATTTTTAATTTTTCTATAGTATTATTTAAGTGAAAAATTTCATTATATTGATTCGTAGATTTTATTCTTGATTTAGGGTCAATAAAGGCTAATCTTAGAGTTTCATAGCTCTTGCTTCCCTTAATGTAATAAAATTCGTGTATCTTAGAGTCTGCACCACCTTTGTGAGTTGCAGGGTATTGATTTATATTATGATTATCTGAAAATTCTATATATGCAATATCATCCTGTGCTTGAAAAGCTTCATGAAGTACTCTATTAAAACCTTCATTGTATCTTTGTCTATTTTTTTCTGGAACTTTTTCAAATGCACTTTGCATAAGTAATACCATTTTTTGTGCATCTTCAACATTTTCTCTGTACCCAGAAATGATACTTTTAGTATTTCCAGCATGAGGAATAAAGAAGAAATCATCTTCTGGAAATAAATCTACAATTTCGTCTATTGTTAGTTTTCTTTCTTTATCACCTAAACCTTTGAAAGTATATTTTTCTTCAAGTTTTTCACTCAACTCTTTTGCTTTTTCAATTGTGTTATAGTTGAATATTAATAATGAATGATATGTTTTTGGTCCATTATTTGTGCTGACTTCAATATCTAATTCAACACCAACAAGCAGTAGTGGGTCTTCATCAGAAGTGTAATCTTCATAATATTTTTCATATGCAGGTATATTTATTATGTTATGGTCAGTTAAAGAAAATATTTTTACATCGTTTGTTGTTAATTTTTCATATAAGGTTTCAACAGAAAAATCACCTTGATAATCATCTTCTTTAGTTTTTTTACTTAAGTCAGTATGTAGATGCAAATCAATTTTAAGCCAATCAGAATATTTTTTCATACTTTTCTTTTCCTATTTACTAGAATGTAACTTTGTCAGACAACTATTTATTAATAATACATTTTATATAAAATAGCCTTAAATTAGTGATATTTATTACATAAATAATATTGGTTTATTGTAGAAAAGAAGAGCTTTTATTTAGGCTTTTCTTTTAATTATTGGTTTTAATTTGTCTGTATTGATATACTTTCAAAGTATTTTTCTAAAATTTTATGTATGGTTTACCCATGTATTTACCCAATAAAACTAAACTTTGTTATGTTTATTCTCTTGAAGAGGTAAACCTCTCCGCTTCTCTTACTTTTACCTTTCAGGATTTAGTCACTTCGTTCCCGCATGTATTGACGAAAAGTAAGCAAAAGCAACTACGGCTTCGGAGGCAAAGCTTCCCTCATTTATTATTTATCTTTTCTGACTTGTAAAACTCACATAAAAATATGCTCTTTAGCATATTTGTTCTGTTCAAACAGTTACAAGTCTTTTCCGAAAAGAAAAATAAACATTCGGCTCCTGTAGATGTAGCAATATCGTTTGGTGTCTATATATTACTTTATAAATTTTAAGTTAGAACTATCGTCTTTTCTTTCTGCCTTTGATGAAGCTGGAAGTTAGATATTTATTTTCGGTAAAGCCCGAAACTGTTTGAGCGTTAAAAAATGACCTAAATGGTCATTTTAGCGAGTTTTGCAGGGCAGGAAATAAATATATAACTGGAAGGTAGCTTAGCCTTCATCAATTCGGCAGTCTTTTTTGCTTACTTTTTCGAGGTCAAAAAGTAAGAGAAGCGAAGACTGCTAAGTCTTCAAGAGAGAATATTAAAATAAAACCTATCTTCTAACAAACCCAATCTTATTTGTTCCCTCTTTCGCCTCTTCTTGAATATCTTGCATATTTGAAACAACCTGTACAACCTTGCTTAAAAGTTCTCTTGTCTCTTTATCACTAGTTTCTAAACTCTCTAATCTTTTTATAATATCAAAATACGGTACAGCTTGATTTTTTAACCTAACAAATGTTCTCATGATAGATAGACTTACATCCGTAGCAACTTTACTTTTTAATACAGTAGCTTTCAGCCTATGATGATACCTTTGGTATATCATCTACGGTTTCATCTCTAATAAAGTGAAGCAGTTCACTTTATCTTAACGAGTTTCACATATAAACACCATGTTCAGTAAAAGCTTTTACTTTTGATGGATTAAATTTCAAACTTTGAAGCTTATCACATTTTGTGATAAGCTCATTTTTTTCTTCTTCCGTAAGTTCAAACATAAAACCATAAGGGAATTTTTCTAAATTTCTTTTAACTGCCTGATTTAACGCTCTTGTTTCAACTTGGTACAAATCTGCCAAATCTCTATCTATCATAACTTGGATACCTCTAATAATAAATATTTTATCATCAACTATTATATTTGAAAGTTCTTTTTCCATAAATATACTCCTATGATTTATAAGAGCATTTTAATATATTATATTTATTGGACTAAAAAATATTACAAATTGATATTATTTTGATATTTTACTAAAATTTTATTGACATTATTAATATAAAACAGTACTATTCTCTATATTTTATATAAGGAGTCATAATATGGCAAAGAAAAAAGAAGAAGAGAAAAAATTAAAAGCTAAAAAAGCTACTAAGAAAAAAGCAACTAAAAAAGAGAAAAAGAAAGTTATCAAAAAGAAAAAACTAGATAAAAAAAAGAAAGCAAAAAAAGCTGTAAAAGCTAAGAAAAAAGACTCAAAAAAGAAGTCTAAGAAAAAAGATTCAAAGAAAAAATCTAAAAAATAACAAGGTTTTAAAAACCTCGTAAAAACTTTGGACGAAGCATAGATTCATCTTCTATAGCTTTGTCTAAAGTCTCTAATAATTCATCCTTATCTTTGGGAAGTGTACCTTTTAGTGCTAAAGCATTTGAGGCGTGATTTGATCTAAAAATTATCGGACTTTTTAGAGTAAGTAGACTTATAAATCTTTTTTGTTCCTCTAAAATATCTTTATCACTACAAAAAACAAATTCTTGGTTTTTATTTTCAAATCTTTTAAAAAAGTCATCTTCTTTTGTACTACTTACTGCTAATTGCAAAGTAGATAGATAATTTATATGTTCACATTCACTTACTAATTTTGCAGTATCTTCTATGTGTTGTATAGATAATTTTTTCCCACCAAGTCCCAGTATTACTGTGGCAGATATTTTCATATTTGCATAATAGGCTTTATTTATACCCTCTACCATTTTACTTGGTTTCATAGGTTTATTTATATATTTTAGTAATTCATGGTTTCCACTTTCAATTCCATAATAAACTAAACTCAAGCCATTTTCTCTTAATAAATTTAATTCTTCTTGACTCTTTTCTAAGAGGTTATATGGACTTGCATATGAAGCTACTCTTTGCAGTTTTGGAAAAGATTTTTTAAGATACTGTAAAATTTGCACTAAAAAGTTTGTATCACAAGATAAGGCATCGCCATCAGCTAAAAACACTCTTCTTACATCTTTATATATAGAAAACTCATCGATTTCTTTTATGATTTTTTCTATACTTTTGATTTCAAATTTTTTTGTTTCATACATCGAGCAAAAGCTACATTTATTGTAACTACAGCCCAATGTAATTTGTAAGATTAAAGAGTTAGCTTCAGCTGGTGGTCTATATAATGGCTCATGATAATTCATTGTTTTTTATATAATCTTTTTCTTTCTTTTTATCTAACATATAAGTTTCAGAAGTTTTTACAGATAAATATCTCACAATCAATAAAAATAAAATTACTCCTGCTATTATAAAAATGTTCCAGTTTAAAACACTTGTCAAAAGGTCATCAAGTGAGTTTAATTTTTCATTATTGATTTTTACAACATTTACAATTAATTCTCTTAAAGTAAGTATGATAAAGGCATCAACAATTATTGAAAGAACAACAGTTTTTTCTCTAATATAATTTATTACTGTTCTTGTTATTTCTAAGTATATTACAAAATATAACATATAAATAATAAAATCCATTAACATATGATAATACAATGCTACAAGAAATAATCCCCCAGCAAGTACAATCTCTGTATAATGTTTATCTTTATTTAATGCATCTACAAGATCTTTCATACTAATAACTCCTATTTAAAATAGTATTATATTAATTTTTTATATTATTTCACTTAATTTCTAATTTTTTAACTTTAAGATATAAAGGGTAAAATAAATTTATGAAAAATAAATTATACTATATCCACGATCCCATGTGTTCTTGGTGTTATGCTTTTAAAAAAGACCTTGATAATTTAAAAAAGAAGTTGCCAAAGAATATTGAGATAATAAATATATTAGGTGGTCTAGCAAAAGATACTGATGAAATAATGCCAAAAGAAATGCAAGAAAAGATTCAGACAGTCTGGTATGATATTGAAAAATTCACAGGGGCAAAGTTTAACCATGATTTTTGGAGACTTTGTAAACCAAGAAGATCAACCTATCCCGCTTGTAAAGCTGTACTTTGTGCAAAAGAACAAAATATGGAAGACGAAATGATAAATGCAATCCAAAAAGCATATTATCTTGAAGCAAAAAATCCAAGTGATGAAGAGACTTTAATCTCTCTTGCCCAAGATTTAAAATTAGATGTAGAAAACTTTTCAAATGATTTAAAAAGTCAAAAAATAGAACAATTATTTCAAAAAAATTTAGAAAAAAGAAGAGAACTAAAAGTTTTCAATTTCCCATCTTTAATTTTGCAGTATAAAAAAGAGTTATACCCTATAAATATCGAATATAACAATGTAAATAATATTTTGAAACATATAGAAAATTTGAGTTCAAATATTTATTTCTAAATAGATATTTTAAGAAATATCTATTTGCACTTTTATTTTAGTAAGATTTTTTGGTATTACTTTTAATCCATATCTAGCTATAAAAAACATCGATACAATCATAGCACGAGCTGAGTTATCCCCACCTGCTTGAGCATTTTTTATTAAAGCTTCTTTAAAGTTTGTATATTTACCTAAAAGATGAATAACTCCACTAAATGCTTCATCTATACCACAAGCTGGACCAAATTTTCTTATTACTTCAAAGGTTTCATCATCAATAGATGAAAATCCATCTTTAACATATTTTTGAATAGTAGTTGAGAATTCATCTTTTCTTTCTTTAATTGATTCCATCATCTCAATATCATCCAATACATCAAGTAAAACTTTTGCAAAAAACTTAGCACCCTCTACAACTATTACAGAATCATGGGTTGATTTAACAAACTTTTCAACATTATCAAGAAATTGTTTTTTTGTTTTACTAATAAGTAATAAAGGTGCGATTCTTCCTATTACTGAGATATCAGTAGACTCTGAACCACAAGGAATAGTTTTATTTGCATTAATATTTTCTAGGGTAACTCTCGTTGCTCCATCAATGTATCCATCATACTTTTCGATTTTTTCTTTCCAAAAATGTACATATTTTTCTAAATCAAAATCTTCATTTTCACATACAAATTCATATAAAAAGTAAAGTTGATCTCCATAATGTGTGAATTCCCCTGCTTTTTTGCCTTTATGCCAAATTGAACAAGCATTATTTAAATCTTCCCAATTTATTTGTAAGATTTTTAGTTCTTTTTCATCATATACCCAATGAGAAGCCAAACAGTAAGAATCAGCAATTAAAGCCCCTAAAACAAGTTCTTTCGCTTTTCTTTTATCAAACATTATAGTTTCCTTTACCTATTCCAATTTTTATAATTTGTAAACGAGGGATATTGACTTAAAAATTCATCTTTTTCAAAAGAAAATTTATAATTCTCAATATAAGCTTTTAAAAGATTATAAGCTTCATTTACCTCTTTAAACTTTTCTTCACTTCCATCTTCGGCATCAGGGTGATACTTTTTAGATAATCGCAAATAGTTCTTTCTCAAACCTTTATAATCAAGCTTTGTTATAATGCCCAAGGCATCAACAGCTTTTTGAAACTCATCATAGTCCATTATATTATCCTAATATTGATAATAATACCAAAATTTTTTAAATACTTATGTAATTTATATTACAATTATATAATTTAATTGCTAATTAAGGATTCATCTATCTTATAAAATAATAATTATAAAGAAGCATTAACTACTATGTATAGAAGATCTAAAAATTTGCTTAACTGCTGTGTTTTTATAGATAATCAACAACTAATATATTAAAATAGACTATTATAAAAAAAGATATAAATTAAAAATAATATTTTAATTTATTTGATTTATATATTTTTACACAATATTAATGATTACATTTGTACTAATTCTAAGTGATAAAAGAACTCACACATATTGGCTATTCTCAAAACTATCATTTGGTGAATAAATTAACTACTTGAAAGAAAATTACATCTTATTAATAAGAGAAACAAACAAAAATGGATATACTTTAAAATAAATTTTACAAGGATTACAATTTTTTATGGGGAATATAGACTATTTTTTTTCTAGACTAATAAGATTTTCGATACTATTTTTTATACTTTATCTTATATTTACAAATTTTGGTACTTTTCTAATTGCTATTGCTGTAGTTATATTATTAATTTATTTCTTCGTCTATAAAAAAATCAAAAATATAAAAGAGCAAGCTAGAACACAAGGTTTTGAGTTTCATTTTAATGGAAGAGATTTTAACAAAGGTGCAAATCAAGGTTTTAAATTCAATTATGAAGATTTTCAAAGTGGTAATTTTAAAGCACAACCTTCCATGAATGAAGTTCAAAAAGCAAAAGATTTTTTTGGGTTTACAAGTGAACCAACAAGAGAAGAGATAAAGAAAAAATATAAAGAATTAGCTAAGAAGTATCATCCAGATATTAATAATAATGGTGATGAATTAATGCAAGAGTTAAATCATCACAAAGATGTACTTCTAAATATTTATAAATAAATATTTTGCTAAATCAAAAAACTGGTAAATTGTGTTTTTTTAATACCAATTCATCGTATGTTTTTTGAAAAGATTTATAGGCTTCACTATCTTGTGAAGCTACATAATCTTCTTCACTTTTCCACTCTTCATAAACTAAGAACTCATCATCACAATCATCTGATTTATATACGCCAAAATAATCACAAGCTTCAAAATCTACCAATAAATTTTTCAAATTGTATAGCTTTATTTCTAATTCTTTCTCTTTATTTTTTCTTGATTGATAAATTGTTTGTTTTATAATACTCAATATTACTCCTAATTAAAAAAGAAATGTATCAAATATATGATTAATATAACTTAAGCCAGAGGGTCTTCTCCACTTGCCCAAGAAGATAAATACTTTTCTATCAAATGAAAATCTTCTCCATCATGTTGAGTAAAAGTTATGTATTGATTGTTATTTGGTATTTTAAATTCATCATTTACTATGCTCATATAAACTAAAGCTAACTCTCTTCTTTTTTCTATTAATCGCCCTTCTCTTATGTCTAAATTCATCAAACAGACTTCATCACCAATATCAACTCTTCCAATTGATAAGTCAAAAGGCTCATATTCCCTAATAGAAATAGCGATATGGCCTGTTTGCGTGTCCATTATCTTTGCAAAAGATTTTCTTATCTTTTCACAAAAACTTTTTTTTATATCATCGCTTACTTTTTTATTTATCTCAAATTGTAAATGTGGCATTATAAACTCCTTGTTAATTATTATTCTTGCTAAATAAGCTTTACATTTAACTTTACATTTTAACTTAAAATTTTAGTAAAATTACAACATTTAAAAAGGCTTTTTTCGCTAATATTCCAATATGGATTTAGAAAACAAACTTAAACAGCTTCCAAATGATGCAGGTGTATATCAATACTTTGATAAAGATGGACATTTACTTTATGTTGGAAAAGCAAAAGTTTTAAAAAATAGAGTAAAATCATACTTCAAATTTACTCCCGAACTTCGACCTGCTGATAAATTAGGTCCTAGAATTTATAAAATGATAACTCAAGTAGAATCATGTGAATGGATTGTAGTACCAAATGAACATGATGCCCTGATTTTAGAAAACTCCCTAATAAAACAATTAAAACCAAAATATAATATTCTTCTACGTGATGATAAAACTTACCCTTATATTTATGTTGATTTAAATGAGGATTTCCCAAGATTAGAAATTACAAGAAAAGTTTTAAAAGGTTCAAATATAAAATATTTTGGTCCCTACTCATCTGGTGCCAGAGATATATTAGACTCAATATATGAGACTTTTCCACTTGTACAAAAGAAATCATGTATAAAAGGAAAAGAGGCTTGCTTGTTTTTTCAAATCAAAAAATGCTTAGCCCCATGTGAAAATAGAGTTTCAAAAGAAGATTATACAAATATTTTAAATGATTCTATGGAGTATATTTACAACAAATCAAAACTAATCTCAAAACTTAAAGTAAAAATGCAAGAGTATTCAGATGATTTTCGTTTTGAAGAGGCTATGAAAATAAGAGATAGAATAAAAACTATAGAAAAATCAGAGATAAAAACAGGTATGGATTTAGCTACAAATGAAAACTTAGATATTTTTGCTATTAAAAATATCAACTCAAAAGCTGTGATTGTAAGAATGTTTATTAGAGATGGGAAATTGGCTTCTTCTTCACATGATTATCTTAAGTCAAATGTAGAAGAAACTGAAGAGTTTGATTACGAAGAAGCATATAAAAGAGCTATAATCAACTATTATTCAAATGAAATTCCTATCATTCCAAAAGAGATACTTATTGCTAAAGAACTTGAAGATATGGAAGATATAAAAGAGTTCTTAAAAAATAAACTTGTTAAAAAGATAAATATTATCAATCCAAAACTTGGAAAGAAAAAAGACATAATAGATGTTGCTTTAAACAACTGTGACGAATTGTTGAGAATAGATAGTACAAAAGGTACAAATACACTTTATGAAGAGATTAAAGAGTTATTTAATCTCTCTCAAATACCAAATAGAGTTGAAAGCTTTGACAACTCACATATGATGGGACAAGCGACTGTTGGTGCAATGGTTGTATGGGATAATGACAAATTTGTAAAAAGTGATTTTAGACACTACAACTTAGAAGCCCATGATGAATACTCTCAAATGAGAGAAATGCTAATACGAAGAGTTGAAAACTTTGAAAAAAATCCTGCACCAGATTTATGGGTAATTGATGGTGGATCTACTTTATTGAAACTTGCATATGATATTGTGCAATCAGTTGGTATAAAGTTAGATATCATTGCAATTGCAAAAGAAAAAATTGATTTTAAAGCCCATAGAGCAAAAGGTGCTGCAAAAGATATTGTTCATTATAAACAAGGTGAAGAAATTACTTCTATTAAATTATTAACTTCAGATAGAAGATTACACTTTGTACAAAGACAAAGGGATGAAGCTCATCGATTTGTTATCAATTTTCACAAAAAACAAAAAAGAGCAGAAGATAAACAAATCTCTTTATTAAACATAAAAGGTATTGGTGAAGCAAAGGTTAAAAAACTTCTTCTTTATTTTGGAACCTTTGAAAAGATAAAAGAAGCATCTATTGAAACTCTAAAAGAGGTTTTAAATGAAAAAGATAGTATTCTAATATCAAATCATTTTAATCAAAACTAAAATAACAAGGTTAAGTTATTGTCTAGAATTATTATAAACAAAAAAAATTATCTACATAACTTAGATATTATTTCTAAGCAAGCTGGTTCAAAAGAAAAAGTTGCAGTTGTATTAAAAGACAATGCATATGGACATGGAATTATAGAAATTTCAAAAATTGCAAAAGAATTTGGAATAAAAAAAGCTGTCGTAAAAAACCTTAAAGAAGCATTAAAGATTGAAGAATTTTTTGAAGATATTATAATTTTATCTGAGAATGTTTTTCACACTTATTCACATTCTTTTCACATAGTAATTAATCACCTTGAACAAATATATAAACTTCCTAAAAATACGAATGTTCACCTTAAAGTTGACACAGGGATGCATAGAAATGGCATATCTAAAAACCAGCTTAAAGAGGCTATTTATGGTATTTGTAGCCAAAACTTAAATTTAACTGGTATCATGACACACCATAGAGGAGCAGATGAACTAAACAGTGAATTCTTTTGGCAAAAGCGCAATTTTAGACTTGTGAAAGAAGAAGTGAAAAGAATATGTGAACAACTTTTTTTACCCTTGCCTTTGTTCCATTCTTGTAATTCAGCTGCCCTATTTAGAACAACTGATTTGGATGATGATTTTGCTAGAGTTGGTATAGCTTGTTATGGATATATTGGAAATCCACCTGCCTTTGATAAAATAGATTTGAAACCAGTTTTATCACTTTGGGCACAGAAAATTGCAACAAGAACCTTGAAAAAAAATCAATCTGTGGGATATGGAGGAACATACAAAACAGACAAAGATATAATAGTCTCAACTTATGATATTGGATATGGAGATGGATTTTTAAGAATAAATGAAAATCAAGCTTACAAAACTCCAAAAGGATTTAGAGTCTTAGGAAGAATATCAATGGATAACTTATCATTAGATTCACAAGATGAAGAAGTTTGTATGTTTGATGATGCTAAAGCTTTAGCAAAAATTCACAATACAATAACTTATGAAATAGTAACCACACTAAGTACAGAATTAAAAAGGGAAGTAATATGAAAAAATACCTATTATCACTTTTTTGTGTATTGAATTTAATGGCACAAGATAATCTTTCAATAAGTGAAGAATTAAAAAGTCTTGAACTAATAAATACATATGAAGAAAAAGCTTTAAAAGATGACCCTGATGCTTTTTTTGAATTAGGGAAAATATATTTTAAAGGGAAATATGTTTTTAAAGATTATAAAAAAGCTTTAGAATATTTTGGAGCAGCTTCTTACTTAGGAAGTATCAAAGGAACATATAATTTAGGACTTTTTTATTTAAGTAACCAAACAAATTTTTATGATCCTAAAAAAGCCTTTTCTTATTTTCTAGAACTTGCAAGAAAAGGTTATGCACCAGCACAAAATAAAGTAGGTATGTTTTTAACAACAGGAATAGTTATAGATAAAGATTATAAAGAAGCTGTTAAATGGTATGAAGCTTCATCAAAACAAGGATATATTCAAGCTCAATGTAACTTGGCATTTATGTATGCTTCAGGAAAAGGTGTCTGGCAAAATATGGGAAGAGCCCATGCTTTTGCAAAACCAGGATATGATAAAGGATATAATCTTTGTAAAAAAGTTTGGGAAGATTTTAATCTATCCAAGTACAAAGAAGATAAAGGCTTCAAATTTAAATTTTACAATCAACCTTAATCAAAGTCTTTTAATTCATACTCTATTTGTTTTTCATTTAAATATTTAGTAAACATAGAGAAATTTTCTTTTACTAGTTTTTCATCTTTTGATATTAAAGATAAAACAACTATTCTTTTGTTATCAATAATTTTAGGCAATGATGACAACTCAACTTCGCTTGAAACTTTTTTCATAATATCTATTAAGTTATTTTCTCCACAAAAAGCACTAAGCGTTAATCTAAACTTTTTAACTTTGTTTATTTTGTAATGACTATCAAGTGCTTCAATAACCATACTTTGACTCATAGAAGGAAAGCCAGGTGTAAAGAAAAATCTATTTTCTAAATAAAAGCCAGCTACATTATTTACAACATTTTTAAGAAGCTTTGCATTTATGGGTAAATTTGACATTTCAATTCTATGGGGATATGCTTCCTCCCTAAATTGTTTTATGATTAAGTTTTTTGCTTTTTCATGGTATTCCATTTGTCCATCTGTAAAAACTTCAGCAGCTATTTGTCTTGTATAATCATCAGGCGTAGCTCCAATACCGCCAAAACAAAACATAACAGAGTTTTTATCAGCCTTAATAAGTCTGAAAATATTTTTCATCAAGTTAATATCATCTTCAATCACAAAAGAGGCTTTGTGTATCCAACCTCTTTTAAGAAGTTGTTCATTTAAAAAAGAGAAATGAGCATCTTTTCGACGCCCATTTAATAGCTCAGTTCCAATAATAACTGAGTAAAAGTTAAATTCTTTTTTCATTAAATTTTTGATTGAATAAAATTATCGATTTCATCAACAATCTCATCAATAGTTCTTTCCCCATCAATTCTTTTTAAAAGATTCTTTCTTTTATAAAACTCTTGAATTTCATCTAATGGCTCAGTATAAATTTTCATTCTATTATTAAATACTTCAACATTGTCATCAGCTCCCCTTGCTCGTCCAAGAACTCTATCACATGCAACCTCTTGAGATACTACTACTTCTATAACATTTAACAATTCAACTTCAGCTTCATTTTTTAAATATTTGTCAAGTTCTGACATTTGTTCAAAACTTCTAGGATAACCATCTATAATTACCACATCTGTCGAAGCTTTTTTAATCGCCCCTAAAATTGTCTCAATAGCTATGTCAATTGGTACTATATTTCCAACACTAATATAAGTACCAATAATTTTCCCTCTTTCACTTCCACTTGCAACTTCTGCTCTAAACATATCTCCAGTTGAATAATGAGTGATATTATCATGTTTTGCAGCTATTAATTGAGCATCTGTAGTTTTGCCACTTCCAGGTGCTCCAATAATTAAAAATAGTTTTTTCATTTATGCCCTTAGTTGTATTTAAGTGGCATGATTATATCTAAATTGATTTAAATTTTTTATTTGTTATTAAATGCTTTTTCTATACAATACCTAAAAACTAAGGAAGATAAACTATGAATTTAATGCTATTTGGTGCACCAGGTGCTGGTAAAGGAACACAAGCAAAATTTTTAATTGAAAAGTATGGTATTCCTCAAATCTCTACAGGAGATATTTTAAGAGCAGCTATTGCTGATAATACAGATATGGGAATGGAAGCAAAAAAATTCATGGATGAAGGGAAGCTAGTTCCTGATTCAACAATTATTGGTATTATAAAAGATAGATTGGCTGAAGATGACTGTAAAAAAGGTTTTATCCTTGATGGTTTTCCAAGAACATTGGCTCAAGCAGAAGCTTTAGATAAATTAATGGCAGATATGGAAATATTACTTGATAAAGTAATCTCATTAAATGTTCCTGATGAACTAATTGTGGGAAGAATTACAGGAAGAAGAGTTTGTTCTAAATGTGGTGCTTCATTTCATGTAGAATTTAATCCTTCAAAAGAAGAAAATGTATGTGACTACTGTGGTGGAGAGCTTATCATTAGAAAAGATGACAATGCAGAGACTGTAAAAAGTAGATTAGAAGCTTATCATGCACAAACAGCACCACTTATTGATTTTTATACTGATATGGGTGTATTTGTTGAACTTGATGGTACAAAAGATGTATCAGATGTAACTAAAGATATGATTGCTGCACTTTAAATTACTTTATAAAAATAAAAAAGGGGCAAAACTTATAAGTTTTGCCCCTTTTTTTAGCTTTGGAAGCTAGTCCCTCCAGATTTCCTTCTTTGGTAATAACTTTTATCAATTACTATGTCTTTTTGTTTTTCTTTTCTTTTTGTATCTTTTTCAACATAGATTTTTTTTCTAGTTACTGGGTCTAATTCTGTATAATACATCACACTAGAATAAGTTCCGGGAGTAGGAGTAAATACTTGTGCTTGTTCTGGGTTCATTTTTAATTCGTGTTTTGTAAAATGTTTTAGTTCATGCATATCTTTTTCTTCACACCCTGGATGTGCTGCTATTAAATAATATGTTAAAAACTGTTGTTTACCAGCCTCTTTATTTAGTCTATCATACATCTTTTTGAACTCTATTAAAGGTTGTTTTCCTGGTTTCCCCATAAGTTTTAATACTCTATCAGAAGTATGTTCAGGTGCTACTTTCATTTGTCCTGATATATGATGATTAACTAACTCTTTTAGGTATTCATATCCATGTTTTTTATCAGCACTAATAAAATCATATCTAAGACCTGAAGCAACAAAAGCTTTTTTTATTCCAGGTACTTTTCTAATGTTTTGTAAAAGTTTCAAATGTCTTGAGTGATTCACTTTCATAACCTTACAAAGTCTATCAAAGTCTACACATCTAATATCATCACAAGTACCTTTTTTAAGCTTTTTACCACACTCATAGCCATACATATTAGCAGTTGGCCCTCCAACGTCTGAGATAATACCTTTAAAGTCCTTGTATGTAGTGAACTCTTTTGTTTCTTTTAAGATATTTGCTTCACTTCTTGTTCGTATTGTTCGTCCTTGATGAACTCCAATAGCACAAAAATTACACTCTCCCCAACATCCATGGTGTGTTTGAATAGAGAACTTAACTGTCTCTAAACATTTTACTTTTCCCTCTGGCTTATGATAAGGGTGTAAATCTCTTGTATATTTAAAATCAGCAATATAATCCATCTCTTTTTCATCTAAATAATCACAGGGAGGATTTTGAATCAAAAATCTGGTATCAACTTTTTGGCATAATCCATTTGCATTTATAGGGTCATTATTTTGATAAAAATGATCAAATAAATCTATATATTTATTTTTATCTTTTAAACAATCATCATGACTAGGTAGTTGTATATACTCTTCTTTTGGCTCATTTGAGATATAACAAACGCCCCTAACTTTTCTTGGGTCTTCACCCTTTGATAAGGCTTGAGTAAACTCTCTTATTGCAATTTCACCCATACCATAAATCATATAATCAGCTTTTGCATCAAAAAGAATGGGTTTTTTTAATTTATTTGTCCAATAATCATAATGAGTAACTCTTCTAAGACTTGCTTCTATTCCACCAAGTACAATAGGAACTGTATTTTTAAAATGCCGTCTAATTAGATTTGTATAAACTAATGTTGCTCTATCTGGCCTTTTATTATTCTTTCCACCAGGAGTATAATCATCACTATTTCTAAACTTCTTAGTTGCTGTATAGTTTGAAACCATCGAATCAATACTTCCACCACTAACACCCCAATAAAGCTTAGGCTCACCAAGTCTTGTAATATCACCATTTTCTAAATTTGGTTGTCCGATAATTCCTACTTTAAAACCTAAGTCTTCAAGTATTCTACCAACAACTGCCACACCAATAAACGGTGAATCAACATAAGCATCTCCTGAGATTAAAATAACATCAAGTTGTTCCCAACCAAGTTTTTCCATCTCTTCTTTTGTAGTGGGTAAAAACATTTTATTCCTCTTTTTTAGAGGCTATTTTGTCTGAAAGAACAAATAAATCAGCGAACCAATTAAAAGAGTAAATATCAGTATGAATAACTTCCATATTGTTTGCATTTGACCAAGTATTATAAACATTGTAATTAATGCTTTTATCAACTATTAAATATTTTATATTTTTTTCTTTACTTAGTCTATAAATTTCTGTAAATTTAGGACCACTTAATATTTCATTTTCTGCACGATAATATCTAACATCAAATCTATTTAAAAAATATTCTAATTTATCATTGAAAACCATTACAGCATTTGTAGAATAAAATAAAGTATCTTTTAATCGTAAAAATATTTTGTCTAACTCCACCATCAAAGTTTGATAATTTAATTCAAAAAACTCTTTATTATTTGGATCATTTTTTATAAGGATATCAAGCATAACTTTTGTAACTTTTCTAACTCTTAAAGGATCTAACCAAAAATAAGGATTGACCTTTCCATTATCATAAAGTTTTTCAACATCTTTACTTGTATCAATAACTTTCAAATCACTGTTATACCCAAGTAGTTCTTTTGCATACTCCTTCTCCACTGGAAGTCCTATTGTCAAATAAGCATCCGAAAAAGCAAATCTTCTAAAATATACATGATCTAATTTTTGAGTGTAATCTACACCTTCATATAAAGTTTTAACTTTTACCTTACTTTGCCCAATTCGCTCTAAAAAGAATTTTTGTGGTTCAATAGTTACTGTATAAGAAACTCTTGCATAAATAAAAGTAGATAAAAGAATAAGGAGTAATATTAATTTTTTCATTATGATAGTTTATAAAAAAGAAGTTAAAACTTCCTTTTTATATAAAACTAATATCTTAGATATTAGCTTGTTTTCTAATTCTTAGACTTAGCTCTTTTAGTTGTTCTTCATCAACAGGGCTTGGTGCTTGAGTCATAAGACATTGTGCTCTTTGTGTTTTAGGGAAAGCAATAACATCTCTAATAGAATCAGTACCAGCTAAAAGCATAATCATTCTATCAAGTCCTAAAGCAAATCCACCATGTGGAGGTGCACCAAATTGAAGTGCATCAAGTAAGAAACCAAATTTTTCTCTTGCTTCTTCATCTGATATTCCCATTAAAGAGAATACTTCTGATTGAATATTCTCTTTATGAATTCTTATACTTCCACCACCTAATTCTGTACCATTTAATACAATATCATAAGCAATAGATTCTATTTCTTCAAGATTATCTTTATTTAAATCTTTTGGCATAGTAAATGGATGATGTAAAGCTTTTACTCTTCCATCTTCCACTTCAAACATAGGAAAATCAACTACCCATAGAAATTTAAAAGTATCTGCAGGAACAATTTCCATTTGATCTGCTAAGTGAAGTCTAAATCTTCCCATATAATCCCAAACTATCTTTTTATGCCCAGCTCCAAAGAATACAACATCACCTACTTCAAGTTCTGTTACTTTTACAATCTCTTCTAAATCAGCTTCTGTAAAGAATTTTGTTAATGGTCCTTTTAAACCATCTTCTTTCATTTGAAAATACCCTAAACCTTGAGCTCCAAATTTTCTTACATAATCTTCAAAAGCCTTCATTTGTCTTTTTGAGAAAATATTATCTCCATTTGGACATTTAATTGCTTTGATTCTATTATGAGCTTTATCTTTTGCAATACCAGCAAAAATTTCATTTGAACTTCTTGCAAAAATATCAATAACATCTACAAGTGGCATATCAAATCTTAAATCAGGTTTATCACTTCCATATTGTTCCATTGCTTCATTATAAGTCATTCTTGGGAAAGTTGAAGGAACATCTTTACCACAAGCAGTAAAAGTATCATGAATCAATTTCTCAGCAACTTTTATAACATCTTCTTGAGTACAAAAACTCATCTCAACATCTATTTGAGTAAATTCTGGTTGTCTATCTGCTCTTAAATCTTCATCTCTAAAACATTTTGCTATTTGAAAATATTTATCAAAACCACTTACCATAAGAAGTTGTTTAAAGATTTGAGGAGATTGTGGTAATGCATAAAATTCACCAGGATGAACTCTTGATGGGACTAAGTAATCTCTAGCACCCTCTGGTGTAGATTTAGTCAAAATTGGAGTTTCTACATCTAAAAATTCCATTTCATTTAAACAGTTTCGAATAGCTATATTTGCTGTACTTCTAAGTTTGAAAATATCATAAGATCTTTTTGTTCTTAATTCTAAAAATCTATTTCTTAATCTAATCTCTTCATTAACTTTTTCATCACCTAAATCAAATGGCATAGGTTTTGATCTGTTTTCAATAATCAAATCAGACAAAACAATTTCAATTTTTCCTGTTACTAAGTTTGGATTTTCTAATCCTTCACCTCTAGCTCTTACTTTTCCAGTTGCAATCAAAACAAACTCATCTCTAACTTTTTCAGCAGTTTCTAAAGCATCTTTACAATCAGCAGGATCAGCAACAAGTTGTACTAAACCACCCTTGTCTCTTAAATCAATAAAAATAATACCACCATGATCTCTTCTACTATTTACCCAACCTGCAACAGTAACTTCTTGACCAATAAGTGATTCTGTAACTTCTGTACAATAATGCGTTCTCAATTCATGCTCCAAAACAGGGCATTTGCCCTTTATAAAATATACGCGATTATATCTAAAAGTTGTTGAGAGTTTTTTTAAAGTGTTATTTAAGTTCTAGTTTTTTGAAACTACTTTTTGTAGAATAATACAAATGTGTATCATAAAGTACTTCTTGATTTAAAATCTGATTTTTTATTAAGGCATTTTTATTCTTTGTAAATAAATAGTTAATCCCTACTAATGTTGAATAATTTACCCAGTTATATTTAATATCTGTGTCGAGCAAATATAATAATTCTGTTAATTTAGCATCCGTATCTTCTATAGAACTAGCTAAAATTAGATTTAATCTATCTTCGTACTGAGTTAATGATAAAATTAAAGGATCAAAATTAAGTTGAGTAGTCATAATTACACCATTTTCAGTCTCATAAGCATAAAGTTGAGAAAGAATAATAGAAGATTTTACTAAGGTAGTATTTATCATCAAATTAGTATGTTTTAAACTTTCATTTGTAACCATATTTTTAAAGTTATTATTGCTTTGCATTACTTTTTGATTTACAACAATATTTGGAACTAATCTTTCATAAATACCTTTTAGCATATTTCCGATACTTGAATCTTCATAAAACTGTGCATTATCACCCGTTGATAATTCCAAAAGCTTTTTCATTTGATTTTCATAAGAAATAGCTCCATAAATAAAATTAGATGAAGTGATAAAATAAGCATCATTTCTACTTATTAAAGGAAAATATACTTGCATATCAGTAAATGCAGAAATATTTCTGATGTTACTTAACGCATCACTTGTAAATAAAGCAATAATTTTTTTATATCCTTTATTTTTTATTTCATACATTGTATTAGATATATTTTCAAAGCTTTCATCTTCACTGTCAAATGATTCTATTTCAAACTTTTTATTTTGGAATAATAAATATCCAATTACACTATTAATAGTTGAATTACCATATTTTCCAACTACTTTTGAAGGAAATATAATTGCTATTTTAAAATCTTCATCTTCCAATTCTTCATTATTATTTTGAGTAAAAATTGAACTTGGAGTATAGATATTTTCATTTGTATTAGTATTATTAATTTTTGAATTATTTTGATTAGGTATTTTTATTTCTTTATTAGCACAAGCAGTAAATAAGAAAAGTATTGCGACTAAAAGATAAAGATGTTTCACATTTGCTCCATAATTGCTTTAATTTTTAATAAATCTTCATAAGCCTCTCCTTTAGAGGAAGGGTTTCGTAAAAGATAACTTGGCTCATAAGTACATATAATATCTAAATCATTATTAGGGATAACTTTACCTCTAATTTCACTAAAAGCTGTATTATCACTTGTAAAGTATCGATATACACTTTCTCCTAGTATAACCAATAATTTTGGTTTTACTAACTCTATTTGTTTGTCTAAATAGGATTTACAATTATTAATATGCTCCGCTTTTATTTCACTATTAGGAGAAATACATTTTACTATATTTGTTATATAAACAGTTTCACAAGGTACTTTTAAAACTTTTTCAATCATGTTTTTTAATAAGTCACCTGATTTACCCACATAAAAAGCATCAACTTCATCTTCACTTACAGTAGGAGATTCTTTTAAAAACATGATATTAGAATTTATATTTCCACTTCCAAATAAAACATTTTCCCTGTACTTTGATAATTGGCATAAATGACAATTTTTTACTAGCTCTTCTAATTGTTTTATATTATCAGGTAATTTTACTTGTTCTGTATTACTATTTTTAAAATTTAGATTTTCACCATATTCATATCCAATAGATTTTAGAAAGTTCAATTGATAAAGTAATTTGTTTTGTAAATTTTTTGTCATGCAAGATTGTACAAAATTATCCCTTTTTTTTAAATTTGTTCAAATTATTGGAACAATATTAATATTATTATTGACATTTGTTCCAAATATTTGTACAATACTCAAAGTAAGATATATTATAGGATTGATTATGACTGCTCCAAGTTTAAGAAAATTAGAAAATGATTTAGAAATAAATAAAACTACATTGCATAATTGGAAAAAAATAGACCTAAATTATTTGAATTTATTATTGATTCATATAAAGATAAAGAGATGTTAAAAAATAATTTAAATTCGTTGATTCAACAAAAAGAGATATTAGAAAAAGAGATTAGTTTAACAAAAGAAAGAGTGCCTGAAGATATTTAGTATTTATATCTATGGGGTTTTAGTTATTTGTATACTTTTAAATTGCGCGCAAGTAAATGACTAAGGCTTCATAGGTATAAGTATTAGAGTAGTATTTTATCATTATCAAAAATAATTCTACTTTTCCCTTCATGTTTTGCTTTATACAATAATATATCAGCATATTTCATCGCATCTTCATAAGAGTTATAATTTGTTCTATAAGATACTCCAGCAGAAAAACCAACTTTTACACTAAGATCTTTATTGTAAATAAATTTGTGGCTATCTATAATTTCTTTTACTCTTTTTATGTATTTGTATACTTCTTCTTCCTCTGTATAACTTACAAGAATTACAAACTCTTCACCACCATATCTACATAAAATATCTTCTTCTCTCATAAGTTTTCTAAGTATAGTAGAAAAACTTTTTAATATAACATCACCACATTCATGTCCATTGACATCATTTATTTCTTTAAAATCGTCAATATCAATAAATATAATTGCATATCTAGAATTAAAAGTTACATATCTATTTTCGACTTTTAAAATTACAGAAGTATATCCTCTTCTATTAAGTGCACCAGTTAAAAAGTCAATATCTTTTTCTATTTTTAATTTTTCTAAATCATCTTGTAATTTGGCAATATTATTTTCTAATTTAGAGCATTTTTCTTTGCCCTTGATTAACTGAATCTTTGAATCATCTAAGTTTGTTTCTATATTATATATCAAATCAGCAAGTTTTGCATGTAATATTCTTAGCTCTCTATTAGAGTGTTCTGAAACATTTAGCTCTTTTAAATCATTTTTGAAAATCTCTAATTTTGATGAAGAATTATCACTAAGTAGTAAACTATTTTCATACTCTTTCATTAATAATGCTATAAACTTTTTAATATCTTCAGATTTTGATTTAAAAACAGCTCTATCTAAATCTACTCTTTCATTAGTAATATTAATTAATTTATTAATCATTGATTCATCATCAAGTTTTTCAGGACTTTTCATTAACTCAAAAATTACTTCTTCTATCTTATGATAAATTGATTGTTCAATTGAAGGCTTTAATAATTCTGGTAAATAGGTAATAAATTTTAGTATTTCAATATTTTGTAGTTCAGATTTTGTGAAGTTAAGTAAGTCATTAGATATAACATTAAACTTTTGATCTTCTTTTTTGTCTTTTTTAAAATCATCAATATTATTAATGTTTTTTTCCATTTTTTTCCAATAGTTATATAAGTATATACAGAGATTATATCAATAAGATTTTAAAATAAGCTAAAAAAAAGAAAGTATTAATATAATACTTTCTTTTCTTTTATTTATATCGGTGAGTAATTCTACCCTTATCAAGTGAATAAGGGGTGATTTCTACTTTAACTTTATCATTAGGTAAAATTTTTATGTAGTGCATTCTCATTTTTCCAGATATATGACATAAAACTACATGTCCATTATTATCCAATTCAACTCTAAACATTGCATTTGGTAAAGCTTCAATAACTTTACCGTCAATTACAATTACATCATCTTTTGCCACATTTTTTCCTTCTATGCCTCGCTTAAAATCACTGCTTTTCCATTGATAACAGCGACTGTATGTTCATAATGACTAGTTCTTAATCCATCTTTTGATACAACATCCCAACCATTGTCTAAAATGATAGGTTCTCTATCTTTTTGACAAACCATTGGTTCCAAACAAAATACCATTCCATTTTTTATTTTTGGACCTGATTTAATATTTGGAGTTTCTACATAATTTGGAATTTCAGGTTCAGTATGGGGCTTTTTCCCAATACCATGTCCACAGAATCTAATTAACGGTTGATATCCTCTTTGCACAATAAATTGCTCTATTGCAAAAGATAACTCTTTAAATCTCATACCTTCTTTTATAATATCAATAGCATAATATAATGCATCTTTCGAACAAGCAATTAATTCCTCATCCTCTTTTGATATTTTTCCAATAGGCATAGTAATGGCAGCATCACCATACCAACCATCAATTTCAGTACCTATGTCTAAACCTAAAATATCACCCTCTTGTAGAACAGTATTCGATGGAATACCATGAATAACAACTTCATTTAGAGAAGTACATACTGCATTAGGGAAACCATAAAGGCCTTTAAATGAAGGTCTAGCACCTAAACTGGCTATGAAATCGTCACCCAGAGCATCAACTTCTAATAAAGTCATGCCTGGCTTAACGTTTTCTCTTAGATAATTCAAAGTCTTTCCAACTGCATGCGAAGCAGTTCGAAGCTTTTCTATCTCATTTTGTTTTCTTAGTGCAATTGCCATGATTTTTATAAACCAACCGCACTTAAAGTGTCATATTTGTTCATATACTGTTGAGCTTCAATTTTTCTCATAGTATCAATAGCAACTTGAACAACAATAAGTACTGCAACCCCACCAAAGTAAAATGGAACTCCCATAGACTTAACTAAAAGCCATGGCACTGTAGAAATTGCTCCTAAGTATAAAGCTCCCCATAGTGTTAATCTACCTGCTGTTTCATTTAAAAACTCAGCTGTTCCTTCTCCTGGTCTAATACCTGGAATAAAACCACCTTGTTTTTTTAAGTTTTCAGATATATCTTTTGCATTAAAAGTAATTGATGCATAAAAATATGCAAAGAAAACTACAAGTAAAAACATCAAAACATTAAATGTATAGCTAGTTGGACTTAAAAAGTCAGCAATACCTAATAAAATCTTATTTTGACTACCATGTAAAATTGTAGCTGGGAACATTAAAATTGCAGAGGCAAAAATTGCAGGAATTACACCACTTAAATTTACTTTAATAGGAATATAATTCATTACTCTTTTATTTTGACTTTGCATCATAACTTTTCTAGAATAAGAAACAGGAACTCTTCTTTCTCCTAGTTCTACATAAATAATTGCTCCAACTGTTGCAAGAATTATTACTAAAATTGCAATAACAGTTAAGAAATTCATTTGTCCATTATTAACTAATTCAACAGTACCACCAATTGCATGAGGAATTGCAGAAACAATACCAGCAAAGATAATTAATGAAATACCATTACCTATACCTTTTTGTGTGATTTGTTCACCAATCCACATTAAAAGCATAGTACCAGTTAACATTGAGATTGCAGAAACTGCAACAAATGTATCCATATCTATTGTAATTGCACTTTGACCTGCTTTTCCAGTTAAAGAATTAAGACCCATTGATACACCAACTGCTTGAATTAAAGTAATTACAATAGTTGCATATCTGATAATTTGCATATATTTTTGCATACCATCACGTTCTTTTTTCATTTTACCAAGTGCAGGGAAAGTTGCGGCTAGAAGCTCCATAATAATTGAAGCTGTAATGTAAGGCATAATACCTAGTGAAATAATAGACAATCTTGAGATTGCATTTCCACTAAACATATTAACAAGACCTAATGCATTGTTTGCATTTGAGTCGAAAAATTCTTTTACTACGTCAATATTTACACCAGGTACTGGCACATATGCCAGTACTCTGTATAGAAATATAAAACCTAATGTAATAAGAATCTTATTTATTAGATCTTTACTCATGGTTATTTACCAGTTGTAGTAACGTTTTCATCTTTGATCTTAGAAGTTAAATCTTTTGCGCAAGATCCAACTAGTTTAACTTTTGTTACTGATTTTGATAATTTATACACAGATTTAATTGTCTCTAATGTAATTTCACTTAACTCAGCAACTTGCTTAACTTTATCAACATTAATTGAATAAGGTTTAGTTACTCTTGATACAAAACCGATTTTAGGAAGTCTTTTTTGGATTGGCATTTGCCCACCTTCAAAACCTCTTTTTATTTTGTAACCAGATCTAGCTTTTTGACCTTTGTTACCTTTACCGGCAGTTTTACCTGTACCACTACCTTGTCCTCTACCTACTCTTTTAACATTCTTTGTACTACCATCTGCTGGTCTTAAAGTTTCTAATGTCATTTATTATCCTTTTATTCTAGCTAAAGCTTCAACTGTAGCTTGCACTAAGTTGTTAGGATTATTTGAACCTAAAGATTTTGCGATAATATCTTTAACTCCAGAAAGCTCAAGAACAGGTCTTGCCGCACCACCTGCAATAAGTCCTGTACCTTCAGATGCTGGTTTTAATAATATTTTAGAAGCATTATATTTATGCTCAATATCATGTGCAATTGTAGTTCCATGAATAGACACTTTTACTAAAGATTTAAATGCATCATCTAAAGCTTTTTTAATAGCATCTGGAACTTCTTTAGCTTTACCCATACCAAAACCTACAGTACCGTTTTTATCTCCAACAACAACTAAAGCTGTAAATCTGAATCTTCTTCCACCCTTTACAACTTTTGTTACTCTTCCGATTTTAACGATTGCTTCTTGAAAATCTTCTCTATTTACTGCTGCCATCATTAACCCTTATAATTTGATACCATTATCTCTTAGTGATTGTGCAAATGCAGCAATAACACCGTGATATAGGTAACCATTTCTATCAAATACAACTGTATCAATCCCAGCAGCTTTTAAATTTTCAGCAAATTGTGCTGCAACTTTAACTGCATTATCTTTATTAACTGTTAAATCCAATGCTTTTGAACTAACCGAAGCCAGTGTAACACCTTCAACATCATTAATTGCTTGCGCACTTAAATATTTGTTTGATTTAAAAATTGAAACTCTTGGCTTAGAAGCAGTACCAGAAATTGATCCTCTTACTCTTCTTTTTCTTTTAATTCTTAAAGAATTTTTTTTAGCTATATCTTTTGCTCTACTCATTCTTTACACCTTACTTCTTAGCAGTTTTTCCGGCTTTTCTGATGATTTTCTCATCAGTATATTTAACACCTTTACCTTTGTAAGGTTCTGGTTTTCTAAAGCCTCTAATAATTGCAGCAGCTTGACCAACTTGTTGTTTGTCAGCACCAATAACATTAATCACATTTTTCTCAACAGTAATTTCTAATCCATCAGCGATTTCATAGTTAATTGGGTGAGAATAACCTAATTGTAGTTCTAAAACACTACCTTTTACAGCAGCTCTATAACCAACACCGTTGATTTCTAAAGATTTTTTGAAACCTTCACTTAAACCAACAATAGCATTATTTAATAAAGCTCTATATGTTCCCCAGAAAGCTGATGATTCTTTTGTTTCACCAACTCTTGCTAAAACTACAGTGTTATTTGCAATTTCTACAGAAACTCTACCGTGAGTTTCTACTGAAGAAGTTTTGTTACCTTTTTTTACGTTTACAACTGTACCATCAACTGTTACTTCAACACCTGTTGGTATAGCAATAGGTTGTTTTCCAATTCTTGACATTATCTAACTCCCTACCAAACAGTACACAGTACTTCACCACCAACATTTGCAGCATAAGCTTCATCGTTAGCGATAACACCCTTGTTTGTAGAAACAATGATTGTACCATATCCGTTTTTGAAATTTTTCAATTCAGAAGAAGCTTTATAAACTCTTCTTCCTGATTTAGAAACTCTTTTAATCTCATTGATTGCAGAAGTTTCTTTTTCATCATATTTTAATGTAACTTGAATAGTTTTTTTATTATTAGTTCCATCAACAACTTTGAAAGAGTCAATGTAACCCTTTGCCTCTAATACTGTTAAGATACCTACAACTGTATTAGAATGTAACAAAGTAGTAACTTCAAGTTTTCTCAATGCTGCATTTCTAATTCTAGTTAAAGCATCTGCGATTATATCATTCATCATAGCTTTATTTCCTTACCAACTAGCTTTTCTAACACCAGGTAATAAACCTTCGTTAGCCATTTTTCTTAAACAAATTCTACAAAGACCAAAGTCTTTGTAAACTGAATGTGGTCTTCCACATACTGAACATCTTGTATATGCTCTAACAGCGAACTTAGGAGTTCGTTGTTGTTTCATAATCATAGATTTCTTAGCCATTATTCTCTACCTTTTGTAAATGGAATTCCTACAAGCTCTAATAATCTATAAGCTTCTTTATCAGAAGCAGAAGATGTTGTAATAGAAATATTCATACCATGTGTTTTAATAATGTTATCGTAAACAACTTCTGGAAACATTAATTGCTCATTAAGACCAAAGTTAAAATTTCCTCTTCCATCAAAACCATTTCTATCTAAACCTTGGAAGTCTTTTACTCTAGGTAATGCAATAGAACATAATTTATCAATGAATGCATACATATTTTCACCTCTAAGTGTAACTTTTACACCTACAGGCATACCTTCTCTTACTTTAAAACCAGCAACTGATTTTTTAGCAATGATTTGGATAGCATGTTGTCCTGCAATTAAAGAGATAGTATCTTGAATGTTTTGCATCAATTTAGTATCTTTCATTGCTTCACCAGCACCAACAGAGATAACTACTTTTTCTAACTTAGCAGTTAACATTTTGTTTTTAGGAAACTCATTTTGTAAAGCTGGTTTAATCTCTGCGTTATATCTTTCGTATAATCTGTTCGCCATCTTACTCACCTTCTACTTTTGCTACATTAGAGATATCCATTGGCATCTCTTTGTTTACAAAACCACCATTAGGGTTTTTGTCTTGATCAGGCTTTACAGTTTTTTTAGCAACTTTACAATCTTTTACAATAACTTGTAATTTAGATGGGATAACTCTTAAAACTTCACCAGTTTTACCTTTATCATCACCTGCGATGATTTTAACTGTATCACCTTTTTTAATTTTTAATTTAACCGCCATATTATAATACCTCCGGTGCAAGTGAAACGATCTTCATGAAACCTGAATATCTAACTTCTCTAGCAACTGGTCCAAAAATTCTTGTTCCAATTGGTTCTTTTTTTGCATCAAGAATAACTGCTGCATTATCATCAAATCTGATTAATGAACCATTTTCTCTTTGAACTTCTTTGTGAGTTCTAACAACAACAGCTTTAACAACTTGACCTTTTTTAACTTTTCCAGTAGGAATAGCTTTTTTAACAGAAGCAACAATAACGTCACCAACTGTTGCATATCTTCTTTTAGAACCACCTAAAACTTTGATACACATGATCTCTTTTGCACCTGTGTTGTCTGCTACGTTTAATCTAGTAAAACTTTGAATCATTATTTAACTCCTGTAGCAACAATTGTCTTTAATCTAAAAGATTTAGTTTTAGATAAAGGTCTACACTCAATCGCAATTACAGTATCACCTTCAGCTAATTCATTTTTTTCATCATGAACTAAATATTTTTTAAATCTCTTAACAGTTTTGTGGTATTTAGGATGTAATACTGATCTTGTTACTAAAACAGAAGCAGTTTTTTCTCCAGAAACTTTTACCACTACACCTTGAATCTCTCTTTTATGCGTACTCATACTACAGATCCTTACTTAGCTTTTACTGCAGTAATAGCTGTTTGAATTTTTGCGATATCTTTTTTCGCAACATTTAATTCAGATGTATTAGTCAACTGCATAGTTTTTAGCTTAGCTTTTAATTCAAAAAGAAGCACCTTTTTCTCTTTTAATAACTCGTTTAGCTCGTTTAGGCTTTTATCTTTAATATCAGAATAAGTCATTTTCGCTCTCTTTTGTTACAATTTTACATTTAAATGGTAATTTGTGAACTGCTAAAGTCAATGCTGCTCTAGCAACTTCATCACTTACACCAGCCATCTCGAAACAAATTCTTCCTGGCTTAATGTTCATTACCCATTTGTCAACTGGACCTTTACCTTTACCCATTCTTGTTTCTAATGGTTTAGCAGTAAGTGGTTTAGCTGGGAATACACAAATCCATACTTTACCTTGTCTTTTAATAGCTCTTGTCATAGCAATTCTGGCAGCTTCGATTTGTCTTGAATCGATTCTTCCATGCTCTAAAGCTTTAATTCCAATATTACCATATGCTAATGTGTTGGCTCTCATAGATTTACCTCTATTTCGACCCTTCATTACTTTTCTATATTTTGTTCTTTTAGGCATTAACATAATTATTTACCTCTTTTCTTTGTTGGTCTTCTTTTTGGTTTAGAAGCTTCTTCTTTTTCAACTGGAATACCTTTAGCAAGTACTTCACCTTTGAAAATCCAAACTTTTACACCAACACAACCATATGTAGTATGTGCTTCAGCAAAACCATAATCAATTCTAGCTCTTAAAGTATGTAAAGGAACTCTTCCTTCTAAGTACCACTCAGTTCTAGCCATTTCAGCTCCACCAAGTCTACCAGAAACAGAAACTTTAATTCCTTTTGCTCCACCTTTAATAGCATTTTGCATAACTCTTTTCATAGCTCTTCTAAATGCAACTCTTCTTTCTAATTGTTGAGCAACATTTTCAGCAGCTAATTGACCAGAAAGTTGTGGTTTTCTCTCTTCTTTAATGTTTACAGCGATTTCTTTACCAACTAATTTAGTTAAAGAATTTTTTAATTTCTCAACGTCTGCACCCTTTTTACCAATAATGATACCAGGTCTTGCAGCAACAACTGTTACTCTTACTTTTTTAGCTGTTCTTTCGATTAAAGTTTGAGCGATTCCTGCATAGTAAAGCTCTTTTTTAACGAATTTTCTGATTTTGCTATCTTCTGCAACATTAGCAGGCATAGAAGAGAATTTAGGAAACCATCTTGATTCCCAGTTTCTATTGATACCTAATCTTAAACCAATTGGATTAACTTTTTGACCCATTACTTATCTCCTTTAGGTGCAGCTTCTACTTCAATAAAAATATGTGCCGTTGGCTTATGCTTTGGAGAAGCAGAACCTCTTGCTCTTGGAGTAAATCTTTTTAATACTGGACCTTTATCAACTCTTGCAGATGTAATAATTGCATCTTCAGCTTCTAATCCAGAGTTTGCAACTGCAGAAGCAATAACTTTTGAAATTAATCCAGCAGCTTTGTTAGGTGTAAATTCTAAAGATGCAATAGCATACTCTGCATTCATACCTTGAACTTCTCTAGCAATAAGTCTTGCTTTAATTGGAGAAACTCTAATAAATCTTAATATAGCTTTACCCATCTTATCCTACCTTCTTCTGAACAGAGCCTTTGTGACCCTTAAAAGTTCTAGTTGGTGCAAATTCACCTAATTTGTAACCCACGTGGTTCTCTGTAACATTTACAGGTACGAAGTTTCTTCCATTGTGCACATTAAAAGTTAAGCCAATCATATCAGGTAAAACTGTTGATCTTCTTGACCAAGTTTTAATTGGTTTTCTATCTTTAGTCTCAACTGCTTTGATAACTTTTTTCATTAAGTGCGCGTCTATAAATGGACCTTTTTTTACTGATCTTGACATCTTAAACCCTTACTTCTTTTTTCTTGAAATGATTAATTTATCACTAGCTTTTTTCTTTCTAGTTTTATAACCTTTAGTTGGCATACCCCATGGAGTAACTGGATGTCTACCTGAGTTAGTTTTACCTTCACCACCACCGTGTGGGTGATCAATTGGATTCATTGCAGATCCTCTAGTTTGAGGTCTAATACCAAGGTGTCTACTTCTACCAGCTTTACCAACAACCATGTTAGAGAAATCTTCATTACCAACGATACCAATAGTTGCCATACAAACAGCAAGAATTTTTCTCATTTCACCTGAAGGAAGTCTCATAATTACATATTTATCTTCTCTACCCATAATTTGAGCATATCCACCAGCAGATCTAGCGATTTGACCGCCTTTTCCTGGTTTCATTTCAATATTATGAACCATAGTACCAACTGGAATATTAACAAGTCTCATTGAATTTCCAGGAAGAATATCTAAACCAGATTCAGCAGCAGAAACTTTAGCTCCAACTTTTAAACCACTTGGTTGTAAAATATATCTTTTATCACCATCTGTATAAGTTACTAAACAGATTCTACAGTTTCTATATGGGTCGTACTCAATTGTAGAAACAGTACCCTCTACACCAAATTTATCTCTTTTGAAATCGATAATTCTGTAAAGTTTTTTAGCACCTGCTTCTCTATGTCTTGAAGTGATTCTTCCGTTACTATTTCTACCAGCTGTAGCTTTTACTCTTGTAAGTAAAGATCTAACTGTTGGTTTTGAAGTAATATCAGAAGTATCCATAACTGACATAAATCTTCTAGCAGGAGTTATTGGTCTAAATTTTTTAATTGCCATACTATCCCCTTATGCTGAAAGGTTCGCTATTTCAGCGCCCTCAGGTAATGTTACATAGAATTTTTTGAAATCAGCTCTTTTACCGATTTTCCCTCTAAATCTTTTAACTTTACCACTTTGTTTTAATGAATTAACTTTTGAAGGTGTAACTCCAAAATATTCTTTAAAAACATCTTTTAATCCGCTTTTAGTCATTCTAGGACTAGTCTGAACAACGATTACACCACTTTCTTGTAACTCAATAGTTTTTTCTGTGTATAATATTGCTTTAATATCTGTAATATCTGCCATCTTATGCCTCTTTTAATGCTTCAAGAACTGACTTCTCAACTAAGATTGAGTGATAAGCAGCTGCAATATAAGCATTTACTTCTTGTTTTTCAATCATATAACAGTTCTTAATGTTTCTATACGCCAAGTAAGTTTTTTCATCAATTGTATCAACAATGATTAAAGTATCTCTTTGGTTTAAACCATTTATAACTGCAACCGCATCTTTAGTTTTACCTGATTCTAATTTAACAGAATCAACTACAAATAAAGACTCTTTTTCAACATGAGTATTAATAGCAAATCTTAATGCTAAAACTTTTTGTTTTTTGTTAATTTTTTGATTGTAATTTCTAGCAGATGGTCCAAATACTTGTCCACCTCCAACAAATAATGGTGATCTTTTAGAACCCCATCTTGCACCACCAGAACCTTTTTGAGCTTTAGGTTTTTTACCACCACCTCTAACTTCAGTTCTGTTTTTTACTCTAGCTGTGTTTGCTCTTTGAGCTGCTAGGTATGATTTTACATATAAGTATAAGTTATGTGAATTAACATCTTTAAATGTTTCAGGTAATTCACCTGTTTTTACTACTACTGCATTACTCATTTAGCAATCCTTACTTTTCCTAATCCACCATTTGGTCCAGATACTGAACCTTTAACAGCTAAAATACCTGTCTCAGCATCAAAAGAGAAAATTTCATTTTTAACACTTACATTTGTATTTCCGTATTGTCCTGGCATTTTTTTACCTGGTTGAACTCTACCTGGCCACTCAGCATTACCGATTGAACCAGTTCTTTTTCCCATTCTATGACCATGTGATGCTCTACCACCAGCAAAGTTCCATCTTTTAACTGCACCAGAGAAACCTCTACCTTTAGTTTTAAAAGTAGTTTTTAAAATTTTAGCTTCTGCTAATCCAGATACATCTAAATCTCCAGCTTCAGTATTTGCTACTTCCATAGTTGCAAATCTATTGAATTCTTTAGATAAGTTGTATTTTTTTTGTTGCCCTTCTATAGTCTTGTTAAATTTCTTACCATTACTATATGATACAATTGCTACACCATCAGTTACTTCACATACTTTTGTATCAAGAACTTTTAAAAGTGTAACAGGAACAGCAGGAACTGAAACAGTTCTACTCATACCAATTTTTTCTACGATAAATTCCATTTGTTACCCTTTCTTATTCTTGACCCATAGATCTAACTTCAACATCAACTTCAGGAGCTAAGTCAAGTTTCATTAATGAATCTACTGTATCAGGAGTTGCAGATACGATATCAATCATTCTTGAATGAACTCTGATTTCGAATTGTTCTCTTGAATCTTTATTTACGTGAGGACCTTTGATTACTGTATATCTTCTGATTTTAGTTGGTAAAGGTATAGGACCTCTCAACTCAGCACCAGTTCTCTTAACAGCTTCAACAATTGAAGCAACACTTCTGTCTAAAACTCTGTGATCGTAAGCCTTAAGCTTTAATCTTATTTTTTCCATTTTTTTCCTTTAAAGAACTCGTTAAATGTGCGATAAACACACTCTAACCATTTTTCATGGACGCGCATTATAACTTTTTTCTTATGCAATGTCAATATATATGGGTCTTCATATCATTAATTACTATATTTATTTCCTTTTTAAAAGGATAAATATGCTTTATTTTAATATACATTAAGTTAATTGGAAGTTTAACTAATAAAAACTATTTTATACTTCTGTAAAACGTGTAAAACGGCTTATGAAATGTTAATTATTTGCTTATGAAATGTTAATGTACTTAATTATAGGCTTCATGATACTTTACTTACTTACATTTTATACGCAAATATTTTATTTATTAATCTTATGTTGAATAAAATCTAAAAATTTATTATATTTATTTAAAGAGTAAAACTTATTATTCCCATGTTTAATTGCAAAAAATGGAAAATTTGCATTTATTGGTAATCCTACAGTATACATAATGTTATTATCATGCTTAAGTAAATTGTGATACCCTTGTCCATATATATTATCTAATACATTATCTGCTGTACCTTGTACATAACATGATTCAAAACTTTTTGATAAATATGTTCTACATATCATAGGTCTTGCTTCATATATAGAACATACATCATCAATTAAAAAAGGGCAATCATATAATAGTGTACTTTCCTGTTCAATTATTGCCTCTTTTATATATTCTCTTTTATTAATTTTCTTGTCACGATCTTTTTCTTCTAATGAGTTTAAATTAATAGCTATAACTTCTTTTTTATCATCATCTAGTTCATTCAAATAATCTACTATATAATCTATTTCTAAAACTGGGAAACCTATCTTTAACCTTTTACAGCAATGTGAACATCCTTTGTCACATGCAAACTGTTCATTTGTTGTAGCCTTTTTAATCCTTTTATCAAATGATTTGTAATAATTAGGACTCAATACTGTATATAATGTTGAGAAATAATGATTTTCATCTTTCATGTAAAATGCAATTTTTTCAATACTTTCAAGAATCTCAAAAGTAGGACTTATTTTACTTTTATTCATAATCTCCTTGTTAATTATATCATTAGCTTTTTTGAAATTATCACTCATACTATTTCCTTTAGACCTTTATTAAAACACCACAAACTCTACCAACAACATCTACATCATCTATATGTAATGTTATATCATCAAAAGATTGGTTATTTGATTTTAGAATAACTTTATCATTTTCTACTTTAATACATTTAATATATAAGCCATCATTTGTATTAATTAGATATACACCTGTACTATTTATATCTGTTTTACTCTTATCTATAAAGACTAGACTTTCATCTTTTATATCAGGCTCCATGGACTCACCAAATACTTTTAATACTTCAGTATATTTGTAGCTGCTATTAATATGGTCTAGTAATTGTTTATCTATTACAAGTGGAGTTGAGTCAAGTTCATAGTTTACAGCTCCACCTCCAGCTGAAGCTGTAACTGTTCTTTGATACTTTAGTATTATATAGTTTGATGTAGATTCAATCAGGGACTCAGGAAGCTGGTTAAAGAAGAACCAATTGATAGATATGTTTCTTTTAGCTAAGAAGCTCATAATCTCAAAGTATGGGATACTATTGCGATGCTTTTGTTTTCTAAAGTTTGACTCTTCTATTCCAAGAGCTTGTGCAACATCTTTGTCATATATCTTCTTATTTGGCATTTCTTTAGAGAGTATATCTTTTAGTTTTTCTATAATTTCGTTATAATCTTTCATATAAAATATTAGCAAAAAAAGGTTAATTATGGAGAATAAAGAGATACTTATACAGTTAGATAAGCCTACTGAAATAGCTGAAAAATTACAACAATCAATAATTGAATTTCTTTATAACAACAAAGGTAGAGCTAATAGAGAAAGCCTGAAGGAACACATTATAACTATAGTAGAAGACCCTATTGCACGACCTATAATTGTATCATTCGAAATAGATAATACTGGAAATTTAATAAATTTTACAAAGGATACTCATGAACCATTTTGAAAAGGAAAATGACTCTTGCAAAAATACAGATTTTTCTAACCTTGGGAATGATATTAAAAAAGTAATGAATGCTACTTCTTTATCTACTGATAAGCAAGTTAAAGACATGAAGAAAATCAATGGTGTAACTGTATGGGGAACTCAAACAATACAATCAAATAAACTTCGAGAAATAGTAACTTTTAAACGTGCTGACCTAAGCCATATAGTTTATGATTATTTGAAAGAGGGAAAATAGCCTATGAAAAAGAATAAAATTTGGGAAACGACATTTGATGAAATTGTATCAATAGAACATAGAATCGAAGCTGGAAAACAAAACTATTATAAAAAAGACCTTCATAATAATTCAACAGTCTTGAGATTATTATTCCAAAAAGAACTTTTTTACCTACAATATAAACTACTTAAATTTATTAACATATAATTAAAGGATATCAATGTCAACAATAGATGATTTAAACAACTTACTCGCTAGTAAAGACACTTTATCTTTAGAAGAATTTAGACAAAGAGCTATAAACCTCGATGTTGATTGCGGAAATTGTAATAGTAAAAAATGTATTAAAGATGCTATTAATGCGAAAATTTCAAGAATAGAAAACCCTTTTAATTTAAGTAAAGTTTTGAAAGAAATTAAGAAACCATCTAAAGATGAAGATAATGATTTAAACTTAAATAGATAAAACCCTCTTAAGGGTTTATCTAATAATTCATAACAAACACCTCCCGAACACTCTTATTCTTTCCATGCATATTCTTACCCAGCGTGTACTCTATCTCTTTACTACTTACTATTTTGAAGTCTTTATATAACTCACGCACCAGCTCACAGTCATTGTATGAGAGTAAAAACTTACCTTTTACTTGTGACAACAGTGCTGCTAACTCTTTATGCTCTTTGATTCCAAATCCACCTGTATTTTTATAGTAGTTTTCAGTACTTACATATGGTGGGTCAAGATAAAAGAGCACCTCTTCTTTATCATATAGAGGTATTAACTTTTGAAAAGACATATTTTCTATGGTCACGCCCTTTAGCCTATGACTCCATTTATTATATGATTTGTATATGTCTTTAGGTTTTCTTCCACTCTTAGCAGCCATGGCAAAGTTGTCGCCTTTTGAGCCAAAACTTTGCACAAGTTGGTAGTAATAAAAAGCAGCTGCTTCTATATTGTTTCTTGGTTTCCATCTTCTTTTTTTAATATCATCAAATATCTCTCTTGAGACTAACATTTGATTTAAGAAAAAAGATAGTGTTTCAGGATTGGTTCTCATAGCTCTATGTAAGTTCACAAGCTGAGAGTTTATATCATTTACTATTTCAAGCTTACTTTTTGGTTTAGCATAAAAGACATTTAAAGCCCCACCAAATACTTCTATATAAGTAGTATGCTCAGGCATTAAGCCTACTATATCTTTGGCAAGTTTACTCTTGCCACCTACCCAACCAAAGGGTGCTTTTAATTTTGTGCTCTGCATATTATCTCCGTTCCAAAAAGTCACAATTTTGAGCCGATATGACTTTTTTAGTTAAAATTTTTATGCAGTTAGCTTGAGGGAGTTGACTGTGCTTTTAGTTTTCTACTTTTATACTTATTTTCCAACCACTACTATTTACAGTATGATCTACCTTTTTGATGTTGTATTCATCATCATCTTCTAGTGTTCCTGTAAGGTCTAAGATTCCACCAGCATATATTTCAAAACCATCACATTTTATAGTTCCATCTTTTGTTCCAGCATTTGCTTTTTGTAAAGCAGCCATTGCTTTTGCTTTTGCATCAGCTTCACTTTCGAAAGCATCTTTAATCCAATATATTGGTTCACCATCACCTACAGTTACACTTTTTTGTTTATTCTCTTTTGTATCCCGCCATACAGCTTTACAGCTATTGTATGAACTCTTGTTTGTGGGTTCTATTCTTATATTATTGTTATCACTTTTTTTTAAAGCAAATCTAGGTAAATCAGCAGATTTTTTACCATCTTTAATTCTTTTTTGAAATACCAAAGTATTGTTTTTTATTGAAAACAAAGCGTTATATTCAGAGGCTATTCTTTTTAAAAAGTGCAAATCACTCTCAGTAGTTTGTTCTATATGAAGTATATAGATATCTTCAAAATCACTCTTTGTGATTAGTTCATGTCTCTTAGCTACTATCTCACATATCTCTTTAATAGAACAGTTCTCATAAGATTGGCTTCTTTTAACTTTCAAATTCTTAGAAAAATCAACAGCAGTTGCTGTAATACCTAAAAAGTTCTCTTCTCCGTAAGTAAGTGGAGTTCTTGAGACTTTGAACATACCACAATAAAAAAGTCCCTCTTCTTTAGTTCCAAGCCAAAGCTTAAGTTCATCTCCTGTCTTTGGTCTTTTATGTAAGCCTTCAACCCTTAAAGTTATCTCATCAGATACAGTTCCATCTACATCGCTAAAGCTTATCTCTGAAGTTTCACTATTAAGCTGTTGCGTTACATCCACACCATTGGCTTCAAGTTTAAATTGTATTTGCATCTTATCTCCCTACTTATGACCATAGGGCTTTTACAGTTTGCACTTGAGCTTTCTCTTCAAACTCAGGCAAATCAACATGATCTCCCAAATCTAAAATAACCTTAGATAAAAGCTTTGGATTTAAAGCGATAACATCATCCAAATGATTTAAGTCACCATAGTGTTCTAGTACCACATCATTTAGTGTTTTATTTTTTTGTTTGATATATACAATCATTTAAAATACCTCTCAAGCTTCAAAGTAAAACTTTGTTCTAAGTGTTCACCTGTATTTAAAAAGTTAGATTTATTTGTTGATAAATTCATCATCATTACTTGTATTGTAGGTAAACTTGGAAGAGATAAGACAACTGGCTTTTGAGCCTCACCTAGTTCTCTTAAACTCTCAAGCTCTTTTATACTTTGCATGATAAGAATTCCTGATAAGGTAAATCCTCTTTTCCCCTTAGATGGGGCTTGATGTTTAGGATAGTTTCCAATCCTAAAAGAGCTCACAATACCAAAGTCTATCTCTTCAGATATAGACTGTAGCTGTGCTTTTGTCATTTCGAATTTATACTCGTCTATCATTCCTAACATCTTTAGTCCTCAAAACTTCTATTTCTTTTTCTTCGTTCTACATTTTCAATGGCATCTTCAACTGCTTTTGTTACATCCACATTACTATTAGCATTGGATGCATCTACTTTTAGAGTATATGCATTTTGTTGTGTAATTGGTGCTTGAGGTTTTACTTCTCCTGTTGTTATTGGATTAGCAGCTAGTGCAGTTGTTGTTAAAGCTGTTGCTGCTAATTTTCCTATAGGTTTAGTTTTTTTAGGTGAAGCTTCAGTTTCATCACCACCACCAAATCCAATAAAACTAAGTAATTTTTTACCACCCTCATAAATACTATTAAATAAGTTTCTAACAGGCTCAAATTTCTTATAAAGAATAACTCCCAATCCAATTAATGCAGATATTCCTATGATAATCAATCCAATAGGATTAGCACTCATAGCAGCATTAAAAAGCCATTGTGAAGCAGTAGCTAATTTTGACCATAAAGCATAAGCTTTTAACCTAAAATTCAAAGCATTAAAAGATGTAGCACTCATATAGTTCTGTGCCATTTGCATAAAAAAAGCTTTTTTCAAAGTATTAGTTGCTAAAGCAAGTCCCATCTTTGTCAAGGTAGCTATTTTCAGAACTGTTACTAATCCAACTATTCCAAAAGTTACCCCACTAACAAGAGGAATAAACCAAGAAATATTTTCATCTACCCAAGCTATACTTTTAGCAAATCCACCTAAAGTACTAGCTGCAAAATTTACAACAGGAATCAAAACTTTACCAAAGGTATAACTAGTGTAAGCAACAGCATTACTCATCTTTTCCCAACCATAACCACTATCCATAGCTAAAGCCATTTTTTCTGCTTTTTGAGTTCCCTCTTCCATAGATTTACTGATATTTTTTTGAGCAGTTCCTAACTCATCAATTAATGGTAAAAGAGCTGAAATTGTTTTTACTGCTTCTGTACCTCCGAATGCAGTAGTTAACTCATTACTTTCAGCTAAGCTCAAATCTCCATATTTATCTTTTATCTTTCCTAATATTTCGACCATAGGAAGCATTTTTCCATTACTATCTACAAACTCCAAGCCTAGTTCTTTTTGTGCTTTTCCAACCCCATTTAAAAAGGCTCTATAACCACTTCCAGCTTCACTTGCACTAGCATAAGCCTTTTTACTCATTCCAATAATTGCCAACTCTTCCTGTAAAGATACACCCATAACTTTTGCACTTGCACCCACATTAGAGATACCAGCTGCTAAGTCAGCCCCATCAGTTTTGAAAGCTTGAACTGCCATAGATATAGCCCCACTAAACTTTTTACCAAAGTTCATATCTGAAGTAAAGTCATTTCTAAAAATACCATATCCCAAAGCATAAAGGTTAGTCATATCTGCAATTGATGCTTTTGTTGCAACTGCTGTTGTTGCAGCCATTTTAGTCATATCTTTAACACCTTCATCACTTAATGAACTAATACCACTTTTAATATCGTAACTAGCTTTGATAAAAGCAGGTGCTGTTATTTGACCAAACTGTAAACTCATATTATGACCAGCTTTAGTTATGGCATCAATACCTTTTTTACTAATATCAAGAGATCTAATTTCCCCTTGAGCTTTTAAAACATCACTAGCAACATTTGAAACTTTTTTCAATCCATAAAGTGCTGCTCCAATTCCTAAGATTGAAGCCTTTTGTTGTGCAAATTGTTCTTTAGCACCTTTGATTTTAATATCAATTTTTGATGCTTTTTTTAGATTTATTAAACTTAGTCTTAAAAGTTTACTATCATGATTTAAATTTGAAGTATCAATTCCAGTTTTTTTCAATGATCTAGATAATCTATCTAATTTTTCTTTGTTGTTTGATGCATCTTTTGAAAGTGTTTGAAACGCTTTTATATCAAGCTTTGTCTTACTCATTCTTTTAATACTCTTATCAATACCAAGAATACCAAAGTTAGTTGTTTTTAAAGAAGAGTTAAAAGAGGAAGATACTGCTCCTTGAATAACTATTCCTAAGCCAATTGTTTTCAAAGTATCCTCCTCTTATTGTGGGTTTAATTGCTTATAAAGTTCATTTGCATTGTGTAAAATTTTTTCAAATGTTGAGACTTTTTGTTTTTTCATATCTTCTATCGAAAAATGACACACATGACCTATAAAGGTCATGCGGTCAATTACTTCGTCCCATTCGAAGATTGAAAACTCCCCAAACCCTCAACCAGAGCTTCAAATATATGTATTGGTAAACCTTTTACTTCATCAACTGTAAAACCTGTAAGATTAGCAACTAAAGTAGCATTGTTATCAATCTCATCTTCAATATGATTCACAAGTTCAATATCAGTTACAAGTGGTTCTCTCATCACTATTTTTGAAACGGGCTTACCACCTATTTTAAGTTCATCTTCAATCTCAATAACTACATCACCTAACTTTGCTTTTAATTTATATACTTTTGACATCTTCTTTCCTTATTGTAATGCTTGTCTAGCTTTTTGAGTATGGTCAACTCCACCATGTAAACCTTTACCATTATCATGGTCAATATCTGAAATAACTTCATTATTGGATTCATGATAATAAGCTCTTAACCCTTTTTGGCTAACAGTTACATCTAAAAATTCCCCAGGCTTAGAGTTTCCATATTTAATTGACATTCCACCTCTACAGTGCCACTCTTCAACATCATCATTTTCACCTGTTTTCATTGTTCGTTTTGCTTCAATAAGTGCATTGTCTCTTTTAGCCATCTCTTTGTAGATACTAGCTGGTATTGATTGGAACTTATATTCCACATCTAAACTCTCAAAAAGTGGGACAGTAACTTGTGCTTTTCCCACTCCTGTGTCTTGCTCAAGTTGTACTAAAGCAACATCTGCTTGTTTGAATTCACAAGAACCAATATTCCCAATTCCATTGATAATTACATTTACACCTGTTATAACACTTCTAGCTTTCATACTTCGTCCTTTTGTTTTTTAATTAAGCTGCATTTAGCATTTCATACACAAGAGGTGCATATCTATCTGTTTGATTAAATGTCACACAAATTCTCTCAGCCACAGGCATCTCTTGAAAGTCAATAATAAAATAAAACCTACCAGCTGTTATTTCTGATGGAGTTGTTCTTTTCATGTCAAGTCTTACTTCATGAGCCAACATCACATTTTTACCTACTAGTGTATTCATAAACTCTCTTAGAGATTTTTTTGCTTCTCTTAATTGAATAATTGGTTGGTCAACAGCAAAGAAAATACCTTTTAAAACAGCAGCACCAGCTAAGTCTATGATTCTAACTCTTCTAGCATTTTGCCAAATAGGGTCAGCATCTGTTGTTTTATAGTTCCATGTTCTAATACCCATATAAGTAATAAAACTCATAATTTGAGCTACAGTTAAAGGATCTGTCTCATCTAATACTCCAGCTACAAAATCAGAAGGCTCTTTAATAGAGCTAAAAGGTAAAACCTCATTTGAAATAGAACGAGAATAACCAATCTCATCAGCACCATCTACATATGCTCTAAGCCATGCTAAAACTACACCACTATCATAATAATCTGTACTTTCAGTAGCTGTATTCCATTTACCAAGTGATGTTTTGGCTAAAGTCACTCTATCACTTCCAAATAAATCTCTTTGAGATATTGCATCACCATTTGAATCTGCATCCAAATCAAAAAATGTTCTAGCTTTAATAGCATTACATACAGTAATTACACTATTAGCTACATCAACATCTCCAATAGCATAATCAGCAACAGAAATTATGTCAGGGTTATATCCAACAACACTTCCCTTTTTACTTGCAAGGTTTATTGTAGATGCCACTTTTTTAATTGAGTTTATTCCCTCAATAATATTTGATTTTGTAACAGCATCATCATCACCTTCATTACACACTATTAAAATAGTAGGTACGATAGTTGGAAATTCATCAACACCTAAGCTAAGATATTTCATCATATTTCCAGCACTACTTCCTGAAGTTGCTGACATATAATCCTTTGCATCAGAAGGACTATCAAAACTATAAGTTCCAGCTTGTACAGCTGCGGTACAAACTAAAGCAATTGGCAAGGTTGAATTTATTGATATCGGTCTTGCACTTTCACTTGATCGTTCAACTACGACTCCTCTTTCTGTACTCATTTCATCTCCTTAATATTTAAATAAAATCGCTGCTTTTGCAGTCATTGCTTTTTCACTTGCTTCCACTAAACTCTCAAGCTGTACAGTATGAGGTTTATTATCAGCACCTTTCCAAGTAACTGTTTGGTCTTTATAAACATACTTATATGCCTCAGCTGGAGTCATGATAGTTGGAACAGTCTCTCCAGCTTTTACAATACCAACAGAAATAGCTCTTTGAAAAGTAGCAGTTGCAATAGCTACAACTGCAGCCATGTTTCCTATGGCTTCTTGGTTGGCATCATAAAGAACTGTGTTGATATCTATTACTAGCTCGTTTAATTCTTTTGTTTTTTGTATTTTTGCTTGAGATTCTTCCCTTTCTCTTTTTGCACCAACATTTTCAACAAGAACAAATTTTTCATTTTCGTATTTCATTCCACAAACCACATTTTCTACTGTTTTTTTAAATCCATTTTCAGCATTTGGTTGAACTTGAATAACTATATTATTCTTATCTACTTTAAAAAATTTTTCCATGATATTATCCTACCTTCCAAATTTGAACTTCTGCATAAATTTCAACATTTCCATCACCGATAGCAAATCCTAGATTCCCCGATGTTGGGAAAAGAGTCCGATAATGATCTAATCTAAAATTTTTAGAATCTGTTAGAGTTACTAAGCTAGGTTTAATATTAGAATCAGACTGTGCAGCTTCATTAGAAGTTGTAACTCTTTGCTGAGTACCTACAATTTCAATTCTCTCATCAGTTATGTTGTATAAATTTATTCTATGCAGCATACAATTTCCAGCTGTTGCAGAAGCACTTATTAAAAAACTTCCTGCAGGAAGTGTTATAACACGATTGCTTAGTGAAGCACCATCAATATTATTAGTTATTATTGTATTTAAATCTCTACTTTCAAGATAAGCTGAACCATTTCCATTATCAATACCACTTGGTTTTTGTTCTTGAATATGTAGAAAATTATTTAAAGTTAAAGTGTTTTTCAGTGCAGTCTCCATTTGTAATTTATTAACTGCTTCACTATCTTCATTTGCGGCTTTGACTTTAAACTTTTGGGTATTACTCCCACCAAGTTTTGCATAAATCAAATCATGGTTATGATTTTTATCAGCCTTAGTAGCAACCTTTTGATTCACAAAATCTTGAGAAGCCATCACAATAGATGGGTCAATTTCTAACTTAACAACATCTGCATTTGCAACTTCAAATACAACTATAAGGTCTACTTCTTTAGCAGCTCCATCTGTTAATATAGATTTATAAGTCTCAGGATAGTTTCCTACTGCTATCAAGTCACCATCAACATCATATATACCTATCTCTCTTATCCAAAAGTTACCATTATCAGCTGGTACTAGTGAACGAGCTATGAAATGGTTTTTATTTACTTCATCTTGTGTTAGCTCACTTAAAGGTGCTCTAAACTTTTCATTTACTAAAGCTTCTTGAGAGATATCAGGGACAGGAACTACTCCGTTACCATCTCCAACTGCTATTTCTGATAAATTAATAGTCGAATTAGCAGCAGTTGCAGCTGCTATCTTTTGGGCTCCTATGTTTGTTAGTACTGTAAAATATTCCATTTATACTCCCCTTGGTCTTATTATCAAAGTCTCAATAGCATGGACAGCTATCAGGACCTTTTTTGTTACATTCATCTCAATATCTTTTAATATCTTAGGCTTCACAGTGATACTTTCACGACTTTTAATAATGGCAGCATACTTATGCATTCCACTATTTTTCATGTTTATAGTGATACCTGACAGATGTCTACTTTCAGGCTTTGCATCATCTATTAGTCTTATTGTTTTATTTAGATTTTCATCTGTTACACTTTTCTCAGGTGTTACATTTACTTTTATTTTATAAGTACCAGCAACTCCATCATGTTTGTTCCATGGTTCCACCTCAATCTCATCTCCAAATACTGAAGATGCAGCACTATTTACAGCCCATACAGTTCCATGTAGTCTTATGATTTCCCTTGCATTTTGTAGATATTTTCTAGCTTCCATCTCATCAAGCCCCAAAATACTTACATCTAAATCCAAAGCTAAGTGAGGTAAAAGTGAAGCATCACAATCCAAAGGATTGATAGTCACTTTCTCAAGCTCTTGAAAATCAAAAGTTTCTGCTCCTAACTTTTCAATCGTTCTTTGAACTGCATCTTCATTTGGTGGCAAGATAGATTTAAAATCACTCATAAAGAAGCCTCCACATAGTTTGGAGTAACTGTAATACTCAAGTACTCATTTGGCTGCACACTTAAATCAACAGCATCCATAACCACTTCATATACATTTGCTACTTCTAAAGCTTTTATAGCTTTTGAGTAAGGGAAAGATTCCCCTATTTTGAACTTATTTGTAAAGTTTGATTGGATCTCTTTATCCACACTAGCTGTTTGCAATAAATCAAGTAAATAAACATTAGGAGTAAGAGTTACCTCTTTTTTAATAGCAGCTTTTACATCTACTACATCACAAAAAGCTTGAACTCTATCAGAACCTTGTACTGCTCTTACATTGTCTAATACTTCACTCTCATTATTTGTGGCTAAGATATATAAGTCTATTAGTAAAGGAGCTGGAGATATTACTTTTACATCAAATACCCTCTCATCAGCTAACTTACAAAAATATATATAAGCTTTTTTTCCACCAGCTGTTGAGTACTTATTTAAGCTTAAAATTGCCCTTTCAAAAAACTCCTCGTCCGTCTCTCTTGAACTTCCACCTTTGAAAGTATCAAGAGCTTTTACAGTTACCACATGGGGAAATGTAGAAATAGGAGTTTCAGTTTTGATATCACTTTCTTTTACTTTTAAATCAAGTTTTACCTTACCCTCAGCACTTAACTCCCCGTGAGCTATAATCACATTTGCCATCAAATAAGCTTGAACAGTTCCCTTATCACTTAAGATAAAACCTTTGGGAATAATTACATCATTTGATAAAGGCTCTTCTAACTTAAACTCATAAGGAGCTGTTGGTTCTTCTCCAAGATGTCTTTGCTCTCCACCATAAAACCCAAAGATAAAATTATCTAAATCATCATTTTGACAATAGTGTGGAAGCATCTCTTTAATTTTGTTGTTTAAAGCTACATTATGAAAAGCTTTTCTATATGCTGTATTTTCTAACTGCATCAAAATAGAACCTGACTCTATTAGCTCTACATCAGGATGTCTTCCTTTAAACTCAAGCTTTAGGTCAGTCAATATCGACTCAGCACTTTGTTCTACGAAGATTTTAAGCTCAGGTAACTTATCAATCATCTCTTTTAAGCTGCTCATTAAAATCCTCCCATTTGTGTTGTTATATCAAACCCTTCAAAATTGATTGATGCAGTAACGCTTCCTGTTGTTGCATCCACACTTACTATTTCCACGCTTTTTGGATTTAGTCTTTCATCCCATGGATTATTATTGTCATCAAAAAAGCACTCGAATAAATACTTTCTAAATAACAATCTCCACTCTTCGTCCATAACCTTATCAATAAGCTTATGCATCTTACTTCCAAACTTATTTCTCAAAGTTCTACTTGTAAGTGGTGTTGTAGTTATACGAGTAAAGCTCTCGTCAATAGAGCTATCAAAGATTTTACTAGCAACTGCACTTATTACTGATACTGTTTTCATCTAAGCCTTCTTATTTGGTGGAGTAGTAATTCCTCCAGCACCAAAATGATCTCCAGTTTTTTGTGTATGGTCATGAGTATCATCTATTGGTGTACCATTGTGAGTTATTGCCCCACCATCAAAATTAGTATTTTCTGCTTTAATATTTATCTTCTTAGCGATAAAATCTATTTCATTAACACAAGATACAATTAGCTTTTTATTTTTTGTATCGTATGAAAATCTAGTCCCATCCTCAAACTCAATTACTGCAATATTCTCATTAGCTCCACTTGGAAGTTGACACTTCTTATGAAAAATAGACCTAATAATAAATCCACCATTGATGTTTCCAAATGGACTTATCACTATGACCTGTTCACCTGAACGAATAGGGAAAAAAGCTCTTCCAAAAGAGTTGGCTAAACTTTTAACAGGAATAAAAGGACTCACACGCTTATTGATTCCATCATCATCTAAAATCACACGAGCTAAGTGTTGACCATCTAATATTTTGCTCTCATGGATAGTTCCAATTTGAACGAGATTGTTAAGTTTAACTAGCAGCTGTGATAGTGTTATCATTTTTTACAATCCACATTAAAGTACTTACATACTATTTTAGGAATCACCTCTTCCAAAAATACAATAGACCTTGTACCCATATGAGAAGAGATACCAATACAACCAGCGGTAAGTATGTCATTTACATTGAGACCTTTACAAATAAGATAGGTAACTACTCCTATAAAAAAAGAGATAACAATATCACCTACAAGTTCGCTAAAACTAAATCTAGTGATAGTTCCATCTTTTGTTTTTCTAATATAAGAAGTTACTCCACCTAAAATAGATAAAGCACTTACATAAAGAATTATCCATGTATATTTACTCATAAAGACCCCAATCGCTTCCATTAACTTACCACCAACATTTTATAAATATTATTCTGGCGTCTTCTCTTCGCTTGAAGAAGTAGTCGCATCTGTTTTTTTTCCTACATTCACACTTTTATATACATCTTCGGCAAGTCCACCAGCACCTTCAACCGCACTATTTACTTTTTTCAACTTATCAGCAGTAGCATCTGAAACAACACCCTCTTCTATAGCTGTTTTACCTATAGCTTTAACTACCTTTTGGGCAATTTTTGCTTTATCCCAAGAAGATTCAACCTCTGAATTATCGCAACCTGTACAAGCCATCATCATAAATGCAGCAACAATCATTAATAAAAACTTTCTCATCGAAATTCTCCTTTAAATGTGATTATTTTTTCATCTGATACAGAATCTTTACCATCTGCAAAAGATTTATCCCCATACTTAACAACAGCCACAAAGTATTTAGTAGCTCTTAAAAGTCTAGGTATCAGTAAAAGCTTGTTTACTGAGTACCACTTACTATTCATAGCTGCATCAAGAATTACAGCTGTCATGTTGTATAAAAACATCACATCGGTAAAAGTTTTATCTAGCCATGTTTTACCATATTTATAACCGTAGTCATGAGGACAACAACAGTTATCTCTTATATTCAAACCATACAAAGTGTCAGGAACTAACTTACCACTTAAGTCAAGCTCACTTCCACAGCCATTGCAGTCTTCGCTAATTGCATTTGCTTTATGTTCCCACCATGGTTTTGGTGCATAATTTGGTAGTTTCATAGTCCTCCTTTATTCTGTATCGCCAAGGACACTAAGACTAACTTCATAAGCTAATAATCTGTCAATTTTGACCACTTTAGACGATACTTCCAAGTCTTCGTTATGTGAAATTTCATACTTACCTAGCTCAGAAAGAAGCTTGTCTAATCTCTCTTCAATGGGGTCCTCATTTCCACATAAACTAAACCCAGCAATAGTAATTATGAATTTAAATTTAGATTTAATAAGATTGGTTTTTAATGAACCACTCACATGGATATAATTTCCTTTTGAGTTTATATCTCCCTCAACATCAATTAACTCTAGAGATGTCATCCCTTTGACTTTTTCTTTAGTAGTAATTAACCCCATATATTTTCCCTTTGTCCTATTTTCACAAAACTAGCTGGAGTTATTTCTCCTTTTATTTCTATACTAGATGCACTTTTAACACTTTTTAAAGCCTCTTTATAAAGGTCTAAATCTTCCTCATCTACACCATTCTTTTTAAGCATAAGCATTAATCTAAAGTTGGCGATATCCAACTTCACAGTATCGCCTACATCTTTATTTCCTACGATTTCATTTGCTTCTACTATTGCAGCTGATAAAAGCTCAGGTGTAACTTCAGCGGGATTTGATAATCCCGCTTTAGCTCTTTTTTCTAATCTTCCGATTAGTTCCATGCTATTTCTCTTACTGCATAAGGTCTTGTATTAATAGGGATAGCAATAGACTCCCCAATTAAATTAACACCTGAACCATCATCTTTCTCTTTTACTTTAGAGAAGTATTCATCAGGCTCACCAGCTATTGCATCTACATGTTCAGCATGAGTATAAAACTCTTGGAATGCATCTGTACCAACAGGCACTAAAATACCTTTTCCATTTTCAAAGAACTTTCTAGTGTTTCCAAATTTATCAGGGTATGCATTTGTAATAGGACGGATAAGTTTTCCATTGTAATCAATACAAGTTCTACCATCATCTTTTACTTTTTTAACAGTACCATTTGTCCCTGTAAGATTTTTATTTACTGCATAATCCCAAATACCATTAAAAGCAACTCTATCTGTCATCATTTCATATTCGGGTACATATCCGAACTCGTTTACCAAGTCATCTTCATACTCTTCAAATTTAGACTCAGGGTTGATTGATGAATTTAAGGCAAAAGCTGCATGATCATCAGGTTTGAATTTAAACAATTCTTTACCACTACCATCTTTTACGATTCCAGCCATTGCTCCAAGTCTCATGTACTCTTTGGTAGCAGTAAATTTGTTTTTAATTTCTCCACCTTTTTTTCCAATGATTTTTGCAAAAGCATCTCTTTGTTTTTCAGGGTCATCAAAACTCATAAGATGTTTGATATCTTTTACAGAGATATGTTTAGTGTCAGCAAATCTAGCCAACTCTACAAATAACTTATGAATAGATTCATCTGAACTATCAGGTCTAGGTGCACCACTTGGAATTGCTTCCATGATGATTGTGTTCCCTCTCTTAATAGGAATTTTTAAGCTATCAGAGTATTTACCTTCTCTGTCTTTAAAATATTTATTTCCAAAATATTCATTTGGCATAACAATCTGATTCATCATTGCACAAGTCTCAATAACACCCCACTCAGCAAGTAATGCTAATAGTAATTCATTCATTTTTCACTTCCTTATTTCATTAAAATATTTGGGAAACCAGCCACTCTTGATGACTCATTAAAGCTATACATTTGATGTGATAACAACTCACAATCCACAGCAACAGCACAAACAAGAGACTCTTCAGTTTCAGTAGCTTCTCTTTCAAAAGTAATCATGGCAGCACCATTAATTACATACACTCCATCATCTCTCCACTTCGTATCATCATCAATAGAATCAGCAGTTGGGTTTTCTTCAAGAGCTGTAAAAATATGACCTGATGAAATTGCCTTAGAACCATTTGCATAATCTGTTTTTGCATTATCGTACTCATCTATATAAGCTGGTACAAAAGTTTTACCACCATCAGTTGTCACCAATAAGTCAGCAGGTCTTAGCTTAGTTCCAACAGGAATAGTTACAGTTGCTTTTACTGATTTGTGGATATTAATAAAAATATCATCTTGAGTTTTACCTCTCGTATTTAGTGCGTCATACGCATTGTTTTTTTGCATCTCTTCTCCTTATTATTTAGATCCAGCTTTTGCTGCAATCTCAATTCTTGATTTATTACTGTTTTGTTCATTTGGCTTAATAGATAGCCCCAGCTCTTTTGCTAAATTAGAACCCGCATTATTTTGAATATAACTATTTAGTTGCGCATCATCTAAGCTTTTACAAAATTCTCTGTCTTTTGGTAAAATTTTATTTTGCTCTACTGCTAAGTCAATTCTCAAAGATTTATTAACTTCTTTTTCAGTTTTCAAATCAGCTTGAATTTTTTTATAGTTTTCTTCAGCTTTTGTTAGTTTAGAGTTTGTTTCTTCCAACTCTTTTGCAGTACCTTCAGCAGTTTCTACTGCTTGACCTTTCTCAGTTTCTAAAGTAGTGATTTTGGTATTAAGCTCTCTTATCACTGATTCATCAGCTTTTGAATTTAAAGCTTTATTTACTAAATTTGGAGCATTTACTAAACCTACACTATCAAGTGACAGTACAGACCTATCTTCTTTATTTCTATCCATGATAAAAGCTGGACTTACATATCTATAAAACTTACCATCAATAAGCTCTTTACCTAAATCATTGATTTCCAAAGAACCATATATTCCATCTTTTCTAAGTTCTAAAGAATTAAAATCAATCCATCCAGCAGCTTTACCACCATAAAGCACATCAAACCCATGATTGATTTCAAAAGGAAGGTCAACTGCATTTGCTTTAGTGTTTGCAATAACTGCTTCACCATCAATCTTAAATACCCTTCCATCAAAGCCTACGACTTCCCCAATAGGAGATATAAGTATCTTTTCTCCTTGTTTAAAGTTTAGTTCTATGGCTTTTTGAAGATGAGTACTATTTTCTTTAGAGTTATACTCAATGCAATGTCCACTAAGTGCAGCGACAGTTGCAAGTGACAGTAATGTTTTTTTCATTTTGCTTCCTTACATTTTTTCAATGTAAGCATTATTACACACCTAAAAAAGGTAATTTCCCAAAGATTTTGGGAAATTAGCCCTAAAAAATAGTGCAAAATTGTTGAACATAGTTAGCTAAATAAGAAAGAGTGATCATGGCAAAAGAAAAAAGTAAAAAAGCAGTAATAAAAAAACTTTATATAGATGATGGTTTAGGAGATAGTGAAATTGCCACTAGACTTAATATAACTAGAGGAACAGTAAGCTATCACAAAAAGAAAGACAAAGACCTAGGTATTGACTGGGATGAGATAAGAGCAAGTAAAAATTACAATAACCTTACCTCAAGCGAAAACTTTGAAAAAGACCAACAACAATTTTTAACTACATTATTCAATGCCTTCGAAAATGAAAAAGAAGCCATAGAACAGATACAAGACCCAGCTGAAAAACTTAATAAATTAAATGCCTTTGCCTCTAACTACTATAAATTGAAAAGACCTAGTGTAAATGATTGTAAAGGAGTAGCTGATAAAGCTGCAAGATTAGCTCTAGAAACTATTATTGATTTTAGTGAGCAACATGATAAAAACCAAGTGATAGATTTTTTAGCAGAACACTTCGAAGATATTGTTGCAAAAACTGTAGAAAAAGTGAAAAAACACAAATGAGCCATATCTCTAAAATAAAGCCTTTTTGTATGCAAACCGACAAATCATACGACAAAAAGAAAACAAGAGTTTTTAAACGGGTTTTAAACGCCTTAGTAAAAGGAATTTAAATTGACTTTAGAATATGAAGAACTAAAAAAAAGAGTATCCAGCTTAAGAGCACAAAATGACTCAGGCAAATCAACAAGAAGAAAAAAAGCTTTAGAGGATTTTAAATTTTTTGTATTGAACTATGTGCCTCATTATCTTGATGGAAATGATAAAGAAACCTCAAGGTTTAGAAAACAGTTTTACAAAGAAGCAGATAATGTAGCTAAGAAAAATAAAATCAATCTATACTTTGCCTATAGAGGAAGTGCAAAAACTACTGTTGGTTCAAGAGCAATGTGCTTATGGAGAAGTATAAGAAAAATACATAAATATCCAATTCATGTATCTGATGGTGCAGAATTAGCAACAGAAAACTTAGAAGCTATAAAACTAGAATTTGAAGAGAACAAAAGATTAAAAGCAGACTTTGCTATTTCAAAAGGTTGGGTTTGGAAAGATAGAGTTTTTATAGTAAATATTGAAGGTCACTATATCAAATATCAAGCCTTTGGGTCAGGTACAAGAATCAGAGGTAAAAACTTCATGGGTACAAGACCTGATGATATTTATTGTGATGATTTAGAAAATGATGTAAATATAGAAAATCCCGACCAAAGAACAAAACTATACAAATGGATTATCAAAGTTCTATTTAAACTACCGAATAGAAACAAGCCTTATAATATTTGGTTCTTTGGAACAGTACTGCACTTTGACTCTCCACTTATGAGATTAAGCCAAAGAGTAGATGTAAAAACTCATGTTTATCCTGGGATTATTTCTTTCCCAAAAAAAATAGATCTATGGGAAAAACTTTATGGCATAGCTAAAGCTGATGGAGATTTAGATAATGCCTACGCTTTTTATTTAAAAAACAAAGATGCCTTACTTGAAGGGTTACTAACTGATGACTCTAGCTGGACAATTCATCAAAAAGATATGGACTACCCTGTCATCTTTTCACTTATGCTTGATTACTTTGAAGACCCCAAAGCCTTTGGGGAAGAGATACAAATGGATTCAACGGATATTGTTGGTCAGATATTTAAACTTCAATATTGGGCTTACTTACCTACTGATTTAGTTTACTATATGGGAGTTGACTCAGCTTTAGGAAAAAGTAAAGGTGACTTTGCAGCTATTTGTATCTTAGGGTTTTCACAATCTGTTAAAAAATATTTTATTGTAGATGGTTTTATTGCAAGAATACATCCTGATGAAGTTGCAGTTAGGATGTTTGAATATGCTCAAGATTACTATTTACAAAATATAGGATTTGAAACCGTACAGTTCCAAGAGTACTATAAAGATACTGTTCAAGATGAAGCCATCTTACAAGGCATACATTTTCCTGTAACTCCATTATCAAATACAGAAGCTGGAAAAGCATTAAGAATTGAATCAATTGCACCATCTACAAATAATGGAACTATTTTATTTAACCCAAACATGAGAGCCTTTAACGAACTATTTACAAGATATCCAAAAGGGCATGATGATTCTCCAGATGCAACAGAAATGGCATATAGAGTAGCAAGATATAAAACAGCAAACTTCAAAGATGTTAAAGCTGTACAAAAAGCAATGAAAAACAAATTTAACTATTTAAAAAAAAGGTATTAAAAGATGTTAGGAAAAATCACAAAAGCTATAAAAGGCTCAAAACCAACACTAAAAGAAAAAATTGTTATAAGAGGTACAGGCTTTAGCTCAAAAGCTACAATATACAATGATATAAATATTCCCCTTATAAAGCATATACTAAACACTCAAAACTTCACAGAGACCATGAAGCTATATAGAACTATGCTTAAAAGAGATTGGCAAATAAGTGGAGACTTAGGAGAAAGAAAAATTAGAATCATAGCTGCTAAACATTCCATAGAAGGTGGAGATAAAAAAGCACTTGATTTAATCAATACTTATTTTAAGAACATAAAGTTAACTTCTCTTTTAGCTGATATAAACTCAGGTATTGATTACGGATATTCTATAATAGACCTCATTTGGGAATCAAAAAATATAAATAATATCACTTACTTTTTACCTACAAAATTTAATTTTATAAATCATGTACTTATCCAAAAAGATGATAGAAGAGGTATTTATATACAAGATAGTAACCTAACCAAACATTTCTTAGAAGAATCTCCTTATAAGCTCTTATTCCATACTCACAAAATGGATTCAGGAGATATTTTAGACTACTCAACACTATCAAAACTTATTTGGATATTTGCTATTAAGCACTTCATTGTAGGTCAATCTATGAACTATTGTGAACTTTTAGGAGTTCCACCTATAGTTGTAAACTCAAGTGCAACAGATAAAGAAACTATATTACAAATGTTTGAACAAGTTCTAGAGTTAAGAAGTGGAAGTGCTGGAGTATTTGGGAAAGATGATAAAGTCTCTTTAGTAGAAGGTAAGGCAAATGGAGAGATGTTTATGAAGTTTATAAAATATGCTGACAATGCAATTTCTCATATTATCTTAGGTGGAACGATGTCAAGCTCTGATAGTAGCTCGGGAAGTTATGCAAGAGACAAAACTCATAATGATATAAAAGAATCATATCACAAAGCAGATATGGCACTTATAAGTGAAACAGTAAATGATCTTATTAAAAAGATTTGTGATTTAAACTTTTCAGACTTAAAAGAGTATCCAACTTTTGCACTACTTTTTGAGACAAGTTCTAATACACAAAATACTATACAAAAAAATGGAAGAGAGATAAACAATACTAACATTTCAAAAACAAATATAAAAGAATACAACTCTACTTCAAAACCATTTGACCACATAGATAAACAACTAAATGAACTAGATACAAAAAATATAGAGAAGGAAACTTTATCAGAGATATATGACATCATAAATGAAGCAGATAGCTATCAAGAAGCTGTAACTATGATACAAGAGCAATATGGAGATTTAGGCTTAGAAGAGTTGAACTCTGTCATGAGTGACTATATTGCAAATGCAACTATTCAAGGTCACATTGATGAGTGACATAATAAAACTTGATTTTAAAAAAGCTCCAGCTAAAAATATAGCCTACTTACAAGAAAAGAAAAAAAAGATATCTTTTGATTATAAAGAGATAGAAAAAGAGGCACATCATAAAGCTTTTACTGTAGCTAAAATCATGCAACTTGATATATTAAGTGATGTTCAGGGGTCAATAATCCAAGCACAAAAAGAAGGGAAAAGCTTTAAAAAGTGGAAAAAAGAACTAACTCCAACCTTACAAAAAAAAGGCTGGTGGGGAGAAAAGGACATTATCAACCCTACAACAGGAGAAGTAAAAAAAGTCTATATAGGTTCAAGAAGATTAAGAACTATATTTGAAACCAACATGAGAGCAGCTCATGCACAAGGAAGAGCTAATAATATATATTCAAGTACAAATGAATATATACAATACAGTGCTATCATGGATTCAAATACTAGACCAGACCATGCAGCTTATAATGGAATTGTAAAACATAGGAATGATGCTTTTTGGAATAAGAACTTTCCACCAAATGGGTGGGGATGTAGATGTTATGTAAAATCTTTATCAAAGAAAGACCTTAAAAGAAGAGGTATAAAAGTAGATAGAATCAAGTATAAAGATTTCTCTGATAAAGACTTTGCATATGATACAAGATTCTTATCAACTGAAAGTTTGGAAAACAGCTACTATAATAAAGCTATAAAGCTAGCTCAAAATAGCTCTGAAAAAATACCTCAAAATGCCATAAGTTATATTTATTCTCAAGATAGAATAAAATCATATCAAAGCTTTGTAGATGAAGTTATAAAAGATGTTAAATATCATAAAAATATAATTACTACAGGAGCCATTGATTTTGAAGTATTTAAGTTCTTGAAATCAAAAGATATTATGCCAAGTACTCCTCACATATACTTAAGTAAAAAAAGTCTATTGCACATGACAAGAGAGGCTAAACAAAAAAATAGTACAGCTCTTAGTATAGAAGAGATAAAGAATATCCCTCACTCATTGAAAAATCCATATATGGTAATCTATGATGAAGAGCACAAAAATATACTATATGTTTTTAATGGAGAAGAGAAAAAGAATAAAATAGCTGTTGAAGTAAACTATAAACATAGAGCACAAGAGTATAACATGATTGTAACTACTGGAAAAGTCGACATTGATACTATAAATGGAAATATTGAAAGTGGAGTTTATAAAGTTATTAAGAGATAGATGGTGCATTTCGAGTACACGAATACGGTTTCCCGCCACTTTACCACTTAAGCGTACATCTAACCCTTATATAGAGGAATTATATCATGATTAAAAAGAATATTCAAGAAGTAGAAAACTACTTAAAAGGCATTACTCAAAGAGTGACTAACATGAAGCCTATTATGCATAATATTGGAGAGGGAATAGTATCTAAAAGTATGGAGTCTTTTGAAAAAGAAAGAGATCCTATCACAGGGCAATCATGGTCTCCTGTTAGTTCTAATACAACCTTTGCACAAAATGGTGGTAAAAAGCGAAGTAATACAAAAAAGGGTAAACAAAGAATAAGTGACAAAAAAATACTCCAAAACCAAGGTATAAGAGGTGGGCTTATGGGTTCTATTGATTTTACAGCGACTAAAAATAGTACAGAAGTAACAGCTGGTAAAGAGTATGCAGCAACACACTTCTTTGGGGATAAAGAAAGAAACATAGCACAAAGAAGATTTTTACCTTTTGATGATGATTTAGATTTAGATAAAAATTTAGCAAATGAGATAATAGAAGATATAGAAGATTATATTATGGGAGATATTTAAAACAAGGCTGGTTGTTTTATTTTAGGCTTTGACTTTCTTATGATAGTATAGATAGTATTTATACTTACATTATATCTAGTTGCAAGAGCTGCTTGATTATATCCGTTAAATTCTGCTATTACTTTCTCTTCATAGTTAGGCATTACTTTAGGTATATAGATTTTGAAGCCACCGTATTTTTTGTATAATTGTTCATCAGATAGGTTCTTTTTTCTTATATCTTCAGCAATTTCTCCTATTGTATACACAGTAAGCTCCTTTCAAAAATCTTATGAAAGTATAACAAATAAAATTTCATTTTGCAATATTATTGTATTTTGATGTCATTTTGTGATGTTTTAACCACGAGTAGATTCGTGGTTTTACCTAAGAGTTAGGTGTTAGGGTTTCATGTTTTCTAAAGCTATTATGACTTTGGTAGCTTTATGTTTAGTTACCTGATTTATATCTTCAGGGGTGTCTTCTATTAATTTGCAGATAAACACCCAAAGGGCATTCTCATCTTTTGTTCTTGATTTTTGCTTCCAAAGTTTTAATATTTTAAGATACTGTGCTCTTGTTATCATTGCTTCTTTTTCATTTTTCATTATTAGTTTTTCATTATTCACTAAAAGTGGTATCTCACTCACCTTTCTATTACAAAAGTCACACAATAGTTTAAGCTGGTCTATACTCATTTTAGTTGTACTATCAACTCCAAAGCGTGAAAGCATAAAAGCCTTTCTATCTTCGTCATCTGCAAATACATTTCCTTTTGATACTTGTATCTTTTGTATCAAGCTCTTTTTATATTTTTCTTGTGCTGCTGTCATGATTTACCTTTCTTAAAAGATTACCCCCCCCTTTTTATGATTTCAAAATTCACATAAAATTCTAAAAAAAAAGGATGAGATATGAATAAAACCCTATGGAAGATTTTATTTTTTATAATTGAGTTATTAAAAATATGGATTAATTGAGATTTGCATACAACCATTACAACCTAAACAACCCCTTTATCATAGGACTACTATATAGTAGTTGTAATGGTTGTAATGGTTGTAGCTATTTTAAGTTATAAGTTTTTGGTCGACCTTTTTTCTCTTGAGTCATTAACCAAAACTTATCCACAAATTTTTCTAAAACAGCTCGTGCAGTTTTATCTGTTTTGGGATGTCCGATATAAGCTAGAAGTTCAGTTTCTCCAAGTCCGCTTGGATTCTTTTTCAATCCTTCAGTTGCTTTTTTTACAAACTCCTCTTCATAGTCATTCATAGAAGAAAGCAAAGGATCCATTTCTTTTAATGTTAAAGTATCTGTATCTACACTAAACCCACAGTCACAAATAGCATCTCTGTCATTCTCAACTTTTAAGTTCCATTGTAACTGACTTCCTATTTTAGCTTTTTGTTTAAATTCGTATATATTATCTGCACTCTTTGCAAATTCACCACTTCCATCTATAACCTTTCCATTCTTAGTAGCATGATGAATTAATAAAACAGTACCTCCAGCATCTCTAATATCTTTCATAGTTTCCATAAAAGCTTTTGCTTGAGTATCATTATGAATATTATCAACAAAGTCTCTTGTACTATCAAAAATAAATGTACAATCTTTATAGTTTCTTCCAAAAGCATTGTTTTTTAGTTCTTTTAAGAACTCTGTACTCGTTACTTTTAATCCACCTTTAGTAAAATACTTAATGTTTGTATAATTTTCAATCAACCATTGAACACCCCTCTCTTTGAGTTGTCGTTTTGGATTATCAAAATCTACATAGAAAATCTTATTTACAGTAGCCGACAAGAGTTTACTTATTCCTAACATAAACCAAGTCTTACCTTGAGAGGGTGGACCATATATCATGGTAATAGCTTCACTAACTAAAAAATCTTTTATATAAAATTGTGTCTCTTCACAATCCAAATCTTTTGGAGTTAAAGCCATCTTTTCAAAATCAAATATCATTACACACCTCTTATTTCTTTTAATTTGCTATCAAGCCATGACTCAAGCTGAGCTTTATTCTCAGCTGATACTTTCTCAAGCAGCTCATCAAATTTATGTTTTTTAGTTTGTTTCAAATTCACATACAATACTTTCAAAAGCCACTTATTTAAATAATCTTTATCATCAGTAGTAACTTGCTTTAAAAAATAGTTATAAACCTCTTCAAAGCTATCAAAACCACTCGTGTATATAAGCATCTTTTGATAAGCTTCATCCATCTTTGCATCACCTGTATTTGGCATTAATTCCATTATTTCCCTTTCTGTTAACATATTTCAATATGACCACAATACTTACAAGTATATTTGTCATAGTAAAATACACTCTCATATTTATAGTCATGTTCACATGCTCGTCGTATCTCTTTTATGCGATTTTCAAAGTCCTTGATATTTTGTTCTTCTTTTAGGATTTTTGACTGTGAATTTTTTATTAAATTATGTAACTTCTTTAGTTCATGCAATATTTTTAATCCATCCATTTTTACTCCAATCTAAATAATCTAAATAAAGCCTTGCCTATTACAAACCTTTATTCAAAATACATTTGATATAATCCATCGACACTTTTAAGTGTAATTTCAAAGATTTAAAGTTAAGAATTATGAAGAGTTTATAGCTCTTCATAATTCTTTATTCTCCACAAGAAGAATCTAAACCTTCATCTTTATAACCAGCAGACATATAGTTATATGGTTTCATTTCATCTTTACTTGGATATTCAATCAGTTTAATACTCTCTTTTACCCAAGCTACTCCAGCAAAATGTGCTTCAGTAACACTATTTGCTGTAACTCTTAACTCTTTTACAGACTTTTCACCATCAATACTAAGAGGTATAAAAATTTTATATTCTTTCATTTTTATTCCTCTCTATACTCAATTCTTACATCACCAGCTTCAAGTTCTACTCCTAATATGGGATGCTCTTCACAACCACTTTCTTCTCCAACTCTTACTACTGCATCCTTTGGCATTTTCTTAAGTTCATCTATTAGTTCTTGTACTATCATCACTCAATCTCCCCACTATTTTCAACATATTTACCATCTCTTAAAAACTTCAATGAGTCATTAATCGCTTCACAATACCAGCGAGTCAAATCTCCATCTTTAAAACACTCATCAGCTCTTAAAAGCTCTTCATCATTGTCTATAAAAAATGGCTCACAGATGATGCATGGAGCAACTGTATTTTTTAGAAGATATCCACCTCTGTCTTCACTTGTTTTAGGCTTGATACCTCTATCTTTATTATCAAGGTTTTGTACTAACTTATTTTGAAAGATTCGAGCTATCTCTTTGCTCTTTTCACTCTTATGGTAGTAAAGCATCTCACAACCATTTGCCTCAGTATCAAAGGCATTACAATGTAAGCTAACGATTAAATCAACACCTATCTCATTTATCTCATGGGGTAATTTCCCATAACCATGTTCACGATAAACAACAACAATCCCATCAATCAAGTTATATTCAGCAAAGTTGTTTTCTATGTCATGAGCTAACTTTCTATTAAACTCAAACTCACTCACACCATAAGAAGCATTTGATGCTCCTTGTGATGTTTCGCTATGTCCTATTACTACTGCTACTCTCATTACTTTTCTCCTATATCTTTTTGATAAGTTTGAATTTCCCCTTCCGTTACAGGAAGTGCTGCCAAATCTAAAATGATAGTTTGCATAGCACCATCAAGGTTCAATCCATCTCTTTGCTTAAATCTAATATATGACTTTGTTCCAGCTATCTCTGTAGCCTCATCAATCATACTCATAGCTTCTCTCCAAAGTGTATGTTCTATTGGATAACTTTTTAAGCTAATGATTTGTTTTGCATCAACTTTTCCATTCTTAACATCAAATGCTCTTGTGATAAGTGTTTGTATTTCTGCATCACTTCCACTTGTTTTTTCAGTTAAGTACTCATCTATCTTCTCTTTTGCAAGAGTTAATTTTTGGTCAAATGTTATAAGCTTTGCAACTTGGATTTGAACCTCCATAGTTCCGTTAAAGTTTTTAAGTGTTACAGCACCACTTTTACTTGTGATTCGCTCCATGTCATAGTTACTTCTTAGTAAATCTACAAAAGCATAACACTCAGCAAAAGCATGGATTTTGTATTCTTTCATTTTGTCCTGTAATGTAATCGCTTTACTTACCAATGACTCAACCAGCTCATCTTCAAGTTGCTTATCCATTCTTATCATGTCAGGGTGGACAAATTTTCCTTCTTTATCTTCCCATTTACCATCTTTAATATTTGCCATTATTTCTCCTTGTTTAATTTTTGTTTGAACTCTTTTAAAAGTCTCATTTTTGTTTCCATCTCAAATTGAACAAATGCAAGTGGTGCATTTTCTCTTATCGTTGCCCTTGGACGATAATGATATCTTTCATCTTCATCTATTTTTTTGACTTCTCCATCAATCCACTCAATTAACTCTTCTTTTTTCATTTGTATCCTTTATATTGATTTGAGTAATACTCAATAAAGCAGCTCACCAGCTGCTTTATGAATATTCTTAATAAAATCCTATTTTCAAACCTTGCATATCAATAACTTCATCTGCATACTCTTCATTATCTGATGTGATTTTAAATAAAGTTTTACCTTCCTTAAATAATTCTATTATCCTTTCAGGTAGCTCTATCAGTCTTGTGTCTAAAATTTTCACGCCTTTAAATTCAAGATTATGATTTATTTCAAATACAGAAAGATAATGCGGACACATTCCAAGCTCACGGTTAAATTCAGCCATTAATGTATATTTTCCTAAGTCCGTACATTTTTCAGCAGCACTCTGATATTTTTCAGGAAGAGTGCCTTTTTTTATAATTACTAATTTTCCTAATTTATCTTTTGTTACACTTGTCAATTGTGAGATTGCACAGTGAGATACACCAGCTTTCTTATGTAGTTCACTATTTAATACATATCCTTCATAAATCATTTTTCTCTCCTAACGGATGTTCTTTGGTACTTTTAGCATTTGCATTGACTCTTAGTACTGGAACAGAAATACTCAGTTCGTCATATCTTTTAAATACCTCTTGAAGCTCTTCATCTTCCACCATATTTGCACCTAGAGTATTAGCTATCAAAAAAGCTAAAATTTCAAGGTTTTTTCTATCTATTTGGAAGCTCACAACTCCAACTTTTACAAGATACTCACCCTCTTTTATCTCTTCTACTTTCAAGTTCTTTCTAGTCATTTTTCAGCCTTTCACTAAACTCCATCTTTCCGTCATCTTTCTTGCTTCTTATGACTTCATTAAAAATAAAACCCACCAAAAAACACACCACAGCCAAAACTAAAACTTCTCCACTATTCATATCAGCTCCTTAAATAAACTTACTGCATCTGCTTTTGCATTTGCACCTATTATCTTTTGTCCATATCTCTCTTTTACTTTTGCATATATCTTGTATGGATTTGGATACTTCTCTCTTACCACCAAGCTAATAGTTGCCTTACTAACTTTTAGCTCCTTAGCAACTATCCCCATAGACTTCCTTTCAACTTCAATCTTTAATAACTCTAGTTCTTCAACCATAAGTGTCTCAGTTCATTGTCTTTTTCATAAGCACCCTTTTCAAGTTCCCTCAATACTGCTCTCGCACGTTTTGCACTAAAGATATAAGTCACTCTTTTCTCATCAGGTTCATGAAACTTGTCAACTATGAGCCCAAGTTTTTGTAATATCTTCCACCAATCACTCAGCTTCTTTCTTGTGATTTTTGATAAGATACTTAGTTCATCCCGTTTTAAAACCTCATTTTCTTGTATAGTCTTTAATATCTCAGGTAAGATAGGTGGAAGTTTTACAAATACCAAGGGCTTTTTACCATCAAGTATTTGTCTTATATCTTCATATTTTTTTTGCTTGAAAAATGTGAGTAAAACTTCAACTTTTGAATAATCAATTTCATAATTCATATTTTGACTATTTGGCTCACTCAGATTTTTAAGTATCTCAAGGTCAACTAAATGACCTACTACCTTTTTAAATATCCCTCTTGAGAGCTTTGAGAAATAAAATAATTCTATATATGTGATTGTTTCTACTTTCATTAAGGCTAGTCTTTTGTTTACTTTATCAAGAGGTCTAAATATTGCCTCGGATAAAGTATTGACTTTCACCTCTTCTTTTTTAAGTGGTTTATTAAGAACTATATAGAACCTTTGAGTGATAGTATTCTCATGCTTATCTAATCTTATTAATCCTTGTTCTTCATATTTCAAAAGAGCATCTAGTAAGATATCTTTTGTTGCTCCTGTCACAATCATTGCTTCAGAAAAAGAGAAGATTTTTTTCATCTTGATATATCTTGCTATCTTCTCTTCTATAGGTGTTTTAGATGACATTTAACTTCTCTTTTGGAATTGATTTGTAAGTTTTTAGATTTACTACTTCGATATCATTGTCTTCACAATATGACTCTAAAGCATTAATCAATACTTTTACAGGTCTAAAATTTCCATATTGAGTAAAGAGGTATTCCACCAAGTCATCTTCAATAGTTACATCAGAGTTTAAAGTTAATCTTTTGATATCATTTCGTGTAGTGTTTCCCATCTTTACTTTTCTTGAAAATCGCTCATAATAGTGAGTGTCTCTTTTAAACCTTTTTTCACACTCTTCCATCCCTGTTAATATAATAGGTGTCTTAGCCATGTCATGAATATCTCTAATCATTAGTAATAACTTCTTATTGCCATTCAAAAATAAAGTATCAATTTCATCGACTATCAATGTCTTTTTAGTAAGTATTAATTCATCTATAATCTTATGTTGCAAGGTTGTAGTTGTACCTGTATCATCTAAATCCAAAGCTACGCATATATCTATCATCATAGACTTTGGTGTCCAACTTCCAAGTGTCCTTACTAGTGCTGCATCTTGATCTATTGCTATCTTTTCTATTATCAAGGATTTACCTCTTCCAGCGTTTCCAAAAAATAGCCCCATCTTTTCCATATCTCTTGGTAACTCTCTTAACTCTTTAAGTGCCTCTAAACACATAATATAATTATCTGTTGGTATAAACTGATGTTGCATCTAATCTCCTTATGATATTTTGATTTGTTGTTTTGCAAGTTCATATAGGTCAGGATATTTTTCCATGAGAGCTATATCTTTGTCATTCTTTTTATCTTCATGTTCTAACACCCAAACAAAGCGTTCAACTTTTGATTTAAAAGGTGGTCTTCCACTTGGTAGTACCTTTTGAGGTTTGCCCTCTTCATCTTTATTTTTAAAGTCGTATTTGTTTGATTTTTCTAAAGCTTTTAAATCTTTGGCTTCAATTATTGGTGCATTTTTCATAGTGGCATCTATCACATCTGTATGCTTTGTAACTGCATATGTGTGAGTTTCAACTCTATTTTTAACAGCTTCTATTCTTGTCTCAATAGTTACATCAGCATATTGTTTAGACTCTTTTATCATCTTGTCAAGATGTTTAGTAAGTGCTGTCCATTTTCTAGCTGCTTTTTTAGCAGCTGACCTACTAAGACCTTTATGTTCTACATCTTCAGCTATACATATAAACTTCATCTTTTCATCATGTACAAAGATATAACCCATATCATCAGGAGCAAGTATAAAGACACTTTTTCCTAAATAATCTATGAACTCTTCATGCCAATAATTACATCCATCAAAACCAACACCTTTTTTACCAACTCTTCTAGTAACACTTTCTCCTAAAAGAAGGTTTAACATACTTTCATCAGGTATTGTTTCAACAGGAGCTGGGCAGTTATTCCATTTGTTTACAGGAGATACTCCTAAAGAACCATGTGACCTTTGTTCGTAGATATTATGAACCCATCTATTACATAAGTCTTGCAGTTCCTCTGCAGTTTTAAGAATGTTTAACTCTAAGCCTAGATTTTCTTTCTTGATTTTCCAAGCATCTTTTATCAAGGCTTTCTCTTCATCACTCCTTGAGTTTAGTTCTGCTCTCCATCTCTCAACTGAGTTAATCTTGTGGGCAAAAGATTGCCTTGCTTGTATCTTTGACCTTTGGGAAACATTAGCTCCAATAAATCCTGGAATTTGCATAAAAACTTCACGGGATAAAGTTCCAAATATTCTCTCCACATGAGGTTTTTTATCTCCACTAAATGGAGGTACAATTACAGGGTTGATACCCAAGTTATAACAAACACTCATGAAGTGATTTGAGGTATAATCCTTACCATTATCAATTACTACATTCTCAGGAATACCAAACTTTAATATTGCTTTTCGTAGAAGTTGAGAAATACTAAAAGAGCTGGAGCTTTCACTTACATGAAAAACTACTCTTCGTGTAAAGACATCAATAGCAGCCATAATCGCATAACGCTTTCCATCTTCACAAATGATATCAGCTGGTGTCGAGTCAAGCTCCCAATAGTGATTTTTGTGTTTAGCTTTCTCACTCATATTTCCAACTGCTGGCATATACTTATTTTTTGCACCATCAGGAGATTGTGCAAAAGCATATAAAAGAGGCTTTTCCTTTTTCCACTCTTTATAGTAGTTATTGAGTACATCATAACTTGGCAACATATCGCCAAATTTGAACTTCATATTTCTATGAACCTCTGTCATCTTTATAAAAGTATCTTTTATAAAATAACTCTCAGCTACCTTTTTCATTTGCTCAGTTAAGGTCTTGATTCCAGCTCCAGCTTTTGCACCTCGTTTATCAATAAAAGCTTCTACAACATTACTTCTATTTTTTTTAGCATCATTATAAAGTTTCAACCAATCGTTGAGTTGCTTAATAGATACTTTTCCAAGTGGATCAAAATCTACATCATTGTTAAGTGTATCTTTTAGCCATTGTTTCTGATTTAGAGTCCCTTTTCTTTTCAAATAAAACTCAATCAAGCGACACTTTAACATCGCCTTTTCTTTTTTATCAGGACTAGCCATCAAATAAATAGTTGTAAATTTTGCTTTTGAAATGTCAGTGTCTTTTTTGCTCTCAACCTTTTCCTCAATACCTTGCTCACTTAACTTATCTTTATATCTTTGAGGTAAGTCTTCAATGCTGTAATGCTTAACAGGTTTTGCCGAGCCTTCCACTTTTTCGAGTTTATATGGAGTTTCTTTTAGGGCTTTAAGAATGTTGTTATGTCGAATATTTAATATCTCTTCTAATTTTCTAACCGTTAACTCCATACTATTTCTCCTTTTCCCATGGAAGTGGACCTATCCAAATCTTGTCTTTTTTAAGTTGAGCAAAGATTTTTCTTACACCTCCACTTCTTGGACTCTCTTTTTCACCTGTTAATGTTCCATCTAAAACCCTTGTTAATGTTGTCCTATCGACTTTATAAGCTCTGCTATAAGCCATAGGAGAAAAACCACGACTATCAAATCGTTCTTTTAAGGTCATTTCTTTTAAACTTTTCCCCATGTTAAACCTTTATCTTAAAATTCAAGTATGACCCAGCTACTCCACCAGCTAAGTAGAAACATACTGTTATTAAATCATTGTCAAGTAGAGCCTTTATTCCTATTGCACTACTTATTAACCAAGCAAACTGTATTAACAATGTATAAACCATTGATTTTAAAACTTGCCCTTTTACGACTAAACGAACATTTACAAGTCTTAAAAAAATAAGTAATAACTGAGATATAAATACAGCTGCTATTTCCAACAAATGACTAGTCATAAAAAAGACTCCCTTCTTTTTTATTCTCACTATTTTCTTTTAGAATTCTGTCCATCTCTTTTGAGGCAGCTCTCAAAACTATAAAAAATATAAATAAAATAATTACGCTAAATACTTTTAAACAAATCAACATATAAACTCCTTTCAATACGCATAGTTAAGCCCTCAAAAATTCGCAAAAGAGGGCTTAATAATAAATATTGATACTTTGTTTAGGCTCTTCCTTAGAAGCTTTACCTACGAGTAGAGTTGCATCATCGTCTCTGTTGCCTCAACCTTCATCTCTATCAAAGAATCCCGCCGACTCGATTTTTAACAATATCAATTAAAGAACATAAGATAAATCTTGCGTTTTATCTTGATTTATGTATAATTAATCTCGAATGTGTGATTAATTATGATGGAAGTATAAAACAAATCGTTTCATTTGTCAAGAGTTTTGAAACAATTTGTATCATTTTAAGGATTATTTATAATGTTGAATTCAGTAGGAAGTAGATTTGAAGAGGCTTTAATAACAAGATATGGTAAGAAAAACAACAAAGAAGTTGCAGAAAAATATGGTTATACTCAACAAGCAATAGGAAAATTAAAAACAAAAGAAGTAATAAATGAAACGATTTGTATCATTTCAGAAAAAGAAAATATAAATTTAAATTGGTTGCAAACAGGAAAAGGTAAGATGTTTATAGAAGATGGAGAAGATTTACCTTTTTTAAATAATAATATTCCATCAAAAGATGTAGTATCTATAAACTTTTATCCAGAAGTATATGCTGCAGCTGGTTATGGTGCATTAAATGGTGATGTAACACCAAAGAAAATGCACCTTAGTAAAATATTTTTAGATGAAATTATTAACATAAGAAAATATGATAGGCTAGATATTATAAGAGTTTATGGAGACTCTATGGAACCTTATGTATCTAATGGAGAATATGTAATCATAGAAAAAAATGATGAAGCTAAGAATGGTGAAACAGTAATAGCTAATATAAATGGAGAGGTTTATATAAAGCGATTTAAATCAGACCCATTCAAAACTTGGATTAAATTACAAAGTGATAATAGCTCATATGATGATATACATATTGAAGGTGAAAATTTAAACCTAATCAAAATCATTGGTATAGTAAGAGCAAAAATAAAACCATTTTAATAGTGATTTAAAAGTATTTTAAAAGTATTTATTTTTTATTCTTTAATTTCTCTTATGTTATTATAGATAAAACAATTAAAGGTAAATTATGAAAAAGACAGTCTCAATTACAGGATTAACAAAAGCTCAAAGAGAGGAAGACCTTGAAAGAATTAAAAAAAAGTTAGAGAAAAAAGGCTATGTTTTTATAGAGTACATTGATGATGGGATTACTAAATCAAATGCCATTTTTGAGGTTGATGAAATAATCGTAAAAAAAGAATTTGTAAAAAAAGCCAAAATATGGGGAATAGTTATTATTGTTATTGCAATAATTGTTTTTTTTAGTTCACCTAGTTATGATAATCAAAAAGAAACAACATTAAAAGATGCAAGAACACTTCCTGTTAATACTTTAAAAACTGTTGCAAGTGATTATGTAAAAGGAAAAGAACTATCATCAGAATATAATAATAAATTTTATAATTGCTTAGGAAATTTAATCTATGAAAAACAAGATAACTACACAATTGGTAAAATGTTAGATTGGTGTTATGATGACTATAAATTATCTCCAAATCATAAAATGAAAACATACTACAACACTGCATTATTACTTGAAGGTTTTAGTCCATGGGATGGTAGCTACTTTCCATTAGAAACTCTAATTAAAAATTCAATGAATGATTCATCATCTTATGAACATATTAAAACTATTAGAAGCTTTGTTTATTATGGAGTAGAAAGACCATATATGTTTGTACAAACTGAATTTAAAGGTAAAAATGCTTTTGGAGGAATCGTTAAACAAACAATTCAAGTAAAAGTTGATGCAGTAACACAACAGCTATTCGATTTAAAATAAATAATTCACATGAAAAGTGAGTAATACTTTCACTCACTTTTCATAAACAATTTTTTAGATACATTGGGTACATTTCAAAGGGTACATTACAACAACTTTACAACCCAATCATACTTTTAAATATTCCTCGTTTCTCTTTTTATTTTCCACATATTAAATTAATAAAACAAACGCCATATAGGCAATTTATAAGCCAAAGAATGATAAATTAAAGATTGTATAAGATGCTGTATTGAAATGTATAAGAGAATGTATAAGAAAGTTTAAACACTAACCTTTTAACAACCACATAGGAAAAACCCCTATAAAGCCTATAAATTGGGAGATAATTCAAAAAATCGCCTTTAATATTCTACTAACTTTTTATACTATTCTTTACACGTGTAAAACGGCTTTTAAAATGTTAATTATTTGCCTATGAAATGTTAGTACACAAGAAAAGAGCTTCATAATGTTTAACTTCACTAACATTTTATAAGCAAAATCTAGTAATTTAAATCCATCACATGTTTTCCTTGCTTACAATAATCCTCAAAAATTTCACAAGAACTTTCCGCCCAATTGATTATAATTGTGCTTTGAGAACTTTCTTCAACCAAATATATATATCCAGCTTTTACAACTAATTTAAAATCAATATTATTATAACGATTGTTGTACATCTTATTAATTTGATTTTTTAGAATAGTATCATTAAATATAAGCATATATACAATTTTTTCTAATTGATTTATAAATGAATTAAAATCAAACATCCAACTTCCCGTATGTCCACTTGATACCACAAAACCTAATCCATATACTTTATTATCTAATTCAATAGTTACATTAGCACCTTTATGAATTAATATATCTACCATTTCATCAGTCATTTTCTTCTTTGAAGGTAAAATTCCTCTTAATTCATATTTTGATAATAAGTATTCCCAATTATCTTTCATAATCCTAAATAAATTAAGGTTACCAAAATTATGAATATCAATGTCTATGAAATATACTTTGTCATCTTTAATCAATGCATATAATAAATCATCATGTCTCTTTACAAAATTAATACCATATTTTTTTGAAGTGATAACATTACCTAAATGAAAATGATGTATTCCAAATGCATTTAAAAATATATCTTTATCTTTTCTAGAGTTTTTTTTATAAGGAGTATCAACTATTCCTTTTGATAAAAAAGGTGTTAAATCATCTCCACTCTTAAACTTATAGGCTATCTTCTCAATTGACTTTTTATAATTCTTATATTTTGGATTTTCTTTAATTTCTCTTGAGTAATAAACTTTTCTTTTATATCTACTTATGAATCTTCGTCTCCAATTCATATAATCAACTATAAACTCATCATCTTTTTTTTCTTCATTTATATTCACATTAAATGAAGAAAATTCCTTTTTGATATCATGAACCAAATTAGAATACAACTTATTAAATAGTTCACTCTTCATTTTATACCTTTACCAACACACCACAAACTCTACCAACAATATCTACATCATCTATATATAATGTTATATCATCAAAAGATTGGTTATTTGATTTTAGAATAACTTTATCATTTTCTACTTTAATACATTTAATATATAAGCCATCATTTGTATTGATTAGATATACACCTGTACTATTTATATCTGTTTTACTCTTATCTATAAAGACTAGGCTTTCATCTTTTATGTCAGGTTCCATAGACTCACCAAATACCTTTAATACTTCAGTATATTTGTAGCTACTATTAATATGGTCTAGTAATTGCTTATCTATTACAAGTGGAGTTGAGTCAAGTTCATAGTTTATAGCTCCACCTCCAGCTGAAGCTGTAACTGTTCTTTGATACTTTAGTATTATATAGTTTGATGTAGATTCAATCAGGGACTCAGGAAGCTGGTTAAAGAAGAACCAATTGATAGATATGTTTCTTTTAGCTAAGAAGCTCATAATTTCAAAGTATGGGATAGTATTACGATGCTTTTGTTTTCTAAAGTTTGACTCTTCTATTCCAAGAGCTACTGCAACATCTTTATCATATATTTTTTTGTTGCCATACTCTTGAGATAGTATGTCTTTTAATTTCTCTATTATTTCATCAAATTTTTTCATGCTAAATATTATCATAACTTTACTAACATTTTATGTGCAAATATTTTTTAAAAACAGCTTTTTTGCTTGACTTCATAGCCCAAGCAATGTTATTGTCTATGTATAAAAAAAGAGGAAAAACTATGCAAATACTACACTATAAACCAAACAATACGATACCTACAAAACTACATTCAAAAGTAGAACAAAAACTTACTCAAGAACAAATCAATCTATTAAAAAATAATCTATTTGAATTGGAAGAAACAGATGATTTATTTGATAATTATAATGGTATAGGTTTCGGGTACTTAGAAGTTACTCCAGCTGGAGATATTATAGATTTAAAATATGGCTATCTTGAAGAAGAAGGAAGCACAGAACAAAATGTTTCTCATTTACCTTTTGAAGAAAGAACTATGATACCACTAAAACTTGAAAACAATAATATTAGATTTTATGTAAATATGGGTTCCCATGTTCTTACAAGATTTTAATTAGATAAGGGAAAAGCCTTATCTAATAATTCATAACAAAAACCTCCCGAACACTCTTATTCTTTCCACTTGCATTCTTACCAAGCGTGTACTCTATCTCTTTACTACTTACTATCTTAAAGTCTTTATATAACTCACGCACCAGCTCACAGTCATTATAAGAGAGTAAAAATTTACCTTTTATTTGAGACAACAGTGCTGCTAATTCTTTATGCTCTTTGATACCAAATCCACCTGTATTTTTATAGTAGCTCTCAGTAGATACATATGGTGGGTCAAGATAAAATAAAACCTCTTCTTTATCATATAGAGGTATCAACTTTAGAAAAGACATATTTTCAAAATTATACTTTCTTATAACACTAAGTAATATTTGATATAATATTTATTTAAAAAAGGAGATTTATGATTGAGAAAAAATATTTAATTGAAAAGGATAATGACTACAGTAAGTTTAATTATTTTGAAATATCAGATGAATTAGAAGAGATATTAGCAGATGATTATTATACATATAATTCAAAAGAATACATAAAAAAAGACCTTGTAGAAAAAATGTATGCAATTAATTTTGTAAACAAATATGACATAGAAAAACAACCTGAAGTTTTCTCTTTATATATAAATAATGAAAAATTTAAAGAAAAGGTACTTTTTATTTATTCTATTTTAGATGAAAATAGATACAAAAAATTTGTGGAAAATCATCAAGAAATTGAAAATCCAAATGATTTAACTATAAAATATAGTGTTATTGATTCTGATAATACAAAGGTTTTAATGTATAATATTTCTATAGCAGATATTGCTTTTGTATTTTAAAATAATTGAATAATTAATTAAAAGGCTAAAAATGTCCAATATTAAAAATGAGTTAAAAGAAGTTGTCGAAGTAACAATGTTACCAGAAGTTGAAGCATATTTAGAAGACTTGTTAAAACTTTTAGAGAATAATGAAGCAACAGAAGATGACATAGAAGCTATAAAAGAGATGGAATCATTTATGGTAGAGCTACAAAATATCGTTGAATCAATCAATACCAATCAAATCAATGATACACAAGCAAGTGAAGTTTACGACAAAATTATGACATTAATAGATGAACACAAAGAACATTAATTTTGGAAGTTGTTACCCTAAGTAGAGAAGAATATTTAGAATCGGTACAAAAACTAAGCCACTTTGAGAATCTAAAGTTTCTAAAAAATGCACTTGATTTGTGGGATAACTATTATAGTTGGGAAAAATTCCCACCCCTTGCTTTAAAAGTCAATAATCGTCATGTTACATATCTTTTTTACAATATCTCTAAAAATAACAAATATCTAACAATAAACAATATTCTAACTCCTTTTAAATATAGAAGAAATGGTTATGCATATAAATTATTAAAATATCTTTTTTCTTCAGTAAAGCCCAATAAAGTTGAAAGATGCAAGCTGTATAGTGTAAACAATTCTATTAAGTTTTATAATAAATTAGGGCTAAGATATTGGGGTGTAACTAAAGAGTTACTTTATTACAGTGATTTTAAGATGCCTAAGGATATAAAAGAGATTGAAGAGATTAATTATGAAGGTTCTACTGATGAATTCAATGATATGGAGTTAGAAGATATCCATAATAAATTAAAAGACAATGCAAACTCTTTTGATGAAAAAGAGATTCTCATCCATGAAGATTGTCTAAAACTTATGAAAACTCGTTTTAAATTTGATGAATTATCAGATGAGATAAAAAAAAGAGAGATAAAGTAGAAGAGCTTAAAAGCTCTCCCAGTCGTCAGTATCTTTTTGTGCCTTTTTTATTTCTGCTTGATTTTGTCTCTTTGGTTCTTTTGCATCTTGTTTTAACTCTTCTTTTATATTGTCATCTTTATTAGATTCTTTAGCTTTTACACTATCTTTACCTTTAAACTCTTTTGAATTTGCATCAGACACAATTAGTTTGGCTAGTTCGTCTGTTAATGTTGCTATATCTTGTGTTTCAGATGCTACCATTGCATTTTGTTGGGTTTGTTGGTCTAATTGATTCACGGCATCATTGATTTGTTCTATTCCTGACAATTGTTCTTTTGAGGCACTTTCTACATCAGATATTATTTTTGCAGTTCCCCCTATATTATCATTTAGTACTTTATATCCTTTTATCATCTCTCTTGCTATATTTTTGCCCTCATTTGCTTTGGTTGTTGCATTTTCCACTAATGATTTAATTTCAGTTGCTGCTTCTGCACTTCTTGAAGCTAAGTTTCGCACTTCACCTGCAACTACTGCGAACCCTTTCCCAGCTTCTCCTGCTGTTGCTGCTTCTACTGCTGCATTTAAAGAAAGAATATTTGTTTGAAAAGATATTTGGTCAATTACCGTGATTGCTTCTTTTATTGCTGTTACTTGAGAATCTATTTCTTCCATTGCAAGTGTTGTATCATTTGCCAATGCTTCTCCATTATTTGCTGCTTCTGTTACTCCTAATGATAGTGAAGACATTTTTGCTATATTTTCTGTGTTACTTCTAATATTACTTGTGATTTCTTCTAAGGCTGCGGCTGTTTCTTCTAATGAGCTTGCTGCTTCACTTGAACTTTGATTTAATTTATCTACATTATTTAGTAAAGTATTTGAACTTTTATCTAAAGTCAATCCATTGGATTTACTTTCTAGTAACATTTCTGTTATTGACTCACCTAAGGCATTTATTCCTGATGATAATTTTAAAAGATGCTCTTTTAGTCCAGTTGTTGATATTTTATTTAAGTAATTATAAGATGAGTACTCTTCTACAATATTAAGCACATTATTTATATTATTCTCTAAATTATCTGCCATCTTATTTAATACATCTTTTAATTGCATTAAAGCTGGATTTGATACATTTATATCTAATCTTTGTACTAAATCACCTTGTTCAAACTCTCCTAATACTGCTATTGTCTCATCTATTAATTTTCTATCTTCTTCTATTCCTTTTTTTGTTTTCTCTATATTCTCATTTACTACTTTTGCCATCTTCCCAAATTCATCTGTTGAGTCGATTTTTATTCGTTCTACTTCTCCTATCTCTCTATTTAAGTATTTGAAAAAGTTTAATAATCCTTCTTGGAATGTATTTAATAAGTTAGCTATATTTCTTGGTAAGGCTATTGCTAGGAAAATTGCTAAAGTTAATATTATTATAGATATGATTGTAATTAATAATTTTATATTTGAATTTAATTTTTGGACAGCTGGTCCGATTAAATCTTGTTCTGCCCTAATTGATAATTTAACTTCTTCACTTAAATCTGCAATTTTAGGACCAATAACATTTATCTTTTCTTCAACTATTTCTCTTTTTTTAAGAGTATCATCATATACCTCTTTAACTCCCTTAGTATATATTTGTATTAAATCAAGTAATTCATTAAGTTGAGTTATTCTATTACTATTTTTTATAGTACTTTTTAGTCTCATTAAATTATTAGATAAAATATTAAATTCACTTTCTACTCTATCATATGCATCTTTAGACTCTGTGTCTAAAAACTTCATTGTATAAAGTCTTGCTAATAAAAAACTTCTAATTGCATTTCCTGTAATATATGAAGCTTCATGATCTTGCTCATTTTTTGTTACATTAAAAATAGATGATAAAATAACTTCAATTTTTTTACCATTTACATTTAAAATAGTAGTTAAAATTTTATCTTTATCTTTTGTATATTTTATTACTTTAGAAAAACTCTCTTTATATGTAATTAAATTCTTCTGTATTTCTACTATTTTAGAAGCACGATTTGGTTGTATTATCTCTTTTTTTGCTATATCAATAATATTGAATATCTTTTTATAAGATTTTTCAAAGTCATCTATATTTTTTTGAGAGTCTGCATTTAAGTATTTAATGACACTAATTCTTGCATCTAAAACATTTCCTTCTATTCGTGTAGAGAGAACAGTATCTTTTGCCATTGCCCTATATGATGTAAATCCATCAGCTGATTCATTAATTGAATATATGCTATATACGGCCAAACAAACAATTAAAATCACAATTGTGATAAATGAAGCTATTAACTTCATCTTAATAGTCATATTTTTAAACATATTATTTCCTTTTAACTATTATTTATCATATCTAATAATAATATATTAGCATAAAAGTAGTGATATTATAAGTATTTCAAACACTTAAATTTAAAAGTAATTTATTTAATGATTTTTTTACACAAAATGATTATAATTTTATTCATTGTCTTTTCTATTTTTATATACAAAAATTAAAACAGAAGAGCTTAAAAGCTCTCCCATTCATCATTATTGTCTTTATTTGATTTTATCACTTCATACTTTACTTCTTTTTTCCTTTCAGGTTTTTTTACTTCTTTTTCAAGGGATGAAGTAACATTTTGTTTATTTTCAGTTGATTTAGCTTTTACACTATCTTTACCTTTAAACTCTTTTGTATTTGCATCACTTACTATTAATTTTGCAATTTGATCTGTTAAGATTGCTATATCTTGTGTTTCAGATGCTACCATTGCATTTTGTTGAGTTTGTTGATCTAATTCATTTACTGCATCATTAATTTGTTCTATTCCTGATAGTTGCTCTTTTGAAGCACTTTCTATATCTGTAATTAGGTTTGTTGATTCTAAGATATTACTATTTAATGCTTTATATCCTTTTATCATTTCACCTGCTATATTTTTCCCATCATTTGCTTTATTTGTAGCATTTTCTACTAATGATTTTATCTCACTTGCTGCTTCTGCACTTCTTGAAGCTAGATTTCGCACTTCTCCTGCAACTACTGCAAATCCTTTCCCTGCTTCTCCTGCTGTTGCTGCTTCTACTGCTGCATTTAGACTTAGAATATTTGTTTGGAAAGCTATTTGATCTATTACTGTGATTGCTTCTTTTATTGCTGTTACTTGAGCATTTATCTCTTCCATAGCCAAGGTAGTGTCATTTGCTAAGGCTTCACCTGCATTTGCTGCTTCTGTTACTCCTAATGATAGTGAAGACATTTTTGCTATATTTTCTGTGTTACTTCTAATATTACTTGTGATTTCTTCTAAGGCTGCGGCTGTTTCTTCTAATGAGCTTGCTGCTTCATTTGAACTTTGATTTAATTTATCTACATTATTTAGTAAAATATTTGAACTTTTATCTAATGTTAAACCATTTGATTTATTCTCAACTAACATCTCAGTTATTGAATCACCTAGATTATTTACTCCACTTGCTAATTTTAGAAGATGTTCTTTTATACCTTTTGTAGATATCTTATTTAAATAATTATATGAAGAGTATTCTTCTACAATATTAAGCACATTATTTATATTATTCTCTAAATTATCTGCCATCTTATTTAACACATCTTTTAATTGCATTAAAGCTGGATTTGATACATTTATATCTAATCTTTGTACTAAATCACCTTGTTCAAACTCTCCTAATACTGCTATTGTCTCATCTATTAATTTTCTATCTTCTTCTATTCCTTTTTTTGTTTTCTCTATATTCTCATTTACTACTTTTGCCATCTTCCCAAATTCATCTGTTGAGTCGATTTTTATTCGTTCTACTTCTCCTATCTCTCTATTTAAGTATTTGAAAAAGTCTATTAAGCCTGTTTGGAAAGTGTTAAGTTTATTAACAATTTCTTTTATAATAAGAAATCCTGTTCCAATTCCTAATGCAAGTGCAATAAAAATAATAACCATAACCATTGTTTTTGCATTATCATATACAATGTCTCCATTTTCACTAGCTTTTTGTCCACCATTAACATTCATTTCAACCAATTTAAGCATTTCAGAAGAATAAGCATTAAATGATTTTTCACCTTCTTGTAAAGTTCTAATAGCTTCATCAGTTTTATTTGCTCTTGATACAGTTAATAAACGATCATGTATTTCCATATAATTATCAAACTCTTTAGAGAACTTGTCATATAAATCTTGCTCTTCAGTAGAAGATATAAGTTTTTCATATAGTGAACGATCTTTATTTAATTTAACCAATACATCTTTCATTTTATCTTCTGCAATTTTCATACTCTCAGGAGTTTGCGACAACACATGTAAAAATTCTGAAATACGAAAATCTGAAGTATCTGTATTAATTTCCTCCACCACTTTGATACTTGGCATCCAATTATCTGACATTATTGTTGATTGATCATTTACCATACTCATTCTCTGCAAAGAAAAAAACCCAAGCAATCCAATTAGTACTAAAATAATTCCAAAACCTAAACTTAACTTTGTAGTAATTTTTATATTTTTTAACATATTAAAACCTGTAATTATAATTAACTATTATTCAGCATAATAGTTTATCAAAACAATTAAATAAATATTTAACTATTTTAAGTAAGTGCTTTTTAGTAAAAAAGTACTTAAACAAAATTCTCAACGAAAACCTAAAAAAAATTTTTAATATAAAAATATAATTCTTACATTATAAATAATTTAATAGACTTCTGGGCACTTTATTAATAAAGCTCAAATAACTATATTATTGTTAATATTAATTATAAACTTCATTTCTTGATATATTTTTCCTTCTAATTCAAATCTTTTTTTTTCTATTATAATTTCTCCTTTATAATGTTCTTCAACAATTTTCTTTGATATATATAACCCAATGTCTAAAGGAGTTTCATTTATATTTCCATTAGTAACTCTAATAGTAATCTTTGTATTATTTTGATTTGTTTCTGTTTTGATTATTATTATTTTATGTTTTGACTTATTTTTTAAGATATCGATTAACGAAGACAATACACATATAAATATTTGTGTTAATTCATTTTCATAACCAGTAAAATTACTATTAGCTAAGTAATTTGTTTTAACTAATATTTTGTATTTTGTAAAAATTTCATTGTGCATGGATATTGCATTTTGTAAAGCATTATTGATATTAAATGATTTCAATTCATCTTTATTTGATAAAAATATATCAAAATAACTAATGCCATTTAGTATACTTTTAATGTTTTCATTTATAGTAATTAAAGTCTCTTTATAAGATTCTTCATTAATTAAACCCATTTCTGCATTTAACAAAGTACCTGAAGACATAGTATATATTTTATTTAAGGGATTTTTACATTCAGACATGACATTTTGCATGACATTTGCCAACTGCAAAATTCTATAATCTTCTTTACTCAATAAATTATTTTCTTTCATTAGTAAATATATTTCTTATTATTTCTTTTCATTCTTCTCATCTCAATTATGATTAATATATGATAAACTACTAATTAGTAATTAGTAATTAGTAATTAGTAATTACTAATTATTGATATCATAATTAAATAAAATAATAATTTCTATATCCCATAGGATAATAATACATCAATTATAAAGTTAGTAATTATTATATTTATTAAAAATCAATAAAAATATGAATATAAAAAGATAATTAAATCCTAACAATTATTATATTTATCCTATAGAATAAAGATAAAAAATTATTATATCTATATAGTTATGTTGCTAATGTAATAATAGGGTAATTAATACAAAAAAGATAAAAATTATTATAACTATAATAATTACAGGGTTATTTAAATTATATAATAATAGGATAATTAATACAGAAATGAATTTATTAGATAATACAACTGAAATTGAAATTGAATTTTTTTATAGGAAAATATCAGAAAACATAAAAAAAAAAGAATTGAAAAGGGATTAAAACAATTAGAAGTTGCCCTTGAAATTGGTATAAAATCAGTTGCTTTTTATTCTAATTGTGAGAATTTAAAATACAAAAAACATTTTAATTTAGAACATGTATATAAATTAGCGAAACTTTTTAATATAGAACCATCTGAGTTATTAAAATAAATATTTTAATAACTCATTCCAATAAATTGATGGGCAATATATTTTGCATGATTATCAGTCATACCTACGATATAATCAATAACTCTTTGATACATATTGTATAGTGAGTCGTTTTTATTTGGTTTATCATTTTCCATTAGTTGCAAGGCTCTTTGATCTTTAAAGGATAACTTTTTCTCATCTTTGCATTTGTGCAGTCTATAAGTAGCTTTTATTAGGTTATCTAACAAGGTTTCAATTATATTATAAGCACCAAGTTCTAATTCTACTTTTCTAGTCTCATTAAATACTTTTTCATGACCTAGTTTTTTTGCTACCAATAATCCTTGCTTTAAATCATCATTTGTAAAATATGTTAATAAATCTTTTTCTTGGTTTTCACTGCAGATATGTTCTAAATTTTCTTCAAATTTTTCCATTGCATGATTAGTAAGATTGTTGATTGACAGGGCAACAAATCTTGATAATCTTTGGAAATCATCATACTTTTCATTTGCAAGTGAATTTTTAACCTCTTGGGTTCCTAATATATGTTCAAAGATTTTTATTGTGTCATTAAGTGTGATGATTTTAAGTTCATGGGCATCTTGTAAATCTAACAACCCATAACAAATATCATCAGCAACTTCCATCAAATAAGAAAGTGGATGTCTCATATATGTCCCATCTTTTCTTACCAAATCAAGTTCTTTAAAAAGTAGTTCGAAAAACTCTTTTTCACTTTGAAAAAAGTTGAATTTTGACTTTCCTATTTTTTTACAATTACTTGAAGCATAAGGATACTTTATAAGTGCTCCCAAAGTAGAAAAAGTAAGATTCATACCACCTTTAAAACTATTGTTTTCAAGTTTTGATACTATTCTAAAACTTTGGGCATTGCCATCTAGGTTTAAAAAATCATCTAACTCATCACTTGATAAGGCTTTTAGAAAACTCTCTTCTTTATTTTTTGCAAACCACTCTTTAATAACTTCTTCACCTGCATGTCCAAAGGGTGGATTCCCAATATCATGTGCCAAACAAGCTGTTTGAACTATATATCCCACATCATATGGATTTATACTCTCATTTTTTCTTTTAAATATCTCTCCAGCTCTTAATCCTAAACTTCTTCCCACACTTGCAACTTCTAAACTATGAGTCAATCTATTATGCACATGGTCATTTTTAGATAAAGGATGAACTTGCGTTTTTTTTGAAAGTCTTCTAAATGACTTTGAAAATATTAATCTATCATAATCTTTGTGGAAACTACTTCTATAAAACTCTTCATTTTTTGATTCTGAGATTTTACCTTCACCATAATATTTCTTTTTAGATAGTAGTTTTGAATACATCTATAACCTTTTATATTTTATTTTATTGATAAAAACCTGAGAAAAGTAAAACATCATCGCTATTTTTATTCTCTAAATCTTTTGTGATAATTTTTCTAACTATTTTCCCAATACTAGGAGCAAAAGTCATACCAAGCCAACCCATTCCCATAGCATATACTAAGTTTTTATACTCTTCATCTCTTCCAAATAGTGGTATATCATTTGGAGTAAGTGGTCTAAATCCTGTCCACTCTTTTATCTCTTTCATCTCAAAGGGAAGTGTGTATTTTTCAAAGTTTGATTTTATACTATCTATTTGCTCTTTTACTACTTTTGTATCAGTAGAACCTAGTTCTAATTTTGAGGTAAGTCTTACACTATCTCGTCTTGGAGTCATCACTATAAACAAATCACTAAACAGTGTTGATGTTTTTGGCTTAAATTCACTTGGCATAGAAAAAGTGATACTATAACCTTTTGCAGGTGTCATCATCAAACTTTTTTTTCTAATATCAGCTAAAAGTGTTTGATAACCAGTTGAAAGTATAAAGTTTTCTGCTTCGTAAGTGTTTGTAAGTGAACTTACTGATTTTACTTTTTTATTTGAAAATTTTATATCTATGATTTTTTCATTTAATATAAACTCAACACCCTCTTTTTTTAAAAATTCTTTTGTTTCAAACATAACTCTTTTAGGGTCAAGGTGAGCATTTCTATTAAATAAAATTGAACCTTTTATTTTCTCATTTCCACAAGGTAAATACTCTTTTGTCTCTTCTTTTGATAATATTTTATATGTTTTTTTATCTTTTAATTCACACTCTTTTAACTTCTTCTCATAACTTGCATCTTCTGTAAATACAGAAAGCATACCTTTTCTGTGATAGTCAAAATCTAGTTTATCCTCTTTTTGCATCTTTTCATATAATTTTAAAGTATCTTCCCCATACTTTTCAAAAAGCATAACTGTTCTTTTAAATCTCTTTTCATTTGCACTTGCTGCAAATCTAAAAAGCCAATTAAATAGTTTGGGGTCAAGTTTTGGATGAACTTTTACTGGAGATTCACCTTTTATCATCTGCTTCATTGTGTTTGTAATAACACCAGGATAAGCTAAACATCCTTTATCAAAAGCAGATAATAATCCAGCATTTCCAAACGATGTACAATCAGTAATATCACCTTCATCGATAATAGTTACTTTTCGTCCAGCTTTATGTAAATGATAAGCACACATAAGTCCAACAACTCCAGCGCCGATAATAATAGTGTCTCTTTTCATAAATAGTTCTCCAGATTTTATTTGAAATAATACTATGCAAGTATTATACTTCAAGAAGAAATAAGATGTAATAAATTTCTTTAATGTTTAGCAAAAAGAAAAAATCTTTTTACTATAATATTCTACTCTTTACTGCTGTAAATATTATCTCTACTAGTGTATTAGAACTTGCCATATTTGCTTCAACACAAGCACGTGCAGGTGGTTGTTCTTTTGATACCCAAGCATCCCAGACTTCATTAAAGTCTGCAAAATCTCTAGCGATGTCTTTTACAAATATTTCAGCTCGTAAGATATGGTCTTTATTGCTTCCAGCTTCAGCTAATCTTTCTTCTCCCATAGCCAATACCCTTTGAGCCTGACCTTTTATATCTAAGTCTTTATCATCAGATACAATTCCAGCTAAGTATATAACGCCATTGTATTCAACAATTTGACTCATTCTATCATTTAATTGTTTTCTAATTATCATAGTTAATTCCTGTATTGAGTTTTTATGTATTAAGTATAGCATTGTAAAGTTATATTGGCTTGAAAATAATAAGTTTCTCTCTTGAAGAGGTAAACCTCTTCTCTTTCTTACTTTTACCTTTCAGGATTTAGTCACTTCGTTCCCGCATGTATTGACGAAAAGTAAGCAAAAACAACTACGGCTTCGAAGCCAGAGGTTCCCTCACTTATTATTTTTATCTTTTCTGATTGGTAAAACTCGCTTATTAAAACTTCCATTTAGGAACTTTTAAACACTCAGACAGTTACCAATCTTGTTTAGAAAAGAGAGAAATAAACGCTCGGCTTCTGTAGATGTAGTAATATGAGTTGGTGTCTAAATATTAATTTATGAATTTTAAGTTTGAACTACAGGAATTTCTTCCTGCCTTTGATGAAGCCGAGTAGTTTTAAATTTTTTTCGGAAAAAGTCGAGGACTTGTTTGGAATAAAAAAGAGTGATAAACTCACTCTTTTTTATGAGTCCCGCAGACTAGAAAATAAATTTAAAACTGGGAGGGTAGCTTCGCCTTCATCAATTCGGCAGTCTTTTTTGCTTACTTTTTCGAGATCAAAAAGTAAGAGATACGAAGACCGACAGGTGTTCATGAAAAAATATAGTAAATATTTTTAATTATTCTCAAGTGCTTGTTTTATTATCAAAGAAACAGTATCTTTATTAATACTCTTTTCCTTACAATATTTTGATTCAAGCCAAATAGAAAGTTCTTTTTGTCCTTTACTTGCATTGCAACTACAACAACATAAAGCTATGTTTTCTCTTGTGATTATTTTTGCATTATTAATAATATGTTCCCAACTTGGAGCAGTTTTTTTAGAAACTTTTGAAGAGGTAAACTCTACGCTACAATAAACACATTTTTTATCTCTTTGCTTAACTTCTAATTCTAACCATAAAGGAATATTCCAAGTATTTGCCATATTTTTTCTATCTTCACAAGTTTAAAATATATTGTATATAAGAATTAGGAAGTTCTTTTATATTTTCATTTTCCAAAATTTCATCCTCTGCATGTAGTAAAATTATACTTACAAATAAAATTAATTTTCTTTAAAATATTTATCTGAATTCTCACAAAATTTCTTATAAATCTTCCCAAAATCTACAGGATAAACTCTAGTATCTCCTATAGTAGTGATAAAATTAGTATCCCCTCCCCATCTTGGAACAAGATGATAATGAACATGCTCTGCTATACCAGCACCAGCAGCTTTGCTAAGATTCATACCAATATTTATACCCTCAGCATTTAAAACCTCTTTTAACATCTTTGTAGCTTGTTTAACACGTAAAGACATCTCAATCCATACTTCATCATCTAAATCTTCTATATTTTCTGTATGAAAGTTTGGGATTACCATCATATGACCCGGAGTGTATGGGTATTTGTTCATAACCACATAGCAGTTTTTATCTCTAAAAACAACACCTAGTTTTTCATCATCATTTGGATTTTCATAAATGTGACAAAATACACACCCCTCAATCTTATCTTCTGTTACATACTCAAATCGCCAAGGTGCATAAATTCTTTCCATAATAATTCCTATATGAAGTTTGGAGCGTCATTTGCAAAAAGGATTAAATCCCCTGCTCTTGTTTTTTCTGCTAAAGTCTCTTCCATTTTCGATTTATCTTTTAAGATAAACTGTTTATTTTTATCAATATTATCACTAAAAAGATGAGTATTTAATGAACCAGTTAAAATAACAAAATCAAAGTGTTTATTTATCTCTTTTGCTAAAAGTATATTTGTCTCATCTGTTGATTCTACAAGACCTGGAGTTATGATTACTTTTCTTCCTTTGTATTCACTACAAAGATTTACAGCTTCAAGCATACCTTCAAAATTTCCATTAAAACTATCATCAATGATTACTTTTCCACCAGCTTCTATTTTTTGAAGTCTATGTTCTACTGGCTTAATTTTATCTAGGGCTATTTTGATTTGATCTATACTCATACCTAACTCTTTTGCCATAAGAATACAAGCTGTTAGATTTACTGCGTTGAAACTTCCAAGTATTGGTGCATAAAAATGCTCTTGTTTCCCATCAATATTAACATCAAACCAGATTCCATCTAGATTACTTTTTGTTATGTTTAAATCATTTGGGAACTTTTCTATTTTTGAATAGTCTAAAATTGGTACAGATTCATGTACAAAAGCTTTTATCATTTTTGGTGATTTTAGAATTTCCATTTTTGTGTGGATAATATTATCTAAGGTTTTGAAATACTCTATATGTTGTTCACCTACTTGTCCTAAGATCGCATAATCTTGGTGCAAGAAGTTTGATATCTCTTCTATATCGCCTTGCATTCTAGCCCCTGCTTCTGCTATGTATATCTGTGTATTTTCAGGTAGGTCTCTGTTTACATCTAAAACAAGTCCTGCTAGGGTATTTACACTTCTTGGAGTTTTATAGGCATTGAACTTTGACTTAAGTATTTGGTATAAATAGTTCTTTATAGATGTTTTTCCATATGATGCAGTAATTGCTATGATTTTTAAATTCTTTATACCTTGAAGTCTTTTTTTAGCTCTATGTTTAAAAGAGATAAAAAATATTCTTTCCAATGAAAAAGAGACCAAATAAGCTATAAATAGTGGAATAAAAATACCAGCAGATTTACAATTTTCACTTACAAAACATAAAAGACTTATACTAAATGTTACAAATAAAAGTATCGCCAAGAATCTTTGAACCCGTGAAGTTAAAACCAAAGGTTTATCAAGTTTCATATTCCATAAAATCAATAAAGGTAAATATAAAGCATAAAAATATATCAAAAAGTATAAGGATGGCAATAAATAATACATTACAAAAGGTGTTACAAAATATATGATATGCCAATGCAGTTTATGATGCTTAAAGACAACTCTTTCTAACTTATAGCTATACCATTGTAAATTGGTAATCAAATACCAACCAAGTGACATAACTAAAACTAAATGTGTAAATATATTAAAGTATTCCATTTTCTACTCTCTCACTTATATCTTTTGCATGTTCAACAAAGAAAAAATGAGTCCCTTCATATGATTTAAATTCACTGTTTTTTATAAGTGAGGCAATTTTTTTACCAGATTCTAAAGAAACAGCAGTATCACTTTTCCCCCAAAATATATATGCTTTTCCAGAAAAGTTTTTAAACTCTTCTGTAAAATCTTCATTTAGTACATTTTTAAAAGTCTCATACATATTTTCACTCATATTATCCACATCTTTACTTCTAAAAATCTTAGTAATACCACCTAATCCTAAGGATTTAAATAACTTAGCCATTTTGATTTTTCTTTTTACTTTTGCTGATTTTTCTTCTACTATTCCAGCACTACTTAGAAGTATAAGATTTTTGGGATTTAATTTTGTGGCAACTTTTCCACCATATGAGTGTCCTATAATTGTATCTTTTGAAGCAGAAATAGATTTTAAAAATATCTCCATAATATTTGTATAATCATCTGTTGTAAGTACATATTGAGTAGGACTTTTTCCAAAACCTGGTAGGTCAACATATATTTGTCTAAAACTTGGCAAATAGCTTTTGAAGTTTTTACTCATGATATCTTTATTTGAACCCCAACCATGAAGAATAACAATATCTTTTTTTGAAGATTGATTTATTATTTCATATGAGATATCAAAAGTTTTATTATCGTATTGAATTGATTTTAAAGCCAAGGTTTATTTACCCTTAGCCGCTTGGATTTTGTTTACATAGTCATATGAGATTTTGATTTTATCTTTTAGTCTTAGTGATTTTGATAGTTCTTTTATACTTGCATCAAAATCTTCAAACAAATAGTTTGCCATAGAACCAGGGATTGGGTTAATCTCATTTAAATACACTTCATCATCTATTACAAAAAAGTCACATCTAATCATTGCATCATTAAAAGTAGTATTATAAATAGTCTCAAATGCTTTTTTCAACTTATCTTTTAATTCCTCACTAATATTAGCAACACTTACTCGCTCTGTTCTTGCAAAATCAAGATACTTTTTATCAAAATCTAAAAAGTCAGCTTTTTGTGGCTCTTCTACTATTGAGTATTTGATTTCATTCCCTATTTTATAACCTGCTAGATTGTACTCTTTAATATTTGGTATGAAAGTCTCTATTAAAACTGCATTATCAAACTCAAAAGCAACATCAAGGGCATAACTTAACTCTTCTTTTGATTTTACAATACTAACCCCAATCGAGCTTCCTAAAGTAACTGGTTTCACAATTACTGGAAATTGTTCTACACTTACTTCATCAAATTTTGTAAAATATTGATAAGGTATTGTCTTAATTCCTAAAGATGAAGCATATCCTTTTGTTAAAAACTTATTGAAACTTACGCTACAAGCTCCAACTCTAGGACCTATGTATCTTATATCAAAAAATTCAAATAGTGAAGCAACTATTCCATCTTCACCATCTCCACCATGAATTAAGTTTAAAACAATATCAAACTCTACATTTTTTTCTCCAAACATAGCTTTTTTTGAAAAGCCACCTTTTTTGATAGTTAATTTATCACACTTTTTATATTCACCTGTGCTAAAAAGTTTTGATTTTATTGTTTTAGTAGGAATATGATAAAAATCTCTGTTCTCATCTAAAAATATATATTCTAATTCACTTTTAATAACATCTCTCATAGCAATAGCAGATACTATTGAAATCTCATGTTCATAACTACTTCCACCAAAAACTATAGCAATCTTCATTCTTATCTAACCTTTAAATCTATTTTTGTAATCTTTTAAGTGCTTCTCTTACTAAGTCACTTGTATTTGTAGCACTACAGCTTTTTAATGCTTTACTTATAACATCTTTTTTGAATCCTAATGATTCCAATGCCATAGATGCTTCCATCATATTTGTTCCCATTGAATCTTCATCACTATTTCCATCAATAACAAATCCAGATAACTCAACCAAAATTCTACTAGCTCCTTTTGGACCAATTCCGGGAACTCTTTTTAACATAGAGATATCATTTGAACTTACTATTTGAGAAAAAGAACTTGGAGTAAAAGTTGAACAAATTGCAAGTGCTACTTTTGGTCCCACTCCATTTATTTTTATCACTGTATCAAAAAGTTTTTTTTCATTTACATCAATAAATCCATACAAAGCCTGAGAATCCTCTCTTATTATGTATGTAGTGTGTAATGAAATATTATTTTCTGTTATCTTAGAACTGCAGTTAACAGATACAAAGACTTCATAAACTAACCCATTAACATCGATGTGTAAGAGGGTTGGCTCTTTTCTTATTATTTTTCCGTTTATTCCAACTATCATTATTTTTTTAAATCTCTTTAAGTTTTTATTGTTTATAAATAGATTTAATTATATACTATTACAACTTAAAGATTAAGGTTAGTAAATGTTTGGATTTATATCGAAAAAAATAAGCAATAAAATAATATTTGCACTAATTATTTTAATGGCAATTAGTAGTACTTCAGTAATTTACTTTACTACAACGGAAGTAAAAAGAGATTCTTTAAATACTACAAAAGAATACTTAGAAATGTTAAATACAGCAATGTTTCAAAGTTTAAGAAATGCAATGTCAACGGGGGATGTTGCTACTATCCAAAAAGCAGAAAAAGATGCAGCAACCATAAAAGGTGTTAAAAATTTAACTGTTGCAAAAAGTAAACCCCTAATCGAAATGTATGCACCTAATGCAAAATATACAGAAGATCTCAATATATTAAAATCTTTTGAAACTAAAAATTCTCAATTATTTGAAACAACAGATAATGGTAATCATGAAATAAGAATGATCAAACCTATGATTGCTGAACAAGATTGTATTATGTGTCATGCAAATCAACAAGTTGGTGATGTAATTGGAGTAATGGACTTAACTTTTTCACTACAAGATTCAGATAGAGAACTAGTTGATTTAGTTGTAAGTATTTCTACTACTTCACTTATACTTAGTATATTGACTATTGTATTAATTTTCTTTTTAGTTAAAAGAGCTACAAACCCAATTGAGTCTTTAAAATCAGGTTTTACAAACTTAATTGAATCAAATGATACAAATATAAGATTAAGCGTTCAATCAAAAGATGAAATTTCTGAAGTTGCTGATTTATTTAACTCATATATGGATAAAGTTAATGCAGGTCTTGCACTTGATGCCAAAGTTATTGAAGAAGCAAATGATGTTTTAGAAAAAACAGGTAATGGATTTTTTGTATATAATGTTAATTCTAAAGCTGCAAATCCACATGTTGAAGATTTAAAAAATAAACTTAATACTATGATTAGTGGAACTAGAGCTACCCTAGAAAAAATAAATGCTACTTTAAAACACTACTCTGAATCAAAATTTGATGCACAAATTGATGATAAGGGTATTTATGGAGATTTAGGTTCACTAACTGCTGGAATAAAACTTGTAGGACATAATACTTCTGAAATCTTAGCAATGATTATGAATACGGGTGATTCATTAAATGAAAATACTCAAACATTATCAGATGCTGCAAGCAATTTATCTAAATCATCAAATAAACAAGCTGCATCTTTAGAAGAGACAGCTGCTGCATTAGAAGAAATAACTTCTAACATAAAAGGAACAAATGAAGCAGCTAGTAAAATGAAGCTATTATCTCAAGAACTTACTGCTTCTGCAAAAAATGGACAAGATTTAGCAAATCAAACTGCTAATTCAATGGAAGATATTAATAAACAAGTAAGTTCAATAAATGATGCTATTGAAATAATTGATCAAATTGCATTTCAAACAAATATTCTTTCACTTAATGCTGCTGTAGAAGCTGCAACTGCAGGGGAAGCTGGTAAAGGTTTTGCTGTGGTTGCTCAAGAAGTGCGAAACCTTGCATCAAGAAGTGCAGAAGCTGCTAAAGAGATAAAAGATATAGTTGAAGCTGCTTCAATGAAAGCAAAAGGCGGACAAGATATTTCAAATAAAATGATTGAAGGATATAATGAATTAAATCAAAATGTTACTGATACAATAGTAATGATTGATAATGTTTCAAATGCAGCAAAAGAACAAGAAGCTGGTATTAGACAAATCAATGATGCTGTTACAACTTTAGATCAAGCGACACAACAAAATGCAGGAGTAGCAGAAGATATATCTAATATGTCAAGATTGATTGCTAATATGTCAAATTCTCTTGTTACTGCTGCCTCAAGAGCTAGTTTTATTCAAGATGCGAGAGAACAAGTATGTAATGTAGACTTAGTCTATGATGCAGCAAAAGTAAAAGTAAATGTTTTAGAATTAAAAGATCAAGCTTATTCTAGATTGGGTGAAAAAACTAAATGGAGTGCAACGCCTTCAGAAGTTCTTTCTACATTTATTAGTAATTTTGAAGCAACTTATAATATTGAAGCATCTAATTCACTTGAAGAGCTTAAAACTTTAAATAGTTCATTGGCAAGAAAGATACAAGCATTAACTGATGCAAATGCAAATAATGAAGCAAATAATGTTTTAAATGAGAAAGCAAAAGAAATAGAGATTGAATCTTTAAGAATATTTGGTACTTTAAATACTCTTAAAAAAGAAGTATGTAATAAATAGAAAGTTTGAACTTTCTATTTATTGATATTGGCAAACATTTTATCGATATCCTCTTGAGATATTTCATCATCATATTTATCACCTGAAATATGTTTCGCAGTTGGCGCTATATTAAATCTAGTCCCATCTATACCTTGAGCTTCGCAAATACAATTCACAACTCTTTCAAGTTTTTGTCTGAAGATATCTTCTTCTTGTATTGTATTCATAACTTCCATAATCAAATCACTTGATTCTTTTTCTTTTGTATATGATAAAGCTAATTCTAGTTTATCAAAAACTGATACAGCTACCTTTTCAGAACTCTTTATAACATGGTCTAATTCGACAACTACCTCTTCATAATTCATGATAAACCTTTTATTTAAAACATTAAATTTATTTAAATTAAAGTTTATCAAAGCTAAGCTTAAAAATGTTATCTACACTTAATTATTTATTAATGTATTATTTCTGAAATAACTTGTGTAGCATATGAACCTTTTGGTAAAGTAAAAGATATCTCAAACCAATTTTTATCTTCTTTATAATTTGATTCTATTTCATCTGGAAATACCCAAGCAAATCTTCTTGCTCCATCTTCAAATGTTTTTTTATCAAACTCTTTTTCAAATTCTTGAGCTAAACCTTCACTTACTTTTACTCTTTTGCCTGGTAATAATCCAGTAGGAACTCTATCTTTTTTATAAAATTTTTCACTTTCAATTTCTAACTCTTCAGCTATAAATATTTTTCCAAAAGGATAATGACTCATAAGTTCACCCGGAAGCATTTTAAAAGGGTGTTCTTGAGCTTTCATTTGTTTTACTATATCTTGAGGAAGTCCAATTTTTTCACAAATCTCTTTTGGTTCAAAGGCCTCAATTAATTTAGAAATTTCAACTCTTTTTGAAAGCCAAGAGTTAAATAAAAAACTTTGATATGCATTTAAGTACATCTGTTTTAGGTTTCTTCTTTTCTCTTTTAGTGTACCTTCAACTATTTGTTGACCTTTTTCATGATTATCACCAAAGGCTCCAAATCTTTGAACACCAAAATAATTAGGAATACCATAAGTAGCAATCTTACCTAAGGCTTGTTCTATCTTTTTAGAATCCATTGGACTAACTCTTTTTAGTCTAATAAAAAACTTATTACCTTTTAAGTGACCTATTCTAATCTTATTATTATGATTAATAGTTTCTAAGAACTTAATATTTTCATGAGTAAAGCTATTTATTTTCTCTTCAAATTGTTTAGGGATAGAGATATGTTGTATGGTCATTGCATTTTTATCTTTTAATCCTGCATATCCAATGTCTCTTAATTTACACCCAATACTATCTGCAATAATTTGTAAAGCATCCCAAGTAGATAAATCTTTTTTCCTAAGTTTTACTACTATATGCTCACCCTCACCTACAAAGTCATATAAAGGTATTTCTGTAACTACGAAATCGTCTTTATTTTGTTTAAATAATACATCTATTTTTGAGTGATTTAAATAGTATTGTAAATTGTGTTTGTTTAAGTTTGTGTTTTCTTCCAATATTTTCCCTTAATTAAAATGATGATTTTTACAATCACCTTTATATGTTCCATCTACTGCTTTTGCAAAGATGTTTAATTTTACTTCATGTTTTTTTGCTATTTTAGAGATGATATCTCTGTTTTTTTGAGAAAAAGAGAATAATATCTCATACTCTTCTCCTGAACAACCTATGTCTTTACTAATTTTATCAAAAAAATCAAATCCTAAGTTATTTATTTCTGATAATCTTTCAAGTTCAAAAAACAAACCATCAGAAATATCAAGAGCACAGTTAATATAAGGAGATATTTCATAAAAAAATTCAGATTTTAGTTTTGGTTTTATGAACTTAGATTTTTTAGAGACTTCTTTCCCTTGTAATAAAGATTTTAAATCTTTTTTGCAAGTTCCTAGCTCTCCTGTATAACATAAAAAATCATCTTTTTTTAAACCTTTTCTAAATATTGGTTTTTTTGTTTTTGAAATAATTGTAATAGAAATATCAAGTTTGATATTTGATATTGTATCACCACCAATTATTTTAATCCCAAATTTCTTTGCAATATTTTTAAAGCCATTTGCTAACTCTTTCAAATCATCTTTAGAGAAATCTTTAGGAATAGCTATACTTATAAGTGCATACTTAGGAATTGCATTCATAACTATTGCATCGGAGATATTTACAATCATTGCTTTTCTTGCAATATCTTTTAAACTCATCCAATCTCGTTTAAAATGCACATTTTCAAAAAAAGCATCCATACTATATACATGTGAGCCAACAACTGCCCCATCATCACCAATAATATTTTTATGAGTGTTTTTAAATTGTTTTATAAAAAAGTCTTCTTTATTCATGGGAGGATTTTAACATAAATTCACTTCATGTTATACTCTCCCCGTAAATATTTTATGTGTAGAAAATTATTCTTTAATCAGTAGTAGAAAGAACCTCTTTTAAAGGCCAAGAAATGTGAATTATTTTTCCATCCCATTTTTCAATTATTAACCAAAGTTTATCATCTTTAGCAATTGTTTTGGGAAAGGGAACATGAGCATCTAGTTCATAGGGACTTCCATGAACTAAGCCTTCTATTAAACTTATTTTGGGAAGTTCTTTTGAAACTTGTAAATTAATAATTCTAAAATGTGCTAAATCTTCAACATTAAATTCTACCCCATAATCTTTCATTTTAGTTCCATTAAATATTGTATAAGGAGCTTTTGTATTTTCTTCAAATAAAACTACTTTAAAATCATCAATAAATCTCTGTTTGTAATATTTGTGATCAGGTTCACTTTCTCCATACCAAAAATATATTGCTAAATAAATAAAAGGAATTAAAACAAATATAAGTGAAAAATTTATTGCTTTCTTTTTTGTTTTATATTGCATCTTCATTCCCTCTTTTTGCTGTTCTTTTTGTCCACATTAGCATTCCACTTAATATCAAACCACTTAATATAAGTCCAAAAATAAACCAAAGTATTTTAATCCAAAAACCACCAAAATTCCCCACATGTAAAGCTCTCATAAAAGTAGCTGTTGCACTTAAAAAACTTTTGTTAGTTCCTAGTCTCACTTCTAAAATCTCATTATTGTATGGATTCATGTAAACTGTATCTCTGAAAAACAGAGTTCTTTTCTCTCCTGAAACTTTTAAAGGCTCATATGCATTTGAAGGAAGAGTTACTAAATCTAAATTTGGGATTTTTTCATTTGCTTTTTTTATAGAAATATCTAAATTAGGCAAGGTCATTTTTTCATTTACTTTTAGCAAAGGTAGATCTTTTTTAGAAATAACAACTTGTTTATTTAAATCTTCAAAAGGAAAACTAATTTCCCTTAATACCATCATAACCAAAAACCAAATTGCAGTTATGGAAATAATTAATCCAAACCAAACAGCCCAAACTCCACCAACTTTGTGTAGGCTAATTAATAATGGTCTTGTTCCTTTATTAGTATGAATCTTTGGTTTTGTAAATGATTTCCAAAATTTTCTATATATTATAAGCCCTGTTACTAAAGAAATAAAAAGTGGGATAGAGAAAATACAGACAATATACCAACCTATAAAAACTCCTCCAATCTCTGGCATCATAAGCCAACCATGAATTGCTCGAATAATACTTTGAAATGTATGTCCTGTAGATACTTCGCCAACTATTCCAGTTCCAGCATCAATCCAAACTCTTGCAAATGGGCTATCAGGAAGAGAAACATAAGCTAAGTGTGCTAAATAAGGTTCTACAGTTTCTATACTATATATTTTTGCCCCAGGAACTTGCTCTTGAATTTTTGTAATTAATTCACTAGTAGTAAAAATAGCATCACCAGAAGCTCTTACTCCGGGATTAAAAAGCCATGTTATTTCATAACTTACAACTGCTAAAGTTCCTGTTATACAAATAAAAAATATTATAAGCCAAAAAGGAAGCCCCATCCAAAGATGCAGCTTCCAAAAAGGTTTTCTCCAATTATTGTTATTCATTTAAAATATTACTTAAAATCTATATTTCATGTTAATTGTTGCACTTCTTGGTGATCCATAAACCATTCCAGAATACCCTAATCCACTGTAATACTCTTTATCAAATAGATTATTAACATTTAATTGGAAGTCTAAATTATTATTTACCTTATATCCTGTCATCAAGTCCACAGTAACATAACTATCTTGTGTAATTCTTCCATAATCTGTATCTGTGTAAATTTTACTTTTGTAATTTATTCCTGCACCAATTCTATAATCTTTTATTGAATATTTTGCAAATAAGTTTGCTGTTGTTCTTGAAGAAGTAGTATTATATTTACTACCATCAGAATTTTTTGCTTGAAAATTAGCTAAACCAAAATCAAGATCAAGATTATCTGTCACTTTCCCCGATACACTTATTTCAAATCCTTTACTTACAACTTCTTTAGCTTCATAAATTGATTCTAATTTACTATTTACTTCTCCTGTATCTGATGGGGCACCATCTTGTTCTATTCTAAATAAAGTTAAAGAAGTATTTAAATCACCTTCAAAATATTCACCTTTTATTCCTACTTCATAATTTTTTCCATCAATTGGGTCTAAATAATTACCACTATTGTCTTTTTTATCTTGTGGTTTAAAGATACTAGTATAACTTGTATATATTGAATGATTTTTATTTATATCATAAACCAATCCAACATAAGGTGTCGTTTCATTTTTATACTCTCTATCTCTTGTACTATCATCATTTTCATATTTCCAAGATGAAAGTCTTATCCCTGAAATTAATTTTAAATCTTCGCTTAAAGAAATTTTTCCAGCAAGATAAATTCCACTTTGTGTTGTTTCATCTAAATTATCATGAGTCGAAGTACCATAAGTTGGCTTTGGAATTGATATATTATTAAAATCTATTGTACTCCAGTTTAAATTACTTGCATAATCATTTTTTTTAGTTTTAGATTTATTATACATTGCTCCAATAATAATTTCTTGTCCTAATTTTCCCACTTCAAAGGGAATAGAAGTATATAAATCAATATTATTTTCTTTTATATCTTTGGCAAATTCATAGCCATAAACTCCATAATCAGAGGAACCAAGTACTTGACCACCTGTATTTTTGTCTACTCTTCCACCATAATATACTAAGTTACCATCAGAACTAATTTCTTTTCGTGATAAAGATAAATTAATAAAATTGTCATTGATTATATATTGTTTTAAATCTGCATAATAATTTGTTGTTTTTATATTCCATTCGGCCCAATCATCTGAAATAGTATTTGAATTATCAAAATGCGTTTTACTACCATCACCATAAAAAGCAGGTAATCCACCCCATCTAATTCCACTTCTATCTATATCTTCTACACTAGCACCTAAAGATAAAAATGTTGTATTAGTCAAATCCATATCAAGAACACCATATAAAACATCTGTAGATTTTTCATATTTATCCATAAAAGAATCTTGATCTTGATGTTTAGCTACAACCCTTACTCTTACTGTTCCCTCTTCATTTAAAGAAGTCTGTATATCAGCGGTAGAACTATAATTATTCCAAGAACCAGCAGAAAAATCTATATTTCCTTTAAGCTCTTTTAAGTTTGCATGTTTTCTAATAAAGTTCATTCCCATAGCTGGATTACCTGCACCAGTCATAAGACCATTTGCACCTTTTACTATTTCTACTCTATCAAAAATTGATAAATCTGGATCATCTGCATTATCACTAACAGAATATGTTGGTATACCATCAAATAAGTAATAATCTATAGTGAAACCTCTTGCTGTAGGATATACTCTTTCATCCATTTGATTTAAAGTTACCCCTGGAGTTTTTGCTAATAATTCTTGATATGTGGTTATATTTTGATCTTCTAATTTTTGTTTTGTAAAAACCAATACAGACTGAGGTGTTTCTCTAGCTGATAAATCTAATTTTGTAGCTGTACGGAGACCACTTACAGTATAAGATTTTGTATTATCTTCCACGCCCATAACTTCAACTTCTTTTAATGTAGTTGTAGCACTATTATCTGCATAAACTTGACTTGATAAACACATTATCAAACAGATTGATAATTTTATTTTTCCATTTACTTTCATTTGTTTCCTTCTGATAATTATGATAATTAGTATCATTAATATTTCGAATTTAACCTATATTTTTCTTAATCAATCCTGAAAAATCTTATAATTATTCAATAAAGACAAAAAGCCATTTCTAGGACATTAGTAGGACATTTTTAAGACATTTATTTTGATTTTCAAGATAAGGTAGTTATTTTATATCCAATTTTTGAGAAGTTTTCTAAACAGTTATTTGGAAGTTTTTTTCTTAATTTTCGTGCAACTGAACGAATAGCATCTTCACTCATTATAGATCCATTCCAAACTTTTTCTTGTATTATTTCATAAAGAACAACTTTATTTTTATGTTCACACAATAAAGATAAAAGATCTAACTCTTTACTTGTGAGTTTGATACTTATTCCTTTATTTTGCAATCTTTTATTAAATGCATCAAAATAACAATCTATAGAAAATAAAGTTTTGTTTGAATTATCACTTATAATCTTTTCTGAACATTGACACAATATGGGATATAAAGTTTCATGGGATATTGGTTTTACTAAATATTTTATTAGACCTAATTCAATAGCTTCTAATAAATACTCTGTTTGAGTATGAGCACTTAAAACAATAATTTTTATATCTAAATCTTTTTCTCTAATCTTTTTTATCATATCTAAGCCATTTATATTTGGCATATTTATATCAGTAATTATAATATTAATTTTGTTGTTATCAATGATTTCAAAAGCTTCAAAAGCATCTCTCGCTTCAAAAACATTATTAAAAAAATTTTCCAAATAGGAAATAGCATTTGACCTTATATAATCTTCATCATCAACAAATAGTATACTTATACTTTCGAACTCTTTTTTATTCATAAACCCATTATATCAAAAAAAGTATAAATTATGATAATAACTATTAATATTAAGTAATTAATTGTATAATATAGAATGCGTTATTTAATCATATTATTTATTTTAAATTTAAATTTGTATTGTAAAGATATTAGTATTATCAACAAAGCTTTTTATTCTGAAGATTTTAAAAATTACATTGAAGTTAAAAATGAAGATGAAGCATATCTGTTAGTAAAAACTAAAAAATTAAAAAATCTATCAGCAAAATTTGAAATTAATAAAAAAGAATTAAAAGATCAAGTATTTTATTTAACAGTAGTTTCAAACTTAGAAAATCTTGTATACACAAATGCAAAATATGAAATAATAAATAAAATATTAGTAGTAAAACTAGATAAAAATACAAAAGATATAATATATTTAAATTATAAATATAAAAAAAAGGGAAGATTAGACTTTAGATATAATGTTATTAATTCATTTGAATATAATTATATATTTAGTTATGAAGCCTTTGTTTATGGAAGTGCTTATGGAATAATATTTTGTGCATTTTTATATTATTTGGTAATATATTTTTCCACTCGTATAAAGTATTTTTTATATTATTCTTTAATGCAATTATTTGTTTTATTGAGCCTAATAGCTTTTGTTTATTTAAGTTACAAATCTTTTCCAACTATTTTCGAACAAGCAATTACAGATATTTTTGAAACAAGTGCCTTTTTATTTACTCTTCTTTTTGCAAAAGACATATTAAACGCAAAAAAACAAATGCCTATTTTCAATATTATTTTCATCATTTTTATTGTTTTAAATATAGTTGATCTTTTTGCTATATTTATATATAAAGAGTCCATATTGTATGAATATATGCATTTTTATGTTTGTTTTTTTATTCCCATTGTAGCAGGTATTATTTCACTTTATAAAGGTAATTATATCTCTTGTTTTTATATCTTAGGTTGGTCTTTTGTCTTTCTTTTCTTAGTGTTAAATTCTTATCAATTGATTTCTATAAGTCCTATTTATACTATTCATCTAGTTACACCCATAGAATCATTAATATTTAGTTTTGCACTTGGATATACTTTAAAAAAGATTATTGAAGACAAAAATAAAAAAGAAAAACTTTTAATTCATAATAATAAACTCTCTTCCATGGGAGAAATGATTAATAATATTGCACATCAATGGAGACAACCTCTTGCTCATTTAGGATTTATTAATATGAATTTACAATTATCTATTAAAAATGATTATATCGATACAAAATATTTAAAAGAAAAAATAGAAGAATCAAAAATACAATTAAATTTTATGTCAAAAACTATTGATAATTTTAGAGATTTTTACAAAATAAATAAAGAGAAAAATCTATTTTTTATCAGTCATTCAATAAATAATGTAATGGACATAATGAAACCATTATTGCAAGAGAATAAAATAGAATATGAATTTATTATAAAAAATGATAAACAAATATTAGCCTATGAAAATGAATATGCTCAAGTAATACTAAATATTATAACAAATGCAAAAGATGTTTTAATATCAAGAAAAATCCAAAACCCAAAAATCAAAATAATTCTCAAAATTGAAAATGAATCAATAATAACAACAATAGAGGATAATGCGGGAGGGATAGAAGAAAAATACCTAGAATGTTTATTTGACCCATATTTTACAACAAAACAAAAAGGAAGTGGTATAGGACTTTATATGTCAAAAATGATAATTGAATCTCATTTTAATGGCAATATACAAGTATTTAATCATAATTATGGAGCAAATTTTCAAATAATTATTTAAATTTAAAGACCAATTAAGATAATCATTATCAATATTATGTTAATATCCTCAAATGGAAAAAAAGAAAAGTCTATTATCAATATTTATACTTGTTATTTGTACTCATATTTATTTATTTGCCCAATTACATACAGAGGAAAATAAAATTATAGCACCAAAACCTACAAATTCTACCACACAAATAAAATTAAACAAGATAGTAATAAAAAAACAAGAAGTTAAAAAAGTCGAAGTTAAAAAAGAAGTTAAGAAGAAAGAAATCGTAAGAAAAAAGCTTCACAAAACTAAAAGTAAAAATATTATCAAACACACAAAGAAAAAGAAGTTTATTAAAAAAGAAAAACCAATAAAAAAACTTGTTCATAAAAAAGAACCTGAAAAAACTTTTAAAGAAAAAATTGTTGAACATAAAGTTCAACAAAAAACTAAAAATAAAACTAAAAACATTGATTTAGATAAATTAAAAGCTATAGAGAATGAATATTTATTAAAATTAAAAGAATTAATAGAAAAAAATAAAATATATCCAAATAGTGCAAAAAGACTTAATCAAACAGGAAAAGTATACTTAAATTTTACCATTGCAAAAAATGGAGATATTGTAAATATCAAAATAATGGAAAAGTCAAAATACAAAAGATTAAACAATGCAGCAATGGAAATTATAAACAAAATAAAACATTTTGAACCAATTCCTCAAGAACTAAATAAAAGTTCTTGGAATATTACAGTTCCAGTTTTATATCAAATTATTAGGAGTTAAAATACATGGGTATTGATTTAATGAGTTACATTGATAGAGGTGGAGTTATAGTATACATTCTAATTTTTTTAAATATTATTGGATTTACAATAATGTTTTGGAAATTAGTAGTTATTCTATCTTCAAGAGCTGGAAAAGAAAAAATTGTACAAGATATATTAGCTTTTGTAAAAACTACAAACAGCTCATTTGAGAAAGAGTCTGTTGAAAATGTAATAAATAGAAGAATAAGAAAATTAGAGTTTGGATTAAATACTGTAAAAATAATTGCATCAATTGCTCCTCTTTTAGGTCTTTTAGGAACAGTTATTGGGGTTTTAAACTCATTTGACTCTATTACTAAAAGTGGTTTGGGTGATCCATCTGTTTTCTCAAGTGGTATATCAGTAGCTCTTATTACAACAGTTGCAGGTTTAATTGTGGCTATTCCACATTATATTGGGTACAACTATATTATTGGAATATTAGATGATATTGAACTAAAAATTCAAAAAGAGGTTCTAAAAAGAATATGAAAAAAAGAGAGATTTTAACTCCTGATATTACGCCTCTTATTGATGTTGTTTTTATTCTTTTAATATTCTTTATTGTATCTTCTGTTTTTAAAAAAGATGAATTAGCCTTAGTTTTAAATCTGCCAACCTCAAGTGCAAAAGAGATAGAACTAAAACAAAAAGAAATTATAATTGAACTTGATAGAGGAAAATTAGCAATTTACGGAAAAGAAGTTTCAATATCTAATCTTGAAGAAGAGATAAGTAAAATAAAAGACAAGCAAAGAAATATTATCTTTAGAATAGACAAAGAAGTAAAATATGAAAGAGTTATTAAGATTTTAGATTTACTTCAAAAACATGAGCTATTTAATATTTCACTATTAACTGATAAAAAAGGTAAATAAAGATATTTCTTTATTTACCTTTTATAATAAAGCCTCTATCCAAGAAATAACTTGAACTAAACTTTTTTCATCTTTATTTGAAATAAAAACTGAGGGTTTATTTTTTCTATTATTTTCCACATCACTTTTCATAGATACTAAATCAACTCCAACATAAACAGCTAAGTCAGTTTTATTTACTACAAGTAAATCAGAAAAAAGTAATCCTGCACCTTTTTTACGAGGAATATCAGCCCCTTGTGCCACATCTATTACATACATATAATAATCAATCAACTCATAAGAAAAAGTTGCACTTAAATTATCTCCTCCACTTTCCACAAATGTTATATCTGGATTAAACTTTTTTTCAAGTTCTCGTACAGCTTTTTGATTCATAGAAATATCATCACGAATGGCAGTATGAGGACAACCACCTGTTTCAACACCTGTGATTCTATTCTCATCTAAATCAAGTGTTCTTTTTAAATAGTTTGCATCTTCTGTTGTATATATATCATTTGTCACGATTGCTAGTGAATATTTATCTTTTAGTATGTTTGTAAGACTTTCTATTAGTGAAGTCTTCCCACTTCCTACTGGTCCTGCTATTCCTATTTTTAAACTCATTTCTTATTTTCCTTTACGTTATAAACATCTTTGGTTCTAAATTCTTGTGAGAAAAAATGACTTCTTCAAAAAGAGGATTAAAGTTTGTAATCTTTTTATCAATATCTTCAAAAAGAATATTCTCTAATATTTCATCAAATTCAAAAAGCATTTTTTGTATTTGAGAGGGTTTTATTCTGGATATTTTAAGTGTCGTTGCTGCTATATTTATAAGATTTTTTTTAGTCCACATTACAATAAAATCTTCCATACAAATATCCAAGTCAAAAGATAGAGCACTTAAAACTATGATTTCATTTGCTTCACAAGTTTTATTATCTATATTTAAAAAATAGTTTTTTACTATATCTTTTGTGGGCAAACTTTTAATTTGGGCAAAATAGTTTTCACCAATATCTTTTGAAGCTTTTGCATATTCATAAGTCAAATATGAACCATACTCATTATCAAGTTTTTTTATTAGATTTAATTTATCATTTTCTAAAGCTTTATAGACTTTTTTGATATAAACAAACTCCATCTTTGAATATTGATCTATGATTAAGTTTTTTAAATAAATTTTCAAACTCTTTTCATCATAAACCACTTCTTTTACAATATGAGGCTCTAAACCAAAAGAGTGCACAAACATACCAGAGGGAAAAGTTCCATCAAGTATTTGCAAAAATCTACTTAAAGATTTAAGATTAGTGCGAGTGATGTGCTTTACCATTTGGTTTAAAGTACCCTTTTGTTTTTTCTACATTAATATTCTCATTTGTATAACAATCTTTTATAATATCACCTATAGAAATATCATCTAAGAGTGTAATTTTATAATCTTCTATCATTATGGGTTGATGTCTGTTTCCTATTTCATATGCTGTTTTTGCAAAAACTAAAGCATCTGAGAACTCTAAAACAAAAACCTCATCAACACTTCGTTTTACTTTGATAGCATAACCATCTTCACATATTAAAATATCATTTTCATGTAAATGAGTAAACTTTACTTTTACTACAAAATTTATACCACTTTTACTAACCCCTGTTAAATTTGGTTTTTGCATATCAAACCAAGATAGCTCAACCTCATCAGTTGCATCAATATCCTTACTTATCTTTGCAACTTTTTTTATCATGCAATTTTCCAAACTTTCCTCCTAGAACATAAAATATTTTTTTGCCATTGGTACTACTGAAACATAGTTTGATTCTATTAACTCTCCATTTACTGTTACATCATAAGTTTCTGGATTAACTTCAATATCTCCAATAAAATCATTTAATTTCATATCTTTTTTACCAATATTTCTTGTATTTTTCACTGCTAACATAGATTTGTCAATTTCTAACTTTTCTCTAATGCCACTATCTAAAGCTACTTTAGAAGTAAAAATAACACTTGTTTTTGCAGTTGCTTTTCCCAAACTTCCAAACATAGGTCTATACATATTTGGTTCTGGTGTTGGAATTGAAGCATTTGAATCACCCATCATACTAAGTGCTATAAATCCACCTTTGATGATAATTTCAGGTTTCACTCCAAAAAATGCTCTATTCCATAAAACTAAGTCAGCCATTTTACCAACTTCAATACTTCCCACATACTCATCTATTCCACAAGCAATAGCTGGATTGATAGTATATTTTGCGATGTATCTTTTGATTCTATTATTATCACTTAACTCATCATCTCCAAGTAAAGCACCCCGTTGTTTTTTCATAGAATCAGCCACTTGCCAAGTTCTAATTAGTACTTCCCCTACTCTTCCCATAGCTTGAGAATCACTACTTGTGATACTAATAGCTCCAAGGTCATGAAGTACATCTTCAGCTGCAATTGTCTTGCCTCTAATTCTACTCTCTGCAAAACTTACATCTTCTGGAATCTTTGGACTTAAATGGTGACAAACCATAAGCATATCAAGATGTTCTTCTATTGTATTTTTTGTATATGGTAGAGTTGGATTAGTACTTGATGGTAAGACATTTGCTAAACCAGCCACTTTCATAATATCAGGGGCATGGCCACCTCCTGCTCCTTCACTATGGAAGGTATGGATTGTTCTATCTTTAAAAGAATCAACAGTATTATCTACAAATCCTGATTCATTTAATGTATCTGTATGAATAGCAACTTGCACATCATACTCATCTGCAACACTTAAACAAGTATCAATAGCCTTTGGAGTACTTCCCCAATCTTCATGCAGTTTTAGTCCCATAGCTCCAGCTTTTATTTGAACTTCCAAAGCCTCTTTACAAGAGCTGTTTCCTTTTCCCATAAAACCAAAGTTAAGAGGTAAGTTGTCAACACTTTGTATCATCTTAGCTATATTCCACTGACCTGGTGTACAAGTTGTGGCATTGGTTCCTGTATTTGGTCCAGTTCCTCCACCTACCATGGTAGTAACTCCACTAGCTAGTGCAACATCAATTTGACCAGGAGAGATAAAGTGAATATGTGAGTCAATTCCACCAGCAGTTATGATTTTACCTTCAGCTGATAGTATTTCTGTATTGGCCCCTATTTCTAAACCTTCTGTAATACCATCACAAAGATTTGGATTACCAGATTTTCCAATAGCTATGATTATTCCATCTTTGATTCCAATATCAGCTTTTACAATACCTGTATAATCTATGATAATAGCATTTGTAATAATCAAATCAGCAACATCAACAGCCGTTGGACTTTGTGCCATTCCATCTCTTACTGTTTTACCACCACCAAATTTGCTCTCTTCTCCATAAGTTGTATAGTCTTTTTCTATCTTAGCTATTAAAGAAGTATCAGCGAGTCTAAATCTATCACCAGTTGTTGGTCCATACATTGAAGCATATTTTTCTTTTGATATTTTCATCTTATACTCCTAAAAACTTTTCTAAATTTTTCATGGCATTCTCTTTTGTTGAAACATCATCTAAAAATCCCTCAACCAAACCATTAAATCCACTCATATATCGTTTACCTGTATATGATACTAAAGTTATCTCTTTAGAAGAACCAGGTTCAAATCGCACTGAAGTTCCAGCAGGAACATCAAGTCTTTTACCATAAGCGTCAGCTCTATTAAAATCAAGCTCTTTATTAACTTCAAAAAAGTGATAGTGTGATCCAATTTGTACTGGTCTATCCCCTTTGTTTTCTACATGTATTGTTGTTAATTCTTTGTTTTCATTTAAAGATATTTCACCTTCATTTACAAAATATTCACCAGGCTCTATTTTTGCTTTTTTGCTTGTAGTAATAGGATTGTGAACAGTAACTAATTTTGTACCATCATCAAAGGTAGCTTCTATTTGAACCATATGCATCATAGATGCAATTCCATCCATAACATCATCTTCACCTAAAACTTTTGTAGCATCTACCATAAGCTGTGCAACTGTTTTACCTTCCCTTGCACCTTCAAGAATATATGAACTCAAAATTGCAACAGCTTCTGGATAGTTTAACTTCAAGCCTTTTTCTTTTCTTTCAAGTGCCAATTTTGAAGCCGTGTAAATCATCAATCTTTCTTGTTCCCGATTTGTAAGAAACATCTAGCCCTCCTTCTAAAAATATGTTTTTTTGATAATCTATTTTATTGTATTAAGTATATCTTATTAAGCAGACTTATTTTTTTTAATTTGTATAAAAACTATTCATTTAAAAGATATATTTCCCCTTTAAGTTCAAGTTCAATACACTCTTCTATTTTATTCTCTTGTATAGCACAATCGGTTCTATCTATGACAATAAACTGTTCATTATCTTCTAAACTAATTAGAGGAAAATGCCAAACTCCTCTATTATAATGAACACCTTGATTGCCATTTGTCATGAAAGCTTTTAAAGTAGATAAATCTGGTTCTTCATCTCCCAATGCAAGTACAGCCAAAAATGGCTTTGTACTTCTTGGCATAAAAGTTTGTGAGAAATATGGATGTTTTTCTAACATAGATATCTTTAAAGGAAATTCTCTTTTTTTTGCTTCATATATATGTAAGGTTGATTTTCCATTATTTTCATTTGAGTCCATAACACAAAGTTCATAATGTTTTTTGGCAAAGCCATCATTGATAATCTTTGAAGCACTATTTTCTGTAGAGATTACTTCTCCATACTTTTTAAAACTTTCTTTTGTAAGAAGTTCTGGTTTTATAACTCTTCTCATACTAAATATTTCAACTCTTCATCTTTTATAAACTTACCAAAAAGTTTTAACCTTGAAACTCCACCATCGGGAAAAATATTTATTCTTATATGTGTAATTGGTTTATTATGTAATAAAAAACTTTTATTATAATAGTGTTTATTATCCATTTCAAGTTTTTGACTTGGTATTAACTCTTCCCAAAATATACTTTGTGTCTCTATTGAATTATCAGTTGATTCTTTTATATAAGCGCTACAAATAGAAAAAGAATCAGGAAAGTTACCTTTAAAAAAATTTGTATCAATCATAATGTTATCTATAATAGCTGGTTTTGACAACTCTATAATTCCCCAATCAAATCCCGGTGTTCTTCTTCTTCTAGTTTCCCAACCATCACCCATATATAAAGAGTCTTTTTCTTTTAAGATATTCTTTAACGCTCCAAAAAACTCATTATTTGTTCTAACTGCTCGTGCTCCATTTAACATAGAAATTACATTGATATTATCCATATCATAAAGTTTCTCATCAAAACAAATCGTTCCAAAGGCTTTAAATCTAGCGATTCCACCATCTGGATAAATATCCATTCTTATATGTGTTATTTCATCTTGACAAGAAGAATCAAAATTATGTTTTGTATCTCCTTGTAAATCACTTTGTACAAGTAATTCTTTCCATTGGAAGTTTTCTGGATTGTTAATAATCTCTTCGTCATTTATATCTTTTGAATAACAAGCTTTAATTGAAACAGCTAAAGGATAATTTCCTTTAAAATGTGCAGTATCAACTTCAAAAGAGTTTATTTTAGCACTTACCCCTAATTTAATAATACAAAAATCATTTTTACTATCTCTTCGTCTTCTAGTTTCCCAACCATCCATCCAATGCCCATTTTCATCATACTCATCTTTAAATACAGCTTCACTCTCTTCTAACATTCTTTGGGCATTTGCAAAAAAATCATCACTGACATATAAAATTTTTGTTCCTAAATCTAAACTTGTAACATTAATCATCAAAATCCTTTTATTTTTTTTCTAAATTTATAAATAATAATTCTATCTTTACATCATAGTTCTTAAACTAATAAGTGAGCTTGTTTGCTTTGGAACTTCTTTAAAGTTTAAGGCTTCTAAACAATGACGTAAGTGATAATTCATTACACTTTTTGCATATTCCACATCATTTGTTTTAATTGCTGTTATTATTTCATTATGTTCATCATAAGAATTAAAAAGACAGCTGCTATCTTCATAAACTAATCTAGCTAAGATACTTAAAGAAATTAAAGGAGTTATTGCATTTATTAAAAGTTCATTGTCAGTCAATAAAGCTAATTCTAGATGAAAATTGCAAGAACTATTAACATATTCACCATTTCTTGATGATATTTTCAAATATTTTTCTCTCTCCACCTCACGAACAAGAGAAGATAATTCAAGTAATCCTAAAGAATATTTTTGAGTAACTACAGTAATAATTCCAACTTCAATTATAGTTCTTGCTTCATAAACATTTTTTGCATCTTCTTGGGAAAGCCATCTTAAGAAAAATCCCTGATTCTTTTTATAAGTCATAATACCCATACTTTGTAATTGACTAAAGGCTTTTCTTACAGAATCTCTACTTACATTAAAAGTTTGTGCAAATACACTTTCTGAAAGTTTCATTCCTGGTTTAAATTTATTGTCAAAGATTTCATCAAAGACATATTTGATAATTGTTTCTTCTATTGTAAGTTCTTCAATATTATTGTCCATTATTTTCACCTTCTTGATATATTATACAATTGTACAATATTGTCTACAATTATATTAGACACTAATTGTATATAAAATATACAATTATTCTAATTAATTGCCTGAATTGCCATTTGTATACTTTTTATACAGTAATATGATTGACATTGGATAATTTATCGCCTAGAATTGTTCACATGATTGACCTAAGTTGATTTAATCTTGTAGATTATAACTTACTATTGTCAACAATTTTTTCAAAGGAAAATACATGTTTAAAAATGTTTTATTAAAAGTACTAGCTATTGGAGCACTACTAAGTGTAAGTTTATTAAACGCAAATCAATTGGCTGATATCAAAAAGTCAGGGGTTATAAAAATAGCTGTTCCTCAAGATTTTGCACCATTTGGTTCTGTTTCGAAAGATATGAGCATACAAGGTTATGATGTGGATACTGCAAAACTTATTGCAAAAAAACTAGGAGTAAAGTTAGAACTTGTTCCAGTTGCTAGTGCAAATAGAATTCCTTATTTACAAACAGGAAAAGTAAATTTAACAATATCAAGTTTAGGTAAAAATCCAGAAAGAGCAAAAGCAATTGATTTTTCTGACGCATATGCAATATTTTATTTAGGTGTATTTGGAAGTAAAGATGTAAAAGTTTCATCTCCAGAAGAGTTAAAAGGTAAAACAGTAGGTGTTACTAGAGGTACGATTGAAGATATTGAATTATCAAAATTAGTTGATCCATCAGTTACTATTAAAAGATATGAAGATAATAATATGACAACTTCGTCTTTCCTTTCTGGTCAAGTAAAATTAATCGCAACAGGTAATGTAATTGTAAGTGAAATGGCTAGAAAAAATCCAGGAAAAGAAGAAGCTATGACAAAATTTATGATTGTTAATAACCCTTGTTACATTGGAATTAAAAAACATGAACCAGAACTTATGGCATTTATAAATAAATTTATAAAAGAAAATAAAGAAAATGGTAAATTAAATAAAATTTCAAATAAATGGTTCAAAATGGATCTTCCAAAAGATTTATAATCCATTTTATGGTTGATAATTAAATTCATTTTAAATATCAACCATTAATTTAAAAAGTAAAAAGGGCAGAGAATTATGGATTACCAATTTGATTTTGCGGGACTTTTCCCCTATTATAAAGTGATAATTAAAGGTATACAGCTAACTATAGAAATAACAATTTTTACAACAATTTTAGGTCTATTATTGGGTGTTTTTGGAGCTGCAATAAAAATTGGAGAGAATAAAATTCTAAAAGGTTTTGTTAGCACTTTTGTTGAAGTAATAAGAAATACACCATTTATAGTACAACTATTTTTTATCTTTTTTGGTTTGCCAGCAATTGGTTTTAAATTAACAGCCATGGAAGCTGGAATAATTGCGATGGTTGTTAATTTAGGAGCTTATTCAACAGAGATTATACGAGCTGGAGTTGAAGCAACAGGAAAAGGACAATGGGAAGCTGGTAAAACAATGGGACTAAAATGGTCACAAATATTTATTCATATAATTTTACCACAAGCTTTTCATAAAATATCACCTGCTTTGGTAAGTCAATGTGTAATTGTAATGTTAGGTTCTTCAGTTTTATCACAAATTTCTGTAGAAGAGTTAACTTTTTCAGCTAACTTCATTCAATCGCGTACTTTTTTAAGCTTTGAATCATATTTTATAGTTACAGCAATATATTTAGTTTTTGCAATCATTTTAAGATTTATACTTACTCTTATAAGTGAGAAACTGTTTAAAACAAATGCTGTTAAAGAAGGAAGTTAATATGGCTGATATTTCAACATTAGATATTTTTCATAATCTATTATTAGCAACAAGATGGACACTATTATTGTCTTTAATTGCTTTTATTGGTGGAGGAATATTTGCAGGAATTTTAATATTACTAAGAATGGCTAATAATCGTTTTTTATCAATATTAATAAAAATATATATAGAGATTTTTCAAGGAACACCATTATTAATGCAGTTATATCTAGCATTTTTTGGATTGTCATTAATTGGTATTGATATAAATGAATGGACTGCTGCTAGTTTAGCTTTAACCTTATTTACTAGTGCTTTTTTATGTGAAATTTGGACTGGTTGTTTAAATTCAGTTCCAAAAGGACAATGGGAAGCTTGTAAAACTATGGGATTAAATTACTATCAATCAATGATTCATGTAATTATTCCACAAACAATAAGAGTAGCAACGGCTCCAACTATTGGTTTTTCAGTCCAAGTTGTAAAAGGAACTGCATTAGCTTCAATCATTGGATTTATTGAGCTTACAAAAGCTGGAACAATGTTAAACAACGCAACTTTTGAACCCTTTAAAGTTTTTACAATGGTTGCAATATTATATTTTGTAATTTGTTATCCCCTAACACGATATAGCAAATATTTAGAAAGGAAATTAAATGTCTCTAGTTAGTATTGACAATGTGCACAAGTATTATGGAGAAAAACATGTACTTAAAGGAATTGATCTTGAAATAAAAGCGGGAGAAGTTGTCTCTATAATTGGAAGATCTGGTTCAGGGAAAAGTACACTTCTTAGATGTATTAATGGGCTAGAAAATTATCAAAATGGTAATATTATTGTAGATAATTTAGAAGTTACAACAAATGACATACAACTAAGAAAACTAAGTAAAGTATGTGGTATGATTTTTCAAGGATTTAATTTATATCCCCATAAAACAACTGGACAAAATGTAATGCTCTCTCCGAAGTTAGTTTTAGGTAAAAAAGATAATGAGTGCAGAGAATTAGCAATAGAATGTCTAAAAAAAGTAGGTATGGATCAAATGTTTGACCAATATCCAAATAGTCTTTCAGGTGGTCAAAAACAGCGTGTTGCTATTGCTCGTTCACTTGCTATGTCTCCAAAGATATTATTATGTGATGAAATCACCTCAGCCCTTGACCCAGAACTTGTTGGTGAAGTTTTAAAAGTATTAGAAAAATTAGCAGAAGAAGGTATGACTTTAGTTCTTGTAACTCATGAGATGAATTTTGCTAGAGATATTGGTGATAGAGTTGTATTTATGCACAATGGAAAAGTTTGGGAAACAGGTCCAAGTGATGAAGTATTTGCAAATCCACAAACACCTGAATTACAAAATTTTCTTTCTTCAGTATTATAAATAACTTATTAAGCCATTCATAGGGCTTAATAAGTTATTGTTTCCCTAGTGAAAACTCTTTCTTAGCTAAATAATTTCTATAAATATTCCAAATAATTTTTTGTTCTTTTTTAATATCATTCATACTATTTGAACTGATTGTTCCTATAATTATCTCTTTTGATTTTGAATAAGTAAATGAATCAAAAGCTTTTTCTTTTAGAATATCCAAGAACTTATTATTATCTTTTGTTTTGATATATATCTTAATAAAAATATAGTTTTCACTATTTTTTCTAATTATATAATCTTTTAGTTCATCACCTATTACATCAAATTTTTCTATATATTCTAATTTTTTATTTGAATAAAAAGAATTTTTCATCAATACATTTGAAAAATCAAAATCCTCAAAACTTCTTCCCCTACTTAAAATATCTGAGTAAAAAAAAGTCGAGCTATCATCATATTTTAGATTAAAAAATTGAATATATTTAGAGTCTTTGTACAAAATAAGTTCATCATTTAGAAACTCTAGGTTTGAGTTGTTTTGAATCCTTATATCTATTTTGTTTATTCCATATTCCTTTTTTGATGGATAAATTTTTGTAGCTGATTCAGTTGTTAAAATCAAATTTGAATTATCAAGTTTAAGGGAAGTTCTAATCTTGTCTTTAGGAAAGATTCCTTCACCTATGTTTAGAAGTTTTATATAATTCTCTTTATCTTGAAAATAGTAGTGGCGAGAAGGAAGTTCTAATTTATCTAATGAAAATTTATCATCTTTAAAATTAAATTTTATGCTCATTTCTCTCCTAATTATACTGATAAATGTTGTTTTATTATATCATCGCTTAGCTGTGAGATTTCCCCCTTTGCAACTACACTTCCCCTATCAACTACATAAAAATCATCTCCATGTCGTCTTGCAAATGGAAGCTTTTGTTCCACAAGTAAAACTGTCATATCTTCTTCTTTTGTAAGATAATCAATCACTTCCCCAATTTGAGCTACAATATTTGGTTGTATCCCTTCACTTGGCTCATCAAGAATTAAAAACTTTGGATCAATACATAAGGCTCTGGCGATTGCAAGTTGTTGTTGCTGACCACCACTTAAATCACCACCTTTTCTTTTTTGCATATCTTTTAGTACTGGGAAAAGTTCATATATCTTTTCAGGCACTTTTGAGATTTTATTTCTATTTGCCAAAACTCCAATTTGTAAGTTTTCTAAAACACTTAGTTGTGAAAATATCTCTCTTCCTTGAGGAACATAACCTATTGCAATACTTGCCCGTTTGTGATCTGGTAGTTTTGAAATATCTTGTCCATCATAAATGATTTGCCCATCACGAATAGGAAGTAAACCCATAATAACTTTACTAAGTGTTGTTTTTCCAACACCATTTCTTCCCATAAGACAAGTACATCTTCCCTTTTTAATCTCTAAATTCAAATCCCAAAGGGTATGACTTTGACCATAAAATTGATTTATATTTTCTATTTTTAACATCTGTTTCCCTTCAATTAAAAAAAATTCAAAGTATGTTGCTAGTACAAGGCGGAAACTTGAAGGTTTACTATAAGTAAATCAAAAGTTTTCAACGCCGTAATAGTGGCATAATTTGAATTTTTATTCTCCTAAATATACTTTTCGCACTTTTTCATTGTTCTGTATCGCATCCATATTACCTTCTGCCAAAACAGAACCCTCATGTAGCACAGTTACTTTTGAAGCGATACTTCGTATAAACTCCATATCATGTTCAACCACAACTACAGCATTTTCTTTTGATAAACTTGTCAAAATCTCTGCTGTTTTGTCCACCTCTTGTGGTGTCATTCCTGCAACGGGTTCATCTACTAGAAGTAACTTTGGCTCTTGCATGATAAGCATACCTATTTCAAGCCACTGTTTTTGACCGTGAGATAAAATACCAGCATCCATATTGTAAAGCTCTTTTAGACCAATTAATTTCATAGTCTCTTCTATTTTGTCTTTTTGCTCACTTCCTAGTTTCGAAAAAAGTGTTTTAAAAAATCTTTTATCATCTTTCATTGCTAACTCTAAATTTTCGAAAACTGAATGATTTTGAAATACTGTTGGTTTTTGGAATTTTCTCCCAATACCTATTTCAGAAATTGTTGGTTCATCTAGTTCTAATAAATTTACGGCATTACCAAATACAACTTCTCCCTCATCAGGTCTAGTTTTTCCTGTAACTACATCCATCATAGTAGATTTTCCTGCACCATTTGCTCCAATGATACATCTAAGTTCCCCATAGTTTATGGAAAAACTTAAGTTATTTAAGGCTTTAAATCCATCAAAACTAACACTAACGCCATCAACTAATAATATTCTATCTCCAATTTTAAGATTACCAATATTTTGTTCATTTTCATGTCTTAATAGATTCATTATTTAGCCTTTCCAAGTTTTCCATTGATTTTACTTATAAGTCCAACTACACCTTGTGGAAGATATAAAGTTACAAGTACAAACAATCCACCTAAAGCATATAACCAAACTTCTGGAAGTGCAGAGGTAAAATATGTACTTGCAAAATTTACAATAATCGCTCCAATGATTGCTCCATATAAAGTTCCTCTTCCACCTATTGCTACCCAAATAACAAGTTCAATAGAAAAGAGTGGTGAGAAAACTCCTGGATTTATAATTCCCACTTGTGGAACATAAAGTGCTCCTGCGATTCCTGCAAGTATTGCTGAAACTACAAATATAAATACTTTGTATTGTTCAACTTTATATCCAATAAATCTAACCCTACTCTCTTCATCTCTAATAGATATAATTACACGACCTAATCTTGAGTTGATAATAAATCTACAAATCAAATATCCCAAAGTCAAAGCTAAAAAAGTAATTATAAGAAGTCCTACTCTTGTAGTATCAGCTTGTAAATCAAATCCTAAAATATCTTTAAAATCTGTCAAACCATTATTTCCACCAAAGCCCATGTCATTTCTGAAAAATGCTAACATAAGTGCGTAAGTCATAGCTTGAGTTATGATTGAAAGATAAACTCCTGTAACTCTTGATTTGAAAGCAAACCACCCAAAAACAAAAGCTAAGATTGCAGGTACGAGCATAATCATTATAAAAGTAAACAAAGGATTATCAAATCCATACCAAAACCATGGTAACTCTTTTAAGTTCATAAATACCATAAAATCTGGTAAATCAGGATTCCCATAAACTCCTCTATCGCCTATTTGACGCATAAGATACATGGCAAGTCCATATCCACCAAGGGCAAAAAATGCTCCATGACCAAGGCTTAAAACCCCTAAATATCCCCACACTAAATCTAATGCAAGTGCTAAAAGAGCAAATGCTAAATATTTACCTAAAATCGTAACTGTAAAAGTTGAGATATAAAATACTGAACTACTTGGTACAAATAAATTACAAAATGATACTACAAATACTACAACTGCAAGAGTTGATAAAACTATCTTCCCACCTTTGTCATTTTCCAAAATTTTTAATATAAAAGATTTATTCTTCATTTTCTAATCCTGTGCATCTCGACCTTTTTGAGGAAATAATCCTCTAGGTCTTTTTTGTATAAATAAAATAATAAATACTAAGATAATAACTTTTGCTAACACTGCTCCTGAAATTGGCTCAATAAATTTGTTAATCTCACCTAAAGTAAGGGCTGCTATTAAAGTTCCCCATAGATTTCCAACTCCACCAAATACAACAACCATAAAACTATCTACTATATAAGCTTGTCCTAGATTTGGTCCCACATTTGTAAGTTGAGATAGAGCAACCCCTGCAACTCCTGCTATTCCTGAACCTATTCCAAAAGTAGCGGCATCTATAAAACTTGATTTTATCCCCATAGCTCTTGCTATTGGTCTATTTTGTGAAACAGCTCTTACTTTTAATCCTAAAGAAGTCTTTTTCATAACATACAAAATTGCTAAAAATACCATTACAGAAAATATCACGATATATAATCTATTGTATGTAAGAAACAGTGAACTATTTACTTCCAAAGCACCACTCATCCATGAAGGAGTTTTTACTTCTTGGTTAAGGGGTGAATATATTGTTCGAACTAACTGTTGCAAAATCAAACTTACCCCAAAAGTTGCAAGTAGTGTTTCAAGCGGTCTTCCATACAGATGTCTTATCACTAATCTTTCTATTATGATTCCAACAATTCCACTCACTATAAAAGCAGCAGGAATTGCGATAATCACAGAGTATTCAATAAGATTTGGGAAAAGTTGTTGAATCGTATATGTGGTATAAGCACCTATCATAATAAGTTCACCATGCGCCATATTGATTACTTTCATAACACCAAAGGTAATTGCTAAGCCAATAGCTGCTAAAAGTAAAACAGAACCCATACTAAGTCCAAAAAATGCAGTTTCGATAAATGAATAAATACTCTTTTTTATCTCAACTATATCAAGTGAACTTTCAGCTATTGCTTTTAGTTTTTCATCTTTAGTATTTTTAAGTACATCTTTTAGTGTTGCAAGAGTTTTAGATGAAATAAAACCTCCAAGTTTATCCACTGCTTTATATTTCTCTTCAGCCGTTCCATATAAAGCAATTAAAATAGTATTTGCTTCATCTAAAACATCTCTAATATTTGAAGACTTTTCGCTTTGTAAAGCCTCAATGATAATCTCCTTATCATCAGGTTTTAAATTTTTCAATAAGTTCTTAACAGAATTTAACCTTTTATCTTCATCAGTAGAAAAAAGATTTATTTTTGCCAAAGATGCTTTTATAATATTTCTTAATTTATTATTGATTTTAACTTTTTTAAAATCATATTTTGAAGCTTCACCTAACTTCTCGCCAGAAAAAACATCAACTGTAAGATAGTTATTCTCTTTTTTCTTTTTTAAAAATACAATTTGGTTATCACTTTTTGTATAATATAAATCTCCTGCTAAAAGTTTTTGTAATAAGTACTCAAACTTTTTTTCACTTTTATACTTTTTAGTTAAATCTAATATAACTATTTCTTTTTTAGAATAACTATTTGTCAAAAGTTCTTGTGAATCACTTTGAAGATCTGAAGCAATTAGTGAAGATAAAATTAATAAATTAAGCAATATTATTTTTAAAATTTTCATGATTACCTTTCATTTATTATGTAGAGCAAAAAAATATGAGAGTTGAACTCTCATATTTTAATTTTGTTAGTTAGCACCCATACACTTTTTAGTTTTAGTGTTGTAGTTTCCACAATTGATTGGTTTAGTCCAATCTGAGATTAAGTCTTTACTTCCTGGTAAGTAGTTTGACCAAGCATCACCTGGAACTTCTTTTTCAGTTTGCCATACAGTTTCAAATTGGCCATCTTCTTGAATCTCACCGATTAAAACAGGTTTTGTAATATGGTGATTTTTAAGCATAGTTGCAGTTCCACCAGTAAGATTTGGAACAGATAATCCAACGATTGCCTCTCTTACTTTATCAACATTTGTAGTTCCAGCTTTTTCAACAGCTTTTACCCATAAGTTAAATCCAATATATGTAGCTTCCATTGGGTCATTTGTAACTCTTTTGTCATCTTTGATATATTTATGCCAAGTTGAAATAAATTTGTCATTTTCTGGAGTAGAAACACTTTCAAAATAATTCCATGCAGCTAAATGACCAACTAAAGGTTTAGTATCAAGTCCTGATAGCTCTTCTTCTCCAACAGAGAATGCAATAACTGGAATAGATGAAGATGTAATACCTTGGTTACCTAATTCTTTATAAAAAGGAACATTTGCATCACCATTAATTGTAGATACAACAGCAGTTTTTTTACCAGCGCTTCCGAATTTTTTGATTTCACTTACAATACTTTGCCAATCAGAGTGTCCAAATGGAGTATAGTTAATCATAATATCAGATGATTTAACACCTTTTGATTTTAAGTATGCTTCTAAGATTTTATTTGTAGTTCTTGGATATACATAATCAGTACCAGCTAAAACCCATCTTTTAACACCCATATCGTTCATAAGATAATCAACTGCAGGAATTGCTTGTTGGTTAGGCGCAGCACCTGTGTAAAATACATTTTTACTAGACTCTTCACCCTCATACTGAACAGGATAAAAAAGTAAACCATTTAACTCTTCAACAACTGGAAGAACAGATTTTCTAGAAACTGATGTCCAACAACCAAATGTAACATCAACTTTATCTTTAGTTAAAAGTCCTCTCATCTTTTCAGCAAACAGTGGCCAGTTTGATGCAGGGTCAACAACAACCGGTACTATTTTTTTACCTAACAAACCACCTTTTTTGTTTTGCTCATCAATAAGCATTAAAACTGTATCTTTTAAAGTTGTCTCACTAATTGCCATTGTTCCAGATAGTGAGTGTAAAACTCCAACTTTGATTACATCAGCTGCTTGAGCCATCATACTCATAGTTACAATTGCTGATGCAGCTAAAACTTTTGTGAATCTACTTTTCATTTATTCTCCTTTAGATTTAGTCTCTTTGACTACTAAGGGAAGTATAAAATAGAAGTGTTGTTTAAGTGTTGTTTTTTTGTAAAGTTAAAAAGTTTACTGTATATTTTTTATACAGATTTCACTTATCTCTTTATATTTGAAGTTTTCCACAAGTTCTTTTAAATATAGTTTTAAATCATTTTCAATATCACTATTTTCTAAAAACTGCTCAATACTAGAAGAGTCCATTAACAAAGCGAATTCATTTAGTTTTATAAAAAACTCTTTATCAAGTTTTGATATTCTTTCAAAAATATCAGCTTTTTCTTCATTATTTTCTAAATATTTTAATTTCAAATTAAAATACTTTGCCAAAATAATTAATAACTCTTTTTCTTCAACTGGTTTTGCTAAAAATCCATCTGCTCCACTTTGTATTGCTATTTCTTTATCTTCATTAAATACATTTGCAGATACTGCAACTATTGGTATATTTTTGTCTTTTTCATCTTTTCTTATAAGCTTTATAGTTTCTAAGCCATCTAAGCCACTCATTTTTATATCCATAAAAATAAGATTAAACTCTTGCTTTTCAAAAAGTTCAATGGCCTCATATCCACTACTTGCTTGAAATACTTCAAAGCCATGGGAAGTTAATATTTGTGTTAATAGATTTCTATTTACTTCAATATCATCAACTACAAGAATAGTTTTTTTATTTTTATTCTTTTCTATTCCTATAATATCTTTTAATTTTAACTGAGCATCAATATCACTACTATTTGCATTTTTATAATCAACACTAAAATAAAACTCTGTTCCAAGATTAACTTTACTTTTTGCATAAATAGAACCATTCATTAAAGATACTAACTCTTTTGTAATAGATAGTCCCAATCCTGTTCCATTTTTATTATAATCTTCATGTTTAATTTGCTCAAAGGGTTTAAATATTCTTTTTAAATCTTTATTATCAATACCTATTCCACTATCTTTTATTTCAAAAAATAGTTTTTGGCTCTTTTCATATAAATATAGTGATATTTCACCTTCATTTGTAAATTTCAAACTATTACTTAAGAGATTTATAAGTATTTGCCGAAGTCTTAAATCATCCATTTTTACAACTTCAGGTAGATTATCATCTAAAACAATTTTAAACTCCAAGCCCTTTTCTTTACATCTAAAGGCAAAAATTGAATTGATATCTTCTATTAACTCTTTTAGATTAAAAACTTTTGGAATAATTTCTATTTTTCCAGCTTCGATTTTTGATAATTCTAAAATTTCATTTATGATATTTAAAAGATGTTCTCCACTTCTTTTGATTATATTTAAATTGTTTTTTTCTTCTTGTGTAGCATTCATAGATTTTTTTAAAATATTTGAAAATCCAAGTATAGCATTTAGGGGAGTTCGAAGTTCATGACTCATTCTTGCTAGAAATATAGATTTTGCTTTATTTGCACTTTTTGCTTCTTCCATGGCAAGTTTGATTTGGTGTTCACTCTCTATTAGTTTTTTAGTATTTTCTTTGAAAATAGAAACAGAACCTATCATGTCGCCCACTTCATCATCATACTTGTTCTTATCCAACTCCACACTCATATCATTTGATGAAAGTTTTAACATGGCAACTCTTAATAAATCTATTGGGTAAATGATTCTAAATAAAATTATAAAAAATGACATCAAGAAAAAAATAACTGAAAAAAGAACTATCACATTTACATAAAACTCTTGTTGTTTTACGGTCTTTCTCTCATCATTTACTCTTTCTTGGGTTCTTTTTTCAAAGGCTTTATAGAAGTTATCCAAAGGTTGCATAATTCTTATTTTTGCTTTGTGATACTCATCTGAGTGCATAAGTTCCCTTGCTAGTTTAAAATCAGGTTTTCCTTTTATAGTAAAATTTCCATTTTCATCTTCAAAGATTCCTTTAACTGCATTCATGGCTTTGTGTTCAAGGTTTGTTAAATCATCCGATTCATTTTGTGAAGCAAAAAGTAAATTTAACTCTTCATCTGGGAAGTTTGCCCTTTTCATAAGATCTCTTAAAGGAACTTTTTCACCATCTAAAATAGGCTTTGTACCATCTAAAGTATAAAAATCCCAAAATATTCCATTATATCTTTTGGGTCTATTCTTTTTCCCATTCCTTATATCCAATACTGTTTTATATTGTTCTTCAAATAATGGATTTCCAGTAATCACATAAGTTCTTGCCATCCTTGTCAGGTCATCACTACTTTGTCTTAGCTCATGGGCAAGGATAAGTGATTTGTATTGTAGTTGATAGGCATTTTCTAGTTTTACTGTAGAGTTTTGGTATTTATTTATGACAACTGCAACACTAATAAAAGAAATAGTATTTAATATAAAAAGTAACATAAAGAGTTTTTTTAGATTCAAGGAGGTGCCTCATTTTGATTTTATATCTTTTACTCTATAATCTTATCAACAAAGCAATATAAAATGAGATAAATGATGCATAAAAAATATACAATATTAATCATAGATGATAAAAATGAAAATCTTCATTATCTAAATAGCATACTAAAAGTTTATGATTATAATATTAGAGCCACTACTGATCCTAGTTTTGCTTTAACTTCGTCAGAAAATTATCCTCCTGATTTAATCTTACTTGATATTAAAATGCCAAATATTGATGGCTTTGAAGTTTGTAAATTATTTAAAGAAAATGATAAATTAAAAGATATCCCTATTATTTTCATAAGTGCCATTGATGATATAGAGATAAAAGTAAAAGCCTTCGAACAAGGTGGAGTTGATTATATTACTAAGCCTTTTGAAAAAGAAGAGGTATTAGCTAGAATAAAAACTCAACTTAAAATTTTTGAAAATAACCAAACTATTTTAAGCCTTCTTCAACAACAAGATTTTTTCTTAAAAAAAATAATCCATGAAATGAATACTCCACTTAGTATTATTTCACTAAATGTGGATAATTTAGAGCGACAATTAGGACCAAAAGAACAATTTGAAGCCATAAAAGCCTCTTCAAAATCTCTCTCTTCTATTTATAATGACCTTTACTATTTAACAAAAAAACAAACTATGCAAAAACAAATAAAAGTGATAAATCTTGTAAACTTTTTATCTTCAAGAATAATCTTTTTTGATGAAATTGCAAAAACAAAAAATATCATTTTGGACTTAGAGATAAGCGATGAATTTGAAGTTTTAATGGATGAATATGAGTTTGAGAGAATAATTGATAATACACTTTCAAATGCTATAAAATATTCTTACGAAAATACAACTGTAGTAATTGCTCTTAAAAACTATCAAGTAGAAGTAATAAATGAAGGAATAAAAATACAAGATACCTCTTTGGTTTTTGAAAAATATTATCAAGAAAAAGTAAAAAATATAGGTCTTGGACTAGGACTAAATATCGTAAAGTCAATTTGTGAGAATTATGATATAAACATAGAAATACTTTCAAATGAATTTACAACATTTAGATATATATTTCCAAAAAACCTTATAAATAAAGGCTCTTAAAATGAAAATATTTTTACTAGAAGATGACTATTCACTTAATAAAATCATAAAACTCTCACTAGAAAATAGAGGTTTTTTTGTGGAAAACTGTACAGATGGATATGAAGCAGCTAGTAAAATCATAAATAATAAATATGATTTGTATATTTTAGATTTGAATGTTCCAGGATTTAACGGACATGAAATATTAAAAACAATAAGAAAAGATAATCCAAACAGTCCTGTTATCATGATAAGTGCTGAAATAGATATAGAGAATATCAAAAATTCTTTTGATTATGGTTGTAATGATTATATTAAAAAACCCTTTGATTTTGAAGAACTTTTTTTAAGAATAAAATACCATTTAAAACACATATCTCAAAGTAATGATCTGAATTTAAATATTGATTTGGGCTATGAGTATAATTACGATTTGATAAACCAAACTTTATATAAACATGGACATGAAATAGAACTAACAATAAAAGAAAAACTACTCTTATCACTCTTAGTTAAAAACATAAATAAAACAGTCACTATTGATATGATTCATGAATATGTTTGGGATAGTAAAGAGATGGAATCAGTAAGCATGAGAACTATCGTTCATAAATTAAGAAGTAAACTAAAAAATGGAATGGTTTTAAATCTAAGAGGTGTAGGATATAAGCTTTTACAAATAAGCTAAGATAGGAAAAATCTTTCTATCTTAGTGTATTTTAAATGAACAACAATAATCAACTAGTGAAATAACTTTTAATTTAAATTTAGAGTTAGCAGGTACTTTAAAACTTTGTGGTGCAACAATCTTTTTCCAATCTTGTGCAGGTAATAATACTTCTAATTCACCAGATTCTACATCAATTAGTTCTTCATGAATAGTTGTAAAATCATACTCTCCAGGTAACATAACCCCTAAAGTCTTTTTTGAACCATCTTCAAACTCTATTGCTCTACTTGTAACATGACCTTCATATAAAATATTTGCTTTTTTAGCTATTTTTACATTTTCAAACACAGACATCTACATTTTCCTTTTTATAATATGTCAAGAATAATACCATAAGTATAATTATGAAGCAAACAAGTAGTAATCTTTTGTTATAATTTTTTTTCAAATTTAAAAGGAAAATAATATGACTATACAAGAAAAACTTTTAAATCTAGTACACAACGAAGTTATACCTGATGTTGAAGACTATTTAGATGAGTTATTTGAATTAGTTGCATCAAAAAAAAGTGATGATAAAACTAAAGAAGAAATAAAATATATGCAAGAGATGAGAAAAGAGTTTCAAGATTTGATTGATGACTTAGAAGCTGGTGAGATTGATGATGAAGAAGCTCAAGAAATCATTGATGAAATAATTGATATGAAGAGTCTTGAAGAATAGATGCAAGGTTATATAATCGATATAAAATCTGTAAGAGATGATGACTTAATAGTTACTATTCTTACAGATGATAGTATTTATACTACATATAGATTTTATGGAGGAAGACACTCTACAGTTAATGTTGGATATAAGATTGATTTTGAATTAGAATCAAATCTAAAAAGCACAATGCCTAGACTAAAAGATGTACTTCAAATAAGTTTTAATTGGATTTTTGTAAAAGAGAAGCTTTATTGTTGGCAAAGATTTTTAAAACTTTTTTATCCCCATTTAAAAGATGTGGAAGATATAGATGATTTTTATTTTAACCTATTAGAAGAACTGGCTCACAAACTTATAAAACAAGATGCCAAACGAGCTATTTGTGAAACTTATATAAAACTACTAGAACATGAAGGAAGACTTCATAGCGAATATATTTGTTTGCTTTGTGAACAAAAAATAGAAAATGAAATTTCACTTGTACGAAGTTTTCATCCAGTACATCCAAATTGTACTTATTCAAAAAAGTTTGAATTTTACAAAATAGATGAACTTTTTAAAGAAAAATCACTGATTTTCTTAGATGATGAAGAAGTTGAATATATTTGGCAGATTTTACTTCAAGGGATATAAGTCTTTACTTTTGTTATTCTACTAAATTATTTTTTAACATCTCAATATCAAGTATTGATAATAACTTATCTTCTTTTGAACCCTCAGAAGGAACTACAACAGAGTTTATTAATGTACAATTCCCTAACAAATAATTATCAATCTTCTTGATTCTAACTTTTGGAATCTCAGGAATATCTCCTAGTTCATTTACTAATATACCTATGTAATTCTCACTATCTTTGTCAAAATGTTTTATAATAACAACTTCTTTATATTCTTCTTCAATTTTTTCATCTAAAAAATTCTTAATATCTATCACCCCAACAGCACTATTATTATAAAGGATAGTTCCTTTAAAATAGTGGTCATTGTTCATTGTAGGAGATAGGTCTAGTTTTGAGGTACTCACAACTTCAATTAAATTTTCTATTTCAATACCTAACCACTTTCCACCTATGAAAAAAGTCCCTATTTCCTGTGTATCTTCTGATTTATTTCCACTAATTTCTTTAAATATTTCTTTACTATGAGAAATTTTCAAGTCTGCAGAACTTATATAAGAAAAAAATATTGCAAAAATGTCATTTGAATAATTATCAGCAACTTTATATTCTCTGTATCCTTGCGAGCATTTTATTCCAATAGCATAGTAGTTACCATTGTAAACTATTATTTCACTATGAGATTCACCATTTACCATATTAAAAAGTTTTAAATCAATATCTAAAGTTGTTCCAACTTTTAAGTCATCACTTGTAGAAGAGATTATTAATCCTTTTTTATCAATAAATACACCAAATCTTTTTTCTTCATCTGATGATTTAAAATTTGGAATTGATTCTTCAAGTATTGCTTTTAATTCAACTTTTGAATCAAAAACTACACCAATCCCACCTACTACATTGTCATTTGATTTAATAGAAGAGTAATAAATGTAAGTGTAATCATCATTATAGAATTTTGTTCTTTTAAAATTTGATACAAAATAATCATTATTGTCTGTTACTTTCATTGTTTTTTCAAGGGTGTTATCATTTAATTGCATTCCTACTAAATGTTTTTCTTTTTCATTAGAAACAGCAAGAATAATTCCATTTTTGTCATAAATAAATAAATTTGTATAAACCGTATAAAGATTATTGATATATTTTAAAATCTCTGTCAATTTACTATTATTAGTTTTATCTACAGAACTAGAGGTTAAGACATCTTTAAAATCTTGAGTTAAAGCCCACCATCTACAATCATTTGCTCTTTCATATAGATTTCTATCCATAATATCTACCATCAAAGAAGCGACATAAGTTGCATTATTTAGTATAATTGTTTTAGTTAGATTAGCAATAGATAAATCAAATATTTTTTTAGTTTTCTCTCCAGTTAGACTTATCTCATTTAAAAGTGCCCTAGAAAAGCTTTTTGTTAATTCACTTTTATCTTGATTACCTCGGTTGAGATTTCCATTCCAAACTAATCTATTTAAATTCTCTTGAATATTATTTGCTTCAAGAGGGATTTTTTTTAGTTCATCACTAAACCTCTCCCCTCCTTGTAAGATTGCTAATAAAATATCTTGATCAATATTTAAATTATCATCTTCTTCAACAAAAGCATAATCTATTGGAACTAAAATATGTCCATACCATTCTTGCCCAAAATAACCTTGATAACCATTTGTTTTACATGTTTTAGATAAATAATCTCTACCTCCATGAGAAATAAAAGAGAATTTACTATTTGGATTAAATTCTAAAATTGTTCCTAAATTCACATGATACTTATCACTAGTAGCAATTACTACTCCATCTTTATCTAAAATTGTTAAACACTCCTTATTTTTTGTCTCTTTTAGATTATTAAAAATACCTTTCATCTCATCTTGAAACTTAAAACATAAGCATAAAATTCCAATTGATTCTGAATTTGGATCATTAGTTTTTGTAACTTTAGAGGCATAAACTAAACTTTTCTTTTTACTTGGAATGAAATCATGAAATTTAAAAGATTCAACATAATCATTACTACTTAAAGATAAATCAATAATCTCATCTTCAGATTTATTTATTTTCTCACTTTTATCTAATTGGACTAGGATATTACCTTTTGTGTCCATTAGGACAATGTTATAATATACACTATATTTTTGCGTATATTCTAAAAATCTATTTCTTAATATTTTTACATTATCAGCAAATTCATTTTCATATTTATTTTTATTATTTTCTAAAAATTCTCTTATATCCTTATCTGTAGCTAAAAATCCAATATCAGCAGTTCTTTCATAAAGATTTCGAATAAGAATATCAATAGAGATTTGTGATTTAAATTTCATTTGTCTTATTGTTTTTTCTAGAAGTTCATTTGATAGATGATTTAGCAGTTTTGAAGTCAATTTTGAAAAGTTATTTTTTGTTTCATTTATATTTGCACTATTATTTCCAAAGTTACTTAGTAAAGATAGATTATCCCAACTTTTTGATAATGATACTAATTCTTCTCTATACTCTTCCACTAAAAACATATGTTTAAAATATTGTAGTAGTTCCCGTTTTAGCTCGATTCCTTTATAATTAATAAGTTGATTATTCATTCTAGTTCCTTAAAATATATAAAATAATTATACATTTTTAAGGTATAGTAGAGTTTACATTTTTGTATATAAAGTATACAAAATTAAAGTTTTAAAATTATTATTAAATTTGTTCTATTGAATTTTAGACTTTTAGATTTTTGTTAAATATAGTTAGTAAATGTAAAGAAGTTTTCTTCTTTACATTTTAATAATTGAAGTTAGTTTATAATGATAAATCTATTAGACATTAAACCTAAAATGCATAACATCACCATCTTGCACAATATAATCTTTACCTTCAAGTTTTAATTTTCCTGCTTCTTTACACTTAGCTTCTCCACCTAAAGATACAAAATCTTCATAGGCAATAACTTCTGCTTTTATAAAACCTTTTTCAAAGTCATTATGAATCACAGCTGCTGCTTGTGGTGCTTTTGTATTTTTCTTAATAGTCCAAGCTCTAACTTCTATTTTACCAGCTGTAAAATATGATTGAAGTCCAAGTTTATCAAATGCTTTATGAATAATTTGTTCTAATCCAGACTCTTCAACACCTAAATCTGTTAAAAATTCTTGTGCCTCTTCATCTTCTAAACCTACAAGTTCTTCTTCTATTTTTGCACAAAGCATAATAACATCAGCATTTACTTTATTTGCATGTTCTTTTAAAACATCAACAAATTTATTTCCACCATCTGCTAGTGAATCTTCATCAACATTTGCTCCATAAATCACATCTTTGTTAGATAAAAATCTAAGTTCTTTATCTAAAGCAATAAAAACATCATCTTCTAATTTTTCGAAAGTTTTTACAGGATTTAACTCTTCTAAATGTTTAAATAACTCTTCTGCAATTATTAAAGAAGAAGCCGCTTCTTTTGAAGTTTTTGCTTGTTTTTTAAGTCTATCTATTTTTTTCTCTAACTGTGAAATATCTGCATAAATAAGTTCAGTTTCGATTATCTCAATATCTCTTAAAGGATTTACATCACCTTCCACATGAGTAATATTTCCATCTTCAAAACATCTTACCATATGTAAAATCATTTCAACTTCTCTAATGTTTGATAAGAATTGATTTCCTAATCCCTCACCTTTAGAAGCTCCTCTTACAAGTCCTGCAATATCAACAAAATCAATAGTTGAGTATTGAATCTTGTCTGGAATAACTATTTTTGCTAACGCATCTAATCTTTTATCAGGTACTGGAACAATTGCTTTATTTGGCTCAATAGTACAAAATGGATAATTTTGTGCCTCTGCATTTTGTGCTTTTGTCAAAGCATTAAAAGTCGTCGATTTACCTACATTTGGAAGTCCTACTATTCCTACACCTAATCCCATCGTTTACCTTTTATGTTAAATATTTATTTTTTATTTTAATCGCATTATAAACGATAATGGCAAAGAAATAGATAAAATTTAAATTATTCTACATACAGATGATATAATGGGTACTATACTTATTTATAAATAAAGAGATTGTTTTCCACTACATTTGATTATTAATGTACTCTAATATAATTAAAAGATCAATAATGTATAAAATATTTGACAAAATTAACTTTTATTACTATAATGAATAATATTTTATACATAAAAGGTATTTATATGAATTTTGTTGAACTTGGTAAAGAGTTAGCACTTTTAAGAAAAAGTAGAGGTATTTCTCAGAAAACTATCTCTAATGATTTAAATATTTCAAGAGCAACTATTAGCAATTTTGAAAATGGAACCAGTAGTGACATTGGCCTTAAAAAAGTTTTGCAATTGACTGACTATCTAGGACAAGAGTTAGTTATAAAAGAAAAATCACTATTCCCTGTATTTGAGGATATTGTAAATGGATAAATTAAATGTAAAAGTAAATTCAAATTCTAGTGGTAACTTAATAAAAGAAGATAATGAATTTATATTCTCATATGATTGTGAAGAAAAAAACAATTTTATCTCTTTACTTATGCCTGTAAGAAGTAAGCCATTTATCCATAATAAACTTCACCCTATTTTTGAAATGCATTTGCCAGAAGGCTACCTATTATCAATTATTAAAAAACATTTCTCAAAACTCACAAAAACCGATGATTTTGGCTTATTAAAAGTTATGTCAAACTCAATAAAAGGTAGGCTTTCTTATGAATCAAATTTTATTAAAGCTGATGATAGTTTAAGTCTTGATGATTTATTACATACAAAAAAAGATAATCTTTTTGATGAACTAGTAACTAAATTTGCACTAAACTCAGCACTAAGTGGAGTTCAGCCAAAAGTTTTAGCCCTAATTAAAAATAAAGCAACTTTAAAAGTTGATGATTACATTGTCAAATCTTGGGGTGTAGATTATAAAGAACTTGCTTTAAATGAGTACTACTGCATGGAAATAGTTAGAAGATCAAACATTGAAGTTCCAGAGTTTTATATATCTGATGATGAAAAGCTTTTTATAATGAAACGATTTGATAAAGTTGATGATAAATATATTGGCTTCGAAGACATGTGCGTTTTAATGGGTAAACAAAGAGATGATAAATATGAAGGATCTCATGAACAAATAGTAAAAACAATTAAAACTTTTGTTTCACCGCAGCACAAAAAATCTTCACTTATTCAATTTTTTAAAATGACTTATTTAAATTTTTTATTAAAAAATGGTGATGCTCATCTCAAAAACTTTGGGCTTATTTACACAGGAATAGATGACATAAAATTAGCACCAGCATATGATGTAGTATCAACTACAGTATATATTAAAAATGATATTCCAGCATTATTACTTCTTGGCAGTAAAAAATGGTGGGACAACAAGTATATAGAAAGATTTGGTATACAAACATGTGATCTAACAAAAAAAGAAATTAATGAAGCAATAAGTGAATGTGACAATGCAATAAAAATTGTAAAAGATCAACTATCAATTAGATTAGAAACTGAATCAAATGAAGATAAAAAAGAGCTATTAAAAAAACTAATAGATTGTTTTATATAAGTAAAATATATCATTTATAAGACCGTTCATAGTTTTATGTCTATAACTGATAGTTAATGAAATTATATAATAGTTCAATAAATTAATTTTGAACTTAAAGAAAGTTCCAAAACTTACAAGTTGTTGAACTTGTTTTTATAACTCATCTTTGTAGCAATTTTCTGTCCACATTACTCCTCATAATATATTTAACATTTTGCAGGTTTATTACGATATCACTTTAATATACATACATTATGTACTATTATCGTCTAAATATCCACATTAAACATACATAAAAAGCATATCATAAACTTAAAATTTATTTAATAAACATCTCAATTTCCAATCTTTTTTATAGTAACATCTACAAAAATACCTTATTTAAGATGTTTGTAGGCATTTTGATATACAACACTTTTTGTGCATGTTATTTGTTGATTTTTAGGGTGTTTTATATATAATGTATATTCAATAAATAGTTATATAAAGGAAATAAATGAGTGAAAAAATTTCTCATTGGGCTGGAGCTTTGTCAGCATTAATTGCAGCTTTTGCTTTAGCAATTAGTTTATGGAATTACTGGGAAGATGCAGAACAATCAAAAATTGAAAAGTGGCAAGAAGTTGCAGTTTATGAATTCATATTAAACAACAAATTATCAACCTTTCAAGATATTAAAGTTGGCTATATTACAGAGGCTCAACAAATAACTACATTTTCTCTACCAAAAAATGAAATTCAAGACGATGCATTAAGAAAAATAATATTAAAACTGCAATCTAATAATCTTATACGACTAAGAGATACAGGATACTATGAAGCAGTACTTGCCACTTATCAACCTAATCCAACAGAGATGATGGACATTATTAAAAGGCAACAGCATTTAAGAGATTTATTTCCAATAGTCAAAACAAAAGTTATTGATTTACTCAATAAAGATTGTGGCAAACTGAATCAAGATGAAATTTACAGATATATATCAGATTCTGTAGATATTGAAGCACCAATATTTATTGATATGCTACATAGTATGAGAGGAATAGAAGTACATATGTTAAAAGATGAAACATGGTGTACAACTTATGATTCAGAGAAAATTGAAAAATAATGCATAACAAGTTATGGATAATATAAATATAAAACTTAATTTAAAGGAAAGTAATTGATGAAAGAAATAAGAAAATTCACTTTTGAAGATGAAGAATATGAAATAAGAATTACATCTGATGGATGGACTTATACTATACGAGTGTATAAAAACAATGAATTAGCAAGTGGAAATATTTATACTGTTGATACATCTACAATTATTAGTATTAAAATGTCAAAAATACCAATGGATCCACTTGAGGATATGATTAAAACTGCTCAAAATGATATTATTGAGAAAAGATGGGAAAAATATGTAAAAGCTATGAAAAGAATAGCTGATAAACAAGAAATATAACAAATCAGAAGAGCTAATAAATTACCTTCAGGCAATTTATTAGCTCACTTCAACCGTTAGATTTTTTGGAAACTTATTTATTCTAAATAGCAAAAGGATTTGAGTGATTTTACTTCGAGAATTTACACAAAATGATATAGAAAGATTGGTTGCCATCTTAAACGATGATTCGGTCACTCAATTCCTTTCAACTAAAATACCTTCCCCTTACACTAAAGAAGATGCGCTTTGGTGGGCAAACGAAGGGAGTAAGAGCGACCTAATTAAAGCTATTTCCTTTAATGGTATTTTGGTTGGGTGTATTGGCGTCAATCGTGGCGAGTTCGAGTACCAAAGGTCTGGAGAGATGGGTTATTGGTTGTCCAAAGAATATTGGCGTCAAGGCATAACATCAGTTGCAATTACGCAAATGTTAGAGTATGTATTTTCAAACACTGATATTGTTCGCGTGTTTGCTTCGGTATTCTCAGGCAATAATCCATCAATGCAGTTGTTGATAAAATCTGGTTTCAAGCAAGAAGCCGTGTTAAAAAACGCAATATTCAAAAACAGGCAATTCTACAATAACCATATATTCGTTAAACTGAGGTAGTGTCGAAGTGCTAGCAAAATCAAACAATACGTTGTTGTCATCACTATCGTGGCTGGGACGGCTTAGTCTACGCTTCAGCCACCCAAAGCTTTGCGTTATATAAAAAGGAATGACATTGATTCTTGAAATAATTCAACATACACCAATTTGGGTATTTATATTATTTGTAGTATTGTTTCTTTTAGGTTATTCTCAAACTAAAAATAGAGAAGTTAAATTAAAAAGAATTTTTATCTTACCCATAGCCATGATTTTATTATCATTGTTTGGTATTTTATCTGCTTTTGGAATAAGTCTAATATCATCAATTGTGTGGTTTGTTGGAGGTGTTATATCTTTAATTATAGGATTAAAACTCTCTTTTCCTAAAAATACTAAATATGATAAATCGAAAGATATTTTCACATCCACCGCAATTGGATGCCAATGTTTCTTATCTTAATTATATTCTTTATCAAGTATTTTATTGGAGTTGTAGTTGCGAGAGAATTATCTATAATAAATGAGATAGAATTCATTGTTATTATTAGTTTACTGTATGGCTCTTTAAGTGGCATATTTTTATCAAGAAGTATTATAATAATACAGACAAAATATATAACAAAATAGAGAAGTGAACGAGATACCACAGGATTAAAAGATAATTTTAGTTATCATTTAAAATAAATTTATAAGTAATGTTAACAATCTGAAAGATATCACGTCCACTTACTTCAAACGTTAGGCTAAGAAAATGAAAATAGTAAAAATACCTGTTAATAAAATCAAAGACTGGGAAACTTTTCATAAAATATTTACAGAGATATTAGGCTTTCCTGATTTTTACGGTAAAAATATGGATGCATGGATTGATTGTATGACATATATTGATGAACCAAATGATGGAATGACTTCAATCTATGTAGATAAAGGACAAATGATGGTTCTTGATTTGGGAGACTGCACTGTATTTGCATCAAAATATCCAACTCAATATAAAGCTCTTATAGACTGTAGTGCTTTTGTTAATTACCGAAGAATAGAAGCTGGGGGAAATCCCGTACTTGCACTATCATTTTGGAATAATAAGGTAAATGCCTAACAAATATTTCTCAACTCAAACGTTAAGTTCCTAAACCTCTTACTTTTGGAGCAGTTTTTACTAATGGAAAGCGTGTTCCAAAAAGAGTTTGCTTTTTGAACATACTCCTCATAATATATTTAATATTATGTAGGTTTATTACGATATCACCTTAATATACATACATTATGTACTATTATCGTCTAAATATCCACATTAAGCATATCATAAATTTAAAATTTATTTTAGAAGCATCTCAATTTTCAATATTTTTTATACTAATATTTACAAAAATAGCTTATTTAAGGTGTTTATAGGCATTTTGATATACGACACATATTGTGTATGTTGTTTGTTGATTTTCAGGCTATCTTGTATATAATGTATGTTCAATAAATAGTTATGTAGCAAATTCAGCCAAGGAGAATTAGATGGCAATTTTTGGAATTGGGGCATATTACGGCGAGGACGTAAGCGCTGAATTTATTAATCACGGAATCGCTGGCCCCGGCTGGGGGCAAGGTGAAGCACCGGAGTTGTTTCAGTACATAGCATCTCTGAAGGTCGGAGACATCGTTTACATCAAGTCTTGCTCCGCCGGAAGTAAAGACATCCATGTTAAGGGGATTGGCTTCGTTGCTGATCATAAACTTTTAACTGACGAAGAGGATACCAAAGGTATCGTCAGTGCAGGCAGACGCATAAATTGGATAAGCCGTGAAAGGTTCACTGTCCCAAAGCCTAAAGAGAAGAACAATGTTCGCTCAAATACCATCTATGAGGAATTTCACCCCGAGATTCAGCAGGTAATAATGTCAAAAGTCGTGAGTTTGGTCGATGCTACATAACCAGTGCAGGCACAGCGACGCCATTTACATTGCTCCTTCTGCTCCATTCCAATGGCGCGCATGCTGCAAGCGTTAAGTTGCTAAACCTCTTATATTTGGAACACAACTTTAAGTTTTAGTTAAAAGTTCCAAATATAACAATTTATGAGATATTTCTACTACCATTAGGATTTTCAATAGGTCTAATTAAAATGTTGATTGAGTATAAATAACAAATCCTTTTGCTAATTCTTTCATCTCTTTATTAATTCTTTTTTGTAAATTTATATCTTGAATATTATCTAGAACATCACATATTTTATTCGCAATTATTTCAAATTCTTTTTCTTTCATTCCTCGTGTAGTTAAAGCTGGACTTCCAATTCTAATACCACTTGTAATAAATGGACTTCGTGTATCTCCTGGTACACTGTTTTTATTTACAGTAATTCCTGCATTTCCAAGTGCGGTATCTGCATCTTTTCCTGAAAAGTCTTTATTTAAGAAACTTACAAGTACAAGATGATTATCCGTACCATCACTTACTAAATCATATCCTCTATTGATTAAAACTTTTTCTAAAACTTTTGCATTGGCTTTTATTTGCTTTGTATATTCTTTCCATGAAACATCTAATACCTCTTTAAATGCAACTGCTTTTGCAGCAATAACATGAATCAAAGGACCACCTTGTGTTCCTGGGAAAATTGCACTGTTAAGTTTTTTAGCAATCTCTTCATCATTACACATAATTATACCACCTCTTGGTCCTCTTAGTGTTTTATGTGTAGTTGTTGTAACAACATCAGCATAAGGAAAAGGTGACATATGTTCACCAGCAGCAATAAGTCCTGCAATATGTGCAATATCAGCAAACAAAATTGCTCCTACCGCATCTGCTATCTCTCTGAATTTTTTAAAATCAAGTTCTCTAGCATAAGCACTTGCACCACAAATAATAATTTTTGGCTGTATAACTTTTGCAATATCCATAACTTTATCATAATCAATATATCCATTTAGTTCCACTCCATAAGAAAAAGCATTATAATTTTTTCCTGAAAAGGATGGTTTACTTCCATGAGTTAAATGTCCACCATGACTTAAATCCATACCAAGAATTTTATCTCCTGCACTTAACAATGCTGCATATACAGCACTATTGGCTTGACTTCCAGAATGTGGTTGAACATTTGCATATTTACAACCAAAAATTTCACAAGCTCTATTGATAGCTAACTGCTCAACTTGATCTGCAAATTCACATCCACCATAATATCTTTTATATGGATAACCTTCTGCATACTTATTTGTAAAAATACTTCCTGTTGCTTCCATCACAGCAGGACTAGTAAAGTTTTCTGATGCTATCATCTCTAGATGATTTGTTTCTCTTTTTAACTCATTTTCAATTATTGAAAATACCTCATAATCTGCTTTTTCTAGACTTTCATTTTTTATAAAACTCATTTTTATCTCCTTTTATTTACTTTTAAAATCATAACCTAACTAACAACATTACACAATCCAAAAATTGCTATTTCTTATTTATAATATCTTCCTACACAGTTCATAACATCTATTCCAATAACTGCTGTACCATTTATCATATTTAGAGGTAATTCTTTATTTTTTAAATGAGGTGTAAATTTTTCCACTATTTTTAAAAGTGCTATTTTCTTTTCATCAAAATCCTCAACAATAGTTGCGTGTCCTTGTAAAATTATGCTATTAAATTCAGTATTTACATCACATGGATTTTCCACTCCATCATATAATAAAGATATCATTTCATCTATCTCAAAACATACATTTGGATTTAATTTTATATTATCTATTTTTTCTCCTTTTGGTAATCCATGTAAATATATCTTTTGATTATGCCATACGAAATGCATAGGTACAATATAAGGATAACCATCCTTTCCAAAACTCCCAATACGACCAACTTCAGCTCGTATAAATAACTTTTCAACTTCTTCTTGTGTAAGTAAATGTGTTTTTGTTCTATGTCTCATATATTTTTTCCTTTCAATTTTGTTACAACCTTTTCAAATCTTTTAAATCCCATTTTTATCTCTTTTTTTGATATATTCAATGGTGGCAAAAATCGAACAATATCCTTTCCTGATTTTAGTACTAAAACACCCTGCTTTAAAGATAACTTTACAATCTCATTGAGCTTTGTTCCATCTTTAAGTTTGAGTCCAAGCATAAAACCAAAGCCATTTTTTGATAAAAACAAAGATGGATATCTTTCTATAAAGTAGTCTAAATAATCATTAAAGTATTTAATGTTTGATTCAAGTTTTCCACTATTTTTATATTTTTCTAAAATATTTAAAACCTTAATTGACACGGTTGTCGAAAGATGATTTCCTCCAAAAGTTGAACCATGATCACCTTGCTTTAAAACATTTCTTAAATCTGTCATCATCAGCCCTATTGGAACTCCTGTTGCTAAGCCTTTTGCTAAAGTTATAATATTTGGTCTAATCTCATAATGATGTGACATTAGAAATTCTCCACTTCTATAAACACCTGTTTGAACTTCATCTATTATCAATAATAATTTCTTTTTTTTCAATACCTCACTTAACTTTTTTACTTGCTCTTTATCTTGCATAAAAATGCCGCCTTCCCCTTGAATCAGTTCAAGCATAACTGCAACAGTGTCATCATCTATTAAGTTTATCGCCTCATTTATATTATCAGCATAAACAAATCCATCAGGATAAGGTCCAAAATATTTATGTTTTCCCTCTTGTGCTGTTGCTTTTAAAGTTGCTATTGTTCTTCCATGAAACGAGTTTTTAATAGTTATAATTTTATACTTTGTTTTACAAAAAGCTGTATTTCCATATTTTCGAGCCAGTTTAATGGCACTTTCATTTGCTTCTGCACCACTATTACAAAAATAACACTGCATATCATAGGTGCTTAATGTAACTATTTTTTTCGCACATTTTTCTTGTGACTTTATATGGTAAATATTTGATGTGTGTAAAATTTTATTGGCTTGTTTAGTTATCGTTTTAACAACTTTTTTATCACAATAACCCAAACTATTCACACCAATTCCAGAAGAAAAATCAACATAATCTCTCCCTTTTTCATCATATAAAATAGAATTCTTACCTCTTACAAATGAGACATCTAATCTATTATATAATGGCAATAAATAATTGTTTTCGTTCATCTCTTCCCTTTTAAGTATGATAAAATGAAAACTGTTCATCTTCATCTTTAAATTTATATCTTTTTGACAATGAGTTTAAAAATGGCTTTCCTAATACTTTACAACTTAGTGCTTCGTTGGTTATTTTTTCATCTAATAATGGATTTACAATAAGTTGATTAAGTTTTTTAATACTTAAGTTGGGATATTTTCTCTTTTCTAAAATAAGCTCATCATTTACACAAACTACACCTTCATCTAAAACTTTTGCATACCAACCTGTTAAACCACTTTGAAAAATAAACTTTGTCATCTCTTTTTTATTTGTATTAGCACTTAATTTCCAACAAGGTTGTCTTGGTTGTGTGATTTGTATTCTTGATCCTCCCAGTTGATAAATATCTCCTATACAAATATCACTTTCAGTAATATCAGATAGAATTATATTCTCTCCAAAATGTGCAACACCATCAATATCAAAAGTTGTTTTTAACTGTTTATTAATTTGTTCATATGTTTTTTGTGAAAATAAGAATAGTGCTTTGTTTTCACCTCCATGATGTTTTAAATCACCTTGTTCATCATCCATAAATCCAGTTCTTGTAAGAAATGCTTTTTTTACAGGATATTTTCTTATTGCCGAAACAATTTTTTTCCTTTTATTATTTTCTAAATTTCGTGTAGTAACTCTTCCTGTTTTAATAAATAAAACTTTTGCTATTTTAGTTTCCAAGTATTCCTCCAATAACTCTATTTATTTAAGTTTTCAGGTGTTATAATAACATACAGCTGTAACTTACTCAAGGTACAAAAATTGATAAATAAAAAGGACAGTTATATATAAGCTTATTAATTCATCAACACCTTTATATATCCAACTATATAATCAAATTAAAATTAATATTGAAAAAAATTTGCCTGCAGGAACAAAACTTCCTTCGATTAGACAAATGGCTCAAGATTACCAAGTAAGTAAACACACAGTAGAATCTGCATATAGTCAATTATTCGCAGAAGGATATATTGAAAGTTATCCACAAAGTGGATATTTTGTAAGTAAAGATATAGAAAACTATTTACCACTAAAAGAAACATTTCAACATGCTTTAAAACCAACTACTACAAATATTTTATATAATTTTTATCCTGCTCAACTACATAATGATAATTTCCCTAATAAACTATGGTCTAGATTACATAATAAAATTATGAAAGATATGATTAATTTTGGAAGCTATCCTCAAATGCAAGGTGAATATTCTTTTAGAGTACAAATATCAAAATATTTGTGTCACAATAGAGGAGTACAATGTAATCCTGATCAAATAGTCATATGTAGTGGATTTTCAGATGCAATGTTTATTATTGCTACAATATTAAAATCTTCTACTTCACAATTAGGAATTGAATTTCCAGGATATTCAGTAGTAAAAAAAGTATTCAAAAATCTTGATTATTCTATAGAAAATATTCCAATAAATTCTGATGGTATTAGTTTAGAACATATAGAAAAAAATAAGTGTAAACTTTTATATATTACCCCTTCACATCAATATCCAACAGGAGTAACTATTCCTATTGCAAATCGTTTTAAACTTATACAATGGGCTACAAAAAATAATGCCTATATTATTGAAGATGATTATGATAGTGAACTAAGTTATAACAATCGACCAATTCCTTCATTACAAGGAATTAACCATAATAATTGTATTATTTATACAGGTACATTTTCAAAATCTCTTTCTCCTGCTCTAAGAGTTAGTTATCTTGTGTTACCAACAATATTATTGCCACTATACAAAGAGAAATTTAATTTTCATTTCTCTGGTGTATCTATTGATACACAAAAAACGCTTGAATTATTTATTAAAGATGGTTATTGGGAAAAACACATAAGGAAAACTAGAATTTTAAATAAAAAGAAACATAACATTATGAAAGAATCTTTACTCTTTTATTTAAAGGATAAGATTAAAATACTAAGAGAAGGAAGTGGATTATCAATAGTTATTGTGCCTATTGTAAAAATAAATTGGGAAATACTTGAAAAAGAGGCAATAAACAAAAAAATAAAACTTTATTATATACATTCAGATTCTACTGCAACATTTAAAGCTATATGTATGGGATTTGGGAGCTTCTTAGAAGAAGAGATTCCTTTTTCTGTGGAAATTTTTTCAAAAGTTTTTTTACTGGCTATATGTAAATAATATTTTAATAATTATAGACTAATTTTTCTTTTATAACTATAGATTAAAAATTTTGTTAATTTTTGCTAATTTCCCCTAACTAAAATATTAATAATCTAATCATCAATAGGTTTGGTTTAATATATTCCATAATAGTATGATTTATCAACAAGAAATAGAACACAAAATTTTGAATAATCTCTTTCTTAACCACTAGGTTTTGAAACACGAAGTACTCAAGTAAGTTTTCCGTGTTCCATAAAGTGTTCAAAAAGTAAAAACTGCAAAGTTCCATAAACCTTAAGTGATTATGGAAGAAAAAAGTGAACTTTTTAATTTACTCATAATTTATTATTTTGACAAGAACTATTCAAGGACTTTTATATTTTATTTAAAACTTAAATTGGATTAGAAGTCTTATATTATGGTAGTTTAAAGGGAATTATAAACATATAAGTACTGGGACACCTAATCCCATCGTTTACCTTTTATGTTAAATATTTATTTTTTAATTTAACCTCATTATAAACGATAATGGCAAAGAAATAGATAAAATTTGTGTTATTCTATATTTTGTTCTTGAAAAGACAGATAAAACTGATTTACAAAGCATTATCTTTTAAATGATATACTTGAGTTTTAAAAATAAAAAATAAGGAATATTATGAAAAAAACACTACTAATATTAGCATTTGGGGGATCATTTTTAAGTCTAAATGCAACAACGATCTCGTTGAATGAAAGTTTTACAAATACTGCAAAAACTACAAGCTACAAAATTAATGTTTCAGCAGAAAATCAAAGTCCAAGTTTTGATACTATACAAAATAATATGGAATCAATATTAAAGAAAGTAAAAGATTTAAAAGAACATAAGAATTTAGAATGTAGTGGAGGCAAATACTCGATAAATCCAAATATTGTTTATATCAATAATAAAAAAGAAAATAAAGGGTATATTTCTAATATAAATTTTACTTGTACATATGATGATACTAAAAGTTTAAATGAATTCATAAATTATTTGAATAAATCAAATATAAATAAAACATCAATAGGTGCTTCTAATCCGATTCTTACAGAAGAAGAGATGTTAGTTTCATACAGAAAGTTAGAAAATCAAGCTTTTACTTTTGGAATTGATTATGCAAAAAATTTAGAAAAATTATTTTCTAATAAAACTTGTAGCATTAAAGATATTAATATTTCTAAAGATCAAAGATATACACCTGTACTTAGAAATACGCTTATGGAAGCTTCAGCTTTGAGTAAAACATCTAGTATTGCTAAACCTATTGATAATTCTTTAGAAGTTAAAATAAATACAAACTATACTTTTCTTTGTAAATAATAAAAGAGCGTTTAGCTCTTTTATTATTAAATTACTACTTTATCTATTCACCTAAGGTTTAACAAGTTATTGCGAGTTATACTACTGAAATATATGCTTAAATTTTAAAAGAAATAAATTATGAAAAATACTGATCTAAAAAATACTACCTATAAAATTAATCAAAAAGAAAACAAATGAAAAATAATATATTTTCAGGTCTAACCGTTGGAATTATTGCATTGCCATTATCTATGGCATTAGCAATTGCAGTTGGTGTTCCACCACAAAATGGTCTTTACACTGCTATTATTGCTGGTATATTAGCATCTATATTTGGTAGCAGTAAAATAAATATTTCAGGACCAACTGCTGCTTTTGTAGTCATCTTAATTCCAATTGTACATGAATTTGGACTTGTTGGACTTTTATTGTGTGGATTAATGTCAGGATTTATTCTTGTTTTAATGGGATTATTTAAACTTGGGAACTTAATAGAACTAATTCCTTATCCTGTTACTGTTGGATTTACAACTGGTATTGCTGTAGTAATTGCTACTTTTCAAATAAAAGATTTTTTTGGTTTAAAGATTGAATCTTTTACTGGTCATTTCTATGAAAAAGTTTATACTTTAATCAAAGCCTTTCCTACATTTCAAATCAATGACTTAATTGTAGGGATAATAACTTTGGGCTTATTAATATTATGGCCAAAAGTAAAAACTAAAATACCAGCTCCTTTGATTGCTTTATCAATAGTTACAATAGGAGTTTATTTATTTAACTCAAATAATCCAGATATTCAAATATCGACTATTTTTTCAACTTTTAGTTATCAAATAGGTGAAATAAAAGGAAACGGAATTCCCCCTATTCCTTTGCAGTTCAATATTCCTTGGGCTAATTATTCGATGGATGATTTAAATTTAGATTTATTATATAAATTATTGCCACATAGTATTGCAATTGCCATATTAGGTGCTTTAGAATCGTTATTATGTGCTGTAATATCAGATGGAATGACAAACAATAGAACAAATCCAAATAAAGAGTTAATAGGACAAGGAATAGCAAATATAGTAGTTCCTTTTTTTGGAGGTATACCAGCAACTGCTGCAATTGCTAGAACTGTTGTAAATATCAAATCAGGTGGAACAGCAAAAATTTCTTCGATTATTCATTCTATATTTATTCTTTTTTCAATACTATTTTTTGCTTCATATTTATCATTTTTACCTATGGCTTCACTTTCTGCTTTACTCTTAGTTGTTGCTTGGAATATGTCAGAAGTCAAACACTTTATAAAAATAATAAAAGTAGCACCCAAACATGATGTTTATGTATTATTAGTATGTTTTTCTTTGACTGTACTTCTTGATATGCAAATTGCTGTTGCTGTGGGAATGGGACTTGCTTCTATTTTATTTATAAAAAGAACTATAGAATTATACTCTATTGAACTTATTAATAAAGAGCACTCTATTGTTCATGAAAATATTCCAAATGATATTGCTATTTATAATATCAATGGACCTATGTTTTTTGGTGCAGCACAAAATGCTCTTAAAATACTAATTTCTACAAAAGAAGACATAAAAATTGTTATTTTAAATATGGAGCATGTAACAATGATAGATATGACTGCTCTTGTTGCAATAGAATCAATGATAGAGAACTTTGAAAGAAATGAAAAAGTTCTTATAATAACTGGCGTAAATAAGAGAATAATGAATAAATTAAATAAATTTGGGATTATTTTTGATTCAAAAAAATTAATTTTAAAACCTGATATTGATTCAGCACTAAAATTTTATAACTAAATTATTATTTTTTAATAATCGAAAGTTTCTTTTTATTTCCTTTAGCTATAATTAAATAATTTATTTAATGTAGGAATCTTATGAAATTTTTTGATAATGAAAAAAATATTTTAAATTTAATTAAATATGGAGCAATAATACCTGTAATAATATTCTCTTTTATTATTACATACATATTTATTGAACAAAAAAAACAAGATGTTAAAAAAGAAGTTGATATTTTAAAAACGAACTATTTAAATGAAAACAAAAAAATTGTTAGATATGAAGTAGAAAATATCATCTCTTTAATAAATGATGAAATAAGTAAATCAGAAGAAAATTTAAAAAAAACTATCAAAGAAAAAGTATATGAAGCATACAAAGTAGCAAATATACTTTATACAGAAGAATCAAATGAGTTTTCAAACGAACAAACAAGATTAAAAAAACGCATACTAACTACTATAAAACATGCATTAACAGGAATGTCTTACAATAATAATAGAGGCTATTTTTTCATAGATGACATAAATGGTGTTAAGATATTACAACCCTTTAATAAAGAGTTTGAGGGAAAAAATATGCTTGATTACGAAGATGCGAAAGGTTATAAATTTGTAAAAAAAATAACCCAAACAATTAAAAATAAAAATGAAGCCTTTGATAAGTACTATTGGTATAAACCAAATAACAAAACTCAAGCTTACGAAAAAATAAGTTTTTACAAATATTTTGAACCATATAATGTAGTTATTGGTACTGGTGAATATACCATGGACTTTCAAGAGAAGGTAAAGAAAAAAGTTTTAGAATGGATTACAAGATTTAGATACAACGAAAATGGATATATCTTTGTATATGATTTAAATGGTAATTGTCTGTCTGATATTAGAACAGAATGTATTGGTCAAAATAGGCTAAAAGTAAAAAATTCTAAAGGTGATTTTGTCGTAAAAGATATATTGAATTTTGCAAAGACTAATAAAGAAGGATATTTAGATTATCTATCAACCTATAATGCAAACTATAAATCATCTGCAAAAATCTCTTATATAAAACTTTTTGAGAAGTGGAATTGGGTAATTGGAAATGGCTTTTATTTAGATAGGTTAAATGAAGTAATAAAACAAAGAGAAGTTGAACTTACGAAAAATAGTAAGCAAGTTATAAACAAGATACTAATTATTAGTAGTATTATGACACTTTTTTTAATAGCAATTTCTTTTTATGTATCAAATATCATTGCTACAAAATTTAAAGAATATAGAAAAAACTTAGACTTAGAAACAAAAAAAACAATTGAAAAAGAAATGCTATTAATTCAACAATCAAAAATGGCAATTATGGGAGAAATGATTGGAAATATTGCACATCAATGGAAACAGCCACTAAACTTAATAAGCATGTCAAATAGCCTTCTAAGGCTAAATAAAGAAGATGAAAGTCATAACTCTGAAGAAGAAATAAACGAAGCAATTGATAATATTGACAATTCAGTTATTCACTTAACTACTACAATTGATGATTTTAGAAACTTTTTCAATCCAAGTAAAGAGAAAACATACTTTAATATAGAAACTATTTTTGAAAAAACATTAAAATTAATTAGTTCAGAATTTAAAACTAGTAATATTGAAATTATTAAAAATATAAAGGAAACATATCTAAGTGGCTATCAAAATGAACTTTTACAAGTTTTTATAAATATTATAAAGAATGCAAAAGATGAATTTATAAAATCTCCACATAAAACTCAAAAGCAATATGTATTTATTGATGTTTTTGAAGACAATACTTTTTTATATATTAAAATAAAAGACACTAATGGTGGTATTCCTAAGGATATTTTAAGTGATGTATTTAAACCATATTTTACGACTAAAAAAGACATGGGTGGAACTGGTATTGGGCTTTATATGAGTAAACAAATCATTACAAATATGAATGGAGAAATCAATGCGACAAATGAAAAATTTCAATATAACAATGAAACTTATGTAGGTGCTCAATTTTCTATAAAACTACCAAAAAATTGTAAATAATTACATCCTATCTTAAAAAATAATTAAGTTATGTTTAAATAACTTATGTTATCTTTATAATAAAAAGATTAAAAGGAGTAGTATGCAAATAAGCCACCAAGAAGTAATAGAGAAGAAGTATTTGTCAAAACTTTTTTTTAATAATAAAAATGAACCAAGACATCTAGGTATTGAAATTGAGTACTCAAATCTTTCATTAGAAAAAAGTGCTGAGCTTGTGTCTGAATTATTTGGTGGAAATTTAGAAAAAATTACAAAATATGAACTTGAATTAAAAGATACTAAATATGGAAACTTTAAATTTGAACTAGATGCACAATTACTCCAAAAAATGCAAACTGATAATTTATTTGATAAACTTAGTAACATTATAGGAAATATGTCCCATAGCATAGATGATATTGTAGATAAAACATCAAAGCGATTTGTACCTTTTGAAATAGCAACTCCTCCAATACCAATTAAAGACCTAAAAGAAGCTGATAGATTAATTGAAAGTCTTAGGTTAAATGGAGCATTAGGGACTACTCATTCACTTTATTATGCCTTTGGAGTTCATTTTAATATAGAGCCACCAAGTCAAAATATTGAAGATGTACTAAGACTTTTTAAATCATTTTTAATTATTCAAAAATGGATAGAACTACAAAGTGAAGTTGATATTGCAAGAAAAGTTTCACCTTATATAAATGATTTTCCAAAAGAGTATATTAAAAAAATTATTGATTTAGATTATAAACCAACAAAAGAAGAGTTTCTGCAAGATTACATAAAATATAATCCTACAAGAAATCGTATTTTAGATATGTTGCCACAATTAGCTTTTTGGAATGAAAAAGAAGTAAGAAAACATCTTCCAAAAGAGAAAATAAATCCAAGACCTACATATCACTATCGATTACCAAATTCAAAAGTAAATCTATTTAGATGGAATCTTTCTCAAGAGTTTCAATTATGGGTAATAGTTGAAATCTTAGCAAACAATGAAAAAGTATTTACAAAAATGAGTAAAGAGTTTTTGATTCAACTTGATTCACCTTTATTTAATAAAAATGAATGGATAGAACAATGTCATGGTTACATAACAGACCTACTATAATAGTTACAGGTCCTAAAAAAGGATTTGTATCTAGGTTCTTTATAATCTTTTCTCTTTTTTTATGTGGAGCTCGTACTAAAATAATCACTCCCAATAAACCCTATGATGATTTAGATATGGATGGATTACTCATAAGTGGAGGAAATGATTTATATAATGCTTTTATTGAAGATAAAACTTGCAAATTAGAAGATGTAATATCTTATAAAAGGGATGTTTTAGAGTATACACTTTTAAATAAAGCTGTAGAAAATAATAAACCAGTTTTTGGAATATGTAGAGGATATCAACTAATAAATATATTTTTTGGAGGAGAACTTTGCAAAGACATAAGAAGAGATGGATATGATTACAAATATACTCCACTACCTTGGAAAACTATAAGTGTAACAAAAGGTGGTATTTTAGATACATGTTTAAAAACTTCAAATTTAAAGATAAATACATTACACCATCAAGCTGTACAAAAACTACCTGAATCTTTTAAATTAGAAGCAGTTGATAAATATAATATTATTCAATCAATATCAAAAAAAGATGAAAATAATTTAATATTTGGAGTACAATGGCATCCTGAATATCTTTTTTACAAAAAGCAACATTTAAAGATTTTTAAAATATTTGTGGATACTGTTAAATCTAAGTTAAAAGATTAATTGTTTTTTTGATACTATTCACATACTAATTAGGCATTCTATTATTTTCACCTAAACCATTAAAAACAACTACTGATCTTCTTGAAGATACAATATGCCTGAACTCTATTAAAGGCAATTATAATGGAAAATTTTATACTTATTATTTTATGTATTGGATTAGGTTATTTATTTCAAATTCTTAAGGCATTCCCCGGAAATACTCCTGAGATTTTAAATAAATTTGTTATTTTTATATCGATGCCAGCTATGATACTTCTTGAAATCCCTACAATGAATATATCACTTACAATGATAATCCCAATAGTAATTGCATGGAGTGTTATGAGTATTACTGCTGTTATTACTTTTTATGTTTCAAGATGGCTTGAATTTACGAAAGAAGTTACAGGTGCTTTGATGTTAGTGACTGTTTTGGGTAATACTTCATTTTTAGGTATTCCTTTAATAAATGCTTATTATGGGCAAGAGGCTATGGCTTATTTACTTATTTATGATCAACTTGGTACTTTCATATTTTTAATCAGTTATGCAACTTTTGTTTTAACTTTGTACTCAGGTAGTGGAAAAACTAATTTTAAAATTATTACTATCAAAGTTGTGACTTTCCCTCCTTTTCTTTCATTGATTGTTGGTCTTTTACTTATGGGAACAACTCTTTCACCTATGGTAATACACATATTAAAAATATTTTCAAATACAATTGTGCCCTTAGTTTTAGTAGCTGTTGGTTTACAATTACAATTTAAAATACCAGCCCATGATATTAAGCCATTTTTTGTTTCAAGTTTTATAAAACTTATTATTGGTCCAGCAATTGCTTTTCTTATTTGTTTTATATTTGGTTGGAGTGGCTTACCAGCAAAAGTTTCAATAATAGAGGCTGCAATGCCTGCTATGATAACAGCAGGTGCTATGGCATCTATGGCAGGATTAGCTCCAAGATTGTGTTCTGCAATTGTAGGATATGGTATTATATTCTCTTTTGCTACTACAGGAGCATTATATTATATGATGCAATAAATGAATTTTAATATTTAAAATATTATTAGGTTTTTATATTGATTTTCTTCGTTATAAAGAGTAAAGTTTTGTATGGTATATTTCAAAAAATATTATAAAGGATAAAAATGTCAAAAATTGGAATATTAGTTGCAAGTGCAAATAATAATAGAAAATTAGGTGATAAATTAAAAGAATTAGCAACTATTGAAGGTGTTGATGCAGAGGTTATTAATTTAGTGGATTTAAACTTACCATTATATAGTACAGTTGAAGAAGAAAGAAATGGTATTCCAGATACTGCAAAAGAGTTAGCAAACAAAATTTTAGCCCTAAAAGCATTTATTATCGTTGCTCCTGAATATAATGGAGTTATGCCACCAGTACTTAATAATGCTATGGCTTGGACATCAAGAGCAACTGAATCATGGAGAGATGCTTTTAATGAAAAAATTGTAGGATTAGCAACTCACAGTGGAGGTGGAGGACAAAAAGGTCTTCAAGCTATGAGAATACAATTCCAACACTTAGGTGCAAATATTTTAGCAAGAGAGCTATTAACAACTTACGAAAAACCTTTACTTGAAGATAGTGCAAAAATTATGATTAAGCAGTTAGTTAAACTTTCAAGGGATTAAAAAAAAGGCAAAGTTAAATAACTTTGCCTTTTTTCATAATATAAAATAACTCTTATTTATTATCCAAATCTTCCAGTAATATAATCTTCTGTTTTTTTCTCTTTTGGATTTAAGAATATATTTGATGTTTCATCATATTCTATTAAATCTCCCAAATACATAAAAGCAGTATATTCACTAATTCTACTTGCTTGTTGCATATTATGTGTAACAATTGCAATACTTACTTCATTTTTAAGTTCAACTATCAACTCTTCAATAGCAGCTGTTGAAATAGGGTCTAGAGCAGATGTTGGTTCATCAAATAATAAAAGTTCAGGTTTTAAAGCAACTGCTCTTGCAATACACAATCTTTGCTGTTGTCCACCACTTAATCCCATAGCACTTTTATTCATACGATCTTTTACTTCACCATATAAAGCACTACCTTTTAAAGCCATCTCAACTCTATCTGATAATTCAGTTCTATTTTTAATACCAGATATTCTTAAACCATAAGCAACATTATCAAAAATACTCATTGGAAAAGGTGTAGGTTTTTGAAATATCATTCCTACTCTTTGTCTTAAAGATATAAAACTATTCTCTTTTTTCAAATCAAGAATATTTTCCATTTTTTTCTTTTTTTGATTTAAAAGCATCAATTTACCAGAATATTCGTTTCCAGGATATAAATCATGAATTCTATTTAAAGATCTAAGAAGTGTAGATTTTCCACATCCACTAGGTCCTATTAAAGCTGTAATTGAATTTTTTTTAATTTTTAAGTTAATATCATTTAATGATTTAGTTTGTGCCGAGGCATATTTAAAACCAAATTTTTCTATACTCATAATTGACATTTTATTTTATCCTTTGTGTCTTGTAATGTATCTTCCAGATAGGTTTATCATTAAAACCAATGCTGTAAGTATAAATGATGCTGCCCAAGCTAAATCTCGGCTTGCTGTAACTGGGTCATTTGCAAGATTGTAAATACTAACAGTTAATGAAGGGAAAGCTTCTGTTAAATCTAAACTAAAATAGTTACTTGTCTCACTTGTAAAAAGAAGTGGTGCTGTTTCTCCAATAATTCTTGCAAAAGATAAAAGTAACCCTGTCATAATTCCTACTTTTGCCGCTTTTATAACAATATCAAGGGTAACTCTATATTTACTAGCACCTAGTGCCATACCAGCTTCTCTTAACTCTCTTGGAACTAGAGATAACATATTATCAGTTGTATTAATAACAATTGGTATCATCATAATAGCCAAAGCAATACTTCCAGCAAATCCACTTGTTCCTCCCGTTGGAACAACAATAATTGCATAAACGAAAGCACCAATTACAATTGACGGTGCACTCATCATAATATCACTAAGGTCTCTTATAACTCTTACAAATTTTTTACCACCATACTCTTGTAGATAAATACCTGCTAACATTCCAATAGGAATACCAATTAGTGAAGCAATACCTGCAATAATAAATTGACCAATAATTAGATTTCTAAGTCCTCCATTTATTAAGTCATTAAAAAATAATGAAAGGTGAAAAGAACTCAATCCTTTTATTACTAAAGTAATTAATATCCAACCTAAAAAAGCTAAACCAATCAAAGCCGAAATAGTTGATAAAATTAATATAAACTTATTTAAAAACAATCTCATTAATTAACCTTTCTAAGAAAATAAATTTTTGCAATTGAGATAACTGTAAAACTTATTACAAAAAGTAAAAATGCTAAATAAAACAATGATGACATTGTAAGCCCTGTTGCTTCTCCAAAGTTATTTGCCATAGCAACTGGAATTGATACAGTAGGATCAGTGATTTTTGTTGGCATTGAAAAAACAGAACCAATCAAAAAGGCAACTGCCATTGTCTCACCTAAAGCACGACCAAGAGCAAGTATAATTGAACCAATAATTCCACTTTTTGAATAAGGGAAAATTACATCTTTTATAACTTCAAGTTTTGTAGCACCTAAAGCATAAGCTGACTCTTTTAAAACATCAGGAGTCGTTCTCATACTATCTCTTGTAATTGCCGCCATAAAAGGAAGTATCATAACACCAAGAACAAGTCCAGCTGTTAAAAGTGACACTTGATATCCACCCACAATACCTTGAACAATCGGAGCAAAATAAAACAAACCCCACATACCAAAAATAATACTTGGAATTGCAGCTAAAAGTTCTATTGCTATACCTACTATATTTGAGATATTTTTAGGAGCAATTTCTGCTAAAAAAACGGCTATTCCCATAGCAATTGGAAGAGCAAAAACCATTGCAATCAAAGTTGAAAGAATAGTTCCAACAATAGGAATCAATCCACCATAAATAGTCTTAGTCAATGAATCTGAATCATCAATTAAAATATCATCAAACGCATCATCTGATTCTTCTTCAACAGCTACAGTTGATTTTTTTGTAGATTCTTTTTTTGTAACTTTTGGTTCTGGTTCTTCTACAGTAACATATTTTGCCCAAGAAGAATCAGTAATAAAGCCCCAGCCATATTCATCCATTGCAGGTTTTGCTGAATTAAATAGACTAACAAATATTCCAATAAGAACTACTAGTACAAAACTTGCACTAATAAAAGAGAGATTTTTAAAAATTTTTTCCATTTACAACCAATACTTATAAATTCTAAAAAATGCATAAAATACACTTTTGAAAACTTATACTTTTAAGATAAGCTAAAAACAACTTGAACTTTAGTTCAAGTTGTTTAGTGTGACGATATTATTTAATACCTTTGTCAGCCCAATATTTACTAATTTTAGTTGTTAATGCATTTGGAAGAGGAACATAACCTAATTCACTTGCAAGTGCTTGTCCATTTTTATATGACCAGTCATAGAAAGCTGTAACTTTTTTATTCATTTCAGTTGCTTCTTTTGGTAATAAAATAAATGTTGCAGCAACGATTGGATATACATCTTTACCTGAAGGATCAGCAATTACAGCATAAAAATCTTTCTTAGGATCAAGAGCAGCTTTTGCAGCAGCAGCTTGGAAAGCTTTTAATTCAGGTGCAATATAGTGACCATCTTTATTTTCAACAGAAGCCATTTGAAGTTTATTGTTTGTTGCATCAGCATAATCAACATAACCAACAGAATATGGAGTTTGTTTAATAAGTGCAGCTACACCAGTATTTCCTTTACCACCAACATGGTGATTACCTGGCCAATTAAGAGACTTTTTAGCTCCAAAAGAGTCTTTCCAGTCTTTAGAAATTTTACTTAGGTAATAAGTAAAGTTAAATGTAGTTCCAGAACCATCAGCTCTGTGAACAAAAGTAATTTTTTCATGAGGAAGTTTTACACCTTTATTTTCAGCTGTAATAATTTTATCATCCCAATATTTGATTTTTCCAAGAGCTATTCCTGCAATTGCAGATCTACTTAAACTCAATTTTGAAATATCTGGCATATTATAACTCATAGTAATTGCACCAACTACACCTGGAAATTGATATAATTTTGCACTATCTAATTTTGTAGGATTTAATGGCGCATCTGTACCTGCAAAGTCAACTGCTCTTGCTTTTGCATCTTTAATACCTGCTGAACTTCCTTTTGAAATATAATCAATTTGAACACCTGTTGCTTTGTAATAAGCACCAATCCATGATTGATAAACACTATAAGGGAAAGAAGCTCCACTACCTTTTAAATCTGCTGCTGAAACTGAAGAAACTGTTAGCAATGCTGCTGCTAATAACGCGATTTTTTTCATTTGTTAATTACCTTTTTTTAATTTAGTGAGAGAATTCTAATCTTCTTTAATTACAAAACGGTTACAGTAGTAATAAAAAGATTTAAGAAAATTATTTTATTTTTTAAGTACAAAACAAAAAAAGCTCTATAATTAGATAATTCATATTTATATAATTATTTTAAGTTGTAACTTTAGGTAAACATGGGTATGGGATTTGTGTTTTTAATTCAAGAAAGTTTTGTGTTATAAGGATAAAGGAAAATATTTAGTTGTACTGTTTTTATATCTAGCACAAGTAAAAAGCTAGCAAAAAAATCATTTACTAGCTTTTAATTTAAGAGAAAATAGTTATTTTTGAAAATACTCTTTAGCTAATTCAACCCAATATTTTATACCATAAGATAAGGCATCATCGTTAAAATCATATTTTGCATTATGAAGGGATTTACTATTTTCACCATTTCCTAGCCACACAAGACAACCTGGTTTCTCCTCTAACATATAACCAAAATCTTCAGCTGCCATAGAAGGTAAAACAGTTGTAGCTTCTTTTTGTGTAACTTTTTTTATAATCTTTTTAGAAAATTCTGTTTGTTTTTCATGATTTATAGTAGGAACATAACATCGGTTGTACTCAAAAGTATATGTTAAATCATACTCCAAACAAATACTTTTAATTGATTTTTCAATATTTTTTTCTATCAAATCTTGAGAATTTTTATCAAAAGTACGTACTGTTCCCCAAATAAGAATTTCTTCTGGAAGTATATTAAAAGCAGAACCTGCTTCAATTTTGGTAACAGATAAGACTGTTGGTAGTTGAGTATCTTGAATTCTGCTAACTAATTGATTTAAACTTGTAACTAGGCTACATCCACCAGAAATAACATCATTTGATAAATGGGGTAAAGCAGCATGTCCGCTAGCTCCATTTAATTTGATTATAAAATTATCATTTGAAGCCATTATAGGACCTACTTTTACTCCTATTTCACCTACAGGAATACCTGGCCAATTGTGCATTCCATAAATTTCTTCACAATCAACTATATCAAATAACCCTTCGGCAATCATCACTCTACCACCCGCTACATTCTCTTCAGCAGGTTGGAATATAAAATGAACTTTTCCTTTAAAAGATGAATCTTCACATAAAAGTTTTGCAGCACCTAAAAGCATAGCCATGTGCCCATCATGACCACAAGCATGCATTTTATTTGAATTTTTAGAAGAATAAGAAAGGCAAGTTTCTTCTTTTATATCAAGGGCATCCATATCTGCTCTTAAAGCAATTGATTTACCAGAACTATCTTTATTTAAAGTAGCAACTATACCTGTTTTTGCTAAACCTCTATGAACATCTAAACCAAAACTTTCTAATTTTAATGCTAAAAAATCAGCTGTATTAACTTCTTCAAAAGCAGTTTCTGGATTATTATGAATATGATGTCTCCAAGAAGTTACTTCACTTATAAAGCTTTTACTAGTTAATTTTTCCATTAGATTTGTCCTGTACTTTTTAATACAATTTCAGCAATTAAAACAGAACCTAAATAAGTTCCAACAAAAACAAATAATCCTATAATTACAATCTTTAATCCAGATTTTTTAAATGTTTCAATTTCTAATTTACCAATTGCAAAACCTGCATATGCTAATACAGAAGTTGTTAAAGCTAAGAAATGTATTTTTGATGTAGTTTGCACAACAAAATCTGCAATAGGAGATATTGGAGAAGATGCTAAAATAGCAAGTGCAGAAATCCAAGCAATAGAAGGTAAATAAAATGGCATATATTTAGCTATTATCAAACCACCTATTGAAATTAAATAAATAACTAGCATTCCATAAAATGCATCACTCATCCCATTTATAAGTCCACTTGGCCCTTCTACAAAACGTGTAAGTATTGACATGCTAGCTTTGTTATCACTAGTAAACCCATAAATATGATTTGCAATCAATCCAATAAAACAAACTACAATTAATAAAATTGCACTTTCAACTAAATTTATTGATCTATTTTGATTTTTCATTATGCATTTCCTTCTTCTAAACTATTTGATTTTGACAGTGCTTTAAATATACGTTCAGAAAGAGGTAAAGCTATAAATAAACTCATGTATAGTCCAGTAGCATAAGTCATTACATTAGAAGCTGCTGCAAATGCAGTAATAGTACTTTCTAATTCAGGTTTCATTCCTATTAATGCACCAGAACAAGCTGCTGTCATTGAACCTGAACCTACACCACATCCCATTGCTAAAGCTTGTATGCTAAAAATATTTAAACTAGCTAAAAAGCTAGCCATTAAAGAGAAAAATATTGTACCAAATAATGTACCCACAACATATACGCCCATTACACCAACACCTTCAGGACTATTTAAACCATATTTATCAGATATTAATGCAATATTTGGTTCTCTTGCAATTGAATGTGTAGCACCAATTGATTCTCTTCCCATTTTAAATAAAACAATTGCAATTGGCATAGCAATTAACATAGTTCCTAGATTTCCTAATTCTTGAAGAATTAATGCAGGACCAGCATTAATAATTTCATTAATCTTAGGCCCAATCCCAATACTAAATTTTGCGATAAATGGCATAATTGCAATTGTTACAAAGGGAACAGCAGATTTTAAATTAACTTTATCAATTATTTTTGAAGATATTTTTACAACATTTCCATTAAGTATTGTAGCTAAGATAAAAGAATAAAAAAGTGGTAAAAGTATCATTGCACCAACACCCAATGAAATTTTATAAATCCCTATAGTATCCGAAATAATAACAATCAAAATTACAAAAATATGTAACTTAGGACTTAGCAGATTTTTCATTAAAAAATTCTCCTTGAATAAAAAAATTAATTATGAAGAGATATTTTATAGTTATAATTAAGCTTTAAAAAGGACTAGGATTAAAATAATCTACTCAAAAAATTTAATAATAATATATTAATTCATAATTTAGTGCGCATTTTTGCATAAATTTACTGAATTTTTACTACAAATTTCTATATTATTACTATATTTTATTGTTAATAACCTATATTATTATGTGTATATATTATATAATTTGCTATTTTTTGTTACAATACGAAAAAATATAAAGGTACTTTATGGAAATTGGGATATCAACGCCTGCTTTACTTTTCCCTGCTATTTCACTACTTCTTTTAGCATATACAAATAGATTTTTAACAACTGGACAACTTATTCGTTCAATTAGTAGACAAGCAAGAGAACAAGAAACAGGCGAATTAAGAGGACAAATAGATAACTTAAAAAGAAGACTAGAACTTACAAAATGGATGCAGTTTTTTGGAGTGGTATCAATGCTTTTATGTACTATTTCTATGTTTTCACTATTTTTAGAATTTAAGAATATAGGTAAACAAATATTTGGGTTAAGTTTGATTACAATGTGTTTATCTTTGTGCATTTCATTGTGGGAAGTATATATCTCATCAAATGCTCTAAACCTAGAGTTAAAAGATTTAGATAAAAAGTGTAAATAGAAGTTTTTCAACCTTCTATTTATTTAAAGTATTTTTCCAAACGATGAAAAAGTCCCTTCCAAGTCTTATCTTCCAAATGGCTTAGAACTTCATCTATCTTATATTCATTATCATTTAAAAATTCTACACTAACTTCATCTATTTTTTGGCTAAGTTCCATTTCAAAAGCTTCTATATCTTCAGCATAAGGAGTATCTACATTTTTTAATCTTGGCATTTTTACATATCTAATCGCACCAAGGGCTTTTAACTCCTCACCCATAAACTCATCAAGTCCGGGTAAGTCTGTGCAAATAACTTTTACACCTGAAGCTAAGGCTTCAATCACAACCAAAGGTAAACCTTCAAAAAATGAAGGAAGAATAAACACATCACAAGTTCGTAAAAACACAGCAAGTTTATCTTGAGATATGGCTCCTAGATAATTAACTTCTGTCTTTCTTTTACTTAGACTTTTTATAATATCTTGGCTCTCTTCAACATTTCCATGACCTATCAAATTTAGCTCAATATTATGATAATTTTGAGTTTTATCAATAGCATTAAGTAAATTTGGAACACCTTTATAATTACAAATTTTTCCTACATAAGCTATCTTTATCTTTTTATTCTTTTCTCTTTTTATAGGGAAAAACATATTGGGGTTATATCCACTTCCACTTGTAATTACTTGTGAATCCTTTACATCATGAAGCTCTACTATCTCTTCTCTTTGAGCAGAGTTTAAAGCAAAAAGATAATCACATTTTGGCACAGCTTTTTTTACAATAGGAACTAATCTAGGTGAGCGTTCAAGCTGTCGCAAATCTGTACCATGGCATAAAACTAAAACTTTTAGCTTAGGGAACATCTCTTTTATATATCCACATAAAAGCCAAATATGATTACAAATCACAACATCAGGCTTGAACTCAACTACAGCTTTTTGAATAACCTTTTTAAATGCCTTTTCATACTTCTCATAACTTTCTTCATCTAAATCACTATATTTAGTACTAACATAAGGCATAACATCACTCATACCAACAACTGGAAAATTTAACTCATCACTTTCAAATAATACTGGATAAAAATTCTGTGCCTTTAGATTTTCTATATCAGGATTTTGCTCACTAATAGGAACTCCCGCAATCACTGCTTGCTCATGATTTTGTTCATGTCCTGTTTTAAATAACTGTTGTAAAAAAACTCCACTTCCCGTTTTTCCAGGTCGTTGTGCTAAAGCATGTAAAATTCTCATTTTTACCTCTGTTGACATTTTATAAATGAAATCATAACAAATTAATTCTTCTTTCAAAATTTATATATCAATCAAAATATCAAATATATCAGTTCTATTTTTACCTACTTTCTTTTCAAAAAAAAGGTGAGGTCATTTTTTTATTAGTATAGTACAATCTTATCTTTTCATCTTCCAAATCTTTTTCCATGATTTGTTTTAACATATCAGCAAAGTCATTATAAGCTTACAATCATGGGCTTTCTTAGTCTCTTTTTCTTTACTTGATTTTGCAAAATATATGTCGTGACTTTTATCTATTTTCATAAATCTTCCTTTTGTATTTTTATACTTTAGGAATGATTTTATTGTTTTTTTGTGTAGAGTAAACAAAGGTTGTTAGTCTCTTTTCAAAACTTTAACGTTTGAGTTGAGAAATATTTGAGCTACAAGGTCAAATATTTCTCTCCAATGTTTTGTTAGATTCTTCATAAATATATAATGCTATAAATAATACAGCTCCAAAAATATTTGCAACGAATCCAAACAATGACCATAAAATATATTTTTGATTATACTTTTTTGCAATAAAATATAACCATACACCTACAACAATATTATCTAAATAACCTATAAACATTGAAAGCGTAACTAATGCAGATGTTAGCCTTATTGGTTCTCCATTAAAACTTTTAATAAAAGTTCCCATTATAGATGCTGCAATACCGGAAATAATAAATATTGGTATATACCAATATAATAACTTTTCTATTTCTTTTCTTAAATTCATTTTCTACCTCAATCTAACTACTTATTAATCATACATTTTATATAAAATAGCCTTAAATAAGTGATATTTATAACATGATTCATGTTGGACTATTAGATAAATAAAAACCATTATTTAGGACTTTGTAGAAAATATTTTTACTAAGATGTTAATATTGTTGTATTTTTAAGAATTTCTTTGATATTTAAATGTATGGTTTACCACTGTATTTATGTAATAAAACAACATTTTGTTATGTTCATTCTCTTGAAGAGGTAAACCTCTCCGCTCTTCTTACTTTTGTATTGACGAAAAGTAAGCAAAAACAACTACGGCTGCGAAGCCAAAGGTTCCCTCACTTATTATTTTTATCTTTTCTGATTGGTAAAACTCGCTTATTAAAACTTGCATTTAGCAACTTTTAAACACTCAGACAGTTACCAATCTTGTTTAGAAAAGAGAAAGATAAACGTTCGGCTTCTGTAGATGTAGCAATATTATTTGGTGTCTATATATTACTTTATAAATAAAAATTTGAACTATAGGTATTTCTTTCTGCCTTTGATGAAGCTGGAAGTTATATGTTTATTTTCGGTAAAGCCCGAAACTGTTTGAGCGTTAAAAAATGACCTAAATGGTCATTTTAGTGAGTTTTGCAGGGCAGAAAATAAATATATAACTGGAAGGGAGCTTGCCTTCATCAACTCGGCAGTCTTTTTTGCTTACTTTTTCGAGACCAAAAAGTAAGAGAAGCGAAGACTGCTAAGTCTTCATGAGAAAATAACCATTATAAAACTACAAATAAAACCGAATCAACCTACCCTCTATCTCAACCCTAGAAAACTCAAAATTATCTTTTATCCACTCAAAAGTTTTTCTTTGATACATAAAAATATGAGTTGGGTCATTTTTGTAATACCACTTATCAAAATCTATACTTTCATCATAAATATCTGTCATAAGATACAGACTTCCATCATCTTTTAAAAGTGATTTTAAAAGAGCAAACTCTTTATTTGGTTCTTGAAAATGCTCTATAACCTCACTACTTGTAATGTAATCATATTTTTGTTCCAATAATGATTTATCATCTAAATAAAACAAGTCATAACCATATATTTCATAAGCATTGTCTTTGAGTACTTTTATAATTGCAGAATCTTTACCACAACCAAAATCAAGTCCAATGCTTTTTGTTGACTTATCATTTAAAACTGAGTTTGTAATAGGAAAGAGGAAGTTTTGATATCTTATATCATTTGAATCATTTTTATGTTTTTCATAAATATTTTTTTCGTCATCACCTATTAGGTGAAACTCTTTTGACTTGAATACTCCAGCACAACACTCACATTTGTAGTGAGTGTTTTTATAAAAAAGTTTTGCAGGACTATTGCATAAAGGGCAAATCATCTATGCAAAAACTCTTTTTGTCTCTACTTTTTTTATCTCTGAATAATTATCAAGATAGTCTAAGTACGCGATTAAATATTTTCTACTAAGTTCAAATCTATCTTTGAAATTTGCTATTTCTATATAACCATCTACTTTTATGATATTTTTCATAGCTTTTACAATATTGTTCAAACTTTCAAAATGTATGAAAAGATTGTGTTGTAGTCTTATTACTTGTTTTTTAGAAGTTAAAGCTTTTAAAATTTCATCTCCTAACTTTCTATCAATATCTAAATCATCATAAATATTATAAGGTGCCGTAGGAGAAAAATCTTCTTCTTTTAGTCTATTTAAGACTATATCTTCTAAATCCTTTAGAAAATCCTCTTTTATATTGGCATTTTTATATAAATTACCCTCTTTTATTAAAAAGTTTTCTTCTTCAAGTTCATCTAAAACAGAATCTATAAACGAAGCACTTGCCCATTTTACTCTTAGCGCAATAGAAGCATTAGAAAGCATAGCATAAGCATTTTTTTCATATACATTTTTTATATATTCTTTTAATTCCACTTTTGTATCATTTGGATAAATAATTAAGTCTTTTTCATCCACAAATACCTCATCAAGATTTTTTGCAAACGCTAAAGCCTCTTCATGACTTAAAGCAAATCTTTGAGTTGAAGAGATTATCCCTAATCCTTTTCTATGAGCATTTAGAAGTTCATAATAAGCATTTATAAAATCATTTTTTTCTAAAGCTTCTAAAAGTTTTCTTTTTTGGTTTTTTTTCATGGGATCAATTACTGGATTTAGTACTTTCCCTCCACATATTGTCTCATTACCATTTCGTAAAATTACCTTCTCACCAAAAACTGTATATAATTTTTCTGTTGCTTTTAATGTAGCAAATCCAACTTCTAATGAATCAATTGAATCAAAAAGTAAAGCTTTTATCTCTATTTTTTTTGCACCTATAAAAAGCGAATATGATTTATTATGCAAAAGTTTTTTATCTTTTAGACAAGAAAAAGAGATATCAATACCATCAAATCCTCTTACATAACCTCTTTTTGTAATCAAATCACCTCTAGTTATACTTTTTACATCTATATTTTGTAAATTTAGTGCTGCTCTATTTGATATATTTGCTTCTATTACATTTTGATTGTGAACTTGTATATTTTTTATTTTTGTCTCTTTTTGACTTTCGCTGATAAATACTTTTTCATTTAGTTCCACTTTTTTTCCTAATACAGTTCCTGTTACAACTGTACCAATACCTTTTGGTGAAAATACTCTATCCACATAAAATCTAAAGAAGTTTTCTTCTTGTTTAATACTATTATTTATAGTAAAAAGTTGATTTTTTAGTTTTTCAATTGAGCTTTCATCATATATTGAAACTTCACTTACAAATTTTATTTCAAAATCAAAAGTTTCCAAGAACATCAATATCTGTTCTTTTTTCAAAGCTAACTCTTCAGGGTTTACTAAATCTTTTTTTGTAAGGATTACTATTAACTCTTTTAGTCCTAATAAATTTATGATTTCAATATGCTCTACTGTTTGAGGTTTTATTCCTTCAACAGCACTTACGACTAACATAACATAATCAAATCCAAATGCCCCAGCAATCATATTTTTAACTAATTTTTCATGTCCAGGTACATCTATAAATGCTATATTTTGTTGTCCTCGTGTTAGATTAGAAAAGGATAAATCAATAGTTATACCCCTTTGTTTCTCTTCATTTGTATCATCACCTTCAAAGCCATTTAAAGCTTTTATAAGTGCTGTCTTTCCATGATCTATATGTCCTGCTGTTCCTATAATGATATTTGACATTATTTAAATACCCTTTTAATTATACTTTCTATTTCTTCTATCTCATCTTCTTGAATAGTTCTAAAATCCAATAATACTTTTTCATTTTCTATTCTAGTGATTAAATTATTTTTTCTCAATAACTGCTCTATTTTATTTGGTTTAAAATCTTTATATTCCAATGTTAATGCAATAGTTGGTATCTTTTTATTTGGAGTTGTTCCTCCACCTATAAGTGTTTGATTTTTTATCACTTCACATTTACAAATAGTATCTATTAGTATTTTTAATTTATTTGCTCTTTGCTCTAAAACTTCTATTTTAGTATATAACATATTTAGTGTAGGAATATTTTCTAAGTTATCAGTTAAATACGAATTTAGTGTGTCTTCAAGTATTGATAAAGTGATTTTATCAACTCTTAACATTCTTAGAAGTTGATTCTTTTTAATTTTGGCTATTAGCTCTTTTTTTCCTATGATTATACCAGCTTGAACACTTCCTAAAAGTTTATCTCCTGAGAAGCTTAAAAGGCTAGGATTGTATTCCATAATTTTTAAAATAGATGGTTCTGCACTTGATAGATTAAAAGGTAAGTCAATCATATGTCCACTTCCCATATCATAATAATCTATTACCTCATTTTGTGAAGCAACTTTTACTATATCCTCAAACTCCACATCACTACTAAATCCTTCAATAGTATAGTTTGATTTATGTACTTTCATAAGCATAGAAGTATTTTCATTGATAGCGTTTTCATAGTCTCTTAAGTGAGTTTTATTTGTAGTTCCTATCTCTTTTAAAATTGCACCACTTTGAGCCATAACTTCTGGAACTCTAAAGCTTCCACCTATTTCAACTAGTTCTCCTCTACTTACTACTACTTCTTTATTTTTAGCAAAAGTATTCATGATAAGAAAAACTGCACTTGCGTTGTTATTTACAACTATTGCATCTTCACATCCAGTCAAAGCTTGTAATGTTTTTACAATATGGGCATATCTCTCACCTCTTTGACCTTTTTTTAAGTCATATTCCAAATTATTATATGAAGTTGCTATTTCTATAGCTTTTTCTAAACTTTGTTTACTCAATAAACTTCTACCTAAATTTGTATGTACTATTATTCCTGTAGCATTTATAACTTTTTGTAAAGAAGGAGATACTAATTCTTCATATGTTTTAAGAACTTCTTCTACTAATTTATCTTCATTTATTTCACTAATATTTTTTTGAAGTATTTCACTTCTCAAGTTCTCAATTATCACTTGTGATATTTTAGTAATTAAGTTAATTGAATATCCATCAAAATTCTTCTTTGATACAAACTTATCAATTTTTGGAATAGCCTTGAGTAAACTCATTTTGACCCTTTCAGATGTTTTTAAAAATATTTAATGTAAGATTCCCACTTACTTTGGGAGATAAGTGTACCTGGTGGGCACCACAGGCTTCAACCCTGATTGACGGTTTATGTGTAATACGCCGTGGGAGGTTCGATTCCTTCATCTTCTCGCCAATTAATAAATCATAATTGGTGTAACTCCCCTTGGAATAACTTCCCCTATAATTGCAGCATAACCATAAGTTAACTCTTCTACTTTTTTTATATACTCTTTTGCATCATCTTTATCCATAGCAACTAATAAGCCGCCTGAAGTTTGAGCATCACAATACATAAGTTTACATTTTTCATCTGCACACATTACTGTCATCTTATCTTCAAGATACTTTAAATTTCTCTTAGAACCACCAGGAACCACACCTTGTTCAGCTAATTCATAAGCATCTTTTATAACAGGAACTTCTCCACAATGTATTGCAAATGTAGTTGTAGGATTTGTTGATTCAAAGGCATGTCCAATTAGTCCAAACCCAGTAATATCTGTACAAGAGCTCACATCATATTGTCGTAATATCTTTGATGGCAAATAATTTAATGTCTCCATTATTTTTATAGCTTCCAATGTTCTTTCTTCACTTAATAAATCTCTTTTAATAGCTGTAGTTAAAATACCCATTCCTATTGGTTTAGTTAGAACCAATACATGCCCTATTTTTGCAGTATTATTTCTATATATTTTGTTTGGATGAATCATACCTGTTACTGATAAGCCATAATACATTTCTGGACTTTCAATAGTATGTCCACCCATCAAAACTCCACCACACTCTTTTATTTTTTCATTTCCACCATTTAAAATTTCTGCTAATACTTCTCTTCCATGGTTTTTTGCATCAAAACCGACTATATTCATAGCAGTTTTTACTTCAGCTCCCATAGCAAAAATATCACTAAGTGAATTTGCAGCAGCTATTTTCCCATAAATATAAGGATCATCAACAACTGGAGTAATAAAATCAAGTGTTTGAACTAAGGCATTGTCTTCACTTATTTGGTAAACACAAGCATCTTCACTATTTTCAAAACTTACTAAAACTTTTTCATCTGTCGGTCTAAGATTACAAAGAGATTGTTTAAGATCACCCGGACCCATCTTTGCAGCTCAACCAGCAGCTTGAACAAATTTTGTTAATTTATATCTGTTGTTCATTATTTCCCTTGTGAATGCATTAATGGATTAGTTTATGTAGAAATAGAAAGTATCACATCTTATGTAAACCCAACCCATGAGTTAATGCAAATTAATTAGTGTGATTATATCTTTTTTTAGTTAAATATAGATTTAACATTAGTAAAATTGTTTTTACTTTTTAAGCTCTTGTTTATTAAGAATGGAATATAGTTTTATTTAATAAGTAAAATTTAAGCTTATAAAATAATATTAAATTTTTTGCTTTTTGCGGTCTAAGGCTTAGACATACATGATTTAAAAGCTTGTTTATAATATTTTCTTTTTTTTCATGTATAAATAATAATTATAATACAAGGAAAAATTATGAGTGTAGAAGAACACAGAAAATTACTTTCAGAAATTAATGTTGATGTTGATAGACATGCAAAAATGATGAATATGGGACTTGAATCTTATAGGGCTCAATTTATGTCTCAAAAAAATAGACCAGAGGGTATGAAATACTTTGATTGGTTTATGAGTGAAATCCAAGGTCAAAGAATCGCTGAAATCAATGAACTTAAAAAGCAAAAGAAACCAGCTGTTGGTACATTTTGTATCTTTGTACCAGAAGAGATTATTGTAGGAGCTGGTGGTGCATGTTTTGGTTTATGTGGAGGAAGCCCTGCAACAATAGCAGATGCTGAGACTGAACTTCCTAGAAATATCTGTCCTTTAATCAAATCAGCTCATGGATTTAAACTTCAAAGAACCTGTGCTTATACTCAATCTGCTGATTTTATTTACGGCGAAACAACCTGTGAAGCTAAGAAAAAAACATGGGAAATACTAAATAAACATCATCCAGTACATGTTATGAATATTCCACATATGAAAAGAGATAAAGATTTAAAAATGTGGAAAGAAGAGATAGGAGAATTTAAAGAACATATTGAAGAAGTTACTGGAAAAAAACTAAGTCTTGAAGAGATGTTAGAAGGTACAAGAATTATAAATGAAAAAAGAAAAGCACTTTTAAGACTTGATTCTCTAAGAGGTCTAAATCCAGAAGTTATGCCAATAACAGGAAAAGATGCACTATTTGTTACACAAATGGGATTTTTAGATGATTCAAAAAGATATACACAAAAAGTAAATGAACTTTGTGATGAATTAGAAAAAAGAGTTGAAGATAAGATTTCAGTATTTGAAAAAGATACTCCAAGACTTATGATTTTAGGAACTCCTATTGCTCCACCAAATTGGAAACTTCACACTGCTGTTGAAAGTTCAGGTGGTGCTATTATAAATGAAGAGTCATGTATTGGACATAGATATTATAAAGACAATGTAGATATCGATAATATCAAAAATGAAGATGATTTGATGAGTGAACTTATGAAAAGATATAGTGCAGTTGATTGTGCCTGTTTTACTCCAAATACACCAAGAATTGACAAAATCTTAAAAATGTACAAAGATAGAAAAGCAGATGGAGTTATATATTATACACTATCTTTTTGCCATACATATAATGTAGAGTCTTTCCTAGTAACAGAAGCTTTAGAAGCAGCTGGAATTCCTTGTTTAGTGATTGAATCAGACTATTCTCCTGAAGATGCAGGACAAATAAAAACAAGAGTTGAAGCTTTCTTAGAAAGTATCTCTTTTAAGAAAAAAGCAACTAAATTAAAATCAAAAAGCTAATGTATTGGGGAGTTGATGTTGGTTCCACATATACAAAAATTTGTGGAATCAATGAAAAAAAAGAAATAGTTGAAATGAGTGTTATTCCAACTATTGTAAATCAAGATGAAATAGTAAAAAAATATCTAAAAGATAAAGATATAAAAATGTTAGTTTCCACAGGATATGGTAGACACATGATAGAAGAAACCTTCTCATGTCCTGTAATAAGCGAAATAAAAGCACATGCAAAAGGCGCATATTTTTTTAATAACAATGCCCAAATGGTTATTGATTTGGGAGGACAAGATAGTAAAGTAATACTTCTAGATAAAAGTGGAGGTTTTGTAGATTTTAAGATGAATGACAAATGTGCGGCGGGAACTGGTAAGTTTTTAGAAATAGCCGCAAACAGAATGGGTCTAAATCTAGATGAATTTTCAAAGATTGGATTTGATGCTAATAAAAAATTATCTATTTCAAGTATGTGTGCTGTTTTTGCAGAATCAGAAGTAGTTTCATTGATTGCAAAAAGAGAGAGTGCTTCAAATATCTGTTATGCAGTACATGAATCAATAGCTTCAAGACTTGCATCTATGGCTAGCAAGTTTGCTTGTAAAAGTGAGATTATACTCTTTACAGGTGGAGGTGCTTTAGATAATTTCTTAGTAAAGTTATTATCTGAAAAATTGGAAAAAACTATTATTCCATCTAAATATCCTCAATTAACAGGAGCAATTGGTGCAGCTCTTTGTGGATATGAGATTATTCAATAAATATGATTTTAATCAACAGAGAAAAATCTCTGCTGATTAAATTAATTAAAAAGTAACTATATCTTCACTTAGAAGAGAGTTTACAATATCCATTGCATTACCAGCAACTCCAACTTTTAAATCATCTCTCTTATTATAATAATCAAGACAAGTTCCACAAGAGTAGATTTTAACACCTTTTTCTTCTATCTTTTTCAAGATAATAAGTATCTCATTATCTTCTTTTTCTGTAGTCAAAAGAACAGCACTATTAACGCAAATAATAGATTTAGGTGTATTTTCTTGTTCAAGAATTGCACTTAAAAAGCCTTTTGTTAGCATTGAGCCTAATTCACCATCACCGATTTTATCTGATTTTAAAAATAGAGTTTTTTTCATAGTTTTCATTTTATACCTTTTTGTATAACTAATACATAGTTTAATATAAAATAATTTTACGCTTCATTATATTAATAAATGTTTAAACTAGGTCAAATATTTTTTACTTTTTAAGCACTTGTTTATGAAGCTTACAATAATATTTCAAGATAAATATAGTTCAAGACCATAGGTTATGGTTTGAGTTAATGTGAATTTATTTACTTTATCTCTTGATAGAACAAAACACTATTAGAGGTTATTATCCATGGAAAGAAGAACATTTTTAAAAGGTTCAGCACTACTTACTACAACTATGCTTGTAAGTCCAAGCTTTTTAAGTGCAAAAGAAACAAACGCTTTTGGAATCAAAGAAGGAACTAGAAAATTTACAATTACAAATAAATTTGAAATCAAACCAAGTGATGAAGAGACTCAACTATGGGTTCCACTTCCTTTAGATTCTACTTATCAAAAAGTTGCAAACTTAAAATATGAAGGAAACTATGCAGAAGCATATATAGCAAAAAATGATTATGATACAAAAGTACTTTATGTAAAATGGAACAAAGGGACTGAAACAAGAGTCTTAACTGTTAAAATTGACATGGTAACTATGCAAAAAGAACATAATCTAAAACTTGCTAAAAATAATATGAACTATCCTAAAGATGTTCAAAAATTCTTAGAAGGAACTAAACATATTCCAGTAAGTGATAAAATGAAAGCATTTACTGATAATATAATCAAAGATGCAAAAACTCCACTTGAAAAAGCTAAAGCAATCTATGATTGGACAGTTACAACTATGTACAGAGATAATAGTGTAATTGGTTGTGGAGTTGGTGATGCTAAAAAAGCAATCGAAGAAAAAATTTATGGTGGAAAATGTACAGATATTAGTTCTGTATTTGTAACACTACTTAGAAATGCAAATATTCCAGCAAGAGAAGTATTTGGAATAAGAGTTGGTAAATCAAAAATCGCAAAAGCTTGTGGTAAAGCAGATGAAAATGGTTTAGCAAAAATAACTGGTGGTCAACATTGTCGTGCTGAATTTTATATAAGTGGTTTAGGATGGGTTCCTGCTGATCCTGCTGATGTTACAAAAGTAAGACTTGCAGAAAAACTTACAAATGAAGATCAAAAAGTAAAAGATGCAAAAAAATTCATGTTTGGAAATTGGGAAATGAATTGGGTAGCATTTAACTACGCAAGAGATTTCGTACTAAATCCAAAACCTGCACAATATCCACTTAATATGTTAGGATATCCATATGCAGAAAATGGAGAAGATCCATTAGATTATTATGATGCGAAAAACTTCTCTTATAGCTATATTTCGCAAGAACATAAGTGAATAAAATAAATATTCCGATAATAGGAGCAGTAATAACTGCCCTTTTATCAACACTATGCTGTTTACCAGCATTTTTATTCTTATTTTTTGGAATATCAAGTGGAGTATTGACCTATTTTACTGAGCTTGATTTTTTAAGAATTCCAATGGTTATAATAACCTTTGCACTGTTGTTTTTTGCAGTTAAAAGATTTAAAAAGAAAATATCATGTAAATGTACAAAAAAACAAAGAACAATACACATTATCTTTGCAACACTATTTTTTTCTTTAATCTTTTTTTTATTACTATACCCTGAACTAATACCACTATTTATGGATTGAATATGAAAACACTTATTTTATTTTTATCTTTATGTTCTTTTATTTTTGCTTCAAATATTAGCATTATAAAAGTTGAAAAAATGCATTGTCCTTTATGTACTATTGCTGTAAAAAAAGCCATTAAAAAAGTTGATGGTGTAGAAAAAGTTAGTGTTAAACTAAATACAAAAAAAGCAACCGTTATTTATGATGATAAAGTTAAGCTAGCTGATATATTAGCAGCTATTAAAACAACTTCATATGAAGGTGTTGTTTTATCTACATCAAAATATACAAAATAAAAAAGCTTCACCTTTAAAGTGAAGCTTTTTTTATATATTATTTATTCTTAGTACAGCCATCAATACTATATTTCCCAGCACCTTGTAAAAAAATTGCTAAAGAACCCATAAGATAAAATATTTGAACTTCCATTGCCCATGCGCCAACTTCTGATAATGTAAAAAAGTCATCTAAATGTCCAAGAAAAACTGCCATAATTAATGTAAAGAAAATAATTATAGAAGCTATTCTTACTCTAAAACCTATTATTAACATTATGGGAGCAACAATCTCACCAATATATGAACCATAAGCAATAATAGTTGGTAGTCCTTTACTAGCCAATAATTCTTCTATAAATGATATACCATAATTTATTTTAGCCATTCCATGAAACAAAAGTAAAAAACCAACTGTAAATCTTAACATTAATTTTGAAATATCTGTATAATCACACTCTGATGAAATACAGCAACTTTCTTTTTTCTCCATTTTATTCCTTTATATAATCAATATATACATATTTTTATTCTCAATAATCATGGAATAATATCAATAAGAGGCTTACAAGTACCTTACTAGTAAATTACTTTTTAGTTAAGTTTTATTTATCAAAATTAAGGTATAATTTTTTATGAATATAAATGACCTTAATGCAGATATTACAGCACACAAGAAAATAGTACTTTCACCCCTTAGTGAAGTATTAAAATTAACTTTCCCTTTTTATTTGGCATACAATAAAATACAAAAAAACATTTCTAAAATTGAAGATAGCAATTATAATTTAAGTGATAGTGAAACTGATGCACTGATTACTATTTTAGCTCTTAGAGATGAAAAACAAACAATTTCTCCAAAAAAATTAAGTGAAAAATTAATTTTTTCTTCAGCAGCAATCACTAAAGTATTAAAAAAACTTGAAGATAGAAAGTTTATAATTAGACTTGACAATGAATATGATAAAAGAAGTAAATTAGTACAAATAACCCCTTTAGGAGAAGAGATTTGTAGAAAAGTATTTGAAGATATTCTGACTTATGAAAATAATTGTTTTTCAATTCTTAGCGATAAAGAAAAAGAGCTTTTTCTAACTCTTTTTATAAAAATATTAAAAAATATTTAATTCTTTTATCACTTAAATATTTTCGTACTTGTAGTTTTTTTTATAAACTCTCCAAAGAAGGAGCATTGAACCTATAAGTTTTATGTTGAACTTTTATTAAAATATTTTTCTCTGAAAGCTCTTTAAAGAGCTTTATTAAAGTTGGTTTTGATATACAAAACTCTTCCATAATATCTGTATATGAAGCTGTAAAATGACTTTCATTATCTAAATTATTTATAATATGTTTTACAATAGCCACTTGCTTACTATCAGTAATTGCAGCAATTGTTCTTATAACACTTCTACTTTTTTGTATCTCTTTTTGTTGAACAATTGGCAATAAAATATCATGTAAAGTATTAAGTAACTCTTTTATATTTATCGGCTTAACTATATAATTCTCAACTTTTAGTTTTATTGCATCAAGTAAATAATTTGTATCTGTATGAGCAGTTGTAAGAATAGTAGGAATATTAATGTTTTTGCTTTTTATATGATTTAAAAAATCAATTCCATTTTCATCTTCTAATAAAATATCAGTAACTATAGCATCAACTTTTTTATTTAATAAAATTTCCATTGCTTCACATGAAGTTTTTGCAAGGAATATATTATTTACAAAATCTTCTAATACATCAGATGTATGTTTTAATAAATTTTCATCGTCTTCTAAATACAAAATATTAAAATCTCTTAAGATTCCTAAATCTCTATTTTTCATCTATGTCCTCATCATTTATTGGTATTTTAATTGTAAAGAGTGAACAATTATAATTTTGATTGGAAACTTTGTACATTCATAGTAATTAAGCCAAAAACTGTCTCCACCAATGACAGACTCTCCACAAGATTTAATTATTCCAGCTTTTGGCACTGATTCCCAAGTTTTATAGTAAAACCCGTGTATTCTTTTTCTTAAAAAATTAAATATTGTATATTTAAAATTGGAATTAGTACTAAAAGTTTTTAACCATTGTATATTTTACTAGATAAATAATTAAATACTGATATTAAATTTAAAGCTGTTTTGTTACTTAAATTAAAGATTTAATTAATTTGGTAAATTAAATTTTAACTTTTAAGTGTAAGTTAAGAATTTTAGCAATAAAATTCGGTAAATAAAGTTTTACCAAAGAGATTTTAAAATTACTTTTTAAATGTGTGTAAAATTTATTTTATCTATGTGTCTATTTTATAGTATTTAAAGAGCGATTAAATCTTATCTTTTAATACTAATATGCTATTTTTGCATATTAGATATGGCAAAGAAAGATAAGCTTTTTTAAATTATTTTTTTTCAAATAGTAATATGCAAAAATAGCATATTATTTATATTAGGGAAAAGATAAACTTTTTAAATTATTTTTTTAAATACTAATATGCAAAAATAGCATATTATAGATGTTAAAGAAAAAAATATCTGGAGGAAACCATGAAAGATAATAGACGGAGTTTTATTAAAAAAACTCTGAGTGCAAGCGCACTTGTAGCTGCTGCTGGTGCAACTGTTGCAATGGCTAGTACTAAGAATAATACAAGTGATGGTTCAAATGGTGTTGTTGTAGGAAAATCTAATAAAAAAGAGATTTTATACAAAGAGACAGAGGAATGGAAAGCTTTTTATAAAGCTAGTTATTAAGGAGTAAAAGATAATGGGCAAAAATGAACTTAACGACATATCTTTGAAAATGGGAAGAAGAAACTTTCTAAAACTTGCTTCAATTGGTGCAGGAGTAGGAGCAACATCAATGTTCGCATCTACAGATACAGTAAGAAAAGCAACAGAAGATGAAGTAAAAAATCCTTTCCCAGGATCAAAAAAAGTCAAAACTATTTGTAGTATATGTTCGGCAGGATGTGGAATCGTAGCTGAAGTACAAAACGGAGTTTGGGTAAGACAAGATGTAGCACAAGACCATCCTATAAGTGAAGGAAGTCATTGTTGTAAAGGTATAGATCAAATAGATTTAGTAAAAAGTAAACAAAGAGTAAAACATCCACTTAAAAAAGTGGCAGGGAAATGGCAAAGAATTTCTTGGAAACAAGCAATTGATGAAATTTCTGAGAAAATGTTAACTTTTAGAAAAGAAAATGGTCCAGATGCAGCAATGTTCTTAGGATCAGCAAAATTTAATTTACAACAAGCTTTTTATTTTAGAAAGTTTGCTGCAATGTGGGGTACGAATAATATCGATCACGTAGCTAGAATTTGACATAGTGCAACTGTCGCCGGTGTGGCGAATACATGGGGTTATGGCGCTATGACAAATCATTTTGGTGATGTTGTCGGACACTCTAAAGCAATTTTAATGATTGGAGCAAATTCAGCTGTTGCAAATCCAATTGGATTTAAACATTTTCTTCAAGCAAAAGATAGAAATAATGCAAAACTAATAGTTGTTGATCCAGTATATACAAAATCTGCAGCAAAAGCAGATCATTATTTAAGAATAAGAACAGGTACAGATGTAGCATTTATTTATGGACTATTACATATCATTTTTAAAAATGGTTGGGAAGATAAAAAATTTATTGATAGTCGTGTATATGGTATGGAAGAAGTACGAAAAGAAGCTAAAAAATGGACACCAGAAGAAACAGCAGATGTTACTGGAATTCCATCTGAAAAAATTATACACTTAGCAACACTTTTAGCAAAAACAAAACCAACTACAGTTGTTTGGGCATTAGGTATTACACAACATAGTACTGGGACATCAAATACAAGAATTCTACCAATACTTCAACTAGTATTAGGAAACATGGGTAAAGAAGGTGGAGGATGTAATATTATTAGAGGACATGATAATGTTCAAGGTTCTACTGATATGTGTTGTCTAGCCGATAGTTTACCAGGATATTATGGATTAGGTGAAGCATCTTGGAAATATTATGCGAAAGCATGGGGTGTTGATTATAACTGGTTACAAGGAAGATTTCACTCACCAAAATGGATGAATGAAAAAGGATTCTCACTTGCTAAATGGTGGCAAGGTGTATTACAAGAAGAAAAAACATATTCTTCAAGTCCTATTAGAGCTTTATGGGTTCAAGGTACTGGTATTACTTCAATGGCACAAACTGCAAAAGTAAAAGAAGCACTTGATAAATTAGACTTATTAGTAATTGCAGAGCCATTTGTAAATGAAGCAGCCGTAATAACAAATAAAACCGATAATATTTATATATTACCTGTAGGAACACAGTTTGAAACAGAAGGAAGTGTAACTGCAACAAATAGATCTTCACAATGGAGAAGTAAAATTGTTGATCCTCTATATGAAAGTAAAACTGACCATGAAGTAATGTTTGAATTTGCTAAAAAATTTGGTTTTTATGATGAATATGTAAAAGCAATGAAAATGAATGTTGTTGATGGTGAATATAAAGTAGTAAAAAAAGACTTTAATTGGCCAGATGATGCATCAGATGAATTAGCAAGAACAGTAAAAACAATTGGACTTGGTGGATGGACAGCAAAAAGATTGAAAGAACATCAAGAGAATTGGCACTTATTTGATCCAATAACTTTAAAAGGTTCGGGGAAAATGAAAGGTCAATATTATGGATTACCATGGCCAAGTTGGGACACAAAACACCCAGGAAGTCCAATATTATACGATGTAGATACACCAATGTTAAAAGGTGGAATGGGATTTAGAAATAGATTTGGGTTAGAACATGATGGAGTTTCACAATTACCAGATGAAAGAGTAAGTGTAAAAGGTTCTAAAATCAAAGGTGGATATCCAGAAATTACAAAAGCTAATATAGAAAAAGTTTTAGGAATTACATTAACCCAAGAAGAAAAAAGAAAAATGGGTGCAAACTGGAAAGTTGACCTAAGTGGAATTATTCAAGAAAAATGTAATGAGGCTGGAGTATGTGTATATGGAAATGCAAAAGCAAGAGCAATTGTATGGACATTCCCAGATCCAATACCAAAACATAGAGAACCAATTCACTCTCCAAGAATGGATTTAGTTAGAAAGTATCCAACATATGAGGATCAAACAAATAACTTTAGAGTTGATGTGAGATTTAAATCAGAGCAAATGGCTCAAGATTGGTCAAAAGAGTTTCCAACTATGTTAGTAACTATGAGGGTAGTAAACCTAAGTGGAGCAGGTATGATAGAAAGAACAAGTAAATATCTTTCTCATATTACACCTGAAATGTTTGCAAACATAAATCCAGAGTTAGCAGCAGAACATGGATTAAGAGATGGTGATATGATGTGGTTACATTCACCTCAAGGAACAAAAATTAAAGTAAAAGCTCAATACAGTAATAGAGTTACGCCAGATAGAATCGCATTACCATATAACTTTGCAGGTGTAATGCAAGGTTTTGATATGAGTGCAAATTATCCAGAAGGAACGAAACCTTATGCAATAGGTGAAAGTTCAAACACAATTACAAACTATGGATTTGACATCATTACTCAAATACCAGAATTCAATGCTGGATTATGTAAAATTGTGAAAGCAAAGGACTAGGAGATGAGAGAAATGGCAAGAATGAAATTCTATTGTGATGAAGATAGATGTATTGAGTGTTTTGCTTGTACAGTTGGTTGCTCCGAAGCACATGAACTACCAACAGGTATAAGTAGAAGAAAAGTAATAACATTAAACGAAGGTATTGAAAATTTAGAATATTCATTATCAATAGCTTGTATGCATTGTACAGATGCACCATGTGAACAAGTATGTCCTGTGGATTGTTTTTACATAAGAGAAGATGGAATAGTACTACACGATAAAAATAAATGTATCGGATGTGGATATTGTTTATATGCATGCCCATTTGGAGCACCACAATTCCCACGAGATGGAGCATTTGGAGCAAAAGGAGCAATGGATAAATGTACAATGTGTGCAGGAGGACCATTAGAAACAAACAGTGAACACGAAAGAGAACTTTACGGACAAAATAGAATAGCAGAAGGTAAAGTACCAATGTGTGCAGCAGTATGTTCTACAAATGCATTATTAGTAGGAGACTCAGAAAAAGTTTCTGAAATATTTAGACAAAGAGTTCTATCAAGAGGACATAACCATGCTGCGACAACAAGAGCATGGAGTTCAGCATATAAATCATAAAGAAAGAGTTAATATGAAACTAAAAAATATATTAATAATCTTTTTAGCACTAAGTTCACTGGCATTTGCCAGTGAAAGTGCAATATTTGGGAAAGATTTAATTCCAAATATTTTAGCATATGATAAAGAAGGATCTTTACATTTAGGTAAATGGTTTACTTTATTACAAAGCACATATTTTAAACCTATATTCTTAGGCGTATTATTAGGAGTACCAACAGTCTTTTTTATACACTATAAAATTATAGGACCAATGATTTTTTCTCATGATAGAAAAAAAATTTATGTTTTTTCTATCTTTAATAGAATAATACACACAATAGCAGCAATAGCATTTATCTTAATTGTCCCAACAGGATTTGCAATCGTATTTGGAACAACATTAGGTGGTGGAGAATTTATAAGATTTTGTAAAGATGTCCATTCAATAGCAACAATACTATTTGTGATTTCAGTAATTCCTATGCTAATGATGTGGTTTAAAGATATGCTTCCAACAAGTGATGATATAAAATGGATGATGATACTTGGTGGATATTTAAACAAAAGAAAAGACCCTATTCCAGCAGGAAGATTTAATGCTGGACAAAAGATGTGGTTTTACATTTGTACATTTGGTGGAATCGTAATGATAATCACAGGTGCAATAATGTTTTTCCAAGATTTTAAAATAGAATTTATAGCCTCACTTGGATTAACACAAATTGATTTATTAAGAGCAAGTGCAATTATTCATAATATATTAGGATTTGCAGTTGCAGCATTATTTATGACACATATTTATATGTCAGTATTTGCAATTAAAGGTGCAATTCATAGCATAATAAGTGGTTATAAAGAAGAAGAAGAAGTAGAAATTCTTCATAGTACTTTTTACAAAGAACTTAAAAAAGATAAAAAACTTTAAAAACTTTAAAATTCCTCTCTTTTTTGAGAGGTTTTTTTCTTATATTTATAAAAGAAAGGCTAAATATGCAAGAGTTTGTATATCATAACCCTGATGGGTTGGATTTCCCTTTATCTGAAAGTATATTTGTTACAAATGATATAGAGAAAACAAAGGATATTAAATTCTTAATTTCAAATAGTGCTGAAGTAGATAGCGAAGTAAGTGCTGACGAAATTGATTTTTATATTAAAAATACAAAAGATTCGATTTCAAAAAAAATACAAAATGTTCATAAACTTTATGAAATTGCTGCAGTTAAATTTGATAATGCTCAAGATGTCATTTATACACAAAAAATAGGAAATAAATTATTATTAATTGCAAATGATGATGATTCAAAAGAATTTATTTCAAAAACAGACTCAGATGAATTTGATATGTTTAGAATAAGTGAAGATATAATTAAATCAATTTCTGGTCATATTGGTAATTTAACAGTTATTGTGGATGATGAGGGAAAAGATGTCACTTTAAAAGTTGATCAAATTGTATGGTTTGATATTAAAGAATTAGGATTAAGACAAAGTGGAGGATTTGATCCAAAAGGATCTTCTATTGATGAAGTGCTAAGTGTTTTAAGAAAAAATGTTGAAGAGTATGAGTATAAAAAATTCATTACATACGATGCTAATATATGTCAATATCATGAAAGAAGAGAAGAAGTTTGTGGAAGATGTGAAGAAGTATGTCCCACTACTGCAATTATAAAAATTGATGAAAAAAAACATTTGGAATTCTCACAAATTGATTGCCAGGGATGTGGTGGATGTATTTCAATTTGTCCTTCTGGAGCGCTTGATTATGCCCCAATTAATAGAAATTCTATATATGAAATGGCAAAAAAGTTTAGAGGTAATATTCCTTTAATTCTTCCCCAAAAGATAAATCTTTCACAATTAAATATAACACTAAAAGAAAATGTACTTCCTTTTAAAATAGATGGAGAAAAGTTTTTACATGAAACTTCATTCTTAACAATTCTACAAGAAAGTGGTTCTCAAGTTATATTTTATACTGACTTCTTATCTAAAGGAAGTACAGATGCTATTAGAATTTTAAATGATATTTATACTAAAAAATATGGCAAAAAAGCTATATATGTAGCAATAAATGAAGATGAGTTATCACAAGCCTTAGAAGAAGTTGATTTAATTGATGGTTCTACATTTTCATATAATCAAGAAGATGAAAGGAAAAGAGAAGCTTTTGCTGTTAGATTATCATCTCTTGTGGGAAATGATGATTTAGGTATTGTTAAAACTGGTGAAAATGTTCATTATGCAAAAGTAAATATAAATCAAGATAACTGTACCTTATGTTTATCATGTGTTGGAGCCTGTAATGTCGATGCCCTTAAGGCATATCCAGAAGATAATACACTAAGATTAAATCCATTAATTTGTACGGGATGTGGATATTGTGAACTTTCATGTCCAGAAAAAGATTGTTTAACAATTGAGCAAGATATAATTGAATTAAATAGCCAGTCGTTTTTAGAAAGAGTAGTAGCTCAAGATGAACTTTTTGCATGTACTGAATGTGGTAAAGAGTTTGCAACTAAAAAGGCAGTAGAAAAAATCGCAACTATAATGTCTCCAATTTTTGCAAATAATCCTATAAAACAAAAAACTTTATATTGCTGTGAAGATTGTAAACCAAAAGTTATGTTTGCAAATGATGAAATAAGGAATCAAAGAGTATGAAAACTGAAGAATTAAATAAAGCAAGAGCAATCTATTATGGATTGTTCTGTTCATTATTTTCATTTATAGATGATAATAAAGAGTATAAAAATATAGAAAAAATAATTGAACTATTATCAAGTAGTCCAATTGATGAACATAGTAAAGAAGCATTAAATAAAATGAATGAATTTTTAAAAGATAAAGGTTTTCATGGATTAAAAGAAGAAAACAATCAAGTTTTCTTTAGTCCAAGTACAAGTTATATCCCTGTAACAGCTTCTTATTATAATGAAGATAGAGATGATGGCAAAAAAAGAGTTGAAATGACTAATATAGTATTAAAATCAACTTTCAGAAAAAATACAATAAGTTTTAAAGATGCAGAAGATCATATCTGTTTTATATTGAACTTTATTCAAAAACTAATCGAAGAAGATTTCAAAAACATTGAAAACCCCTTAGTTTTAGAGTGTTTTTCAAATATTTTAAATGGATTTATTGATTTATTTATTGATGATGTTTATAAACATGAAGAGAGTGATTTTTATAAAAACAGTGCAATATTATTAAAAGTTTTTATTGAATTAGAAAGAGCATTATTAAATGTAGAAAAACCTAAAGAACATAAAAAAAGAACTCAACATGAGTTATTTCATAAAAAAAGAAAAGAGTTCGTAAAAAGAGCAAAAAGAAATTTTGACGAAGTTACAAGTCTTTAATAGATTTCTTTTAAAGTTTAAATATGCAAAAAAGCATATTTAAACAAATTTTTTATTTACAAACCCTTTTAAAATACTTAAGTTTTATTCTGCGTTTTTGTCTTCATCATTTATTGGTATTTTTATTGTAAAAAGTGAGCAATTATAGTTTTTATTGTCCTTAATTTTATGTACAATATTTTTATAACTAATTGAACCATTTATATGTTTTTCAATAATTTGTCTTGACATATAAAGCCCTATTCCCGTACCTGCACTTTTGTATTTAGTTGTATAATAAGGTTCAAAAATTTTTGGAACGATTTCTGGAGGAATTCCACCTCCATTATCTAACATATTAATCATTGCTCTATTTTTATATTTACTAACCATAATTTTAATAATTCTATCATTTTTATCAACATTAGAACATAAAGCATCTTTTGAATTTGAAATAATATTTAAAAATACATGGGAAATCTCATTATAAAAACTATTTAAAGTAATTTTATCTTTTATTATAAGTTCAATCTTGATATTCTCCTTTGAAAGAAGATATTTTGATAACTCAATTGAGTGCTCAATACACTTTTCTATATCAAATTTTATTTTAGATTTATCAGGTGAAAAGAAGTTTTTAAAATCATCTAAAGTATTTGACATATTATTAGCAAGTAATAAAGCATCATTTACTTTATCATCAATAAACTCATCAGTCAATTTACCTAATTGCATTTTTGTTTGAAAACTCTGCACTATCATTGTAATTGACCCTAAAGGTTGTCTCCACTGATGAGCTATATTATTAAGCATCTCACCTAAGCTTGCAAATCTAGCTTGTTGAAACATAATAATATCTTTCTTTCTATTTTGTTGAACTTCTTTTGAAATCTTTTTCTCTAAAAGTTCATTTAAAGTTATTAACTCTTTAGTTTTTTCATCAACATTTTTTTCTAGCGAATCATTTAATTGTTTAAAATCATTAGTAACAAAAATTGATAAAAGTATGGAAAATACAAAAACTAAAAATATTGAAATAATAGAAAAAATAATAATAGTATTAAATACTTTTTGAGTATCATTTTTTTCATTTATTGCAATTGATAAATCATAGTTTATCAAACTTGTTATATATATCGATATGGAATTAATATCTAAATTTAAATCATCTAATTGCTCAGAATTAGGTTTAGTATGGATACTATTTAAAGCACTTTCAATACTTGACATTTTTGTATTTATATTTTTAATAATATTATTTTTTAAAAGTTCACTATCTATATCTTTACTTCTTGATATTATAAACTTTTTTATAAAAGAAGTAATCATCTCATCTGTATTTAAAGCACTTTGTATTCTATATAATTCCCAATTCTTTCTAATTATTTGTTTTCCCAAAATTAATACTTCATCGGCTTGTTTAAAATTAAGATTTCCGCTATCCAATTCTCTTAGGGTATCCTGTATATTAATTACGTAAGTATCTTTTATATTTTCTAGTTTTATTAAAGAGATTGTTCTTTTATTAAAAAATTTATCAAAGTCTTCCTTTATAATAAAAATAGAGATTTGAGATAACAAGACTATACAAATCATTCCACTTGCAATAATAAAAATTAAAAAATAAGTTTTATATGAAAAGCTTAACTTATCAAAATAATTTGTTATTTTTGAAAATATATTTTTCATTATTTTATCTCAACAAACTTATTTTTTTTGAATTGAAAAAAATAAGTTTTATTTAAAAGTTGGGAACCTTTAAACTTTAAAGGAATACCTTTTAAAAGATTACTTGGAGTACTTTGTAAAGAAGAAATTAACTTTTCTCTTGTTCTCTCACCCTTTATTCTAGATATAGCATTAACTAAAACTTTAGATGCTAAAAATGATTCAAGAGAAATAAATCCCAACTCAGCTTCTGGATGATATTTTTTCATTAAAGTTTGATACTCTTTTATTATTGGAATAGAAGTATCTGTATAGCTAGGAACAACTTGAGAAAATATTAAATCTTTAGTATCTAAATTATAATTTTTCAACTCTTTTACCATTGCATTAGCATCACCAAATGAGATATTACAAAAAATTGTATTTTTAAAGTTTTTATTAGCTTTAGCTTTTTTTACAAATAAAGCATTGGCTTGATAAGAACCAATCATAATAATTGCATCTGGTTTAGCATCTTTTATCTCATTAAAAGCATGTGTAATTGATAAAGTATTTCTTTTATAAGAACCTTCTGCTGCTAAAGATAAATTTCTACTTCTCAAACTTTTTAAAAGTGAAATATAACCCTCTTCTCCATAATCATCATTTTGGTAAAAAACAGCAATCTTTCTTAAATCTCTTTTATCATGTAAATAATAAAGCAAACCTTCAATCTCTTCTTTATAAGAACTTCTAAAATTAATGAAATTTTCGTTTTGATTATTTCTTAAAAATGATGCTCCGGAAAAAGGAGCAATAAAAGGTATATTTTCATCGTAAATAATTGGCAAGATTTTTTTAATAGTAGGAGTACCAACAAAACCAAATAAGGCAAAGACTTTATCTTCATAAATTAATTTATTAGTATTATCCTTAGTAAGTTCTGGTTCATACTTATCATCATAGGTTATAAACTTTATTTTATTATTACCTAATAGTTTTTTTTCATTGACATATTTAAAATAAACATCTGCACCTACAATAACAGACTCACCCCAAGATTTAATTATTCCTGTTTTAGGCAATGAAGAACCTACTACTATGGTATTTTTTGTAAAGACTTCATCTTTAAAATAATAAAAACAAATAAGAAGTATAAATAGTATTATAGGAATTCTTTTAATCATGCAAAAGTTTACTAAAATAATTAAAAAAATTAGCTTTACCATAAAGTAACACCCAATATTAAAAAGTTAAATTATATTTTACCTTTTAAGTTAAATTTAATTGTAAATAACTAAAATTAGGTAAAATATATTTTACCAAAGGGCATAGTTTATGCAAGAATTTATTTATTACAATCCTAATGGACTTGAGTTTCCAGTTAGTGATGAAATACTAGTAACAACTGATCTTAATGAAGTTCAAGATAAATCATTTTTAATATCAAATACAAACCTTATAAATAGTGAATTAACAGCAAAAGAAGTTGATTTTTACATTAAAAATTCAAAAGATAACTTATCAGAAAAAATCCAAAATGTATCAAAACTTTATGAAATAGCAGCAACAAAATATGATTTTGCACAAGATATTTCTTATGACCAAGAAATATCAAAAGATATTCTTTTAATAGCTAATAACAAAGAAGACCATGATAATTTTGTTGCAAAAACTTTAAATGAAGATTTCAATCTTTTTTATATAAAAGAAGATATATTAAAATCAATATCAGGACATATTGGAAACTTAAGTGTTGTAGTTGATGATGAAGGGAAAGATGTAACTTTAAATGTCTCTCAAATAGTTTGGTTTGATGCTAAAGAAGAAGGATTAAAACAAAGTGGAACTTTTGACCCAAATAAATTTTCATTAGAAAATATAATAAATACTCTAAAAGATAATATTACTTCATACTCATATAAAAAGTTTACTACTTATGATAAAAACATCTGTCAATATGATGGAAGAAGAGAAGAAATTTGTAGCAAATGTGAAGAAGTTTGTCCAACCGTTGCCATTGTTAAAGATGACAAAACAAAAACCTTAGAATTTTCACAGATTGATTGTCATGGTTGTGGTGGTTGTATATCTGTTTGTCCAAGTGGAGCACTAGATTATGCTCCATCAAATAAAGAATCAATTTATGAATTAAGTAAATTCTTTAAAAATAAATATCCTTTAATTCTTCCTTCAAAAATGGAACTTGATAATTTAGATGTTCCATTAAAAGAAGATGTTTTACCTTTTGCAATAGAAGGTGAAAAATTCTTACATGAAGAAACACTTTTAACACTTCTTCAAATGTCAGGTTCTCAAGTTGTCTTTTATACTGATTTTATCTCAAAAGGAACTGGTGATTCAATTAGAATATTAAATGATATTTATCAAAAAAAATATGCAAAAGATGCAATTATTGTTGCAGCAAATGAGGAAGAACTAATTATTGCATTAGAAGAAGTATCTTTTATAGAAGGTTCTTATTTTAATTTCAATCAAGATGAACTTAAAAAAAGAGAAATCTTTTCACATAGATTACAAAAAATAGTTGGTGAAGATAACTTAGGTGTTGTTAAAACAGGCGAACATGTACATTATGGACTTGTAAAAGTAAATGAAGCAAACTGTACATTATGTTTAGTTTGTGTTGGTGCATGTAATGTAGATGCACTACAAGCAGATGCCACTGATAATACTTTAAGATTAAATCCAAGTTTATGTACATCATGTGGTTACTGTGAAGTTTCATGCCCAGAAGCTGATTGTTTAACAATTGAAAGAGATGTAATTCATTTAGAGCCTACTTGGTTTAAAGAAAACATCTTAGCAAAAGATACTCTTTTTGCCTGTGTTGAGTGCGGAAAAGAGTTTGCCACAACAAAATCAATTGAGAAAATAGCAGGAATAATGGGTCCAATTTTCTCAAGTGATCCAGTAAAGGAGAGAAGTTTATACTGCTGTGCTGATTGTAAACCAAAAATAATGATGCAAAGTTATTTTGATAAAAAAAATGAAGGACAAAATGATGCAAGACAATAAAACTGTAAATAAAGCAAGAGCTCTTTATTACAATCTATTCGAAAACTTCTTTTTTGTAAGCACAAAAAGTGAAAACTATTTTGAATTGGTTAGATTAATAAATATTTTAAAAGAGAATCCATTAGATGCAGAGTCTGGTCAAGCATTGAATAATATCTCCCAAATGTTAGACCCTACTTCTAATGTAGCTTTAGTTCAAGAATATGATGATTTATTTCATAATCCTTTGACAAAAAAAGTAAGAATAACTGCATCATACTATGATGAAGGTGTTGAATCTGGTAAAAAAAGAGTTGAAATGATTCAATTCGTTGCAAAAACAAAATTAAGACGAGATGAAAAAAACTATTTTGAATATGAAGATTCAGTAGCTTTTATTTTTTCATTGATGGCTTCATTATGTGATGCAATTGCAAATGGTGAAAAAGAGTATGAAAATACTGTTCATTGTATCTTTGCAGAAATTATAAATGAATTTATAGAAGAGTTTGCAAAAGATGTTTTTGAACATAATAGTTCGAAAATATTCAAAGAAGTAATAATAGTTTTACACTCATTTATTGCCTTTGAAAGACTATATTTAGATGTTTCAAAAGCACCTAAAAAAGAAAGAATTATTAAAAAAGTTGAAGTTGAAGAAATCTCTGAAGCAGAATTAGAAAGAAGAGCAAAAAACAAAGCTCTTAAAGCTTTAGGGCCAAAAAAAGAAGAGAGTTGTCCTATAGATAATGTCTCTGCTTCTGAAACAGAAGTCTAAAAAAGCTTTTTCCTTTTTTAGAGATTTTATAAAGAGAGTTTAACTCTTTTTATAAAGTCTCTTAATAAAGGGGCTTAATTTCTATAAGGAGGTCAGTCGTGCAAAAAAGCAGAAGAGAATTTGCAAAAAAAACTGCAATGATTACTGCGGGTGCTGTAGCTGTTACAGGTACTACTGTATTGGCTGCTACTGGCAAATCATCAGGTCAAGATGATAGTAATAATGGTGTTGTTGTGGGAGAATCTAGAAATAAAGAGATTCTTTACAAAAAAACTGCGGCTTGGGAAGAATATTACAAGAACGCAAGATAGTATATAAGGGTATAGTATGTCAGCAAATACATATGAATCTCTAAATGCAAAAGTAGGTAGACGGTCATTTATGAAAATGGCTGCAGTTGCTACTGCATTTGGAGTGACATCATCTTTTGCAAGTACTACAGCTACAAGAAAAGCAACTGAAGAAGAGATTAAAAATCCTTTTCCAGGTTCAAAAATGGTTAAATCTGTTTGTACTGCTTGTTCTGTAGGTTGTGGTGTTATAGCAGAAGTTCAAAATGGTGTGTGGGTAAGACAAGAAGTCGCTCAAGATCACCCTGTATCACTTGGAGGGCACTGTTGTAAAGGTGCAGATATGATTGATATGGTTAGATCAGAAGTTAGACTTAAACATCCAATGGTGAAAAAAGATGGTCAATGGAAAAGAATCACTTGGGATGAGGCTTTAGACGGTATTGCTTCAAAACTTGAAGATTTAAGAAAAAAAGATGGACCAGATTCAACAATGTTTTTAGGTTCAGCAAAATTCAATAATGAGCAAGCTTATTATTACAGAAAATTTGCTGCAATGTTTGGAACTAATAATATAGATCACCAAGCTAGAATTTGACATAGCTCAACAGTTGCCGGTGTGGCAAATACATGGGGTTATGGTGCTATGACAAATTCTTTAGGAGATATTCAAAACGCAAAAGCGATTATAATTTTTGGAGCGAATCCTGCGGTTAACCACCCAGTTGGATTTCAACATTTTTTAAAAGCAAAAGAGAGAAATAACGCAAAAATTATTGTAATAGATCCTAGATTTACTAAAACTGCTGCAAAAGCAGATTTATATGCACAAATTAGACCAGGGACTGATATTCCATTTATGTATGGAATGTTAAAAATTATTTTCGAAAATGGTTGGCATGACAAAAACTTTATTAATGATAGAGTTTATGGTATGGATGAAATCATGAAAGAAGCTAAGAATTGGCCTATTGAAAGAGTTGCAGATGTTACAGGTGTAAAAGCAGATTTAATTGTACAAATTACAAAATTATATGCAAAAAGTACGCCAGGAACATTAATTTGGGCTATGGGTTTAACTCAACACTCAAATGGAACATCAAATACAAGAATGGCTCCAATCTTACAACTTGCTCTTGGAAACATGGGTCTAGAAGGTGGTGGAACAAACATCTTAAGAGGTCATGATAATGTTCAAGGTGCGACTGACTTTGGTTGTTTAGCTGATTCATTACCAGGATATTATGGTTTATCTGAAGGTTCATGGAAATATTTTGCTAATGCTTGGGGTGTAGATTTTGATTGGCTACAAGGTCGATTTAAAGATGCTTCTTGGATGGGTAAAAAAGGTTTCTCTTTAGCTAGATGGTGGGCTGGTGTTTTAGGTGAAAATCCAGGTGAAGATGCAATTCATAATGCAGGTACAAGATTAAAAGCTTTAGTTGTTATGGGTAATGGTATTACATCAACAGCTCAAACAAAAAAAGTAAAAGAAGCAATTGATAATTTGGAAATTGCAGTGTTCTGTGATCCTTTCGTAAATGAAGGTGCTATTATAACTGATAAACAAAATGATGTTTATATTTTACCAGCAACTACTCAATTTGAGACTTCAGGTTCATTAACTGCTACAAATAGATCAGCTCAATGGAGAGACAAAGTTGTTGAACCAATGTATGAGTGTAAAGCAGATCAAGATATTTTATTTGAACTTGCAAAAAGATTTGGATTCTATGATCAATTTGTTGCTGGAATGGGAAAAGGTAAAGACTTTACTTGGCCTGAAGATGCAACTAATGAGATAGCAAGAACAATTAAAACTATTGGATTAACTGGTTGGACTGCTGATAGATTGAAAAAACATCAAAAAAATTGGCACATGTTTGATCAAGTTACAGGTAGAGGTTATGGAGAAATGACTGGTGAGTACTATGGTTTACCATGGCCTTGTTGGACAACATCACATTCTGGAAGTCCTGTTTTATATAATATAAACAGATCTGTAAAAGAAGGTGGTATGGGATTCAGAAATAGATTTGGATTAGAACATGATGGTGTAGATTTACTTGCAGGTAAAGGGAGTGCACCTAAAGATTCAAATAATAAAGATGGTTACCCAGAAATTACAAAAGATAATATTGAAGAAGTATTAAAAATCAAGTTAACAGCTGAAGAGAAATCTAAAATTGGTAAAAACTGGAAAGTTGATACATCAAATATTATTGCGGAAAAATGTATGGAAGCTGGAATTGCTCCTTATGGAAATGCTAAAGCGAGAGCTAAAGTTTGGGGATGGGCAGATGAAATTCCTAAACATAGAGAACCATTACATTCACCAAGAACAGATTTAACAAAAGAATATCCAAGTTTTGCAGATAAACCAAATCACTGGAGAGTTGATACAAGATATATTTCTGAGCAAAGTAAGCAAGATTGGGCGAAAGATTTCCCAATTAACTTAATTACAGGAAGACTTGTTAACTTAAATGGTGCAGGTATGGAAAATAGAGCAAGTAAATATCTTGCTAAATTAAGTCCAGAGATGTTCTGTGATATTAATCCAGATTTAGCTGGTAGATATGGTATTAGAGATGGTTCAATGATGTGGATTCATTCACCTCAAGGAACTAAGATTAAAATAAAAGCTCACTATTCTTATTCAGTTAGTCCTGATAGAGTATTTATTCCTATACACTTTGCTGGTGTTATGGAAGGTGAAAGTTTATTACATAAATATCCTGATGGAACTGCACCTTATGCAATTGGGGAAAGTGGAAATACTGTTTCTAACTACGGTTATGACATTGTTACACAAATTCCTGAAACAAAAGGTGGATTATGTCAGATAGAACAAGCGTAGGAGAAGTAACATGAGTAGTAATAATGTAGATTTTTCAAGAATGAAATTTTACTGCGATGAACACAGATGTATTCATTGTGATGGTTGCTCTGTTGCTTGTGCCGAAGCGCATGAGTTACCAGTTGAGATTTCTAGAAGAAAAGTAATAACAGTTAATGAAGGTAAGCAAGGTTTAGAATTTTCTTTATCTATTGCTTGTATGCACTGTACAGATGCACCTTGTGAACAAGTTTGTCCTGTAGATTGTTTCTATATTAGAGAAGATGGAATCGTTTTACATGATAAAGATAAATGTATCGGTTGTTCATATTGTCTATATGCATGTCCTTTTGGAGCACCACAATTCCCTAAAGATGGGGCATTTGGTACAAAAGGTGTAATGGACAAATGTACTATGTGTGCTGGTGGTCCTGATGAAACTAATAGTGAACACGAAAGAGAACTTTACGGTCAAAATAGAATTTCTGAAGGTAAAGTTCCTGTTTGTGCAGCAATGTGTTCTACAAAAGCACTATTAGTTGGTGATTCAGAATCTATAGCAGATATATACAGAGAAAGAGTACTATCATTTGGTCATGGAGTACAGTCTATGCCTTATGGTTGGGATAAAGCGTATGGAAAATAAAAGTTTTCTAAGTGAATATAAAGCCTATTTAGGAATAGGCTTATTATTCATCCTTTTAACATATTGGTATTTTTGGTTAGCAACGATAGCGGATATAAATTATGTATATCAGTTTTTATTACAAATGGCACAAGGTAATTTTACAGGACAAGTTGTTCCTTTTGAGAGTTTAACTCATTATCAACAAATGGAAGTAGGATTATTTGGACCAAAGTATGACGCCATAGCACCAGAAGTTATAAGAGCATTTGAAGAGAGACAACATCTACTACCTATAGTTTTTACAGTAGAGTTTTTTCTATTTCTTACGATGTTCATTGTAGCAAAAGGCAGAAAACAAGCAAAAATTACAAGAGAAAATGAAAAAATACAAGTTTATTCGATTTTTCAAAGAATTGTAATTCTTTTAAATATTTTATTTATGATTTATCTATTTATCACTGGGTTTTCAATTACATTTGGAAACTGGACAGGTGGTGGATATATCGCAAGAATGATGAGAGCAACTCATGAGGTAATAGGACTTGGGTGGATTCCAATATGGCTTTGTATGACAATAATAGCCTTTAAGGACCACAAATATTTTATTAGACCTAGTGGAAAAATTTGGAATAAGATTTTCTTAAGAGGAAAATATAAGCATATGGATAGAATCAATTACTACATGTTTGTAGCATTTGGTTCAATATTGGTTGTAAGTGGTTTTATCATTTGGTATTTATTTCCAGATGCTTCAACTTATGCACAAACAATACAAGTAAAAAGATTTATTCTTTTCTTCCATTTTATGGGAAGTGCAATTATTTCATTTTTTACATTTGAGACCATTTACTCTTATTTTGTATCTGTAAAAGGATACATTCCTGGTGTTATTACTGGTAAGTTACCAGTTGAATACCTAGAACAGTTAAGACCCGATGTTTTATTGGAAGATAAAACATTAAAAATAGAAGGTAAATAAGCTTGATAGCTTATTTACTATATTAAATTTATATTATTATAGTTTGAAGACAAAATATTATTATGCTATTTAATTTATTTGAATTAATAAGTTGATAAGATTTTTTTTATGACTAAAGTTTTATTGAATTTTTGAGGAGAGATTCATGAAAAAAAGTTTGTTGACATTTTTTATTTTACTATTTGCAACTTATGCAAATGCAGATAGTGCAATTTATGGGAAAGATTTATTAATTAATATAATAAATCAAGGAAAAGAAGGAAATTTAGACTTAGCAATGATTTTTACAATTTTGCAAGCTAAGTATTTTTCTGTTATATTTTTAGCTATTTCTTTTGGTGTTCCTGTTGTATTTTTTATTCATTATACAATAATTGGACCTATGATATTTTCACATGATAGAAAGAAAATTTTTATTTTCACTCTCTTTCATAGAACAATACATTGGTTAGCAGGAATATCATTTTTAGTGCTAATACCAACTGGTTTGGTAATGGTATTTGGAAGTTTCTTCCATGGTGGAGAATTTGTTAGAGTTTGTAAAGAGTTACATGCTGTTTCAACAATTGTTTTTGCAATTGCAGTTGTTCCAATGCTTATAATGTGGTTCAAAGAAATGTTACCTATTGCAGCAGATATACAATGGATTAAGATATTAGGTGGATACCTAAATAAAAGAAAAGACCCTATTCCTGCAGGAAAATTTAATGCAGGACAAAAAATGTGGTTTTGGACTTGTACAGCTGGTGGTATTTTAATGATTATCACAGGTGCAATAATGTATTTTCAAGATTTTCATATTGCAGTACTAAGATCATGGGGAATTATGCAAATTGATGTATTGAGAGTTAGCGTAATACTTCACAATGTAATGGGAATGTTAATGGTAGCTTTATTCTTTACACATGTTTACATGTCAGTATTTGCAATAAAAGGTGCTATTCATAGCATGTTTACAGGATATAAAGAAGAAGAAGAAGTAGAAATACTTCATAGTATTTTTTATAAAAAATTAAAAAAATAAAGTATAATATTCAAAGCTAGTGAATAACAGCATTCACTAGTTTTGATAATTTAAAATATGCATATTTCGCATATTAAGGAAAAGATATGGATGACAACACAAAATATTTAAAAACAGTAATAATTGACAAACTTATAGAAAATGAAGCTCATGAATTCGAAGATGTGACTATAGAAGAAGCACGTCTCAATCTATTTTTAAATGGAGAAAAAGCCATATCAATGATGACTATACCAAAAGATCAAGATGCTCATGCAATTGGTTTTTTGATGAGTGAAAATGTTATATCAAGTATAGATGATATTGAGGTTTTAGAAGTAAGTAAAGATGGCTTAAGAGTTGACATAAAAGCTAAAATTGACCAAAATTCTTTACAAAACTTATATAAAGAAAAAACATTAGTCAGTGGCTGTGGTGGTGGAGTCACTGGCAATATTGAAGGCAGTTTAGAAATACCCTTTAATCAAACTGCTTTTAAAATAAAACCTGAAACTATTTATACAGAAGTTAAAAAGTTTTATCAAGAGAGTGAACTTTATAATTTAACAGGATGTGTACACAAAGCTATGATTTATTTGCTTGAAGGATCAACTATTACAGCAGAAGATATTGGAAGACATAATGCAATTGATAAAGTTATGGGGAAATGTAAACTTCAAAAACTAGATACAACAAAGTCTATACTTTTTGTATCAGGAAGATTAAGTTCAGAAATGGTTACAAAAGCTGTTATGCATAAAATCCCAATTATAGTTTCAAGAACAGCTCCAACTTATCTTGGAGTCCAAACAGCTCATAAACATGGACTTACATTAATTGGTTTTGCTAGAGGTAAAAAGATGAATTTATATACTCATAGTGGGAGAATAGATGTCTAGTATAGATGATAAAGTAAATATACAACTTGATGATACTCAAAAAGAGTTTCTATATACAAACTTAGATGAAGAGGGGAAACTCTCTTGTCTAAAAGCTTTTAAAGTGGCAAGAAAAATAGGAAGAAAACCAATGGAGATGTCTGCTATTACAAAAAGCTTAGGTATAAAAATTACAAATTGTGAGCTTGGAGTTTTTGGAAAGCTAAAATTTAAAGATCCAAATATAAATGTATACAACAGAATCAAACAAAACTATATGGGACATAAAACTTTAGAGTGCAAAGTTTTATGGGATGAAGCACAAAAATCTACACTTAAAACAGTAGGTTCTACTGTAAAAAATTCTGATATTGAAGTTACACATTGTCAACTTGGATGCTTTAGAGAAAAGAAAGGTTTAAAAAATGAACATAAAAGTTAAAGTTTGGATTGAGGATGATAATAAAAACCTTATTTTTGGAAGTGGGAAAACTGAAATATTAGAATACATTGACTTAACAGGTTCTATTTCAAAAACTGCACAAAAAGTAGGTATGAATTACAAAAAAGCATGGAGTCATATAAAAATCTTAGAGAATTATATAGAAGATGATTTAGTTATTACACAAAAAGGTAGAGGGGAAGGTAGTGGCACTAAACTAACCCCAAAAGCTAAAGAATTAGTAAACTTGTATAAAACTCTTGATGAAGATATAAAAGAGTTTGCTCAAAAAAGATTTAATGAACTATTTATTCTAAAAGAGGATAAAATTATTAGCACAAAGGAAAATACAAATGCATAAACTAAATATTTTGCAATATAATAATATGCAAAATTTCCATATTAGAGATGAATTAAAATTGAATATTCTAAGTGATAATATTGAATACTTAAATTTAGAGAAAGAATTTTTAGGAAAATATAATTTTTCTAGATTAAATACTTTTTCTTTTTGTAAAGCTGGATTTTTAGACCTATTAATTCAATTAAATAAAAAAGGTAAAATAGCTATTTCTGTTGGTGAAACACAAAGTTTAGTAGAAGCTGGAAAAGAGTTTGAAGAATTAGGGTTTAAATTAACTTGGATAAATTTACAAAAAAATGGCACACTAAATATAAAAGATATTTCAAATATAAAGATTGATTTTGCTTTTATATCTTCATATGTAATGGATACTTTTGTCAAAATAAACCTTGAAGAAATAAAAAGTTTATCCAAAACAAAAATAATCTCAAATGCAAGTGTAGCTATTGATAAAACTAGTGATGCTATATATTTTGATTGTTATAAACTTGCTGGCTTTTCATTTGATGGAGTAATACTTTTTGATGATGAATTATTTGATGAAAAATCAATAGGTTTTACAAATCCAATAGCAGTTGATTTAATATATGAAGCTTTGAGAAATCAAACTTTTAATGAAACATCAAAAAAACTATTTGAAGAAAATCTAAAAGAAGTTTTAAAAGATGATATCTACTTTTTTGTAGATAATAAACTAACTCTACCCTATTCTTTACATTTTGCACTTAAAGGAATAAAAGCAAGAGAATTAATAAGAACCTTAGCCTTAGATAATATACATATTACAAATGGTGAAGGCTGTTCGTTAGGTCTTTCAAAACCTTCACGAATCATCCAAGCTATGGGATATGATGAAACAACTAGCCGAAACTCTATTTCATTTAGTTTTGATAGAGAATATACTAAAGAAGAAGTTGAAAAAATAGTTAAAAAACTAGCAAAAAAATATAGACAAATAAAAGTTTTAAATGAAGGAAAATAAATGAATCAAAAATTAAACTTTTTAGACTTTGAAGAAGCTTTTTCAAAAAGCTTAGAATTGGTAAATAAAATTTCTAAAGTAGAGATAGTACCTCTTTCATCTTCTTTAGGAAGAATAATATCAAAAGATATTATTTGTAGAAAGAACCTTCCCTCTTTTGACAACTCTGCTATGGATGGCTTTGCTATAAAGTTTGCTGATGCAGGCAAAACATTAAAAATCAACAAAGTGATTTTTGCAGGTGATAAAAATGAAAAAGTAAAAGAGTCATTAAAAGATAATGAATGTTATAAAATCATGACAGGAGCAAAAGTTCCAAGTGATGCTGATACTATTATTCCAATAGAAAATTGTACTAATGTAACAAAAGAGAGTGTTTCCGTTCCTCAAGATATAAAAAAAGGGTCAAACCTACGATTAAAAGGAGAAGAACAAAAAGAAGGAAATATTCTTTTTACTAAAGGAGAAGAGATAAATTCATCTCATGTTACTCTTTTAGCTTCTCAAGGTATTGTTATGGTTGAAGTTTATAAGAAAATATCTATCGCCATTGTTTCAACAGGAAATGAGATAAAAGAACCTTGGGAAAATGCAGATGAAGAAGAGATATATAACTGTAACTCTTTTGCTTTAATTTCTCAACTAAAAGAAAAAGGATTTGATGCCACTTATTGTGGTGTAGTTCCTGACAACTTAGAAAAATCAAAAGAATATATCAGTAATCTAAAAAGCTATGATGTAATAATTACAACAGGCGGTATTTCAATGGGGGATGCTGATTTTGTAGGAGAGGCATTCTTACAAAATGGTTTAGAAACAGCTTTTCATGGTGTAAATATAAAACCAGGTAGACCTATTATGATGGGGAAAATGGATAAAACAGTAGTGATTTGTTTGCCAGGTAATCCACTTACAGCAATGGTAAATATATATTTATTTGTAATTCCTATGTTAAAAAAACTACAAGGAGCAAATGAATACTACCATGATATATCAAAAGCTGAAAATAAAACAGAATTTAAAACTAAAAAAGGGAGGGTAAATATAGTATTAGGAACGATTAAAAATGCGAAGTTTTATGTGACAAGAAACAACAAATATGGATCAGGAATGATTACAGCACTTTATGAGAGTAACACAATTTTAGTTACTAATGATTCCACATCATTAATAAGTGAAAATCAAGAGATTAGAGTAATAGAATTCAATAAAAAATTACAAAATACACAAATTAATATATTTAACTAAAAAGGAAACAATATGATTAAAAAAACATTATTTACACTAGGATTAAGCGCGATTATAGCATCTTCATTATTTGCAAAAGATTCACTTATGATGGCTACAACAACAAGTACAGATAATACAGGACTTTTAGATTATTTAGCTCCAAAATTTGCTAAAGACACAGGTACAACACTAAAATGGGTTGCAACAGGAACTGGTAAAGCACTTAAAATGGGAAGCAACTGCGATGTTGATGTATTATTTGTACATGCACCTGCTAGTGAGAAAAAATTTGTAGCTACTGGATATGGAATTAATAGAAAACAAGTTATGTACAATGACTTTGTAATTATTGGACCAAAATCTGATCCAGCACAAGTATCAGGTATGACCCCTGATAATGCACTTAATGTTATAAAAACAAAGGAAGCAAAATTCTTTTCAAGAGGAGACAACTCAGGTACAAATAAAAAAGAGTTATCTTTATGGAAAAATGCAAATGTTGATGCAAAAGCTGAATCAAATTGGTATGTACAAACAGGTCAAGGTATGTTAAGAACTATCAATATGGCTGCTGAAAAAAATGGATATACAATGACAGATAGAGGAACTTGGATTAAGTATATGTCACAAACAGGTGATAAAAATACAATGAAAGTTGTAGTTGAAGGTAATAAAACTTTATTTAACCAATACTCAGTTATAACAATCAACAAAGAAAAATGTCCAAATGTTAAACCAGAACTTGCAACAGAATTCACAAGTTGGGTAACTAAACCTGAAACTCAAAAAGTAATCGCTGATTTTAGATTATTAGGACAAGCACTGTTTATTCCTAATGCAGATAAATAAATTAAAGTAAGGGTTAAAAAGTAGAATGAATCTATTCCGTGATGGTTTCAAAGAGGCAGTAGAGTTACTAGTAGCAGGAAACGAAAGTGTTTACTCTGCTATTAGTACAACAATAACTGTATCATCTTGGTCTTTATTTATTAGTTTACTAATAGGCTTACCTTTGGGCTTTGCCCTTGGGTATTACAACTTTTTTGGAAAAGCAGTTATTAGAACTATAGTGGATACCCTATTGGCATTACCAACTGTTGTAATTGGATTAGTTGCATATACAATGCTTTCTCGTGTTGGTCCATTTGGGGAATATGGTCTTCTTTTTTCACAAAAAGCCATAATAATTGGTCAAATAGTTCTTGGTTTGCCTATTATTATAGCTTTAACTGCAACACAAGTCGAAGCAGTAGATAAAAGACTTTATACCTCTCTTAAAGGACTTGGTGCAAACTCTTTTCAAATATTAACTGCAACACTTGTTGAAGCAAGATTTGGAATTATGACAGCAGCAATGACAGCTTATGGAAGAATTATTACAGAAATAGGTATTTCTATGATGGTTGGTGGTAATATCAAATACCACACTAGAACAGTAACAACTGCAATTGCTTTAGAAACGGGTAAAGGTGAGTTTGTGACAGGTATTGCACTTGGATTAGTTCTATTTGCAGTTGCATTAATTGTAAATATAGCACTATCTCAATTGAAAAGGAAATGGACTCAATGAAACACTTATATGAACTTCAAAATATTGAGCAATATTATGAAAATAAAAAAGTACTTTACATTGAGAATCTAAAACTAAATGATAATCAAATAATAGGATTCTTTGGACCAAATGGAAGTGGAAAGTCTACACTATTTTCTCTTTTATCTTTTATTGATAAGCCAAGTAGTGGAAATATCTTTTTTAATGGTATTATAAATAACAAGATTGATGTGGAAACCAAAAAAGATATTGTAATGGTACCTCAAAATCCATACCTTTTAAAAAGAACTGTTTTTGAAAATGTCGCTTATGGAATAAGACTTAGAGACCAAACAGAAAATTTAGAAAAAAAGGTAAATGAAGCTTTATCTTTAGTTGGACTTGAAAGTTCGTTTAGTACACGAAAGTGGAGTCAATTATCAGGGGGAGAAGCACAAAGAGTTGCTTTAGCTGCAAGACTTATATTAAAGCCAAAAGTTTTGATACTTGATGAACCAACCTCAGGAGTAGACACAAATTCAGCACAACTTATAAAAGAAGCAATATTATCAGCAAAACAAAAATGGCATACAACTATCTTAATCTCAAGTCATGACAACCATTGGTTAAATAATATTTGTGATAAAAAAATAGCTCTTTTTCAGGGAAATGTAGTGGAAAGTGGTAGTGTTAATCTTCTTTTTTCACCTTGGGAAAAAGATGAAGATTTAAATCTAGTGAAAAATTTTAGTGATGGACAAAAGTTAACTATTAAAAATTCATTTGATAAAAAAAGAGATTCTGTTGTAATGATAAATTCTGATTACATAAAAATATGTAGAACAGATTGTGAACATATGATTACAGATGAAACATTAAAAGGGGTTATTAACTCAATACATCAACAAGAAGATGGAGATTTACTTTTAATTGAGTTTTTTATTGCAAGTATTCCTTTTAATTGTAAAATTTCTAGAAAAGATATGGAAACACAAAGATTATTGCCAGGGGATAAGATTTATATAAATATCTCTACTGAAAATATTTGTTGGATTTAATATATAACTATGTATAATTATAAAAAATAGTTTACCAAAAGGAAAAAAATGTTTATAAAGTTAAATGAAAGAGTACATTTAAATCTAGATAAGATCACTAGAACTAAGATTGATCATGTTGAAGATGGGATTAGAGTTAGATTTTATGAGGGACAAGACCAAGTTGCAAAATCTAAAAGATTTGAAAATATAGAAGATGCTACAAAGTGGCTTGAAGACTTACTATATTCAGCTAAATAGTATGATAAAGAGCCCTCTTAAAAGGTCTCTTTTATCTCTTTTTATTTAATCTAATCTTTTGATAAAGATATTAAACCATCAGCTAAATTAACTTTCCAAGCATAATAATCATGCCCATTTTGAAACTCTTTATATATAAAATCATAACCTTTTGATTCAAGTACTGTTCTTAAGTGTCTATTACTTTCTAAAATATCTATTGAAAAATATCCTGTCTCATAAACACCAGCATTTAAATAAAATCTGATATCTTTCTTTTTACTTTTAGCAATTTGTCGTGTTAACCATTCTGGTTCAGGGTCATTGTTAGAATCTTTCCAAAAAGAACCTGACTGACTTAAAACATTTCCAAAATATTGGGGATAAGTATAAGCAACAAAAGCAGAAGCTAAACCACCATAACTAGAACCTGTCAAAGTTGTATCTTTTGCTTTAAATTTCATATTTGTTTTTGCTTCAACAAAAGGTAGTAATTCTTTTGCCATAAAATCTGCAAACTTTTTATTTGAAGGCAATTCTAAAGCTCTTGAATTTCTTGTTGGATTATCAATAAAAATAGCAATAGTTGGCTTAATTTTATTTGCATAGATTAAATTATCAAGTATAGTAGGAGTATCAACTTTTACTTGATATTCAACACCATCAAATACAAAAAGCAATTTATATTCTTCTTTTGGATTGAAACCTTTTGGTTTATAAATACTGATATTTCTAGTATTATTTAATATTTCACTTTTGATTTTGTAATTTTCAACTGAACCTTTTGGACTATTTGATTTTATTGCCCAGTCTTTATATTTTTTATCTTTTATTTCAAAAGTTGAATTAGTCATATATTTATCTAGCTTTAAATCTTTTGTCATCTTATAAGGATGTTTATTTAAAGGATCCATTTGAGATGTTGCTAAAATAGCCATTCTTTTTTCTCGACTACTTCCATCAATAATAGGAACATCCGGTGCGATTTGATATGACATTCTAATACCATTTTTAACTACAAAACTCTTAAACCAAATATCGCTATTTTCTAATCTATCAAAATAAACATGTTCATGAGTTGGTCCACCAAATAATCGTACATTGTGTTTTGCACCTTGATATAAAAATGTTAAGATAGACTCACTTTCATTTATTGGTTCCACTAATGGTGTTCCTAGTTTTCTAATTTTTTCCCAAAACATTTTTGTATCTTTATTTGTTAAAAGGTTCTTTTTTTCTTTTTTGATTATTTCACTTATTATTTCTACTTTTTTATTCTCTTTGAATTTTACAGGTAAAATCTTATCTATGCTTAATTTAAAAATATTATCTTTTGATTTATTTTTTAAGTTTATGTAATATTTACCAGACTCATTTGTAACAAATATTAACCTACTTTGAAGTTTATTAAGTTGATCTAATCTTCTTACAAAATGTTTATTTTTATCTAATAATTCAATTCTATCAACTTTAGCACTTAAAGTAAAACCACCTATAATATATGAGTCTTTTTTTAAATCCAAAGGAAATAAGACTTCATTATGGGCTTTTATTTTCTCTTCTAAAACAATAGGTTTTGATAGTGCAAATAATGATGAACTAAGAAATACAATACAAATCAAAGAGAAGATAAAACTTCTTTTTATTTTTCTAGAATCTATATTCAAGTGACACTCCATAACTTCTTGGTGCTCCATACATTGTATAGCCACCTTTCATTAAAGAAGAAAAATATCTTTCATCAGTTACATTATTTACATTAAAAGATATATTTGTATTTTTATTGATTTTGTAACTTGACATTAGATTATAAATTGTATAACTTTTTTGTGATACATCTTCATATTTTCTATCATGCGCTTTACTTTTCCAATTTGCTGATATACCAACTTTTAAACCTGCAATTTCTTTAGGAGAATAAGTAAGGGAAGCATTTAACATTCTTCGTGGAATATATCTTGTAACATCTTTTTTATTAGCATCTTTAATAGAAAGGTTTGTATAACCAACAGAAGTGTTTATAGTATCATTAATATCACCAGAAACTTCTATTTCAAATCCTTTACTTGTAACTCCATCTATAGCTTTATAATAACTATCACCATTAGCTCGTTTACCAGCTTCTTCTGCAACATTTTCTTTTTCTGTTTTAAATAAAGCAAAAGAACTATTTAAAGCTCCATCAAAAAATGAAGATTTAAATCCAACTTCATAATTAATACCCTCTTCTGCATCCAACTGAGTTCCACTTTCATCACTATTATTTTGAGGATTATATGTTGTTGTATAACTTACATAAGTAGATATATCATCAGTTATTTTATAAACTAAAGAAAGATAAGGAGTTAAAACTTGAGTATCTTTTTTACTATATGCTCCGTTCCATGCCGTTCCTTCTTCATCAAAATTTGCTATTTTACTACCTACTAATAAACTAAAATTATCAACTATATGAAAATTTGTAGCTGCTGTAAAAGATAACTCTTTTTGTGTATAATCTGTATTTTCAACTGTTGAAGGGTCATAATTTCTAGGAGGCGTTGAACCATCCCATGTACTTAAATTTACAGGATATTTTGTTACTTCTCTTAATCCTTTCCCTTTATATTTTTGTTTAGTATAATTTGTATTTAAAACAATTTCATGCTCTCTGTCAAATAAAGAATATGCTCCATTTAAAGTAAAATCTAATGAATTTGTTTTGTATTCATCATCAGCATATATATTAGCCCAAACTTTACCTGGATCTAAATTTGCCACATCATTATCTTGTTCATTTTTATTATAAGAATAAGTTGATTTGAGCTTCCACTTATCTGATAAAGTTGATTCTAATTCTAAAAATGCATTAGTTGTAGTAGTATTTCGATATGACCAATCTGAACTTGGATTTATAGATATGTCATATTTCTTTTCTTGCAACTCACGACTATCAAATCCTCCATGTTGAGAACCATTATTTTTATCTTCAACTCTTGTTAATCCGAAAGTTAAAGTATTATTATCATTAATATCTCCATCAATCATTGCAGATAAAACAGTTGATTTAGTATCTCTTCTATCTAAATAAGAATCTGCTTTTTCATACGCTGCTAAGATTCTTGTTCTTATGGTTTTAGATTCATTTAAAGCCCCTGAAACATCACCTTCTACTCTTCTTTTATTCCAAGAGCCACCTGATAATTTGGTACTTGCTTGAAATTCTTTAGTCGGTCTTTTTCTAACCATATTAATAGTAGCAGAAGGATCTCCATGATTACTTGTAAGTCCAGTTGCTCCCCTTGTAACTTCAATATGATCATAAAGAAACATATCCATATCACCATAAATATAGCCATTATTGCTAGAACCTACTCCATCTACTAAAAAATTAGTAATATTAAAACCTCTTGATGTATATCTTGTTCTATCACTTTCAAGTTGTTCTACTTCTATTCCTGTAGTATTATTTAATACTTCATTTATTGTATTTAAATCAAAATCTCTCATTTGCTGTTGCGTTATAACAGATACACTTTGAGGAGTATCCAAGATTGAAAGATTCATTTTTGTTGCAGAAGACATTGAACCTATAGTATATGAATTACTATGCTCTGTTACATCATCACTATTTGATACAACATCAACTGAACCCAATGAGGTACTGTCTTCATTTATTTTGTCACTTGCAAGCAAAGTATTACTTAATGCAATTATTGTTGCAAATGATAGTAACGATTTTTTAGAAAAAATCATTTAATCTCCTTTTAAATTGATACTGAGTATCATAACCAATAGAAATGACAATGAAATAACTTTAGGAAGAAAATTGACAAAAATTCCAAATTTAACGCAAAAAGATATAAATATTTTAATTGTAGAGGATGAAACACTTTTAGCAATGGGTATGAAGTGTGTATTAAATGAATTTAATTACAATGTAACAGGAATAGAAACAACTGGAAGAAATGCAATAGAACATGTAAAAAAAAATCATCCAGATCTGATATTAATGGACATCAATCTAAAAGATAGTATGAATGGAATAGAAGCAGCCAAATACATCTGGCAATACTATAAAGTACCAATTATCTTTTTAACCTCATATGGAGATAACAAAACAATAAAAGAAGCAATGATTTGCGAGCCTTATGCTTATTTACTTAAACCTTGTAGAGATGAAGAGATAAGAGCTACCATCGAAACAACCCTACATAAACATAATTATTTTTTTAAAAATAAAGAAATAATAGGAAAAGACAAAAATATACAAACCATCTTTTTAGAAGATAATTTCTCTTTTGATAAAACAAAAGGTATTTTATACAAAAAAGACAATCCTTTGAAACTAACAGGCAATGAAGTAAAACTGATTCAATTATTAAGTGACTATCCAAATGAACCTGTAAATTTTAATAGAATAAGCACTTATATTTGGAGAGAAGATGTATATGACTTAGCAAAACTAAGAACGCTAATTTATAGATTAAAAATAAAAATTGAAAGCAATATTATTGAAAATATATATGAACTAGGATATAAGTTGAAAATAAAATAGATGTTTAAAGTTAATCTAAACTCTCTTAATACAAAAATATTTATTACCTTTATACTATTGGGGTTATTTTTATTAAGTGTATTATTAGTACAACTTATTCCAAATATGCAAAATGAACAAAAAAATCACATATCTGATGAAATAGAAAATATCATATATCTAACTACTCAACAACTAATTCTTGCAGAAAAAGCAATCAAAAATAATGGTATTATAAAAAGAGATAAATTAAAATCTATTATGGAACTAGAAGCAAATAAAATTTATAACAAAATAAACAAAACAAATAAGATAAAAGATTTCTCAGCTATTAAATATAAGACAAATAATAAAGAAGCCATATTTAATATTTCAATTTTAGATAAAAATAAAAATGTAATCTTTCAAGTAGAAAAAGAAGACTTTTCTAAAATAAAAGATAAATTAAAAGAAGATGAGTTTTTAAGATATGATGAAAAAAATGAATATGTATGTTCTTCTGGAATTAGAAAATTCTTTTATACAAAAAAATTAATTAAGTTAAATAAATATCTTGTAATTTCAAGCGATATAGATAAAATGCCCATAAAAGGCAAAGGTCTTGAACTAAATATTAAAACTGATATTCAAACTAGTTTTTCAAGATTGGAAAGATTTCATAAGGGTAAGACTTATTTGATGTGGTTAAATATCAAAAATGCTCAAGATAATAAAATCTTATATAATAAGAATGATAACTCAGAATATAATACAAAATATTGTTTAAGTAGATTATCAAAGTTTAGATTTCCTAAAACTGGACTTTTAACAGGAAAACAGATTTTAGATGCAATTGATAAAGAGCCTATTAAGCACCTTCTTGACTCGCCTGAAGATCCGGGTAATTATATTTATCCCACATTAACTTGGGTTAGATTAATAAGTAGTGATACCACAGAAAAATTTCTTTATATAACTTCTGTGTATGAAAAGGATTTTATTCAAAGTATCGATTCTTCATTGTTAAAAGTTTTACCTGCTGTGATTATTTCTTTTATTATTGCACTTATAATTGGTTCATTATTATTTAAACGATTATTTAAAAGTATAAATATTCTTACACATACTTCAAAGCAAGTAAATGAAGGGAAATTAAATCATAGAAATAATCTAAAAGGCAATGATGATATAGCCATGCTAGCAAATGCTTTTGATAAGATGTTAGATTCTTTAGAAAAAAACATCAATGAATTAGATAAAAAAGTTGAAGAGAAAACAAAACAATTAACAAATTCTTTAAAAGAAAAAGAGACTTTATTAAAAGAGATTCATCATAGGGTAAAAAATAATTTAGCTATCACTATAAATCTAATAAAACTAGAAAAATCAAAAATAAATAATGAGGAAACAAAAAGTTCTCTTACAAATATCCAAGATAGAATCTTTGTGATGGAATTACTTCATAGAAAGCTATATGAATCAGAAAATTTAAGTTTTATATCACTAAAAAAATATATAAATGACCTAACAAAAGATATAGAACTCAGTTACAATAAAACAAATTATGTCAAAATAAATAATGATATTGATGATATCAATATGGATATCGACCATGCACTGCCTTGTGGACTTATTATAACGGAGTTGATAACAAATTGTTTTAAATATGCATTTAATGGTAAAGATGGACTAATTGATGTATCTTTTAAATGTATTGATAAAACATGCTATTTGAGTGTAAGGGATAATGGAATAGGACTAAATAAAGATATTGATATAAATAACACTCAAACTTTAGGGTTACAGATTATTTCAAATATTGTAAAAGGTCAACTATTTGGACAGTTTAAATACTCTTTTGATGATGGTTCTAGCTTTGATATAGTTTTTGATTTATAAATATTATAAGGAAAGTAATCCTTATAATACTTCAATTTGGCAGTTTAGGTCTATGCTTCCACCCTTGATAATTTGAGCTCTTAACCCTGCTTTATGCACCATTTGAGTTAGTGTTTTTTTCTCGTCCAGTTTTTCAGCTATATATTTACAAGGTTCACATAATCTAATACCTTTTAATATTACTTCTCCTATTTGAAACTCTTTTCCAACTAGTGAGTTCAAATCACAATTTGTAACTGCGATATTTCGTCTAAAGTCTTCAGGGGTAAATGAAAGATTATGTTCTTCATTTAATGCATTTATATTTTCTATTTCTATTAGGGTTACATCTCTATCAGGTTCTATCTCACCTTTATTAGAAAATGTCCCTTCTTGGTTATAATATCTATCACCAAAGATTCCTTTACCAACTTCTAATACTACTTGATTTACGTTTTGCATAGGGCTTTCAATACTTTTTGAGATAAGAAGATTCGATATTTTTCCTGACATAGTGTTTTCCTTTATTTCTTTTGATTATAGCTTAATAAGATAACTAGTTACTGAACTTTTTATTTTTTGTATTTATTTAATAGTTCTATAAAATCACTGTCATCTTTAAAATTATCCCAATCTTCATCTTCCTCAATCTGTTCTACACTTATAGCTTTATCAATTAGATTTTTTTCTAATAATTCTAAAGCTTTAGATTTTATACCTCTAAGAGAATAATAACAAGATAAATTATATGAATCTCCACCTAAATCAACTGCTTTTTGTAATTTCTCATATGCTTCTTCATATAACTTATCATCATTTTTTAATTTTGCTAAATTAGATAATGCATTTCCCCAATTATTAAAAATAGAATCATTTTTTTGATTTAATTCAAATGCTTTTTTATATTTTTCAAATGCCTCTTCATATAACTTTTCATCATTTTTTAATTTTGCTAAATTAGATAATGTATTCCCCCAATTATAAAAAATAGAATCATCTTTTGGATTTAATTCAGATGCTTTTTTATATTTTTCAAATGCCTCTTTATATAAATTTTCATCATTTTTTGATTCTGCTAAATTAGATAATGTAGTCCCCCAATTATAAAAAATAGAATCATCTTTTGGATTTAATTCAGATGCTTTTTTATATTTTTCAAATGCCTCTTTATATAAATTTTCATCATTTTTTGATTTTGCTAAATTGTATAATGCACTTCCCCAATTATTAAAAATAGAATCATCTTTTGGATTTAATTCAGATGCTTTTTTATATTTCTCAAATGCCTCTTTATATAACTTTTCATCATTTTTTGATTCTGCTAAATCAGATAATGCACTTCCCCAATTATTAAAAATAGAATCATCTTTTGGATTTAATTCAGATGCTTTTTTATATTTCTCAAATGCCTCTTCATATAACTTTTCATCATTTTTTGATTCTGCTAAATCAGATAATGCACTTCCCCAATTATTAAAAATAGAATCATCTTTTGGATTTAACTCAGATGCTTTTTTATATTTCTCAAATGCCTCTTCATATAACTTTTCATCATTTTTTGATTTTGCTAAATTGTATAATGCATTTCCCCAATTATAAAAAATAAAATCATCTTTTGGATTTAATTCAGATGCTTTTTTATATTTTTCAAATGCCTCTTTATATAACTTTTCATCATTTTTTGATTTTGTTAAATTGCATAATGCATTTCCCCAATTATTAAAAATAGAATCATCTTTTGGATTTAATTCAGATGCTTTTTTATATTTTTTAAATGCCTCTTTATATAACTTTTCATCATTTTTTGATTCTGCAACCTTTTTGATATTTATACCCCACAAATTAAATAAATTAGATGTTAAATTATTTATTTCAAAATTATTTACTTTTTTTACTTTTAATAATAATTTATTAATTTTATTTTCATCAAAATTATAACTTAATAGTATATCAATTATCTCTTTTTTAAGTAAATCAATATCTATTTCTTCCTTAGTATTTTTCTTTGAAGAATTTCCTTTCTCATATATATCTATAGCTTCATTAACTTGTTTTTTTACTATTTCTAATCTCTCTTTTACCCCTTTAAAGTTTTCTTCATCTTCTATATCAACAATATTATCAAGTGATTTTTGTAAAAATGTAAATGGTTCTTCTAATATTTCTGGTTGGTCTAATTTTAACTCACTATTTAATTTAATCATAAAAGAATCAGAATCAAATCCTTTTATCAAATAACTATTAGTATTTTCTTTTTCTAAAAGATTTTCTAGTATACAATCTGATGGAATTGAATCCTTATATGAAACCCAATATAATCCATTATCAAATCGTCCTAATTTAATTAGATGTTTAAAAATTGGGTCATTCCCACTATATCCAACAAATATCCAAGGTCTATCTTTAATACTATTTAAAATAGGTGGAATTACTTCATTAACTTTTTTTAATTCTTCATCTGTATTAAGTAACCATAATCCATGATGTTGACCATGTAAATAAACAACAGATTTTTTTGGAAAAGTAGAAGTTGTTAAATCTTTTAATACTGCCATATCATAAGTTGGTGGATAAATATTATATAATGCTAATGCCCTTAACATCAAATTATCAAAGTTTACAGTTAAAACATAATCAATAAAATCATTTTTAATTAATTGTGCTAAATAAATATGAGTTACATTAATTTTTGCATTATCTATATATCCTTTTAATAAATTGTTTCTTTGTTGAGGAAGAAGACAATTCATTAATGATGTATAACTTTTATCTTTATCTTTTTTTACAGTTGGATTATCTTTATAATCTTTTAGAATATCAGATACAATATCTCCTGCCAATGGTATACCACCACTTTTTGACGCACCTGCACCCAAAAAAACTATTGGCTGGTTAATATTTCCTTTTTTTGCCTCTTTTAGTAAATATGCTAATTCTTCTATTGTTGACTCTTGCATTTATTGTCCAATTATTAAATTAGTTCATTGTAACAAAAATATTATTAACTTATTCAAGATAATTAATCTCTCTTGAAGAGGTAAACCTCTCCGCTTTCTTACTTTTGTATTGACGAAAAGTAAGCAAAAACAACTACGGCTTAGGAGGCAAAGCTTCCCTCATTTATTATTTATCTTTTCTGACTTGTAAAACTCACATAAAAATATGCTCTTTAGCATATTTGTTCTGTTCAAACAATTACAAGTCTTTTCCGAAAAGAGAAATAAACATTCGGCTCCTGTAGATGTAGCAATATTATTTGGTGTCTATATATTACTTTATAAATAAAAATTTGAACTATAGGTATTTCTTTCTGCCTTTGATGAAGCTGGAAGTTAGATGTTTATTTTCTGTAAAGCCCGAAACTGTTTGAACGTTAAGAAATGACCTAAACGGTCATTTTAGTGAGTTTTACAGGGCAGAAAATAAATATATAACTGGAAAGTAGCTTTGCCTTCATCAATTCGGCAGTCTTTTTTGCTTACTTTTTCGAGATCAAAAAGTAAGAGAAGCGGAGAGGTTCACCTCTTCAAGAAAGAATATTAAATTCAATCCTCAAAAAGTTTAGTTTCCTTCCCATCAAAACTAAGCACATTTTTTTTCTTCATATAAGCAATATGCTCCTCTTCACTCATTTTATTATATAAAACTGGTAAATCCTCCCTTTGACCTAGGAAGTCATATAAAGGAACACCTTTACCACATGAGTTATTTACATTCTCTATAGTCACTTCAAAAACTTGTCTTGCTGCTCTTTTTGTAGAGAAGTGAGAGATATATTCTTCCCATGCATCATCTCTTTTTTGTATCGCTTTTGCTTTACAATAAAGCCTTAGAATATTTGGTGTACCCTCAAAAGCGCAAAACATAATAGTCATTCTATTATCTTCTAATAAATGAGCAGCCGTTTCATTTCCACTTCCAAAATAATTTAACCATAAAATTTTATTTTTATCTATTATCTTAAAAGTATCATCTAAACCTTTTGGTGAAAGATTTATTTTCCCATCTTTTGGAGTAGTTGAGACAAAAAATATCTTTTGTTTTTTTATAAACTCTATATCAAGTTTACTAAGTTTATCAGTAATATTTGCCATAAATTTCCTTTAACAATCAAGTTAAGAGTTTAAGATTAATTATCTTTTATTTTGATAAAAAATATTTAACAATAATGATAATGAATATTAATTAATACTAAAGTTTATTTGTTTTATAATCCATTTTTTTATAAGGAATGACAATGGAAAAAACAATAAAGCTCATAAGAGTTTCACTTGGTATTATATTTTTATGGTATGGGATGTTAAAATTCTTCCCTCAATTAAGTCCAGCAGAAGACTTAGCAATTACGACTATTCACAAACTGTTTTTTGGATTGATAAATGACACCTTATCAATCAAGCTATTAGCTATTTGGGAAGTTACTGTTGGTATAGGATTTATTTTTGGTATATATACAAGATATGTGGTTGTTTTATTTCTAGCACATATGATTTGTACTTTTACACCACTATTTATCTTACCAGATATCTCATTTACCCATGCACCATATGCCTTTACACTTGTAGGACAATATATTGTAAAAAATGTAGTATTCATTTTAGCAGGAATTTTGATTTATCAAAATGAAATAAACCAAAGAAAAGAAGTAAAAGCAATATGACAAATGAAGAGTTAAACTCTTCATTTTGCTTTTATTCAGCTAGTAAGTTTCTATAAAACTCTCTGTACTTCGTATCACCCTCATCTCTTGCTTTCATAGCAGCTCTTGGATGTTCGTTTAACTGACCAGTTAACATATATGGAATACTATATCCCCAATCAAGCTCTTTTTCTAAAGGTACAATATACTCTTCAATGAATTTAAGTACTGGCATTAGTTTATATTTTGGATTTTTTAGAAAACCAATTAATAGTTCAAGTGGACAATTTCCAGCTCCTCGTCCAAGACCTGAAATAGTCACATCTAAAAAACTTGCTCCATACATCATAGCTTCGATTGTATTTGCATATGCTAGTTGTAAGTTATTGTGAGCATGAATACCAATTTTCTTACCAGTTTTTTCTGCATAAGAAAGATATTTTTCTGTAAGTTTATTAATTTGTTCAGGGTAAAAAGAACCAAAACTATCAGCAATATAAATAATATCTACATTTGTTTTACTTAGTTGCTCTAATACTTCGTTTAACTCATCATCAAAAGATTTAGATATAGCCATAATATTTACAGTTGTTTCATAACCTTTTGAATGAGCTTCTTCGATTAGCTCAATGGCTGCTGGAAGTTGATGAATATATGTTGCTATTCTTATCATATCAACAACACTTTCACTTTTTGGAAGTAATTCAGAAGGTACAGTTCTACCAATATCTGACATAACTGCTATTTTCATGCCTGTATTATTTTCACCAACTATTCTTCTTATATCTTCTTCTTTACAGAAATTCCAAGCCCCATATTCATCTTCACTCATAATAGAAGGAGAGTTATTTTTTCCTATTTCCATATAATCAACACCAGCAACAACACAAGTTTCATAATGAGCTTTTACAAACTCATCTGTAAAGTGATAGTTATTTACCAATCCACCATCTCTAATCGTACAATCAAATACTTTTATGTCTTCTCTTACTGACAATATTGAACCTTTTTTCTCAATCATCCTTCTATAATCCCCCTAGCTTTTTTTAATTTTTACAATAAGTTCTTCAAGAACTCAACTGTCATTCTAACCCCTGCTCCACTTGCACCATGAGGATTATATCCCCAAGCTTTTTCTACAAATGCAGGTCCTGCTATATCAAAGTGTAACCATTTATCTTTATTTTCATCATATATAAAGTTATCTAAAAATAACCCAGCTGTAATTGCTCCACCATATCTTGTATTTGCAATATTACAAATATCTGCAATCTCAGACTTGATAGTTTTTCTCAAGAATCTATTAAATGGTAAAGTTGTTGCATATTCTCCAGAGCTTAAGGCATTACAAACAGCATCTCTTTTTAAAGTTGTATTATTACCCATGATTCCAGTTGTATATTCACCAACACCTACAACACAAGCACCCGTTAGCGTTGCATAATCAAAGATATAATCAAAATCTTTTATTTTATCTTGGGCATAACATAAACAATCAGCAAGTACAAGTCTTCCTTCCGCATCTGTATTTCGCACTTCAATAGTTTTTCCATTTTTAGCAGTTAGAACATCATCAGGTTTATAAGCATCTCCACCAATCATATTTTCAACAGCACCAATGATTCCATGAACTTCAATTGGTAATTTTAATTTTGCAACGGCATTTAAAATACCAATAACTGCACAGCCACCACTTTTATCTGATTTCATAGTAACCATAAAATCAGCAGGTTTTAAAGATAATCCTCCTGAATCATAAGTTAAACCTTTACCTACAAGTACAACTTTTCTAGTTGCATCCTTTGGTTTATATGCCATATGAATAAGTTTTGGTTCATGAACACTTGCTCTTGCAACACTTAACATTGCATTCATTCCATTTTTTTCTAAGAACTCTTCACCATAAATTTTACAAATTATGTCATTTTCTTTTGCAACTTTTTTTGCCTCTTTTGCCATAACTTCTGGATAAAAGTCTTGTGGAGTTGTATTTACATAATTTCTAACTTTATTAACAGAGTTTGCAATATGAGTTGATTGTTCTAAAATTTCTTCTAACTCTTTAGAAACTTTACAACAAATAATTAACTCTTTTTTTAACTCTTTTTCTTTTTTACTTTTATATTTATCAAAAGTATAAGATCCTAAAATGGCACCTTCAACTAAAGCTTTTAAAGCCTCTTTTTCTTCACCAAAAATTTCTACTTTTGCATCTTTATATTTTGTTGAATTAAATTTTTTCATCGCTGCTGATATTGCAATTGCAATTGCATCATAAGACTCTTCTTCACATCCTACATATATTTTTTTTGATTCAACTAAAAATACTACTTCTTCATCTTTTGCTTTAAAGTTTAAATCATCTAAAATTTCTTTATCATATTTATTTACATCTTCAAAATTTAAAACAATACTTATCTCAACTGCTGTGTCTAATTTTTTGATGCTATCATTACTTAGGGTTATTTTCATTAACTTTTTCCTTTCTTTTTGATGCTTGGTTAAAATAATAAATTATTCCACCACCTATTAAAACGGCAAATGGTGCTGCAAAATACCAATGTTCTTTTGCAAATTTTATCACAATTAAAATCTCTTCTCCAAAATACCACACAGGAATTATTGTAATAGCAGCCCAACACCAAGCACTAAGAATATTTATAAAAGCAAACATTTTAGCGCTATATCGGGTAAGCCCAATAGATATAGGAATAATTGTTCTCATTCCGTACATATATCTTTGTGCAAAAATTATTGGCCATCCATACTTTTGTAATAAAAGGTGTGCTAAAGCAAATTTTCTTCTTTGACCTGAAAACTTCTTATGTACATAAGCTTTGTTAAACCTTCCAATATAAAAATAGATCTGATCACCAACAAAACCACCAAGTCCAGCTACAAAAATAGCTAAATAAAGGTGCATAGAACCATCATGAGCCATAAGTCCAGCCATTATTAATCCTAGTTCACCTTCTAAAATAGACCAAGCAAAGAGGATAATATACCCATATGCTTTTAATAAATATAAAAACTTATCTTCTAATCCGCTAACGGGTGCCTTGTATAATTCGTAAGCAATAAAAGAAAAGAATATTACTACTACTAAAAAAAGTATTTTACCTGAGTTGTTTTTTAGTCTATTTCTCAAAAACTTTCCTATTCAAAATTTAATAAATCTTTTGCCTGAACCATATCTTTGTCTCCACGACCTGATAAATTCACAATCACTGTTTTCCCTTGAAATTTCTCTTTTGCTTTTTTTAAGTATGCTATTGCATGAGCACTTTCAAAAGCAGGAATAATTCCCTCTTTTCTACTTAACCATACAAAAGCATCAAGTGCTTCTTCATCTGTAATAGAATCATATTGCACAGTTTTATTATCTTTATGAAAAGAGTGTTCTGGTCCAATTCCTGGATAATCAAGTCCCGCTGAAAAAGAGTGCGCTTCTAGAACTTGTCCATCTTCATCTTGAAGTAAATAAGAACATTGTCCATGTAATATTCCAGGAGTTCCTTTTTCTAAAGAACAACCATGTTTATCTGTGCTTGTTCCAAGTCCTCCTGCTTCTATTCCTATACAAGTAACTTCTTTATCTTCTAAAAAGTGAGAAAAAATACCAATGGCATTTGAACCACCTCCAATACAAGCTAATACGAAATCAGGTAATCTTCCATCTTTTTGTATAGCTTGTCGTCTTGCTTCCCAACCAATAACTGCTTGAAAATCTCTTACCATCATAGGATAAGGATGGGGACCAGCAACAGTTCCTATTATATAAAAAGTATCTCTTGCATTTGTAACCCAATATCTAATTGCATCATTCATAGCATCTTTTAAAGTTTTACTTCCAGATTGAACGGCTACAACTTTAGCACCTAGAAGTTTCATTCTAAATACATTAAGTTCTTGTCTTTCTACATCTTTTGCACCCATAAATACTGTACACTCTAAACCTAAAAGCGCAGCAATAGTTGCACTTGCAACTCCATGTTGTCCAGCACCAGTTTCTGCAATAACTTTTGTTTTTCCAAGTTTTTTAGCCAATAAACCTTGCGCAATTACATTGTTTATCTTATGAGCACCTGTATGGTTTAAATCTTCTCTTTTTAGATAAACTTTTGCACCAATTTCTTCAGAGATATTTTTTGCATGATATAAAGGATTTTCTCTTCCTACATACTCTCTTAATAGCTCATTTACTTCTGTCCAAAACTCTTTGTCAAATCTATATTTTTTGTATTCAGCTTCTAGTTCAAGTAAAATAGGCATCAATGTTTCAGGAACATATCTTCCACCAAACTCACCAAAATGTCCATTTTCATCTGGATCAAATTTACTTTTTTTAGGTATATATATTTCTTGCATTATATCTCCAATACTGAATAAACAGGGGCATGTTCAGCTACTTTTTTATCCCCAGATAAAAATTTTAGATTTAATAAGAAGCATACTTCAACTAATTGTGCATTAACATGTTTAATAAGTTTTGCAGCAGCATTAGCAGTACCTCCTGTTGCGATTAAATCATCAATTAATAAAACTCTTGCATCTTTTATAGGAAAAGCATCAAGATGGATTTCTACCTCATCAAAGCCATATTCTAATTCATATTTTTCACAAACAGTAGTTCCTGGTAATTTTCCTTTTTTTCGAACAGGAACAAAACCAATACCAAGTCTATCAGCAAGTGCAGCCCCAAATATAAAACCTCTTGAATCAATACCAGCAATATAGTCTAAATTATAAGATTTATATCTCTCTTCAAAATGATCCATCAAAGTTTTATAGGCCTCTTTATTATTTAATAAAGTTGTAATATCTTTAAATATTATTCCCTCTTTTGGAAAATCTTTTATATCTCTTATAGAATTAAAAATTAAATCTCTTTGCTCTTGCGTTAAACTCATCTAGTTTCCTTCGAATGCATCATCAATCAATTGACAAATTGTATGTCCAAATAGTATATGCATTTCTTGTATTCTTGGTGTATCGCTTGATGGTACTATTAAGTTAACATCACAATAAGAATCCATTTCTCCGCCATCACGACCTGTTAGTCCTATAATTTTACAACCTAAATCTTTCCCTACTTCAAAAGCATTTATTACATTCTTTGAATTACCAGAAGTTGAAATACCTATAAGTAAATCACCCTCATTTGCTAAACTCTCAACTTGTCTATCAAAAACTCTATCATAACCATAATCATTTCCAATAGCTGTTAGGGCACTTGTATCTGTTGTGAGAGCAATACCTGGTAAACCCCTTCTTTCAGTTTTATATCTTCCTGTAAGTTCAGCTGCAATATGCTGTGCATCAGCTGCACTTCCACCATTTCCAAAAATTAATATTTTATTTCCGGCTTTTAGTGTATCAACTGCTAATTTTGAAGCTTTTTCTAAAGGCCCACTCATCGTTTCAATTACTTTTTGAATTGTTTCTAAATGTGATTGAAACTCTTTTTGAATTGTTTTTTTCATATTATTTACCTAAAATCTTTTCAATTGTTGAAGTTGTACTTTTACCTTCTACAAAATCAATTAAAACTGTCTCTTTTGCAATATCTGAGCCAACTACTTCTTTACCTTCATAATCAGCACCTTTTACTAAAATATCAGGTTTTACTCTTTCTATTAATTCATAAGGTGTATCTTCATCAAAAATTACTACATAATCAACACACTCTAATGCTGATAAAATATATGCTCTATCATCATGGTTATTTATAGGTCTATTTTCACCTTTTAATCTTTTTACACTATCATCTGAATTTAAACCTACTATTAATATATCACCTAAGGATTTTGCATTATTTAAATATGATACATGACCTTTATGTAAAATATCAAAACAACCATTTGTAAAGATTATTTTTTTATTTTGTTTTCTTAATCTTTTTGCTACTTTTTTTATCTCTTTAACTGTTTTAATATGCAGGTCTATTGAGCTTTTATGTAGCGTTGCTTTATAATCTTCTATTTCATCAAGAGTTACTGTTGCACTTCCAAGTTTTCCAACAACTACTCCTGCTGCTAAGTTTGCAAACTCTAAAGCTGCAAAAATATCTTCAGTCATAGCTAAAGCATAGCCTAATGATGCTAAAACTGTATCTCCAGCACCTGTTACATCAAATACTTCTTTTGCAACAGTTGGTTTAACAGTAACCTCTTTATCTTTTAAAACAGCGATACCATCTTCACTTAAAGTGATTACTGACATTTCTAAACTAGCTATTTTTTGAAGTTCTTTAAGTGCATCTCTTAGACTATCTTCAGAATCTATTTTTATTCCCGTTGCTACTTCTGCTTCTTTTTTATTTGGAGTTAGAAAATATGCTCCAGCATATTTTGCGTAGCTTTTGCCTTTTGGATCTACTATTACTTTTTTATTATTTAATGTTGCTATTTTAATAATTCTTTGTGTTAAATCATTTGTTAAAACACCTTTTCCATAATCTGATAATAAAATTAAATCATAGCCATTAACTATTTGTTGTAATTTTGCATATACTTTATCAGTTGATTCAAATGAGATATTATTTTTACTCTCATGGTCATATCTTACAACTTGCGACTTTGATGCCATAATTCTAGATTTTTTAGAAGTTTTTCTACCCTTTTGAAGTATTAAAAAACTTTTAGCATCTGTTGCATCAATTAGATATTTTACTTCTTCTGCAACACTATCATCACCAACAACAGATAAAACACCAACTTCAGCACCAAGACTTAAAAGGTTGCTAATAACATTACCAGCCCCACCTAATACTTTTGTCTCATTTTGTATATCAATAATTTGAACAGGAGCTTCAGGTGAAATTCGATCACAAGTTCCCCAGAGATAGTGGTCAACCATTAAATCACCAATTACTAAGATATTTGGTTTTTTTTCATTTTGTAAAATTCTTTCCATTATTTAACTTCCACCTCATATATTCTTTTTATCTCTTTAATATAATCTTTTATTCCATCTTCCATTTCATACTTTGGCTCATAATCTAAATAAGTTTTTGTATCTTCTATATTTGCTTCTGTATGGAATTGATATTGTCCAATATATGGATTTGGAATATAATTTGTTCCTAAATTTGTACCTAACTCTTTTTGTAAAATATCAGCTATGTCTTGAAAAGATCTAGCTTTTCCAGTTCCTACATTATAAACTCCACTTTTTTTAGGAGTTGCTGCTTTTATATTTGCTTGAATTACATCTTCTATATAAATAAAATCTCTAAGTATCTTATCACTTCCTTCAAATAATTTTGGCGTATTACCAGCTAGTATTTGATGTCCAAACTGTATTACAGTTGAAGCTGTTTTATTTTTATAATACTCCCTTGGACCATATACATTAAAGTATCTTAACCCCACAATAGAGATATCTAAATCTTTTTTTAAATAATCATAAGTAATATTATCCATCATAAGTTTTGAAAAGCCATAAACATTTCCTGGATTTTCATTTCCAACTGTTTGAGGAGAAGCAGCATCCCCATAAGTTGCTGCACTACTTGCATAAATAATGTTTGCATTATGATTAATTGCCATTTTTAATAAATCTTCATAGGCATTAACATTTGTTTTTACCATCAAGTCTTGTTCACTTGCAGTCGTATCTGAAATAGCAGCTTCGTGGAAAATAAAATCAAATTCGTAATCTTCATCAATTTGATTTAATAGTTCTTTATCATTGATATCCCCACTAATAACTGTTCCTGTAAAACCTAATAAGTTTTTATAGTGTCCAAAAGACTTCAGGTTACCATTACTTAAAGTTTCACCACTTCTAAATGAATCTAAAGCAATAACCTTTGAATTTGGATAATTGTTTTGAAAATAAAAGCATAAGTTTGAGCCAATAAATCCTGCGGCTCCTGTAATTAATATCGTTTTTTCATTAAAATCATATTCTGTATATTTCATATTTACCTACTTTACATAAATGGGCTTTATTCTATCGAAAATTAAGTTACGGTTTTATAATAAAATCAGATAATTTAAAATATAATTTTTTATATTATTCTTGGAGTTCACATGAAAATTTTCATTATATTAATATTTATCATCTCAAATATCTTTAGTCTAAATTTAGAAAAGCCCAAAATATATAAAAATCAAGAGATAAATAACTGGCTTATGAGTGAAAAACTAGATGGAATAAGAGCCTATTGGGATGGAAAATCTTTATATACAAAAAATGGTAATAAAATATTTGCACCAACTTCTTTTACCAATAATTTTCCACCCTTTGAACTTGATGGTGAACTTTGGAGCAAAAGAGATGATTTTGAAAATATTCAAAGTATAGTTTTAGATAAAGCACCAAGTTCAAAATGGAGTGAAATAACATACAATATTTTTGAAGCTCCAAACTCAAAAGGCAACTTTTACATGCGATTAGAAAAAATTAAAGATTGGTTTGATAAAAATCCAAATATAAAAGTAAATATAATCAAACAAATACAATGCAAAAATAAAAAAGAGTTAGATGATTTTTTAGAAAAAATTGTTTTATTAAAAGGTGAAGGGGTAATAATAAAAAATCCAAACCTTGAATATGTAAACAAAAGAAGTAAAAATTCTCTAAAAGTAAAAAAGTTTTATGATGAAGAGGGAATTGTTCAAAAAATAAATTATAATAATGAAAAAATGAAAAGTTTAGAAATAAAACTAAATAATGGAATAATTTTTAATCTTGGAAATGGTTTTAGTGATAAACAAAGACTAAATCCACCAAAAGTAGGAGAACAAATTACATTTAAATATTACGATTTAACAAAAAATGGTAAACCAAAATTTGCTTCATTTTTAAGAGTTAGGAAGCAGGAATAATTATATTTTTAACTTCTTTTATTGAGTCACAAACAAAATTTGCTAAGCTACTTGATTCATCAAAGTCATGTCCCGTTTTTACTTGAATAGTGTTTTTAATACCAGCATTTTTAGCACATAAGATATCTGATTTTTTATCTCCTATTAACCAAGAGTTTTCCAAATCAATTTCATGATTTTTGAGTATATTATCTATCATTCCAGTTTTTGGTTTTCTACAATTGCACTCTTGAGTTGGGGCATGGGGACAAAGTTCTACTTGAGAGATAGTAATACCATTTTTTACAAACTCCTCTATCATCCATGAAGTTAAATTATTAAAATCCTCTTGTGTATAATATCCTCTTCCAATACCTGATTGGTTAGTTATAATAAAAAGTTTATAATCATTATCTTGTAGATATTTTAAAGTATCAAAAACACCAGTTATAAACTCAAAATCTTCAGCTTTATATAAATAGTTTTTTTCAATATTAATAACTCCATCTCTATCTAAAAAAATTGCTTTTTGCATTATATTCCTATTATAAATCATATTCAGAAGAAGAAATACCAGAGGCTATAATTTTTTCGCAAACACTTCCACTATTTTCATCATTTATGATTACACTTAATTTTTTATTCTCTATATTTACAGATACACAAGAGCTATTGTCATCTTTATAAATCGCTGTTGTACCTTCTATATTCCAAGTATTCGGATTCAAAGTTAGAGCCTCTTTAAAATCATCAAGTTTATTATTTACCATATAATATGCTCTAACTGATGAGATTATTGTTGCTATGTCTTTTTGAACAATTGCAGCTTCTGCGTTATCTTTTGTATCTAAAAGTTTTGGCACTGCTACTGTTGAGATTATTCCTATTATAACTATTGCAAAAATCAATTCAAGTAATGAAAAAGCTTTTGTACTTACCATTTTTTACCTTTTTAATAATAAAATAAATTATATCATTAAATTTTTTAATTACTTTTTAATTATTCTTAAATGACAGATATTTAAAAATAGCATCTTTTACTTCTTTAACTTTGTCTTCATCACCTTGCAGTCTATCAAAGTATTTTTCTATTGGTTCATCTTTTTCAATCAATGAGATTTTTGAGAAAATTTCCAAAAAGACATAAAAAGGAACATCATCCCCTCTTTTTAAAAAATGAATTGCCCGTTGAAGAGTTACAAAAGGATTTAAGTTTACTCTTGTCAAACCATTCTTTTTTGTAAGTACATAGTTTACAAAATCTTCTCTAACATCAGCTTCATTAACTGTTATTTCAAAGTTTTTAGTATCTAAAACACACTTAAAGCCTATTTTTGTCGAATGAAAATCGAATATATCTACAATAAATTTTAAATCTTTATCTAAAAATCTTTCCCTATATACTATTTGAATTAAATCAGTATCATAAAGATAAGTATTTGAGTTGTTTTCATATAAAAAATATTTTCTATCTAAATTAGCACATACTCTTTTTAATTTTTCTTTTGTAAATAAAAATATATCAATATCTCTAAATGTATCAGCCTTTATACATGATCCTGCTAAATAAAACTCAACATATTCATCTTCAAAGGAGTCAATTTTTACATTTTTAAAAAAATTTTGTAATTTATTAGTTACATTTTCTAATCTATAATCAAATTTTATTGCCAATTCATATGGTATAAAATCAAAATCATTAAAAAAATCATATTTCATTTTAACTCCTTTATAACTTATTATATATTATTTAACCACAAAATTTGGATTCAACAAATCTTTTTTGTTGTAAATTAGTGGTTTTTCTAATTCCAAATGATAAGTCATCTTTCCTGCACATCTTACTATTGCATCAGCTGCTGCTGTATCCCATTCCATAGTAGGTGCAACCCTTGGATAACAATCAGCGCTACCATCTGCTACTAAACAAAGTTTTAATGAACTTCCCATAGAAATCAGCTCTTTTTCTTTTGTTGTTTCTATGTTATCAATATATGTTTGTGTTTCTTCTGACATATGTGATTTACTAGCAACAATGATATATTTACTATCATCTCTTTTTATTGGAAGTTTTTGCGTATTTTTAAAAGCACCTACCCCTCTTTTGGCACTATACATTACACCAATTGCAGGAGCATAAACAACTCCTAAAACTGGTTCTTGATTATGTATTAAGGCAATATTTACAGTAAACTCACCATTTTTTTTGACAAACTCTTTTGTTCCATCAATTGGATCAATACACCAATAATACTCCCAATCTTTTCTTATCTCATAATCAGTCTGTTTATTCTCTTCAGACATAATTGAGATATTTGGATATAAATTTATTAAACTATTACAAATAATTTCATTTGATTTTATATCAGCTTGGGTAAGTGGAGAATTATCTTCTTTATACTCTACTTCAAAATCTTTATTATAAATTTCCATTATTACTTCGCTAGCTTTTAGTGCAATATCTTTTATATCATTTAAATTTATTGTTTCTAGCAAGTTTTTTCCTTAAAGAATATTTGGAATATCAATATTTGTCTCTTTTTGATTATCAGCAACTGTTTCAAAAACAACTTCAATAGGTGCTTCACCACTATGTTCTTTATCAACAAATTTAGTTAAGGCTTTGTGGAAATCAAGTCTTACTGTTCCAATTGGTCCATTTCTTTGTTTTCCTATAATTACTTCAGCTTCTTCTACTGGCTTATTTGTAAAGGTTGATTTATAATCTTCCCCTTTATCTTTTGCCTCTTTTTCTTTTCTAGCCTCATCTCTTTCTTTATACACATCATCCCTATAAACAAACATAATAATATCGGCATCTTGCTCAATAGAACCAGATTCCCTTAAGTCACTTAGCATTGGTCTTTTATCAGGTCTATTTTCAAGTCCCCTATTTAGCTGAGAAAGGGCAATAATTGGTATTTTCATCTCTCTTGCCAACATTTTAAGACCCCTTGAAATATCAGAAACCTCTTGGTGTCTATCTTTATTTCCAGTCCCTTGCATAAGTTGTAAATAATCGATAATTACTAAAGATATATTATTATCTTTATTTTGAGCTAATTTTCTCACCCTTGCTCGAAGTTGATTAATATTAACACTTCCCCCATCATCAACAAAAAGTCTTTTTTTATTTAAGTCCTCAAATGCGCCACTTAAATTTGACCATTGAGCATCATCTAAATCACCTTTTCTAAGGTTTTGTAAAGGAATTGAAGTCTTAGCCGCTAACATTCTTAGCATAAGTTGTTCTGCTGGCATTTCAAGTGAGAAAAAAATCACCCCTTTATTTGCTTCAACATTTTTAAGTGCCATATTTAAAACTAAAGCCGTTTTCCCCATAGCTGGCCTTGCTGCAATAATAATTAAATCTCCATCATTAAAACCTGTTGTTTTTTTATCCAATTCATAAAAACCTGTAGTTTCACCAATAAGGTGCTTTCCTCCAAGTTCTTTCATTCTTTTTATGTATGATAAAGTGTCATCAGTGATTACGTGTATATCTTTAAGTTCTGTTGAGGCTGAATCAGTAGTGATTTTATAAAGAGCATTTTGTACAGTATCCACAGCTTCTGTTGCTGCGATATCATCTTCAATTGCAACTTTTTTTATTGTAGTTGCTAGGGTTGCAAGTTCTCTTTTGACACTTGCATCTTTTATCTCTCTTGTATATGCTAAAGTGTTTGTTATTGGATTTGCAGAAAGTATCTCTATTAAAATATCATCATCAACATCTTTTGAATTTACTCTTCTTCGAATAAATTCTTCATCTATTGGCATATCTTCATTATGGAGTTTTTCCATAACTGCAAAGATTTTCTGATGAGCAGGAAGATAGAAATCTTTTGGTTTTAGAACGCCTAAAACATCTTCTATCTCATCGGGATTAAATAAAATCGAACTTAATACTGCTCGTTCTATGTTTAAACTATAAATACTATCCATTATTTCTCCAATTAAAGGATAATATTTTAGCTAAGAATAGATTATTGTTTTGTTAATTTACTCTTTTTGGTTTTCTACTTCTTTTTCAACCTCTTCTAAAAATCTTTCAAGAAGTTCTTCTGTTGGAAGTTTAGCTATAGTCTCACCTTTTTTTATAATCAAACCACTACCTTTTCCATAAGCAATTGCAACATCTGCACTTTTAGCTTCGCCTAAGGCATTTACAACACATCCCATAACTGAAACATTCAATGGAGTTCTTATATGTTTTGTTCTCTCTTCCACTTGTGCTACTGCTGTTACTAAATCTGCTTCTATTCTTCCACAAGTTGGACAAGATATTATGTTAAGCCCTTCTTTTGTAAGACCTGCATCTTTTAAAATTGCTCGCCCCACTTCTATTTCTTTTTCTAATTCACCAGTTATTGAAATACGCATAGTATCTCCAATACCATCAAGTAATAAACTTCCTAATGCAATTGAAGATTTTATAGTTGAGTGAAATAGTGTTCCAGCTTCAGTAACTCCTAAATGAAAAGGATAATTATTCATAGGTCTTAAATCTTTATAAGCTTGAACCGTTCTTTGTACATCACTTGCTTTTAGTGATACTTTTATATCTGTAAAACCTAAGTCTTCTAAAAATTTGATATTATAATCAGCACTTGCAACCATACCTTCAGGTGTTTGCCCATACTTATTTTCAAATTCTTTTTCTAAAGAACCACAGTTTACTCCAATCCTTATTGGTAAGTTTCTGTTTTGACAAGCTTTTACTACTTCTTTTACTCTATCTTTACTACCAATATTACCTGGATTTAATCTTATACAATCTACAGATTCAGCGGCAATAAGTGCTAATTTATAGTTAAAATGGATATCAGCAACCAAAGGTAAAGAGCTTTGTTCTTTGATACTTTTTAAAGCTAATGCTGCTTCCATATCAGGAACAGCGACTCTTACTATATCTGCACCTGCAAAATGCAATAGTTTTATTTGCTCAACAGTAGCTTGTATATCTGATGTTTTTGTATAAGTCATTGATTGTACAGAGATTGGTGCATCACCACCAATAGCAACATTACCAACGAATATCTTTTTTGTAGGGTATCTTTTTATCATGTCAGGATTGTAGCAAAAAAAAATAAATTTTCAAATAAATATTTCTTTTAATATTTTATATAAGAAAGGATATAATAAATACATGAATAAAAAAACTTTAACTATTTATATTGTCTTATTTACTATAATAATTTTTACTTTTGTTTATATCTCTTTTAATTACTTAAAAAGCCATGAGAAAGAGTTATTAAATAACAAATATAATATTTTATCAACCCAAATTAATAAAAATATTAATTTTTTAATTGAAGATAAAAAAACAGCCACTTTATCCCTTGCAATTGCAACATCAAAATTTGAAAATATAAAAAATGCATTAAAAACAAAAGATATACAGAATTTAGATTTATCTAATTTTTCTAAAGAACTTGGAGCGAATACAAGTTTTAAAAATATTTGGTTTATGCTTATAGATAAAGATGGAAAAAGTATTTACAGAAGTTGGACTGAACACAAAAATGATACTTTAATATTTAGAAAAGGCATTAAAGATCTACTAAAAAATCCAAAAATTACAACTACAATTAGTGTTGGTCGGTATGATATGACTTTCCATTCAATAATACCAATATATGACCAAAAAGAGTTTCTTGGAATATTTGAAGTCATTACACACTTCAATTCTATTGCAAAAGATATTAATAAATCTGATACACATAGTCTTATTTTGGCAGATAAGAAGTATTTTGATTCTATCAAATATCCTTTTACTAATAACTTTATAGATGAATATTACATCTCAAACTTAGATGCAAAAGATTATTTAATAAACTTAATAAAAAAAATAGGAATAGAAAAAGTACTAAAAACAAATAACTACATAATAGTTGACAACAAATTTATAGGTACTTATAAAATAAAAGATTTGGAGAAAGAGACTATTGGCTATATTATTTTTTCAAAAGACCTAAAAGATATAGATATGTCTAATATAAGCAAATTTAAAACTAACTTTATAACTAATGCTATTTCTTTACTTGTTTTTTCAACTTTTGTTTTAAGTCTGATTTTCTATTATATTTTTTCAAGAAAAGTTATTATAGAAAAGAAAAAAGCACAACAAATACTTGATTCACAACAAAATATTATTATTTTAACTGATGGGGAAATTTTAAACAATGCAAATAAACAATTTTTAAACTTCTTTAATCAATATCATTCTGTAGAAGAGTTCAAAAAAGAGCATAAATGTATTTGTGAAATGTTTGTGGATATAAATGACGAGAATTATATAACAGATAAAGATTATAATGGTAAAAATTGGGCACAATTTATCTTAGAAAATCCAAAAATAAATTTAAAAGCTGCCATGATAAAAGATGAACAAATCAGGCATTTTTTATTAAATGTTAGTTTAAATTTATTTAGTGGAGAAGAGATACCTTATATTGTAGTTACACTTACAGATATCACTTTAGATATAAAACAAAAATCAGAATTAAAACTCTTAAATGATAATTTAGAACTTTTAGTTGAAGAAAAAACAAAAGAGCTAAAAAACCTAAATGAATCACTTGAAATAAGAATAGAAAAAGAGATATTAAAAAATAAAAAGAAAGATGAAATACTTTTTGAGCATAATAAAATGCTTGCTATGGGAGAGATGATAAATAATATAGCCCACCAATGGAGACAGCCTCTTAGTGCAATATCCTCATCAGCTAGTTCAATATTGCTAAAAAAAGAGATGAATTCTTTAGATGATGAGAGTTTAGATTTTTTGTGTTCTCATATAGTTGAAAGTTCAAAATTTTTATCAAAAACAATAGAAGACTTTAGAATATTTTATAATGAAGATGAAAAAGAAGAAGAGTTTTTGTTAGAAGATATAATTAATCAAAATATAAAAATAATTACAAATAAATTAGAAGACGAACATATAAAAATCGTAAGTAATATTGTTGAAAAAATAAAAATATTTGCCACAAAAAAACAGTTCCAACGAGCTGTTTTAAATATAATAAATAATGCCATTGAAGCTTTAATCGAAAACAAAAAAGACCAAAGATATATTTTTATTACAACTTTTGAAAACAGTTTATCAATAAAAGATAACGCAAATGGCATAAATAAAGATATTATAGAACATATTTTTGAACCTTACTTTACAACCAAACACAAAAGTCAAGGAAGAGGTATAGGATTATATATGGCAAAAATTATTTTAGAAAAAAATATGCATTTTAAAGTGGAAGTAGAAAATAAAGCTTTCACTTACAATAAAAAAGAATATTTTGGTGCAAATTTTATTATAAATTTCAACAAATAAACCATTAACTTTTCTTTTAACTATTTTCGATATAATTGCCAAATATTATATAAAAGGAACCAAATGCAAGAGTTTTCTACTTTTGACATGATTATTGTTGGGATTTCAGTAGTATTAGGACTTAAAGGTCTTTTTAAAGGTTTTATAAAAGAAGTTTTCGGACTTGTGGGTATTATTGGGGGTATTTTTATAGCTTCAAGATTATCAGAAACAGTTGGAAACCTTATTAAGCCATTAATTGGAATTGATAGTAATGCTACATTATCATTAATCGGATTTGTTGTTACTTTAATTGGATTTTGGATTTTAGTTTATATTGCAGGTTCAATCTTAAGTAAAATGAGTGAAATGAGCGGACTTGGTGCACTAAATAGACTGTTTGGATTTGTTTTTGGTACAGCTAAGATATTTTTAATTATTTCAGTGATTTTTTATGCTTTATATCAAATTCAATCATTTAGAGCTTCATTAGATAAAAAACTTGCAAATTCAACAGTTTTCCCTCTTTTAGTAGAAACAGGTGGATTTATAGTTAAGCTTGATACTTCTAAATTTTTACCAAGTAATGAAGAAGTAACAAAAGAAGAGCCAGTAGCTGAAACTACTAAAGAAAATAAAGATGAAACAAAAAAAGATGTAGAATCTGGAACAAATATTGATAAAGAAGAAGTAAAACCTGAAGCAACTCCTAAAAAAGAGACTTTAGGTGATAAAATTATTCAATCAACAAGTGATGCAGTACAAAAAGTAAAAGAGACTGGAACAGAGATAATAAAAGATACTCTTACAAAACCAGCAAATGAAGAGAAATAAAGGACTTATATATTGTTTGAAAATACATACATACAACAAAGAATTGAAAAAGCAAATAACTTAAGAGAACTTGGTGTAAATCCTTATGCTAATGAATCAAAAAGAAATACAACTATTGCAAAATACTTAAATGTAAACAGCGATATTTTTCAAAAAGAAGATAAAAGAGATGAGAAAAGACACTATATAGTAAGTGGTAGAATTAAATTTTTTAGACTTATGGGAAAAGCATCTTTTCTAAAAATAGAAGATGAAAGTGGAATGTTGCAACTTTATCTTGCAAGGGACAATTTACCAGAAGGTTTTTACAACGATGTATTTAAAAAGAATATTGAAGTTGGAGATATTATTGAAGTTGGTGGATATCCTTTTGTAACAGGTCAAGGTGAATTATCACTACATGTGGATAGTGTTCAAATACTTACAAAAGCAATTTCTCCACTACCTGAAAAATACCATGGTATTCAAGATAAAGAGTCAAGATATAGACAAAGATATTTAGATTTAATTATGAATAGCGAAGTAAGAAAAACTTTTCATATAAGAAGTAAAGTTATTAGTCTTACAAGAAGATTCTTTGAATCAAAAGGTTTTTTAGAAGTTGAAACTCCTATGATGCATCCAATTGCAGGTGGGGCAAATGCTAAACCATTTACTACTCATCACAATGCATTAGGTGTTGATAGGTTTTTAAGAATTGCACCTGAGTTATATTTAAAAAGATTAATCGTGGGTGGATTTGAAGCTGTATTTGAAATAAATAGAAACTTCAGAAATGAAGGAATGGATGCAACACATAATCCAGAATTCACTTCTATAGAATTTTATTGGGCTTATAAAACACATAAAGATTTAATAGCCCTTACAAAAGAGTATTTTGAATACTTGTTTGAAAACTTAGATTTACCAACAAACTTACCATATGGTGATTTTGAAATTGATTTTAATAAATTTTCTGAAATTCCATTAATCCAATCACTTTATGAAATTGGTGGAGTTCCTCAAGATATAGTTGAAGATAAAGATAAAATTATTACATTTATGAGAGAAAATAGACTTGAAGTAAATGAAAATATGAATATTGGCCAACTTCAAGGTGAACTTTTTGATGAATATGTTGAAGAAAAATTGATTAACCCAACATTTATAACAGAATATCCAGTTGAAATTTCTCCTTTAGCAAGAAGAAATGATAAGAAACCACATTTAACAGATAGATTTGAGTTATTTATAGCTGGAAAAGAAATAGCAAATGCTTTTTCAGAGTTAAATGATCCTTTAGATCAACTGGGCCGGTTTGAAGCTCAAATGGCTGCTAAAGATTCAGGTGATGATGAAGCACATGAGATGGATGAAGACTTTGTTAACGCACTATCTTATGGAATGGCTCCTACTGCAGGAGAAGGTATAGGTATTGATAGACTTGTTATGATGTTAACAAATCAACATAGTATTAGAGATGTATTACTATTTCCAGCAATGAAACCAGTTAAACAAGAAATAGATTTACATTCAGAAGACCAACAATAAAATAATAAATCAGGAGAATTAAAAATGAGTTATATTAGTAATAATAGTTTAGAGCAAGCAGATAAAGAGATTTTTGATATTTTAGAAAATGAGTTAGACAGACAAACTACACACTTAGAGATGATTGCAAGTGAAAACTTTACAAGCCCAGCTGTAATGCAAACTATGGGTTCAGTATTTACAAACAAATATGCAGAAGGTTATCCTTATAAAAGATATTATGGAGGATGTGAATTTGCTGATAAAGCTGAACAATTAGCAATTGATAGAGCTTGTGAGATTTTTGGTTGTAAATTTGCAAATGTTCAACCACATTCAGGAAGTCAAGCAAATGGTGCTGTTTATGCAGCATTAATAAATGCTGGTGATAGAATTTTAGGTATGGATTTATCTCATGGTGGACATTTAACACACGGTTCTAAACCTTCATTTTCAGGGAAAAACTATTCTGCATTTTATTATGGTGTAGAACTTGATGGTAGAATTAATTATGACAAAGTTATGGAAATAGCAAAAATCACACAACCAAAAATTATTGTTTGTGGTGCTAGTGCATATGCAAGAGAACTTGACTTTGCTAAATTTAGAGAAATAGCTGATGCAGTTGGTGCAATTTTATTTGCAGATATTGCTCATATTGCTGGTTTAGTTGCTGCTGGTGAACATCCATCACCTTTTCCTCATGCACATGTTGTAACAACAACTACACATAAAACATTAAGAGGACCAAGAGGTGGACTTATTTTGACAGATGATGAAGAGATTTCTAAAAAAATTAATTCTGCAATTTTCCCAGGTATTCAAGGGGGACCTTTAGTTCATGTTATTGCTGCAAAAGCTGTTGCATTTAAAGAAATACTTGATCCTTCTTGGAAAGATTATGCAAAACAAGTTAAAGCAAATATAAAAGTTTTAGCTGATGTATTAATGAAAAGAGGATATGATTTAGTAAGTGATGGAACAGATAACCATCTAGTTTTAGTATCATTTTTAAATAAACCATTTAGTGGTAAAGATGCAGATGCTGCTTTAGGAAATGCAGGGATTACTGTAAATAAAAATACAGTTCCAGGAGAAACTAGAAGTCCTTTTGTTACAAGTGGTGTTAGAATAGGAAGTCCAGCACTTACAAGTAGAGGTATGAAAGAAAAGGAATTTGAAATTATTGCAAATAAAATTTGTGATGTTTTAGATGATATTGAGAATACCCAATTACAAGCAAAAATTAAAAAAGAGTTAGAAGAATTAGCTAAAAATTTCGTTATTTATACTAGTTCTACATATTAATAAATAATAATAAAGGCTTATTATGGAAATAAAAGGCGAAGATTTTATAAAAAATGTTCAAATAAAAAGGGAACAAACAGAATTAGAGGAGAGATTGATGGAACTAGAGTCACAAGCTAAAAACATAAATTCTTCTTCGAAGAACCCATATGAACAAAATAATCCTTATGCAAGTAATGATAATTTTACTTATGAAGAAGAAGTTAATAAAACAGAATCTGAGTTAGATGATATTTTATTGGGAGCTAATAATTCTTCACAAAATAAAGACAATAAAAAGAAATATATTGTCTTAGGATTAGTTTTAGCAGTTTTATTTTTGATAACGATTATAATCTTTCGTCTTTTAGATAACCAAACTAAAGTAGAAGATGATTCATTAACAAAAAAAGAGACAATTGAACAAGACAAACCTTTAAATGACAATATTGAACAACAGTATCAAAAAATAGTAAATGAAAAATTAAAAAGCATTGAAGATTTAAATAACAAAACTGAAAAGCAAAATAAAGATATAACAGAAGCAATGGATCTTAATAATATCCAAAAAGAAGAGAAAAAAATCTCTTTACCAGAGCCTTCGCAAAACGATATTGAAAAAGCAAAAGAGTTAAAAAAAGATATCTTCAATGTAGAATCAAAAACGGTAGAAAAAGAAATAGAAAAACCAAAACCAATTGTTAAAAAGCCAGTTGTTAAAAAAGTAGTGGCTAAACCTACTCCTAAACCAGTTGTTAAAACTACAAAGAAAATTTTAACAAATGAACCAAATGGTACTTTTATTCAAGTAGGAGCATTTTCGAGAAATATAGATAAAAAATATATGGATAATCTTAGAACTAGTAATCTTAAATATGTATTTTATAAAGTAAATGTAAAAGGTACGACTTTTACAAAAGTATTAGTAGGCCCATATAATTCAAGAAGCGATGCAATCAATAATATGAATAGTGTTAAATCAAAACTTAAAATCGATAGCGCTTTTATCTTAAAATTTTAATGAAGGTCTAAATTTATGCAGATTTTTTCAAAAGAACTTTTTTTAGACCAATTTACACCTGTTTCAATTTATAAAAAAGTAAAGGACATCTATAAAGATGAAATTACTTTTTTATTTGAAAGTACTATCAATTCAAGTGATGGTAACTACTCTTATATTTTAGTTGGTGCAAGAGAGCGAGTATGGCATGAAAATTCAAAAACATTTTTCAAAAATGAAAAAGCTGAAATAAAAGAAGTAGATTCAAATCCACTTAAATTTTTAAAAGAGTATTACAAAAACTTTGACAAAAAGTTTTATAAACAAAAATCATTAGAGTTAGGGATTGGATTAATTGATGGGTTTATTGGAAATGTTGGTTATGATATTGGTAAAGAGTTTGAACCAGTTTTAAAACCATTTATGGATCCATTGATTGATGAATTAAATATTCCAGATTTGGACTTAATACGACCAAAAATTATTTTAGGGTTTTCGCATAAAACTTCTAAACTTGTAATTGTTACAAGTTGTGAAAAATATAAAAATGATTTAGAAATTATTGAAAAAAATCTATTTACTCCTTATGAATTCTTACCATTAAAAAAAGCTGAACTTTTGGATGAGGGGAAATTCAACTATACAAAAGAACAATTTTTTGAAATGGTATCAAAATCAAAAGAAATGATAAGAAGTGGTGATGTTTTTCAAATACTTATGTCAAATAGATTTACTCAAAAAGCTATTGTTGACCACTTAAGTTTTTATAGGGCATTAAGAAGTAAAAATCCTAGCCCTTATCTTTTTTTACTTGAATTTGAAAATTTTTCTATTGCAGGAAGTTCTCCTGAAGTTATGATTAGACTTCTTGATGGGCATATACTTTTAAGACCAATTGCGGGTACTAGAAAAAGAGGTAAAACCATAGACAAAGATTTGGAAATGGAAAATGAACTTCTTTCTGATATAAAAGAGAGAGCGGAACATATTATGCTAATCGACCTTGGAAGAAATGATGTGGGGAGATGTGCAAAACCTGGAACTGTAAAAGTAACTGATTTGATGAGAGTAGAAAGATATTCTCATGTAATGCACATGGTAACTGATGTGGAAGCAGTTATTGATGATAAATATGACATGTTTGACCTTTTTGCAGCTACTTTTACAGCAGGAACAATGACAGGAGCTCCAAAAATAAGAGCAATGGAATTAATTGCGCAATATGAAGGAATTAAAAGAAACTTCTATTCTGGAAGTATTGCTTATTTTGGTTTTGATGGAAATATGGATAGTGCAATTACTATTAGAAGTACAATGCTTACAAAAGATAAAGTAATATTCCAAGCAGGAGCAGGAGTAGTTGCAGATTCAGTTCCAGAATTAGAGTATTTGGAAGTACAGAATAAACTTGCTGCTAATATTGCAACACTAAAAGACTTATCATAAAATATTAAAAGATTTATCTTAATTAATATTGGATATGATGTTATTTTAAAATAACTACCAATATTAAAAGGATAAATTTTGCTACTTGGCGTAAACATAGATCATATTGCTGTATTAAGAGAAGCCAGAAAAATAAATGACCCAAACCCACTTGATGCCCTAGGAATTTGTAAATTAGCAGGGGCTGAACAAATCACAATCCATTTAAGAGAAGATAGACGACATATTCATGATAATGATGCAAAAAATATTATTAAATTATCAACTCTTCCAGTTAATTTAGAGTGTTCAATTAATGAAAAAATCATAGATATTGCATGTAAATTTAAACCTTCTCGTGTAACACTTGTTCCTGAAAATAGACAAGAGGTTACAACTGAAGGTGGTTTAGATTTAAAATCAAACTTTGAAAAAATAAAAAATGCTGTTAATAAACTTCATGAAAATGAGATTGAAGTTTCACTTTTTATAGATCCTACAAAAGATATGATAGAGTTATCGCAACAACTACAAGTTGAGTGGGTAGAGCTTCATACTGGAACTTTTGCAAATGTATATGCAATGTTACATGGGAACTTAAATAATACACACCATAGTATCAAAGAGTTAGAATTGCCAAGGGAAGATTTAAAAAAACTACTAACAAAAGTAAGAAAAGAGATTAAAAAAGCTTCAATATTTGCCAAAGAGTTAAATTTGAAAGTTGCTGCGGGACATGGTCTTAATTATCAAAATGTAACGATGATTTCAAGAATAAAACAAATAAGTGAATTAAATATTGGACAAAGCATAATAGCAAGATCAGTTTTTACTGGCTTAAAAGATGCAATTATTGAGATGAAAAATCTTATCAAGGATTAAGAAGTATGACAAAAGTAACTAACGCAGAAATTGGTAAAAAAAAAGTTGCAATATCAATTGGAGACCTAAATGGTATTGGACTACAAATTGCTTTGGAAGCACATGAAAAAATAAAAAAATACTGTTCTCCAGTTTATTGTATAAATAGGGATATATTAAAATATGGTGCTAAGCTATTAAATCTTGACATTCCAAAAGACTTCGAACTTGAAAAAGTAAAAGGGAAATTTGTAATTAGACCAGGAATCGTAGCAAAAGATGCAGGTGCTTATTCATTTGATTCTTTTACAACAGCAATTAAACTAGCTTCAAAGAAAAAAGTTGATGCAATAGTAACCTTACCTATAAATAAAGAGTCTTGGAATAGAGCAAAAATTCACTACAAAGGTCATACTGAAGTTCTAAGGGACTATTTTGGTAAAGATGCAATTATGATGCTTGGATGTTCTAAATTGTTTGTAGCTTTGTATACAGAACATATTGCACTTAGAAAAGTAGCAAAAAAAATAGAAGAAGAAAAAATCACTAAATTTTTATTAGATTTTTATGCGAATGTAAAGCAAGACAATATCGCAGTACTAGGCCTTAATCCACATGCAAGTGATAATGGGGTTTTAGGTGATGAAGAAGTTGAGATTATAAAAGCTATAAAAAAAGCAAATAAAGAAATAGGAAAAAATATCTTTAAAGGTCCATTAGTACCAGATACTGCCTTTTCACCAATGAACAGAAAATATTATCAATATTATGTTTGTATGTACCATGACCAAGGATTAATTCCTTTAAAATCTTTATACTTTGAACAAAGCATAAATGTGAGTTTAAATATTCCAATTATTAGAACCTCTGTAGATCATGGAACTGCTTTTGATATAGCTTATAAAAACTCTAAAGTATCTTTAAAAAGTTATGTAAATGCAGTAAAAGAAGCTATTAACTTAAGTAACTAATCACATGAGAATTTTAGATGCTTGTTATGAGTTAGAATTTAATAAAATAAATTTTCAAGAAAGAAAAGAAAAAATAACGCATCCTAAAACTATTGTATGTGGTCCACCAAAAACTGGGAAAAGTTATTTGATTTATGATTATTTATCAAATTTTAATAGTGAAGAGTATTTATATATAAATCTAAATGATTTTAGAAATCACAAAGATGAAATTATTTTATTTTTAGATGATTTTATAAAAGAGAAAAAAATCAAAGTTTTAGTTTTAGAAAATTTTGATTTTGATTTTGAGCTTCCAGAAGTACAAAGTATTTTAATCACAAGTTCAAATTATAAAGAGATAAATGGATTCAAAACAATTTTTATACATGGTTTAGATTTTGAAGAGTATTTACTTCATGATAATAAGTACCAAAATTCAATTACATCTTTCAATCATTTTTTAAAATATGGTAATTTACCTGAAATGATTGTAATTGATGAGAATAAAAGAGTAAATAGATTACAAGAAATCATTAAACTTTTTTGTAAAGACGCTACTGAAGTAGAAATTTTGAAACTACTTTTTTCATCAATTGATGAAAATAAATCAATAAATCAATTATACACAATACTAAAAAAAAGTATTAAAATATCAAAAGATAGATTTTATGAACTTTGTAAATTTTACGAAGCAAATCAATTAATATTTTTTATAAAAAAATACAATCATGAAAAGTCTACAAAAAAAATATATGCTTACAATCATGCTTTTCTAAACTCAATTTCCCATAATAAAAAATTTAAAAATGAATTTACAAATATGGTTTTTCTCCAACTACAAAAAGAGCATAAAAATATATACTATTTAGACAAAATTGATTTTTTAATTGAAGAAGAAAGAACTTTAGTTTTAGCAATTCCTTTTTTTAATACTTTGTTAAATAATACAATTATTAAAAAAATATATTCAACAATTGATGATTTAAATATTCAACAAGTATATATAATAACAGCTGGTAATAATGATATTATAAAGTACAAAAAAATAGAAATAAATATTTTGCCCTTTTATGAATGGGCAGTACAATAATTTATTTAAATGAGTATTTAGTTTTATTTAGATATAATCCAAAAATTATAATAAGGACACCTACCTATGAAAAAAAGAGTACTTGTTAAGTTTTCAGGTGAAGCTTTAGCTGGTAGCGATGGATATGGTATTGATACAAAAATACTTGATTACATCGCAGAAGAGATAAGAGAATTAGTTGATAATGATATAGAAGTTGGTATCGTTATTGGTGGAGGTAATATTATCAGAGGCGTAACAGCAGCTGCTGATGGTGTTATTAAAAGAACTAGTGCAGATTATATGGGTATGTTAGCAACTGTTGTAAACGGTATTGCAATGCAAGAAGCATTAGAACACAAAGGTTTAAATGCTAGATTACAAACTGCTATTAAAATGGAACAAATTGCTGAACCATATATTGTAAGAAGAGCAAAAAGACATTTAGAAAAAGGAAGAGTTGTTATTTTCAGTGCAGGTACTGGAAATCCATTTTTCACAACAGATACAGCAGCAACTTTAAGAGCCACAGAAATTGGTGCTTGTATGTTAATTAAAGCTACAAAAGTTGATGGTGTTTATGATAAAGACCCTGCAAAATATGATGATGCGATTAAATTAGAAACATTATCGTATGATAGAGCTTTAGAAGATTCAATAAAAGTTATGGATGATACAGCTATTGCACTTGCAAAAGATAATAGCCTTCCAATAGTCGTAGCTGATATGTATACAAAAGGTAATTTACTTAAAATCATAAATGGTGATTTAAGTCAATGTTCAATAGTAAAATAAATAAAGGAATAGTATGAGATTAGAAGAGAGATTATCACTAGCATTAAAAAAAGTAAACAACGATAGATATATCCTTGCATTAGCAGTTGGTCAAAGAGCTGATGAACTAAGTAAAGGTGCAAAACCACTTTTAGAAAAAAATACTCAACATATGAAATACACAGATATTGCAATTGATGAAATTGGAGAAGGTTTATTAATTATTGAAGGTTTAATAAATAAATAATAAATATGGATCCATATATAAATAAAATTCAGCATATAAATACTATAAAAAGTGCTTATGCTGAATTAAACTCTCAAATAGAAATAACTCCCAAATTAAAAGATATTATTGATTTTTCAATTGAAGCCCATGAAGGTCAATTTAGAAAAAGTGGGGAGCCTTATGCTGTTCATCCATTATTGGTTGCTTGTATAACTGCACATTTTGCTGCAGAAGAACCTATAGTCGCAGCTGCCTTACTTCATGATGTGGTTGAAGACACTCAATATTCTTTAGAATTTGTTAAAGATAGATGGGGTGAAGATATTTCTTATATTGTTGATGGACTAACAAAGATTGATGAAATTAGAGAAAGTGAATTAGTTTCTTCAGATTCAAATAAAAAAATAGTTACTTCTGCGTTAACTTTTAGAAAATTATTAGTAGCATCAATTGATGACCCAAGAGTTTTAGTAGTTAAACTTTGTGATAGACTTCACAACATGCTAACTCTTTCAGCATTACCTCCTAAAAAACAATTTAGAATAGCAGAAGAAACTTTAGTAGTTTATGTTCCTATTGCTCATAGACTTGGGATTTCTACTATTAAAAATGAGTTAGAAGACTTAGCATTCTTTTACATTTATCCAGATGAATATAAAAAAATTGATGACTTTATGAAAGAGAATCAACAAACAATCCAAATAGGTTTTAATCAATTTATCTCTTCAACAAAAATGTTGCTTGAAAAAAATGGTTATGATGAAAGCAAAATTAAAATATTTTCAAGAGTTAAACACCACTATTCTATTTACATGAAAATACAAAGAAAAGGTGTAACTATAGATGAAATTTTAGACCTTATGGCAATACGAATTCTTGTAAACAAAGAGATTGATTGTTATAAAGTCTTAGGACATATTCACTTAGAATATAAACCTTTAATCTCAAGATTTAAAGATTATGTTGCAACCCCTAAAGAGAATGGTTATCAAACAATTCATTCAACTGTTTTTTTTAACTCAAAAATTCATGAAGTGCAAATTAGAACATTTGAAATGCATAAAGTTGCAGAATATGGAATTGCAGCCCATTGGAAATATAAAAGTGGAATCAAACACTCACCTAATTTGAATTGGTTAAAATCACTAGAATATACAAATGAAAATGTAGAAGAGTTTTATAGTGAAGCTAAAGAAGATTTATATTCTGAAGATATGGTAATTTACTCTCCAAGAGGAGATACTTTTACTCTTCCTAGAAGTGCAACTGCATATGATTATGCATATATGATTCATACAGATGTGGGAAATAAAGCTGTTGATTGCTATATAAATAAGGTGAGAAAACCTTTATTAACAGAACTTAAAAGTAGTGATATTGTTTCTATTAATACAACAGATCATAATATTCCAAGATGCTCTTGGATACATATGGTAAAAACAAATAGAGCCAAAAAACAAATAAAACTTTTGTGTACACAAAGGGATAAAGAGATAAATGAATATAGTGGTAGAAATATATTAAATACTATTTTTTCAAAATACAAATCATATATTGTAGCAGATCATAAAATTGAAAATATCTATAAAATTCCTTTATTATTGGATTATTTAAAACATACAAAAAAAATGATTGAAAAAAAAATCCAAGAAAATATGAATTTTGTAGAGCGATTTAAATTAACTCCAAAAAAATTAAAAGAGTATAAATTTGAGAATATTCTTATTTATTCTAACTATTCAATTAATTCAGTCTCATTTGAGCACTGTTGTCATCCAAAAGTTGGTGATGATATTGTAGCTTTCAAAGAAGGAAATAAAGCGATAATTCACCATAAAATGTGTGATAAAGCTTATAAAAAGATAAAAGCTGAAAAAGAGATGATTTTTTGTAAATGGGTAGAAAATGAACTTTACCAATATAAAATGGTTGTTAGTTTACAAAATACAAAAGGTGAATTAGCAAAACTTTTAATTTATATGAGTCAATATGAGGGTTATATTTTATCAGTTAGCTATGGAAGAGAGCAACACAGTTATATTCAATATTGTGATATAGAGTTTGAAATTGATAAAAAAAATAGAGATGAAGTGCGTAAAATTATAGAAAAAAAAGCAAAAGTTATTGAGTTTTTTTCAAAAAAAGATGCATATAACAAAAACTAAATTTTTATTTAATAAATAAAAAGTATAATAAGCCATTATTTAAAGAGGTATTATGGAAAATAAAATAAAAGAAGCATTAGCAGAGATTCAAAGAGGAAGCTTTGAAATAATTGATATTGAATCAATTGAAAAATTATTAAAAAACTATTATGAAAAAGGTGAAAATTTTTATGTGAAAGCTGGTTTTGATCCAACTGCACCTGATTTACATCTTGGACATACAGTTCTTCTTCAAAAATTATCAGTTTTCCAAAAATTCGGGGGAATCGTTCAGTTCCTAATAGGTGATTTTACTGCGAGTATTGGAGATCCTACTGGAAAAAGTGAGACAAGAAAAATATTATCGAAACAACAAGTTTTAGATAATGCCCAAAGTTATAAAGATCAAGTTTTTAAAATACTAGATGAAAGTAAGACAGAAGTAATTTTTAATTCAAATTGGTTAAATGATTTAGGTGCAGCAGGACTTATAAATCTCGCTTCAAACTTAACAGTTGCAAGAATGTTAGAAAGAGATGATTTTTCAAAAAGATATGCCTCAAATACTCCAATTGCTGTAAGTGAGTTTACTTATCCCCTACTTCAAGGCTATGATTCAGTTTTTTTGAAATCTGACATAGAACTTGGAGGAACAGATCAAAAGTTCAACCTTCTGATGGGTAGAACATTACAAAAAGCATATAATATTGGGAAACAACAAGCAGTTTTAATGATGCCAATATTAGAAGGACTTGATGGAGTTCAAAAGATGTCAAAATCCTTAAATAATTATATTGGTGTAACGGATGAAGCTAATAATATGTTTGGAAAAGTATTATCTATATCAGATGAACTTATGTGGAGATTTTATGAACTTTTATCTTCAAAATCTTTAAAAGAAGTAAAAGAATTACATGAAGGTGTACAAAAAGGTACAATTCACCCAAAAGTAGTTAAAGATTCATTGGCAATAGAACTTGTTGATAGATATCACGGTGAAGGGGTAGGATTAAAAGCCCAAGAAGAGTTTAAAAAAGTTTTTGCAAAAAAAGATATCCCTAGTGATATTGCAGAATTTGAATTAAAAGTTAATACTTGGATTTGTCAAGCCTTAGTAGACACTAGTTTAGTAAGTTCTACATCTCAAGCTAGAAGAGATATAAAAGCGGGGGCAGTCAAGATAAATCAAGAAAAAATTAATGATCACAAATTAAATTTGTCAAAAGGTGAATATATTTTACAAAAGGGTAAAAAAAGTTTCGCTAAGATAGTTATAATATAAAGGGCTAATTTGAAAATAGGTAAATATGAAATTAAACACAACATTATTCAAGGTGGAATGGGTGTTGGAATAAGCTGGGATAAATTAGCAGGGACAGTAAGTAAAGAAGGCGGTCTAGGTGTAATATCAGGTGTAGGGACAGGATATTACAAGGAAAATGAAAGTCTTGATATAAAAATGAAAAAAGAAAAACCTGTTGATGTTATGAATTTTTATAGTAAAGATGCTTTAAAAAGAATCATTGATAATGCAAGAAAAATTTGTGGTGATGCACCCTTAGCTTGTAATATCCTATATGCATGTAATGACTATGGAAGAATAGTAGAAGATGCTTGTGCAGCAGGTATAAATATAATTATTACAGGTGCTGGAATTCCTACAAATATGCCTGCATTTGCAAAAAATTATCCAGATGTTGCATTAATACCAATAGTATCAAGTGCAAGAGCTTTAAAATTAATTTGTAAAAAATGGAAAAGATACGATAGACTTCCAGATGCTGTAATCGTGGAAGGTCCATTAAGTGGTGGACATCAAGGGTTCACTTATGAACAATGTTTTCAAGAAGAATATAACTTAGAAAATATAGTACCACCAGTTATTGAAGAAGCAAAAAACTGGGGAAATCCTCCTATTATTGCAGCTGGTGGAATTTGGGATAAAAATGATATAGATAAATTTATTGCTATGGGATGTGCAGGTGTTCAAATGGCAACTAGATTTATAGGAACAGTTGAGTGTGATGCTGCTGATTCATTTAAAGAAGTTATTATTAATGCAAAATCTGAAGATATTCAACTTATGAAATCTCCAGTTGGTCTTCCTGCACGTGGAGTTCAAACTAACTTACAAAAATCTATGAGTGAGGGAACAGCGCCAAAAGTTGTTTGTATTTCAAATTGTGTTGCTCCATGTCATAGAGGTGTAGAAGCTAAAGCTGTTGGATATTGTATTGCTGATAGACTTGGAGCTGCTTATCAAGGAGATACTGATACTGGATTGTTTTTTTCAGGTTCAAATGGATATAGAATTAAAGAGTTGACAACAGTTCATGAACTTATGGAAAAATTGACAAAAGGAGAATAAAATTTTTATTAAATTTATTCTTCTAGTCTCACTTTCCGTTAGTCTCTTTGCTTCAACAACTGATTTAACAAATCAATACACTTCAAACAAAATGGATTATTTAAGAGCAGTCTTAAATAATGATAAGAAGAGTGAGAAACAACACTTACAAAACCTAGTAAAAATAGGTAAAAAACTAAATAGAAATGTCAATACATATGAAAAAGAGTTAAGTAAATTAGCTTCAATAGATACAACAAGTAAGAAAACTACAATAAAAAAGACTACTCCTAAAAAAAGTACAACTACATATAAAAATTCTGCCTATAATATTAGTAAAGTAACAGTAGAAGAAAATCAAATTATTATTGATTTTAAACACTATATCAAAAAAGATTATATTCACTATTCTGAAGAAAAAATTAATGGAAAATATTATGATATTTTCGATTTTGATGGAAGATTTGAAGATGCTTCTCCAACAAAATTAGTAATGAATGGTGTTGATAGAATTAGAATAACTCAACATAAATATAGAACACTTAGAATAGAACTTATAAATAGTTTCAATTTAAAAGCAATATATATTATAAACAAAAAAAGAGTTATTATAAAAATCCTAAATAGAAAAATAGAAAAAACAAATAATTCAAAAGCTATTCCAAAAATACAAAATAACAAAGATAAAGTTATAGTTATTGATCCAGGCCATGGAGGAAAAGACTCAGGTGCCATAGGAACTAAAAAAAGATATGAAAAAAATACCGTTTTAACAGTAGCTAAACATTTGTATTACGATTTAAAAAAAAGAGGTTATACTGTTTATCTAACAAGAAACAAAGATAAATTCATAGAACTTAGAGATAGAACAAAATTTGCAAATAGAAAAAATGCTGATATTTTTATATCAATTCATGCAAATGCAGTACCTAAATCTCAATGGGAAAAAGCAAAAGGAATTGAAACATTCTTCTTAAGCCCAGCAAGAAGTTCAAGAGCTAAAAGAATTGCTGCAATAGAAAATAAAACAGATATGTCTACTATGAATAATAGCTCACAAAATGCACTTTTAACTATTTTAAATCAAAGTAAAATCACTGCAAGTCAAAAACTTGGAATAGATATTCATCAAAATCTATTATATAGTGCTAGAAAAAAGTATAAAGATATAGAAGATGGTGGAGTTAGGGAAGGACCTTTTTGGGTATTAGTTGGGGCGCAAATGCCTTCAATTCTTATTGAAATTGGATATATTACAAATAGTACAGAAGGTAGAAGATTATTTGAAACTTCATATCAAAGACTTTTAGCAAATGGAATTGCTAATGGAGTTGATTCTTATTTTGCAAAAAATCAATAATCTTTGAAATTAACTTACTTTGTTTTGTTCTGATATTTGGTAAATTATAAATAGAAAAAAATTTTACTTTTGAGTTTTCCCAAGATAAGTTATTATCTAATAGTTTATCTTCAAAAAAATACTCATCTAAGTTTGTTACTTTATTTGCATTTACTAACCAGATACCAATATCTTTATCTATATTTATTTGATCGAAAAATTCTTCAAAATCAGGAATTTCTACTTTTATATTACACTCTTCATAGAATTCTCTTCTTGCACATTGTAAGGCTGTCTCAGCACTTGTCTTTACACCTTTTAAGCAACCCCATTTATTAAGACTTTTTACCGACTTACACAATAATATTTTAATATCATTTTCTTCTATTTTGTATAAACATATACCATAAGCATATTTTTTTGCCATTATTTATAACCTATTTGTTTCTTTATTAAAATGTATGTAATAATATACCATAAAAATATTGGCAATAATATTGAAATTTCAGGATTTAATACTCCTCCAGATGAAAACTTATGAAGCATAAAAAACACTCCCCAAATTACTAAAGTTGATGCAATAGAAAATGAGGTAAATTTTCCAATATTAAAAAACCTACTATTAAAAGATGTATATGAAAAGATCAAAACAATCAAAGGTACAAAATACAAAGGTGCAACTATTTCATAATACAAAGATGCCCTAATTTTACTTGTATTTACTTCTTGATTATTTAGAAGTGCCAAAGCTGTAATTGCATCAACAATAGAAAAAGAAGATGTAGATTCATAAACACTATCTAAAATCTTTGGTTTAAAACCTTCCAAAGTATATAAGAATTTTTCATTATGAATTTCTGTTTTTGAAGTATTCCAATTAATAACTTTAGGTTTTTTTGTAATTTTTGCATCAACAACATACCATCTATTATTTTGAAAATATGCTTTCTTTGCTACAATCCCCTCTTCAATATCATCATCAACAACTTTATAAATATGAATATCATCTGCATATTTTTGTAAAGGGTATAACTTTTTAAAATATACAAAATAATCATTATACTTAACAAATATATCACTTTTTGAACTTGTAAAATAAGTATTCTTTAAAATCTTTTCTTTATATTCATATGAATAGGCTAAAGGAGTCGTTTGTAAGCCTATTAATAAAACTATTAAGATAATTGACACATTAACAACTGGCATAAAAATTTGTCTATTCCCAACACCTAAAGAGAATGAAGCTACCATTTCATTTGTCTTAACCATAATAACAATAGTTATAATCCAGCCAAAAACTAAAGACAAAGGCAGAGTAAGAGTTAGTGTAAAAAAACTATTATATAAAATATATAATAATTGTAAATTGGCAGAATTTGGAACTTCGTCAAAATTTTGTAAAAAATCAATTCCCACAAAAAATATCTGTAAAGATATCAAAACTATGACAAAATTTCTAATAAATTTTCGTAGTAAATATTTTGTTATTATTCTCATTTATTTCATTGTAAATTTGGATTTTACTTCATCTATTGAATCAACTTTTAAAGATTCTATAGCATTGATAGTATGAGAGATTATACCTTCTAGTTTATTTAATTCTTCTTTTGAAAAGTCCGATAATACATAATTGGCAACATCATTTTTATTTTCAGGTTTTCCAATACCAATTCGAACCCTTGTATACATATTTCCAACATGAGAATCAATTGATCTTAATCCATTATGTCCACCATGACCACCACCTATTTTGAACTTTACAGTTCCAAAAGGTAAATCTAAATCATCATGTATAACAATGATATCATCTAAGTTTAGTTTATAATACTCTTTTATAGCATGAACTGATAGTCCAGAATTATTCATATATGTTGTTGGTTTTACTAAAAGTTGATTTGATGCTTTTAAAACATCTGCGTTGAAGTTTGATTTGTTTATATTTGAAGTTGTAAGGTTTTTAGCTATCTCATCGATAACTAAAAAACCTACATTGTGGCGATTGTTTTCATACTTAGTCCCTGGATTTCCAAGTCCTACTATTAAAAACATATTTACTACTTAGCTTTAATTACACCAACAATTGGTACTCTTGGGTCTAAATAACAAGTTACACCTTCTGGCATAGTAAGGTTTCTTACTAAAACGTTATCACCAGTATCTAAATCAGCGATTTCGATGTGAAAATTTTCTGGTAAATTTTCAATTGCACATTTTACTGCAACTCTTTTTTTATGGAAAACAAATAGACCTTTATTTTTTAAACCTTTTGGAGTTCCATTAACAGTTACAGGTACTAAATAATTAGATTTTACACCTGGTAAAGCCATCATTAAGTCTACATGTAATAATTCAGAAGTAATAGGTGCTTTTTGGTACTCTTTTACAACTACTTTACAAACAGTGTCACCAACTTTTACATCAAATGCAACAGTTGTTTTATTTTTCAAAAATCTAATGAAATCATTTCTTTTAAATGCAGCATTGATATTCTCAACACCTTTTCCATAGATATTAGCTAAAATGTAACCATCTCTTTTAAGTTGCTTAGCATTTTGCTTAGTTATACTATCTCTTACGATACCCTCTAACATTTTAATTCCTTGTTTTAATTTTAAAGTTGGGGATTATACAAAAGTATTGTTTAAACTTTCTTTAAGTTACAAACTATTTTTTAAAGTTTCTTACATAAAAATAAATTGATTTTATCTCATCATTAGTTAAAAAATATGAAGGCATAATATTTGAACTACCTCTTTTTGTTGTTAAAACATCAACATAATCTTCAAAAGGAACATTTTTAATTGCAGGAGCCATTAATGTTTTTGTCATATTCTTCTTATCTTTATATTTTGCGATTACAAGAGCTTTATCACCATTTCCATGGCACTTATTGCATCCTATTCCCCTTGGGTTTTCATATAACATGGCACCATATTCATATTCTGTGATAAAAGAGTTATTTATAATATCTTTCGCAAAACTTATGTTTACAAACAAAAAGATAATCGCAAGCTTGGGTATTATCAAACTTAACCTTTGTATAAATTGTTTTTGGGTATTATAGCAAGCTAAAATTAAACAGTTATAAGGTAACTAGATGGTTATATTAGATGGTAAAGCATTATCAGCAAAAATAAAAGAAGAAGTTAGAGTTGAAGTAGCAGAGTTTGTAAAAAATGAGCAAATCACTCCAGGACTTGCAGTTGTATTAGTTGGTAGTGATCCAGCAAGTGCAACTTATGTAAATAGCAAACATAAATCATGCGAAGCAGCAGGTATTTATTCTGAGGTTCATACAAAAGATGAATCTACTACTCAAGAAGAGTTATTAGCGTTGATTGAAAATATGAACAATAACCCAAAACTTGATGGTATTTTGGTTCAATTACCACTCCCTAAACACATTGATACAAGAACTATTTTAGAAGCAATAAATCCTTTAAAAGATGTGGATGGATTTCATCCTTATAATGTTGGGAAAATGGTTTCTAATCTTGATGCTTTTTTACCAGCAACTCCTTTTGGTGTTATGAGAATGTTTGAAGAATATGGAATAGAACTTAGTGGTAAAAATGCAGTTGTTATTGGAAGTAGTGATATTGTTGGTAAACCAATGGCATCACTTTTAATAAATGCAAAAGCAACTGTTACTGTATGTAATTCTAAAACAAAAGATTTAAAAGCTCATACAAAAGAAGCAGATATTGTTGTAATTGCGGTTGGAGTTCCACACCTATTAAAAGCTGACATGATAAAAGATGGTGCAGTTGTTATTGATGTTGGTATCAATAGACTTGATACTGGTAAATTAACAGGTGATGCTGATTTTGAAGATTGTAAAGACAAATGTTCGTTTATCACTCCAGTTCCTGGTGGAGTTGGACCTATGACTATTGGAATGTTATTAAAAAATACTCTTAAAGCTGCAAAGTTAAGAGATAAAAGAGAAAGTAAATAAATGTTAAAAAAAATATATAACTGGTCTAGTTCTTGGACTGGTACAATTGTAATTGTTTTATGTATCATATTTTTTGTTGCACAAGCATTTGTAATCCCAAGTGGTAGTATGAAAAATACGCTTCTTATTGGTGATATGCTTTTTGTAAAAAAATTTTCATATGGTATTCCAACTCCAAGAATTCCTTGGTTAGAGGTAAAAATACTTCCAGAGTTTCATGATAATGGACATCTAATCACAGGTGATGGTCCCAAACGTGGAGATATTGTTGTATTTAGATATCCAAATGAAGAGACAGTTCATTATGTAAAAAGATGTATTGCAGTTGGTGGAGATATCGTTGCACTACAAGATAAAATTTTATATTTACATCCACATGAAGGTAATGAATATGTTAAGAAAAATTATCCAATAACGCAAATTGCTCAATTTGATGGGAAGCTTTGGGTAAAAAATCCATATAGAAAAGATCATCCAGGAATTCATAATGATCCAAGTGTTATAGATAATGGATTTAATCCTCAACAACTATTTAACATGTCTCCAATAAAAGTTCCAAAAAATGAATATTTTATGATGGGTGATAATAGAGACCACTCAAATGACTCAAGATTTTGGGGAACTGTTAAATATAAATATATCGTAGGAACTCCTTGGTTTATCTATTTTTCTTGGGACAAAAACAAAGAAGTAAGATGGGATAGAGTTTTTAGAACAGTTGGAAGTATAGAAAAAGATATAGAAGGAAAAGAAATCAAAATCAATCACGAAAAAGGAATTTACTAATGAAATATTTTATTGGTGCAGATCATGCTGGTATTGATATTAAAGCTTATGTAAAAGAGCTTTTTGAAGCAAAAGGTCATGAAGTAATTGACTTAGGCCCAAATAATAAAGATAGAGTTGATTATCCTGATTTCGCAGCTAAAGTTTGTAAAGAAGTTTTAGCAAATGAGGGTTCAAAAGGTATATTAATTTGTGGATCTGGTATTGGTATGAGCATGTCTGCTAATAAGTTTGATGGTATTAGAGCAGCTCTTTGTCATAATGCATACTCTGCACAAATGGCAAGAGAGCACAATGATGCTAATGTAATTTGCTTAGGGGAAAGAGTTTCAGGATTAGGAATGGTAGAAGCTATTATTGAGGCTTGGGATAAGGCGACTTTCCAAGGTGGAAGACATGAAGGTAGAGTTGAAAAAATAAACAAGCTTTTTGGTAGCTGTAGAGCTTAAAGACTAAAGAGTTATCTCTTTAGTCTCATCTTCATTCCATCTTCATCATCATAAAATTTTTCTAAAATCTTTACTTTTTCAAATCCAAACTTTTCATATAATTTTATAGCTGGTAAATTACTAACTCTCACTTCAAGTTCAAAGATATCTTTATCTAAATTGTTTAAAGAAAACTCCAATAAAAACTTACCTAAGCCTTTTCCTTGAAAATCTTTTAAAATAGCAAGAGAATATAGCCTATAATGATTTTTTCTTTTAAGCCATAAAATATAAGCTACAATTTTTTCTTCAACTACTAACTTATAAACTATATTTCTTTTTAAATGATAGTTAAAAGCTGCTTTAGTTAAAGCAGCACTATCTCCAAAAAAAAGTTCTTCTTCTATAAAAAAAAGCTCTTTTATATCAGAAGTTGTTGCAATTTCTATTTTCATCTTTGGTAAATAGTGTACTTTGGTACTAATTTATTTGGTCTATATGACATTTTTACTTTTTTTAAATTTTCAAATCCCATATCATCACCCACATTTATATAATCCACATTAAATTTATCTTTTAAGATTTTTGTGAACTCCCTAAATATAAATTGTGCACAACCAAGTATTTCGAAATCAGTTTTCTCGATAATTACACTTGCTGTTTGTTCATTTATTTGATCACCTACTGTAAAACCTTTTATTTCATCGTTTATATAAATAACAAGTCCAATGATATCAAGATTATCATAATCATTTATTAATCTTTTTATAGCAAATCTTTCAAAATATATACCATCCATAAAAACTTCTACTTCTTCTTTTGGCATATAAGTTGTTCTATCTTTTACCCATTTATTAAATAAAGCTAATACTGCTGCACCATGTTTTTCTTTGTTTAAAATTTCAATTCTATGATCTGGATAAATCTTTTTAAATTTATTTATCTCATTTCTTTTTGATTTATAAGAATCACCTTTTAACTCTATTAGATCTTCTACTTTATAAATATAATCAACAAGTTTTTTTTCAATAATAAAATCTTTTAGCATCTCATATACTAAAGTACCCTCTTCCAAATAATCAACAAAGCCTTCTAATAATTCTTCATGTACATACTCAATTTTAGAATAATTTCTATTACTATTGTGAGCATTCATTATTTCAAAACATTGTAACATTGCATCATAAGTCTTACTTTTTTTACCAATTGGAGGTAAAAGCATAGATAACTCACCAGAACTTAAAATAAACAAACAAAAGGTATCATTTACAATTGCATAAAATCCAGTTGCAGTTGATAACCAGATATAATTACCTGCAAAAGTATAATCACTAACATCTACATTTATTAATTTTAAGTATTTTGTCATTTCATCTTTTGCATTTAAATCAAAGTGTTTTAAAGTATAATTACTTACTGTCAGAGTTGACATTATTTTTCTTTTTCCTTGTGTAAATTTTCAAAATTATACACCTAATTTTGCATTTTGCGTCAAAAATTATAAAAGTTTTTTCTAAGTACCTATTTATTAATATTATGGGATAATCAAAACAAAAATAAAGAGTCTAAAATGCAGGAACCATGGGTAGCTTATGTAGTAGTTGGAACAGTAACAACACTTATGCTTATAGGCAAAAAAATGATATTTTTTGATGACTCAAAAAAGAAAGATAAAAAAGATGATTAACCACAAAATTATAGATTATATTTTTACTTCAGCTTCAATTCAAAGATGGAATGACTATCCTAGAATGGTTGAATTAGTAGAATTAGATAAACAAGCTCATAAATTCATTATTGCATATTTTATTGCAAAACTTGAAGATGATATAAATTACACACACCTAATAGAAGCTGGGATATTCGAATTTTTACGACGAGTTGTTGTAACAGATATCAGACCTGATGTATTTAGAAATGCCTTACAAAAAAAATCAAAAGAGATAAATGCTTGGGTTATAGAAAAACTTCATGATTCTATAAAAGATATTGATGGTGGTAATTTTTTAAAAAAATTTCAAGAATATTTAGAAAATCCAGAGATGTACAAAAAAGAGAGATTTATAAATAAAGCAGCTTCATATCTTGCTACAAAATGGGAATTTTCTATTGTATACCAAACAAGTGCTTTTTTAAATGATGTAGAAGATGTGAAAAAAAGTGTTGAAGAAGAACTTGAAGATTATTATGAATTAATAGGGGTTAGAAAAATTGCCCTTAATAAAAAACTTTCTAAAATAGTTGATTTAAGTGGAAGACTTAGATTTCAAAAAAGATGGTCACAAACTCCTAGAATCCCTGAAACTTCTGTTTTAGGGCATATGTTAATAGTTGCATTATTTGGATACTTTTATTCCCTTGATGTGAATGCTTGTGATAAAAGATTGCAAAATAACTTTTATACAGCACTTTTCCATGATTTACCAGAAGCATTAACAAGAGACATTATTTCTCCTGTAAAATATTGTGTTGATGATTTATCCGAAATAATTAGTGAATATGAAATCATAAAAATAGAAGATGATATCATGCCAAATGTTCCTGAAAAAATTAAAGAAGAATTTTCATATCTTTTAGGTTTATATGATGGCATAAAAGATGAATTTTTAGACAAAATCAATGAAGATAGTATACAAATTGTAAATGATAGTTTAGCATCATACAATGTTGATAAATATAATGCAATAGATGGAAAAGCCTTAAAACAATGCGATAAATTATCAGCTTTTATTGAGGCTAGTTTATCAATTTCTCATGGTATAAAATCAAAAGAGTTAGTAAATGGTAAAAAAGAAATTATAAAAACCCTTAAAACTGTTCAAGGTGTAGATTTTAAAGAAATAGCTACAAAAATCGACCTAGCATTTGGAACAACAGGTCAAACTCAAGTTAGAATGGACTTTGAATAAAAGGAAGAACTCTTCCTTTTATTTTATTAGAATTTATATCTTAAATTAATATATCCATATCTTCCTGGATCATTAAAAGTAATCTGATTTCCGCCTATAACTGTATATGAAATATCTTTATAAGTATTTGTTGAAGCATAAGTTTTATCAAATACATTATCAACACCTAAAGTTATTTCAAAATTTTTGCTTATGCTATTTTTATATTTTAAGTTAAAAAGAGCATATTCACCTAACTTCTGTTCACCATTATCACTATCAACTTTATTCCAGTTATCAACAGCTACCATTTCTGCTGTTAGTTTATGAATTGAATACTCATAGTTTAAAGCTATATTAGCTTTTAAAGGAGGAATTTCTGCTAAGTTTTTATTTGTTTGACCATCTAGTGCTTCATCTTTTTTTCCTCTTTGATAAGCAATTCCATAATCTGCTGAAAAAGAGTCACCAAATAGATAAAAACCGCTTATTTCTGCACCATAAATTTTAGCATCAACATTTTCAAACTTTTTACTTGTAGAATTGTTATAAATATAATCTTTTAACACAGAATAAAAAAGTTTCGATTTAATATTGAAATTACCTATTGTTTTTTCAAAACCAATATCAGCTTCATAGTTTTTTGTTTGTTTTAAGTCTTGATTTCCTTTTGAACCCATTCCTGAAAAATAAAGTTCTCTTGCATCTGGAACTCTAGAAGATTTACCAATTCCAGCAAAATATTTAGTAGATTCATCTTGATTATATACAGCAAAAACATTTGCACTTAGTGCATTGTATTTTCTTTCATTTTTTGTATTACCATCTGGTTCAATATTTGTATGGTCATATCTTGAACCAAAATCTAAATTTAATTTACCAAAATCCTTTTCTAATTTTGCAAATATTGCTTTATTTTTAGTATCAGTTGATGGAAAAGAATCAGCAGTTGAAGTTTTTTTCCCTGTCATACGTGATGTTTGATAGTTATCACTTCTCCAGTTTCTAACACTTGTATCTAATCCAACTGTTAAAATTGAATCAGCAAGTTCCATACTGTTTTTTAATTTTGTTCCCCAAATTGATGTTTTCATGTGACTTGTCATATACATCATAGTAGAATTTCTTAATTTTGTACTCATAGGATGATCTACATCTGAGTAATAATAATCTAAATTTAGCTCTTTTGAATACTTACCTAAATCTCTTTTTGTATATCCAATAGTATAAATATTTGAATCATCATAATCGGCATCCATTCCACCAGCTGGATATAAAACATTATCACTTCTATTTGCTGTATATGAAAGTTTTACTTCTGAACTATCATCTATATTAAAAATTAGTTTAGATAAAAGTGTTTTTTTAGTATATGCTTTTTGATCAGAGTTTCTATAAAGTTTTGTAGAAGGAACTCCCTTTTTAACTTGCTGTTCGTAAAAATTATTACCATTTCCATCTTCATATTGGTCACTTTTTTCAGTTGAAGCTGAAAGTAATAATTTAAATCTATCTGTTCCACCACTTATAGTTGCACTTGCTTTTCTATAATTAAAGCTTCCAGCATTTAAATTAACTTCTCCATGTAAATCTTTTGTTGGCTCTTTTGTATGTACTTGAACTTTCCCACTTAATGTTCCAAAGTTCTCAACATCATATGGTCCTTCTATTACTTCTACACTTTCTACATTATTTGTTAATATATGTGATGTTACTGGATCCATTCTATTTGGACAAGCTCCATATATCTTTGCATCATCTATTAACACATTGATATTATCTTTCTTTTGTCCTCTCAAAATAATATCATTTGCAATCCCATTTCTTCTTACAATTGATATTGAAGGTACATTTTTACTTAAAGCTTCCGCTAAATCCGCTGATTTTAGTTGATCTTCACTTATATCTTTAACTACTTTTGTATTTATCTTTTCAGCAACATTTACTGTTGGTACTTCAACTTCATTCCCTAATAAAACTGTTGAAGCAACAATACTTAACAGACATATAGACTTTTTCAATACTCTCTCCTTATTTTTATAATGTATTATTATGTATGTCTGTTAATTTTGTGTTAATAATTAAATTTAATTTTTATTTAATAAGTAAGAAATAATAATGCCAAGACAAATATGATATACTAAAATAAATTTATGGAATAAATATGGCAAAGATTACATTAGAAATTGAAGACAAAAATTTAGATACTGTTTTAACGATATTACAAAGTATAAAAAGTGAACTTATTACTACTATAAATGTAAATGAAAATAAATTAAGTAAAAAACCTTTTAAATATGTACCTAAACATCCAATTAAAAGAAAAATTATATCTTCAGATGTACCAATAAATAGTACAATAAGTCTAAAAGATGATTATAAAAAGAATCTACAAAATAAAATTAAATAGGAAAACCTTATGCAAATATTTTTAGGAATTATACTAGTTATTATTTTAATAGGAATTATTATATATAAACTAAATAATAAATTTGAGAAAAAAGAGATCATTCTTTTATCTTCTATAGTTATAGTTGTTATATTAGTTTTTACAATGTATCAGAAAAATCAAGAAAATTTTTTTCCAAATGCTTTTAAAGAAAAGTATAAACAAGAAAAAAATATAGAAATATTAAAACTCTCCAGCGAGCTTTTAAATAATAAAGTTGTCTCTTCAAAAGATCATTATATATATAAATTCACCTATATAATTAAAAATAATGGTAAAGAGTATTTATGTGTAGCAAATAATGTAAATATCAATAAAATCCAAGATGAATATATTTTTGATAAATGGACTGAAGAGTGTAAAGAACAATAGTCTCTTAAGTCTAAGCAGGCTTAAAAGATTGTTTTGTTTTGCAAACATGAGGAAATAAACAATTATCACACTCAGGTTTTACTGCTTTACAAGTATATCTCCCAAATAAAACCATCGCTTGATGGAAAATATGTAAATCACCTTTTAGTTTTTTTACCAAATGCTCTTCTGTTTGCTCAACAGTTTTTCCATCACTTAAACCCAATCTATGAGATACTCTAAATACATGAGTATCAACAGCCATCAAGTTTGCACCCTCTGCTTCTATCATAAAGACATTTGCAGTTTTGTTTCCAACTCCTGCTAATTTCATCAAGGCTTTTGTATCATGGGGAATATCTCCACCATGATTTTCAATCACACTTCGAGCCATCTTGATGATATTTTGTGACTTATTATTAAAAAAAGAACATGAGTTTAACAATTTTTTCACATCTTCTAAACTTGCTTCAGCCAAATCAAAAGCAGTAGGATACTTCTCAAACAAAGCAGGAGTAATGATATTTACCCTCTTATCCGTACATTGAGCCGATAGTATGATTGCAATAAGTAGTTCAAAATCATTTTTATAACTAAGTTCTGTAACGGCATCAGAGTATTTCTCAACAAAGGCTTCTTTTATTATCTCAATATCTTTTTTAGTTGCTTTTTTCATGATGAGATTTTAGTGTATTATTTTAAATATTGGATTAAAATCTAAATAATATATATTCTTAATACCAAATTAAATCTAAATTTAGTACAATTTAAGATATAAAAAGGAATATCATGTATTTAAGCCAAGATATAAAACCAATAAGTTTTCTAAAATCTAAAACAGCTGATGTAATCAATAGCGTCAATGAAAATAAAAGAACTATAATAATTACGCAAAATGGCGAAGCGAAAGCTGTAGTACAAGATATAAAAAGCTATGAAAATATGCAAAATTCAATTAACTTATTGAAACTAATAATTCTAAGTGAAAAAGACATAGAAAACAAAAACTTAATAAACCAAGATGAAATGTTCGATAATTTAGAAAATAAACTATTCAACTAAATGAAAAACTACGAAGTACAATGGACAAAAATCGCCCAAAACGACCTTTTAAATATAATAGAATATATCAAAACAGATAGTGTAAATATAGCAAAAAAAGTATTCTTTGAAATAAAAGAAGAGTGTGCTAAGCTCTATTATTTTCCTGAAAGAAACAGAATAGTACCAGAACTCAATGAAATCGGTATTTCAAAATACAGAGAAATGATTCACAAACGATGGCGAATCATTTATAAAATAGAAAATCAAACAGTTTATATTTTATTAGTAGTTGATTCAAGACAAAATTTAGAGGATATTTTATTTCAGAGGTTGATGGGATAGTTTATTTTGTAAAGCAGAAATATATCAGTAAAATTTTTAGTCTAGTTATTTAATAAGTTGACTTGTTTTTCTATAGAAATTGTAATCTTCCGGAAAAAATTAATTATTTCAATCATTTTTCTTGATTTAATGCTAATCTCTAATTATAGATAGAAAGTATTAGATTTTTTAAAAGGTCAAGGCAAAGTTTAAATTTTATGAGGAGCGTACTAAAGTACGTGACGACTAAAATTCAAACTTCAACGCAGAGATTTTGAAAAAGATGATACTTTATATCTATAATTTTTTGATTTTTTCTATTTCATCTCGCAGTCTTATCGCTTCTTCGAAGTTCAAGTCCTTCGAAGCTTTCGTCATCGCTTTATTAAGCTCTATTAACATCTTCTTTCTCTCAGCAGCTGGCATTTTATTTAGCTTATCTAACTTCAATGCTACAGCATCATATTCTTCAAGTTTTAAGTTATCTTCTAATACTCTTGAAGTAGTAGTTGGAGTAATACCATGTTTTTTATTGTGGGCTTCTTGAACTTCTCTTCTTTTGTTTGTAACATCTATAGCAAACTGCATAGAATCAGTTACTCTTTTGGCAAATAAAATAACACGTCCATTTTGATTTCGTGCCCCTCTTCCCATAGTTTGGATAAGAGAAGTTTTACTTCTTAAAAATCCTTCTTTATCCGCATCTAAAATAGCCACCAAAGAAGTTTCTGGAATATCTAAACCTTCTCTTAAAAGATTGATTCCAACTAAAACATCAAATTCACCCAATCTCAATTGCCGAATGATTTCTACTCGCTCTAAAGTATCTATCTCACTATGCATATATTTTACTCTAATACCTAGGTCTAAATAATATGCTGTTAGTTCTTCTGCCATTTTTTTAGTTAAAACAGTAACTAAAACCCGCTCATTTTTTGCAGCAACTTTTTTGATTTCATCATGAAGTTTTTCAACTTGAAATTCACTATCCATAATCTCAATAGTTGGGTCTAACAATCCAGTTGGTCTAATAATTTGCTCAGCTACAACTGAACTCATTGAAGTTTCTAATTCATTTGGAGTTGCACTTACAAACAGATAATGTGGTGCTTTTTTGATAAACTCATCAAACATTAAAGGACGGTTATCCAAAGCGCTTGGTAATCGAAATCCATACTCAACAAGAACTTCTTTTCTACTCCTATCTGCTGCGTGCATTCCTCTAAACTGAGGTAAGGATACATGAGATTCATCAACGATGAGTAAAAAGTCTTTTCCTATTTGTTCAAAATAATCCATCATAGAGTAAGGTGTTTCTCCAGGCTCCAATCCTGTCAAATGCCGAGCATAGTTCTCTATTCCTTTACACATACCAGTACCTTCAATCATCTCTAAATCAAACTCTACTCGCTGTTTTAGTCTTTGATACTCTACAAGCCTATCTTCAGCCTTTAAAAAGGCTAATCTCTCTTCTAACTCTTCTTCTATTTTTTTTACTGCAGTTGCTAGGTTTTCACTATTTACAACAAAAGGATTTACTGAATAAATTGTTACATCTTGTACATCTTTTTGTTTGACATTAGTCATGTATTCATGAATAGAAATTGCTTCAACTTCATCTGCAAAAAACTCTACACGAATAAACTCATCTTGCCAATAAGCAGGAAATACATCAATAACATCTCCATTTACTCTAAAATCTGCACGGTCAAAAAACTTATCATTTCTTTTATAACCCATATCAACAAGTTTCATTAAAAGTGTGCGCTGTGAGTATTCAAACCCTACGGAGAGTTTTTGCACCATAGATTTATATTCAGCTGGATTTCCTAAACCATAGTTTGCAGAGACAGAAGCTACTACAATAACATCATCAAAAGAGAGTAAAGAAGCTGTTGCACTTAATCTCATTCTTTCAAGTTCTGAGTTTATAGAACTGTCTTTTTCTATAAACAAATCACTTCTTGGAATATAAGCTTCTGGTTGATAGTAATCGTAATAAGAGATAAAATATTCCACATGATTGTTAGGAAAGAAAGATTTAAATTCACTATATAGTTGGGCCGCCAAAGTTTTATTATGAGTCATAATAAGAGTTGGTTTTTGAGTTTTCTCAATAACTTTTGCCATAGTATAAGTTTTACCTGAACCTGTTACTCCAAGTAGCGTATTATATTGATTACCTGCAAGTATTGATTCACTTAATTTTTCTATTGCTAGGGGTTGATCTCCAGCTGGGCTATATTTACTTTCAACTTTAAACTCTGCTATAACTTATCCTTCCTTACTAGTGTTTTTATATTTGTACAAATAATACATCAATCTTTCTACTTCTTTACCTTCCCAAATTAGGTGTTTGGATAAGATATCTTTTGATTTATCTACTCGTACTTCTTTTTTATATTTTGCCATTATTTGTTTTAGTGATATTTGAAGATTTTCTAAACTATCTTTTAGTATTTCTTCATGAAAAACATCATTACATGTTGGTAAAAAAAGTTCCAAATCTCTTTTGTACATAGCAACTAAAAAACTCATTTGCCAAGAGTGCCAAGATTTTTTTTCATATTCCTCATGTTTATTTTTATAATCTAGTAATTTGAAAATTTCAAATAATTCTTTTGATTCTTCCCTCAAAGTATTATTACTCAAAGATTCAAATGATGAAGGTAGAGTTATAAGTCTTGTATTAATATATTTTTTTGTATCTTCTTTATGGTATGAACCTATAACTCTTTTTATCTTTTTAACTTTATAAAAAAATAGAGTCAATAAAAATACAACTATCAAAATTAAAAAAACAATTAATACAAAAGTCAGATTACTCATAAACTTTTTCCTATAAATTCATTATTCACTAAAACTACATATTCGTTACTACAAGTTAAAGATTGTATGTTTTTATATCTTTTTTCATCGATAATATACTCTTTTCCTTGATGAAAATGTCCTTCAATGATTATTTTTGCATCATAGTGCTTAACTCTTTTTGAAACAATATCTTTAAAACTTTTAATATTATGACAAATATTCTTCCCTAAAAGACCATAATATATCTTTTTAGAGATAAAATTTTTAAAATCAATTGCATTCATAAAAAGTAAAAATATATGATTTCTAATAAATTTACAATAAGCATCATAAAATTTATCATTTACGAATATATCACCATGACTTAAAGCTACCTCTTGATTTTGATAATTCATAAAAATAGGCTGTGATTCTCTTGTGTATATTTTTACATTTGGGAATAAATTTTTCAAATTGTAGTCATGATTACCTTCTAAATATATCATTTCAATATCTTGTGATAACTTATTTATTAAAGAGATTACTTTTTTATTTCTTTTTATAAAATATTTACTCTCTCCTGAGATAAAATCAAACATATCACCCATCAAAAATAACTGTTCAGTCTCTATCTCTTTTGATTTTAATTTTTTAAAAAAAGTTAAAAGTTGAGACCTTTTTTCATTGAAGTGAGAGTCTGCAATGAAAATAGCGTTTTCTTTTATACTAGGAAACATAAGCAAAATATGAGAAGTTTAATTTAAACATTATAGTTCAAGTTCTTTGTAAAATACTTCCAAGACTTCAAAAGTTTTTACTCCACCTGGTAAGGTTGCACTAAATTCATCACCCTCTTCTTTTCCCATTAGTTGTTTAGCTAAAGGTGAATTAAATGAAATCATTCCTTTTTCAGCATTAGATTCAACACCACCTACAATTGAGTACTCATACTCTTCATCAGTATCTGTGTTTACTAATTTTACAGTTGAACCAAATGAAACTCTATCGTGAGGTAAAGAAGTAGGATCAATAATTACAGCTTTGCTTAATACTGCACCTAGTTCTGCAATTTGTACATCTATTAATTTTAATTTTTCTTTTGCAGCATGATATTCAGCATTTTCTTTTAAATCCCCTAATTGTCTTGCTTCTTCAAGGGCAATAACAGTTTCAGGACGCTCAGTACTTTTTAAAAAATCCAATTCCCCTGTAATTTTTTTATACCCCACATTTGTCATTGGTTCTTTTTCCATCAACCTCTCCATAAATATATTTTCTATTTTAATCTGCTATAATACCCAAAAAATAAAAAATAAAAAATAAATTTACGAAAGAAGATGTAGTATGTCAAAATACGATAGAACTCTAAAACTTTTTGGAGATAATAATTTTGATAAGTTTCAAAATACAAAAATAATACTTTTAGGTGTAGGTGGAGTTGGTTCATTTGCGCTAGATTCACTTTATAGAACAGGAATAACAAATATAACTATAGTAGATTTTGATACTTATGAAGAATCAAATTTAAATAGACAAATGGGTAGTGAAGGCAATATTGGAAGAGTAAAAGTTGAAGCTTTAAAAGAAAAGTACCCAAATGTGCAAATCATACATGAAAAAATTACAGAATCTTGGGTTGATGAATTTGACTTTTCTTCATATGAGTATATTTTGGATGCAATTGATGATATTAAACCAAAAGTTCGACTAATTCAAAAATATTACGATAAACTTATAAGTACAAGTGGTAGTGCAAAAAGAATCGATCCATCTAAGATTGAATATATTTCAATTTGGGATACGTACAATGATCCATTTATTAGAAAAATCAGATATGAATTAAAAAAAAGAGGCTTTAAAAAGAAGTTCAAAGTAATCTTTTCAGGTGAAAATCCAAATTGCATTGAAAAAGGCAGCTTTGAGGGTGTTACTGGTTCTTTTGGTTTAATGATGTCTTCTGTTACAATTCAAAAAATAATTGCTAATTAGAAAAAATCAATAAACTATAAGAAAAAAATTAATATAATAAGAATATTTGCAAAAAAGGGAATACATGAGTGGTATGAATAGTGTTGAGCAAATGACTCAAGGGCATCTTAGAAATGTGCAACAATTAGCTGTATTTTATACTGGTAAAAATAATATTTATGCAATTAATATTGCCAAAGTAAAAGCTTTTGTAATAACTGAAGAAGTAACAATAAATGATACTCCATCTGATACTGACATCATAGCAGGTATTGCAACTATTAGAGGGGAACCAGTTACTTTAATAAAACTTGACGCTTGGTTAGGTAATAAAACACTTGAATTAGCTGATTATAAATTAATAATTTACTGCGAATTCAACCATAAAAAAGTTGGTTTTTTAATTAAAGACATGCTTGATATAGTTGAAAAAACTACTGATGAATTAAGACATTCAGAAGAAACAAATTCAAAAATCACATATACAACATATGTGAAAGTACATGATAAAGATGAATTATGTACAGTATTTAATGCAGAGCAATTATTAAAAGACCTTGGTTGGGTAAATGATGGCGATGATGTTATGAATAAATATATTGAAGCTCCATTTACTACTAAAAAGGTTGTTTTAGCAGCGGAAGATTCAAATGTAGCAAGAGAAGTTTTAAGAAAATTTTTCAAAAAAGCAAATTTGAAATATGAAATTTATAATAATGGTGCAGATTTATTAGATAGAATTAGAGAAATTAACCCAGAAGAAGTTGGTTTAGTAATTACTGATATTGAAATGCCAGAAACTGATGGATTCCAAGTTGCACAATTTATAAAATCAAGTAATAAATATGCTAATATCCCTGTTATTGTAAACTCATCTATGACAACAGATGCTGTTAAAAATAAAATGAAACAAATTGGTGTTGATGGCTTTATTGGTAAAACTGATATCCAAGCACTATACTCTACATCTAGAGAATTCCTAAACTAAAAATTAGATGATTTTAAATCATCTAATTTTTTAACCACTTCTCAAATATCTCGATTTGCTCTTTTGTATTTTTAGTAGATGTTCCACCAAAAGATGTTCTTGCATTCATAGAAGCTTTTAAATCTAAATACATCAAAATCTCTTCATCAATATTTTTTACCTCATCATTAGCAGATCTAATTTCTTCAAGGCTTAATTCACTAATATCTTTATTTAAAGAATTTGCAACCGCCACCACATCTTTAGTAATATAATAAGCAGTTCTAAAAGGCATAGCTTGTTTTTGAACTAAATAATCAGCTAAATCAGTAGCACTTAAATGTCCTATTTTACAAGCATTTGCCATTTTCTCTACATTTACTATCATAGTTTTTATAACTTCATTTAAAATAGAAATAGAGATTTCAATAGTCTTAACAGAATCAAAAACTCCCTCTTTATCTTCTTGTGTATCTTTATTATAAGCTAGTGGTAAACCTTTCATAACTGTGAACAATGAAACTAGATTTCCATAAACTCTTCCAGTTTTTCCTCTTAATAATTCAGGAACATCAGGATTTTTCTTTTGTGGCATGATTGAAGATGTTGTTGCATACTCATCACTCATTCTTACAAATTGGAACTCATAAGATGACCAAGTAACTAACTCTTCAGATATTCTGCTTATATGCATCATTGCTGTACTTATATTAAATAAAATTTCTAAAGCAAAGTCTCTATCAGAAACTGTATCAAGAGCACTTATTGTTGGAGAGTTAAATCCTAGTTTCTCAGAAGTAGAAAATCTATTTATATTATGTGGAGTTCCAGCAAGTGCTGCACTTCCTAAAGGACAGTAATTATTTCTCTCATATGAGCTTTCAAATCTTTCAAAATCTCTTTTAAACATATTTGCATAAGCTAATAAATGATATCCAAAGTTAATTGGTTGAGCATGTTGTAAGTGAGTCATACCAGGAATTAAAGTCTCAGTGTGCTTTTTAGCAACTTCTACAAAAGTATTTACAAGCTCTTTTAACTGTGATTTAATTGATAAGTTTTTATCTTGAACATACAATCTAAAGTCAGTAGCAACTTGATCATTTCTACTTCTTGCTGTGTGCAATCTTTTTCCAGCTTCCCCAATAATCTCAGTTAGCCTACTCTCAACTGCCATATGAATATCTTCATGTTCTATTTTAAATTCAAACTTTCCTGATTCTATCTCTTCTTTTACTTGAAGTAGCCCGTTTTCAATATCTTCTTGGTCTTTTTTTGTCAAGATTCCTTGTTCACATAACATTTGGGAGTGAGCAATTGAACCTTTTATGTCTTGAGCATATAACTCTTTATCAAACATGACTGAAGCATTAAATTCATCTAAAAGCTTTGCATTTGTATTTTTTAAAATTTGGTCATTTGCCATTAAATCTATCCTTTATAATCTGCCATAAATTTTTTGCATTATAGCAAAAGATTTATTATGATGGGATTTGCAAGATTTAATTAATAATTTGAGATTTTGTCATTTGAAAGTGTGATTTGGTGTTTATACATATTTGCTTTGATTAAAATATCTGAATACTCCACAGGATTATTCTCTTTATCAAAAGATAATCTATGTAAAGATAAAAGTGATGAGCCCTCTTTTATACCTAATTTTTCGGCTTCTTCTTTTGTAGAATCTTTTGCTTCCACTGTCTCTTGGGCATTGTAAAACTCTATATTGTATTCATCTTTTAAAAAGGTATATAAAGATTCTATATTAAACTTTTTCTTTAGATTTGGAACTTTGTCAAAATCTAAATAATTTAACATCAAAGCAAAAGGAATACCATCCATCTCTCTAAATCTTTTTATGCATAATAAAGTATCACATTTTAATAACTCTTTTACATAATGTTCTTTTTTTATAACTAAGAATTCAATTGATTTAGTAGTTAGTTTATGATTTTGTTTGTTTAATCTTTGAGTTAGTGAGCCAATAGAATTTGCATCATAAAGGATTTTTTGCTCTTTTATAAAAGTACCTGAGCCTTGTTTTCTCTCTAAGATATTATCTCTTTCAAGTAACTCAATTGCTTTTCTTACAGTTATTCTACTTACTTCATACTCTTTTTCTAGCTTTATTTCAGGAGAAAACAGATCTCCTGCTTTATAATTAGCTTGAATATCTTTTAGTAATTTATTTTTTAATTGTACATATAATGGAATACCATTTTTACTAAACAATAATCATTTCCTTTGATTTATATATTTGACATTTTATCATTTGATAAAATTATCTTATGTTTATACATATCTGATTTAATAACTAAATTTGAGTACTCTATTGGCTTATTACTTGTATCATATGAGAGTCTTTTTAAAGATAATAGGGGAAAACCTTCTTTTACATTTAACCTTTTGGCTTCATCTTTATTTGCAGCTTTTGCTTCTACTATCTCTTCTGCATTGTAAAACTCGATGTTATACTCTTCTTTTAAAAAGGCATACAATGATTCAAGATTTAATTTTTTTTCAATGTCAGGTACAGTATTTACATCAAAATAGTTTATCATCAAGGCAAATGGAACTTCATTTAATAATCTTGTTCTTCTAATACACAGTAGCTTCTCACAATTTAGCATATCTTTTACAAAATGTTCTTCACCCTCTTCAATTATTTCAAAAGATATAGATTTTGTAGTAAGAAGATGTTTTTGTTTTTCTAACCTTTGAGTTAAAGAACCAATAGAATTTGCATCATAAAGTACTTTCTTTTCTTGTACAAAAGTTCCTCTACCTTGTTTTTTAATAACTACATTTTCTCGCTCTAGTTCTTCAATAGCTTTTCTTACAGTTATTCTACTTACTTGATATTTCTCTTCAAGTTTGCCCTCAGCTGGTATAATATCATCAGCTTTGTAATTTAACTTAATATCTTCCAATAATTTCTCTTTTAATTGAAGATATAATGGTATACCATTTTTAGCAAACAAAAGTATTTCCTTTTAAGATAAATATTGATTTGTAATATATTATAACAATATATTCTATTTATTATTGCATATTACATAATTCAATTTTAAAGTGCACTTAATATTTGCTATAATGAATTATTTAATAACTCCAAAGATTTTTCTTTTTCAATATTTACTCTTTTTTCATCCCAATTTAACTCTTTTTGCATTATTTCTAATACTTTGTCTAAAATCTCTTTTGCAGCTTTTTTATCAATCAAGGCCAAAGATGTTCTTCTTACTATATAATCCATAGGTTTTTGTACAAATTCTTCTTTAATAGTATAAATTAATTCTGCATTTGTATGTGCATAGTCTTTATGTAATCTCTCTATTTTTTTAGTACAACTTAAAACATCATTTGCTTTATCACCATACATCTTAATCAAATAATTTTTAATATCTTCATCTAAACAATCAACTTGCATCTCTTTTGTAAAGTTTTCACTTCCTATTAATTTTAATTTTTTTGTTTGGCACTCTTTGTTTTCTAAAGCAAATTTAGAAGTCACATAATCAACAAGCTCTTCTGACATCTTTCTATAAGTTGTCCATTTGCCACCTAAAATACTAACTAAGCCAGAATCAGAGCTAATAATAATATGCTCTCTTACAATACTTTTTGTTGAGGCATTTTTAGGCGCTGCTACTAATGGTCTTATTCCACACCATGACGATAATATTTCACTTTCATCAATTTTTAAATCAAAATATATTTCTAAGTGTTTTAATATATATTTTATATCTTCAGCAGAAACCTCTGGATGTTCACTTAGAGTTGTTTTTTCATCTGTAGTTCCAACTAAACATTTACCCATCCAAGGAAGTATAAATAAAACTCTTCCATCTTCAGTTTTTGGAATCATCAAACCTTCATCAGAAGGCAAATACTTTTTGTCTAATACAATATGAATACCAGAACTTAAGTCAAGCATTTTTTTTGCTTCTTTATTATCTAAAGTTCTTACCTTATCAGAAAATGCTCCCGTTGCATTTATTATAACTTTTGAGTTTACAATATAAGTTTCATCTGTAATTTTATTTCTTACTTTTACCCCAGAGATTTTTCCCTCTTCGTATAAGAACTCTTCAACTTCACTATAATTTCTACAATCAGCCCCAAACTTTTGAGCTGTTTTAAGTAGTGTTACATTCAATCGTGAGTCATTAAAACTTCCATCATAATATTTAACTCCACCTACTAAGGCATTTTTTTTGATACTTGGAAAGTTATTTATCATCTTATCTTTACATACAATTGAACTTCTACCAAGACCTCTTCTTCCTGATACAAAATCATATAAACTCAAACCTATAAACATATAAGGTAATTCCCACCATTTATATATAGGAGTTACAAGGGTAAGTCTAGAACATAAGTGAGGAGCATTTTTCAAAAGTCTTGATCTCTCTTTTAATCCCTCTTTTACTAAATTGAATTGGTCCATATTCAAGCCCTTCACAGCGGCTTCCAAATAACGAACTCCACCATGTACTAGTTTTGTACTTCTAGAACTAGTTCCTTCAGCAAAATCATTTTTTTCTAATACTAAAGTTGTAAAGCCTCTTGATGCGGCATCTAAAGCTGTTCCACTTCCGGTTGCTCCTCCACCTATTATAATAATGTCATATTTATTACTTTCCATAATCTTACTATCCTTAAATAGATTACATTATAAGGTTATAATGTTATTGAAGACATTATAATGATATAACTATAAAAAGAATATTAAATAAATTATAATAATAAAAAATGCTTCTTAAAACTTCAGCTTAAAAAACAACTACTTTTTTACAATTTTTAAAATCCACTTTAAGTAATTTATAAGGTCAAAGCAAGCAAGCTACCATCGTATCGCAATGCTATTTTATTGCTACGTTTAAAGATGAAAAAGATTTTAATTAAAGACAAAAAAATGGTTACCTTTTTAAGCATACTTTAAAATTCTATACGTCACTATTAAAGACAACATTATAATGTTATGATGTAAAAATTATTACATTGATAATTTTATAAATATAAGAATTGTAGCAAGGAGATTGAATGTCATTAGAACTTGAGAATGTGTCAATGAAAGTTGATGGACAAACTCATATTTATAATACAAACCTAACACTACAAAAAGGTACGATGAATGTACTTCTAGGTAGAACCTTATCAGGAAAAACAACCTTGATGAGAATAATGGCAGGATTGGATGTACCTACAACAGGAAAAATTCTGTGGGAAGGGAAAGATGTTACTAGAATGAGAGTTCAAGATAGAAAAGTTGCGATGGTCTATCAGCAATTTGTCAATTATCCTTCAATGAGTGTATATGAAAATATTGCAGCACCTTTGAGAATAATGAAAAAAGATTCAGATGAGATAGACAAAGCAGTTAGAGAAACAGCTGCACTTATGCGTTTAACAAATATGTTAGATAGAAAACCCTTAGAATTATCAGGTGGGCAACAACAAAGATGCGCACTAGCTCGTTCACTAGTAAAAGGTTCTGGATTGGTACTATTAGATGAACCCCTTGCAAACTTGGATTACAAATTAAGAGAAGAACTAAGAGAAGAGATTCCTAAAATGTTTGAAAAATCTGGAGCAATTTTTGTATATGCTACAACTGAACCAGAAGAAGCACTTTTATTAGGTGGAAATGTTGTGACCTTATGGGAAGGTAAAATAACACAATTTGATGAAACTACAAAAGTTTATCACAAACCAAATACCGCTATTACAGCAAAAGTTTTCTCAAACCCTTCAATGAATTTTTTAAATATAAAAAAAGAAGGTGATTACTTTTATTATGGAGATAGACAAAAAGCACTTGCTACAAATGGGCTAAAAGATATAAAAGATGGAAAATATCTAGCAGGCTTTAGACCAAATCACCTAGAACTTACAAAAAAATCAGAAACTGCAATTGAATTCTCAGCTCACTTAGATGTTACAGAAATAACAGGATCTGAGACTTTTTTACATATGCAACATAAAGAAGACACTTGGATTGGTCTAGTTCATGGAGTACATGACTTAGAATATAACTCAGAAATATCAGTGTATTTAGATACTCGTCATATTTTTGTATTTTCTCATGATGGCGATTTAGTTAAAACTGCCTCTTATGTAGAAGAAAGATAGAAGGAGAAGAAATGGCAAAAATAACTCTTTCAAACTTAGCCCATAGTTATATGGAAAATCCAATTTCAGATAAAGATTATGTATTACAACCTTTAAATCATGAGTGGGAAGATGGAGCAGCTTATGCCCTACTTGGACCTTCTGGATGTGGAAAATCAACTTTACTAAATATTATATCTGGAATTATAACTCCATCGGAGGGAAAAATTCTATTTGATGATAAAGATGTTACAAAGGAAGATACAGCACATAGAAATATTGCCCAAGTATTTCAATTCCCCGTTGTCTATGACACAATGACAGTCAGACAAAATCTAGAATTTCCTTTAAAAAATAGAAAAGAAAAGCCTGAATATATCAAACAAAGAGTTGATGCTATTGCAAAAGCAATAAAAGTTGAAGATATTTTGGATAACAAAGCAAGTGGTTTAACAGCTGATGCCAAACAAAAAATATCTTTAGGTAGAGGAATGGTAAGAGAAGATGTAAATGCAATTTTATTTGATGAACCTTTAACTGTGATTGACCCTCATATGAAATGGGAATTAAGAACTCAATTAAAAGCTTTACACAAAGAGCTAAAACATACAATGATATTTGTAACTCATGACCAAACAGAAGCTTTAACCTTTGCTGATAAGGTTGTAGTTATGAACCAAGGAATAGTTTTACAAATAGGAACTCCAGAAGAATTATTTGAAAAACCAGCACATACCTTTGTGGGATATTTTATTGGTTCACCAGGAATGAATCTTTTTGATGTGAAAATTAATGGAAACATAGCAACTTTAGATGATTATACAATTGAATTAAATTCTAAATATAAAGATTTAGAAGGTGTGATTCAATTAGGAATAAGACCTGAATTCATAAACCTTTGTGAAGATGGAGAGGGAATCAAAATAGATATTACCAGGATAGAAGATGTGGCTCACCATAAGATTGTACGAGCAAAATACAAAGATAATAATATAAATATAATAGTTTCAGAAGATACAAAAATCACTTCAACAATGAGTAGCATGACTTTTGATTTAGAAAAAATCAATGTATATGAAAATGATTGGATAGTCCAAGGAGAAGCACTATGAAAAAAACTGTAAATCAAAAGGCATGGTTTCTTGTACTTCCAGTACTAATCCTTGTTGGTTTTTCAGCTGTTATTCCTTTAATGACAGTTGTTAATTATTCAGTTCAAGATACCTTTGGAAATAATGTATTTTTCCCTGCTGGATTACAATGGTTTGAAGAAGTTCTTCACTCAGAGAGAATTCATGCAGCATTAGGAAGACAGATACTTTTTACAGGAATTATTTTAGCAATAGAGATTCCTCTTGGTATTTTTATTGCTTTACATATGCCTAAAAAAGGGTTTTGGTCATCAGCTTGTTTAATATTAGTTGCTCTTCCACTACTTGTTCCTTGGAATGTTGTTGGTACTATTTGGCAAATATTTGGGAGAACTGATATTGGACTTTTGGGTCATACTTTAGTATCAATGGGGATTGATTATAACTACACCCAAAATGTACTTGATGCATGGGTTACAATAATTGTAATGGATGTATGGCATTGGACTTCGTTAGTTGTTTTACTTTGTTATGCAGGATTACAATCAATTCCTTCAGCTTATTACCAAGCAGCAAAAATCGACCAAGCCTCAAAATGGAGTGTTTTTAGATATATCCAACTTCCTAAAATGATGGGAGTATTGCTAATTGCTAGTTTGCTTAGATTTATGGATAGTTTTATGATTTATACTGAACCTATGGTTGTAACAGGTGGTGGACCTGGAAATTCTACTACATTTTTGTCTATAGACTTAGTTAAAACAGCAATTGGTCAGTTTGATTTAGGACCAGCAGCAGCTTTTTCACTAATATATTTTCTAGTGATATTATTAACATGTTGGGCATTTTTTACAATCATGACAAACATAGATAAAGAAGAGGAGTAATTTATGAGTACAGCAATTAAAAAAGGCTTTTTTAGCAGTAAATCTCCTACTATTATGCTTATATATATTATCTTTTTGATGTTACCTGTTTATTGGTTAGTAAATATGAGTTTTAAAACAAATGAAGAGATATTGGGAACTTTTTCACTTTTTCCTAATGATCTTACTTTTCATAATTATATTGTTATATTCACAGACCCTACTTGGTATTGGGGATATATCAACTCAATGATATATGTTGTAATGAATACGGTTATTTCTGTTTTAGTAGCACTTCCAGCAGCATATGCTTTTTCGAGATATAGATTTTTAGGAGATAAGCATTTGTTCTTTTGGTTATTAACTAACAGAATGGCACCACCTGCTGTATTTGCGCTGCCATTCTTTCAACTTTATTCAAGTGTTGGTTTATTTGATACACATATTGCGGTGGCTTTAGCTCATACATTATTCAATGTTCCATTATCTGTTTGGATTTTGGAGGGCTTTATGCGTGGTGTACCAAAAGAAATAGATGAAACTGCATATATTGATGGATTTAGTTTTTTTGGATTTTTTACAAAAATCTTCACTCCATTAATTGCTTCTGGTATTGGTGTTTGTGCATTTTTCTGTTTTATGTTCTCTTGGGTTGAATTACTTTTAAGTAGAACATTAACAGCTGTTAATGCCAAATCAATAGCAGTAACTATGACAAAAACAATATCAGCTTCTGGAGTTGATTGGGGCGTTCTAGCAGCAGCAGGTGTTTTAACACTTGTTCCTGGTGCCATAGTTATATATTTTGTTCGTAATCACATTGCCAAGGGTTTATCTCTTGGACGAGTTTAAGGAGGTTTAGTATGAATTTATCATGGATGGCTTGGACAAGTGGAACTGCAATATTTTTCATTTGTATCTTTGTTGCACTTATAATCATGACTATCTGGGCCATTAAGTGGCCGCAGGCACCAAGAGTAGGAATTTTACGAATAAAAACCACTCCTGGTGATCGACTTTTTCTAAGTCTTTTAGGCTCGGCATTTATTTGCCTTGGCTATTTAGCAATGTTTGGTACTCCAATTTACGGGGGAATGGTTCTTTGTCTTTTTTATGCTATAGCAGTTTTTCGCTGGGTATAAAAATACTAAAATAAAATTATCAAATTTTATTTTATTTATAACAATTTAACTTAAGAAGGGGAAAAGAATGAAAATAAAAAATAAGATTACTACTTCACTTGTAGTAGGAATATTAGGACTAAGTAGTTGTGCTTTTAGTGCAGATATGAATAAATGGATTGATGAATTTCAACCTTCATCATTGACAAAAACTCAACAAAAAGATGAGCTTACTTGGTTTAAAGATGCTGCAAAACCTTACAAAGGTATGACTATAAAAGTTGTATCTGAAAGTCTTACAACTCACTCATATGAGAGTAAAACTTTGGCAAAAGCATTTTACGATATTACAGGAATAAAAGTTATTCATGACCTCATTGGGGAAGGTGATGTTATTGAAAAACTACAAACACAAATGCAAACAGGGCAAAATATTTATGATGCTTATGTAAATGATTCTGATTTAATAGGTACACATTGGAGATATAAACAAGTTAGAAATTTAACTGATTGGATGAAAGGTGACGGTAAAGCTGTTACAAATCCAAACTTAGATTTAAATGATTTTATGGGATTATCTTTTACAACTGCTCCTGATGGAAAACTATATCAGTTACCAGATCAACAGTTCGCTAACCTTTATTGGTTTAGATATGATTGGTTCACGGACCCAAAAAATATGGCTGATTTTAAAGCAAAATATGGTTATGAATTAGGCGTTCCAGTTAACTGGTCTGCATATGAAGATATTGCAGAATTCTTTACAGGAAGAGTAATCGATGGTAAAAAAGTTTATGGACATATGGATTATGGTAAAAAAGATCCTTCATTAGGTTGGAGATTTACTGATGCTTGGATGTCAATGGCTGGAGAGGGTGATCCTGGTTTACCAAATGGACTTCCAGTAGATGAATGGGGAATTAGAGTAAATGAAAAATCTCAACCAGTTGCTTCTTGTATGGATAGAGGGGGAGCTACAAACTCACCAGCTGCTGTTTATTCTATTGAAAAATACAACAAATGGTTGAAAGAATATGCTCTACCAAGTGCTGCTGGTATGGTATTCTCTGAAGCTGGACCTGTTCCTGCACAAGGTGAAGTTGCACAACAAGCTTTCTGGTATACAGCTTTTACAGCAGATATGGTAAAAAAAGGTCTTCCAGTTGTAAATGCTGATGGTACTCCAAAATGGAGAATGGCTCCATCACCACATGGTGCTTATTGGAAAGAAGGAATGAAAGTTGGTTATCAAGATGTTGGTTCTTGGACTTTAATGAAATCAACACCTCTAAAAAGAGCTCAAGCTGCTTGGTTATATGCACAATTTGTTACATCAAAAACAGTTGATGTTAAAAAATCACATTTTGGTTTAACATTTATAAGAAAATCTAGTATTAATGATAAATCATTTACACAAAGATCTCCAAAACTTGGTGGTTTAGTTGAATTTTACAGATCTCCTGCAAGAACACAATGGACTCCAACAGGAACTAATGTACCTGATTATCCAAAATTGGCACAATTATGGTGGCAAAATATTGGTGATGCATCATCAGGTGCAAAAACTGCACAAGAGGCTTTAGATTCACTTTGTTTAGCTCAAGAGAAAATTCTATCAAGAATAGAAAGAGCTGGTATCCAAGGTGATATTGGACCAAAACTTAATGAAAAGAAAACTGCTGAATATTGGCTAAAACAACCAGGTGCTCCAAAACCTAAATTAGCTAATGAAAAACCAGCACCAGTAACTATTTCTTATGATGAATTAATCAAATCTTGGAAATAATTTTATAAATCTAAACAAAAGTTGAGCTTGACTCAACTTTTGTTACTCTAAAGTGAGAATAAATGAAATACATACTATCAATAGATCAAGGTACAACTTCTAGCCGAGCAATTCTATTTAATAAACAAATGAAAATAGAAAAAATTTCGCAAGAAGAGTTTCCTCAACATTTCCCTCATTCTGGTTGGGTTGAGCATAATCCTGAGGATTTATTTAATACAGTTTTAAATAGCTGTAAAAATGTATTAAAAGATGCGAATGCTAGTATAGAAGATATTGTATCTATTGGAATAACTAATCAAAGAGAGACAACTGTTGTATGGGATAAAAATACAGGAAAAGCAGTTTATAATGCAATTGTATGGCAAGATAGAAGAACATCAAAAGAGTGCGATGTCTTTAAAGAAGCAGGACACGAAAAGATGATTAGAGAAAAAACTGGTTTATTATTTGACCCTTATTTTTCTGCTATGAAATTAAAATGGATTTTAAAAAATGTTAAAGGTGCTAAAGAAAAAGCTCTTAATGGAGATTTATTATTCGGAACAGTTGATACTTTTTTAATCTGGAAATTAAGTAATAAAAAAAGCCATGTTACAGATGCTACAAATGCTGCTAGAACAATGTTATACAACATAAAAACAAATGAATGGGACAAAGAGATTTGTACCCTTTTAGATATTCCAATGGGTATATTACCCGAAGTTAAAGATTGTGCAGATGATTTTGCAAATATTAGTAAAGAGTATTTTGGAAAAGAAGTACCTATCAATGGAGTTGCAGGAGATCAACAAGCTGCTCTTATAGGGCAAGCTTGTTTTGAACCAGGAATGGTAAAATCAACTTATGGAACTGGGTGTTTTGCTATTTTAAATATTGGCTCAAATATGATTTTATCAAAAAATAGGCTGCTTACAACTATTGCATATAGATTTAATGGTCAAACAACTTATGCCTTAGAAGGTTCAATTTTTATAGCTGGTGCCGTTGTCCAATGGCTAAGGGATGGGTTAAAAATCATAAAAAGCTCAAAAGAGGCTCAAGAACTAGCACTCAATGCTGATCCAACAGAGCAACTCTATTTTGTACCTGCATTCACAGGACTTGCTGCTCCTTATTGGGATACTCAGTGTAGAGGCGCTATTTATGGACTTACAAGAAATACAGGACCTGAAGATTTTGCAAAAGCTGCTTTAGAAAGTGTAGCCTATCAAACTAAAGATTTATTAGAAGCTATGTATAGTGATTGGAATAATTTTGGAGAGTGTATTGATTGTGCTAAAAACTCTGTTTTAAGAATTGATGGTGGAATGTCAGCTTCAGATTATACTGTTCAATTTTTATCTGATATGTTAGGAACTTCAGTTGATAGACCTGAAATACTTGAAACAACTGCACTTGGCGTTGCTTGGCTTGCTGGAATGAAAACAGGATTTTATCCTTTAAAAGAAGAGTTCTCAAAAGGCTGGAAGCTAGAAAAAGAATTCAAACCTACTATTAGTGAAGAAAAAAGATACGACCTTTATGCAGGCTGGAAAGACGCTGTACAGAGAACACTTTCAAAAAAATCAAATCAAATCTAACAAATTTTAAAGATGAATTTAATTCATCTTTAGAATAAATATTTCACTCTCAAAATTTGTTATAACATTATAATCTTTAAGTTTTGCCTAAGTTTTAAGTCATTATAATGTTATGATAATATTCAAGGGGAAAAAATGAAAAATTTAAATCAAAATGAAATAATAAAATCTAATAATTTAGAAATAAATATAAATGAACCAATGAAAAACCTAATATGTGGAGAATGGAAAGGAAGTGATGAAACTGCACAGAATATAAATCCTTCTGATATTGCAGATATAGTATCAACTTATTATAAAGGAAGTTATGAGCATGTATCACAAACTATTGAGTTTGCTTCAAAAGTACAAAAGTCTTGGGCAAAATCTTCAATCTCATTAAGAGAAGAAGTATTAAAAGATATAGCAATTAAACTTCTTGATAATAAAGATTACTTTGGTGAAATAATAGCAAGGGAAGCTGGAAAACCAATAAAAGAAGCAATAGATGAAGTTGTAAAATCAGCTGAATTTTTTAATTATTTTGCAGCAGAAGCTATTAGAATGAAAGGTGCATTTATGGATTCACCAAGAGATAATGTTGATATAGAAGTAATACATGAACCAATAGGTGTAATTGGTGTCATTACACCTTGGAACTATCCATTAGCAATTCCAGCTTGGAAAATAGCCCCTGCCCTAGCCTATGGAAATAGCGTGATATTAAAACCATCAAGTAATACTCCAGCAATCGCATATATACTAGCTAAAATAATTGACTCAACAAAACTACCTAAAGGTGTATTTTCATTGACATTTGGGCAAGGTGGAGTAATAGGTGATACTTTAGCACAATCAAAAAAAGTGCAAGGAATAACTTTCACAGGTTCTGTTGCTGTTGGTAAAGAACTTGCTAAAAAATCTATTGATTCTATGACTAAATTACAATTAGAAATGGGAAGTAAAAATTCACTTATAATACTTGATGATGCAGATATTAATACAGCAGTTGAAGCTTCTATAAAAGGCGCTTATAATGCAAATGGTCAAAAGTGTACTTCTTGTTCAAAACTAATTGTTACAGAAGGTATTTATGAAGAGTTTATAAGTGCTTTTAAAAATAAAATGCAATCATTAGTTGTAGGAAATGCTATGAATCCATCAAGTCAAATTGGACCTTGTATTGACAAAAAACAATTAGATGCTAACTTAGAGTATATCAAACTTGGACAAGAAGAAGGAGCTACTTTAGTTTGTGGAGGAGAAGCTATAAAAACTGATACCCAAGGATTTTATTTCTCACCTGCGCTATTTATAGATGGAAAATCTTCTATGAGAATAAACCAAGAAGAGATGTTTGCAGCTATTGCTTGTGTAATAAAAGTAAAAGATTATGATGAGGCAATTGAAGTATTAAATGATACAGAGTTTGGACTATCAGGTGGAATTATTACAAATGATTTAAAAAAATCTATGCAATTTAAACATGATGCAGAAATAGGAAATGTAATGATAAATCTTCCAACAGCTGGTATGGATAATCATGTTCCATTTGGTGGTAGAAAAAATTCATCTTATGGTTCAAGGGAAAAATCATATACAGCCAGTGATTTTTATACAACTACAAAAACTGTATATATCAAATACTAAAAAAGGGGAAAGAAACTCTTTCCCCTTTTTAATTCATATTACTTTTTGATTAGATTGGTAAAACTCTAATATTTTCATCTACTTTTTGTTTTAATACAGACTCAATAGCGTAAAGTGTTCCTGTATCTCCAGATGCACATCCATTACATGCACCTAAATATCTAATATAAATATCATAATGAGGAGTATTTTCTTTAATATCAATAATCTCCATATTTCCACCATCCATTGCAAGCATTGGTCTAATTTCACCATCTAAAACTTCATCGATTAATTTGATTCTTTGAACAATTGTCATTTTATCAAAGCTTGATTGTCCAGCTGCACTTGCATCTGCTGCTTGTTTTAATTTATCATGTTCCATTTCAGCATGAACATCTTTTAAAATATCTACTAAATAAATATCTTTTGCTTCATGTCCACCTGGTTTGATACATGACTTACAAAATGCTCCAGCTTTTGTATAATCAGTTACTTCTTCAACTGTTTGTAAATTATTTAATTTAATAACTTCTTGTAAAGTTGCTAATGAAACCCTTGCACATTCACAAACTATGATTTCTGATTCTAAAGACTCCATATCAACACCTTTATATGTTGATGCAGCTTTTTTTATAACATCATAAGCCATAACTGAACAGTGCATTTTTTGAGGTGGAACAGCAGGAACATCTGGATGATCTCTTAATGCTTTTTCAACATCAATATTTGTAATTTTAATTGCTTCATCAACAGTTTTTCCTATACATAATTCAGCCATAACATCAGAAGAAGCGATTGCAGTTCCACATCCAAAAGATTTGAATTTAGAATTTACAATTACATCAGTTGTTTCATTAACAACCCAATATAATCTTACAGCATCACCACATGATTCAGCTCCAAAATCTGCAACGATTAATTTTCCGCCAGCATCTTTAGCCATCTCTTCTGTAATCTCACCTTGGTGAGTTGGTTCATCCATTCTTCTTATTACTTGATTTGAGTATTCATCCCAAATTGAACCGCTTATTAAATCATTTTTAGCCATTTTATATTCCTTTTAATATTTTTATAATTGTGAAACGTGATCTTTTGGTGTATAAGCATAAGAACTAGAAATATTTCTTAATCTATTTACAGCATTTTTAATCACAGTAATCGCATAATCAATCTCTTCTTCAGTATTAAATCTACTTAAAGAGAATCTAACACCTGTATGAGCCAATTCACTATCACTTCCAAAAGCATTCATAACTGGATTTGCTTCTAAATCTTCACTTGCACAGGCACTTCCAGTTGATGCACCTATTGTTTTTTGGTTCATATCCCAAAGCATAGATTCACCTTCAACACCTCTAAATGAGATTAAAGTTGTATTTGGAGTTCTATTTTCTTTTCCACCAATAACTAATGTTTCTGGTATTTCTAAAATTGCATTTTCTAATTTATCTCTTAATTTTCTTACATGATTCTCTTCATAAGCCAATGCTATTTCTGAAGTTGCAAGTTTCATAGCTAAACCCATACCAACCATAGAAGCAACATCAACTGTTCCTGCTCTATGACCACCCATTTGCTCACCACCGTGTAACAAAGGAGTTAATTCAAAACCTTTTTGAACATACGTACCACCTACACCTTTTGGTCCATGGAATTTGTGTGCTGAAAAAGATAAATAGTTTACATTACAGGCTTGTACATCAACTCGGATTTTTCCAATAGCTTGTGTTGCATCTGTATGAAAAGCAACTCCTGCTTCTTTACAAATTGCCCCAATTTCTTTGATTGGGAATATTTTACCAGTTTCATTATTTGCCCACATAATAGATACTAAAGCAGTTTCTTCTTTTATATGTTCTTTTATTAAAGATGCGTCTAATGTCCCATTCTCATCTACAGGTAAATAAGTTACATTTACACCTTGTGATTCTAAAAATCTACAGGTTGCAGTAACAGCTGGATGTTCTACTTCTGAAGTAATTATGTGATTTTTATTACCATTTAAAATTTTATCAATCCAAATACCTTTTATAACAGTATTGATACTCTCTGTTGCATTTGCTGTGATTATAATATCATCAACATCAGCTGCATTTATACCTTCGTATAAATAATTTAATGCCTCAACCATTTTTGGGTGAGTTCCTGCTCCAAATTTATGTAAAGAGTTTGGATTTCCATAAATGTGACAAAAAAATGGTTCCATTGCTTTAAAAACTTCTGGATCAACTTTTGTAGTGGCATTATTATCTAAGTAAACTTCCATATTTTAATTCCTATCTTTTTCTTTATTCATATGCAAATGCTATTCCGTGAAATTATAGCTTTTTTATACTTTTTTTGGAATTATAAAAGAAATAGGATAAAAATTGTCTTAATTAAATTAAATAGCTAAATTTATTTATAAATTTGCTATTAGATTAATCTAAGATTAAAAGATAAAGTTATATAAATTACTAAACAGCTAATTAATATATATATGTTAAATTTACAAATAGGACAAAATTAGTCCTATTTAAAATTGGAGAAGTTTATGAGTAATAATAAAATTAAAAATGTTATAAAAAATGACTATAAATTGGGCTTTGAGACAATCATAAATTCAGATACATTTCCAAATGGTTTGAATGAAAATGTTATAAAAGCTATATCAAAAAAGAAAAATGAACCCCAATGGCTTTGTGATTTTCGTTTAAAAGCTTATAAAAAATGGCTTACAATGGAAGAGCCAAAATGGTCAAGTTTACAAATAGATAAAATAGATTATCAAAATATTTCATACTATTCTGCTCCAAAAAAAGAGTTAAATTCTTTAGATGAAGTAGATCCTAGTATTTTAAAAACCTATGAAAAACTTGGAATTCCACTTGAAGAGCAAAAAATGTTAGCAGGAGTTGCAGTTGATGCTGTATTTGATTCTGTTTCAGTAAAAACTACTTTTCACAAAGAGTTAGAAGAACTTGGAATAATATTTTGTTCAATTAGTGATGCTGCAAATAAACATCCTGAACTATTAAAAAAATATTTAGCTTCTGTTGTACCAATAGGAGATAACTATTTTGCCTGTTTAAACAGTGCAGTATTTACAGATGGAAGTTTTGTGTATATTCCACCGAAAACTAGATGTCCAATGGAATTATCAACTTATTTTAGAATAAATGCCTTAAATACTGGGCAGTTTGAGCGAACACTAATAATTTGTGATGATGACTCTTATGTATCATATAATGAGGGCTGTTCTGCTCCAATGAGAGATAATAGACAACTTCACGCAGCAGTTGTAGAACTAGTAGCTCTTAAAAATTCACAAATAAAATATTCAACAATCCAAAACTGGTATCCAGGGGATAAAGATGGTAAGGGTGGTATTTTAAACTTTGTAACTAAAAGAGGTATTTGTAAAGGTGATAATTCAAAAATATCATGGACACAAGTTGAAACGGGGTCTGCTATTACTTGGAAATACCCTTCATGTGTTTTAAAAGGTGATAATAGTGTAGGAGAATTTTATTCAGTAGCACTTACTTCCCTAGCTCAACAAGCAGATACTGGTACCAAAATGATGCATATAGGTAAAAATACAAAATCAACTATTATCTCAAAAGGTATTTCAGCAATGCATGGTTCAAATGCCTATAGAGGATTAGTAAGAGTTGCAAAGGATGCTAAAAATTCTAGAAACTTTTCACAATGTGACTCTTTACTTATAGGAAATACCTGTTCAGCGCATACTTACCCATATCAAGAAGTAAGAAATGCCAGTTCGAAAATAGAACATGAAGCTACAACTTCAAAAATATCAGATGAACAACTCTTTTATATAAGACAAAGAGGGTTAAGTGAAGAAAATGCAGTATCATTAATAGTAAATGGTTTTTGTAAAGAAGTACTAGATGAACTTCCAATGGAGTTTGCAGTTGAAGCTAGAGAGTTATTAAATATCTCACTAGAAGGTAGTGTTGGTTAAAAAATGAATAAAAATATAAAAGATTTTGAAAAAGGATTTAGAATGCTAAATATTAAAAATTTAAATGTAAAAATAGAAAATACAGAAATAATAAAAGATTTTAGTTTAGATATAAAAAAAGGTGAAGTACATGCCCTAATGGGAATAAATGGAGCTGGAAAATCTACTCTTGTAAAAGCTTTATGTGACCATTATGAGTGTGAAGTTACATCGGGAAGTGTAGAATTCAATGGAAAAGATTTGTTAGAACTTGATGCCAGCCAAAGAGCAAATGAAGGTCTATTTTTATCATTTCAAAATCCAATTGAAGTAGCTGGTGTAAATAATATGTACTTTTTAAAATCAGCCCTTAATGCAAAAAGAGAGTATCAAGGTTTAGAAGAACTTGATGCTGCTAGTTTTTTAAAAGAGATAAAAGCTATAACAGCCGAGTTTGGAATTGATAATAAGATTTTAAAAAGAGATTTAAATGCTGGTTTTAGTGGTGGTGAGAAAAAAAGAAATGAATTATTGCAACTATTGGTTTTAAAACCTGATTTAATTTTACTAGATGAGATTGACTCAGGACTTGATGTAGATGCAATAAAACTTGTGGCAAATGGTATAAACTCACTTCTTGATGGTAATAGATCAGTATTGATGATAACCCATTATGATAAATTATTAGAAGCAATTAAACCTGATTTTGTACATGTTTTAAAAGATGGGAAAATCATTCAAAGTGGTGATTATTCATTGGCAGAGACTATTCAAGAAAAAGGTTACGAAGCAATAGGAGTGTAATATGAGAAATTTAGATATCAAAAACTTCCCAATTGCAAATAAAAAAATTGAAGAGTTTAGAAAATGTAATGTTAAAAATATCACAGAACTAGAGTTTAAAGAAAATAGTTTTAAAGATGTGACAAATTTTGATTTTGATTATTTAAAAATTGAAGACTTTAATACAATATTTTTTGCAAATGAGAAGATAAAAGAGCAAAATTTAGTTGATAATATAACTCTTGAAGAGAACACAATAATTATAAATAAAGAGTGTAAAAACCCAATAGTAGTATTAAACTATTATGATGATGAAAATGCAATTTTTGAAAAAGATTTAAAATATATAGTTGATAAAGATAGTGATATTACAATATTTGAGATATTTATATCAAATAATAAAAAGAACTTTATAAATCAAAAAAGAGATTTTGACATAAATGACTCATCAAATGTGGAGTATGTATATTTACAGAAACTCTCTTTCGAAGATTTTTTAAATATTAAGTTTACACCTGTCATTCATGAAGATTCGAAGTTAAAATTCTTTAATTTTAATTTTGGCTCATCAAATGCTTACAATCAGTTTGATATCAATTTAGACTTTTTGAACTCAAGTTTTGACATGGAAGCGTTAACAAATATTTCCAAAAAACAAGAAATAGCAAATATAGTAAGTACAATTCACAATGGTAAAAATACCTCAAGTAGTGTAAAAGCAAACCATATTTTAGATGAAAATTCACATGGAATATTTGAAGTAAAAGCTAGAGTAAATAATGAAGCAAATAATTCAGCAGTAATACAAAACTCTGAAACAACACTTCTAGGTGATGATGCCATAATAAATGCAAATCCAAGACTTGAGATATTTATTGATGAATTAACAGCAAGTCATGGGGCGACAACTGGAAGTTTGGATGAAGATATTTTATATTATTTACAATCAAGAGGATTATCTAAAAAACAAGCTTCAAAAATGATGCTTGAAGCCATTGAGTATAGAATTTTAGATAAAATAACAAATGAGAAAATTAGAAATATAATAAAGGAGATATGATGTTCAAAGATTATTTTCCTTATTTTAAAAATAGCAATATTGTCTATCTTGACAATGCTGCTACGACTCAAAAACCACAAGTGGTTATTGATGAAATTATAAATTATTATTCATATTATTGTTCAAATACACATAGAAGTAATCATGGAAATGCAAATAAAGCAACACAAAATTATGAACACACAAGAGAAGTTTTAAAAACCTTTATAAATGCAAAAGAAAAACATGAAATAATCTTTACAAAAGGTGTGACTGAAAGTATTAATTTTATAGTAAATTCATATGCAAAAAATAGATTTAAAAAAGTGATAATCTCTTCTTTAGAGCACCACTCCAATATCGTGCCTTGGCAAATAGCTAATATAGATTTTGAAGTAGTAAAATGCAATGAGAATCTTGATTTTGATTATGAAGATTTTGAAAATATATTAAAAGAAAATCCTAAGGCACTTGTATCTATTACACATATATCAAATGCCTTTGGAAAGATTCACGACATAAAAAGAATCACTAGCTTAGCCCATAAATATGGTGCAAAAGTTTTAGTTGATGGAGCGCAATCTTTAACTCACAAAAAAACTGATGTGCAAGATTTAGATATAGACTTTTTTGCAATCTCTTCACATAAAACCTTTGGACCAACAGGTGTTGGAGCTATTTATATAAAAGAGAATTTACTAAATGATATTTTGCCTTACCAAACAGGAGGAGCCACAATCAATGATGTTACTTATGAGCGAAGTATATTACTTGACTCTCCTTTTAAATTTGAAGCAGGTACTCAAAATATAGCAGGTGTCATTGGATTTGGAAAAGCAATTGAGTTTATAAAAGAGCTTGGATATGAAAATATTGAAAAAAAAGAAATAGAGCTTTACATATATCTTTACGAAGAGTTATCAAAAATAGATGATATTATTTTTTATAGTGACATAAAAAATTCTATTGGTTCACTTAGTTTTAATATCAAAAATATTATGGCAGAAGATGTGGGTATTTTAGTTGATAAAATGGGCATAGCTTTAAGATGTGGACATCATTGTGCTCAACCTATTATGAAAAGTTTAGGCATAGAAGGAACTATTCGGGTTAGTATTGCTTTTTATAATGAAAAAGAGGATATTGATAAACTAATTATTGCTTTAAAAAAAGCCATAACTATGTTAAAGGATTAAGATGAGTATTGAAAAAAAAATTGAAGAGTTTAAAGATGATTTGGAACTTTTTGATGATGAACTTGAAAAATATCAATTTATCATAGATTTGGGTAAAAAACTAAACCCTTTAGATGAAAAAGAGATGGTTGAAGAAAATTTAGTGCAAGGTTGTACTTCTAAAGTATGGCTTATAAAAGATGTTAAAAATAATGAATTGGTTTTTAGAGCAGATTCAAATGCAGCTATTGTTAAAGGTTTGGTTTATATTATCACAACAATATTTTCAAATGAAAAAAAAGATGATATAAATAATCTAGATATAAATATTTTGGATAAATTAAACTTAACAGAAATAATAACACCAAATAGACAAAGTGGTGTCCAAGGTATGATAAAAAAAATAAAAGAGTATGCGAAGGAAAAATAAATGGGAAATTATAATAAAGAAGAAATAACTGAAAGAGTAATTGGACAATTAAAACATATATTTGACCCAGAGATTCCAGTTAATATTTATGATTTGGGATTAATTTATAAAATAGATTTAGAAGAAAAAGAAAAAATACTTATATGTAATGTTGATATGACTCTTACAAGTCCAGGTTGTCCTGTTGCTGATAGTTTAGTCAATGATGTATCATATGCAGTAAAAGTAATAGAAGAAATAGAAGAAGTACATGTAAATCTTACCTTTGATCCACCATGGGACAAAAGTAAAGTTACAGATGATGGGAAAGATATAATGTTAGCAAATGGTTTCCTTATATAGATTTTATTATTTTTCCAATATAATGAGTATATAAGGAAGATTTCATATGGAAAAAACATCTAATAAGTGGTCTAAGTATATAAAAATAGCTGTTGTTTTATTAATACTAATTTTATGTTATTTATTTATTCCTTTAAATCAAAATAACTTTAGTAATACATATAGTTTAAGAAGTTCAAGTAAAAGTTCTGACCCAATTAAATTACAATTTAGAAGTGGATTTCAATATGACAAATATAAACCCCCTAAAAAAAGTACTTTTATGCAAAAACAAATGGAAGATAATGAAGAAGGTAAAAAACCAATTTTTTGGGATAATAAGAATAAATAAAAGGAACTAAATGGAAGAAAAAGAATCAAGTAATAAATGGCTATATATAATAATATCATTAGTGATAATTATATTAGTAGTTGCTTATATTCTTTTACCTAAAAGTTGGTCAAGTTTAGGAGATACATATAAACCAAGAACTGTAGAAAAAGATGGAGGACCAACTCCTACTTCTTTACAATTTAGAAACCCTTTTAAATATGATAACTATAAACCTGAAAAAAGAATTGAACCAAAACAAAGAGAACAAGGGCAAAAAGACAAGCCCTTGTTTTGGAAATAATAATATATTTTAACTACTTCTCTAAAATTCTATTTAAAGTTTCTATAGAAATATATTTATCATAATAAGCTTTATAATAACTCTGTTTTGCTGCACTAAGTAAGTAGTTTGCATCAATTAAATCTGTATTATCGGATAATCCTTCTTGAAACCTGTTTTTAACTATTGTATAATTTTCTTTTGCTTGTTTAAGTGCTAATTCTGAGGTCTCAAAATTAGCTTTTGATACAGCAAGAGAAGAGAGTGCATTTTGATATTGAAGTTTTATACTTAATCTAATTTTTTCTAAATTTGCCACTGCTTTTTTTACTTGAATATTTTTTTTAATAATATCACTGTAATTACTATTCCCATTATACAAATTCCATGAAGCAGTTACATTCACCACTTCTTGTGAATCAGGATAGGAATCTCTTCCACCAATATTTTTATCATCTCCATATTTATTATATGAGATAGAAGCATCAACTTTTGGCATAAAAGTACTTCTTGAGCCAAAATATTGTTCTTTTATACTTTTTAAATTTAATTCATATGCTTTTATTTCACTTCTATTTTCTAAAAGTGCTACATCATAAGTAAAAATTTTATTTTGATTTATATTTAATTCTTCTATTTTTTCATTTGTTAAATCATAACCACCTAAAATATTACTCAAGGTATATAAAGAGATATTTAAATCTCCTTTTGCTTGAATTACACTTTGTTTAGCATTTAACATATTAACTTCAACTTTTAATAAGTCATTTTTCGAAACTAATCCCTGTATAAACTGATTTTTTGCATCTATGTATTGATTTTCAAATAGTTTATATGAATCCTCTTGAGTTAGAAGGTTTTTTCTTTTATTTAAATAATCAATATATGCTTCTTTTGTACTTAATAAAATATCTTGCTTTTGTGCATTATAAGAAAATTTCGAAGCATTTCTTAAATATTTAGTACTATAAAGTTCACTAAAATCTTTAAAACCATTAAAAAGATTATAAGAAACTATTGCACTTGCAGTTGAATCTTCTTTTATTTGTCCAGGTATTTGGTTATTACTATTATTATAAGAATATGACAAATCAACTTTTGGCAAAAAAGCCGATTTTGATTTATTATAATCTTCTTTTGTCTCTTTATATTCATAATTACTTATTGCAATATCTAAGTTTTTTTCCAATGAGATATTTAAAACCTCATCGAGTGATATTGCAAATAAATTTGTTGCAACTAAAGATGACAATACTAAATATTTAATTCTTTTCATTTTTATCCTTAAGATTTACTAACATCAACAGGTCCCTTATTATTACCTCTTTTTACTCTTTGTTCTAATTTTATAAAAAACATTAAAAGCGCAGGAGTAACAAATATTGTAAATATTGTTGAAAATGCTAACCCACCTGTTATAACAGAACCTAAACCTCTATAAAATTCACTTCCTGGCCCTGGTATTAAGACTAAAGGTAACATACCAAATACAGAAGTTAAGGAACTCATATAAATAGGTCTAATTCTTGTTCTTGTAGCTTCTATTACTGCTTTTTTATGTTCCATTCCTTCATCTCTTATGTAATTTAAACTTTGGTGAACTATTAAAATTGCATTGTTTACAACAATTCCAACTAAAATAATAAACCCTAACATTGTTAATATATCCAAGGGTTGGGGAGCAATAAATGTATTTGTAAGTTTTAATCCAATAAATCCACCTGCTGTTGCCAAAGGAACAGTGAACATAATAACTATAGGATATAAAAAATTACCAAATAATGAAGCCATAAGTAAATACACAATTACTAAAGCTAAAATAAAATTATCCATTAAAAGTTTTATGGTCTCAGTTAACTTGTCAGCTGTTCCAGAAATACCAATTTTAACACTATCTTTAACAATTCCCTTTTCTTTCATTCCTTTTAACATTCCACCAATTATTTTCATAGCTTCGTCTATTGTCATACCTTCTGGTGGTGTAACTTGTAAAGTAATTGTTCTTTTCCCATTTAAATGTCTAATTTCTGAAATTCCAGTTGTTGAAATATATTCAGCTAAAGAAGAGACTGGTAGAACCATTCCATTAGGTAAAGCAAGCTGTGTTACCATAATATCTTCAGGTGTTTTGATGATATTTTCATCTGCTTTTAATATTAAGTCAATTTTCTTTTTACCATCTTGTTCAAAATCACCCACTTTTCTTCCACTCATAAGAACATCAACTGCAATACCCAATTCTCGAGAGCTAAGATCTAATGCTTTTAAAGCATCTCTATCTGGTTTGATTCTAGCTTCTGGATAAAGTAATTCTATAGATGGCACAGGTCGAACTTGACTACCTGGAATTGCTCCCATAGTAGCTCCAAAAAGTTGTGCCCCAATATTTGCAATATCTTCAATCTTTTCACCACTTATATCAATATCAACACTATTCCCCTCACCTATATCTGATTCGAATACACCTGATTGAAGAGAAACTCCAAAAACAGATGGCATTGAATTGACTATTGGAATAAACATTGGTATTAGTTCAGCCGCTCTATCTTCATGCATTGAAGTTCCACCAAAAAGAGTAAAGTCTCCAAAAGAGACATAAAAAGCTCTATTAAGCCCTGGAGTATTCCCCACATCTTTATTTATATAAGGTTCAACTTGTTTCATTAAATAAGTTCCCATTCCATATCTTTCATCGTATGAAAGACCAGGAGGAGTAATTAAAATATTAAAAATCAAATTTTTATTCCCTTTTGGCAAATAATCAAGTTTTGGGAAAAGAACATATATAGCACCAATAGAAAATATTGTTAATGATAAAATAGTCACTACTTTTGTAAATGTACTTCTTAATGACAATGTAACAATAGACATAATTAAATCAACCATTTTATGACCAAAATTTGCTATTGCACCAGCATCTTTTGGCTCTCTTTTTGACATTCCTGCAAATTTTTTCCAAAGCATTGGAATAACTGAAATAGAGACAAATAATGAGAATGTAACAGATGCTGTTACTGCAATAGCAATATCCTTAAATAATTGTCCAGCTTCATCTTGCAAAAATACAATTGGCAAAAATACTGCAATAGTTGTAAGTGCAGAAGCAATCAACGCACCCCAAACTTCACTTGCACCTTTATATGCAGCATCTGCCACACTCATTCCCTCTTTTCTATGCCTGTCAATATTTTCCAAAACAACAATAGCACTATCTACTAACATACCAACAGCAAAGGAGATACCAGCTAAAGAAATAGTATTTAAACTTCTCCCCATAGCATCTAATATAATAAATGTACCAATAATAGATATTGGAATAGCCACAGAAATAACAGCAGTAGGAGAAATGCTTCTTAAAAATAAAATTAAAATAAATATTGCAAGAACTCCACCTATAATAATATTTTTCTGTACTAAGTCAACAGAACCAACTATATATGGTCTTTGATCATATATCCATTGTATTTTTAGTTTTTTATCTTTTAAAATTCCAGCATTAAGTCTATTTACAACTTCTTCAACTTCATTTGTAAGCTCAACAACATTTGAATCTGCACTTGGTTGAACTCCTAAAAATATTCCATCTTCACCTAAATACATTGCAACACCATTTGCAGTTTCATAACCAAAATCAACTTTTGCTATATCTTTAATAGTGACTTTTTTATCTCTTGTTGAGATTAAAACTACTTTCTCAATATCTGTAGGTGATGTAAATTTATTCACAGTTCTAATTCGGTAGGCTCTTCTATTTATATTTTGAATACCAGCAGAAACATCAATATTTTCATTTTGAATAATTGAAATTACTTGTGAAATAGTCAAACTATAAGAAGCAAGTTTATTGGTATCAAATACAATCTGCATTTGTTTTTCTCTACCACCAATATCCATAGTTCCTGAAACACCATTTACTCTTTTTATAACTGGCTTTATTTCATCATTAAAAAAAGTTCTATACTCATCTATATGTCTTGGGTTATTATCAATAGTTTGCAACATCATCCAAATAACAGGACTTGCTGTTGCTGTTTCAATTATTGGTTCATCAACATTATCAGGATATGAACTTACTTCATTTAATTTATTTGAAACATCTTGCAAAGCAACTCTAATATCAGTAGATAATTTAAAAGTTAAAGTAATTTCACCTTGATTATCACTAGCTGACGATTCATATTTTTCCAAATTATTCAAACTTTTAAGAGCATCTTCTTGCTCTTCAATTATTTCTCTTTCAACTTCGTGAGGAGTTGCACCTGCCCAAGTTGTTGTAATCTTAATTTCAGGTTTTGTAACTGAAGGTGTTAATTGATATGGTAATTTAGAAAGTGATAAAAAACCAAACAATACTACGATTAAAACTGAAACAATAATTGTTACAGGATTTTTAATCGAAAACTTAATTAAATCCATTTTTTATTCCTTTAATTGTTCCCATGATTAAGGGAACATTTTCATTTCTAATTTCTTTTAGCAATGGAAAAATTCCATTTAAGAAACAAGTCCTAAAAGAGACAACAAGTATCTCTAGTTGTTTATTATTTTTACAGGTGAATTAGGGAAAACTCTTTCATTTCCTTTAGTAACAACATCTTGACCAACAGTTAATCCTTCAGCTTTAATAGCAACTTTACTTTCTAAGTATGCAATAACTTGTACAGGAATCATTTGAGCAATCATTTTATCATCTATAATAAAGACAATATTTTTTCCAAATCTTTTTATTACGGCATCTCTTGGAACTATAAGAGATTCTTGTTTAGCATTCTTTGATAAACTCACACTTGCTTCTTGCCCATCAAATACAAACACATTTTTAGTATTAGCTTTAAATTTAACGGGGAAAGTTCTAGTTAATTTATCACCACTTGGAATTGCTCCACTCATTTTTCCTTTTAAAATATTTTCACCCACATTAATATCATAAATAGCACCTTTTTTTAAGCCATTAAAAATATTTAAAGGAACATTAAAAGTTATCTCAGCTTTTGATGTGTCTACTATTGAAAGTAATGCCGTTCCAGCATTTACCCACTCTCCTAAGTTTATTGATTTTTCAACTACTATACCACTATATGGTGCATTAATACTTTTTTTCTTTTTTTCTATTTCTAGTTCATTCAAAGTACTTTTTGTAGTAATTGCGTTTAATTTAATATCATCATATTGTTTTTGCGAAATAGATTTTGTCTCTAATAATTTTGTATATCTTTGATAATCTCTTTGTGCATTTAATGCATTTGCTCTTGCTGATTCAACTTGCGCATTTAAGATATCAGCATCAATTTGAACTAATGTCTTACCTTCTTTAACTATATCCCCTACTTCAAAATTTATTTTTTGAACAACCCCAGAGTTTTGTGCTGCTAAAACAGAATTTCTATCAAATTTTAATGTTCCTACAAACTCTTGCAAAGGATTTACTTCCCCTTTTATTATCTTTGTAGTTTCAACTAATGAGGGTCCACCAGCTGCATATAATGTTATTGATGAAAGAACTACAATTACTAATTTTTTAAACATTTACTATCCTTCTATTTTTATTAATTTATTAGTGATTTTATGCACAAGAGGTGCTACAACAAAGACAATAGGAAAAGCACAGATAAATGCTTTAACAAATGCTTCCATCCATTTGGACACAAATCCTTCTACAAAATCTAAGTTTATAAATGTAATTACAAAACTCATTATAAAACTCATTATTAGCGCCATAAAAAATGCAAAAACTATTCTTGCATATTTTTTATTTATCATCTTTTTTCTCCATAACTTCAAAAATATTATCTAAAAACTTTTCACAAGCATCTACTGCATTAAATTCCAACTGTGTCATTTTCATCAAAGTAAGACCTTTTTCAAAAATCATAATTCCATCTATAAAATTTCTAGCAATAGGTAATAGTTCATCATTTTTTATCCCTTCTTCAATTATCAAACTTAATTGATTTCTAAAAAAATTTGTACATGAGTTATTAAACTTACATCTTTTGATATTTTCTTCAGCTAATACAATTGATAAGTATTCTCTATATCCATTGAAATGCTTTAAATTTTCTTCTGAACTATTTGTTACAAACTTAAAAAGTTGAAGTACCTTATTTTTTATAATTTTTTCTTTTTTAATATTATTTATTATCTCATTATGTTGAAACTCAATATGCATATTTATTATTTCAAAAATTATGTCATCTTTATTTTCAAAATATTCATATATAGTTCCTTTCCCTATCTCTGCTTTTTTTGCGACATCTGCAACTGTTAAGTTTCTCATTCTCGCATCATGAACTAAATCAAAACACGCAAGTGCAATTTCTCTTCTTTTAATTTCTTTATTGATTTTTTTAGGACTCATAAACTTCCTTAAATAATTTGACTGACCGTCGGTCAAGTTTGAAAGTATATCTTTAAAATCTTTATTTAGTCTTAAGGTTGACCAAAGGTCAAGTTAATTAACCATTCATTAACTAATTTTAAATATTATACTAAAAAGGGACAAACAATGGATAATTCTTTGAATGAAAATTTAGCAAAATTATTTTTACGACTATTTTTAGGTTTTTTATTTATATTTCATGGATATGCAAAACTTATTCATGGAACATCTTTTATTGAATCTACTTTATTAGGAAATAACCTTCCACAGTTTCTTGTTTATGGAGTCTATATAGGAGAAATCGTTGCTCCTATCTTTATTATAATTGGATATTACACTAGGTTTTTTTCATTTGTAATTATAATTAATATAGTATTCGCAATATATCTAGTTCATAGTGCAGATTTATTTTCATTAAGCAAAAGTGGTGGATTAGCATTAGAATTACAATTTTTCTATATGTTCAATGCTTTTATTTTGATGATAATGGGACCAGGGAGATATTCTATAGATACAAAATAAATTGGCTTAATCAAAAATTATTAATTTAGTGATATAATAAATAACTTTTGATTAGGAATTGGCAATTTGAATAAAAATGTAAGTTATGTTTTTTTAAAAAGTTTAATATTTTTTAGTTTTATTTTTTTATTAGTTTCAATCACTTATATAAAAAACTTAGAAAATATTTATAAAAAAGAGATAAATAATTCCATAGAATCAGAATTAAACTTGAAAATAACAACTGCAAAAAATAATTTTGTGACTTTAAAAAAAGACTTACTATATATTTCAGAAGTGTATGAACTTAACAAAGATTATTCAACTATAAAAAAAGAGTTATCAACTTTACTTGCATTAAAAAATTCTTATTTGGAAATTTGTTTTTTAAAAAATGATGGAACAAAACTATTAGAAATAAGAAATAAGACGACGAGTAAACTTATAAATAATAAGTATCCATCTATTATAAAACAACTAAAAAAAGGTGATATTTACCTCTCACCAATAAAAATAGAAAAAGAAAGCAATAATCGTACTACTTTTAAAATACCATTTCTAAATGTCATAACACCACTTTTTGATAAAAATAAACCTGATGGATTTTTGGTAATTAATTATCCTTTAACTGAATTATTTAGTATCTTCTCAAATTCAAATTTTGATTTAGAAACTCTAATTATAAACAAAGATAATTATATACTAAATCAAAAATTAAGTTCTAAATTTATATTTGATAAAAACTCTGCATTTGATAATATTTACAAAAACTTATCAATTGAAATATCTAATAATTTGAATGACAATTTAAAAGGAACATTTAAAACTGATAATTTTCATGTCAATGTAAATGAGATTAATCTTACTTCGTGGATTAATAAAAACCCTAAAATACAACCACTAACACTAAAGTTAATTACAATAATTGATAATAATCTAATTGAAAATAGAGTAAATACTTATCTAAAAACAATCATGTGGTTAGCATTTTTATACTTTTTTATTGCAATGATTATTTCAATAATCTTTGCAAATTATAATACTAGAGAAAAAGAGACAAGACTCAGACTTAAAATTTCAGATAAGATGTTTGAAAACTCTCATGATGGAATTCTAGTTACAGATAAAGATAATAAAATTCAAAGAGTTAATAAATCTTTTACAAAAATCACAGGATATGAAGAAAAAGAAATTTTAAATAAAACTCCTAAGATACTAAAATCAACTGGATACCATACTAGGTTATTTTATAAAAATATTTGGGATAATCTAAATGAACATCTCCATTGGGAAGGTGAAATAACAAATATTAGAAAAAATGGTATGCCTTATACTGAGGAACTTAGTATTTCAAAAATATATACAGAAGCTAACGATTTTTTCTATATTGCATCATTTGTTGATTTTACAGAAAGTAAAAAAAACAAAAAAATGATTGAAGATAAACTTGAAGAAAACAAAACATATCTTGAAATCATAAATGATTATTTGATTACTTTAAAAGTTGATATAAATGGCAAAATTTTAGATGTTTCTGATGCTTTTTGTTTGATATGTGGTTATTCAAAGGAAGAACTAATTGGACATAATCATGATATTTTAAGACATCCAGAAACACCAAATGAATTCTATTTTTCAATGTGGGATACTATTTATTCAGGGAAAAAATGGGAAGGTGAGATTAAAAATATTAAAAAAAATGGTGAGACTTATTATGTCCATACTAAAATTTCGCCCATGTATAATAATCTCAATACAATTACGGGATATGCATTAGTAGCTATAGATATAACAGATAAAAAAAGAATCGAAAAAATGTCAGTTACAGATGAACTAACTCAAACGTACAATAGAAGATATTTTAATTTGACAATAGAAAAAGAAATCCTAAGAGCAAAAAGGGATAACAAAACAATTGCTTTTGCTATTTTAGATGTTGACTTTTTTAAACAATACAATGATACTTACGGACATGATAAAGGTGACTATGCTTTGCAAAGTGTTGCTTTATGTTTAAGGGAGACTATTTTTAGAGCTAATGACTTTGCTTTTAGATTGGGAGGAGAAGAGTTTGGAATATTGACAACGGATATTACAACTACTAATTTTAGGAAAATATTAGAAAGAATAAGAACAAATATTGAAGATTTGAATATAGAACATTCTAAAAGTGAAGCATCAAAAAATATCACTGTATCAATTGGAGGTATCGTAATTAGTACAAAAAATGCAACTAGTGTAAAAATATATAAACTTGCTGATAAATTACTTTACAAAGTAAAAAATGAAGGAAGAAATAAAGTTCTTGTTGAAGAAGCTTAAAAAAGTCTAAACTCTTTTTATCTAAAGGAACGATAAATGTATATAAAGTTCCATATTTAAAAAAGGAAACTCAATGACACCAATTGAATACATCAAAGAAAATAATCTAGAATGGCAACCATCATTTAGTGGAAATATTACTTCTTCATTACATGGATATAGAGGTGCTTTAATTATTGAAGAGGGTAAACGATTATCTGAAACAAGAGTTATGCCCCCAAAATCTCAAGCAAGACAAGTTATTATGGTAAGTGAAAATGAAAAGATTAAATTCTTTGCATGTGAACTTGAAACATTTGGATATTTTAAAGATTTTTTTTCAAAATATGGAGAGTTCTTTGATAAAGATTCTATCAACTTACTTTATGTAATTGATTTAGATGCAAATGGCACTTTTGAATATGAAGGTATTAAATTTTCAGCTTTTATGTTAGATGAAAGTTCTGTCTGGAATGAAGTTTTAGATTTTGCTTCTTTAGAGAAAAGCGATTTAAAAAAATTGTCTAGCGAAGAGAAAATAGAAAAAGTTTATGAGGAAATTCTTTCAACTCCACTAGATACTATTGATAAAAGTTATGATGAAATGATTGCTCTTATGGGAAATACTAAAAAAGCTCTAATGGGAGCGGTATAATATAACCCATTGAAAACTTGATTCTTTTTTAATAAATTATATTAATTTTAGCTTGTAATTTAGGTTTCACTTTTATTGATGTACTTTTATGCTAAATATTAATAAAGGATTACCTATGAAAAAGATTTTTTTAACTTTACTGTTATCAGTTGGATTATTATGTTCCTTAAATGCCTATGAATTAAACGGAAATTTAACTGTGAAATGGACAGGCTTTAAAACAGAAAAGAAAGTTCCTGTATCTGGTACCTTTAATGATATAAAAACAGATATAAAATCATCTGATAATTTATCTACTTTTCTAAAAAGTGCTATGGTTACAATTCAAACTAGTTCTTTAGAGTCTAAAAATCCAGTTAGAAATAAAAATATAACCTCTACATTGTTTTCACTTGTAAGTGCAGAACAGATAAAAGGAACAATCACAAAGGTTAATGAATCTACAAAAGAATTGACATTAAATGTTACAATGAATGAAGTATCTAAATCTATTCCTATGAAATATGAAATGACAAATGGAAATATTGTTGCAAAAGGGAGTATTGATATTTTAGATTTTGGAATGAAAAATTCATTTATAGCTTTTAGTAAAAAATGTGCTGCTTTACACCAAAACAAATCATTTTCTGATGTGGATATTGAATTTATTATCCCATTTAAATAAGATAAGCACTTATCTTATGAGGAACAACTAAGTTTTATATTTGAAAATTCTAGTGGTGTAGCTTTTGAGTATCTTTCATACTCATTATGCTCATCATATGGATTTTGTGCAATATTTAGCAAATCATTTACTAAAGTAAAATCACCCTCTTCTGCCTTGTCAATTGCTTCTTGAAGCATATAGTTTTTAATCACATATTTTGGATTTACTTTTTTGATTCTCTCCTGAACTTTTTCAAAATCTTGATTCTCTAATTCTCTTAACTTTATATACTTTTCAAGCCATTTATCTAAAGTTTGTCTATAAATTGAGATATCAATTACTTTTGTAATTTCATCATAGTTTTTACACTTTGTTAATTCATAAAAAAACTGATTATAATCTGTTTTAGATGTTTGTAAAGCTTTCAAAAGTGATATAATCAAAGTAGCATAAGAATCACTACTTTTATCTATATTTAGTCCAAGTCGTTGTGTCATAAGAGTTAAATACTCTTTTTCTTGAATATGAAAATACGTTTTTAAATACTCATTTAATTTATCCACTTCACAAATTGTTTTTAAACTATTAGCTAAAACTTCTAAATTCCATTTTCCAACATATGGTTGATTGAGATAAGAGTATCTTCCTTCACTATCGGTATGATTACAAATTTGGTTAATATTAAAATAATCCATAAAAGCAAAAGGTCCATAATCTATACTTAGTCCTGCCATTGAAAAATTGTCAGTATTCATCACTCCATGCATGAAACCATAAGTTTGCCATTTAGCCATTAAAATAGCAGTTTTATCAACCATTTCATAATACATCTTTTCATATTTATTTTCATCATTAATTAAGTGGGCATAAGAGTTTCTAATAACATAATCTGCAAGTTGTTTAACATTTTCTTTTGCATTTTTACTTCTAGTAAAATATTCAAATGTACCTATTCTAATCCAAGATGGTGACATTCTTAATACAATTGCTCCTGTTTCAACTACTCCATAGTATCGATGAACCGGATGAGTAGAACCAATAAGAGCAAGTACTCTAGTTGTAGGAATATTTAAAGCATGCATTGCTTCTGAGATAATATATTCACGAATTGAAGATTTTAAAACTGCTCTACCATCACCTTGTCTTGAATAACGTGTTAAGCCAGAACCTTTAGTTTGGAGATGCCAAGAATTAATCTTTCCTAGATTTATTGCTCTACCATCACCTAATTGGGGAACAAAATATCCAAATTGATGACCAGCATATGCACTTGCATATGGTTCTGAACCTTCAAGTAATTTTTCACCATTTACAAACTTTACAAAGTCTTTACTATTAGCTTCATCATAATCTAAAGATATTTCATCAAACATAAGTTTATTATAAGAGATTAAAAAAGGATTATTTAGTGGAGTTGGATTAATTCTTTGATAAAATTTTTCATCAAATTCAAAGTAATCATTTTCTAATTTTATTTCATTTAATTTCATCTATAAATCTTTATAATGATTTTTGCAAATTGTATTCCCTTTGAGTTAAATAGTTGTAACAATTATTTATTAATAAATAAATTAAGATTCAATTTATTCTAAAAAGAATAGAATTAATTAACGGAATATTAACTTATTCTAATAAGGAGATCAAAGAAATGAAAATTAAACACAAGATAATTGGGGCTTTTCTCGTATTAATAATAGTTACCTTAGTTTCAAGTACATATGTAGCATACAATATTAATCACATGCAAAAAAATGTAAAAGACTTAAGTGAAAGAGATTTTGCAGGGGTTGCAGTACTTTTGGAAGCTGATAGAGATTCTTATCAATCAAATGTAGCACTTTCACAAACAATAAATTTAGCGGGGATAACTTATTTATTAGAAGCTGATAGAGATTCTTATCAGTCTAATGCTGCTTTAGCCCAAATAGTTGGTTCACCTGATCATTCAGCAACTCAAAAATTACTTGACAAAGGTGTAAATGATAATATCCAACAAGTTAAACAAAGATTTGAAAAGTTTAGAAATTTACTAGAGAAGTTAATGCCTGAAAATAGTGCAAAATTTGAAGAGTTTGAAAAATTATATGATTTAACTAATAAAAATACTCAAAAACTTGTTCAATTAGTAAAAGCAAATGACTATGCTAATGCTCAAACTTTTTATTTTAATACATATCTTGTTGATTATGAAAAAATGAGAGATATAATTGATTTCTTTACAGGAGAATCATATAAAGTAATTGCAAATGAAGAAAAAGAAACAACTGAATTAATTGATAACTCATTAGCTTCTTTTGTTATCATAACAATTATTAGTATAGCTCTTGCGATATTATTTACATTTTTACTTAGTAGAAATATCAATAATTCAATTAATAACTTTAAAGATGGTCTTTTAAATTTTTTCAAATACTTGAATAAAGAGTCTTCAAATGCAGACCTACTAGACACAAGTGCCAATGACGAAATAGCAGTAATTGCTCAGATTGTAAATGAGAATATTACAAATACTAAATCTCTTTTGGAAAAAGATGAGATATTAATCAATGATGTTAAAAGAGTAGTTGAACTTATAAAAACAGGGGATATTAGTAAAAAAATAGAAAAAAGTACCCATAATCAAGGTTTAGAAGAGTTAAAAACAATCTTCAATGAAATGATACAAATTATTTCTGAAAATATTTCTAATGACACAAATGCAATTGAGAAAGCACTACAAGAGTATCAAAAACTAAACTTTAGACATAGAATTACAGCAGCAACTGGTAAAACAGTTGATGGATTGAATACTTTAGCAAAAATAATTAATGAAATGTTAGTTGAGAATAAATCAAATGGTTTAACACTTCAAAAAAGTTCAAGTAAATTATTATCAAGTGTTGATTTAATAAGTCGTTCATCAAATGAAGCTGCTGCAAGTATAGAAGAAACTGCTGCAGCATTAGAAGAAATTACTTCAAATATTGCATCAAATACTCAAAATGTAATTGCAATGTCAACCAATGCAAATGAACTTAAAAAGTCAGCAAATGAAGGAGAAAATCTTGCATCTCAAACTACAGTTGCAATGGATAGTATTAATGAACAAGTTACAGCAATAAATGAAGCTATTTCAGTCATCGACCAGATAGCATTTCAAACAAATATTCTATCTCTTAATGCAGCTGTTGAAGCAGCAACGGCAGGAGAAGCAGGAAAAGGATTTGCAGTTGTTGCTCAAGAAGTTAGAAATCTAGCATCAAGAAGTGCAGAAGCAGCAAAAGAGATAAAATCGTTAGTTGAAAATGCTACAACAAAAGCAAATGATGGAAAAGCTATCTCTGATAAGATGATAAAAGGTTATCTTGGATTAAATGAAAATATTTCTAAAACATTAGAGTTAATTGGTGGAGTTGAATCTGCCAGTAAAGAACAACAAATGGGTATTGAGCAAATTAATAGCGCAGTTGGTCTATTAGATAGACAAACTCAACAAAATGCATCAATTGCAAATCAAACAAAAGATATAGCTGATGAAACACAATATATTGCAAATGCGATTGTAAGAGATGCTGATGAAAAAGATTTTGAGGGTAAAGAGAGTGTAAAAAGTAAAGAAGTAAACATTAGTTCAAAATCAACTGTTCAAACTCCTACGCCTACTCCTAAAAAAGTAAATAAAACAGTAGAAGTTCCAACGCCTAAAGAAAAAACTGAAAAGAAAGAAACAACAACTCCAAAAGTTCAATCTAATAATAAACCACAAGTAATAACTTCAAATAGTAAAAATGATGATGAATGGGAGAGTTTTTAAACTCTCCTTTCATCAATATTATTTTTCTTTATACTTTATGGAGTGTAACCATTCTGTAAATATTATATGTTACCTTATAAATTATTTTATAACTGAGGATACATATAATGCCAACAATTTCTACAAATAGAAAGCTTCTTTTTTTCCCTTTATTATTTTTAATCATTATTATAATATCTGGTCTTACTAATAGATATTTTTCTGCTAAAGCCAAATTAAGTATAAATACTGCAATGGAAATCGACAAAATTATAATAAGAGTTTTACACGCAAGAATCACTTCAAAACAATTTTCAAGTGATTTGGATGAAGATACAGCTGATATGGTAATAGATTCTTTTAAAAATCTATATAAAGATGTAAGTGAATTAAAAAATATCAAAATAGACTTTTTACAAAAAGATTCTGAACAAATTAATGAATTACTTATTGATATTAAAAAATATCAAAATATATTTGAGAAGTATTCAATGGCAAAAATTGATAATCTTGATAATGGTGTAACTAATGATTCAAATGAACTTCAATCAATGTTAGGAGTGATGATTAGTAAAGTTCAATCAATAGAAGGAGGATTAAGTGAAATTCATGACCAAGCTATGTTATTTAAAGAAAAGTCTTTATACCTTCAAGATATTGTACTAATTATATTAGCTAGTGTTTCTATACTTGTATTTAGTTTAATATCTTTTCTAATCTCAAAAACAATTGTTAAATCTTTAAAAAATTTTAAAAATGGTTTAATTTCATTTTTTGCATATTTAAATAAAGAAACAGATGAAATAGAACTTCTTGATGATAAAAAGAAAGACGAATTTGGAGAGATGGCAAAAGTTGTAAATGTAAGTATTATAAATACAAAAAAAGGTCTTGAAGAAGATAATGCATTAATTGATGAAGCAATAAGCGTTTTAGCTAAATTTGAACAAGGAGATTTATATCAAAGAATACAAATGAATGTTTCAAATCCTTCATTAAATAAATTAAAAGATGTACTTAATGATATGGCCCAAACTATAGAAACAAATATAAATAATGTATTATTTATAGTAGAAGAATATTCAAAATATAACTATCTTGGTAGAATAAATGAAGAGGGACTAGAAGAGCATCTTTTAAAACTTGCATCAGGAATTAATCATTTAGGAAATGTAACTACACAAATGTTATGTGAAAATAAATCAAATGGCTTAACCCTAGATGAAAGTTCTGATATATTATTAGTAAATGTTGATAAATTAAATCAAAGTTCAAATCAAACCGCTGCAAGTTTAGAAGAAACCTCAGCAGCACTAGAACAAATAACAAGCAATATTAAAAATAATACAGAAAATATAGAAAAAATGTCTAAACTTTCTAGTAGCGTTACAGTATCAGTTGAAAAAGGTCAAGAATTAGCTTCAAACACATCTATTGCAATGGAAGATATTAATAAACAAGTAACTGCTATAAATGAGGCAATTAATGTTATAGATCAAATATCTTTTCAAACAAATATTTTATCACTCAATGCAGCAGTTGAAGCAGCAACAGCAGGAGAAGCTGGAAAAGGTTTTGCAGTTGTTGCACAAGAAGTACGAAACCTAGCAACAAGAAGTGCAGAAGCAGCTCGTGAAATAAAGGCTTTAGTTGAAAATGCATTGGAAAAAGCTAATGAAGGTAAAACTATTGCTTCTGATATGATTAATGGGTATGGAGAATTAAATACAAATATTTCTCAAACAATAGAATTAATAACAGACATTGAAACAGCAAGTAAAGAGCAATATCAAGGAATTGAACAAATTAATAACACTGTTACTATCCTAGATAGACAAACACAGCAAAATGCGATGGTTGCAGCAAATACACATGAGGTAGCAGCAATTACAGACAATATATCAAAACTAATAGTTAAAAATGCAAATGAAAAAGAGTTTTTAGGCAAAGATGATATAAAAGCTAAAAAAGTAGAACTAAAAAAAGACAATGAAAAAGAGGAGAGTATTTAACCTCTCCTTATTTAATAATTTATATTACATTTACATTGAAAAATAATAACAACCCTAATAAGAAAATAAATATTGGTGAGATTATTTCCACAAAATTTCTAAATTTTTCTACTTTACTTGACACTTTGTTTAAATTTAAGCTCAAAAATGAAGAAGCAAAAATAACTAATCCCATCCCAAAACTAATAGCAATAGATGCTAAAATAACTGCAAAGTAAGTTTTCAATACAAAAGCATATAAAAATAATATAACAGTACCAGGACAAGGAATAATTCCTGCTGTTAAAACAAAAAATAAATCTTGTTTTTTTATTTTTTTATGTTCATTATGATTATGTTCGTGATTGTGATCATGTGCGTGTGAAGAACAACAAACATTACAATAAGATTCTTTCTTTCTTACTTTTTTATACAAAATAAATACTGCCAATAGCATAATAAATATAGCAGATAATTTTGTAATAATTTTAATAGAATCATCTACAAAACTATTTAAAAAAGTAGTTATTAAAAATACTGATATCAAAACAAGAATCAAAGCTCCAAGTATATGAATAAATGCAGTTAATTGAGAGATAATTAAAGCTCTTGTATAAGAACTTTTGTTACTCATAAAATATGAAAATGCCAATGATTTACCATGACCTGGTCCCATAGCATGAATAATTCCATAAATAAATGATATAAATAAAAGTGTAAATAAAGCAAAATTATCACCTTTTTCTATTTTTAAAAGATTTTGTTTTATTTGCTTTGAAAACTTTGTTAAGTAGTTCTCATCTTGAACTTTAGGCGTTTTTTTTAACTCTTCTTTTACTTCAACTTTTTTAACAGGAGTAATTTCTTCTTTTTTTTGCTCTTCTATATCTTTAATAATATGAAAACTTACACTATTTGCATCGATTGTCTCTTTTTTAAATACAGTAGGATCATACTTAACAGCATTTTCTGCAATAGTAACAATAAAATAACCTTCTTTATCATCTGTATTAAAATATAAAATATCATCTTTTACTAATTTGTAATCTAATAATATTTTATACTGAATATGCAAAAGACCATTTTCAATATCAACTTTTAAATCATTTACTCTTATTCTATTTGATCTTAGTTTATTTATTTTTTTTCCATAAGATATATTTACTAAAAAATCTCTTGGTTCAACATAATTACGAAAAGCTATCTTTACATTTTCTAACTCATCTTTATCTAATTTATCATTTAAATTCGTATCGTATACATTATTTAAAGTCTTTGTAAAAGCTTTTGTAACTATCCATTTTACATCAATTTCTTTTATTAAACTATCATTTGTCTTTACATCAAGCACAACTCTAGTTTTTGGAGAATATACTGCACATAAAGCACAACCAAAAACTGTTTGAGCTATTAGAAGAAGAATAAATATTAATTTCATTATTTATATGTATTCACCAATTTATTTGAGATGTCAAGTAAACTTTTTTCCCATTTGTAAGATAAAGGATCTATTTCAATAACACTTCCACCAATATTTTCAGCAATTGTAGTTGCTGCTACTTTTGAGAACTGAGGAGCTACAAATAATACTTTTATACCTTCATCTTTTGCTTCTTCTATAAGAGCTATCATCTCTTTTGGTTTAGGTTCTTTTCCTTCTTTTTCAACTGCTTCTTGTTCTAAGTCATATCTTTTAGCAAAATATCCCCAAGAAGGATGAAAAACCATAAACTTTTTGCCTTTTATCTGTTTTAAAATATTAGATAAGTTCATATTTAAATTATCAAGTTCTGTTAAAAAAATTTTATAATTATCATAATAAAATTTTCTATTTTTTGTATCTACTTTTATTAGAGCGTCTAAAATATTTTTTGCTTGTGTTTTCACTAATATTGGATCTAACCAAATATGTGGATCTAAAGACTCTTCATCATGATGATGTTCTTCATGATGTTCTTGTTCTTCATGTTTAACTTCATCATGGTGGTGATGTCCAAGCATTTTATTTTTTTTAATACCTTTTGAGGTATCTATAAGTAACATGTTTTTATTAATATCTGTAAATTTACTCAACCAAGATTCTTCAAAAGGAACACCAATAGAGAAATAAATATCAGAATTTATTAATTCTTTCATTTGAGAAGTTTTAGGTTCATATGTAGCAGGTGAAAAACCAGGTTGAACCATAACATTTACTTTTACTTTGTCTTTTGCTATTTTTTCTACAAAATACTTCTGAGGTAAAATACTTACAGTAACAGTTTTTTGTGCATAAAGTGATGAGCATATTATTAAAAATATATAAAAGATTTTTTTCATTTAGAGAACTCCTATTTATTGCAACCAAGTTGCATTTTTAGAATTTTAGTGATATTTCGCTTTAACGCAACTTAGTTGCAAGCTTCATGTGTTATAATTATATATGGACAATATAAACAAATTATTTCAAGATAGAAATATTAAACTAACAAGCTCACGAAAAGAGATACTAGAAGTACTATCAAACTCTTCTAAACCTTTATGTTATGAAGAAATAAAATTTTCAATCAATATGGATAAGGCTACTTTTTACAGAAATATCACTAGATTTGAAGAAGAAGATATTATTGATTCTTTTGAATCAAATGATAAAAAAAGATATTTTGAAATAAAAAAAAGTAAACATGCACACTTTATATGTACTAATTGTTCTAAAATCGAATGCCTTCATGAGGACTTTAGATTTAATTTAAAAAATCACAAAATCGAGAATATAATTATTAAAGGAATATGTCCAAATTGTTTGTAAAAAGGAATATTATGATAAAAAAACTTGTCACCTTAGACAAATTTATAAATAAAGAAGCACTTAGTGGAATACTTCTTTTTTTAGCAACTGTAGCAGCAGTAATAACTGCAAATTCTAGTTTAGGACAAGCATATTATGATCTATGGCATATGCCATTAGGAATAAATCTTGGTGAACATAGTATTTCTATGACCTTGACTTATTGGATTGATGATGGACTTATGGCATTATTTTTTCTAATGGTAGGATTAGAGATAAAAAGAGAGATGAGTGTTGGGGAACTTTCATCTGTAAGCAAGGCTTTATTTCCTATTATTGCAGCTCTTGGGGGGATGATTATTCCAGCATTGATATATGTAGCATTAAATACTGATAATCCACTAGGATTTGGTATTCCAATGGCCACAGATATTGCATTTGCATTAGGTATTTTGATGCTTTTAGGAAAAAAAGTAAATCCAGCTTTAAAATTATTTTTAGTTGCCCTTGCTGTTGTAGATGACTTAGGTGCTGTTTTAGTTGTCGCTACTGTTTACACAAGTGAAATTCATACTCAGTATTTTTTACATGCAGGCGTAATTTACGCTTTAATTTGGGCATTAAATATAAAAGGTGTAACTAAATTATTACCTTACTTAATTCTTGGTATTGGTTTATGGATATATATTCATGCAATTGGGATTCATGCAACTGTTGCAGGTGTTTTATTAGCTTTGGCTATTCCTATAAGATCAAAAATTGGTGAAAATGCATTTGTTGAAGATACAAAAAAAGACATAGCTACTTTTGAAAACAATATCGAACCTACATCTATTTTAAACCATCATCAAATTGATGCTTTGGAAAATATTGCTGATAACTATGATAAGGTACAAAATCCTCTTATGAGATTAGAACATAGTTTACATGGATTATCTGCATATTTTATTATGCCTTTATTCGCATTTTCAAATGCTGGAGTACTAATAGACTTCTCAGGAATAAGCGCAAACTTAATGATTGTATTAGGTGTTGTCTTTGGTTTAATTATTGGAAAACCAATAGGAATATTTGGATTTACATATCTAGCAACCAAACTAAAACTAGTTAAAAAACCAGATAATATTTCATGGTATGAAATTATCGCAGTTGGATTTTTAGGGGGAATTGGATTTACAATGTCTATTTTCATAACACACCTTGCTTTTCTTGATGAAAGCATAATTTCTGCTGTAAAATTAGGGATATTTGTAGCTTCATTTATTGCAGCTATAATTGGAGTGTTGTTAATATTATTAAAAAAAGATTTAACACATAATTAACACTTAAATTATAAAATTTAGGAAATCAAAAAAAGGTATAAAATGAAAAAATTTCTTCTTTTAGCACTACTTAGCGCATCAACACTATTTGCTTCAGATATTGAAGTTAAAGATGCATATGTTAGAGCAACACCTCCTGGACTTCCGAATTCGGCTGCATTTATGACTATTGAGAATAAAACAGATAAAAACATAGCTCTTACAAAGGCTACATCTGATATTTCAAAAGTAGTTGAACTTCATACACATAGTATGAAAGATGGCGTAATGAAGATGTATCAAGTTCCTAAAATAGATATTCCTGCAAATGGGGAAACAGCACTTAAACCAGGTGGATTTCATGTTATGTTAATAGGACTTCATAAACCATTAAAAGAAAAAGAAAAAGTAACTATTACTCTTAATTTTTCAAATGGAGAAAATAAAACTATAACTATTCCTGTAAAAAGTGTAATGAAAGGAATGATGAAAAAAGATATGAAAAAGGGAAGTTGTGGTAGTGGCAAATGTGGTGCTGACAAGAAAAAAGGTATGAGTTGTGGTACAGGGAAATGTGGAAGTAACTAACTAATGCCACAAGAAAAAAAAACTAACAATTTAAAAAGTGCAATACTACAAGTAGCAATTGTACTTTTTATTGTTGCAGGATATTTTTTAATAGACTTTTCTTCACTTTATCAATCTTTTAAAGGTGAAGCAAAATTTGTAACACAAGATTCAAACTGTGACTTACACCAAAATTCTTGTATTGTAAAAATTCAAGATGGTACAACTTTTGAATTAAGCATAAATCCAAAATCAATTCCACTTATGCAAGCCCTTAAATTTGAAATCAAAAGTAACAATAAAGAGTTAAAAGGTTTACATTTAAATATATATGCAACAAATATGTTCATGGGTGATTTTAATTTACCAATTAAAAATCTAGGAAATGGAAACTATGAAGCAATAGGTACTCTTCCTACATGTCCAGTTGGTAATATGATATGGAATGCAGATATAAGAGTAGAAAAAATAAATAAAACTATTGGAGCTAGATTCCAATTTAAAACAGGTAAATAATGAGTAAGATTTTTAAAATTTTCATTGCAATAACAATTGCAATTGTGATAATTATAATAGCTAGACCTTATGTACGAGATTATAAAGAGCATAAACAATATGCTTTCAAAGTAAATACAATTGATGGAGAAATTACAAAAGATAGCTTCAAAGGTAAGTATCTAGCTATTTATTTTGGATATACATTTTGTCCTGATGTTTGCCCTACTTCATTAAGTTCGCTAGCACAAGCAATAAACAGACTACCAAAAGAAAAAGCTAAAGACTTTGTGGGATTATTTATAAGTGTAGACCCAGACAGAGATACCCTTAAAAATCTAAAAGAGTATGCACATTATTTTCATCCAAATTTTATAGGTGCAACTTCAACAAAAAAAAATATTGATGATATTACATCTAGATATAAAACATACTATAAAAAAATAAATTTAAAAGATTCAGCAATGGGTTATTCAGTTTCACATACTTCTTTTATCTATATCTTTGATAAAGATGGTAAGTTTAGAGCAAAAGTTGACCATTTTTCAGACCCAGCTAAAATAAAAGAAACATTAGAAGAAATAGTAAAATAGCAATTTTCTTCTATATTTCTTTTTTATTTTAGATATAATTTTGCCATGTCAAAAATATTAAATAATATTCTATTTGAAAATGTAAGCCATTCCAATGAAGACTTTACAAAACATTACCATGATACATACACTATTGGAATAACCTATAAAGGATTTATTAAAACTTTTAATGTACACCAAAGTTATTATTCATATGAATATTCAATAAGAATAAATAATCCAGGTGAAGTTCATGGTGGAAAAGCTAAAGAGTGGTCTCACGCAAATTTTTATCCAACGGTAGAAATTATTTCAAATATTTATGAACAAATATTTTATGAAAAGAAAATACCCTATTTTCAAAGACATATAGTTGATAACAAAATATTATTCCTAAAAGTCCACAACTTCTTTGATGCATATTTTAAAAAAGAAGATGAATTATTGATTGAAGCTTATTTAATAGAAGCGCTATCTAGTTTAATTTTAGATTCAACTTTATATACAAAAGATTATAAAAAAATTTTTGAAGATAAAAAAATTATAAAACAGACCTATGAATTTATAAATGATTCAATAGATACAAACTTTACCCTTGATATACTTGCAAAAAATGTTAATCTTAGTAAATTCCATTTTCTAAGATTGTTTAAAAAAGATATTGGACTTACACCCCATGCTTTTATTGTAAATGAAAGACTTAATCGAGCAAACTCTCTAATTCAAAATGGTTTATCCATTTGTGAAGCAAGTATTCAAGTGGGATTCAATGACCAATCCCATTTTACTCGTAATTTTAAAAAATATTTTGGATATACACCTTCTTATTTACAAAAAAATAGCAATTTTATTCTATAAATTTTTAGTTTATTTATATACAATTTACTTATCAAATAAAAAAGATGAGATATGACAGACAAAAGTAAAAATATTTTTTATGCTCTAATGTTCCTAGCCATGGCAGGATGGGGAGCATCTTGGGTTAGTGCAAAAGTTTTAAGTGCTTATATTAATGAATATGAATTAGTGTTTTTTAGAAATGTATTTACAATTATTACACTTCTTCCCGTATTGTTATATTCAAAGAAAAGTTTTCATATAAATCTAAAAAGTTTTATTTTAGTTGTTATAGCTTCAATTGTAATGATAGCTTATATGAAATGCTATTTTTTAGGGACAAAATTTGGAACAGCAAGCCTTGGTGGAGCTTTAGTAACTACTATGATTCCAATAAATACTTTTTTAATTATGGCAATGTTTTTTGGAAGAAAAATAGAAAAAAAAGATATTTTTGCCTTAGTTCTTGGAGCTCTTGGAGTTCTAACTATGCTTAATATTTGGTCTTTTTCACATGAACAAATATTTTCACAAAAAAATATTTATTTTGTATTAGCTTCAATTCTTTGGCCAATACTGACAATTGTAAGTTCAAAGGCTACAAAAATCTCACCTATGGTATTTACATTTTACATGTATGTTATTTCAACCATTTTGGTTATGATATTTTTTGTTGATTTACCAAATATTGATTATAAAGCTTTTGATTGGATTTTTTGGTTAAATATTCTATCTATTTCAATTATCTCTACAACTTTTGCTACAACTATTTATTTTGTAGGAATAGAAAAATTAGGAACAAATGAAGTTAGTTCATTTATTTTCCTAGTTCCACTATTTGCTATTGTTTTAAGTGTTATATTTTTAGATGAAAAAATAAGTCTGTCAATCATAATTGGTACAACTCTTACTTTACTAGCAGTAAAAATATTAAATAATATTAAATTTAAAAGAAAGTAATGTGCATATAGAAAATAAAAAATTAAATACCTTTACTTTATCAGGACTTATTATTGGTCCAATTTTAGGCTCTGGACTTATACTGCTTCCCCCTCTTTTATATAATATGGTTGGAAATTTTTCTTTAATTATATGGCTTATTATTTTGAGTCTTGGATTTATATTTGCACTTATCTTTGGAAGACTTGCTATTCTTTATCCAGGTGATGGAGGGGTAAGTCTTGCAACAAAAGAAACCATAGGTAAAAAGTATCAACTTCTAACTTCTTTTTATCTTATATGTGCTGTATTTTTTGGGTCTGTCGCAGTTTTATTGATTGCTGGTCAATTTATTCAAGCATATTTTCCCAATACTCCTTTAGAACTTTTAGGATTTTATATTTATATTTTAACTTATATATTACTACTTACTAAAATAGACTTTCTTGGAAAATTAATGTTAACAGTTAGTTCAATTATTACATTTATATTTTTTATATCAAGTATAAATATACTTTTAGGCATAGATAAATTTATATTCTTTATACCTACTATATCATTTAAAGAGTTCGGATATTCACTTATACTTGTTTTTTGGGCAATAGTTGGATGGGAAGTTATTGGAAACTATTCACAAGAAGTTAAAGAAACAAAAATGCTTACAAATGCAGTTAAGTTATCAGCAATAATTGTTTCAAGTGTATATATACTTACAACTATTTCTATATGTTTTGGTGATTTTCCAAAAGATACTGACTTTAAGTTGGTTTGGATTATTGAACCAATTTTTGGAAGCTATTCAGATATAATATTGGCTACTGTTTCTATGATACTCTGTGTTGGAACATTAATACTTTTTATTGGTGGTACAGCAAGACTTATTTCATCACTTAAATTTTTATCTTGCACAAGTAAACATATGCAAAATGGAACACCAATTGGGGCTTTAAATTTTTTATCTTTAATTATCATATCTATCTTATTTTTAGTATATTTTAAATACATAAGTTTGGATAATCTTGTAGCATTTGCAGACGGATTTTTTATATCAAATGCAATAATTGGATTAATAACAGCAATGATAATTTTTGAAAAAGGTTTCTTAAAAACTAGCTCTATTTTATTAACTTTATTATTCTTCATAATTCTTTTATTTTCTAATATTTTTATATTAATTACAATATTAGGACTTTTTATTTTTACTTATTTTAAGAAGTAGTAAAAAATTTTTGAGAAAAAAAGATTGAAATAATGTATTTAGAATTTATAAAAAACCAACCAATAAAAAAGTCAAAAGACTTTTTTATCTTACATATGACCCATTATTAAAGTCAACTGTACTTCCATTTACATACTCAGGACAAGCTGTAGCTAACCAAACGATAACTTCAGCTGCTTCCTCTGGCTCTGCAAATCTTCCACAAGGAACTGCTTTTTTAAATTCTGCTTTTCTCTCTTCTGAGTTATCTTTTTGCATATCTGTTTCAACAGGACTTGGAGATATACAGTTTACTGTAATATTGTGTCCACCTAAAAGTTTTGCAAAAATTTTAGTTGCATTTATAAGCCCTGCTTTTGCAATCCCATACCAAATATCAGGATGTCCAATTTGTCCAGCTATTGATGCTGTGTTTACTATTCTTCCATAATTTCTTTTTTTCATATCTTCACTAAATAGTGTTATAAGTTCAACAGGAGCATACAAATCCACATTCATAATATGCTCTTTTGCTTCAAGAGGATAGTTATCATAAGAGTATTTTGGTTGCATATATCCAGCATTATTAATCAATGTATCGATTTCTCCTACTTCTTTTGCTAAATCTTTTAGCCCAGCCATATTTGATAAATCATACTCTATGCATCTAACTTTTTTATTATCTTTAAATTCAAAATTTGAAAAATCCCTTGCTACTACTACAACTTCATAATCAAGTTCAATGAATCTTTTTACAACTGCTAGCCCTATTCCTTTATTTCCACCTGTTATTAATACTTTTTTTAATTGTTCCATTTTTTTCCTTTTCAATTAACTATTTATTAACTTTTCAACACTATTCATTAAATATTAGCCTATATAATTCAATTATACATAGGATATTACATGAAAATAAAATTTTTACTATTAACAATTTTTACAATTATTACTCTTGCTTCTTCATCTTATTTAAATAAAGATACAAAGATAGATGAAAAACTCTATTCAAAGATTATCAACACTTCTCTTATAGATTTATCAGAAGTATTTAAAATTGATACGAAAAATATTATAAAGAAACTAACTGATAATAATATTAAAATATTAAACAAAGAACAAACTATAGTACAGATTGCACTATCTAATTCAAAAGATAGTAATGAGATAATAGATTTAATTTTGTCAAATTAAATCTATTTAAAAAGACTTTTTAATAAATTTCCTGCTTTATCTCCAAGCTTTTTTTCTATTGTTTTTTCTATTTTCTCTTTGGCTTTTTCTTTTATGCCACTTTCTAAAAGCTTTTTAGTATCAACTTTAACTTTTGGATTTGATATATCTCCAGATATCTTTGTATCAAAAGTTATTCCTTTTATTTGTGTTTGTACCAAAGCATCTATTACTTTTGTTTTTGTATCAATTACAGAAGGATCAACATTAATTGTTGTTAAGTTACTTTTCATATTAATCGTAGACTTGATTATATTTTTATTTATATTACTAGCTAATGATATATTTTCATAAACTTCTTTGGTAAGATCAAATTTTGCGAAACTATTTATTATAGTCGAATATTCATTTTTCTTAAATTGCCCATTTAATAAATCACCTTTTAAATCACCTACTTGTTTTGCAAGATTATAATCCAATTTCAATTTTGATTTTGAGGTAAAAATTTCTGGATAATAAAGCATGTGTAGTACTTTTAGAATTTCAATATCATCAATATTAGCTGAAAAGTCATCATTTAATAGTTTGAATCTTAATTTACCGTCTAATAATTCAGAATAACCATTTACAAGTAAATCTTTGTCTTTTTTGATATCACCTGCAACATCAATTTTCCCTCTTATCTTAGTTTGTGTAACATCAAAAAGCTTTGAAAGATCATCAATATTTAAAAAGTAATCACTTTTTATAACCATATCTTTTAAATCAACATCTGCTTTTTTTACAAAAAGATTTGCCATTGTTGAATAAAAATCAATTTTAGATAAAGCTTTATTTGGTTCTAAATCTGTTTGCACATCTCCACGAAAAGTTAACCTATCTACTAATTTTGTATTAAAATCTTTATTAACTAAACTATTTGTTACAAGTCCATTTACGATTTTTGTATCTATATTTCCATTTAATTTATCTAATTTTGCATTTTTTATATCACCATTAATTGTTATGTTTCCCATAGCGTATTTAGGTTTATTTATTAGATGTAATATCTCATCTATTTTTGCATTTTTTACATTAAATAAGATATTAGAAGGTTCAAAATTTATTAATTGTACTTTATAATCCGTACTACTTTTAAAAATATCACTAATACCTTCAAGTGTAGCTAAAGAACTATCACCTTTAAGTGTTCCACTTGTACTGAAATTGCCATTTAATTTTTGTTTTGTGTATTTTTCTAACTTTGATAAGTCCAAAATATTTATATCATACTTGATATCAACAGATTTTGAGAATATTAATAAATCACCGATGATTTTTATATTTGAGTTTTTATCTAATGAGGCATCGAACTCAATATTTTTTGTAGTTAATACAAACTTATTTATTTTAAAATTTAAATCTTTTTGTTCATTTACTTTATTTTCTATTAATGAAGAGACTATCCCATTACCAGTTGTTGTAAATAATAAAGCATAAGCTCCTACAAGAACAATAATAATTAAAAATGTTAATCCAAAAAAAAGTTTTTTCATTATGAAGCCTTAATATTTTATTTATTAAATTATACACTACTATGTTTAAACTATAATCAAATTAAATTTCAGAACTGATTATTACTATTATTTTTCACTTTAATATATTATTATATTTATTTTGTTATATTACTTTAATATAAAAATAGGAATTTGAATTGAATCTAAAAAATATAGATTATTATGAAATTATCTTTAAAAATTCTATAGACCCCATTTTATTTTTAAAAGGCAATAAATTTATTGATTGCAATCAAGCTGCTATTGATATACTTAAAATGAAAAATAAAGACGAACTATTCAATATTCACCCTTCACAAATTTCTCCAAAGTATCAACCTGATGGAAGATTATCAACAGAAAAAGAAAAATTACTCATCCAAGAATGTTCTAATAATGGATTTTCAAGATTTGAATGGTTGCATACGGATTCAAATAATAAAGAGTTTTGGGTTGAAGTGACACTGAAAAAATCTACTTTAAATGATGAAATTATTTTTATTGCTGGATGGAGAGATATATCAAAAGAAAAAGAAAAAGAAAAAACAATTGAGAATAAAAACAAAGAATTAAAAGAAAAATATAGCCAAATTGAGAGTTTAAATCATGTTTTAAATGATATAAAAGATTCTGATTTAGCTGAAGCCCTAATGCTTTTAGAAGAATATAAAAAAGCCTTAGATGAGAGTTCAATTGTTTCAAAAACAAATACAAAGGGAATAATCACTTATGTAAATGATAAATTCTGTTATATTTCTGGATATTCACGAGAGGAGTTAATAGGTAAAAATCATAACATAATTAGAAATCCTGAAACTCCAAAAGAATTTTTTAAAAATTTGTGGGAAATATTAGAAAGCAAAAATATTTACAAAGGCATTATATCAAATAAGAAAAAAGATGGAAGTATCTATTATGTTAACTCAACAATTATTCCTATTTTAGATTCAAATAATGAAATAAAAGAATATATTGGCATTAGAAATGATGTTACTTCATTATTTGAAAAAGATGAAATAATCACAAAACAATTTACTGATAATCTAACAGGTTTACCAAATAGACAAAAGCTTGTAGAAGATTCTAAAATTCTTTTATTTCCTAAACTAGCCATGATTAATATCAATCATTTTAGAGATATAAATGATGTATATGGGATAGATGTTGGAGATTTTATACTAAAAGAACTTTCAAATGTATTATCAGTTTTTAATGATTACAATATTAATGTTTACAGAATTAGTGGAGATATTTTTGGGATATTGGCTTCTGGAAACTACTCAACAGAGTCTTTAAAAAACTTATGCCTAGATTTCTTAGATAAAGTAAAAATAAATCCTATTACATATAAAGATCAAGAATTAAACTTATCCTTTACTATTGGTATTTCAACTGGAAGAGAATGGTTATTAGTTGAAGCAGAAATGGCTCTGCAAGAAGCAAAAGATAAGAACAAAACTCTTGTAATGAATCTAGAAAATAAAAATAAAGATACTTTGAAAAAAAGAGTAGAATTAACAAATAAAATAAAATATGCCTTAAAAAATGATAATCTTTTAATTTATGGCCAAAAGATCATACATAATATAACCGGTAAAATAAAATATGAAGTGCTAATGAGACTTGAAGTAGATGATAAGATACTATCTCCTTTCTTCTTCTTAGAGCATGCAAAAAAAGCAAGACTTTATCACGATATGACAAGAAAAATGATAAGACTAGCTTGTGATTATTTTAAAGACAAGGAAAACTCTTTTTCTATTAATCTTACAATACAAGATATTACAAATGAAGAAACAGTAGAGTATCTTACTAATGTATTACTTGAAACTAAAACAAATAAAAGAATTATATTAGAAATAGTTGAATCTGAACAGATAAATGAATTTGAAAAAGTTACAGCTTTTATAAAAAAGATGAAAAGCTTAGGTGTTAGAATTGCAATTGATGATTTTGGAACAGGATATTCAAACTTTGAATATATTATTAAACTTAATGTAGATATTTTAAAAATAGATGGTTCTTTGATTAGAAATATACATAAAGATAAAAATATTTTTATTACTGTTTCTACTATTGTAAACTTTGCTAAACAATTAGGATTAGAAGTTGTTGCAGAATTTGTTGATTCACAAGAAGTATTTGAAACAATAAAATCATTGGATATTGATTGTGCACAAGGCTATTTTTTGCATGAGCCTGAACATTTAATTTAAACTTTGTTACATAATGTAATAATTTAATTATTTTAAAACTCATTATAAAGAAAATTTAACCTAAGAGAGTGTACAATACACCCCAACAAAGTGACAAGTAGGGAAATATTTGCATTTATGTAAGTATTGCTAGTCTATTTATAGATTGGTTACGCTATCCGAACAGACTTTGTAAACAAAATATATTATAAGGATATAGAATGAAAAAAATCGTTCTTTTAATGCTAGCTATCGCTGGTGCTGCTTTCGCTGCTGACGGTGAAGTTGCAAATGAAACACTAAAAGCTTACTCTGTAGTAGCTGCTGGTATTGGTTTAGGTCTTGCTGCACTTGGTGGTGCTATTGGTATGGGTAATACTGCTGCTGCAACTATTGCTGGTACTGCTAGAAACCCAGGTTTAGGTGGAAAATTAATGACAACAATGTTCATTGCTTTAGCGATGATCGAAGCACAAGTTATTTATGCACTTGTTGTTGCAATGATTGCATTATATGCAAATCCATTCCTAGGTTAATATTTAAATCTACAGATTTAATAAAATCTAAAAAGGGTCAAGAGTTTTTCTCTTGACCCTTTTTTTATTTCTAATAATTTATAGATTGAGCAAATTCATTTTCTAAATTTATTCTATCTTCTTCTAATCTTTGTCTTATAACTTTTGCAAACGAATCAGGATATATTTCATATTCGTCACTATTTAGACCATTTATAGTCGCCTTTACAATATCATTAGGGGAAGTCTTTGGCATTTGTAAATCTTTTGACATAGTTGTATCAATAGGACCTGGTAATACTTCATATACTGATATATCTTTTGTTTTCAACTCTGCTCTTAAAGCTTGTGTTATAGAGTGTAAAGCACTTTTTGAAGCACAATATAAAGCCATAATAGGAAGATTTATTAGTGCCAATACAGAGGATATATTAATAATAATCCCACCATTATTTATATTTTCTGATAAAATTCTACAACTATTCAAAGTACCAAATAAATTTACATCAAAATCTAAAGTTTCATTATCAAACAATCTTTTAGCACTATTTGCACCTGCATTGTTTATTAAAATATCTATTTCCCCAATAGTTAATGCTAAACTTTTAAATTGTTCTTTATTAGTAATATCTAATTCTATTAATTCTATTTTATTAGATAATTTTTTTATAGAATCCAATTTACTTATATCTCTTGCACTACAATATATTTTTTTAACATTATAATTTAAAAATTCTTTTACAAATGCACTACCTAAACCACCATTTGCACCTGTAATAAATACAGTTTTATTCTCTAAATTCATCTAGTCTCCTTCTTCTTCAATATTTGTATAAACTTTATTTAATAAGCCAATTAAACTTTCATATTCTTCTTGGCTCAAACCTGCTGAAAGCAGTTGATTATATTGTTTAGATATGGGAACTATTATTTCAACCAACTCTTTTGCTTTTGATGTTGAAAAAATATTTATAATTCTTCTATCCTTACTATTTACTAATCGAGTCAAAAAGCCTTTTTTTTCAAGCCTGTCAAGACTTCTTGTAATATTAGCTTGGTCTTTATATGTACTACTTGCCAATTCTTTTTGGGTCAATCCATTATTTTCAACAATCCTAAAAATCAAGGACCACTGTTCAGGAGAGATATCAAACTCTTTTATTTGCTTATTAAACCCTGTTTTCATAGCTAATGCAGTTCTATTTAAAACAAAACCCAAGGAATTATTCATATCAAAATTCATATACACTCCTTATGCATTACTATACATTTTTTGAAATTACTTGTCAAGACAAATATTGTTTTAACAAGTAGTTTCATAAAAATTTCTTTTTAATTAAATCTATAAGGTTTTATTGCTATAATTCCGCACTTAAAATAAATAATCATATATTAAAGATTTAGATATTTTAAATGCAGATGTGGTGGAATGGTAGACACGCGGGCTTGAGGGGCTCGTGGCGAGAGTCGTGTGAGTTCAAATCTCATCATCTGCACCAAAAAACTTATGTACAATTATTTTTATTGTATAACTTATTCTTACACTTTAATTAATAAAATAAAAACTCTTTTCATTGCTTGTTAATTAAAATTTCAATACCATACTAATACTTTAAAATAAAGGTTTAATATGAAAGCGTTTTTAATAGTTATAGGTGTTGTTATTTTGGCATTTGTTGGAATTTTATTTGCAAATGTTAATAATGTCCCAACCTTAGATGAAAATGTAAAAGCATCTTTTTCACAACTTCAAAATCAATATAAAAGAAGAGCAGATTTAATTCCTAACTTAGTATCAACAGTAAAAGGTTATGCAGATCATGAAAAATCTACTCTAACTGAAGTTACTCAAGCAAGAGCAAATGTAGGAAAAATATCTTTGACTCCTGAGATGTTATCAAACCCTAAATTGGTTCAACAATTCCAACAAGCACAAGGGGCGTTAAGTTCTGCGCTTTCTAGACTTATGGTTGTTGTTGAAAAATACCCAAATTTAAAAGCTGATAAAAACTTTTTAGCACTACAATCTCAACTTGAAGGAACTGAAAATAGAATATCAGTTGCAAGAAGAGATTACATAGAAAGTGTAAAAAAATATAATATGGAATTAAGAACTTTCCCTGGAAAAATTATTGCAGCAATTCTTTATCCTGAAGCTAAAGTAAAAGAGAATTTTACAGCTACTCAAAAAGAACAAGAAACACCAAAAGTAAACTTCTAAAATGAAAAAAATAGTTTTTATACTTTTTAGTATCTTACTTTTACAAAGCCTACTTGTAGCAGATATTGCTTTTCCTAAACTTACAGGAAGAGTAGTTGACAATGCAGGAATCTTAACTTCAAATCAAAAAGAGACTTTAACAAATATATTAAATACCCAAGAAAAAAAGACTTCAAATCAAATAGTTATTTTGACATTAAAATCTCTTGATGGTAATCAAATAGAAGATTATGGTTATCAAATAGGAAGATATTGGAAAATCGGACAAAAAGATAAAGATAATGGTGTTTTATTAATTGTTTCAATGAAAGAAAAAAAAATCAGAATCGAAGTTGGATATGGATTAGAGGGGAGTTTAACAGATGCTAGATCCCACGAAATAATCGAATATAAAATCAAACCATATTTTAAAAAAGGTGATTATTATAAAGGGATTTTAGAAGGAACTAATGCAATTATTAGTTCAATAAAAGGTGAATATAAACAAAAAACACATACTAGTAGTAGTGGGAATATATTCCCGCTATTTATTTTATACTTTATGATAATATTTTTAGCTCCATTTATTGGTACAATATTTGCTAAAATGAACTTAAAAAAGACATCAAGAGTTTTTCAATCAATGATATTTGGTGGGTTTGCTGGACTTTTTATTACAATTGGTACAGGTAGCTTTATCATTTCACTTATTGCTTTTATCTTTTTTACATTAACAATCTTTAGAGTAAATAGTAAAATAGTCAATTCAACAAGTAATTCAAATCATAGTTCTAGATACGATAATAGTATTGGTTTTGGAACTGGTTTTGGTGGTGGCTTTAGTTCAGGTTCTAGTAGTTTTGGTGGCAGCTTCGGTGGAGGCGGTGGAAGTTTTGGTGGCGGTGGCGCTAGTGGAGGATGGTAATGTATTTAAATAACGATGAAAAAGAATCTATAGAAAAACAAATAAAAAAACTTGAAGAGAAAAGTTCAGCAGAACTTGTTGCTGTTATTACAGACTTTTCATCTTCTTATAATCTATTGATTTTAATATTTTCTTTAGTTTTTACATTTTTGATTTCACTTATTAGTTTATATTTTAATGCAAGTACGATAATGTTTTTTGAGATACAATTATCAACTTTTGCATTTTTTATACTTATGTTTCATAATTTTAAACAGTACTTTTTATATCTTTTACCAAAAAAATATAAGTATAACAAAGCATCAAAAAAGGCCAAAGAAGAGTTTATTAATCAAGGACTTTATGACACTCAAACAAAACTAACAATCATGTTTTTTGTATCAATTGAAGAAAAATATGTAGAAATAATTACAGATAAAAATGTAAAAGAAAAAATAGATGATACATATTGGCAAGAAATAGTAAACCAATTTATAAAAGATGTCAAAAATAAAGAATTTGAAGAAGGATACAAAACTGCAATAAAAAGTTGTAGTGAAATCTTAATAGAAAATTTTCCAATAAAAGAAAATGACATAAATGAACTTAGTAATGAAGTAATAGAACTTTAAATTTAAAAGTTGCTATTACTTCATTTTCAATATTTCACAATAAAATTCTAAATCAAAAATTCTTCAAATAAATTCACCTAATAATTTAATGCCAAAGTATGATATAATTTTTAAAACTATAAAGGATATTTCATCGAAAAAAAGATAGTTGGCAGAAAAGAAAGTATCTCAATACTTGACTTGGAATTGTTTGATTTAGATGCTAAAGTAGATACGGGTGCTGATTCAAATGCTTTACATTGTGATGATATTGAAATCGAAGAAAATAAAGTAAGTTTTACTTTACTTGATGAAGTGCATGCTTCATATCATGGTAAAAGAATAACTTTACCTATATATAAAATAAAACGTGTAAAAAGTTCAAATGGAACAGTTCAAATAAGACCATCCATAAAAGTAAGTGTAGAATTTTTTGGTAAAAAATATAAAAGTATCATTTCTCTGACAAATAGAGCTGATATGAAATTTCCAATGTTAATTGGAAGAAGATTTTTAAAAGATAAGTTTTTAGTTGATGTTTCACAAGAGTATTTATGTAATAAAAAAGAGGAAAAATAATAATGAGAGTTTATATATTATCAAGAAATAAAGAGTTGTATTCAACAAGAAGATTAGTGGAAGCAGCCCAAGCAAAGAATTGGGAAGTTAAAGTAATTGATTATTTAAAATGTACTATTGAGATAATGAAAGGTGAACTTATCATAAATTATTTAGGTAAAGTATTACCAACTCCTGATGCAATTATTCCAAGAATTGGAGCAAGTAGAACTTTTTATGGTGCAGCAATGGTAAGACACTTTGAGATGATGGATGTATTTAGTACTTCTGGAAATTTAGCAATTACAAGAAGTAGAGATAAACTAAGAAGTTTACAAGTTCTTTCAAAAAATGATGTTGATATGCCAAAAACAGTATTTGCTTCAAATAAATCAAGTGCAAAAGATGTAATAGCACTATCAGGTGGAGCACCTTTAGTTTTGAAAATATTAGAAGGAACACAAGGTGTTGGTGTAGTTTTAGTTGATAGCGAAAAAGCTGCAAAGTCTGTTCTTGATGCCTTTTATGGCATGGATGTAAACTTACTTGTTCAAGAGTATATTGAAGAAGCAGGAGGAGCTGATATTAGAGTATTAGTTGTAAATGGGGAAGTTGTAGGAGCCATGAAAAGACAAGGTGCAGAAGGCGATTTTAGATCAAATCTTCACCAAGGTGGAAGTGCTACAGCACATAAACTAACAAGAAAAGAAAAATCAACTGCAATAGCAGCTGCCAAAGCTATGGGTCTTGGAGTTTGTGGAGTGGATATGATACCCTCATCTAGAGGACCACTTGTTATGGAAGTAAATTCAAGTCCTGGATTAGAAGGAATTGAAAAATCGACAAATCTAGATATTGCAAGTAAAATCATGGATTATATTGAAAAAAGTGTAACTCCAGCATCAGAAAAAAGTACTAAAAAAAGAAAAATAAAAAAAGATAATATTGGAGCTTAAACTAGATGCAAAGTAGTGATTTGGTAATTGGTGGTATTGTTGTACCAAGGGGAAAAGAAGTAAAGATAAATTTAGAGTTACCAAAACTTTATAATACTCCTACAAATTTGCCAATAAGAGTAATACGAGGTAAAAAAGCAGGACCGATAGTTTTTATTAGTGCAGCAATTCATGGGGATGAATTAAATGGTATAGAGATTATTAGAAGAATCAGAAAACTAAATATTTTAAAAAAACTACATGGAACTATAATCTTTGCACCCATTGTAAATGTTTATGGAGTTATGACACTATCTAGATATCTTCCTGATAGAAGAGATTTAAATAGAAGTTTTCCAGGAAGTGGTAAAGGCTCTATTGCCAGTAGAATTGCAAAAATCTTTTTTGAAGAGATAGTTTCAAAATGTGACTTAGGAATTGACTTACATACAGCCTCTATTCACAAATCAAACTTACCACAAATAAGAACAAATATGGATAACGAATATACTCTAAAACTAGCTCGTGCTTTTGGTGCACCTGTTATCTTACACTCTGAATTAAGAGATGGGTCACTAAGAGCTGAAGGTGAAGAAAGTGGTATACCAATACTTCTTTATGAAGCAGGTGAAGCATTGCGTTTTGATGAAACGTGTATAAGAATCGGAGTAAAAGGTATTATTAACGTCTTAAGAGAAAATGCCATGCTTCCCAAAGTAATACGAAAAGGAAGTAAGACTCCAATAACTTCAAGAATTAGTAAATGGATAAGAGCCAGTGAAAGTGGAATGATAAGAACAATAAAAGCCTTGGGCGATATTGTAAAAGAGAATGAAGTTATTGCTTATATTGATGAACCATTGGATGATAATAGTTTTGAAATATTAGCACCCTTTGATGGAATCATTATAGGGAAATCTCAAATTCCCCTTGCTCAAGAAGGTGATGCGGTTTTTCACATAGCAAAATTTGGTAACTTAAATATTGCCGAAAACAAAATGGAATACTTCAATGAAGATGCCATAAAACAAAGTGAATTTTACGAATTAAATAATGAAGAGATAATAGAATAACATGGAAAAATTTTACGATATTTTAAAACAGCTAATTAGAACACCAAGTGTTGTGGGAGCAGAACATCCTTTTTTTATGAGAGTGAAAAGAGAGCTTGAAGAATTAGATTTAAATGTTGAATACTATGATGGTGTTTTAGTTGCAAAAGGAAATAACCCACAAGAGGGATATATTTCTGCCCATGCAGATAGACATGGTTTGATTTGTACAGGACATAATGAGTTCCAATATGCTGCTTTTATTGCAAAAAATCAAGCTGACTTAAGAGGGAATTCAAACTCTGAAAAACTTTTAAAAAACTTTGAAATGAGATTTATGGATCATAAAGTTCAATCATATGAGCCATGGTCTGGAAGTTATTTGGGAATGGGAGTTATTAAAGATGCCTTTCTTTGTGATAGAAGAAAAAATATTATTTTTAAAATTGATGGTCTTAAACATCTTCTACCCGGAACTGCTATAGCATTTATGGATACACTGAACATAGATGAGAATGGCTTAGTTTCTGCTCAACTTGACAATGTTATTTCTATTGCTATGATTATTTATCTATATCACCTTGGATATCAAGGAACTGCATTTTTTACAGCAAGTGAAGAAGCTGGAAAAAGTTGGAGATTTTTACTTGAATATTTTAGGAGATTTAATTTAACAACAGATGAACTTCTTGTTTTAGATACAAGTCCATACAGTAGTGTAGATCATATTACAAATTTAGATATTGTGTTGAGAAATAGAGATGAAAATGCTGTTTTCAAATCACCTTTAGAAGAAAAACTTAAAAAAATAGTTATTGAAAATAATATAAATTACCACTACAAAGATGCTTATTTAGAAAATCAAATGTTAAGTGCAGGAACAAAAGGTTCAGTGGGAGTTACAGAACTAGGAAGAATAATTGATGCAACAGATGGTGAGATTCAAGGTACAACTCTTCAAATTCCAACTATTGGATATCATACAGTAAGGGAAACTACTACTAAAAAATCCATAGATACAATGGTTTTAATTTTATCAAAACTTTATATTGAGAAAAAAGATAACTAAAAACAGTTATCTTTTTTTAATAAAAAATACTAAAAGAATTGATACAATGGCTGAAAAAAGAAGTATATTTATTACAAATTGAGTACCACCAATTCCTTGAGTAAAAGGTAAAGAAGTAGTATTCATACCAAAAAATCCAACAATTAAATTTAATGGTAGAAATATTCCTGATAGTAAAGTCAAAATATAAACAGTTCTATTCATCTGCTCATTATTTTCTACTATATATGAGTTATGCAAAGCATCAAGCTTTTCTAAGAGCATTCCAGAGTTTCTATGTGCTCTGCTTAAATGTTCTTGCATATCTTCAAAGTTACTTTTTAAATAGTCGTCATCTTTCTTATAATCATTTATCAATACTCCAATAACTTCAACACATTTAAATAATACTCTATTCATTTTAATAAAATCATTTTTGTAAGAAAACCATTTTTTATTAAAATTTTTATCTATTTTGTTTTCATAAAAGCTATCTTCAATATTTTCTATTTCATTTATGTAATTACTTACCATGTTCAATATTGAATCAATATCTTTATTTAAGAATTCATAAAATCCATCAATATTTTTTAAATCAACAAAATTTCTATTTTTTCTATCATAATAAAAATAAGAATTATCTGTAATTATAAAAGCTTTACTTACTGGAACTACTCTATTGTTTGTAATTTTAGGAATTCTAATTATAAATAAATCATAATTTTCATCTTTGAAAAATATTGAAGGGTGGGCTTCATTATCAATATCAGTTAGGTGAAAATCATCTATTGTATTTAATTTCATTATTTGCTTAATTGTTTATATAATGAATTTAAGTCACCTAAAACCCAAATTTCTTTTATTTTGTCATCTTCTATTCTAAAGAATGAAGCTCCGTTATATCTTATTCTTCTATTAGTCGCTTCTATATCAAAAAGTTTTCCTAAATGCGTTCCATTATATATGGCTCTTGCACTTACCAAATTGTTTTCTGCAATCATAAGTTCAACCCCATGATATAAATTTGGAAGGGCATGCAAAATCATATCAAAGTACTCTTCAAACTCTTTTTTACCATGTGTTTCTACATCTAATGTACCTCTAAAAAGTATATCATCATGAAATAGTTTATCAATATATGATTTATCTTTTTTATTCCAAAGGTTCTCATAATAAGATTTTACGATTTCTTTATTTCTGTTCATTTTCTCTCTTTATTGAAATTTTAAAAATTATACTACTTTTTTTCTTTTTTTTTCGATTATTTATATTAAAGTTCTGTTGCATTTTTAATTATATCAATTCCATACTTGTCCCTTAACTTATTTAATTTATTAGTTAATTCTAAATTCTTTTTGTCCTTTTCATACTCAAAAAGGTTAAAACTGTGATTTTTATTTTCTATAAAATTTGATACAGATAAATTCAATTGAACAATATAATGAGTTGGATGAATATCTATAGTTTTAAAAAGTTCTAAAATCGAGTTTTTAAAGTATGTTTCATTGAAAAGTCTATTTGTATTTATATAATCTTTTGATTTGTTTTTATAGTCATAACTTATTTGTAAAAAGAATGTTTGGGGAGTAACTTTTTCTTTAAATACTAAAAAACTAAGATACCTACATAAAATAACAAGCCTTCTATTTATCTCAACTCTATCTTGTACAGGATCAAAGGTTCGCCCTATTCCTATTGATTTTTTAGTAGTTTTTGTTTGTGTTTTTTCTTTGTCTAATCCTAATACTCTATTATAAAGTTGTATTCCAGATTTTTTCCACGAATAAAAAAGCTCTTTTTTATCTCTTATTTGACCTAGTCTTCTAATTCCATGTGCTAATAATTTTTTTTCAGTACCTTTTCCTATTCCTGGGAATTCTGAGATTGCTTTATCTTTTATAAAATCATAAACTTCATCTTGTTGGACTATTTTTATACCATCTGGTTTTGCACCATTTGTCGCAAGTTTTGCTATATATTTTGTATTTGCAATACCTATAGATATTGGTAATTTAAACTTTTCAAAAACTTCATTTTTTAAATCTTTTGCAAAATTCTCAATATCATGATCTTCAATATATCCACTTAAATCTATAAAAAATTCATCAATACTAGATTGCTCCACATGGGGAGTTTTTGTGTATAAATACTTGTTAAGTCTTTGGGATAAATCATGATACAAAGAATAATCAGGGGAAATCATTATCAAGTGAGGACAAAGCATCAAAGCTTCATTTACACTCATAGCAGTTTTTACTCCATATCTTCTAGCTTCATATGAAGATGTTGTAATTATTCCTCTTATTCGTCCATTTTGATCTTTGTAATACTCATCAGAACTCTTACTATTTTTTGTTAAAATCGAACTTACAAAAGCACCATTACTTTCACTTAATACTTTTTTATCATTTGATTTATTATCAAATATTGAGGTATTACTTCTTCCTCCAACAGCAACTGCTTTGCCTAATAGTGTACTGTCTAGTGTTCTATGGGCAGATACAAAAAATGAATCGATATCTAGGTGTATAATCATAAAGCTATTATACAATATTTTATTACAATTTGATATAAAATGGCATAATGTAATATTTGACTTTAAAAAAATATTGCTGTATATTTTCAATTTTAAAGGATAAAAAATAGAACCTTGTAGAAACTGTAAAAGCCAAATAGAACCAAAGCTAAGACAATGTCCCTATTGTGGGATTTTAAACCCTACTATTAAATTAAAAGAGATTTTTATTGGAATTTTTTTCGTAATAGCTGTTATGAGTATAGTTACTTATTTTGTAAATTAATTTATTTAAAAAATTTACCCATAACAAAACCAACAGCCAAACCAATAAGATGAGCATACCAAGCTACTGGAAGACCTATTAAAACAGGTGCAACAGAGATAATTAAAATCCAAGTAATGATACCTTTTCTTTGATAAGTATCAATTAGTGCAATATAACCTAAAAGCACACAAATTGCCCCTGATGCACCTACTAAATTATTATTCATACCAATTGCTTGCATAAAATAAAAACTTAATAATGAAGTTATTATTCCCCCAATGAAATAAAGAACTAATAAGGCTTTTACACCTCTATATTTTTCTATCATATTTCCAAATTGAAAAAGTATAAACATATTCATCAAGATATGACCTACTCCACCATGAGCAAACATTGTAGATAAAGGTTGATACCAAAGTCCCTCAAGAAAGAACATATTTAGTCCTAAATATAAAGAACCATTATTCATATTTATTTGAATTAGGTACATTACAACAGTTATAAAAATAATTATATTTGTGACAGTTATTAGTTTTTCATTTTGCATTGTGTTTAAAAGCCTTTATTGTACATTCTATTCTATTTTTAATCTCATTTTTATCATAATGTAAAAAGTTTGTTTCCATCATAAAGACTTCTTTTCCATTTATTCTAAAAGAGCTTAATATAGTCCCAGCAAAAGATTTACTTTTTTCATCTTTTTTTCTAGGGTCATTTTTATCGTTTTCTATGATTTCATATTTTATTTTTAAGTATTTTACTGGATTTTCTCTTTGAGCAAAAGCAATTGAACTTCTAAAAAAACTATCTGCTTCATCTACAGAAATTTTATCTTTTAAATAAAATTTCCCAAATCGAGGTTTTGTAAAACCTCCACTTAAAACATACAAACCATTTTTAAAAAAATAACTTGCATCTTTTAAGAGTTCAGGTCTTGTGATAGAATCAAAAGTGAAAGTTTGTTTTTGACACTCTAAATTAGAGTTCACCCTAACTTCTTTTTTCACTTTTGGTCCATATTTAGAATAAAGAGTTATTACTACAGAAATCATAATAATAGAAGCCAAAGTAAAAAAGTTATTTACTATTTGACTTGCTCTTTTTTGGCTTGCGCTCATAAAATTAAATTAAACCCTCTTTTAGTACATCTTCAATCTTGTCTACTGGTTTTATTTCTAAAGCATTTTTAACTTCTTGTGGAATCTCTTCTAAATCTCTTTCATAATTTTTTCTAGGAATTAAAGCTTTTTTCATTTTTGCTTTAAATGCAGCAATCAGTTTTTCTTTTAATCCACCTATAGGTAAAACTTTTCCTGTAAGCGTTAACTCTCCAGTCATACAAATATCAGACTTGATTTCTTTATTACTTAAAATAGAAGCAATAGTTAAAGCCATTGTAATACCAGCACTTGGTCCATCTTTTGGAGTTGCACCTTCAGGAATATGTAAGTGAATATCATATCTTTTGTAAACTTCACTTGATTCTAAAACTACATTTTCATCTTTTTCTTTTAAAGACTTAGGAATAAGGTTTTGATCAATTTTTACTTTGCCTTCATCAATTAAAACTTTTACAACTGAATATGAAATTCTTGATGACTCTTTCATTACATCACCTAGATTCCCTGTAACAACTAAGCTACCTTTTCCTTTTAGTTTTATAGCTTCGATTTTTAATACATCTCCACCAACAGCTGTCCAAGCTAAGCCATTAGCAACACCAACCATATTTTTTTTATCTGCTGGGTCTATTTCAAAAATAGGATTATCTAAGAACTCTTTTATATTCTTAGTATTGATTAAAACTTTCGATTCATCTTTTGATAATATTTTCTTTGCAGCTTTTCTAAATAGTTTAGAAAAAACTCGTCTAAGATTTCTAACCCCTGCTTCTCTTGTATATTTTGAAATAATTGTTTCAATTGTTGTTTGACTCATACTTATTTCAGTTTTTTTCAGTCCATGTTTTTCTAACTCTTGAGGTATCAAATAATCTTTTGCGATATGATACTTTTCATTTGGAGTATATGAAGATATTTCAATAAATTCCATTCTATCTCTAAGTGCTGCTGGTATTCTTCTAGCATCATTTGCAGTTGATACAAAAATCACTTGTGATAAATCTATTGCAAAATTTAAATATAAATCTCTAAATTCATTATTTTGTTCAGGATCTAAAACTTCAAGCATAACAGCTGTTGGATCACCTCTGTTATTTGCTCCTAATTTATCTATTTCATCAAGAACCATTACTGGATTCATTTTTTTAGCATCAACCAAACCTTTTACAAGTCTTCCTGGCATCGCTCCAACATAAGTTCTTCTATGACCTCTTAATTCATTAACATCTTCCATCCCACCTAAAGCAACTCTTACAAGTGGTCTTTTTAGTGCCTTTGATATAGAGTTTGCTAAAGAAGTTTTACCAACACCTGGAGGTCCAACAAAACAAAGTACAGTTCCTCTTGATTTGGCATTTTCAACTCCCCTTTGTTCTAAAAGTTGTTTTACTGCAAAATATTCAGAGATTCTCTCTTTTGCTTTTTCTAGGGAATAGTGATCTTTATTTAATTGTTTTTCGACTGCATCTACAGATATCTTTTCATCAGAGTATTGTCCAAATGGTATATCTAAAACTTGTTCCACATATGTTTGTAAAAGTGAAGCATCAGGTGAATCTTGATGCATACGAGAAAGCTTTTCAATTTGTTTTTTTGTCTCTTTAAAAGCATCTTTCCCCATAAAAGGCTTAAGTTTTTTTAGCCTTTTAGAATATGATTTTACCTCTTCATCTTTTTTATTTCCAGTTCCAAGTTCTTGTTGTATTGCTTTTATTTGTTCTTTTAAGAAATAATCTTTGTGTGTTTTTTCAATTTTAGAATTTACTTTTTGAGTAATATCTTTTTGAATTTTAAAATTTTCTATCTCTTTTTGTATTATTTCTATAATTGAAACTAATCTAGCTTCAATATCTGTTTGAGAAAATAATTTATAAGCTTGTGATTTAGTCACCTTTAAAACAGAAGATATTAAATCTGCAATTCTAACTGCATCATTATTTTCATCTATTGTTTTTATCAAATCAACTGGAAATTTTGTATTGATTTTTGATAATTTTCCTACATTTTCTCTAAGAATATTTAAAATAGAAGTAACACTTTCTAGTGAATATGGTTTTGTTTGTATTAATTCTACTTGGCAAACATCTGGGTTATCAAGTTTAAATTGACTAATTCGCCCTTTTGCTAAACCTTGAAAAAGTACTTTTATTTTACCATCGGGTAAAGATACTTTTCTCATAATGTTACCTATTACACCAACATCATAAAATTGACCATCAGTTCTTTCTTGGCTCTCTTGCCCATCTTTACTAACAGCAACTATTACTAGCTTATTTTCATTTATTGCTTTTTCAACTGCACTTATATTAGTCTTATTGTTTAAAAAAAGTGGTGCAATCATAAATGGGTATAAAAATACCTCATCTTCAATAATTAATGGTAATTCCTGTGGAAATTCATCATAATTAGTTAAATCCATTAAAATTAACTCCTAAAATATATTTGTATTATTCGAAGATTGCTCTATACCATGGAACATTTACTTCTTTTATCTCTTTGGGGTCAACCCAATTTTTACTTACTTTTTCTTCATAAAATTTTGCAGCTTTTGGTTTATCAATTCTTGTGTATAAATCTGCAATCTCTTTATCAAAAGAAGCTTTTGCCATAGCTAATCTTGCATTTATTGTTCCTACTAGAGGCATATAAGGAGAATTTGGGAACTTGATAATAAACTCATTTATCTCTTTTTGTGTTTCTGTAATCAAATTTTGTTCTCTAAACTCAGAAGAAAAAGATAAAAAGTTTGCTTTAATTTTTAAGTATCTAAAATAATCAATACTTTTACTCACCCCAAATCTTTTAGTATATTCATCAATATAAAAATTTGCTAAGGCATACTCTTCTTCTTCAATGTGTGCATTAACCAAAATTTCTAATGCTGTTGCTAATAAAGGTGAGTTTTTATGTTCACTCTCTAAAGAAATATAAGCATCATCTGCACCTTCTAAATCACTAGTTGCTATGTCATCAGTTATTTTATTATACCAATAAATAGCAGGCTGACCATACTCTTTAGGTCCTTTTTTTGATGAACAAGATATAAGAGTCATTGCAAACCCTGCAATTATTACCAAACTCAAACTCTTCTTTGCTATTGTGCTTAAACCAATCATTATTACTATCCTTTTGTAAAAAGAAGTATTTTAACTAATCCAAGCTTAGGAAATATTTGATATAATCTAAAAAACAATATTAAGGTAAAATATGAAAATCACATTAATAGGTAATGGAATGATGGCAAGAGCCTTAGCAAAAGGTTTAATAGAAAGTCATGAAGTCGAAATTTTGGGAAGAGACCAAGTTAAATTAGAGAAATTAAAAGAATTAATACCAGAAGTTGAAGTAAAAGTTTTAGATGATATTGAAGATATTACAAATAAAAATATAATTTTTTGTGTTAAGCCTTACGCCTTACAAAGTGTAGCAGTAAGACTTGAAGGAAAAGCAAACTTATTTATATCAATTTTAGCCGGTACAAAAATTGAAAGTCTAAAAAAACATATATTATCAAAAACATATATTAGAGTTATGCCAAATGTTGCAGCTTCAATTAGAAAATCTATGACTACAATCACAGGTGATAGAGAAGCAAAAAATATAGCACTTGAACTATTTAATTCAATTGGTAAAACTTTATGGGTAAATACAGAAGCACAACTTGACATTGCAACAGCAGTTGCGGGAAGTGGTCCTGCATTTTTGGCTTTAGTTGCAGAAGGTATTGCAGATGGTGCTGTAAAAGCAGGATTAGAGCGAGAATTTAGCACTTATTTAGTACAAGGCCTTTTTGAAGGAGTTGCTGGATTATTAGAAAAAAACCATCCTGCTGTTTTAAAAGACTCAGTTACAAGTCCTGGGGGAACAACAATCGCAGGAGTTGCATCCTTAGAAGAAAAAGGTGTAAGAGATGCTATGATTAAAGCAATCCAAGCAGCTCACGAAAAAGCCGTTGAAATCTCAAAAAAATAGTTTTATCTTTTTAGAAACGATTGTTTCTTTAATAGTTGTATCTATTATCGTAGCTATATTTTTTAAATTAAGTTACGATAATAATACAAATAAAAAATTCCAAAAATTAAATACACTCTCAAATAAACTTAAAAAGTCAGATTATTCAAATATGCAAAGTTCTCAAGAAGAGATTACTATTTTAGAAAATGGTGTAGGAAAAGAATTACTAGTGAAAAAGATTACTACAAATAGTGATGAAATAAAGTTATACAAATATGAACTTATCAAATAAAAAAGCATTTTCTTTAATAGAACTTATTGTTTGTATTTTTATAGTTTCACTTATTTCTATTTATTCAATCTATTTTTATAAAGAAATTTTTGTAAAAAATGAACAAACTTTTCAAGAAGAAAAAACGAAACTTGAACTTTTAAATTTCAAACTTTTTTTAGAGAAAAATTTAGGTTTTGATAAATTAACATACAAAAATAAAAATCTCTATTATGAAAACTCTTTACTTTTAAAAGATGTAAATAAGTATAACCTAACAGTAAATAATAAATATGCCTCAATAAATATCTGTATAGAAAATAGACTTTGTCAAGAAGTGGTTATTATAAAATGAAAAACTCTTTTTCTTTGCTTATTACTTTAATTTTGATATCAATATTTTCATTTTTTACTGTACTTATTCTTCAAACAAAATCATTATCTATTTCAAATCTAACAAATTCATATTTACAAACTCAAGCAAAACTACATATGGATTTTTTCAAAGATTATATAAATACTCTAGATTTAAAATCTAATTACATCGAGAAGTTATCTTTTAATGATGATATTTATAAGTTAAATGCAATTGTAACATTTGAAAAAGGGTGCTTAGAAGCTCTTCCGCAAAATGTTACTATTGATATTTTTGTAAATGCAAAAACATTAAACAATGAAATAAATCTACATAAACAACTAATAAAAAAGTTATAAAATAACTTCTAAAACTTTTTTTGCTAATTTTAAAGCCTTACTTCTATGTGAAAATTTATTTTTTGCTTCATGCATTAATTCACCTAAAGTTTTATCATAACCTTTTGGAATAAACATAGGATCATATCCAAAGCCTTCAGTCCCTATCTCTTTTGGAATCACATTACCATACATCCAACCATGTACAGTTGAAACTTCACCTTTATAAATAATACATATACAAGCTGTATAATGAGCTGGCGTTATTTGCAAGTTCTTTTCTTCTAATTTTGAGATTAATTTTGCATTATTTTCTTTATCACTAGCACCCTCACCTGCGTAACGAGCTGAATAAATTCCAGGTTCATTATTAATTGCAGGAACTGTGATTCCACTATCATCTGATATTACAATGTATTCTTCACTATTTAATTTATCATATATTGCTTTTGCTTTTATTATTGCATTGCCTTTAAAACTATTGGCATCCTCAATTATTTTCATATCTCCAATTAGCTCTTTGAAAGTATATACCTCTTCATTTGGTAGAAGCTTTTTGAACTCCCCTATTTTTCCTTTGTTTGATGTAGCTAAAACTATTTTCATTGCTTTCCTTATTTATGTTATATTAATATATTTAGTATATAATTTTTTCTTATTTTATCAAACTTCAGGATTATAAATGATTAAATCTATTATGCCATTAAGTGTTATTATTTCACTAAGATTTTTCGGATTATTTATTGTATTACCAGTTATCTCTGTATATGCAATGAACTTACAAGGTGCAACAACTACTATTGTTGGAATTATAGTTGGAGGATACGCTCTAACTCAAATGATTTTTCAAGTTCCTTTTGGAATTATGAGTGATAAACTTGGTAGAAAAGGAACTATCATTCTAGGACTTATTTTATTTGGTTTAGGATCAATAATTTGTTCTGTTTCAAATGATATCTTGACTTTATTACTTGGAAGATTGATGCAAGGTGCAGGAGCTATTGGAGCAGTTGTAACTGCAACTATAAGTGACTTAGTAAAAGAAGAACAACGACCTAAAGCGATGGCTTTAATGGGTGGAAGTATTGCTATGGCATTTGCTTTTGCTATGATTTTAGGACCAACACTAGGTTCTTGGTTAGGAGTTCAGTCTTTATTTATTATTACTGCTGTTATTGCCTTTGCTTCAATTTTTGTTTTAATAAAAGCAGTTCCAAATCCTCCAAAAATAACTCACACTTATAATAAAAAAGGTGCTGTTACATCTGTATTATTCAATAAAAACTTATTAAAAATGAACCTTACAAACTTTTTACAAAAAGGTTTTATGACTTTTGCTTTTATGATTATTCCTATGGTTTTAATAAAACATTTTGAATGGTCAATGTCAGATTTATGGAAAGTATATATGCCAGCTACAATATTTGGAGTGCTTGCTATGGGACCAGCTGCTATATTAGCTGAGAAAAAAGGAAAATATAAAGAAGTGCTAATCGCTGGAATTATTTTCTTTGCTATTTCATACCTAGTAATTGGAACATCATCTAGTGCCACTATTTTTGCAATTGGTGTAGTTCTATTTTTTATAGGATTTAATGTACATGAGCCAATTATGCAATCACTTGCTTCAAAATATGCAAAAGTTCACCAAAGAGGTTTTGTATTAGGAGTCTTTAACTCTTATGGTTATTTTGGAACTTTTATTGGTGGATTGCTAGGTGGAGTATTTTTTGAAAAAGTAAATCTTTTTGATATAGTAATAGCAATAGCAGCAATTTGTATTGCTTGGGCAATTATGATTTTTACACTTCCAAATCCATTAAAAAAACAAACTGCTTATTTAAATTTAGATGACTATGACAAATCAAAGTTTTCAAATTTTGAAAATAGTGATATAATTGATGAATGGTATGTAAATGATACAGAAAATCTTTTAATAGTAAAATATGATAAAGATAAAATAAGTGAGGATGAGCTAAAAAGCACTTTAAAATGATATGAGAAAAAAACCAATCATCTCTTTTCTTCTTATTATTACTTTAATAAGCTTTGCCTTTAGTGTAAAGACATTTAATATTTCTCAGGAAAAATTAGATAAATTTACGCAAAAATATGGCGAAAAAGCTAGAATAAGAGTTTTAGTTTGGGATGAGATGGTTGAAAATGCTAAATCAAAAGATATTCTACACAAACTAAAAGATGTAAATGACTTTTTCAATAAAATAAGATATGCAACAGACCAAAGCCATTGGAATAAAAAAGATTATTGGGCAGCTCCTTTTGAATTTATGGGTACAGGAGCTGGTGATTGTGAAGATTATGCAATTGCTAAATACTTTACCCTAAGAAAGCTAGGTGTTCCTGAAGATAAATTACGAATAACCTATGTAAAGTTACTTCAAAGGGGAACAAAATATGAACAAGCTCACATGGTTTTGACATATTATCATACACCAAGCTCTACACCTGTAGTCTTAGATAATGTAAATAAAATATTAAAACTAGCCAGTAAAAGACCAGACTTAAAACCAGTTTATAGTTTCAATGCCCAAGGATTATGGGAAGCGAAAAATAAAGGTAAGACTTCACAACTTGTGGGGAAAAATAACTTAAAATCTTGGAAAGATTTAATGAGTAGAATTTAACAAAGGAAAAATATGTCTTTATCTAAACAACTTTATTTAATAATATCTGTAATATTTTTTGCAATATTTGTGGGTAATTTTATTATTAGTGTCAATAATACAAAAGAGTATTTAGAAATAGAATCAGCAAATAAAGCACAAGATACTGCAACTGCACTGGGAATAAGTCTTAAATCACTTATTGGCGATAAACATGACCCCGAAATAGAAAGTACAATAAAGGCAATTGCAAATAGAGGATTTTATAAAGAAATAAGACTTGAAGATGTTGAAATTTCATTTACAAATGATGATTTAATCAAAAATATCGAAGATATGAATATAAATAAATATAGCACTATTGACGATGTTAAAATTGACCCTAAATATGGGAAAATAGAAAAAGATACCAATGACTCTTATTTTGAAAATGCTTTAGACTCTCTTGATTCTGTTTCTAATAATGAAGTAGTAGCTAATGATGTTAAAACAAATACTAAATATATTTTTACACCAACAGAAGAATATAAAGATGGTGGTGATTTTGAAGTTTCATTTAAAGTAAAAATTAATAATAAATTAGTAAATGCCAAATCTCAAATAAATCTAAATAAAATTTTAGTAAAAGAGTATAGAGAAGAGAAATTTGACTATGTGCCTCAATGGTTTATAAATCTAATCCAATTAAATATGCAAGAAAAATCTAGTGAAATAAGTGATGGTTGGAAAAAAGTAGCAACTATTTTTGTAAGTTCAAATGCAGGCGATGCATATGCAAAACTATATGAACAAGCAAGAGGAGCTATTATATATTCTCTTATTGCCTTTTTTATCTCTTTTATTATTTTAGTTCTATTTTTACAACTTATATTGAAACCTTTGAAAAATATAGAAAAATTAGCAGTAAATATTGCCCATGGTAAATTTGGGAAAATAAATAAGTTACCTGTAACAACTGAGATAAAAAATGTAGCAATTGCTATGAATGATATGTCAAGTAAAATTGAAGGAATTATAAAAAAACTTAATGCAAATATTGAAAATGTTACTAAAAAAATCTCCCAAGATGGACTTACTAAATTAGAACTGAGACAAACATTTGAAACAGATATGAAAAATATGTTTATTACTAAAACTGATGGTTATGTAATGAGTTTAAAAATCGAATCTTTAGCTGAATTTGCTAAAAACAATTCAAATAGTGCAGTTGATAAATTTATTAAAGATTTTGCAAATATTTTACAAAACTCAAATGAATCATTTGAGTTTGAAATAAAAGCCTTTAGATTTTTTGGTTCAGAGTTTACCTTAATTGCTAAAAACTGTTCTGAAGAAGAAATTAAAAATTTAAGCCAATATTTAAAAGTAAAATTTGATGATTTTTCAAAAGAAGTAAATTTAACAAATATTTCTAATATTGGGGTAACAATGTTTAACCAAATAGGAACAATTCCTGAGATGTTGAGTGCTGCAATAGAAGCAAGAGAAAGTGCAAAACAAATTGGTCCAAATGAAGCAGTTATCAGAGATGCAAATGATTTAGCAAGAGATATGGAGTCATGGAGAGAGTTGATATTTGACATTATTGATAACTCAAAATTTGATGTTAAGTATATTAATAATGAATATATTTTAACAGGAGAAAATGAAGGTAAACTTATCATGCAAGAAGCTTTCACTTCTGCCTATGATAAAGATGGTGAACAAATACCAATTGGTACATTTATTTCTATTGCTGAAAAATATGAAAAAGTTGTGGATTTTGATAAAGCTGTTGTAAGTAATGTAATCAAACATATTAAAGAAAATACATTAGAACATAATATTTCTATAAATCTATCTCTTGATTCTATTGTTGATTCAAACTTTATTGATTGGTTGACAATGACCCTTCAAAATAACAATTCAATTGCTAGTAAATTAGTCTTCTCAATTACAGCATATGGAGTTGCTAAAGATATAGAACACTTTAAAGTTTTCGCAAAAGTTGTAAATCAATATCATGCTAGAATTATTGTAAAAAGATTTGAGTCTAAATTTATACCACTAGGAAGTATAAAAGATTTAAATCTTGACTTTATAAGACTTGCAAGGGATTATACAAATGGAATATCTTCTGATTCAGGTAAACATGCCTTTGTAGAATCTATGCAAGATTTATGTAATCTTGTTAATATAAAAGTAATGGCTGAAAATGTTAAATCAGATGAAGACTTAGAAAAAGTAAAAGAGATAGGATTACACGCAGCAAGTAGATAAAAAACTCATATTAGTAATTATTAATCAAAAATTAATAATTACTATCTATAATTTCATATAAATACTAAACTTAGGCAAAATATGTTTGAAAAAATTTTAAAGTTTTTTGTAGAAAATTCAAGAATAAACTACACTCTTTTTTTCATGATTTTTGCAATTGGAATATGGGCATATAATAAAACTCCAAAAGAAATTTTCCCTACCTTTGAACTTGAAATGATTTCAATCAGTGGCTCTTATACAGGGGCATCAGTTGATATTCTTGATAAAATGGTTGTAAATGAAATAGAAGATGACTTAAAAAATCTTGATAGCGTGGATACAATAACTACTGTTATTAGTCCAGGTAAATTTTCTATTATCTTAGAGTTAAAGAAAGGAAAAGATAGGTACAACGAATCAGATAAAGTAAAAGATATAATTACTTCTGTAAAAAAAGATCTTCCCTCTGATATGGACGAACCAACTGTTAAAGTAGTAGATAGAACTAGAACTTTAATGGACATCTCGTTAACCTCTTCAAAATACACTCTTGATGAATTAAAACCTTTAGCTGATGATATTAAAAGCCAATTAATGACAATAAGTGGCATAAATGAAATAACCATATTTGGTGATTCTGATAAATTTTATGAAATATCACTAGATGATAATAAAATAGAAGCCCTTAAATTAAATAAGACCGAAATATTTAATGCCATATCAACACTTTCATATATTTTCCCAATAGGTAAAATAGAAGGGAAAAAACACTATTATATATCAACATACAATGGTGCAAAAAATGCCCAAGAATTTGCAAAAAGTGTTATAAAAATAGGAAATCAAACAGTTTATTTAAGTGATATTGCAACTGTTAAAAAGAAGTATGAAGACTCTTCAACTCTTTACTCCTTTAATGGCAAAAATGCCTTATCTTTAAAAGTAGAACAAAACGATACCGCAGATGCTTTGGTTATAACAAAAGATATTGAAAAACTTTTGCCAAAACTAAATAAACAAAATAAAGATGTAAATATTGTAATAGCAGATGATAATAGCGAGAGGATACGAGATAGATTAAATATTGTCATTTCAAATATCATGCTTGGTATTATTCTAATTACAATAATAGTTATGCTTTTAATCAATGCTAGAATGTCTTTTATTATTGCCCTTGGTATTCCAACTTCATTTGTAATAGCTGCAATATATTTTTACTTATCTGGTTATTCAATAAACATGATTTCCCTTGTTGGAGTTTTGATAGCCATTGGTATAGTTGTTGATGATGCAATTGTTGTAAGTGAAAATATTCAACAATATATTGAAGAAGGATATGCCCCAAAAGAAGCAGCAGTATTGGGTGCAAAAGAGATGGTAGAACCTGTAACTATTGCTTCAATTACAACACTATTTTCATTTTTACCAATTTTAATGATAAGTGGAACCTTGGGTGAAGTTATGAAACTTATTCCCATAGCCCTTTCTGCCTTAGTTGTTGCCTCATTAATAGAATCATTTTTATTCTTACCAATACATGCAGCACACACTCTTAAAAGTGATTCAAAGGTTACTTCTTGGGAAAGGGTAAATGTTCTTTATAATAAAACTCTTCATTTTTTTATGAATTGGAAAAAAACATTTTTAACTATTTTTATTATACTTGTTCCACTTTTTACTGTTCTTCTTGTAAAAAATTCAAAATTTCAGATGTTTCCAAAATTTGATGCTACGGATGTTAAAATAACAATTAAAGCCAACCAAAATACAAAACTTGAAGATGCCTTTAAAATAGTACAAGATATAGAAAAAGACTTAATAGCTAAAAAAGATGATTTTTATATTAAAAGTATTGATTCAGTTGCAGGATATAGAAGAGATACAGCAAATAATACTGAAAGATTTTCTTATGTTATGTATATGACACTAGAACTTCAAAAACCAAAAGAAGCAAACTTTTTGGATAAATATGTAACTCCTTATTTGAGTTTTTATTATGATGATAAAAATAGGACAAGAGAATTAAAATCAAAAGAGATTGCAAAACAATTAAAACAATTCTTAATAAAACAAGATTACAAATCTAAATATAAACTATCAGAAATATCAGTTCTAGAAAAAAGAGTAGGACCTATAAAGTCTGATATTAAAATCGGACTTATATCAAATGATAATAAAAAGATAATAAAAGCAGTCAATGAACTACAAAGTTCTCTCCAACAATTAAATGGTATAAAAAATGCCTCAAATACTCTGAAGTTTGGAATTGACGAAATAAAACTAAAGGTAAACACTTATGGAGAGTATCTTGGTTTGGATGAGTCAAGTCTTGGTTCATATTTGTCTAATCTTTATCTTTTAAAGAAAAAAGCTGTTAGTTTTGATACTACTGATATGCTTGATATAAAAATACAAAGCTTAAACAAAGACAATTTTGAAGCTTTTAAAAATACACAAATCCCACTAAGTGATGGAACTTTTGTTAGTTTATACGAAGTTACAGATTTTAATATAATAAAAGGGTTTGAACAACTTATGAAAGAAGATGGAGAAAAGAATTTTTATGTTTATGCAAATGTTGATCCTGAAATTCTAACTGCAAGTGAAGCCTTAGAAAAGATAAAACCTATTTTAGATAGGTTTAAAAATGAAGGGATTAAATTAGTTCTAAAAGGTGAAGCAGAGAAACAAGCAAGCTTAAGAAGTGATATGTTATTTGCTTCTGCATTAACTTTTGTTTTAATTATGTTGTCAATGTTGTACTTATTTAATTCTTTTAGGGAAACTTTTATTTTGATGAGTGTTATCCCTTTCTCATTATTAGGAGTTTTAATAGGTCATAATATTATGGGCTTAAATCTTTCTATGCCTTCACTTATTGGAGCACTTGGGTTAGCAGGAGTTGTCATAAATGATGGAATTATTATGATGACATATTTAAAAAAGGCAAAAAATATAGATGAGATTTTTTCTAGAGCAACAAAAAGATTTAGACCAATTTTCATTACAACAATTACAACACTAATAGGTATGAGTTCGTTGATATTTTTTCCATCAGGGCAAGCAGTTATATTTCAACCCATAGCCATAGGACTTGGCTTTGGGCTTTTATGGGGAACAATTTTAAATCTTATTTATCTACCAGTTTTGTTTACAATTACACACAAACTAAGAAAGAGTTTTTAATCCTATAAAAAGATAAATAATGATTTTATAGTATTTAAACTCATTTGGGTAGGTTCAGTTCCTAGTCTTTCTAAAGTAGTACCTACTCTAGCTTTCATTTGTAAAAGAATATGTTCAAATGATAAATTTGAATATCCAAAAATACTCTCTTGTCCATTTTTAATAAAAGCAAGATTTTCAAAATCTTTCCAAGTTGGTTTTAATCCAGCTTTAACTTTTTTTTCTAATTCTATTTGCCAATTATTTTGCCAAGTTAAAAAAAGGTAATTATTGCTTAAATCTTTTTCAACTTTAATTTTCCAAGCTAATATTTGCAAATTATTGTAAAGTTTTAAAAGCTTCTCTTTATCATATGAAAAAGCAGTTATCTTATAACTACTAGACATATCATATGCATCATAAATGTTTTTATATAAGCCAAGTATCAAATAATCATTTCTATTTTTAATATCATCTTTACTAAAAGCAATTTGTAAATAACTTTTATACGAGCTTACCTCATTATTTTTAAATTTTAAGTTTACAGTATCTTGTAAATTGTCAATTTCAGTATAAATTTTACTTGCTAAATTTTCATCATAAGCTCTTGGATTTCGTTTATCAAGTTTTTCTTTTAATCTAATAACTAATTTACTGATTTTTTTATAATCACTTTTTATCTCAACAGCATTGTTTGATTGAAACATCTCTTGAACATTCTCTTTTTTTATGGAAACACATCCAGTAAAAAATGATACTGTTATTACAAGTAATATTATATTTTTCAAATAATATGGCAATCTTTGTCCTTTTTATTAATAAATTGGTTTCTATTCTAGCATATTGATACATAAAAACTATTTTATTTTATCTAGCAAAAATAATACAATCTGCTCTTTTTATTACTTTAATGTTATAATTTCCAAAAATTATTAAGGAGGTTAATATGCCTATTGTTATTCCCAAAAAACTCCCAGCTGTTAAAATTTTACAAAAAGAGAATATTTTTATCATGAATGATAAGAAAGCTATGAAACAAGATATTCGACCTCTAAAAATTTTAATACTAAATTTGATGCCAAATAAAGTAGAAACAGAAACTCAATTATTAAGACTTTTAGGGAATACTCCCCTACAAACAGAGATTACCCTTTTGAAAACGGCAACATATCAATCAAAAAATACTTCAGAAGATCATTTAGAAAGTTTTTATAAAACCTTTGAAGAGATAAAAGAACACAATTTTGATGGACTAATAATAACAGGGGCTCCAATAGAGACTATGCCTTTTGAAGAGGTTTCTTATTGGGAAGAATTAAAAGAAATCATGGAATACTCAAAGACAAATATTACGTCTACATTGCATATTTGTTGGGGTTCACAAGCAGGGCTTTATTATCACCATGGTATTCAAAAATATGAACAAAACAAAAAAACATTTGGTGTTTTTGAACATGATTTATTTAATAAAACAAACCCTCTTTTAAGAGGTTTTGATGATGAAGCTTATATTCCACACTCAAGATATACAACTGTTTTAAAAGAAGATATTGATAAGGTTGATGATTTAGAATTACTTCTATATTCAGAAGATTCAGGTGTTTGTCTAGTAGCTTCAAAGGATAGAAAACATGTATTTATGAGTGGACATGTTGAGTATGATTTTGATTCTTTACAAAAAGAGTATTTAAGAGATGTAGAAAAAGGACTTGAGATAGATGTGCCTAAAAACTATTTTAAAAATAATGACCCAACAAAAGACCCAAAAGTAAAATGGCGTTCAGCTGCACATTTATTATTTGCTAATTGGTTAAATTATTTCGTTTATCAAGAAACGCCTTTTGAGTTAAAATAAAAAATATAAAAAAGAAAATAGATTTAATCTATTTTCTCATTACCACCTAAAGAAGTATATAAATTTACTCTATTTATTAACTCACTTAATTTCGTATCGATTAAAGCTCTTTTTGAATCAAAAAACTTTTTTTGTGAAATTAAAACATTTAAATAGTTCCCTAATCCATACTTATAAGAATTTAAAGATATGTCATAACTTTTTTTTGCTGTATTTACTAAATCTTTTTGTGCCTTGAGCTGTTTAGTTATATTCGACCTTTCACTCAATGCATCAGATACATCTCTAAATGCAGACTGTATAGTTTTTTCATATTGAGCAAGAGCTATTTTTTGTTGAGCTTTTGCATAATCCAAATTTGCCATATTTTCACCTCCTTTAAAAATAGGTAAATTGATACTTGGTATAAAAGACCATACAGTTTTTGAATTTCCATTAAATAATGAACTCAAAGAATTACTTGCAAGACCATAATCTGCTGTTAAACTAATAGAAGGGAAAAATGCAGCTCTTGCAACACCTATATTTGCATTTTTTGCTTTTAAATTGTATTCAGCTTGAATAATATCAGGGCGTGAAAATAAAACTTTTGATGAAATTCCAGCTTGAATTAGCATAAGACTTTTTTCATTTTCTTCAAAACCACTTGGTATTAAATTTTTAGGAATTGTTGTTGATACCAAGAGTTCTAACGTATTCTTATTTTTTTCTATAATTGTTTTCTGATTTAAAAGGCTTACTTCTGCTTCTTTTAAACTCGTTTTTGCACTAAGAGCATCATCAATTAAGCTAATACCCATATCAAATTTTTTTTGTGTTAATTCATATGATAAAGTTAAATTTTCAATACTTTTTTCTAATATTTTCAACTGTTCAATATTTGCACAAAGAGTATTCCAACTATTAATAACTTCAGAGATTAAACTAATTTTTGTTGCTGTTGTTGCATATTTTGTAGCTAAATAACTTTGTAATGCAAAATCATTTGAATTTCTAATTTTCCCAAATAAATCAAGCTCATAAGAAGCTCCAAACTTTGAAGAATATGTACGAGATATCTCTGTATTATTATTTGATGTAATGTTTCTTGAGTTTGTATTATTGGCTTTTGCTTCAATAGAAGGAAAATATTTTGATTTTTCTATTCTATATGTAGCTCTTGCTGATTCTATATTTAAAATTGCTATTTTCAAATCTCTATTATTTTCAAGAGCCAATTTAATCAATTTCTTTAATTTATCATTTTTTACAAAATCTTCCCACTTTGGTTGTATATATTCTACCTTAGTATTTTTATCTACTGCATTCTTAAATTTAGGTGGTATTATGGAGTTATTATATGCAATTTCTGGCTTTAAGCTACATCCTGTAAATATAAGAATATTTATTATAATAAATAAAAATTTAAACATCTTTTGTCCCTTTTATCTCTTTTTTTTCAAATACTTTTTTTATTAAAATGAATAAAAGAGGAACATAAAATATTACTAAGAGTGTGGCTGTTAATGTACCACCAATAATTCCTGTACCTATTGAAATCCTACTATTTGCTCCTGCCCCTGTTGAAATTGCTAAAGGAATAATACCAGCAATAAAAGCTAATGAAGTCATAATTATTGGTCTAAATCTCAAAGTTGCTCCTTCTACTGCTGCAACTGTTAATGATTCACCTTTTTTATAAGCATTTTCAACAAACTCAACTATCAATATTGCATTTTTAGAGACCAATCCAATTGTTGTTAAAAGTGCAACTTGAAAATATATATCATTGTTCAATCCTCTAAAATATACTGCAATAACGGCTCCAACAACTCCTAATGGTACAGCTAATAAAACAGAAAAAGGAATACTCCAACTCTCATATAAAGCAGCTAAACATAAAAATATAACAACTAAAGATAATGCGTATAAATATATAGCTTGACCGCTTGACAATCTTTCTTGATAAGATAAGCCACTCCATGCATATTTAGTATCTTTATTATTAAGTTTTGCTAATCTTTCCATCTCATCCATTGCAACTCCAGAACTTACGCCAGAAGCAGCTTCACCTTGAATTAAATAAGAAGCTAAGCCATTATATCTTGTCAATGATTTCTCAGATTTTTTCCAAGAGATATTAGTAAACTCTTCAAAAGAGACCATTTTATTTTCATTATTTCTAACATTCCATTGATATAAATCTTCAGGTTTAGATCGATATTTTGCATCAGCTTGTACATAGACTCTTTTTATTCTTGATTTATCAATAAAATCATTAACATAAGAACCTGCCCAAGCTGTATTTAGGGTATTATCAATATCATCATAAGATAATCCCAATGAAAAGATTTTTTTCTTATCATAATCAAGTTTTAATTTTGGTGTCTCTTCAGTTCCTTCAACTCTTGCATTTACTATCAGTTTATTTGAATTTACTTCTTTTAGTAAAGAATTTTTTGCTACTGATAAATCATCTCTTGTCATTTTAGCACCAGCTTGCAATTGAAATTCAAAGCCATCTGTATTACCTAAACCAGGAACAGAAGATGGATTCATTACAAATACTTGCGCATCTCTTATAAAATATTTTGACTTATTATCTGTAAACTTCATCATTGCTCTATTAGCAATGGAATCTGCACTATTTTCTATACCAGCTCTTTGATCCCAATTTTTTAACTCAACAAATCCTAATCCTCCATTTTGTCCATTTCCTGAAAAAGTAAAACCAACAATTGAAAAAATAGAATTTATATTACTTTTTTCTTCTGTTAAAAAATAATCTCTTATTATTTTTTCAGTATTTTCAGAACGTGTTGTACTTGCACCAGCTGGAAGGGTAAATTGAATCATCAAATCACCTTGATCTTCAGGTGGTATAAATCCCGTAGGTAATTTTATAAAAAATAAAATACTTACAGCTATTATTGCAATATAAGCAACAAGTGATTTGATAGGAGCATTAATAAATTTAAAAATTCCTGATTTATATTTTTTTGTTAAATTACTGAATTTTCTATTAAACCAATCAAGTACATCATTACTCTTTTTATTTGGATTATGAGGTTTTAAAAAGGTAGCACAAATAGCAGGAGATAGTGTCAATGCTACAACAACGGATAAAACCATAGAAGATATAATTGTAACTGCAAATTGTTTATATATAATTCCAGTAGAACCTGTAAAAAATATCATTGGTAAAAATACTACAGAAAGTACAGTTGCAACTCCAATTAAAGCACTCGTGATTTCATCCATTGCTATAATAGTTGCTTCTTTAGCACAAAGCTTTTTTTCTCTCATATTCCTTTCTACATTTTCAACAACAACAATAGCATCATCAACCAATAAACCTATGGATAATACCATTGCAAACATAGTTAAAGAGTTTATTGTAAATCCTAAAAAATTCAAAATAGCAAAGGTACCAAGCAGTACCACGGGTACTGCAATAGCAGGGATTATAGTCGCACGCCAACTATTTAGAAAAACAAACATTACAACAACCACCAAAAACACAGCTTCAAAGAGTGTTTTTACAACTTCTTTTATAGATTCTTCAATAAAAATAGTTGTATCATAAGGATATGAAATTATGTATCCACTTGGTAAAGAGTTCTCAAATGATGACAAATATTCTCTAACTCTTTTTGCTACATCAACAGCATTTGCACCAGAAGATAATTTTATACCTATACCACTTGCTTGATATCCATTATTTTTTGATATAAAAGAGTAATCATTGCTACCTAATACAACTTTTGCAACATCTTTTAAAAGAACATCTGCACCATTTTTATTACTTTTTATTACAATATTTTCAAACTCTTTTGCATTTTCTAATTTACTTCTTGATACAACATCTGCATTTAACTCTTGACCTTTTACCTGTGGTCTTGCTCCAATACTTCCTGCAGATACTTGTGCATTTTGTTTTAAAATTGCATTATTAATATCTGAAGGCATTAGATTATAAGATTTAAGTTTTTTGGGATCTATCCAAACTCTCATTGCATATTCTGAACCAAAAAGTTCAACTCCACCAACACCATTTATTCTAGAAAGTCCATCTTTTATATTGGTGATTAAATAATCTGAAATATCATTTTCACTTGATTTTCCTGATTCATCATGCATACTAAGTATCATAAGAAAATCATCTTGTGATTTTACAACACTAACCCCTTCTTTTCTAACATCTTCTGGAAGTCTTGGAAGTACTTGTTGAATCTTATTATTTACTTTAACTTGAGCAATATCTGGATCTATACCCTTTTCAAATACAACATTTATACTTGAACTTCCTGTTTGACTAGTTGAAGAAAAATACAATAATCCATCTAATCCAGTTAATTCTTCTTCTATAAGTTGAGTGATACTATTTTCAATAGTCTTAGCTGTTGCTCCAGCGTATGTTGCTTGAATATTAATTGTAGGAGGAGCAATATCTGGATACTGTTCTACTGGTAAATTTTTTATAGAAAGTAATCCTAATAACATTATAAGTAAAGATATTACCCATGCAAAAATAGGATGATTAATAAAAAAACGAGCTATCATTTTACTTCTGCTTTTGAGTTATCTACATATAAATTGTTAAGATCTTTTGGAATAACAATACTTTTTTCATTGATTTTATTTAGACCCTCAATTATAATTTTATCTGTTTGAGAAATACCATCTGTTACAAGCCATTTATTGCCTATTGCTCTTATTACGGTTATTATTTTTGTTTCAGTAGTATTATTTTTTTGAATGGTAGTAACAATATAATTAGATTTTGCATCTAAAGTAACGGCTTGTTGGGGAACTAAAAAAGCACTAGAACTACCACTCTCAATTACCGTATTTACAAACATATTATCTAATAATTCTCCATCTGGATTTGGGAATTCTGCTCTTAAAGTTACATATCCAGTATCTTCATCAACTGATATTTCTTGAAGTTTGAGTTTTCCAGTATGTTTATACACGGTGTCATCTGGCAAAATGATATTTACATTTATTTTATCTTCTTTTATTCTATCTTTATTTAATTTTTTTAATTTAAATAGTTGATTGTTAGATTGACTTAAATCTACATATACTTTATTTGTATCTCGTATTGTAGTTAATGCATTTGCTTGATTTTGCGAGACTAAGGCACCAACAGTGTAATTAGATATTCCAATAAAGCCTGAGATTTGTGCTTTTATTTTTGTTCTATCTAAATTAATTTTAGCACTTTTTACCAAAGCTTTATTTTGTTCAACCAAAGCAATTGCTTGTAAATAAGCAGCTTTGGCATCATCTGCTTCTTGTTTAGATATCACATTAAACTTTACAGATTCTTTATATCTCTCATTCTTTAATTTTAGTGTAATTAAATTTGCTTCTGAACTTTTTAATGTTGCTAATGCTTCTTCATAAGTAGCTTGATATGAATCGGGATCGATTACATATAAAATATCATCTTTTTTTACATAACTTCCTTCTTTAAAAAGTCGTTTTTTTATAATACCATCAATTTGTGGTCTAACTTCAGATTTGTAAATAGCTTTGATTCTTCCTGATAACTCTTGTTGAAAAGGAACTTCTTGTTTATTTAGTGTTATATATCCAACTTCAATTTTTTGTTTTTCTTCCGAAAAGTCATTCTTTTTTTGATTACCACATCCTAATAAAAGAATCGTAAGTAGTAATAAAAATAAACCTTTTAAGCAAAATTTCATTAATTAACCTTTACAATACATACGTATGTATTTAATGGCATGAATACTATTTAAAGTAGTCTTAATTTTTTATTAAATAATATGATATGAAAAAAGGAAGCGTTTGGGTACAAAAAATAAAATAGATAAAAATTATTTAATAAGTATTATTGAAGATATTATTTTGAATGAAGGTATTTCTGGTTTAAGTATTAGAAAGGTAGCTAAAAAAGCAAATATTTCAATAGGTGGTGTTCAATATATTTTTGGAAATAAAGAGGCCATGATAAAAGCAGTTTTTGAAAAGAATGATGATGATTATAACCATCAAATAAAAATTTTGTCAAAAGATACGAATTCAAAATATTCCGAATTAAAAGCACATATTGAATATATTTCAAAGTACAATAGCAACGAAGAATTGGATAAGATATCTAAAGTTATTACTGTGCTTTTGCAAGACAAATCTGTTTTCGAAGGATTACAAGATTGGCATAGCAGTGCTTTAGGATCAATTGATACAAATACAGATGAAGGTAAAAAGTTAAGATTAGCTTTCTTGTTTTCAGAAGCAATGTTTACTTCTATGACTTTAAAATACATCAATCTATCAGAGAAAGAACAAAAAGAAATTTTCGAAGATTTGAAAACTTTTCTATTATAAAAATGATTTAGTTTTATTTTTCATGATATTTATAACTCAAAAAGTATTTAATTTCTAGTATATCACTTTTTACACATATATTCTCAAGCTATTTTTTTTGTCTAACTTTTCTAAATAACACACTTGCAATCACAAAAGTAACCGCTTCTGCAATTGGTATTACTAAAAAAATAAAACTTCTTGATAGTGCAATAATCATTAAAGCTAATGGGCTTTGATACGGTTGGTGGCTTTTTATCAAAGAGAGTGAAAACACAGGTTTTACTTTTTGCCACCAAAAAGTGAAGAAGCGAAAATCGTTAGGTATTCATGAGAGAAAAGTTAGAATTTAAACTTATATATTAATTAATATAAATCTCTACTCTCTCTTTACCTTTACCAATATTTTTCCTTTTTAAAATCAATTGCCCTACTTCTGATGTTTTTTTCAAGTGAGTACCTCCACATGCTACTTGTGCAAAATCTTCAACTTTCCAATACCTTCGTTCGTTTTTCTCATCTGAATAAGCACTTTCAATAAATAAATCTGCATCAATTAAACTTTGTGCTTCTGCTTGAACTTCAGAAAGCAAAGAAGATATGCTTTCATTCAATTCAAAATCTATTCGACTTTTATTTTCAGATATGTGGGCACCTATTTTTTCGAGATTAGTAAATCTCTTGTAAAATAATTCTAATACAACTTCAGCCGCAAAGTGTAATTTCATAAGTTTATACCGTCGAGTCCAATCAATTTTAACTAATACATCTTGTCCAATAACAAAATTAGAGGCTGATTCAAGTGTATAAAAAATTGACTTACCAGATTTCTCTGCCTTAATTACTTCAAAGCCATTGATTGTTCCCTTATCACTTTCTTGACCACCTGATTCAGCATAAAAGATTGTCTCTTCTAATTCAACCTTATTATCATCAATTGATTTTATTCTTGTATGTAATTCAGTCTGATATGGATTTTTCCAAAATACTTTATTACTCATTTTAATTCTTTTTATTTTCTTATTAACTAAAAACTGGTCTAAAAAAGCTTCTTTCATAACTGATAATGCAATTTGTATCTTCTGCATATTTAAAGGCAGCTATACACTCTTTATCTTCAAAAGATTCATTTCTATATTTTTCATAAGTAGCTAAACTTGGAAATGTAAATAAAGCTAAAGCAACATTGTTTTTTCCTTCTGATGGAAGAAAATATCCATGATGTGTTCCTCCAAACTTATTTACTAAAGGAATCCATAATTTTGCATAATGTTCAAACTCTTTTATTTTATTTACATCAATTATATAATTTAAATAACATGTTATCATAGTATATTCCTAATATTTATTTTGCAAAATTCTAACTACTTTGCTCTTAAATTAACAAGTATGTCATTGATTTTAATACAGTACTTTTAAACAATCTTCATTAAAAGGAATGATTTCATTTATTCTATTATCTTTTATTTTATTTACCCAATTAGCATCAGCTAACAAAGCTCTTCCTACAGCAACCATATCAAACTCATTATCATGTAGTTTTTTTTCTACTAATTTAATAGTTTCCAAATCTTCATCAAGTCCAATATTTCCAACTGTTATTACTGGTTTATTTGTTATTTTCTTAACATATGCAGCAAGAGTAAGTGGTGATTCTTTAAAAGTTGGCATCCAAAATCTTCTCTCACTAACATGAAAAATATCAACCCCTGCTTCAACTAGTGATAAAAGAAGCTCTTTTAATTCTTCTTTATTTTTAGCAATTTTTGCATCATAATATCCAGTTTTCCATTGTGAAAAACGAAATACTACGGGAAAATCTTTTCCTACTGCTTTTTTTATTGACTTTACTAATTCACTTGCAAAACGCAATCTATTAGTAAATGATCCTCCATATTTATCTGTTCTTTGATTTGTTTTTTCCCAAAAAAATTGATCTATCAAATATCCATGGGCAGCAAGAAGTTCTACTCCATCAAAATTCAACTCCTTTGCATCAAGGACAGCTTTTGTAAATGCTTTAATTACTTCATCTATATCATTTTGACTCATAGCTCTTACAGTTTGTTTACCTTCAATATATTCATTCATTGGACCAATACTTAGCATATTTTCATTTGGAGATACTCCTAGTTTTCTTGTGTTTCCTGCATGCCAAAGTTGTGGCATTATTTTTGCCCCAGAAGCGTGAACTTTATCCACTAGTTTTTTCCACATAATTAAAGCATCACCATAAAATGCAGGAGCATCAAAATTACCATTTGCAACTTCATGATTTACAAATGTTCCTTCACTTATAATTAATGCTGTGCCACCTTTTGCTCTTCTATCATAATAACTTATCATATCTTCTGTTGGTATATTATTTTTAGCTTGTGTTCTTGTCATTGGTGCCATTACAATACGATTTTTTAAAGTTAAATTTCCTAAAGTAATAGGAGAGAATAAAATTGAATTTTCTTTCATAACTATTTCCTTTTATTTTTTCGAAACTTTAACTTTTATATGTTATATTGTCAAGAACTACCTCAAGAGGTATATACATACCAAAAGGATACTAATGCAGATAAAATACAAAGAAAAAGATTATACATGTTCATTTGAGTTTGTCCTAGATATCGTATCTGGGAAGTGGAAAGGACTTGTTCTTTGGCATCTTAGTAAGGGAACTATGAGATATAATGAAATTCATAAAATTTTAGGAAAGATAACACAAAAAATGTTGACTCAAACCCTTAGGGATTTGGAAAAACATAACCTTATATCAAGAAAAGTTTATCCAGTCATACCACCAAAAGTAGAATATACAATAACAAAAAATGGTGAAAAACTTATACCGATTTTTTATCAATTATCAAAATGGGGAGATGAAATGGCAGAAGAGTATGGAGAGATAAATAAGTAAATCAATTCTATTACTTATTTATACTCTTCAGTTATTTTAAGCTTTTAAAACACTTTCATCAATATTATCAATCAATACAGGAACAACAAAAATTGATGCAATTACTGCTGCTATTGTTCCAAAGATTAACGAGACACCAAGACCTCCAAAAACTGCATCGTTTGCTAGTAATAATGAAGCTAGGATAATCGAGGCAGCTGTTAGAATAATTGGTTTTGCTCTTATTGATGCAGATGTTGCTATTGCTTCTTTCTTCTCTATTCCAGTTGCAACTAAATGTTTTGTAAAATCTATTAGTAAAAGTGCATTTCTTGAACTAATACCAATTAGAGCAATAAAACCTATAAGAGAAGTTGCTGTTAAAAAGAAAGTGTGGGTTGTAACTATATCTACAAATAGATGTCCAAAAATCACACCAATGATTGATAAGAAGCTTGATAACAATACAATTCCACTTAAAGCAAAGTTTTTATAATAAACAACCATAAGTAAAAATATAAGAACAAGTGCTGCTATAAAAGCCCCACCTAAATCCCTAAAAGTATCTAATGTTACTTTTAATTCTCCATCCCAAACAAGCTTTAATTTTTCACCTGTCTTTTTATCTGTAAGCCAAAGGTTTAACATATTTGCACTTGTCACTTTATATTCATCACCAAAATTCTCTTTTATAAAAGTTCTAGCATCAAGTAGTGGATAGATTTGAGATACCATATCTGTTTCTGCCACTACATTTAACATAGTTTTCAAATCTTTTGAATATATCGTTTTTTCATTTTTTACTTTTTTTACTTTTACAATACTTACTAAAGGCACTAAATTACCATTTGAGCTTTTTACTTTTAAAGATGATAAGGCATTATTCACATCAAAATCTCTTTGTTTTGTTCTCATAAATAAATCAATTTGAGTAGAATATTTTGATGAATTTTTAGTATTTACAACTTTACCATTAAATGCTGTTTCAAGTAAGTCAGTTACACTATTTACTCTTATTCCAAGTCTTTTTATTTTTTCATAATCAAGGATATACTCATACTTTTCATAATCATCATCCCCAATAATATCAATATCAACTAAGCCATCAGTTTTTTTGAAAACTTTTTCAACTTTTCTTGCAAGTTTTTCTATAGAGTTATAATTATCTCCATAAATTTCTGCAACGATTGCTGCTAATACAGGAGGACCAGCTGGTGGTTCTACCATTTTTATAGTAGCCTTTGGATTGATTTTTTCAACAACTTTATTTATCTCTATTCTTAATCTTTGAGCCATAAGAAATGAAGGTTCTTCCCTATCATGCTTTTTTAAAATATTTACAACTATTTCTGCAAAGTTCTCTCCACTTTTTAATCCACTCATTTTAACAAGTCCTGCAAAATCAAGGGGAGATGAAGTTCCTAAAAAAACTTCTGAGTCTAAAACTTCTTTTTCTTTTTGTAATACACCAACAACACCATCAGTTACTTTTTTTGTCTGATAGATTGAACTTCCTGTTGGTAAATCTACATATACCGTAAAAGTATTTGAATCTTTTCCTGGAAGCATTTTTGCTTTTACAACTTCTAAAGGAAGTAAATATACAGAAAATAAAAAGGCAAATAGAGTTACCAAAAGTATTATTGTTTTATTTTTTTTATTTTTTATACATAAATGAACCAGATTATTAATACTATTCATTATTTTCCTCTTTTTAATATTTTATTTGCAAAATATGGGGTAAAAATATATGCTATTATAAGTGAAGCAGCCATCGCTACTGGTACATTTAGAGGAATTGGTCTCATAAATTGTCCCATCATTTGTCCTACAAATGCCATAGGTACCATTGTTAGAATAATTGCTATTGTTGCTATATTTGTAGAAGCTCCAATTTCATCAGTTGCTTCTACCATAATCTCTTCATTTGTTTTATTTTTACTATCTTCTTTATGAAAATGTCTATGAATATTTTCTACCACAACAATAGCATCATCAACTAAAAGTCCAAGGGATAAAAGAAAAGCAAACAGAGTAATTCTATTTATTGTCTGATCACCTAAATATGCTACAAAAAGAGTAATCGCAAAAATAGCAGGAATGGTAAAAGTTACAATCATAGCCTCTTTCCAACCAAGCACAAATATCAATAATAAAATAATAATAACAACTGAAATCAAAAGGTGAAACATAAGTTCAGTTACAGCATCATTTGCTCTCTCACCATCATTTCTTGTAATAGTGTAATTTATTCCCTCTTTTTCAAATTCACTTCTCATTTCAGATAATCTTTCAGTTACTTCATCAGCTATTACAACGGCATTTGAACCTTTTAATTTAGATAGGGTTAGTGTAACTTGTGGATAAAGATTTTTATCTTTTAGATTTATTTCTACTTTTTTATAGTTTTGAAAGTCAACCCCATCACTTATAGTAGCTATATCTTTTAAATATACAATTGTATTACTTGCGGGAATAATTATATTTTGAACATCATTTATAGATTGAAGTACATTTTTTATACTTCCAATTCTTATCTCATTTCCCCTAGCTTTTTTTAACTGGGGAGAATTAATTATAATAGCACTAAGGGCTTGTTTTACGTCATTGATTGTTAAATTGTAACGATTTAGTTTATTGGTATCAAGTAAAATATTAAATTGTTTTTTATGTCCACCAATAATATTAGCTTGTGCTATATTTTCTATAGCATTAAATTTTTGTTGTAACTGTTTTACTTTTTCATATAAATCTGCTTGACTAATTTTATTATTTTTAGAATAAAAAGCAATAGAGTAAATAGGAATATCAGTATCAATATCAAGAGGTTTTATAAGCGGTTGACTAGCTCCCAGTGGTAATATATCTAAGTTTTGCATCATCTTATCATACATTTTTAGATTTGATTGCTCTTTATCTTCTCCAATAAAAAACATGACATTTATTATTCCCACATCTTGTCTTGCTATTCCTTGAACATGCTCAACTCCTAAAACCTCTTTCATCTTTCTCTCAATTGGTTTTACAATAACATTTTCCACTTCTTGAGGTGTTGCACCAGGAAGTGAAACTATAATATTCCCACCAGAAACAATCATTTGTGGATTTTCTTCCCTTGGCATAAAAGTAAGTGCTATATATCCTAAAATCAAAATAAAAACCGCAATTACGGGAGTTAAAGAGTTATGTAGAAAAGTTTTAGAAAGTAGTCCACCAATATTGTGTACTTTTATAGATTTGTAATCCATCTTATTCAACTCTCACTTTTGCATACATTCCAGGAAGTACTCTTTTATCTGTTCTTTTAAAACTTAGCTTTACTCTAAAACTATTAATCCCAGAATCAACACTTGGCAATATCGCTACTACTATTGCTTTTTGATTTATATTAAGAGATTCAATATAGATATCTAAATTCTCTTTTTCTCTAAATTTTGATAAATCACTCTCAGCTACATCTAAATAAAGATTTAAATTATCAACATCACTTATTGTTAAAAGTGGTGTACCAGCTGTTGCCAATTCCCCTTCATTGATATTTTTTTTGATTATTAAACCATCGCTTGAAGCTCTTATATTTAGATATTTGAGATTTTTATTTATCTCTTGAAGTTTATCTTCACTTTGTTTTATAGATTTTTTTGCTATTTGTAGATTTTTATCTAGATTATTTTTTTTAAGTTCAAAATTTTCAAAATCATTTTTTGAAATCATCTGTTTTTCAAAAAGTCTTTTGTATCTATCAAAATCAATTGTAGCTTTATCTAAATCATTTTTTGCAATATTAAAATTTAACTTGGCTTGTTCAATACTAAGCAAAGTTTGAGATTTTGAAGTTGACATTTCTTTTGAATCTATTTTCAAAAGAAGTTTTCCTTTTTTAATATATTCACCTTCACTAATATAGATTTTTTCTATATATCCATTATATTTACTTGAAATTGTCTTTTGATTATCACTAACAATAAAACTAGATAATTCTAAAGGCTCACTATATAGGTTTGTAGAGATTATTGAAAGTATAAAGACCTTCAATAGATGACTTAAAAGAGATGTTTTCATTAATATTTTACTCCAATTAATTATAAGTATTTATAATTATACATTTTTAAAAATTATATAAATATTAAATTATTTTAAAATAAGATATTCTTATAATTTAAGCTTTATATAATTTATAAAGATATAGAATTTGTCATTATACTATAATAAGGATAGATTATGGCAAGAGTTGTCGTTTTAGGAGGAGGGGTATCTGGACATACTGCTGCATCATTTGCAGCAAAATGGCTTGGGAAATCCCATGAAGTTGTAGTTGTTACACCAAATTCAAAATGGAATTGGATACCATCAAATATTTGGGTTGGAGTAGGAGAAATGGGTAAAGAAGATGTAACTTTTGATTTAGCACCTATATATAAAAAAGCTGGTATTACATATAAACAAGCAAAAGCCTTATCTATTCATCCTGATGGAAAAACTGAAAATTTTAAGCCCTATGTAACTATTGAATATACCAGTGAAGATAAAGCTTCACAAATAGAAGAACTTACTTATGATTATTTGATTAATGCAACTGGTCCAAAACTAAATTTTGCTGCAACACCTGGATTGGATCCTGAAGTTGATGGAAATACAGTTTCAGTTTGTACAGCAGATCATGCTGTCCATGCATATCATGAATTAGAAAAATGCATTGAAAAAATGTCAAAAGGTGAAAAACAAACTATCTTAGTAGGGACAGGACATGGAATGTGTACTTGTCAAGGTGCTGCTTTTGAATATATTTTTAATATCGAACATATTCTTAAAAAAAGAGGTGTTAGAGAACATGCCAATCTAGTCTGGATATCAAATGAAGAGACTTTGGGTGACTTTGGTATGGGAGGAATGCATATCAATAGAGGTGGATACCTAACACATTCAAGAGTATTTACTGAATCAATTTATGCAGAAAGAGGACTTAGTTGGATTACAGGTGCTCATGTAAATAAAATAGAAAAAGGCTTAGCTCATTACGAACTATTAAATGGAGAATACCATTCTCAAGAGTTTGATTTAGCTATGTTGATTCCACCATTTGCTGGAGTTGGATTAAAAGCATATGGTAAAGATGGAAGTGATATCACTGATACAATTTTTGCACCAAATGGATTTTTAAAAGTTGATGCTGATTATACTCCAAAAGCATATGAAGATTGGAAAGCTAGTGATTGGCCAAAAACATTACAAAATCCAACTTATAAAAATATTTTTGCAGTTGGTATTGCTTTTGCACCTCCTCACCCTATTTCAAAACCACAAAAATCACCAAATGGTACAATGATAACTCCAACACCACCAAGAACGGGTATGCCAAGTGGTATCATGGGAAAAGCAGTTGCACATTCTATTTGCGATATGATTACTGGAAAATCAACTACTCCTACACATACAGCAAGCATGAGTAGTATGGGTGCTGCTTGTGTTGCAAGTACGGGTAAAGGTTTCTTTACAGGAACAGCTGCTGCAATGACAGTTTATCCCGTAGTTCCAGACTATGAAAAATATCCAGAAACAGGAAGAGACCAAGACTCAACTTTTGGAGAAGTAGGAACAGCAGGACATTGGATTAAACATTTGTTACATCATATGTTTATATATAAAGCTCAACTAAAACCGGGCTGGACTTTAATCCCAGAATAATAGGAGAAATATAATTATGAATAAAAATACTAAACCTTATGAGCAAGCATACTATCCACCAAAACCAAGTAGATTTGTAAGATTTATGAGAACTTGTATCTTATGGCAAATCATTAGATTTATTGTAATTAATATTAAGATGATATTGGTTGTAAGAAAATCGCACTAGTTAATAAAGAAGTTAAATCTTCTTTATTATACTCCCTTAAAGAGTTTATTCTTCGTTTCTAATTACTTATTTAGAGCTTTTATAGAAGTTGGTTCCCCTAAATAATACCCTTGAGCATAGTCTATACCCAATTCTTGTACTTTTGATAAGATATCTTTACTAGAAACAAACTCAGCGATTGTCTTCACACCAATTTTTTGAGCAAAGTCAACTATTGTTTTCGTTACTAATTGTGCCTTTTCATCTTTGTCAATATTTTTTATCATACTAGCATCTATTTTTAGATAGTCAAAATTTAATTTTATTAGATATTCAAAATTTGAATATCCTGTTCCAAAATCATCTATAGATATTGTTGCTCCATATTTTTTTACAATTGTTATAAAATTTATTATTTCATTATAGTTTTCAATACCTTCAGACTCAAGTATCTCAAATGTAATTTTGTTAGCAATATCAGATGATTTAAATTCATTTTCTATAAATCTAATAATTTCATCATTTAACATATCATCTTTAGTCAAATTTATTGAAAATTTATAATTTGTTTTCTTACAAATATCAAAAGTTTTTTGTAACATTATCAAGGTCAATTTAAAATATATTTTGTTTTCTTTTGAGATATTTAAAAAATGTATCGGAACAATATAATCATCTTCATCACTTTTTATTCTCATAAGAGCTTCATACTTAATAACTTCTAAAGTGGTACAATCAACAATAGGTTGAAATAGTGGCACAATTTTATCTTCTTCAATTGCTCTCATAAGTCTTTGTGTCCAACTTAATCTATTTTCATACTCTTTTAAAGTTCTCATATCATCAGTATAAATAAGATAGTTTTTCTTATTCTTTTTAGCAAGTTTAAGTGCCATATCAGCATTTGGAAGAAGAAGAGTTGATCCATGAGATATACCAATAGTAAGATTGATAAAAATAGTTTTTTCATCAGATATTTTAAATTCATACTTACCTAGTTGACTTATGATATATGAAGCAATATTTTCAAACTCTTCTAAGTCAATTGAGCCATGTGATATTACACCAAATTCATCCGCATGCATTTTGTATAAAATTGAAGTAGAGGGAAGAAGTTCTTTGAATTTTTCTTTGTATTTTAAAAGTATTTTATCACCAATTTCATCACCATAAAGATTATTTATTTGCTCAAATTTATCTATATTGATTATCATAAATAATAAATCTTTTTTATTATCTAAGTCTTCCAATAAAGCTCTTCTGTTTTTTAGTCCTGTCAAATGATCATAATAAAATTGATGCTCAATTGAATCAAGCATTTCATTAAAAATAACTTGCATTGATTGTATCTCATTAATATCATAATCTACTGTTACTCTTTGTTTTATATCACTACTTTTTTTGATAATATTCGCAGTTTTAATAAAATTATTAATAGGTGAAAGTAAATATTTATTAAAATTTAAAAACAGTAGTATAAAGATTATAATTGTAAAACCAATAATAAAAATAAAAAATATATCAATCATATCATTAAAAGATATTTTCAAATCAGTTATAGGATAATTTATATTTATAACACCTAATACATCACCTGAAACGGAATTGGTATGACAAGATTTACACTTATCATTCGCAATTACAGGGAAATAATATTTAATAAGATCTGAGTTGATTATATCTAAGGATTCAGTTCCTTTAAAAGCATTTTTAACACTACTATCTGTAGTTCTTACTAGTTTATCATTTTCAATATCTCCAAAAATACTAGCAACTATTTTTCCTCTATATATAAGAATTTCAAGATTTTTATCTACTTTGTTAAGTCTATGAACAATCTCTTGAATATCATCTTTGTTCCACCCTTTTTGCATAGCTGAATACATTGATTCAAATACTAATCTGCTTGTTTTCTTTGCATCTACTTTTGCAAGGTTAACAATAACATCTCTTTTGATATATTCAATATATGCAAGTGCAAGTCCCAAAGTTATTAATAAAATAATAAATATCATTTTTGCGGTAATTTGATTGTAGCTTGTACTCTTTTTAGACATAGTTAGTTTATCTTTCGTTGTAAAAATTTATAAACTTTTAGGATAATATTCTGCATATAATTTTTATATCTTAAGTTTATCATTCTTCTTATTTTTATAATATATTTCTAATAATTGTTTAATTTTAGCATAAAAATTATTATTTTAAGGAAGAGAAGACCAATAAAGGTCTTCATTAAAAGTAATTAACTCAAAGACTTCAATTCAGCCTCAACTTTAACAAGCTTTTCTTCAGCCAAAGATAATCCAGCCTTGTTCTCTTCTATAACATTAGAAGGAGCATTAGCTACAAATCTTTCATTTGATAACATTCCAGATAATTTTGCTATCTCTTTTTCTAATTTTTCTTTTTGTTTAGAAAGTTTATTAATAATAGGAGTCATATCGATCTCACCAGTTGGTAAGTAAACTTCTAGGTTATCAGATACATCTGTTATAGAGTTTTCTTGTTTTGCATCTACGAACTCTATATTTTCACACTTGCTAAGTTTTTCTATAAATGGTTTTGCTACATCTTTATCAATAGTTTTATCAAGTTTGATATAAGCTTTTGCAATTTTACTATTACCCATATCTATGATAACTTTTGCTCTTCTTATTGCAACAATTGCTTCTTCGATGATAGCAAACATATCTTCCATTTCTTGATTTTTTGCTATTTCTTTAGGGAAGTTTGTTATCATCAAAGATTCCCCCTCTTCTAAAGAAGTTCCACTTAATTTGTGATATAAAAAGTCAGAAATAAATGGCATAAATGGACTTACCATTTTTAGTGTTTCTTTAAATATTGCTCCAAGTTCTACAACTGAATCTTTGCTAGCTTTTGCATACTCAATACCCCAATCACAAAACTCATTCCATACAAATTTATAAAGAATAGAAGCTGCTTCATTGAATTTGAAAGTATCAAGTGTAGCTCTTACTTCATCAACTGCATCACTTAATCTGCTTTGCATATAAATACCAAGTGGTGTTTTGATTTCTATATCTTTTAAATCAGGGAAAGTATCAACATTTAGTTGTAAAAAGTTTGAAGCATTGTAAAGTTTATTTGTGAAGTTTCTAAACTGCTCTAAGTTTTTAGCTCCTAATTTTATATCTCTTCCTTGAACTGCTAAATATGCTAAAGTAAATCTAATAATATCAGCAGAGTGCTCTTCAACCATATCAAGTGGGTCAATTACATTACCTTTTGATTTTGACATCTTTGCACCATGTTCATCCCTTACAAGAGCATGCATATAAATATCTTCAAATGGTAACTCTTTTTTAAAGTGTTCACCCATCATCATCATTCTAGCTACCCAAAAGAACATAATATCAAAACCAGTGATTAGCAAAGAATTTGGATAAAAATCTGCTTCATCAGTAGAGTTATATAAATCTTCTAGTTTTCCATTATTTCCCCAACCTAAAGGTGACATTGCCCATAGCGCTGAAGAAAACCAAGTATCAAGTACATCTGGGTCTTGAGTTAATTTTTTACTTTTACACTTTGGACATTCTTCTGGCTCATCTGCTTTATCAGCCCATTGATGTCCACAATCATCACATGTAAATACAGGGATTCTATGTCCCCACCAAAGTTGTCTAGAGATACACCAAGGTCTTAACTCATCCATCCATGCTGTATATGAGTTTATCCAATGTGCTGGGTGAAATAATGTTCCATTATGCTCACCGCTTTTTGCTCTCTCTTTTGTAGTCTCTTTTGTCTTTCTAATAGACTCTTGAGCCATATCTGAGCTTAAAAACCATTGTTGAGAGATAAAGGGCTCAACAATATTTTTACATCTATAACAATGCCCTACTTGGTGAACATGTTCATCTATTTTTACTATATAACCTTCAGCTTGTAGTTTTTCTACGATTGGTTTTCTAGCTTCCAATCTTTCAAGTCCAGCAAATTCTCCACAGTATTCATTTAAAATACCTTTTTCATCAAATACTTTGATAAACTCTAAATCGTGTCTTTTACCTACTTCGTAGTCATTTTGATCGTGAGCTGGAGTAACTTTAACGACACCTGTTCCAAATTCCATATCAACATAAGAGTCTGTAATTACTTTAATAACTCTATTTGTAAGTGGAAGTAAAACTTCTTTTCCTACAATACCTGTATATCTTGAATCATCAGGATGAACCATTATTGCCGTATCTCCAAAGTATGTTTCTGGTCTTGTAGTTGCAACTTGTAACTCTCCAGAACCATCTGCAAACTTGTAAATCATATGATAAAACTTACCATTTACTTCTTCGTGCTCAACTTCAATATCTGATAACGCACCATCATGAGTACACCAGTTTACCATGTAGTTATTTTGAGTGATATGTCCTTCATTGTATAAAGATACGAAAGCCTCTTTAACTGCTTCTTGTAAACCCTCATCCATAGTAAATCGTTCACGCTTCCAAGCAGGAGTAACTCCTAGTTTTCTCATTTGGTGAACTATGTTTCCACCACTTGTCTCTTTTTGTTTCCAAGCTCGTTCTAAGAATTTTTCTCTTCCAATTTCTTCTTTTGTCGTACCTTCTGCTAACAATTGTTTTTCAACAACATTTTGTGTTGCAATTCCTGCATGGTCAGTTCCTGGTTGCCATAATGTTTTATAGCCATCCATTCTTTTATATCTAGTTATAACATCTTGTAATGTAAATGTCAAAGCATGACCAATATGCAAACTTCCTGTTACATTTGGTGGTGGCATCATTATTGAGAAATTCTTCCCATCTTCTTGTATGTTTTTGTTACCATCTATTTCAAAGTAACCTCTATCTTCCCATATTTTATAAAATTTATCTTCTACAATTGAAGGTTCATACTTTTCGCTCATAAATTATCCTATTTATCTAAAATTACGCGATTATACCTAATTTTGTGTATATAAAAGATTAATGGCAAAAAAAAGTTTTTTTAAACACAAAAGTAGTATAATAATTATTTTTAAATTGTAAGGATAACATGAAAAAATTATTTGATGATAAGACTATTGTATTTTTGTTACCATTGGTGATTATTACTTTTTTATTCCTCTATATTTGTTACAATTACTCTATGGGTATATATAAAGAAATTGAACAAACCCAAAATAATAAAGATATAAAAAACTTTATTTATGTATTAAATATTTCTACTCAAAAAACAAATTTAAAAGAAAAGTCTTACTATCAAGAAGTAAAAAGAATATGTGAGAATCACTTTGACGAATGTTTAATAAAAACAACTATACACAGTAAAAGAATTAATAAAGAAAATATTAAAGTAGATACTTATAAATTGAATTTATTTTTAATTAATGACTTTCATTTTCTTGATATGAAGAATAAACTTATCTTACACATCAAAACAAAATCAAAGCAAAATATAATAATCGCAAGTAAAAACTCAATTCAAATTTTTTCTTCTTTATCAATTATCTTTTTAATATTAACCATTATAATTACAAGCACATATCAAAAACACATTTTAATAGTTAATGATAATTTAGAAACTAAAGTAAATGAACGAACAAGTCAAATTACTCACACTTTAAAAGAATTGGAAAAAGTTAACCTTAAACTTTTTGATTTAGCACATACAGATTATTTGACCCAAATAAAAAATAGAAGAAGTTTCTTTTTGCATGCAAATTCAATGTTCCAAAATCAAAAGAAATCAAATAAACCTATGAGTATAATAATGATAGATATAGATAACTTTAAGAAATTTAATGATACATATGGCCATGAAATGGGAGATAAAGTTCTAAAACTATTTGCAGGTACTATAAATAATTATTTAAGTGAAGATACTATATTTGGAAGACTAGGTGGAGAAGAATTTATTATTGCTATTCCCAATGAAAAAATTGATATAGCAATAACTATTGCAGAAGACATTAGAAAAATGATTGAAACCTTAGTAATAAGAGTACCTTATTCAGACCTATTTATTACGGCTAGTTTTGGAGTCAGTGATTCCACTAATACAAATACAATCGATGAAATAATCAAAAATGCAGATGATATGCTTTATGATGCAAAAAATAAAGGAAAAAATAGAGTAAGAGGAAGAATATCTTAATTTATTTCATCAATTAATTTAGCTTCTGGCTTTCCATAATAAAAACCTTGTGCATAATCTATGCCTATTTCTCTTAATATCTTATCTATATTTTCATTACTTACAAACTCTGCAATAACTTTTATATTAGACTTTTGAGCAAACTCAAAAATTGATTTTACAACATCTTGTGTCCTACTATCATTTTCGATTAATTTTATGATTGAACCATCAATTTTTAGATAATCAGCTTGTAACTTAATCAAATAGTCATAATTTGAATAACCGCTACCAAAATCATCTATTGCTATTTTTACACCTTCATTTTTAAATTTTCTAAGAAGTTTATTTATATAATCACTATCATCTATCTCTTCTGATTCAACGATTTCTAAAACCATCCTATCAAATACACCTTTTTGTTCTGCATAATCAAACACATATATCATCAGTTCTTCATTCATCAGATCTTCAATACATAAATTAAGTGAAAATTCATAATTATTAGTTGCAAATTTACTTATTACCTTTTCCACCATCTTATATGTTAATTCTGAGTATAACTTTGTTTTTTTAGCAATATCTAAGTACTCATTTGGATATATGATTTTTCCATCTAATTCTAATCTCATTAAAGCTTCATATTTATCGATTTTCCCAGTTTTATAGTTATATATAGGTTGATAATGGGGAAAGATTCTATTTTCTTTTATTGCAAGGTGTAGTCTTTCTACCCACAATAAGTTATTTTTAAACTCTTCAACATTTTTCATAGAAGGGTTATACTCTTTTATTTTTACTTTTTTATTTTTAGCTTCGCTTAGTGCAATATCTGCATAAGTTAATAAATTCTCACTATTAGATGCTATTCCACAAGTATATGTAAGCATGAATTTATTTTTTTCAAATAAATAAGGTTCTTTTCCTAATGTATTCATAAAATTCTTTATATCAACAATTATGTTATCTTTATTATTTATAGTAAGTGCAAAAATATCAGATTGCAATCTATATAATTCATACCCTTTTTCATTAAAATATTTAAATAATCTATCAGCAAATGTTTTTATTACCTCATCACCAATAATGTGACTATAACTATCATTTATTTCTTTAAATCTATCAATATTAATTAATGCTAAAGTTCCACTTTTTTGCTTAGAAATTTGGTCTATCAAACTTACTCTATTTGCTAAACCTGTTAAGGCATCAGTTTTAAATAGATTTTTAAGTTTTGATCGATTTTCTATTAGTTCAGTAACTATTGTACCTGCTGATATAAACTCTTGAATATTACCTTGGGAATCTTTTATTGGAATAATAGTAATACTATTATAATAACTATCACCATCTTTTCTTTTATTTTTAAGAATACCTTTCCAAATCTTCCCTTTTAAAATAGTATCCCATAATTTTTTAGATTGACTTCTTGGAGTATCTGGGTGAGCAATTAGTTTATGTGTCACTCCTATAAGTTCATTCTTATTAAATCCACTTATTTTTTCAAAGCTACCATTTACATAAGTAATAATCCCATCTTTATCTGTCTTAGAAACAACAGCACTTCTATCTAACAATAACTTATATTGTTCTAGAATATTCATTTGATCTTCTCTTTCTATTTCAACATTATGAATTTTTAAAGAAAGATATCTTGCTATCATCAAAGATATAGAAATCAAAATAGTAAGAACAATAAAAACTTTTATCAAATATTCATCAGATAACTCTTTTAGAGATTTTTTTTCTTCTTTTAATATATTTTGTAGTTCTGTAACATAAAATCCTGCACCAATGATAAAATTCCAATTAGGTATTAATTTTACATAAGAAAATTTTTCATCTTCTTTTTTTGTGTCTGGCCTTATCCATTTGTAATTTACATACCCTCCACCGTTTAAAGCCATTTTTATACTAATGTCATTGAGAATTCTTCCATCTGTAGAAAGTACATCATCATTTATTCTACCTTCAATTTCAGGATTAAGTGCATGCATTTTCATAACTTTGTCTAATCCTAATATCCAAAAATAGCCATATTTGTTATCACCAAATTTATCTTTTCTAAAATCATTAAAAACTAATTCTTGTATCTTTTTATCTATTTCTTTTTTGTAAACACCAGCTGCTATAAAAATATCATGTTTTTCATCTCTTTTTATATATACATATTTTTTGTAAATTTCCTTTGGACTTTCATTTGGTTTGTACCATTTATAAGAACCATAGTTTTCATCTAAAACTAAAGTCTCTTTTAAAAATTGATATAAACTATCATTTGTTTTAGCTGATTCAAATATATTAGTATTTATATATTTTTTATTGCCACCATGGTATAAAATTTTTCCATTTTTATCAAATATATAAAAATAACCTGTTCCATTATCCCATTTTAATAAATTTAGTTCTTTTTTATATTTAGTCAAAATGACATCGAAATTTTTGTCATCATTAGAATCAAATAAATTTTTGACAAAATTTACCTTTTCCTTTAAAATAGATTCATTCTTTTCATAAATCAAATTATTTATTACTTCTATTCTTCTTATAGCTCTTTGTATTTCATTTTTGATTATTGCTTTATTTTTTAAATAATAACTTTTTTCTAGTGAGATCACTTTTTTTTCATATAAGTCTTGATTAAATTCATAAATAAAAAAGCCCAGTATAATTGAAAAAATAACTATTATTGAAAAAATATTTAAGAAATTTATTTTTGAAAGAGTGAGTTTCATATTGTATACCTCAAAAGAATTAAAAGCATTTCTCTTTATTTAGATAGGTCTATTCTATCTTCAATATGTTATTATTAATTAACTAATTATTAACTTAGTCTTAAAAATAATTTATTTACCGAAGCTTTTAATTACTCACTTTCATCTTTTATAAGTCCAGCTTCTTTTAAAAACTGAGAATGCACAAAACTTAATTTTTTAACTTTATCATACTTTGCATAAGAGAGATACAAAATATCTTTTGCTCTAGTAACTGCCACATAAAACAGCCGTCTTTCTTCCTCTATACTTCCACCTTTTGCGATTAATTTTTGATTTGGAAACCTTCCATTCATCAAATCTATTACATAAACTTCTTTAAACTCTAAGCCCTTAGATGCATGAACAGATAGTAAATTTACACCATCACCTTCACTCATCTCACTACCACCTAAAACCATGGCATTTATAAATTTTTCTATATCGCTATAATTATAAGATAAAGATTTCAATAAAGTTATTTTTCTATTTATTCTTACAATTGAAGTTTGTTTCATAGCAGGGTCAATTTGTCCATCTTTTCTTGTAGCTCTTTTGTTAGAAAGCATTTCAATTAAATGGTCATATAAATTTGATTTGAAAATATGATCAATAGCACTTCTTGGGTTTTTTATTCTTTTTAAATCTTTTACTATCAAATAAAATTCAAATAAAAACTCTCCACCTTCAACACAAAGTTTTGGATGTTTTAAGATTGGATTTCCTAAAAATTTATCATCAAAACCACAATCTTTGAATTTAGAAACAGAACCTAATTCTGCAAAATCATCAAAAAGCCCTAACTGTATATTCTTTGTTTTTGTTGATACATATGGACTTTTTATATTTGGGTCTGGATTAAATAAACCTTGAAATAAATCTCCATGCCCTAACTTCATCAAAGCATCAAATATATCTTTTGCTATAGCTTTTCCTATTCCTTTTCCATACTCCAAAATATGAATAGCTGCCATCATATCATTATGACTTTTCAGTAAAGTAATAATATCTAATACAAATTTTACCTCAGCAGCTTCAAAAAAACTCTTTCCGCCTTTTCTTTTTGCTGGTATTGAAAATTCTCTTAAGTTTGCTTCTATACCATCTGCACTTGAATTATTTCTAAATATTATCGCTATATCTATATGTGGTGTGGTACTTTGTGAAATTAGTTTTGAGATATGCTCATATTGATCAAAAAGTTCATTAAAAGTTAATAGTCTAGGAGAATGTTCTGCATCTTGTCTTACTACTTCAAGATTTTTATCATAAATTCTTTCATTGTGTTCAATCACTTTTGTTGCAAGTTGTAAAATTGGTCTAGTTGAACGATAGTTTTTTCTTAAAGTAAAAACTTTTGCACCCTCATACCTATCAGCAAAGGTAGAAATAATCCCAATGTCAGAGCCATTAAAAGCATAAATACTTTGGTCATAATCACCTACACAAAAAAGTGATTTTGGTTTAAAAGCTTCTAATAATTTTCCCTGTAAAGGATTTGTATCTTGATATTCATCTACAAGAATTTCTTTAAAATCAAAATCATTTGTCTCAAGAAGTTCAAGCATAATAGTTAATAAATCATCAAAATTGGCATAACCGTACTCTTTTTTTAATGTATGAAACTCTTTGATTACATCTTCATAAATAGCAGTATAAATCTCATGTCCAGCATTTTTTTCAACTATCCAATCCCCAAACTCTTCATTATTTTTAGAGTTTAAATATAAAGAATAAATATCATATAAATAGCCTCCATCATATGGACTTGTTGAATCATCTCTTTCAAAAAAAACTCTTTTTTCATAAATAGATTTAAAAAGTGTTTTCAACTCATTTGGTTGTTTAAGTGTAATATTTACTTGTAATTGTTTTATTAATTTATAACTTACACTGTGAAAAGTTCCAGCCATGATAGCACCAGCTGTGTCTTTACCAAAAAATTTAGAAACCCTTTGTACCATCTCTTGGGCAGCTTTATTTGTAAAAGTCAAAAGTATTATTTCAGAAGGTTTAACTCCACCATTAATTAAGGTAGCAATTCTTCCAACAATTGTAGATGTTTTTCCAGTCCCTGCACTTGCAATAATAAGGTTAAAGCCTGGTTTACATGTAGCAGCTGATAATTGTTCTTCGTTTAGATTAGATAAAGGCATTTAGTATATATTCATTTTATTTGTCATTTGCGAATAGTATCATAAAGTGCTTTATTAAATAGTAAAAATTAAAGCTATGATATAATAATTACTACACAAAAGATTTACAAAATTTATATAAGATAAAACTATGAAAAGAAGAACATTTATAAAACTAAGCTCCCTTACACCTATTATTGTAAATAGTTACATGATGGCAAAAGATGTTGATGATAAAATTTGGACAACTATTTTAGAAGTACAAAATATACTTCTACCAAAAACTTCAAAAATGCCTAGTGCAAAAGAGTTTGGTAGTGTTACATATCTAAAACAAAATATCGACCACTATAGTTTTGATAAAGATGATTTAGAACTTATTTTAAATGCAGCTCAAGTTTTCAAAGAGACTTTTCCAGAATTCTTTAAAGCAACAAAAGAAGAAAAACTAGAAATCATAAAACAAGCAAATTCAAGTGAATATGGAAACTCATGGATTAATATTTTAGTTTATTATGGAATTGAAGCCATGCTAAGTGACCCAATTTATGGTGGGAATAAATTTCAATCAGGTTGGATGGCATTAAGTCATAAGCCTGGAATTCCAAGACCAAAAAGAAAATATGGAGCAAAAATTGATATATGATGTATGTATTATAGGAAGTGGAGCTGGTGCTGGACCAATAGCTTATACCCTTGCAAAAGAAGGCAAAAAAGTATTAATCTTAGAAAAAGGTGATATATACACAGAAAAGGACTTTTCAAAAGATGAAATAGCCTATTCAAGAAGAGATATATTTACTCCAAACCTAAAAGATGAATACCATGTAATAGAAGAAAAAATCGATGGCAAATGGTATAAATTTCCTACATATGAAACTGGTTGGAGTTTTTGGAATGGGAATATATTAGGTGGTTCATCAAATTTTATGAGTGGATATTTTCATAGACTTAAGCCAAAAGATTTTAAATTAAAATCAACTTTTGGCAAATATAAAGGTGCCAATGTTGTTGATTGGCCAATCTCTTATGATGAGTTGGAACCCTATTATGATATGGTCGAAAAAGTCATTGGAGTATCAGGGGAATATACAAAATACGAACATGCGGAGCCCCGAAGTAGTAAAAACTATGCATATTCAAGATTAAAAGAACACCCAATAGTTGATTTAATAGATAAAGCCTGTGAAAAACTAGATTATGTATCATATAAAGTTCCACGAGCAATTATCTCACAAAATAAAGATAAAAGAAATGCCTGTTATTATTCGAACTATTGTGGTTCGTACAATTGTTCAAGTGGAGCAAAAGGAAGTTCAAGAGCCTCTTTAATACAACCTATTTTAAATAATACAGATATTACAATAATACCAAATGCCTTTGTCTTTAAACTTCTTACAAATAAAAATAAAAAAATCGAAAAAGCTGTATATTACACAAAAGAAAAGATAGAAAAAACAGTTGAAGCAAAACTTTTTGTTGTAGCAACTCAAGCAGTTGAGAGTTCAAGACTTCTTTTAAACTCAAAAAATAGTGATTTTCCAAATGGTTTAGCAAACTCATCTGGACAAGTTGGTAAAAATATGCTTTTTACAGGTGGTGGACAAGGTAGTGCTATCATTGATACAAAAATATTAAAAAAAGATAAGTTATTTGAAACTGGTTTTTTTGTGAATAGAGGTCTTCAAGATTGGTATTTTACAAAAGAGTTTAAAGGTGGAACTATAGATTTCTTATTTGACCATGCAAATCCTATACGAAAAGCACTAAGATTAAAGTCTGATGACAATGGAAATCTTTTATTTGGAGAAGAATTACAAGATAAGATATACAAAAACTTTACAAAATCAAGAATACTAAATTTTGAAGTTTTTACAGACTGGATGCCAAATGATAATTGTTTTGTAAGTATTGATGAAAAATACAAAGATAAATATGGAGTTCCCGTTGCAACAATTAGAATTGGAGCCCATCCACAAGATGTAAAAGTTGGTAATTTTTTAGCACAAAAAGCAATAGTTGTTTTAAAACAAATGGGAGCTAGTGATATTAAAAGTGATATTTCACCACTTCCCTCTGCTAACTTACAAGCTGGTGGATGTAGATTTGGTAATGACCCAAAAAAATCTGTCTTAAACAAATATTGCCAAAGCCATGACATAGAAAACCTTTTTGTCACAGATGGAAGTTTTATGCCAACAGGAGGAAGTGTTCCTTATACTTGGACAATATATGCAAACTCATTTAGAGTGGCTGATTATATTAAAAAGAGTAAGTTAATTTAACTTTACTCTTTGTTTTAATTTTAAAAATCCAATTATAATCATAATCAGTAAATATCCCATCTGAGGAATAGATAAAGCTTTTTGAGCCATAACAAAATGTATGGTAGAAAGTATTAACACTATATATATGACTTTATGATATTTAAAATATAGTTTAAAAAGCTTTCCAAATGATGTAAGAGCCATAAATATTAAAAGAACAAAAGATATCATTCCTAGATAAATAAATGGTTTTTCTAAAGTCTCATTTATCACTTTTGTAAAATCAACTTCCATATCCAAGATTACAAAATTTAAAAAATGCAAAAATACATAATAAAATCCAAAGAGTCCTATCATTTTCCTATAAGAGATTAGATTTACTCTTTTTCGTATAAGTGAAATAGTTGTTGAAAAAAAGAGTAAAACCATTGCAATTGAACCTGTTACAGTATAGATATATTTTATTGGATCAATAAGATCTTGTGCTATAAAGACTTCATATCCCAAAATAAATGATGGCAAAATTAATAGTATAAAAATAAACACTTTCATTAAAAGTTCTTTCTTAAATCCATTCCTTTATACATATAAGCAACTTCTTTTTCATAACCATTAAACATCAAAGTATCTTGTTTTAGAAATTTACCTAAAACTCTTTCCCTTGCTTGGCTCCATCTTGGATGATCAACTTTGGGATTTACATTTGCATAAAATCCATACTCATTTGAAGCTATATCTTGCCAAGTATTTAAAGGCTGTTCTTTTACAAACGATATTTTTGCAATTGATTTTATTGATTTAAATCCATATTTCCAAGGTACAACCAATCTTAATGGTGCACCATTTTGATTTTCTAAAGTCTTTCCATAAAGTCCCACAGCTAAAAGAGTAAGAGAATTCATAGCTTCATCCATTCTAAGACCTTCCACATAAGGATAGTTTTTAATATTTGCAAAAACAACACTCCTTTCTTGGTCAGGGAACATCTCTTGGTCATATTTAGTTTCAAACCTTACATATTTTGCATCACTTAAAGGTTTACATTTTTTTATTAATGTAGCAAGTTCAAAACCAATCCATGGAACAACCATAGACCAGCCCTCAACACATCTAAATCTATAAATTCTCTCTTCTAAAGAATTTGAACTAATCAAATCTTTTATGTCAATTGTAAATGGCTTTTCAACAAGTCCATCAATCTCAATAGTCCAAGGATTTGGTTTCAAAGTATGAGCCATATATTTTACATCTTTTTTTGAAGTTGTAAATTCATAAAAATTATTGTAAGAAGTGATTTGCTCAAAACTATTTAATTTTAGATTATTAGCATTTATATCTTTTTTATAAGTTAAATTTGGTGTTGGTAAACTCTCTTTTGCCATTAGTTCCATCAAAGTTGAACTAGCTACTACTGAGGCAGCACCTAGTTTTAAAAACTTTCTTCTATCTTCAAATAGTTCTTTTGGAGTTATTTCATTTTCATTTATTTTCATAACATATCCTTTATTTCATTTTTTATTTTATTTTAAATATGTTAAGAAAATGTGTAGTTTAAAAAATTACTATTTTCCTTTTAGAAGTATTACAATATATTTTGATGACCATAAAATAAAGACAATTAAAAATAATAAAGCACTTAGGTTTATAAAAAATAAATAATCAAAATCAAAATTTATACTATATGCTGCAAATAGTCGCAATAATACAACTACTTGAAAAATAAGATATAAAATAACTGTAAATCTATTGGCGGTAGGAATAGATCCAGAATGTCCTAAAGTAACTCTTGTTCCAAATCCTAATAAAATAGTACAAAAATATCCTAAAGCAAATATATGAATAATACTTTGTTCAAAAACAATTGAACTATCAAAAATATTTATTAGTGATTGAATACTTGAAAGAAAAAATCCAATTGGAATCCAATATAAAGAAATATACAAAATCCACATAATAGAACTTACTTTTTTGAGTGATATTTTCCATTTTATTAATTCTTTTGTAAATATTATAAAAAGAGGAATATCACTGATTAGATTATAAGTACTTGGTAAAAAAGTTAAAATAATTACTTTTAAAACTAAAAGAACAAACACTGTTTCCAAAATATATTTTGACTTATTTATTACATATCCTTCAATTTTAGCTGAAGAAAAAAAAGGCACCATTCTTTGTGCAATAGCAAAAATTAACATAAATATAAAAAGATAAAATCCACTATTTATAGATAGTTGTCTCAAAAATTCTGCATAATTTGAAGGAATAAAAGAAAAAATAAATAGTAAATTTGCAATAAGTCCACAAGCAAATGATATAAGTACCCATAAAGTATCTTTCTTAATTTTTACAGTTGATTTTATATGAATATTGTATAAAATCTTGAAACTACTCAATTGAACACAAAATAGAAAAAATATTGAAAATATATTTAAGACTTCACTTGTAAATATTGATATAAAAAATATTAAAGAACCAATAAAATATAAAATTGCTTGTTTTGAATAAACTTCTTTTTTAATGTCTGCTTGCACTAAAAATTTTGGAAATACAACAAATAAAAAGCCTAAAAATAGTTGTATAAATACTACAAAAAGTAAAGCATATGCATGAAATACTAATAAAGGTACTTTAATAGTAACAAGATTTGAATAGTTTAAAAAAATAGTTAAAATAAAAAGTAGTAAAAAAAGAATACCACTTGTAAAAAAAGGTTGATGGGGTTGAGATATAAATTTGTTATACCAGTTTTTCATAATACAATCTCCTAAGATTAATTAAAAGATTGTATAAGTTTTTTTAAGTTAAATCATTGATTAGTGACAAGTTCCACAACAAGAAGTTTCTGTTACTTCTTTTACAGCATTAAGTGCTGCATCATAATTTGGTTCATCACTTATATCTTCACAAATTTCTTTATATCTTACAATTCCATTTGCATCGATCACAAATACCGCTCTACATGTAATTCCAGCTAATGGACCATCACCTATTAATACACCATAAGCATTTGCCAAATCTTTGTTTCTAAAATCAGATGCAACTTTTAAGTTTTCAATTCCTTCAGTTGTACAAAATCTTCCCATTGCAAATGGTAAATCCATTGACACAACTATAGCTTCTGCTTCAGTTTTTACAGCTTCTTCATTAAATTTTCTAGTTTCTGCTGCACACACAGGAGTATCTAGTGATGGAACAATGATTATAATTTGTGCTTTATTACCAACTTCAATGTCTTTTAAATCTTGTCCAACAACATTAACAACTGGAGCTTTATCTCCAACATTTACTTCATTACCTAACAAATTTATTGTATTACCTTGTAATTTTGTTGTTGCCATATTAATCCTTCTTTAAATTTTTGATGTAATTATATTTAATTAGGATAAAAATTATCTTAATTAGATTTTCCAAATCCAATTTAATTTTTTATTTCACCTGTATATAACTATCTTCTAATTTAATTTTTTCTTTTGATATCAACTGAGTAAGTGCTGTTTTAAAAGCTTTTTTGCTCATAGCAAACACTTTCATAATATCTTCAGCTTCACTTTTATATGTAAAGTTCATTTTTCCATTATTTTCTTTTAAAACTTCTAAAACTTTTTGGGAATTATCTCCAGACTTTTTTTGACCTATTTTTTGTAAGGATAAATCAAGTTTACCATCATCTCTTATATTTTTTATATAGGCTTTTTTTAAATCACCCACATTGATATTTTCAAAAATCTCTGTGTGAAAAATCATTCCCTCATATAAATTATTTACTATTACTTTATAACCTAATGGTGTTTTTGAATATAAAAGAATCATTACCTCATCATTTTTTTCTAAGCCAATTATATCTTTTGATAAAAATTTAGTGAATTTTTCTGTTGCAATTAATCTTTGTGTTTTTTCATCTTCAATTACTCTTAAAACTTTTCTAGCTCCAACATTGTAAGTTGAAGTTTGTCTATTTATAGGGACAAGTAAATCTTTTGGAAGTCCAATGTCAACAAAAGCTCCAAATCTAGCAGTATCTACAACTTCTAAGCAAGCATATTCATTCTTCATTGCATATGGTTTTAATGTAGTTGCTACTAATCTATCTTCTGAATCTGTATATATAAATACATCTACTAAAGACCCTATTTCCATATCACTTCTTATATACGCATTTGGTAATAGTACAACTTCTTCATCTAAAGCTTCTAAATATATTCCAGGTTCTGTTAATCTATTTACTTTTAGAGTATTTATTACTCCAAGTTCTATTTTTTCATTTAATTTAGTCATTCCGTCTCTTTATTAATTTATATTTATTATACCAAAATTATTTAATTAAAAATCTCTTTTATCGTTAACCATACAAGTCCTATGTATTCATGAATGGCCATAGTAACTTTTTTTAATTCTTTTATACTCAAATAACTATTTGATTTCTGTTTTTTTACAGTAAAGTCAGTGGACATTGCTATTGGATTTAAGCCTTGTTTTTGAAATATCTTTATTGCCCTTGGCATATGATAAGCACTGGTTACTAAAATAAAAGGTTTATCATTTATAAGTTTTTTTATTGAAATAGCCTCTTCAATAGTATCTTTAGGTTTATCTTGCATAATTATTCTATTTTCATTTACTCCTAAGCTTATTAACTCATTTTTTGCATATAAAGCATCAGATATCAATTTTTTACCAGCGTAACCAGATGTTATTATTTTGGCATCTTTTAATTTTAAACTTAATTTTAGTACTTCATAAGCCCTTGATTCAAAATCTCCACCTAATAATAAAATATATTCTACTTTTGAAATATCAATATTTTTTTGATCTTTATATTGATTTTCTAAAGGTGATATTAAAAAATTAGAAAACAAAGAATTTGAAATCAAAAATATAAAAGCTAAACCTAAAAACAGACTCACCTTTGCTTTTTTATAACTATTAAAAAGTAAAAATATAAAGGCTAATAATAATACTAAAAATCCAAAAGTAAAAGGCTCTAAAAAAAATGAAACAAATTTTTTCAAATTAAATAGCAATACTCTCTCCTACTAAAAAAGAAGCATAACCTACAACTTTTGATTTGTCCTTTGTTATTTCATAACTTGTTTTATAATCTAAAAACTTCACTTTGTAATCAGATACTTTAGCTGTTTGTAAAAGTGCTTTAACACCCTCTTTCCCACAAGCTTCACAATCCTTAGTCAATTTTTCTATATCTTGATTTTTAATAGCATCTATACAAATTCCATCTAAAATATTTGCTTCATCCAAAATATAATAATGACTTAAATCCGTACTTATTACTAAAAAGTTATCTTTATCTTTTAAAAGTTCTAATACTAATAAAGACAATTCTTTAGCATCAATTTTGCCATATACTATTTCTAAAACTTTTACATCAAAATAGTTTTTTACAAAAGGTATTTGAGTCTCAGTTGAGTGCTCCATATGAGCATCTTCATCAAAATGCAAAAAATCATATTTATCAATTAACTTTGAGCCAAACTCCTTATCAATAAGCAAATCACCTAAAGGTGTTTCATAGGAGTCAAACTGCGAGATAGAGGCACCTTGCAAAAAATACCGATGGGAAGGACCAATAACTATTACTCTTTTTGACTTTATATCTTTTGATAAATTATATGCTACATTTGCAACACTTCCAGAATAAACATATCCTGCATGGGGCACAATAATAGCTCTTGGATTAATATCTAATTTGATTTTTTCTTCATTTGCAGTAAAAACTTCAAAATATTTTAAAAGCTCTTTTTTATCATCAGGATAAAATGTGCCAGAAAAATTCATTTTGTTTTTTATCATTTTACCTTTTCTACTTGATATGTAAAGATTTCAGGGAAGTGAGTAAGTGAACCAATATCTAAGCCAGCTTTTAAACTAAGATTTTCAAAAAACTCATCAAAAGTAGGTAATTCTTCCCATACTTGAGGTAAAAAAGTTGCTTGATTTTGTTCTTGTTTTAAAATTACACCATCGATATTTGGTCTAATTTTTTCTTTTAGTTCTTCAATTGAATCATAAATTACAATTTTAGGAATAGTTAATAAAGATACTTCTATTTCTACCTTATCAAACTCTTTTTTTGACAAAGGTTGAAATCTAAAGTCTCTAAAAGCTGCATTTTGGGCATTTACTATTATATCATCTATTAGTTTTCGAGTAGGAAATAAAGAACCAATACATCCCCTCAGTCTTTCATCATAATAAAGTGTCACAAAACAAGCTCTTTGTTCATTCAAAAAATCAAAACTTGCTTCTAAATCAACCCTATCAATCTTTGACTTATCAAAAAGTTCTTCTTCAATCGCATCTTTTGCTATTTCTAAAATTATGGAATTAGACATTATTACCCCTTATCTTATCAACTCTTCTATTACATTAATAAATTCATCACTATCATTTACACAACTAACTACTTTGTACTTGTTTATTCCTAACTCTTTTGCTATCTCTTCATACTCAATATGAAGTTCAAACATAGTTTCAGAATTATCCACAATAAAAGCAATTGGATAAATAAGTACATTTTTATCTTTTAGTTCTTTTAATCTATCTTCTAAAGATGGAGTTAACCATTTCAGTGGTCCAACTTTAGATTGATATGCTAAAGAAATTGATTCAAATTCTATTTCTTTATTTTTAAATATTTCAGATAAAATTTTTACATGCTCATTTACTTGTTTTTCATATGGATCCCCAGCGTCTACTATTTTTTGAGGCAATCCATGTGCTGAAAAAATTAAATTGTATAATTTAGTATCTTCAACACTACTTATTATGTCTTCAGTAACTTTATCATTAAATTTTTCATTTTTATAAAAAGGTTCTATTACTTTTATTTTAAAATCACTCTTTGCAATATCCATAAAGTCTTCCACAGAAGATTTTGTAGTTGTAGTTGAGTATTGAGGATATAAAGGTAGAAGTACAACTTCTTCTATGTTTTTTTGCTTTAGTTGATGTATACATTTAGCCGCAAAAGGAGGAGTATATCTCATCACTTGAAATACTTCAAAATCTTCAAAGGTTCTATTTAATTTAGAAACTAACTCTTCAGTTAATTTATTGATTGGAGAAGAACCACCAATAGCTTCATAATTTTTCCAAGCAGAGTTTTTTCTACTTAAAACTATCATACTGGCTATAAAAGATCTTAGAATATCACTTTTTACAGTAATAATATTTTTATCATTAAACATATTTCGTAAAAACATCTCTAATTCGTCTTTATCTCTTGGTCCACCCATATTTAAAAGAACTAAAGCTTTTTTATTTTCATTCATAAATATCCAATTTTATTATTTCATCACTACACCAAGATGCTAAATGCATATCATGAGTTATTAGAAGTATTCCATAATTAGGCAAAAATTTCAATACTAACTTCATAACATCAAGGGCAATTATATTATCTAAAGCAGAAGTTGCTTCATCAACTAACAAAAGTTCTGGTTTCATCAAAAGAGCACGAAGTATTGAACATCTTTGAAGTTGTCCACCACTCAATTTATGTGGTTTATTTAATATCAAGTCATAATCTAAACTTAATTCTTCTAATAAAGAATTTAATTCTTCTTTATTTATATTAGGAACTACATCATTTATTTGATCAAGTATTGAATATGTAGGATGAAATGAACTGTAAGGGTCTTGATAAATTGAAGCTATTTTTGATGAGATTATATGCCCTTTTAAAGGCTTTAGTGATTTTGTAATTAGTTCAAAAAGGGTACTTTTACCACTTCCACTAGCACCAACTATTGATTTAACTTCTGATTTTTTTAAATTTAAGGAAAAATTATTATAAATTAATTTGTCTTTTTTATAGCCAAAATTTAACTCTTTTATTTGAAGAACAAACTCATTATTATCCATTTTATGCCTAATATTAATAATTTATTAACTATATTATAAATAGACTTTACATAAAGTTATTTAGCAAATAATATAAGCTAATAAAAAGAAATTATAGGTAAAATTAAGCTTCAAATTTCAAGGAGAACAAATGAAAAAAATAGTTTTAGGAACAGTGATTGCGACAGCATCACTTTTTGCAGCTGCAAATACAGCTGCATGTGCTGGATGCCATGGTGCAAACTTTGAAAAACCTGCATTGGGAAAATCTCAAATTATTAAAGGTTGGCCTGCTGCAAAAGTAGAAGAAGCTTTAAAAGGTTATAAAGCTGGGACTTATGGTGGTGCTATGAAAGGTGTTATGAAAGGTCAAGTTGCAAGACTTTCTGATGCTGACATAAAAGAAATCGCTGAAAAAATTTCTAAATTATAATCATTTTTAAACTTTGTTAAAGTAAGTCAATTTTTTGACTTACTTTTTTTTTGATCTTCTTTATCTTGTTCTTTTTTATTTTTTCTATTAATTGCCTCATTTAAATCTTCTTGCGAATCAAAAAGCAATCCATCCATCATTTTATTACTATCATCAAATTGTCCTGTTTTTGCACCCCAAATAAACATGCCTAAAATTGCGAATGAAACAACTAATCCAACAACTAACATCAACAAAAGTGTACTTCCTATCATCTATTTTCCTTTTATTCTAAGTGAGTTTGCAACAACTATTAATGAACTTAAACTCATTGATAATGCAGCAACAAGTGGCATTACAAATCCTGCCATGGCTAAAGGAATCGTAACTAAATTATATATCAAAGATATTGCTAAATTTTGTTTTATAAATTTATATGTTTTTCTAGAGATAATAAAAGCTTGATTTAGACTTTCCAAAGAGTTATTCAATAAAACAATATCTGATACAGCAATAGAAATATCAGCACCATTTCCCATGGCAATCGAAACATTTGCACTACTTAGTGCTACTGAATCATTAACTCCATCTCCTGCCATTACAACTATATGACCTTCTTCTTTTAACTTATTAATATATTTTGCTTTTTGTATTGGATTTATATTTGCAACAACAGTTTTAATTCCAACTTCTTTCGCAACATAATTTGCTACATTTTGATTATCACCAGTTAACATTATAACATCAATATTATTTTTTAAAGAGTTACTTACAAATTCTTTTGCAAAATCTTTTATCTCATCTTTTAATTCAAAAGTAGCAATTACTTTTTTATTTATAGCAAAAATATATACAGAGTTTTGTGAATCAAACTTATATTTTATTCCAAACTCTTCCATAAGTTTTTGATTTCCACCAAGAATTTCAAACTCTTTGTCTTCCAAATTTTTATAAATTGCTTTCAAACCTTTTGCTTGTAATGTTTTCACATTATTTAAGTTTTTCAAACTCAAATTTTTATAATGGTTTTTTAAATAATCTTTTATTGAAATACTAATAGGATGAGTAGAACTGTCTAATAAAGAATATAATAAATCCAATTTGTGAATATTATCATCTAAAATTTGTGCTTTTACAATAGACAATTTCCCATTGGTAATTGTTCCTGTTTTATCAACGACTAACTTAGTAGTTCGGGCTAATTCTTCAATAAATTTTGCTTCCTTAAAAAGTAAACCTTTTTTTGCTAACTCTGATATTCCAATTAAACTTGCAATTGGAGTAGCAAGGGCTAAAGCACAAGGACAAGCTATTACAATAACTGAAATTGCTACAATAAATGATTTTTCAAAATGATTAACGCCATCATAATTAAAGCCTAAATCAATACCAAAATAGTACCAAACAAAAAAAGTAAGAATTGACAAAGTTAAAATCATTAAAGAAAAGCCTTTTGATATCTCATTTGCTTTATGTTCTATTTTCGGTTTTGAAGCAAGTGAATCCTCTAATAAGGTAACAATAGAGTTTAAAGTCGAATCTTTAAAAGTTTTTGTTACTCTATATTGCACGAGAGAATCTTGATTTAATGTTCCTGAATAAATTACATCATTAACTTTTTTATAAATAGGTAATGATTCACCAGAAATTGAGGACTCATCAAAAGAGCTCTCACCTTTAGTAATTATTCCATCAACACTTGCTTTATCCCCTGTTTTTAATTCTACTATATCACCTATTTGTATATCTTCTACAGATACTTCTACTTTTTTACCCTCTTTTATAAGTGTCGTTTCTAAAGGTATTTGACTTTTAATCGTATCAAGGGTATCAACTGCAGATTTTTTTCCAAGTACTTCAAGATATTTACCAACTAATACAAAAGTAATAATCATACTTACAGAGTCAAAATAGCTCTCACCTTTTAGTCCAAAAAGTATAAAAACAGAGTAAATATAACTAAATGTGGCACCTGCACTTACTAAAAAGTCCATATTTAATATACGGTTTTTTAAGCCATAATATGCACCTCTGTAAAAAATCCATCCACTATAAAAAATTACAGGTGTAGCTAATATAAATTCACCTAAATGAATTAAATGTTTAACTTCAGGAGTAATTCCTGTAAAAAATCCGGTATATTTTGCAACGGAAAGCATCATTATATTCATTGTTGCAAAAACTGCTACCATCATTCTAATAAAATAGTCTCTTTTTGCTAAAGATGCCTTTTCATCAGCTATTTTAGAATTATAAGCAAAAGCGTTATATCCTATGCTTCTTATTTTTTCTATTATTTGGGATAAAGCTATTTTTTTACTATTCCAAACTATTTTTGCTTTATTATTTGTAAAATTAATGCTTGCATCAATTATTCCATCTGTATTATAAAGAACTTTTTCATTAAGCCAAATACAAGCGGCACAATGAATTCCTTCAATAATTAAATCAACTTTTTTATATCCATCTTCATCAAGAGTTACATAGATTTTTTCAAAACTTTGAGTATCAAATTTATTTAAATCACTATTTGCTTCAAGGGGTGGTTCAATAGTTTTGTTACCTAATTTATCATAAAATGAATCAAGATTTTGATCTTGTAAGAGGTGGTAAACTCCTTGGCAACCTTTACAACAAAAGTTTAACTCTTCTTCTTTTATCATCACATTATCATTAAATTCTAAATGACAATGATTACACTTAACTTTTGACACTAATATTCCTAAAATTCAATTTTATTTACTTATTTAATTTATTTATGCTACTATTTAGATATAATGCAATTCATATTATATCTTATTAGTTTTGGAGTTTAGGTTAATGATTAATAATATTTCAATTTTAAAAAATATTACAATTTTGTACGCAGAAGATGAAAAATCTCTTAGGGACATAACTCTAAATATACTAAAAGGGTTTACAAATAAGCAATTTGTTGCAGAAAATGGCCTTGAAGGCTTAGAACTATTTAAAAAACATGAAGAAGAAATCGATTTAATTATTACAGATGTAAATATGCCACAAATGAATGGCCTAGATATGATTAAAGAGATTAAAAAGATAAATCCAAATATTTCTATTATTGTAGCAACTGCTTTTTCAAATACTGAATATCTATTAGAAGCTATTGATATTGGAGTTGATAAATATATATTAAAACCAATTGATATGAAGAAACTTTTGCAAGTGATGAGCCAATCACTACTTTACCATGAATTAAAAGATTTGTATGTTGATAAACTAACAAGACTACCAAACAGAAATAAATTAAAAAAAGACTTAGACTTAACAGCACAAGATTTAATGGCACTTATTAATATCGATAAATTTTCAACTATCAATGACCTTTTTGGTGAAGATAATGGAAATAAATTATTAATTCAATTCTCAATGATAATAAAACAATTTTTCTCTTCTGATGATTATAGAGTATATAGAATAGAGTCTGATAAATTTGCAGTTGTTGCAAAAGATTATGCAATGGATATAAAAGAGTTTGAATCTCTTTGTGAAAAATTTGCAAATCATATTGAAGAAAATGCAATTTTTATTGATGAAAATGAGATTGATTTAAATGTTACTATAGGAATTGCTTGTGCTGACAATAAATTAGCTTACAAATATACAGAGAGAGTTATAAACTATGCAAGAAAAAGATTTGAACAAATCTTAGTTTATGATAATTCTTTTAATATTCAAGAATCTTTTGAAGATAATATCAAATGGGTAAAAGAAGTTAAGAAAGGTTTAAAAGAGGGTTTATTTGTAGCCTTTTATCAACCAATTGTAAATACACAAACCCAAGAAATTTATAAATATGAAGCTCTAATTAGGTACATAAATGAACAAGGCGAAGTAATTGCACCTATTAAATTTTTAGATATAGCAAAAAAAGCAAAACTATATTCTTATATTATAGAAATAATGCTTCTTGAAGCAATTTCTTTAATAAAAGAACAGAAAAAAAGAGTTGCAGTTAATATCTCATTTGATGATATTACAAATACAAAAACAACTAAAAAGATCTATGATACACTTGAAGAGAATAAAGAACATGTTCATCTTTTAGAGTTTGAGATACTAGAATCAGAAGAGATAAATAACTTTGCGACAGTTACTACATTTATTGATAAAGTTAAATCTTTAGGTTGTAGTGTAGGAGTTGATGATTTTGGGGCTGGTTATTCTAACTTTAACATGCTTACAAATTTAAATATTGACTTTGTAAAAATTGATGGTTCATTAATAAAAAATATTGATACATCTAAAAATCAACAAATAATTGTTGAAACAATTGCTGATTTCTCTAAGAAATTTGGATTTAAAACTGTTGCAGAATTTGTATCATCAGAAGAAATTTATGAAAAGATTAAAGAATTAGATATTGATTATTGTCAAGGGTATTATTTTGGAAGACCTGAAAGTAAAGATAAAATTTAATCTATCCAACTCTCAGGTAATTTTGAATCAAAAAGTTTACTTTTGATTCTAGTTACATTTGCAATACTTACAAGCTCTTTACTAGCCTTTTGTAAGTCATCATTAACTATAAAATAATCATACTCTTGGAAATACTTTATCTCCTCTTTTGCATTTATAATTCTATTTTCAATAATTTCTTTACTATCAGTTGCTCTATTATTTAACCTATTTTCTAATTCACTCAAATTTGGTGTTGTTATAAAAACAGAAGTAATTATGTTATCTAATTTTTCCCTAGCAATTTCATGACCTTGAACATCAATATCAAAGATTGCCAACTTTCCTTCATTTACAGCTTTCATTACAGGCTTTAAAGATGTTCCATAATAGTTTCCATGAACTTCTGCCCATTCTAAGAAATAACCAGCTTCTATATCTTTTAAAAACTCTTCTTTACTAATAAAGAAATAATCAACTCCATCTTTTTCTCCAACTCTTGGAGCTCTTGTAGTTGAAGAAATAGAGAAATAATAATCATCGATATCTTTATATACTTCTTTTAATAAAGTTGATTTTCCACAACCACTTGGCCCTGATATGATTAATATCGCACCTTTTTTTTCATTTACCAACTTTTACCCTTACTTACTTATTGATAATTTTAAATCAACAATCTCACCTTGAGATAGTCTATCTATTATTGATTGATTGCATTTAGTCAATAATGGTCTTAATTCATCTATATTATATTTACTTAAAATCAATTCATATGGTTCTTTATGATCTAAATCGAACTCATATTCTTTTACTTCACCTAAGGCATCATCAATAATTTGAGAAAGATCTTTCCAATCAGTTTCACTCATTTCTGACTCATCTGCAAACTCTTTTTCAAATCTCTTTTGTAAATCATCATCATTTAAAATACTATTAATTTTTCCAAGTTCACCAACATCTAAAATACCACCTGATTTAAGTGCTGCAATTGATATAATACTCTCATCACTCTCATCTTCAATATCATATGCTATATCATCTGCTAAAGTTTCTATGTACTCAGAAACATCATCAGCTTCATCATGGGAATACTTATTTTTATTTTCTCTTTGTACTTTTGCTTCTTCATTAATTATTGCAATTTGTTCATTTAAAATTGAAAATAATTCATGGGGTAAAAAAGGTCTTGAAATTAAAAAATCCCTTGACTTATCAAAGGGTAATTCTTCATTTGAAATTGCACCAATTTTGGAAGTAAATTGCTTAATGGCATTAAATTTATCGTCTATTAAATCTTGATCAACAATTACAAAATCATAATTCTTACTAACATTTGAACTCTCTTGAACAAAAAGTCTAATATCAAGTTTTGTACATATCAAATCAAAAATTTTGACAATCATATTTGTTTTTGTTATCAACAATAAAGTCACTTAATCTCCTGTAGTTCCAAATCAACTAGTTTATAAACCTTGTCACACTTAAAAGCAATATCTTCTTCATGTGTTACAAGAACTAATCCAGCATTATTAGACTTTATATATTCAAATAAAGTATTCATTACATCATGTGCAGTATCTTTATCTAAATTTCCTGTTGGTTCATCAGCAAAAATTATTTTTGGTTTTTTTGTTAAAACCCTAGCAATAGATAATCTTTGCTGTTGACCACCACTTAATTCACCAATACCTTGATGCAATACATGCTTTATATCTAAACTCTTTAAAAGATTCTCATCAACTTCTTTTTTACTTAAAAATTGTGCAATTTGTAAGTTTTCATTTGCTGTAAAACCTCTAAAAAGATAATGTGCTTGAAATATTATACCAAAATCTTCTCTTCTTATGTTTAAAAGCTTTTTATTCTTTATTGTATAAATATTTTGATTTTGGAAAATTACTTCACCTTGAAATGGCTTTAAAAGTGATGATATAATATTAAGTAGAGTTGATTTTCCACTTCCACTTTTTCCAATAATAGCAATTGATTCTTTTTCATTTAATGAGAGATTTATATTATTAAAAAGTTCATAATCAAATTTATGAGAGATGTTTTTTGCTTGTAGTATAGGCTGGTCGTTCATTTTTCTCCAGTCTTAGATAAAAAGAGGTAAAAAACCTCTTTTTAGTAATTTCTTAATAATTTTTATTAAGCCATTTGAGCAGCAACTTCAGCTGCGAAATCTTCTTCTTTTTTCTCGATACCTTCACCAAGTTCAAATCTTACATATTCAACGATTTCAATTGACTCATCACAAGCTTTAATAGCTTGCTCAACTGTCATTGAATCATCCATAACATAAGTTTGAGATAATAAAGCATAAGTTTTATCTAATTGAGTATTATCTTCAATCCATCTAGCAATTTTACCTTTAACGATGTTTCCAATAATTTTCTCAGGTTTACCCTCTGCAATTAATTCTTCTTTCATTTTAGCTTCAGCAGCTGCAATAGCTTCAGTAGTTAATTGAACTTGAGAAACAAATTCAGGAATATTTTTAAGAGGTTTACCAAGTCTTACTAATTCTTCATTTAATTTTTCGATATCAGCAATTATTGCTTTGTTTTCAGACTCAATAAAATCAGCATCTAAATCTTTATAAGAGATAACTGTTGGTTTCATAGAAGCTGCATGCATAGCAACTTTTTTTAATATATCTTTAGTTTTATCTTTTGCACTATCAGCACAAGTAGCAGCTAAAATAACTCCAACTTTACCTAAGTGAACATAACCATTAACAACGCCATTATCAGAAGATATTGTTGTCATTTTTCTAGTTACGATATTTTCACCAATTGTTGCAATTTTACTATTTAAATACTCTTCAAAGTTTACACCATTGATAGTAGTTTTTAATAGTTCTTCTTTCTCAGAACAACCCTCAGCTTGTACATGAGCAGTAACTTCGTTTGTTAAAGCAATGAATTGATCATTTTTAGCAACGAAGTCAGTTTGAGAATTGATTTCAACCATAGTAGCTTTTGTAGAATCATCATTTACTAAAATAGTAATTAATCCCTCAGCTGCAACATTTCCAGCTTTTTTAGCAGCTTTTGCTAAACCAGATTCTCTTAAGTATTTCATTGCTTCATCTAAGTTACCATCACACTCATTTAAAGCAGTTTTACAATCAAGCATACCTGCACCAGATTTTTCTCTTAATTCTTTTATTAATTTAGGAGTTGCGCCAGCCATCTTATACTTCCTCTGTTTCTACTACTTCTGATTCACCTTCAGCAACTGCTTCTGCAACTACTTCAGCAACTTCTTCACTTGATGCAGGTACAGTTTCTTCAACAACTTCACCATTTGCTTCAGCGTATGCAGCTTTACCTTCATTCATAGCAGCAGCCATTTCACTACAAAATAATTGAATTGATCTAATCGCATCATCATTTCCTGGAATTGGCCAATCAACTACATCTGGGTCACAATTTGTATCTAAAGGAGCAACAACTGTAATTCCTAATCTTCTAGCTTCTGCAATAGCAATTTTTTCTTTAACTGCATCAAGTACAAACATCATATCAGGTAGTTTTGTCATATCTTTGATACCACCAAGATATAATTCTAATTTTTCTTCTTTTCTTGAAAGCATTAAAGCTTCTTTTTTAGTTAAAAGATCTAGTTGACCTTCTTCTCTCATTTTTTTAATAATTTCTAATTTTCTAATTGATTTTTTAATTGTTCCGTAGTTTGTTAACATCCCACCTAACCATCTATGGTTAACGTAAGGCATACCACAAGAGATAGCAGCATCTTTAACCGCTTGACTAGCTTGTTTTTTAGTACCAACAAACATCATTGTTTGACCTTCAGCAGCAGCATCTCTAATAAGAGTATATGTATATCTGAAGTATCTTAAAGTTTTTTGTAAATCTATAATATAGATATTTTTTCTTACACCAAAAATATATTTTTTCATTTTTGGATTCCATCTTCTCGTTTGGTGTCCGAAGTGTACACCACATTCTAATAGGTCTTTCATTGTAACCATGTTTTTTCCTTGTTTTATGTTTATTTGGGTTTAGCCTCTGTGCCCCTTAATGTCAAATTAAAACTAATTTGTCACAACCCAGACCAGGATTGACACATGTGAGGTTTCTATAAAAATAGAACCGTGATTTTATCTAAGTTAACTTTAATCTTTCTTGAAGTGTATATTTTTTATCAAAAATTATAATAATACTTTTTACAAATATATTAAAAAAAATGAAACTTTCAATTATAGTTAGGGGAGAACTTTTATATTTAAAAGTTCTCCCACTCATCATTATTTGAATCTACTGTAGTTTTTGCCTTTACTTCTACTTGCTCTTTTTTCTTTTCAGGTTTAACAGTATTTACTTTTTCAAGTTTTGTTGCTTGAACAGTTTCTTTACCTATAAACTCTTTCTCATCAGCACTTTTCAAAATTGTTTCTGCAATTTGTTGAGTTTGAATTGCTATATCATTTGTTTGATTTGCTACCGAAGCATTTTGTTGAGTTTGTTTATCTAAAGAGTTAATTGCATCATTAATTTGTACAATTCCTGTTTCTTGCTCTTTACTTGCATTTGTTACATTTGTGATTAATTCAATTGTTTCAGTAATTTTACTAGTTAAATTACTATATCCTCCTATCATATCAGAAGCAATTGTTTTACCTTCATTTGCTTTTATTGTGGCATTTTCTACTAAATCTTTTATCTCTTTAGCAGCTTCAGCTGAACGTGATGCAAGATTTCTTACCTCTTGTGCAACAACTGCAAATCCTTTGCCTGCTTCTCCTGCAGTAGCTGCTTCAACAGCAGCATTTAATGAAAGAATATTTGTTTGGAAAGCTATTTGATCAATCACTGTGATTGATTCATTAATAGCTTGAACTTGTCTATTTATATCTTCCATAGCTGTAGTTGTTTTTGTTGCTAAGTTCTCACCCTCTTGTGCAGAGGTATTTAAATTATTTGCAAGGGTAAACATTTTGTTTATGTTTTCATTACTTGATTTGATAATAGATGTTATCTCTTCCACTGCAGCTGCAGTTTCTTCAAGTGAAGCTGCAGCTTGATTTGATGAATCATTTAGTGTTTTTACAGTTGAAGATAATATCATAGCACTATTTTGAATAACAAGTCCATTTTGTTTATCTTCTATTAGAATTTTAGTAATACCATCTGCTAATTTATTTAGATTTTCAGCAGTTTCACCTTTTGAATCAACCTTTGTAGTGAAATTATAATTTGTGAAGTTTTCCAATACAATTGAGATTTTATTAATATCATCTGCAATTTTATTTTCTAAATTATCCATCATATTATTTATGATCTCTTTTAGTGACTTGATATTCTCATCTGTAGTATCTGAGTGAACTCTTTTTGTTAGTTTCCCTTCATTAACACTATTTGCTACTTCAATAGTTTCATCTATAATACTTTTATTTAGTAAAGTCTCTTTTTGTAACTTTTCAAACGAAGCTGTTGCTTCTAGTTGAAGTGTTTTAGCTTCAATAAACTGTTTTATTACTGAATAAACAATATAAATAAGAACTATTTCTTCAAAAACAAATACAATAATATGTATAAAAGTAAATAACCAACTACAGTTAGTACTCATCAGTATAATTTCGTTCCCCATAATAGAAGCACCATTTAATTGTAAATATGTGAATACTAAGTGGTGTATACCGGTTACTACAGTCATTGCTAAAATTGCTGTAAGATCTTTATACACTACAAGAGCTGCAACAAAAACAAAAAAGAAAAAGTGCATCTCTATCATACCAAGTTGTTGAGCAACCATAATAGCTGGGTAAACAGTAAAGGCTGTACCAAAAATAATACGTGAAAGTACAGTTCCTTTAAACATTGTGAAAGCTATGATAGTAGATGCTAAAGTTATACCTCCACCTATAATACCAAGTTTATAAGCTTCATTAGAATATGAAGTTATTAATGCGACAATGAAAAAACTTACTATTGATACTATAAGCATCATTTTATCTGCATTTTCATACTCTTTAACTAAACTTTCTTGAATCTCCTTAGATAAACTTTTATCTAAAAATGGGAAAAGTACTTTAATCATTGTTACCCCTATTTAATGTATTTAAATCATTTGATATATATTCAATATCAAATGGTCTTGCCGTGTATATAAATTTTTGTTTGTACATATTATTAGCACTTTTTTCTAATAGATATAAAAAACCTGTATGGTCTATATCAACTTTATTCATTGGTGAATATTTTACTTGAAATTTTGTTGTAATGTCAATTAGTTTTTTATTGTCTAAATAGATTCCTTTGAAGTCTTTATTAAAAGCCTTCGCAAATGGATCAACCTCATCCTTAAATATATTAGGTTGTAGATTTATAAAATAAAAACTGAATTGTTTTTTATCTAATTTATTATATATTTGACTTATTTCATTTAATGCTGGAGGACAAATATTATCACAACCCGCATAACCAAAAAATAGGAGTACATACTCTTTAGTTTCATCTTTTAAAAAATCAAAATGGATATTTTGAATCTCTTTATTTACCTTTCCTGCTTTATCATTAGAATAAAGTATTGGTAAAGCTGTTGAAAAAATAGTTGCTATAAGAATAATAATTATAATTAAACCAAAAAATTTCTTTTTCTTTGACATTATTTATTCCCTTAAAACTTCGTATCAATACTTTATTAGTTAAATTATTAAAAGAGTATTAAAATAAAATTGTAATATTCTTCTAATATTATAAAATTTAAAACTTTAAAGCAATATGTTCAAGGGTTTATTATCTAAATTTAAACAGTAAAATTTCAACCTAAACCTACTTATAACTATCCTTTATAAGTATTTATCAAATTTATTTTAAGAGTTTGATTTAAGCTGTTAAAACCTTTCTTTTGATAAAATATCGCAAAATTTTACTTATATTAAAGAAGAGCTAAATGTTATACACAAAAATCACAGAAATTAAAAATGAAATATCTAAAGTTGTTATTGGTCAAGAAGATATGGTTAATTCTATCTTAATAGGACTATTAACAAATGGTCATATTCTTATAGAAGGGGTACCTGGACTTGCAAAAACAACAACAGTAAAAGCTGTCGCAGATGTAATTGATTTAAGATTTAAAAGGGTTCAATTTACTCCTGATTTACTTCCTAGTGATATTATCGGTGCACAAATTTATGATATGAAAAGTGGTGATTTCAAAATAAAAAGAGGTCCAATTTTTACAAATCTTTTGTTAGCAGATGAGATAAATAGAGCACCAGCAAAAGTTCAATCAGCCCTATTAGAAGTTATGCAAGAAAAACAAGTGACAATTGCAGATGAAACATACTCTTTGGAACTTCCATTTTTAGTTCTTGCTACTCAAAATCCAATTGAATCACAAGGAGCTTATGAACTTCCTGAAGCTCAACTTGATAGATTTATGTTTAAGATTTTGATTGATTATAATTCAAAAGAAGAAGAATTTAAAATAGCTAAAAGTGTAACTTTAAACTCATTTGAAACTCCAAATAAAGTAGCTTCTCATGAAGATCTAATTGAGTTAAAAAAAGCAGTTGTAAATGTACATATAGATGAAGAAGTTGAAAAATATATTGTAAATCTTATTTTTGCGACAAGAGAACCTGAAAATTATGGATTACAAGAGATTAAAGATTATATTCAATTTGGAGCAAGTCCAAGAGCAACAATAGATATGTTTAAAGCTGCTAAAGCAAATGCCTTTATAAGAGGTAATGACCATGTAACTCCAATAGATATTGCTTTGATATTTAAAGATATAGTAAGGCATAGAATTGTTTTATCTTATGAAGCACAAGCTATGGATATAACTAGTGATTATATTTTACAAAAAGTAATTGAAAAAGTTGAAATTCCATAAGATATGAATAAAAATTTAAAAAAAATTTTAATTAAAACAAAAAAACAAGTCTTTACAGAAATCTCTGGAAATAATAGTTCTAATCTAAAAGGTGAAGGTTATGATTTCTTAGAATTAAGAGAATATGAAGCTGGTGAAGATATTAAAAATATTGACTGGACTATAAGTGCTAAAATGAATACTCCTTATGTGAAAGTTTTTCATGCACAAAAAGAGCTCAATATAAATATATTGCCAATATTAAGTGGAAGTATGATTTTTGGGACTAAAAAAATAAAACAAGATTTAGTAACTGAAATTTGTTCACTTTTAGCTTATTCAAGTATAAAACAAGGGGATCCATTCTCTTCTTTTGTAGTAAATGAAAAATTTGAAAGTATCACAAAAAGAAGTAAAAAACTTGCAAGTGTAGCAAATATGAGCGATTCCATTTTTAACTATAATCCAATAGGAAAAGAGGTTAATTATAAACTTTTGTGTAATGAATCTTTTAAATTAATAAAAATGAAATCAATTCTGTTTTTAATTGGAGACTTCATTGGAATAGAAGGCTTTGATTTAAAACTATTATCACAAAAGCATGAAATATTTGTAATAATAGTTAGGGATATATTTGAAGAGAAACCACAAGAATTAGGAAATGCAAGTTTAGTTGATACAAGTAATGGATTAAAATTTGAAGGAATCATTGATAAATATTCAATCAATGACTATAAAGCTTATATCAAAAAAAATGACCATGATTTATTTTATCATTTACAAAAGTGTAATGTAAGATTTACAAAAATATATACCCATGAAGAAGCAGCTTCAAAAATAATCACATTGGTGAATAAATAAATGAATGAATTAAAAATAAATGATATAAAAGATTTAGTAAGTATTCCTGATATCTCTTTTTATATTTTAATACTTCTTATTGTTTTAGGCATAGTTATTATTGGCTTTTTAGGGTTTTTAATTTATAGTTTTTTTAAAAACAAAAAAAATCCAAGAAAAAAATATTATGAGATAATTAAAAATATAGATTTAAATGATACTAAAAATGCAGCATATCAGATAACATTCTATACCAGAAAACTAGCAAAGAATGAAAGAGAAATAAAAATATCAGAAGAATTAATATCTTTATTAGAAGAGTATAAATATAAAAAAGATGTGAAAAAGTTTGAAAATAATATTATCCAAAAGTATGAACTTTTTATGGAAACAATAGATGTTTAGTAATTTTTCTTTTGAATATCCTTGGGTTTTAGTTCTTATATTTATTTTTATATTTTGTGATATGTATTGTAAAGCAAAAAACTCTTCTTATTACTTTGTACATCTCAAAATATTTAACCAACTAAGTTATAACACAAATGCCATTATTTATGTGTGCAAATATATAACTATCATCTTAACTCTAGTTGCCCTTGCCTCACCTGTTAAAATTTCAGATAACCAACTTATAAAAAAAGATGGTATAAACATCATTTTGGATTTAGATACAAGTGGTTCTATGAGAGAGCGTGGTTTTAATCCAAATGATATACAACAAAATAGATGGAATGTTGTAAATAATGTAGTTCAAGATTTTATTGAAAAAAGAGTAAATGATAATATTGGATTAGTAGTTTTTGGAAGTTCGGTATTAACAGCCTCTCCTTTAAGCTTTGATAAAAATTCACAAAAAGAGATTATAAAATATATAGATATTGGAATTGTTGGCGAACAAACAGCAATGTTTGACTCCCTTGCAACTTCAATAAATATATTAAAAAACAGTAAAGCAAAATCAAATATTATTATTCTCTTAACAGATGGGGAAGATAACGCAAGTAAAATACCTCCTCAAATCGTACTAAAGCTTGCAATGAAATATAAAATAAAAATATATACAATTGGTATTGGTGAATCAAATAGACAAATTTTAAGTGCAATTGCACAAGAAACTGCAGCAAAATCTTTTCTTGCTAACTCTAAAGATGATTTAGTGGAAGTTTATAATACAATAAACAAATTAGAGAAATCAGATATTGATAAAAATACTTTGATCTTAAAAGATTATCTATTTTTTTACCCACTTTTTATAGGAATAATTTTTTTAATTTTTTATATTTACCTAAAAAATAGAGATTGACTTGATATTTAAATGATTTTTGCTTATAATAATAAAAATTACTAAAGAAGATAAATGAATAAAAAAGAATTAATTGACTTGTTAGAGAAAAGTTCAAAAGAGAGTTTAAATGAAACAAGCACAATTGAAGAAGAAATTCCAAAAGAAAAAACAACTACAAAAAAAATAAAAATTGAAAAAGAAGAAAAGAAAAAAAGTAGTTTTAGTTTTTTTTATATAATCCTTGCCTTAATTATTGTAGGAGCTTTTTTATTTATCAATAAAAATAAAAATACAAACAATGGAACGACTCCACTAACTTTTGATGATTTACCTTCTAATGTACAAGCTATTTATGTATCAAAAGACACCTTACAAAATAGTGTTCAAGCAAAAGAAGATGAGCTAAATATAAAAGTTAAGCACTTAAAAGAAGAGCTTTCTATTTTAAATGAAAAATTTGAATTAGCAAATATTGAAAAAAATGAAATAAGAGTAGATGCTCAAAAATATAGATCAAAAAAATATGATGCTACAGGTTGTTATGATGAACAAGAAGGTACTTTTGTTTTTTATCCTTCTTGTTTAGAAAGAATTAATAAATTTTTAGATGAAAACAAAGATGCAACTTCTTTTCAAATAATCCCTGTTACTGATGCAAAAGATAGACTTTATATAAATAATATAATTGAGAATATAAAAGATACAAAAATTGATAAAAAACCTTTAAAAGACTATTTAATGGAAGGATTATCAAGAAAACGAGTATTAGAAGCATCATGGCATGTTAAAAAAAGACTAGGGAAAGAAGCAATTATTACTTATGTAAATTATATTGCTGATACTGCTGATAAAAGAGGTTTTACTATAAGAGCTTATAGATAAGAGTTTATAACCTCTTTATCACTAAAGGCTAGCTTTTGGTCATAAATGATTTGATACTCTTCATCACCTTTTCCCAAAATTAAAATCACACTATTTTCTTCAAATAAATCTATAGCTTTTTTTATAGCAAGTTTTCTATTTATCTCAACTTCAACTTTTGATTTATCACTAATCCCTTCTAAGATATCATTAATAATTAAATCAGGATCTTCAAATCTTGGATTATCACTAGTTACTATAATGTGTTTTGCATAGTTTTGTGCAATTTTTCCCATAAGTGGACGCTTTTGTTTATCTCTATTTCCCCCTGCCCCAAAAACTACAATAATATCCTTGTGTCCAAAACTCTGTAATACCTCTTTCATTCCATCAGGTGTGTGAGCAAAATCAACAATAATATAAGGATTTAAACTAAGTGTTTCCATTCTTCCAGAAACTCCTGCAAAGTTCTCTACAGCTTCACAAATTTCATTTAATGACTTATTTGTAGTCATGTGAACAGCAGCTATTGCAGCTGTTAAATTGTATATATTAAACAGACCCATCATCATAGAAGTAAAACTCTCTACTTTTTCAAAATTCTGTAAAGCAACATTCATCCCATCTTTAAATGAGTATGCCTGAACTTTATAAGTACTTGGAGAATCAAGTCCATAAGTTAAACAGTTTTTAGGATTAAATTTTGCTTTTTTTTCATCTTTATTTATAAGTTTTTTACTATCATCACTAAAAAAAGAGTTTTTTACATTTATATACTCTTCAATACTCTTATGATAATCAATATGATCTCTTGTAATATTTGTAAGAATTTTAAGCTCAAAATTTAAGCCCTCTATTCGTTTTTGCTCAATTGCGTGGGAACTAACTTCCATTACAAAAAAATCACAGCCATTTTCTATAGCTTTTTGAATGTGTGCAAAATTACCAAGTTGAACAGGAGTAGTTAAAGAATATTCTTCAACTCTTTGTTCATTAATAAAAAAACCTCTTGTTCCTTGAAGAGCAACTTTATAACCCAAATCCAAAAGAATAGAATAAATAGCCGCTGCTGTTGTAGTTTTACCATTTGTTCCAGTTATTCCTATGATTTTAATAGAAGAAAAGTCACAATGATTTTTTAAATCTTCAGCTTTTATAATCTCAACAGAACCATTTTTTTTGGCATCATCAATGAATTTTTCATTTTGTTTAGAATAAACAAAGGCAGAATTTTCATCTGCCTCTTTAGAATTATCTGTATATGTTTTATTATTTATGTGAAGTTGCAATTTTTTTTTCTTCTAGCATTTTATATAGTTCTTCTATTTTTGAATCATATGCAAAATATTCATTAAACCCTTCAAGGTATGAATATGCAGTTGTGTTAAAATCATTTTCTATTAATTTTGTTACAAAATCAAAAAAATCATCTTTTGAATCAATTGCAACTTTAGTAGAAAACATTATGTCTTCAAAGGCTACTCTAAAAGAACCTCTTGATTCAATTAAAGTTTTAAAATCATCATATTTAATAGCATCCAAAGAGTCAACTGTAGAAGTAGTCAAATCTTTTAACATATCCATCATTTTATCAATATCCCCATCATATGCATCAATTACATTATGTACATAAGCGATGGCTTCATCAATATCTTTATCTTTTGCAACTGTAAAATAGTCAAATAATGATAAGGCTTTATTTTCATCATCATTTGCTATATCACAAAATAGTGCATAAATTGGATACTCTTTATTGTATTTAAAAATCGATGATAATTGAGCGTAAATAAACATAGCTTTGTCAAATTCTTTATCTAAAAAATAGCTATTTGCATCATTTAATAATTTTTTTTCATTTACCATTACAACTCCTCTAATCTATTTTCCATACCAATTTCTACATTAATTATAATCAATTCAGGATGAATTGCAGCTTTTAATTCTTTTTCAACAACATATTTTAATGTACTTCCACTGGCACTGCAACCAACACATGCACCATTTAACTGTACAAATACCTTTCCATTTTTAACATCTAATAAAGACATAGCACCGCCATCTTGTGCAAGCATTGGTGCTATTTTACTATCAATTATATTTTTTACAACAGGAAATAAATCCTCATCACTAAATGGCATCATCGTTTCAACCTTTAATCTTCTATCTTTTTATTCTTTACAAAAAATATTCCAATAGCCATAAAAACTATTATTATAGCTATTGTTGTAAAAATTGTAAAAAGTGTTACTTCTTGTGTAAACATAAAAATTATCCTATAACTTCGTCACATCTTGGGCAAAGTTCATCTTCACTTTGTGATTTAAATTTCCAACATCTAGGACATTTTGCATTTTTTGCTTTATATGCTTCAAAAAGTTTTCCATCAATTTCAAAACTGATTAATGCTTCTTCTTGTTTAGTACTTAAGATATCACTAACTAAGAACCAATCTTCAGCTTCAATAGCTTCTAAAGAAAGAACATCATCAGAATTTGTATAAATATCAAGTTCTAATGTAGATTTTATTATTTTATCTTTTTTTAGTTTATCAACTGATTCAGAAAACTTCTCTTTAACTTTTATTAAATATTCTTCATTAAGTTTACTTTCAACTTCAGGGAAGTCAAATTTATTTAAATCAAATACATCATTAACATCATCTTTTAAAATTGCGGGTGCATACTCTAATAATTCATCAACAGTATATGTAAGAATTGGTGCTAACACTAGTAAAAGTTTTTTAGCAATTAAAGCCATTGCACTTTGAGCTGCCGTTCTGTGAACATCATTTTTATCATCACAATATAATCTATCTTTACAAATATCTAAATAAATACCAGATAAATCCACAACTAAAAAGTTATTTAATTTATTTAAGCCTTTTGAGAATTCATAAACACTAAACGAAGCATCAATTTCATCAAAAACTTTTTTTGATTTGCTCATAATCCATTTGTCTAAAACACCAAAATCTTTTACATCAACTAATTTTTCTAAATCACTAATATTTGCTAATAAAAATCTAGCTGTATTTCTTATTTTTCTATAAAGTTCTGCATTTTGTTTTAGAATATTATCTGAAATCTTTTGGTCATTTTGATAATCACTCATTGCAACCCATAATCTAAGTATCTCAGAACCATACTGTTTCATGATTTTTGCAGGATCAATTACATTACCCTTAGACTTAGACATTTTTTCGCCTTTTTCATCCATAGTAAACCCATGAGTAACTAAAGCTTTATAAGGAGCAACTTCACTTGATGCTAAAGTAGTAAGTAAAGAAGATTGAAACCAACCTCTATGTTGATCACTTCCTTCTAAATATACATCAGCTGGAAATGTTCCTGCATCATAATTTCTCGATCTTAGTACTGCATTTTGAGTAGAACCAGAATCAAACCAAACATCTAAAATATCGACTGTTTTTTCTAAATCATCAGGATTTAGTCCACTACCTGGATATAATAATTCACTAATTTCTAAATCATACCAAGCATCACAACCTTTTTGTTCAAAAATCATTGCAGTGTAATTCATTACTTTTTCATCAAAAACAATTTCATCTGTTTTTTTATTTCTAAAAAAGGCAATTGGAACACCCCAATCTCTTTGTCTTGAAATACACCAATCAGGTCTTCCATCAAGCATTGATTTTAATCTATTTCTTCCCCACTCAGGATAAAATTTAAGATTTTCTACCACATTTAAAGCATTTTCTCTTAAAGTTTTATTCTCCTTTCCATATTTATCATCTATTGATATAAACCATTGTTTTGTTGCTCTAAAGATAATTGGTGTATGTGTTCTCCAACAATGTGGATAAGAGTGTCTTATATCTACTCTTTTTAATAAGGCATCACCTAATTCTTCAAGAATTAATTCATTTGCTTTAAATACATTTAAGCCTAAATATTTTTCAGTATCCTTAAATAGTTTTTCTCTAATTATTGTTTCATCATATTTTCCATATGCATCAACAGGCATAATAACTTCAAGGTCATAAAGAAGACCTACTTTGTAGTCATCTTCACCATGCCCAGGTGCAGTATGAACAGCTCCTGAACCACTATCCATCATTACATGTTCACCTAGAATGATTTTAGATTTTCTATCATTTAATGGATTGATTGCAAAGCTATTTTCTAAATCTTTTGGATTAACTGTTTCTACAACTTTCCCAGAAATTACTTCATTTTCTACAAGTGAATTATAAAGTTTTTTAGCAACTATAAATTTATCACTTGTAAGTACATACTCTTCTTCACCATTAAGTGAAATACCTGTATTTGCAGGAAGTGTCCAAGGAGTTGTAGTCCAAATAATTACGCTAGCATCCATAGTTTCATGTTTAAATGCAACATAAATAGAAGGTGAAGTTTTATCTTCATATTCAACTTCAGCTTCAGCTAGTGCTGTTTGAGCAGCCCAAGACCAGTAAACAGGTTTAGATCTTTGTACCAATAAACCTTGTTTTGCAATAGCACAAAGTTCTCTATAAATATTTGCTTCAAATTTAAAATCCATAGTCAAATAAGGCTTATCCCAATCAGCGATAACACCTAATTGTTTAAATTCTTCCCTTTGAATATCTACAAATTTTGAAGCATGATCACGACAAAGTTGTCTTAATTTTGATTTTGGAAGTTCTTTTTTCTTAGTGCTTCCAATTTTTTCTTCAACTTTTTGCTCAATTGGTAAACCATGACAATCCCAACCCGGAACATATCTAATTGATTTTCCATCAAAATAATGAAACTTATTAATCATATCTTTTAAAATTTTATTTAGTGCATGACCTATGTGAATATGCCCATTTGCATAAGGAGGTCCATCATGTAATGTAAAAGATTGAGCACCTTTTCTATTCTCTTTCATTCTGTCATAAACTTTTTGCTTATCCCATTTTTCATATCTTAATGGTTCATTTTGAGGAAGATTCCCTCTCATTGGGAAATCTGTTTTTGGAAGTAATATACTATCTTTGTAATCCATTTTTATAATTACCTTATTCTTAAAATTGGGTGATTATATCCAAAGATAATTTAATATAAAGTTATCATGATAAAAACAAGATAAATAATCTTTTTTTAAATTATTAGATACAAAATAGCTTGTACAATAATTGTACAGCATAGTCCACTTTCTATACAAAATACTTTATATAATGTTTCTAATGTACACAATTATAACAAAACTATAATCTATATAATGTTACTAAATAGAATATTTTTGTACTTGCCCATAAATTTACATTAAATTTCAGATTAATTTTTATTATCTATGCTATTATTTTGCTATATTTTATTTTAGGAATTTGAACAATGAGTAATAAACATTATGACATTTTAGTTGTAGGTGGTGGAATTTCGGGTGCTGCGACATTCTATGAATTTGCGAAATATACAAATATTAAAAGCATATGTATGCTTGAAAAATATGAAAGTTTGGCAACTTTAAACTCAAAAGGTACAAGTAACTCACAAACAATTCATGTTGGTGATATAGAGACTAACTATACTTTAGACAAAGCAAAAATCACAAAAAGAACTGCAAAAATGATTGAGAAGTTCTGTCTTCAATATAACTTACAAGATAAAGTTATGTTTAAACATCAAAAGATGGCTTTAGGTGTTGGAGAAAAAGAAGTCGAATTTATCAAAAATAGATATAACGAATTTAAAGAAGTTTTTCCATATTTAGAATTGTGGGATAAGGAAAAATTAAAAGAATTAGAACCTTTATTAGTTTATGCTGATAAAGATAGAAAAGTAGAAAGACCAGAACCAATTATTGCTATGGGTGCAAATGACCAATATACAACTGTTGAATATGGATTAATGACAGAAGAATTAGCAAAAGCTGGGCAAAAAGCTGATCCTGAAAAAATTACTGACATATATTATAACTCTGAAGTTGAATTTATTGAAAAAATTGGTGATAAATTTAAAGTTAGTACAATAGGTGGTTCAGTCTATACAGCAGACTTTGTTGTAGTTAATGCAGGAGCCCATTCATTGTTTTTAGCTCATAAAATGGGATATGGACAAGATATGGGTTCTTTATCAATGGCAGGAAGCTTTTACCTTACAAATGATAAATTCTTAAATGGAAAAGTTTATATGGTGCAAAATCCAAAATTACCATTTGCTGCACTTCATGGTGACCCTGATATTTTATGTGATGGTAAAACTAGATTTGGACCAACAGCACTTGCACTATTAGTACTTGAAAGATATAAAGGCCTAAAATCATTCTTCCAATGCATAAAAACTATGAATTTCGATGGAAGCATTATGAAAATTATGTGGGACTTAGTAAAAGATAGTGAAATTAGAAACTATGTATTTAAAAACTTCTTATTTGAAGTACCAGGAATCAATAAAGGTCTTTTTGTAAAAGATGCAAGAAAAATTGTTCCTTCATTAAGTAAAGATGATTTAGAGTATGCAAAAGGATTTGGAGGAGTTAGACCTCAAGTTTTAAATAAAACAGAGAAAAAACTTATGTTAGGTGAAGCATCAATAAATCCAGGTAATGGAATTATTTTTAATATGACTCCAAGCCCCGGTGCAACTTCATGTTTAGGAAATGCAGAAAGAGATATAAGATATATTGTTGATTATTTAGGCCTAGAATTTGATGAAAAACAATTTTTAGCAGATTTAACTGAATAATATTGTTTTATAACTATTTAAAAGGGTATGGGAGCTTCTCATACCCTTTTTTTATATTAAAGGAATAACATGTTTAATGAGATATTTAATGAACAAGATATGATTGATATGCAAAACTTATTACTTAAACATAATAAGAGTATTACTTGTGCTGAATCTTGTACAGGAGGATTAGTTGCTTCACTTATAACTAAGATATCTGGATCTTCAAATATTTTTAATGGAAGTATAGTTTCATATTCAAATAAAATAAAAAATCAAGAACTAAATGTACAAAATAAAACCTTAGAAAAATTTGGAGCAGTTTCCAAAGAAACAGTTAAGGAAATGTTAAGTGGAGTAATAAAAAAATTTGATGCAAATTATGCAATAGCAATTTCTGGAGTTGCAGGACCTAATGGCGGTACAAAAACTAAGCCTGTAGGTCATGTAATCATCGGAATAATGGGAGATGATGGTTATCAAGAAATAGATATATTTCAATTTTTTGGTAACAGAGAAGAAGTACAATTTCAAGCTGCAAAAAGTTCATTATTTAAAATTTCAAAATTTTTGCAAAAAACCCTTGACAAATAAAAAAATTTTTCTTATAATTCCACTCCATTTTAATTAAGACGACCCGTTAGCTCAGTTGGTAGAGCATCTCACTTTTAATGAGGGGGCCAATGGTTCGAATCCATTACGGGTCACCATTAATTAAAATGATTTATTTTCATGTTTATTTTTAATACACATTATTTCGATTGGCCCCTTCATCTAGCGGTTAGGATCTTGGATTTTCATTCCAATCACAGGAGTTCGAGTCTCCTAGGGGTCACCAATCGGTCGATTAGCTCAGTTGGTAGAGCGCTACCCTTACAAGGTAGATGTCATAAGTTCGAGTCTTATATCGACCACCATTTTAAGTGTTATAAATTAGTGCGGCTGTAGTTTAGTTGGTTAGAACGCCTGCCTGTCACGCAGGAGGTCGAGGGTTCGAGTCCCTTCAGCCGCGCCACTATTTATGACCCGTTAGCTCAGTTGGTAGAGCATCTCACTTTTAATGAGGGGGCCAATGGTTCGAATCCATTACGGGTCACCACTTTTAAAAGTAAACTTTTCAAATATTTCGATTGGCCCCTTCATCTAGCGGTTAGGATCTTGGATTTTCATTCCAATCACAGGAGTTCGAGTCTCCTAGGGGTCACCAATCGGTCGATTAGCTCAGTTGGTAGAGCGCTACCCTTACAAGGTAGATGTCATAAGTTCGAGTCTTATATCGACCACCATTTTTTTAAAATAATAGTGCGGCTGTAGTTTAGTTGGTTAGAACGCCTGCCTGTCACGCAGGAGGTCGAGGGTTCGAGTCCCTTCAGCCGCGCCACTATTAAAATCTCACATAATCATTTTATCATCTAAAATTTGATATCCTCTTTTATCTCAAATAGGACAAAATATGATTAAAGCAAAATCTCTTTATCACTTAATTCTTTACAGTATTATTTTTATAATTATTCTAATATCTTTTTTTACTTTTATAATAATAGAAAATGCATTTGATGACTTTCAAGAAAAAATAGAAATAATAAAAACTGATTATGCAAATAAACAAAAATATAAAATGAAAAATGAAATAGAAAATGTAATTAATTTTATAGACTTTTACGACAAAAAATATAAAAATGCAAAATCTCAAAAAGAACTTCAAAAAGATATTTTAGAAGCAATTGAAAATATGAGAGATAAAAATAAAAAAGACAATTACTTATTTATTTATAATTATTCTGGAACAGCAATTTACAATCCTGCATCAAAACAATTAGTTGGAAAAAATCTTCTTAATTATACTGATAAAACAGGCAAAAAATTAGTTAAAGAACTTATCAATGTTTCAAAAGATAATGCAGGAGGATATGTTGAATATTTATGGATTAAACATAAAGACAAAAAGGAAGTAAAAAAGATCTCATATGCCTTGTCTTATGAACCATGGAACTGGACAGTAGGAACTGGTGTATATTTAACTGACTTGGATAAAATAGTTGCCCAGAAGCAATTTGAATACGATGAAAAGATTTCAAATTATACTCTTCAAATTTTATCTTTAACTATTATGTTAGTTCTATATTCTATTTTTATATACAAAAATGCAACTATTCTTATTGTCAATGATGTAAAAGCTATAGGAAAGTATTTTAAGGACTCACAAAACAATGATAATCCTATAAATCAAAATAAAATCATTTTTGGTGAGTTTAAAATTATTGCTAACTATGCCTATGATGCAATGCATAGTATTAAAGGCAAAAACAATATGTTAAGTGATTTAAATACTCACTTAGAAACAACTGTTACAAAACAAACAAAGCAACTAACTCAATTAATTGAAAAACAGAAAAAGTTTATTAAAAACTCTGTTCATGAAATAAATACACCTTTATCTATTATTCAAACAAATCTTGATTTATATAAAATGAGTAATCCAACTAACAAATACATAAGAAACATAGAAAGTGGAGCAAAAACTATCCAATATATTTTTGATGATTTGTCTTTTATGATAAAAAAAGATAGGGTAAACTATGAAAAAGAATTTTTTAATTTTTCAGAATATTTAAAAAATAGATTAGACTTCTTTGATGATATTTGTACTTCAAATTCACTATTTTTTGTTACCAATATTCAAGACCCTATTTTTATAAACTTTAATAAAACTCTATTACAAAGAATTTTAGATAATAATATTTCCAATGCAATAAAATACTCTTTTAAAGACTCCCCTATTTATATTAAATTACTAAAAGATGACTTAGGAATAATTTTTGAAGTTAAAACAATTTCAAAAAGAATAGAAAATACTGAAAAAATATTTAATGATTTCTATAGGGAAAATGATGCTAGAGGTGGCTTTGGATTGGGTCTTAGAATCGTAAAAGAAATTTGTGATAAGAATAAGGTTATAATTAACTTAGATTCAACAAATGAGAATACAAAATTTACATATAGGTTTACAACAAATGAAAATACTACTTCTTGAAGATGAAATGATGTTAAATAATGCCATAAGTGAATACTTATCTAATATTGGACATAGAGTCACTAGTTTTACTGATGGTCAAGATGTTTTAGACAATGTAGATACATCTTATGATTTATTGATATTAGATGTAAATGTCCCTACTATAAATGGTTTTGATATTCTAGATACATTAAATAAAAAAAATACATTTGTACCTACAATATTCATTACTGCACTTATAGATATAGAAGACATAACAAAAGCATACAAACTTGGGTGTAGAGAGTATATAAAAAAACCTTTTCACTTAGAGGAGCTTGGTATTAAAATTAATCAAATTTTGAAAAAAGACAAACAAACTACTTCTCATATAAAATTTTCTGAAAACTATTCATATTCAAAAACTGATAAAATTTTATATTTTAATAATGAAGCTCAAAATTTAACTAAAAAACAATTAGAAATAATCCATATACTTGCACTTAATATAAATATGATTGTAGATTTTGAAAGATTTAGAGTTGATGTTTGGGATGCAGAAGATATAGATAATCCTACAATTAGAGCAGAAATTTCAAGATTAAAAAAAGCACTAAAAGAAGACTTTATTAAAAATATTAGAGGACTTGGATATAAAGTAGAAAGATACTATTCATCATAAAGTACCTTTATTTGGTACTTTATGATCCTATTTACATAAAGTTTACATAAATTTCAAAATTTCTTCAGAAAATCATTCGATTGCTACCCTTTTGCTATTTACCCTTATTACAATTACATTGTTAATTATTAAAAGAGAAACTTTTTCTTTTGATAAATTCAAAAAAGGAGAACCTATGAGTCCAGAAAAAGCTCAGGCTTATTGGAAAGAAAATATTTCAACAATCTTTAAACTTCTTATAGTTTGGTTTGTTGTTTCTTACGGATGTGGTATTATATTCATTAATGAATTAAATGCTATAGAAATCAGTGGTGTTAAACTTGGATTTTGGTTTGCACAACAAGGTGCAATATATGTGTTTGTTGTTCTTATTTTCGTTTATGTTAAATTAATGAGTAGCATTGACGAAAAATATGGCGTTCACGAATAGGAGAAATAGAGTATGGAATTACAATCATTAATTTATCTATTCGTAGGTATCTCATTCGCAATTTATATTGGTATTGCTCTTTGGGCAAAAGCTGGTTCTACTAAGGATTTCTATGTAGCTGGTGGGGGGGTTCACCCAGTTGCAAATGGTATGGCAACAGCAGCAGATTGGATGTCAGCGGCATCTTTTATTTCGCTTGCAGGTATCATATCGTTCAAAGGTTCTGATGGAAGTGCTTACTTAATGGGTTGGACAGGGGGATATGTTCTACTTGCTATGTTACTTGCTCCATATTTAAGAAAATTTGGTAAATTTACTGTTCCTGACTTCGTTGGTGACAGATATTATTCAGATACAGCAAGATTAGTTGCTGTTATTGGTGTTATTTTCGTTTCGTTCACATATGTTGCTGGACAAATGAGAGGTGTTGGTATCGTTTTCTCAAGATTCTTACAAGTTGATGTTAATACTGGGGTGCTTATTGGTATGGGTATTGTATTCTTCTATTCTGTTCTTGGGGGTATGAAAGGTATCACATATACACAAGTTGCTCAATATGTTGTTATGATTTTTGCATATATGATTCCTGCAATTTTCTTATCGTTACAAGTAACTGATACATTTTTACCACAATTAGGTATTTTTAATACTACAACATTTGCATTTGATGATGGTGTTAGAGTTATTCCAGAAGGTACATATTTACTACATGCATTAGACACTGCAGTTACTGACTTAGGCTTTAAAGCATATACTGAATCAGGTAACTTAAAAAATGTATTTATGTTAACTACTGCTCTTATGTTAGGAACAGCTGGTTTACCACACGTTATCGTTAGATTCTTTACAGTACCAACTGTTAAAGATGCTAGAGTATCTGCTGGTTGGGCATTAGTATTTATTGCGATTATGTATACAACGATTTCTTCAGTTGCTGCATTCTCAAGAGTTAACTTAATTAAAAATGTTCAAAATGTTGAATATAAAGCTTTCGTTAATGGTGAGATTGAAGGTAATAATGGTAAATGGTTTAAAACATGGGAACATGGTGGATTATTAGCATGGACAGATAGAAATGGTGATGGTAAAATTCAATATGCTCCGGATGCTGCATTTAAAGGTAAACCTGCATTCGATGGTACTAAAACTGGAGAATATGGGGAAAGAATAACTACAAATGCTGTTCCTGCTGCAAATAGTGGGAAAATAGAAAATGAGTTATATGTTGATAGAGATATCATGGTTCTTGCTAATCCTGAAATTGCTAACTTACCTAATTGGGTAATTGCATTCATTGCTGCTGGGGGTCTTGCTGCTGCATTATCAACTGCTGCTGGTTTATTACTTGTAATTGCTTCTGCAATTTCTCATGACTTAATGGGGCAAGTTATTTTCAAAGATAAAGATACTGGTAAATCAACATTAAATGAAAAAACTGAGTTAATGTGGGCTAGAATCTCTGCGGTAGTTGCAATTTGTATTGCTGGTTACTTAGGGATTCACCCTCCAGGATTTGTTGCACAAGTTGTTGCATTTGCATTTGGACTTGCTGCTGCTGCATTCTTCCCTACAATTATTCTTGGGGTATTTGATAAGAGAATGAATAAAGAAGGTGCTATTGCTGGTATTTTAACTGGTCTTATCTTTACTTTTGGATACATTGTTTACTTCGTATTTTTAGGTGGAGATAAAGCAAATTATTTCTTAGGAATTGATCCAACTGGTATTGGAACAATAGGAACAATCTTACACTTAATTGTTGCAATGATTGTATCAAGAATGACTCCTCCACCACCACAAGAGATTCAAGATCTTGTTGAAAGAATTAGAATTCCTTCAGGTGCGGGTGACGCTGTAGATCACTAATCTTAGGATTAGTTACTAAAAAGTATACCTTCGGGTATACTTTTTTTTTACTTTTTTATTTCTACTTTATTTATTAGAAGAGTATAAATAAGAGAGTACAATACTTTAAAAAAGGTTTTAAATGAGTTTAAGAGACCAAGAATCTTTCTTATCAAATATTCATCCCTTTGAAGTTTTAAATGAAGAAGAAATGAAACTTTGTATTAGAAATATGGATATTGCCTATTATCCCAAAGATACAACGATATTAAGTCCTGAAAAAGTTTCGACTCATTTTTTTATCATAATAAAAGGTACTGTTCATGAAATTACAAGTGAAGAGCAATTGGTCATGGATTTTCATCAAGAAGATTCATTTGATGCAAATTCATTAATTTATGGTGAATGTAAAAACAATTTTATAGTGAAAGAAGATTTAATTTGTTATGAATTAGAAAAAAAGACTTTTCTTACTCTAATTGAAAATAATGCTAAGTTTAAAGAGTTTTTCTTAAATAATTTAGTAAGCAAATTACAAAATTTAAAAGAAAAAAAATATACTTCAGAACTATCATCTTTCATGATTGCTAAAGTATCTGATACAGTTACTCACGAACCTTGTATTGTTCAAAGTGGGACAAAACTAATTGATGCAATTGAAAATTCTATAAAATTTAATACTTCAACTATCATTGTTCAAAAAGATGGAAAGTATGGGATTATAACAGACTCATTATTAAAAATGAAAGTTCTATTAGAGGGACGAACATTGACAATTCCAGTAGATGATATTGCGATTTTCCCGCTTTTAACTGTAAATAAAGATGACTATTTATTCGATGCCTTTTCAATACTAATAAAGAAAAATATAAAAAGAGTTGGTGTTGTAGATAATAGTGGAAATATGATAGGCATTTTAGAACAAATTGATGTTTTATCACACTTTGCAAATCATACTTACGTAGTAGATTCAAAAATAAAAAAAGCCTCAAATATAAAAGATTTAAAACAAGCAAGTATTGAGTTAATCAATACAATTACAATTTTAAATGCAAAAGGTGTAAAAGTAAATCATATATCAAATTTAATTGGTCAATTAAATACAAAAGTTTATAAAAAACTATATAGTTTAATTATGCCAAAAGAGTTACTAAACAGTGCTTGTTTGGTTGTTATGGGTAGTGAAGGAAGAAATGAACAAATCATAAAAACTGACCAAGATAATGCTTTAATTATAAAAGATGGAGTTGATGTTGAGCAATATAGACCATATATGGAAGAGATAACAAGAACATTAATAGATTTTGGTTATCCACCTTGTGAAGGTAATATAATGGTTTCTAATCCATTTTGGTGTAAAAGTTTTCAAGCATACACAGATGAAACAAAAAAATGGATTGAAGCACCTGATATGCAAAATTATATGGATTTAGCAATATTTTTTGACTCTTTTGCAGTTGCAGGGGATAAAGAGTTATTAATCAAATTAAAAGATGATTTATTTAATAAACTACATGACAAAGATGTTTTTATGGCATATTTTGCAAAGGCAACCCTAGCCTTTGATACACCAAATATTATTGCAAATTTTATGACAAAAACTCACTATATTGATATAAAGAAAACAGGTATTTTCCCAATTGTACAAGGAGTAAGAAGTCTTGCACTAAGAGAAAGAATTAGAGAAACAACAACAGTAAAAAGAATCAAAATTTTAGAGAGAAAAAAAGTTTTAGAACCAAGTATGGCAAATGAGTTATTGGAAGCATTTGATGTACTTTGTACCTTAAGATTAAAATCACAACTTTTAAAACTTCAAGAAAATAAAAAAATAAATAATGAAATAGATACTCATTCTTTGGGAAAAATAGAAAGGGATTTATTAAAAGATAGTTTTAAAATTGTAATTGACTTCAAGAAATTCATTACATATACATTTAGAATAGATAAGATTTCATAATGTTCAGAAACTTTTTTAGAAATCTGCAAAAGAAAAAACTCATAAAAAAAGAGTTTGAATATCTTTTTGATGAAGAACCAAAAAATGAATATGTTTGCTTAGATTGTGAAACCACAGGTCTAAATCCCAAAAAAGATGAAATTTTATCTATTGGTGCAGTTATTATTAAAGAAAATAAAGTGCTAATGAGCAAAACATTTAACATATATGTAAAACCATCTGATAAAATATCTACGCAATCAATTCTTATTCATAGAATAAGACCAATAGATTTAGAAAATGCAATTGACCCAGAAGAAGCTATTTATGAACTTATTAAATTCATAGGTTCTAGAGTTATTGTTGGATATTACATAAAATTTGATATGGCAATTATTTCAAAATACACAAAAAAATATATTGGAATAAAACTTCCAAACTCATCAATTGAAGTATCTTCTATGTATTATAAAACTAAAAAAAGAAGAAGTGACTATGAATTTGTTGATTTAAAATTTGATACAATAATGAAAGAACTAGATATACCACTATTGGGAAAACACGATGCTCTAAATGATGCAATAATGACTTCTATGATTTTTCTAAAACTAAAAGGCTTACCAGCTGCCAAATCAACATTTTATACTTAACAAACAAATTTAAATAATAACTTAATAAGTATTTCCAAAAAATACTACTATAATCTTTACCTTAAATTATAACGAAGGGAGTTATATATGTTAGTACTTGTATTAAATGCGGGGAGTTCTTCTTTAAAATATCAACTAGTGGATACTAAAACAGGGGAAGCAATAGCTAGTGGATTGGTTGAAAGAATTGGAATTGATGGAATACTTAAACATGAAGTTGGTGTAAATAAGAAATTAACTTTTGAAATAGAGATGCCAACACATAAAGAAGCAATAGAACTTGTTTTAAAAACATTAACTATTTATGAAACAAAAGTTATTGATTCTATTGATGAAATTGATGCTATTGGGCACAGAGTTGTTCATGGTGGGGAGCACTTTAAATCATCAGTAATAATCACAGAAAAAATAATCAAACAAATAGAAGAGCTAATACCTTTAGCACCTTTACATAATCCTGCTCATATTTTAGGTATGAGAATTTGTCAAGAATTAATACCAGGAAAACCAAATGTTGCTGTATTTGATACAGCATTTCATCAAACAATGCCACCTGAAAACTATTTATATGCTGTTCCACATGAAGATTATACAAAATTTAAATTAAGAAAATATGGCTTTCATGGGACAAGTCACAGTTATGTTTCAAAAGAAGCAATAAAACTTTTAGGAAACAAAAAAGATACTAGAATTATTGTTTGTCATTTAGGAAATGGCTCTTCACTTTGTGCAGTTAAAGATGGAAAATCATTATCTACAACTATGGGATTAACTCCACTAGAAGGTTTAATTATGGGAACTAGATGTGGAGATATTGACGCTGGTGTTATTCCATATTTAATGGGGAAAAAGAATATGGATCCACATCAAATAATTGATTATCTAAATAAAAAATCTGGTATTTTAGGACTATCTGGTATCAGTTCTGATTTAAGAGAAGTAATAAAAGCTGCCAATGATGGAGATAAAAGAGCAAAAGTTACAATCACAATGTTATGTAATAAAATCAAAAGATTTATCTGTTCATATGCAGGATTAATGGGTGGAGTTGATGCTATTTGTTTTACAGCTGGTATTGGTGAAAATTCAGATTTAATAAGAGAAAATGCCTGTTCTGATTTGGACTTTATGGGTATAGTACTAGATAAAGAAAAAAATAAAATTAGATCAAAAGAAAATAGAGAAATAAGTGCAGAAGATTCGAATACAAGAATATTTGTAATTCCTACAAATGAAGAACTAGTAATAGCACAAGATACATATAAGCTAGTAAAGGGTAACTAACCCTTTACTTCGAAACTCTTAGGAGTTTGATTATAATACTTTTTATAAGCTCTAAAAAATGAGCTAGACTCTTTATATCCTAATAAAATAGCGATACTTCCAAAATCCATTTTTGTATTTTTTATATAATGATTTGCTAATTGCATCTTAACACTTAACAGGGCATCTCTAAATTTTTTATTTTCAGATTTTAAGTTATATTGTAATGTTCTAATACTAACATGTAGTCTATTTGCTATAAATTCAATACTTATATCATTTTCTCCAATATTCTTTAAAATTTCTCTTTTTACTTTTGAATAACAAGTACTTACTTGCATAGTTTCAAGTATATTATTTGCTTGTGATTCAAAATGTTCTAACATTACTGGGTTTGAATTATTTATTTCTATATTTAATTTATCCATTTTAAATATAATTGCATTTTCACTTTTACTAAAAATAATATTTTCACCAAATATATCTTTATATTTTTCAATATTTTCCAAACCACCTATTGAAAAACTTGTTAAATCAGGAGTGATTTTATAACCAATAATTTGATTTAAAATTGCCATTATTGCACTTAAATGAACTTCAGCATGAAAGTTTGGTACTGGTATCATTGGATTTTCATTTATATATATAAGTATTTTATAATATTGTTCATCTTTTATTAAATGAAATTTTATAAATCCACTAATAATTTTTTGATAATAATCAAATTTTTCAATCACCTCTTTTAAGTTTTTGGCATTTAGTAATAAATAGCCTAAAATTCCTAAAGAATGATAAGTAATAGAACTGCCTATTTTTAAAGACAAAGTATAATCACCACTTTTTTTCATACAATAATTAAAAATATCAGATAACTTTGAACTATCTATTTTACTATCTTCTTTTAGTAAAATGTTTTTTGATAAATTAACTTGATTTAACATTTCATCAATTAATATCAAAGTACTTTTTTCTAGTGCTTTGAGTATATAGTGAAATGTAATAGAAGAAACCTGTGCCATACAACTCCATTTTCGTAAAATGTCAATATTTTTTCATTTCATAGCATATCAAATTATATATTAAACTGTATAATTTTTAAACAATATCTAGGAGAAAAAATGTCTAATTTTGAAATAAGAGTAAACGAAAGCTATGAAAGTTTTAAAAATATTGATTGTTTTGAAAATGCTTGTGTGGTTATTGACAATATGTTAAGAGTACTTGAAGATCCCAAAAATATGAATATTTATTGGAAAAAAATTGTGCCAATGATTCCTAAAGCATATTATGATAGAGATCCAAAATCTGATACAAAAGAAGAACTATTATATTTAGTATGTTCTAATAGCTTCTATTTAGATGAACTTTTTGAAAAAGCAGAAGATGAACAAGCAATTAATGCATTAAATAAATGTGAACAAGAGTGTTGTTAATAATACACTCTTGAAACACAACTACTATTAAAATAAATTTTATAAACCTACTTTTATATTACTTTTCTTCCCATATTTTTATTTTAAATTAAAATATGTACAAATTATGTATCTTTTGGTAATACATTTCATAAAATAAATATGTACTTTTTAGATTATACATTCTTGCTATATTAATGCTATCTTAGTAAAATATAATCTAAATACAAATTAAGCAGAAAGGGTTAATTCTATGGGTCTAATTGAGAATATTAAGTCAAAAGCCAAAAAGGAACTAAGGACTATCGTTCTTCCAGAATCTGAAGATGAAAGAGTTTTAAAAGCAACACAGCAAGTTTTAAAAGATAAAACTGCGAATATAATTTTAATTGGAGATGAAGAGAAAATCAAAGCAGATGCAAAAGCATGCGATGCAAATATTGATGGGGCCTCTATAATAAATCCAAAATCTTTTAAGGATTTAGATAAATATGTAGATGAATTAGTTCAACTTAGAAAAGCTAAGGGATTAACAGAAGAAGAAGCTAGAGAAATCATGACAACTGAACCTAGATTCTTTGGATGTATGATGGTAAGACTTGGAGATGCTGATGGTTTAGTTGCGGGTTCAAGTTCACCTACAGCAGATGTTTTAAGAGCTGCAATACAAGTTATTAAAACAGCACCAGGAATAAACACTGTTTCTTCTACATTTATTATGGAAACTGCCGATGGTAAATTTGGAGATAATGGACTTATTTTATTTGCAGATTGTGCTGTAAATCCAGAGCCAAATGCTGAACAACTAGCAGATATTGCCAGTGCAACAGCAGCAACTGCAAAAAGTGTTGTTGGATTAGAACCAAGAGTTGCAATGTTGTCTTTTTCTACAAAAGGAAGTGCAAAACATCCTTTAGTTGATAAAGTTCAATTTGCTTGTGAGATTTTAGAAGAGAGAAATGTTGACTTCTCTTTTGATGGTGAAATGCAAGCAGATGCTGCAATAATTGAAGCGGTGGGGGCTTCAAAAGCACCAGGATCAAAAGTAGCAGGGAAAGCTAATGTTTTAGTATTCCCTGATTTACAATCTGGAAATATAGGATATAAACTAGTACAAAGATTTGCAGGGGCTGCAGCACATGGACCTATTGTTCAAGGTCTAAACAAACCAGTAAATGACCTTTCAAGAGGTTGTTCTATTGAAGATATTTCAAATTTAGTAGCTATTACAGCAACTCAAGTAGTAAAATAATTAACAATCAAACAAAGGAGTTTTATTTATGTTAGTATTCATCTTAAACGCAGGAAGTTCATCATTAAAGTATCAATTAATGAATCCAATTATTAAAAAAGTTTTTGCATCTGGTATTTGCGAAAGAATAGGTATCGATGGAGTTTTAACACATGAATTTGGTGAAGATAAAGAATTAAAATTAGATATTTCTATGCCAACACATAAAGAGGCTATTGAAGCTGTTTTATCAACTTTAACTTCGGGGGAAGGTAAAGTTATTGATTCAATCAATGATATTGAAGCAATAGGACATAGAGCAGTACATGGTGGAGAAGAATTCTCAGCTTCAATTTTAGTAAATGATAGAGTAATTGAGACAATGAAAAAACTTATCCCTCTTGCTCCATTACATAATCCTGCAAATATTTTGGGTATGGAGATTTGTCAAGAACTTATGCCTGGTAAACCAAATGTTGCAGTATTTGATACAGCATTCCACCAAACAATGCCAGATTATGCGTATATGTATGCTCTTCCTTATGACCAATATACTAAACATGGTATTAGAAAATATGGTTTCCATGGTACTAGTCACTTCTTTGTATCAAATGAAGCGAGACAAATGTTAGATAGAAAACATAACACTAGAATTATCGTATGTCATTTAGGAAATGGTTCTTCTGTTTCTGCTGTTCATGATGGTAAATGTATTGATACTTCTATGGGACTAACTCCCGTTCAAGGTCTTATGATGGGTACTAGATCTGGAGATGTTGGTGCTGGAGCTTTACAATATATGATGCATCAAGAGGGTATGACAATAGAAGAAGCCTTAGACATTATGAACAAAAAATCAGGTATTTTAGGAATTTCTGGAAAATCATCAGATCTTAGAGAAGTACTTGAAGGTATGCAAAATGGTGACGAAAGATGTAGACTAGCTGTTGACATGGTTGCTTATAATATCAAAAAATATGTAGGTTCTTATGTTGCGGCACTTGATGGTGTTGATGCTTTATGCTTCACAGGTGGTATTGGTGAAAATGCAGCACTAATCAGAGAAAAAGTTTGTGCAGGTCTTGATGCTATGGGATTAGTTTTAGACCCTGTTAAAAACAACAAAAGATCAAAAACAGCTAGAGATATAGCAACAAATGGTTCAGCTTCAAGAATCTTTGTAATTCCTACAAATGAAGAGTATGTAATAGCAAATGATACATTTAAAGTAGTTACTGAATCTAGATAATAATTTAGAGTTAAAATAAAAAGGTAAGAATATAAATTCTTACCTTTTTTTATTTCTTACAATTTTATATTAAAAATAAATTTAGAATTTATCACTTATTTAAAAGTTTAAAGTTCTTTAAACTATCCAAACTATAAACTTTATTAGAATTAACAACATTAGAATACATCCAAGATTTTTTAGTACCACATAATAAATTATTTTTATGATTAAATAATATATAATCTTTTCCTAAACAATCAATAATTGTAAACTCAATATCATTAGTATCCTTATCTAAAACAAGTAATCTATCTGTTATTATATAAATATAATCAGAGTCTTGTGATACATATTGAGAATGTTCATATAATAAATCAACTTTTTCTAATAAATCATTATCAATATCTAAAATTTTCAAGTGATTATTAGTACAAATATACACATAATTATCTTTTACTTCAAAGTTAAGAATTTTATTGAAAGATAATGTATGTTCTATTTTAAAATTTATTTTATCAATTAAATATAAGTTATCAAAAGAAGCTAAAAATATATATTTATTATTTATTTTAATACAATTTAAATTATTAATCTTGATATTCCATACCTTTTTAAATGTTTTTTTATCCCAAATTTGCATGTAAGAATTAGATATTGCATAAATAAAATTTTCATCATATTCTACTTCATTAACCCAATTCATATCTAATTGTGCAATTAACTTAAATTCGTCTTTATTATATACTTTTACACCATTATTAGTTCCTATATAAATATATTCATCAACACATATTGACTTTACAGAATACTCATCCAAATTACAGAAATGAGTATAATCATTCTTATTTAATATTTCTACATAATTATTAAATCCTAAATATATATACTTTTCATCACTATTAATAGTATTAATATTAAATCTAAACAAAGTATTTACATAATTAAAATTAATTTTATTCCAAACTTTAAAACCATATTCTGAAATACTATATATACTACTTTCATCATGAAATAAACTATTTATTCTTGTATTTAGTAAACTTTTTTTAATTATTTTATCTTTTGTATTAAAAATATATACTCCTCTATTTCTTATTAAATATAAATTTTTATGATATAAATATATCTTCTTTATCTCATCAACTATTGACATAGAATAAACAATATTCAAATTATTTTTATCAAGTATTGAAATTGACGATTCATTACAGACATATAAATACTTATCATCATGAACAATATGATTAAATGAATAAATATATTTATCTACTTTATATTCACTTCTAGAAATTTTATATAGCCTTTCATTTGTTAAAACATACATATATTCACTATCTACAACCATTCCTTTATGAATACCATATGTTAGCTCATTAATCATCTCAAAACTTGATTCATTCCAAATTTTAATTGTATTTTCTGAACAACAATATATTTCGTTATCAATAATCTGAATTGCATTTACATTATTTTCATAAAATGTCATTTTTAAATCAAAACTTTTTTTATCAAATATTTTAATCCCTTCATGAGAATACTCATATATATTTTTTTCTGAATTTGCAATTAATTGAACTGAGGTAGTTTTTAAAAAAGATTTTCTTAATTTATAATCTTTTTTTGATAAAATCTTTAATCCGTCATGACAACCACAATATATGTAGTTATCATCTATATCTATTGTTTTTATCTGATTACAATAGATACTTTTTTCACAATAAAAAGTATCTTTTTCCAATATTTGTATACAATCTTTTGAAACAGTATATAATCTATCTTTATTCTCTTTTACTTCAAGGAATTTACTTGGATGGATATTAACTGATTCTATTTTTATTTGATTATCCATTGGAAAATTATGTAAATTATTAACATCTAAATTATTTTTAAATATATTTTCTGTATCAGTAATATAATTCATAAAACTTTTCTCATCTTTACTGATATTTTTTATATTACATTTGTCAAACATTGATTCATTTAAATTAGAGTTTTTAATTATTAATTTTTCAATTTCTAATTCACTAAATTCAGCAGAATAGAGTGAAGAATTAAATATTTTAAACTCTTTACAATTAAATTTCTCAAATTTGTAATAATCTAAAACTTGAGAATCTAAGTATATTTTTTTTGTAGAAACTTCTAATTGTGCAAAAATATCTAAAGCAAATCTTTTATTTTTAGTTGTCTCTTTTTCTAATGTTATTAGTATTTTTTCAATTAATTCATTTCTATCATAGTCATCTCGTTCTTGAATTCCTTCAATAACAAATTCTTTTGTCAATTGAGAAATTGAATTAGAAAACTCAAACTTCTCCCAATGTTCAATTATATATTCACTGATAAAATATTCATAAAATGATGTATGTGAAAAACCAAATTGTTTTTCGCCAAATCTTACCAATAATGTAGAATTTCTCAAATCTAATTCTAATAAGTCAAAATCTTTATTTTGATATTTCTTGAATACTTTTGTGTCATATATAAATGTATTAAGCCAATCATTTAACTTATCAATATCAATACTTTGTATTCCTTTTGTATAAAACATAAAAGATATCTCTTTCAAGAGTCTTTTTTTATCTCTTATGCTAATTGTGTGTTTTTCATTATCTCTAGCTAAAGTATCATCAATTAATGCACTATAAAATAATCTAGATGTTATTCTTCTATTCCTTTTCTTTTCTTCTACTAATTTAGGTAAAATTGCAGATAATTTATTTAACATTAACGGTTTTTTAATAATTGATTCTAAATATTGATCACTCGATATAAAACCCATCAATTTTGGAATATCTTTACTAGGAAATATATTCTTAATATAGGATTTTATTTGTTCTAAAGAAAAAGGAAGAACTTCAACTGCACGATAATTTATCTTTCCCAAATCAAATCTTTCATTATCTCTTAAAAATGAATTTTGTTCTTTTATACTTTCAAAATAATGTGTTCTACAAGAAATTACTATTTTTTGATTTGTTGTATTGAATTTATCTACATCAATTATATTTATTATTTCTCTTAAAAACTTATTTTTCATATCTTTAGAATAATGTACTAACTTTTCATCCAATCCATCAAAAATTATAATTGCCTTTCCATTCTTACTATCTTCAACAATTTTTTCTGCACATAGTTCTTTATTATTTGATAGTCTTAAAATCTCTGAAATAAGCTCTTCTAGAGTTACTTGTCGCTTTGAGCCATTTTTTTCTATAAAGGTAGGCGTATCTCTTAAATCAATATATATTGAATACGGTACTATAATATTTTTTTTTCTTAATTCTTGTAATTTTGAAGCAAACATTCTTGTATTAAATGTTTTTCCTACTCCATATTCACCAAGTAATGCATATATAGGTGTATTTTTTTCTTTTAACCATGCAACCATATCTTCTTGTAAATTTATTTTTCTCTCTAATCCTTTTGTATCGTTTAGTGTTTTTTCTAGAGATGTTTCAATATGTTGAAGAGAACATTGCGAATTTATATATAACAATGAGTTATACTCTTTTCTACTATTAATATAATTCAAATGATTTTCTCTGGATACATTTTCTTGTTCCAAATCATATACTTTTCTCTTTTCTAATGCATTAATAACTTCATCAATAAAATGCTTACGAGATTCATTGTTATGCATGTCACTAAAAGAATCTATTCTTCCTCTATCTCCTAAATAAAATATATGACTATCAAACAATTTTTGAATTATTTCATCATCATATTTTTTTCTTAATTCACTAAATTTACCCTCTAATAAAATTGGGAAAAGTATATTATCTTCAAGTAATTTTTTAAGTTCAACTTCCTTTATATATTCACTATCTAAAAAGTTTTCAGACACCATAGCAAAGCCATAGTCACACGAGTTAAGCTTATTCTTTATCTGCTTATCAAAATCAATACCATGAACTAATTCAACCATAGTCCAAGTAATTACTTTACTTTTTGCAACACTTTTTAAAGTTTCTTGAAATAAATTTACTTTATTTTCATCTCTTTTTGAATAACTAATAAAAATATTTAGTCTTTCATCAGTTCCAAGCGCTTGAATATATTTATCTTCAGCATAGTTAATATTTGAAATTACAGTATTAGGTAATTGAGGAAACTCTCCATAAAACTTTAAATAATCCTTATTATCTCTTTTTATTTTTTCGATATTAAGGGTATTAACTACATCTTTTATGTCTTCCGTTGCCTCTTCTTTTATTAAACTAATTGCTTGTATTATTCTTGATACAAAATTTCTATATGAACCATCTTTATCTTTACTACTTTTTGCTATTACAAAAAGTACATCTTCTTTAGAAATCTTATTTTCATCATCAAGTTTTTCTAAAATAGAATTCAATTTTCTTGTATCTGTTGCGCCAAGTTCGTTAGTATCTAAAAAAAGTTTAAATGCATTAACTAAATTACTCATAATATACTCCTAAATTAAGAATTATATATAGAATAACTTAACATTTACTTAATATTTTACAAATGTAAAAATTGTAAAATTAATCCAAAATAATATAAAACAAATTTAGAATTTAAATTACAAAGAAATCAAGGCAGAGAGATAAATTTAGGAAGGAGCATACAAAGAGTATGTGACTGAGTAAATTTAGTTCTCTAAGGCTGAGTTATGAAACAGGTTAAAGAACTAAATTTGTTTTTTTAATAGGCTTTTAAACCGTCATTGAACTTCAATGAAAAGTTTGTCACAGTTTCACTAACTATTCTATCAATGAATTTATCAAATTTATCTTGTTTATTCCAAATAGGATTTCTAACTTTTGATATTTTATAAAGTTCATTTTTAGCAATACTAATAGTTCCAACCTCATCAATTAGCCCTACTTTCTTAGCTTGTCTTGCTGTAAAAATATGTGCATTTGCATATTTTTCATTATCTTGTTTTTTTAGTTTTCTAGCATTTGCAACATCTGTTATAAACATATCATAAGTATCTGATATAACTGATTCTAATTCCTCTTTTTCATTTTCATTCCATTCTCTTGAGAAAGTACCAGCTTCTTTATATTTTCCAGCTTTGATAGTTTGAGTAGAAACACCAATTTTATTCATTAGTTCTTCAACATTTGCACCTTGGAATATAACTCCAATAGATCCAACCATACTTCCAGGATTTGCAATAATTTTATTCGCCCAAATAGATGCATAATAACTTCCACTAGCCATCACACCACTTGCATAAGCAACTACTGGTTTCACTGCTCTTAGCTCTTTTATTGCATAAGCTAACTCAACAGAAGGAGCTACTGAGCCACCAGGAGAATTAACTACTAATAAAACCCCTTTTATGTTTGGATTTGTTTTAGCTTTATTTATTTCATCTAAAACTTTATCAACATTTAAAATTGGACCAGCTAATTCTATTTTTTGTAAGTTTGTATTATCTTCAACTGAACTTAATCCCGATGTACTATTTGAACTTACAATAAAGTAAATAATAGTTAAAAATACTATTGTTTTAAAATATTTTGTTATAAAATCTAAAATAGCAATTATTGGTGTAAAAATCGTCTTAAAAAAATTAAACATGTTTTTCTCCATTTATATAGACATCTTGTACTTCTTTTGTATGTAAAATAACTTGTGTACAAAGTTCTTTTTCATTTTTAACTTCATCTGGAAGTTTGCATACAATTATATCTGCATCACTGCCCTGTTTTATTCTACCTTTATTTAACCCTAAAGCTTTTGCACCATTTAATGTTGCAGCTTTTATTAAATCAGCGGATAGTTCATTTATATTTAAATTCGTATGTATCATAAGAGCATTTCTAAGTTCATCAAACATTTGTAAAGAGTTATTTGAACTAAGTCCATCAGTTCCAATAGAATAATCTATTCCATCTAAACTTTCTATTTTAAGTCTTTTGTTATTCAAAACTCTATTTGAGGTGGGGCAGTGATTAATCACAGCACCTAGTTCTTTAATTTTTGCTAAATCATCATTGCTAGCTTCCACACAATGTGTAAAAGATAAATTTTTTATGCCAGAAAATTGTCGTAAAAATTCCATAGGTTTTGTTGCACTTTTTTCTTGTCCTAAAAAGTTTTTAAAAAACTCTAAAAAACTTCCTTCATCTTTATGTAACCAATCAAACTCTTCAACTGATTCTAAAAAATGTGCACTAACACATAGATTCTCTTCTCTTGCAAGTCTTAAAGCTTCTCTAACTAAAAAAGGATGTACAGAATAAGGTGAATGTATAGCAATAGCTGGTATAAAATTTTCGGAACTATTTTTTTTAACACTTTCTAATCTAGCTTTAAAATCAGAAAAAAGTGTATCAATCATATCTGCTTTACTTCCAATTACCTCAGAAAATAAAACAGTATTTATTGGTGTTTTTGTACAAGCTTCTATTTCAAAACCATAAGAACTAATAGCACCTATTGTAGTAGTCCCACCTTTTAACATTTCTTCAAGTTTTGTATTTATAAGATTTGTACTACTTTTTTCTATCAAAGCTTCTCTATTTATAATAACAGAGTTTAACCATGACATAAAATTTCCATAAGATAGACTTGTGCTATTTGAAGAGAATTCTAAATGAATATGTGAGTTAATAAGACCTGGCATTAAAACTGTATTATCACCTAAATCTTCTACTTCTAAGTCTTTATATTTAGCTTTTAAAGACTCTATTTCTCCAAAATCTTTAATTTTTTCATCAAATAAAATAGCACCATCTTTTATGATAGTGCTATTTTCATCGACACATATAAGCCAAGAGGCTTTTAATATTTTCATGCTTACGCTTTAACAGCTTGTTCTGCTCTTGCTTTTTCCATAGCTTTTACTTCACTAATAATTTGACCTAATGAAATAAGTGCTAAGTGATAACCAAATGGTCCAAACCCAGCTATAACACCTGTGCTACTAGCAGCAGTAATTGACTTTTGTCTAAACTCTTCTCTTTTATATATATTTGAAATATGTACTTCAACTGTTGGTAAATTTACAGCTGATAGAGCATCAGCAATAGCAATTGAAGTATGAGTATAAGCTGCTGGATTTATAATAATACCATCAGTTTCACCTAAACACTCTTGAATTTTATCTACGATTTCACCTTCTAAGTTTGATTGAAAAAATTCTAATTCTATTCCATTTTGAGAAGCTTGATCTTTCATACCTTGATGAATTTGGTCTAAAGTCATAGGTCCATATATATGTTGTTCTCTTACACCTAGCATATTTATGTTTGGACCTTGAATTACCGCAATTTTCATATTATTTTTCCTTGTGTAAAATTTAGCTATGATTATATTCAAATTATAGTTAAGGCTAAATAAGTGAGCAATTATATACTAACAAATGAAAATGCAATTTATTATGAATGCAACTACTCTTGCGATAATGTGATTTTTATAAAACTGGGAAATGAATCTTTTTTTATCACAGATGCAAGATATACAATAGAAGCAAAAGAGAAAGTTAAAAATACAGAAGTAATAGAAAGTAGTGACTTAATAAAAAGTGCACAAGAGATATTAAAAAAAGAGAAAATAAAAGAGATAATCTTTGATGGCAATGATTTTACATATAATAAATTTAACAAATTAACAGAAAATTTAAAAGTAAACTTTACAAACCAAGTAAACTTTTCCCATCTAAAAAGAGTTATTAAAACAGATGATGAGATTGCTATTTTAAAAAAAGCTGCCAAAATTGGAAGAAATGGTTTTGAAAGACTTGCAAAATATATCAATAAAAATGGTCTAAATAAAAAAGAGACCTTGCTTCATTTTAAAGCAGTAGAAGCATATAAAAATATGGGAAAATATGACTTAAGTTTTGATCCAATTATTGCTATTAATGAAAATGCAGCAAAACCACACGCTCTTCCTACAAATAAAAAGTTACAAAAAAATGATTTACTTTTAGTTGATGCTGGAGTGAAATACAAAAGATATTGTTCTGATAGAACTTGTACTGCATCTTTTGGTGGTGAATTAAGTTTTTCTAGAAAACAAAAATTCAAATCAAAAAAACAACAAAAAATCTATGACTTAGTTTATAAAGCCCAACTAAATGCAATAGAAAATGCAAAAGTAGGAATGAAAGCTAAAGATATAGATAATTTAACAAGAAGTGTTATTGAAAAAGCTGGTTTTGGAAAATATTTTATTCACAGCACTGGACATGGAGTAGGACTTGATATCCATGAACATCCATATATTAACTCTAAATCTGATGTAGTTATTGAAGATAATATGGTTTTTACAATTGAACCTGGAATTTACCTTCCAAATGAATTTGGAGTAAGAATTGAAGATACGATTGTAATGAAAAATGGAAAAGCTGTAATACTATAAGCTTCAAAATTGCTCAAGATTATATTAACTTATTTTATTCATAATTTAGTTATTTCTTGAGTATTTTAGTAAAGATTATTTAAGGAAATTATGAAAAAAACTATAAATAAAGATTTAACACTTTTTTACACCCCCAATTATCCTAGATTTATAAAAAATACTTCCAATAAAAGACACTTAATAACCATAGGTATTGGGGGAAATATAGGAAATACAAAACAACTATTTGATAAATTGTTTTTGTGTCTATTAAAAGATTCTAGGTTTGATTTATTAGAAACTTCTCCCCTACTTTTGAATCCTCCTTTTGGTTATTTACAGCAAAAATATTTTTTAAATGGTATAATTCGACTTAAATCAAATCTTTGTGCTAATGATTTATTAAAAATTATGCAAAGATATGAAAAAAAATTTGGAAGAAAGCGGTCCTTTCAAGATGCGCCTAGAACCTTAGATATTGATATAATATTTTTTGATAATAAAAAAATAAATACAGAAAAACTTATTATTCCTCATAAAGACTGGGCAAATAGAGAATCAGTGATTATTCCTTTAAAATATATGAATAAAAGAACAACTCGTTGTTCCTTTTAGAGTTTGTTTCTAAAAGAAGTATTAAATATATAGTTCCTTTAAAAAGGAACTTTTTTAAGGAAGATAATGATGGAAAAAAATGAAATCCTGCCTGCAGGTAAAAAGAAAATAGTTGTAGGAATGTCTGGTGGCGTTGACTCTTCAGTAACAGCTTTACTGTTAAAACAACAAGGCTATGATGTAGTAGGCCTATTCATGCGTAATTGGGAGTATGGAATCAAAGGTAGCCAATGCCCTAATCGTATTGAATTTGAAGATGCAAAAAAAGTAGGTGAATTAATTGGCATAGAGGTAATTGGTAAAGACTTTGTTGAAGAATACAGAACAAAAGTATTTGATGTATTTTTAGAAGGTTTAAAAAAAGGTCTTACTCCAAATCCAGATATACTTTGTAATCGTGAGATTAAATTCAATGTATTTTTAAATGAAGCAAAAAAAATGGGCGCTGATATGATTGCAACTGGGCATTATGCAAAAATAGCTAAATACAAAGACCACTATGTACTTGATACTCCAAAAGATAATACAAAAGACCAAAGTTATTTTTTACATGCGCTATCTAGTGTTCAACTATCTCATGCTATGTTTCCCCTTGGAGATTTAACAAAAAAAGAAGTTAGAGAAATAGCAAGAAAACACAATCTTCCAGTTAGTGATAAAAAAGATAGCACAGGAATATGTTTTATTGGCGAACAAAAATTTGATGAATTTATTACCCAACATTTAAAAGCAATTCCAGGTAATATAGTAGATGAAAATGGGAAAGTACTAGGGAAACATAAAGGTCTTATTTGTTATACCTTAGGTCAAAGAAAAGGCATTGGGATTGGTGGTATTAAAGAGACTGAATCAGATGGTCACATCCATAATCCATGGTATGCAGCAAAAAAAAATATGGAAGATAATACCTTAGTAGTTGTGCAAGATACAAATCACCCCTTACTTATGAACCAAAATGTTGAAGCTAGTCATATGCATTGGGTATTAGAACAGCCACCTAAAGTTGGGGATAAATTGATGGCACAAATTCGTTATCGTCAACAAAAACAAGCTTGTACTGTAACAGAAGTTAATGCAGACAAAGTTCTCGTACAATTTGACAAGCCACAAAGAGCTGTAACTTTAGGACAAAGTCTTGTTTTATATGAGGGTAATTATTGTCTTGGTGGAGGATTTATAAGTAATTACTATGCATAGGACAAAATATGAGTGAAATTAAAAAAGTAATGGTAGGCATGAGTGGAGGAATTGACTCTTCAGTTACAGCTTACATGTTGCAAAAAGATGGTTATGAAGTTGAAGGTGTATACTTAAAACTTCATAATAGAACTGACGGATATCACGAAAAAAACTTAGCTTATATAAAAGATGTAGCTGATTTCTTGAGCTTAAAATATCACATTTTAGATTTAACCGATAAATTCACGGCTGAAGTTTATGATTATTTTGTAGATTCATACTTAGAAGGAACTACTCCTAACCCTTGTGTCAAATGTAATAGACAAATCAAATTTGGTGCAATGTTAGATTTTGCAAAAGAACATGGAGCAAACTATTTAGCAACTGGTCACTATGCCAAAACAGATGGTGAATTTTTTTATGAAGCTGATGATAAAACAAAAGATCAAAGTTATTTCTTATCACAAGTACCAAAAGAAGCACTTCCATATATGATGTTTCCATTAAGTACTTATAAAAAAGAAGATATTATTAAATTTGGAGCACAATTAGATTCTGCTTATAAAAGAATTACAGAAAAAAACGAATCACAAGAGATTTGTTTTGTAGAAACTGTTTATACAGATGTTGTAAAAAAACATGCAAAAATAGACCTACCTGGAAAAGTTTTAGATGAAAAAGGAAATGTTGTGGGTGTTCATAAAGGTTATGCACACTATACCATAGGTAAAAGAAGAGGTTTTACAGTTAACGGTGCACATGAACCTCACTTTGTAACTAAATTAAATCCAAAAGATAATACTATTGTCGTGGGTAAAAAAGAAGCCCTAGAAGTTAATAATGTAATAGCAGATAATCTAAACATGTTTATTGACGATAAAGAACTTGATTGCACAGTAAAACTAAGATATAGAACAGCTTCAACACCTTGTGAAATAAAGATTGAAGATGACAAAGTAAATATATCATTGAAAGAACCTGTTTTTGGAGTAGCCACTGGTCAATTGGCTGTATTTTATGATAAACAAAAAGTTATTGGTAGTGCATGGATAAAAGAAACAAATTAATCCGCACTAAGTAATTTTTATAAACTTTTAGATATAATCCAAAAAAATTATAAACATAAACCTAAGGAAAATCATGAGAGGATACAGACTATTCACGGGTTCAGCTAACCCTGAATTTGCTAATAAAGTTGCAAAATATCTAAATATCGAAATAAGTCCAGCAAAACTAACAAAATTTAGTGATGGAGAAATTTCTGTTAAAATTACAGAAAGTGTAAGAGGAATGGATGTATTCATTATCCAACCAACATGTGCTCCAACAAATGACAATTTAATGGAATTATTAATTATGGTAGATGCATTAAAAAGATCAAGTGCAAAATCTATTTCTGCTGTTATTCCATATTATGGATATGCAAGACAAGATAGAAAAGCAGCGCCAAGAGTTCCAATTACTGCGAAATTAGTTGCAGACTTATTAGAAGCAGCTGGTATTTCTAGAGTAATTACAATAGATTTACATGCAGCACAAATTCAAGGATTTTTTAATATTCCAGCTGATAACCTTTTTGGTTCAATCATGTTTCTTGATTATATAAAATCAAAGAAATTTGCTAATCCAATTATTGCAAGTCCAGATATTGGTGGAGTAGCACGAGCTAGATCTTATGCAGAAAAGTTAAACTATGATTTAGTAATAGTTGATAAAAGAAGAGAAAAAGCAAACGAATCAGAAGTTATGAATATCATAGGTGATGTAAGTGGTAAAGATATAATTTTAGTAGATGATATGGTAGATACAGCAGGTACTTTAGTAAAAGCAGCTGAAGTATTAAAAGGAAAAGGTGCAAATTCGGTAATGGCATGCTGTACACACGGTGTATTGAGTGGTCCAGCTTATGAAAGACTTGATAAAGGTGATGCTTTAGATGAGTTAGTTGTTTCTGATACAATTCCTTTAAAACAAAAACATGATAAGATTACAGTGTTGACTGCTTCTAATATTATTGGTGAAACAATTAGAAGAATTCACAATAATGAATCAGTTAATAGTATATTTGTGAAATAAATGTTATATTAAAAAGAAGAAGGAGAAAAAATGAAAAAACTATTAATGACAAGTTTAGTATGTTCGTCAGTTTTATTCGCTGCAAATAGTGAATATAAATATGAAGTTACTCCTATGATTTCAGGTGCAATTACAGAAGGTAACTTAGACTTAGATAGAAATTATGCAAATGCAGGTATTTCTTTAGGATTTAATTTAGATGACTCGATGTTTGATCAAATTGAATTAGGAATTCTTAGAACACTTGATGATGTTGATTACAAAAATAGTAATCAAGATACAGCAGTAACAAGAGTTTTTACAAATGTTATTAAAGAGTATAGTTTAAATGCTAAATCATCACTTTATGCCTTAGCTGGTCTTGGTGTTGAAGTTTATGATAATGAACAATTTGGTAATGAAACTGGACCATTTGCAAATTATGGGTTTGGATATAAATATAAACTAGATAATGATATGGCTATTAAAGCTGATGTAAGACATTTAGTATCATTTGATAATGGTAATAACAATTTACTTTATACAATTGGATTAGCAATTCCTTTTGGTAAAAAAGCAGCTCCTGCTCCTATCATGAAAGAAGAGCCTAAGCCTGTTGTAATTGAAGAACCTAAAAAAGTAGAAGAACCTAAAGTTCTAGATTCAGACAATGATGGTGTTATTGACTCATTAGACCAATGTCCTGATACTATGAGAGGTGCAAATGTTGATAAAAATGGTTGTATTGTTATGCTTGATTTAGAAGTTCATTTCCCAATTGATTCTTCAATCATAGATGAGAAATATAAACATAGAATCAAAGAATTTGCAGAATTCTTAAATAAACATCCAAAATTAAAAGCTACTATTGAAGGTCACACTGACTACACTGGTACTGAAAAATATAATTTATGGTTATCAAAAAGAAGAGCAAATTCTGCATTTGAAGCATTGAAAAAATATGATGTTGATCCTGCTAGATTAAAAACTATTGGATATGGTGAAACAAGACCAAAAGCAACTAATAAAACTAAAGAGGGAAGAGCTCAAAATAGAAGAATTGAAGCTACTGTCTCAAAATAATCACACATGATTTTAGGCTTTTTGCCTAAAATCACTACTTTTTACTCTCTTAACATTATCATTACAATTTTTTAGATATAATCGCGAACATTAATATAAACATAGGATTTATTTTGCAAGCAAATATAAGAAACTTTTCAATTATCGCTCATATTGACCATGGGAAGTCAACTCTAGCTGATAGAATTATACAAGAGTGTGGTTCAGTAGCAGATAGAGATATGTCTGCTCAAATGATGGATACAATGGATATAGAAAAAGAGCGTGGTATTACAATCAAAGCTCAAAGTGTAAGACTAGATTATGTAAAAGATGGTCAACACTATGTTTTAAATCTAATTGACACTCCAGGTCATGTGGACTTTTCATATGAAGTTAGCCGTTCTTTAGCATCATCAGAGGGTGCACTTTTAATTGTAGATTCAACTCAAGGTGTTGAAGCACAAACTATTGCAAATGTATATATTGCTATGGATAACGATTTAGAACTTCTTCCAGTTGTAAATAAAATCGACCTTCCAAGTGCTGATCCAGATAGAGTTTTAGAAGAAGTTGAAGAGGCTATTGGACTTGATTGTACATATCATAATTTAATTAGTGCAAAAACAGGTCTTGGGGTAAGAGAATTAATTGATTCTATAGTTGATAGAGTTCCTTGTCCAAAAGGTGATGAAGAAGCTCCAACAAAAGCACTTATTTATGATTCATGGTTTGATAACTATCTTGGTGCTTTGGCTCTTGTAAGAGTTTATGATGGAAGTATCAAAAAAGGTCAAATGCTTAGAATGATGAATACAAAAGTTGAACATTCTGTTTTAAATCTTATGTATCCTCATCCGTTAAAAAGACAAAATACAAATGAAATCAAAACAGGTGAAATCGGTATCGTAGTTCTTGGACTTAAAACATTAGATGGTATTGCAGTTGGTGATACTATGACTGATGCTAAAAATCCAACAGCTGAAATCATTGATGGATTTGAGCCTGCAAAACCTTTCGTATTTGCTGGTATTTATCCAATCGAAACTGATAAATTTGAAGATTTAAGAGAGGCTCTTACAAAACTTCAATTAAATGACTCATCTATCTCTTTTGAACCAGAGAGTTCTGCTGCACTAGGAAGTGGATTTAGAGCAGGTTTTCTAGGAATGCTTCACATGGAAGTTATCAAAGAGAGACTTGAAAGAGAGTTTAATCTTGATTTAATAGCAACAGCACCAACAGTTATTTATGAGATTGAAAAAACAAATGGGGAAATGATAGTTATTAGAAATCCTTCTGAACTTCCAGAACCAAGTCAAGTAAAAACAATATTTGAACCATATGTAAAAGCTACAATTTTAGTACCAGATGAATTTTTAGGAAATGTAATAAAACTTCTAAATGATAAAAGAGGTATTCAAAATAAAATGGACTATATTGGTGCTAGAGTATTACTTGATTATGATTTACCTATGAATGAAATCGTTATGGATTTTTACGATAAATTAAAATCAACAACAAAAGGTTATGCATCTTTTGATTATGAACCAATAGGTTTTAGACCAGGTGTTTTACAAAAACTTGATATAAAAGTAGCAGGGGAAATTGTTGATGCCTTATCAATCATAGTTCCAGAAAATAAAGCCCTTAGTAAAGGTAGAGAGTTTATCAAAGCCTTAAAAGAGTTAATCCCAAGACAACTATTCGAAGTAGCAATACAAGCGTCTATTGGATCTAATATCATTGCAAGAGAGACTGTAAAATCTACAGGTAAAAATGTAACTGCTAAATGTTATGGTGGGGATATTACGAGAAAAAGAAAATTGCTTGAGAAACAAAAAGCAGGGAAGAAAAGAATGAAAGCTATAGGAAAGGTTAATGTTCCACAAGAAGCATTCATGGCAGTTTTAAAGATATAGCAGTCATCTTTTGGCGTATTTCTGCGTTAAAAAGAGAATTTAAATACTCACGTACCTTCGTTGTACGCTCCGTTTTAAACTCTCTTTTTGCCTTGAACTTCACTCAAAATCTAACTACTCTAGATTTAAAATTTCAAGTTTTCCATTATTAATCATTTCCTGCATAATCAGATCTGTAAAAACCAATATTTTTAACACAATATTCTCCCTCTTTATTACACTCTAAAGAATAAAAAAAGCCATCACTAATTTTTAAATCTTTATCAAGTTGAAATAATAATGGAATTTTATGAGGTGTATTGGGTTTAATATTTTCACGTAAACATGCGAATGTCCAAGTTTTTTGAAGACTTTCTTGTGCAAATGAGTAACTTTTCATACACTCAGCTGGTGAATAATATAAATAATCAGGAAATGCTTTATTACAAAAATCACCATATTCATTTGTAAGCAAACTAAAACTATGCCAAGCAACACCTATTACTTTAGAAGGCATTGCTGTCATTTTTACCCCTACATCATTACATACATAAAAATATTCCTTTAATCCATCTAAAACCAAATTAATCTCATTATCAGTTAAATGGGGATATGTAGATTTTATAGTATCAGTGATTTTACTTGGAAAAATATAAGTATCAATTAACTTTGCTCTATTTCGTTTAAGATATTCTACATAAAAGATATATATCATTAGAATAATTATTAAACTAGATATTAATATATAATACATTTCTTTTGTCATTTTTACTCCAAATTTTTAATAAATATTTTAACAGATTTATATAATAAAGGCAAAAACTTTTAAGAGATATTCTATTTTTTATAAGTTTAAGGAGAAGCTTCAATTTAAAATCAAATATTATTAAAAAATTATCTATATTAATATATATTATCAGTTTCATTGTTGTTATATTTTATTATTTAATAAATTATATGCTATAATAATCCTATTATATAGGAAACCTAATGAAATTATTAATATTATTATTTTATTCTGTACTTTTTATTTCGTGTACATCTAATGAAACTACAATCGAGGATTGTACAAAATTAAACAAAAAATATAAAATAGAAAATGTTCTAAATTATAGAACAGGGGAAAGAGTAGATAAAGTATTTTGTATAGATAAAACTAATTAATTTTTAATTAGTTTGTAAAAACTTTCATACTAAATTATTTGTAATAAATATCAATCTAAACAAAAGAATCATTAATTAAGTAATAGTAAAAAAGAGGGAGTCCTCTTTTTTACTTATTCATGATGATAATCGTCATAAATTATTTTTGAAGTTTTAAATTTCATTTTTTTAAGACCCATAATAGTACTATACTCTTCTTGAGTAATTTTTTCCATTCTTACAGCTGCTTTATAAGTTGGTGTTTTTGTTGTATAGTCCCAACCACCACTTGTTAGCTCATTACATAATCCTTCCCAATAATGAAATGCCATTTGCATAATATTATTTGGAACTACTTCTGTTATTTCTACTAATAGTGCAATATAACCATATCTACTCTCAACTTTTATAAAGTCATGATTTTTAAGATTATATCTTTTTGCTAAATCAGGATGTATTTCTGCTGATGGTCCATGTGAATCACCACCGTATTCAATAACTTTTGATCGTCTTGTCATTGTTCCAACAGTATATTGATATACTTTTCTTGTTGTTAATAATGATATAGGATACATTTCATCTACTTTTTCATCAACAGAACCTATCATACAAGGATAGTTTTCTGGAAGATCAAGTTTTTTTCTTAATTCAGTTTCTGCATCAATCATATTTTCTTTATCATCAACAAATATTACAGGTACCAGATTTGCTTTTGTGTCTTTAGTAAAAAACTTTTTATCCATATATAAACTTGGTGTTCCAGGATGATCTTCAGTTGGACATGGCCATGCAATACCTTCTTTTCCTTGTAGTCTTGCATAACTAATACCACCAAATCTTACAGGATCTGCTTTTCTTACCTCATTCCAAATATCTTCAGGTTTTTCATACTCAAAATCAGTAGCACCAAATCTTTTTGCTAATTCACAAATGATTTCCCAATCTTGTTTAGCCTCACCTTTTGGATCTAATGTTTTATCATTTAGTTGAACTCTTCTTTCAGCATTTAAATAACATCCTTGTTTTTCTCCCACACTAACTGCTGGAAAAACAACATCTGCTTTAAGTGCAGTTTCTGTCATAAAAATATCTTGAACAACATAAAAATCAAGTTTTGATATACCTTTTAAGAAGTGATTTGTATTTGGTTCTGACATAACAGGATTTTCACCTATTGTATAAAAGACTTTTACTCTTCCATCCATAATTGCATCAGGAACTTCTGTTTTATGAATACCAATTTTTGTACTTAAAGGTTGTTTACAGTCCCAAAATTCTTCAAAGAATGCTTTTTCTTTTAAACTAGTAACAAGTTTCAAGTTTGGATATATATTTGGTAATACACCCATATCACAGGCACCTTGAACATTTTGTTGACCTCTAAGTGGTAAATCCCCTGCTCCCACTTTTCCAATATTTCCAGTTATTAACATAATATTCGAAATATCACAAACATTACCAACACCATGATTAAAATGAGTAACACCCATACCATGAGTGATTGCAGCTGGACTTACAGTTGCATATAATTCTGCTGCTTTGATTAATAATTTAGCATCAACTCCTGTCATTTCAGAAACTTTTTGAGGAGTGTAATCTTTTACTGCTTCTTTTAAATATTCAAAACCATGAGTATAATTTTCTACAAACTCTCTATCATACAAATCTTTTGCAATAATATGATTAATCAATGCATTTATAATTGGAATATTATATTCAGGAGGTAATTGAATAAATACATCTGCTTTTTGTGCAAATTCTGTTCTAATAGGATCTATTACTATAAGTTTTGCTCCTCTATTAATAGCTCTTTGTATATACATAGCTGCAATGGGATGTGCATTTTCAGGATTTGAACCTATCATCATAATACAATTTGTATGATCTTCAAATTCAGTGAAACTGTTTGTTGCTGTACCATTACCTATTGTTTTAGCCAGACCGGCTACTGTAGGTGCATGACAAACTCTGGCACAATGATCTACATTATTTGTACCAATGATTGCTCTCATAAATTTTTGTGCTAAATAATTTTCTTCTAAAGTACATCTAGCTGAAAAATTTCCAACTATTGAATCTGCACCATATGTTTCTTTAGCTTCTTTCATTTTTGAAACAACTAATGATAATGCTTCATCCCATGAAGATTCTTCAAAAGTTCCTTCTTTAGAGAAAACACCATCTTTTTTTCTAATTAAAGGTTTTGTTAATCTATCTTTTGACTCAACATAATCCCATCCATATAATCCTTTAAGACATAAATGTCCTTCATTTACTGGATTTTCTTTAACACCCTCTATTTTTACAATTTTATTATCATGCGAAGTTAATTTAATTCCGCATCCTGTTCCACAATATGGACAAATAACATTTGTTTCTTTCATAATATTCACCTTTTTATTTTTTCATATCTGTCTTATGAGACATAAATCCTATTACACCAACAAAAAACAATCCACCAACAATATTTCCCAAAGTAACTGGTAATAAATTATTAGGGAAGATTTTTGTAAAACTCAATGCTTCCAATTTCTCTACAGAGATATTCATATGTTCTGACAAGGCCTGAATTGTTCCTCCTACTTCATGTAAATAATGTGCTTTTGCCAATAATGCTTCTGTAAAAATAAACATATTTGCCACAACGTGTTCATAACCTGAACCTACAAATGCCGCAATGATAAACAATATTGATAAAACTTTACCAGCAGCATCAGAAGCACCAGTCGCAGCCCAAACTGCCATACATACAAAAACATTACAAAATATTCCTCTTATAAATGCTGCTTCAAATGACAAACTATTTTTTCCCACACCTAATACAAGGAAGTGATGTAATATCTCTCCATCATATTTAAGTGGCAGTTGTGACCTATAATACATATAAGCAACTACTGCAGCTCCAATAAAATTGAAAATCCAAACAATAACCCAATAAGCAATCATTTTTGAAAATGTCAATTTATGGTCTATTGTTGAAACTCCTGTCATCAAAGAACTTGTAAATAAATGTCCTCCAAAAAAAACAACCATCATAAGTCCTACTGAAAAGGCAACTCCTCCAATAAAGTTTGCAATTCCAGGAGAAGATGCTTTGGCAACGCCAACTGTTGAATGGGCCCAAAAAATGTCACCCATTGCTATTGAGCCACCTGCCATAATAGATAAGAATATAATACTTACTATTGGCATTTTTGCTTTATGACTCATCCCACTAAATAACGACTGTGCTGTATCTGCTGGTGATAACATAATTTATTCCTTTTTTAATTATTATCAAAAATTGAATCAATTTCAAAAACTTTTTTCAATGCATTTCTAGCTGTAAATTCAGCTTCTTTTGAAATATTCTCATTAATCTCTAATACATTTTCTAAATCTACTGTAAGACCTAAAAAAAGAACGCTTTTACAAAATCCTTTTAAATAACTCATTAATATTGGTGCTGGAAGATTATGTGTTGAATACATATAATCTCTTTCATTGCTAATATCAATAACTTCCACTTGTCCTATTTTCATTCCTGTCATTGCATCGGCAACAACAACTAAATCGGGTTCATATTCTCTAATTTTATGGAATTGACTCTCTGGAACATCTTCACCATAAAATATCTTCCAATCTAAAGAATCTTCACCTTCAATTAATTTTCCTAAATATGAAGTAATCCCATCATCACCTCTTAAGGTATTTCCTATTGTAAGAATTGCTTTTTTCATATACTTTTCCTTATAACAATAAAACCTTCTTCTAAAGAAGAAAAAATATCTTTTAAAGAACAATCTGGCATTTGGGGAATTAATTTCTGTGCATGTTCTGGGAAAATTTCAACTTCAAAATATTTAGTTAAATTTCCTAATTTAAACTGTGCATAATCCTCACATTGTTCTATAAGTTTTTTGTAATCTTCTTCTTTTATCTCTTCTATACATTCCATAAAATCAATTGTGCCAACACCATGGCCAACAGACATAGAAAAAATTTTCACTTGTTCATATTTTTGAGGTAACTCATTTGATGTGGGTTCCACTCTTCTTTTTGTTAATTTACATATTTCAATCATCTTAAACTTCTTATATTATAAATTTATAATCGTCTTTTATGGGTGCAAACTGTTTCATATATCTCAAATAAACATTATTATGAAGTCTTTTCATACACTCTTCATATCTTGAATCTTCTTCTTCACTACTATATATTTCAATTACCTCCTTAGTTTTTTTAATATTTTTAATATCAGTTGATTTTTTTAGTGCACTTATATATTTTTCATAAAGTTTTCTTCCAAAAAAATAACTCATCAGTCTTTTTGATTCGATTAAAATATCTCTTTCAAAAAGAATATTTCCTATTAATGAATCTTCTACAAGAATTGCTTCATCGCTATCTTGTGTATGCTCCTTGAATTGTAGTTTTTGATCTAAAATTCCAAGAGCAGAAGCCAATCCATGTATAATAGTTGCAGGATGAGGAGGACATCCTGGAATATAAACATCTACAGGTATAACTTTGTCAATTCCACCCCAAACACTATAAGCATCATGAAATATTCCTCCACTAGAACCACAAGCACCAATTGCTACTACTACTTTTGGATCTGGAGTTGCTTCATATGCTCTTAAGAGTGGATAATACATTTGTCTAGTAACTGGTCCTGAACAAAGTAAAATATCTGCATGTCTTGGACTAGCTACTAGTTTAAATCCCAATCTTTCTGGATCCCACATTGGTGTAATAGCTGCAAACACTTCAATTTCACAACCATTACATGAGCCACAATCCACCCTATATACATTGAAACTTCTTTTAATATTTTTTAAATGTTCAAGTTTGGCTTCAAGAGTATTTGAATTTTCTATTTCTGTTGGTACTACATATGTTTTACTCATTTTGTACCCCTTTTTAAATATTTTGTTATAACTTCAACTTTTTCTTCTCTTTTACAAGTAGGACAAGTTTTTGCATATTTTACTTTTTCACCTAAAGTTTCTTTGTCCCAACCAACTTTTTCTAATCTATGTAAGATGTAAGAGATTAATCTTTTAGTTGTAAATGGTTTATTGCAAACTTCACAATATTCAACATCAAGCTCTCCTCTTTCCTTCAAGTTATTTTTATCAAACTTAACAGCTAATTCAAACTCTTGAGAAAGAACAATTGCACCAGTAGGACAAACCTCATCGCATCTACCACAAAAAATACATCTCGCAGCATCAAATTCCCATACAAGTTTTGTTTTATCTTCATTTAGTTTTACATTTATTGCATTTGATGGACAAGCAACCCCACAAGCTGTACAACCTATACAGTTATCATATGTATATGATGGTTTTCCTCTAAATCCTTCAGATACTTCATAATGTTCTAAAGGATATTTATAAGTTGCTTTCCCATATTTTTTTGTCATATCTAGTAGTTTCATCTCTTACTCCTACATATTTTTCAATGGATGATTTTTCGAAGATTGTGAATATCTTTTCAAATCTTGATAAGTTAATATTTTTGTTTTTTTACTATTAATATCAACAACAGTTACTCTTTCTGTACAAGAATAACATGGATCTAAAGAACAAACAATAAGTGCAGCATCAGCAATAGTATTTCCTCTAAACTGATATCTTAAAGATGTCCAATTGTTATATGTCGCAGCTCGACATCTCCATCTATATACTTTTTGTGCATTTCCATGCATAATCCAATGGATATTTTCACCTCTTGGTGCTTCATCATTGCCAATTGCATATGCACCTGGTTTAATCATGGTTTGTGGTTTAATTACAGTTAAACCTCCTGGCATCATCTCAAAACACTGTCTTATAATAGATACTGATTCTAATAATTCTCTATATCTAACAGTTTCTCTTGCAAATACATCACATCCATTTTCAGTTGGTATTTCAAAATCTAATTGTGTTAAAAAATCATATGGATGGTCATATCTTGAATCTCTTTTAAAACCACATCCTCTAATATTTGGACCAACGGGAGAAAAGTCTCTTGCTACTTGTTTATCTAAAAGTCCTACACCTTTCCATCTATCAACTTGATTTTTATCATCCATAACAGCTTCCCAAACTTCTTTAGTTTGTTCTTCAATCGTTTCTAATAACTCAAGACTTTTTTTAATCTCAGTTCCTGTCATATCTCTTCTTAATCCACCCATAACAACATTTCCGTATGTTTTACGACCACCTGTTACTAATTGAGCTAATTCCATAGAAAATTCTCTAATTCTAAAAATATGCATAAAAGCATTTACATTTCCAGTTACTTCACAGGCAAGACCTATATTTAATAAATGGGAATGAAGTCTCTCTATTTCTAGACAAATTACTCTCATAGCTTGAGCTCTTAGTGGTATTTCTAAACCAATTGCTTTTTCTGCAGCTTCTATACAACCAATAGCATGAGCATAACCACAGATACCACAAACTCTCTCTGCTAAGTATCCCATTTGGTCATAATTCATTCTATTTTCTGCTAGTTTTTCCATACCCCTGTGTTGATAAAAAAGTCTATAATCTGCATCAATAATTGTATCTCCATCACAATACAATCTAAAGTGACCTGGTTCATCACTTGTAATATGTAAAGGTCCTAAGGGAACATCAAGTACTCCTGCACCTTCTGGTTTTAGAAATTTTGCTTCAGGTTCATCTTTATGATCAACGGGATCTGGTCTATGTCTATAATCCATAGCATCTTTTCTTAATGGAAATAAACCCTCTGGCCAATCATCAGATACAACCAATCTTCTAGGATCTGGTAAACCAATTGCGGTTAAACCAAACATATCATATGCTTCTCTTTCATACCAAACAGCAGCAGGAACTTTTAAAGTTACGGATGGAAAAGTTGGGTCATTTGCTGGAATAAAAGTTTTAACTGTAATCCAACATTTTTCATTTTGTGGTAACTCATCTTCAAGAGTCATTTTTCCACCTTCCATTGATAAAACATAATAAAGAGCAAAATTACCATTTATTTGTCTTTCATCATTTGGAATCATGCTTGATAACCAACCACCTAAATCATAATATAAAATTCTCACAGTTTCTGGTAAATCATTTCTATCAACAGTTATTGTAATTTGATCTTCTGGTTGTCTATATATTTCGTGAATTGTTATTTTTTCTTTCACTTTATTTATTAATTTATCACCTATTTTCATAACATAGCTCCTTAAATTCCCATGATAATATTTGCTGCATTTTTAAGCAGTGTAAACCAAGGTTCAATAGTAAATAATCCAAATACCATAATTAATGCTCCTAATCCTATTAAAGGTAAGTTAGCACTCATTGGTAATTCTTTTCTTAATACTCTTGAATTACTTTCTCCAAATGTAGCAAGATTAAAGTGTGAAAAGTCAGCAATAAAAATAATTATAAGTCCTATGATAAATAAAATCACTTCGACATTCATATTGTTAATAATTGCTTGTTTTATCATCAAGAATTCACTTACAAATATTGCAAAACCAGGAACACCTACTAAAGAACAAACAGCAATTCCAAATAAAATCGCTGTAATAGGAGCTATTCTTATTAATCCACCCATTTTTCTCATATCTCTTGTTCCATATATTTGAATCATATTTCCTGTTACACAAAAAGCTAAGGCTTTTGTAACTGAGTGTGCTAAAGCATGAAATAGTGCAGCAAATAATCCTATTGGTCCACCAATTCCTAAACCAAAAGCGATAACACCCATATGTGCAATAGAGTGATAAGCAAACATTCTTTTTACATCATGTTGAACAAGAAGAAAAAATGATGCTATAAATATAGTAATCAATCCACTAAAAATCATCATTGTTTGAACATATTCAAATCCTGCAAATGAGTTCCCTACAATTGCGTAATATCTAATAAGTCCTAATATTGCACATTTTAAAAGTATTCCTGAAAGCATTGCTGATGATGGTGCTGGACCTTCTGCGTGAACATCTGGTAACCAAGTATGCATTGGTGCAAGCCCAGCTTTTGTTCCAAAACCAATCAAAGCAAAAACAAATATAAGTTTTAATGCATCTTGATCTATATCTTTAGCATGTGTCATTATAGTTGTCCAAAGCATCGCGCTGTGGCTGTCATTGATTACATTAAACCCTGCACTATAAAGCAATACAGTTGCATATAAAGCAAAAGCCAAACCAATACTACAAATAACTATATATTTCCATCCAGTTTCAGTTGATTTGCTACTTTTATGTAAAGCAACCATAAATACAGAAGATAAAGTTGTAGCTTCAATTCCTACCCACATCAATGCAATATTATTTGAAAGCACTGAGAAAGTCATTGTAAAAACAAACAAGTGGAATAATGAAAAAAACAATTTCGTATCTTTTACAACTAAATGCTTATTGTTAATTTCCCATTGCATATATTTAACAGAATATAAATTTACTAATAAGCCTGTTACTGCTATTAGAGAGATAAATACTGCGCCTAAAGAATCAAGAAAAAACATATCATCAAAAAGAAAATATGTTGTTCCATTTACTACATTTGAAACTGCCATTAAACCTACGACTGTTGTAAGTATTGAAGCAATCACATGTAAAGTACTCAAAAGTTTATAATTATTTACACAAAACCAAATAACAACTGATGAAACTAAGGGAATAAGCATTAATAGAATTAATAATTGTTGCATATCCATAACTTATCCTTTCAATTCAGTTGCTTTAGAAACATCTAAAGAACCAAAATATTTATAAAATCTTTGTGCAAAGATTGCTAAAATAATTACAGCAAACAGTGCATCAGTTAAGATTCCAAGTTCAACAATTTCTGGTGAATTGTATGCCATTAGAGCAAGTGATAAATGAATACCATTTTCAAAAGTACAATACGCAAGTATTTGTTTAATTGCAGAGTTTCTTAAAACAAATCCAAATATACCTATCATAAAAATTGTAATAGATGCAATTAATGGAATATGCTCTTTTATCAAAGAAAATTCTAAATAAATTGGATATAAAGCCATTGCAATAGCTAAAGAAAAAGCAATAGCAACAATTGGACTAACAAAGAATCCAAGTACTGGTTCATCTTCATGAACAACATTTATTTTTTTTATTAATCTTAATAATATAAATGGAACAAACATAACTTTTGTAAAAAATGCAATAATTGCCCATCCACCTAATTCATTTGCTGAGTATGTTGCATAAAGATATAAAAATATCAATACTAATATAAATGTTTGAAATGAATATGCATATATGGCTGTTTTATAATTTCTGATTCCAAATACACAAAGTGAACTAATAATTAAAACTATTGATAAAATACTTAGTATATCAATCATCTTAAACTCCTACAACATATAAAATAAGTGCAATAAATGAAACAATCAATGGAGGAATTGCACTATTTTTAAAACTTGTCAATATTTTAAATCTTGGGCCAAAGTTGTCAATAAAAACAGCGGCAACATAAAAAACTCCTGCTTTAAAAATAAAACCAATAAGTGCTAAAAATGGATTCTCAAAATTCCAAGGTTCAAAAATACTAAGGAATAATCCTATCATTGCAAATTGTTTTAAAATTAAAGCTGCATGTGCAAGGGAAAAATCTGAACCAGAATATTCACCTAATACACCCTCTTGTAACTCTTGTTCTGCTTCTGCTAAATCGTATGGATTTCTTCCAGCTTCCACATACATTGCCCATAAAAATGATATTGACGCAACGGCAAAGGCTGGTGTTTGGTAACCAATTTGTCCTGTTCTCACCATATGTTGAATTTCAACTAAATTAGTAGTGCTTGCTAATAAAATAACAACTAACAAACTAATCATCATAACTGGCTCAACAAAAATACCAATTATTTGTTCTCTTCCTCCACCAACACCTGCAAATGGATTTCCAGAGTCAATTGATGTTGCACCAAATATAAATCTTAATAAGGCACCTAAATAAATAAATACTAGAATATCTGAGTAAGCACCTGCAAAAGTATTAGTGCTATATGTAATTGGAATAGCTGCTAACAATGCTGCACCTGTTGCAAACAGAGTATAAGGTCCTGTTTTAAAAACCCAATGGGCACAATTTGGTCCGGTTCTTGCTCTTTTCATCAATTTATAAATATCCCTATATGTTTGGAAAAAATCAGGGATACCTTCTCTTGATTGAAGTTTTGCTCTTAATTTTCTAGCCATTCCATCAAATAAAGGAGCAACAAGAACAATTGCAATAACTTGAATAATCATAAAAAATATACTACTCATAACTTGTCCTTTAAATAATGTAGCTAATACCAACAAAAAGGCATAAAGCAAGTAAGATATATAATGAGTACGCATTTACATTTCCATTTTGCATTTTTGCAACAAATTTTGCTGTATTAAGAGTTAATTTAATTACTGGTTCATATAAATAACTCCACCAAACATCTTTTGCATGTGTTTCATATACAACTGGTTTAAAATAACCTTGGTCTATAACTTTTGTTTCACTTTTGTATAACCAATTAAGAAGTCTTCTTAAATCACCTGTAAAAGGTGAAGCTGTCATTTGCATTCGACTATCATATTTAAAACCACAAGCCCATGGATCTGTTAATCTAGGTTTTGATTTATTTGCTTTTGATAATTTGACTATTAGTAAAGGAAGTAATAAACTAACTGCTATAACTGCAGCTATTAAAACTGGTGATACAATTGAGCCAATTGGTGAAGTTACGATAATCCCATTTGTTGCATTATATGTTTTTGAAAAAGATGAAATTACAAGCATAATATTTTCAACTACTACATTTGCTCCTAATCCAAAAGCGACACATCCAGCAACTAAAATAAACATTCCAATAACCATAGTCATAGGGACTTCTTTTGCTTTTTGAAAGATTTTTTGATCTCTTGGTACACCACCAAAAATAACACTATAAACTTTTACAAAACACATAATTGCTAATGCGCCTGTTAGGGCTAGTGCTATTATGGAGATTGTAAAAACAACTCTACTGCTTACATATTCAGATAAGGCACCTTGAATCATTCCTTGATAAGTAAACCATTCACTAATAAAACCATTTAATGGAGGAATTGCTGTAATTGATAAAGAACCAATTAAAAATGCAAATGCTGTTAAAGGCATTTTTCTAGCTAATCCACCTAAGGCATCCATATCTTTTGTGTGTGTACTATATAAAACACTTCCCGCACCTAAAAATAATAAACCTTTGAAAGTCGCATGGTTTAAGACATGATATAAACCAGCTAAAAAACCTACAGCTGCTAAGGTTGGCATATTTGCAGCGATTCCATATACTCCTGTTCCAATACCTAATAAAATAATTCCTATATTTTCAACAGAGTGATATGCTAAAAGTGCTTTGTAATCATGTTGCACTAAAGCATAAAGTACACCTAATATTGCAGATATTGCACCAACAACAATAATTAATAAGCCCCACCATTGCATCACTGGAAGCCATAAACAAAATTTGATAATTCCAAATATTGCAATTTTTATCATAACCCCACTCATTAGTGCTGAAACATTAGTTGGAGCTGCTGGGTGAGCTTTTGGCAACCAAACATGCATAGGGAACATCCCTGCTTTTGAACCAAACCCAATAAATGCAAGAATAAAAATAATACTTGCCATAATTGGAGATAAAGTTACATTTTCAAAAGAACTAAATTCTAATGAACCACTTTGTGAAGCTAGCAATAAAAATGCTGCTGTGATACACATAGCTCCGATGTGTGCAATTCCTAAATAAATCATAATTGCTTTTAATGAAGCTTTCGAATCATTAAAACAAATTAAATAAGCAGAAATTATTGTCATACATTCCCAAAAAATTATAAACCAAAATACATCTGATGATGAAATTAATAAAAGCATTGATAAAATAAAGGCATTAAACATGCTTGCCATAACAGCAAGACTTCCTTTATTTTCATACTCTTGTGAATATTGTATTGCATACACAGATGAAGCTAGTGAAATAAGAGAAACCACAAATGAAAAAAAGTTTCCCAATGGATTTAATATAAATTTTGGACTATAAAGTAAACTCTCAAACATACTAAAACTACTTGTTTGTCCTAAATTCATCAAAAAATAAAATACTGCATAAGCAGAGGCGATTGCAGATATACTAAATCCTATTTTTCCAGCAATTCTATTTTGTTTATATAATAATAATGAAATAACACATCCAATAAGATATAAAAAATATACTTGTGTCATAAATTATCCTTTACAAAAATTTTGCTCTTTCTTTTATATAAACTTCAATACTTCTTTTTGCAGTATCATCAATGGCATTATTATTATTTGCAAAAGATAAAGCTTCTGTTGGACAAACTTCAACACAGGCTGGGCCATCTTCTCTTCCTATACATAAATCACATTTAACCGCAATACTTTTTGCACCAACTTCTGATTCAATACCTAAGTTATATTTAGGTTCAGTAATATAGTCAACAGAAGGCATTAGCTCTGCTTCTGGTCTAATTGCACCAAAAGGACAAACTAAAGTACACATTTTGCAACCTATACATAACTCTTCGTGCACTAAAATAGAATCTTTACCAAACTCCAATGCCCCAACGGGACAAACATTTGCACAAGGGGCATCATCACATTGTCTACATATATTAGGTACCGTTCCACTAAATGTTCTAGTCACAACTAATCTTGGAACTGCTAATTTACCTCTTTCGTATGCAGACTCATAACATGCCGCCATACATGTAGCACACCCTATGCAAGTATTTGGATTTGCAACAACAAATTTATTATTCAACGCTAAGCTCATAACTATCTCCTTAATGTTTGATTTAATTCAGATAGATGCATTTGCACATCTGTTTAATCACGAATTTTGAAAAGTATAATTTTTTTCATTTAAGCAACTAGTTGATAAATATATAATCACACTAACTGCACCAATTTTTTTCTTATTCTTCACTTCTGTCTTAATACTTTAAAAATTATAAGTAGTATAAATACTTAAATATAATTTAAAAACTTCCAAAATTTTAATATATTAATAATTTTTTTTCTGTCAGGGATATGACAAAATAAAAAAAGTTTTAAAATTTAAAATAACTTTAAGATATGATTTTTTATCAATAATGTCGAATTCATGAGGCTATATAGAGTAAATTATTTTTATTTCTGTCACATCGCTGACACTTTTCCCATAATTTTTTACATAAAATTATTTTATTAGATATATAATTATTTAATAATAATTATTTTTAATAAGTAGATTTTGATAAATTTATTTAGCTTTATGATAACAAAAGAATAATATTGCTAGTATTTTTGAAGTTAAGCTTAAAAGATACTTTTACTTTAAGGATGAAAATGGATTCCAATAGATTAAGAATTGATTCAATTAATTTAACAGAGATTTTGTCTGAAGAGGATTTTTCTTCATTAAAAACAAAGAAGTTTAAAAAAGGAGCTTTAGAGTATGAAGATGGAACTTTGACACTTTATGTATTTAAAAGTGGAAAAGCAAAAGCCATGATTTATGAAGATGGAGAAGAGTTTGTTTTATATTTTTTAAAACAGAACAATATAATTATTCCTGAGACTTCATGTAGTATTGAATTTTTAGAAGATAGTGAAGTTTATTTAATTGATGCAGAGAAATTTACTTATTTGTTTGCTAATAAAGAGTTTTCTACCTCTGTTATTAGATCTCTTAAACACAGAGCAGAACTAGAAAGAAATATAATTAAAAATCTTGTTTTTAAATCTTGTAAAAGAAAAGTTGCATTATTTCTAATGGAAATTGCTACAACACAAGATACATTAATAGATGGCAAATATTGCATAGATTTAAATTTATCTATTAAAGATCTTTCAAGTTTTATTGGATCAAAGCGTCAAACAGTATCAACTATTATGAATGATTTAATAAAGAAAAATATTATAGGAAAAATTGATAAAAATAGACTTATAATTCATCAATTTAATAAACTTGAAAACTATGATTAGTTTTATCAATTTTAAAATATTCCATTATCAACATGTAGGCTAAACAAATTTAGCTAAAACACTTGGTCTATTTTTCATAAAAAATCTAAAAGCGAAAATAAAAGTAACTATCTCTGCGCAAGACAAGGCTATAAATATTCCTATATTCCCAAAAACAAAAGGTAAAGTAAAAATAAATATCATAGGAAAAATAAAACTTCTCATAATAGCTATTAGTCCAGAATAAAGTGGTTTTTGTATTGATGTTAAATATGCACTTGCTAACATGTTTAAGCCTGAAAAAATAAAAGCTGGCCATACATATGAGATGAATTTTAATGTTATCTCTTTTGTTTTTATATCATTATCATTGATAAAGATATCTATCAATGACTCTGGGGTAATTATCACAAATAGAGTTAAAACTATTTCTACACATAAAATACTTACTAATCCTAATTTTAAAAAACTTTTCATTCTATTGAAATATTGTGCACCATAATTCTTACTAATAATAGCTTGCAAAGAATCTGAAACAGCATAACTAGTCATAATGCTAATTGTTATAAAATAACCAACAATAGTAAATGAAGCAATACCCAAAGGACCAAAGTTTTTTAGCAAAATATAATTAAAAATTAAGATGGTAATACCTACTGATGATTCATTTACAAACTCAGAAGAACCATTTTTTAAAGCATTAAATATACTTAAAAAACTCCCCTTTGGTTTTATTAATCTAAGTGTTGTCTTTTTCATAAAAAAATGTGGAAGTAAAACAAATAAAATAACAACTTGTGAAATACCAGTAGCATATGCAGCACCATTTATGCCCCAATCAAGTTTTACTATAAAAATATAATCTAGAACAATATTTACAAGTGAACTTATAACTAAAGCCAAAAAAGATAAATTTGGGTTTTCATCTACTTTTACAAAATAATCAACAGTAATCCCTACCATCAGAAATGGTAAAAATTTTAAAATAGTAGGAAGATAATTTAGGGTTTCAACTCTTAATTCATCTTTTACATTTATTAAATCTAAGACCTTCTCTATATTTAAATAAAGTAACAAATTCAAAGAAATTGAGAGTATTACTATTACATAAATAGCTTTTGAAAAGACATTTGAAGCTTCTACTTTATTGCCCTCTCCCATTAATTTACCAGTTATTACTGAACTTCCAACTGCAAACATCAAAGCAAATCCAAACAAGATATTAAACAGTGGGAAAGATACATTGATTGCTGCTAAACTTACAGAACCCACATAATTTCCTACGAAATATCCATCAATAATACTAGCAGATGAAACTGCTAAAAAGCCCAACATAGAAGGAATAACATATTTGAAAAATAGAATAAAAGGTTTCGATACAAGCATAAATTTTCTTTTGTAGATTTTTTTAGAAATGATACTCTAATATTTTAGAAGTAAGCTTTAATATGAGATGTAAAAATTACATCTCATAAGTACTAGAAGTCACTTCTTTTTTCCCTACAAACTCTTTATCATCTGCACTTTTCAATACAGCTTTTGAAATATGGTCAGTTTCTACTGCTATAGTATTTGTTTGAGTTGCAATAGATGCATTTTGTTGTGTTTGTTTATCTAAACTATTAACTGCATCATTAATTTGTTCTATTCCTTGTAACTGCTCTTTTGATGCCATCTCAATATCAGAAATAAGATGAATAGTTTGAGAAATATTTTCATTTAGCTGAATATACCCTTCTATCATTTTTCCAGCTATTTCTTTTCCATTATCAGCTTTATGACTTGCATTTTCAACTATATCTTTAATCTCTTTTGCAACTTCACTACTTCTATTTGCTAAGTTTCTTACTTCTTGTGCAACTACAGCAAAACCTTTTCCAGCTTCACCTGCCGTTGCTGCTTCTACTGCTGCATTTAGTGAAAGAATATTTGTCTGAAAAGCAATATTATCAATAGAAACTATTGCTTCACTGATTGCTTTTACTTGCTCATTAATTTCATCCATAGATACAGTTGTCTCATTTGCAAGTTTTTCTCCATCACTTGCAGAGTTTAATACATTTTGAGTTAATGATGACATTTTTGATATATTTTCAGAATTATTTCTTATATTTCCAGTTATCTCTTCTAATGCAGCAGAAGTCTCTTCTAAACTTGCCGCTGCTTCGTTTGTAGAATTATTTAGCTTGCTCATATTATCAAGTAATTGTCTTGAGCTATCATCTAATTTAAGCCCTATTGATTTATTTTCAATAAGCATTTTATTTATTATCTCTGCTAATTCATTTAATCCAACTGCAACCAATCCAGAGTCATTTTTTATTCTTTGAGTAAAATTAAGATTTTTAAATTGTAAAAGTACATCTTTTAATTGATTTACATTTTGGCATACATTTGTACTTGTTACATTAAGCATCTCATTGAAAATCTCTTTTAATTCTTCAAGACTACCATTATTTGTACTTACTTTCACTCGTTTATTCAAATCACCATTTTTTGCACTATTAACTACAGCTTTAACTTCTTCAATAAGTCTTAAATCTTCTTTTATTAAAATTTCTGTTCTTTTTATGTTTTTATTAATTACTTCAGACATTTGAGCAAATTCATCTTCGCCTTTTACCTCTAAAAGTTTTACATTTGTACTTTCTTTATTTATATATTTAAAAAAGTCTAAAAGACCAGTATTTAGTTTCTCAAGAGGACTTCCCACAACTTTTGAAGTAACAATAAGTAATAAAATTGAAATAATAATTAAAGTAATAATAAAGGCAATTGAAATATAAGTAGTTGCTTTTTTACTGAAAGAATAAACATCATCAATTGTATCACTTACTATTAAAACCGCATTAAATCCTTTTAGATGCTTTACATATGCAATTTTTTCAATATTATCAGTATTTGTATATTTTATAAGTCTATCTTCACCTTTTATCATATCTTTAAAAGTGAAATTTCCTTTGTTATCTTTTACATCTAAAAGATTTTTACCTTCATTTTTTGGATGAATAATTAAATTACCTTTTTTATCCATCATAAAAGCATATCCATCATTATTGATTTTTATATCTCTAATATCTTTTTTTAGAGAACTTAAAGCAGATGTAAAATCATATCCAATGAAAAGGATTCCAATAACTTTATTATCCCTTAAAATTGGTTCATATACCACATAATAATCTTTCCCAAAAAGCTTTACTTTCCCATAAAAAGTTTTACCTTCTAGCATAGATTTCATTGCAGGTGACTTTTGTCCTAACATTGTTCCAAAAGCTCGAGTTCCATTCTCTTTTTTTAATGTAGTTGTTACTCTTACAAAATCATCACCCATTCTTGCAAAAACTGTAGCAATTACACTTGTTGTCTGAGTATATTTTTCTAAAGGCTCAAAATTATTATTTAATAATGTATTGCCATTATAAAAAGCTGGAGCATCTATTTTTCCTACTTTTACTATTTTTTCTTTATCTATATTGTAAGAATCAGGTAAATATGTTTTTATAACATTTAAATACCCTTTCATAACTTCATGTAAGTTATTATCTAATGTATTAAATGCAATTGCAATATGCTCTGCACTACCTTGAAATTGATTTTCTGATTCTTGTATAGATTTATTTGCAATAATATTTGATAATATGATTGTAACAATAACAAATACTACAAAAAGAGTAGATATTATATAAGCTAAAAATTTTGATTTTAGAGATTTAAATTTAATCACTGTAATTCCTTATTATTATTTTTTGAAATAATATCATAATTTTAGTAAAAGAAAATTTACCATTTTTATTTTTCTTAAAAAAACTTAAATTAAATTAATTAATAAATTTTTAGTTAAAATTGATCATGAAATGTTTACTATGTGAAAATTTGTCTTTTAAAATAATATGCAAGTCCTGTGAGACAACATTACTTACTCCTTCTTTTTATAAAAGAGAAGTTGAAGAAGGATTTTATAATTACTCTTTTTACTCTCTTAGTGAACTTGAAGACTTACTCTCTTCAAAATATTATTTTTTTGGAGATAAGATTTTTAATATACTTGCAGAACTCTCTTTTAAAAAATTTGCTTCTACTTTTAATAATAATGGAAAAATAATAGCTATACCTATTGATGATCATTCAAGACATGAGTTTTCCCATACAGCAATTTTAGCTCGTGCATTAAATTCGAAAAATATCAAACCCCAATACAATGCCTTAAGGGCAACAAATATTGTCAAATATGCAGGAAAAGATAAAGAATATAGAGAAAAAAATCCAAGGCGTTTTAAATTAACAAATATTTATGATAAAACAACAATTTTGTGTGATGATATAATTACAACTGGTGCTACAATTAGAGAAGCCAAAAAAGCTTTAGAGAAAAAAAACAATAAAGTATTATTTTCTTTAACCCTAGCTGATGCAAAACTTTAATACCATAAAATAAAAGATTTATTTATCTTTTATTTTTCTTTTTACTTTTTTTATCATATCTTCTATCATTAATATTTCATTTTCAAAAAGCTCTTTTGAATTATTTTCAAACTCTTTTTTTTCAATCTTTTTTTCAATCTTCTCTTTTTTATTTTCGAGTTTAATTAAAGCCTTTTCAAACTTCTTATCCTTTTTTGATTCAAAAAAACTGTTTATTTCAGCAATTAGTTTTTTAACTTTCATGTTCTTCTCCTAATTCTAACAAAATTTTATCTTCAACCCAAAGTATAGTGGTAATATCTATAAGTTTTTTACATATATTAAGAGTAAAAGATAAATCATTTATAAGGTTTGTTATCATTTCACTACTTGTTGTTTTTGCTTTTATAATATTATCAATTCTCTTACTAGACATTAAATCCAAAGAATTTAACTTTTGTTTTAATGATTTAGATTTAAACATTTTATCAATATCATCTAAATTATGATTTTGCCTGATATCTTTTAGTTCTATAAGAACCATTATAATCATATCTTCTAAAAAATCATACTCTTTTTTTATATACTTGTTAATGCAGTTTTTGTGAATATCAATATTTTTTTGCAATGTTTTTATATTATTCAATAACTTAATCATCTGTCCAGCTATTAACTTAAACATATTCACAATTTTGATATCTTCATTTTTCATATTTTTTTGTGATTCTATTCCATATTTGAGTATTTCAACATATAATGATTTTAAATTTTCTTTATAGACTTTATCTATTTTAACATTATTATTTATTTTTGATTTTTCTTTATATCTATTTAAAAAAACATCCTCATGTTTGATATTCATCAAATGCATAATTGCTTTTAAAAAATTAAAATAAAGATTTTGACTCTCTTTTCTAAGACTTATTAATGCCGTTTTGGGAATCTTAATAACTTCTTTATTCAAATATTTTGGACTTGCCCAAGATTTAGTTTTTGGCACAAATAATTTTTGTAAATAAACAACTAATTTAGGTATAAAAGGTGCTACAATAATTATTGCTGCTACATTAAAAATTGTATGAAACATGGTAAGTTTTATTACATAATTATCAAAATTTAATCCAAAATAATGAGCAACAAAATCTATTAAATAAATAATTTGATAAATAAAAATTATGGCAAAACTAGCAGAAACCAGATTAAATATAAGTTGAGCAATTGCCAAGCGTTTACCATTTTCATTAGAACTTAAAGAACCAAGTATCGTTGTAGTAGTACTCCCAACTTTTCCACCAATCATTATTGCTAAAGCAGTCATATAAGTAATTTGAGTACTTGCTAAAGCAGTTAAAATAATAGCCATACTTGCAGAACTAGATTGAATAATAAATGTCATAACTGCACCAATTAAAAAATAAATTCCAATCCCCAAATATCCATCAGTAACGAAAGTAGATAAGTCTATAAAGTTTTTTAAAGAAGAAAATCCATTAATCAAATAAGATATTCCAAGAAATATAAAACCTAAACCAAGTAATATATTTCCAAATCCCTTATATTTCTCATTTTTTGAAAATCTAAAAAAAATACCAAAAATAAGTATTGGCATAGCATAATGAGAAATTTTTATTTTAAGTCCAAGCACAGATATAAGCCATGCAGTTGTTGTAGATCCTAAACTAGAACCTAAAACCACTCCTATTGCTTCACCTAAACCTATCAAGCCTGTTCCTAGGAATGATATCAATATCACACTTGTCAATGAAGAACTTTGTATTATAGAAGTTATAAGAAAACCACTTCCTAATGATTTAGGTAAGGTATTTGTAAATTTTTCTAAAATCCTTTCAAAAAAACTACCAGAAAAGAGTTTAAAGCCCTCCTCCATAAAAAATACACCTACTAAAAATACTGCTACTCCTGCAACAATTATTTTTGCACTTTCATAAGTAAGTATGAAATAAGCTAACACTAAAAAAAGTATTGGAAAAGATATTTTTTTTACCATTTCCTCCTCCTCTCTTCATATTTTAAATTATATCACATAATATATAACTTATATATATTATATAGTCTTTATATATTTTTTAAAATTAAAGCTATTAACTACTTAATAATTTTAATTAGATATAATATTTATATTACAAATGTAGGATAATACGTGATTGGAATAATTGATTATAATATGGGAAATTTAGCAAGCGTTTACAATGCTTGTCATTTGTTAGATGCAAAAGCATCAATTGTAAAAGACCCAAGTGAACTAAAAAACTTTGATAGAATAATTTTACCAGGTGTTGGTGCTTTTGCAGATGCAATGAGTAACTTAAATACTACAGGTATGAAAGAAGCAATATTAGAGTATTCAAAAACTGGTAAACCTATGATTGGGATTTGCTTAGGTATGCAACTTCTTTTTGAAAGTTCACAAGAGTTTGGTCATAGTGATGGATTGGGTCTTATAAATGGTGAAGTTGTAAAATTTGATAAAACTAAGATGCATGAAGATTTTAAAGTACCACATATGGGTTGGAATACAATTATAAATAATAATGACCCTTTATTTGATGGACTGAAAAATCCATATTTATATTTTGTTCACTCTTTCCATGCAGTTACTAGTGAAGAAAATATTATTGGAAAAACAGTTTATGGATATGAGTTTGTAAGTGCTGTAAAAAAAGATAATATTTATGGTTTTCAACCTCATCCAGAAAAATCACATGATAATGGAATTCAGATTTTAAGGAACTTTACAAAACTATAAAAAGGATATATCATGAGAACAATAGCAATATCTGGAGCTAGTGGATTTGTAGGTAGTAGTTTAACTAAATTCTTTAGTAATTTAGACTATAAAATTCTTCCTATAAAAAGAGAAATTTTAAATGATAAAACTAAATTGGAAGAGTTACTTAATAAAAGTGATATATTAATAAACCTTGCTGGTGCAAATATAATAAATAGATGGAGTGAGAGTTATAAAAAACTTCTTTACTCAAGTAGAATAAATACTACACAAAAATTAGTATCTGCAATAAAAAACATAGATAATCCACCAAAATTATTGATTTCAACTTCTGCCGTTGGTATATATGACAATAAAGCAACTTATGATGAAAATGGAACTTATTCAAATGATTTTCTATCATCAATTTGTCAAGAGTGGGAAAAAGAGGCTTTAAAGGCAAAAAGTGAAAAGACAAAAGTCTCTATTTTTAGATTTGGAATAATTTTAGGAAAAGATGGTGGAGCTTTACAAAAAATGATACTTCCCTTTAAATTAGGACTAGGTGGAGTAATAGGAAGTGGAGAACAAGCATTTTCATATATCCACATAGAAGATTTACTTGAAGCTTATAAATTTGTAATTGAGAACTCTTATGAAGATACATTTAATTTAAGTGCACCAACACCAACTACAAATAAAGGGCTAACTCAGGCTTTAGGAAAAACACTAAAAAGACCTACTATACTTCCAGTACCAGAATTTGTTTTAAATATAATTTTTAGTGAAGGTGCAAAAGTCTTAACAGATGGACAAAGTGCCTTTCCTAAAAAATTATTGGATTTAGGTTTTGAATTTAAGTATAAAACAATACAAGAGACTATAGAAAACTTATGTAAATAAAGGATAGCATTTATTATGGATATATTACCAGCGATTGATTTAAAAGATGGAAAAGCAGTAAGACTAAGCAAAGGTTTAATGGATAGTGCAAAAATCTATTCAGATGAACCTTGGATGGTCGCAAAAAGATTTGAAGAACTTGGAAGTAAATGGGTTCATATAGTTGATTTAAATGGAGCATTTGAAGGAAAACCAGCAAACTTAGAACAAATCAGAAAAATAAGAGAAAACTGTAATCTTAAAATTGAACTTGGTGGAGGTATTCGTGATGAAGAGACTATCAAAATGTATCTTGAACTAGGAGTTGATAGATTAATTTTAGGTTCAATTGCAGTAAAAAATCCACAATTTGTAAAAGATATGGCTTCTCGTTATCCAATTGCTGTTGGAATTGATGCGATGAATGGAATGGTAGCAGTTGAAGGTTGGGCAGAAGTATCTACTATGGAAGCTACAACTTTGGCTAAAGAGTTTGCAAATGCAGGTGTTCAAGCTATTATTTGTACAGATATAAGTAAAGATGGGATGCTTTGTGGTGTAAATGTAGAATTCACAGAATCAATTGCCCTTGCTAGTGGAATAGATACAATTGCTAGTGGTGGAGTAAAAGATATAAATGATATAACAAACTGTAAAGCAAATGGAAATATTGCTGGTGTTATAGTTGGAAAAGCTTTTTACGAAGGGTCACTTGACTTAGAAGAAGGATTCAAAGCTTTATAATATGCCTTTAAAAAAATTCAATACAGATAGTATTTACAATAAACTTGTAAATGAAGAAGATGCAAGAGTTTGCAAAGCTATAGATGAAAAAGCTTGTAAAGTGGTACCTGGTAATTTTTTTCTAACTCTTATTAGTTACTTCTTTACTAAACTTGCAGATGCAATTTCTAATACAAAAATAATTTTACCTTGGATAATGCATAGCTTAAATGTTCCTGTATTTTTGATCAGTTTTTTAGTTCCAATTAGAGAATCAGGCTCACTTCTTCCTCAACTTTTTATAGCAGCTTATATTAGGAAACTTCCTCTTAGAAAATGGACTTGGGTAATTGGCTCAATCTTACAAGCCTTATGTATCTTTGGAATTGGTCTTATAGCTTGGAATTTAAAAGGAATAAATGCTGGTTTAGCAATTATTGCATTACTTGTACTTATGAGTTTAGCAAGAGGATTGTGTTCAGTTGCAGCAAAAGATGTAATAGGTAAAACAATTCCTAAGACCAGAAGAGGTGCCTTAAATGGACTTTCTGCAATGCTTTCAGGTCTGCTTGTTGTTGTCCTTGGAGTCTATTTTTTATTAAATGGAGAAAAACCTTTTTCTTCCCAAAACTTTGGAGTACTACTTTTTATCGCTGGAGTTTTTTGGATTTTAGCAGCAATTATATATTCACAAATAAACGAGTTCGCAGGGGAAACACACGGTGGAGGAAATGCCTTTACTGTAGCTATTAAAAAACTATCTATTTTAAAAACTGATAAACCATTTAGACTTTTTGTGATAACAAGAGCACTATTTTTATGTTCAGTTTTAAGCGCACCCTTTTTTGTAATCATAGCTAAAGAACACTCAAATGATGATACTTATTTATTAGGTCTTTTTATTCTTTCAAGTGGATTAGCAGATTTATTGTCTGCTAACTTTTGGGGTAAGTTTTCAGATGTATCTAGTAAAAGAGTCATGCTTTGGGGAGCAACAATTGCTACAACTGTAGGTTTTATTGTATCTTTAATTTATTATTTTTATTCTCAGCTTTTTTCATATATATGGATTATGCCTATTATCTATTTTGTTTTAAGTATTGGGTATCAAGGTATAAGAATTGGAAGAAAAACATATATAGTTGATTTAGCAGAGGGAAATAAAAGGACAGATTATGTAGCTGTTAGTAATACCTTAATTGGAATAATATTACTTTTAAGTGGTTCAATTGGAACTCTTAGTTCCCTAATTGGAGTTGGTGGGATTATTTTATTTTTATCTTTAGTAGGTGTAGTCGCAATATTTTTAGCAAAAAAACTTCCTGAGGTTCAAGAAGATTAATTACAATTAAAATTTAATAAGTTTTATTTCTTACTTTTATTTAATATAGGTTCTAATTTTGATTTTAGTGTATCTGCGTTAAATGGTTTTACTATATAATTATTAACTCCACTTTTTAAAGCTTCTATAACTTCTGTTTTCCCACCTTCAGTTGTTATCATTAAAATTGGTGTATGTGCGTATTTAGGTAATTTTCTAACATTTTGAACAAACTGTAATCCATTCATCCTTGGCATATTCCAATCTGTTAAAATCACATCATAGCTATTTGTTTTTACTTTTCCTAAGGCAACTAATCCATCTTCTGCTTCATGAATATAATCAGTAGAGATGCCTAGTTGTGTTAAAACATTAACAATGATTCTTCTCATAGTTGAGCTATCATCTACAACCAAAACTCTTAAATTCATTATTTTCCTTTAACTAAAAATAAATTATATTAAGAATATACTTAAAACTACTTCTTACTTTTGCTTTAATTATAAATAATTTATATTAAATCAACATAAAATAACAATTTTTTTCTAAAATTACAAATAGTTATATTAAAATTAAATTCTAATTATGATAAAATTATTTAAACTCTAATTTAGGTTAAAAGATGGATTCAAATAAAAAAATTACGATAATAATCTTTTCAATGGTTACTTTATTAACTATAGTAATCGTAGCATTAGTTGCAATTGGTTCAAGAGAAAGTGGATATAACGGAGCTATAAAAAGAGCTTATTTAGCTGCAGACATTGTAAAAGAGACATTAACTTCCCATATGATTAATGGAACAATGGATAAGAGAGAAACTTTTTTAACTAGCATTAGTCAAATAAAAGAGATAAAAGATTTATGGATAATAAGAGGAGATAATGTTTCAAAACAATTTGGTAAATCTGCAAATAGAAATGAAAAACCAAAAGATGCGATTGATGAAAAAGTTTTAAGAACAGGAAAAGTAATTACTCTTCCTAGTGAGTCTTTAAAAAGTGCTACTTTAAGAATCACTATTCCTTATACTGCTTCATCAGTTGATAAACCAAATTGCTTAAGCTGTCATAATGCAAAAGAAGGAGAGGTTTTAGGTGCTATATCTTTAGAATTTGATATTCAAGATGATAGAATTTCAAGTATTACTGTATTGTTAAATATAATTGCAATTATTACAGTATTTTTAATACTTATACTTATTTATATAAGTAGAAAAATCAAACCTTATACTTCATCATTTGATTCAATTACAGAAGTGTTAAAAAAAGTACATGAAGGTGACTATTCAGTTAGAGCAAAAGAAGGTGTTCTAAAAGAAGATAAAGAAGCCTTTCAATGGCTAAATGAAATCATTGAAAAACTTGAAACCGTACTAACGGGTATTGAGAAAAACTTAACATCATTTGTGCATAATAGAGCTAGTAGTACAAGTAGTGACAAACTTTTAACTGCACAAAAGATAATAGAAGATATTACAGAAATATATAACTATAAAAAAACTATAGAAACTGATTTAACTAAAGATGATATTTATTATAGATTAGTACAAGTTTTTAAAGATAAGTTAAAAATAGAAAGCTTTTGTATTTATGAAAATGATTTAAAAAGAGATAACAGAAAAGTAATATTCTCTACAGAAAATACAAGACCATGTTGTAGTCTACTTAAAAATATAAAAGAGCAATGTAGAGCGGAGCGAACAGATACAGTAGTTTTATCAGAAAACTTCCCAGAAATTTGTAGAATTGCTACTTGTGATGATTGTTCAGATTATATTTGTATTCCATTTACAATAAATAAACACAAAAGTATAACTGTTCATGTTCTGTGTGATAGTAAAAACCATTTAGAAGAGACTAAATACAAAATAGGAATTATTAAAAAATATTTAGAAGAGACAAAACCTATTTTAGAAAGTAAAATTCTAATGGATGTTTTAAGAGAGCGAAATCTTGTTGATGGATTGACAGGACTTTATAATAGAAAATATTTAGATGAGTTTATAGAGAAAAAAATGCCTCAAGAATTAACTCTTGGTTCAACTTATGCTGTTATGTTCTTAGATATTGATTATTTTAAAATGGTTAATGATACTTATGGACATGATGCAGGTGATACCATTTTACAAAAACTTTCAAAAACAATGAAAGCAGAAATTTCTGATAATGATTTCATTATTAGATTTGGAGGGGAAGAATTCCTAATAATTATGGAAAACCCAACTGAAGAGAGTGCAAAAGATCTAGCTACAAGAATAAATAGTGAATTTTCAAAATTAGTATATACTTTTAATAATGAATCATTTAGTAAAACTGTAAGTATTGGTTATTCTTTCTTACCTAGTGATACTGATCAGATGTGGAAATGTATCAAATTTGCTGATTTATGTTTATATAAAGCAAAAGAGACAGGTAGAAATAGAGTTATAAGATTTACTAAAGATCTTCTCATAAATAAAGATAAAGACAATTATTAAAATTGTCTTTATCATCCTTTTATTTTAATATTATTAAATAATCTTCCAAAAACAATCAACTTTATTAATTATTTTAATTATATAAAATCTGTATATTTTTTATACATTTATAGATATCTTTACACCTACATTCAAGCTACAATTCTACTGTAAAATTATTCTAAAGAAATTAATAATCAAAATTCTTTGATCTTTTACATTAGGATTAAATATGAAGAACACTTATAAATATACACTTGGACAAAAGACTTATACGTTTAAAAACTTAGTTGATTTAATGGCAAAATCCACCCCAAAAAGATCTGGAGATGTTTTAGCAGGAGTTGCTGCAAGTTCATCCCAAGAAAGAGTTATAGCTCAAATGCGCTTAGCAGAAGTCCCACTAAAAACTTTTTTAGAAGAACATCTTATCTCATATGAAAAAGATGAAATCACCAGACTTATTATAGATGATCATGATAGTGAAGCTTTTAAAATCATTTCTCATCTTACGGTTGGGGATTTTAGAGATTGGCTCTTAAGCGATACTACAACACCTGAATTAATAAAACAAGCAAGAGCTGGTATGACACCTGAAATGGTAGCAGCTGTTAGTAAAATCATGAGAAACCAAGACTTAATATTAGTAGCAAAAAAATGCCCAATACGTACCGCTTTTAGAGATACAATAGGATTAAAAAACCATCTTTCAACAAGATTACAACCAAATCATCCAACAGATGATGTTAGAGGAATAACAGCAAGTATTTTAGATGGATTATTATATGGAAATGGAGATGCAGTAATTGGTATCAATCCAGCTACTGATAATGTTGAACAGACTATAAAACTTCTAAAAATAATGGATGAAATAATTACAAAATATGAAATCCCCACACAATCATGCGTTTTAACCCATGTTACAAATACTATTGAAGCTATTGAAAAAAAAGCACCCGTTGATTTGGTTTTCCAATCTATTGGAGGAACGGAAGCTACAAATACAAGCTTTGGGGTAAATTTATCTATTTTAAAAGAAGCAAGGGAAGCAGCACTCTCTTTAAATAGAGGAACCGTTGGAAATAATGTTATGTATTTTGAGACAGGACAAGGAAGTTCCCTATCAGCAAATGCAAACTTTGGAGTTGACCAACAAACTTGTGAAGCAAGAGCTTATGCTGTTGCTAAAAAATTTGATCCACTATTAGTAAATACTGTTGTTGGTTTTATTGGACCTGAATATTTATTTGATGGGAAAGAGATTACAAGGGCAGGATTAGAAGATCACTTTTGTGGAAAACTATTAGGACTACCAATGGGTTGTGATATTTGTTATACAAACCATGCAGATGCAGATCAAAATGATATGGATAACTTATTAACTCTACTTGGAGTTGCTGGATGTAATTTTATTATGGGAATTCCAGGTTCTGATGATATCATGCTTAATTATCAAACCACCTCTTTCCATGATGCTCTTTATGCAAGAAGAGTTTTAGACTTACACCCTGCTCCTGAATTTGAAACTTGGTTAAAAAAGATGGAAATATTTACAAATACAGATACATTCTCTTTAAATAATGATATCCCTTCTGGCTTTTCAAAATCACTTAAAAAAGTAATTGGAGCCTAATATGGAAAATAAAATCATAAATGAAACATCAAATAAATCAAATGTTATAAAAAATCCATGGTCAGTCCTAAGAGACTATACAGATGCAAGAATTGGATTAGGAAGAAGTGGAGTTAGCCTTCCAACTTCTCACTTACTAGAGTTTCAACTAGCCCATGCTCAAGCACAAGATGCTGTTCATTTACCCCTAGATGTAGATTACATTTTTGAACAAATAAATAATACCTCATTTAATGTAAATATTGTAACTTCAAATAGAACTAATAAGGAGCTCTTACAAAAAGGACATAAAGCTATTCTTCTACACTCTGAAGCAAAAGATAGAATTGAATATCTGCAAAGACCTGATTTAGGAAGAAAACTAAATCAAAAATCACACAACATATTAAAAGATACAGTTTCAGTTGAAACTAGACCTTATGATTTAGCAATTGTAATTGTAGATGGGCTTTCATCTTTGGCAATAAAAGAAAATGCCATTAATTTTATAGATAAATTATGCCAAGCACTATCACAAGATAAACAAGAATGGAGCATAGCCCCTTTTACAGTTGTTCAACAAGGAAGAGTAGCTATTGGCGATGAAGTTGGCATGTTATTAAATGCAAAAGCAACTTTAGTATTAATTGGAGAAAGACCAGGGTTAAGCTCCCCTGATAGTCTTGGTTTATATCTTACCTGGGACGCACAGGTTGGCCTTACAGATGCAAATAGAAATTGTATTTCAAATGTTCGATTAGATGGATTATCTTATGCCGAGGCTGTAAAAAAAACAATTTATCTATTAAAAGAATCTCGAAGATTGGAATTATCAGGAGTAAATTTAAAAGATAGAACGACAAATGATGAAATCGAACTAACTAACAGTGAAGAAAACTTTCTTCTAAACTAAAGGATAAGAGAAATGGGAAAAACTAAAATTGATCAAGACTATCTTGCAAAAAGACAGTTAAAAAGGGGAACAGCTGGTTGGATGTTACTTGCTGGACTTGGTATTTCATATGTTATTTCAGGTGATTTTGCTGGATGGAACTTTGGTATTGCAGAAGCTGGTTGGGGTGGATTTGCCATTGCTGCTGCTTTAATGGCTGTAATGTATTTTTGTTTAGTTTTAGCATTAGCTGAAATGTCAGCTGCAATACCAGCTGCTGGTGGTGGATATAGCTTTGCAAGACAGGTTATGGGACCAGCTGGTGGATATTTAACTGGACTTGCTATTTTAATAGAGTATGCTATTGCACCTGCTGCTATTGTTATTTTTATTGGTTCTGCTGTTGAGGCTTTACTTGGTATTAATGGACCATTAGTTTATGCACTATTTTATGCAGTATTTATTGCTATTCACTTATTTGGTGCAGAGGAAGCTTTAAAAACTATGATGGTAATTAGTGCTTTAGCTGTATTTGCTATTATTGCTACTGCTCTTGCTTTAATTGGTAATTTTGATGTGTCAAATCTATTTGATATTAAAGCTTCTGCTGATGTTGCTGGAGCTACTAGTTTTTTACCATTTGGTTGGCATGGTGTTTGGGCTGCATTGCCATTTGGTATGTGGTTATTCCTAGCAGTTGAAGGTGTACCATTAGCTGCCGAAGAAGCAAAAAATCCTGAAAAAGATGTACCAAAAGGTATTATTGCAGCAATGATTTTCTTACTTATCTCTGCTGTTTTAGTTGTATTTTTACTTGCAGGTGTTGCAGGTGCTGATGCAATGGGTAAAAGTGCTGTTCCTTTAGTAGATGCTTTAAATGTAAATGGGAATACTACTTTAGCAACTATTGTTAATGTATTAGGATTAGCTGGTTTAATTGCATCATTTTTCTCTATCATTTACGGATATAGTAGATTAGTATTTGCCTTATCAAGAGCTGGTTACCTACCACAATTTTTATCTTTAACAAGCAAAAAGAAAACTCCTACTTGGGCTTTAATTGTTCCAGGTGTTTTAGGATTCTTAGCTTCACTAACTGGTGAAGGTGATTTAATGTTAGCTATGGCAGTTGTAGGGGCTACGATTTCATATGCACTAATGGCATTTAGTCATATCTTATTAAGAGTTAAAAATCCAGATATGCCAAGACCTTATAAAACTCCTGGTGGAGTTCTAACTTCTGGTATTGCTTTTGTATTATCTATCATTGCCCTAACAGGTGTTTATGCTTTTGACCCAAGAGCATTTAATTATACTCTTGTTTTATATGCAATTGGTGCTTTATATTACTTCTTCTATAGTAAAAATCATTTAGTTGCAAAAACGGCTGAAGAAGAGTTTGCTATGCTTGAAGCTGCGGAAGCTGACTTAATTCATGAGTTAAGTGAAAATTAAAATATAATTAAATAACATAGAATATAATGTCTATGTTATTTTTCTTCATCCAGCATCGTATAATGTAATTCCAAACCTTTTGAAGTAGCAATAAATCCATTTACATTTATTTTGCCTTCATGAACCATTTTATGATGTTCTTTACATAGTGGTATTAGATTATATTTGTGATTTGCATTTACATGACCTATGAAGCCATCTTTATTTGCCTTAGCTTGCTCTTTTATGTGATGTACATCATCAACATTTTTTCCACATATTACACAAGTAGAAACAATAAGGTCTTTATTGTATTTTGAAGTTTTTCTTTGTGAAATTCTCTCAATTGGTTCATAATCATCTGTTAGTTTTTTTCTTATATCATTTGCCATTTTAAGGAACTCTTTATCCATATGAAGTGATTTAGCATACTCTAAACCATACATACTACTTCCACTTCCATATTGAAGTTTTCTATTAAATATAAGTTTATCTTCACTATCTTCATACATAACAGATAAGTGTAGACATATTATATTTTTTAGTTTTTCTATTTCTGGAAGTTCAGGTAGTTGATGTAAGTGTGTAGCAAACATAAAAATTGATTCTAATTTTGCTAGTTTTAATATAGCACTTGCCACAATACTAACTCCACTCATAGTTTCAGTACTATGACTTATCTCATCACCAAGTACAAGTGAATTCTTAGTAGCTCTATTAAATATATTTTTAAGTTCTAACATCTCAACTGCAAAAGAAGATAATCCTTTTGCAATATTATCAGCTCCTGAAATTCTTGTAAATACTGCATCAAAAATAGAGAATCTCATTGATTTACACGGTACATAAAATCCAGCTTGAGCTAAAATTACTGCTATTCCTATTGATTTCATAAGAGAAGATTTTCCACTTGAATTTATTCCATAAAGTAAAACACCATGCATTTTGTTATTAAACATATTTATTGGATTTGAGTTTTTAATGATAACATTATTTTTATATTCATCACTTGCAAGACTAAGTTCTCCTAAAATAATATCATTAGGCACATAAATACCCTGCTCTTCTCCATGTTCAATTATAGGATGTCTTAAATCTATAAGTTCAATAAAACTCTCATCATCTTTTGTTTTTACTATTTTTGGAGGTGAGTAGTTATGTTTTTTTGCTGTTTTTATATTTGAAACTGTTAAATCGATTTCAGCAATAAATTGAACTAACTCTTCCAATAATACTGCAAACTTTTTCTCAAATTCCAGAAGTTTTTCTTTAAAAACAAGTTTATTTAACTCAATAATTTTTCTTAAATTATGAACATATTTATCTGAGATATCTTCTGTTAGTTTACAAGTTATTTTTACAGAATTTGTTTGAACTTTTATTTTAAAATCTTTAAATAAAAGTAATTCATCATCAATAATCAAATGTGAATTTAAAAGCTCTTCTCTCATAAGATTAAATCTACTTTTTGTAAGTCCTAAATAAAATCCCTCTTTGTCAAGTCTTTGAATACTAACAAAGTTTTGGTCATTTGATTTTAAAAATCCCAAAATATGAACTCTCAATATCTCTAATTTTTCTACTAGTTTTTTATTTTCATTTGTAAGCTCATCAATTTTTGTATTGATTCCTTCACAAATCATATTTGCTTCCACATCTTTTAGCATATACTTGCCACTAATAGATAAATCAAAAGTAGAATCAATAGAGTCAATAAACATCTGTAACTCAGCAGATGTACAAGGTGCTGTAAAAAACTTATAGTTTTCCATAAAAGCCACTACTTCTTTGATACTAATAAGTGAATCATATAAATAATTTAATTCAAAGGGATGAAGTCTTGAGAGTTTAATTCTTCTAGTTAATCTTTCTATATCATAAATATTTGCTAATTCACTTTCAATTGGAGTATGATAATCATATAACTCTTTTGATAAAGCATATCGTCTAAGTAACTCTTTTTCATCTTTTACTGGATGAGTGAGTCTCTCTTTTAAAAGTCTTTTCCCCATAGCAGTTGAAGTATTATTTATGATTTTTATTAAAGATGGATTATGAGAAGTTTCTATTATATTTAATTGTTCTAAGGCATTATTTCCAAGATAAATATATCTGCTAATATCTAGCTTTTGAGGGAAAGATAATTTTTGAATAATTTTAGCATCATGCCCAATTACAAAATCAATTAATACTGCTAATGATTCAGTAGCTAAAGGAACTCTTTCCATATCAAGATGTTCTATTGAGGTTAGAAGTGATTCTATATTGAATACATTTTTAAATAACTCATTTTGATAAACAATTTTTGGTCTAAATGAACTTATATGAAAAGTTTTATGAGATAATTCAAGATATTCTATTATCTCTTTTTGATTTATTGCTTTATCACAAAAGGAGATAACTACCTCATTTGTTTTGTGCATATTCATATAATTGAAGCACTCATCAAGGGCAAAATTTTTATCTTCGCTTGTTCCATGAACTTCATTGTAATAACACTTTCCAGTTGTAACATCAATGGCACTATAACCAACAGAAAAGATTCCTTTATTACAATCTATTGTAAGTGAAGTAATATTATTTTCGTCTTGGTCAATTACAAAATCAAAGTTTGTCCCAGGACTTACAACTGTATCAATATATCTGCTAACTTTAGGAGGAAGACCTTTTTGTCTTATTAATACAACTGTGTACTTTTGTTCACCAATTATTCTAGCAAGATGTTTTTCTAATGAAATTGCAGGAACTCCTGCCATAATTGGATTCTCTTTAGAGTTTTCTAAAATTGCCTTGTTTTTTCTTGTCAATTGTATATTTAAAAGCTCAGCAATCTCTTTAGCTTTACCTATTTGTTCTTCTTCATTATTTACTTCATAAACTTCAAAAAAGGTTCCTATTTCCATAAGAACTACAGTATTTGATCCATATTTTTCTTCAAACTTTTTTTGAAGTTTAAAATAAGTTATTGTTAGAAGTTCTTTTTTATTTTGTAAAAGGTCATTAAGCTCAGCATTTACCACTATTTTCTAACTCCTGTCCATTCTCTTATCAAGGCTCTTTGTTCTTTTGTTAAATTGGCTTCTTTATGTATCCAAATATAACTAGCCAAAGGCATAGCAGCATAAACTGTTCTATGTATTTTTTTAAGTTTTTTTTCTTTTTCTTCTTTAGTATAATTTGCCCAAGTACTAAAATCTAATGCTTTTCTTCCATCAACCACATGCCCTTCTATTATCCAAGATCCAGGTGCAATTGAACTATACCATGGCCAAATAGTTTCACTTGAGTGGCAATCATAACAAGCATTTTTTAATAAAACTTTAACCTCTTTTGGTGCTTGTATCTCTAAAGACTTGTCAGTAACGGGGTTTGTTTTGTCTATTTGTATTGCTTGCATTAAAAGCAACACTATAAAAAATATTAAAATAGTAATTTTCATTTATTCTCCATAAAACATCTCATAAGGCCTTTTTATTGCATCAATAAAAACACTTATGCTTATATTTTTTCCTTCTCTTAAAAACTCTTTCCCATCAAGGTAAAATAAAATTGTAGGAGCTTGAAATACTGAAAAATAAGAACTTATTTCTAAGCTCTCATCAATTCTTATTTCGAAAAAACTAATTTTATCGAAATAAGTTGAAATTTCTTTTTCTATCTTTGGTTTTAATACTTTGCATACTGAACAATTTTTAGAAGAAAAGTATATAATCAAAGCCTCTTTCGAGGCTATCTTCTCTTTTATCTGTTCTAAATTATTTATTACTTCCATCTTCTTTTGTTAATTCTTTTTCATTACTTTCTTCATTTTCTTCATTTTCTTCATTTCCATCTTTTCTATCTTTTCTATTTTGAAAAATATCATGTCTACTTAAACTAATCCCTTTCATGTGAGTTAAAGGAAAAGCAAAAGCGATACCTTTTCCTTCTGTTGTAATATGAAGTGAGTGAATAATTGATTTTATCACAGGATTTACCCTAGCTTTTGGTAATAAAAATAGAAGTAAAGAATCATTTGCTTCAAAAGATGTTCGATAGAAATTGTGCATTTTCCCAAGGCCCATACCATCTGCTCTTAAAACTGTAACTCCATTTGCGCCAGCTTTACTAGCTGCTTGTATTGCATCTATTTTTTTATCTTTTGGTACTATTATTGCAACAGCATAAAAATCCATAGGCAAAGAGTGTCTTCTATTACTTCCATCAATATTTACAGTTGCTAAATCCATATTTTCTGCATCGACTAAATTATCTCGTAAGATATTTTCAGCTTCAATTTGTGTATCTGACTTAACTCCAAGTTTTTCAGTTAGTATCCCATACAACATAACTGTAATCATAGGAAATAGTGAAGCAAAGGCAATAAGTCCAAAACCATCAATAAGTGGGCTTCTTCCTGGAATATTTGTAGCAAGACCAATTCCAAGTGCTGCAACTAGTGGAACAGTTACTGTTGAAGTTGTAACTCCTCCACTATCATAAGCTATTGGAATAATATACTTTGGTGCTATAAAAGTTAAGATTATAACAACAATATATCCTACAATAATATAATAATGGATATGTCCACCATCAACTATTCTAAAGGCACCAAGGGCAATACCAATGGCAACGCCAAGTGCAACAAACAGTCTTAGTGCAAAGTCATTTATTCTACCATCACTAATCTCTTTTGCTTTTTTTGCAATGGCCATAAGTGCAGGTTCTGCCATAGTTGTAGAAAATCCAATGGCAAAGGCAAAGGCATAGATTACTAATACTGACTTACTTTTTGTTAATTCATAAGCCATTGTTTCACCAAGGGTAAATAGCCCTAGTTCTAAGCCTAATATAAATGCATATAAACCAATAATAACAAGAACAAATCCTAAAAATACAGTTTTTATATTTTGAATGCTTTTTTTCAATACACCATATTGGAAAAACAATATAATAAGTAATATTGGTGTTACATCTTTTATAACTGCAATTATCCCCATTATCACAGAACTTATTGTTATGTCTTTTGGTGAAGAGATAATTGGATTAATTGCGATTTCTGCAACATCTTTTGCATCAACCAAAGAATAAACAGCTATTCCATAAATTTGTACAAAAATCATAGGAGTAAGTGAAGCAAAAGCAATAAGTCCAAATCCATCAATTACAGGATTTCGTCCTTTTATATTTGAAGCTAATCCAATACCAAGGGCTGCAACTAAAGGAACGGTTACAGTAGAGGTTGTAACTCCTCCTAAGTCATACGCAAGTCCAATAATCTCTTTTGGAGCAAAAAAGGTAATACTTACAACAAAAAGATATCCTACTATTATATAATAGTGAATTGGATGACCTTTTATTATTCTGTAAACACCAAGTAAAATTGCAAAACCAACAGAACCTGCAACAACAAATCGTAGAACCGAAGCATCAATTCTACCACTAGAAATTGAAGCTGCCTTGTCTGCAATTACAGCAAGAGCTGGTTCTGCAATAGTTGTACCAAAACCTATCATAAAACCAAATATTAAAATCCAAATTGTCCATCCAGATTTTGCAAAATCACGAGCAAGGCTTTCCCCAACTGGAAATATACCTATTTCCAAACCTTGTAAAAAAATTGCAAGCCCAACAGCTACAATAATTAAACCAATAGTTGTAGATATCCACCCAGGTGGTACTGTTTGTAAAATTGCTAATTGAAAGAATAAGATTACTAAAATTATTGGAAGAAGATCTCTAAATGAATCTTTTAATAATTTTAAGAAAAAGTTAAACTGCATCATATTTTAAAGCGCACCTTTTTTGTTAAATTTATAATATATTAGCGAAATAAAATAAAATAAAAGTTTTAAAAGGATAATTTTAAAGAAGAAATAATATAAGAGATTAATCTCTTATATTAAATTTGATGTTCACTGTTTTTAGCTAATCTCTCTTTTTGAGAAAGATATGAATTAAGTGCACCTAAATACGCCTTTGCAGTTGCAAGCATAGTGTCAATACTTAAACCATGTCCCACAAATGATGGTGAAGATTTATCAAAAATAACTCTTGTTGTTACTTTTGCTAAGGCATCTTTACCTTCAGTTACTGAAGTTACATTATAACTTTGTAATTCTCCACTATAACCTGTAAGTCTATCAATAGTTTTGAAAATTGCATCCATTGTACCATTACCAATATTTGCTTCAATCATAACTTCATCTTTATGTTTAATTGACACAGATGCCATTGGAGTTCCTGATGAACAGTCAGAAATTTGTAATCCAACTAATTCATAAGTTTTATCATGATTTAAAGACTCATCTGTAACTAACATTCTAATATCATCATCAGTAACATCTTTTTTCTTATCAGCTAAGGCTTTAAATTTTTCAAATGCAGTATTTAACTCTTCCTCAGGTATTTTATCAAATCCTAAGTGCTCTATTTTATCTCTAAATGCTGCACGACCACTATGTTTTCCTAAAATCAAATTAGATTCTTTGTAAACACCAATATCTTCAGGTTTCATGATTTCATATGTTTCTTGATTTTTTAACATACCATCTTGATGAATTCCACTTTCATGGGCAAATGCATTTTTACCAACAATAGCTTTGTTTTGTTGTGGTTCAACACCTGTAATTGTTGCTACTAATCTAGATGATGGATATATCTCTTTTGTATTTATATTTGTATATAAATCACCAAAGGCATCTTTTCTCGTTTTAATAGCCATTACAGCCTCTTCTAAAGCAGAATTCCCTGCTCTCTCACCCAAACCATTAACTGTAACTTCTATTTGTCTAGCACCATTTAAAACAGCAGATAAAGTATTCGCTGTTGCCAATCCTAAGTCATTGTGATTGTGAACTGAGATTATTGCTCTATCTCCTGCAAAATCACTTAATTCTTTTACCATTGCACCTAATTCTGTTGGTAATCTATATCCTACAGTATCTGGTAAATTAATTGTACTTGCCCCTGCTGCAATAACTGCATCCATAACCTCTTTCATAAAAGAGATTTCACTTCTTCCTGCATCTTCTAAAGAAAACTCTACATCATCAACAAATGTTCTTGCATATTCAACCGCACGAACTGCTCTTTTAATAACTTCATCTTCACTCATTTTTAATTTATATTTCATGTGTATTGGTGAAGTTGCAATAAAAGTGTGAATTCTGTGCATTGCAGCTTTTTGTACAGCTAAACCTGATTGTTTAATATCATTTTCAATTGCTCTACTTAAAGAACAAATACTTGAGTTTTTAACAACTTCTGCTATTCTTGAAACAGCATCAAAATCCCCAGGACTTGCAGCTGCAAAACCAGCTTCAATAACATCAACACCTAACTTTTCTAATTGTAAAGCAACTTTAATTTTTTCGTCAGTATTCATAGAACAACCAGGACTTTGTTCCCCATCTCTTAATGTAGTATCAAATACTATAATTCTATTTTTATCCATCTTGTAACCTTTGTATATTGGGTATATTATATCTTTAAAAAAAAGAAAAACTTGTGCGGAAATTAAATTGTATTTATATAATAAATATTAGAGGAAGTTTTTGAGGAGAAGTTGAGAGTTTGTACTTTTGGTAAAATGATTTTTGAAAAAATTGATATTTTTCATTACGCTCTCCTATTAAATTTAGAAGACAATTATATTTTATTAAATGAGATTTGTCAAGGAAAAGTTTATAAAACTTCTCCTACTTTTACTTTTTGTCCAAGTTTTAAATTTAAATAGTATGAAGAAGGAATATAAACTTTTACAATACCATTTACAAAAATACCTATTTTATCATATTGGTTTACATTTGATTTACTCACAAATTCATGTGAAATATTAAATCTTCCAGATATCAATTCTAATTTAATATCATCAAAACTTAATATTCTTTTTTCATTTAATTCTTTTGCTTTATAACTATTTGTGCAAAAGTTAAGTCCATTTTTATGTAACTCTTCTTTAAATAATGAGTCTTTTGGAGCAATTAAAATATGTGAATTTAATACTCCTACGCTTATATAAATTATATTTTGAGAATTAACTTTATCAATTGCAATAATTTCTCCACTTACAGGAGAGACTAATGAATCAACTTTTACTTTTGCTTTTAGATTATTTCTATAAATAAATATTAAAAATAAAGTTATTAAAAAGCAAATAAAAGCAAATGTATCACATATAAACAAATATGAAAATACAAAAATAGCAAAAGAGATATAAATAAAAACTCTTCCCTCTCTTGCTACAAAGTTGTTAATCATCTTTTTTATCTTCTTTATCTTTAGATTCATCATCATTATTTGAAGAGTTATCTTCTTTTTTGTCTTCAGATGATTCTGTACTATCTATATCTAATTCAACATTGTTTTCTATTTTTCCTGAGTGTAAATCTTCATCTTCAAAAACAACTCCGCCATTAGCTTTAATAATTTCTCTTACTCTTTCACCTGAAATAACTTCTACTTCAAGTAGTTCTTTAGTCATCTCTTCAATTGCATTACTATTGTCTCTTAACGATTGAAGAACGATTTCATATCTTTCGTTTAATACAGTTTTAATATGAGTATCAAGGTCTTTCGCCATATTATCAGAGAAATCTTTTTGTGTTTGACCACCTAAAAATTGATTTGACCTTTTTTCTAAAACCATTAATCCAGCAATATCACTCATACCATAAATAGAAGCCATAGATTTAACAATATCTGTTGCTCTTTCTAGGTCATTTCCAGCACCTGTACTAATCTCTTTGATAAATACTTCTTCTGCAGCTCGTCCACCTAATAACACGTCAACTTCAGCTATTAGTTCATGTTTTTGCATTAAATATTTATTCTCTTCAGGATTGTTAAGTGTATATCCTAAAGCTGCAAGTCCTCTTGGAACAATAGAAACTTTATTTACTTTTTTAGCCCCTTTTGTAATCTCTGCAATTAATGCATGTCCAGATTCATGGTAAGCTACAATTTTTCTCTCTTTTGGAGATATTCTTCTTGATTTTTTTTCTAATCCAGCAATTTGTCTCTCTACTGCTTCTTTAAAATCAGAGTATGTAACTTCTTCTTTTTTTGCTCGTCCTGCTAATAGTGCTGCTTCATTAATAATATTTGCTAAATCAGCCCCTGCTAATCCAGCAGTCATACGAGCTACTTCAACTAAGTCAACATCTTTTCCAACTTTTACACCTTTGATGTGTACATTTAAAATCTCTTTTCTACCTTCAAAGTCAGGTTTATCAACTAAAACTTGTCTATCAAATCTTCCTGGTCTTAAAAGTGCAGGATCAAGAACTTCAGGTCTATTTGTTGCAGCAAGTACAATAACAGGTGCAGATTCTGTTGCAAATCCATCCATTTCTGCTAAAAGTTGATTTAGAGTTTGTTCTCTTTCATCATTTCCACCCATTGGTCCACCTGATGCTCTACTCTTTCCAATAGCATCAATTTCATCAATGAAAATAATTGCAGGTGCTACTTTTTTTGCTTGTTCGAATAGGTCTCTAACTCTTGAAGCTCCAACCCCAACAAACATTTCAATAAATGCAGAACCAGATACTGATAAAAATTCAACATCTGCTTCACCTGCAACTGCTTTTGCAAGTAGAGTTTTACCTGTACCTGGAGGTCCTACTAGTAAAACACCTTTTGGAATTTGAGCTCCAAGTTTTACATATCTATCTGGATCTTTTAAGAAATCAACAACTTCTTGAACTTCTTCTTTAGCCTCTTTATTTCCAGCCATATCTTCAAATTTTACATTTGGTTTTTCTGAGTTTATCATTTTTTTAGAAGATCCAATTCCTAGGATTCCTCCACTTCCACCACCCATAGATTTTGACATTCTTTTAGCTAGGAACATCCAAATTGCAAAGAATATAAATATAGGTAAAACCCAACCAAATAAAATATCAGCTAAAACATTTTCCTCATTAACTCCACCATAATCTATTCCATTCTTTTCTAACATAGGAATTAGTGTGCTATCTGGAACAACTCTTCTAGCCGTATAAGTTGTAATATCCGAACCATTTTGTTTAGATACAGCTTTAATATTAGTATTTCCAATTCCAACATATTGGATTTTTCCACTGCTAATTAAATTTTTTAAATCAGAATATGCAATAGTCTTATGTTTTGTTTGTCCAAATGCTTGGATATTTTGATTTGTTGCAGTTCCTCCTTGTTCTTCTGGAAACAAGGCTTTAAAAGCCATAATTGTTACAAGTGAAAATAAAACAAAAACTAACAACGGATTATTACTAAAAAAGTTATTATTATTGTTATTATTGTTGTTTTTGTCTTGTTTATTGTTTTTCTTATTTCTCAAACTAAACTCCTTTTTTTAATACAAGGGTAACCCATTCATTTTTTTGAATTACCTCAATTTGTTCTAAATCTTCAAATTTTTTCAATACTTTATTTAAATGATTATCTAATATCCCTGATAATACTAAGGTAGAACCCTCTTTTAAGCATTTTTTCAACTCTTTAGAAATCATTACTAAAACATCTGCAACGATATTTGCAATAACGAAATCATACTTCTTATTAGAAGCCATTGCACTTCCTGTCCATGCTTGAGAGAAATGTGCATTATTTAACAAAAAATTAGACTTTGAACTTTCAATACAGACTTCATCTGTATCACAAATATCAACTTTTGCACCTAATTTACTAGCTGCAATTGATAAAATACCACTTCCACACCCCACATCAAGAACTTCATATTCACTTTTCATATATTTTGAAATAGCTTCTAAACAACTATTTGTTGTCTCATGATGACCTGAACCAAATGATAGTGCTGGATTTATGATAATATCAATTTTATCATCTTTAGCTTCAATCCAAGATGGTCTTACAAAAAATTTACCAACTTCTACTGCTTTTACAGATTCTTGATACTTTTTTATCCAATCTTCATTTTTTTTCACTTTTAAAGAAGTAGTACACTCAACTCCTAATGCTCTTGCAAACTCTTTTATTCCAAATTCAATATCTTCTAAATTCTCTTCACTTCTTGCAATAAGTCTGTTTTCTTCTATCTCAACTGCACCTTGAGTTAATTGAGTCAATAAATCTATGAACAACTCTTGTGAACTTTTAACATTTGTAACTAACTCATAATAATTTTCTTTCACATATTGCCCTTTATAAAGTTTAATCTAATTTTGTAACTCATTTTCTGTAAAAAAACTTTCAATTGTATCTCTCATAATATCTGGTTCTTTTATTGTATTAATTATATCTCTAAACTCTGAGGCACCATTGTAGCCTTTAGAATAAGAATGAAGTAGTTTTCTAAACATTATTGCACCATGCTCACCATGGAACTTTAATACTGCATCATAATGTTCTAAGATAATAGCTTTTTTTATATCTTCACTTATATCTTCTACTTCATTTTTTAATTGATAGAAAATCCAAGGTTTACCAATAGCACCTCTTCCAATCATTAATCCATCCGCATTTGTATGAGCAAGAACTTCTTTAGCTTTTTTATAATCTTTTATATCACCATTTGCAATTACTGGAATTGAAACAGCATCTTTTATTGCTTTAATTGCATCATAATCAACTGGTGCTTTATATTTCCCTGCTCTTGTTCTTCCATGAACAGAAATAAAATCAACCCCACAAGATTCAACTGCTTTTGCAATATCAACTGGAATCTTTTCATTTACTCCAATTCGCACTTTCGCACTTGTGTAAAGTTTTTTATTATATTTTTTAACTGTTCCTAAAATCTCTTCTAATTTTTTCAAATCACCTAATAAATTAGAACCACTTCCATGATTAAAAACTTTTGGTGCTGGACAACCACAATTTAAATCAATACCGTCAATACCTTCCATGTCATTGAGTATTTCAACTGCATCACGAACTAGTTCTGCTTTATTACCTGCAATTTGTACAAAATATGGATCTTCTGAAGGAGATTTTTCTATCATTTTAAAAGTTTTTTGAGAACTATAAACAAGTGCATTTGATGAAATCATTTCAGAAATAGTTAAATCCGCACCAAATTTTTTTACAACTGCACGAAAAGGTAAATCAGTATATCCAGCAAGGGGAGCCAACACCATTAAGGGTTGGCTAAAATCAAGTTTTTTCATATTATTTGTTATAACAAAGATTCTCTAAAGTATAATATTTACCTGAATCTTTTAAATCTAAAAGAGCTCTAAAAGATTGGTATTCTTCTTTTTTATAACCATTTAAAGTCTCTCTAACCTTGTCAATCATTTCGTATTCAAATAAAACAACTAAATATGCATCCATTGCTAATTCATTATCATTTGAAATTGTTTCGAACATTTTTATAAGTTCATCTGGTTGAACAGATTTTTTATACAGTTTAGCAAATGTTAAATAATCTTCTTTATCAAACTCAACATCTTTTATATATTTAATTATTGTGTCATGTTCTAATGCAAAATCAGAATTCTCAGAATCTTTTTTCATAAGTTCTATCAACATCTCTTTATCAAGTTTTAAACCATCTAGAAGTTTTTTAATTGTTGTCATAGTCTTATTTTCTACTACATTGAAAAATGCAGCTTTTACAATTTTATCTGAAAAATCTTTTGATTTTTTCAAAACATCAATTGCATAATCAACATCTTCATTTACTTTATTTAAAATATTTTTTTGTGCAATTTGTCCATTTTTGTTAAATTTAAAAGACTTATCACTTACATACTCTCCTGAATTGATTTTAATCATATTATTTACAATAGTTTTAATATCATTATTTGAAGATTCAAAATTTTCAACTTTCGGAGATAATTTCATTTGTGCTAAAATATCTGCTAATTCCTTTAATGCTTTTTGTTTAAATTTTTTATTAGAATTATTTCCTAATAATAAATCTTTAAAAAACTCAATTATATTCTCTTCATCTTTTTTTATAGCACTTGCTTGTAAATAGTTTTTAAAACCATAAAAAACTATATGTAAGATAGTTACTAAAAAAAGTACAACAAGAGGTAATATAACCCAAACTGCTATTGGTAAAGCAAGTGAATAATCTAAAATACTTACTGTAAAATTACCTGTTTGTATACTAAAAACAAATATATAAACTGCGATTATTAACAACAATGAAAAAGCTATATATTTTTTAAGTCCCATAAATTATCCTTTAGATTTAATTATTCTCACTCTCATAAATCTCTCTACAAGGTGTACAAAATTTTGCAAATGGTTTTGCTCTTAATCTTCCAATTGCAATAGATTCATCACACATTTCACAAATACCATAAGTCTTGTTATCTATTCTTTTAAGTGCATCTTCGATCTCACTTAACTCTTTAGATTGTTGATTCGCAATAATCCCCTCTTTGAACGAATCACTTGAAACCTCAGCATAATCATAATCATCATTACACTCTGAATTTTTTAAAGAATCTAGACTGTCTCTACTCCCCTGAATATTTTTTTCTATTAATTCTTTTCTTTCTGCTAAAATAATTTTTAACTCATCTATTTGTTTTGTATTCGCCACTTTTAACCCTTAATCTAAAAATTTCGACATTATACTCAAAATTATCTAAATTATTTATGATAGGGATGGTTATTATTTATACACAAAGCTCTAAAAATTTGTTCTAGCAACACTATATTCGCTATTTTATGAGCAAATGTAAGTTCACTTAAACTAATTTTTTTATCACATTTGTGTAAAAAAGATGTTTCAAATCCAAAAGCACCACCAATAAAAAAGTTAATTACTGCACTATTTTCTAATAGTTTTGCAAATTCATAACTATCAGCTTTTTTACCAAGAACATCTAATGCAATATTATACCCATTATTTAAAAAAGGTTCAAAAACTTCAGTGTAAGATTTTTTTGCTTCTATATCTGAAATGGTTTGTGCTTTTCCAATTTTTTTATTAAATAAATTATATATTTCAACTTTTGCGTACTTTGAAGACATTTTTATAAAATCTTCTACAATTTTGTTAAATTCATCATTTGAAGATTTTGCTATTTGATAGATATTTATTTTAATCATATAAACTTGATCCTACTACATTAAAAGAAATGTTTGCTATGGGTTCAGCAATTTTTACTCCACCTATAGCACAAACTGGATGCTTTGAAATCTTTGCAAGATAAGATATCTTATTTCCTAACATTACACTCACATCTTTTGTTGTGGTTGTTCTGTAAGCTCCAAGTCCTATCATATCCAAATCCAAATTATTTGCTTCTAATATCTCTTTTTCATTGTGTGTGGAAAGACCCAAAAGCTTATTTCCAATTTTTTTTCTTATTAATTTTACAACTAATTGTTTATTTGAATTAATTTTTTGAAAATCTTCTTGTCCTAAATGTAAACCATCACAATATTGTACTAAAGCTATCTCATCATTAATAATAATTGGAATATTTGCTTTACTTTTTAAATAAAAAAGATTTTCTTTTTTTGTTTCAATATTAGAAAATTTATCTCTGTATTGAATAATTTTTGCATCAAATTTCGAACAAAGTTCTAAAAATCTTTCAAGGGAGATATTTTTATTTTGTAGAGTTTGAAAGTCACATAAAGCATATAACTCATTTGAAGAACTTTTAGGATCAAATCCCAAAAGTTCTTCAAAACGATTTTTATTCATTAACTAACTTGAATAGTATTACTTGAAAACATTGTTAATAAATCAGAAAGTGTTTTTTTCATATCTGCTCTATTAACAACCATATCAATAGAACCTTTTTCAAGTAAGAATTCAGCTCTTTGGAAACCTTCAGGTAAATCTGCTCCAATAGTTTGTTTAATAACTCTTTGACCTGCGAATCCAACTAATGCACCTGGTTCTGCCATAATAATATCACCTAAAAAAGCAAATGAAGCAGAAACTCCACCCATAGTAGGATCAGTTAAAACTGAAATATAAGGAAGTCCCGCAGAATCAAGTTTTTTTAGTGCAGCAGAAGTTTTAGCCATTTGCATTAGGGCAAATGTTGATTCTTGCATTCTAGCTCCTCCAGAAGCAGAAACAATAATAACACCTTGTTTCTTTTCTAGTGCACGATTTACACATCTAACAATCTTTTCACCCTCAACAGAACCTAAACTTCCACCCATAAAAGCAAAATCAAAAATTGCCATTTGAACACCAACACCATTGATAGTACATTCACCACTTACAACAGAAGAGTCTCTTCCTGTTTTTTTAACAGCTTCATCAACTCTTTTTTTATAAGATTTACTATCAACAAAGTTTAATGGATCATTTGGAATTAAGTCATTATCATATTCAACAAAACTATTTTCATCACATATAATTTCGATTCTTCTTTTAGCACCAATTCTCATGTGAAAGTTACATTTAGGACATATATTGTTTTGAGACTCTACTTCCTTAAAAAACATCAAAGAACTACATTCAGGACACTTTATCCAATGACTTGGTGCATCTTTTTTTGTCGGTTGTTCTTTTTTACTATCAAATTTTATTTTATTAAATAAATTCTTCAAATCCATTATATATCCTTCTTAAAAACTATTTTTTCAAACTTATAAACTTGTCTAATTCATCAAGTTGTTCCCAAGGATAATCCTCTTGTCCAACTTGACCTCGTGCTGCTACATCTGCATAAAGAAAAGTATCTGCACTTGGTTTATCTAAATTGAATTTTTTTGTAATCCAGTTTGGAGTTAACGAAAAACTATCATGTACAAAAGTAGATAAAATATCATCATTTAATCCATCAATACAAGTCCCACAAGTATCAACTGAAATTGAAGTTGGTTTAGCAACACCAATTGCATAAGATAATTGAACAATTGCTTTTTTAGCAATTCCAGAAGCAACAATATGTTTTGCTATCCAACGTCCTGCATATAATCCACTTCTATCGACTTTTGTATAATCTTTACTTGACTGAGCTCCACCACCAATTGGTGCATATCCTCCAAAAGAATCAACAATAAGTTTTCTTCCTGTTAATCCTGAATCATGTAAAGAAGAGTGTGATACATATTTTCCTGTTGGGTTAATATGAATAATAGTTTTTTCTAAATCAAATAACTCTTTTGGTAAATCTGTCTCTTTAATTAATCCTAAAATTAATTTTCTTACTGTATCTATATTCATAGAAGATACACAAGGAGCTGAAACAACTATTGTATGAATATGTTTTGGTAAACAATTTTCAAAATTCTCTTTTGTTTCATAATCAACTGTAACTTGTGTTTTAATATCTACACCTAAAACATCTGGATTAGATAAGGCATAAGTATAAACCTTTTCCATAAGCATTCTTGCATATGTAATTGCACTTGGCATAAAGTTTGATGTTTCACTATTTGCATAACCAAACATAATTCCTTGATCACCAGCACCAGTTTCACCATCAACTTGATCAACACCTTGATTAATATCAGGAGATTGTCTATTTAATAAAACTTGTACATTTACATCATCAGGGTGTAAACACTCCTCTTTTGTAAAATGAGGATGACCATTATATCCAATTTTTGCTAATGCTTCAATTACTAAATCTTTATAATCTTGTTCAGATAAATTTGTAGCTGAAGTAACTTCTCCACCAATAACAACATGTTTACCTGCAACAAAAACCTCTGAGGCAACTCTACTTTTGCTATCTCCGATAATTAACTTATCAACTATACTATCTGCTATAATATCTGCACACTTATCAGGGTGACCTGGGCTTACTACTTCACTAGTAAATAAATATTCTGTTTTGTTTTCCATCTTTGTTTTCCATTCCTTTGTTTTCCAACCAAGAGAAAGTTTTGTTTAGCATTGCTACGCAATTGTAAACGAAACTTCACTTTGTATCGTTTTCCATTCTTTTGTTTTCCATTTTCGTTTTCCAACTAATTAAAGTTAAAATAAAAAATAAAATTAAAAGCTTGAACACTTTTATAAAAAGTTACGAATTTTATCCAAAATTTACTTTTATAACTTTAAACTATATTGTAATTAGTATTTTTAAGAAAACCTTTTACTCGACCGTTACTGACTTTGCTAAGTTTCTTGGCATGTCTACATCATTTCCAAGTCTTACTGATATCTCCATTGAAAATAGTTGTAATACAACTAACATCTCAAAAAATTCCAGCATATAATGGTCATACTTATTTGTTTTTATATAATCATCTGCTAATTCAAAATCAAGGGGTGAGATAGCACAAATTGTACTATCTCTTGCACTCAATTCTTCTACATTTGATTTGATTTTGTCATATAGCAAATTTTGAGGCATTAAAGCTATTGTAAAAAGTTCTGGATCGGCTAAAGCTATTGGTCCATGTTTCATCTCACCTGCTGGATAACCTTCTGCATGTAAATAAGATATCTCTTTTAATTTAAGTGCCCCTTCTAAAGCAAGAGGAAAAAATACATCTCTTCCAATAAAAAAGAACCCATGACCGTGAAGATATCTTTTTGATAATCTTTTTGTTTTTTCATGTGTATAATCATAAACTTTAAGTGACTTTGGAACTTCTCTTAAGGCTTTTAATTCACTATTCATTTCTTCAATACTAATTGAATTTTTATATTGTGCAAAATAAAGTGCCATCATCCATAAAACTACTGTTTGAGTAGAAAATGCTTTTGTTGAAGCAACTCCCTTTTCAATACCAGCTCTTGTTAAAACTGAATAATTAGCAACTCTTGTCATAGATGAGTTATCTACATTACAAACTACAATTGATTTAAGGCCCTCTTTATTTGCCATTTTTAAAGCTTCTAAAGTATCAGCTGTTTCACCACTTTGTGAGATAACTATAAAAAGTGTATTTTTGTTTAATAGAGGCTCTTTATATCTAAATTCGCTTGCAATTTCAACACTACATCTAACCTTTGCTAATCTTTCGAAAAGGTACGAAGCTGTAAGTCCTGCATGAAAAGATGTACCACAAGCACAGATTTTAATCTCTTCAATTCCTTCAATTATAGAAGAATCAAACTCTTCAAAATCTACCTTTTCATCACACATTCTTCCAAGCATAGTATCACTTGTAACTACACATTGTTCATGAATCTCTTTTTCCATAAAAAATCTATATCCATCTTTTTGTGCAAATTGTTTAGAAGTTGGCAAGACTCCCCAAAAAATTCTTTTTTCATCAAAAAATTCTATTCGTTTTGTACTTGCTACTCCTCCACAACCATCTTCTAAATATACAACTTCATTTGCAAGTCCTATTAATGGTGCATCTGAAGAAGCGAATAAAACTTCCTCTTTCTCATTTCCCCGCGCTATAATTAATGGTGAACCATGTTTAAAAAAGTATATATCATTTGGGCAAGATTTTGAAATCAAAAGTATAGAGAAAGCACCTTCTAATCTTTTTATTGTATTTTGAAAAGAAGTCTTGCAATCATTTAATTTGTTATTATAAAATTCAAACAAATGAACGATAACTTCAGTATCTGTTTGTGATACAAACTTATGACCAGCTGCTTGTAACTCTTCTTTTAACTCTTTATAATTTTCAATAATTCCATTATGTACAACATATGAATATTCACCTAAATGTGGGTGAGCATTTAATTCTGTTGGTTTCCCATGTGTTGCCCATCTAGTATGTCCAATTCCTAAATGATAAGTATGATTTGTTTTTACTTTTTGCTCTAAGTTTTTTAACTTTCCTAAGGCCTTAAATACTTCTATCTTATCATTATTTAATAGGGCAATTCCTGCACTATCATAACCTCTGTATTCAAGCTCTTTTAAGCCATCTAATAAAATATTTTCTGTTTTTTTATTTCCAATGTAACCAACAATTCCACACATAAATTAGCCTTTTTTATTTTAAAGTGATATTGTACAAAAATATACATGATATATTACTTTTAGCATTTTTTGATACAATTCTTTTTTATTTCAAGGAGTTACTATCAAATCATTTTTAAAAATTGACAAAGATATTTTTTTCTCTACTTGTGAAAATTGTGAAGCTAGATGCTGTGATGGAAGAAAAGGAAGTATTTACTGTCAAATAATTCTTGAAGATTTTGAGAGTGTGTATAAAAACTTTCCCATTTTATTTATCTTTGGTGATATGGGATATTTAAAAGCTACTATATTATTAAGTGATGGAAAAAGTTTATGCCCTTATATTGAAGACTTTAAATGTACAATTTATGAAAATCGACCAACAGTTTGTAAAGCCTATCCTCTTAGTACAAATATTGATAATGTAGTTTATTATGATATTAATTGTCCAGGAATTTCTGAAGTTGGAAGTGATCTTGTAAAAAATGGAAAAGTTTCACCCTCTTTTGACTCATATATTTTTGATGATTATCAAACAAGATATATAAATACCCATAGAAAACTTGAAGATTTTAACAATTTTGATGATTTTGAATTAGTAACTACAATCAATAATATAAAATTTTATAAATATATTGGAAAAGAATCTAATCCCTATATTACAATGCATTTAGACTCTTTAATTCATTTAAAAAAGTATAATATATAGATTTTAGTTTTACTTTAAGTTTACATTTGGGTATAATTACATTATCCAAAACAATATGGAGGTTTAGATGATAGGACTTCTACAGTGGTAGAATTTATACCAAAATTTATTGTTAATCTTTAAGAATTAAAAAGCTTTATTTTACCAAAGCTTGAGTTTACAAAGTTTGTAAGCTATCAGAATTAAAAAGGCTCTTCCTAGGAAGAGCCTTTTTTTATTTATATGATGAAAAAGAAGAGATTATTAAAAATAACCTCTTTTGATATAAAGTGAAATATAAAAATAGATTTAATCTATTTTTACATCATTCCACCCATACCTCCCATTCCGCCCATACCACCCATATCTGGCATAGCAGGAGCAGATTTTTCTTCTTTTATATCTGTTACTGTAGCTTCTGTAGTTAATAATAATGAAGCAACTGAAACAGCATTTTGCATTGCAATTCTTCCAACTTTTGCAGGATCTACGATTCCAGCTTCAAACATATCTACATATTCACCAGTTGCAGCATTGAATCCAATATTTTCATTTTCTGATCTTTCTACTTCATTTACAACAACACCAGCATCAAATCCAGCATTAATTGCAATTTGTTTCATAGGTGCTTTAATAGCTCTTAAAACAATAGCAGCTCCAATAGCTTCATCACCTGTAAGGTCAAGTTTAACTTTTGCAGCAGCTCTGATTAATGCAGCTCCACCACCTATTACAATACCTTCTTCAACAGCAGCTCTTGTTGCACTTAAAGCATCATCAACTCTATCTTTTTTCTCTTTCATTTCAGTTTCACTAGCAGCTCCAACTTTGATAACTGCAACTCCGCCACTTAGTTTTGCAAGTCTTTCTTGTAGTTTTTCTTTGTCATAATCACTAGTTGTATTTTCAATTTCTGATTTTATTTGAGCTACTCTACCAGTTACTGCTTCAGTACTTCCTTCACCATCTACGATAGTTGTGTTATCTTTATCAATCACAACTTTTGCAGCAGTTCCAAGTACATCAATTCCGCAAGTATCAAGTTTCATACCTAATTCTTCTGATACAACTGTACCATTTGTAAGAACAGCGATATCTTGTAACATTGCTTTTCTTCTATCACCAAAACCTGGAGCTTTTACAGCTGCAATATTTAATGAACCTCTTAATCTATTTACAACTAAAGTTGCTAACGCTTCACCATCAACATCTTCTGCAATAATTAAAAGTGGTCTTCCAGCTTGATTAACAGCTTCTAGGATTGGTAACATCTCTTTTAAGTTAGAGATTTTTTTATCGTATAATAAAATATATGGATTAGCTAACTCTGTAATCATTTTTTCAGAATTAGTTACAAAATATGGAGATAAATATCCTCTATCAAATTGCATACCTTCAACTACTTCTAATTCATCAGAGATACCTTTTGCTTCTTCAACAGTAATAACACCATCTTTCCCAACTTTTTCCATAGCTTCTGCAATCATTGAACCAATTGCATGGTCAGAGTTTGCAGAGATTGTAGCAACTTGTTCTATTTCAGTTTTATTTGCAACAACTCTTGAAGATGCTTTTAAATTAGCTAAAATAGCTTCAGTAGCTTTGTCCATACCTCTTTTTAAAATAATAGGGTTAGCTCCTGCTGTTACATTTCTCAATCCCTCTTTAAAAATTGAATGAGCTAAAACAGTAGCTGTTGTAGTTCCATCTCCTGCTTCATCAGCAGTTTTTGAAGCAACTTCTTTTACAAGTTGTGCTCCCATATTTTCTAATGTATCTGCTAATTCAATCTCTCTTGCAACTGAAACACCATCTTTTGTGATTGAAGGAGCACCAAAAGATTTTTGTAATAGTACATTTCTTCCTCTAGGCCCCATTGTAACTTTTACAGCATCTGCTAATTTCTCAACACCTGCATATAATCTATTTCTTGCTGAATCACTAAATAATACTTCTTTTGCCATTACATAACTCCTATAATATTTTCAATTTCTAATACTAAATAATCTTGTCCATCTAAAGTGAACTCTGTACCTCTATATTGTTCAAATACAATAGTATCACCTACTTTTAATTCTGTTACCTCAGAACCAATTGCTTTTACAACAGCAGTATTTGGTTTTTCTTTTGCTGAATCAACTAAAATGATTCCGCTAGCAGTTTTTGATTCTACTTCAGTTCTTTCTACAAGAACCCTTTTCCCTAGTGGTTTAAATGTCATTATATACTCTCCTATCAAGTTTTTTATAAATTTTGTAAGTTTTAGCACTCTATTTTTTTGAGTGCTAAATTGTAATAAAATTTTTGATTTTTGTCAAGTAAATTGAGTAAAGATGACTAAGAGTTTAAGAAGTAATTTATTTATGCCGATTTATATATTTTATTAATAGATTATTCAGTGAATCATACAAATTTTCATCTAAAGAATTTAAACTTTCTTCACATTTCAAAGCAAGTTCATTTGCAGCATTTATTGCACCATCAAGTCCAAGTAAATTTACAAAAGAATTTTTTGCTTCATCATTATGAGTAGTTTTACCAGCTTCTAAAGAACTTTGTGTTTCATCTAAAATATCATCTTGAATTTGAAACAGAAGTCCAATATCAATTCCAAAATTGTAAAGCTTTTCTTGAATAGTTAAATCATAGTTAGCAATAATCGCACCCATTTTTAAACTAGCTGCTATTAATTTTGCAGTTTTATGTATATGCAAAAATTCAAGTTGAGCAAGCTCAAGTTTTTGGTTCTCAAAAAAGCAATCAATAGCTTGACCAATAATCATTCCATCAATTCCACCATCACTTGCCAATACTTTTATACACTCAATTTTAACATCACTATCTAATGGCGCATTTGCAATTTTATTAAAAGCTTCAGTATTTAAAGCATCACCTACAAGAATAGCTGTTACCTCATCAAACTTTTTATGTAAAGTTTCAAATCCTCTTCGTAAATCGGCATCATCCATTGCAGGTAAGTCATCATGCACTAAAGAGTAAGTATGAAGCATTTCTAACCCTAAAGCTACAGGAAGAGCACTTTTAACAAGAAGGGAATTTTTTGAATTTACAATTCCTAATAAAAGCATAGGTCGAAATCTTTTACCTCCAGCATCCATCATCAAACTCAAGGCCTCTTCAAAATGAGGATGAAAAGTTTTTGATACGGGAAGGTTAGATTTTAAATAGTTTTCAAAAGTTTCTAAAAGTCTGTTCATTATTTATTTTGACCAAATGATCCCATACCACTCATCATGTTCATAGCCATCATTTTTTTATTTTCATCTGATTGTTTTATTACATCATTCATAGCAGAAATTAGTAAAATTTGTAAAGAGTCTTTATCTTCAAGTAAAGAGTCATCAATTTGTAAATCAATAACTTCAGAATTTCCATTTATTGATAATTCAACCATCCCTCCACCTGCTTTTGAGGTAAAGATTTTTGAAGCATTATCTTCTTTTGCTTTTTCGCTCATATTTTGAACTTGACCCATAATATCATTTAGATTAAGTTTACTTAAATCTATTCCATCAAACATGATCACTCCCAATTAATTCATTTGTTACAGTAGTTACATTATTTTTTTCATCTACAAGCACAACTGTTGGCTTATAGTTTTCTAATTCTTTTTCACTATAAGAAGCATAAGCAATAACAATTATTTTATCACCAACTTCTACTTTTCTAGCTGCGGCTCCATTTAGACACATGTCTTTACTTCCAGCTTTTCCTTTTATAACATAAGTGGCAAATCTTTCGCCATTATTTACATTTACTATTTCTACTTTTTGTCCAACTCTTAAACTTGATGCATCCATAAGTTCTTCATCAATTGTAATTGAGCCTACATAATTCAAATTTGCATCAGTTACTGTTGCTCTATGAATTTTGCTATAAAGCATATCAATTGTCATAATTCCTCTTTTATTTTGTTAAATTAATAGGTTCACCCCAAAACTGTTCTGGAATAACAAATTCTTGAACAGGGGTTCCATCTATTATATGTTCTTGCACAATTTTATCTATTTTTTCCTTAGATAATTTGCAGTACATTGTATGTCCTGGTTCTACTAAAAGAACAGGACCCATTTGACATCTTCCAAGACATGAAGTTCTAATTGCTTGCACAGGTCCCATTAAACCTTTTTCCATCATTTTTTGAGCTAAATAATTAAATAAATTTCTATTATCTTCTGTTAAACAGCTAGGTTTTGGCATCCCAGGAGGTGCGCTTTGTTCGCATTTGAACATATAGAATGTTGGTTGGGGGATAACTGGCATTTCCATTTTTCTTCCTTATTGTCATATTTTCGATAATTTTATCCAATAAATATTAAAGACTTCTAAAAACTATTTTTTTAATAAACTCTTAAAAGCTAAGATAATATACTTTATTTCTAAAAAAACAAAGGTGTAAAATGAAAAAAATCTTTATCTTAGCAATTTTAGCTATTTCAGTTTTTGCTGCAAATCCTGTAGCAATTTTAAAAACAACTCAAGGTACAATTGAAATTGAGTTAAGACCTGATATGGCTCCACTTGCAGTTGAAAACTTTACAACACATGCAAAGAATGCTTATTACAATAATCTAATTTTTCACAGAATTATAAAAGATTTTATGATTCAAGGTGGAGATCCAACAGGTACAGGTAGAGGTGGAGAATCAATTTGGGGGAAACCATTTAAAGATGAATTTTCACCAAATGCAGTGTTTGATAAACCAGGTATTTTAGCCATGGCAAATTCAGGGCCAAATACAAATGGAAGTCAATTTTTTATAACTACTGTTCCAACTTATTGGTTAAATGGTAGACACACAATTTTTGGATATGTAAAAAAAGGTATGGATGTAGTGAAAAAATTAGAAAATGTCCCGACAACTGGTCAATATCAAGGTAATAAACCTTTAACAGAGCAAAAAATTATTTCTTTAGAGATAAAATAAAATCTTACTTTCCATTATAAATTTTTGAAAGGGTTTTTGAGTCAACAAGACTCATAACTCTTTTTTCTAAATCCTCAATTCTGTCTCTTTCTTCTTTTGCTTTTTCTTCCCAATATTTGACTTTTTCTAGTAGTACTTTTTTATCTACTGAAGTATGTGTAGATTTAACTTTTTTTAACTCTTTTTCTAAATGTTCAACTTCTAAACTTGAAGCAGTTCTTAATTGACTTACTTTTTTCTGAGAATTAAGAATAAGCTTTTCCATATTATCTCTTAATCTTTTAATTTCAATTTTCAAATTCGCATTATCTTTTTGAATTTTTAAGACATCAATACCTTTTATATCACTTATCTCACTCTTCTCATATTTATTAACCTTTGATGTCAAGATTTTAATGTCATCTTTATATTTATCTAATAGTTTTAAATATTTTTCGTTATCTAATTCTGTTTTTCTAAGCTCATCAAAAAGTTGCTTAACTTGATTTTCAAGTTCATTTATTTGTACATTGTTTTTAGCAAAAGTCTCCTTTGTTCGAATAAAAATATCACTTTTTTCTTTCATTAAAGCTACTTCTACTTCCTTTTGTTTTTTAATGTCTTGTGTTATATCACTTTGAATAATCATTGAGCCATTGATATTACCATCTTCATCATGGGAAGGGATTATAGAAGAATCCAAAATCAAGATATTATTATCTTTTGTAATTTGTTTTAGCTTTCCTTTCCACATTTTATTATCTAAAATCTTTGCAAACATATTATTATAGATTTTTATATTCATATCATGATACTTTAAACTTGAAAACTCTTTTCCTATAAGTTCAGTTTTTGAAAAACCTGATATTTTACAAAAATGAGAGTTTACATAAGTTATATTCATTTGAATATCCGTTTTTATTACTATACTGTTTACATCAATTGCTTCTTTGTATAAAGAGAGCTCTTTATTTTTAGTTTTAATGATTTTTTTAGAGGATAAGTGTTCTGCAAACTCACTAATAGATTCCAATAAGGCTCTTATATCAATTGGTTTTACAATATAATTAACTACTTTTAATTTTATAGAATCAATCAAAAATTCTTTATCTGAGTATGCAGTTGAGAATATTACTCCCACCTCTTTATCAAAATTTCTAATTTCTTTTATCATATCAATACCAGACATTTTGGGCATATTAATATCACTAATTATAAGATCAATTTTTTTATGATTTTTTTTAAATACTTCTAAACCCATAACACCATTACTAGCACAAAAAACTTGGGAAAAAAAATTTGTAAGTAAAGAAGCTAATTCTGTTCTCATCAGATCATCATCTTCTACATATAAAATAGTGATCTCTTTTAATAAAGTCTTATCTAAAGACATTTAATTTATCTTTTTTTGATTAATTAACTCAATAAATTTTATAAAATCAAATGGTTTAAGTAAATAATCCTTTACACCATAACTTTCAGCTTCTATTTTATATTTAGCTTCAGTATGAGCTGTCATAATAATAATTTCCAAGTGGGGATATAAAACTTTGGCTTCTTTAATCATCTCTAAACCATTCATCACTGGCATGCTTATGTCAGTTACCACTATATCTATTTCACTAGAGTGTTCTTTTAAAACCTCTAGTCCTTCTTGTCCATTTTTGGCTAGAAGAAAGTTTACTTCTAATTTTTTTAGTGTTTCAGCAATAATATCCAACAAATCTTTTTCATCTTCTACAAAAAGAAATCTTAGTTTTTTTAGCTTATTAATACTTTCTTGTAAACTTTCTGACATCAGTCACCTTTTTTATTCTAATTCTGCTTTGCTAACAACAGTTTCAATGTCCATTATTACTAACATTTCATTATTATGCAGTCTTACAAAGCCTTTTAGATATTTTGCAGGAATTGATGAACCTATTTCAGATACTGGAGATAAAGATGTTAAGTCAAGTCTTTGTACATCATCAACTTTATCAACAACAATACCAATCATTCTTTTATCTTCTGTTACAACAGCAATTACAGCTGTATTTTGATTATTTACAATCTCACCTGTTTTAAATTTAATTCTTAAATCCACAACAGGAACAACTTCACCTCTTAAATTAATAAGCCCTTTTATATATGTAGGAACATTTGGCAAAACAGTTATCATCTCTGGATAAGTCAAAATTTCCCTAATTTTAGGTAGCTCAATTGCGTATTGCATAGAACCTAATACGAACTTCATATACTCACTTGTGTTAGCGTAATCAATTACGGCATTGTCTTTATTTTTATTTTCCATATGAACTGAACTCCTATTAATAGTGTGTTACCATTTTTTGTTATATTTTACTATATTTAGCTTAAATTTTATATATTTTTAATATCTAAAATATTACATCTAACTTTCAATTTAGAACTTTCTAATATTATTTCTTCATTAACTTGTACTTTCTCTAAACTAATGACTTGATTGTTTTTTGAAATTTGAACATATCCATCTTTTATTTTCTTGTCTGGATGAGCTGATTCATAAGCAGTTTTTAGATAAGTCAATTCATTTTGCTTTTGTCTTAATATTTGAGATAAAGCATTAGAAAAGTTTGATTTCAAATAATCTATCTCTTTTTTAATAAATGAAAATTTCTTGTCTAATGAGTGTTGCTCAAAATATTTTCTGTAATTTAATAATACTTGTTCTTTATTATAAAGAACTCTTTTAAATCTATTTTCAAATTCTACTTGTAAATTATCCAAATATTGAAGATGTTCATTTTTATCAGGAAGTGCGATTTCCATGGCATTTGAAGGAGTTGCAGCTCTAACATCTGCTACAAAGTCAGAGATTAAAAAATCAACTTCATGTCCTACTGCTGATATTACAGGTGTTTTTGCTTCATAAATAGCCCTTGCTACAACTTCTTCATTGAAAGCCCAAAGGTCTTCAATACTTCCTCCACCTCGTCCTACAATCATCACATCACAGTTTAAACTATCAGCTTTTTTTATTGAGTTTACTATATCAAATTTTGAAGCTTCACCTTGAACTAAAGTAGGAATTAAAATAAGATTTGCCAAAGGCCATCTATTTTGTGCAACTTTTTTCATATCTTCAATAGCAGCACCCGTTGGAGATGTAACCATTACAATATTTTTAGGATATTTAGGAAGAGCTTTTTTAATATTTGAACCAAAAAGTCCCTCTTTTTGAAGTTTCTCTTTTAATTGCTCAAAAGCAAGGGCAAGTGAGCCTTGTCCATCTGGATCAATTTTTGTACACATTAATTGATAATTTCCCCTTGGAATGTATGCTGTGATACTTCCAGAGATTATAATTTTCATGCCTACTTCTAATCTAAACTTTAGATATTGAGCATTTCCCCTAAACATTACACAAGAGATTGTAGAGTTTTCATCTTTTACAGAGAAATATATATGTCCTGAAGAGTGATATGTCAAGTTAGAAATTTCCCCTTGAACATATACACCTATAAAAGTAGTTTCAAGTAAAGACTTAATTTGATTATTTAGTGTTGAGACACTAATGGCTTGATTCATATGTTAAATCAAACCTTTCTTGCAATAAATAGTGTTGAGATATTCATTGAAAAACCTTTTACATAAATAGGTTCCAATCCTGCTTCTTTTAGTTCTAAACATAAATTGTCTTGGGTTAAAAATTCATCAATTGAAGTTGGTAAATATGTGTATGCTTCTTTATTTTTTGAAATAAGTCCACCTACAGTTGGTAAAATTTTATTTAAATAAAAATCCGTAAGATAATCAAGTGGAGAGTTTTTTTCATTTTTTGTAAACTCTAAAATAACTAAAAGTCCATCTTTTTTTAGAGTCCTTGCAAACTCATGGAAAGCCTCTTGTCTTTTAACAACATTTCTAATTCCATAAGATATAGAAATTATATCAGCTACTTCACTATCAAAAGGAAGTAATTCTGCACCAGCTTCTATAAATTCAACCTCTGGTAGTTTTACTTTTGCTACATCCATCATTCCAACACTTGGATCAACTCCAACTCTATTTTGAATCTCTATGGCATTTTTATCTGCTACTTTTTGCCAAGTAGTAAGCATATCACCTGTACCACAAGCCACATCAATTATTTTTTCTATTTTGTTTTTACCATAAAAAGAAAAAGCTAAATTACAAGCTTTATTTCTCCAACTTTTATCAATCCCCATACTCATAACTCGATTTGCAACATCATAAGTTCCTGCTATGTCATTGAACATTGATACTATTTTTTCTTGTTTACCCATTATAAATATCCCTATTATTTAAATAAAAAAACTCCAGCAAGTAAGCCACCTATAAACCCAATATTTAAAACCACTAATAGTTTTAAAATATCTAGTTTTTTGTCTTTTTCTTGCATAAGTTTCAATAAATGCTCTTGCATTTTTAAAGCTTCATTAAATTTTTTACTTGATTTATCTATATCATCAGTTGATTTTTTAAGTGTTAATTCTGTTAACTCTAATTTTTCAACAAGCTCTTTTGCTTGTTTGAAACTCATATCACTCATGTTATTTTTTTTCTAACCATTTATCCAAATCTTTAAAGATTGGATTTAATACATTTAACACATAATCTTGTGCTTCAGATTGTACTCTTCTAAAAAATATATATTTTTTTGCACTTGCAACATCACCAGCTTCTTTAGCCTTTAAAGCTTTTTCCCTAAAATCAGTATTATTATGTGCCATTTCCCAAACTGTACTACCTAGGTATCTGCTCATTGTAATTACTTTATCATTTTTAACTGTAAAGTATTTTGGATCTTTCATAAAATCATACATTACTGTATTTGAAGCTAAATATTTATGTCCAAAGAAATTTATAAATTGTTCTTCCACATAATCTTTTTCCATAGATATTGCACGGTTTAATGCAAATATAATATTTTCATCAGGGCTTTGTTCTATTTTTCTTATTTTTTTCATAGTTGCAATTGCATTTTTTCCATCAAGTTCACCATCACCTAAAGGAATAATCCATTTCAAGTTCCCAAAAGAACCCACTTTTTTAATCTCTTCTAAAACCAATGATGAAGTCTTATTTCCACCAACATCTATAATTATTTCATGATTATCATCCATTAAAATAAGCTCATCCAAATCACTTACTTTGTTTGTTCTTAACATTCTTTTATTTACTATTTGAGTTGTTGTAAATGATTGACTATCATTATTCTCATCATCAATTTCTATGTAAGTAATCTTTTTTCCATGCTTTTTATATAAATATGGAGCTATTACTTGCATAGCAACTGTTGATTTTCCAACGCCACCTTTAGTTTGAGGAATAATAATCATTTTTATAAATCCTTTAAGACTTTTTTTGATTTTTCATGAATTCTACAATTTTGCCATGAAATCTACAATATATCATGTTTAGTGAAATATCATAATCATAAAGCGATTCAATTTTATCGAAATTTTCATTAATTCCATATTCTAACCAAGCTTTGAGTTCATCATAACTTTCAAACTCATATCCAAAAGTTTTGAGTAATCTATTTGTGTAAGAATCAACGACCATCTCTTCTTTATGACAAGCATAACACAAAATTGCATCGCAAGTTTCTGCCCCAATTCCTTTTTGAGAAAGTAACCACTCCCTAGAGACATTTTGTTTAAAAGTTTCAAAATCTCCAAACTCTTCAAGTATATTTTCGCATATTTTTTTGATTCTTACTGACTTTTGATTTTTAAAACCACTTGGAGTAATTGCAGATATTAAAACATCTGTATCAACTGTTGAAAGTTTTTCTAAATCAAAAAGTTTTAGTTTTGTTAGGTTTTCTAAAGATTTTTCTACATTTGTCCATTTTGTATTTTGGGTTAATATTGCGCCTATAAAGACCTCAAAATCACTGTTTGTTGGCCACCAATATTTATACTTTGAATCTATTAAATTTTTTGCATTTAAAAAAATATATAAATCAAATGAGTTTAAAATACTATTCAAAGATTGCCTTTGTAATTATCTCTTCTTCTTTATCACATAATATTTTTATTTTAAAGGCATCTTTTGATTTACCATCTTCTAAATCCATCACAAGAACTTGTAAAATAGACTTACATGAGCTTGAAATAGTAAAATGCCCACCTAAACCAGTTGTTGCTTTATCTATTGGATTTTTTGCATCCATTCCTATGACATTGTCTCTGCAACCAGTTAATCCAATATCACTTAAATATGTAGTTCCATCAACTATTTGTAAATCATCAGTTCCCACATGAGTGTGAGTTCCACAAATACCACTCACTTTTCCATTAAGCATCATGGCCATGACTCTTTTTTCACTTGTAGCCTCACCATGAAAATCTATAAAAATATTTTTGATATTTTGTTCTTCGAGTTCTTTCATAATTTGGGTTGCTTTATTAAAAGGATTATCACAAATTGGCATCGCAAAATTTCCCATTAAATTTATAACTGCAAGTTTTTCACCAGCAACATCAAATACCATATGTCCAACTCCTGGCATTGCTTCAGGAAAGTTTGCTGGTCTAAGTACATTTTGAGTTGTTACTAGATTTATCATCTCTTGTTTTTTATCAAAAGAGTGATTCCCTCCTGTAATTAAATCAACTCCCACTTTAAATAGTTCATTGGCATTTTTAACTGTTAGTCCAAAACCATGACTTGCATTTTCACCATTTGCAATTACAAAATCTATTTCATATTTTGCTCTTAATTTTTTTAAATATTGTTCTATTATTTTTCTTCCTGGTCTACCAACTATATCACCAATAAATGCTATTTTCAAATTATTTCCCTTAATTTATCTAATTTGGATTGTATCAATAAAAGAGTTAGTTTTTTCTTTTACTTCTTTCATTTTTTATATTTCGAAGCATAGTCAAAAGAAAAAATATACCAATTGTAAAACTTATAATTGTTGGTATTAAATTTGTCGGATCATAAAAATTATATGCAATGGCAAAAGATAGTAATGATATTACTAAACACATCTTTATTCCTTAATATTATATCTATAAAAGTATCTAATTATTCTAATATAAATGGTTAAAAATAAAATTTAATTTTCTTTTGCAACTAAGTTGCATTTAAGAAATTCGGATGTATGATTCCAAAATCAAATGCAACTCAGTTGCATCATAAAGGAAAATAATGTTTAAGAAAATTTTAGTATTAAGTATATTAGCATCATCAGTTTTGTTTGCTAAATTAACAGTTACAACAACTATATATCCACTATATAGTGTAGTTAAAGAAGTTGGTGGGAAAAATGTTGTTCTAAATAATTTAATTCCATTTGGAACAGAACCCCATGATTTTGAACCAAATCCAAAAAGTATGGCACTTTTATCAAAAAGTGATTTATTTATAACTAGTGGTAAAGTTATGGAACCTTGGAGTACAAAAGTTATAAAATCAATGGAAATAGCTGATAAAACATTTGATATGAGCAAACATGTAAAACTAGCTACGCACAAAGAGTTTGAAGATGGTAAAGTTTATGACCCTCATTATTGGTTAAGTTTTGATAACTATATTAAGATGATAAAAAATATTGAATCTCTTTTAATCAAAAAAGACCCTGCGAACAAAAAAAGTTATCAAAAAAATGCAAGTACATATCTAAAAGAAATAACTACTTTGCAAGCAAAATATCAGACTTTAAAAACTTGTAAAAACAGAAAAGTTGTAGTAAATCATGATGCATTTGGATATTTAGCAAATGATTATGGAATAACACAATACTCTATTTCTGGTATGTCTCCTGATGAAGAACCATCAGCTAAACAAATTGCAGAACTTATTAAAATAGTAAAAAAAGAAAATATACATACAATATTTTTTGAAGAGTTTGCAAGTGACAAAATAGCAAAAACTATTGCTGATGAAGCAAATGTTAAAACAGATGAACTAAGTCCAGTTGAAAATATAACTAAAAAACAAAATGAAGAAAATGTTGGTTTTGTTTCTATTATGACAGAAAATTTAACTAAATTAAAAGATGCAATGAATTGTCAATAAAATTCTCTGACATCATAATTGATATAAAAAATCTATGCTATAAAGATATTCTTCTGGATATATCTTTTGAAATATTAAGGGGTGAATATGCTGCCATCATTGGTCCCAATGGTGGTGGTAAAAGTACCTTAATGAAAATAATATTGGGATTAATAAATCCTAATATTTCAGATATTAAACTATTTAATACCAAACAATCTTTATTCAAACAATATTATAAAATTGGATATGTACCACAACGAGCAACTTTAATTGACAGTAGTTTCCCTATTACTGTGCAAGAAGTGATTAATCTTGGATTAGCCTATAAAACTTCTTTGTTTTCAAAAATATCAAAAGAAGATCATAAAAAAATTGAATCTATTATGGAAAAAATTGAAATTACTGATTTGAAAAATAGAAGAATTTCTGAACTTTCAGGTGGTCAAAGACAAAGAGTAATGATAGCTAGAGCACTTATAAGTAATCCAGAATTATTAATACTTGACGAGCCAAATACAGGCGTAGATACCAATTCTCAAGCAAAATTCTATGAAATATTAAAAAAATTAAATAAAGAAGATAATATCACAATACTTTTTGTTACACACGATTTAGGAGTGATTGTAAATGATATAAAAAGAGTTTTATGTATTAACCAAACTCTTCTATCCTGCCATACTCCACATGAAATACTAAATAATAAACAAATGAGTAAATTATATGGCATTGACACTAATATTGTTTGTCATCATCACTAAGGAAATATATGGAAATCTTTGAATACTCTTTTATGATAAGAGCTTTTATAGCAGGTATTTTTATAGCAATTTTAGCACCTACTTTAGGTACTTTTGTAGTTGTAAGAAGGTATTCTATGTTATCTGATGCTTTAGCTCATATTTCCCTACTTGGTGTTGCCCTTGGTTTTTTATTCTCAATCTCAACAACATATAGTGCAATTTTAATAGCCATTTTAGCTTCACTTTTTATAGAATACCTAAGAAAAAACCATAATATATATTCTGATTCTATTTTATCAATATTTTTATCTTCAGCCCTTGCACTTGCAATTATTATAGTTTCACTTTCAAACTCTTTTAATGTAGCTTTATTTAGTTATCTCTTTGGTTCAATTGTTGCTGTTTCAAAAGAAGATATTTGGACAATTTGTATATTTGGAATTTTATCAGCTTTTTTTATTATCAATAATTATCAAAAATTACTTTTTGTAGCATTTGATGAAGAAGTTGCAAAAGCTTCTGGAATAAATGTAAGTTTTTTAAATTATATGTTAGTTTCACTTGTGGCAATTACTGTTGGATTATCCATAAAAATTATTGGTGTACTATTAATAGGTGCCTTAATGATTATGCCAGTAATTTCTGCAATGCAATTTGAAAAAAGCTTTTTTATAACTTGCTTATTGGCAGTACTTTTTGCAGTTTTAGCTGTTGTAATTGGGCTTTTTGTCTCATTTTATATATCTTTACCAAGTGGTGCTACTATTGTGGTAACTTCATTGGTTTTATTTATACTAAGTTTAACGCTAAAAATAAACAAAAAAAGAGCTTTATAAATCTATTTATTTAGCTCTTTTGCACATACATAAGCAGAAGAAAAAGCAAACTGAAAGTTAAATCCCCCAAGTTCGCCTGTTACATCCAAAGCTTCACCTATAAAGTATAAATCTTTTTTGATTTTGCTTTCCATAGTTTTTACATCTATTTGCTCAACTTCTACTCCACCTTTTGTAACTTCTGCTTTTGTATATCCAAAGTTTCCAGCAGGTGCGAATTCATAGTTTTTTAAAACTTCCAATTTATCTAGTTCTTCTTTTGTCAAACTACTAATTGCTTTATCATCTATTTGAACTGATTTTAAAAACTCTTGCATAAATCTTTTGGGCAGATTAAAACTTGAAGAGATATTTTTATTACCTTTTAAAAAGGATTTAAAAGTTTTATTTGGCAAAAAGTCTATACTCATCTTTCCTTTTTTCCAATATAAAGAACTATTTAAAATCACAGGTCCAGTTATTCCTTTATGGGCAAAAAGAAGACCTCCTTCAAAACTCTTATTTTCCACACTTGCTTTTACAAACATAGAAATTCCACTTAATTCTTTGAACCAAAACTGTTCTTTTTGAACAGTAAAACCTACAAGGGCTGGATTTAAAGGACTTATTTTATGATTAAAAGATTTTGCGATATCAAAAGCAATAGAACTAGCACCCAAACTTTGATAACTTAAACCTCCACTTGCTATTACTAATTTTTTTGCTTCTATCGTTTTATTGTTTGTTTTTATTTTATAGAAATCTTCATACTTTACATCTGTTACTGTTGTATTAAAAAAAACTCTTTTATTTTTTATAAGTTTTGAAAACATATCAATAACATCTTGAGAAGTATTACAAAAAAAAGTTCCTTTTACAATTTTTTCATTAAGGTTGAAATCTAAATTTTGTTTTTTTAAAAATCTAATTAAGTCTTCATTTGAAAACTCTTTTAAAACTGAAGATACAAAATCATTTTCACCTAGGTAATTATTAGACGAAACTTTGTTATTAGTAATATTACACTTTGCTCCACCTGATACTTTAATTTTTGCACCAACCTTTGCATTAGTGTCTATTAAACAAACATTATCATTTTTTAAGTGTGTTGCAAGCATCAAGCCACTTGCTCCTGCCCCTATAATTGCAATATCAAATATTATTTATCCTTTTGTTCACTTTTAGCTATTATAAAAATATTTATTCCATCTTTATATTCGTATTTAAGTATGCAATTATTTGCTTTAAGAATAGAGTTTACTATGTATAAACCAAGTCCAAAACTATTTTTACTTTTGCTCTCATTTGCAAAAAATGGTTCGAAATATTTATCAAGGGAATATTTCAGGCCTTTTCCTTTATTTTCAAATATTATTTCATCTTTCTCATTCGTTTTTACAGTCACTTTTTTATCATCTGAGTATTTTATTGCATTATCAATTAAATTTTTAACTGCCAAACAAAAAAGTTTGAAATTAACATTTAATTTTTTATTTTCATATTCTGAGATAATAACATCATCTTCTAGCATAAGCATATCTGTAGCATTATCTATAATATCATCTAAAAAATAGTTGTTTTTTACGATATTTTTTGTAGAAGAAATTAGTTCTTCAATTTGTGTAAATTCTTTAATAAGCGATTCCAATCTTGTAAATACTCTTCTCATCTTTTCAGCATTTTCATCACTATTTTCTAACTCACTTAAAAATTTACCTTTAGTAATAGGAGTTTTTAGTTCATGCATTATATTTCTAATAAAGACATTTCTTGATTCTTTTATGTCTTTTAATTTCTTTGCTGTATTTTTAAACTCTATTGCTAATTGAGAAACTTCATCTAAATCATTGGTATGGTATTCAAAATCAAAATCTTCTTCACCAAGGGTTTTAACTTTATCCTTTAAAAGTTTGATTGGATATAGTTTTTTCCAAGTAGTAATAAAAGATAGAATAATTGTAATAAACAATACTGTAAAAACTACTATTAAAGAGATTAAAGGATTCACATGTTTATAATCACTGTCTTTAAACATTATTTCTAAACCATCACTTTTTATAAATAAAAAACTATCACCATGTAAATCTAAAACTCTAACTAAAATTGTTCTGTATTTTCTCTCTAGGGCAACTCTTGTTTGGGGATTATATAAAACTGCATTCATTTTTCCAATATCATTTATAAATTCCATATCCATATTTGATAAAGACTCTACAAAAAACTTTGTCAATCCATTTGTTCTTTGTTGTTCTAATACCATCTTTGCAACTGGTAAATATTTTTTAGAAAGATGCTTTTCTTTATCATCTTGAGTATGAAGTACAAGTATAATGAAACTAGCTATAACTAAAAATATAGATATGAAAAAACTAATTGTTATAGTAAAAAATATTGATTCTTTTTTCATTGTAAAAATTTGTATCCCATTCCTCTTATTGTGTGTAAGAAATTGGGTGTTTTAGGATTGGATTCTATTTTATGTCTAATTCTATTTATAATTACTGCAAGTGAACCAATATTATCATAATCACTATTTAATAAATCACTATTTTCAAAGATATCATCCCTTGAAACAATAAATCCTTCTCTTTTTATCAAAAGAGATAAAACTTCATATTCAGCAGCTGTTAGCCTAATAAACTTTCCATTTTTTCTTATCTCTTTTTTTTCTTCGTCAAAAATGAAAGGTTTTCTTGGCTTTTCTTCTATTTTAGAGCTAATATTATATCTTCGTAAAATAGTTTTAATTCTTACTTCTAGCTCTCTTGGGTCATATGGCTTTGGTAAATAATCATCAGCTCCTAATTGTAAAGCAGTAACCTTATCAGTGATATCACTTCTAGCACTTGAGATAATAATTGGAATATCATGATTTGTAATTATTTGTTTGCAAACATCTAAGCCATCCATACCTGGAAGTGTTAAGTCTAAAATTATCAAATCAAATTTATTTATTTTTAAACTACTAAGGGCTAAAAAAGGCTCTTCGTAATTTGTTACTTTTATACTAAATTTACTTAAGTATTCAGTTAAAACTTCTGCTAATTCAGCATCATCTTCCACCATTGCTATATTTATCATTTTAAAAACCTTTATGAGTCAAGCATTTTTTTTAGTTGTTTTTTTTGTTTATCTGTTAAAATATTATAAATCTTTTTTGTTAAAGAAGCTTCGTATTCTACCATATTTTTATTGTTATTCAAAGAGATATCCATATATTTTTCTTTATCAAACTTTCCATCTTTAAACACTTTAGTATAAGAGTTTATTTTTACTTTTGGATTATTTTTAAATTCACTATTACTTTTTTTCAAATCTACTGCAAATAGAAATGTTGAGACTAAACTACTTAATAACAATACCGTTATAAGAACTTTTTTCATCTATTCCTCCTTCATTATCTTTTAGTAATTGTGACAGAGACATATAACCATTTCTAAATAAAATGTTAACTCAAAGTTAATATGTGTTACTAAAATATTCACATAAATTTCATATGATTTTATATTATAAAAAACTAAACTTCATAAACATTTATTAGTTATACTTAGATAATTTAATTATAAAGGTATCTAAATTATGAAAAAAATAACCGAACAAGATATAATCGAGAGTATAGCAGACGCATGTCAATACATATCATTTTATCATCCAGAAGATTTTGTAAAAGGGATGGTAGAAGCTTATAATGTAGAAAAAGGTGAAGCTGCAAAAAATGCAATTGGACAAATATTAATTAATTCAAAAATGTGTGCAATGGGTCATAGACCTTTATGTCAAGATACAGGAAGTGTTAATATCTTTGTAAAGGTTGGATTAAATGCTCCTTTAGATATTAAAAAAGAGTTAGTTGATTTATTAAATGAAGGTGTTGCAAAAGGGTATACAGATCCTGATAACACTTTAAGATACTCAGTAGTTTCTGATCCTGCTGGAAAAAGAGTAAATACAAAAAATAATACACCAGCAGTTATTCATGTAAGTGTAGATAATTCAGATGAGATAGATATTACAGTTGCAGCAAAAGGTGGAGGAAGTGAAAATAAATCTAAATTTGCTGTATTAAATCCAAGTGATAGTATTTATGATTGGGTTATGGAAAATGTTAGAAATATGGGAGCTGGATGGTGTCCTCCTGGAATATTAGGAATTGGAATTGGTGGAAATCCTGAGAAAGCTATGCTTTTAGCAAAAGAGTCTTTAATGAGTCATGTTGATATTCATGAACTTAAAGCAAGAGGTCCTCAAAATGCACTAGAAGAATTAAGACTTAAATTATATGAAGATATTAATAAAGTAGGAATTGGAGCTCAAGGTCTTGGTGGAGTTACAACTGTACTTGATGTTAAGATATTAGATTATCCATGTCATGCAGCATCACTTCCTGTTGCTATGATTCCAAACTGTGCAGCAACAAGACATATTCACTTTAAACTAAAAGGTGATGGACCAGCTGTATTTAATAAACCAGATTTAGATTTATGGCCAGATATTGAATTACCAATGGATACAATTAAAAGAGTAAATATAGAAGATTTAACAAAAGAGAATTTATCTCAATTTAAATCAGGAGATACACTTTTATTATCTGGAAAAATCTTAACAGCTAGAGATGCAGCACATAAAAAAATAGTTGAATATAAAAATGCAGGTAAAGATCTTCCTAATGGAGTTAAATTAGAAGATAGATTTATTTATTACGTTGGACCAGTTGATCCTGTAAGAGATGAAGCAGTAGGACCTGCGGGACCAACAACTTCAACAAGAATGGATAAATTTACAAAAGATATGATGGAAATAGGAATCATGGGAATGATTGGAAAAGCTGAGAGAAAACAACCAACAATTGATTTAATCAAAGAGTATAAATCAATGTATTTAATAGCTACTGGTGGAGCTGCTTATTTGATTTCACAATCAATTAAATCAGCAAAAGTATTAGCCTTTGAAGAACTTGGTATGGAAGCTATATATGAGTTTGAAGTTAAAGACATGCCTGTTACTGTAGCTGTTGATACTGAGGGTGTTTCTATTCACACTACTGGTCCTGCTAAGTGGAGAACTATTTAAAAATTTAGTACAAAGCTTCTAGCTTTGTACTATTTATTTAAAAAAACATATGGATTTTGCGCTACCATTTTCTTATGACAACTCTTTTTAGTTTCACCTTCATGTGAATGTGAATGACAAGAAGAACTTTTATCTCCTTTGTGCTCTTTAACTATTTTTTGAAGTTCATCTATTGATAACTCTTTTAAACTATTAGTTGTATAGTTTTCTAATACTTCATTTGTAGTAACTCTATCATTACCTGCATACAATACTTTTATAGCCGTTTTAGAAATAGCTTCAAAAGGTTTAGAACCCATCTCTTTTATTACTATTGTATCTACGCCTTTTTCATTGAACCAATTAATAAGTTTTGAACCTTTTCCATATGGATTTTCTTCAACACTTAAATTTTCACCATCATAAAAAGCAAAATATTTTGCTTTACCAAACAGTGGTGATACCGCTGCATTTTCTTTATTTGTTTTTAGAGGGAATGTAATCATTTTATTGTCCTTTTTATATATTATTTTGTATTAAATCTATATTTTATTTATATTATGTTCTATCAATTTAAAAGAAATATAAATCACCAGAGGCCAGGAAACAAGCCAAACAATTGAACTTAAATACTCCATTTTAACTCCTAATATTTATGAGTATGAGAATCTTCCATCTCTTCTTTAGTTATTTTCACTTTATCCATTTGATACCAAGCATAAGTTATATATGCCAAAACAAAAGGAACAATTAATGAAACATAAGACATAGTAGTCAAAGTATAATGACTCCCTGAACTATTTTGAATAGTCAATGAACTTTGCATATCATAAAGAGAAGGATAATATGAAGTTCCATTTAATCCAACATTTAAAAACAAAGCCATTACAGTTAATACAATACCAACACCAGCTGTTTTAATACAACAAGTTTTGTTAAAATGAATGGTCATAAAAACTGCAATTATAACCATCAACAAACCAATTAAAAACATTCCTAAGACTATTGGCATCTCTAAAAAGTTATATAAATATTTATATTCTTGATAATATACCAATCCATTAATATCATAAGCAAAACCACTTTTACTCAAAAGTAAATATAAGAAAATCAAAAAGAAAAATAAAAAAATAAGCATATCAATTTTTATACTTCTTATTGCTCTTTGCTTTATCGTTTCATTATCAATATTATTTATAAAATATAAGGCTCCTGAAATTCTCACTAGAAAAAATAGTGCAAAACCTAAAGATAGATTAAATATATTACTTGCAGCTTCTAATCCTCTATATGAGCCATGCCAATGTGAGAAATTATTTGTATCCACACTAAAGCTTGAACCAGAAAAAAAAGTAGCTATTGCAATTCCTAATAAAATCACACCTACACTTCCATTTATAAAAAGGAACAACTCATAAACTTTTTGGCCTAAAAAATTATTAGCTTTTTTTCTAAATTCATAACTTACCGCTTGAATAATAAAACAAAATAAAATTGCCATCCAAACCCAATAAGCTCCACCAAAACTTGTAGAATAAAATAAAGGAAAAGCTGCGAATAAAGCACCTCCAAATAAAACAAGTGTAGTAAAACCTAGTTCCCATTTTCTACCAAGTGAATTTATAAGCATAGTTTTTAAAGTTTCATCGCCTTTTGATAATCTTCCCAATAGGGTTTGTCCACCTTGAACAAACATAATAAATGCAAATAATCCACCTAAAAGTGAAATTATTATCCACCAATACTGTTGTAATTGAAGTAAAGTAAGATTTTCAAACATATTAATGTCCTCCTTCAAAACCAAGAGATATTTGTTTAAGCATTATTTTTATCTCAGCTATAAGAAGCAGTGTAAACAAAACTGCAAACAAGAAAAAGCTTACTTGTACACTTGAAGATGAGATATCAGTAACTGCAATCCCAACTGGCATCAAATCTTGTATAGCCCAAGGTTGTCTTCCAACTTCTGCTACTATCCAGCCAGCTTCACTTGCAATATATCCTAAAGGAATAGATACTATGGAAGCTATTAAAAGAGTTTTATATTTCAAGATATCTTTTTTTATACTAAAAAATAAGATTAAAACAAAAAGAAGAAAAAACCATGTTCCAAGTGCTACCATTGTATGAAAAGAGTAAAAAGTAAGGGCAACAGGAGGAACAACATCTTCTGGTTTTTTCAAATGCCCATATCCAAAATATTTCATATTTTTTTCTAAAATAGATCTACTTATTAATTGACTTACTAAATCATCATTCTTTTTTGCGTCTTTATATTCTTTTAGTGCATCAATTGCAATTTTCCCTTTTATCATTTTTGATTCAACAGATTCAATACCGTACTTTTCATTTCCATAAACCAAATCTTTTAAACCAGGAACAAAAGAATTTATGTCATGAAATGCCAAAAAAGAAAGGGCATAAGGTGCATTGATTTCAAATAAATAACTCTCTTCATCATTAGTTAAATTCTTATTAGGATTTAAAATACCAATACCAGTTATTCCAGCTTTCTCTTTACCTTCATATAAACCTTCCATGGCAGCTAGTTTTACAGGTTGTTTCAGTGCAACCTGATGGGCAGATTCATCTCCTGTTAATAAAATAAATATTGAAGTGATTAGTCCAAAAGTAGCACCAACTATCATTGATTTTTTTGCAAATTTGGTTTCTCTTTTTTTTAATAAAAACCAAGCAGAAACTCCTACTACAAATAAAGAAGCCATAATATAACCACTTGAAATTGTGTGCAAGAATTTTGTTACAGCAACTGGAGATAAAATAACATCCCAAAAATTATTCATCTCATTTCTAACTGTATCTGGATTGAATTTCTCTCCAACTGGATATTGCATCCAACCATTTGCTACTAAAATCCACAAAGCACTTAAATTTGAACCAATGGCTACAAGCCAAGTTGAAAGAAGATGAAATTTTTTACTTACCTTATCCCAACCAAAAAACATAACAGCAAAAAAAGTTGACTCCATAAAAAATGCCAAAAGTCCTTCTATTGCTAAAGGAGCGCCAAAAATATCTCCAACAAACCACGAATAATTTGCCCAATTAGTTCCAAATTCAAACTCCATAATAAGACCAGTTGCAACCCCTATAGCAAAGTTTATAGCAAATAATCCCATCCAGAATTTTGTTGTTTTTTTCCAAAATTCATCGCCAGTTTTTACATAAATAGTTTCCATAAAAGCTATGATAAATCCTAATCCTAAAGTTAATGGAACAAAAAGCCAATGATAAATAGCGGTTAATGCAAATTGAGCCCTAGACCAATCTACTAAATGTGCTTCCATATTTAGTCCTTTGTGATATTTTTATATACAAAATTTATTTTTTCTTTAGTGGTTTTATATTCACTATTTAATGATTTGTCATAAATATAAAAATTTAGAAGAGTTATAATTACAATTAATTTTATAATTATGATTTTCCATAAAGTTTTACCTATAGTTAGACTTTTAAAGCCATCAATATAAAATTTGAAGATTCTTAAATAATTGTACATTTCTTGATTCTTTAATAATTTAAACTTATTATTTTTTTGTAAGTATACAACTTAAATATTAATTTATTATAAATAATATTATTATCTAAGCTTATAATAAAAGAGAAAATATGCTATAAAATTTTATTTATTCACATGTCAAATTACTATTTTTATACCTTTAATACCTATTTTATAATATAATATATAAAATTATAAAAGTCTTGAAATGAAATTATCTAACTTAATCTTAAAAGCCATTTTTTACACAGCTATAATATCTACATTTCTTGCATTTTCAATTAGTACATTTTTTGAATACAAAAATTTCTTAAAAGAAAGTGAACAAATTAGAAGTGATTTTATTAATCAAAAGAAAAATGAAATAAAGCGTGAAGTAAATAAGATGTATGACTATATATCATATAATGAAAAAAATATTAAAATAAAAACAAAAGAGAAATTAAGAAATAGAGTTAATGATGCTTATTTAATTGCTTACAAGATATATAATAAATACAAAAATACAAAAAATGAAAAAGAGATTCAATATCTTATAATAACTTCACTTGAGAATATTACTTATGAATCAGATACATACTTTTTTATTAATTCAAATCAAGGCCGAGCAATACTTTTTAATAAAAAATCTTATTTAGAAGATAATAAAGATATTTGGAATTTAAAAGATGAAAAAGGAAATTATTTTATCCAAAAACAAAGTAATATCGCTTTAAATAAAAAAGAGGGTTTTGTTGATAACTATTTTATCAAACCCAATACTGATGATAATAAATCATATGATAAATTGTCCTTTATTAAACTATTTGAACCATATAATTGGCATATAGGAATGGGGTTTTATATCGATGACCTTACTAGGGAGAGTAAAAATGAAGTATTAAAATATATTGCTTCAATTAGATATGGTAAAGATGGATATTTTTTCATTAACACTTTAGATAAAAAAGCACTAATTCACGATGGAAAAGAAGCCATTCCACCTATAGAATATCCAAATGAATCCCTGTTTAAAAAACAACTAGAGGCATTAAAGAATCCTGATGGTGGATTTTTCTTTTATAAATTTAAAAAATTAAACTCTGATGATGAAAAGTATGAAAAACTAGCATTTGTAAAAGAGTATGCAAAATGGAGATGGATTATTGGTACAGGTTCATATATGGATGAACTTGATAATGAATTATTAAAAAAACAAAATCAATTGAAAAATGCAATTTTTACAAAATCGAGTATTATTCTTTTAATATTTGTTTTTTTATTTATTCTTATTTACTTTGTATCTAAAAGAATAACCTCTTTTATTGAATCAAATATAATAAATTTAATTTCGCTTTTTAATTCAGCTTCTTCAAATCTGAAAAAAATAAATTTAGATAAATTTTCTTTTACAGAGTTTAGAACTATTGCAAAAAAACTAAACAAAACATTGAAACTTAGAAATAAAGCAGAAAAAAGAGTTCGAGACCTTTTAGAAATTGTTAATAAAAATGTAATCATATCAACTACAGATGCTAAAGGTAAAATAACAAGTGCTAATGATTCATTTTGTAAAATATCTGGGTATGAAGAAGAAGAGTTAATAGGTAAATCACATAATATAGTTCGTCACCCTGATATTCCAAAAGAGACTTATAAACAGATGTGGAAAGCTTTATTAAATGGTAATATTTGGGAAGGTGAATTAAAAAATAAAAATAAAAATGGTGGAATATATTGGGTAAAAATAACTATTTATCCAACTTATCATAAAGGTAAAATAAAAGGTTATACAGGAATAAAACAAAATATAACAGATAAAAAGAGAGTTGAATATCTATCAATAACAGATGAGCTAACACAAACATACAACAGAAGATACTTTAATACAAAAATTGAAGAAGAAATAAACAGAGCAAAAAGAAATAACTATTTTCTTGCTTTTATTATGTTAGATATTGATTACTTTAAACTTTATAATGACACGTATGGACATCAAAAAGGAGATGAAGCGCTTGTAAAAGTTTCTGAAATATTAATTAAAAATACTGCAAGAGCAAGTGATTTTGCATTTAGATTAGGAGGAGAAGAGTTTGGGATTCTTTTCTCATATAAAAATGAAGAAGAATCCTTAGCATATGCAAATTCAATTAAAAATGAAATTGAAGCTTTAAGAATTGAACATAAAGCGAATAAAATAAGTCCTTACTTAACTATTTCAATTGGATTAGTTGTTACAAAAGGAGAAAAACTTCAAAGTGCTGATAGTGTTTATAAATTAGTCGATGAAGCACTTTATAAAGCAAAAGAAACTGGTAGAAATAAGGTATGTATAAGTATTTAAGAATTATTTTCTTAAATACTTTAAAGCCGTGGCAATAATATCATCATCATCTTTACTTGGAGATTTGATTGTCTCTTTTGTATCATCATTTTTAGTGAAAGTTACATTCATCTCGTAACTTGATACCGTTTTTATCTCTTTTTGTAAAGCTAAAACTTTTATCATAATTAATTCTAAAAACTGTTTTGTTGGAGTATCTGGTTTCCCAAATCTATCTTCCATCTCTTCTTCAATTTCATAAATAGCTTCTTTTGATTTTGCTTTTCCAAGTCGTCTATAAAGTTCAAGTCTTACTCTATCTTCTACTATGTAATCACTTGAAATAAACGCAGAAATAGCAAGTTTTATATCTACTATTTGACTCTCTTCTTTTGATTCTCCACTAAGTGTTGCTAAGGTATCTTCTAACATCTTAAGATATAGCCCATAACCTATTTGTTTGATATGTCCACTTTGAGCTTCACCTATAATATTTCCACCACCTCTTATTTCTAAGTCTTGGTGGGCTAAGGCTGTTCCACTTCCAAGGTAAGAATTCGACTCTAAAGCCAATAATCTTTTTATGGCATCACTTGTAATTTTTTTCTTATCTTCAACTATAAAATAACAAAAACCTTCTTTATGACCTCGCCCTACTCTTCCTCGAAGTTGATGTAAATCTGCTATTCCAAATCTATCTGCACCATCAATTATCATTGAGTTTGCATTTGGTAGATGAAGTCCTGATTCTACTATTGAAGTAGCAAGTAAAATATCAAATTTACCATCATTAAAATCTTCGATTAATTTCTCAGCTTTTACTTGGGTGATTTTTGAGTGAATCATCTCAATTTTTATATTTGGAATAAGCTCTTCTATATCTGCTTTTTTTGCTTCCATAGAAGCGATGTTATTATGCACATAAAAAAGTTGTCCACCTCTTCTTTTTTCCCTTAAAACTATCTCTTTGATTAGTTTTTCTTCAAACTCTTTAACATAAGTTCTTACCCCTAATCTCTCAGTTGGAGGAGTCAAAAGAGAACTCATACCTTTTAGTTTCGATAGGGCTAAATTTAGGGTTCTTGGAATTGGAGTTGCACTCATTGAGAAAATATGAACATCTTCTCTTAGTTCTTTTAATTTCTCTTTTTGTTTTACTCCAAATTTATGCTCTTCATCAATAACTACCAAAGCTAAATCTTTTGTTTTAATATCAAGTAAAGAGTGAGTTCCTACTACTAAATCTATATCTCCACTTTCTAGTGCTTTTTTAACATAAGTTTTTTCTTTTGCAGTTGTTTTTCCATCAAGTTGAGCCATTTTTATGCCATACTCATCAAACCTTTTTTTCATACTATGAAAATGTTGAGAAGCCAACAAAGTAGTAGGACATACAAAAAGAGCTTGATGTCCATCTAAAATAACTGCTAAAAGTGCATTCATAGCAACTTCTGTTTTACCAAAACCAACATCACCAGAAAGCAATCTATCCATCACTTTTCCACTACTTAAATCATCAAATAGCTCATTTATACTTCTTTTTTGATCTTTAGTATAATCAAAACCGGCACTAGTGCTAAAATCTTTTAATATCTTTTTATCACAATTTATTTTTATGCCATTTACAAGTTCTCTTGCAGCTGCTAATTTTATAATATCATTTGCAATTGCAAAAAGTCTATCTTTTACTTTATCTTTTAGTTTTGCAAAACTTCCCTTACCAAGTGTATCAACAACAGCATAAGAACTACCATCTGCCACATACCTATCTATTAAATCTATATTTTCAACTGGTATTAAAAGTTTATCTTCATTTGCATATGCAACTATTACAAAATCTCTTTTTGCACCCATTACAACAACAGGTTCTATTCCTTTATACTGTCCAATACCATGTTGTTCATGAACTACATAGTCATTTACAAGAAGTTCATCAAGTACAAGCTTAATTTTCTTTTTTCTTTTTTTCTTTATCTCTTTGTTAAGTGATATAATGACCTCATCATCACTTACTAAATTTATAATATATGGTTCAAAAACATACTTGATATTTTTATCACTTAGTTCTAAATCAAAGCTTTTTACCTTAGCTTCAGTACTTGAAATGATTATATGTTTTTTACCTTCATGAAAACTCAAAAACTCTTTTATATTTGCAGGTTCTATTTTTTGATATTTTTTAGCTTTTGGTATTTTCGGTAGAGTTAAAAACTTCTCTTTATCGATTCTTTTTGCTTCAAAGATATATGCTTCATCAAGTTCATCAAGGGCAGTATAAGTAATATATGAAGTAAACTTAGAAGGCAAATACTCTCCCAAATCATCCAAATACCAAAACCCTAAAGAGTGAATATCTTTTATAAAAGCATCACTTTGTACAGTTTCAAGCTCTTCATTTATCCTATTTATCTCTTCTTCATTTAAAGCTAAAAATGCAGGAGTAATATTAAAAGAGTCTATCTCTTCTTTTGATGATTTTTGATCTTCAATATCAAACTCTCTGATACTTTCAACCTCATCATCAAACAAACTTACTCTAAAACCTTTATTTGCTCCTAAAGGACAAATATCAAGTATATCACCTCGAAGAGAGACTTCTCCCCCACTTGTAACAATATCTACAAAATAATATCCCCAATTGTAAAGTTTATCTTTTAATTTATCCAAATCAATAGTTGAAGCAAACTCTATTTTAAAAGAGTCAAAACACTTCTCAACTGGCATTTTATATGAAGCTGTTCGTAAAGGTACAACTAAGACTTTATTCTCTTTTTTGTAAGAATAAAACTCATTTAAAGTTTTTGTGATATTTTGTAATTCTTCTGAAAAAGAGAGTAAGTCATCTCCAAAATTTGCTCTAAAATCAGCTAATACAAAAGGTTTTTTTTGATTATAAGATAATACATCAGAGGCTTCTTGTGCCTCTTTATCATCACTTACTATTAAAAGTTTACATTCATTTTTCTCTTTAAAAAATTCAAATAAGCCGTTCAATACTATTTAACCTCTTCAAAATCATTTGTAGTTTTGTCATAAGTATATGGAGGGTATGGTGTTTCATTAAGTAAAAAAACCATATTACAAGAGTCAAACTCGGTTTTTTGTAAACCTTTTTTAAATACTTCTAAAATATATGCTTTTGTAGAAAATGTTGTTGTACTTGAAATCCCCGTATAAACAAACTCTTCCTCTGGAACTATTTTAAATCCCTCTTTTTTTAAGTGCTTTTCAAACTTCTCTTTATCTTTTAAATTTTCTACTTCTAATATAACTACTAACTCAATATTTTCCAATTTATCTCCTAAAGGTACTACTTTAAAATAATTCATACTATTTTTTTTAAAAAGTATTGTATTTAAATAAGCATTAATTTGAGGTTTAAATGTTGGAAATATAAAAGTGTCGAATTCTTTTTAATAATTTACTAGACCTATTAATAATTTTTTAGATAAAATTATAATATTATTTATCAAAAGGAATTACTTTGGAAAAAAAATCTAGTTTTGGGAAAAAACTTCTACTAAAAATACTGGGAACCGTTTTTATTGTTGTAACTCTTTTTTCATTAGTTATTGTAAATTATTCTTACAAAGCTGCACAAAATGATGCAGAAACATTTAGAGAAACATTTGCTTCAAAAAATGCAATTGAAATTAAAGGAGAAATGGATAAAGCAATTTCTGTTGCACAAGTATTTGCCGCAAGAATACAAGCAGCAGCAGTTAATAATGCACAAATAGATCCAGAAGGAATGATTTCTTTGCAAAAATCTATTTTAAATCAAAATGATACCATTAATAGTATTTGGTATAGTCCTAAATATGGTGAAAAATTAACAGCAAAAGTAGAAAATCCACAAGAAGGAAGTTTTTATAATAAACTTGGAATTTTTCATCCCTTTACTTCAAAATCTGAACATGGAATAGTTATTGCTCCAGGTACTCCTTATGATGAAAAAATAGGTTGGATTCAGGGTGCTAAAATAGTTGGTAAGCCTTTCTTAACAAAACCATACTTTTGGAAAATTGATGGTGTTGACCAATTAGTCGTAACAGTTTCTATTCCTATGTATAAAGATGGTGAATTTATTGGTGCTGCTGGAATTGATTTTCTTTTAAAGGGTTTATCTAACTTAGCTTCTCGTGTCAAACTATATGAAAATGGATATGGATTTATTATTGACAATAATGGAATAATAATAGGCCATCCAAAAAAAGAACTTCAAAATAAGAAAATGCTTGATATTATAAAAAATGATAAAGATTATGTAGAGTTACTTGAGAAAAGTAAAAAAGGAGAATCTTATTTTTTCTTTAAAGATTCACTTATTACTGGACAATCATCAATTTATTATTCTCAACCATTTAGTTTAAAAGATACGGATACAAATTGGACTTTTATTATATCTGCACCAAAAGCAGAGTACCTTGCAAATGCTAATTTTATCAGGAATGTATCTATTATATCTTCGATAATAAGTCTAATTGTAATTGCAATAATTATTCTACTTTCAGTTAAACAATTAAATATTTATCTTAAAAAAATATCATCTGGCTTGGAAAGTTTTTTTGAATTCTTAAATACAAAGAAATCTGCAACAAGAGAGATTGATATAAATACGACGTGTGAATTTGGAAGAATGGCTCATTCTATTAACGAAAATGTAGAAAATATAAAAACAGCTACACAACAAGATATGGCTCTAATTGAAGATGTTAAAGGTATTGCAAATACCATTACTGAAGGGAAATTTGATAGTAGAGTAACAAAAATAACTTCTACTGATTCATTAAATGAATTAAAAGAGATATTAAATCATATGTTAGAACAATTAGAACACCAAGTTGGTAAAGATATAAATAAAATTATTCATACCTTAGAGAGTTATTCAAATAGAGATTTTACTATAAAACTTGGAACTGATTCTGGTAAGATAGGTAAAGAAATCATTCACATGAATGAAATGATTACAAAAATGTTACAAGATAGTCAAGAAGATGGTGTTTCTTTAAAACAAAGTGCTGATAATCTATCAAATAGTGTTAGAACAATTAGTAGCAATGCAACTAAACAAGCTGCGTCATTAGAAGAAACAGCTGCTTCAATTGAAGAAATTACAAGTAATATTGAACAAACAAATATTAAAGCACAACAGATGCATTCAATATCAAATGAGACAAAAGATTCAGCTACTACAGGTAAACAATTAGCAACAGATACAGCTACTTCTATGGATGATATAAATAATACAGTGTTAAATATAAGTGAAGCTATAACTATGATTGATCAAATAGCATTTCAAACAAATATTTTATCTCTAAATGCAGCAGTTGAAGCTGCAACTGCTGGTGAAGCTGGAAAAGGGTTTGCTGTTGTTGCACAAGAAGTGAGAAACTTAGCCTCAAGAAGTGCAGAAGTTGCAAAAGATATAAAAAGTTTAGTTGAAACTGCTACAGAAAAAGCTAATAATGGTAAAAATATTAGTTCTAATATGATTGAAGGATTTACTGCTTTAGAAAATAGAATTATAGAAACTAGTAAATTAATTAATGATGTTGCAACAGCAGCAAATGAACAAAACTTAGGAATACAACAAATTGCAGATGCAGTTAATATGCTTGATAAAGTTACTCAAGAAAATGCGGCTATTGCAGAAGAAACAAATGAAATTGCAAAGAGAACTAAAGAGATATCTGATAATGTTGTTATAGGAGTAAATAAAAATAATTTTAATGGTAAAGATTTAGGTTAATATTTATTCTAAATTTTTACAGTAAGCTTATGTGAAAAACACTTATAAAAAAGTGTTATTCACATTTATATAAAAACTACCTTACTAAAGTTGAAAAGAAACCAATAAGTCCACCAAAAACTCCACCCCAAACAACTAACCAGCCAAGGTGCTCTTTAATCATCTTTTGAACAATCTCTTTAACCATCACAGGAGTTAGTTCTTCAAGTCTACTATTTACTATTAAACTAACCTTTTCATAAATATCATCACTTATATTTGATGAACCTAAGCTCTCATGTAAAGAGTTTTGAAAAGATTCATTCTTTGAAATAGTAACAATGGCACCTTTTAGTTTCCCTACAAAAGGCTCTTTTAAAGGCTCTAAAGCAGACTCTCCTCCAAACATTCCTAACATATTTCCAAATGGAGATTCTAAAACTGCTTGTTTTAGTGAGTCAAAAGCTGGTGTAAAATCTGTTTTTTCTAATATTGGAGATAAGTCAAAATTTGATTTTTTTGAAGTAAGCTCTTCTTCAAAGAATTTTTGCAAATTTTCTTTTGTAAAGAATTGTTCCATTATTAAAGAATGAATTCCTTTTTTGAACTCTTCAAATCTATTTTCAACGACACCAGAACCATATAAAAAAGGAACTTTTTCAAAAAGCATATGAATTGCTAGAGCATTTGTTATAGCTCCACTTAAAGCAAAAAGTCCCACCATAAAAAGCATATCTTGTTTTAAAACAAAACCTAAAATAACTACCAATAAAGATAATAAATTTGTAACTAATGATTTGTTCAAAAACTTCTCCTTTAACTTTTTTGTGGAGTTTACCATAAACAAACAAAAGAAAAAAGAAAAAAAAGAGTAACCATCATGTAATCATTTAAATATAAAATATCAAATAACAAAAGGACACAAATGGTTAATGTAGAAAAAGAGATAAAGAAAAAATTTCCAAAACTTGATTTAGAATCATCTTTTATAAATAAATCTTTAATTACACTTGCAAAAAAAGTAGTACATGAAGACTCTATTAATGAGTTTTTACAAACAAATGCACATAAAAAAGGTTTTGAATTTGTAGATGCTGTTTTAGATAATTTTGATTTTGACTATACTGTTTCTAGTAATGATATACAAAATATACCAAGTTCTGGAAAAGTGGTAATCATAGCAAATCATCCTTTAGGGGGATTGGATGCTTTATGTTTATTGAAACTTGTAGGAAAAGTTAGAAAAGATGTAAAGATTGTTGCAAATGATTTTTTAGCGGGAATTGAAGCACTTAGTTCTTTATTTGTACCAATTGATAATTATAAAAGAAGACAAAGTAAAAAAGATATCAAAGCTATCTATGATGCACTAAATAATGATGAAGCTATCATAATCTTTCCAGCAGGTGAAGTTAGCCGAGCAACACCAAAAGGAATAAAAGATCCAGTATGGAGTAAAGGTTTTTTAAGTTTTGCACAACATTGTAATGCACCGATTTTACCAATATTAGTTGATGGTAAAAACTCTAAAATATTTTATACAATTTCTATCTTGAATAAGACATTTTCAACTCTGCTTTTATCCCATGAAATGTTTAAAAAAAAATCAAAAAGAATAAGTATAAAAATTGGTGAGATTATTCCAACAGAAAATATTATGCCAAAAGGAATAGATAAAAAATATCTTTTAACTTTATACAAAAAACACTTATATGCACTAAGAAAAGGTAAAAGATCTTTTTTTGTAACTCAAAAGGCAATTGCTCACCCTGAGAGTAGACAAGACATCATGAATGAATTAAAAAATTCAAAGATTATTGGGGAAACTTCAGATGGTAAGGTTATATATTTATATAACTATACTGATGATTCAATTGTCTTAAAAGAGCTTGGAAGACTAAGAGAATTGTCTTTTAGAAGTGTGGGTGAAGGAATAAATAAAAAAAGAGATACTGATAAATATGATATTTATTATGAACATATTATTTTATGGGATAGAGAAGCTTTAGAAATTGTAGGTTCTTATAGAATTGGAAATGGTAAATTTATAAATAGCAATTTAGGAGTTTCTGGATTTTATTCAAGTACCTTATTTGAGTATAAAGATGAATTTCTTACTTATTTAGATGATTCAATTGAACTAGGAAGAAGTTTTGTTCAACCAAAATATTGGGGTAGTCGTGCCTTAGATTATCTTTGGTATGGGATTGGTGCATATTTAAAAACTTATCCGCAAATAAAATACATGTATGGCCCTGTATCTATTTCAGCCTCATTACCTAAGATTGCAAAAGATATGCTTGTATTTTATTATTCACACTATTATTCAAGTGAAAAAGTTCTATTAGAATCAAAAATTCCATATCAATACTCTATTGATTTAAAATCACTAAAAATGATGTTTGAATTAAATGATAAAAAAAATGATTTTAAAATATTAAAAACAGCCCTTTCAAATATGGGAATTGCAGTACCAACACTATATAAACAATATTCTGAACTTTGTGAAGAAGGGGGAGTAAACTTTCAAGGTTTTAATGTAGACCCTGATTTTTCAAACTGCGTAGATGGTCTGATTGTAGTTGAAATTAATAAAGTAAAAGATAAACAAAAATCTAGATATATGAAATAAGATACTTAAAAAGTATCTTATTTATGTGAAAAATCAATACTGCAAACTCTAGTTTCGTCAACAAGAGCTTTTGCGACTACTTGGTCATCAACAATTATATGTTCTAAGTGTAAACCTTCTAGATTTTTCATATCTTCTGTTTTTGTAATTTTTACTATTGTTTTAGTATTTTTTGTCAATTCATTAATACTTTCACAAACAATTCTTAATTGTGCTGGATTATCAATGGCTACTATAATGGCACAAGAGCTTCTAATATTTACAGATTCTAAAATATGTTTGTGTGCTGCATTTCCAAAAATAATAGGTTCATTATCATCTTTTCCCATTTTATAGAATAAAATTTTGTTTTCTATAATAATATAATCATTATTAAGCTCTTTTAGCTCCCGTACAATCTCTTGTCCCAAGTGCCCATACCCAAGAACTACTACATGCCCTTTTAAATCTTTATCAACAGCTAGAGTGTTAGTAGTATCCATAATATCATCTGGTAATAAAGAACTTGCAATCTTTGATAAGTTTTTAAGTGCAAGGGGAGTTAAAATCATTGATAAAACAATAGTTACAATTAAAATTTGTGTATGAGTTGCATTTAACAAGTTTGCACTTCTTGCTAACTCTAATATTGCTAGGGAAAATTCACCTATTTGAATCAATGAAAAAGCAGTTTTAAAAGCTACTCTTTTTGTATCATCAAGTCTAACTATTAAATAAATTATGCAATATTTTAAAACCATCAAAATAGGTAATAAAAGTAATATTGTAAATAAATGTAAATAAATTATTTCAAAATTTATTTGCATACCAACAGTTACAAAGAATACCCCTAATAACAAATTTCTAAATGGGATAAGATCTGATTCTACTTGATGTTTAAACTTTGTCTCTGAAATCATCATACCAGCAATAAAAGCTCCAAGTGAATAAGAAAATCCAAAATAGTGAGCCATATATGAAGCTCCTATTGCTATTAATAAAACAGATCCCACAAAAAGTTCTTCTGAGTTTGTTTCACTAACATGAGTTAAAAATGGCTCAAGTAAATATTTTCCACTTAAATATAATATTCCAATCAAAATAACCGCTGCAATAGTTGTTTGTAAAACTATGTATAAAACACTATTTTCAGAGTTTGTTGTAAAAATCGATATCATTAAAAGTATTGGGATTACTGCAATATCTTGCATAATCAAAATTCCCAAAACCCTTTGTCCATGTCTTTTTTTAATATCTCTAGTTTCATTGTATGTTTTTAAAACAATAGCAGTTGAAGATAAAGATAAGGCTGTTCCTATTATCATAGAAGTTTGAAAATCAAAATTTAAAATGTAAAAAGAGATAAGAACAACAATTAATGTTGTAACAATAATTTGTAAAGTTCCTGTGAAAAATACTTCTCTTTTCATTCGTATTAGAGCATTTACTGAAAATTCTAATCCAATTGTAAACATTAAAAATACTACACCAAATTCCGCAATCTCTTTTAAATCATGATTATTAACTGCTGTTTCATGTAAGCCAAATAAATAAGCTATGATTGTACCTGTGAATATATAACCAATAATAGTTGGTAATTGGAATTTCTTCAATAATAAGTTCACAAATATTGCAATAAAAATTGTAGCTACAATTATTCCTAACATATAAATCCTAATAAATTTTATAATGCATTTGTTTATACCCTTCAAGCCTTTTTTTAAAGGTTGAATTTAACATTGCATTTTTTGAGTCAAGCAAGTCAATTGCTAAACACTCCTGTCCATCTCTCCCTACTCTACCTAAGTATTGAACCAATCTTCCATAATAAGAAATTGGTGTTGCAAAAATTATTGTATTTAGATGAGGAAAATCTATTCCCTCTCCAAAATAAGAAGTTGTGGCAAGAATTAAATTGCTGTTTTCTATTTGTTCTAAATTCTCTTGTTGCTCTTTTTTACTCAAACTTCCATGTATACTAACATATTTTAAATTATTTTTTATTAATAATTCTTCTAAAATATTTATGTGTTCAATTCTATCTGTTAAAATCAATATCTTTCTATTAGTGTACTGTTTTACTTCATTTATAATCAATTCATTTCTATTTTTATCTATTGTAATTTCATTGATTAATTGAGCATAATTATCTGCTTGACTTTTAAAATCAGTATTTATAACTTTTATTCTATGAGTAAGTGTTCTTTTTTTCTTATATTCATATGATATTTGACCTAATTGTTGAAAAAGTATTGGCTCTAAACCATCTTTGCGGTTGGGTGTTGCACTAAGCCCTAAGACATATTTACCACAAAAAAGTTTTATTATTAACTCAAAAGTAACAGCTGGGATATGATGACACTCATCAACTATTACAAAGGAGTAGTTATTTATAAGTTCTGGTTGGTTTTTCAAACTTTGCATGGTAGCAATATCAAGTTTCCCAGTTAATTTATTTTTACTTTTACCTAAAAAACCTATATCCTTTTTATTCATTCCAAAATAATCAACAAATCTTTGAATCCATTGATCTAAAAGCATATTTTTATTTACTATAATTAAAGTATTTACACCTCTTAACTCTATCATCTTGGCACCAATTAAAGTTTTACCAAAACCAGGAGGTGCAACACAAATAGAAAAATCTTTTTTAATTACTTTTGATATAGCTAAATTTTGATCATCTCTTAGTTCATATTTTACTTTTGGATATTCTTGTTTATTTTCTACTCTTTTATCATCAATTGTGTATTTAACACCATTTTGTTTTAGAATTCTTAAAACAAAACCTAAAACTCCCCTTGGAAGTTTTAAATAGATTTCATCTTCTTCATAGTTTTTTATCTGTTTTGGAGTATTAAAAAGTGGTTTTCTTAAACTCAAAAGAATCTTTATTTGAGGATTATCAAAAACGGCTAAATTTTTCAATTCATTTAAAAATGATTTTGATAAGTTTTTGCTTTTTATATATACATAATCATAAATGGTAATCTCTAATGGAAAAGTTGGATATTCAACACTATTTACACTTTGCTTTTCCCAACTTTGAAGAGATTTTTGTTCATTTGATTTTGCTATTTTTAATACTAAATTTTTAGGTATTTTTTGTACATTTTCCAAATAATTCCATTGATCTTCAAAGGGCAGTAAACTATTACAATCAAAAAAGACAGTTTTATTACTCTGTCTTAATTTTAAATGCAAAGGTAATTCAATATATGAACCAAATTTTGAACTATTGACAAAATCTACATTTGGATATATTTTTGCACTTATATTCGCATTTTTGATTATATTTTGCAAAAACTCTTTTGTATCACGAGCTTGAATATTCTCTTCATAAAAAAACCAAACCAAAATATCATTATATGAGTCAAACTGATAATTGCCAATTAAATTTAATTGTAGTAAAGTTGCTTCTAATTTTGAAATATCATTTTTTGAGATTTTTAAAACACCATATTTACATTGGTTGCTTATAGAAATATTATAAGTTGAAAGTTGTACTTTACCCCTTAAATGTTGTTCAATATCTTCATTTAAAAGAGGTAAATAATCACTTCCTTGGAAAGTTTTAGTAACTGGGAAATAAGACTCTTTTGAAGAGTCTTTACTAACCCATTTTTTTAAGTATACATCTGCTCTAGAAATAAACAAAGCTCTAAATAAATCAATCTTTTCATCTTTATTTAACTCTTTTTTATTTAGTTCTTTTTCTAATAGAGCTATCTCTTTTTCAATATTTAGTTTGTCTTCGTAGAGCTTACTTAATCTTTTCTGTAGTTGGTTTTTCATATGAAATATCTTCTTCTTTTGTTGATACAAAACCACCAATTCTATTCTCTATTTCATTATATCTACTTTTCAGTTCAGAATTTTTTCGAATAACTCTTCCCTCAAATTTAGCATCTTCTTCGATAATCAAATCATTATAAGTAAAATCACCAATAACTTTTCCTGCTGCTAATACTTGCATAACATTACAATCAATCTTACCATCAAAAAAACCACTTACAACTACATGATTTGCTTTAATATCACCGATTACTTCACCTGTTTTCCCAATTGAAATTGCATCAGCTTCAAGTATTACACCTTCAAATTTTCCATCTATATGAACTGTACCTTGAGTAGAAATCCCACCAATGATGCAAGTTCCTTTAGCGATTATAGTTGCTCCAGCTTCTGTTGTTCTTTTATCAGATTTACCAAATACTCCCACTGTACTCTCCTTTGTTTACTAAATATTGATTCATATTTTTTCAAATTCCAATCTATGAAATCCCTAGGATTTAAGACCATACTTGCATATCTTACTTCATAGTGCAAATGTGGACCTGTACTTCTTCCAGAATTTCCAGTCATACCTATGACCTGATTTTTTTTAATTACATCACCAAGTTTAACTTTAGTAGCACTTAAATGTGCATATACTGTTTCAAATCCAAAATTATGTGAAAGAATTATAACTCTTCCATAATCTCCTGTATTCTGTGGTTGAACATACCTAACAACTCCATCTGCTGTTGCAAAAACTGAAGTTTTAATGTGTGCTCTTAAATCAATTCCCCTATGAAATTTCTTTTCATGGGTTATTGGATGAATACGATATCCAAAATTAGCTGATACACTAATTCTTTGTAAAGGAGCACCATTTGGAATAGTTGATAACATATACATTTTTTGAGCTGGTGTTATTTTAGTTAAAGTTGCCTTTGTAATTGCTATTTGTTCATTTGCATCTCTATTTAAACCAACTATTTCTTCAATACTATCTAATTTACTACTAAGTTCTTCGATGTCTTTAACTTTACCCTTGATTTTCATTGAATAAAAAAGATTTTGAGCTTGTAGTTTCTTTTCTTTTTCTGTCAGAAGTGATATTTCTTTCTCTTTTTTACTTTTAAAATCACTAATTTCATTTGATAAAAAAGAAATAAACCAAAAAGAACCTGCAATTACAATAAAGGCAACTATAATTGCTATAAAAATTATTTTTTTAAAAAGTTGATGAATATTGTAGGATTTAGTACTATTTACATCAGAAACTGTAATTACTAATCTATTATTTAATATCTTCATCTAAACTTTTCTCAATTTTCAAAAATTTTTCAATTACCAAAAATGAACCAAAGATTAAATACTCTTCATCTTCATTTATTTCATTTTTAAATACATCTGTTATTATATTCAATTTAGCACAAACATTCATTAAATCACTCTTTTTTACTACTCTTTTATCATCTAAAGGTAGTATATACAACTTTTTTATTATAGGATTTAATATTTGTAAAACTTTTTTATAATCTTTATCTGCATAACTATTATAAACTAAATTAATTTTCTTATTTTTAAATTCTTCTAAAATGCTTCTTGCGGCAAGAGGATTATGTCCCACATCTAAAGTAATATTATTTTTATACTTTTCACATCTACCATTTAATTTCATAGTTTCAAATTTTTTGACATCTAAATCAAAATTTAAATATTTTAGTGCACTTATTACTAAAGAGATATTTTTTAATAAATATTTTGGGAAAAAGTTTTTTAAACTACTTACATCAATTTTAAAATCATCAAGGTATAGTAACTTTATGTTTCTTTCTTGTTCAATAGTTTTTGCATGTAAATAGACTTCATCATGTATTTGAGAGCCGACAATCATTACTTTATCACAAGCACGCATTTTTGTTAAAGAAATTTCTTTTATACTATTTCCAAGAAATGATTGATGATCTAAGTCAATGGTAGTTATAAGTGACAAATCATTTATAGCAACATTTGTAGCATCAAATTCTCCTCCAAGTCCAGCTTCTAAAATAAGATAATCTCGGTTAGAACTTAAATAAAAAGCTAAAAGTGTTGTGTACTCAAAATATGTTAATTTTTCTAGTAAATGGACATCTAAAATATTTTGTAAAAAAAGATGAGCTTCATCAAGTAGTGAATAATTTACATCAAAATCATTTATCCAAATTCTTTCATTAAAGTTTGTTATATGGGGAGAGCTATAATGTAGAACATCTTTACCAATACTTGTTAAGTATTTAGCTAAAAATCTTCCAGTGCTTCCTTTTCCATTTGTTCCAACAATATGTACAAGAAAGGGCAATTTTATGCTTTTTCTTAAAACTTCAAAAGAGTTTTGTACTATGGTAAAATCTATTTTATCATAGTACATAGTTTTATATTGTAAAAACTCTTTTAAAGGTATTTCTTTAAAATTAATCTTCAAGGTCAGGTTTTTTAAATGATAATATTGCTATTTTCGAAATAACTTCATCCAAAGCTTTTGAACTTGCAGCCTTAATTGCTTCAAATCTTTTACTATCAGAAATTGTTCCACCACTATCAATAGAAAAATCATAAGTACCAGAAACATTAAAATTTCTTTTTAACTTTTCTTTTATATTGTTATATTGAACATTTATAGTTGATGTTGCTTTATATAGTTTTGAGTAACCATCAGTATCGTACTGTAAAGTAGAAAAACCAGTAGAGTTTAATCTTATTACAACAATTGTATCAGCTAGTTCTTTCTTATTCACTAATTTTGCATCTAATTTATGAACCAATAGTTCATTCATAGCATCTTTTATCAATACTGAGTTCTTTGGATCTTCTATATTAACTTTTAAGTCAACAAATACATTTCCTTGAATCTCTTTTTTTGCATAATATGAACCTGGTTTATAACCGCAAGATACAAATACAAACCCAATCAAAACTGCTAATACAACTGATTTTAATCTCATAATTATCCCTTAATTACTAAGTTTACCAATTTATTTGGAACAACTATTTCTTTTATAATTTCTTTACCATCAATCCATTTAGAAGATGCTTCTTTAGCTATTTCTAAAATTTCTTCTTTTGAAGCATTTGGGGCAACTTCTATCTCTGCTCTTTTTTTACCATTTATAGTGATAGCTATTGATATAGTATCAGATACAAAAACCTCTTCTTTTACTTTTACATCATTATTGAAATTTTTTAATTCAAATAACTCATTTGATAATTCCCAACAAAGATGAGGAATAATAGGTTCTAAAATATTTGTTAAAATATAATATCCCTCTGCCCAAATAGTTTTGTTATCTTGTGCATTTAAAGCATTCAGTGCTTCCATTGAGGCTGCAATTAAAGTATTGAAAGCATAAGTCTTAGAAAATACTTCATTTGATTTTTGTAAGGCTTCATAAACTTTTTTTCTAGCTTCTTTTTCTTCTTTGCTCAAAGAATCATGGTCAATTGAATTTATTTCATCTATTGAAATACCTTCAGCCATTTCAACTTTTGCTGTAAATCTTTTGATAAATTTAAATGCTCCATCAACGGCGCTATCATTCCAATCAAGTTCTTTAGTAGGAGGCGCAGCAAAAAGCATAAACAATCTAGCTGTATCAGCTCCATATTTTTCAACAATTTTATCAGGGTCTACAACATTGCCTTTAGATTTTGACATTTTTGCTCCATCTTTTAAAACCATACCTTGAGTAAGAAGTCTTTTAAATGGCTCTTTTGAGTTTGTATATCCTAGTTTATTTAAAGCTTTTGTGAAAAATCTTGAATAAAGAAGATGTAAAATTGCATGTTCAATTCCACCAATATATTGATCAACATCCATCCAATAATCACTATCTTCTTTTGCAATACCTACACTATTCCATTTTTTATTATTTGTTGCATATCTTAAAAAATACCAAGATGATTGAACAAAAGTATCAAGAGTATCTGTTTCCCTTAATGCTGGTTTACCACATTTTGGACAAGATGTGTGTTTCCATATTGGGTGATTATCAAGAGGATTCCCCTCACCTGTAATCTCAACATCTTCTGGTAAGGCAACTGGAAGGTTTTCAAGTTTTTCAGGAACTAAACCACAAGAATCGCAATGAATAAATGGAATCGGTGCTCCCCAATATCTTTGTCTAGAAACTCCCCAATCTCTTAGTTTATAATTAACTTTTTTTGTTCCAAAAGAGTTTTGTTCAAAATGATAAATTATTGCTTTTTGTGCTTTTTTATTATCTAAATTTGTAAAACCTTCTGAATTAATAAGAGTTCCAGGTTCAGTATAAGCTTCTCTCATATTTGAGATAATACCCTCTTTCCCTACAATTACTTGATTAATTGGCAAGTCATACTCTTGTGCAAATTCAAAATCTCTTTGATCATGGGCAGGTACAGCCATAACTGCACCACTTCCATAAGATACTAATACAAAATTTGCAACCCATACTGGAATTGTTTTTCCAGTTAGTGGATGAAGAACATCTAATTCTAAAGAAACACCTTCTTTAGGCATAATTGATCTATCTCTTTCACTTACTTTTTGCATAGCTTTTATTTTATTTAGTTTATTTTCATCTAATAATTCATTTTCTACTAAATATTTTACTATTGGATGTTCTGGTGAAAGAGCTGTATATGAAACCCCATAAATAGTATCGGGTCTTGTTGTAAATACATCAAATGAAGCAAAATTTTTATTTAACTTGTATCTTGCATCTTTTGTAAGTTCAAATGAAAACTCTAAACCTTCACTTCTTCCTATCCAATTCTCTTGCATAGTAAGAACTTGTGATGGCCATGAACCTTCAAGATCTTTTAAATCATCAAGTAATTCTTGAGCAAATTTTGTAATTGCCACATAATAACCTGGCATCTCTTTTTGCTCTACAGGAGTACCACATCTCCAACAACCACCATCTTCTACTTGCTCATTTGCTAAAACTGTATGACAAGGCTCACACCAATTTACTGTAGTTGATTTTTTATATAAAAGTCCATCTTCATACATCTTGATAATAAACTCTTGTTCCCATCTTGTATAAAGTTCATCACTAGTGGCAAATTCTCTGTTTTTTGAGAAACTTAAACCTAAACCATGAAGCTCTTTTCTCATGTAATCTATATTTTCATAAGTCCATTTTTTAGGATGAAGTTTGTGTTTTATAGCAGCATTTTCAGCTGGCATTCCAAAACTATCCCAACCAATTGGATGTAATACATTGAAATTTGATTTTCTAAAAAATCTAGCAAATGCATCACCTAAACAATAATTTCTAACATGTCCCATATGTATCCTACCACTTGGGTATGGAAACATACTTAAAATATATTTTTTATCTTTTTTTGTATCATCACTTGGTTCAAAACTATTGTTTTCTAACCAGTAGTTTTGCCATTTTTTTTCTATCTCTTGTGGATTATACTCCATTAAAACTCATCCTTTTCCTGACTTTTTGCACTTTCTATTAGTGCTAAGGCTATTGAGAATATATTTGCAACAATTGCTCCAATAGCAAGAGCTATAGCCAATCTTTCATCACCCATAAAAGTAAGAACCATAAACGCAGGTATCAAGTGTAAATCAGCAACTAAAGAACTTGCAAGTAATTCTGCAGATAATAAGTTTCTAACACCTAATTTTAAAATAGTAGATATTACATTAACCCCAGCTGCTAAAAATAGTGCTAAAGAGTTTGGTTCATATAAAAACCCTGCCGTTGTAGTTAAAGACATTAGTGAAAAGAATATATAGGTTACTTTACCCCAATCCATGATTATCCTTTTAAAGTATTTCTAAAAGCAATTATAATAGCTAAAGTATGATAAAAAAGCTCTTTTATAGTTCTAAAAATTAGAACTATAATTTATAAAGTTTTTGTAGTTCGAAGAGATTTGATTAGTTGGTATATCAAATAGAAAATTATGATTTTGAAAAATAATTGAATAATCAAATTTATTCCCGTATCACTTTGAATCAATCTAAATATATTTATGTTTTTTATAAATAAATCAAAAACAAAATCATGGGTAGTAATCAAATAAATTCCAATAAATCCAAATAAAATAAGATATAAAATAGAAGTCTTATCCCAAAATACAAGATTATACATACACAACCAAATATATACAGTAACTATTAATCCAATAATTATCTCAGAATAAATTCCATCAGGAATATGCATCATAATATCTGGTGTTTGATGTACAAAAGAGTATTCAATCATAGTTGCAAGTATTTCAAATATAACTATCCAAAATAGGGCTAAACTCCAACTCTCAGAGTTGTTCGAAGTTATTTTATCAAAAGTAGTTCTAATGCTCATGTACTTTTCCCATATAGTATAAATTTTTTATGTTATGTTATATTCTATACTCTTATTTTTAAAATTATATTAAAATAGTAATCAAATTTTTAGTTTGTATTAATAAACAACATTATAAATCACTTCCGCCTTGTGTTTTGTCTTATTGAAATAATAAGTTGGTAGATTAGATATGCGATTATTATTTTGTAAATTAATGTACCAAAAGTTAAATGTTCTTTAATAGATAATAGATTAATTTGATTCGAAAATTTCTTTAATAACCAATCTTTTGAAAATAATCCATAAATAAAATAAAAGATTCCTACATACCAAAATTTATTTATTCTTTCATATTCAATAATTAAATAACTAACATAAAAAAAGATACCAAATATAAATATATCAACTAAAATGTATTCTAAAATATTGGATAAATAATTATAATTAAGAAATTGCATTGTCAAAAATGAAAAAGTGAATGAAAATATCCAAAAAAGTGATAATAGGCTATCTTGTGAGTGATTTGAAGATAATCCATGAACTTTAAAAATCAACCATTCAAAAAAGTTTTTACCTTTATTTCTATCTTCTTCTAATTCATTCTCTCTTTCTTTCATTTCTAAAGCATAATATTATTTTGTTGCTCGAAAGAGTCTTTTATTATTCTTGCTGTTTCTCTATTTTCAACGCCATCATTTACTTTTATATTAAGATAATTAACATTCTTATAAAAAATTGTATTTTGTAAATCTATTTTACTTTCAAAAAAACAATCATTAAAATATACATTATCTTCAAAAGTAGAATTATAAAAGTCCGTTTTTCTAAAAAATTTGCATTCTCTTAAATCTACATACTTTCTAAAATGAATTCCAGCAAAATTAAATTTAACATTATTATTTTCTGATTTGTGAAAACTACAGTCTCTAATTATTAATTCTTTATCAAAATCACCAGAAAGTATAAAATTAGAATAAAAATCACAATTAAAAAATTGTATAATGCCCCATCTTTTGAGCTTAATACAATATCATTTATAAATTTACAATCTTCAAAATGAACATTTATATCTTCAAAATATCCAAAACTATGCAATGGGTAAATTAATTTTTTTAATTCAAGAAAATAGCCATTTTCATATTCACTACTTTTTTTATATTCTATTGCTAGTTTTTTTAAGGAATCAGAGAAATATTCTAGTTTCTTTGAATATTTATTTAATTCATCATAATTTTCATTGTTATGAGAATACATATCTTTTTCACAATGTAAAATACATTTATTCTCATCATTCGTAAAACTAAATTCTTCTTCAGAAAACTCTCTTCTACAATTTTCACATTTACATGTATATTTTTTAATTTCAGACATAATTATTTCTTTAGTTATTTTTGAGTTATATTATACATTTCTATTCTTGATACTTTCCACTTTTCTTTTTATAAAGAAAAGTTCGCAAAAGAAAAGCGTTCACAAGTTCCAAAATAGCTAAAAAATATATAGAAATTCTAAAATTACAAAACTCGACTCCGTACCTCCGTCTCAAACAGTTGTAATTTCTTTACGAATTTATATAGATTTTTCTTCACGCGATTTTGAAAATGCTCACATCTTTAAAAGCTAGACACTTCAAACTAAAACTTCTTTATTTGTATCTTCTCATTTTTTGGTTTTATTTTCTTATAAGAGTTATATTTATATTAGATTTTGAATTTAGTGGAGGAGGAAGTTTATTTTCAAGCGGAGTGTACAATTAGTACATGAGCATTGAAAATAAATTTCCAACGCTCAATAAATTTAAAAGATGATGTAAAGATAACTCTTATCAGACAGTTCCCTGCTCAAACATCGCCCTCATCTTTTCCTTCTCTTTTTGTTTCTTAATCTTCTCAACTTCTTTAGCTCTAAAATCCTCAATAGAGAATTTTAATTGAACTAAAAATGAAGCTGCGATAAAGATAGATGAATAAGTACCTACAATAATACCCACTAATAAAGTAAAGGCAAAACCATTGATAATCTCTCCACCAAAGAAATATAAAGTAGCAACAACGAAGAAAGTTGTCAATGATGTAAGAGTAGTTCTTGATAGTGTTCTTGAAACAGAATCATTAACTACTGTTGAAAGGTCACTCTCTTTTGAAGTTTGAACACCCTCTCTAATTCTATCAAATACAATAATCGTATCATTTAATGAGTATCCTAAAAGTGTAAGAATAGCTGCTAAGATATCTAAGTTTACCTCTATACCAAACAGACTCACTGCCCCTAAAGCAATAGTAACATCATGTACTAAAGCTAAAATAGAAGCCAGGGCAAATCTCCACTCAAATCTAAAAGATACATAAATCATAATCACGATTAGTGATAAAACAAATGCCATCAAACCTTTTTCTCTTAACTCACCACCAACTTTTGGTCCTACTATATCAACTCTTCTTATTTCAAATTTTCCAGTATCTGCTAATACATTTCTAATCTCATCACTTAAGTCACTTGATACACTATTTGTTGATGTTGTTACTCTAATAATTATCTCATCATCACTACCAAACTTTGTGATTGAAGAATTTTTGTACTCTTTTGTGTTATTTAAAATATCTCTAATCTTATCAATTGGAGCAGCTTTGTCATATTTTACTTGAACTAAAGTTCCACCAGCAAAATCAATACCAAAGTTAACACCTTTTGTAAAAAGTAATACAATTGATGCCACAACTAAAATAGTAGAAAAACCTAAAAATGGTAATCTCTTACCCATAAAATTATATATTTTATCGCCTTTAAAAAATTCCATTATTTCATCCCAAACCATTTTCTTAAATTTTTCTCTCTATTCATCTTAGGTAATAAAGACTCATAGATACCATGTGTACCAAGTATTGCAGTTAACATAGATGCTAATATACCAATAGAAATAGTAATAGCAAACCCTTTAATAGGTCCTGTTCCATATACATAAAGAATAACTGCCACAAGTAAAGTTGTAATATTTGCATCTAAGATTGCTCTCATTGCATTTGAATAACCATCTTCTATAGCTTTTGTAATAGATACTCCATTTTTAAGTAGTTCTTTTATTCTCTCTGTGATAATAACATTGGCATCAACAGCCATACCTACTGTTAATACAATACCCGCCATTCCTGGTAAAGTTAAGGTTGCTCCAAACATAGCCATTATAGCTATTATAATAAATATATTTGTTACAAGTGCTACATTTGCAACAACACCTGCCATACCATAATAAGCAATCATAAACACAACAACTAAAGCAAAACCAGCAATTAATGCTATCATTGAAGATTTAATAGAATCAGCTCCCAAAGATGGACCAACACTTCTTTTTTCTAACAATTCAACAGAAGCAGGTAAAGCACCACTTCTAAGTGCAATTGCTACATTTCCAGCTTCTACAACAGTAAATCCACCAGAAATTTGTCCGCTTCCTCCACCAATTCTCTCTCTAATATTTGGTGCAGAATAAACTTTTCCATCTAAAACAATAGCAAGTCTTTTCCCAACACTTTTTGCGGTAAAGTCACCAAAAACTTTTGCACCAATAGAATTTAGTGTAAAATTAATAATTGCTTGATTTGACTGGTCAAAAGAAACTTGTGCATCTGTTACTTGACTTCCATTTAAGATTGGTATTTCTTTTACAAGATATTTTTTAGCAGGTTCATTTGCATCTTCTAAAATAATATCTCCATATTGTGAAGCTTCAGAACCACTCATAGTATAAACTTGATCAGCTCTATCTTCATCTACTGCCATAAGTTCTAAGTTTGCAGGTTTTGAGATAAGTTCTCTTGCTGCTTGTTCATCTGCTTGAGTTTTTATTCCTGGAAGTTCAACAACAATATCAGTTGTCCCTTGTCTAACAACAGTAGGTTCAGCTAAACCAAATTGGTCAAGCCTATTTCTAATAGTCTCAACAGCTTGTGAAACAGCTTGATCTTTTGTAAGTGCAATCTCTTCAGGAGTTAAAGTTAATTCATAATTATTATCTTCACTCTTTGAAATAACTAAGCCCTTGATTTTTTTAAGCATCTCATCAACTCTTTTAACTTCATCTGGGTCTAGTATAATAAAGCTTACACTATCTGGGTTTATTGATAAATCTTCAATCAATATATCTTCATCATCAGTATAATATTTTACTGTTGCTGCTATTGATTTGATTTTAGAAACTACTGCTTCTTGTGTTTTTACACCTAATAAAAGATGAAGTCCACCTTGTAAGTCAAGTCCTAAAGAGATTTTTTTACCTGTATTGGTTTGAAGAAATGATGGCATAGAAAATGCGACACCAAAAATAATGCTTAATATAAATATTATAAGTCTATAATTTAAGATTTTCAATCTTTATCCTTAAATAGTAAGTTGTTTATAAAGGTAAGTGGTAAGACATGTAAAAAGTTTTACATGTCTAATTTTTATTCAGCAAGTTTAGCTACAAACTCTCTTGCTAATTTCATTTCTGAACCATCTACATTTTTTACAGTTAAAGAAGTCTCTTCAACTTTTGAAATTTCAACGATTAAGCCACCATTTGTTACAATCTTGTCACCTTTTTTCAAATCCGCAATCATTTGCTTATGCTGTTTAGCTTGCTTTTGTTGTGGTCTAATAATTAAAAAGTAGAATATTGCAAATAATGCAACAAGAGGTAATAATGAACTTATTAAGTCACCGCTTTGACCCATGGTACTTCCTTTATAATGGTTTGATATGTTTTTCCTAAAACGCGTGTATTTTAACAAAATCAATATAATAAAAGGCTTGATTACTGCTTTATTGTTCTCAACTCCTATATATTTAGCATATTTTGGATTTGAAATCAAAATTATCAATACAATTTGTTTACTTCTTTCTTTATATTTTATTTTAAGAATAGATAGAATTTCGCTTTTTTATAGTGGTTTTTTTGTTGGAATTTTATGGTTTTATTGGGTAAGTTTTTCTTTTAGATATTATGATTTGAGTTATTTAATTCCTCTTGTGATTTTATTTTTTGGCCTTATTTATGCTTTTCTTTTCTTATTTATTTCCATAAAAGATAATATTTATTTAAGAGCCATGCTCTTTTTTACTTTAACATATTTAAATCCCTTTGGGTTTAACTGGTTCAAACCTGATATTTTACTTTTAGATAGCTATTTTGAAGCAAATAAAATAGTTCTTGTTCTTGTTATTTTATCTACAATATTTTTAGTTAAAAAAAGAGTCTTTATTTATACAATATGTATAATTACTATTTCTTTTATACACATAAATCCAAAGCCAACACCTCTTAGTAATGTAGATATATCTTTACCAAATTTTTATTTCAATCAAGATTATAAATGGGATAGAAAAAACCTTGCAGCCATTATTGATACAAACTTCAAACAAATTAATGAAGCAATAAAAGAAAATAAAGATGTAGTTGTACTACCAGAAACTACCTTTCCTTTTATATTAAATAAACAAGAATTTGTACTACAAAGTTTATTAGAAAAGTCACATAAAATCACAATCATAGCTGGTGCTTTGTATTACAAAGATAATGAATATAAAAACTCAACTTATATTTTCAAGGCTGGTAATTTACAAGTTGCTTCAAAAGTCATATTAGTACCCTTTGGAGAAGAGATTCCTTTACCTAAAATATTTAGGGATTTCATAAATAAAATATTTTATAATGGTGCAAAAGACTATACAAAAGATAGTACTCCAACAGATTATAGAATAAAAAATATCTCTTTTAGAAATGCTATTTGTTATGAAGCTACAAGTGAAGAGTTATATAAAAACCTTGGTAACACTAAAAATATAATTGCCATATCAAATAATGCTTGGTTTACCCCATCTATTGAACCAACTTTACAAAAACTTTTACTAAGGCTTTATTCAAAAAAATATGGGGTTAATATCTATCATGAGATAAATGGAAGTGAAAATTATATCATCACCCCTTGATATATTTCTCTTTTATTTTTTCTATTATTAACTCTTTTGGTAAATCTTCATCAAGTTGTAAATCAAAAGCATACTCCAAAATCTCTTTAAATAGAACTCCAGGAGTAAATCCTAAGGCTATCAAATCTTTTCCCATAACAATAGCCTTTGGTCCACTATTTGTGACTTCCAATTGAGAGGCTCTGTTTTTTAACCAAGAGATAGCTTCATGGCATTTGCACTTATCTTCAATCGTTCTTCCTAAACAATCAGCTAGACAAACTAAACATAACATCTCAATATCAACTTTTAAGGCTAATCTTTTTACTGCCTTATCACTACTATTGTGCAAATATAATTGAAAAGGAGAAAGGTGATATTTAACTAAGGGAAGAACATCTGCTATGAGTTTTTTGTCATTTGTTAGTTTTTCTAAAAATGATACTGTGGGTTTTATGCCCAAAGACTCATGTTTATGTGAAGTTATTTTCCCATCTATTACTTTTGTACATAAAGGTTTTCCAAAATCATGACAAAGTATTGCTAAAAACAAAACTAAATCTTTATACTCATCATTTGTTTTTATTTTTGCCATTTCATCTAAACACATTAAAGTATGAATCCAAACATCACCTTCTGGATGGTATTGGGGCTCTTGTTCACAGCCAATTAGTACCTTTAATTCTGAAAAATATTCTAATACTCCCAACTCTTTTAAAAGTTCAAATCCAATTGAGGGCTTAGATGATTTTAAAAAGACTTTTTTTAACTCCTCAAAAATTCGCTCTTTTGGCAACTCTTCTAAATCTTTATTTGAAACTATTTTTTTACATAATTCTAATGTCTTATTATCTAAGGTAAATTCAAATCTTGATGCAAATTGTACTGCTCGATAAACTCTTAAAGGATCTTCAATAAAACTATTATCATCTATATGTCTTAAAGTTTTATTTTCTAAATCTTTTAATCCATCAAATGGATCTAAAATCTCTTCATTTGTAAAATCATATCCAAGTGCATTGATTGTAAAATCTCGTCTAATAGCTGCTTCTTTAAAGCTTAAATAACTATTACTTATGACTTCAAAACCTTTATGTCCTTTTGCAATTTTTTTTTCAACTCTTGGCAGGGCAAAATCATACTCGTCACCATCAACTGAGAGTTTTAGCACTCCATATGATTTACCAACAAGTTTTACTTTTCCAAATTGTTCTAAATATTTTGAGAGTATTTCAAAGTTTTCTATATGAAAAACTTCTATGTCATAATCTTTTATTTGTAAGTTTAAAAAGTGGTCTCTAACACATCCTCCTACAAGAATAGGTTTGGCACCCTTTTCTTGTAAAAGTTTTAGTATCCCTGTTAGAGTATTAGGTAACTTGATACTAGTTTTTTTCGTTGATAATATGCACATCTCTTTGAGGGAAAGGAATAGAAATTCCTTCTTTATCAAATGTATTTTTAATCTCTTCAATTAAAGCCCATTTTACAGCCCAGAAATCAGGTGTACTAACCCAAACTCTAACTACAAAATTTACTGATGAATCACCTAGTTCTGAAACAGCGACTGTGATTGCTTCATCTTTTAGAACTTTATCATTTGATTCAATTATTTTTGTAATAATATCTTTTACTATTTTTAAATTATCACCATAACCAACACCAATAACTAAATCAACTCTTCTTTTAGCATGAGCATTAACATTTGTGATACTTCCAGCAGTAATTGCACCATTTGGCACTAAAACTCTTTGATTATCAGGTGTTGTAAACTCTGTATTAAACAGATGAACTTCGGTAATAGTTCCACTTACTCCACCAGCAGTTACATAATCACCTATTCTAAAAGGTTTGAAAAATATAATCATAACACCAGAAGCAAAATTTGATAATGAATCTTTAAGTGCTAAACCAACAGCAAGACCTGCTGCTCCGATAATAGCTAAAAATGATGTTGACTCAACTCCAATTTGTTCTAATGCTGTTAATACAACAACTACAAGCAATACATAATAAATAATATCATCAAAAAAGTTTATTAATGTCGCATCAAGTTTTGGATTTCTTCTTAATATCTTTGCAACAACTTCTGTTATTTTTTTTGCTAACCATTTACCAATTACAAATATTAAAATTGCCATAGCAATATTTAATGAGTATAAGCCAATCATATCTGAAACTGTTTGAATACTATTTCCCATTTCTGCCCCTTATATTAGTTTTTTTAATTTATTTACAACTTCGTCTAACGATACTTCTTCTTTTTCTAAAGTTTTTCTATTTACAATTTCAACTATACCTTCTGGTAGTTTTTTACCAACAACTACAGCATAAGGAAAACCAATAAGTTCAAAATCACTCATTTTAAATCCAAATCTAGCATTTAATCTATCATCCAAAATTGTAGAAACACCTGCTATTTTAAGATCATTATAAATCTTTTTACCAGCATTTAATTCTTCTTCTTTTTTTGCATTTGAAACAATAACATCAACCATAAAAGGTGCAGTCTCTTTTGTCCAAATACACCCTTTATCATCATGATTTTGTTCAATAACAGCTGCTACTAATCTTGAAACTCCAATACCATAACAACCCATTACAAATGGTTGTGCTTTTCCATTGTTATCTAAAAATGTAGCATCCATAGCACTTGAATATTTTGTTCCAAGTTGAAAAATATGTCCAGCTTCTATTCCTTTTGTGTGAATTAGTTTTCCACCACAACAAGAACAAGTATCTCCCTCTTGAACAACAATCAAATCAAAATATTTTGCATCTTTTAAAATTGTTAAGTCTGTTCCTGTAAAGTGATAATCAACTTCATTAGCACCACAAACTAAACCAACTTCATCTTTTAATTCACTATCAATTACATAAGTTACATTTTCAGGTAAATTAAATGGTCCGCAAAATCCTGCAACTAATCTTGCACTTAAAATATCTTCTTCATTTGCTTCAATTAACTCTAAAGCATCAACTGCATTTGCTGCTTTTGTCTCTTCAAGTTCATCATTTCCTCTTACAAAGAAAACTACTATTTCTTCTTTGTCTTTATAAATTGCTTTTTTAATAACTGCCTTTATTGATTGTGCTTTTGGTGAACTTAAGAAGTTAGAAACATCTTCGATTGTTTTCATACCTTCTGTTAGTACTTTTTGCATTTTTACATTTTCAGAACTTACATCATACCAATCTTTAGTCTCTTTTTTTGCTCTTACAGCAGCTTCAATATTTGCTCCATACTCACAATCTTCACATACAACAATAGTATCTTCTCCCGAGTTTGCTAATACCATAAACTCTTTAGAACCACTTCCACCAATAGCACCACTATCAGCAGCAACAACTCTAAACTTTAAACCTAGTCTTTCATAAATCTTTTTGTATGCATCTTCCATTACATGAAATTCTCTTACTAAATCTTCATGTGTAGCATGGAAAGAGTAAGCATCTTTCATCAAAAATTCTCTACCTCTCATAAGTCCAAATCTAGGTCTTGCTTCATCTCTAAATTTTGTATTTATGTGATATAAATTTACTGGTAAATCTTTATATGATGTAATTCTATTTTTTACAATATCAACTACAGTCTCTTCATTTGTTGGACTTAGTACAAATCCTGCACCTTTTCTGTCTTTAAATTTTAGTAATTCAGGTCCCATAACACTTGCTCGACCTGATTGTTCCCAAAGTTCTAAGGGTGTAACAAAACTCATCAAAAGTTCATTTGCACCTGTATTATCCATCTCTTCTTTTACAACAGCTCTTATTTTATCTAGTACGATTTTTCCAAGGGGTAAAAAATTATATAAACCAGAACCTGTTTGAGTTATAAAACCACCTCTTATTAAATATTGGTGAGATGCCAAAGTTGCATCATTTGGTGTCTCTTTTGTAGTTGGCATAAACATTTGAGAAAATTTCATTAACATATTCCTAATAATTAAATTTTATTGCGTGGTCACATTTTTTAATAGAGTTTGAACCACCTTCTAACCCAAAAACAGATTGTACTGTTCCCAAAATAATATCACATTCCACATCTTTTGATATCTTTTTTAATTGTGTTGTTGGTTCATGTAAAAACTCATTTAAAACTGTTTGACAAAGTTTTTTTATATTTTCTTCATCTTCAGCTTTTATAAATCCTTTTTTTATAGCATTTTCTAATTTCTTTTCAATTACATTGTCAGCTTTTTTATATAGATGTTTTACCACTGGTTCTACTTCTAGTGATTTTAGCCATTTGAAGAATTTCTCAGATTCTTGATTTACAATCATATATGCTCTTTTTGCTTGTTCTGCTCGAAGTATCATATTAGAATTTACAATATCTTGTAAATCATCTACCGCATAAATTTGTAAATTTGGACTTTCAAACTCTTCTATATCTCTAGGCAATGCTATATCAAACCAATATCTATTGAAAGTACATGGTTTTACCATATCTTCTTTTATGATTGGATATGGAGCTGAAGTTGCTGTAACCATAACAGGAACTTCATTTAAGTATTTTTCTAGATTTTCATAAGCTTGAACATCAACTTCAAAATCAAAAGTATCCACTAACATCTTAGCTTTTTTAATATCTCTACTAATTAAAATAATATCAAATCCAGCTTTATTTAAATGTTTCATAGTAAGCTCACTCATCTCACCTGCACCAATAACTAAAGCTTTCACACCTTGTGTGTCTTTAATAATATCTTTTGCTTTTGAAACAGCAGTAGAAGCCACCGATACAGAACCTGTACCTAAGCTTGTTTCATTTCTAACATTAGCAGCACATTTAAAAGCATAATTCATAGCTTTTGATATATCTTTTCCACAATACCCTTTAGATAAAGCTAATCTAAAAGAGTCTTTTAATTGTCCTACAATTTGTGTTTCACCAATTACAAGTGAATCCAAAGCAGATGCCACAGAAAAAAGATGATGAATAGCACCTGTATTATCATATATATCTGCTATTTCTATTAAATTATCAAAATCTAAACCAGAATATTTTGCTAAAGTATCAAAAATCTTATTTGTAGATTGTTTTATATTTGAAGAGGTAGTCATAATTTCTACTCTATTACATGTAGATAATAGTACAACCTCATCAATTGAGTCATCTGCTTTTACATTTTTTAAAAAAGTTTCTACTGAACTTTCATTTGAAAAAGCAATCTTTTCTCTTGTTTGTATATCTGTATTTTTGTGTGTAAAAGAGATACTTAAATAACTCATATCCTAAAACTCTCTTTCTATCATTTCTTTCATTATTTTAATTAGTCCTTCAGAATTTTCATCTTCTAAAATCATAATCGCCTCTCTTCCTAAAGCTTTTGCTTGAGAAATTGCATCATTTAAGGAATCTGTTCGCTCCATTTGTTGTTTTATCCAAAGAGCATCAACTTCGTTTAACTCTTTTTTGAAAAGCGATTCTAATTTTGTTTTATCATCTAATCTTTGATGTAACAACAAATATGGAATAGTAGCCTTTCCTTCCACAAAATCAAACATTGCAGGTTTTCCTAAAGTTTGTGCATCTTGCGTAATATCTAAAATATCATCAATCATTTGAAAAGCAAGACCAAGATTTTTTCCATATAGTGCATATTTTTCTTCATCTTTATTTGCTAGTATTGCAGCACTTGCAGCACTTGCTTCTATTAATGAAGCAGTTTTTTTATAAATCATATCAAGGTACAAACTATAATCGGTATTAAAATTCTTAGTTAAATCAATATCCATCATCTCACCAATACTTAGTTTTGTAACGGCACTTGAGATATTATATGCTACTTTTCTATTCATTTGTGAAAGTTCAGTAAAGGCTTTAGAGTATAAAACATCTCCAAACATAATAGCAGTTTTAGCATCATATAAAGCATTAACAGAAGGACTTCCTCTTCTAGTAGTTGCTTCATCTATAACATCATCATGTAAAAGTGATGCGGCATGAATCATCTCTACTATTGCACATAGTTTTATTGATTCTTCATTTACTCCTGCAATTTTAAGTATTAGTTTTGACCTTAGCATCTTTCCCGTTGCCAAATATCCAAAAAGTTCTACACTTTTTTCATCTTCACACTCTTTTACAAACTCTAAAATTTTTTCTTTTACTATTTTTAATTCTTCCACAAAATACCTTATGAATCTAATCTACAAATAATTTCACCAGTAAACTCTATATATAAATCATCTTTTACTTTAGAGACTTCATCTAGATTTTCTAAAACAAAAGAGTTTATATCTTCATTTACATCATAAGATTCACCTTTATCTTTTGATAAAAGTAATTCCATCGCTGCGTATTTTTCAAATATTTTATCTAATTCATCACTTACAATTTCACTTGAAGCGTGTTTGACGACATCTAAAAATTTTGATTTAGGTGTTCCAAATAAAATATCATCCATATTATTTTTCTAATCTCACTCTTACAGATTTTGCATGGGCTGTTAGACCTTCTGTATCTGCCAATAATGCACAAGCTTCGCCAAGTTCATCAATCGCTTCTTGTGAGAAACTTATGATTGAAGATTTTTTCAAAAAGTTTTCCACATTTAATGGACTATAAAACTTGGCTGTACTTCCAGTTGGAAGTGTATGATTTGGTCCTGCTATATAATCACCTATTGGCTCAGGAGTATTTTTACCTAAGAAAATAGCACCTGCATGTTTTATTTTTGGCAATAATTCAAAAGCATTGTTAGTCATTATTTCTAGATGTTCTGGTGCTATTTCATTCATATATTTTATAGCTTCATCCATATCTTTTGCAATGATTATAACACCTCTTTCATCAATAGATTTTTTAGCTATTTCACGTCTGCTTAACTCTTGTAAAAATCTATCAACTTCTATTGAAGTAAGTTCTGCCACTTTGTCACAAGTTGTTATCATAATAGAACTTGCCATTTCATCATGTTCTGCTTGAGAAAGTAAATCAATAGCTAAAAACCTAGGGTTTGCACTTGCATCACTTAAGATTCCAATCTCACTTGGACCTGCAATCATGTCAATATTTACTTCCCCAAAAACTAACTTTTTAGCAGTTGCAACAAATATATTTCCAGGTCCTGTTATAACATCTACTTTAGGAATAGTCTCAGTCCCATAAGCCATAGCAGCAATAGCACTTGCACCACCTACTTTAAATGCTTTTTTAATTCCACAAATATGACATGCTGCAAGAAGAAGTTCATTAATCTCATCATTTGGAGTTGGAGTGCATACAACTATCTCTTCAACACCTGCAACTATTGCTGGAATTGCATTCATAAGTAAGCTACTTGGGTATGCAGCTTTTCCACCAGGGATATAAAGTCCTGCTCTATCAACCGCACTTACTTTTTGTCCTAAAATTGTTCCATTTTTTTCAAAATCAATCCAAGATTTTGGTAGTTGTTTTTCATGGTAAGCTTTAATTCTATCATATGCTATATGAAGTGATTTTTTTAATTTTTCATCAATATTCTCATAAGCTTTTTTCATATCATCAATTGATATTTCTAAATCACTATCTTCTTTTACTTCCCATTTGTCAAATTTTGAAATATGCTCTTTTATTGCACCATTTCCTTTTTCAACAATCTCATCAATAATATTTGTAACTATTGCAGAAACACCTTTGATATCAGTTTTTGCTCTTGCTTGTATATTTTCAAACTCTTCTTTAAAATTTGAATCTGTAGTATTTATTATTTTCATTTAGTCCTCATTCACACTTGCTTATTAATTCTTTAATAATATCTTCCATATCTCTAGCTTCCACATCAACTATTACATCAGATACTTTTTCATACTCTTTAATTCTTGTTTCATAAAGTTTTTTTGCTTCATCAAGATTTTTAAGAAGTGGTCTTTTATCTAGTTTTTGTTTGGCATTTGGAGCATCATTAATTCTTTTTAAGATACCTTCAAAAGAGGATTTCAAATAAACAACTTTACCAATATTTTTAATATTTTCTTGCCTATAAAATCCACCACCTGTTGATATAACGGTGTTTGTAATTGATTTTTCTAACCACAAAGCACATTGTTTTTCCAAGTCTCTAAAATAAGATTCACCTTCATCTTTGAAAATTGTTTTAATTTTCTTTTTTGTGATACTCTCTATTAAGTCATCTGTATCAATAGAAAATCTACCACTAGATTTAAACAAAGCTCGTGCAATGGTACCCTTACCTACACCCATAAAACCGATTAGTATAATATTGTTTTTATTCATAACTTGCGATTATAGCTAAATAAAATTAAAACTTTAAAGAATAGGCAAATAAATGAGGAAATTAGCACCTTTATATTTTTTATTTTCCCACTCAAACTCTTCATTTCTCACTTCAATTTTTCCATTAATGTGGTTTTCAATAATTTGATGAGTCATGTATAAACCAATACCAGTACCATTACTTTTATGTTTTGTAGTAAAGTATGGTTCAAAAACTTTATCGATTATATCCTTTGGAACTCCGCCTGCATTATCTTTTATTGATAAAACTAAATATTTGTCTTCTTTAAAAACATCAAAAAATATAAATTTATTTTCATTCACATTATTTAAATTTAAGGCATCTTTTGCGTTATTAAATATATTAACAGTTGCTTGAATTAATTCATTAAGATAAGTATTTATCTCTAAATTTTCACACTTATTATTTGTAAAAATTGTAATTCCATTATCTTTTAAAGTACTATTTATCAGATTTTTATTTTTATCAATGATAAAAGTTGATGTAACCCGAGTCTTTTCTTTATCTGATTTATAAAAATTTCTAAAATCATCTATAGTTTGAGACAAGTATTGTGCTGATTCATTCATACTATCCAATGAAGAAATAATATTTTCTTCATCATATTTACCTACCATAAGTTTTAGTTTTAAGCCCGTAGATACTGCACTAATAACACTTAATGGTTGTCTCCATTGGTGTGCAATATTTCCAATCATCTCACCCATTGCTGCCATTTTTGATTGTTTGAAAAATAACATCTCTTTTTCTTTTATATCTCTTAAGTCAATTAAACTTATAACATAAACAGCTTTCCCCTCAAAAGCAGTTGTTTTTACTTTTATTAAAGAAGGAATTATATTATTATCTTTATCTTTTATATTTATTTCAAAAGGTTCGTCTTTTATGTATAAGTTTTTTATAATCTCTCGTCTTGAACCACTCTCAAGAAAGTTTAAAATATTTTTTCCTATTAATTCTTTTTTTTCTTTATATCCTAAGAGTTTTAAAGCATTTTCATTTGTATCTATACAAATATTCTTTTCAATCACAAAAATAGAATCCATAGTTGAACTAAGAAGCATTTCAAAACTTTTTAAAGTATGTTCTAACTCTTTTTGCATTCTTTTAAATTGATTATTACTCTCTTTTAATTTATTTCTTTGTTCTTGAATTTTCTTATTTTTATTAATCAATTCTTTTTGTCTATAACTAATCAGAAGTATTACTATTAAAAATCCAATAGTAACTTTCCATAATAAAGAGTAATCAATACCCTTATCAAACTTTATATTTATCCATTTATTTAGAATTTCTTGCTTTTTATCTTCAGGAATATTTTCTATAACTTTATTAAAAATCTCCAATAACTCCAAATCATCTTTTTGAACCCCAATACTTAAATCTAAAGCTTCATCAAATTTTCCTACTATTTTTAGTTCAGTTGTATACTCTTTTTGAATTTTATATCCAACAACAGATAAACAATCGATATATCCAAAAACCTCACCTGAGAGTACTTTATGCAATCCCTCTTCAATTGAATTTACTTCAACAATATTATTGTAATTATATTTTTCTTTTAAAATATCAACAATTCCATAATTTTTTACTACTGCTAATTTTCTTTTTCCTATGATTTTTTTTACATCAGGAACAAATAATTCATCATTTTTTGTAACAACAACAAAATTTGAAGAGATATATGGTTTTGTAAAATTAATATACTTTTCTCTCTCTTTCGTATCCATGGCAAGGGAAAGAATATCACACTTTTTTTCTTTTAATTTTTCTAAACTATCACTCCAACTATTTGTGGGTACTAAAATAATTGGTACATGTAATATACTTTGGAAATAATCCATATACTCTTTACTTATACCAATATATCTACCATTTTGTATTTTTTCTAAAGGCATCCAATTAGGATCAATACAAACATTGATTTTCTTTTTATTTTGTAAATATTCTTTATTTTTAGTGTTAAAAAGATCATTCTTTTTGTAATAGTTATTTTTAAATACAATATCTTTATTCGTAATATTTTTACTTAAATTAGAACTTTCTATTTTTTCAAGTATGCTTCCAACAAATTCACTTCTAATACTACCTATGTCATATATATCTGGCATGATTAGTTTTTCAATTTCATCAGCTTCAAATAATAATGCATCTTTTGATTTTAGTTTTGAGTATTTGTAATAAATGATATTTACAATCTCTTTTTTATGACTAAAGGCATATTCCCAACCTTTATTTGTAGCATCAATAAATTTTCTTATTTGTTCAGGGTTCTTATCTACTGTACTTTTTAGTGAAAATAAATTAAGACTAAAAGTAGCTAAGTCATAATTTGAAGGATCGATTATATTATATGGTATTTTTGACTTTTTGATTTCGTATAGTTCATTTGATAAATATGCAGTTATAATATCTACTTTGCCATTTAAAAAATCTTCTGATGAAAAATGATGTGGCTCAATCTTTTTAAAATCACTTTTTTTGATTGAGAATTTTTTTAGCAATTCTGATAAAACAGATTTCTCTAATTCGTTTTTACTTGCCATTATAACTTTATTTTTAAAATCATATGGAGTAATAATATCTTGTTTTGATACAAATACTAAACCAGACTTTTTCATATAATTTGCTAAAAGTATTAGAGGTTTTTTATCATTGTAATATTCAAATAATGATAAATCAAAAATACCAAAATCAGCTTTTTCATTTGTCACATCATCTATTATATTTGTATCTTTTGTAAATTCTCTTATATCTACATCAAGTCCGATATCTTTATAATAACCTTTTTCATATGCTGTTATAAAACCTGCAAATTCAAACTGATATTTCCAATTTAATTGAAGGGATACTTTCTCTAATTCTTTAGAAAAAAGAGCAGAATAAAAGAATAATAATATTAATAGTAATTTATTTATTTTCATTATTCACTATTTTAGTAGATTTAAACTTAAAGATATTTGTTTTTATATCTACTTACCATACTTTCATTACCTAAAATTCCGCCTTGATGTATATACAAAATTTCACTTTCATTAAAATATTTTGATGATACCAAAGTGAGCCAACCTAAACTATCATAAAGTAAATCAAACTCTATATTTGTTTGACTTAAAAGATTTAAATGCATTTCATAAAACTCTTTATAAAGCTTTCCAAAGTGATATTTCTTTTTAGTTTTTATTATTGTAGGATGTTTGGTTTCATCACTGTTTAATTGCAAAAACTGCTTTTTAAGATAGTTTTCATCACCTACACAAGGAGAAGTTAATACTTCTACATCTAAATGTTTTTGTAAAAAAAGTGCTGTTGTTCCAGTACCACTTGGTAAATAAATTTTTAGATTTTCTTTTTTATTTTCTTTTATCCAAGTGTTTATTTCATGGGCTAATATCTTTATTCCATATTCAGCTTCTTTTACTCTTCCCCCCTCTTCTATATATACAAAATCTTTTTCATCTTTTAAAATTTCTTTTTCTACATACTCTTGACTTGTCAAATCATCTTTTTGTATTTCTATTATATTTGCACCATTTTTTAATGCCTCTTTATAATTTCCTTGAGGATTCTTTTTTAAAAAAGAAGCTATGTGAGAGACATAAAAATCTAGTTTTACATTTTTTATTTTTGCTAAAACAGACAAAGAGTACAAAGAGTTCGCTTGGGGTGAACCAAAAGAGATGATTTTTTTAATACCATTAAAGTCTTTGTTTAAAAAATAGTAAAATTTTCTTGCTTTATTACCTGAGAACTCTTTACTTAATAAATCATCTCTTTTAATAAAAACTTGATGATTTTGAAAATTTATTGAATCAATTCTTGAGTTTATATATTCCATTAAACTTATTATACTAAAATAACTAAAAAATTTGGAGTAAGTAATGGATTTAATGCAATATGTTGATAAGGGTGGTATTATTGTTTATATTCTTATTTTTTTAAACATAATAGGATTTACTATTATTATTTGGAAATTCTTTACACTTCCAAGAAAAAATGCCATGGTTAAAAAAATAAGAGATAAAGTAAATACTCAAAATGGTCTTACAATATATGCCCAAATAGAATATGAAGTAAAAAAATTAGAGGCTGGTTTAACTTATGTAAAAAACATAGCTTCTATAGCTCCACTTTTAGGGCTTCTTGGTACAGTTTATGGAGTATTTAAATCTTTTGAAGCAATTACAAAAAATGGACTAGGAGATCCAAGTATTTTTTCTAATGGTATCTCTATTGCCTTGATTACTACAATTGCTGGACTTATTGTTGCTATACCACATCATATTGCTTATAATCATTTTATTTCACAAATAGATTCTATAGAATTAAAAGCAAAAAAAGAGATTGTTAAATCATGAAAAGAAGAGAGTCTTTAGGTATGGATTTAACACCCATTATTGATGTGGTGTTTATTTTGCTCATATTTTTTATAGTTACTTCTGTATTTAAAAAAGAAGAATTAGCTTTAGTTTTAGATTTACCAAAATCAAATGCTAAAGAGACTGAAGTCTCAAAGGATGAGATATTTATAGAACTTTCACCTACAAAACTTGCTATAAAAGGAATAGAAGTGTCATTTGAATCATTAGAAGACAATCTCAAACAAATAAAAGATAAAACAAAGCCACTAATAATTCGGATTGATGAAAAAGTTCAATATAAAAGAGTAGTAAAAGTTTTGGACTTATTGCAAAAATATAACTTAAATAATTTAGCATTAATAACGGAAAAACAAACTTCAAATGAATAGATAAAATAATTATTTTTTTAGTTTATTTATAAAGAAATTATTTTTTTTTTGCTATTATAAACAAAAAACTTCGATAATATCGAATCAAGGCACCATATGATAAAAAAATATTCTGATGAAATAATTCTTATTTTATTAATTTTAATAATTTCTCCCATTTTAATTGAACTTAATTTATTTGAAAATATATACAAATTCACTCGTGATTATGAAAAATATAGTGTAGATGAATTCTTTTTAGTTTTTATTTCTATATTAATTGCATCTTCACTTTACGCACTTAAAAAACTTAAAGATTTAAAGAAAATTAGAAAAGAACTTATTGCAGTAAATGAAATTGATTCTCTTACTAAATTAAAAAATAGAAATGCATTTTTAAATGTTGATGACAGAGAATATAATTATGTAGTACTTTTAAATGTTATTGATTTTGGTGTTTTTAATAAGTATCTTGGATTTAAAAAAGCTGATAAACTTTTAGTAATGATTTCAAATGAATTAAACTCCATAGTAAAAGAAAATTTAGAAGTAAATCTTTATAGAATTTATGGAGATGAATTTGCATTTTACTGTAATGAAAATGATATTGAACATTCTATAAAAAGAATAAAACTTCTATTTGAAAAAAAGTCTTTCCTTCTTGATAAAAATGAATTCACTATTCACTTAAATTTTGCCTATTCAGATAAAACACCTAAATATCTCACTGCTCTTTCTGCGTTAAGATATGCCCGAAATAGTATTCATAAAAGCATTTATCATTATACTGAAAATATTGATATGAAATCAGATTCATTAGAAATGTTAACTACTTTAGAAAATGGATTTAAGGACAAAAGAGTAATTCCTGTTTACCAAGCAATTTATGATAATAAGAACAAATTAACATATAAATATGAAGCTTTAGTTAGAATAAAAGAAAAAGGGACTTTATTAAGTCCTTATTTGTTTATAGATGTGGCAAAGAAGTTTAAACTTTATCATAAAATTACAAGAAATATTTTTGAGCATACATTCAATGACTTTAAGGATCTTACAGATGAATTTTCAATAAATTTATCTTATATTGATGTTATAAATCAACACACAAATGAATTTATATTTAAAATGCTTGAATCACACCCAAATGTTGCAAATCGACTAACAATAGAATTTTTAGAAACAGAAAATATAATGGATTATGAATTTTTGATTCAATTTACAAATCAATTAAGAAAATATGGTACAAAAGTTGCATTAGATGATTTTGGTTCAGGATACTCTAATTGGAACAATATATTAAAACTAAAACCTGATTATTTAAAAATAGATGGTAGTCTTATTCAAAACCTTGTAAATAACCAAAATAATATAAATATTATCAAACTAATTGTAGAGTTTTCTAAAATTAATGGTATTAAAACTGTTGCAGAATTTGTTGATAATGAAAAACTTGCTCAATTAATTATTGATTTAGGTATAGATTATTCACAAGGTTACCTTTATGCTCAACCAAAAGAAAAACACTTAATTTGGGGAAATTAATACACTAAACTTCTTATTTTTAATTTATGCTTACTATTAGTATATATGTTAATCATATTCTTGCTAGAATTAAATAGTTTTAAATTATTCCAAGGAGTTTAAACTTGAAAAATAGACTTAATTTATTAAAAATAATTTCAATTATACTTTTATATACTTTTTTTGCAACTGGCTGCACAGAAAATGAAAACAATAAAAAGAAACTAAAAGAATACACACACTACTATCCTTCTGAAAGAATTACATCAGACATAGATAGACATGAAACTGTATATGTTCCTGTATATTCTCATGTTTATACATCTGATGAAAAGTATGAACTAATGGGTATTACACTTAGTGTTAGAAATACAGATTTTAAACAAAATATGTGGATAAAAAAAATATCTTATTATAGTACACAAGGTGAACTTCTAGAATCATATGTTTCAAAATCTCATGAATTAAACCCTATGGCTTCAATTGATTTTGTTGTTGATTTAAATGATATAAGAGGTGGTTCAGGAGCAAACTTCATTGTGGAATGGGAAGGTTCAAAAACTTTATCTAATCCAATTATCCAAGCTGTTATGGTAAATAATTCTGGAAATAAAGCATTTTCTTTTATCACTAATGGAGAAAATTTAAAATAAATTGTAAAAGTACTTAAATTTGATATAAATTAAGAAGATAATAGCTTCTTAATTTTATATCAATTTTATTTTTTTAAAGGATAATATTCTTTTTAAATATCCTATTCTTTTACTTCTTTAAAAAAAGAATTTTTATTCCATCCTCCACCTAAACTTTTATAAACAGTTAATCCTGAACTTAAGAGTGCTTGTTTAGTTGTTATAGTATCAATCTGAGCTATAAGAAAATCATATTCCGCATCTTTAAGATTTATATAATCAGAATAACCATTCTCATACTGTTTTTGTGAAATTTTATAAATCTCCTCTAAGTTTTTTTCATAACTAATTTGTTGCACTAATCGTTCTGATAATGAATGTCTTATATTTAAAGCATCATAAACCTCTTGAAATGCTAATTGAACTGTTTGTCTATAAGCTAATATTGCTAATTCTTTATTTGTTTTAGCTGTTCGTACATTAGCATTAACTTTCCCCCAATTTAAAAATGGCATAGAAATATTTCCACCATAACTATTAGTTCCAGATTTGGATCCTACTAAACTAGTTAATTGAAGGCTTTCATATCCTAAAATTCCAGATAATGAGATTGAAGGAAAATATTCAGCTTTTGCAACACCAACTTGAGAATTAGTTGCTATCAATTTTTGTTCGGCTTCTTGAATATCTGGTCGTTTATTTAAAATATCAGATGATAAATTAGAAGGTACAACAATATCATTAGGCAATTTTTTTGCAAAATTTTCATTTTTAAAATTTATAATCTCTTTTGGAGATTTACCAATCAATGTTGCAAGAGCACTCTCTTGCAAATTAATTGATTGTTTAATCTCATTTTTTAATAATTTAACTCGATTAAGCTCTGCTTTTTTCTGAAATAAAATATTTTGAATAATTATACCAGAAGAGTATTGTCTATTAGAAATTTTTAAACTCTCCTCTTTTGCATTTACTGCCTTTTGTATCACATCAAGTTTTTCATACAAACTGATTAAAATAAAATAACTATCTGCTACATTTGAAGCTAGTGCTAATTTTACTGTATCTTTTTGAGCATAAGAAGAAATCAATAAAGCTTTTGAAGCTTTTTGGGCTTCTCTAACTTTTCCCCATAAATCAACTTCATAATTTAAAACACCACTTAAGGAAAAGTTATTATAAGTATTATGTTTACTATTTTGAAATGTATTTGCACTAGTTTTTGTTTTTTCCCCATCCGCTCCAAGATTAAGACTTGGATATCTATCTGAAGTACTACTTGTTAAAATTGCTCTTGCTAAAGAGATATTTAACATTGTCTCTTGTAGATTATAGTTATTTTTAAAAGCTTCATCTATTAATAACGAAAGTCTTTTGTCCTTATACTTTTCCCACCAAGTATTATCAATTAAAGTTTTATTTTCATTTGAATTTAAACTAGATTCTTGTGGAAAATCCATTTTTGGAACTTCAAGTTTAGGAGATAAAGAACACCCGGCAAGAAGCACTGACACTAAAGATAAAAGTATAAGATTATTCTTCATCATGTTTTTTTCCTTTTTTTGTAAATTTTGTATTTAATCGAGCTAACCAATTATAGAAAAGTGGAATAAAAAATATTGCAATGCAAGTTGCTGCAATCATTCCTCCAAGAACACCTGTACCAATAGCATGTCTACTCCCCGCTCCTGCACCTGAACTAATTACCAAAGGAACAACTCCAATAGTAAAAGCAAGTGAAGTCATAACAATGGGTCTAAATCTTAAACGTGCTGCCTCTAGGGTTGCATCAAAAACTGATTTACCACTTTTTTGAGCTTGCATTGCAAATTCAATAATTAATATGGCATTTTTAGCTGATAATCCAATCAATACTAATAGTCCAATTTGAAAGTAAATATCATTACTTAACCCTCTCATATAAACAGCCAAGATTGCACCAAAAACTGCGAATGGCACAGAAGTTACAACTGCAAGTGGCATTAACCATCTTTCATATTGAGCTGCAAGAATCAGGAAAATAAATACAATACCAAAAATGAAGGCTTGCGTTCCACTTCCATTCATCGCCTTTTCTTGAAATGATGTTCCAGCCCAAGCAGGAACATAACCCTGTGGTGCTATTTGTTTAACAACTTCCTCTATAGCTTTTAAAGCATCTCCTGATGTATATCCAGGCGCAGGTTCTCCTACAATTTTTGCTGCGCTGAATACATTAAATCTATCAACAACATCAGGTCCAATGCTACGTTTATATTTAACTAAAGAGCTAATAGGAATCAATTTCCCAGAATTTGATCTAACAAATACATCTTTCATATCTTCAGGTTTTTCTCTAAAATCTGTATCTGATTGAACATTTACTTGATATGTTCTACCAAATAAATTAAAATCATTTACATAATATGTACCAAAAGTTGATTGAAGTGTTCTAAATACATCATTAATAGAAATTCCTAATGATTTTGCTTTTTCACGATCAAGTGTCATTTCATATTGTGGAACAGCTGTGTTTAGTGTACTTCTTACCATAGTTAATTCTGGTCGTTTTCTTGCAGCATCGATTACTTTTTGAACAACACCATTTAAGTCATTTAACGAACCACCTGTTCTATCTTGTAAATACATTTCAAATCCACCTGTAAGACTTAGTCCAAAAATTGGAGGTGGATTTACCGTAAAGATACTCGCAGCTGCAATTTGTGAAAAAGCACCATTGTATACTTTACTTAACTCTATGGAGTGTTGAGCAGAATCTTTTCTTTCATCCCAATCTTTTAATATAAGAAAGTCTGTTGCTGAACTCGTTTTTCTTGCTCCACTAATAAAATCATATCCTGAAATAACAACTGAATCAATCAAGTTTTTATTTTTTAAAGCTATATTGTCAACCTCACTCATAACATCACGTGTACGACTTAAAGTAGAAGCTGGTGGTAAATTAACAAAAGAAATTAAATAACCCTTATCTTCCATTGGTACAAGACTTGATGGCACTTTTTGGAAAAGTTGATATGTAATTCCCATCAAGGCAGCAAATATAATAATACTTATAACTCCATGACGAATTACATTACTCACACCTTTTGTAAACATATTAGTAAGACGATCAAAAAATTCATTGAACTTTCTCATAAACCAAAATGGTTTGGGTTCATGTTTTCTTAAAAAAATTGCACATAAAGCAGGAGTTAATGTTAAGGCTACCATACCTGAAATTACAACTGAAATTACAATTGTAACTGCAAATTGTTGATACATTGACCCTGTAAATCCACCCATAAATGTAACTGGAATAAATACAGCACAAAGAACAAGTACAATAGCAATAACCGGTCCAGTTACCTCTTTCATTGCTTGAATAGTGGCATCTTTAACTGAGATATCACGTCTTGTGTGCAAAATTCGTTCAACATTTTCAATAACAATAATAGCATCATCCACAACAATACCAATAGCCAGAACCAATCCAAAAAGTGTTAAAAGATTGATTGAATACCCAAGTACATACATTCCTGCAAATGTACCAATAATAGAAATAGGAATAGCAATAACAGGAATAATAGTTGCTCTAATATTTTGTAAAAAAAGATAAACAATTAATACAACTAATAATAATGCCTCTAAAAGCGTTTTAACCACTTCTTGGACAGATATTTTAATAAATTTTGTAGTATCATAAGGCACTTTGTATTCTAAACCTTTAGGAAAAGTTTTTGATAATTTTTTCATAACGGCATCAACTCTTTGTGCAGTACCTAAAGCATTTGCTCCTGATTGTAAAAATATTCCAATAGGTACCATTGGTTTACCATTAAGTGTTGCTGTAACGTCATAAGATTTAGCACCTAGTTCTACTCTTGCTACATCTTTAATTCGAAGAGTTGAACCATCTTTATTTGATTTTAAAATAATATTTTCAAACTCTTTTACCTTATCAAATCTACCTTGAGTAGTAACAGTGTAAGTAAATGCTTGAGTTGATTTAGAAGGTGTTTGATTAAATCTTCCTGTTGCAAATTGTGAATTTTGTTCTGATATAGCTGAAATCACATCATTTGGTGTAAGATTAAATTTAGATAATTGATCAGGTTTCATCCAAATACGCATTGAATAATCATAATTACCAAATAGCGCTGCATCACCAACACCTTCAACTCTTTTTAATTCATCAAGAATATTAACTAAAGCATAATTAGCCATATAAATTTGATCAAAAGAATTATTTGGAGATTGCAAAGCAATAAATTCTATAATAGATTCAGACTTTTTACGAACAGTTACCCCTTGAGTTTGTACTTCACTTGGTAAATTAGCCAAAGCAGCTTGTACTCTATTATTTACATTAACAGCAGCTTGATCTGGATCTGTACCAATTTTAAAATAAACATTAATTTGTAATGTACCAGCTGATGAAGCAGTAGAAGACATATAAATCATATCTTCAACACCATTAATTTGTTGTTCTATTGGAGCAGCTACTGTTTTAGAAATAGTTTCTGCACTTGCTCCATTATAAGTAGCTTGAACTGTAACTTGTGGAGGTATTACTTGGGGATATTCTTCAATTGGTAAACCTCTTATACCCATTAAACCTGCAATAATAATCACCAAAGATAAAACCGTAGCAAAGATTGGACGATTAATAAAAAATTTAGAAAACATTTTTATTCCTTAATTGTCGATGCACTTACTAGTACACCTGGACGTAACTTTGTAAGATTATTAGTAATTACTAAATCTTGATTTTCTAAACCACTATCAATAATATATTTATCTTTATATGTACTACCAACTTTGACATCAACTTTAACAACTTTCCCATCTTTTGCAACTAATACATAAGAGCCTAAAGCATCTTGAAGTAGTGCTTTTTGTGGAATAGCGATAGCACCTTTATAAATCAAACCTTTTATATCTACTCTTACAAATAATCCTGGAATTAAAGTATTACTTTTATTAGAAAATGTTGCTCTTGCTTTTATTGTAGATGTTTCATTGTCAACAAAACTATCAAGAAAATCTAAACTACCAATATCTTTATATTCGCTATTATCTGGCATTATTATGTGAACAGCCAATTTCGCTTGAGCAATATCATTCCAAGTACCATTATTTAAGCCATATCTTTTTTTAAGTAAATCAATATCAGGTAAAGAAAACTCAGCATAAATAGGATCCATCTGTGTAATTGTTGTTAATGTCATAGTTTCGCTATTATTCCCAACATAACTACCAATATCTTGTGCATTAAAACTTGTCATACCACTAATTGTTGCTTTTACGTTTGTATAATTAAAATCAATTTGCGCTTTTTTTAAAGTTGCTTGTGATAACTTTAACTTAGCTTCTGCTATTTCATAACTTGATAAGGCTTCATCTCTATCTTTTTGACTTATTGCATTTTGTACAAATAACTTGCTAATTCGATTCCAGTTTCTAGTAGCTACTTTTAAATTTGCCTCTTCAACCTCTTTTTGAGCTTGAGCTTCTTTAAGCAAAGCTCCATAACGAGAAGAATCAATTTGATATAACAACTTACCTTCTTTAACAAAACTTCCCTCTTTAAAGTGTTTATTTTCTAAAATTCCACTAACTCTTGCTACAATATTAACTTGTTTAACACTTCTAATTTTTGCAGGATATTCCAAGTTAATTGGTATATCTTGTAAAAGCACTTTATACACTGAAACAAGCATTGGAGCTACTACTTGTTTTTCCATTACTTGTTTTTCATCATTTCCTGCAAAACAACCAGTTAATACGCTACTAAAAATAATAGATACTAGTGAATATTTTAAAAATTTAAAATAACTATTTTTTTTATTCATTCTCATTCCTTTTTTTAATTCTGGAATATTATCCAATTGTGACATTATTGTCAAGTAATGACTTTTATGTCGTAATTGACTTTTTTTAAATTATTAGTTAAAATATAAAAAAGGATAAACATGATTGAACTAAATGGAAAACAATATAAATGTTCATGCAATATTCCTATGGAGATAGTTGATGATAAATGGAAATTTCTAATACTTTGGAATTTATCAATTAAACCATTGAGAATTAGTGAATTATCCGAAAGAATTCCAGATACTTCACAAAGAACAATCAATAGAAAGCTAAAATCTCTAGAAGAAGTATCCCTAATAAAAAGAGTTGTATTTCCAGAAGTTCCACCTAAAGTTGAATATTCACTTACAATTCATGGAGAAAGACTTGTTGAGATATTTGAAACAATGAGAAAATGGGGAGACCAATATGCTGAAAATATGGGAGGGAAAATAGAATAAATAGTTTTTTCTTACTTCCAATAAAATACTACTAAAACTAGTATTTTCTGCCTCTTTTCAAATAGTTTACTTATAATTTTTATTTTTAGATATTTGGGAACAATTACTTCTATTGTATTTTTATTATTCTCTTTAAAGTTGGATTTCAAGGTTTATTAGAGCTTTTTAGATTGTGTGGTGGTACCGCTAGTCGGACTTGAACCGACAAGACCGAGGTCACCGGATTTTGAATCCTCCTTGTTTTATAAGTAGATTTAATGTTTCATCTTAAAAAATATCTATTTTAAGGTATTTATAGCAATATTGTTAAGAATCTTATGATATTATATTATTACACATTATGTTTCATTTTGTGTCCTAAATTGTGTCCTTAAGGTTTTTCGATGTTCATACCATTTAATTTAAAAAAATACAATACAAGTGGCTTATCATATAAAGATGATGGGCAAATACCTACACAAAAAATCCAAAATGGTAAAATAATAAACACTAACTCTATTCCATTTATTGCACCATATAAAATTCAAGTAAGAGCATCTAAAATGGTAAATGGTAAAAGAACTAATATCAAAAGGATACTAGAATATTCACCAACAAAAACATTACTTGAAGCTATTAAAGAATCCTCATTAATTTATAACAAACTAATGGCAGAGATTAATATACAAAAACATAAGAAAAATGAACTAACTGAGAATTCTCTTTTTTCATCTGTTTGGGCTCAGTATCTTAATTATAAGGTAGAACAATATAAAGGTAGAGATGACAAAACCAAATTTGATAGAAAAGAAAAAGAGGGATTTTATACTAACTATTTAGAAAATTCACTAGCGAATAAGCCCGTAAATCAAGTTACGCATGAAGATTTAATCAAAATAATTTCAAAGATGAAGAATAAAAGAACTGGTAAGCCATTGTCTGAAAGAACAAAAAGAAAAGTTTATCAATTTATTAATCCCGTATATAAATTTTTAAAAATGAGAAGAATACATATTGATTCTCCCGCGACTATGGATGGGCTACCACCACTTGACAATACACGTAAAATCGATTTATCAATTGATGAAATAAAAGATTTATTTTTAAAGTTAAAGAACTATGAATATTCACCTTTTCGAGAAGTATTTATTTGGCTAATGCACGGCAGAAGAACGAATGAAGTACTAACATTAAAATGGGAAAATATTGATTTGAAAAAAGACATCTATACTATAAAAAAAACAAACAATAAAGCTAGGGTTGACATGAGTTATATTTTAACACCTCGTTTAAAAAATACACTAATTACATTAGGAATAAAAAATAAAGGCTATGTTTTTACTGCATTGACAGACCAATCTAAACCATTAAGTGATGACACAGTAAGAGTACACTGGGAAAAGCTAAATTTAACGATAGTAAAACATCAAATTAGAAATTGTATCCAAGTATATTTGAAAAATGAACATGCAATTTCACGGGATATAGTTGACAGTATCATTGGACATAAACAGTCCGTAAATGTAGGTGACCGATATGGAAATTATCAAGAGCAAATTTTATCAAATACATTAAATTTAATGTTAGATGAAATTTTTGATGACGAATTTTCAAAAAAAATTGAAAAAAACTATGAAGAAAAAATTGAAAAATTAAAAGCTATTTTTCCGGAGAAATCCAAAAAAGAATTAGAAAATATTATAAAAACTCTCATTTAAATTAAAAAATCAATCCACTTATTTTATAATGAAACTTATATAAACTTATATAAGTTTCTCTTCAAAATGCACTTAAAATACTTACATCAATTAAAATTATAAAATGGAATAATAAATAAAAAATCATATGATTTTATACTCTTTTTTTACAAAAAATAATTTTAATATTAAGTTAATCGTAAAACAATATTAAGTTAATATTATTTTTACGATTATTTAATGTAGCTACCATAAAATAGGAGTTATAATTACTTGACAAACAAAAAAATATGACTACAATTTCATTACAAGTCTTAAGAAATGTTATAAAAATAATTTTTAAATATAACATAAACTTAAAAGTCTTAGTTCAAAAAGGAGAAAAAACATGAGTACATTAATTGCAATTGATGATAAAAAGATTAATGAAATCAATGAAAAAATTAATATTTTAATCAACTTATTCCAAGATAAGAAAATTTATATTGATAAAGATGAATATAAATTAGCAAATAAAATGTCAATATCTAAAGGTGCAAAATATTTGGCGATGAGCGAACAATTCATCAGGGATAGAATAAAGGATGGTACCTTAACAGCAGAGCGAATTGGTACTCGAATTATTAGAATTGAAAAATCACAGCTTGATAAGCTGAAAACAACAATATAAGGAAAACAAGATGAATAAAAAAATTAATATAAAAATAAAAGATACAAAGAAAGTTGAAGAATTATTGGCAGAAGTACAAAAACAATCATATGAAAGAACTATTGATTTGAAATATATTGATTATCTAACAAATGAAGCAGAAACAAAACTAAAAGAGGAACTGCATATTGCAAAAAAATATTGGGATGGGATTATCATTAATTATGGTGATGGGATGACAAAAGGCAAATATTCGTACATTGCAACATATGTAAAAATAAAATATGTGAAAAGTCAATGGATTATCATCGAGTGCTTTCGGGCAAAAGTTGGGTCAAGGATAAGCAGAATTGAATTAACAGAAGAAGCAAAATTAAATGTAAGAAATTATATACCAATGTAAAACTCAACTCCCTTAAAAAATTTGGTCATGGATTAAGAGAGAGAGTAATTAATACCCGCGACAGGTTTTAATCGTCTAATTGTACATTAATTTAGCCGATTATTCAATTATTTATTAATTAAATTAGGATAACTTATGAGTACAAAAGCATTAAATATGGCATTTGAAATAGAAATTGAGCCATCAGATAAAATGCAACTTATCGTTTTAGCTGACAATGCAGATGACACATTTCAATGCTTTCCAAGCTATGGTCGAATTGCAAAGCGAGCTTGTGTAAGCAAAAGAACAGCAATCAGAACAATTGAAAAATTTGTCAAATGTGAACTGATTGAAAAATTACCACGTTTTAAAGATAATAGGCAAAGAAGTAATATTTATAAACTTACATTTTATAAATTTAATCAAAAAAGATATATCGAAGAGACGCCAATATTCAAAAAAAAACTTATAAATCAAAATAAAAGAAATAGTGGTGACAAATTGGCACTAGTGTCATCAGATGTCACCAACCCAGTGCCACCAGATGTCACCCAGAACCACCATAGTAAAGAGATTAACTTTTACTATGCTTACTATGCTGACGATTATCTCGAAAATCTCGAAAAACTTCAAAAATCAATGTTAAATAAACAAATAGCAAAAGACAAGGCGAAGATTAAAAAAGAAATTGAAATCTAATATTTAAAAAAATATTGAATCACAAATAGTAAAAGAAAAAAATCAAGTATAGGAGACAACCGTAGGGCGTCAGTAGCCCTACGGTTGACAAATCAGTATATTGGATTATGCGCACGCGTCAGAGCAAGTTAAAGACCTAAGGAAGAACAAATGGAAGAAAATTATAAAGAAACAAAAATTAGGGTAAATAAATATCCTTTTTTGTTGTGGTTATGTTATGAAAAAGAATTAGAAATTGATTTTTTAAACAAAAAAGTTAAAAGCGACATTGCAGTATCAAAAATTGAAAAAGTATCAAATTGGAAAATTTTTATTCTGAAATATTTCATCTTTATTTTTTTGATTTTATCATTTGGAATTTATCCAATTAATTTAATTGAATTTGGGATATTTATAGGTTCAATTTTCGTTACAAGTATAAGTTATTTTGTGTTAATTAAATTTACAAAATACTTTATAAAATATCTAATTTTAATTACATTGACTGGATATTTAATTATTTTCAATTACGCTGAACATATTCAATTAGTTGACCTATTTAGCGTCTATACAACTGAAATAGTAATTACAGCGATTTTGATTCGAGATATTATTTTAAAAAAATATCAAAATTACTATTATTTAAAAGATATTAAGAAGAAAAATAAAGTGAATATAGCAAAAAAACATAACAGACCACTAATTCCATTTTGGAAAAATAAAGGACTTTTCCGAATTCAGAGAGGGTTTAATTTAGGTTTTAACTTTTCTATTGGTGGGTTTTATTTTAGGATTGAAAATGAAAAATAAATTATTATTATTAATATTAAGTTCAATTGTACTATTTGGTGATGTAACTCCAAATGATGTTATAAATGATGTTATAAATGATGTTGAAAAAACAGTTAATGAAGCTACTAAAAAAGCAAATGATAAAACAAACTTAATAGTACAAACAAATCAATATATAAAAAATATGGTAGGGCAAGATAAATGTGTTCTTGCGTGTCCTGAATTTAAAGATGATTATTTTGGACGAATTGCTAACATTGATGTACAAAATGGAAAAACTCAATGTTATGTGTATGATAAACAAACGTCAGATTCTATTTTGGCAATAGTGACAAATATTTCTAAACCATGTTTAAAAAGTTTTAAAGATTTAGAAAAGAATGTTATTCCAATTATGGCACAAAAATCAAAAAGTCAAATGAGTTTAGATTCTTATGAAGATTTAAAAAAGATTGAAGATAAATATTATAAAAATTACACAGATGTTGGAGCGGGACGTGAGTTCATAAATGTACCAAAGTATATGATAGCGGGGCTTACAGTTGATAATGAAATTATTGATGTACCAAATACTCTTAAATTTAATGAAATAAGATTAAATCCCAAATATACTTTATATCCTAATTCAAATGCTTTTAGTGAAGATAAATTTAGAAAAGAAATACAAAAAAACAATACGTGGCTATATAATAAATGGTTGGGAGTAAAAGAACTTGTAGGACTTTATGAATTACCAATTCCAAGTGAAATACAAAGAGTTGCTAGTTCTAATTTGGTTAGTTCTGTTAAAGCTATTTTAACTAATTCGGTTATTTTTATTATGAATTTTTTGAATGAATATAATGAAGTTATGCTTATTGGTAAAACATTTATTCTCTTCACTGTCTTACCCATTACAATAGCTATGGCAGTACTAAATAAAGTTACTAAACAAATATCTCAAGTAGCAGATTTTGAAGATATTTCAGAAAGAATTTTACTTGGAATTGGCATATTCTTTTTATTCTTTTTTTCAACAACAAATATAAAAACAGATGATGAAAATTCTAAAATGAAAATATCACAAACAAGTTTTCACCAAATGATTCGACCAATTTTTTACAAAGGAGCAGAAGTTGGGTATTTAGTTGGACAAAGTGCTACAAAAGCGTATTTAAAATACAAATTAAGAGAAGTAGGACTAGCTCCACTTGATATAATTAATTCAACTAGAATTGCAAATGAAAGATTAAAAAACGAACAAAATTTTTTAATCAATAAAGCTTTTCCATTATGTGAAGCTACATACAAGACTGATAATTTAAAACAAATTGTAGGAAGTGCAATTGGACTAAATCAAACTTATCCCCCTAGTGAAAATGTATCAAGATATAGCAGTATAATTGGTAAAGAGATTACTAAAAATTTTTACAATTCTAATTTTATGAAGAATCCAAGTGATTATAAAAGAAATGGAATAATGAGCCTTAGCGGTTGTTATAATTTAGAACGTAAAATATTAGAAAATAAAGAACAATTGAAAAGTTATGAGTATCTAATTGAGGGATATAATCTAGCTAGTAAAGATAATACATTAAAAAAACAAATAGAAATGTTAGCAAATATGCAGTTTAGAAATGATGTAGAGTTAGGATTTACAGCGTTGCCTTTACTTGCAACAACTTCAATAATAATTGACAACATTGGAATTTTCAAAAACCCCAAAGGTGACAAACTAAACCAAGAAGAATTATTAAAAGATTATCGACAAAGTGGTGGCTATGAAATTGGAAAGATAGCAGAAGGAGAAGGACTATTGACCTATCCAATTAAATGGATAGTGTCAAACATGAGCTACATGATGCTACCAATGGCCGCGGGCATAGAAAATACAATCACTAAATTGTTGAAAAATGAAGATTCTCACAATAGTTTTAAAGGGATTATTTCAAATGCAGTTGAAAGTTTTTCAGGGCTTAAGACCGGTATTTTTGGTATTGGAAAAGAGCTAATAGGGGCAGTGGGAGGAAAGCTGTTAAGTAATGAAAAAATTGTTACTGTGATTGCGGTTTTTTTAACTATTCTAATTATGATGTATGTTGTAAGTTATTTGCCAATAATTGCGATTGCAACAGCTTCCTTTTCTGTAATATTTTTTTATTATTTGAGTATTGAACTCTATTATTTGGTAATTCCATTTTTAGTGGCTTTTGCATTTGCTTCAAATCAAGCAGAATTGATTAAAGGATTCATGAAAAATGGGCTTATATTAGCATTTAAACCTATTTTAATTGTTGTATCTGTAGTCATGGCTTTATTTGCAAAAGAGTTCTTTGAAAACATGAATTTTGTATTAGTTAATTGGCAATTTGAGCCTATGTTTGCACTTACTAATGGTGTAGATATTAGCACCCTTGACGGAATATTAAAAAACGGAGCAACATATGCTTTTGCAGATTTTGGACTTGTTTTTTTTAAAGGCTTCTTAATTCTATCAAATTCAATAATTGGCGTTATAGTTGTATTTTATTTAGTTTTAAACGGCGCGAATATGATACTTGATATGTTTGGCATAAGAGATGGGTTTGATACGCAAACTAGTATTGGAGCAAATGTTGAGGGCAGAACTAGTCAATGGCATAACCCAATTTAAAAGGAATCAAAATGATAAAAATAAGAATAAAAGAATTTACACAATCATTTTTTTTAGTATTTATTATATGGATCTTTTTTGACCACTTTTATATACAACCAAGTATAAATGAAAATAGAGAATTATTCGATAGTTGGGATAATTTTATTAAAAATTTAGGCATGAATTATTTACATATTTTTGTAATGTCATGGATTTTGTTTTGGTATATATTTGTTAAAGATAACCAAAAAATATTAAAAAAATATAGCAAGAAAGAAGATAAAGAAAATGACAATAATAACCTCAAATAAAAAAAGAATTGAAGCAATTAAAAAAGCCTATGGAGTAATAGCTGTACTCACTAATAAATCTGTACTTATTACTAATACTGATGAAGAAATTACAGCATGGTATATCAAAGGCCTTTCATTTGATGAATTAGTGAATACATTATCAAGTGAAGAAATTGAAAGATTATATGACAGCGGATTGTAGTAGATTGTGGCGGGGAGTTCCCGCATAAAAAAATTGTATCCCCTTGTGGGTAAATTTTCGCCACTTATCTTTGTTTACAAAGGATAGTGCGCACTATCCTTTGTCAATGACAAAATAGTAGCGATTTACTACCCGCAAGGGGATACGCAAATAATTAAAAGGAAACAAATATGCAAAAGGAAGCAAAATCATCTATCAATTTTAAAAAAGCAAATTTACACAATTTTGAACACAATGATAGAAGTGAAGAAAAAATGGCAAATACAGTGTTCAAAGAATATTCACACCTAAATCAATTTAGTATAAATGCCACAAGAGGTAAAAATCTATTTAATAATTTATATAAAAATACTATAAAAAAAGTTGTTGGGAGAACAAGAAAAGCAAATAAGAAAAATTGTTTATGGGAAGCATTAGTAAATATTAGACCAACAACAAAGATGGAAGATTTACAAAAATTACAAAATTTCATAGAAGAAGAATTTGGATTTAAAGGACTTCAAATTGCAATTCACAAAGACGAAGGACAAGAAGAAGATGGTAATTTAATTAGAAAAAATCATCATGCTCACATATTATTTTTCACACTTGATTTAAGTACTGCAAGACAAATGTTCAGAAGAGAATTTTTGACGAAAAAAAGGCTAAGTTTTTTGCAAGATAAAACTGCTGAGATTTTAGGAATGGAGAGAGGACATAAATCAATTATGAGTCCTAAAAAATTTGAAGAAGTTTATAAAAAAGCTTTAAATGAAACAGATAATTTAAATGATTTCAAACAACTTTATCAATCAACTCTAAAAAAATATTTTAAAGAGTTAAATGATGGAAAAGCTGAAAGATTAGAACATAAACCCTATAAAAAACATGTAAAAGAATTAGAAAGTGAAAAAGTTAAAGTAAAAGATTTAAAAGATGAAATTAAATCTCTAAGAGAAGAGCTAAAAAATAAAGGGCTAGAAAGAGAAGATTTCAAAAAAATTGAGGATAAAAATAAAGAACTTTTATCACTGGTAAAAGAAAAAAATTTATCAATTGAAGAATTAAATCATGAAATTAGATCACTGAAAAACGAACTATTAAATAAAACAAAAAATGAAACAAAATTAAAAGCAGAAAACATTAATTTAAATACAAAAGTAGAAGATTTAATTTATATTACTGAAGAGGTTAGAAACGACTTAAATATAACACTTGAAGAAAATAAAATTTATGAAAAAGTAGTAAAAAAATATGAAAAAGAAATTCAAGAATTAAGAAATAAAAATGCTATGTTTTTAAACCAAAATGATAATTTGAATTTGTTAATTAAAACATTAAAAAGTGAGCTTGAAACTTTCAAAATTTCTAATAATTTTAAAAAAGAAATTGAAGAAATTAAATTAGAAAAAATTCCAGACACTTCACACTTAAAAAAAGAGGCTAAAAAAAGAGGAAATTTAAATTCAAATAAGTATAATTAAATTAATCACTAACAAATTGAATTTATAAATTTAATTTGTCACAAGGAATTAAATTTGAGAACAATTAAAATCACCCTACCCTTAGATACATTTATAGTTGGTACATCAAATGAACAAAGTTTTGAAGAAGCAAAAAAGATTATTTGTCATGTTAGAATGATGGACTACGTTTGGAATAATAATGGATTTAAAATCTTAAATATCTCAAATGATTCAAGAGTAGATTATGAAGTAGATTTTACGGATAGTTATAATGAACTATTTGAAAATGAAGATATAGTTACTATGCTTTTATCTGAAAATGGAGCAGAAAATTATATTAAAGAAAGTGGTAAATATTTAGATAAATATGGAAATAGAATTTAGATAAATGTTACCGCAATATATTTTTTGATGTATTTCATAGTGAATATATATTATATACGGGTAACATTCTATTCTTTTATCATATATTGAGATAATAATATACTATATTGCGGTAACAATTAACTTTATATACTATATACGGGTAACAATATACTATTTTAAGTAAATACTCTTTATTTCATATTGTTATATTAATATATATTATATTACAATATGAAATGATTTATTTAACTAATAAAATACTAATTGACTTCTCGAACTATTCAAAAAATAGATGCCAGAATATACTATTTAACTTAAATAGAAATGATATTTATTATGCTAGGGGACAGTACAAAGGGTATATCTATATAAGTAAGATAATCCACTTTATAATCCAAAATAGAATTAAAATTAAGCACAAAGAGTTATATAACTTTATTAAAATTCAAAAGAATAATTTATTAGGAAAATATCATAAAGAAAAAATGTACATTCAAGGGATATTAGATAGCCTATATGATTGTTTGAATTACCTATCCAAATAAGTTATACTATACATAATTAAAAATACTTTTTATCTAAAATATTCTTTATAATTTTTTGATAAATATAGTAAAAGAACTATATAGCAAAGCTTTGTGATTAACAATTTAAAATTGTTAATCATACATTTAAATATTAATTAACAATTTTAAAGTGTTATTAACATATTTTAGATACAATAAAATTATGAATAATCTTGAATTTGAAGAAAAACTACTCCTTGCTGGGATTTCAAAAGAAAAATTTGCGAAACTTACTAATATTCCTATATCAACAATTAGAAATTGGACAACTAAAAGAAATGGTAAAGAAAGTAATTGTGCAAAATGGGTTGAATCATACTTAGACTTATTTATTCAAAATAAAGAAAATAAAATATATATAAATAAATTAATTAAAGAATTAAAAAATGAAAAATGAAAAGTATACATTTGTAGATTTATTTGCAGGATGTGGAGGTCTTAGTGAAGGATTTTTACGAGAAAACTTTAATGGGTTATGCCATGTAGATTTTGATATCAATGCATGTAATACCTTGGCAAATAGATTGAAAGATTATAATATACCAAATGATGAGATAAAAAAGACAGTATTACATAGAGATTTAACAAAGCACAAAAGTGTAGAAGATATAATTAATTGTATTGATAAAAATGATGTAGATGTAGTAATTGGTGGGCCACCATGCCAAGCATTTTCTACAGTTGGAAGGGCTCAAGACCCAAACTCTATGAAGAATGACCCTCGAAATTATTTGTATAAACACTATCTTGAAGTTTTAAAAAAGACTCAACCTAAAATTTTTCTTTTTGAAAATGTTGTTGGTTTATTATCTTCTAAACCTGAAGGGGAAAAAATATTTCCTTTAATAATAAAAGAATTCCAAAATTTAGGATATGAAGTTTGTGAAAAACCTGAAGTAATAGTGTTAAATTCTATTCATTATGGAGTTCCTCAAATAAGAAAAAGAGTTATATTAATAGGGATAAAGAAAGAATTAAAGATTAATGTAGAAAACATTTATAATCTAATTGAAAAAACTCATTATGCTCCTGATGATATTATAAAGGAAGGTTTAAAAAAATATAGAGTAATAAAGGATGCAATTTCAGATTTACCTTCTTTTTTACCTGGAGAAGGTAATGAAGAAATAGAGTTTAAATCTAATAGTAAAAATGATTATGTTAAGATAATGAGGAAAAATAATTGTGATAAACTATATAACCATGTTGCAAGAAATCATAATGATTTAGATAGAGAAAGATATAAATTATTAAGTGAAAATAAATGGCAATTAAAAGATTTAGAAAAAGTTCGGCCAGAATTAATTCATTATGACCCAAAGCATTTTGTAAATAGATATACCGTTCAAGACTTTGATAAACCTGGAAGAACAGTAGTTGCACATTTATATAAAGATGGAAATTTATTTATCCATCCTGATTCAAAACAACAAAGAACATTTACAGTAAGAGAAGCAGCACGTGTACAGTCTTTCCCTGATGATTTTAAATTTATTGGAGCAAGAACTCATCAATATAAACAAGTTGGAAATGCTGTTCCGCCACTGATGTCATATCAAATAGCAAGAGCAATAAAAAAAGTATTGGAGAAAATTAATGGCTGAAAAATTGTATTGGAATACGCCCAATGTTCAAAATATTACAGTTGAAAATGTTGATACTTGGTATAATAAATTTATATGCAAAGTATATGGAATAGAATATAAAGATTTGAAAAAAATTTGTATAGAAAAATTTGATAAAGAGGCAAATCAGGATTATTTTGGACAAATTCTAACCCCAATAAATTTATTAGGCTTATTACAATATAAAATAAATGGAAATGACTTTATTGTTGAAGAAAATGAATTTATTGTAAAAAATATAAATGAGCATAAATTTATAGAGGTTTATTTAGAATATTTTTTATCGTACTTTCAATATCCAAGACACAACGTTAATGATGATAGAGGTAAAATTGAGATAAGAAAACCATATATTTTGATTCTTATATTATTGAAAAAGCTATATGATAGAAACCCTGATTATGCATATTTAACTAGAAATGAATTTTATTATTTATTTAATAATAATGATAAACCATATAAAAATTATAATGATATAAATGATGAATTAATTGACAAAATACTAAAAAATAATCGGGAATTTGGTAAAACTCAAATTGATATAAGTCTTAGAGCTGTATCCTATGACCTTGCATTGTTTAAAAATTCTTCAATTTTAACATTTAATAGTTCAGATTATGAAGACATAGATAGTTTTGAATTTGGGCTTTCTAAAGAATACAATACTCTTTCAAAATTAGAATGGCTCATATCTGAAGAAGTAATAAATGACGTATTTGAATTTGATAGCAATGTTACTGCTACAGATAAAAGTGTTATTAGTAAATGGGCTAATTTTATAAATAATCAAGAAAGATTTGAAAATTGGAAAAGAAATGTTTATTATTCAAATGAGAAAAGTGAGATAGGAGAATCTGGTTTAGATAGTGGAATTGAAAGTGATTCTATTGAAGAAGATGAATTCGTTACCCCTTTTAATCCAGAAGAAATTTCAATTGACTCAAAAACAGTATCATTAGATAGTGTACTTAGAAGAATGAAACAAAATAGTATTAGATTAACGCCACCTTTTCAAAGAAAAAGTGTATGGGATGATACAAGAAAAAGTAGATTAATAGAGTCTATGATGTTGAAAATACCTTTGCCAATGTTTTACGTATCTAGTGATAAAAAAAATAATTGGGATGTTGTTGATGGACTTCAGAGAATTACAACAATAAAAGAATTTATTTTAGGAAAATATGATAAAAAAAATGAAAAATATGATGAAAAAGGTTTTAAATTAAAAAATTTAGAATTTTGGGGTAGCCTTAATGGACTTAATTTAAATGATCAGAAGTTTCCTGGAAAACTTTTTAATAATATAATGGAAACTGAATTAAGTTTTACAGTTATTAATCCTGATACTCCAGAAGAGGTTAAAAGAAATATTTTTAAAAGGATTAATACGGGGGGAATGCCTTTAACATCCCAGGAAATTAGACATGCTTTATATCAAGGTAAATCTACATTACTTTTAGAATATTTAGTTGAAAATAAGTATTTTATAAATGCTGTTGATTTCATAGATGACAGTAGAATGGCAGGAAGAGAGTTAATATTAAGGTTTTTAAGTTTTTATATTAGAGATTATGTACACTATACAAAAGATTCGAGTATGGATAGCTATTTGAGTAATACAATGAGAATTATTAATATTTTGGAAGATATTTCTTTTGATTCATGCAAAGAAGAATTTAAAAATGAAAAAAACATTGATTTTAATGATATATATATGTCCATAAATAAAAAGAATATTGAACAGTTAATTAATGATTTTGAATTAACAATGAAAAGAGCAAGAAAAATATTTGGGATACATACGTTTAGAAAATCTTTTCCAGGGAAAAGAAGAACTCCAATTAATAAGACACTTTTTGAAGTATTTGGGAATTTATTATTACAATTAAGTGAAAATGAATTTGAAATATTATTAAAGAATAAAAATGAATTTTTAGAAGAATATAAAGAAGAGTTTCTATTAACAACAGAGTTTTCACATATGATAGGACGAGATTCTCATAGAGCATCTTCTGTAAAAAAACGTTATAGTGAGTTGTCATCACTTATAAATAATTATATTTAAAGGAAAAAATATGTATTTAAGTCAGTTAAACTTAAAAGATTTTAAGTCTCATGAGGATAATGAAGTTAAGTTTAAAAATATTACTTTATTGACAGGATTGAATGGTGCAGGAAAAAGTAGTATATTTCAGTCATTAAGAATGATTTGGAGACTTTTACATGAAGGAGACTTAGTATTAAATGAATATGGTGAATTATCAACATTAAAAAATACAAATAGTAAACAAAAATCTTTTAGTTTAGAATTACTTTTTTCTAAAGAAAAACAATTAAAACTAACTATAAATTTAGAAAACAATACTATCGAATATAGTGGTTCTTTGGGATCATTAAAAAAAGAAAATATTCACTTAATATATCTTAGTGCTAATAGATTAGGACCAACAGAGTTTCAAAAATTAAGAAATAGTACAACTTCTTTATATAATAATGTAGGAATTAATGGCGAATTCACCTTGGATATTTTGTCAAAATTTGGGGAGGAAGTATTACCCGATGCATTTAAAAAAGATGTTGAAAAACAAAATACAATAATCAATCATGTTGAGAAATGGCTTCAAGAAATCTCTCCCAATGTTAAACTTGAAACAGAGTTAAATAAAAATATGAATGTAGCTTCTTTCTCAATTAATAGTTATACCCCGTATAACGTAGGTTTTGGAATAAGTTATACTTTGTCTATTCTTGTTCAATTAATATATTCTTTATATTTATTTGAACAACATAATATAAAGTCTGTGATTCTAATAGAAAACCCTGAGGCACACCTTCATCCAAAAGGACAAACAAAATTAGCAGAATTTATATCAAAAATTACTAATTTTGGTATTCAAATTATAATTGAAACACATAGTGATTATATTTTAGATGGTTTACGGATATCTGTCAAAGATAAAGAGATTGAAAAAGATAAAGCACAATTACATTATTTTGAACTTGACAAAAATTTAAATACAAAAGTACTTTCTCCAAAAATAGGAGAAGAAGGTCATTTAGATGAATGGCCAGAGAATTTCTTTGATACATCTTTAAATAATAAAATGAGATTAATGTGAATTTATTAACCCTGAATACTTTGAGCAATGAGAACATTGAAACTAATGAAGAAGTTAATCAGTTGCTTTTTGAAATGGCATTGAGTATAAAAAAATTTTTAAGCTTTGATGATTATAAATTGAGTCGTTTTTATACTGAGGAAAAAGATATACTTGAATTTGAGATTATTGAGAACTATAAGTTTAAGGATGCAATAAAGTCTTTAAAAAGAGAAGTCCTTGAACCTTTTTTTCTTTTTCTATCAAGAAAATGTAATACTGATTGTTTGAATAAAATGACAGATAATGAAATGGAAAATATTTTAGATGGAGATTTATATTTTGATGATGAGCCATTTCATGGTCAAAAATATATGATATTGTCTTATTGTTTAGAAAAAAAGACTTTTTTACTAAGTTTTGGAAAGAATAGATGGTTAAATTATAAGGTTATTGCTAATAAAACACAAAAAGATGGTTTATCAGAAAAAGTTATTCTAAATAATATTGCAAATAAGGAGCATGTAGTATCTCATTATAATGATAAACTACTTGCACAACTACCTCAAAGAAATATTTTTTATACAATTGAGTTTAAGAAACTATATCTATCTGATTATTATGCAAGTTCAAGAGAAAAGATTATTGATAAAATAACCGAAGCTATAAAAAGCCAATTTAATATTGACGGGTTTTTAATAAAAACAATTACTAATGATATTTGGCAAATAAAAATTGGTACGATGGGTGGACTTCAACAGTCAGCTATTAGAGTTTTATTTAAAAAAGATGGTGATAGGGCATATATTCTTCATATGTTTACAAAGCAAGGGGGAACTACATATAATTATACTCCTGAAATTAGTGTTGCAGAAAATAACTATGCAAATATAGATAAGGGTTTATTGTGAAATATAATTTCATAGATTTATTTTGTGGAGCAGGAGGTTTTGCTAAAGGTTTTGAAATGGCAGGATTTCAATGTGTAGGTGGTATAGATAATGTACAGGCAGCGGTTGATACTCACTCTTTTAATTTTCCTAATTCAACTTCAATTTGTCGTGATATAAGAACTATAGAGCCTGAAGAGTTTCATGAAATTATAAATAATCAAAAAGTAGATGTAATAATTGGCGGGCCACCATGTCCTACATTTTCTACTATTGGTCATGCGAAAATTCAATCAATTAATAGAATACATGATAGAGATATTACTGATGACCCAAGAAATGAACTTTTTATGGATTATTTAAAATTTGTTAAATATTTTCAACCTAAAGTATTTATAATAGAAAATGTTCCAACTTTTATGACTAAATATAAAGGTGAAACTTTTAAAAGAGTTAAGGAAATAATAGCAAATGATTTACCTGAATATGAAATAGTTGAACCAACACAAGTATTAAATTCTGTATTTTATGGTGTACCTCAAATAAGAAAGAGAATGATGTTGGTAGCAGTGAAAAAAGGGTTTGATTTTAAATATCCAGAAGCTACGCATTTTTATGACGAATCTTTAAGCACGAGAAGTATTAGTACTTTTGAAAAAGCAAAAGAACTTAATCATACAAGTTTACCATTATATACAAACATTAAAACTGCTCTATCCGATTTACCAAAAATAACTGATAATTGGCGTATAGATGAATGTGAATACGCATATCATGATAATTTAAATTCTTATCAAAAGTTGATGAGAAAGAATACTAAAAAAACAGTTAAAAATAATATTTGTAGAATGTCTAATGAAAGGGCTAAAAAAGTTTTTTCATATATGAAAGAAGGTGACATATATATGGATTTACCTAGAGAAGTTAGGCAAATATTACCATTTAGGGAAGATATTTTCAAGGATAGATTAAAAAAACTAGTTAATACAAATCCATCATGGACTGTTATTGCACACATAGGTATGGATGGATATATGTATATTCATCCAGAAGAATTACGAACTCTTTCCGTTCGTGAAGCAGCTCGACTTCAGTCTTTTCCAGATGATTTTGTATTTATTGGGAATCAACAACAGACGTATGTTCAAGTAGGAAATGCTGTTCCTCCTTTGTTATCATTCGCATTAGCAAAAAGTGTAAAAAAAACATTAAGTTGATTGATTAAGTTTAAAATAAATTGACATATTATGAATAATTATAAGAAATATAGTTTATATAAATAAAGAATAATAAGTTTTTTGTAATTTGTGTCCTTAAATTGTGTCCTAAGGATAGAAATAAAGTTTATTGAAGTTTTTCAAAGTGTGGTGGTACCGCTAGTCGGACTTGAACCGACAAGACCGAGGTCACCGGATTTTGAATCCGGCGTGTTTACCAGTTTCACCATAGCGGCACACAAGCTAGTCTGTAAACTAGCTTGGGATTATATATTTTTATACATTAGTTTTTGTTTAAAGCTTTCAAATCTGTGTATGCAATTTCTAATCTTGCTATCATTGATTCCATTCCAGCTCTTAACCATTTTCTTGGATCATAATAAGATTTGTTTGGTTTATCTTCCCCATCTGGGTTACCAATTTGTCCTTGTAGATAGTCATGGTTTTTAGCTTCAAATGCTCGTACACCATTCCAAAAAGCCCATTGAGTATCTGTATCAATATTCATTTTAATTACACCATATTCAATAGCTTCTCTTATTTCCTCTAAAGAAGAACCAGATCCACCATGAAATACAAAGTTTACAGATTTAGCAGGAAGATTAAATTTTTCAGAAATGTATTTTTGAGAGTTATCTAAGATTTTAGGACTTAACATAACATTCCCTGGTTTATAAACACCATGAACATTGCCAAAAGATGCAGCAATAGTAAAATGAGGTGATACCTCTTTTAATTGCTCATAGGCATAACACACTTCTTCTGGTTGCGTATAAAGTAGAGCATTATCAACATCACTATTATCAACACCATCTTCTTCACCACCAGTAATTCCAAGTTCTATTTCAATCATCATATCAATAGTTTTCATTCTTTTAAAATATTTAACACAAGTGTTAATGTTTTCTTCTAAGCTCTCTTCAGAAAGATCTAGCATATGGGAAGTAAAAAGAGGTCTTCCATGTTTTGAATAAAATGACTCGCCAGCCTCAATTAAACCATCAATCCAAGGCAAAAGTTTTCTAGCAGCATGATCTGTATGCAAAATAACAGGTACTTTATATGCTTCTGCTAGAGCATGAACATGCATAGCTCCTGAAATAGCACCATATATTCCTGCATTATTATCTTTTAAACCTTTACCAGCAAAAAATTCAGCTCCACCATTTGAGAACTGAATAATAATTGGTGAATTAACTTTTGCAGCAGCTTCTAAAACAGCATTTACTGAATCTGTACCTACAACATTAACAGCAGGTATTGCAAAAGAGTTCTCTTTTGCATATTCAAAAAGTTTATGTGCTTCACTACCACTTAAAACACCAGGCTTAACAATATCTAAAACTGACAAATTTTTTCTCCTATTACTTAATAATTATTTTTGCATCTTTTTTAAGTTTTGCAACTTCTTCTTTTATAATTTTGGCATATTTTTCTTGAACAATTAATTTTTCTATGTTATCTTTTACTTTATCAAAAGGTAACACTTTTGAGATTTCTTTGTTCTCTAAATAAATTACATGATAACCAAATTGAGTTTTAACTGGTTTTTTAGTGTATTCTCCTTTTTTTAACTTTAAAGCAGCTTCTGAAAACTCAGGTACCATTTGTTTAGCTTGGAATTTTCCTAAATATCCACCTTTTGTTTTTGTTGGTCCTATTGAGAATTTTTTTGCTAACTCTTCAAACGAACCTTTTTTATTTTTTGCAATATTTAGTTTTGCAATAACATCATTAGCTTCTTTTTCAGTTTTAACTAAAATATGACTAGCTTCTAAAGTATCAGGTGTTTTGAACTTCTCTTTGTTCTTATCATAAAAACTTTTTTCTTCTGCATCAGTTGCTTTTACTTTTGAATACTCTTTTTGCATCCATAATTCTAATGCTAAGTCTTCTTTAATTTTTGACAATGCATCTTTATATTTTTCATCTTTTTCTATACCACTTTTAACAGCTTTTTGTGTTAATAGTTTTTTTTCAATTAATTGACTAATAACTTTATCTTTTGTCTCTTTTGGAAGATTTTCAAATTGAACATTTTGTCCTCTTAAAAGTTGCGCAACATCTTGTGTTGTTACATCTTCACCATTAACAGATGCGAAAGTTTCAGCTGCACTTAATGTTGTAGCTGTCAATGCGAAAGCTGTAACAATACTTAAAATCGTTTTTCTCATATAAAATCCTTAAATTAGTTATAAAAGATATTTTACCAATTTTTTATTAATATATAGTTAATGACCCATCATATATATGTGCCCTAAAAAGAAATTTAGTAATTTTCCTTAAAAACCCTTTAAATTTGAAATTATTTATGATATAATTCGCGAAAATTAAATTAAACTTAAGTTTAACATAAGAAAGTAAGGGACATAAATGAGAATTTTAATTATCGAAGATGAAATTACGCTTAACAGAACACTGCAAGAGGGCTTGACTGATTTTGGTTATCAAGTTGACTCAGCAGAAAACTATAAAGATGCAGAATATTTTATAGATATCAGAAATTATGACTTAATATTAACAGACTGGATGTTACCAGATGGTGATGGAATTGAGTTATGTAAAATTGTTAAAAACAGAAGTAGCAGAACAGCAGTTGTTATTATCTCAGCAAGAGATGATAAAGATAGTGAAATCGAAGCATTAAAAGCAGGTGCTGATGATTATATTAAAAAACCATTTGATTTTGATATCTTACTTGCAAGAATTGAAGCAAGATTAAGATTTGGTGGAACAAATATAATTGAAATTGATGAATTATCAATCAATCCTGATGAAGAAAAAATTCTTTATGCTGGTGAAGAGATTGAATTAAAAGGTAAACCTTTTGAAGTATTAACTCACTTAGCAAGACATAGAGATCAAATTGTTTCAAAAGAACAATTACTTGATGCTATTTGGGAAGAACCAGAATTAGTTACTCCAAATGTTATTGAAGTTGCAATCAATCAAATTAGACAAAAAATGGACAAACCATTAAATATCTCTACAATTGAAACAATAAGAAGAAGAGGTTATAGATTCTGTTATCCAAATACTGATGACGAACCTACAGCTTAATTAAAGAGAATTAAAAAGTGAATTTCAAAAGCATTTATAAGCAATTTTATCAAAAACTTATAATTGCTACTTCACTTTTTATAATCACCCTTTCATTTTTATTTTACGGTTATACAAAAGCTACAATTTATGAAGGCATCAAAGAAAGTCTTTTCAATGATGCCAAAATCATCTACCAAATAAGTGTCAATAACGAACAAACAGAAGATAACTTTAATATTATTACAAACTCTGGAATTATTGTAGATATTGTTACGATAGAAGATCTTACAGAAGTTAAATACAAAGATTATCGACAAGATGATAAATATTATATTGAAATCTTATATCCATTTGATCTTAAAAATCACAAATTTATCAAAATAATAAAAAATGTTGACTATGCAATCTCAATGCTTAATAAGATATTTAATAATGTAATATTACTCTCTATTGGTGGATTGATTATGGTTGTTTTATATGCATTTACAGTATCTAAGACCCTTTTAAGACCAATTATTCAAATAACTGATAAATTATCAAATATGAATGAAAACTATTTAACAAAAATAGATAAAAATGGACTACCAATAGAATTTCATCCATTGGCAAACTCTATTAATAAACTTACAAATAGAATACAGACTTTTGTTATGTTTAAAAAAGAACTTTTTGTTGGTGCTGCCCATGAGCTCAAAACTCCTCTTGCTGTTATGAAATTAAAAAATGAAGTAACTCTTATGAAACAAAGAGAACCAGAAAAATATCAAGAAACTTTAAAACTAAATATACAACAAATAAATGATATGAATAAAATGATTTCATCTATTTTAGATATAGGTAGACAAGAAGGTGCTCAATTTGAAAAAGCAGAAGAGTTAGATTTAGTTCAATATATGAAAAGAAAAGCAAATGACTTTAGAATGTTAAGTGCTGAGAAAAAAATAACAATAACATATTATGCAAGTGTAAATAACTTTTATACTTCTATTCAACCTACACTATTTAATCAAATACTACAAAACTTTATGCAAAATGCTATTAAATTTACACCCGTAGATAAAAGTATAGCAATAGTACTAGATAGAATAAATGATAAAGCCGTATTAACAATAACTGATGAAGGTATTGGTATTGATGAATCTATGGATTTATTTGCTCCATTTAAGAGATTTGGGGAAGAAAGTGGTGCAGGACTTGGATTATTTTTAGCAAAAAATGCAGCTGATGCTTTAGGTGCTAATATTACATTAAAAAATAGAACAGATGATAAAAGTGGAACTGTTGCAATAATAGAATTGCTAAACAATCCACACTTAAAACATCTAAGTAAACTTAAAACAGAGCCGCGTGCTCTATTTTAGTACATTTATTTTGTACTACTTTCATACCTGATTCTTCTGCTTTTTTAGCAGCTTCATTATTTACAAGCCCCAACTGGGTCCATACAGTATCAATATCTCCTCTTTTTATGCAAGCATCTACAACAGAAGCTATTGCAACTGGTTTTCTAAATATATCAACCATGTCTATTTTAAAAGGTATCTCTTCTAAACTTCTATAAACCTTTTCACCTAATATAGTCTCTTCTTTTGGATAAATTGGTACTATTTTAAAACCAGCATTTTGTAAATACCTAGCAACCATATTACTAGCTTTACTAGTATCAGGAGAAAGTCCTGCAATTGCTATTGTTTTAGTATTACTAAATATCTCTTTTATCTCTTCATTATTTGAATTAACCGTTGGAAATTCACACTCCATATTAGTTCCTTTTGTAATTATTGTTATATTAAACAATAATTAGCCTTATTTATCACTAAACTTTTTAGATGATACTGTTAAAAACATACCCAACTAAAATTATCCCAAAACCAACAATACTAAAAAAAAGTAGTATCAATTTAGTGTGTAAGACTCTTTTTAGTATCATAGCTTCTGGTAAAGATAGTGAAGTAACAGCCATCATAAAAGCTAAAGCACTTCCTAAAAGCATACCTTTTGAAGTTAGAACTTCAACTAAAGGCATTACCCCAGCTGCGCTTGAGTACATCGGGATTCCCAAAATTACAGCTAGCGGTACAGTATACCAAGCATCTCCGCCTGTATATTTTGCAATAAAATCAGTTGGAATATATCCATGAATAAATGCTCCAATTCCAACACCTATTATCACATAAAGATATATCTTTTTAAATATGTCAACAGTATAATCCCAAGCCTCTTTTACTCTCTGTTTTGCTTCAAAACTTATAGTTAGATTTTCGCAACATCCATCCATAGGTTTTATATCAAGCAAAATATATTTTTCCATATTTAGTTTTCCTATTACAAAACCTCCAACTATAGCGACAACTAAACCAAAACCAATATATATAGCTGTTATTTTCCAACCAAATAAGCCAAATAACATAGCAATAGCAACTTCATTATTTAATGGAGCTGATATTAAAAAAGAGAATGTAACACCTAAAGGAATTCTTGCTTGTATAAATCCTAAAAAAAGTGGAATAGCACTACATGAACAAAAGGGAGTTATGATTCCAAAAAGACTTGCTAAAATATTTCCTGAAAATTCTGACTTACCTTGCAGATAAGCTCTTACTTTTTCTACATTAAACCAAGTTCTTAAATATGAAACTACAAATATAATTACTATTAATAATATAAATATTTTGATTGTATCAAATATAAAAAAGTGTAGAGAATTTGCTAAATGTTCATTTTTATCTAAACCTAAAAAATTGTAAACAAAAAAATCAACTAATTTTTCCCAATAATAAAACATCTATTTCAAGGCCTCAATAATCTTAGGTAATAAAACCTCATCTATTTCTTTAAAAGTACTTTCAAAAGCTTCAAAACCTTTTCCATCTGGATCTTCAAAACCCACATGTATTTTTTTAATAGGTTTTGGAAACATAGGACAAGTTTCATTTGCATGATCACAAACAGTAACTATCAAATCATACTCATTATCAATAACTGTATCTAAAGTTTTTGAATGATACTCATCTTTCCAAATTCCCTTTTCTTCTAATAGTCTTTTTGCATTTACATTAACTTTTCCACTAGCTTTTACACCAGAACTATCAGCACTGATTCCTTCAAGTTTACTATTTACCAAAGCTTCAGCGATTATACTTCTACAAGAATTTCCTGTGCACAAAATTAATACTTTTTTATTCATTATTTTTTCCTTTATATTAGTGTTAATAAAACTATAAATAGTACAGGTGGCGTTACTATAAGCCCAAATTTACTATATTGCCAAAATCCAATTTTAACTCCCTTTTGACTTAAAACATGAAGCCAAAGTAAAGTTGCTAGGGAACCAAATGGTGTCATCTTTGGTCCTAAGTTACATCCTATAATATTCGCATAAGCTAAAGTTTGATTTCCTACATCATGTAGTGCAATATCCATTATCATAACTGTAGGCATATTATTCATAATTGCACTTAAAAAGGCACTAATAAATCCTGTTCCCATCACTGCTACAAAATCACTATGAGTACTTAAATCTTTTAAAACTAAAGTTAAATAATCAGTAAGTCCTGCATTTTTTAAACCATAAACAACTATATATAGTCCAATACTAAACCAGACAACCTGCCAAGGTGCAGTTTTTATTGTAAGCCAAGCCTTTGCTGATTTTGTATAACTTGCAATTGCTAAAAATATCAATGCTCCTCCTAAGGCAAAAAGTGAAATTGGTAAATCATATCTATCACCAATAAAATATCCAACTAAAAGTAAAGCTAAGAAAAACCAAGAAAATTTAAATAACATCTTATTTTTTAATACCTCATCTGGATTTTTAAGTAAACTTGTATCTATTGTTTTTGGAATATCATTTCGTAAGACTAACCATAAAACGATAATAGAAACAAAAGTACTCACAAGATATGGAATAAGCATATTTGATAGGTATTGCATAAAACCTATATTAAAATAGTTTGCTGTTACTATATTTGTAAGATTTGAAAATACAAAAGGTAAAGAAGCACTATCACTTATAAAACCACCAGCTAATAAAAAGGCTAAAATTGTTTTTGCATTTAACTTTAAAATTCTCATTTTTGCTAATAAAATAGGAGTTAAAATAAGTGCGGCTCCATCATTTGCAAATAATGCTGATACAAAAGAACCAAGAACTAAGGCATAAACAAACATCAAATGTCCATTTCCCTTTGAAAGTTTTGCCATCTTGATTGCACACCACTCAAAAAACCCTATCTCATCAAGAACCATAGACAATATTATGATTCCTATAAAAGCTAAAGTTGCATCCCAAACAATTCCTGTCACTATTAAAACATCATCTAAACTAACCACTTGTAAAACTAATGCAACTATTGCCCCAATTACAGCTGTTGTTCCTATTTGTAATCCCTTTGGTTGCCAAATTACAAATATCAAGGTTACTAAGAAAATAGATACAGATAAAATCATACTTCACACCCTTTTTCTAATTTTGGGATATCCAATTCTAAGTAGCTTATCTCTTTTATGATTGCTTGTCTAAAGATATCTATTGGAGTTCTAATACTATAGTATGCCCAGCGCCCTTCTCTTCTCAAACTTAAAAATCCACCATCTTTCAAAATTTTTAGATGTCGTGAAACCCTTGATTGAATCATATCAAATGAATTTTCAATGTCACATACACAAACTTCACCATTTATATCTATGAATCTTAAAATCTTAATTCGTGTTTCATCATTTATTGAACCTATTGTATTTAAAAAATATTCCAAGCTAGTCCTTTGTCATTTTGAAATTGTATCATATTTATATTTATATATCAAGATATATTGATATATAAATATAAAAAAAGAGTATTAGAAGTTTGAGTTTTACTCAAACTTCTTAAAAACTCTCCCATTCATCATCATTTGATTTAGCTGGAGTTATAATTTTATTTGATGTTGTTTCTTTCTTTTCAACTTTTTCAGTTTTTGTTTCACTCTTATTATTTAATGTGTTAACTGATTTTTTCTGATTATTAACTTTTTGCTCTTTTGATGCACTTTTATTTAACAAGATACTATTTATATCTTTTCCTTTTAGAGTATCTTTGCCAGCAAATTCTTTAGCATTTGCATTACTTACAATTAATTTAGAAATTTCATGGGTAGCCATAGCAATATTATTTGTTTCCGATGCTATTGAAGCATTTTCTTGTGTTTGTCTATCTAGATTATTAATAGCAGCATTTATTTGTTCTACTCCATCTAATTGCTCTTTACTTGCCATTTCTATATCTGATATTAAGTTAATTGTATGAGTAATATTTCCATTAAGGTTTTCATATCCATTAATCATATTCGTAGCGATATCTTTACCTTCATTTGCTTTGTTGGTTGCCCTTTCAACTATATTTTTTATCTCTTTTGCTGCTTCTGCACTTCTTGTTGCTAGATTTCGAACTTCCCCTGCAACTACAGCAAATCCTTTTCCAGCTTCTCCAGCAGTTGCTGCTTCTACTGCTGCATTAAGTGATAAGATATTTGTTTGAAAAGCAATTTGATCAATTACTGTTATCGCTTCATGTATTGAAGTAACTTGTGTATTAATCTCTTCCATTGCAATAGTAGTTTTATTTGCTAATTCTTCACCCTCATTTACTGATTTTGTAACAGCATTTGATAATTGAGCCATTTTTGCAATATTATCTGTATTACTTCGTACATTACCTGTTACTTCTTCTAATGCAGCTGCTGTTTCTTCTAATGAGGCTGCTGCTTCGTTAGAACTTAGATTTAATTTATTCATATTAGATAATAATATATCCGAACCACTATCTAGAGTTAATCCATTTACTTTATTTTCAGATAAAATATTTGTAATTGAAGTCCCTAAATCATTTACTCCATTGGCAAGTTTTAATAAATCTTTTTTAATATCATTTGTACTTACTTTATTTAAATAGTTATAATGAGTATACTCTTCAAGTACATTAAGAACTTTATCTATATTATTTTCAAGATTTTGTGCCATACTATTTAATACATTTTTTAACTGTGAAAGTGATGGATTTTTAACATTAGAATTTAGTCTTTGACATAGATCACCTTGTTCAAATTCACTTAATACTAATATGGTTTCATCAATTAATTTTCGATCTTCTTCAATTCCAATTTTAGTTTTTTCAATATTTCTACTTACAATTCTAGACATATGACCAAATTCATCTTTACAAGTAATAGGTGTAAAGTTTATTTCATCTTTCTCTCTATTTAAAAAGGCAAAAAAGTTTTCGACATTTTCATTTAATAACTTTACTTTTGAAACAATATCTTTACTAACCATAGAAAATGTACTAAATAAGATAATTAAAATAATTAGAATAATTCCAGCTGCTTTAATTATATTATCATTAAAGTCTGCATCAATATCATCAATATAAATTCCAGTTCCAATAACCCAACCCCATTGATCAAATTTTTGTAAATAAGATAGTTTAGGCACAAGTTCGTTACCAGACGCTTTTGGCCAAGTATATTTTATAAAACCATTTCCATTTTCATTGGCAACTTTTGCAAAAGCTTTAAACATATTCATGTTATCAAGTTTGTCAACTTTATTTCCATACTCTATACTAAAGGCATTGTCATATTTTTTATCCTCAAGCGTAGTATTAACTAAGGACTCATCTATTGGATGCATTATAATTTTTGGTGTTTCTTCTGAATCATTATTTATAAAAACATAATTCGTTTTGTCAAATCTTAACTTTTTTAATAATTCTTTTGCATTTTCTTTTGCAGTCTTTTCATCGATTTTACCATCTTTGAATTGCTGATACTCATTGTCAACTAAACTATATGACATCTCTACAAGATTAGTTAATTTTGCTTTTTTCTCCATTAACATTACATTTTTTTGATTAACTATAAAATAAGCACTTAAGGAAGCAATTGCAAAAAATGTCAATATACCTATCGATAATAACTTTTTGAAAACACTTAAGTTCCCAAATATCTTTCTTCCAATCATAATAATATCCTTATACTAATTTTTTAAATAATATAGTATAGATATTTAATTATAACTTATAAAATATTTGTACTAATTATAATAATTATTAGTAAAAATATAGTTACTTTATGAAACATTTTAATCAATTAAATACTTATAAAATCTTTCTTATATTTTAGGACTTTTTTTAAATAATTTCGTGTTTCTTCATAGGGTAAATTATTTATAAGTACCTTATAAACTTCAGAAGGTTTTTTACTGTTAATTTTATTTTTAGCTTCGTCTTTATCTTTTGAAAAAGTTTTTAAAACATTCCCACTTCCTGTGTTATATGCACTTATGATACAATATTCTTTTGATATTGGATTTTCTATTCCTGTTAAATACTTACTTCCTAATATTTTTAAATATGCACTACCTAACTCAATATTATTTTGCGCATCAAATAAATATGATTTGCTAGGTTCCCAAGTTTTACCTTTAACATATTTATAAGCATCTTTTCCAGCGCTTGTAGGAACTATTTGCATAAGTCCATAGGCATTGGCACTACTTATTGCAAATTGGTTAAAATTACTTTCAGTTTGAATAATTGAATAAATTAAATTTTTACTAATATTATATTTTTTAGCAAATTTTTCAACAAAGGGTTTGAATTTTGACACTCTAATATTTGCATGATCTTTTACCATAGGTATTTTTACAAAATAGACTTTTACATCTTTCCCATCTTTTTTTATTGTTTTAGTGTTTAAATCATTTTTTACTAAAATATTTGCAAATCTATTTGCTCTCCATTCATATCTTATATCTTTATTCTGGTCGTCTTTAATTTCACCAAGTAAATAAGGAGTAGAGCCAAGTTTTACGCTTTTTGCTTCAAATAAATCAGCAGCTCTTGGATCATCTGGTAATAACAAAGTTGTTACTATTGCATTTTTTAAACTTTTTTCAAAGTTCTTATCATCTACTGTTTCAACAGTCACTATTCCATTGTCAAAATCAACCAATGCCCTACTTTTATAATTTTGTAAATATTTTACATACTCTTTTTGTTTTGGTATTTTGACATTTTTTTCACCCCAAATATTTGTAATCTCTTTTACAAAATTTGATAAGAATTTATCTAAACTAGCTATGTCTTTTGATAGCCTTTTGGGATTTGTTGTATATTGAATAGATTTTGATTTTGCTATACTTTTTAAAGCATAAGAAGGGTCTTTACTAATTGCAGCTTGTGCTATATTTTGAACATCCGAAACACTACATGAACTAAAAAAAAACACTATGAAAATCAAAACAAATTTAATCATTTTTTCTGTTCTTTAAGCTCTTTGTCTCTTAGGCTTATTACATCTAATAAATCTTCAATTCTTTTATTTCGTTCTTCTAACCTATTTTGTAAATCAAAAATTACATCTTTTTTTAATTCAATTTCAATTTCAAGCTCTTTAAAATCTTTGATAAGTTTATCATTTTCTGATTTTATTTTTCTTAAGGCAAAAATAGATTTAGAAACTTTATTATTTGCACTATCAATTAGCTCTTCATTTTTTTTTCTAATTACAACTATTTCTTTGTCATATTGGTTTATTTGAGCTTTTAATTGTCCATTTTTCTTTTTCATATTATCCATTTGTTCTAAGTACATAGACAAATCAGGTTTTACACTTGTTCTTATTTCTTGTTCTAATTCTCTTATTTTATTTATATACTCAATCTCTTTTTTCTTTGATTGTTGCATATTTTCAATTACTTTTTTTCTAAATTCTCTTTTTGAATTTTCTTCTTCTGTGGTTAAAAATCTTATTCCAACATACTCTACTATCTCATTTCCCAATTCATCAAAAAGAGGTATAACAGTACTATTTACATAATAGACAGAACCATCTTTTGCTAAATTCTTAATTTTTCCATTCCAGGTTTCACCTTTTTTAATTGTTTCCCAAAGATTTTTAAAAATTTCTTTAGACGAATCTGGATGTCTTACTATATTATGAGGTTTTCCAATAAGTTCTTCTCTTTTATATTTTGATATATCACAGAAAAAATCATTTGCAAAGGTAATATTACCTTTTAAATCGGTTTTTGAAATAATAGCAACATTATCTATTGCGGCTAAATATCTTTCTAATTCTTCTTTTTGTTTTTCAATTATTTGATTTTGATTATATTTATGAGCATCTTTTATAACTTTTTTTACCATTATTGATATATCGATTGGTTTTATAAAATATGCAGTAACATTTAATTTAATTACTTCTAAAAGGTTATTTTCATCTGAGTAAGCAGTTGTAAAATAAAAAGGAATATCTTCATTGACAGCTCTAATATTTTTTAATAAGGATATGCCATTCATATTTGGCATATTAAGATCACTTATTATTGCATCTACTCTTTTATTTTCTAAAGTTAATTTATTAAAGATTTTTAAAGCTTCTACACCATCATTTGCAACATATACCTCTTTAAAAAAATCTTTAAATATTTCTTCAAAGTTTATTCGAACTTGTTCATCATCTTCAACATAAATAATATTATATATTTGTTCAGAAGTCCAATTAATATCATCATTCATAATTTTACCTTAAAAAATAATTATTATATAATATCAGATTTATATGTTAAAAAAGATAATTTCATAAATTTAAGAATGTAAATAACTAAATTTAGATATAAATAATCTTATATTTTAATATTGTCTAATTTATTTTGAATATATTTTTTAACATCACTATAATTTATAACTTCTTTGAAATCATCGAATTTACAACCTGATGCATTAGGATGTCCCCCACCATTTGCTAATTTTTGTGCAAGTAATCCAACATCTAAATTCCCATCTGCTCTAAAGCTTGCATTTCCTCTTTTAGAAACATCAATAAAAAAGTCATAGTCTTTATTAGCTTTCAAAAATGCATTTGCGGGAATTGAAATACCACCTAGAGTATAAGTTAAAACGCCTTTTTTATCTTGGAAGTTAATTGTAAGTTCATCTTTTATACTTGTAATAGAATTTACTAAATATTTTGCACTAAGATTATCTATTGTATCATCCTGTCCATCAAGATTTAAAAACTCTTTTTTTAAACTATGGATTGCACTATCTAACTTTATATTTCCATCAACTTCATTTAAATACATAGATGCTTTTTTTAGTAAATGAATTCTAAAGTCTCTATTTTTATTTGCAAAAAGAACATTATTGATTTCTCTTACATGAGAAACCATACTAAGTAATACTTTTCCAAACTCAAAATCTTTTTTATTGTCTTCTATCCAAATATCAATTGCATTTATTGCATTTACAAGAGGCTCTATCCAAGTTTGGGATTCATTTTCAAATGCATTATAATTTTTTACAAAATAGTCATATGTGATTTTTGTAGCACATCTTGAAATATCTAAAAAGTACCAATCATACTTGTCAGCACAACTTTGACCTGTAGCATGATGATCTAAAAGTTGAAGTTTAATTTTATAACCATCTTCATTTAATTTTATTACTTCATTGTTTAAATATTTTGATTCAGCATTTGTTAGATTAACATCAGTTATTAAAAATAGTATTTCATCTTTTATCTCTTCATTTTTAATGTGTTCTATAAAATGAATAATACTTTGTTTTACTTCTAGTCCATAATTTGCATTTAAGTAGTAACTTTGGGAAAATATCTCTTTGGTTAAAAGTTGGCAACCATATCCATCTAAATCCGTATGAGAGATATGAAATAATATCATTGAGCAATGTCCTTCAGGGTTAATTCTTCTAAAAATTCATTTATCTTACCTTGGAGATTATTTAATAAAGGCCAAATAGAGCACAAGCTTCCAGAGTCACTAGGGCATGATTCCATTGATGGGGCACATTCAAAGACTGAAGGAATTTTTTCTTCAGCTGCAGCCGTTATTGAAAATATAGTAAGTTGATCATAAGGTTTGGCAAGAATAAATCCACCATTTACACCTCTTTGTGATATTACTATTTCATTTTTGGCTAAATTTTGCATAATTTTGGCTAAAAAAGATTTTGGGATTCTTAATTCTCTTGATAATTCATCCACATTTTTTGCTTTATCGCTTTTAGCAATAGAGATTAGAGAAAGAAGTGCGTACTCACTTTTTTTAGTCAATAACATCTTTGATTGATTCCTTTTTTAAAATTTTTTTATTTTACAAGAAAGAGTATTAATAATCATTATACAGTAAAATTAATTTTTTTATTTAAAAAAAAAGGGTTGTAACTAAAAAGTTACAACCCTTTTTAAAGTTAAGTAAACTAAATTACTTAGCTCTGATTCCTAAATCTGCAACTAATTCAACAAATCTAGCATACTCAGTATTTCTAAGATATTTTAATAATCTTTTTCTTTTTCCAACCATTTTTAAAAGACCTAATCTTGATGAGTGATCTTTTTTATTGATTTTTAAATGTTCAGTTAAAACTCTGATTTGCTCAGTTAAAATTGCAACTTGAACTTCACAAGAACCTGTATCTTTTTCATCTCTTCTGTATTTTTCGATAATACTGTTTTTTACTTCCTGATCTAAAGCCATAGAAGACCTCCTAATAGGTATACTAATCTCACTTCTATTGAAATGGACGCGAATTATAGTGAACTTATATTTAAACCTTGTTTAAGATTATACATTTATACAAAATTAAAACTTAATTCTTACTCCTGTATAAAAAAACACTCCAACATTTACACCAATATCTTCTTCCAATTGTTTATCAAAAATATTATCTACTCCACCATAAATAGCTAAAGTTTTATTTATATCATAATTTATTCCAATATCAACTAATGAATAATCTTCTGCCTTAGTTGTATTTTGGATATTTGTATATTGCTCACCAATATACCTAAGAGATAAATTCGTTGTTAAGTTTGGTATTATTTGATAATTTAACCCTAAAGAAGCTGATAAATCAGGTGTAAATAAGAGTTCTTTATTTGTATTTTTATCTTCTGTATTTAAATAAGTTAAATTAAAGTTTAAGTCACTATTTTCATTAATAATGTAGGCAATATTTAATTCAGCCCCTTTTATATCAACTTTCTCTAAATTTTCTGAAGTGTAATATTTTGCATTACCTGTTCCATATGAAGCAAGTTCTATTTTATCGTCTATTTTTGTATTAAATAAAACAATTTCTGAGAAAAGATTTTCTAATTTATTTGATAATGCTATTTCAAAAGTTTGTGATCGTTCAGGTTTTAAATCATAAGCTTTTGTTTTTGGTCCAAAAATTACATCTGATCCAAATCTTTTCCCATCTTTATATGAAGGCGAAACCACATATAACTCTGCAATATCAGGTGCCCTGTATCCTTGTGCATAATTTACTCTAAGATTTGTTTTATCATTTAGTTTCTGTACTAATCCTGCTTGAAAAGTAACTTTATTTTCTGCATTTGATATATTGTCATATCTTGCACCCATAGTTGCATTTAAGCTATCTGTGATTACCATTTCGTCTTGAATAAATAGTGACTTATATTTTACAACTTTTGTGACAAATTCACTTGAACTTGCATCTATATTTATTGCACTTGAATCTCTTGTTTCTTTTCTATATTCTAGGCCAGTTGTTATAATATTAGAATCATTCAAAAGATAAGTCAAATTTGATTCTAAAGTATCAATGGTAACATTTGCACTAAATTTCTTATTAACAGGTCCAGTGAAATTAATAGGCGTGGTTTCATTTCTTTTTTTATAATACGATCTATATACCGTTGTTTGTCCAGATAAATTATTTGATATTTGATATTTAAGATCAGATGATACATCGATTCTTTTATTATTATCTTCAGAATTAACAGGAGTATTTTTAATCAAGCCACCACCAGAAAATTGAGCACTTCCTAGGTATGTTCCTTTTCTGTTTTCATCTAAATAATTTACATCTACCCCTAATGTTACTTGATCATTTAAATCTTTTTCTACTCTTCCTCCAATATTTTTTACCGTTGCTTCATCTATATAGGTCACCTTGTTAGAACCACTGACTCCATTTTGTGGATTTCCAACTAAAATTGCACCAGTTGATGGATTTGTTGCAACTTGTGAGTATGATTTATTTTTACTGTAAGGTGTTGTATCTATTATTGACCCAAAAAGTTTATATCTAACTTCATTTGTTACTCCACGTGTTGTAAAATTTACATTTTTTTCTTTAGACTCTCCTTCTGCACTTTGTCCATATTTCATATCAATCGTTGAACCGTTTGTTTCAATTTTTTTTGTAATGATATTGATTACTCCTCCAATGGCATCCGAACCATAAAGGGTAGACATAGAACCTTTGACGATTTCAATTCTCTCAATCATTGAAGCTGGTATTCTATTCAACTCATAAGGTCCTTCAGTTTCACCAGATAACCTTTTTCCATCAACTAAAATCAACGTTCCATTTGCTCCTGCCCCTCTAATTGATATAGAAGCTTTTGAAGCTGAACTAGGATGAGGAAATCTTCCAAATTGTGCATTTATTGAAGGTATTTTTTCAAATACATCTTTTAATGTCGAAGCTGCTATTCGTTCAATATCTTTTTGAGTAACTACTATAACAGAAGCACTGACACCTTCAATGTTTTTTTCAGTTTTTGTAGCTGTAGTTACAGTTACATCCTCTAAAATAGTACCAGCAAAACTATTTTGAAATAAAGCCAAACTTGTTATTGCTGAGATTAAAATTATTTTTTTCATTTTTGTCCTTTTATTGATAATATAAATTTGAATTAGGAATTTCTCCACCTATTGATTTTGGCTCACTTTTTTTTAAGATATTAAAGAAAAAGTCTAACTCCTCTTTTGCATCAATTGCTTTTATGCTTTCAAATGAAATATGAGCAATGGAGTCTGCTAAGCCTTTTTCTTCTAACATAGGAAGTTCTTTTACTATTAACTTTGAAGCTTCAATGGAATTTTGTTTGTACCATTCAAGTGATTTTGAGTACTCTTCTAAGAATCTATTTATTAATTTTTCTTTTCCTTTTGTATCTCCTATGTAAGCAATTCCTGCTTGTGGTAATTTAGCTTTTGTCGCAAATAGTTTTCCCCACTCTTCTTGCAAATCAACACTCCTATACAAATCAGGTGCAACAACACTTATAGGAAAAGATTTTGTTTTTCTCAAAGCTATTGAAATGGCAGGTTCAGCTAATAAGGCATGATCAACTCTTCTTAAAATTAGCATTTGCATTGCATCAATTGGACTTGACACATATCTTAGTTTAAAATCTTTTTGAGGGTCTAAACCAGATTTTTTTATCAATTCTTTTAAAACAATATCCGGCATATCGGCTCGAAAAGGAACCGCAATCTCCTTTCCTTTAAAATCTTTTAATGTTTTTAAATCAGGATTTCTACTTATCATTCCTAATATTCCCCAAATAGAGACATTTAAAAGTTTTATATCTACACCTTTGTTGTATAAATTTGCAGCAACATTTGTAGGAATTGCTATAAAATTTATATCTTTACTTAAAATCAAAGCTCTAAGTTCATCTGGATTTTTCCAAAGAACAAACTTGATATTTATTCCCATATCTTTTAGTGATTGGTTATTTGCCATATGTATTATGGGGTGAGATACACTTGCAAATGGACCAGCCACTTTTATTATTATTTGTTTATTTATTTCACTTGAAAATAAAGAAACAGCCATAACTAACACACTTAATAATTGTTTCATATATACTCCTTTGAATACGTAAATTTTATTTTAACCGGGTATGCCATCAGCTCTTTTATTGACTAAAAAAGGAAAAAACATTTTCATATAAATCATAAAAGGAATGGCCCAAAGAATAGAAGAACTGATGTATATCATCATTGAGAACTCTTCATAAAAAGGTATAAAACTTCTGATTATTGTTGATAGAATTATTAAAAAAACTCCAAGATTTAACCAAAAGTTAGTAAACAGTTCTCTTCCAGTATGCACTGTTGAAATAACAACCATCACTATGAAAAAGACTATTCCAAAAACTCCAGTTGTCAAAAAATGTCGAAAATGATTTAAAGCATATATGCCTTCATTGAGATAATCAAATCCCAAAAGCCCATAACCAATCGCCATCAAAACTAAAATACTCATCAAATAAACAACAAAAGGTTTAAATAAAATATTGTTATCTTTTAAAATAAAATCATTTAAAATATTCAAAATAGCTGCTGCACTTGCAAAGGCAAAATAACCTAAAATATTATTGTGAGGATAAAAAAATTCTACAAAGCTGTACAGAATTACACAAAAAATAGCAAGATTGTATCTTGGTGATCTGGCATAAAAGGTTTCATCAATTCCTTCTTGTTCTAATAACTCATTGATAGCCTCCATATTAACTCTACGAAGAGCCAATAAGATTAAAACCATAAATAATCCAAGAGATAAAAGCATAATTGAATGGGTATCAAAAGAGATGAAGCCTGCAGAACTTGCAAAAAATAAAGTTTGAGTTACAATCAAAGAGACAAGTGAAAAACCAAGGGAAATATGCCTTTTTGTAATATCAGCAAAAAGAGGTTTTATCACAAGTGCAGTAATATAAATAAGTAAAGATATATTTATAAAACCGACAAAATAAATACCCAAATAATCCATACACCAAAAACTGATTCTCCCTACTATCCATAAAAGAATAATAAATGCTAATTTTTTCCCAACAATAGGAATGGTTCCAGGAAATAATTCAGGAGCACCCGTTAGAAAAAAAGCTACAATTCCAGCACTTCCTATTCCAAATATCATTTCATACATGTGCCATCCAAGAAGGTCACTTATAAAAGGAAGAGAAATATACCCAGCAAACACAAAAGACCATAATATGATTGAAACTACAATATAAGGAGCAAGAACTAAAAACATAGGTCTAAAGGCATATGCCAAATAAGAAGGATATTCTCCTTTTGGATAGTGCGTATAATGATTTGTTGCGTATTGTTTTTTTGTTTCTTCTGTCATTTTAATTCCAATTCAAATGTATTTATAATAGTTTCATCACTTAAAAGTTTTGCTGTTTGTTCATACACAAAAGTATTGTCTCTTAGATTTTTAGGATAATTAAACATGAAACTTTTAATGATATGACCTACAGGTTCAGCTTTTAAAACAAGCACCTCATCACTTAGTTTTATCGCTTCCATCAAATCATGTGTTATAAAAAGAATGCTTAACTCTTTCTCTTCTATTATTTGAAGCAATAAGGATTGTAACTCTTTTTTTAATCCAATATCTAAAGCAGAAAAAGGTTCATCTAAAAAAAGTAAAGTTGGATTTGTCACAAGTGCTCTTGCAAATGAGACTCTTTGTTTCATCCCTCCACTTAAATCTTTTGGAAATTTATAAAAATCATCTTTTTCTAAACCAAATTTTAAAGCAATTTCTTTTGCCTCTTTTTCTCTTTTATCTTTTGCCATACCTTGTGCTTTTAATCCTAGAGCAATATTATCAATGACATTTTTCCAAGGAAGAAGTCTTGCTTCTTGAAAAGCAAAAGAAGAACTGTTAAAACTGTTTTTTATCTTTCCCGTTTCAAGTGTCAATAATTTTGCACAAAGATGCAGTAAAGTTGTTTTTCCACCACCACTGGGTCCTACTAATGATATAACTTTTCCTTTTTTTAAAGTAAAACTTATATCTTTTAAAATATCACTGAAACCAAAAGAGTGTGAAACATTTTGAACTTTTAACTCTTCTATTATCTCCATGACTCAACCTCTCTTTTTATAGGCTCTAAAATAAGATATTCAATGAAGAGTAAAGTTCCAATCATAATTACAACTAAAGCTAAAGCAGTTGGCGTATCAAGTTGACTTCTTGCAATTGCTAAAGCAGAACCTATTCCATCATTTGCAGATAATAATTCAGCCATAACAACAATTTTCCAAGCCATACCTAAAGCTCCAATCCATGCTGGAAAAATATAAGAAAATATATGAGGGAAATATAAATCAAACAGTTTCATTTTAAAAGGAAGATGAAAACTATCAGCCATCTGTTTTAAATCTCCTTCAAGAGTTCTTGTTCCTTGTAAAGCACCTATAAAAATAATAGGAAAAGAAGCTACAATTACAGTAAAAATAATAGTCATATCTCCCATTCCAAACCAAATCATTGCTAAAACTATCCAAGCTATTGGTGGCATCCCCATAAGAATAGTAACTATTGGTCTGCTCATCATTGAAGTTGTTATAAAAAGCCCGGAAAGTAACCCTAAAAGTGTTCCAAAAAATAAAGATATAGAAAACCCGATAACAGCTCTTTTTGTAGTAATTAATATCTCATTTAACATACTTTCATTTTTTAACATCTCAGAAAGAGTCAAAAATGTCTCTTTTGGACTTGGTAATATTAAATTTCCGTATATTTGATTTCCCATATCCCAAAAGACAAGAAACAAAAATATAGATGAAATAGCACCCCAACCACTCCACAAATAAGAGGGGAAATCTTTTATAATCTTTATGAAAAAGTTCATTTTTTAATCCAATTTTTATTTAATTTCCTAACTATACTAATATCAATAATAATTATCATTGATATAAATCAATACTTTTAATTATTTTTGATAAAATAAAAATTTAGAAAGGTTTTAATTATGAATATTATAGATTTTGAAAATATACATGTGAGTTATGACGATAAACTTATATTAAAAGAACTCAATTTGAAAATAGAAGATAATCAGCATTGGGCTATTTTGGGGGCAAATGGAAGTGGTAAATCTACCCTTATAAAATTAATCTCTTCTCAAATTCATCCAAGACAAAATTATCCACATAAAAAGTTAATCTTAGGAAAAGAAAGATACTCCCTATTTGATTTAAGAAAAGCTATGGGAATAATCACAAATGATTTACACAATCATTTTTATGACCAAGGAAATTTTTTGACAGGATATGAAGTTGTACTTAGTGGATATTATAGTTCAATTGGAGTATTTGAACATCAAGATTTCACCCAAGAACAACATGACAAAGCAAATGAGATTTTGGAATACCTTGAAATCACTGACTTAAAAGATAAAATTGTAGCAAAAATGAGTACAGGACAACTTAGAAAATGTATCATTGGACGAGCTTTAATACATGATCCAAAAGCTTTTATTTTAGATGAACCAACAGTTGGACTTGATATAAAAGCCCAATTAAACTTTATAAAACTATTAAGAAAACTAAGCCAAAAAGCAAATATTATTTTAGTAACACATCATCTTGAAGAGATTTTTGAAGAAATTACCCATGTGGCATTAATAAAAGATGAAACAATATTTAAACAAGGTAAAAAAGAAGATATTTTAACTTCAGAAAATATCTCTAATACTTTTGGATTAAAATTAAAAATCAATTCATCAAATAGTAGATATTTTATTCAAGAAGTATAAAAAGAGCAAAAGCTCTTTTTATGATTTGAAATCCATTGAAGATATAATTCCAGCTGTTCCATCTTCTCTTAAAAATATTGAGTTAGATTTTAAGTACGCTAGACTTTCATTTACTGATTTGTTATAAGCCATTCCAGCTTTTGCATCATTTAAATATAAAGCCCCTATTCCTGTTTGTCCTAAGGCAATAAGTTTATCTTCTCCACTTTCATTTTTAGTCCAGATTTGAAGTTTATCAAATATTGGGTCATTTTCATCAATCCAATTATTTCCATCACTATCATATTCACTTAACTCTCCAAAACCATCATTTGAAGAAGGTCCAAATAGTTCAGTTCCATTATCTATTGTTCCATTTCCATCTTTATCAAAAACTAAAAATCCATTTCCATCTTTTAAAAGTGGTAGTTCTTTTTCATCTCCATCACTATTAATATCAAAATTGAAACACATTTTGTCACTTATGCTATCAAAAACAGTAGATGCACAATCATATTGAATAACTAAGGGATCCATAAAGTGTGTCTCTTCAAATTTTAGTGTTTCACTATGTTTTTCATAAAACTCTCGTGAATAAGATAAATCTAAATCGATATTTATATCTTTATCTTTAGTTTTAATTGTAGCTTGTGAACTAAAAGATATAGAATCACTTCTATAATACTCATGTGTAGTTTCTATTGATACAGTTCTTTTCATCAACATTTTTTTTACCTCTTCAGTAGAATCAGTATCTTTGCATTTTAAGTCATTTAAACTTTTAAAATCAACTTTTTTATTTCTACCTAAAAATGCTTGAAGAATCATTTCTAATATTAATCTAGTAAATTCCTCAGATCTAGAAGCTGCATATGCTTCACTATCTTTTACTTCTTCTATTTTATCAACTTCTTCGAAACCATCTGATTCAAGACTTTGGTTTTTTTCATTTACATCTAATAAACCTAATAACTCATTTCTAAAATCTACTTTTGACTGACTTACCATTTCATATGAACTCATAGTTTCTGAACTCATTTCAACTTTTGAAGACTCTATTATCATAATAACTCCTTTTTCAAATATAGTTATTATCAATGATAGTATTATTTGAATATAAAAAGAAGAGAAAAGAGATACAAATAATAAATAATATTATTTATTATTTGTATTTTTATTTAATATAAAGAATTGAATAGTTAAGTTTATCACCCACCAGTTTCATAAAAAGCTCGTGTTGATATTTCTGAATTTTCTGACCATTTGTTTTTTTCAGGCTTATTTAACAATACATCTTTTAATATTGCTGCTGCTTTATCTATATCATTATTTTTAACTGCCTCTTTTATACTTTGAGAATCTTCAAAATATAAACATGGAATTAAAATACCACTTGCAGTAAGTCTTATACGATTACAGTTTGCACAAAAATCATCTTTATGTGGCTCAATGATTCCAAATACATAACCATCATCCATAATATAATCTTGAGATGGAGAAGTACCACTTCTCTCTTGCTTCTCAAACTTATATTTAGTTTTTAAGATATTTTGAATTTGAGTAGAGTCATATCCTTTAGCTCCATCTTTTGCATGATTATTTTCCATAAATTCAATAAATCGCACAGTATAACCTCTTGCTTTACAAAAATCTACTATATCACAAAGTTCATTGTCATTTATTCCTTGCATAGGAACGCAATTTATTTTAATTTTTAAGCCAGCTTTATCGGCAGCTTCAATACCTTTTAGTACTGTTGCTAAGACATCTTTTTGAGCAACTTTATGGGCGATTTCTGGTTTTAAACTATCTAAAGAGATATTTAATCTTTTTAATCCAGCATCTGCTAATTTTTGTGCAGTTTTAGGAAGCAAATAACCATTTGTAGTTAAAGCTAAATCAATATCATCTTTATATTCGGCTATCATTCTTATAAAGTTATCTAAACCTTCTCTTAAAAGTGGTTCACCACCTGTAATTCTTACTTTTTTAACTCCACTATCAATACATACTTTAATAAATTTAAATAATTCTTCATATGATAAAAGTTCTTCTTTAGGAACCCAAGAAAATGGTTTTTCTGGCATACAGTATTGACATCTAAAGTTACATCTTTCAGTTACTGATACCCTTAAATAGTCAACTACTCTTCCATGTCCATCTTTTAACATTTACACACCTCAACGCACCAAAAAAAATGGCACTTAATATAAAATTTCGTTAGCTTATTATAAAATTCCTTAAATAAAAAGTACACAAGGAATTTAGTGGACAAAATAAAGACTATTACTCAATTAGACTTTTTTGCGCAATTAAAAGAAGAGGAAATTAAAGAATTAGCGACAATATCTAACTTAATTACTTATCCTAAAGACTCAATACTTTATTATGAAGATGAAATAAAAGAAAATATTCTTTTTTTAGTTAATGGCCTTATAAAAATATACAAATTTGATAAATTTGGGAATGAGATATTCTTATATCATATTTACAAAAACTCAATGATTTCTGAATTAACTTCTGTAAATAATAGCAATATTTATTGTTTTTCAAATGCAGAATTTTCAGAGGATTCTATTGTTTTATCAATAAATTTTGAAAAGTTTAAAGAAATGTTTTTATCTAAAAATATTTTATCAATAAAACTAATTGAAACACTTTTAGAAAAAACTCACCAATTGCAATGTATAGTAAATAGAGAATTAGTTTTTGACTCAACAGCAAAAGTTGCTTTTATGATTTACAATGATCTTGAACTGTTCAATAAATTAAAAAGGCAAGAGGTATCTTTTATGTTACATATTCAGCCAGAAACACTTTCAAGAGTTTTAAAAAAGCTTACTAGAAATGGTTCTATTAGTATTGAAAAAAGTGATGTTATAGTTTTAAATAAAGAACAATTAGAATCAACCTTTAGAGGAGTTGGGATTTGAAAACAAATAAAATAAGTACAAAGATAAAATTATTAGGTGCTTTATTTATAGTATTAATGGCTATGATAATTTTTACTACCGTATATTTAAATGATAGAAATAAAAAAGATGCATTGATTATGAATATTGTAGGAAAAGAAAGGATGCTTACACAAAAGATATCAAAAAATATTTTTTATCTTTATTACACGAAAAAAACAAACTTTTCTGAATTAAACAGTGCGAGTGATGAATTTATTAAAAATCTAGATTCATTAAAAAATGGAAATAAGTTAATAGGTATTTCACCTGTTCCCAATGATAAGATTGGACAACAAGTATATAAAGTGGAGATTTTATGGAAAGAGTTCTTTCACAATATAGAAGAGTTTAAGAAACTACAATTAAAAAATGATGAATCTAGTTTAAAACTTTTAGCTTCTATAGTTGAAACAGTTTATAATACCAATAATAATTTACTTCAAGAAGTTGATAACTTAGTTAGTATGTACACAGTTTATACAGAAAATAAAACTATACTAATCAAAAACTTCCAATATATAGCTGCTTTTTTGATAATACTATTAATTGTATATAGTTTTGTTCAATTAAAAAATATTGAAGAAAATGCTAATAAGTTTTTAGAATTTTCAAAAAAAATAGCTAATGAAAATAATGAACAACTAACACCTATTTCTATTGATGTAAATGAAAAAGAGATTTTAGATGTAACTGATACTTTTAATTGTTTTATAAATAAAATAAATTCTGCTATGAATGACTCAGCTGTTGCTATACAACATTCACAAAATGCAAGTTCTAAGCTTGAAGAGATAACAGATGAATTTGACAAAATACTAGATGACCTTGAAAACTCTTCAGATGTAAATAGAGCAATAAATAAAAGTGAAGATATAATTATTCAATCTACAGAAGATTTAATTAATTCAACAAAAAAACTTCAAGAACTAAGAAATGAACTAAATAGTTTAGTTATTGGGCGAAAAACAAAAATATAGATATAAAAAAAGGCAATATGTGGGTAAAGTTTATTTAACAGGTGCAGGTCCTGGCGACCCTGAATTATTAACATTAAAAGCTATAAATGCAATAAAAAATGCAGATATCATAGTTTATGATAGATTAGTAAATAAAGAGATATTAAATTATGCAAAAAAAGATGTCATTTTTAAATATGTCGGAAAAGAGAACAAAAAACACACTGTACCTCAAGATGAAATAAATGAAATACTTTTTCAAGCTTCACAAAAATATGAAAATGTCGTTAGATTAAAAGGTGGAGATCCTTTTGTTTTTGGTAGAGGAGGAGAAGAAGCAATCTATTTGAATGAAAGAGATGTTAAATTTGAAATAATTCCAGGAATCAGCTCATCTGTAGCTGTTGCTTCATATGCTGGAATCCCTGTAACGCATAGGGGAATAACTACTTCTTTTAGAGTAGTAACAGGACATGAAACTCCAAACAAAAAAATCTCACAAATAGAGTGGCAAACTTTTTTAAATGATGAAACAATTGTCTTTTTAATGGGACTACATAATATTAACTTAATTAGTTCAAAATTAATAGGTCTTGGAAAAGACAAAAATTATCCCTGTGCTGTTATTTCAAAAGGAACAACAAAAGAACAAAAAGTAGTAACTGGAACTTTAGAGAATATTGTTGAAAAATCAAAAGGTTTAAAATCTCCTGCAATAATAATAGTAGGAAAAGTTGTGAACTTAAGAGAACAGTTAAGATGGTTTGATTAAATTTATTTTATAGAAGAGATAAACTCTTTACTTTTTTTTCTTAGTATTTCCATTCTCTCTTCTCCTTTTGGCATAGTAGCTCTTAAGTTTTTCATATTTTTTAAAAAGCTTCCTACATTATTTGGAATAATCTTTTCTAAATATTTTTTTAATTCTTTTGAAAAAGAAGGAGAAGCTCCACTTGTGGAAATAGTAATTACTAAATCATCTTTTTTTATTATTGATGAGAAAGTAAAATCACACAATTCATAAATATCTACACAATTATATAGAATATTTTTTTCTCTTGTATGTTTGTAAATCTCCCTTTGAAGATTTATATCATCAATACAAGCAATTACAATGTGAAAATTTTCAATATCACTCTTTTCATATCTCTTTTTTAAAGTTTTTATATTAAGTTTTTCCAACTCATCACTTATATTGGGTGCAAGTACAACTATATTTTTTGTAAAATCTAACAATTTCTTTATTTTGCTTGTAGCAATTTTCCCTGCACCTATAACTAAAATTTTTTTATTTTCTAAATTTAAAGAGATAGGAAAATTACTCATTAATCTAACATCTCATAAGCACTATTTATATCATCAGCTTTATTTGCACAAAATAAGTGTAATGCTGCATTTAGTTTTGCTAATTTTTCTAAATCTGCACTTGGATTATTGATTTCTTCTATTGCTTCTTCTAAAGTAATCTTTTCAAAAGTTTTATTGTAATTTATTCCATAATACTCTGGGTCTATAATAAACTCTTCAAGTCCATTTTGGGTTTTTAACCAAGCTTTTGATTTATTGAAAATCTCTGGTCTTCCCTCTGCTGCTTTTACTACAATAAATTTTTCATAGTTTGAAGCAAATATTTCACTATACTTTTCTACATAAGGTTTATGATACGCAGAAGTTAATGCAAATCTTGAATTTGCAGGATTAAGTAGTTTTTCCACAGTATTAAAAGCACTTCTTAATTTTAATATTCTTCTTAAATCAGTAATTGCACTTAGTTTTGGTAAGAATTCAGCTCTATCAAAATAATGAATATTATCATCAAGTTTTACATTTGTAGCAATATCTTTTATTGTAATACCACTTTTAGCTGGTTGCATAATATCACCACTTATAACAATGTCCAAATCAAACTTTTTTAAATACTTTCCAACAAGTGGGAAAAGATATGTTGCATCTGTTTTACCATCATAAGGAAATCCTAACTCTATAGAATTAGGAATATTTACTTTTTTGATATATTCATTACACACATCTAAAGTAGCTTTTAGTTCTGCATTTGTTTCAAGTCTTACTCTCCATCCTAATAAAAAAGCAACTATGATTTCATTTGATACTTCTTTATTTAAAATTTGCCTAATACAATCTTTCATCTCTTCTTGTGTTAATTCTCTATTTGATTTAGGTCCTGTTCCAACTGCTCTTATAAATGTATGAAAATCCATATAAACTCCAAAATATTATCTATCAAAATTTTTAATTTATTATAACAAAATATAACACAAAAGTAATAGGACAAAAATACTCCTTAATTAAAACTTATAAAAATTGATTAGAGTCAAGGATTATGTTAATTTTAACGGTTAGAATTAGGAAGTTAGAAATTGACTTAAACTTTTCAAAGGAGATAAAATGACATTATCAAGAAGAGAATTCTTAAAAAGCTCTGCAGCAGCAAGTGCAGCAGCAGCTATTGGTATGAATGTACCAACTGCCCTTCAAGCTAAGGCAAATGAAGCTGAAGGTGGCTGGAGATGGGACAAAGCTGCATGTAGATTTTGTGGTACGGGTTGTGGGATTATGCTTGCAACTAAAGGCGGAAAAATAGTTGCAGTAAAAGGTGACCCAGCAGCACCAGTAAACAGAGGACTTAATTGTATAAAAGGTTACTTCAATGCAAAAATTATGTATGGAGCAGATAGATTAAAACAACCATTATTAAGAGTTAACCAAAAAGGTGAATTTGATAAAAATGGTGAGTTTACACCTATTTCTTGGGAACGAGCATTTGATGAGATGGAAGTTCACATGAAAAAAGCTCTAAAAGAAAAAGGTCCAGAAGGAATTGGTATATTTGCAAGTGGACAATATACAGTTATGGAAGGTTATGCAGCTCAAAAAATGATGAAAGCTGGTTTTAGATCAAATGCAATTGATCCAAATGCTAGACACTGTATGGCAAGTGCTGTTGTTGGTTTTTACCAAACATTTGGTATTGATGAGCCAAGTGGTTGTTATGATGATATAGAACTAACTGATACAGTTGTATCTTGGGGTTCAAATATGGCAGAAATGCACCCTATTTTGTGGTCAAGAGTTACAGATAGAAAATTATCAAATCCTGATAAAGTAAAAGTTATAAATTTATCAACTTATAGACATAGAACCTCAGATTTAGCTGATACTGAAATTATATTTAAACCAAATTCAGACTTAGCATTATGGAATTATATAGCAAGAGAAATTGTTTATAATAATCCAGAATCTATAGATTGGGATTTTGTTAAAAATAATATTGTATTTGCAGCAAGTCCTGTAAATATGGGTTATGGAATGAGAAGATCTGATGAAAAATCAATTGTTGAAGGTAAATATACGCAAAAAGAGATGGAAACTATCTCAAAAGAGATGCAAAAAGTTGTATCAAAAGATGAAGCACCAGCCTTAGCTCCTTATGGATATAAAGAAGGTGATATGATGGTTAACAAAAATGCCGGATTAAAACATTGGGAAATATCTTTTGAAGAATATAAAAAATTCTTAGAACCATATACTGCTGATTATGTTACACAAGTTTCAAAAGGTAATCCTGATGAATCAGATGAAGATTTTAAAAAGAAAATCAAAGAATTAGCTGATCTTTATATTGAAAAAAATAGAAAAGTTGTTTCTTTTTGGACTATGGGAATGAATCAACATACAAGAGGTTCATGGGTAAATACTCTAGCTTATAATGTACACTTTTTATTAAATAAACAAGCAAAACCAGGTTCGGGAGCATTTTCACTTACAGGACAACCAAGTGCTTGTGGAACAGCTAGAGAAGTTGGAACATTTGCACATAGATTACCAGCTGATATGATGGTAGCAAATCCAAAACATAGAAGTATTGCTGAAAAAGTTTGGGGAATTCCTCAAGGTACTTTAAATCCAAAAGGTCATCAAGACATTATGAAAATTCATAGGGACTTAGAAGATGGTTCTATGAAATTTGCTTGGGTTAATGTTTGTAACCCTTATCAAGATAGTGCTAGTGCATCTCATTGGATAAAAGCCGCAAGACAAATGGATAACTTTATTGTTACAAGTGATGGATATCCTGGGATTTCTGCAAAAGTGTCTGATTTGATTTTACCATCAGCTATGATTTATGAAAAATGGGGAGCATATGGAAATGCTGAAAGAAGAACTCAACATTGGAGACAACAAGTATTACCAGTAGGTGATGCTATGAGTGATACTTGGCAATGGCTTGAATTATCAAAAAGATTTACGGTAAAAGACTTATGGGGTGAACAATCACTACTAAGTACTGGTGGTAAGAAAAAACTTCCAGATGTAATAAATGAAGCTAAAAAAATGGGTTATGATGAAAATACAACTATGTATGAAATTTTATTTGCCAATGAAAAAGCAAAATCTTATAAAGCTGATTTAGAAGACCCAGTCCAAGCAGGATTTGATAACTCTGAAGTATTTGGAGATAAGAGAAATGTTGTAGGAAGTGATGGAAAAGTATTTGAAGGATATGGATTCTTTATTCAAAAATATTTATTTGAAGAGTATGCTAGTTTTGGTAGAGGTCATGGACATGATTTAGCTGATTTTGATACTTATCACAAAGTAAGAGGACTTAAATGGCCAGTTGTAGATGGGAAAGAGACACAATGGAGATTTAATGTTAAATATGACCCATATGCAGCACATGCAGTAAAAGAAGCAGGTACAAATAACTCTCACGCTTTTTATGGAAAACTTGCAAAAGCACTTCCATTTGGAGATTTACAAGGTATTACAAATAAAGAGAAAAAACCTTTAATTAATAAAGCAAAAATATTTGCAAGACCTTATATGGATGCACCAGAAATACCAAATGAAGAGTATCCAGTATGGATGTGTACAGGAAGAGTTTTAGAACATTGGCACTCAGGAACAATGACTATGAGAGTTCCAGAATTATTTAGAGCAGTACCAGAAGCCTTATGTTATATGCATCCTGTTGATGCTAAAAAATATGATGTAAAACAAGGTGAATTAGCTTGGGTTGAATCAAGAAGAGGAAAAGTAAAAGCTAGAATTGAGACAAGAGGTAGAAATAGACCTTCAAGAGGTTTGGTTTTTGTTCCATGGTTTGATGAAAAAGTATTTATTAATAAAGTTTGTTTGGATGCAACTTGTCCAATGTCAAAACAAACAGATTATAAAAAATGTGCTGTAAAAATTTATAAAGCATAAAAGAAGAAAAAATGAATAATGATAGAAGAGAATTTCTTTTAAAAAGTGCAAGAACAGTAGGTCTTGTAGCTCTTAGTGGTCTTATTTGGAGTGCTTATGTTGATGAAGTAACTGCCTCTAAATTAATACTTAGACCACCTGGTGCTTTAAATGAAAAAGATTTTTTATCAACCTGTATTAAATGTGGTTTGTGTGTTGAAGCCTGTCCTTTTGATACTTTAAAATTAGCAAAACCAGGTGATAATAAGCCCCTTGGAACACCATTTTTTACTCCAAGGGAAATACCATGTTATATGTGTATTGATATTCCATGTGTTCCTGTTTGTCCAACTAATGCCTTAGATGAAAAGTTAGTTAGTACAAATGGAAAACTTGATATCAACAGTGCAAATATGGGAGTTGCTGTTATTGATAACCAAAGTTGTATTGCTTTTTGGGGTATACAATGTGATGCATGTTATAGAGCTTGTCCAATATTAGGTCAAGCTATTACTATTGAATATGAAAAAAATCAAAGAACAGGAAAACACTCTTTTATGAAACCTGTTGTTCATACAGATATTTGTACTGGATGTGGATTGTGTGAAAGAGCATGTGTTACACAAAAAGCTTCAATTTTTGTCTTACCTAAAGAAATTGCCTTAGGAAAAGCCGGCGATTATTATGTAAAAGGTTGGGATGAAAAAGACCAAAAAAGAGTTAAAAATGCAAAAGAGATTAAAACAACAACAAAGATAAGTAAAGATAAAGCAATTGATTCTTTAAATGATATGGGAGATTTATTAGATGACTAATTTACTTTTAAAAAACCGATATCTTATTTTAAGAAGAGTAAGTCAAATATCAATTATGACTTTGTATATCTTTGCAAATATTTATGGAATAACAATTTTACAAGGGAATTTAAGTTCATCAATATTATTTGAAACAATTCCTTTAAGTGATCCATTTGCTGTTTTACAAATGCTCTTTGCAGGTGCGTTAGTATCAATAAATATAATTGTAGGTGCATCAATAATAACACTATTTTATTTTTTTATTGGAGGAAGAGTTTTTTGTTCATGGGTATGCCCTGTTAATATAATAACTGATTTAAGTTCATTTATTAGAAGAAAATTAAGATTTGACACTGTACAAAAAAAACAACCAGCTAGTAGAAATATGAGATATTGGGTTTTAGCTCTAAGTTTAATACTATCAACTATCTTAGGTGTAAGTGCTTTTGAATTCATTTCACCTATATCTATGGTTCATAGAGGTTTAGTTTTTGGTCTTGGATTTGGCTGGGCTGCAATGCTTATCATTTTCCTTTTTGATCTTTTTGTTTTAAAAAATGGATGGTGTGGTCATATTTGTCCTTTAGGTGGATTTTATTCACTTGTAGGGAAATATAGCTTTTTAAGAGTTACTCATAATCATGTTAAATGTACTGAATGTATGAAGTGCAAAGAAGTATGTCATGAGAACCAAGTTTTGTCAATGATAGGAAAAGAGTCAATCCCTGTTCTTTCAGGAGAGTGTACTAATTGTGCTAGATGTATTGAAGTTTGTGAAGATGATGCTTTAAATTTTTCAATAATTAATAGATTAGCAAAAAAATAGGAGAAAAAAATGAAAATTACTAAAATAACTTTAGGATTAGCAACAATAACTGCAATATTTGTTACAGGTTGTGCTATTGCTCAAAAAACTTATTCAGAAGAGTCTTTAGGCTTAAGAAAAGTAGATATTTATACTGAAAAGAGTATTGTTCCAGATAAAACAGATTATGCTAAAGCAGCAGCTGGAACATCAACAAAAATTGATAGAGCATTTGAAAATGCTCCACCAATGATTCCCCATGATGTTGAAGGAATGTTACCAATAACTATAGATAATAATCAATGTATTATGTGTCATGACCCAGCAATTGCAGAATCAATGGGAGCAGTTCCTGTACCAAAAACACACCTTACAGATTTTAGACCGAAAACTTCTTTATCTGAAAATGGTAGAATTGTAAAAGATGGTAAAATGATTGTAAATACAAGTGACTTAAAACTTCCAGAACAAAAGAGTTTAGGACATTTGGCAGGGGCAAGATTTAACTGTAGTCAATGTCATGCACCTCAATCAGAGACAAAATTAATTGTAGGGAATAATTTCAAAGCTGATTTTAGAGAAAGCGGTGAAAAAAACTCATCAAATTTAATCAAAAATATAGATGAAGGTGTAAAATAAATTATGAAAAGAAGAGAGCTATTTAGCTCTCTTGCTTCATCATTTAAAAATAATGAAAAGCAAGAGAAAGTAATTCGTCCACCATATTATAATAATGAAGCACTCTTTTTAAGTGAGTGTGTCAAATGTGAAGGATTGTGTGCTAACTCTTGTGAAGTAAATATAATAGTAATACAAAAAGACAAAACTCCAAAACTAGATTTTACAAATAGTGGCTGTACTTTTTGTGATGAGTGTGTAAAAGTTTGCCCAAGCGAAGTTTTAAAACTTGAATATAAAAAAAATATATCTTCAAAAATAGAAATAAATATTTTAGAATGTCTAAGTTGGAATCAAACCATGTGTTTTTCTTGCAAAGACCCTTGCCTTGATGATGCTATAAAATTTTTAGGAATGTTTCGACCACAGATAAGTGAAAATTGTACCTCTTGTGGATTTTGTTTAAAAGTTTGCCCAACAAATGCGATAAAGATAGGATAAGAATGAATACTGTAAGAATTTTACTTATACTTTTTATGATATCTTTTTTAAATGCAAATGAAATAATGCCAACAAAAATAGTGAATATAAGTGCGGGAGCAACTGATTTAGTTATAAATGATAATAAGTTATTTGTTTCAACAAGTGCTGGAAGAATAAACATCTTTAACTTAAAAGATTTCAAATTAATTTCAAACATTACAATTCCTCAAGTAAAAGATTTTTTAGGAGAAACTAATGACAGTAAAATATACTCAATTGATGTATTAAAAAATAAAATTTTAATTTTATCTCAAGGAGAAAAAGGGGCAAGAAAAATTGATATTTATGAAAATGGAAATTTAAGTACTATTGTTCCGGATACAAAACATTTATTTATTGCACAAGCTAAATTTATAAATGAAAATGAAATTATATTTTCACTTTTAAGTAATGAATTACTCTTATATAATATAAATGAAAAAAAAATTATATACAATAAACAAATGAGCCAATCAAAATTTTCTTATTTTGCACTAAATCAAAATAAAAAAAAGATTATAATTGCAGATGAAAGCGGAAATTTAAAATTATGTGATGTTCAAACAGGGAATTTACTAAAAACATACAAAGGTAAAAATTTGGACAATGTCTTTCAAGTTGATTTCAAAAATGGGGAAATTTTAACTGCTGGACAAGATAGAAGAGTTGTATTTTACTCAAAAAATGATGCATTTTATAAAGAATCAAGTTTTTTAATTTATTCTTGTGCTTTAAATTCAAAAGCAACCCTAGCCGCTTATTCATCAAACGAAAACAATGATGTAACTATTTTTGATACTTCATCAAAAAAAGATTTATATCAATTAAAAGAGAATAAAATGACACTTACTAAAATTTTATTTATAAATAACAATGAAATTTTAGTTGCCAGTGACAATGACAAAATAAACTATTACAAAATAAAGGAATAATATGAACATTTCAAGTATAGTAGTTCAAACACTACCAAAACACTTAGACCAAGTTATAGAGGATTTAAAAAATTGCAAAGCTTGTGATTACCATATGAATGATGAAAAAGGAAGAGTTATCATCACTATTGAAGGAAGTAGCGTTAAAGAAGAATTAGAAAAGTTAAGAATAATAGAGGCAATTCCTAATGTTATGAGTGCTGATATGCAAATGGCTTATAGTGAAGATGAACTTGATGAAAATATAAAAGTATTAAATAACTCAGATGCTGTTCCAAGTATGTTAAAAGATGATAATGTTGATCCAAGAAAAATTGTTTATAATGGAGATCTAAAGAAAAAAGACTTATATAGTTTCTCAAAACATCTAGAAGATAAAAAGTAAATTTACTACTTTTTATCTTTTATTCCTCTATCAAAATTACTGAAAAAACTATCTCACACACAAATTTATTTTTAAATAAAATTAAAAAAGTTATCAATTTATTAAAAGTGGTTAAAAAATATACAGCTCTGCTACTCTTTTGCTATGCAATTCTAGTAGAATTTTCTATGAATTAAATTTCAATTTACACTAAACAAAAGGATTAGAAATGAAACTATTAAAGACACTATCTTTAAGTATAGCTGCGCTAGCGATTGCATCGACTGTATCATCTGCTGATACATTAGATACAACTATGAAAAATGGAAAATTAAGTTGTGGACTAAACACAGGGCTTCCAGGTTTTGCTGCTCCTGATTCAGATGGGGTTTGGAAAGGTATTGATGTTGATGTTTGTAGAGCGGTTGCTGCTGCTGTTTTAGGGGATGCATCAAAAGTTAAATATGCTCATTTAAATGCAAAAGAGAGATTTACTGCATTACAAAGTGGTGAAATTGATGTACTAGCTAGAAATACAACTTGGACAGCTACAAGAGATACTTCATTAGGTTTAAACTTTACAGGTGTAAATTACTATGATGGTCAAGGTTTCTTAGTATCAAAAAAATTGGGTGTTAAATCTGCAAAAGAATTAAGTGGAGCAACTTTTTGTATCCAAGCTGGAACTACAACTGAGCTTAACTTAACAGATTACTTTAAAGCAAATAAAATGGATTATACTCCAATTACATATGATACATCAGCACAATCAATTCAAGGTTTTGAAGAAGGAAGATGTGATGCTTTAACTTCTGATGCTTCTCAATTATATTCATTAAGAACTCAATTAAAAGACCCAAATTCAGCAATTGTACTTCCTGAAATTATTTCAAAAGAGCCTTTAGGCCCTGTTGTAAGACAAGGTGATGACAAATGGTTTAACATCGTAAAATGGACTGAAATTGCAATGTTAAATGCAGAAGATTTAGGTGTTAATTCTAAAAATGTAGATGAAATGTTAAAAAGTCCAAATCCAAATATCCAAAGACTTCTTGGAGTAACTGGTGATATTGGTAAAAATCTTGGGTTAGATCCAAAATGGGCATACAATGTAATCAAACAAGTTGGAAATTATGGTGAATCATTTGATAGAAATGTTGGTAAAGATTCTCCTTTAAAAATTGAAAGAGGATTAAATAAACTTTGGAAAGATGGTGGTCTTCAATATGGAGCACCTATTAGATAATCTAAGTAAACTATTTACAAAAATTATTTAATAAAAAAAGAGGGGAAGAATAACTTCCCCTTTTTTAATTATAAGGTGAAAGAATGAAAGAACACAAAAAAATAGTAAAAGGCGTCGCTTTTTACAATAATCCAAAGATTAGAGCAATTATTTATCAAATATTAGCTTTAACAATGATATTTTTATTTACATATTATGTTTTACACAATATGTTTGTTAACATCGAAAAACGTGGGATTAATACAGGATTTGACTTTTTAGGTAATGAAGCTGGATTTGGTATCATATCAACACTAATTTCTTATACAGAATCAGATACTTATGCAAGAGTATTTGTAATTGGAATATTAAATACACTCTTAGTATCAGGTATTGGTATATTCTTTTCTTCAGTAATTGGACTATTAGTTGGAATTGGTAGATTATCAAAGAACTTTATGATTTCTAAACTTTGTTTAGTATATGTAGAGACATTTAGAAATATTCCAATACTCTTACAAATACTATTTTGGTATAATGTTGTATTAGCCGCACTCCCAGGTCCTCGACAATCAATGTCTTATATGGATGCATTTTTCTTAAACAATAGAGGATTATATATCCCTAGACCTATTTTAGAAAGTGGCTTTATTTCTGTTATTATTGCATTTTTTATTGCTATTGCAGGTGTTGTTTATCTTGCAAAATGGGCAAAAAAGAAACATGATGAAACAGGAGAAGAATTTCCAGTTTTTTGGACTTCTTTAATTATCTTAATTGCAGGACCTATTTTAGTTTACTTTATTAGTGGTTCACCTGCATCACTTGAATATTCACAACTTAAAGGCTTTAACTTTGTAGGTGGTTGGACAATGACTCCTGAACTTTTAGCTTTATCTTTTGCATTAAGTATTTATCCAGCAACTTATATAGCGGAAGCTGTAAGAGCAGGTATAGAAGCTGTACCAAAAGGACAAAAAGAAGCTGCAAATGCATTAGGATTAAAAAACCATATTATTTTAAGAAGAGTTATTCTTCCTCAAGCACTAAGAGTTATTATTCCTCCTGTTATTAATCAATATTTAAATTTAATGAAAAATTCATCTCTTGCAACTGCAATTGGATACCCAGAACTTGTAACATTATTTGCAGGAACTGCATTAAATCAAGTTGGTCAAGCTATAGAAATAATCTTAATGACGATGGCTGTATATTTATCAATTAGTATATTCATATCTATTATTATGAATTTTATTAATGCAAAAATACAAATAAAGGAGAGATAATGGCAATTTATGAAAAACTAGAAACAAGACCGGCTCCTTTAGGTGTTAGTGGACCAGTAAAATGGATAAAAGAGAATCTTTTTCCATCACCAATTAGTTCGATTCTAACTATTTTATCTCTTGTTTTACTTTATTATATTATTCCACCATTGTTAAATTGGATGATTTTTGATGCAACATGGACAGGAACAAAAGAAGAGATAACAAAACATGGGGCAAGATGGATTTTTATTTATGAAAAATTCAATCAGTTTATTTATGGTTTTTATCCAGAAAACTTATATTGGAGACCAAATCTTATTTTAGCTTTATTTGTAGCTTCAATAGTATTATTCAAAAAAATAAAACACATAAAAGTAAGAGCAAGTATACTTATTTTATTTCCTATTATTTCATACATATTAATTCACGGGGGATTAGGTTTAGAAGTTGTTCCAACAACAAAATGGGGTGGACTATTGCTTACTTTAGTTGTTGCATCTGTTGGTATTGTTGTATCTTTTCCTATTGGGATTATATTTGCATTAGGAAGACAATCTAACATGCCAATAATAAAAACAATAAGTGTTTTATACATAGAATTTATTAGAGGTATTCCTTTAATTACTTTGTTATTTATGTCATCGGTAATTCTTCCTTTATTTTTCCCAGAAGGTGTAACTTTTGATAAATTATTAAGAGCATTAATAGGTGTTACTCTTTTCCAAGCTGCCTATATTGCAGAAGTTGTAAGAGGTGGATTACAAGCCATTCCAAAAGGTCAATATGAAGCTGCTGATTCAATTGGACTTTCATATTGGCAGGCAATGGGATTAGTTATCTTGCCACAAGCATTAAAAATATCAATTCCTAATATTGTTGGATCATTCGTTGCTTTATTTAAAGACACAACGCTTGTATTGATTATTGGATTATTTGATGTTTTAGCAATGGTAACTTTAACAACAACAGATCCACATTGGTTAGGATTTGAAACAGAAGGTTATGTTTTTGTAACCATGATTTATTGGATAATTTGTTTTAGTATGTCGAAATATGCACAATCAGTAGAAAACAGATTTAATACAGATCATAAATAAGAATAGGAAAAGATTATGAGTAATTTAGATTATATGATAGAGATGACTAATGTTAATAAGTGGTATGGAGATTTCCATGTACTAAAAGATATTAATTTAAGAGTTAAAAAAGGTGAAAGAATTGTTATTTGTGGACCTTCAGGTTCTGGTAAATCAACAACAATTAGATGTATGAATAGACTTGAAGCCTTTCAAGAAGGTGAAATGTATGTTGCAGGGTTAGAGTTAACAGAGGATGTTAAAAGGATTAGAGAGATAAGAACTCATGTTGGAATGGTATTTCAACATTTTAATCTTTTCCCTCATCTTTCAATTTTGGAAAACTTAATCTTAGCTCCAACTTGGGTAACAAAAACTCCAAGAAAACAAGCTATAGAAACAGCAATGCATTATTTAGAGAGAGTAAAAATTGCAGAACAAGCACATAAATTTCCAAATCAATTATCAGGTGGTCAACAACAAAGAGTTGCAATAGCAAGATGTTTATGTATTAATCCAGAAATCATGCTATTTGATGAGCCAACATCAGCCCTAGATCCTGAAATGATTGGTGAAGTTCTAGATGTAATGACAGAGCTTGCAGGAGATGGGATCACTATGGTTTGTGTAACTCATGAAATGGGATTTGCAAAAAAAGTTGCAGATAGAGTTATATTTATGGATGCAGGACAAATAGTTGAAGAGAATACTCCAACTGAATTTTTTGATAATCCTCAGTCTGATAGATTAAAACAATTTTTAGAGCAAATTTTAGACCACTAATAAAATAAGGACAAAAATGAACTTATTAAAGATAATTGCACTTCTAAGTGGAATATTTTTATTAATAACTACTCCAATTTTGGGAGTAGTTGTTATAGTTTTTATTGCATGTGGAATATTTCTTCTTTTTTTAGCTTATAAAATATTAACTTCAAAAGATAAAAGCACTCCTGAAAAAAAAGAAAAAAGAAAAGTCAATATCATAGCTGGTGGATTAATGCTTACAGCGGGTGGTGTTTTATTTATTAAAAAATAATTTATGTTTCAATATTAGAATCAAGGTGATGACTATTTATAATAAGTAAAAAATATTTTAATATTAGTTTAACTATAACTAAATATTCTTATATGAACTTTTTTAACTATAAAATTTAATATACAAATTAAGGACTATAATGATTAGTAATTCAATAAATAAGAAATTTTCAATTTTAATTGGAATCACTCTTATAACAGTAATGATTATATTTACTGTTATCATGATAAATAGTATTAAAACAAAGATTATAGAAGATTTAGAAATAAACTTACAATCTCAAGCAGGTGATTATCTGCAAACTGCAAAAATATATAATGACACATTAGAAGAAAATGCATTAGTTCTTTTTGATGTATTTAAAAAATCTTTTTTAAATTTAAGAATAAGAAATACAGATACAGTTAAAATAAATGGAGTTGAGACATTAATACTTTATGATGGATTTGCAAGATTAAATAAAACATATGAGAGAGTTGATCGTTTTAAAGAACTTACAGGTGAAATTTCAGCAGTATATGTTAAAGATAAAAATGAATATACAAATATTTCTTCATCAATATTAGATGAAAAAGGGGAAAGAATTTTAGTCAATAAAATTGATCCAAATGGAAAAATTTATAAAAAAATTGAAAATAAAGAGAAATATGTAGGATTGGAAGAAATTGCAGGGAAAACATATATGTCTATTTATTCACCAATTGTTAAAAATGATAAAATTATAGGAGCATTATATGTTGGCTATGATTTTACAAAAGGATTAGAAACATTAAAAAAAGAGTTAAAAAAAGTAGTTATTGGAGATACTGGCTATATTTATATTCTTGATGATAAAGGTAAGTTGATTCTTCATAAAAATTTAGAAGGTAAAAATGTATTTGGTTTAAAGGATACCGATAATAAAAGTTTTATTCAAGAAATACTAAAAAAGAAAAAGGGTGTAATACACTACAATTATCTTGAAAATAATAAATCAACTAAAAAAATTGCTGCATTTACTACTTATGATAAATGGAATTGGACCATTGTAGTTGGTTCCAATGAAAGTGAATTTCTTGAAATATCAGAACAAGTTCAAATAATGTTTATAATAGCAACAATTATTTTAACTGTACTTTTACAAGGTGTTATTTTTATTTTAATGAATAAAATGGTTTCTAAACCTCTTATAAAATTTCAAAATGGACTATTAGATTTCTTTGCATATTTAAATCAAACAAAAGATGATGTCTCAAAAATCGATATTAACAGTAATGATGAAATTGGTAATATGGCAAAAGTTATTAATGAAAATATCGAAGCAACAAAAGCTAACTTAACAGAAGACAAAAATCTAATTGTAAATGTAAAAGAAGTAGTAAATGATATAAGTAAAGGGGCTTTATCTAATAGAATTCAAGCTACAAGTAATACTCCATCATTAAATGAATTAAAAGACCTTATAAATAATATGTTGCACAATTTAGAAGAGTTTGTAGGGAAAGATATAAATGAACTAAGTTCTGTATTAGAACAATATGCAAAAAAAGATTTTACAAAAAATCTCAATAAAAAAGATAATGGCAAAATAGGTCATGAAATTGCAATAATGAACAATATTATTACAGACATGTTATTAGATAATCAAGAAGATGGAATAAAATTAAGAGACACAGCAAATGAGTTATCAAATAATGTTAGTGTATTAAGTAAAAATGCTACCAATCAAGCAGCTTCATTAGAAGAAGTAGCAGCTTCAGTTACAGAAGTTACTGCAAATGTTGATCAAACCAGTCAAAAAGCACAAAATATGTTTACAATCTCTTCAGAAACACAAAAATCATCAAATTTAGGTAAAGACCTTGCTAATAAAACTGTTTTAGCCATGGATCAAATAAATGAAAAAGTTCAAACTATCAATGAATCAATTGCATTAATTGATCAAATTGCTTTCCAAACAAATATTCTATCACTTAATGCTGCTGTTGAAGCAGCAACAGCAGGAGAAGCAGGAAAAGGATTTGCCGTTGTTGCACAAGAAGTGAGAAATCTAGCTTCAAGAAGTGCAGAAGCAGCTAAGGAAATAAAAGATTTAGTTGAATCAGCTAGTCAACAAACCTTAGAGGGTAAAGAGATTAGTACTAGTATGATTGCTGGATTTGAAAAATTAGAAGAAAAAATAAATGAAACGAATATAATCATTAATGATGTTGCAAGTGGAGCAAAAGAGCAAACTGAAGCAATGATTAGTATTAGCGAAACAATAAATAATTTGGATAAATTTACTCAACAAAATGCCCAAGTAGCTGAAGAGACAAATAAGATTTCAAATAACACAAATGAAATTGCAAATAAAGTTGTAGAGAATGTAAATGAGAGTGAATTTAAAGGGAAAAAATAGTTTTATAGGAATTTAGGTTAAAGCTAACCAAATTCCTATTCCTATCATCATAGAACCAGCTATCTTATTTAATAGTTTTACATTTGATGAGTTTTGTAGTAGTTTTCTTAAAGTAGTACCACCCGATGCATATATAATTAAACATGAGAATTCTAATAAAAGTATAAGAAATATCAAAACAGCTAATTGAGGTACATAAGCTAAGTTTTCATCAATAAATGGTGGCAATAAAGCAATAAAAAAAGCCCACCCTTTTGGATTTGCAATTGCAGTTACAAAACCTTGAATTGCAAGATTTTTTTTAGAAACATTGAAACTACACTCTTCTAAATTTAAAGCCATTTTTCCTCTTGATAACCACATAGTTACACCTAAATATATTAAATAAGCTCCTCCACAATATTTTAAAACTAAAAAAATAGTTGGATGATTTAGCATAATAGCAGCAACACCAATAACTGAAGAAGTAGCAACTAACCCTACTCCCAAAAGTTCTCCTATCATCATATACATTGTTTTTTTCAAACCAATGCTCATCCCCATACTCAAAGACAAAGTCATGCACATTCCTGGAGTAATTGAAACAAAAAAGAAAGTTGGTATAAAAATTGCTAAAATTGATATATTTATATAATCAAACATAAAAGTCCCTTTTAAAAAGGGAAAATTATACAAAAGTAATATTAAATTAAAGCCAATAATATAAATTATTGGCTTTAAAAAAGAGATTGTTAGAAATTTACAGGTTCATATGCAATATTTAAACTTTTTGCAACTGCTTCATTTGTCAATTTTCGATCATAGGTATTAAGTCCATTTAATAAGTGTTTATCATCAGCCAATGCTTTTTCTAACCCTTTATTAGCAATTGCTAAACCATATCTTAATGTAGTTGCTGTTAATGCCAAAGTAGAAGTTAAAGAGACAGCTCCTGGCATATTTGCAACACAATAATGTAATACATCATTTACCACATAAGTTGGATTATCATGATATGTAGCTTTTGATGTTTCAAAACAACCACCTTGATCAATTGCAACATCAACTACAACTGCATTTTTTTTCATAAGTTTTAAATCATCTCTAGAGATAAGTTTAGGAGCAGCAGCACCTGGAATTAAAACAGCACCTATTACTAAATCTGCTTCTTTAATTGATTTTAAGATATTTGATCTATTTGAAAATAAAGTATTTACTTTTGAACCAAATAAATCATCGTAATATGCCAATCTTGAAGCTGAAATATCCATAACAGTTACATTTGCACCAAGTCCAACACACATCTTACAAGCATTAAGTCCAACAATTCCACCACCAATAATTACAACATTACCCTTTTGAACACCTGGAACTCCACCTAATAAAACACCTCTTCCACCAAATGGTTTTTCTAAATATTTTGCACCCTCTTGAGCTGCTAATCTTCCTGCAATCTCACTCATAGGAGTTAGACAAGGTAATCCACCCTCAGCAGATGTAATTGTTTCATATGCTACTGCTTTTACTTTTTTAGACAGTAACATTTCAGCTTGTGGTTTATCAGCTGCTATATGTAAATATGTATATAAAATCTGACCTTCATGGAAAAAATTATACTCCTCAGGTAATGGTTCTTTTACTTTTACAATCATTTCAGAATCATCAAAAAGCTTTTGTTTATCTTCAACAATTGTTCCCCCAGCTTTTACATACTCTTCATTTTCAAATCCAGCCCCAATACCCGCATCAATTTCAACAAAAACAGTATGCCCATTATTTACATATGCTGCAACATCATCAGGTGTTAAACCAACTCTATACTCATGTACTTTAATCTCTTTTACTAATCCGATTTTCATCTTTTTATCCTTTTAATAATTAAATATTTTTGTGTGTGTTTTACTTATATATCTTTTTAAAAAGTAAGCTATGAAGCCCTTTACTTTTATACCTAAAACTATTCCTACTGTATTTTTATTTGCCAAATCTACCATAACTCCTTTTGTCTGTGATTTATTTTTAATTAATAAGTTTCCTTCTATAGAATTTAATAAATTCTGTGCAACTATATTTGCATGTAATTTTGCTATTTGTGCTGTTGGTAAAACATAGTTTCCATTTTTATCTTTTGTTTCTGCTACATCTCCCATAACAAAAACCTCTTCATAATTTAGTAGTCGTAAATATTCATCAACCAAAAATTGATTTTTAATATTGGTTTGTACACTTTCATCATTTGATAATTTTTCACTTGAAACTCCTATCAAAAAAAGTACCATATCAAATGGAATCCCATTTGAATCACTCAAATAAATTACATTCTCTTTTACCTCATTGACAAAAGCTCCATGATACCTTTTGATATTTAATTTATCACAAGCTTTTCTTGCCTGATTCACTAAAAAAGAGTCCATATTTGGTAACACATCTGGAAATTGTTCGATTAAAGAAATTTGACAATCTTCTTTTGTCAAAGCTCTTTTTCTTATTACACTTGCAAATTCTAAAGCAATCTCAACACCAGATAGTCCACCGCCTACAATTGCAATATTTTTCTCTTTCTTTTTTGAGTTCAATAAATCTAAAAATTTTGCTCTTTGTTCTTTTAGTATATCTATCTCTTTTATATCAGCTTTATATTCTTGAATATTTTTTATTTGGTTTGGAAAAAATGATTTACTTCCAGTTGCAATAACTAAATAATCATATTTTAGATTTTTGTTATTATTTAAAATTACTCTTTTAGTTTTAAATTCAATATCTTCTACAAAAGCTTCAATAAAGTTAATCTTTTTATTCATACAATATGTCTCTAAATTAAAAGATATATCTTCCAATTCACATTGTCCACTTATGTATTTATGAATATCAGTTTGATGTAAATGATATAAATTTTTATTTATTAAAGTTACTTCAAGATTTTTATTGTTACTGATTTTCTCAACCAAGGAAATACCACTATAACCTGCACCTATAATCACAACATTCTTTTTAATACTATTAAACATTTTAAATCCATGATATGTTAATTATATTAAAATAAATCATTTTAATATAATATATTTTAATATAATTAAATAATAACATATATTTTAAGATTTTTATTAACTTTTTGTATAAATATTATACAAATTTTTATTAAATAGTTTAATTTAGTTAAATATTTTATTTTATTTGGTTAAGAAAATTTATGTTAGAATTGAAATTATTACTTAAAGGGCAGATTTTGACTGAAGAATTCAATGTTGGTAAAAAAATAAAATTTCTTAGAAAAGAAAAAAAGATGAATGCAAAAGAACTAGCAAAAGATGCTGGTATCTCATATGGGATGCTTTCACTTTTAGAAAGTGGCTCAACTCAAGGTTCAGTTGAGACTTTAAGAAAGATTGCAAAGGTTCTTGGTGTAACTATTGCTCATTTATTTACAAACAGTGAAGATAGTGATTTAGCCACAAGACCAAAAGATTTGGACAATGAAACTTCTTATGTTGTAAGAAAAAACCAAAGGAAAAAAATATCTTTTCCCGATCCCCAATATACTTGTGAATTGCTTGTTCCTGATTTACAAGGTGACATTGAATTCTTACAAGTAAATATGGAACCAAATAGAATAACGGAACACTTGATTCCCCACACTAAAGGTGGTGAAGAGTGTGATTATGTATTAGAAGGTGAGATTGTTGTCACTTTAAATGAAAAAGAGTTTGCTTTATCTCAGGGTGATTGTATAAGATTCAATCCTGAAATTCCACATAAAATAGAAAATAGAAGTTCAAAAAAAGCCTCTTATTTATCTGTAATTACTCCTGTTTCTTTTTAAAAAGTAGAAAATAAATTTCTACTTTTTACATATATTTTTTTAAAACTTCTGGAATAGTAATAGTTCCATCTTCTTGTTGATAGTTTTCCATAATAGCCACAAGTGTTCGCCCAACTGCTAAAGAAGAACCATTTAATGTGTGAGCTAAAATATTCTTTTTGTCATCTTTATATCTTATTTTCGCTCGTCTTGCTTGAAAATCTCTAGTATTAGATATAGAAGAGATTTCTCTATATTTTCCTTGTCCGGGTAACCAAACTTCTAAATCAATAGTTCTTGTAGCACTAAATCCTAAATCCCCAGTACAAAGCATAACTTTTTGATGAGCAAGTCCAAGTGAAGTCAATAAATCACTTGCACAAGAAACCATTTTTTCAAATACTTCTTCACTTTGTTCTTGTGTTGTAATAGCTACCATTTCTACTTTATCAAACTGATGTTGTCTTATAAGACCTCTTGTATCTCTTCCTGCACTTCCAGCTTCTTTTCTAAAACATGGAGTATAAGAAGTCATAAGATAAGGTAACTCTTCTACTGGTATGATTTCATCATTATATAGATTTGTTAAAGCAACCTCAGCAGTTGGAATCAAATATAAATCTTCACCCTCTATTTTAAATAAATCATCACCAAATTTTGGTAATTGTCCCGTTCCTTGAAGTGCATTTGTATTTGCCATAAATGGAACATACCACTCTTCAAAACCTCGTTCTGCGTTAAACTTAAGCATATAATTAATAAGTGCTCGCTCTAATTTAGCGGCTTGACCTCTCATAGCTGTAAATCTTGATTTTGCAAGTTTTACACCTCTTGTGAAATCAAGTGTTCCATTACTCTCACCTAAATCCCAATGCTCTTTTGGCTCAAAAGAAAAACTTGGTTTTTCTCCAATAATTTCTAATACTACATTTTCATTCTCATCTGCACCATTTGGAACATCACTATCTGGCATATTTGGAACACCTAGAATTATAAATGAAAGTTCTTCTTCTAAAACTCTAACTTGCTCTTCTAACTCTTGTTTTTGATTTTTAAGTTTATTAATATTTTCTTGTAAAGGTGCAATATCTAGACCCTCTTTTTTATATCTACCAAACTCTTTTGATAAAGAATTTTGTTCGGCAGTTACATTTTCCATCTCTTGTCTTTTAGCTTTTGCATCAACTGAAAGGGCTTTTAAATTATCTAAAATATCTTGGCTAACACCTTTTCTATTTAAAGCTGTTGCAACTTCATCAAAATCTTTTTGTAATAGTTTAATATCAATCATTGGTCTCTACTTTTAATTTTCTAATTTTCGAAATTATATCCAATACCAAATTAAACTAATAAAATGTTAATTCTAATTATAACCCTGCTTGTCATGTTAAGTAAAAAATTTAGTTTACATTAACTAAATTTTGATTATTATTCTCAAAATCATAAAATAGATCATTAAAAGGTGAAAGATGAAGTTAAGTAATATATTATGTGCAAGTTTAATTAGTGTTTGTACTAGCTCTTTTTTACAGGCAGAAGATACATCTTCAGATATTACACAAGATGTTATTGGATATCAAGAGAGTGCTTATGGACAATTAAAAGGTATCGTTGCAACTAAAAGTTCAACAGGTTCTAAAATGGATATTGATATTACAGAAATACCACAATCAGTATCTGTCATTACAAATGATATGATGAATACTATTGGTGCACAAAGCATTCAAAATGTCACTTCTTATGTATCATCAGTTATACAACCATATGGTGAAAATGGTGATCAAAGAACAAACTATGGGAAACTAAGAGGTATTGGCTATTTATATAAATCAACATTCTTAGATGGAATGAAACTACTTCATGCTGGTCATTTAATTCCTAAAATTGACCCTTATGCATTAGAAAGAGTTGAAGTATTAAAAGGTCCAGCATCTGTACTTTATGGAGCAAGTGCTCCAGGTGGTCTTATAAATATGCAAAGTAAAACTCCTACAATAGAACCTTTAAAAGAAATAGGTATCTCATATGCTTCAAATAATAATAAAACTGTTTTTGCAGATATAAGTGATGCTATCAATGAAAAAACTCTATTTAGATTGACAGGAAAATATAAAGAAGGTGATAATGAGTTACAAGATTCAACAAATAAATCATACTTTTTTAATCCTTCATTGACATATTATATTGATGATAATAGTTCAATAGATATTATTGCTTCAGTGGCAAAAGACCAAATCAAAGGTTTGGGAATGAGTTTTAGTGGTTCTAAAAGTATACTAAATTATCAAAATAGTATTGCAGATAAAGCAGCAACTATTAAATCATATTTAAATAGTTTAGGTATTGGTTTCTTTACAGCTACAGATTCTTTGTATATTAATAACTTAAAAAATGCAGCAAACCCTGTAAATGCTTTAAATCTACCTAGTGATTTACTTATTGGATTAAAAGATAAGGAAATATTTGAAAAGAGTCATCAATCTATTTCAACTGTATATAAAAATAATATCAATGATGATTTGAAATTTCGTTCAAATATTAGATTTATGAAGATGGATGGGAAATATTATTACTCTCAACCTTCAGCAGACGGATTAAAGCCACTTTTAGCAACAATGACACCTGATTTAACTAAATTTCCTTTAGAATATTTTGAAATTGATTCTAAACTAAAGTCTTTTACTACAGACAATAATTTACAATATACGGCAAAAACAGAAAATGCAGAATTTACCTCATTGATTGGATTAGACTTTCAATACTCAGACTATGATAGAAAAACAACTAATGCTACACAATATACTTATGATTTAACAAAAAAACAAGCCACAAGTAATCCAAATGCTGCAAATACATATTTCAACAATTTTAAGCAAGAGTCTTTCCAAACAGGTTTATATGCGCAAAGTCAAATAAAAACATATAATAATTTTATTATCTCATCTTCTCTAAGATATGATAAATTAAGACAGAAAAAAACAGATCATCTTACAGATACACAAAGTTCACAAAGAGATGACAATCTTTCAGGAAGATTGGGATTGAGTTATCTATTTGACAATGGTATTACCCCTTATGTTTCTTATTCTACTTCTTTTCAGAGTAATATTGGATCAGGATTTGATGGAAAAACATTTGATCCATCTATTGGTGAGCAAGTTGAAGCTGGTATTAAATATAAACCAAATAATTTAGATGCTTTATTTACACTTTCAATATTCAGTTTAAAAGAAAAAGACATAGTTCAAAATGACCCTGAGCATACAGGATCAAAAATACAACAAGGAGATGCTGAAGTAAAAGGTTTAGAGTTTAATATTCTTGCAAGTCCTACAGAAAATCTAAATACAGTTTTCTCATTTTCAAAAATGACAGGAAAAGAAGTAAATATGGCAAATCATGCTTATGAGGGAAGAGATTTAGCTGATATCCCTGACTTTTCTATAAGATTATGGACAGATTATACTTTCCCTAAAACTCCAATAGGTGATTTTAAAATAGGTGCAGGAGTTAAATATACAGGAAAATCAAAAGCCTTAAGTGCTGATCAATTTAACTTGCCAAGCAGACCTCAAAAACTTTATGATGTGGATGATTATACAGTTGTTGATGCCCTAATTGCAACAAAATATAATAACTGGGATATCTCTTTAAATATCTACAATGTATTTGATAAAGAAGTTAAAGTAAATAATAATTCAGTACAAAGTGCCCAAACAGCTGGTAGATCATTTATGTTCACTACGAAATATAAATTTTAATGGAAGAATTTAATTCTTCTATTGAAAAGAGACTATTATGACTATAATTAAAAACTTATTTAAAAAAGATACTAATGCTTCATTAGGGGCAATAAGACTACTTTGTTCTATACTTGGTTCCCTTGCTGTTGCTTACTTGTTATTAATAAAATTTGCACAATTATTAAACTTCTCAATATTTGAAAACATTGTACTTGCAATTATATTATTACCAATACTTTGGTCTTCTATTGGATTATGGGTTGTTTTATCAAAAACTAAAATTGAAGCATTATTAAAAGTTTTTATTCCTTTTATATTGCTCTTTTTCATTATTTACGGATTGGATTAAAATGAATAAAAGATTATTTAACATACATAAACTAATAGGTATAAATGTTTTACTATTTTTCTTTATTTCTATATTTTTTGGTATTTTAACTATATTTAGACCCTATGTTAGTTTTTGGGAGGATAGTCAAAAACACATTTCTAATATAGAAGTTCAAAATATAAATTTCGAAAAATGCATAAAAGAGATAACAAAAAGAAAATATGTTGGTGAAGATGGTAAAGTTATGAGAAATGACTTTATAAAACTAATATTACCAGCAAAAGAATTTAGATCAAATAACTTAATTCAAGTAAATAATAGACCAAACTTTTACCTAAATCCAAATACCTGTAAAAAAATCAAACCAAAAAATTTTACTATTTCAAAGTTTTTTGAACTAATACATTATGGTCGTATTTTCAAATCTTTAGTTGCTCAAATGATTTTTGGTTTTGCAGCAGTTGCTGTTGTCTTTTTATGCCTTAGTGGTGTATTTTTAATCATAAAAAATAATTATAAAAACAAAAAGACTAAAAATCTAAAAGGTTTTTTTGCTAAATACCACAGACTTTTATTATTATATACCCTACCCTTAGTTTTTATGTTTGGATTAACTGGTGCACTTTTTAATCTAGGAATTTATAGTACTCCTCTTATGACTAATTATTTGACTGAGTCAAAAACATCAAATCTTTTAACTGTAGATAAAAATATTTTAATAGATAAAGATTTAAAACTGTATGAACCATCGCAAAAAGTTAAAACATTAGATATTAATACTTTATATAAAAAAGCAAAGGACTCATTTTCACATATCTCTTTTTATGCCATACAGATATATAACCTTGATGATATAAATGCAAGGATTAAATTTATAGGATATGAGCCTAAATCATTTTTTATAAGTTCTGTATACAATGAAAGCTATGTTGTCTTAAACGGCACCAACGCAGAAGTTATCTTTAAAAAAAGTGCCAGTGATGGAACATTTACTGAAAAAACTTTAGATTCGGTATTTTATTTGCATTTTATAAGAACTTTTAGTGATATTCCAAGAATTATCTTTGCAATTATTTGTTTTACAATTTTATTTGGTGTTACTGTAGGATTATTGTTGTGGATGCAAAGAGCAAAAAAAGACAAATTTACATACAAGGTATTACAACCATTGAGTTACACAGTTGTTTTAGGATCATTAATAAGTGCTAGTTTATTATTTGCAACAACTTGGTTAATTCCAAAACAATATATGTATTTTAATTTGTTAAATACTCTTTACAATGTACAAGAAGTTTTATTTTATAGCGTGTTTATTCTTATATTTATTTATATAAAAATAATCTCATCTTTATATAAAGTAACTAAGCATAGCCTATTTTTTAGTGGTTTGTTACTTATAATTGCAACACTTTCCCATAACTTTACAAGTGGATTTAATCTATTTAAATCTTTTTCATTAGGATTAAATGAGATTTTCTTCACTGATTTAGTTTTATTCTTTTTAGGAATATTACTAATTTATTTTTCGTATAAACTTCCCGTAAAGTTTTTTATTGAAACAGAAGAAATAAAAAAATAGTAATTACCATGAATAAGAATAGTTTAATCAAGATTTAAATTAATTTTGATTACTATTCTCATTATTTAAACAAAAAGGAAAATAATGTTTAAACCACTGAATTATCTTATACTCTTTGCTTTTATATCATCAGGGCTTTTTGCTTCAGATTTAGATAAATCTCTTGATGTTATACAAAAAAGCAATAATACACTAAAGTCTTATCAGAAAAAAATTGATAAAAATGAGGATATACGAGAAACTCTTTTTGATCAATATAAACAAAAAACTGCACAATTAAAAAATACCCAAAAATATAATGAACAGTTAGAAAAAATCATTGTATCTCAAAAAGAAGAGCTACAAAGTATGGACCAACAGCTCATAGATATTGAACAAACAAAAAAGAATATCTATCCTTTAATGTTAGAGATGATTAGTTCTTTAAAAGTATTAATTAAGTCTGATACACCCTTTTTACTACAAGAAAGAGAAGATAGGGTAAAAAGACTTGAAGAAAGTCTTACAAAAGCAGATATAAAAACAAATGAAAAATTTAGAATTATTCTTGAAGCTTTTAAAATTGAATATGATTATGCAAAAACAATAGAAGCATATCAAGAAAAAATAGGCAATACTAGCTACAACATTTTGCGTCTTGGAAGAGTTGCCTTATATTATCAAAGTTTGGATTTGAAAAACTATGGTTACTTTAATAAAGAAACAAATAAATGGGAAGAAATCATAGATAGCACTTCAAAATCAAATATAAGAACAGCTATAAAAATTGCAAAAAAACAAGGGAATGTTACTTTATTAAATTTACCCTTCTTAGCTAAAAAGGAAGCAAAATGATACGATATATACTTACTCTAACACTTTTTAGTACTTTATCATTTTCAATGGACTTATCTTCACTTTTACAAAGTGTTCAAAATGATTCAAAAAAAGAAATGCAAGCTGAAAAAGACAGATTGCAAACATTTATTGATAATAAAGAAAAACAAAAAGAATTACTTATTCAAACAGAAGAAGAACTTAAAAAAGAAGACTTACGAACTGAACAATTAAAAAAATTAATTGAAGAAAAAGAAAAAGTATTAGCTAAAAAAGAAGAAGAGCTTAAAATAAAAGCAGCTAATTTAGGTGAAATATTTGGAAGTGTTAGACAGACTTCTTCTGATTTTTTAATTAACTTTCAAAGTTCACTAACAGCATCTGAAGATTCAAATAAAGAAGAACAATTTTTAAAACTATCAAATTCTAAGAAACTTGCAAATATCCAAGAATTAAAAGAGTTTTGGCACTCTATGTTAGATGAAATTATCAAAAGTGGAAATATTGCACAATACGATGCTGATGTGATTTTAGCATCAGGAGAAAAAACAAAAGAAAAAGTTACTAGAGTTGGTTTATTTGCTGCAACTTCAAATGGCAAATATTTAACTTATTCAAATGACATGAAATCATTAGTAGAGTTAACTGTTCAACCAAGTGGTTCTGCTGTTCAATTAGCAAAAGATTTTGAATCATCAAATGAAATTTCAAATATCATTATTGATCCAACAAGAGGTACACTTTTTGAAATGATTGCAAATAATCCAACCATAATGGACAGACTAACACAAGGTGGAATTGTAGGATATATTATCTTGATATTAGGAGCCTTAGGTTTACTTTTTGCTTTATTTAAAATGATTATTTTAAATATTAGTTCAATAAAAATCAAAAAACAGATGAAAAATATATCTGAAATAAATCAAGATAATTCATTAGGAAAGATTGCAAATATTTTTTATGAAAATTCAAATAATTCTATTAATGACTTAGAAATTAAAATCGGTCAAGCTATTTTAAAAGAAACAACACAAATAAAAAAAGGCCAAAGTTTTGTAAAACTTCTAGCAGCTGTTACTCCTTTATTGGGATTATTAGGAACAGTTACTGGGATGATTGCAACTTTCCAAGCCATAACTTTATTTGGTACAGGTGATCCAAAACTTATGGCAGGTGGTATTTCAACTGCATTGATTACTACTGTTTTAGGATTAGTTACAGCAATACCACTTCTTTTTGCATATACATACATCTCTTCAAAATCAGAAGAACTTGTATCTATATTAGAAGAACAAAGTATTGGATTATTAGCAAAAACATTGAAGTAATATGATTGATTTATATATAGATGATTTATTCTCTTTCTTTGATAAGGGAGGTTTAGTTTTATATTTTGTTTTTTTTCTTGCAATTATTTTATGGACATTATTAATTGAAAGATATGTTTATGTTAGTTTTACATATAAAAAAGAGAAAAAAGCGATTATAAAAGAACTAGAGGATATTCCTTCTCAAACTAAATTTAAAGATGAGATTAAAAGATATTTTCTTCATAGTTCATCTTTTAAACTTAAATCAGGTCTTGATTTAATCAAAACTATGATTATGGTTTGTCCCTTAATTGGTCTATTAGGAACAGTTACTGGGATGATAGAAGTATTTGATGTTATGGCAATTACAGGAAGTAGTGATGTGAAATCTATGGCAAATGGTGTATCAATGGCTACTATTCCAACAATGGCAGGAATGGCTGTAGCACTTAGTGGTATTTTATTTGAAAAGAAATTAGAACTTTCAATCAGATATAAAATACAAAAATTCGAACTAGAACTTTCTAAGGTAATATAATATGAGAAGATTTTCACAACATAAATATAAAGAAGAAACAGAAATCAATCTAACTCCAATGCTTGATGTTGTTTTTATTATGTTAATATTTTTTATTGTTACAACTTCTTTTGTTAAAGAAACAGGTATTGAAGTAAATCGTCCAAGTGCAAAATCATCAGAACAAAAAGGCAAAGCAAATATCTTAATAGCTATAAAAAATAATAATGAAATCTGGATTGATAAAAGAATGGTAGATATTCGTTCAGTAAGAGCAAATATTGAGAGATTAAAAGCCTTAAATTCTCAAAATTCTGTGGTAATACAATCAGACTTGGATTCTAAAACTGGTACTTTAGTAAAAGTAATGGATCAAATAAGACTTGCGGGTATATTTAATATCTCAATTTCTACACTAAGAGATAACTAAAATGCGATTTCTTTTAGCTTTAAGTTTGTCTATCATTATTTGTCTTGGTTTATTTTTTGGTATGTTTATAATGACAAATAGCAATAATAAAAAATTTGAAGAACCTACCCAATTGCGACACTTAGTATATTTAAGAGAAAAAGATGATACAAATATTGAAAGAAAAAAAAGAATTAAAGAAAAACCAAAAGTAAAAAAACTAGAGCAAAAACCAAAATTTCTTAAAAAATATTCTACAGAACCTGAAAAAAATGTGAAAATTGTTCCTTTTAAAATTCAGCAAAAAATCGAGATATCAAAAATATCATCACTATCTGGTGCAAAAGTTATTTTAGATGCAAATACTTTAGCACCCTTAAAAAAAGTAAATCCAAAGTACCCAAGACAAGCAAAATCTAGAAAACAAGAAGGTTATGTCAAATTAATTTTTGATATTGGTAAAGATGGTTATGTTTCTAATGTAAAAGTTTTAGAATCCAATCCGGAAGGTATTTTTGAACATAGTTCAATAAGTGCAATTAAAAGATGGAAGTTCAATAGAAGTGAATACTCAAAAACTGCCACTATAAAATTTAATTTTAGGTTAGCAATATGAAAAAAATAATCTTAATTTTAACGCTTTTAATTTTATCATCTTTTGCAAAAGAGTCTCTTTCAAGTACAAACTTTAAAAAGCTTCAAGAAGCAGAAAAACTTATTGAAACAAAAGATTATAAACAAGCATCTAATCTTTTAAAACCATTATTAAAAGATACAAATGATATTACAATATCTTATGCTTTACAAAGCTATTCAAGTATATATTTAGAACAGAATAAATATAAAGAGGCGATTTCAAATTATGAAAAAATACTTAAATTAAATGTTTTTAAACCAAATGAAATAAATAGAGTTAAATATGTTTTATCTCAATTATATTTATCTGAAACTCTATATAAAGAAAGCATAAAATATTCATTGGAATTATTAAAATCAAATGATATTAATAAGCAACTCATTTATCAGAATTTAGCTTTAGCATACTACTATGCACAAGAATATAAACAAAGTATTGTATATGACGAGAAAGTAATTGAATACAAGAAGGAACTATTAGAAGAGTATTTAAAAGATTCAAAAGAAAATCAAAAAAGTAAAAGTAAACCAAATTTGGAAACTTGGTATAAAATTTTGTATTCATCTTATTTTGAATTAAAACAATATCCTAAGGCTATTGAAATTATTAAATATATGATTAATAATTTTGAATCAAAAGAAGAGTATTGGATGCAATTAGTTTTGATTTATCAAAATACAAATGATCAAAAACAGATGCTCTCTACCTTAGAATTAGCATATGACAGAGGACTAATTAACCATAAAAACAATATTCAATATTTTATAAATTTATTATTACAAAATGACTTATATAATAAAGCAGCACTTTTAATCGAAGATGGTATAAAAAAAGGAATTTTAGAAGATAATAAATCAAATTTTAAAACTTTAATTAATTCACATTTAAATGCAAAAAATATAAAACATGCCATAAAACTTTTAAATACCAACGCAAATGCAAAAAGTGAATATTACGAAATTTTATTAGCAAATATTTATTACAATGAGTCAAATTATAAAAAAGTAATTTCAACTTTAGAAAATACAAATTTCAAAAAAAATTCAAAAAATGATGGGCAAAAAAACATCTTACTTGCCCTTTCTTATTATGAATTAGAAAAAGAAGATTTTTCAAAAAAATACCTAAAAGAAGCTCTATTAAATAAGTTTGAACATGCAAGGGCCAAAAAAATCATCAAACAATTAGGTTACAAAATATGATTAATCACAAACGGACATATTTTAGCCATATTTTTTCATTATAATATTAATACTTACTATTAATATAATTTATGAAAAGGTGGCTAATGACCCTAAATGAAATAATCCCATTTAAACCTGCAATAATCAAAGAGATTAATGCAACAGGTATATTATTGCAAAAACTTTATGATATGGGATTTATAGAAGGAACTTCCATAAAACTTATTAGATACTCTCCTTTAAAAGACCCTTTGGAAGTAGAACTATTATCTTATCATATTACACTACGAGTAAATGAAGCTAAAGCAGTTAGAGTAAGCTATGAATAGCATCAATTTAGCCTTAGTGGGACAACCTAATTGTGGTAAGTCTACTATTTTCAATATGTTAACAAACATCAAACAACACATTGCAAATTATCCAGGAGTAACAGTTGATAAAAAAGAGGGCTCATATACTTATAAAGATTCAAGATACAATGTAATTGATTTACCAGGAACTTACTCTTTTTCTTCATATTCAGAAGAAGAAAAAATCACAAGAAGTTATATCTTAAATAAAGAAACTAACATAATCATAAATACAATTGATGCTTCAAATTTAAGAAGAAATTTGTATTTAACTATGCAACTTTTTGATATGCAAAAACCTATGATTATTGCATTTAATATGTTGGATATTGCAAAACAAAATGGTCAAGAAATTAACTTTGAAAAATTAGAAAAATTAGTCAATGCAAAAGTTGTGCAAACAGTAGCTACAAAAAAACAAGGATTGAATGAACTAAAAGATTCAATTATAGAAGTAAATAATGACTTAATATCTCATGTATCCACTGCCTTGTTTTATGAAAAGTTGCAGCCATATATTGATAGATTGAAACCTCAACTAAATGTGGATTCTTTTGAATTATCAAAACATTTTATTTGCATAAAACTTTTTGAAAATGATGAAGGAATTAAATCTTTTGTAAAAAACAATGATTACAATTATGATGAGATATTTGATATTGTTCAGAAGTATAAAGAAGAATTTAAAGATATACATAAAATAAGTGTTGGACAATATATTGTAAAAATTAGATATGAAAAAGCAGATGAATTAGTAAAATCATGTACAACAAAAAGTAAAACACAAAATAAAACAATAAGTGAAAAAATTGATACAATAATATTAAATAAATTTCTTGCCCTTCCTATTTTAGGTCTAATTATTTTTACTTTATATAAGTTTTCAATAGTATACGGATATGACCTCACTAATATAACTTGGCCCATACTAGCTTGGGTTAAATATACCGTAGTTTCACTATTTCCAAGTGAAGATATTAGTTCCATTCCATATTTGACTCAACTTGCTATTTGGATGATGAATAGTATTATTGCTTTACTTAATTATATTCCAATATTTTTAATACTTTTTTTCTTAATTGCTATACTAGAAGATGTAGGATATATGCCACGAATGGCCTTTATTTTAGATAGAGTTTTCTCAAAATTTGGCTTGCATGGAGAGTCTACCCTGCCCTTAGTTTTAAGTGGGATTTTTGCAGGTGGTTGTGCAGTTCCTGGAGTAATGGCAACAAAAGGAATGAATGACAAAAGAGCAAAAATAGCTACAATTTTAACTATTCCTCTTATGAACTGTTTAGCAAAGATTCCTTTTTTTATATTGATTATAGTAACTTTTTTTAAAGTACATATGTCTTTGATGATGTTTATGATTTCAACTATTACCCTATTTATTGCATTGATTATTTCTAAGCTATTAAGTATAAGTGTTTTAAAGGCTTATCCAAATACTCCTTTTATCATGGAATTACCCTCTTATCATATACCTACATTAAGAGGCTTATTAGTTAAAGTTTTTGATAGGGTTTGGTTATATTTAAAAAAGATTGTTACAATTGTAGCAGCTGTTGCTATAGTTTTATTTGTACTAATACAATTTCCTGGTCTCTCGCAAAAAGAAAAAAATCAATATGATATTCAAAGTAAAGCAATGCAAGATACTTTTTATAAGCAAACAAAACATAGCACATATTTTACTTATGTAAATGAGAAAAAAGAACTAAAAGAGTTAATTAATTTTTATACTCAATATAAATATGAAAAAATGAATACAAAAGATGTAACTGTTTCAAAAGCTATTGATGAAAAATTTCAAGATAAAAATCAACTGTTTTTTCTTTTTGCTAAACCTAATAAAAATAAAGAAGCTAGAAAAATAAATAAAGCGTTAAAAATACTTTTAAATACAAGAAAAAAATTACTAAGAGAATTAAAAAACAATAAAATTGAGAATTCTTTTTTAGGTTCTATTGGAAAATTCTTTGTTCCAGTTACCCAATATGCAGGCTTTGATTGGAAAATCAATGTGGCATTTTTAAGCTCTTTTGCAGCAAGAGAAAGTTCGGTTTCAACTCTTGGTGCATTATATGAGAGTAATCAAAATAACTCTTTAGGAGATAATCATACATACTCTCCACTAAGTGCTGTGGCGATTATAATATTTATGGCATTGACACCTCCATGCATAGCCACAATGATTATGATAAAAATCCAAACAAACTCTCTAAAATGGATGTTATTTGCCCTATTTTATCCAATAACTTTAGGACTAATATGTGCTATTTTTATTTTTCAAATGGGCACAATTTTTAGTTTATCAGAAATTGAAGCTATGGGTTATTTTTATATCTTTATTATATTAATAACTCTTGCTTTAGGATTAATACCAACAAAAAAGGAAACATATGTTTAAAAAAATTTTACTAGCAAGTATACTTTTAATAAGTAGTTTAGATGCACATACGGCCATCATGACATGCTTTGACAATGGTGATGATAGTATCACTTGCGAAGGTGGGTTTTCAAATGGAAGTAGTGGAAGTGGTGTAAGAATGTATGTAAAGCATGATGACGAAAAGATTATTGAGGGTATTATGAATGAGAATAGTGAATTTACTTTTAATAAACCAAAAGAGTCTTATGAAGTTGTTTTTGATGCAGGAGAGGGGCATGTTGTCTCTATAAAAGGTAAGGAGATTATAGAATGAGTCTATATGAACTACTTTTTACTGTAATTATTTTTGTTCTTGCACTTTCTTACATATATAAATCACTATTTAAAAAGAAGAGTTGTGGTGGTTCTTGTGGTTGTGGTTCACAAAATAATTCTAAAGAGAAAAAGAAATTTCCTATAAATTAAGAATTTGTTTTTTTAGACATTCTTTAGCCATTGTTTTTTCATACAATTCAAGTATGAGTAACAATGAAATATTAAATTATTTAAAAAATGCCAAAATCGATACTACTGTTTTAAAAAAGATTTGTAAATATTTTACAGAAGATTATACAGCAATACAAACGGCTCAAAAATTAAATCTAAGTAGACAAACTATAAATAATTATTATAAAATTATTAGATCATTATTACTTTCAAAAGAAGATGAAATATTTTATTTATTGAAAAATAATCATTTATCTAATAATAGCTTTTTAATAAAATATGTAAAAAATGGACCATACATTAACTATTTTATTGAATACCAAAAGAAAGCTTTTATTTTTGAAAATAGTGAAAATATTTTTCCAAATCTTCAAGAGTTTATAAATGAAAATATTCATTTACAATTACAAAATAGTAAAAAAACCAATTCTGCAAAAGTTTCATTTGATAAAAAAAAGAATAAATATACCTTATTGTATCTTACAAAAAGTGATGAGAGCATTCAAGATTTTATTCAAAATAGATTAAAGAAATTTAGAGGACTAAACAAAAATAACTTATTTTTGCATTTAAAAGAGTCTCAATTTCGATATAACCATTCACAAGATGTTTTATATGAAACTCTTCTTTCTTTATTACTTTTAAAGAAATCTAACTTATCTTATACTTCAACTTTAAAACAAGCTCCTTCTTTGGTATTATAAGCACTAATTGTACCTTCAAAGTGTGATTCTACAATTATCTTTGACATATAAAGCCCTATTCCACTACTATTATTTTTCGTACTAAAATAAGGATTAAAAATCTTGTTTATAATATCTTCAGAAATTCCTTTTGCATTATCTTTAACTGTTAAAATGCTTTTATTATTTGTAAATTCTAAATAAATATCTATTTTAGGGTTTTTAATTTTTCTTAAATGTAATACCTCTTTAGCATTACTAATAAAATTTAATACTACTTGAGAATATTCATTTTCAAATGCTTCTACTTCACTATCTTGCTGGATTGTAAAACTTAGATTTATATTCAAATTATCTAAAGAGGGTTTGATTATATTAATTGCTTTATTAACAGCTTCACTTATAAAAAACAGTTCTTTATTTTTAACTGGTTGATAAAAATCTTTAAAATTATCAATAGTTTGTGACATAAATTCAATTTGCTCATAGGATTCATTTATTTTTTCATCTAAGTATTTTTTATCTAATTCTTTACTGTCTTGAGCCGTTTGTATATCCATATTTATAAATGATAGGTGAGTTAAGGGTTGTCGCCATTGATGGGCGATATTATTAATCATTTCACCCATAGAAGCCAATTTACTTTGGTGTACTAAAAGTTGCTCTTTTTCTTTATTTTCATGAATACTTTGTTTTAATTTATAACCAAGTGCAAAACTTAAAATCATAGATTCAATAGGAAATCCAATATGAAAAATAAAGAGTTCATGTATATTTATTAAATTATATTCACTAACTACTAAACTTATAAAAAGAACACTCCAACCCAAAATATAGAAGATTGCTACTTTTTCTCCTTTGTATAAAGTAATAATTCCAGCCATCATTAAAAATAAGATAATTAATGTTCTAGATATATATTCATACAAAATTGAATACCCAATAAAAGGTATACAAAATAAATCTAACACATTTATCATAATCAATCCATACAAAAACTTATCCATAATAGGTATATTTTTTTTTGTATTTAATATCTCTTTAGAAAATAAAATAATCACAATAAGGCACAAAGTCTCAATTATATCAAGGACCATAATTTCAAAAGAGCTTCTATATGTCATAGTAGAAAACCTAACAAGGTCAACTAAAATACCTAACAAAAAGACCTGCATCAAAGAGTAATAAAAGAAGGCTTTTTTTCGAGTATTTAAAAATATTACAAGATTATATAAAAAGGCTGAAAAGATTATTCCATATGCTATTCCATATAATATGCTTTTATTTTCTAAAATATATTGATATTCAAATTCACTAAATACCAATATCTTAAAATTTAATAGTTTCTGTTGTTTATTTTCATATAAAAAATATATATTAGAAGGAGTATTTTTATCAAGTTTTACTATTATCTTATCTAAGCTTTTATTATAATCTACATTTGAACTAATTAAACTTTTTACCTCAGTAGTTATAAATAAATAGTATGTTTTACCTTTTAATGCTTTTTTATTTATTTCTAGTTTTATATTGAATTTTTTAAAATAATCATTTTTTAAATCATATTGTTTATAATTTTTATAGTTTCCTTTATCAGTAGCAATATAAGCGGCAGTTATTAGACTATCTTCTCCATTAGCATAAGCAAAAATATTTATTATGCAAATACAAATAATAATTTTAGCTAATGGCATTGAAGTTTATAACCCATTTTTGCTATATTTTCAATACAATCTTCTGGTAATTTTTTTCTTAGTTTTCGAACCATTGAACGAAGAGCATCTTCACTCATATAAGAGTCATACCAAATTATATTCTCTATTTCTTCATATGTTACTACACGAGTTAGATTCATGCATAATAATTCTAAAAACTCTAATTCTGTTTTAGATAATTTCACTATTTGTTTATCAAAGATTAGTGTTTTATTAAAAATATCATAAATACAATTTTGACGAATATGAATAAGATTTAATCTATTTTCTTTAATATTTAAAGCACATTGTTTTAAAACAGAGTGCATCTTGTCATGTCGTATTGGTTTAACTAGATATTTTACTAGATTCAATTCTACAGCTTCAAGTAGAAAATTCGTATCAGTATATGCCGTTAGAATTACTATTTGACATCTTTTATCTAATTCTCTAACTTTTCTAACTAAATCTATACCTGACATTTTTGCCATTTTGATATCAGTGACTATAATATGGGGTTTAATCTCTTTAAATATATCAAATGCATCTAAGGCATCTTTTGCTTCATATACCGTTTCAAATAAACGACTAAAGTAAGACATAGCAACTTTGCGTATGTTATTTTCATCTTCAACATATAATAATTTTAAATTCTTAAATTCATTCATTGACATAAACAATTCTAACATAATATTGTTTAATTATAATAATCACTATCATAGTTAAAGCTATTTTAAATATATTTTACTATTATAAGAATTTAATTGTAAGGAAAATCAACAGATGCTATATAGATTATTAAATACTTTTTTAAATACAAAATGAATGACGCATTTAAAGTAAATTACACAGATTTAATTGATATTGTTAAAACAACACAAAACCCTTTTTCTAGACAAACTTTTATTGCTAAAATAAAAAAAGAGTATGGTGAAGGCTTTACTATTTTTTATGATATGGGAAATGGTATTGGTCTTTTTGTTAGGAAAGTCATTCCCAAAAAAGACTTAATATTATACGAAGAATCTCAAGTTCCTGGTGCATGTTTGATTTTTAACTTTGGTGATAATATCAATTTTACATATAAAGACAAAAAAGAACATATTTTAAAAAATAATTACTTTTTTATTGAACTAGCATCCAATAAATTTTATTGTGAAATCCCATTAAAAAAAGATGAACCTTTTTTCTGTATTTTTGTAGGTATAAAAAATGATTTATTTTTAAAACTTGCATATTCAATTGTAGATATTAAAAGATATATGCAATTAGCATTTAAACAAAGCTACTATATTTTAAAAGATTTACAAATTGATGCATTGCAATTAGAGTTATCAAATGATTTTAAGGATGAAAATTCTTTTGAAGATATTTTAAAAAGCATTTATCTAGAATCAAAAATTACAAACTTACTTCACTATACTCTTGAAAAGGTTTCCAAATCTTTGAGTAATTCCTCTTCTATAAGTCATAAAAAAGATAGAATTTCATCTTTAGAAAGAGCAAAAGAGATTATTATGAATAACTACAATTCAAAATTATCTATAAAAACTATAGCTTATAAATCTGCAATAAATGAATGTTATTTAAAAAAAGACTTTAAAGAGTATTATGGCATGACCATTTTAGAAATGATTCAAAAAAGACGATTAGAAGTAGCAAAAAAACTATTAAAAGAAAATCATAGCATTAAAGAAGTTGCAGTAAAAATAGGATATAACAATGCTAGCTATTTTAGCAAATTATTCTTTGATTATTTTAATATAACTCCAAATGATTATAGAAAAGAACTCAATAACTTTTAATTTTTCCCTTTATCCCATAAACTTTTCCTCATAGTGTCTTTTAACATATTGATAATTAGTATCAATTTATATATTATCCCTAAATAAAAATTTCAGGAGTATTATATGAAAAAAAAATTTCTTAAAAGAAATTTATCAATAGGCCTTTCTTCTCTTTTATTAACAAGTGAGCTACTTCTTGCCCAAGAAAGTACAAAATTAGATGAAGTTAATATTATAGAGAATAGCATTTCAAATTATCAAAGTGAAGAAAAAGTAAAATTAAATCGTACAGGTATAGATATAGAAGATACAGCTAAATCAATTCAAGTATTTAATCAAACTCTTATTCAAGATGCAAGTCTTAGAAATATTGATGATATTATAGAGTTATCATCAAATACTGTTTACACTGGTGATACAGATGGAAAATCAACTAATATATCTATGAGAGGATTTTCAGGAGTTCCTATTTTAATTGATGGATTAAAAGTTACAAATAAAATCTCAAATCCAGAAGTTTTTGCTTTAGAAGCAGTTGAGATACAAAAAGGTCCAGATTCATTACAATATGGACAATCAAGTCCTGGTGGAATAGTAAACTTAGTTAAAAAGAAACCTTCAAAAGAAACTATTGCAAACATTGAATTAGAGATGAATGATAATCCAGGATTTAATCCTAAAGTGGATATTGGTGGTAGTTTAAATGAAGATAAATCATTATATTTTAGACTTATTTCCACTTACGAATATGATGAGGGATACACAAATAGTAATACAAACATAAATAAAATATTTATAGCTCCAAGTTTAGCTTATGATGTAAATGATAACAACACTTTTACTTTTGTTAGTGAATACACTAAAGAAACGACTCCTACAAGATTTGGAAGTAATGTTAATAGCAAGGGAGAACTTGTAGCACCTATAGAAAATGTCGCTTCTCATCCTGATGAAGAATATAAAAGAACACAAAAAGTTATTGGATTTAATTTTGATACTATTTATGATACTTGGAATTCTAACTTTAAATATAGGTATATAAAACATGTAAGAGATTATGGAAATGTTTATTTACCACTTACTTATACCGAAGCTACAAATACAGTTACAAGATTCCCAGCTACTCAAAGTAATAAGTATAAAGAACATGCCTTACAATATACACTTAATAAAGAGTTTAAAATACTTGATATGAAAAACAATCTTAGTATGGGTGCTGATTACAATAAAGCCTATTCAGAAGGAAAATCTCGTAGTATAAGGCAAGCTTATAATATTAATCTTGCACATCCTGTTTATGAGCCAAGCATAATTTCTGTAACCTCTGACAATAGTTCTGGTAGACTAATACCAGATTCATATGTTAAATCATGGGGGACATTTTTACAAGATAGTATAAATATTACAGATGATTTGATATTTAGTGCAGGAGTAAGATATAGTGAATCTAAACCTAAAGATGGTAAAAAAACTGATGCAATTAGCCCTTCATTTGGAATAGTTTATCATGTCACAGATAAAACAAGCCTATATACAAATTACTCTAAATCTTTCACACCAAATAGTGCTACAGATAAAAGTGGAAATATTTTAGACCCTGAAATAGGAAAAGGATATGAAATTGGAATCAAACAAAAACTATTTGATGATAGATTAAATTTAACAGCTGCAATATTTAAAATAGAAAAAGAGAATATTGCATTGGCAGATCCTGATGCTCCATCTTTAAGTGGTTGGTCAGTTCCAAGTGGTAAACAAGAGAGTCAAGGCTTTGAATTAGACTTAGCAGGTGATATTACATCAAACTGGTCTATGATTGCTTCGTATGGATATACTAAAACAAAAAATAAAAATAATGATGATAAAAACTTAAGAAATATTCCAAAACATACAGCAAATATTTTCACAACATATAAATTATCTACTTTTGATTTACCAGATTTTTATGTTGGTGCGGGAGCTAGATATTTAGGAAGTAAATATGCAGATGATGCAAATAGTATAAAACTAGATTCTGCAATTATTTATAATGCAACAATTGGTTATAAAAAAGGAAATTGGAAAGCAAATATTAGTGTTCAAAATCTAACAGATGAAGAGTATGTTGATGGATCAGCTTCAGGTAAGACAAGTGATACCAGAGTATATGTAGGAGATCCAAGAACTGTTCTTGCAACAATCAGTTACAGATTTTAAAATATAATATTAACAGTTTTCACTATATAATTAGTGAAAACTGTTTAATTATAATAATCACTATCATTAATTAAAGTTATTTTAAATATTTTTTACTATCATAAGTATTTAACTCTAAGGATATTTAAAATAATGGAAAAAATAAATCACACAGATTTAATAGAAATTAGCAAAAAAATTAATAATCCTTTTTCAAGAGAAACTTTATTAACAAATGTAAAACAAGATTATGGAAATGGCATTTTTATATGGCATGATTTTGGTAATGGAATAGCTAGTTCTTCATGTAATCATATTTTAAATAATGATTATAATATTTATCTTTCTTCAAATATAGCAGGTGCTGTACTAATCTTTAATTTATCAACTAATATTAAATATCTTTTTAAAGATAATCATGAATTTATATTAAAAAAGAATTCATTCTTTATTGGTCTTTCCTCAGATGATTTTTCCGTTGATATGCACTTAAAAAAGAATAAACAATGCAAAGCAATAACAATTGGAATAAAAGAAGTACTTTTTTTACAACTTGCACAAAAACTAGAAAGACTAGAAGAAAGAATGAATGAGACAAAAGTTCATAATCACTCCATCATTGAAGGTGGATATATTGATTCATACCAACTTGAAATATTGTCTCATTTTGAGAATGAAACAATTGATCACAATAGTCTTTCTAATCTTCATCTTGAATCTATGGCATTAAATTTAGCACATTATACAATTAACAAAATTATTAAAAAAGACTTTTCCAGTGAAAATATAAATATTGAAAAAATCAAACCATTAGAAAGAGCAAAAGAGATAATTACTAAATATTATAACTCTCCATTAAGTATAAAAGAGATTGCATATAAATCTGCAATCAATGAATGTTATTTAAAAAAAGATTTTAAATTGTATTATGGAATGACAGTTTATGAAATGATTCAAAAACAAAGATTAAAAATAGCAAAAGAACTATTGAATAAAAATTACAGTGTAAAAGAAGCTTGTTTCCAAGTTGGATACAAACACACAGGCAATTTTAGCAAACTTTTCTCTATGCAATATGGTATCAGCCCTAGTTTATACAAAAAACAGCAAGAATAATCTTATTTTTCCCCATTGTGTATAAAATATTCCTTTTTTTGACTACTAGATATTGATAACAATAATCATTTAATGTATTATGCCATAAATTTTTCAGGAGCAAAAATGAATTACAATCATTTACATAAGCATTTATCAATCTCTCTTAGTGCATTGATAATAACAAGTTCTGTATTACTTGCAGATAATAAAAAAGAAAGTGAAAGTACAACATTACAAAGCATTGATATTATTGGTGAAGATGTTGCAGCAGATTATTTATCTAATGAAAAAGCACACTTTAATAGAACAAACATAAAATTAGAAGATACTGCAAAATCTATTCAGGTTTTTAATGAAAACTTTATTCAAGATGCTAATCTTCAAAATATTGAAGATATTATAAAATATTCATCAAATACAGTTTATACAGGTGATAGTCATGGACGAACTAATCAAATTTCTATGAGAGGATTCTCGGGAGTTCCAATTTTATTTGATGGATTAAAAGTTACAAATAAAATGGCTCATCCTGAAATATATAATTATGAAGCAGTAGAAGTACAAAAAGGACCAGATTCATTACAATATGGGCAATCAAGTCCCGGAGGAATAGTAAACCTAGTTAAAAAGAAACCTTCAAAAGAGACTATTGCAAATATTGAATTAGAGATAAATGACAATCCATCTTATAGTCCAAAACTTGATATTGGTGGTAGTTTAAATGACGATAAATCACTTTATTTTAGACTTATTTCTACAATGAAACATGACGAGGGATATTTTGATAATAATACAGATACAGACAGTATATTTATAGCTCCAAGCTTAGCTTATGATATAAATGACAATCACACTTTAACTTTTGTTTCTGAATATACAAAAGAGACTACTCCTTCATCTTTTGGAACATATGTAAACAGTAGAGGTAAAATTGTAGCTCCTCTTGATACTGTTATTTCTAATCCCGATGAAGAATTCAGAAAAACTCAAAAAATTGTTGGATTTGATTTAAATAGCACTTTTGATACTTGGAATTCAAACTTTAAATATAGATACATTGATTATGTTGGAGATAATGGTGATGTACATATGCCTTTTACATATAATGAACAAACAAATACAGTTACAAGATATTATGCATATCAAAAACAAGAATTTCAAGAACATGCACTTCAATATACAATAAACAAAGAAGCCAATATATTAAATCTAAAAAATAATATTAGCTTAGGTGCTGATTACAATAAAGCTTACTCAAAACTTGATATGGATTTAGATAGAAGTATTGCTTATAATTTAAATTTATCAAATCCCTCTTATGCACAACTTACAAGTTTATATAATGATTCAAGAGCTTCAACTTTTTCGCAAGCTAAAACAAATGTACAATCATGGGGAACATTTTTACAAGACAGTATAAATCTAACTGATGATTTAATATTTAGCGCAGGAGTAAGATATAGTGAATCTAAACCAAAAAATGGAAAAAAAACTGATGCAATCACTCCATCTTTTGGATTAGTTTATCATGTGACAGACCAAACAAGTATATATACAAATTATTCTGAATCTTTTACTCCAAATACACAGATAGATATTAGTGGAAATATTTTAGACCCAGAAACGGGAAAAGGATATGAAATAGGAGTCAAACAAAAACTATTTGATGATAGATTGAATTTAACTGCTGCCATATTTAAAATAGAAAAAGAAAATATTGCTCAACTTGATCCAGCTGATGTTACCAATACAAAATATAAATCAAGTGGTAAACAAGAAAGCCAAGGTTTTGAGTTAGATGTAAATGGAGCAATAACATCAAACTGGTCTGTGATTGCTTCATATGGATATACTAAAACAAAAAACAAAGATAATGACAATAACTATTTAAGCAATATTCCAAAACACACAGCAAGTATTTTTACGACATATAAATTATCTACTTTTGATTTACCAGATTTTTATGTTGGTGCGGGATCTAGATATTTAGGAAGTAAATATGCAGATGATGCAAATAGTATAAAACTAGATTCTGCAATTATTTATAATGCAACACTTGGTTATAAAAAAGGAAACTGGAAAGCAAATATTAGTGTTCAAAATCTAACAGATGAAGAGTATGTTGATGGTGCGCTATCTAGTTCAGCAGCTGGAACAAGGGTATATCTTGGTAAACCAAGAACTTTCCTTGCAACTATAAGTTATAAATTTTAAAGAAAGCAATAATGATACAAAAATTATATAAATATTTATCAACACCAGAAAAAAGTGGCAAAAGAATAGGCCTATTTAGAACAATAACCTCCATCTTTGGAGGTTTAGTTGTGGCTTACTTAGGTATGACCCTACTAGCTTTTTTAATTCCAATTGAAGTACAAAAGTCTGCAATTATATCTATAATGTTAAATACTTTTGCTTGGGCAATAGCAACAGTATATATTGCATTATCCTTTACAAAATTAAGTGCATTACTTAGATTTTTAGTGCCTACAATCGTATTTTCACTTGCACTTTATATTTTTTATTAAAGGTTATAAATGAAAGAAACAAAAGCAAAACTGTTTAAACAAAGACTTTTTAGGATGCACATAGCAATAGGAATACTTTTTTCTTCTTTTATGTACATTTCTATTTTTTTTGGAGTTTTTACAATACTATTACCATATATAAAAACATGGGAAAAGCCATCAAGACTTATAGAAAAAATTGATATTAAAAAAATTGATTATAATTCTATGATAAATAAAGTTTTGGAGAATCCAGACTTCCCAAAAGATAATATACTTATTAATCTACCTGGAAATATGGGCGATCCAGCAGTTACTATAACTCATAGATTTGCAAAAGAACATGCCTTTAATCCTCATACTAATAAAGAAATAAACAATGAAACAAAAGAAGAATCTAATCTTGCTGATTTTTTAAATCAATTACATTATGGGTGGCCCTTAAAAACTATTGGAATGATCTTTTTAGGATTTGTAGCAGTTGGAACGCTTGTATTAATAATCACAGGACTTATTTTGATTATTATTGTAAAATTTAAAAATAAAGGTCAAAATCAACAAGCCTTATTTTCAAAAATTCATGTGAAGATTTTCTCATGGATATTTTTACCCTTAACCTTGATTACCATTACTGGTGCAGTTATGAACATAGGATTAATCACTGCTGGTCCAATGTCACAATTGCTTACAAAAGGTGAAGCAAAAAGTATTGATGCAGTTGTAGGGAAAGTATTATTTGCACAAAATAAACCACCAAAGAAATCAAATGAAAAAGCACAAATGAAAAAGCTTAGTGATTTATTAATAAAAGCAGAAAAGATAAATCCTCAACTTAGCTTCAAACAAATAAAATTAATCAACTGGAATGATAAAAAAGCACAAGTTGAAATCATAGGATATAACCCATACAAACCATTTTTTAATGGAGGTATTTTTAACAAACCAACTATCATATTAAGTGCTGTTACAGGAGATTTGATAAAAAATCAAAAAGTAATGGATAAACAGTGGCCAGTATTTGTTGCAGAGGGACTATTCTTCTTGCACTTTTTATTTGGTATTGATATATTTTCTAGAATTATTATGGCTTTATTAATGGCTTTATGCGCTATAGCAATTGGATTTGGAACAATGTTATTTCTTGAGAAAAAAGCAAAAAAGTTTCAAAATAAAATTGTATTTTATCATTGGATAGGAAAATTCTCCCTTGCTAGTATGGTAGGAGTTATTCCAGCTACAGGGATGTTGTTTGTTTTGCAATGGATTTTTCCTTTTGATTTACAAGATAGAGTATTATGGCAAAAAGGGATTTTTTATAATGTATGGTTATTTACTCTCTTTTGGTCTTTTTACAAAATAAATTCTTATGAAGCAGCTAAAAACTTCTTTTTTATTGGAGGATTTTTATTTATACTATCAGTAATCCTTCATATAGCTTTTTTAAATATTACAATATCAGAACTATTTAGTCTGAAGAATATACTTGCAGTAGATATAGGTTTATTTTTATTTGGTGCAAGTTTAATTTATGTTGCAGAAAAACTACCTAAAAACAGAAACGAAGCAAAACAATTTTGGACACTAAAAAAAAAGGTTAACACATGAAAATTTACTTAAAAATAATTATACTTATACTTCTAGCCATAAATCTTTATGCCCATGAATTAGATATAACAATAAAAGATAATAAAGATAATACAATGACAATAATAGCATTGTTTAATACAGGTGAAAGTGCTGCTGGAGTATTACTTAGATTAGAAGATAAAAAAACAAAAGAAGTACTTTATGAAAAAAGACTTCCACCTGACAACAAATTAACAGTTGATATTCCTAAATTTGCTTATTTAATAATTCTTGATGAAGGAGATAATGACTTAACAATTAAAGAAGGAATTCCTCCAAAAGAAGGATTTCAAGAACAGAAAAAAGTAAAAAAACAAAAGAGCAGACTTGATACTCAACTCTCTACAAGTAAAGCAATAACAGTATCTATATTTATTGCTTTCTTATTACTCTTTGCAACAATATTTGTAAGTATGAAAAATACTAATAAATTAATAAAAGAGCTCCAAAACAAAAGATAGAAGCTATTTCTATCTTTTATATTTCATTTAGTTAACTATAATTTGTTTTATTATAAAGTATTTAATATAAAATAAAAGTGATTGTTATGAAATATAGTTTTTTGAAAATATCTATTCCCATTTTAATTGTTATTATTGCTATGTTTGCTATAACATCAAAGTTTATTCAACCAGCTCCTATTAAAAAACTGGTTATTGCAACTGGTTTAAAAGATGGCAATTATTATAAAATAGCAACTGAATATAAGAAGCTTTTAGAAGAGAATAAAATAGATGTAACTTTACTTACTACAAAAGGTTCAGTTGATAATATAAAACTTATAAAAGAGGGAAAAGTAGATATTGCCTTTGCACAAAATGGAATATTAAATATTTCTGAACCAAATATAGAATTTTTAGGGAATATTTACTATGAACCCTTATGGATATTTTATAAAAATGACCAATACAAAATTGATTATCTCATTCAACTAATCACTAAAAAAATATCAATTGGTGAAGATGGAAGTGGCACTAAAGATTTATCAATGAAACTTCTAAAAGATAATGGAATAGACAATAGCAATAGCACAATTTTATCTCTTGATACTCAAACTTCAAAGAAAATGCTTCTTGATGGTAAAATTGATGCTATGTTTATGGTAACTTCCCATAAATCACCTGTAGTAAAAGAGTTACTTGAAGATCCAAAAATAAATGTATTAAGTATAAAAAGAGCAAAAGCTTATGGACAAAAGTATGGATTTTTGGCAGCTTTAACTCTTTATGAAGGGACACTTGATTTATATAAAAATATTCCAGAAGAAAATATAAATTTATTATCTACAAGTGCTAGTTTATTAGTTAATAAAAATGTTCCAGCAGAACTTACTCGACTTTTTTTAAAACAAGTTAAACTAATACATTCAAAAGAGTCTTTATTTGCAAAAGAGAATCAATTTCCAAATTTATTAAATACAAACCTTGAAATAAACAAAGAGGCAAAACAATACTTTACTAATGGAGATACTTGGTTAGAAAAGATTTTTCCATATTGGATTGCCTCTAATATTGATAGATTAAAGCTTCTTTTAATTCCATTATTAACTTTAATGTTCCCACTTTTTAAAGGCATTTTTCCTTTATATCAATGGAGTATGCGTTCAAAAATATATAGATGGTATAAAATATTAAATAAAATTGACAAAAAAATAGCTACAGCAAGTAATGAAGAGTTGGAAAAATTTAATGAAGAACTTGATGAATTAAGTATTGAAATACAAAAAGAGACAAAAGTTCCCTTATCTTTTATGGGTGAATATTATAATTTGATGGTTCACCTAGAACTAATCCAAAATAAAATCAAAGAGAGACTAAATCTAACACAAATCAACAATTAGATATAATTCTGAAATTTTTTATAAGGACTAAGATTTGAGAATACTTTCAGGAATACAACCCTCAGGAATTATTCATATAGGTAACTACTTTGGAATGATTAAAAAAATGATTGAATCACAAGATGATGGTGAACTTTTTGCCTTTATTGCTTCATATCATGCATTGACAACTGTAAAAGAAAAAGAGCTTTTAGAAAAAAATATCTTTGAAGTAGCAGTAAACTTTTTAGCACTTGGAATGGATCCAGAAAAATCAACTTTTTGGGTACAACATCATGTAAAAGAAGTACTAGAGTTATACTGGCTTTTATCAAATCATACATCTATGGGTTTACTTGAACGAGCACATTCCTATAAAGATAAAGTAGCTCGTGGTTTTCAAACAAACCATGGACTATTTTCTTATCCTGTACTTATGGCTGCTGATATTTTAGTATATGACTCAAATATTGTACCAGTTGGAAAAGATCAAATTCAACATGTGGAGATGACAAGAGATATTGCAAATAGCTTTAATAATCACTATAAAACTGATATCTTAGTATTACCAGAAGCAAAAGTCGATGAAATAGTTGCAACAGTTCCTGGAACTGATGGAGCTAAGATGTCAAAATCTTATGGAAATACAATTGACATGTTTGGAGATGCAAAAACAATCAAAAAACAAGTTATGGGAGTAGTAACTGACTCTAAAGGATTAGATGATGTAAAAGATCCTACAACTTGTAATATTTATAAACTTAGTGAACTATTTATGAATGAAGAAGAATTAGCAGAGCTAAGACAAAGATATGCAACTCCTGGTGAAGGATATGGACACTTTAAAATGACCCTATTAGATAAAATCAATGAGCATTTTGAACCATATGCACAAAGAAGACAAGAGCTTTTAAATAATCCAAAAGAAGTACATGAAATACTTGCATTTGGAGCCCAAAAAGCTGGCAAAATAGCAAAAGCCAAAATGGAAAAAATCAGAGATATAGTAGGACTATAAAACAAAAAAGTGTAGTTAAACTTTAACTACACTTATTACCTCATCAATTTTATTAAATATCTCTTCAACTCTTTTTTGCCAAAGTTTTCCAAACTCTTTTATCTCTTCTTCATTTGCTTTTTTTGATAGGCATTTTTGCATCAAAAATTGAAGTTCTTCGCTCATCTTTATAGAACTTGTATCATAAAAAACATCTACACTATTTTGATTATTAACTCTTGTAAATCTAACATTTGAAATAATATCTTTTTCAAAAAACATTAAATGTCTTCTATCAAAATTACCAGCTAAACCTTTAAATCCAGTATCATAAGTAGCACCAGTTATATTAGACATAACATTTGAGATAACTCCTGTGACACCATCACTTTGTTTATTTGAAAACTCTATTTTAATTTCGCCTCGAAGTGGTATTTCATTTACATACAACTCTTCTAAAGCCTTATAAGTCATAAGATATGCACCTAAAACTGTAGGACAAGAGTGCCCTGCACTTTTTACTATATCTTTATATGAGAAAACAACCTCGCCATCACTAAAGGCACCTAAGAAACTAGAAAGATTGTCTTTTAATTTTATTTTGGGAATTTTGTCAAAAAATTCTGGGTAGTTCATAAAAAATCCTTTTAAGATTTTTTACAGATATATATTTCCTTATCACTTTGACCGTAATCATGCAGATTAAAATCAAGTACTCTTTCAACTTCAAAACCAGACTCTTTTAGAAGTTCTTTTAATTCATTTCTTTCATAGTAATATTGAATAATAGCATCATTTTCTTTTTTAAAAAGATTGTTTTTATCTTGTGTAAAAAGGGTAATATCTGTAAATAATTTCTCTTCTTCAAAGAGGGCATCTATAACTATAAATTTATCACCTAAATCTATACTCAAAGTTCCTTGTGCCACATCTTCAAATCCAAAAAGTGAGTTTACATCAAAAATAAAATATCCGCCTTGATTTAAAACAAGATTCATCTCATCAAAAAATGTTTTTATCTCTTTTTTTGGTATATAATTTATAACATCAAAAATTGCAGTTGTGCAATCATATTTTTCTTTTACTTCATTTAAAGGCAAACTTGCTACATTTTTGATGCCATTTTTTTTGCATATTTTTATTTGTTCACTACTTAAATCTATACCATAAGAGTTTAATTTTAAAGTAGCTAATTGATTTAAAAAAGACCCCTGTCCACAACCTACATCTAAGATATTATCAAGTTTCTTTTCTATTATTATAGACATAAACTCACTATGAAGTCTAAAAACTTCATCTTCAAAATCTAAATACTCTTCTATTTTTGCATATAAATTCAAGCCCATTATAAAACTGCTTTGATTCTTTCTCTTAATTCTAAGATTTTATCTTTTTTTGCATAATATGAATTTTTGTTTGCTATTAAGTGTGCACTACTTAACATAATAGTTGGACCTACTTCTAAGCCATTTTGTTTCATTGTTTCACCTGTTTCTACAATATCCACAATACAATCACTTAGATTAACTAAAGGTGCAAGTTCTATTGAACCATAAAGTTTGATAATCTCAACAGCCATTGCTTTTTCTTCAAAATATCTTTTTGCTATTTTTTCATGTTTTGTTGCAACTGTAATTTTACTTTTTGTGAAGTCTAACTCTTCGCCCTTTCTAAGACCAAAAGCAACTTTACACTTTCCAAGTTGCAAATCAAGAAGTTTGATTAAGTCATACTCTTTTTCTTCTAAAACATCTAAGCCAACAACACCTAAATCAGCCGCTCCATGCATTACATAAGTTGGTACATCTTGGTTTCTTACATTTAAAAATTTAAATCCACTTTTCTCTAAAATCAATTTTCTTTTTTCAAATATAAACTTTTCACCAAAAGCTTTCTCAAATTTGTCTAAAGTCTCTTCTGCGATTCTTCCCTTAGGCAATGCAATTGTTAGCATCAATAATCCTTTTCATGTTCTTAAATATCAAATCTTTTTTATATATACTATGTTCAAAATATTTACTAAATAGCTCACCATCACCACCTGTAAAAATGATTTTTCTGTTTTTGCTTACTTCTTTGATTGGTAAAATAATAGATTTCATCATGGCATATGATATAGCATCTTTTGTTTGAAGCGGTATTTTATCCAAATTTATATTTATATCAAAATCAAAATTTAGTTTTTTGGAGATTTTAGGATAAGTATTCATATATGCTCTACAACCTGGTAATATAAAACCACCAGAATGTTTCTCATCCATAATATCAACTGTTATGGCACTTCCTGCATCTACAACTACACAATGTTTTTCAAAATAACAAGCAAGTGCTCTATCTATTCCCAAGCCTTTATATTCTGTCTCAAACTTCATTAGCTTTTCTATATTTTTTGCTTGTGGATTTGATTTTATAAGTTTTTTAGAACCCTTATCATTTACTGAGACAAAATATATTTCATCATCAAATTTTGGTAATTCTTCGTCTAATAAATATCTTTTATCTTTACCATTTATCAAAAAATGGTATGTACTATTTCCTATATCACATAAAATCAATATCAACACTCCATTTATTATCCACAAGTAATTTTTTAGCTTTTGAGCATAAAGGTGAACCAATGAGCAAAATCTTTTTCTTAAAATTATGTTCTTTATAAGCACTTAGTTTTTCAAGAAGTTCCATCAATTCTTCCGCAGTCTTTCGTATAAATCGACTTTTTGAGTTATGTAATATAATAGCATAGTAGTTTTTATCAATTCCAGTTGCACAATAAATTTCAACTTTTTTTCGACTCCCAATAGTTTTTGGGTCTATCTTTTCTATTGATTTAAAAATAATATCTTTTTTGTTAAAATAGTTGGTTAAATCTTTCAAATATGATTTCCTTATAAAAAAAATATTGTATCAAAAAAATCGTTTAAAAGTGTTAAGGGTAAATTATAAGAATGAATAACTAAACAGCATAGGCTTTATTAAGTTTCTTTTCTAATTTCTTTTGAATATATGTAAATACTAAAACAATAACCCAATAAACTAATGCAACTGCAAGAAATGACTCAAAATATTTATAACTACTAGAAGCTTCAAGTTGAGCTTTTGCCATTATTTCAGGTACACCTAGTGTAAATGCAAGAGATGTACTTTTTATTAAATCAATGAAGTTATTCATCAAACTTGGCACTGCAACTCTAATTGCTTGAGGTAATATAATATATATGAAAGTTTGTGTGTTTGACAAACCTAATGAAGAAGAAGCCTCAAATTGACCTTTGTCAATTGATGAAATAGCTCCTCTAATTGATTCTGCCATGTATGCAGAAAAGTGTAAAGATAGACCAGCAATTGATGCAGAATATGCATCTAAATTTGCAAAAACTGGAAATATTTGAGGAAGTCCATAATATAGTAAAAATAGTTGAACTAATAAAGGAGTTCCCCTTAAAAATGAGATATACAAATCACAAAATTGAGAAATAACTTTTACTTTATATGTTTTCATTATAGCAATTAATATTGCAATAAATAGTGCTATTACAGTTCCTATGAGTGCCATAGATACTGTAATATCAATATATTTAAATAGTATTGGGAAAATTCCCAATGCGTAATCTACATCAAATGTTTTCATTATTTATCTGTAATATTAGTATCAAACCAATATATAGAGATCTTTTTTAATGTTCCATCTTTTCTAAGTTCTTCAATAGCTTCATTTACTTCTTTGATCAATGTCTTATTTTTTTCATTTTTTACAAAAGGAAAAGAGTTTGTCAATATTTCAAGAGGTTCCCCCACTATTTTTAAAGGCAATTTAGTTTTTTTAATAAGTTCAACCGCAGAAGTTCTATCTTGAACAAAAGCTGCTATTCTATTTAATTTTACATCTTGTTCAAATCCATTTCCTTCATATGTTACAAGTTCAATTTCATTGTTTTTATCTAGACTTCTTACAATTTGTGCATAATTTGTACCTAAAGTTACACCAACTTTTTTACCTTTTAAGTCATCAAAAGATTTTATATCATTATTATCTTTATTTATGATAATTTGCGCACCATCGTATACATAAGGAGTTGTGAAGTCATATTTTTCTATTCTTTTATCTGTCATTGTTACTTGGTTTGAAATAGTATCAATTTTACTAGTTTCTAACATTCCAAATAGTCCTGAAAACTTAGCAGTTTTAAACTCAATTTTTGCATTTAATTTTTTACCAATGGCATTCCAAACATCAATTTCAAACCCTTGTAGTTTATCATCTTTATAAAATGTAAATGGAAAATATGCACCTGAAGTTCCAACTTTAATGACTTTTTCATTTGCTGTTGTATCTGCACCTTTTTTCTCATCTGAACAACCTATAAATAATAGAGTTGATAAAGTAAGAAAAATTAATGTTAATTTTTTCATTAATAGCCTTTTATTTCTTTTTTGGAATTTTACACACTTTTGGTTAATCCTTACTTACTTTTTATTTGTATATTGTAATTTATAAGTTAATATTTTGAATAAGAATTTTAAATGCAATAATTATTAAGATTATTCCACCAAATATTTCAGCTTTACTTTCATACTTTTTAGTTCCTTTTGAGCCAATCATAACACCAATAAAACTAAATATAAATGTTATAATTCCAATAATAAATAGTGATAAATATATATTTAAATTAAATAAGTGAAGTGAAAAACCTGCAGCCATAGCATCAATACTTGTTGCTATAGCTAAAGTAAATAATATTTTTGTTGAGACTTTTGTTATCTCTTCTTCAACATTTTCTCCTAGCGCTTCCATAATCATTTTAATAGCAATTATAAGCAATAATAAAAATGCAATGATATAATCAAAACTACCAATATAATCTTTTAATCCAACTCCACCTAAATATCCAATAAATGGCATTAGAGCTTGGAAAAAACCAAAATATAATCCAGCTTTTAATGCTAATACTTTTAAGTTTTCATTACTTTTTATTCCAAGTCCAATAGATACAGCAAAGGCATCCATACTAAGTGCAAATGCTAAAACCAAAACCTCTAACATATCACTTTTGTCTTTTTGTATAACAAGCTAACTGCAAACAATATTATAAATGTAATTCCCGCAAAAACAAATGGGAAATTAGGATTTATTGAATACAAAATAGTACTTAAAAGTGGTCCAACTATTATTCCAAGACCTTGTGCTGAAGATACTGTCCCAGCTGCAATTCCTTGTTCATGAGCCTCTACACTATTTGCTGTAATTGCTAAAAATGCAGGCATTATCATTCCTAGCCCAATAATTCCTATACAAAAAGCCATCGTTAATTCTTCTTTTGTGGTAATTATTCCTATTAATAAATAACCAATAGCACTAAATGTTGCACCTAAAGTTAACCAATTTATAGGTTTTACAGATTTTAATTTTGAAACAACAATTTGAGTTAAGATAAAAACGACTCCAATAATGGCTAATATATAACCTGTGATTTTTGCTGTTTCAATCTCATTCGTTTGAAATCTATCTAGAATAAAAAATCCTAAACAAATTTGTGATGTGACTATACTAAACATTGTAATAAATGATGCAATCATTGGAAGTCTTAATCTTTTATCTAAAAAATGCAAAGGTGTGTCTTTTATTTTTTCTATCTTTCTATCTTTTTCTAAAAAGAAAAGGGCAATAAAAACAGCAAATAAAGGCAAAATCGCAGCAGCATATAAAGGAATAGCTAAACCATAAGTTGCCAGTGCACCGCCAATAATTGGACCTAAAATCATTCCTAAGCCATTTGATGCACCTAAACTAGCCATATATGAAGTTCTTTTTCCAGATTTTACTTTATCAGCTATTAAAGCATTACAAACTGGCGGAATTGCTGAATAAAAGACTCCTATAAGTAGTCTAGTTATTATTAGAACTATAAAAGAAATAATTACCAAAGGTGGAGTAATAACAGCATAATTTACAAATATTGCTAAGAGTAAATAAGATATGAAAAATCCAAAAATACTTAATAATAAAATATTCTTTCTTCCAAAAATATCACTTTTTTTACCCCAAAATCTTGACAAAAATATCCAAGCAATACCAGCAAGTGCTACCATAACACCGGCATGCCACTCTTGCAAATTTAGTTTTCTAATAATTGGACCTACTACGGCTAAAAATGCCATCATTGAAGAAACACATAAAATAGTAATCCCTATTAATGGTTTAATCTCTTTCATTTACAATTCCTTTAAAAAATAATACTACATATATCATTGAGATAAATGAAAATAATGAGGAAACAATAATCATCGTGTTATATCCAAAAATTCCAGATAAAGAAATACCAAATACACTAGCAATAACACCTGTTAACATTAAAGGTGTAAACTGTAAAGCATATTCAGTTGTAGGTGATTTTGTTGATAATTGATCCATCATAAGCGCATGAATAATTGGCATAGAAGCACTATAACTTATAAAAATAATTCCCATAGATAAGGAAGCAAATAAAATATTTGAGTGACCATTAACAAGTAATAATAGTGTTAAAAAACCAAAACCTTCAAAAATACTAATACTAATAAGCATCGTTTTCCTTGAAAATATTCTTAATAAAAAACCACTAATAACGGCTGCAATAACACCTATAACACTTCCAACTACACCATTTATAAACCCAATTTTATCTAAAGAATAACCAGCATCTACCAATATTGGAGTTAGTAAAGCATAGGACATACTCATTCCTATTGGATAAATTATTAATAAAATAAGTAATAACAAACGCCCCTTTTTATTCCAAAATTGATAAAAAAGTCTCCATGAAATATCATGGATTGTATGTTCAACTTCACACTTAGATTCTTTATAAAAAAATAATTGAATAAGAGTAATAGTTGTAATAAAAGCTAAAAGTAATATAGTAGCACTCCAACCAAAATACTCATAAATGGCTAAAGCTCCCCCAACACCTACAATATTTCCAATAATTCCTCCTGTTGTTTTAAGAGTACCTCCCAATCCTCTTTCATTTATATTTAAAAGTTTAAAAGCTAATCCCTCTGTTGCTATGTCTTGACTAGCTGCTAAAAGTCCCACTAAAACCAAAGATATAATTATGATTAATTTATCTTCAATAACATCAAAAAAAGAAGAAAAAGAGATTGCTATAATCAATAAAAGCTGAACTATTTTAAGAAAACTAGAGTAATATCCCTCGTGTTTTGTAACATATCTATCTACCCAAGGAGCCCATAAAAACTTTACAACCCAAACTAAACTAATTAAAGAAAAAAAGCCTAATTGTTCCAATGGCATGCCACTTTTTCGCCAGATTGCAATAATTGCAACTGAAAAAAAAGAAAATCCCACATATTGAGTAATATATAAACTAGCTAATAGAAAAATAGCTTGGATATTCAAAGCAGAACATTTATGCATCCAGACTCCATTCTTTTACTCTTTGTTGAGCAGACCACATATCAAAATATTTGTCTTTGTTATTTACTAATTCATTATGAGTACCCATCTCAATTACTTCTCCATTATCTAATACAAGGATATTATCTGCACTTGAAATAGTAGAAAGTCTATGAGCAATTACTATTACTGTTTTATCTTCAAGAAGTTTATCAATAGCTTTTTGTACAGCGACTTCACTTTGAGTATCAAGAGCAGCAGTGGGTTCATCAAGAATTACTATGGGTGCATTTTTTAATATAGCTCTTGCTATACTTATTCTTTGCTTTTCTCCTCCACTTAAGCTTCCACCAATATCTCCTATTGTTGTATTATAGCCAGCAGGTAACCTAGAAATAAACTCATGACAAAATGCACTTTGGGCTGCAATTTCTACTTCTTTATCCGTAGCATTTTGATTTGCCATACGAATATTATTCATAATAGTATCATCAAATAAATATACATCTTGAAATACCACTGAGATATTTTTCATCAAATCTATTGAACTCATATTTTTTATATTTATTCCACCAATTTTAATACTTCCAGTTTGGGGATCTGAATATCTCATAATCATTTTTGTAAGTGTTGTTTTACCACAACCTGAATGTCCAACTATAGCTGTCATTGTTTTATTTGGCATAGAAAAACTTACTTTTTTAAGTGCATTTGTTTTCTGATTTTCATAAGCAAAACTTACATTATCAAAAGTAATATCAAAAGTTTCTGCCTCTTGATATGGTTTTTCTATAATTAATGGATTAATAGCGAAAATAGCTTTTATTCGATTAAATGCTGAATCCATGATATCAAATACTGAAACTACTCCTAAAAAAATAGATAAGGGTTCTGATAATCTAGATACAACAATTACAGCAGCAGCTAAAGTTATAATAGATAAGCTATTATCTAATATAAAATATGAGCATATAAAAACCAATGCCAATAAAGTTATTTCAATCAAGATACCCATAAGTACAAAGGGAATTTGTCCTTTATTTAATCCTTCTTTTTGTACTTCTTTTACATGGGCTATAGAATCATGTAAATTTTGAGCATTCACTCCAACCTTATTCACAGCTCTTAATACAGGTAAACCTTGAATGTATTCTATAAAATCAGCTTCTAAAATTGCATTTGCTTTATTAAATTCAACTTTTTCTTTATTTGAATCATTTCTTTTCCAATTATAAAGAGGAATAGCAAATGGCAAAATTAATAAAATCAATAAAGCCAATCGATAGTCAACGAAGAAAGTAAAAATAACAATGGTTATTGGTACAATTATGATTTGTAAAAACATAGAAGCAATCATCCCCATGTGTAAAACAGACTCATCCACATTACTTGAAAAGATTGAATTTAATTCTCCAGTTTTATACCTTGAAAGTTTTTCTAAAGGCATTTTTCTAAGTGCAACGCCGAGTTTTGTTCTTATATCATGACTTATTTCTACTATATTACCCGTATAATCAAAATCATGCCCTTTCCATTTTGCCCAAAATGATATGACACTAAACAAAGCCATTACTCCTAAATATAAAAAAGTATTTGATAAAATAAATGTCTCTGCAAACATTGATTTTAACATAGGATAAAACATACCAAAAGCAAGACCTTGTGATACAAAAGCCAAGGTAAAATATATCAAACTTTTTTTAAACTCATTTTCTTTATCACCTGCTAATTCTAAAGTGAGTTTATAAATAGTAAAAATAGAGGTAAATTGATTCTTTTTCATTTTTCAGCTCCTATATGTTGCATATCCCAATTTTGAGCTTTTTCATAATTGCTCCAAAGATTTGCATAAATCCCTTGCATCTGTAAGAGTTCTTCATGCTTTCCTTTTTCTTTTATTTCACCATTATCAAATACTATGATTTGATTAACATCTTTTATGGTTGAGAGTCTATGTGCAATTACAATAACTGTTTTATTTTTCATCAGATTTGCTAAAGCTTTGATAATTTCTTCTTCATTTTCAGGATCAGCAAAAGCAGTTGCTTCATCAAGCACTACAATAGGAGCATTCCTTAAAATCGATCGAGCAATCGTAATTCTTTGTTTTTGACCACCTGAAAGATTTGTTCCTCTATCTCCTGCCATTGTTTCATAGCCATTGGGTAAACTTTGGATAAATTCATGAATTTGAGCTGCTTTTGCAGCTTGTATCATATCTTCGTCACTAGCATTATTATTGGCTATTTTTATATTATTTCCAAGGGTATCATTAAATAAAAAGGTATCTTGAAACACAAAGGAAACTGTATTCATTAAAGTTTCTGAATCAATATTTTTGATATTTACATCACCTATTTTAATAGTTCCACTTGTTACATCCCAAAATCTAGGAATAAGTTTTGCTACAGTACTTTTCCCTGCTCCACTTGCTCCTACAAGTGCCGTTACTGTATTTTTAGGTACTTCAAAAGAGACTCCTTTAAGTGCGTAATTATCTTCTTCCTTATATTTAAATGAAACATTTTCAAATACAATATTGGTATTTTCGATTTTTTCTTTTTTATCACTTATTTTTAGAGTAGGAATTGCCATAATTTCTTGTATTCTTATAGCAGCTGCAGTTGATTTTTTGACAAAATTACTCATCCACATTAAAGGTATCATTGCATCTGCCATTCCTGTACTTACAAGTAAAGCAGCAATAAAAGGAGCAAATAAAAGAGTGCCATTTATCATAAAAAATAATCCAGCAATACTTATAGCTAAAAGCGTTGGCATAGGACTTAGTATAGTCATAGATATTCTAGCTGGATTACTTGTTGTTGCTATCCACTCTTTTAAATGCATACGGTATCGATCAAGTGAATTATTATATCGTTTAAAAGAAGTTGTACCATCATCAAATGTTCTAACAACTGGCATTGCTTGAATAAATTCAACAACTGCTTTATTGATTTCGGATTGGCTTTGTTCATAATTATTCCTATAATTCACCGAATCCTTCATCACAAGACTCATAAGAATGCCACCAATTAATAATACACCAAAAGCAACAAAAGCTAATCGATAATCAATAAAAAATAGTGCTATCATTGAAGCAATAGGAGAAATAATTGCTTTTGCCATAAAAGGTGTATTATCTGCCACAAAAGCATGCAAGTTTTTCACATCATCAAGTAAAACTTTTTTTATCGCACCAGTACCTATAGTTATTATATGACCTAATGGAACTTGTGACATATGAGTAGTAATCTTTACTCTTAAAATTTGTTCTAACCTAAAAGCTCCAAGATGAGATATTACAAAAGAATAATACTTAGCCAGAAATGAAAAAATTGTAATTACAGATAAAAGAATCAAAGATTCTTTTAATTCAAAGTTTATTCCAAATAAACTAATAGACCCACCTGATGTCAACCCTATAACGTATGCTAAAAGGACGAATCCCATAACTGAAGTAATTGCGCCAATAGCTGATAAGAACATCGCAAATTTTATATAAATATTAACTGGAGCAATAATACTCCAAAGTCCTTGTTTTTGTTTTTCATATTTTTTCATATATTTGTCCTAAAGTTTAAATAAAGAGTATATAGATATTGATAACTTATATCAATATCTATTTTAGGTTAAAGGGATTATTTTTTGTTAAGTTGGTATTAAAATTTATAAATTGCACCTACACCAAAACGTCTAGGTTCATTAAACCCAACCCAAGATCCACCACTTTTTGACATATATGAATTAACATAATCTTCATTAGTAATATTAGTAATATAACTATATATATCCCAATCACCAACTTTATAACCAACTTTTATATTTGATGTAATTCCTCCGTTTGATTCAATCATTCTGTCACTATTTGCCCCATCAATAAAAGTTGTTTCTCCTCTTGAATAAATATCTAATCTCCCATATAAACCTTTTTCTTGTATATAAGCGATCCCTAAACTAGCCGTATAATTTGGAGTATATTCTATTTTATTCCCATCAAATTTTTTAGTTCCATTATCATAGTCATCATATTTAGCTTGTATAAAACCTACTGCTCCTGATAATTCTATATTATTAGTTAAATAATACCTTCCATCAACTTCTATTCCTTGAGAGTGAGCTTTCTTTGCATTTGATGTTTGAAAAATAGTGCTTCCACTTAATTGTTTATAAACATGAATATCTTCAATATTCATTCTAAAAATTGAAGCATTAATAGAATAATTTTCGCCCAAGTATTTCATACCAATTTCATAATTAATTGATTCTTGTGGCTCAAAAGTATTGTCTTCACTACTTGAATTTGAGGGGTAGTAGTTAAAGCCACCTGGCATATAACCTTTTGTAATAGAAGCAAAAGTTTTTAAATTATCATTAACTTTATATGAAATAGCAACTTTAGGTAAAAAACTATTCCAAGTCTTTTCATCATTATAATTTATATCAGAATTTGATACACCTCCCCAACTTGATTTAGCAATAGCATCTATCTCTTTTTTTATTTTTTGATACCTAGCACCTAAGGTTAATTCAAATTTTTCTCCCAAAGGAATCATTGTTTGCCCAAAAATTGCTTGAGTTTTACTATTACTTGTAGAATATGCATCTCCTACATAAATAGCCCCCATATAAAGTTGTTCTGCTCCATAAGGACCTTGTTCTCTTTTTTCTTTATCAAAATAAACACCACTAATCCACTTTATATCTTGATTTTTACTTGTAAGTTTAATTTCTTGTGTCCAAGTATCTGTGTTTGTATAATTGAATTGTGTTAAGCCATCATTAGTATTATTTGCTTGGTTATCAGTATCATACTGTCCATCTAAATCAAACTTTTTATGTGTAGTTGTTGAATCAATCTTAAATTTTTCCACTTCATATGATAAATTTATTGCTTGAGATTTTACTTTTGTTTTTTCAAATGTCGGCACATCAAAATTTACATTCTTCGCTGTTTTACGTTTTAAGCTATTTATATCTAAACTCGGATCTGAGCCAAACCCATCAATAAAGTAATTTTTCTTGTAATTATCAGTTAATGTTAATTTAGTCAAAAATTCATCACTTGCTTTATATAAAAAAAACCCACTTGTTTTTCTATCTTGCTTTTTATTAGCATTTTTATTCATGCCTTCATGATGATTAGTAATCCAACCATCATCACTTTTAAATGATCCATTTATTCCAGCAAATAATTTATCTTTGATTAAAGCTCCACTAGCATTTAGAGTTGTTCTCATATAGTTATAATTGCCATATTCAGCACCTATTGCTCCTCTCCATTCATTTTCAGGTGTTTTAGTAATAATATTTATAACTGCACCTATGGCATCTTTCCCATAAAGTGTACCTTGAGGTCCTCTTAATATTTCTATTTGTTCTACATTAACCAATGAGGGATCAAAATCATATCTATCATAATAAGGAACACCATCTACATAAATGACAACAGGATTATTATTTGTAAACATAGAACTATTCAATCCTCTAAATGACAAATTAGTCCCCATCCCTGTATTTCCTCTTATATTCATATTAGGTACTTCTTTTACAACATCAAAAACTTTTTTTATTCCTTTTTCTTCTAATTCTTCATTTGTAATCACCGTAATACTTTGAGGTACATCAGATATACTTTCTTCAACTTTATTTGCACTTACCATTACCTCATCAAGTGTAACGTTTTGATTAGCATATAAAGTAGAACTCACAATTAAGGAACAAGTAATATATTTCACTAAATTTACTTTTTTCATTTTCTCTCCCTAGATTAATGATATATTAAATAATTCTGGATTATAATGATAATAATTCTCAACTTCAAGTATGTTTTTAAGAAATCAGTATTTTTTTTTAATATTAAGGGATAAAATGTCTTATAATTTTACATTAAACAATATGAGTGAATTTATGTGTTCATCAACTTTAAAAGAAGATTACAAAATCAATTTCCCAGATAATCTGGGTTTTATGTCATGCAAAAAAGAAATTGTTACTGAAGATATTTTTCTTTTTAAAACACATGCACTTGCAAATAAAACTCTTGCTTTACAAGCTATCTCTGAAGTAAAGGGTTTAGTAATTAGTATCATATTAGATGGTAAAATACACTATAAAGATAATATGAACAATCAAGTTGAAACTTTTAAGAAAAATAATCTTTATATAAAATATATAAATGAATATGATTCCACTACTATAATAGATCAAAATTCTTCATCAAAAGGAATAGGAATAATTCTAAGAAATGATTTTTTAGAGAAAAACTTTTTAAATCACTTTAGTCACATAAACGATATAAAAGAAAAAAATTCAAATAAACTTCCATCATTATCTATTTATAGAAAAGATATTTCAAAAAATCTCCACCTTGCTAAAGAATTATATAATTCTCCTTTTCATGGAGGATTACACAATATTTATTTACAAAGTAAATGTTTAGAAATAATTTATAATGAATTTAATGAAATATTATCTTGTCCTAAATGTAATACAAAAGAAAAAATAAAACTCTCAAATGAAGATATAGAAGCTTTATATAAAGCTCGAGATATTATACTTTTGACCCATGAATTCCCGGATTTAAGTACTTTAGCAAAGAAAGTAGCTATTAATGAATTTAAACTAAAATATGGATTTAAAAAACTTTTTAGTACTAGTCCTGGGAATATGATACTTGAACAGAAAATGTTACATGCAAAACAACTTTTAGAAACAAGCGAATACTCTATTGCAGAAATTGCAAACTTTGTTGGATACAAATATCAACAAAGTTTCAGTAATGCATTTATTCATTTTTTTGGCCTTCGTCCTATAGATGTAATTAAAACAAGAAACTATTATTATTAATTTTCAAAAGAACGATAATTATCTTTTATAATAATTTAATATTGATTATCAATTGAATTTAAGTTAAAATTATATACTATAGAGGGGTATACTATACTAAGGAATAAAAATGGCATATTGTTGTGATGTGGAGAGAAAAAAGTTACAAAATAGGATTAGCAGAATTCATGGGCAAGTTCATTCTTTAAAAAATAAATTTAATGACGAAAAGTTCAATTTAGATAATGACCCTTATGAAACCATTAGACAATTGACTGCTATAAAAGGTGCTGTAAGCGGTATGATAAGTTCTTATATAGAACATTATGCAAAAGGTCACTTAATAGAAAATATAAAAAAAGGCACAAGCTCAGAAGCTGAAGCACAAATTGATAATCTATTAGAAATAATCAAAGTATATGGAAAATAAAGGAAATAAATATGGGAACTTGTAAATTTGGGTTAAATGATCATAAGCCTTTTCTTGATGATAAAAACCATCATGATCATAAACACGAACATCATCATGGGCATAATTGCTCACATAGTCATGAAAAAGAACATTCACATGATCACTCACATGACCATAGAGGAACAGATAAAAAGGTATTAAAGTGGGCATTAGGTATTACACTTATTACAATGTTTGCAGAATTTTTTTATGGCTTTTTATCAAATTCATTAGCTCTTGTTTCTGATGCTATACATATGTTTACGCACTCCTTTGCACTTATAATTTCACTTTTAGCAATTATAATTGCAAGTAAACAAGCCCCACTTGAAAAAACTTTTGGATATTATAGAGCTGAAGTTTTAGCTGCATTTATAAATGGTATAACAATAGTTTTATCTATTTTGTGGATTATTTATGAAGCCATTGAACGATTTTTAAATCCTGAAGTTATTGATATAAAAATTGCTATGATTGTTGCGACTATTGGACTTGTTGTGAATATTATTACTGGTGTAATTTTAATGCAAGGAGATAAAAATAATATTAATTTAAAATCATCTTTTATCCATATGCTAAGTGATGCTCTATCTTCTGTAGCAATTATTATTGGATATATAGTAATATATTTTACTCATTGGTATTTTATTGATATTATCTTAGCAATATTAGTTGCTTTAGTTATTGGGAAATGGGCAATAGGTATATTAAAAAGTTCTACAAATATCTTAATGGAAACTTCTCCAGTGGAAATAGAAAAAGTAAAAGCTTTTATAGAAAAAAATAATAAAGTTATAGAATTACATGATGTGCATATTTGGGAAATTACCCAAGATATGTACAATATGACGGCACATGTCAAAATTGATTCAAAATATATTGATAATTATGAAGATATCTTACATAACATAAATCATGATTTAAAAAAGAAATTTAAAATCGTACATACAACATTTCAGTTTGAGTGGTAATTTTTAATCTAATAAATTACTATCATTTTCCATAAAAGTAAACTTACTTTTATGGAAAATTAAAAAAAACCTATAAAATAAGTTATTAGAATTTATATTTTACCCCAACACCAAACATTCTTCTATCACCATAAGAGGCAAGAGATACTATTGAATTTGAGTTATAATATGTAATATACTCTTTATCTGTCAAATTTTTAACATATCCATAAATGTCAAAATCTGAGAATTTATAACCCAATTTAACATCTACTGTTGTATATCCATCATTTTTTAGAAAATTCTTTTGTCTATCATCATAAAAGTACATAGAACCTTTATTTCTTATATCTCCTCTTGCATAAAACCCTTTTGGGTGATAATAAGCAATACTTAAATTTGCAGTATGAGATGGAGTATTTTCTATTTTTTCACCACTAAAATCATAATCTCCTGCATTAAAAGAATCATACTTAGTGCTTATAAAACCAAAAGCACCACTTAACTCTATACTCTCATAAGGGTAATAAGTAAAATCAAACTCTATTCCTTGCGAAGACCCTTTATCTGCATTATCAGTATAATAATTTCCAAGTACTTGTCTATATACATGTATATTTTTTATGTCCATTTTAAATATTGAAGCTGTAAAGATAAAATTATCTAAATATCCTTTGATTCCAATCTCATAATTTACTGATTCTTGAGGTTCAAAGCTATTTTGTTCTACATTTGTAGAAGAAGCATAATTATTAAATCCTCCAGTCATATATCCTTTTGAAAAAGAGGCATATGTAGTAAAATTGTCATTTAATTTATAAGATAAAGCAAGTTTAGGAATAAAAGTATTCCATGTTTTCTCTGCATCAAAATCAAAACTTGATGAGCCACTTCCCATAGTATAACTAGAAACAGTCATATCTATTGATTTTTTAATTCTTTGATATCTTCCCCCAATCGTAAGATCCATTTTATTATTTATTGGAATAATTGTTTGAGCAAATAAAGCTTGAGTATCACTATTAGATGTAGAGACAGCATTTCCACTCATATATGGTATATTATTTATATGATAATTCAGACTATATGGATTATATTTTTTCTCTTCTGTATCTGTATAAATTCCCCCTATCCATTTGATACCTTTACTATTATTGTTATTAGATATTCGTATTTCTCCTGTATACGTATCTGTAATAGAATCACGTTGCATATATGATCCATCATAAATAGTTCCACTTGTAAAATCTGCATCAAATAAACTATCAAAGTCTACTTTTTTATGAGTAGCAATAGCATCAACTAAATACTCTTCTCTCTCATATTTGACATTTAAACTCTGTGAGTTAATATTTCCTTTTTCGACTGATGGCATGTCAAAACTTGTATTCTTTGCTGAATTTCTATTAAACTCACTTAGAATTACAGCACTTAAAATACCTTCATCATTCCCCCAATAATTTTCATATTTTTCCTTTTTTAAAACTAATTTTGTAGAAAGTTCATCATTTAAATTATATAAAAGAGAAGTACTAAACCTTTTTTCTTTTTCTTTGGCTGCTTTGTCATCTCCATTATAAGTATTAGTTACCCAACCATCATCTGAATTGATTGTTCCATTAATATTAAAAAAAAGTTTATTATCTATAAAAGGAATATTTAAATTAAAAGTATTTAGTAAATAATTATTACTCCCATATTCCATACCGATACTTCCAGATAAAAAATTACTAGGCTTCTTTGTTATAATATTAATTACACCACCAATTGCATCTTTACCATAAAGTGTCCCTTGTGGTCCTCTTAAAACTTCTATACTTTCCACATTCTCCAATGAAACATCAAATGAATTTCTATCTGTAGTAGGTATTCCATCTATATAAATTACAACAGAATTATTATTTGTAAACATAGAAGTATTTAACCCTCTAAAATTTAATGCCCCACCATGACTTGGAGAAATATACATATTGGGGATTTCAGTTATCACATCTGCAATGTTTTTAATTCCTTTTTCTTCTATCTCCTCTTCACTTATTACAGTAATACTCTGAGGGACATCTTGTATATTTTCTTCAATTTTATTTGCACTAACTAAAACATCTCCCAAATTTGTTGCTACTTCTGAACCTACTAAGATAGTATTAGATACACAAAATATTAAAAAAAGCTTTTTTATTTTAAACCTTTTCATCATTTTTTCCTTCTATTAAACATTTTTTAAATCAATTCAGATTATAATGATATTAATTATCAAATTCAAGTAAAAATTTACTGATTTCGGTTTATTTTTTATTAATAAGGGATTAAATGTCTTATAATTTTACGCAAGATGATATAGGTAAGTTACTTAGTAGATTTTCATCAGAAAATAACTATACATTAACTTTTCCTGACAATATTGGTTCAATAAGTTCACAAAAAAAAATTATTAATGATGATATTTTATTTTTTAAATCAAAAGTTTTAACTAGTAATAATATTAAAATTCAATCAAATCAAAAAATGAATGGTATTTATGTGGGAATATTATTAGATGGCACAGTAACCTATAATGATAATATTTTAAATAAAAGTATAATATTAAAAAAAAATGAAACAAAAATTTCATATATAAATGAATTTGATATCACAACTATATTTAATCATTCTTCTAATGGAATTGGTTTATTTATTGAAAAAAACTTTATTGAAAAAAACTTCTCGGAAATTCTTGATTTAAACTCCAAAAATATTCAAAAAGAATCAAGTACAACTTTAAAATGCAAAAATTCAAATAATATTCATTTAGCTAAAGAATTATTTACTTCACCTTTTCATGGTGGATTACATGATGTTTATATGCAAAGTAAAATCTTAGAAATTATTTACAATGAATTTAATGAATTAACTTTTCATAAACAAAGTACAAAAGATAAGAAAGTCAAAATAACAAAAGAAGATATAGAAGCTTTATATAAAGCAAGGGAAATAATTTTACAAAATAAAGACTTTTTAACTGTACTTAACTTATCTAAAAAAGTAGCTATTAATGAGTTTAAACTCAAATATGGATTTAAAAAACTATTTAATACTACTCCTGGAAATATGATACTTGAGCAAAAAATGATTCATGCAAAAGAACTTATTGAAAAAAGTGAATTTTCTATTTCTGAAATTTCGAACTTTGTAGGGTATAAATATCAACAGAGCTTTACAAATGCATTTATTCGGTACTTCAATATCCGTCCTAAAGATATTATGAAAAGAAGAAAATATTACTATTAAAAGTCTTTAATTTAAAATATATTATTTTTTATACAATTATATTCATTAGTTTTTTAATAAAAGTGATAAAATACTTTTATGGAAAAAACTAATGAATTATGAAGAACAAACTGAAATTACAAGAGCTGTTATAAAATCAGCTGTATTAATGTTAGAATTTGGAGCTGAAAGTATTCTAATAGAACAAACTGCACAAAGACTTGGTCGTGCTTTAGGTGTTGATTCTGTAGAGATATCTTTAATACCTTCTGCTATTGTTTTAACTACTTTAAAAGACTCCCAATCAGTAACTACAACAAGGCGTTCACATCACAAACCAATTAATATGTCAATTGTTTATGATGTACAAAAAATGACAATAGATGCTGAGAAAAATCCTAATTTGACTGCTGATTATATAACTACTACTTTAAAAAATATAAAACCAAACTATTACAATAGATGGCTTGTGGTTTTTATGGTGGGCTTGTCTTGTGCTTCTTTTGGATACTTAAGAGGTATAGATTTTAATGGCTTTTTTGTAACTTTTTTCGCTTCTTCTATTGCTATGATAATAAGACAAGAATTAGCAAAAAAGAAATTTGTATTGATTTTAACTTTTGGAATTACTGCTTTTTTTGCAACAGCAATTGCACACTTAGCATCATATTTTAATATTAGTTCCACTTCAAATATTGTTTTATCAGCTTCTGTTTTACTTTTAGTTCCCGGATTTCCCTTTATAAACTCAATGCTTGATGCAACTAAAGGGTATTTATCAATGGCTTGGGGGCGTTGGATGCAGGCTTCACTTTTGACACTTGCAACTTCTATTGGAATAATTATTGCCATGTCAGTTTTTAATATAAAAGGATGGTGAGATGATTGATACTTTAGAAAATATTCTTTTGCATGCTATTTTTGCAGCTATTCCAGCTGTTGGATTTGCAATGCTTTTTAATGTACCAAAGTCAGCACTAAAATATTGTGCTATGGGTGGAGCTATTGTTTATACTTGTAGAGAATTTTTTATAACTTTACATTTGACAATAGAATTATCAACATTTTTAGCTTCTGTTATTATTGGTATAATTGCACTTTATTGGTCTAAAAAGAACTTAGTTCCAAGACCTATTTATACTGTTGCTTCTATTATTCCTATGATTCCAGGAACTTATGCTTTTACAGCAATGATAAGTTTAGTTGACATGAATTCCCATGGAGTAAGTATTGAATTAATCGCCATATTCATTGACAATGGATTAAAATCAGTCTCTATTATTGGAGCGATTAGTTTTGGTCTTGCACTCCCATCACTATATTTCATGAGGTACAAAAGACCAATAATCTAATTATAGAAGTATTAAAGTTGCAAGTCCTAAGAAACTAAAAAAGCCAACAACATCAGTAACAGTTGTAAGTAATACTGTACTTCCAATTGCTGGGTCTATTTTTAATTTTTGTAAAGTTAAAGGTATAACTGCACCAAAAAAACCTGCACTAATTAGATTGATAACCATAGACATTGCAATAACAAGACCTAAGAGTGGCAATTTAAACCATAAATATGCTATTACTCCTATTACTCCTGCAAAAAGCAAACCATTTACCAAAGATATTATTACTTCTTTTATTATAGTTTTTTTTGCATCTTCATTTTCAATATCACCTAAAGCCATCTGTCTTACAGTTACGGTTAATGTTTGTGTTCCCGCATTTCCACCCATAGAAGCTACTATAGGCATAAGTACTGCCAAGGCAACAAGAGATTGAATAGTTGCATCAAACATACCAATTACAATAGAAGCAGCAATAGCAGTAAGCAAGTTTACACCTAACCAAATTGCTCTACTCTTTCCAATTTGATACATGCTCTCTTCTTGCTCAGCTTCATCATTAACCCCTGCCATGTTATAGATTTGCTCAGTTGCACTATCTTGGATAATGTCATAAACGTCATCTGATGTAATTCTACCAATAAGTCTATTTTTATTATCCACAACAGGTAAACTAGATAAGTTATAGTTTGTAACCATATCTACCACTTCTTTTAGGTCAGCTTTATGGGATACATTATAATTTCTTAGTTTATCGCTTGGAACATCAGAAAACTTCATATCATGTTCAAAAATAATAAGCTCTTCTAATCCAACACTTCCTAAATAAACGCCACGCTTATCTGTAATATGACAATGCCAAATATTATCAACTTCTCCAATCTCTTTTAACTCTTTTAACCTTTTTATTGCATCACCGATTTTTTCATCTTCTCTTGCACTAAAAAGCTCTGTTTGCATATAAGCACCGGCTTCATCATCATTATAAGAGATAAGTTGTTCAAGTAACTCTTTATCTTCATCATCAAAACTTTCTAAAATCTCTTGTGCTAATTCTTCATTTTCTTCAGAAATATTTTGGATAAAGTCAGCTGCATCATCGGTATCCATACTTGATGTAATTGCAACAATTTTTTTAGTACTGATATGATCACTAATCTCTTCTTGGACAATATCTGGCATCTCAGATAAAACTTCAGCAAGAAGAACACTTGGGATTTTTTTAAGCATTTTAGAGTATTCATCTTCATCAATATCTCTAAGTTTTAAAAGTTGTTCAGAGATATCATAAGGGTGAACACTATTATTATTATCTGTTTTAAACTCTAATATTTCACTATTAAGTATTTGAACTAACTGTTCAATTTGTTCTATATTCTTTTCACTCATATTAAATCTTCTTTTTTATCTCTAGTTTTTGAGGCCTAATTGTTATATCAGTAATAACACCATTATAATTAATAATTTCTAATACGCTTTTTGCAATATCTTCTGCTATTAGATATGAATTCTTACTATCTCCTGGTTCAAAATTAAAATCATCGAAAAAATTTGTTTTTGTAAGGTCTGGATTTATTGTTGTAACTTTTACATCACTTCGTCTAAGCTCTTCAAATAGTGCTAAACCAAAATCCCTAAGTCCTGATTTTGTTGCAGTATAAAGTGCTGAAAACTTAGAATGTCTTGTAGCTTCTATTGAAGCTATATTTATAATATGTCCCTTTGTTTTTTTCAAACTTCTAAGGAGTAAATTTGATAAAATAATTGGTGCTGTTAAATTAACATCAATCAACTCTTTTATTTTAGCTAATGATATCTCTTCATGAGGTTTAAAAATACCAATACCTGCACAATTTACCAAAATATTGATATCGTTTTCTTTAAGTAAAGATTTTATCTCTTTTTCTAAAGAATCAAAATCATTTAACCTACTATATAATTTTATTACTTCAAAACCGTTACTACTTAAAATATCAGAAATCGCTTTTCCAATTCCTGAACTGTATCCTGTAACTATTACTTTCATAAGCTTACATTTTTTCTTTTATAATTTTTATAATATAAATATGCAACTATGCTTAGAATTATTAAAAGAGCAATAACAATATATCTTAAATATTCTTTGATTAAAAGTTGATTATCTCCTATAAAGTACCCAACTAAAACCAAGATTATAACCCAAACAGCAGCTCCTAAGCTAGTATATAAGGAAAATAAAAAGATATTCATTTTCGCTAAACCTGCTGGAAACGAGATATATTGTCTAACAGCTGGAATCAATCTCCCTGAAAAAGTTGAAATATGCCCATGATCTTTAAAAAACTTTTCCATTTTGTTTATAGTCTCTTCATTTATAAAAAAATATTTTCCATATTTAATTAAAAACTTTCTTCCAAATTTTACAGCTAAGTAATAGTTAAATAAAGCACCTGATAAACTTCCCAATATTCCACAAATAATTGCAATACCCATATTCATCTCACCTTGAAAGGCTAAATATCCAGCTGGTACCATAACTACTTCACTAGGAAAAGGGAAAAAAGAGCTTTCTAAAAACATCATAATAAATATTCCTATATAACCTAAACTTCCAACTGTTTGAACGATGAAGTCAACTATTTCATGTAACATTAAACACCAACTCTAATTTTTTTATATATTATAAACATAAATAGTGACATTGCGCTTACAATTATTATAGTTGCCCCTGAAGTTAAATTATATGTATAAGATAAATAGAGTCCAACTAGCGTAAAAAGTGAAGATAAAAGAGCTGATATTGCCATCATACCATATAATGAATTCGATAGTTTTTCAGCAATATATATTGGAATCGTCAAAAGAGCAATTACCAAAATCAATCCCACAACTTTTATAGCAATTACAACTGTTAGTGCTGATAAAACTAAAATCAAGGTATAAAATACTTTTACATTTATTCCTCTTAAAGAGGCATATTCACTATCATATGAAACAGCTAAAATATCCCTATAAAAAAGACTTACTATTGCAATTATAAAAACTACTAATATTGACATAAAAACTAAATCATCACTTCCCACTGCTAAGATTGATCCAAACAAATAACTCATCAAATCCACATTATAACCAGGTGTTAAATCAACTAAAATAATTCCAATAGCCATACCACAAGCCCAAATAAGACCAATAAATGTATCTATTCTTTCCCTTTGATAAAGAGTCAAATATGACATTAAAAGTGCAGCCCCAATTGAAAATACAGTAGCTCCTAAAAAAATAGGAAGTCCAAAATAAATAGCAATACCAATTCCACCATAAGAAGTGTGTGCCATCCCACCTGCTAAAAATACCATTCTATTTACAACAATCAATGAGCCAATAATTCCAGCAGCAATACTAACTAACAATCCTGCAATAATTGCATTTTGAATAAATGAATAATTTAATGCTTCTAACATCTGCAACTCTTTTTAGTACCAACATTAGTTCCAAGTAATTGAAGCATTTCAACTTCACAAAAATGATTATCAGCATTTGGAATATCACTTTTTCTATTTGAGATATCATGAAAAGTCAATTTTTTATTTATATGAGCTACTTTTGAAGCATACCCCAAAATAACCGAAATGTCATGGCTAACTACAACAATTGTAATTGATTTATTTAAAAGTTTTAATAAATCATAAATCTGTTTTTGTCCATCAACATCAATACTAGCTGTTGGTTCATCTAAAAGTAAAATTTTAGGATGAGCACAAAGTGCACGGGCTATCATTACCCTTTGCCTTTGCCCTCCTGAAAGTGTTCCAATTTTTACATTGGCAAAATCTTGCATACCAACTTGTTCTAAAGCACCCATAGCACAAGCAATCTCTTCTTTTTTATAGCCAAGTAATGGTCGCTTATGTCCAACATGGCCCATCATTACTACTTCAATTACTTTTATTGGAAAATTTACATTTACATTTGTATTTTGAGGAACATACCCTATTGTAGAAATATTTTTTTCAACCTTAGAACCTAGGAATTTAATTTTCCCTTTTTTAACTTTGTTTATTCCCAAAATTGCTTTTAATAAGGTAGATTTTCCTCCACCATTAGGTCCAATAATTGCTAAAAAATCATTCTCTTTTATTGTTAAACTTATATCCTCAAGAATAACTTGTTTATCATACGAAAAGCTTAATTTATCTATTTCAAGTATATTCATTTATCTTCTTTTATTTATTTTGCTTAAATACGACATTTTCATCATATCTTCCATTTGATTGTTAGAAAAATATTCATAACCAAAACAATCTTTCCAAAGTTTGTGGTCTTCCATGCATAAATAGAAGTATACCTTATTGTGCCATGCTTTAAAAGAGTCATAGGCAAATTTAAACATCTCTTTTTTTATTTCATAGGGATATGATTGTTTTTTATTTATCTCTTCAAAGGGCATTTGTAAGATTTTTGATTTAAAATCTCTACTTTTTATTTTATTTATAACTGGTTTTATAAAGGTAAGTGTTCCAAAGGATACTAAAGCTACATCATCTGGATTAAATTCAGCTATTAATTTATCAAAAACCTCTTTATACTCATCTAAATAGTTTTCATAATGAACAATTGGATGAAAGTGAAAGCCTACAATTACACCTTTACTTGCTAAAGCTTTTGCAGCATCAACTCTTTGCTCTAATGTTGCTGTTAGATGTTCTTCATTTTTTATGATTGTAGGTGTATTTAAGGACCAAGTACAAATAATATTTGCTGGAACATCATTTTCCAAAAAGTATTTTATGTTGTTTGATTTTGTTTTAAACTCTAAAATAACATTTTGGTTTTTTCTTGCAAAATCAAATAGTGCATCTAAAAGACCATCTTTATTTCCCCACATAAGAGAATCAGAACTCTGTCCTGTTCCTATATGATAAGTATAATTTGGATCAAGTTTTAGTTTTTTTAAATTATCTTTGAAATTTACATCAAAGCCTATTTTATCTTGATTGTAAAAGGATTGAATAGAACAATAAGAGCAATCAAAACCACAAGACTGAACCGCATCTAAAGTTAGTAAATTACAACATCTAGTACTTTCACTTGCAACAGGACAAGAACCAAGACCAACACTCTCTTTTTTTATCTCATTAAAAGAGAATCTTCTAGGTTTTTCGTAAGCTTTTTCATCAAAACTTTTATATGAGTTTGAAGATGACTTTAACTCTTCCCAAATCTTTCTTATATGATTAAAGGCATTTTTTCTTGAAGGATACTTTTCTTCAAAAACTTCATAAAGCTCTTTTTCATTCCACATATTAAAATCAATTGCAAAATCGATTAGTTGTTTTAACTCTTGATATGAAAAAAGATATTTTAAATATATCTCTTTGATAAACTCTTTATTTTTCTCTTTTAGATTTTCATAATTAGTTTTTGTAATGTGCTCATTAAATTTTTCTATACTCATATATATTTTTCCCACGATTTAAAGCTTTTTTGAATAAGCTCAATAACAAATGATTTTTTAGGAATTGTTACATCTAAATAATCAGAAACCACCTTAAAAATATATACATCTTTTATATATTTTAAACAAATTTCTTTAAAATGTGAACTTTCCATATCTACTAAGAGTGTTTCTAAGTTTTCATCACTATTAAGAGGTTCCTCAACTGTAGTAATTGGTGCAAAATTTATATTTAGTAGTATTCTATTTGTACAAAATAGTGTCCCTATTTTTACACTTTCATCACAACACCCTACAATTCCAACATTTATAGCTTTTTTAATATTATAGTTTTCAAATACATATTTTAAAGAATCTATAGTATTTTTTTTACCCATACCTGAAACTATTAAAATAATATTATCATTAAAAAATAGTTTGAAATTTTGAACAGAAATGTCTTGTTTGAGTTTATAGTAGTTGATTAAATATTGTGCTTCTGGTTGAAGTGCTGTATGAATTAAGACTTTAAAGTCAAGCATAAGAAGAAAAAGTCGAAGTAAAAACTTCGACTAATAAAAGATTACTTTTTAAGCTCTTTAATTCTAGCTTTTTTACCAGTTAATCCTCTTAAGTAATGAAGTTTAGCTCTTCTTACTCTACCTCTTCTTATTACTTCAAAAGTTTTAATTGACTCTGAATATAATGGGAAAATTCTTTCAACACCAACTGAGTTAGCTCCAATTTTTCTTACTGTAAGAGTAGCGCTTACACCTTCAGCACTTCTTGCAATAACAATACCTTCGAAAGACTGAACTCTTTTTTTCTCACCCTCTTTAATTTCAATACCAAGTCTAACAGTATCACCCGCTCTAAATTGAGGAATCTCTTTTTCTGCAATTTGCGCTGCTTCAAAGCTCGCAATGTATCTATTTTTCATTGTATTTCCCTTTGGTGAAAGTGCCCGCATTTGCAAGTTGCGGGGTATCACACTTCTATTTTATTTTTTTATTCGTGATTAAACCTGGTCTATAATATTTTGTTTTGCAAATAGCCAGATTATTTTTCAAGTCGGCAATTTTACTATGATTTCCCTTTAAAAATTCTTTAACTATACTTAATTTTTGGAAATTTTCAGGTTTTGTAAAAGATGGAGCCTCTAAAAGATTATTTTCATAACTTTCCATTACTAATGAGTCAGCATTTCCAAGTACACCTTCAACATTTCTAGAAATTGCATCTGCCATAACTAATGAAGGTAATTCTCCACCAGTTAGTATATATTCACCTATACTAAATACTTCATTTGCATACTTTTCTATAACTCTTTCATCAATTCCTTCATATCTTCCACTTACAATAACTATGTTTTTTTTCTTTGCTAATCTTTTTGCATCTTTTTGATTAAAAGGTTTTGCAGCAGCTAATGGAAAAATAATGTAAGCATCAGGATTTTTGATTTTTATTTCATCTAAACAATCAAATAGTGGTTGGGGGGTCATTAACATCCCTGCTCCTCCGCCAACCATTTGTTTATCTGTCTTTTTATGTTTATTTTCTGTATAATCCCTTGGATTATAAAATTCATATGATATAAAGTTATCTTCTACTGCTCTTTTTAATATTGAATCATAAAAATAAGGCTCAATAAGATTTGGAAACAGTGTTACAAATGTAAATTTCAAATTATTATTTTCATACTTAAAAAAGTATGTTACCCCTTTTCTTTTTTGAAAGTCTAGCATAATAATTTTTATTTGTAATTAAGCTTTAATAACATATATTCTATTTTTAAAAAGGGAAAAACAATTGAGACATTTAAAAGGTTTTAGAAAAAACTACTTTTCATTATCAGCAATCACTGCATATTCGACTGCAAAAAAACTTAATGACAATGAAGTACGCTCTAAAAAAACTGCTTTTATCTACTCAAGTCTTTGCGATGAAGATGAAGAAGAATCCCCTCCTTTAGAAGAACTCATTTTAAACACTGCAACTTATGCTGCATATTCAAAACCTTGTTATTGTGATTGTGTCTTTAGATTAAAAACAAAACTAGCAATCTCAAACTTTAAATTTATTCCAAGATGTCCATACTATTCAACGCATTTTGCCTTTAGACGTACTGGCGTTCATCCCCCACTTATTACTCTTTAATCAACAAACAAAAAATCATAAACATAAAATATATTAAGGATAATAAAATGCTAGAAAGCACATATATCGTAGGTTTTCCAAGAATTGGAGAACAAAGAGAGTTAAAAAAAGTATTAGAGAGTTATTGGGCAAAAAACTGCTCATTTAATGAAGTGCAAAAAGTTGCAAGTGAACTTAAAAAAAGACATTGGAATTATCAAAAAGAAGCTGGTATTTCATATATAAGTTCAAATGACTTTAGTCTTTATGACAATGTTTTAGACACAGCAATTATGTTAAATGCTATTCCAAAAAGATTTAAAGACTTAAGAGGTGAAGAACTATATTTTGCAATGGCTAGGGGAAATAAATCTTCAGTTGCTATGGAGATGACAAAATGGTTTAATACAAATTATCACTATATAGTTCCAGAACTTAGTTTAGCAGATGAGTATAAACTAAATGCTTCAAAAATAATTAATGAATACAAAGAAGCAAAAAAACTAGGAATAAAAACAAAAATAAACCTTATTGGTCCTATTACATTTTTAGCTTTATCAAAAAGAGTTGATAGGGGTGATACTTTTGAGTTGTTACACAAAATATTACCAATTTATATAGAGCTATTTTATGAGTTATCAAAACTTGATGAAGTTGTGACTATTCAAATAGATGAACCAATCTTTGTAAAAGACAATGAGGCAAAAATTTTAAGTCTTATAAAACCAACATATGATGCACTATGCCTTACAACAAACAATATAAAACTAATAGTTACTACATATTTTGAACACTCAAATGAAGCAACAAAGATTTTAGTTAATACTCCAATATGGGGATTAGGACTTGACTTTTTATATGGAAGTGAAAATATAGACTCATTAGAAATCATTGCAAATTCAGGGAAAAACTTAATTGCAGGAGTAGTTGATGGAAGGAATATTTGGAAAAACGATATTAAAAGATCTTTTGATTTATTAACTAAGATATCAGAAGTAATTGATAAAGATAAAATCATAATCTCATCATCTTGTTCACTTCTACATACTCCTTTTACACTAAAATATGAAAATAAACTTGATGAAGAAATTAAAAATTGGTTGAGTTTCGCTTGCGAGAAACTTGATGAAGTTGTACTTCTTTCAAAAGTTTTTTATAAAGGAATTGGGAATTTAGACAATAAAGAACTTGAAGAGTTAAATAAAAATAAAGATTCAAACAAAAGTAGAAAAACTTCTCCTTTAATACATGATAAAGAAGTACAAACTAGAGTTGAAAACTTTAAAACATTTAATAGAGAAGGAAAGTATGAAGAGAGAATTAAGATACAAAAAGAGGCTTTAAAGTATGATGCTCTTGTTACAACAACTATTGGTTCTTTTCCACAAACAAGTGAAATAAGAAAATCAAGAAGTGATTTTAAAACAAATAAAATCACAAAAGAAGATTATACAAAATCTATGAAAGATTATATTGATGAATGTGTAGCTTTTCAAGAGGAGTGTAATTTAGATGTTTTAGTTCATGGAGAACCTGAGCGAAATGACATGGTTGAATATTTTGGTGAACAACTAAAAGGTTATGGCTTTACTTTAAATGGCTGGGTACAAAGTTATGGAAGTAGATGTGTAAAACCTCCTTTTATATATGGAGATATATCTAGACCAAAAGCTATGACAGTTGATTGGATTACTTATGCTCAAAGTAAAACTAAAAAAATCATGAAAGGAATGCTAACAGGTCCTGTTACTATACTTAACTGGTCATTTGTAAGAGATGATAAACCAAGAGATGAAGTATCAAAACAAATAGCAATTGCACTAAGTGATGAAGTAAATGACTTACAAAATGCAGGTATCAAAATAATTCAAGTAGATGAAGCTGCATTTAAAGAAGGATATCCACTAAGAAAAGAGAAAATTAAAATTTATGAAGATTGGTCAGTTAGAGATTTCAGAATTTGTGTAAGTAGTGCAAAAAAAGAGACTCAAATTCATACTCACATGTGTTATAGTGAGTTCAATGATATTATTGAAACAATAGAAAACATGGATGCAGATGTTATTTCAATAGAGACAGCTAGAAGTGGAAATGAACTTTTAAAAATATTTAAAAAACATGGTTATAAACAAGAAGTTGGACCTGGTGTTTATGATATCCATAGCCCAAGAATTCCAAGTGTGGAAGAAATTGTTAAACAAATCAAAGCACTTTTGGAAGTTTTACCCAAAGAACAACTTTGGATTAATCCAGATTGTGGTTTAAAAACTAGAAAATGGGAAGAAGTAATTCCTAGCCTAAAAAATATGGTAAAAGCAGTAGAAATTATAAATAAGGAGAATAAATAAGGGGTAATTTACCCCTTATTTAAAAATAGTTTTTACTCAAATAATAATAGTAAAAACTATTTTTAGATAACATTTCAAACAAAAAATATGAAAAGATATAAAATGATTACATTAAAAGATATACAAGAAGCAAAAACAAAACTAGAAGGAATCATATTAAAAACGCCCCTTACATATGCGCCATTTTTAAGTGAGAAACTTAATAGTAATGTTTTCTTAAAAAAAGAGAATCTACAATTAACAGGAAGTTTCAAAATAAGAGGTGCTTTTAATAAAGTTGCATCACTAGATGAAGAGACTAGAAATATAGGAATAGTAGCAGCAAGTGCTGGAAATCATGCACAAGGTATTGCTTATGCAGGAAACTATTTTGGATGTGATGCAACTATATTTATGCCTGAAGCTACACCCCTTACAAAAGTAAGTGGTGTTAAACAATATGGAGCAAATGTTGTTCTAACTGGACAAAACTATGATGAAGCATATGCAGCTGCAATTAAATTTTGCGAAGAGAAGAGTAAAACATTTATTCATGCTTTTGCTAATGATAAAGTAATTGCAGGACAAGGAACTATTGGAATAGAAATAGTAGAACAAATTGAAGATTTAGATGTTTTAGTAATCCCAATTGGTGGAGGAGGATTGATTGCAGGTGCTGCTGTTGCTGCAAAATCAATAAATCCTAATATTAAAATTGTAGGAGTTGTTGCAAGTGGTGCTAGGGGGATGAAAGACTCTTTTGAAGCAAGACTACCTATTGATTCAACATCTGTAAAAACTATAGCAGATGGAATTGCCGTAAAAGTTGTAACACCAAAGCTACTTGACTATGCTTTAGAATATGTTGATGAAATAATAGATGTAGAAGAGCATGAAATTGCAAATGCAATTTTATTTTTACTTGAAAAACATAAACTTGTAGTTGAAGGAGCAGGTGCTGTTTCAGTTGCAGCACTTATGCATGAGAAAATAGAAGTAGAAAATTTAAAAGTTTGTGCAATTATTAGTGGGGGTAATATTGATGTAACTATGTTATCTCAGATTATTGAAAAAGGTTTAGTAAAATCTTATAGAAAAATGAATCTTATGGTAACACTTATTGATAAACCAGGTTCTTTGATGCATCTAACATCAATTTTTCAATCAAGTGATGCAAACATTGTTCAAATAGATTACGATAGAAGCTCTATAAAACTGGAGTTTGGGGAAGCTTATCTTACTGTTTCATTAGAAACAAAAGGTGAAGAACATCAAAAAGTAATAAGAGAAAATTTGAAACAAAATGGTTACAGATTTAAACAAATCTGATTATTTTTTATACTATTTATAAAAAATTTAGAAATTTCAGTATATAATAGGCACCATAATAAAATAGAAGAAATCACATAGAAGGAAGAAAATGGAAGGAAGATTATTTACATTCTTAGGCGCTATCGGTGGTCATAGTCAAGAATGGATTATCCTGTCGCATTATGTTTTAGTAATTGCGATTATATTTTTAGTTGCTAGAGCGGCAACAAGAAAGATGCAACTTGTCCCAACTGGTGCACAAAATGTAATGGAAGCATATATTGGTGGTGTTGTATCTATGGGTGCAGATACTATGGGTGAAGAGAATGCTAGAAAATATTTACCATTAATTGGCTCATTAGGTCTAGTTGTTGTTGTTGGAAACTTAATGGGTGTAATTCCAGGTTTTGAATCTACTACTAGTAATATCAACTTTACTTTATCGTTAGCATTAATAGTATTTGTTTATTACAACTACTTAGGTATTAAGAAAAATGGTTTTGTAGGTTACTTTGCACACTTTATGGGACCTATGCCAATACTAGCACCTTTAATGTTCCCTATTGAAATTATTTCTCATTTGTCAAGAATTATTTCATTATCATTCAGACTTTTTGGTTCAATTAGAGGGGATGATATGTTCTTAATGGTACTTTTAATGTTAGTGCCTTGGTTATTACCACTTCCAGGATTTTTCCTATTAACAGCGTTTGCATTTTTACAAGCGTTTATTTTCATGATTTTAACTTACGTATATATCGCAGGTTCTATCATGATGGAGCATGAAGACCATTAATAAGTGACTAAGGTCACTTTTAATGATCTGAAAGCACTATGGTCTGAGAATCATTAATAAATGACTCCTAAAAAAGGGGAAGACAAAAAGTCTTCCCTTTTTTTATATCCAATAATTAGGCTAAAGATGAATCAAATTTTTAACTATTATCTTATTACTGACCCCCAATATTATACAAATGATAAAAATATATTTGAAGAAAAACTAGAAGATGTATTAACCAATAAAAGAGTTGATATGGCATGTTTTAGAGATAAGGAATCATCAAATTATGAAGAGCTTGCAAATATATTTATAAACACTTGCAAAAGATTTAATGTAAAACAAATTATTCTAAATGGAAATTTAGAATTAGCAATAAATCTAAATTGTGGCATTCACCTCACTTCACAACAATTTGATAAAATAAAAATTGCAAAAGAAAAAAATCTATACACAATAATCTCTTGCCACAATGAAGAAGATATAAAAAAAGCAATACAAGAAAGAGCAGATGCAATAACTTACTCTCCTATTTTTTATACCCCAAATAAAGGTCAAGCAAAGGGAGTTAAAGTATTAAAAGATATGCAAAAAAATTATAATATAAAAATAATAGCACTTGGTGGTATTATTGATGATTCACAAATAAAACAAGTACAAGATTGCAAAGTTTTTGGTTTCGCCTCAATTAGATACTTTATTTAAATAGATTTTAAATAAGCTTTTTCATTTCCTAAATACACTAAATAAGCATACACCTCATCACTGTTGATTATCTCTTTAATTGCTTTTTTATAAAATGATATTTGTTTTTCGTGTTCTTTATTTTCTTGAACTGTTGTCTTATAATCAAAAATATAATATTTATTTTCTTTCTCTATAAGTAAATCTATTATTTTGATTTCACCATTATAAATTAAAGATTGCTCCCTTAAAAAATTTGCATCATCTAAAAAGCTATTAAACTCTTCATTTTGAATTAATAAAGATATCCTTTGTTTTATATCATCAAACTCTTTATCCTTTAAATAGACAGAATATCTACTTTTAGTGAGATTTAAAGAGTATTCTAATTGTTCAATTGTAAAGTCATTCATCATCTCTAAACAATAATGCGTTGTTATTCCAAAATATCTTGCTTTTAATTCAAAATCTTCTTCATAATTTTTTACAGATTTATTTGTTTGTCTTCCTAAACTCAAAGGTTTATACTCTACTTTTTCTATTTCTTCATTAGAATCTTTTGTAAATTGATTTATAACTAACTCACCTATCTTACAAGACTCTAATCCAAGCAAATCAAAAACAGATTTTTCCTCTTTTTTGAAAATAAACAAATTACTTTTTGCCCTTGTTAGAGCCACATATAAAATATTTATCTCATCTTCTGCTTGCAGTGCTTTTTCTTTATTTAATGCACGTTTATAGTTTTCATCAAAGTTTTCTAGATTTGAGATTTTATAATATACATTATCCAAATAAACTCCACTATATTCAAACAATAATGAACTTCTATCGGCATTTTTATTTTTAATTCTATCAAGTAAAATTACAGTATCAAATTCCAACCCTTTTGATTTAAAGATAGTCAAAATTTGTAAACCAATTTGTTCTTTATTTTCAATTGGGGTTTCCATTAAATCAACTTCATAAACAAAATCAACAATATCAGTGAAGTTTTTTGATTCTTCAACAAATTTTATTACATTGTCATCTAAGATATTAAAATATTTTGCCACTTTTAAAACAAGTTCAAATACCCTATTTTCTTCTAAGTCGAAATCAAAATCTAATTTTGTATTTGGAGCATTTCCAATTATTGCATTTAAATTCTCTTTATAAATATTTTCTTTATAATAAAGATATTTTATAGCATTTATACAAGCTTTTACATTCTCTTGATTAATAAGTTTTGAAGTCATCTCTGTAGAGATTTTAAGGGTTGGAAACATCTTACTTAAGTATGAATAAAGTTCCAGAACATCATCATTTGTATATGTTAAAATAGCAATTGAATTTGGATCAATATTTTTTCTAATAAGTTTAGCAATTGTACTTGCTATTGTTTGATATTTTTCCTCTTCTTTTAGTTTATCATCGCTTATTACTTCCACATAGCCATTTTCAATATTACTTAATTGTTCATAGTATTCATAATTATTTAAATTTATAAAGGCCCTATTTACAAACTCAACTATATTTTTAGCACTTCTAAAATTTGTATTTAAAATCTCTGTTTCTATTTGATTGTGTTTTTTACTTACGAAATCAAAAAGTTCCCTTTTTCCACCTCTAAATCTATAAATTGATTGTTTAATATCACCCACATAAAAAAATGACTTGAACTTTTCACTATTACCTGAAAGTGCTTCTTCTATAAGTGGTTCTAAAATTTTGTATTGTAAAAGTGAAGTGTCTTGGAACTCATCTATTAAAATATGGTTATATTTACTATCTAGTCTAAAGTATAAAAAGTCCTTATCAATTTTACTTGAGAGTAGTTCATATACATAATTTGAAATATCATTAAAAGTGAAATAGTTTTTATTTTTATTATAACTCTTTTTAAAATCCTTAAACAATTTGTATAACTCATATAAAGAGCTAAGGGAATAAGAAGATCTTAATTTATAGTAATTACTTATTTGCATTTTTAATTCTTGAAAGTTTTGTTCAAACTCTTCATTAGAACACTTTTTAAAATCCCGTGAATCTGTAGATACCTCTTTTGTAAGCCAAGTTTTTCCTTTAAGCAACAACTCTTCAAAGTTATCAAAATCAACAGATTTTAAAGCCGCGTTTGAAGCACTTGGACAGTTTTGAATATGTTTTTTTAATTTATATGCGATTTCTAAAGCTAAGTTTTTTTGTAAATTTATTAAATTTTCTTCTATTGGAACTATTTTAAAATCTTCATTCTTTTCATTTAAATTTAAAAAAATATCAAATATAGAGTTAAACTTTTTAGCTTCATAATATGAGAAGTTAATCAATTTATCAAAATTTTCTAAATTTAGTGATTGTAAGAATTTATATTCAAGATTTTCTATATTATCTTGCTTAATTGAGAAATCATCATCAACGCCTATATATCCACTAAACTCTCTTAAGATTTTATTTACAAATTTATCAATTGTATAAATAGAGAGTTCGGAATTTAAATATAAATTTATAAGATAATCTTTTTTATTGAGTATTTGCTCAACTGATAGTTCTGATACATTTGAAATCTGCTCAAGATAAATCTTATCTTCACCCAAACTCTTCAAAGTCTTAAAGATTCTTTCACTCATCTCTTTTGCAGCTTTATTAGTAAAAGTTAAAGCCAAAACTTCAGTGGGACTAGCTCCTTTTAATAATAATGATATGTATCGTACAGTTAATGCAAAGGTTTTTCCACTTCCTGCACTAGCTTTTAATGCCAAATAATTTTTCATGAAAAATGATACTAAAAATCTACCAAATATTGCATTATATTACAAAAAGAAAATTTGTTGTATAATGCCTCACTTTTTAATAAGGTTTTAAAATTATGCAAAGAAAAAATACAACTGTAGAAACACTACTTGATGCCATTCCATATATTAAAAAATTCTATGGAAAAATAATTGTTATCAAATATGGGGGAAGCGCGCAAACTTCTCCTGATTTACAAGAAAAATTTGCTCAAGATATTGCCCTACTTTCACTTGTGGGAATCAAACCTGTAATCGTACATGGTGGAGGAGCTAGAATTTCTGAATTATTGAAAAAACTTGAAATTCACTCTGAGTTTATTGATGGACATAGGGTAACTTGTGGTGATAGTATGAGAGTTGTGGAAATGGTTTTAAGTGGAGAAATCAATAAAAATATAACTTCACTTTTAAACTATCATGGAGCAAAAGCCATAGGTATTTCAGGAAAAGATTCTTCTATTATACAAGCCCAAGCAAAAGATGGTGGAAAGTTTGGATATACAGGTGTTATTACTCAAATCAATGGAAAAATGATTACAAATCTTATAAATGAAGGATTTGTTCCAGTTATTGCACCAATTGCCGATGCAAAAGAGCCTGGACACCCTGGATTTAATATAAATGCAGATGTGGCAGCTAGTAAAATAGCCATTGCACTTGGAGCACAAAAAGTTCTATTTTTGACTGATACAGTAGGAGTTCTTGATAAAGATAAAAATCTATTAAACTCACTAGACAAATCAGATGTTGAGTCTTATAAAAAAGATGGAACAATAGCTGGTGGTATGATACCAAAAGTTGACTCTTGCATAGAAGCTATTTACAATGGTGTAAACAAAGCTCACATAATTGATGGAAGAGTTGAACATTCAATTATTCTTGAACTATTTACAAGTGATGGAATTGGTACACAATTTGTAAGAAAAGACAATCCAAATAATGGAATAAATTTAGAAAAATTATTAAATGACTAAAAGTAAGGACTAATATGAATTTTATAGAAACAAGAGGAAATGATGGTGTTAAAGCTAATGAAGTAAGTTTTAGCGAAGCAATTTTAAGCCCGAGTGCTTCTTTTGGAGGACTTTATGTACCCAAAAGTTTACCAAAACTTGAAGATGACTTTTTACAAAATCATATTAACTCAAGCTATAAAGAACTAGCGTATGACATACTTAAAGCTTTTGATATTGATATAGATGAAAGTGAAATAAAAAAAGCTTTAGATTTATATGATAGTTTTGATGATGCATCAAATCCCTGCCCTGTAGTTAAAATAGAAAATGACTTGTTTGTACATGAACAATATCATGGACCAACAAGGGCTTTTAAAGATATGGCACTACAACCTTTTGGTTCTATTTTAAGTTCAATTGCAAAAAGCAAAGATGAAAAATATTTAATTTTAGCTGCAACTTCTGGAGATACAGGACCAGCTGCCTTAAATACTTTTAAAAATAAAGATAATATTCAAGTTGCTTGTCTTTATCCAAGTGGTGGTACTAGTGATGTACAGAGACTTCAAATGGTTACAGAAGATGGAGCAAACTTAAAAGTAATAGGGATAAAAGGAAATTTTGATGATGCACAAACAGCATTAAAAAAATTGCTTGCATCAAATACATTTAGAGATGAGTTGAAAAAGGATGGCATAAAATTAAGTGCGGCAAATTCAGTTAATTTTGGAAGAATCATATTCCAAATTATTTATCATTTTTGGTCATATATTCAATTGCTTAAACAAAATGAAATAACATTTGGAGAAAAAATTTACTTAATAGTTCCAAGTGGAAACTTTGGAAATGTTTTAGGTGGCTTTTATGCACTTAATATGGGTGTACCAATTGAAAAACTTTTAGTTGCTTCAAATAAAAATAATATCTTAACTCAATGGATTAATACAGGTATCTATGATATTAGAGGAAAAGAGCTACAACTTACAAAATCTCCTGCAATGGATATCCTTAAATCTTCTAATATAGAAAGAGTTATTTATAGTCTTTATGGAGCTAAAAGAACAAAAGAATTAATGGAAGCACTAAATGAAAATCTATTTTTTGAAATGACTAAAGAAGAGACAAAAGAACTACAAAAATATTTTTCTGCCGTAAACTCTGATGATGAATATGGAATAAAAATCATAAAAAGATATACAGATAAAGATTATATTATGGATCCCCATACTGCAACTTGTTTAAAAGCATATGAGACTTTAAGAGAAAAAGATTTAAAAACAGTTATGTATTCAACTGCTGAATGGACAAAATTTTCACCAACAGTTCTAAATGCTATTTCACAAAATAATGAAAAATATGATGATAAAACTGCTCTAGAAAATATCTCAAAAGATTGTAAAGTGAAAATTCCTGATTCAATTTCAGAACTATTTAACTCAAAAATTCTGCATGATGAAGTAGTAGAAAAAGAAGAAATAGAATCAAAAATAATCGAATTTATTACTAAATAATATAACTTAAACTTATAATTCTGAGGTTATTTTTAACCTTAGAAGCTCAATGTAGCTAATCTTTTGTGTAAATATGAGACAATTTGCTATTTTATACCTTAGTTTTGACCTTAGTCATAAAAATTTAAGACATCTTTAAATATAATGGGAAGATTTTATTTTAAAAGGAAACCAAATTATGTCTAACGAAACTAATAGACGAGATTTTATTGGTTATTCATTTGCTGCAGTTGCTGCAGTAGGTGGTGCTGCTTCGCTTGTTGGGATGAAACAAGCATGGGATCCACTTCCTAGTGTTTTAGCTGGTGGATTTACAACTGTAGATTTATCTACTATAAAAGCAGGTGAACCAGAAACTTTCGTATGGAGAGGTAAACCAGTATTTGTTCTTAAAAAAACAGCAGATATGGATCAATCAAAAAGAGATTTAATTGTAGGAAGCGATAGATTTATTATTGCTATTGGATTATGTACACACTTAGGATGTATTCCTGCATGGAAAAAAACTCATTGGAAATGTGCCTGTCACGGTGGTGAGTTTAATGCAAGTGCTGAAAATGTTTTTGGACCACCACCAAGACCACTTGATGTGCCTCCATTTAAAGTAGAAGGTACTAAAGTTGTTTTAGGTGAATCTAGTCCTGAATACAAAGAAATTGCTGCTTTTGTAGCAACAGAAGCGTAGGAAGGAAATAAAATGGCAAAATTTGAAAAAGCAAACTCAGTTGGTGAGTGGTTAGATCAAAGATTAAATCTTACAGCATTCAATAAAGTTATGATGACTGAATATTGGATTCCAAAAGATATTAACTTTCTATGGGCTATGGGTGTACTTTTAGCTACAACATTTGGTATTTTAATTATCTCAGGAATTTTCTTGATGATGTACTACAAACCAGATATTAATTTAGCATTTGATTCTGTTAACTATACAATTATGCAAGAAGTTGCATATGGTTGGCTATTTAGACATATGCATGGTGTTGCAGCTTCTGTTGTATTCTTAATTATTTATATTCACATGTTTACAGGTATCTATTATGGTTCTTATAAACAAGGAAGAGAAATGATTTGGATTTCTGGAATGTTATTATTTATGACATTTAGTGCTGCTGGATTCTCTGGATATATGTTACCTTGGGGACAAATGTCTTATTGGGCTGCAATGGTTATTACAAACTTATTTGGTGGTATTCCTTTTATTGGTGATGCTTTAGTTGTATGGATTAGAGGTGACTTTAATGTTGCTGATGCTACATTAACTAGATTCTTTATGCTACATGTATTCTTATTACCTGTTATTATAATGGGAATAATTGCATTACACTTCTATACTTTAAGAGTTCCTCATGTTAATAATCAAGATTCAGAAGAGTTAGATTTTGATGCTGAAGCTGAAAAATATCTTTCTGGAAATAAAAAAGAATCAAAAGTTATTCCTTTCTGGCCTGTATTTATCTCTAAAGATTTAGCAGTTATGGGAATTTTCTTAATATTCTACTTTTACTTAGTATTTTTCCATTATGACTTTGCTATGGATCCAGTTAACTTTGATCCAGCTAATAATATGGTTACTCCAACTCACATTTATCCTGAGTGGTATTTCTTATGGTCATATGAAGTATTAAGAGGTTTCTTCTTTAATGTTGGTCCTTTAAAAGCATTTGATATTGGATTAATGGCATTTGGATTTGCAAATGTTATATTCTTATTATTACCATTTTTAGATAGAGATCCTAAAATCTTACCAGCACATAAAAGACCTAAATTCTTTATTTGGTTCTGGATTTTAATGATTGACTTAATTGTATTAACTGTTTTTGGTAAATTACCTCCAACAGGTACAAATGCATATATTGGATTTGCAGCTGCACTTTCATTTATTTTAATATTCTTAGCATTACCAATTGTTTCGAAATCTGATGCTAAGAAAAGGGGTGATGTATGAGAGAATTAAAAATATTAGCAGTAGTTGTAGCTTTAACACTAATAACTTACTGGGGAGTTGAACCTTTTGCTCACTCTCAAATGCACCCTCATGTAGATGCACCAAATTATGATTTTGCACAAGCAGACAAAATGATAACTGCGGAAAATGTAGAAAAAGCAAAAGTTGCATTAGAAAATGCAAAAAAATCAGATGATAAAAAAGCAATTAAAAGTGCAACTGCTGATTTAACAAATGCTGAAAACTTTGAAAAAGACACTAATGCTTTTTGGGCAACAACTAAAGAAGCAGTTTCTGACAAAGGTAATGTAGCAAATGGTGAAGTATTAGTTACTAGTAACTGTACTGCTTGTCACTCTATTGAGTCAAAAGGTTTTCCAAAAGTTATGGATGATGCAAGTGCTGCTGCAGCTTATGGTGTAGTACCACCTGATTTAGGAACTGCTGGTAAATTATATACTAAAGAATATCTTGCTGGTTTTATTATGAATCCTGCTAGAGCTTCTAAAGTTACACATAAATTTGTTGATGGAAGAGTTCATCCAATGCCAGGTTATGATTGGATGCAACCACAAGAAATAGCTGATATGGTTGCATACTTACAATCAATTGCACCAAAAACTATGACAGATAAAGAAGTATTTAACAATGCTTGTCAAAGATGTCACTCTATTAAATATGGAGATATGAAAGGTGGAACTATGCAAGCATATACACCTGACAAAGATATAAAAACTTACATGGGTAAAATTCCACCTGATTTATCTCAATACATTAAATCAAGAGGACATGAATATATTCATGAACTTGTTAATGACCCTCAAAAACATTTAGAAGGTACTGCTATGCCAAGAGTTGGTTTAACGCTAGAATCTGAAAAACAAGTTGTTGGTTATTTAGAAGAAGTTGGTGATTCTAAAAAAGCACAAAGAGAAGAATTAGGGCCTAAGTTCTTAATTTACTTAGCAATTTTTGCAATTTTTGCTTGGTTATGGAAATCTAAACAATGGAGAGATATGCACTAAGCAATATCTTTTCATTTAACTTCAAAGGGGACTAGTTTTTATTAGTCCCCTTTTTTATATAAAAATTTTCTTAATATTAAATACTACAAAAATTTCAAAAACTAACATTAAATTAACATACTAAGAGTAAACTAACCTCTAATTAAATTAAGGAGGCTACATGGATATTATAGGACAATTTCCGTTGTTTTATTTTCCAGAATACGGAAGTGCTTGGATGATGGGTATGACAGGAACTATACACATCTTAGCATCACATACTTCTGTTGGTGCAGCAATGCTATTTGCATATTTGTCATATAAAGCATATAAAGAAAATAGAACTGATTTATATCCGTATATGAAAAAATACGGTATGTTTTTGTTGATTTTTTCGTATGTAATAGGTTCAATTACCGGTCCAGGTATTTGGTACACGGCAACTGCAGCAAGTCCAAGGGGTATTAGTGCTTTAATACATAACTTTGTTTGGGTTTGGGCGACTGAGTGGGTATTTTTTGTTTTTGAAGTAATAGGAGTCTTTGTTCTTGTTTACTTTATAGATAAAATCGATAAGAAAACTCATTTAAAACTTACATTCTCATTTGCAATGGCTTCAGTTGGTACTTTAGCATTGATCATTGGGATTATTAGTTTTATGATGTGGCCAGGTACTCAAGAATACTATACAACAGGAAGTGCAAGTGATGCATTTTTTGGTACAAATACCTTCCCTCATATGTTTTTACGAATTGGTTTTATGATTATGTTATCAGGTGTAATTGGACTTATTATTTCAAGTGCAATGAAAAAAGACAATCTAGAACTTTCACGTGAATTAACTAAAAAAATGGGTTATGTAAGTATGCTTGGAGGATTTTTAGTTCTATTCTTCTTTATGTGGTATATGGGAACTCTACCTGACAATGCACATGCTGTATTTAATATAACAAAAGCAGATGTTATTCAAAGTAGAATTATTCTTACAGTTGTTTTTTCTATTTATTTTTTAGTTGCAATTGTAAAACCACAATTTATAAGTACTCCATTAGCAGGAGTTATGGTTTTTATAATATTAATTGCAGGAATATGGCCAGGTGAGAAACTAAGAGAATCTATGAGAAAACCTTATGTTGCGGGTCAATATATTTATTCAAATCAAATAATTAGTCGTGATGTACCAGGGAAAGGAATAAAAAGCGAACTTCCAATAATCGCCGAAAAAGGACTTTTACAAGTTAATCCATTTGTTCCAAAAAATTTAAAAGTCATTACAGAAGAGAACAAACATGAAGTTGGAAAACTTTTAGCAAGAATGGCATGTTCAAATTGCCACTCTTTAGAAAAAACTGGTAAATATAGACCTTTAAAAGATAGATTAGCCGGTATGGATAAAGAAGCTATCAAGTCTATTTTATATGCAATAGGTGCAGGTGGTATGCCTTACATGCCAACATTAAAATTACCAGAAAATGAAACTGATGCAATTGCCCAATATTTTGCATCAATGAAATATTAGGAGGAATTATGGACGCATCAATATTATTAGCTCTAAGAGATCCAGCAGGAGTACCTTTTTATCCGGTAGTATTCCAAGCGCTGTATGTTTTAACATGGGCATTACATGCAGCCTTTGTTTTTCTTGCATTAGGTTCAATGGGACTTTCATTATATGGTACTTTTAAACAAAAAAGTGATGACAATTGGAAGATATTAACACCCCATTTAATCCAAACAGGGAAAATAAGTATTTCTATACTTATAGTTTTAGGGGTTGCACCTTTATTATTTACACAAGTTATTTATGATCCAAATTGGTATGTAACAAATACATTATCTGGAATGTGGGTATTTATATTTATATATACACTAGTTCTTGGTTATATTCTTTATTATTGGTATTATTTTGCAAATAAGAAAAATCAAGGTGGAGGAAAACTAATAGGTATTATTTCATTTCTAATTTTAATATTTGCAGGAACTTTAATGCATAATTTTGCAGTAACTTCTCTTATGCCAAATGATTGGATGAATATGTATGCACCAAATGGAATAGTTGACAATAGTGGATGGACATTTAATGTAGATACTGTAAGATTGATTTTTATGTTAAGTTTATCAATTCCAGTTGTTGGATTATTCTTACAAAACTATAGTAGATTTTTAAGTACAAGGGAAGATTTTAGTGAGACATTTGTAAAGTATACTGCAAGCCTTGGAACAAAAATTGGAGTAGTAGGTTTAATTATAAGTGCAGTTGCCTTTGTAGCATGGATGCTACAAGTTGGATATTTATTACATCCATTATCTATTGCTATTGTAATAGGTGTTGTTGTTTTATTATTTATGATTTTGAAAAACAGTAATAGTTATATTACAACTATAGTATTAGTTGTTGTTGCTTTATTAATCTCTGCTATGAGAGAACTTATAAGATTTGACATTATGGCAAAACTGGGATATAGTATTTATGAATATCCAGTTAATTTAGAAATCCCTACTATTGTAATGTTCTTACTTACTTTCTTAGTTTTAGGAGGAGTAGGAGTTGCTTACCTTCTAACATTAGCTTGGAAAGTTGGAAAAAACCAAGGTGTTTTTGATGGTACAAAAGATAAAGCTGTTACAAAACTAGGTAATTATACCTTATCTATAATGGTTTTATGGATGGTTGTTTATTTTGGTTGGGGTATGACCATACTCTTTATGAATATACTCTAATATTTAAAAACTAAAAAGTTAAAGAGTTTTTCTCTTTAGCTTTTTATAATTGGAGTAAACTATGATTGGCACTAAAATACTATTTTTGGAAGATGATAAACTCTATCAAGAAACTATAAAAGATCTACTTGAAGAAGAAAATTTTATAATTGATACTTGCTCAAATGGTGAAAAATTTTTAAACAAAATATATGACAATATATATGACTTATATATTCTTGATATAAATGTCCCACAAATTGATGGTTATGAAATCATGAGAATTTTAAATGAATATGAAGATGAGACTTTAAGATTAGTACTAACTTCTATTTCAAATAGTATAATTAGATCATTTAAAAGTGGATGTGATGGTTTTTTAAATAAAACAGGAAATAATCAAGAACTAATTTTAAGAATACAATCTCTAATCAAAAGATCATATCGAACATATCACCAAGATATAATTATAAGTGAAAATCTTTCATACAATATCTTTTCAAAAGAACTTTTTTACAATCAAGAACCCTTAGAAATGGAACCACAAACCCTATTAGTATTAAATTACTTAATTAAAAATAGAGGAAATTTTGTAAGCAAAGAAAGCTTGGAAAAAAATGTTTATCCAAGCAATAGTAATTCAAAAGCAGATGTTATTCGATATCATATTTGGCATTTAAGAAAAATATTGGGAGTTGATATTATAGAATCACAAAAAAATAGAGGATATAGGCTAAAGCCAATTGGTGTTTAAAGGCTTTAGCGTTCTTGTGAATAGATAAAAATTAGTAGGAGTTTATCTAATTCTTTTTGTTTAAACATTGTAATTATAAAGTATTAGTGTTAATTAAGTGTTAGTTTTAAACTATCAATTTTGCAGCAATAGTTGTAACTGCTGTTTCACTTCTTAAAATCAAATTAGAATTAATTCCAACAGTTTTTTCTTCTGTGAATTTTTCCAATTCTTTAGGAGAAAAACCACCTTCACACCCCACAATTATACTTTTTATATCTTTTTTATCATTTATGTGATTATTAGAAAAATTAAAAACAAAACTATCTTTGTATGAAGTTAAAACCTCATCTAAAGAAGCTATTATTTCTAATTTTATAATTGAACTTCTTCCACATTGTTGTGATGAATTTATCAATATTTTTTCAAACTTTTCTATATTTAGTTTAAAGTTTTTCTGTGAATAATCAGCATAAAAGAAGGTAATTTTATCAACTCCTATTTCATTTAAATAAGGAAGTTGTTTCTCAATTGTTTTTGGATCAACTATTGCCCAAATAATATGAAGTTTATTATTAGCCTCAACCATTTTTTCTTCTTTTTTTATAAGTCTTAAATTTGCATCTTTTTTACTAATATCAAATATTTCATAGGAATAAATAAAATTATTCTTTAAATTCCTAAAAAAAACAGTTGAACCAATTTTTTCTCTTCTTGCTTTAAAAAGATATTTATAAATATCACCTTCAACTTTAATTGTTTCAAGGGAGGCCTCAGGTAGATAAACAAACTGCACTAAAAAATCTTACTTATAATATATGTTAAAATAATTATAATAATCTCAATAAGATAAATCTTTCTAGAAAATTTAAAAAACTCTTCTTGCAGTTGTGTATCATCACTTTTTATAACTCTCATCTTTTTAAATCTTTTTATCTCCAACACCATAACTGCAATTGCTGCTGCTATCATTATAAATATAGTAAAAGAAAATGTTTTTTGATAAAAAGCAACAATTGTTCCTGTATAAATAATAATTGCATTTAAAGTATGATATAAAGGGGTAAAAAATTTTAATCTTTTTGCTAGTTTTATAAAATTATTTATATTATAAACACTATAAAAATTAATTAGCATAACCGATATAAAAAGGTATACAAAAAAAACGTGTGTATCAATTGTTGAACTACTAAAATCCATGTTTATCTCACTTTTAAGAAATTTTGCTATTATATCAAACTTAAGCATAGGTTGAAGTAAAAGGATTTAATATGAGTGTATCAATTGAAAAAGCATTAGAAATAATCATTAACTCAATTCAAGTAAAAGATTTTGAAATAGTTCCTATTGAAAATGCGACATCAAGAATAAGTGCCCAAAACATTTACGCAACAAGCTCTCTACCAAAATTTAACAACTCTGCAATGGATGGATATGCAATACTTTTAGATGATAAAGAAAAAGAACTGACTTTATCTGACAAAATATTCGCAGGAGATAATAATAAAAACCTTTTAAAATCAGGTACAACAATAAAAGTGATGACAGGAGCTATGGTTCCTCCAAACTGTGAAGCGGTTGTTCCACAAGAAAATACTGAAATAATTAATGATAAAATTAAAATTACCTCTGTTGTAAAAAAAATGCAACACATAAAATTTGTTGGTGAAGATATTCTAAAAGATTCTTTATTAATTAAAGTTGGAGAAGAATTAAATTTTGCAAAAATTACTCTTCTTGCTTCTCAAGGTATTTCTCATATAAAAGTTTATAATAAACCAAAAATTGTAGTTTTTGCTTCAGGTGAAGAGTTGAAACTCCATTATCAATCAATCAAAGATTATCAAATATATAACTCTAATACTCCTACTTTTATAGCAAGAGCTAAAGAATTAGGCTGTGATGTGAGTTTTGTAGGACAAGCAAAAGATTCTATTGAATCAATAAAAGAACATATATACAACTCTTTAAATGCAGATTTAATAATTACATCAGGTGGAGTATCAGTGGGAGAAGCTGATTTTACACGAGAATCATTTACACAAGTTGGTTTAGAAACTTTATTTGATGGAGTATATGCAAAGCCAGGTAAACCTACAATTTTTGGTAAAATAAAAGATACTTTTATTTTAAATTTACCAGGTAATCCTCTAGCCTCTGCTTTGATTTTTGAAATGCTTGGGAAAATAATTATTCAAAAATTAATTGGAGCAAAAGATTTTTATCATAACTTTATTTATACAAAAATAAGTGATGATTTAATAAATAAAAAAGGGAAATTTACTTTTATTCCAGGCTTCTTTAACGGAGAAAACTTCACTCCTTCTGATAAAAAAAGCCCTGGAATGGTATCTATTTTAAGTGAATGTAATTCATTTATTGTTTTAGATGAAAATGTATCAAAACTAAATAAAAAGCAAGAAGTAAAAGTTATTCCAATAAATTGGAAATTCTTTTGCGATGAAAAAAAGGACTATATAACTTATGAGTAAAAAAGCTATTTGTATTTTAAGTGGAGGCATGGATTCTACACTTGCTTCATATATTGCTAAAAATGAAGGATATGAAATAATTGCTGTTCATTTTAATTATGGACAAAGAACACAGAACAGAGAATTAAAAGCATTTAGAGATGTTTGTGAAGATTTAAAAGTGAAAAATAAATATGAAATTGATATTCCATTTTTCACACAAATTGGAGCAAGTGCACTAACAGATGCCAATATCGATGTTCCAATTGATGGGGTTAAACCCGGAGTTCCCGTTACTTATGTACCATTTAGAAATGGTATTTTTCTTTCAATTGCAGCTGCAATTGCAGAAAAAGAGAATGCAGAAGCAATGTTTATTGGAGTTGTTGAAGAAGATAGTAGTGGGTATCCTGATTGTACAGATTCATTTATTAATCAAATTAAAAATGCAATTAATGAAGGGACAAAAGAAGCAACACATATAAATATTAAAACTCCTTTAGTTAAACTTCACAAAAGTGAGATTGTAAAAAAAGCTCTTAAACTAAATGTTCCACTTGAGCTTACTTGGTCTTGTTATAAGGAAGAAAAAGAAGCTTGTGGAGTTTGTGATTCTTGTAGATTGCGATTAAATGGATTTGAACAAGCAAATTCAAAAGATCCAATACCATATAAAGGTTCTTGATGAAATGGAATATTTCAAAAGAGTTTGATTTTTGTTATGGTCATAGAGTTTGGTCACAAGAATTAAACCCAGACTTTTCACTAGATACTTGTTTGATGTGTAGACATCTACATGGACATCAAGGAAAAGTAATAGTTCACTTAGAGAGTTCAAGTTTAAAAAATGGAATGGTAACTGATTTTAAGCACTTAAATTGGTTCAAAAAATTTTTAGATGATACTTTAGATCATAAATTTGTTTTAGATTTAAATGATCCCTTATTTGAAACTCTATTACCTCATTTTAAAAATAAAGAAGAGTTATTTTTCCATGAAGAAGGATTTTATACTTTTGATTTAAATAGTATAAAAGATGAACCAATACATATTCGTGAATTGTATGAAGGATATGTACTTGTTGATTTTGTTCCAACAAGTGAAAACCTTTCTGCTTGGCTTTTAGAAATTATTCAAACTAAAATGAATGAATTACCAATAGAAGTATCACATGTAGAATTTTTAGAGACTCCCAAAAGTAAAAGTACAGTATATGCTTGAAGTAAATGAGATATTTGGACCAACGATACAAGGAGAAGGAAAGTATGTTGGAAATCCATCTATTTTTATAAGATTTGGAAAATGTAATTTTAGATGCGAAGGCTTTGCGGTTGAATATGAGACTCCAAGTGGAGTGAAAAAATGTTCTTGTGATTCATTTTATGCAGTTGATCCTGCATTTAAAGACCAATGGCATAAGATGAATAAAAATGAAATCATAGAGCAAGTTAAAAAGTTAGAACCTTCATATAAAGTAGATATAGTAATCACAGGTGGTGAACCACTCTTATATTGGAAAGATGAAGAGTTCCAAGAAATTTTGAAATATTATATATCAAATGGTTATAAAGTAACAATAGAGACAAATGGCTCATTAAATATAGATTTTACAAAAGAGTATCAAAAAGAATTAATATTTTCCATGAGCGTTAAACTTTCTAATTCACTTGAACCACTTAAAAAAAGGGTTAATGAAGAGACTCTAAAAAAAATTATCACAAATACAAAAGAGTCATATTTAAAATTTGTTATTAGCAAAGAATTTATTACAAAAGCAAAAGAAGAAATTGAATTAATCTCTTCAATAATACCAAATTGTGACATTTATCTTATGCCAATGGGTGATAGTGCTTATGAGATAAATAAACATTCTGAGAGCGTTATAAACATGGCAATTAACTCAGGATATAAATATTGCGATAGACTACATATAAGGGTTTGGGATAATAAAAGAGGCGTATAAATAGAAATTAAATTAAAATTTTGATATTATTAAAGCTATTTTCATAAAATAAACATAAGGATAAAGATGAAATTTACAGGTTCAAATGTACTAGTTACTGGTGCTAGCAGAGGGATAGGTGCCCAAATTGCCAAAACTCTTGCAAGTCATGGACTTAAAGTATGGATTAATTATAGAAGTAAAGCAGATGAAGCTTCTAAAATTCAAGAAGAGATTGAAGCTGCTGGTGGAAAAGCTGCAATTATAAAAGCAGATGTTACAAATGAAGATGAGTTTGTAAGTGCAATTAATACAATTATTGATTCTGATGGTGAATTATCATATTTAGTTAACAATGCTGGTATTACAAAAGATAAATTAGCACTTAGAATGTCTGTTCAAGATTTCAATGATGTAATCAGTGCAAATTTAACATCAGCATTTATTGGTTGTAAAGCTGCATTAAAAATAATGGGTAAAAAAAGATTTGGTTCAATTGTTAATATTTCATCAATAGTTGGAGAAATGGGTAATCCTGGTCAAACTAATTATTCAGCTTCTAAAGGTGGATTAAATGCTATGACTAAATCGTTTGCAAAAGAAGCAGCTTCAAGAAGTATAAGATATAATGCAGTTACTCCTGGTTTTATTCAAACAGATATGACTGATGAATTAAAAGATGAAGTAAAAGCAGAATATGAAAAAAATATCCCATTAAGTAGATTTGGGAAACCAAGTGAAATCGCTGATGCGGTTGCATTTTTATTAAGTGATCACTCTTCTTATATAACAGGAGAGATATTAAAAGTTAATGGTGGCTTATACGTTTAAAAAGTTAAAATTTTTTATTTAAAAGAATATTTAAAGGCTTTTAGGTATAATTCTAGGACAATTTTAAAAAAGGAAAGAAAATGGCATTATTAGATGATGTGAAAGAAGTAGTAGTTGAGCAATTAGATTGCGATCCAGCTGAAGTTAAAGAAGATTCAAAATTCATTGAAGACTTAGGGGCAGATTCGTTAGATGTTGTTGAGCTAGTTATGGCTTTAGAAGAAAAATTTGACATCGAAATACCTGATGAAGATGCAGAAAAAATCTTAACTGTTTCAGATGCTATCAAATACATCGAAGATAATAAATAATCAAGTAATAAGACATTATTCTTGACTCAAATAAAGAGTTACTTTTAACTCTTTATTTAAATTTTTGAATTTTTAGAAGAAAATTGAACAATTTAAATAATTAAATTATAATCACAAATGGAGCTTAAATAGATGAAAAGAGTTGTAATAACTGGTCTAGGTACTATAAATTCTTTAGGACATAATGTAAATGAATCATTCGATGCAGTAGTTGCAGGTAAATGTGGAATTAGAGATATTACTCTTTTTGATTCAACTGAATATTCAGTAAAGTTTGCAGGAGAAGTAAAAAATTTTGACCCAACAACAGTTATGGATAAAAAAGAAGTAAAAAAAGCTGATAGATTTATCCAATTAGGTATTAAAGCTGCAAAAGAAGCTATGATTGACTCTGGTTTTGCAAGTGAAGATAATAATAAAGTGAATGATGAACTTGCTCCAAGATTTGGAGTAATTTCTGCTTCTGGAATTGGTGGATTATCAACAATTGAAAAAAATTCTGTAGTTTGTGATACAAAAGGACCTAGAAGAATATCTCCATTTTTTATTCCTTCATCATTAGTAAATATGCTGGGTGGATTTATTTCTATTGAACATGGTTTAAAAGGACCTAATTTATCTCATGTAACTGCTTGTTCTGCTTCAACTCATGCTTTATCAGATGCTGTTAAAACTATTGCTTTAGGTGGTGCTGATAATATTTTAGTAGTTGGTGCTGAAGCTGCAATTTGTGGTGCAGGCATTGGTGGATTTGCTGCAATGAAAGCGCTATCTACTAGAAATGATGACCCTCAAACAGCATCAAGACCTTTTGATAAAGAAAGAGATGGTTTCGTTATGGGTGAAGGTGCTGGTGCTTTAGTTGTAGAAACTTTAGATTCTGCACTTGCAAGAGGTGCTAAAATTTATGCAGAGATAATTGCATTTGGAGAAAGTGCTGATGCAAATCATATCACTGCTCCTGTAATGGATGGTCCATTAAGAGCTATGAGAGCTGCATTTGAAATGGTAAAATCAAACACAGGTGAATATCCAAAAATTGATTATATAAATACGCATGGTACTTCTACTCCTGTAGGAGATGCAAATGAAACTAAAGCAATAAAAGAATTATTTGGTGGAAAAGAAAATTGTCCTCCTGTAACTTCAACAAAAGGTCAAATTGGACATTGTTTAGGAGCTGCTGGAGCAATTGAAGCAATCTTTACAATTAAATCATTAAATGAAGGTATCATTCCTCCAACAATTAATATGATTAATCCTGATGAAGAATGTGACTTGGATTATGTACCAAATGTTGCAAGAAAAATAGAATTAAATACGGTTATGAGTAATAACTTTGGTTTTGGTGGAACAAACGGTTCAATCATATTTAAAAAATTTACAAAATAATTTATATTAAAAGATTAAATCTTTTTAATAAAGGAATAAATTGTCAACTTATTTAACATTTGAAGAAAAAATAAAAGCTATTGAAGAAGATATAGTAGTAGCAAAATCAAAGTCAGATGAACATGCAGTTGAAATATTAGATAAAAAGCTAGAAAAAGAAGTTGAAAAAACTTTTAAGAATTTAACTGATTATCAAAAACTTCAATTAGCACGTCATCCAGATAGACCTTATGCCTTAGATTATATTAGAGGTCTTTTAACTGATGCTTATGAAATTCATGGTGATAGGCACTTCAATGATGATAATGCGATAATTTGTTACTTAGGTAAAATTGGTGATGAAAAAGTAGTAGTAATAGGTGAACAAAAAGGTAGAGGTACTAAAAATAAACTAAAAAGAAATTTTGGAATGCCAAGTCCTGAAGGCTACAGAAAAGCACTAAGAGCTGCAAAAATAGCTGAAAAATTTAATTTACCAATTCTTATGTTAGTAGACACTCCGGGTGCATATCCGGGTATTGGAGCAGAAGAGCGAAATCAATCAGAGGCTATTGCTAGAAACTTATATGAATTTTCTGATTTAAATACTATTACAATTTCTGTTGTAATTGGTGAAGGTGGTTCAGGAGGAGCACTAGCTATTTCTGTTGCTGATAAATTAGCAATGATGAGATATTCAGTTTATGCTGTTATTTCTCCTGAAGGTTGTGCTGCAATTCTATGGAATGACCCTGCACAAGCTGAAACTGCTGCAAATTCTTTAAAAATTACTGCTGAATCTTTAAAAAGTCTTGATTTAATTGATGATGTAATAAATGAACCATTAATTGGTGCACATAGGTCAAAAGATGAAGCTATAAAAGCTCTAGCAGATTATTTTTTAACATCAGTAAAAGAGTTAAGAGATATGTCCAAAGAACAAAGATATGAAAAAAGATACCAAAAACTTATGTCATTAGGTAGTTACTCTCAAAAATAATAAAAAGAGGAAAACCTCTTTTTTATTGTTTGGTTTTTTCCCCAACTAAACTCCCTACATATTCTCCACCTAAAATATGAAAATGCAAGTGATGTACAACTTGTCCACCTTGATCTCCAATATTTGTAATAAGTCTATATCCATCATCTCTTAGATTTAATTTTGAAGCAACTTTTTGAATAAATTCAGTCATTCCCGCCATTATTTTTGGAGGTACAACATCAAATGAAGTATAATGCTCCTTTGGTATAACTAAGGCATGAACTTTACAAGCTGGATTTATATCTTCAAAGGCTAAAAATCTTTCATCTTCTAATATAGTTTTATTTGGAATTTCCCCATTCACAATTTTACAAAAAATGCACATATCCCGTTCCTTTTAATAGTATTAATTTTTATTATAACCAAACTCTAATAAAAACTTAAGTACAATAATCACCTTTTATATAAATGAAAACAGGGGAAATAAGTGAAAGAGTGGATCGAAAAAATAGAATCTGCTGATTCTATAGAAACCTTAGAAAATCTAAGAATTGAGATACTTGGTAAAAAAGGTTTTTTAACTAAAGAATTTGCAAGATTAAAAGATATTCCAAATGAAGAGAAAAAAGCATTTGCACAAAATCTAAATACAAAAAAAATTGAAGCAACAAGTGCCTTAGAGTCAAAAAAAGAAATTTTAGAAAAAATTGAATTAAATAAAAAACTTGAAGAAGAAAAAATTGATGTATCAAGATTTAATAACAAATTAACTTGTGGTGCTGTTCATCCAGTTGTTGATACTATGGATAAAATTATCTCTTATTTTCAAAATTTAAATTTTGCAGTTGAAGAAGGACCTTTAGTAGAAGATGACTTCCATAACTTTGAAGCTTTAAATCTTCCAAAATATCACCCTGCAAGAGATATGCAAGATACTTTTTACAATAAAGATTATACACTTTTAAGAACGCACACTTCTCCTGTGCAAATTAGAACTATGTTAGCTCAAAAGCCTCCTATTAGAATGATAGCACCAGGAACAGTATTTAGAAGAGATTTCGACCTTACACATACACCTATGTTCCATCAAATAGAAGGGCTAGTGGTAGATAGTTCTGATAAAATCTCATTTTCAAACTTAAAACATGTACTTGAAGAGTTTTTAAAACATATGTTTGGAGATGTTGAAGTGCGATTTAGACCTTCATTTTTTCCATTTACAGAACCATCTGCAGAAGTTGATATTTCATGTGTATTTTGTAAAGGTGATGGTTGTCGTGTTTGTTCGCATACAGGATGGCTTGAAGTTTTAGGATGTGGAATCGTTGATGAAAATGTATTTAAATCTGTTGGTTATGAAGATGTATCTGGTTATGCCTTTGGATTAGGTGTTGAGAGATTTGCAATGTTAATTCATAATATTGGAGATTTAAGATCTCTTTTTGAGAGTGATTTAAGATTATTAGGACAGTTCAAATGATAGTTACAAAAAGATGGTTAGAAGATTTTATAGACATCTCTAAAATTGATATAAATGATATTTGCAAAAAATTAAATTCAATTGGATTAGAAGTTGATTCATTAGAAAAGATTAGAATACCTTCTGGTGTTGTAATTGGATATGTGGAATCAAAAGAAAAACATCCAGATGCTGATAAACTATCTGTTTGTCAAGTTAATATTGGTAATGAAATCACACAAATCGTTTGTGGAGCTAAAAATGTTGCTGCTGGTCAATATGTACCTGTTGCAACTGTTGGATGTGTTCTTGGAGCTGATTTTAAAATAAAAAAAGCAAAACTAAGAGGTTTAGAATCAAATGGTATGATTTGTTCTTCAACTGAAATTGGTCTTCCAAAATTAAATGATGGAATACTAGAACTTGATGAGTCTATTGGCGAGTTAGTTATTGGGAAAGAACTAAATGAATATAGACTTATCAATGACGATGTCATCGAAATAGAATTAACAGCTAATAGGGGTGATTGTTTAAGTATTCATGGAGTTGCAAGAGAATTAAGTGTTTGTTATGGTGTAGCTTTATGTGAACAAGAAAAAAACTTAGAATATAATGATATTGGTATTGGGCAACTTCTTGAAATAGAAAGTGATAGTTCTATCTCATCATCTTTAATTTATAAAGCTGGAGATTTTACAGAATTAAAAGTTCCCTTATTATATAAATTAAGAGTTGCAACTATAGATTTATACAAAGATTGTGACATAGAAAATATTTTATCTTATGCGACACATGCTACTGGTGTAACAATGCACGCTTATGCAAAAGCTGATTGTGATACTTTAAATGACTTATCTGTTCTTCATATTAAAAAATCTAAAGATGGATTTGATGAAGTTTATGGAAAAGAAAAATTAAGCACAATTAGTATAAAAAATGAGGCTATAAATAAAGATGATGTAACTTATATCTTAGAAGCTTCATATAATAATCCTGAAGAATTATCAAAAAATGTATTTGATAAAAGAATAAAAACAGGAGAAGTTTATTATAAAACTTCAAGGGGAAGTGAGCCAAATATTGAATCAGGAATGGAGTATTTTACTACTTTAATTTCAAAATTTGGTGCAAAACTTTATAGAGGATATGAAGTATTTACAGAAGATAAAGAAAGATTATCTATAGATGTAAGTATTAAAAGAGTTAGTTCAATTGTTGGAAAAACTTTTACAAAAGTTAAAATTGAAAAAATATTAAGTGGTTTAGGATTTATTGTTAAAGATGGTGGGTCAGGTGTATTATCTGTTCAAGTTCCACTGTTTAGACATGATATTAAAAATATCGCTGACATAACTGAAGAAATTGTGAGAATAGTAGGTATTGATAATATTGAATCAACTCCCTTACAAATCGAAGAAGTAAATAGATTAAATGAAGCATCAAGTAAAATTACTAAAAAAAATAAAGTAAGAGCAAAAGCCATAGAAAATGGTTTTTTTGAAACCCTAACTTATGTTTTCACAAATAAAGAGACTCTTGAAAAATATAATCTTGAAACTGTAAATGAAAAACTAGATATTTTAAATCCAATAGTAAATGAGCTAAATACATTTAGAACTACAATGTTGACAAATCTTATTGAAGCTTGTTCAAATAATTTTAAACAAGGATTCAAAAAAGTTGCTTTCTTTGAAATTGGAACAGTATTTGATAACCAAAGAATAGAATCACAAAAAATTTCATTTATCTTTAGTGGTGATAGCGAGTATGAATCATTTACAAATAATGGAAAACCAGCAAACATAGAGTTTTTTGGATTCTCAAAAAAAGTTGCTAATACTATTGGTAAATTTGATTTAGAGCCAATGAATGAAATCAATAATTTATTAGTTCATCCATATCAAAATGCACATATCATAGTTGATAATAAAAAAATTGGATTTATTTCAAAACTTCATCCAAATGTTGCAAAAGATTATGACTTACCTAATACTTTTATTGCTGAAATTGATTTTGACAAAATTGCAAATAATTTAATAAAAGCAAATGAATATTCTAAGTTTCAAGCTTCAAAAAGAGATTTAAGCTTAATCGTACCTAAAGATATTCCCTATTCTAAAATAAGAAATGTAATTAATAGTATTGAAGATGTTACAATCCAACAATTTAATTTAGTAGATACATATAGTGATGAAAGATTAGGTGATAAAGAGAGTTTAACAATAAGATTTATTCTACAAAGCTTTGATAAAACACTTGAAGAAGATGATATCAATGCTACTATAAACTCTATTTTAGAAAAATTGAATTTGGCATTAGGAATAGGAATAAGATAAATGCAAAGCTTTAATATAGATGCTTTAACAAAACCATTTAATATTGTTATTGACAATATTGCAAGTGATAAATCAATCTCACATAGATGTGCTATGTTTTCACTTTTGAGTAATAAAACATCACATATCAAGAATTTTTTAACAGCAGAAGATACTCTAAATACGCTTTCAATTGTAGAGCAATTAGGTGCAGAGGTTAAAAGAGATGGTTCAACAGTTACAATTACTCCAAAAGGTACATTAAGTGAACCAGCAAATGTACTTGATTGTGGGAATTCGGGAACTGCAATAAGACTTTTTTGTGGTTTTTTAGCATCTATTGATGGAGCATTTACCCTTGTAGGAGATAAATATCTTCACTCAAGACCGATGAAAAGAGTTGCTGATCCACTTAGAAGCATTGGAGCTAAAATTGATGGTAGAGAAGATGGTAATAAAGCACCACTTTTTATAAGAGGCGTAAAAGAGTTAAAGGCATTTACTTATCACTCACCTGTTGATTCAGCACAAGTAAAATCAGCAATGATTTTAGCAGCTTTAAGAGCAAATGGAGTATCTAAATATAAAGAAAATGAACTAACACGAGATCATACGGAAAGAATGTTAAAAGGAATGGGCGCAAAAGTAGAAACTGATAATGAAGGATTTATAAATATTTATCCTTTAACTTCACCTTTAAAACCTTTAAATATAACCGTTCCAACAGATCCTAGTTCTGCATTTTTCTTTGCAGTTGCAGCTGCTATTACTCCAAATGCAAAAGTAACAATTAAAAATGTGACATTAAACCCAACAAGAACAGAAGCCTATGTAGTTTTAAAAAGAATGGGTGCAGATGTTGAATTTATCGAAAAAGAGAATGTCTATGAACCTATGGGAGATATTGTAGTATCTGCAAATAAGTTAAATGGGGTAGATGTTAGCGAAAATATTTCATGGCTTATTGATGAGCTTCCAGCATTAAGTATTGCTATGAGTTTGGCAAATGGAAAATCAAAAGTATCAAATGCAAAAGAACTAAGAGTAAAAGAAAGTGATAGAATAAGCTCAGTTGTAAATAATCTAAAACTTTGTGGAGTAAATTACACAGAATTTGAAGATGGTTATGAAATAATTGGTGGAAAGTTAAAAAAAGCAACAATAAATTCTCATGGTGACCATAGAATTGCAATGAGCTTTGCAATAGCTGGATTAAATTCAGGTATGCAAATCCAAGATGTAGATTGTATTTTAACATCATTTCCAAACTTCAAAGAAATATTAGACACACTAAAAGCCTAAAAGGACAACAAGTTATTCTCTTTAGGATTTACTTTTTTAGAGCTAGCTTTGTTATCTTGATAAAAGAAATTATAAAAAAATGTCCCTCAAAAGATAGGGACATTTTTAAGGACAATTTATGAAAGTAAAATTAGCATCATCTTATGGATTTTGTTTTGGAGTAAAAAGAGCAATTAAAATTGCAGAAGAGTATAAAAACTCTGCAACTATGGGACCTCTTATTCATAATACAAATGAAATAGATAGACTTAAAAATGATTATAATGTAGGATTATATACCTCATTAGATGAAGTAAAAGATAACGATACAATAATTATTAGAACACATGGTATTCCAAAATTTGATTTAAAAAATCTAAAAGCAAAAGATGCAAAAGTTATCAATGCAACTTGCCCATTTGTTACAACTCCTCAACAAATAGTAAAAAAGATGTCAGCAGAAGAGTATTCAATTGTTATTTTTGGTGATAAAGACCATCCAGAAGTTTTAGGGGTACAATCTTATGCAAAAGATCAAGATGATGTATTTGTAATACTAGAACCAGAAGATTTAAAAAATATAAAATTTAAATATACAAAAATTGCAACAATTGCACAAACAACAAAGAAAAAAGAAAAATATCTTGAAATAGTAAATACCTTAATTCCAAAAAATAAAGAAGTAAGAGTATTTAATACAATTTGTGATGCAACATTTGAAAATCAAGATGCCGCAAGGGAATTATCAAAAGAAGTAGATATTATGATTGTAATTGGTGGAAAAAATTCTTCAAATACAAAACAGCTTCTAAATATCTCAAAAGAAAATTGTATAGATAGTTATCTTTTAGAAGATGAAAGAGAACTAGACCCTCAATGGTTCAAAGATAAAAAACTTTGTGGCATAACAGCGGGTGCTTCAACGCCTGATTGGGTTATTCAAAAAGTTGTAAACCAAGTAGAAGCATACTAACCAATTTTTAAAATTAATTTGTTTAAGCCAATCTTCGATATAATCACTGCATTTTATAAATAATGGTTATACGAAGGAAAAATATGGGTATCGAAGATATTGAAATTGGTGAAGACTTTGACTTTGAGCAAATGCTTAATGAGTCTTTCGAAAATGCAGAGAACAACTCTGTAGTTGATGGTGTTATTGTTGAAATTTCTGGTGAAAACGTTTCTGTTGATGTTGGTCAAAAAGTTGAAGGAAGACTACATATCTCTGAAATTACTATTGGTGGTGAAGTTAAATATAAAGTAGGTGATACAATCCCTGTTATATTAACTGGTATTAGAGGTGAAAAACCTTCTATCTCTCACAAAAAAGTTTTACAAAAAGAAAAATTTGATGCTTTTGTAAAAGAACATACTGAAGATTTAGAAGATGTTACTATTGAAGGTAAAATTATCTCTATTAAACCTAGAGGTGGATTTATAATTGAAGATGATAATGGTTGTGAGTATTTTATGCCAATGGCTCAATCATACTTAAAAGCTCAAGGTGCACTTGGTAAAAAAGTTAAAGCGAAAGTTTTAAAAATCAATGAAGCACAAAACTCAATCATAGTTTCAAGAAAAAAACTTATTGAAGAATCTAAAATAGAAAAAGATGCAAAAGTTGCACAATTTTTAGAAAATGATGGTCTAATCAATGGAACAATCAAAAAAATCACATCTTATGGAATGTTTGTAGATTTAGGTGGAATTGATGGTTTAGTAAACTATAATGAAATCTCTTACAAAGGTCCTGTTAATCCATCTAATTATTATGCTGAAGGTGACGAAGTTACTGTTAAAGTTTTATCTTATGACAAAACTAAACAACACTTATCATTATCAGTTAAAGCTGCACTTTCTAACCCTTGGGAAGAAATCAGAGACGAATTAGATGTAGGTGATACTATTACTGTTACTATTTCTAACTTTGAATCTTATGGTGCATTTGTTGACTTAGGAAATGATATTGAAGGTTTATTACATATCTCTGAAATTTCATGGAATAAAAATCTTAAAAATCCAAAAGATCTTTTAACATTAGGTGATGAAGTTAATGTTGAAGTTATTGAATTAGATGTTGATAAAAAAAGATTAAGAGTATCTTTAAAAAATCTTCAAGAAAAACCTTTTGCAAAATTTACAAAAGAGCATAAAGTTGGAGATATCGTTACTGGTAAAGTAGCAACTTTAACTGAATTTGGAGCATTTGTTACTCTAGGTGATGTTGATGGGTTATTACACAACGAAGAAGCTTCTTGGGAAGGTAATGCAAAATGTAAAAACCTTTATAAAAAAGGTGATGAGCTTGAAGTTAAAATTATCAAAATTGATAGAGAAAAAGAAAACATTTCATTATCAATCAAAGATATTACAGACTCTCCAGCTAAAAATTTTCAATCAACTCATAAAATTGGTGATATAGTTAAAGGAACAATTAAAGATCTTAAAGATTTCGGATTATTCATTAAACTTGAAGACAATTTAGATGGATTAGTTAGAAATGAAGATTTTGCTCCTACTACTGCTGAGAATATCGAAATTGGAAAAGAAATTGAAGCTGTTGTTGTAAATATTGATACTAATAGAAATAGAGTTCGATTATCAATCAAAAGATTAGAACAACAACAAGAAAGAGAAATCTTAAAATCTGTAAACGATGATTCGTCTATGACTTTAGGTGATTTATTAAAAGACCAAATGAAATAATTCAAGGATTTAGAAGAATGAGTAAACATACAATTGTAGTTTGTGATCATATCCATGAAAATGGACTAAATATACTTAAAGCTGCTGAAGACATTAATTATGTTTTTGCAGCTGATATTGATAAAACTGCATTATTAGATGTAATTAAAGATGCTGACATCGCAATTACAAGATCTTCAACTGATGTTGATGAAAAATTCTTAAATGCAGCAGTAAACTTAAAAGCTATTATAAGAGCTGGTGTTGGTTATGATAATGTAGATATGGAAGGTTGTAGCAAAAGAGGTATTATTGCTATGAATGTTCCAACTGCAAATACTATAGCAGCAGTTGAACTTACAATGACACACATGCTTTCTTGTATGAGAAAGTTTCCGTATGCTCACAATCAATTAAAAAATGAGAGAGTATGGAAAAGAGAAGATTGGTATGGTAATGAACTATTTAGTAAAAAACTAGGTGTTATTGGTTTTGGAAATATAGGACATAGAGTAGCACTTAGAGCAAAATCATTTGAGATGGATGTAGTTACTTATGACCCGTATATCCCTTCAACAAAAGCGACTGATTTAGGTATTAAATACACTACAAACTTTGATGATATTTTAGCTTGTGACATTATTACTATACATACACCAAAAAATCAAGAAACAATTGATATGATTGGTGAAGCTGAAATTGCTAAGATGAAAGATGGAGTAATTCTAATCAACTGTGCAAGAGGTGGATTATATAATGAAGAAGCATTATTTAACAACCTAAAATCAGGTAAAATTGCAATGGCAGGAATTGATGTTTTCAAAAAAGAGCCAGCAATAAATAATCCATTATTAGATTTACCAAATATAACTGTAACTGCACATTTAGGTGCAAATACAAGAGAATCACAAAAAGAAATAGCAGTTCAAGCTGCAAGAAATGCAATTGAGTCAGCAAGAGGTATTTCATACCCAAATGCTCTAAACCTTCCAATAGATGAAAGCAAAATTCCTTCTTTTGTAAAACCATATATTGAATTAACTCAAAAAATTGCATTCTTAAGTGCACAAACTGACAAAAGCGCTATTAGATCAATAACTGTTAGTGGACAAGGTGAAATCAAAGAGTATTTAGATTCACTTTTAACTTTTGCAACTGTTGGGGCTTTAAAAGTTGCTGGCGGTGATGAAGTTAATTATGTAAATGCAAAATTTTGGGCTGAAGAAAAAGGCATCAAAGTTGATACTTGCGAAATCGTAAATGGCAGTGGCTATAGCAATAAAGTAACTGTAAAAATCACTACTGAAAAAGGTGTTAATACTATTTCAGGAACTGTATTTGATGAAGATGTTCAAAGAATAGTAGAAGTTAATGGCTTCGTATTTGATATTGCTCCAAAAGGGAATATGATATTTTTAAGAAATTCTGATATCCCAGGAGTAATTGGAACAGTTGGAAAAACTTTAGGTGATAATAATATCAATATCGCTGACTTTAGATTATCTCGTGGAAAAGATTCTGCATTGGCTGTTATATTAGTTGATACTTTTGTTTCTCACGATGTTTTAAAACAATTAGAAAACTTAGAAGCTGCAATTTCAGTTTCTTATGTAGAAATTTAATAAGGGGTAACTTTGGCAAATATAGGAATGAGTGAATTAAAAAAGGGAATGAAAATCCAACTTGATGGAATCCCTTACAAAATTACTGAATATCAACATGTTAAGCCTGGAAAAGGTGCAGCATTTGTAAGATGTAAAATCAAATCTTTTTTAAATGGAAAAGTTATTGAAAAAACTTTCCATGCTGGTGATAAATGTGAAACTCCTGACTTACAACAAAAAACTATGCAGTTTTTATATGATGATGGTGAATTACTTCAATTTATGGATAACAATACTTACGAACAAATTGGTTTAACTTATGACCAAGTTGGGGAAGCTTTTGATTGGATTATTGATGGTATGAGTTGTGATATGATGTTCTTCAATGGAAGTGCAATCACAGTTGAACCACCAATGACAGTTGAACTTAAAATTGTAGATACTCCACCTAACTTCAAAGGTGACTCTCAAGGTGGTAAAAAACCTGCAACTCTTGAATCAGGTGCAGTTGTACAAATACCATTTCACTTAGTTGAAGGTGACATTATTAAATGTGACACAAGAATCGGTGAGTACATAGAAAAAGTAAAATAAAAATATAAATCTTTATCGCTATAAACTGCGATAGAGATTTCTTTTCTTCAGTCACTGACACTTGTCAGCTCCTTCCTCAAAAAAACCTCTCTCTTGTTTCTATCAATAAATATTTATATTTTAGAAGATTTTATTATATTTGATTTTTTAATTTTTCTATCACTCACCTTACTTATAAATTCTTTAGATAGTTTACAGTCTGAACCTATAATTACAGAATCCAATATTTCATATAATGGAATATTTAAATATTTTTTATTACCTAAGGTATTTAATTTGAATTCACTATAAACTCTAATCTTTCTTTTATTATATTCATTTAAAAATAGTTTTGAAATTTTCTCTGGATTATTTGATTTAGCAACTTTCCATTTTAATAATAAATGGTAGATAAAAAGAAAAAGTGCATAATTGTCAGAAATAATGAATCTTATTTCTTCTTCTGGCTTATAGTTCTCATTTTTGAAAAAACTTCTCCAATATTCAATTAAAAAGAACCAAGCTAAATATAAATTATTTTTCAAATCATTTTGTAAATTATTTATTGAGTCAAATATGATTTCCAAAAACTTATTAAAACTATGTATATCATATTGTATATAACAACATTTATAATAGTCAGGTAATAATTCATATTCATCAATTTTTGAATTGACATAATCTATAAATTTTTTTGTTGATAATTTTAAGCATACGCCCTTTTGATTATTAGCATAATTATTCCACAAATATTTATTTTTATTCGAACTTGTATTTGATTGTATAAATACAAACTCATTAGATAATTCATTCTTTATTATGCTTGTTATATCATGCTTAGTATTATTTATATTATCAACAAGGTTTCCTCTAATTCTATCTTCAACATTAAATTTTAAGTTTCTTTCATTTTTATCAATAAAATTTTCTATTGTGTACAATCTAAGAGTTTCACTTTTCATTATTAATTCAAAACTTTCTGATGATGTATAATGGTAGATATAATCAGGAATATCAATATTTATTTTATTATTAATGCCTTGTAATAATCCAAAAAAAGTGTTTTTAGCCCCATTCAATTGTTCATTAAATTCTACTTTTAAATTATCGTCATTCATCAATATCCTTAAGACTTTAATTTATTTAATTTGATTTTTTCTTTAAAAAGACTATTTTCTCTTCACCTATATAATTTTCATGAACAATCTCAAAATCCATATCAATCTCATTTAAAGCATTTACACCTTTTCTGATTTTAGGACTTACAAGTAAAACAATATAATCAATTCTTTCTTTTAATGCATCCATTAAATTATAAATACCTTCTACCATTACAAACTTGTAATCTAATAGTTTAAATAAGTCATCACTTATTATTACTTCTCTATTTGGTACTTTAAATAGTGGGATATTATTATCAAAGATTTTGTTTTTGCTATAAATCATTACACTTGGAGCCCGTCCTGCTATGTATCTTGCATCTAGGGTTGGTTTGTCTGTTCTTACTGTGTTTCCACCTATTAGCATTAGGTCTATTTTATCTCTTAAGGTATGTACATATAATTGAGCCATTGTAGATGATACTTTTCCATCTATACAGCCATTTAGGGTTTGTGCCATTTTATAAAATATAAATGTTCCACTGCTCCACTTTATAAAAGGATATAGAAGGTCATAGGCTTCTTTCTTCATACAATCTAGTGTTATGTCTATATTTACACTTTTTAGAGTTTGTATGCCTCCTGAGGCTTGTTTGTTTGTATCTTCATGGGCTATGATTACTCTTTTTGGTTTTAACTCTTTTAATAAATTTGCACATGAGGGAGTTTTTCCTATGTGATTACATGGTTCTAGGGTTACATAAATTTCACAATCATTGAAAAAGTTATTATGATTTTTTAATAAATACTCATGAATCTCATGGGAACTCTTTTTTATTTTTAAGGTATCATTTGCATGTTTTTTTAAATATGCAGCTTTTAGGGCATTTACTTCTGCGTGTGGCATACCTGCTTCTTTGTGAGCTTCTATTGCTATAATCTCACCATTTTTTACAACAACACAACCAACTGCTGGATTTGGATAAGTTAGAAGTTGATATTTCCATGCCTCATCGATTGCAAGTTTCATATAAAATTTATCGTCTATTATCATTATGTTTGCCTATTGAATAATAAAAAGCTTCCAGCTGCAATCATAATTGATCCAGCTGTATAGTTTAATCTTTTTAATGCTTTTTGAGATTTTAAAACTTGTTTTGCTTGGGCTGCTAAAATTGATATAAACATTAACCCAATCATCAATGAAAAGAGTGTTAAAGTAGAAGCTAGAAAAATGTCATAAGCACTTAGGGATTTTATATCTAAAAATGTTGGTAAGAAAGCTATATAAAATAGTATAACTTTTGGATTAGAAGCCGAGATTAAAAAGCCTTGCATAAAACCTAAGAAAAAATCTTTTTTAGCTGCTTTATCTTTTGAAACAGTTTCAATTTTAATAGGTGTGGTAAACATCTTATAACCCAAATAAAACAGATAAAGTGCTCCAGATATTCTTATAAATTCAAACAATAAAGCATAATTTTGTGCGATTGTTGCTAATCCTAGGCATGCGAAGATTAAGTAAATAATATCACTCATAGACATACCAAAAGCTAGGGGAATACATTGTTTAGTGCCAAGAGTCATTCCTCTTGCCAAAAGAGCAAAAACTCCAGGTCCTGGAGTAATGCTAAAAATAAATATTACTAAGAAAAAAGTTAATGAGCTTTCAAAACTCATACATATTTCCTTATATTACCATTCAAAGTAAGTTGAAGCTGAAGAGATTTTATCATAAGCAATAGTTTCTTCACCCTCTTGAGTTTTTACTTTTATTTCATTTTCATCAGCAAAAACCAATTCACCTTTTAATACATTTTTATCAAAATCTTTTACTTTAACTTTTTCACCAATAGAAGATATATAATGAGCTGTTCTTTTTAGTCTTCTCTCAATTCCAGGAGAACTTACTTCTAAGTTATATTTTCCATACATTGGTTCATTTGTATCTAAAATAGGTGAAACTAATCTTGAGATTTCTGCACATTTATCAAGCGAAACACCATCTTTAGATGTTATATAAATTCTAAATATGTCTCTATCATTTTCTTTAGTAGTCAAAATATCATATAATTCAACTCCACAACCTTTTACAGTCATTTCAATTGATTCTTCTAAAGTCATTAGTCCTCTTTTTTCTCTTTTTTTATTTTATCAAATAAAGACTCTATTTTTAAGTCTTTTTCTAGTTTATCATCCGCTTGAAATTTAAAGTTTGGACATTTATACCAACCTGTTGCATTTAAACAATAAGTTTTGATATGTCCATTTGCTTTACTTAATAAATTATTTAATATTTGGTGCTCTTTTTTATCATAGTCACTTCCATCATAATAAACTATTGCATCATATTTACCGTTTCGACAATTAACTTCAGTAATTCCAAGTGATTTTATTCTATTATCATTTAAAGTAGCAAGAGCCTCTGGAATTAATTCCATAAGTAGAGACTCTGTTCTTTGTAGGTTTACACTTTTCATATTATAAATCTATATTGATTTTTTCTTCAATTTGAATAAATGTTTCGATGAAATCTCCAACTTTTATATCATTGAATTTTTCAAACATAATACCACATTCAAATCCATTAACAACTTCTTTTGCATCATCTTTGAATCTTTTAAGTGATGAAATTTTACCTGTATATGTAACAACACCATCTCTAATGATTCTTGCATGTCCACCTTTGATAACTTTACCATCAGTTACTAAACATCCAGCAACAGTTCCAACTTTTGGTACAACAAATGTATCTTTAACTTCTGCTTGACCAGTATTTTCTTCTCTTATTACTGCACTCATCATACCAGATAATGTAGCTTTGATATCATCAATTAAATCATAAATAATACTATAAGTATTGATTGTGATTCCATCAGCTTTAGCTTTTTGTTTAATAGAACCAGTAGGTCTTACATTAAATCCTAAGATAATACAACCCTCACTAGCTCCTGCTAAAACCACATCAGACTCAGTGATTCCACCAACTGCTGCATGTAAAATTTTAACTTTTACTTCATCATTTTGGATTTTTTCTAATGAACCTTTAATTGCTTCTAAAGAACCACCAACATCAGTTTTAATAATTACTGGAAGTTGTTTGATTTTTCCTTCTGCAATTAATCCACTCATCTCTTCTAAAGATACTTTAGTTGATTTTGATAACTCTTTTGCTCTTGCATGTTCAGCTCTAGTAGTAGCGATATCTCTAGCTTCTTTTTCACTATCTTGAACAACCATAACTGAACCAGATGTAGGAATATCATTTAGTCCTAATACATTACCAGTTTCTGAAAGTCCTAACTCTTTTACAGGTTGTCCCATATCATTAGTTATAGCTTTTACTCTACCATATGTAGTATCACTTACGATATTATCACCAACTCTTAACGTACCACTTTGCACGATTACAGTTGCAACTGGACCTCTACCTTTTTCAAGTGTAGCTTCCACAACTGTAGCTTTTGCTTTTGAGCTAGGGTCTGCTTGTAATTCTAACATTTCTGCTTGAATTAAAATATTTTCAAGTAAATCATCAATACCCTCACCTGTATGAGCTGAAACACCAATAAATTCAATATCTCCACCCCAATCAATAGGAAGCATATCTTTCTCAGCCATTTGTGATTTAACCATATCAGGATTTGCTGTCTCTTTATCCATTTTATTCATTGCAACAATGATTGGACAACCACTTGCTTTTGCATGTGCTATTACTTCTTCTGTTTGTGGTTTAACACCATCATCAGCTGCAACAACTATAATAATAACATCAGTTACACTTGCACCTCTTGATCTCATTTCACTAAAAGCAGCATGTCCTGGAGTATCCACGAAAGTGATTTTTTTACCATTTTGTTCAACTGTATAAGCAGAAATATGTTGAGTAATTCCACCAGCTTCACCTTTTGCAACTTTTGCGCTTCTAATTTTATCTAATAATGAAGTTTTACCATGGTCAACATGTCCCATTATTGTTACAACTGGTGGCCTAGTTACGAAATTAGATTTATCAATTTCTTCATCGAAATCTTCTACATAATTAACATCTTCTAAAGCATCTTTTACAGTTACTTCAATACCAAACTCTTCACCAAGAATTTCTAATTCATCTTGTTTTAAGAAGTCATTTTTTGTAACCATCATTCCTAAAGAAAATAGTACTGTAATTACTTCTGAAGCACTTTTCCCACAAGCTTCTGCAAACTCATAAACCCTAACATCTTCAGGTATTGTGATTTCAGTTACTTCTGCTGCTTCAACTTCTCTTTTAATTCTTTTCTTTCTTCTACCTCTTTTTAAACCTTGAGGTCTATTTCCAAAGGCAGCAGGTTTTGAACTTCTAGTTTGTTTATCATTATTATTTTTTGCTGGTTTATGTGGATCATCAAATAGTTTTGATGTATCAGTTAATCCCATATCAAGTAAAACAACTTCTTCACCTAATAATGAATCATCAGACTCTTTAAACTCTTGTTTTGATATTTCTAATACTTTTCCATGCTCATGAGCTCGTGGTGGTGCTTTTTTCTTTTGAACTTTAGCTTTTGCTTTTGCCGCTTCTGATTGATTTTCTTGATTATTATTTCCACCTAGAATTTCACTAAGAGATTTCATAGGTTTTTTTACTTGAGAAGAATCAGCTGAAGAGAAAGTTGGTTCTTCTTTTTTTTCTATTTTTGGTTCTTCAGGTTTTTTCTTTTTAACAATTTTTAAACCTCTTCTTTTAGGTACAACTTTTTTAACAGATAAAGTATCAGTAACTTCTTGAGTATCATCAGTTTTTTTAGGGCTAGTATCTTCAGTTTTTTTAGGTTTTTCAATTACTGGCTTAATTTCTTCTTTTGGTTCTTCAACCTTAGTTTCTTTAACAGTAAGTTCTTCTTTTGGCTTAGTTTCTTCGCTTACCACAGGTTCTTCTTTGACTATTTTAGGTTCAACCTTCTTAACTACTTTTTTCTTTTGTGGAAGTTTTTTACTTTTTCCAGTCATTATATAGTTTACTATCTCTTCTGCATCCTCAACAGTTGTTTGACTTTGAGGTGATTTAAGTTCAATTCCTAAATCTTTTGCTTTATTTATGACATGGTTGCTGCTAGCCCCAGCTTCTTCTGCAATTTCATATACTCTTACGTTATCTGACATGCGTTATTATCTCCTTAAGTTGTACCAAGTACTCGTCTTTTTTTTTACACTGTTTAAAAAGTGCTTTTTCAATTTTTTTTGTTTCTTCGTCTAAAAGAGTTTTCTCTTGACACTCTTTACAAATATAGAAACTCCTACCTATTCCATCAAAACTGATAAGTTTGTAATCCTTACATTGAAGTCTCACTAGGTTTTCTTTACTTAGTTTACTACGACAAACTATACAAGTTCTTATAGGTTTTTCTAATTTAGGCAATGATTATATCCAAAATTTATTAAATTTCCAATTTTTATGCTTCAACTTTAATTCCATAGTTATCAAAACCAGAAATAAAAACTTTAAAATGTGGAAATTTTGCTCTTAATTCTTTCTCAATTTTCTTTGCATCTTCAAAATAACAAATAGAAAAAAGTGTAGAACCAGAACCAGATAAAGTGCTCATTAAAGCACCACTATTTAAAGAGCATTTTTGAACCTCAAAAAGCTCTGGCATTTGTCTCATTCTATAACTTTGATGAAATTTATCTTGAGAAGCTATTTTTAACATTTCCCAATTTTCACTCATAAAAGCAGCTGTTAATAATGAAGAGTGAGATAGATTAAATATAGCATCTTCTTTAGAATATTTATATGGTAAAGTTTTTCTTGAAAGTTGTGTAGAAATTGGTCTATTAGGAACAACAACTACCGCACTTAAACTTTTAGGAATAGATTTATTTATAAATTTTACTTCATTATCTTCAACTGATGAGACTGTAAATCCACCCATAACGGCTGGCGTAATATTATCTGGATGAGACTCATAAGCAAGCGCTAAATTAAGTAATTTTTCTTTTGGCAATTCCATCTCTTCTATAGCATAAGCTGATGCAATTGCACTAACAATTACAGCAGACGAACTTCCTAAACCTCTTGATAGTGGAATTTGATTTTCAAATTCAAATCTAAAAGATCTCTTTTTTTGTGATAAATTATTATAAAAATCATTAAAAATAGCAATAAACATATTGTTATCTTTTAGTATAGGATTATTTGAACCCTCACCTTTTAAAGATACACTATGAAATTTTGCTGGTCTTATTGTTACTTGATTTTTTATTTTTAAAGCTAATCCTAGGGTATCAAAACCTGGCCCTAGATTTGCACTCGTAGCTGGCACACTAATTCTCAATTATATTCCTTTTATACTGCTGGTAAATTGTAAATTGGCAAAGTATTAGATGAAAATTTTGTTTTATCTAAACTTTTTGGTAATTTAAAATCCGAAATTATACTCTTTTCTTCTAAAAAATCTATAATTATTTCACCATTTTTATTAAAAAAGTACTTTTTCCCCAAAGCTTTTATTGGTGAATTCTCATTAAATAAAAATCCACTAGCAGCATTTAACTCTATATTTCTAGCAATACAAACAGTTTTTAAAAATACATAAGCTACTTTTATTGCCATATAAGAACCTGGTGTATTTACATAAGTTATAGATTTTATATCATAATCTTGCAATAATTTTTTAAAAATTATTGGCAAAATATCAGATGTTTTTCCCTCTTGTTCAATCTCTTTTATCAAAAGCTGATTTTCATAAATTCCAATCTTTATTGGAGTCGAAATTGAAATAACTATAATATCTATCAAATAATCCCTTAATTTGCATCAACTAAAGCATATGCTTTTTGGAAAACATAACTCTCTTTTTGTGCTTCTTCTAAATCTAAAATTTCATAATTTTCTTCTGATTCATAAACTTTTTTTGTCAATAAATGATTTAAATGATGGCTTCCAGCATGGGCATCATATTCACCTATTAATGTATAACCTAAAAGTGACATATCACCTATTGCATCAAGAATTTTATGTCTTACAAATTCATTTTCATATCTTAAACCTTCTGGATTTAAGATTTTATCATTATCTACAACAATAGCATTTTCCATGCTACCACCTTGAGCCAATCCTATACTTCGTAAATATTGCACTTCATGTAAAAATCCAAAAGTTCTAGCTTTTGAGATATTTTCTTTATACTCATCTATACTATAATCAAAATGATAATTTTGTTGTCCAATTACAGGATTTTCAAAATCAATAGAGAAATCATAAACAATATGATTAGAGGGCTTTAAAGATACTCTTTTGCCATCTTCAGTTGTAACTTCAACTTCTTTTTTTATCTTAATTACTTTTTTTGATTCATTTAATTCTTTTATGCCAACTTCATCAATTAGCATGCAATACCCAGATGAACTACCATCAAGCACTGGAACCTCATCATTATCAAGAACAATTCGCAAATTATCAATGCCATAAGCATAAACAGCAGACAAAAGATGTTCAATAGTTGAAATAACAATTCCATCTTTTCCAATAACTGTCGCCATTTTTGTATCAACAACATTTTCTATTTTTAGAGGAATTGTCAAAGCTTCATCAGACCTATAAAAGATTATTCCTTGATTAGCTTCCAAAGGTTCTAATCTCATTTTTACAGGAACACCTTTATGGAGTCCAATTCCAACTATTTCTACTGCTTTTGCTATTGTTCTTTGTTTCATTTGCTATCTATTACCTTTTTTGCATCACTTATGATATCTGTTATTCTTGTTTTTATCCAATTTTTATCCATCCATTCTAAAGGATCTACTTCTAAACCTTGAACTAAAACACCAAAATGTAAGTGATCTCCTAAAACAGCACCAGTTGCACCAGTATTAGCGATTTTTTGATTTTCTTTAACTTCTTCACCTACAGTTACATTTGAAGAACTTGTATGAGCATAAAGTGATTGTAAACCAAACCCATGATCTATTATAATAACATTTCCATAAATTCCTAAATAGTCATTAAATATTACTCTACCTTTATTTGTAGTAAAAATATCAGCTTTTTTAACACTTGCCCAATCAATTCCTAAATGCCAAGCTTCATCTATTTTTATGTTATTATGATAATATGATCTTTCTTGTCCAAATCGCCCAGCAGTTGCAGCATTTTCTAATCTTTTAAATGGAATAAGGTTAAAACCACTTACTAAGTCTCTATCCATAAATTTTTTAGATGTTTCTTCTATCTTTTGTACATTTTGGTTTCTTAAAACTTCATTTTCTTTTAAAAAAATATCAGCTAGATTATCAGGTACATCTTTTCCACTTTGTTCTAAAACTTTTGTACTTACATTTTGAATAAAGGTATCACTAATTTTTATTTTGGATTTATCATCTTTTCTATTTCTTATGTATAAAGGCACTTTTATTATTGATTTATTATCTGCTTTATCGATTGCAACTAAATTTACAATATTAAATTTTTCTATTTTTATTGGCCAAGCAATTAATGCTGCATAATAATTCTTTTTATAAAAAGGAACCAAATCAAATCTTTGTTCATTGTTAAATGTTATATATGAGTCTTTTAAATTTTCATCTTCAACTTTTACTATAACTAAAGCACTTCCACCTCTTCTAACTGCAAAAGAGTTAGCAACAACTGAAGCTACAGGTTTTTTTCTATCAATTTTTAGATGAAAAGTATCAACAACTTTATTTCCTTCTAAAAAGTTCCATTTACTACTATCAACTGCTTCAACAATGATTTCAACATCATTACTTTTAAAGAACATATCAAGTTCTGGTGATTTTAGTTCCAAATTGATATTTTTTTCTGGTTCTAATAATACTTTTGAATCTAATACTATCTCTTTATTTCCATCTTTAAATATTACTTTATAAAATTTAACACCACTATCATCACTAATACCAAGGTTTAGTTTGCTTTTTAAATTCCAATATATATTATCTTTAAAATCTACTTTCGGGGGATTTTTCTCAAACATAGGCGATAAATAAACAAAACAACCAGCTACAATGGCACCTATTATAAATATAAATAATACTACTTTCCCAAAACTACTTTTATTTCTCAAGAATTTCCTTTAATATAATCTCTTTTGCTTCAAAAATATCATCAGTTTGTATAACACATCCTGCGGCATTTAAATGCCCACCTCCACCAAAAGTAGAAGCTACTTTTGAAACATCTATTTTCTCTTTTGATCTAAGAGAGACTCTAACTTTATCATTTACAATTCTAAAATAAATTGCTACTTTTACAATAGCAATATTTAAAACCATATCTAGTGCAACTTCTGTTTCAAGTGTTGTTGCCCCACTCTCTTCAAACCACTCTTTTGTTGCATATATTGTTGCTATTTTACCTTCATCAAGAAGTTCCAAACTATTGAAAATCTTAGGCAAAATTCTATATTTTGCTAAAGAATCTCTTTTTATAAACTTATCAGCAATATAAACAGGACTAGCTCCACATTTAACTAAAAAATTAATTTTTTCGTAAGTAAATTCATCACATCTTGGAGTTGTAAAAGCCAATGAATCATCATATATTCCCACATAAAGTGCTTCTGCTGTATTTTTTGTAATATACAATCCATTAAATCTAAAAAAGTCATATATTATTTCAGAAGTTGAAGACTTATTAATATCTACTATATTTATTGTTCCAAAATCATCATTTGATTTATGATGGTCAAAATTTATCAAAGGTATATCTTCAGGAAGTGTTATTCCAAATCTATTTGAAGTACCACAATCAACAGAGATAACCAAATCATAAAATTTTGGGATTTGATCCGTTATTTTTTCATATCTATTTATAAAATCACATTTCGCAGGAAGATTTTTTCCTGCATTAAAAACTTTATGTTTAATTTTATTTTCAGATAAATAGTTTGAAAGTGCAAGTCCTGAACAAATAGTATCAGGGTCGGGATTTACATGAGTGATTATTAAAATATATTTTGATTTCTCAATCAATTTTAAAGCACTCACAAAAGAGGCAGTATTTACTTTATTATTTGTTATAAAATCTTTACTCAAATACGCTCCTTTTTAAAATCATTTTAATCCTATCATAATAACACTAATCAAAAGTTAACCACTAATCAAATTTCATAGAAAAGTCTAACCAAGTTGCTTGATGTATAATACTTCCAGAACTCAATGCATCAACCCCTGTTAAAGCATAATCTCTTACAGTATTTAAATTAATGTTTCCACTAGCTTCTAATACTATATGAGGATGGGTTTCATTTCTATATTTTACAACTTCTCTTATTTGATCTGGAGTCATATTATCACACATAATTATATCACCACCAGCTTCCATTGCATCTTTTACTTGTTCTAAGCTTTCACACTCAATCTCTATTTTAGTAACCCAAGAGATTCTCTTTCTTGCTCTTTGAATAAACTCTTTTAGATTCATAATTGTTCGAAGGTGAGTATCTTTTAACATCAGACAATCATCAAGTCCAAGTCGGTGATTAATAGCTCCTCCTACTCTACTTGCATATTTTTCAAAATCTCTAAGTTGTGGTCTTGTTTTTCTAGTATCAAGTAAAACTACATCTAAATCTTTTATCAAAGAAGCATATGAATTAGCCATAGTAGCTATTCCCGAAGCATGTTGAAGCATATTTAGAAATGTTCGCTCGCTTGAGAGTAAAACAGCTGCTTTCCCATCAAGCTTTGCGATAATATCACCTTTTTTGATTACTTCCCCATCATGCTTTAAAAACTTACAATCAAATTTTTCAGTTTTTGATAAGGCTTTTGCATAAATCTCACCAGCTAAGATTCCATCATCTTTTGAAATAACTTTTGCTGTAAATCTCCCCTTAGGAGCAACATCAAAGAATAAATCCCCTCTACCATTATCTTCAATAATAGCATTTTTTACAAACTTTTTAATATTAATCATACTTCAAACATCCTTTGTAGTGCTACTTTTGCCCATTTGATTACATTATCATTTACAAATATCTCATTTGAAAATACTTCTTTACCATCTTTTATCTCTTTTAAACAGTTATAAACATCTTGTAAAGTTGTTTCATTCATAGTTGGACATTCTGGTTTAGTTGAGCTTAATATATATGTATTTTTCTCTCTTAATCTATTTACCATATTATACTCAGTTCCAACTGCAACCTTTTGTTCAGCTGGTAACTCTTTTATAAATTTGATAAGTTGAGAAGTAGAACCTACAAAATCAGCCATATCACAAATTTTTGGATCACATTCAGGATGAACTGCAATTAAAATATCTGGATATTTATTTCTATAAAACTCAATATCATCAGTTGAAAAGAGTTGGTGAACAGAGCAAAAACCATCATAACAAATAATATCTGCTTCTTTTGGATCAGTTCCATCACCTATAACAGTTGATTTTAGATTAAGACTTTTTGCAAAATTTTGTCCTAAACATCTATCTGGTACAAAAAATATTTTTTTACCAGACTTTAAACCTTTTTCTATGATTTTATATGCATTTGAAGAGGTACAAACCATACCACCCATTTCTCCAACTCTAGCTTTTACTGCTGCACTTGAATTGATATATGTAATAGGAAGAAGTTCATCACTTGATACGCCCATTGCATTTAGTTTGGCCAATGATTCATCAAAATAATCCACATCAATCATTCTAGCCATCGCACAACATGCGATTTTTGGCATAAGAACTCTTTTTTGTGGACTCATAACTTTTACACTCTCACCCATAAATCCAACACCACAAAATACTATATATTTACTACTTGTTTCCATAGCTTTTTTAGCTAATTCTAAAGAATCTCCTGTGATATCTGCTAGTTCAAACACTTCATCTCTTTGATAAAAGTGAGCTACTAAAGTTACATCAAGTTCTTCTTTTAATTTTATTATTTCATCTTTTAAATTCAAAATTTACCCTTAGGTTTATAATATTTAACATTTAACGGGAATATAACAAAATTTTTGTTATAATCCATTTAAACATAATCAAAAAAATTAATTGAGGTCATAATGGATTTTTTAAATACAAATCTTATTTTTTATATTTTAGCTTATCTAATTGGGTCTATTCCCTTTGGTTTACTTCTAGCTAAAACCTTTGCAGGGGTAGATATAAAAAAGCATGGAAGTAAATCAATAGGTGCCACAAATGTTCTAAGAGTAGTAAAGCAAACAAATCCTAGCTTAGCAAAAAAACTAGGTCTTGCAACTGTTATTCTTGATGCCATAAAAGGTACAATCATCCTTCTTATCGCACAAGCCTATGGAGTAAGTGAAGCTACACTTTGGACTATTGCAGTGTTAGCTGTGGTTGGGCATTGTTATAGTATTTATTTAGGGCTTGAAGGTGGAAAAGGAGTAGCAACTGGACTTGGTGTATTTTTAGTACTAATTCCTATTCCTACACTTATTGGTGCTGTTGTTTGGGGATTTTGTGCAAAAGTATTAAAAATCTCTTCTTTATCTTCACTTTTAGGACTGATTGCTGTAATCATTGCTGCAATTGTATTTAACAATGGATTAGGAGTAAATTCAAATGCACCTATGTATTTGATTTCATTTATAATTTTTTATAAACATATTCCAAATATAATAAGACTTATCAAAAAAGAAGAGTTAAAAGCTGTATAATGAAAGTAAAAATTGAAGATCTTACTTTTGATTGCATAATTGGAATTTTACCCTTTGAGCGAAAAAACGAACAAAGGGTAATAATAAACTGCTCATTTTCTTATAAATACTCAAATTTTGAATTTATAGATTATTCAAAAGTAGCATCAAACATTCAAAAAATAATGATAAAAAATAAATTTGAACTAATTGAAGATGCTCTTTTAAACTTAAAAAAACATTTAAATAAAAAATATTCTATAAAAAACCTAAAAATAAGCATTCAAAAACCAGATATTTTGCCTAATTGTAAAGTAAGTGTAAGCCTATAAAATATGGGCTTTTTATAAATAAAACTTAAAATAATAGATTAAATTACTCAAAAACCTTCAAATTAAGAAAACTTTAATTTTAAAGCATGTAAAATTTTCGCAACGGTGAATCGGAAAGTATCTTTCAAGTATTTATACAAGAAGATTGTTCGCGCGTCCGAGGAACTGATTTAAAAATAACCCTTTCAGGAGATCAAATGAAAAAATTCGTAAAAATGAGTTTAATAGCTGCAATCGCTGTAGCTGGAACAACTGCTAGTGCTCAACCTTTAACAGAAGCTATCAAAAATGTAGATGTATCAGGAACTATGGTATATAGATATAATGACTATGGTGATGATAAACAACAAGCAGGTACTGGACATTCAGATACAAATAATTACTACAAAATTGGTGTAAGCTTAAAATCAAAAGTAAATGATGATGTTACTGCAAATACAAGATTTGTAATGGGTAAAGATGGTAATACAGGAGATAAAGCAACACTTGACACTCAAGCTATTGGGGATCAAAACGTAAATGTAGAATTAACTAATGCTAACTTCGCATACACTGGTATTGCAAATACTACAGTTATCGTTGGTAAACAAGGTTTAACTACTCCTTGGACTGTAGCTGTTGATGCTGCTGGAAATGAGCAAACTGGTACAGGTATCTTAGCATTAACTACTGTTGGACCTGTTACTATTGCTGGTGCATACTTTAACCAAACAAATGTTGGTGAAAGTGGAAATGCAGCATCAACACTTACTGCTTTAACTTATGGTAATAGTGCTGCAATTGGTTCTAGAGATGTTTATACTATTGGTGTAATGGGTAAAGTTGGTCCTGTAGCTTTAGATGCATGGTACATAGATATGGAAGATACATTTGATTCATATACACTTGGTGCAAATGCTTCATTTGACTTTGATGCTGTAACTTTAGGTGGAGACATTAGATATACATCTCTTGATTTAGAGAAACATGATCTTGACAATAATTTATTAAAACTTACTTTAACTGCAAAAGCTGGTATCTTTGATGCAAAAGTTGCTTATGCTACTACTGATGATGAGGGTGGTGTAGTTGCTTTAGATGCTGATGCTGCTACTCAAATTTCTGCATGGACTGTAGATGCAAATAATAAAGCTGATGCTGATTACTGGCAAGTAAGACTTGGTTTCCAAGTATTACCTTCTTTAAATATCTCTGCTAACTATGCTGATGTAGATTATGCTGGTAACATAGAAGAAGAAGAATATTATGCACAATTTAATTACTCTATGAGTAAAAACTTAAGTGCATACTTAAGATATGGACAATATACAAAAGACACTGGTTCTACAGAAAATAATGATAGTACTAGAGGAAGAATTCACGTTCAATACAAATTCTAATCTTAGAATTTAATTATTTTATGTGATTAAAGGCTGGAATAATATTCCAGCCTTTTTTTATGCACTTTTTATAAAATTACGCTAAAATGTTCCAATTATTTTAAAGGATAAAAATGAATCTAATAAAACCATTTTCGCTGTTGACATTTCTAATAACATCAAGTTTTGCACAAACAACAATGTGCTATAAACAAAATCATTCTGATTTTTCTACTATAGAGTCTATTAATTTAGATGGTGGTCTATGTAATGGAAATAAATCATTAAAAGATATGAAAAAAGATGGTTGGAAAACTGATGATATAAAAATTGATGGGAATAATTATATTTATATATTAAAAAAAGATGAAGTTAATATGCAAAATATTGATATGCAGGCTTTAGAAAGTCAAATCATAAAAAGATTAGAACAAAAAGATGTTGAATCACAAATAGCTTCAAAAGAAGAAAAAAGAGTTAAAATGTCTATTTCTGGTAAAAATCTATATATCAAAAAATGTGAAACATGTCATGGAATCAATGGTGAAAAACTTCCTGGAAGATCAAGAGCAATAAATAAATTAAATCTATTTGATTTTACTGCTACTATTAGAGACTATGTAAATGGAAGTGGTTATGATAGAGGAACTGCTTTTCAAATGGCACCTTATGCATCGATTATGGATAATAATGATATAAATAATGTATATGTATATCTTCAAGCAATTAATCAAAAAGATGAAAAAAAACCAAAATCTAACTAAGAGTCTACTCTTAGTTTAGTCTAAACGCTTCTTATACTTATTTTTAGTATAATTCCATTTTAAAGGACAAATTAAATGGATACATACGAATACTCTGAATTACTAAAATTATTAAATAAAAAACTTCAAAATATAAAAGATATACTCAAACCTGATGTTTTGAAATCAAGACTTAAAGAGATAGAAGAGTTAGAATCTTCTCAAGACTTTTGGAATGATGTTGAAACAGCTACCAAAATTGGTATTGAAAAAAATAGAATATTGAGTAAATTATCTAAATTTAATAAAGCTAATGAGTCTTTAAGTGGTACTAATGAACTTTATGAGATGGCAATAGATGAAAAAGATGAAGATACTTTTGAATTACTTCATGCTGAAGCTGAAGAATTAGACAATCTTATACGGTCTACTGAAATATCTGTAATGCTAAGTAATCCTGATGATTCATCTAATGCTATTATATCAATTCATCCAGGAGCAGGTGGTACTGAGTCTCAAGATTGGGCTAGTATGCTTTATAGAATGTATCTAAGATGGGCTGAACGAATGGATTTCAAAATTGAAGTTCTTGATTATCAAGATGGCGAAGAAGCTGGTTTAAAAGATGTATCTTTTATCATAAAAGGTGAAAATGCCTATGGATATCTAAAAGCTGAAAATGGTATTCATAGACTTGTTAGAATCTCTCCTTTTGATTCAAATGCTAAAAGACATACTTCCTTTGCCTCTGTAATGGTAAGTCCTGAAATTGATGATAATATTGATATTGTTGTTGAAGATAAAGATATAAGAATAGATACATATAGATCAAGTGGTGCTGGTGGGCAACATGTTAATAAAACAGAAAGTGCTATTAGAATCACTCATATTGCTACAAATATTGTCGTACAGTGTCAAAATGATAGATCTCAACATAAAAATAAAGCAAGTGCCATGAAGATGTTAAAATCTAGACTTTATGAATATGAATTAGAAAAACAACAAGCTGTAAAAGATGGTGTTGAAAAAAGTGAAATTGGTTGGGGACATCAAATTAGGTCTTATGTAATGCAACCATATCAACAAATAAAAGATACAAGAAGTAATATTGGATATTCAAATGTGGAAGCAATTTTAGATGGAGATATTACAAAAATGATTGAGGATGTTTTAATAGCAACAGCAAGATAAAAGTACAAGAATTATCTTGTACTTTTATCTATCACAAATAGTTTTAAACTCGCAGTACTGACAAGTTGATGTTTTTCCACATTTTTCAAAGTTTACTTTTTTTGTTTTTAGCTCTATAAATATCTCTTTTAGTAATTCAAGTTTTTCAAATAAAACAACTTCTTCTAATAACTTTGAACTATTTAAATCATAATAATAAGCTTTTATTTTGTCATATCCAAATAGTTCTAAACAAGCTAAATAATAAAATTCCAATTGAAAGTCAACACTATTTTCATAAGTTTTAATACTATCAATTTTTAGACTTGCTGATGTTTTATAATCAATCAATAAATACTTATCATCTTGTTTATCAATTCTATCAATGCTTCCTTTTAAAACTATTCCATTGTAATCAAATTTAAAGTCTTTTTCTATTTCTAATACACTCAAACTTTTATCTTCAAATCTTTTATTTTCAAACTCTACAAAAGTATTTAATTTTCTTAAAAATATCTCTTTATCCAAAAGCAAAAAGGGATTTTCATTCATCTGTTTTTCAAAGAGTGACTTTATAAGCTCATAGTTAATATTTTGTACCTCAAAGCTCTTATATGCACTTTCTAGTGTTTTGTGAACCATACTTCCCAATTCAAAACCTTTTGGCTTTAAGCTTATGTTATGGTCTTTTATTTTGCATATATACTCTAAGTAATACTTTCTTTTACATTCTAAATACTTTTTTAGTGAAGTAGCTGACCATTCTTGCTTTGATAAATCAATCTCATACTCAATATTTTCATTAAAATGATTTATTAATCTGTTTTTATAAAGTATTTGTTTATATTGTTTATCTTTTGTAGATGGTGTGATTTCATCTTTAAACAATTCATCTGCAAATCTACTTACTTGCATCGTCTCATTTTGTGTATATGAAATATAAAGATTTTTAGCTTTATTCATCAATCTATAATAGTAGTACTTTTGTAAATTCTCCCTATCTTTTTGAGTAGGAAGTTTAACTCTTTTTTTAATAATTGATGATAAGAATTTATCTTTAATACTAGATTTTGGTATATAGTTCTCATTGAAATCACAGATTATAACTGCTTCAAATTCAACAGCTCTAGTTTCTAATAAACCCATTACAGTAATAAGTCCAGAGTTAATGTCATCAAGCGTTATTTTTTGTATTTTTTGAATAAGTATTTTTACAGCTTCTTTGAAAAGTATATTTTGTGAACTATTAAAAAATAGATGATTTAATTTATAAGTCAATTCATCAAATTTTTCTATTAACTCTTTATTATGTTCTATTGATTTTAAATACTCAATTAAAATATCAAAATTTATCTTATCTAGTTTTTTATTCCATATTTTTTTAATACTATCAATCATTTCTGAATTAATTTTATAAAACTCTATTGATTCTTTTGTTTTTCTTTCATTTTCATTTAAATAAGAGTATATGGAATTTACTACTTTATAAATTTTGCTATTATTTATACTTTTACCCATAGCATAATTAAAATATTGCTCATCATCAAACTGTTCTAGTATCTCTACAAACTTTTCATCAGGAACTATTAATGCTATATTTTCTGGTTTTATTCCGCTACTTACTGCATCTGTTATTGATTCTTTTATAAAAGCTATTTGATTTATTCTACTTGTAAATGCAACTGCTTTTGTATATTTCAAGTTTGATATTTCTTTATGTTTTTCTATTATAGATTTATTTGTTAAATCGATTTTATATTCATAACCTTCTTCTAATTCAAAACCAAAATTTATAAAACTTTGTATTGATTTTTGATTGTATTTATTTGAAAATAGATTAACTATTATTTTAGTATATTTTGATATTTCTAATATAATTTCTAATTCAAAATTTGTAAAATATCCTTCAAAATATATTTCTATACTTTCATATCTATTTAAAAAGTTTTGATTGATTTCATAGTTAGTAGGAAGATTTATTTTATCAATAACATTGTTTGCATCTAATAATGCTACATAGTTATTATATATCTCTTTTAATATAGCTATGTGTTCTTTGTAATACTCATAGGTATCAACTTCATCAATACTGTCTATTGATACTTTTTCAGCAGCTAATTCGCCAAAAAATCTAAATAAATAATCTGATTGTTTTAAAAATGAGGTGAAATTATTTGAAATACCAAGTTTGTTAAGATTTTTTATATCTGAAGCATCTTTCAAGTACAAGAATCTTTGCTCTTCATCAATATATTTTTTATTTTTTATGGATATGGATTTTTTTAAGAATTCATCGATTGTTAAATAAGAAGGAAGCAATAAATTCTCATTGCTTCTTCTTTTTATAGATTCTCTTATAGCCCTAGAAGTTGGAAATACTATAAGGGTTTTACTTGTCTGTAGCATTTGATTTTATATAAAAGAAACCTTTTTCTCCATCATTTGTATCAAGTATTCCAGTAATATTCCAATTACCTGCTTTTTCTAGATTGAAAGTAAATTTTTCATTCTTCTTTTCATCATTGTTTATATCAATATCAGAATAACTATTTGTAGTTCTTGTAACTTTAAAACTAATTTTAAAATTTGGAACTTTTACTCCATCTTTAGTTGTTAAATCAAAAGAGATATTGTTCATGCCTTTTTTGAAAATGTCTTTGTGCATTGATTTTTGATCAATCACTCTTTGTGATAAAAAGACATCATTTAATACTAAAGAGTCAAACTCTTTATCATTGATTTTCATTTTTAGATTATATTTTTTAGAAAATTTTTCATTATAATCAACTATATCATTAAACTCCACATCCATAATATGATATGAACTTAAAAATGATTTATCCTCATGTACTGGTGTTTTTATAGCTGACATAACGGTCCAAATTACCATTGAAAGTGTAAATGTAAATATAGCTATAAAAAATAACGGCCAATAATTTCTTTTTTTCATTTATTACCTATTTTTTCTTTTTTGATTTCAATACTGCAAAAGTATATAAAAACACACCAAGTATAACTAAAGTATACATAAATACTTTCCAAATAGTTCCAGCTGTTTTGCCTGAACTTGGAATTCCGGATTCAAGTTTTTCAATTCCATTGGCATGAGCAACATCATCAGCCATTTCAGAATATCCATTTAGTACAGCAGCACTAATTTTTGTAAAAAGTGTATTTTTATCTTTTGAAGCAAGTAATGGCACAACATAACCATCTAGAATATCATTTTTATTAATTATACTTTTGAGTTTTTCAGACATAAGTAGATTAACATGCATTTGTTCCACTGCTATTGTTAATACTGCATAAGGTTCACTTAGAGTTGAAGTTAATTCAGCCTCTTCTTTTTTAATTAATTGCATTTTTTCTTTTATAGGTATATTTTTATCTATTCCTAAATCAGTTTTTACATATACATATAAATTTACATTTGTTTTATCTTTTACTTCAGATCCAATTTCAAGTATTTTTTGTGCTGTTCTTGGATCAATTACAACATCATCTGATAATACATACTTGTTTATGCTTGCATTTAGTGGGATTAAAAAAAATAGCAGTGATAACACTGCTATTTTTAAGATATTGAAAGCTTTCATTTATCCTACAAAAATTCTTGAAGAATCAAAGAATGATAAATAGGCAGTAAGTAAAGCTGAACCTAATAATAATAGTCCGATAATTTTATCCATTGTTTACTCCTTACTTCACTTTACCAACAAGCTCGTACTGACTAGAATTATCAGGACTATTAGCTTTAAGACCATTTAAGTCTTGGTTGATTTTATAGAAGTTTTGCGCTTCATTCTGTTGAACACCTATTGCATTTATAGTTAAAAAAGCAAGAATTGACAGTAATAAAACTGTAGCAATCAACATACCAGTAATTCCACTAAGAGCAAAGATACCTCTCTCATTTTCGTTCATTTGAGAATTTCCAGCCATATTACTCTCCTAAACTTTGAATATAAGCAGCAACTGCTTTTTCTTGAGTAGCATTTAATCTACCTTTGAATGCTGGCATTTGACCAATTTCACCTTTTTTACCATTTTCTAATACTGCTGAAATTAAATCTGCTGTATAGTTTCTGATATTAGGAGCGACATATGCCATACCTTTTCCATCTGCACCATGACAACCTGCACACACACCAAATGAAGCTGGTTGTTCACCCTTAAACCCACCTGCAACATATGAAGATACATCTTTAATATCTTTTTCATCTGTTAACATCATAGGAGGCATACCACCTGGGTATACTGTTTTAAGGTTATTTGCACCATTTTTAATCACATACTCAACTGAAGATTGTGACATTCTTTTTGTTAAGTTTTGAGCTTTTCCATTAATACCTTCTGCATCAACACCATGACAAGGAGAACATTGTACTAAGAATACAGATTCACCCATTGCAGTTAAAGTATCTTTAGATGGGTTTTCCCATTTTGACTCAAACTTTTTATTAAATTCAATAGTTTCTTCATTCCATTGACCAATTTGTGAGAATCCATTTGTTGGATAACCAATTGTCATGTACCAAAATAACCAAACAATTGTTCCTATAAATGCTAAACCCCAACCTGTAGGAATTGGATTTTTATACTCACCAATACCATCCCATTTTTCTTCTGCTAAATCACCACCAGCAGTATCATTTTTCATTTGATTAATATACTTAAGAGCAACAAATACTGTAATTGTAATAATTGCAACTGCTCCAAGCATTGTTAAACTATTGATATAATCATCACTATTAAAAGCATCACCTGCAACGAAGTAAGTTCCTGCTAATAAAGCGACGATAAGAATAATTCCACCTATTACCATAGATTTCATACTATTTCTCCTTCTCTTTTTCGTCTAAATTGTTGTTTCTATCTTCAAGAGGTTCAGAGTCAATCGAATCATCGTGTACCAAGTTTGAATATTTTTCAAAATCTCTCTTACCTTTTTTATCCCTTTTATATATAGAATAAGCGTAAGAGTAAAATATAATAAATACTACAAGTAAAAGAAAAAATTTCAAATACCCTTGTAAATCAACTAGTTCTTCATGACTCATAATAACCTCTTATTTTAAAGAATTCAAATACGCAATAAGCGCTACAATCTCAGGAATCTGACCGTTTGCTACGGCATCTTTTACAGCTTGATTTTTCATATCAGCAGCAATAGCTTTCGCTTCTTTTAAAGCCTCTGCTTTCGCTTCTTCAAAAGTCCCTAATGGAACATCAACTTTCCCATCTCCATCTAAATCTACATCATAAGGAGTATTAAACACACCTTTTACTGTTACAGCTTCTCCATATGCAGTCTCTACATCTGCCATATTTGTAAACTGATGTGCATATGATGGCATTATTGAACCTGGTACTACTGATGCTGGATCCATCATATGATTCTCATGCCAATCTGTTGTTCTATAATTCCCAACTCTCATTAAATCTGGTCCAGTTCTTTTTGATCCCCATAAAAATGGTCTATCATATACATACTCACCTGACAGTGAATACATACCATATCTATCTGTCTCTGATTTAAATGGTCTAATTAATTGTGAGTGACAAGCATTACATGAATCTTTAATATAAACATTTCTACCTGTTAACTCTAAAATTGAATATGGTTTTGTACCAACTGTTGGTCTACTTTGTTTTGCAAAGTCTGGTATAACTTCTATTATACCTGCAAATGCTATAAATATAAATACTAATACCGCAAAGAAAAACGGTCTTTGTTCGAACCAATGAAACATAATAATTCCTCCTTCTTATGCAGCTACTGGCGTTGCGTTGATTGGTTCTTTATCAAGAACTCTTCCTGCAGTTGCCGTTTTATACATATTATATGCAAACATAAAGAAACCAATTAAGTACAATAATCCACCAACAGCTCTAATTGTATAGTATGGTTTTAATACATTTACTGTATCTATGAAAGAGTAAACTAATGAACCATATTCATCATATGCTCTCCACATCATACCTTGTGTAATACCAGCTATCCACATAGATGTAAAGTACAATACGATACCTGTAGTTTGTAACCAAAATTGTGTATCCATTAACGATTTAGAATAAATCTCTCTACCGTACATTCTTGGAGCCATATGATATAAAGCTGCCATAATCATAAATACAACCCAACCTAATGTACCATCATGTACATGTCCTGGAATCCAGTCTGTAAAGTGAGCAATCGCATTAACTGATTTAATTGATTGAATTGGACCTTCAATTGTTGATAACATATAAAAAGTCGATGCTAAAATCATAAATTTAATTAATGTATTAGATTGTAATTGTTGCCATTCACCCTTCATTGTTAAAAGCATATTAATAGCTGATCCCCATGATGGTAAAATTAAAACAACTGACATAACAGAACCCATAGTTTGCATCCAATCTGGAACAGTTGCATAAATAAGATGGTGTCCACCAGCCCATAAATAAACAAACATTAATCCCCAAAAAGCTAATATAGATAACTTATATGAATAAACATTTTGTCCTGACTCTTTTGGCAAAAAGTAGTAAATTAAAGCAATAATTGGAACTGTAAATACAAAACCAACCGCATTATGTCCATACCACCATTGCACTAATGCATCATTTGAACCTGAATACATAGAAACAGAATGATACCATTCTCCATATCCAGAATATAATGCAGTAGGAACTTCCATGCTGTTAAATAAATGTAACATAGCAACTGCTAAGAATGATGCAATAAAATACCAAATCGAGATATATAATGTTCTCTCTCTTCTTATTCCAATCAATCCGAAAATTCCAACACCCCATAAAACCCACCAAACTGTGATAAGGATATCTATAGGCCACTCTAATTCAGCATACTCTTTTGAAGTTGTAATACCAGCTAATAGTGTAACAACTGCTAAAAGAATTGTAATGAAGAAAAGTAAAAAATGTAATTTACCAATAAACATTAAAAATGGTGATTCTTTCAAAGAAACTTTTAGAACTCTTTGAGAGATGTAATACCATCCTGCAAAAATACCACTCATAGTAAAACCAAACGCAACACCATTTGTGTGTAAAGGTCTTAACCTACTGAAAGTACCGTATTCCCCAGCTAAATCATTTAACTGTGGGAAAGCCATTTGGAACGCTAGAATAACACCAACCAACATACCAATGATACCAAACAGAATTGTTGCAAATGTAAAGGCTTTTGCAATTGAGTAATCGTACTCGATTTGTGCACCGTTTTGCATCAATCTCCTCCTACTAATTTTTTTATACAAGTCACAGAACTGTCACTTATGAAAAGATACTAACGAATTAGGCATAAATATTAGCTTAAACATTATTTTTTAGTTTAGTAATATTTTTTAAGAATCATTTAATATTACCAAAAGTAACTAATTTGATTATTTAGACTTTTTTAATGAAAAAAGTCTAAAAGAATTGGTAAAGTTACCAATTCTTTATTGCTTGTTCTGATTCTCTTTTTAAACTTTTTTCTTTTAAATCAGCTCTTTTATCATAAAGCTTTTTACCTTGTGCAGATGCTATTTGTAATTTAGCAAAATTTTTAGCATTGAAGTACAGTTTTAAGGGAACTACAGTCATTCCTTCTTTAGTTACTTTTTCAAAAAGTTTATCTATTTGTTTTCTATGTAAAAGCAGTTTTCTAGGTCTTGTTTCTTCAGGTCTATACATGGCATGAGTAGTCTCTAAATATGAAATATGCATATTCAAAACAAAGACTTCATTTTTTATGATTCTTATGTAAGAATCTTTTAAATTTACCCTTCCTTCTCTTATAGATTTTACTTCACTTCCTAGAAGTTCTATACCTGCCTCAAAACTTTCAAGTATAAAATAATCATGAAATGCCTTTTTATTCTTAAATGTTAAATTAATATTTTTTTCTTTCTTAGCCATTATCTTTCACCTTAAAAAAACTACTTCCACTTCCACTAAAAAACCAATCTTTTTTTGCATAATCTACAAGTTGTGGATAACTTTTCAATGCTGGTTCATATAAATCATTTGCTTCAAATATATTAAACTCTTTTAAAATATCTTTTGAATCCATACTTAAAAGTTTGTTTTTCATTTCACTTGAAGTCACTTTATAGAAACTTTCTCTAAATGAAGTAAATATTTTTCCAGTATTACACTCAATTTTAGGAGTTACAACTTCTATATCAAGTGCTTCTTCTTCATACTTTTCAACTATTTCACCAATACCTGTTACATTTGCACTATCATATTCATATACAAAAAATGGAACATCTGCCCCTATTTTTGCCCCTATTTTTGCTAATTTTTCTTTTGAATAGTATAAATTAAATAATTTATTTGCCATTATTAAGAATGTCGCAGCATTTGAACTTCCACCTCCAAGTCCTGCAAACTCTGGAATTCTTTTATCAACTTTAATACTATAAACTCTAAAATAAGCATCTATTTTAGGACAATTATCTCTTAAAGCCAAAAATGCTTTATATATTGTATTTTTTTGTGTCTCACATCCAAAGTCACCAATAAGATTAAACTCATTTGTTGAATTTTCAGGAATAAAAGTAATAGTATCATATAAATTTTTTACTCTTACAAATCTAGAGACTAATTCATGGTAGTTATCTCTTTTTCCCGCAATTTTTAAAAAGATATTAACTTTTGCATATGATTTAACGCTTATATTCATTTATATCATTACCTTGTTTAATATATATTTTACTTCACCATTCATTATTTCGATTATAGAAAAAAAATCATCAAATTTTACTAAATATTTTCCATCTTCTTTTTCATCCAAATATTCACACAAGATTCTTTTACCTTGTTCAAAATATGATTTATCACCACTATAGTTTATCTCTTTTATATCTAAATAATCCAAAGGATTTAAGTCTTTTTCATTTTCATAAAAAAACTCGCCTTCATTTAATCTATTCAAATAAGATAAAGTACCCTTTGAATTCAAATTTTCAAGTAAGATTTGAGCTAAACTTCTTATATAACTTCCCTCACTAACACTTGCTTCAAAAGTAATAAAAGGATGATTGTATGAAATAAATTTTGTGTCAAAAACTTTCATGACACTTTTTTTCATCTCTACATCTTTACCTTCACGGGCTAGAGTGTATGCTCTCTCTCCATCAATTTTTTTAGCAGAAAATTTTGGAGGATAATATTCTATTTCTCTTTGTAAATCATTTAACTCATTTTTGATATCATCAGTTCTTAATTCACAGTGTTCATCTATTGAAGTGACATTCTCTATATCAAGTGATTCAGAAATAGCCCCCAACCAAATAACTGCTCTATAAGTTTTAGGAGTCTTTTTAAAAAATTGAAAAAGCTTTGAGTATTGCCCAAAAGCAACAATCAAACAGCCTTTTGCAAAAGGATCTAAAGTCCCTGAAAATCCAGCTTTTTTATTTTTGTATTTTCTTTTTATTCTGTTTAAATAAGAATTTGAACTCATAAACATGGGTTTATTTACAACAATTAACTTATTTAATGCTTCTTTATTATAAATTCTTTTTTGCATGTAACTCTTAAGCTTTTTCTACAAATGACGAAAGAATATCTCTTTTAGTTCCACCAAAGTTAATAGTAAGCTTAAAGTCTTTTCCAGCTTTTACAGCTTTTTGTACTCTTCCCATACCAAAAATTTTATGTTGTACTAAATCACCTTTTTTATATGATGATGACTGTTGTTGAATCATTAGTGAACCTTTTATTAGTCCTGATTCTGCTAAAAATCTACTTTTTAATAAAGAAGTTCTTTTTCCTTTGTAAAATCTTGAGTGAACAAAACTACAAGTAAGATTATCCATAGCTCTTGTAAATGCCACATATCCTAACCTTCTCTCTTCTTCTGTATCACTTCCATCTCCAACTATTGGGAAAAAGCCCTCTTCCATACCTATAATAAATAGATTTTTATATTCCAAACCTTTTGAAGCATGAATGCTCATCATTGATATTGCTTCATTTTCAAGTTCAGTGTCTTCACTACCTAAGGCAATTTCACTTAAAAAATTATCCAATTCTAAAAGAGGATTTTGAATAAAATAATCTCTAACATATCCATAAAACTCATCAATATTTGCTTGTCTTTCAAATCCATCTGGAAGATTTTCGAATGAAGCTCTAAAATCAAAAGTATCTTCAAATATATCCAAAAATCTCATTTTAGACTCTTCTAAAGTATCTTTTAAATCTAAAATAGAAGCTAAAAATACTTTTAGTGTTCTTGAATTTTTCTTCCCAACAATAGCACTCAACTCATCAGGTGAAAATTCATCTATTATCTCAAAAATAGGTTTTTTTAGTTCAACTGATTTTGCTTCAAGTTTATCAACTGTAGTTTTTCCTATTCCTCTTTTTGGTTTGTTTATAATTCTTTTAAAAGAAAAATTATCATATGAGTTTGTTATAATTCTAAAATAAGCAATCAAATCTTTTATTTCTGCTCTTTCATAAAACTTCATACCACCTACAAGTTTATAATTTAATCCTGCTTTATTAAAACCTTCTTCTAATGATCTAGAAAGTGCATTAACCCTAAATAATACAGCAATATCTCTACCTTTTATTCCACTATCTAAAAGCTTTTTAACATCTTCAATGATTTTTCTTGTTTCTTCATTTTCATCATGTGATTCGTAAACTCTTACACTATCACCTTTTGATCTTGTTCCTATTAATCTTTTTCCCAATCTATCACGATTATGCTCTATTAACTGATTTGCATGATCTAGTATTGTATCTGTTGATCTATAATTTTCTTCAAGTTTTACAACTAAAGTATTTTCAAAATGCTCAGTAAAATTTAAAATATTTTTAATAGTTGCACCACGCCATCCATAAATAGATTGGTCATCGTCCCCAACAACACATAAATTACTATGTGTCACACAAAGAAGTCTTAATAGTTTGTATTGTAATTCATTTGTATCTTGATACTCATCTACCATTATATATTGATATTTAGCACTTGTCTCTTTTGCCAATGATTCATTGTTTGATAGTATTTTATATGGCAATAAAAGTAAATCATCAAAATCAACTAGATTATTTTTTAACAAATAATTCTCATATTTTTCATATACATCTGCTACTTGCTGATAAATTTTAAGTTCAGCTCCTGCTTTCACTTGAGTCGGAGTCAATAGTGTATTTTTATATTTTGATATTTCTGAAACTAGCATAGCAACAGGTATATCTTTTTCTATGGTTCTTAGTATTCTTTTTTTGTCATCTGTATCTATGATTATAAAGTTATTCTTCCTATTTAATTCACTCATATAAAATTTTAAAAAGAGTAAACCAAATTTGTGAAAGGTACAAAGAATTGGAGGAGTATTCATATTTGAGCCAATCATGGCATAAGCTCTCTCTCTCATTTCTGTTGCTGCTTTATTCGTAAAAGTTAGTGTTAAAATTGAAGTAGGATCTATTCCTATTGATATTAAGTACGCTAATCTTGTTGTGATAGTTTTAGTTTTTCCAGAGCCTGCCCCTGCTAAAATTAATAAAGAACCATCTATGTGTTTAGCTGCTTTTTGTTGTGATTCATTTAAAGCTGATAAAAAAATTTCTGACATTTTAACTCCAATTAGCTTTTATTATATCAAAAATAAAATAAAACTATAATCTTTAATATTTATGTTTATAAATAAATGTTATTATAATGTCAATAAAAATTAAAGGTTTTAAATCAATGTTAAATGATTTTGCAAAAGTAAATACATTTTTAACGGTTGTTAGAGAAAAGTCTTTTTCAAAAGCTTCTGCTAAGCTTGGTATTTCACAGCCTGCGGTTACTCAGCAGATGAAATTTATAGAAGAATATTTAGAAGTACAATTACTTGATAGAAAAAAAAATGGTATTAAAGTAACCAAAGAAGGTGAGATGCTTTATAATATCGCTCAAAAAATTGAAAGAACGGTAAGTAATTGCGAAAAAGAACTATTAAAAATAATGAATAAAGATGTTACATTTATGTTTGGTGCTTCATTTATCATAGGTAACTATATCCTACCACGATTTTTAAATCAACTAAAAAGAGATATACATAATGATGTGTCTATAAATGTCTCTGTTTCACATAAGACAATAGAAGACTTATTGGATAAAAAAATTGATATTGCTTTAGTTGAAAACTATATTGCAAATGATGATATTATATATAGAGAATGGATGGAAGATGAGATTGTAATATTTTCAAATCAAAAACTTCCATCTCGAGCGAAACCAGAAGATTTACTGTCATACAAATGGGTATGTAGAAACCCTGATTCAAATACAAGAATGATATTTAAAGAAAATCTCGACAAAGCAAACTTTCCTGATTGTGATCAATTTGATGTTACTAGCGAAGTTACAAGTGCTACAACTATTATACAGACTGTTTTACACTCTGAGATCACAGGAACACCAACTGTTTCTATAGTTTCAAGAAATGCTATTGATTCACTTCTTAAATCAAATACCTTATTTGAATCAAGAATAGGTAACAATAGAATGACTAGAAAACTATATATTGCCTATAGAAAAGATAGAAAACATGATGCGTTTATTGAAAATGTAGTTGATTATCTTCTCAAAATTAAAAGTTAATTTGTATCTTAAATAGATACAAATTAATAGCGTAATCCCTCTTTTAGTAAAGCTTTTTTTATCTTTTGTATTTGTGCATTTTTATCTTTACACCATTGTGGAGCCAATAAACTTTCATCAGAAATTCCAGCTGTTATTCTTTGAATAGAGATATTATGAGGAAGCATTTTAATAGATTTAACAACTGTATCTATATATAATTCTTCGCTTATTGGAGCAAATCTTCCTTTTTTATATTCATTTGTTAAAAGTGTATTTTTAACTACATATAAAGGATGGAATTTTATAGAATCAATATCTAACTCAATTGTTTGTCTTAATGTCTCAAGCATCATCTCTTGAGTTTCATTTGGCAATCCATAAATCAAATGTCCACAAACATTCAAGCCTTTTTCTTTTGACTTAGTAATCCACTTTTTGATATTAGAAGAATTATCTCCTCTATTTATCTTTTCTAATGTTTCATCATAAAAAGACTGTATTCCATACTCTATCCAAATCTCTTTTTCTTTTGATAAATCAGCTAAATAATCTAGTATCTCATCAGTAACACAATCAGTTCTTGTACCAATACTTAAACCTATTACATTATCAAAGGACAAAGCTTTGGTATAAAGAGCTTTTAAAGTCTCAAAAGGTGCATAAGTATTTGTAAAAGATTGGAAATAAACTATAAATTTTTTTGTACCAAATTTATTACCAAGCCTTTCTTTTGTGGCATTAAATTGCATTTCTAGTTGTTTTAATTGTCTATCTAAATAGGGATTTGATGGATTTGATGGATGCAGTTTAAATTTAGCTTTTTTTTCTTGTAAATTGGGAGAAAAAGAGTCGTTTTCACAAAAACTACAACCACCTTTTGCTACAGTTCCATCAATATTTGGACAAGTAAATCCAGATATTGAGATTGGAACTTTATAAATAGTTTCACCAAACTTACTACGGAAATATTTTCCAATAGTAAATATCTCTTTTAAAGGTCTTTTTTCTTTTACTTTATTATTTTGTAACGAAATAGTCACCATCAAAACTTTCTAATGCATAGTTTCTATCATTTCCAATAGAGTTCTTTAAATCTTCGATTGAAAGATATTCTAAAGTGTCAGCTTGGATATGTTTTCTAATCTCTTCTTTATTCATACGATGAGAAATTAATTCTTCTTTTGTAGGTGTGTCAATTCCATAATAACAAGGAAATTTGATTTCTGGACTTGCAACTCTAAAGTGTACTTCTTTTGCTCCTGCTTCTTTTAGAATTTTTACGATTCTTCTAGATGTAGTTCCTCTTACAATAGAATCATCAATTACAAGTAGAGATTTCCCATCAATTAATGATTTCATAGGAGATAATTTCATCTTAACTTTTAAATCTCTCATCTCTTGTGTTGGCTCAATAAATGTTCTTCCAACATAGTGATTTCTAATAATTCCAAGCTCAAAAGGAATTCCACTTTCAGCTGCATAACCAAGAGCTGCTGGAACACCTGAATCAGGTACTGGAATTACCATATCTATTTTGATATTATTACCTTTATCATTGATTGCTAAAGTTTTTCCCATATCTTCTCTTGCTCTATATACACTTTTACCATCAATTACTGAATCTGGTCTTGCAAAATATACATATTCAAAAGCACAAGGTCTATATTCTGGTTCATATAATTGAATTGATTCTGGTTCTTCTATTTTTTCACTAAAAATCAACATTTCACCTGGTCTTACATCTCTAATAAACTCTGCATCAACTAAGTCAAATGCACAAGTTTCACTAGCAACTATATATCCTCCAGATTTTAATTTTCCAATTGATAATGGTCTAATTCCATATCTATCTCTAATAACAAACTGTTTAGAACGAGATTGAATTATAAAACAATATGCCCCAATAGTCTTATCTAAAGCCTCTTTTATTCTATCTCTTAATCTATCTTTAGAATTTTTAGCAATTAAATGAATCAGATTTTCAGTATCCATTCCTGTTTGAAAAATAGCACCATTGTCGATTAAGTCTTGTCTTACATCTTTTTTGTTAATTAGGTTTCCATTGTGTACTATTGATATTTCACCTAATTTATATTTTGCAAATACTGGTTGAGCATCTAAAATAGAATCTCCACCTGCAGTTGAATATCTATTATGACCTATTGCCATATTACCTTTTAAATATTCCAAGGCAGTATTATCAAAAACTTCAGAAACTAAACCTCTATTTTTAATTGTATAAATTTTACCATCACTTGATGAAGATATTCCTGTTGCTTCTTGCCCTCTATGTTGCATAGAAAATAGAGCCAAAGAGGCTAACCTAGAAGCTTTTTCATTACCAAAAATTCCAACTATTGCGCACATTTTATTTCCTTATAGACCTAAACAATCATTTATTGAGTATAAACCAGCTTCTTTATTTACAAGCCATTTAGCAGCTTTAATAGCACCTTTTGAAAAAGTATTTCTAGAAGTTGCTGTATGATTTAATTCAATAAATTCACCATCATTGTATAAGCCAACAGTATGTCGCCCTACAATATCTCCACCTCTTAAACTCATAACTGCAATCTCATCTTTAGATCTTGCACCAATAATTCCATCTCTTCCTGAAACTCTTACATCGTCAAGATTTAGATCCCTTGCACTTGCTGCATGTTCTGCAAGTGTTAAAGCTGTACCTGAAGGAGAATCAACTTTATTTCTGTGATGTTGCTCTACAATTTCTATGTCAAAATCTTTTAATGTCTTAGAAGCAAGAGTTACAAGTTTATTTAAAACTGCAACTCCTAAACTCATATTAGTTGCATATAAAATAGGTACTAATTTACTAGCTTCTATAAGTAAATTTTGTTGATGTTTTGAAAATCCTGTAGTTGCTATTACCAAAGGTTTTTTGTTTTTCCCTTCAATAACTTCAGTAAGAAGAAGCTCTGTTGCAGCTGGTACTGAAAAATCTATAACAACATCTGAACTTTCTAAAAGTATATTTATATCATTTGTTACAACTGTACCTTCGGGAACAGTTTTATTCAATTTATTGGAAACATGACAAGCACTTAACTTTACTTGTTCATCATTTTGTAAATCATCTATTAAAAGAGAACCAACTCTTCCTGTACTACCTAGTATCCCTACATTTATCATATTTGTTTATCCTAAATATTCAATAATATTAACAGCAGCAGTAGCACCATCAGCAGCTGCACATACTACTTGTTTCGCTGCATCTATTCTTACATCACCTGCGGCATATAATCCTGGTACATTTGTTCTCATCTTTAAATCTACCACTACTTCTGTTGCTTCATTTACTTCACATAGGTAACTTCCATCTTCTTGTTTTAAGCTATCACTTAATACATCTCTTCCTACAAATGTAAATACTCCTGGTACTGCTAAATCTCTTATATCACCTGTCTCTTTACTTTTTACTTTTATTCCTAGTACTCCTGTAACATCTCCATATACTTCTTCTACTGTTACATTACTTACTTCTTCTATATTCTCACAAGCTTTCATATGTTCTATTGTACTTGGTGCTGCTCTATATGTATCTCTTCTATGCACTAAATATACTTTTGAACACATCTTTGAAAGGTAAACTGCTTCTTCTAAAGCTGAGTCTCCTCCTCCTATTACTGCTACTTCTTTATTTTTATAAAAGAACCCATCACAAGTGGCACAAGTTGATACTCCTCTTCCGAAAAATTCATCTTCTCCTTTAAATCCACCTTTTTTTGGAACTGATCCTGTTGCTAGCAATACTGATTTTGCTTCTTGTTTTGTCCCATCACTTAATTCTACTGTAAACACTTCACCTGTTTTTGTTACTTTAATTACTTGATTCATCTCATGTTTTAAGCCAAATCTCATAGCTTGAATTGGCCATGATTCCATCAAGTCCATCCCACTTATTATTTCTACTTGTCCTGGGTAATTCTCTATTTCACTACTTCCTGTGATTTGTCCACCTGGCATACCCATCTCAAACATCGTTACATTTTTTAATCCACCTCTTGTTGAATACAAACCTGCTGTTAATCCTGCTGGTCCGCCTCCGATTATCGCTAAATCTAACATCTTCTTCTTTCCTTTAGTAATCAAGTACTTTTAAAATCACACAAACTATATATATTATCATATATTTATAAAGGCACAATAATACTCAATTTTTATTAAGTAGAAGATTAATTTAATAAACTTAATTCTATGCATTAAGTTTATCTTCACATTTAAAAAGTATTAAATATTTCTGAATAAAAAATATTATATTTTTTTAATAAAGTCATATTAATGACATTTTCCTGATATAAACTCCTTTTCAGAATAAGTAATTCAATTAAGGAGAGAGAAAATGAATGAAGTTATTGAGGCTTATACAGGGCAAAATCCTGATGGCAATAAGAGTAGAATTCCTGCTAAACTTGATAAAGCATTAACAGCATCAGGAGTAATACTTGCAATTTTTATGATGGCACATATGTTTTTTGTGTCAACAATACTTTTTGGTGAAAATGTAATGTATACAGTAACTAAAATGTTTGAACTAGATTTTATATTTGATGGTGGTCTTCCATTTATTGTAAGTATATTTGTTGGAATTATTACAGTGATATTTGTTGGCCATGCACTTTTAGGAATTAGAAAGTTCCCTACTTCATATAAAGCATATATAAAAATAAGAGAACATTCAAAAATGATGAAACACTCTGATACATCAATGTGGATGTTTCAATGGATAAGTGGATTAATTATGATGTTCATAGCAACAATTCACTTATATATTATGTTTACACAACCTGAAAACATCGGTCCATATTCAAGTGCATATAGAGTTGTAAATCAACACATGTGGCTTTTATATATGGTTTTATTAATCTGTGTTGAGCTTCACGGTTCAATTGGATTGTATCGTGCGGCTATGAAATGGGGTTGGTTTGATGGAAAAAATCCTAAAGAGACGAGAAAAAAAATGATGAAAGCAAAAAAAATTGTAAGTATTTTCTTTCTAACTTTAGGAGTAGTAACACTATTTGCTTATATAAAAATTGGTATGGACAGAATTGACCATGCACCAATGAAATATAATCCTAATGATTCTATACAACTAATGAAAAAATAAAGGTTTTAATATGAAAATTAAATATTGTGATGCGTTAGTAATTGGTGGAGGTCTTGCAGGACTTCGTTCAGCAGTTGCAGCTGCGCAAAAAGGTTTAAGTACAACAGTTTTAAGTTTAGTTCCAGTTAAGAGATCTCATAGTGCAGCAGCTCAAGGTGGTATGCAAGCTAGTCTTGGTAATGCAAAAATGAGTGAAGGTGATAATGAAGATGTACACTTTAGTGATACTGTAAAAGGAAGCGATTGGGGATGTGATCAAGAAGTAGCAAGAATGTTTGTTACAACTGCACCTAAAGCAATTCGTGAACTTGCAGCGTGGGGTGTTCCTTGGTCTAGAATCAAAAAAGGGAACCATGAAGCAGTTATCAATACAAAAAAAACTAATATATTTGAAGAAGATGATAAACATGGTTTAATCAACTCAAGAGACTTTGGTGGTACAAAAAAATGGAGAACCTGTTATACCTCTGATGCAACAGGTCATACTATGTTATTTGCCGTTGCTAATGAGTCATTAAAACTAAATGTAAATATTGAAGATAGAAAAGAAGCAATTGGATTAATTCACCACAATAATAAATGTTATGGTGCTATTGTTAGAGATTTAATTACTGGTGATATTGTAGCTTATGTTTCAAAAGGTACTTTAATAGCGACTGGTGGATATGGAAGAATTTATGAAATCACAACTAATGCAGTTATTTGTGAAGGAATAGGAACTGCTATTGCTTTAGAAACAGGTATCGCAAAACTTGGAAATATGGAAGCTGTACAGTTTCACCCTACTCCACTTTTCCCATCTGGTATTTTATTAACTGAAGGTTGTCGTGGTGATGGTGGTGTTCTAAGGGATGTTGATGGACATAGATTTATGCCAGATTATGAACCTGAGAAAAAAGATCTAGCTTCAAGAGATGTTGTATCAAGAAGAATGATGGAACATATGAGAAAAGGAAAAGGTATTGATTCAGTTTATGGAACACACCTTTGGTTAGATATTTCTATTTTAGGAAGAGAACATATTGAAAAAAATCTAAGAGATGTTCAAGAAATCTGTGAATCATTTGCAGGAATAGATCCAGCAGATGAAGGTCAAAAAGGTTGGGCACCAGTTCATCCAATGCAACATTACTCTATGGGTGGTATTAGAACAAAACCAACAGGAGAATCACAAACATTACAAGGATTATTTTCTTGTGGAGAAGCTGCTTGTTGGGATATGCATGGATTCAATAGACTTGGAGGAAATTCTGTTTCTGAAACAGTTGTTGCTGGTATGATTGTTGGGAATTACTTTGCAGATTATTGTATAAATACTCAAATAGATATTCAAACAGATGTTATTGAAAAATTTGTCCATGAAAAAGAAGCTTATATGAAAAACTTAGTTTCTAAAAATAGTGGAGATGATGTATTTAAAATCAAAAATAGAATGAAAAAAATTATGCAAGATTATGTTGGAATTTTTAGAGATGGAGAAGGTTTAGAAAAAGCAGTAAAAGAGCTTGAAGAGTTATATATCAAATCTAAAAATGTAGCTGTAAGAAATAAACAACTTACTGCAAATCCAGAACTTGAAGAAGCATATAGAGTTCCAATGATGTTAAAAGTAGCTCTTTGTGTTGCAAAAGGTGCACTTGATAGAACTGAATCTAGAGGTGCTCATACAAGAGAAGATTATCCAAAAAGAGATGATGCGAACTGGTTAAAAAGAACTCTTACTTCATGGAATGAAGGAGATACTATGCCAACAGTTGAGTATGAACCATTAGATATTATGAAAATGGAAATACCTCCTGGATTTAGAGGGTATGGAGCAAAAGGTAATTTAATTGAAAATCCTATTAGTGCTCAAAGACAAGCGCAAGTTGATGAGATGGTGGAAAAAATGGAATTAGATGGTAAAGATAGATATGAAATCCAAGATAAGCTTATGCCATTTCCACTTCAAGATGAATATAAAAGAAAAAATATTAGATTAGGAGATTTGTAATGTCTAGAGAATTAACTTTTAAAATACTTAGATATGATCCACAAGATGAAAAAAATGTTAGAGCTTACTTTGAAGAATTTAAAATTCAAGAAGCTCCTAGTATGACAATTTATATTGCTCTTACTCAAATTAGAGAGAGTCAAGATGCGGGATTGAGCTTTGACTTTGTATGTCGAGCTGGGATTTGTGGTTCTTGTGCGATGATGATAAATGGAAGACCAAAACTTGCTTGTAGAACTTTAACAAGAGATCTACCAAAAGAGATTATTTTACTTCCTCTTCCTACATTTAATCTTATCAAAGATTTATCTGTAAATACTGGTGTTTGGATGGATGAGATGAGTAAAAGAGTTGAATCTTGGGTTCACTCTTCTCATGAAGTAGATATTGCAAATATTGAAATGCCTATTGAGCCTGAAGTTGCTGATGCTGTATTTGAATTAGATAGATGTATTGAATGTGGATGTTGTGTTGCTGGTTGTGGTACAAAACTTATTAAAGAAGATTTCGTAGGTGCTGTTGGATTAAATAGAATTGCTAGATTTGAATGTGATCCACATGATGAGAGAACAATTGAAGATTATTATGAATTAGTTGGTGATGATAATGGTATATTTGGTTGTATGACTCTTCTTGGTTGTGAAGATACTTGTCCTAAACACTTACCTCTTCAAACTAAAATCGCTTATATGAGAAGAAAATTAGCTACTGTTAAAGGTTCTTAAGGAGGACATTATGAAAAAAATAACCGAACAAGATATAATCGAGAGTATAGCAGACGCATGTCAATACATATCATTTTATCATCCAGAAGATTTTGTAAAAGGGATGGTAGAAGCTTATAATGTAGAAAAAGGTGAAGCTGCAAAAAATGCAATTGGACAAATATTAATTAATTCAAAAATGTGTGCAATGGGTCATAGACCTTTATGTCAAGATACAGGAAGTGTTAATATCTTTGTAAAGGTTGGATTAAATGCTCCTTTAGATATTAAAAAAGAGTTAGTTGATTTATTAAATGAAGGTGTTGCAAAAGGGTATACAGATCCTGATAACACTTTAAGATACTCAGTAGTTTCTGATCCTGCTGGAAAAAGAGTAAATACAAAAAATAATACACCAGCAGTTATTCATGTAAGTGTAGATAATTCAGATGAGATAGATATTACAGTTGCAGCAAAAGGTGGAGGAAGTGAAAATAAATCTAAATTTGCTGTATTAAATCCAAGTGATAGTATTTATGATTGGGTTATGGAAAATGTTAGAAATATGGGAGCTGGATGGTGTCCTCCTGGAATATTAGGAATTGGAATTGGTGGAAATCCTGAGAAAGCTATGCTTTTAGCAAAAGAGTCTTTAATGAGTCATGTTGATATTCATGAACTTAAAGCAAGAGGTCCTCAAAATGCACTAGAAGAATTAAGACTTAAATTATATGAAGATATTAATAAAGTAGGAATTGGAGCTCAAGGTCTTGGTGGAGTTACAACTGTACTTGATGTTAAGATATTAGATTATCCATGTCATGCAGCATCACTTCCTGTTGCTATGATTCCAAACTGTGCAGCAACAAGACATATTCACTTTAAACTAAAAGGTGATGGACCAGCTGTATTTAATAAACCAGATTTAGATTTATGGCCAGATATTGAATTACCAATGGATACAATTAAAAGAGTAAATATAGAAGATTTAACAAAAGAGAATTTATCTCAATTTAAATCAGGAGATACACTTTTATTATCTGGAAAAATCTTAACAGCTAGAGATGCAGCACATAAAAAAATAGTTGAATATAAAAATGCAGGTAAAGATCTTCCTAATGGAGTTAAATTAGAAGATAGATTTATTTATTACGTTGGACCAGTTGATCCTGTAAGAGATGAAGCAGTAGGACCTGCGGGACCAACAACTTCAACAAGAATGGATAAATTTACAAAAGATATGATGGAAATAGGAATCATGGGAATGATTGGAAAAGCTGAGAGAAAACAACCAACAATTGATTTAATCAAAGAGTATAAATCAATGTATTTAATAGCTACTGGTGGAGCTGCTTATTTGATTTCACAATCAATTAAATCAGCAAAAGTATTAGCCTTTGAAGAACTTGGTATGGAAGCTATATATGAGTTTGAGGTTAAAGACATGCCTGTTACTGTAGCTGTTGATACTGAGGGTGTTTCTATTCACACTACTGGTCCTGCTAAGTGGAGAACTATCTAAGCTTTAAACATAAAATATAAGCCTTAAGTATTTTATCTCTTAAGGCTTATTTCTTTTAATCTGTAATTCTACTTAAAAAAAAATAAAACAATTTTTTCTTCATAATTTTTTAATATTTTTCATTAAAACTGATAAATATCACTTTTAGTTCATTTTCACTTACTAAAATTCCTCAACATGAATTCAATTAAGGAGAGAGAAAATGAATGAAGTTATTGAGGCTTATACAGGGCAAAATCCTGATGGCAATAAGAGTAGAATTCCTGCTAAACTTGATAAAGCATTAACAGCATCAGGAGTAATACTTGCAATTTTTATGATGGCACATATGTTTTTTGTGTCAACAATACTTTTTGGTGAAAATGTAATGTATACAGTAACTAAAATGTTTGAACTAGATTTTATATTTGATGGTGGTCTTCCATTTATTGTAAGTATATTTGTTGGAATTATTACAGTGATATTTGTTGGCCATGCACTTTTAGGAATTAGAAAGTTCCCTACTTCATATAAAGCATATATAAAAATAAGAGAACATTCAAAAATGATGAAACACTCTGATACATCAATGTGGATGTTTCAATGGATAAGTGGATTAATTATGATGTTCATAGCAACAATTCACTTATATATTATGTTTACACAACCTGAAAACATCGGTCCATATTCAAGTGCATATAGAGTTGTAAATCAACACATGTGGCTTTTATATATGGTTTTATTAATCTGTGTTGAGCTTCACGGTTCAATTGGATTGTATCGTGCGGCTATGAAATGGGGTTGGTTTGATGGAAAAAATCCTAAAGAGACGAGAAAAAAAATGATGAAAGCAAAAAAAATTGTAAGTATTTTCTTTCTAACTTTAGGAGTAGTAACACTATTTGCTTATATAAAAATTGGTATGGACAGAATTGACCATGCACCAATGAAATATAATCCTAATGATTCTATACAACTAATGAAAAAATAAAGGTTTTAATATGAAAATTAAATATTGTGATGCGTTAGTAATTGGTGGAGGTCTTGCAGGACTTCGTTCAGCAGTTGCAGCTGCGCAAAAAGGTTTAAGTACAACAGTTTTAAGTTTAGTTCCAGTTAAGAGATCTCATAGTGCAGCAGCTCAAGGTGGTATGCAAGCTAGTCTTGGTAATGCAAAAATGAGTGAAGGTGATAATGAAGATGTACACTTTAGTGATACTGTAAAAGGAAGCGATTGGGGATGTGATCAAGAAGTAGCAAGAATGTTTGTTACAACTGCACCTAAAGCAATTCGTGAACTTGCAGCGTGGGGTGTTCCTTGGTCTAGAATCAAAAAAGGGAACCATGAAGCAGTTATCAATACAAAAAAAACTAATATATTTGAAGAAGATGATAAACATGGTTTAATCAACTCAAGAGACTTTGGTGGTACAAAAAAATGGAGAACCTGTTATACCTCTGATGCAACAGGTCATACTATGTTATTTGCCGTTGCTAATGAGTCATTAAAACTAAATGTAAATATTGAAGATAGAAAAGAAGCAATTGGATTAATTCACCACAATAATAAATGTTATGGTGCTATTGTTAGAGATTTAATTACTGGTGATATTGTAGCTTATGTTTCAAAAGGTACTTTAATAGCGACTGGTGGATATGGAAGAATTTATGAAATCACAACTAATGCAGTTATTTGTGAAGGAATAGGAACTGCTATTGCTTTAGAAACAGGTATCGCAAAACTTGGAAATATGGAAGCTGTACAGTTTCACCCTACTCCACTTTTCCCATCTGGTATTTTATTAACTGAAGGTTGTCGTGGTGATGGTGGTGTTCTAAGGGATGTTGATGGACATAGATTTATGCCAGATTATGAACCTGAGAAAAAAGATCTAGCTTCAAGAGATGTTGTATCAAGAAGAATGATGGAACATATGAGAAAAGGAAAAGGTATTGATTCAGTTTATGGAACACACCTTTGGTTAGATATTTCTATTTTAGGAAGAGAACATATTGAAAAAAATCTAAGAGATGTTCAAGAAATCTGTGAATCATTTGCAGGAATAGATCCAGCAGATGAAGGTCAAAAAGGTTGGGCACCAGTTCATCCAATGCAACATTACTCTATGGGTGGTATTAGAACAAAACCAACAGGAGAATCACAAACATTACAAGGATTATTTTCTTGTGGAGAAGCTGCTTGTTGGGATATGCATGGATTCAATAGACTTGGAGGAAATTCTGTTTCTGAAACAGTTGTTGCTGGTATGATTGTTGGGAATTACTTTGCAGATTATTGTATAAATACTCAAATAGATATTCAAACAGATGTTATTGAAAAATTTGTCCATGAAAAAGAAGCTTATATGAAAAACTTAGTTTCTAAAAATAGTGGAGATGATGTATTTAAAATCAAAAATAGAATGAAAAAAATTATGCAAGATTATGTTGGAATTTTTAGAGATGGAGAAGGTTTAGAAAAAGCAGTAAAAGAGCTTGAAGAGTTATATATCAAATCTAAAAATGTAGCTGTAAGAAATAAACAACTTACTGCAAATCCAGAACTTGAAGAAGCATATAGAGTTCCAATGATGTTAAAAGTAGCTCTTTGTGTTGCAAAAGGTGCACTTGATAGAACTGAATCTAGAGGTGCTCATACAAGAGAAGATTATCCAAAAAGAGATGATGCGAACTGGTTAAAAAGAACTCTTACTTCATGGAATGAAGGAGATACTATGCCAACAGTTGAGTATGAACCATTAGATATTATGAAAATGGAAATACCTCCTGGATTTAGAGGGTATGGAGCAAAAGGTAATTTAATTGAAAATCCTATTAGTGCTCAAAGACAAGCGCAAGTTGATGAGATGGTGGAAAAAATGGAATTAGATGGTAAAGATAGATATGAAATCCAAGATAAGCTTATGCCATTTCCACTTCAAGATGAATATAAAAGAAAAAATATTAGATTAGGAGATTTGTAATGTCTAGAGAATTAACTTTTAAAATACTTAGATATGATCCACAAGATGAAAAAAATGTTAGAGCTTACTTTGAAGAATTTAAAATTCAAGAAGCTCCTAGTATGACAATTTATATTGCTCTTACTCAAATTAGAGAGAGTCAAGATGCGGGATTGAGCTTTGACTTTGTATGTCGAGCTGGGATTTGTGGTTCTTGTGCGATGATGATAAATGGAAGACCAAAACTTGCTTGTAGAACTTTAACAAGAGATCTACCAAAAGAGATTATTTTACTTCCTCTTCCTACATTTAATCTTATCAAAGATTTATCTGTAAATACTGGTGTTTGGATGGATGAGATGAGTAAAAGAGTTGAATCTTGGGTTCACTCTTCTCATGAAGTAGATATTGCAAATATTGAAATGCCTATTGAGCCTGAAGTTGCTGATGCTGTATTTGAATTAGATAGATGTATTGAATGTGGATGTTGTGTTGCTGGTTGTGGTACAAAACTTATTAAAGAAGATTTCGTAGGTGCTGTTGGATTAAATAGAATTGCTAGATTTGAATGTGATCCACATGATGAGAGAACAATTGAAGATTATTATGAATTAGTTGGTGATGATAATGGTATATTTGGTTGTATGACTCTTCTTGGTTGTGAAGATACTTGTCCTAAACACTTACCTCTTCAAACTAAAATCGCTTATATGAGAAGAAAATTAGCTACTGTTAAAGGTTCTTAAGAAAGATATTTCTCTTAAATAATATGAATACAAAGAGTCTTAAATCTTTGTATTCTTAAGGAAAAAAAATGAAAATTAATAACATAAAATCTAAGTTGTTGCTACTAGTTTTAGTTAGCATCTCTTGTTCCTTCTTAATCCTTGGTTTTTACAATACACGAAATAAATATACCTCAGAATATAACTTAGTAAAACAAAAAGAACTTGATATCTCACAAGAAACATCTAAATTTATAAATAATTATTTAGAATCCAAAATCAAAATTATTCAAGCTACTACAGATGGAATAACAAGTGAAAATTTAGATATCTCAAATAAAGTTTTAGTTAGTAAATTATTATTAGGTGAAAAAGCAGGTGATTTTGCAAGCACTTATGTGGGCTTAGAAGAAAATGGAGATTTAATTAAATCTAATGGTATATTAAAAAATATTGTAAATACAAATTATGATGCAAGGCTTAGACCATGGTACAAGAAAGCTATAGAAGTTAATAAAGCTGGAATAACTGAGCCCTTTATTGATAATACAACAAAACGGTTAATAATAACAGTTTTTGCTCCTTTAAAAAAAGAAGGAATAACTATTGGAATCGTTGGTGCAGATATATTTTTAGACACAGTAGTTGATACTATTTTAAATCTAAAAATGGGAAATGAAGGCTTTGCATATTTAATAGGAGAAAATGGAAAAACTTTAATTCATAAAAATAGAAAACTTTTAAATAAAGAAAATATTTTGTTTAAACAAATAAAAACAAAATCAGATAATAATTTTGGTGAAGTATTAGCAAATGATACAAAAAAAATTCTGGCTTACAGTAAAATTCCTGTTGTTTCTTGGTACTTAGTAGTTGAATTAGACAAAGAATCAATTTTTAAACAAATCAATAAAAATATAACATATGAAATAATTCTTTATCTTGTACTTTTAATAGCTATTCTTCTCTTTTTATTTATATCTTTAATAAAAATACTAAAGCCTTTAAAAGTTCTTGAAAATGGATTATTGAATTTTTTTAATTACTTAAAAGGAGAAGTAACTAACATAACAAAATTAAATATTACTACTAATGATGAATTTGGGAATATGGCTAGTATAATCAACCAAGAGATGGAACTAGTTGAAAATAATTTAGAAAAAGATAGAAATTTTATAAATAATGTAAAAGATGTTGTAAAAATAATTAATGCAGGTAAATTGGATGTCTTTGTTGAGAGTACTACTTCTAATAAATCTTTAAATGAATTAAAAGAGATTTTTAATGAAATGATTAAAACAATAAGTATAAATGTCGATAAAGACATTAATTCTATTTTGGAATCATTAAAAAAATATTCAAAATTAGATTTTACAGATAATATTAAAAATCCTACTGGTAATATATCTTTAGGTTTAAATGACTTGAGTAATATTATTAATAAAATGTTACAAGAAAATAAACTTAATGGTTTATCCTTAAATAAAAGTTCTGAAGAGTTACTCGAAAATGTTGAAATATTAAATAAATCTTCTAATAATACAGCAGTGTCATTAGAAGAAACAGCAGCAGCTTTAGAAGAAATTACATCTACAATAATTAACAATACTCAAAGTATATCAACAATGGTTAAATATTCTGATGAATTGTCTAAGTCAATCAATTTAGGTCATGAACTTGCAAACTCAAGTGTAAAATCAATGAATCAAATCAATGAACAAACTAAGTCTATTTCAGAAGCTATCAAATTAATCGATCAAATTGCTTTTCAAACAAATATACTTTCTTTAAATGCAGCTGTTGAAGCAGCTACCGCTGGAGAATCAGGAAAAGGTTTTGCAGTTGTTGCACAAGAAGTAAGAAACTTAGCCTCACGAAGTGCAGAGGTAGCTAAAGAAATAAAAGATTTAGTTGAAAATGCAACTATTAAAGCAAATGATGGTAAAAAAACTACTGATGATATGATTATTGGATATATCAGTTTAAAAGAAAATCTTGATAAAGCAGAAAAAATGATTCAAAATATTTCTGAATCATCTCACGAACAAAGAGTAAGCATAGAACAAATTAATGATGTAGTTAATAAGTTAGACCAACAAACACAAAACAATGCTTCTGTAGCTTCAAAAACACAGGATATAGCTATTTACACAGCAACCATTGCTAAAACGATTTTGAACTCTGTAAATGAAAAAAGATTTATCGAAAATATCGATAAATAACTCTTAAGTTATAAAGGAATTTTTCTTTTATAACTTAACTATTAATTAATACCAATATCTCTATACAAACACTCCAAAATAATATTTTAGATTTTTAACCTCTATTATTCTTATAATAAAAATAGTTTTCTCTTATAAATATAGCTAATTTACTAGAATTTATTAAAAACATAACTTTTAGTTCATTTTAGAGGATTACAATTTCAATATTAAAAAGAAATATTAATTTTTAAAGTTAAGTTTCTAATAATAATAAAAGGAAATAAAATGACAACAAAAATGAAAACAAGATTGGAACATGATTTACTTGGAGAAAGAGAAATTTCTGATGAAGTATATTATGGAGTGCAAACTAAAAGAGCTCAAGAGAACTTTAATATTACTGGTGTGACTTTATCACAATTTCCTACATTTATCGTATCGTTAGCAAAAGTAAAAAAAGCTACTGCACTTGCTAACTTTAATTTAAATTTATTAGATGAACATAAAAAAAATGCAATTTGTGAAGCCTGCGATGAAATTATGGGAGGAGCATTACATGATCAGTTTGTTGTTGATATGATTCAAGGTGGAGCTGGTACTTCTGTTAATATGAATGCAAATGAAGTTATTGCAAATAGAGCATTAGAATTACTTGGTCATAAAAAAGGTGAATATCAATATCTACACCCAAATAATGATGTAAATAAATCACAATCAACAAATGACTCATATCCAACAGCATTTAGAATTGCATTATTTGAAAAAATTTATGAATTAACAGATGCAATGAAAATAATGCAAAATTCTTTTGCAAAAAAAGCAATTGAATTTAAAGATGTAATTAAAATGGGAAGAACACAATTACAAGATGCTGTTCCTATGACATTAGGTCAAGAATTTCATTCATATGAAACAATGATTGCTGAAGATATACAAAGATTGATTGAATCTCAACAATTAGTAAGAGAGATGAACCTAGGAGCAACAGCAATTGGAACAGGTATTTGTTCTCATCCTGATTATGCACATGAAGTTGAACAAAGATTACAAGAAGTTACAGGAAGACCTTTTGTTACAGCAAAAGATTTAATTGAAGCTACACAAGATACAGGTGCTTATGTACAAATTTCTGGTGTATTAAAAAGAGTTGCGACTAAAATTTCTAAAATTTGTAATGACTTAAGATTATTAAGTTCAGGTCCAAGAACTGGATTTAACGAAATTAATCTACCACCAATGCAACCGGGTTCATCAATTATGCCAGGTAAAGTTAATCCTGTTATTCCTGAAGTTGTAAATCAAGTAGCTTTCCAAGTAATTGGTGCAGATGTTACTATTACAATGGCAAGTGAAGGTGGACAATTACAATTAAATGTATTTGAACCAGTAATTGCATTTAACTTATTTAATTCAATGAATATGATGATAAAAGCTTTTCAAACATTAACTACAAAATGTATTGATGGCATTACAGCAAATGAAGAACACTGTAGAACTTTAGTTTTAAATAGTATTGGGTTAGTAACTGCATTAAATCCATATATTGGTTATGAAAACTCAACAATTGTTGCAAAAGAAGCATTGGATACAGGGAAATCTGTATATGAAATTATTCTAGAAAGAGAATTATTAACAAAAGATCAGTTAGAAGAAATTATTGAACCAAAAAATATGATTAAACCAAGATGTATTAATAGTTAATAAAAAAATATCTAAATAACAAAAGGAGACATTATGTTAGTTTTAGAAATAGCAGTTGTATTAGGATCTATATTTTTAGGTGCCAGAATGGGCGGTATTGGGATTGGTTATGCAGGTGGATTAGGGGTACTTGTATTATGTTTATTTTTTGGTCTTACACCAGGAAGTATTCCTATTGATGTTATCCTAATTATTATGTCAGTTATCGCAGCAATTGCTGCGATGCAAGTTGCTGGTGGACTTGATTATATGGTTAGTATTGCGGAAAAAGTTTTAAGAAAAAACCCTAAACATATTACATATTTAGCACCAGCTGTTACATATTTTATGACATTACTTGCAGGTACAGGACACACAGCATATTCAACTTTGCCTGTTATTGCAGAAGTTGCAAAAGAACAAGGGATTAGACCATCAAGACCATTAGGAGTAGCAGTTGTTGCTTCTCAGATTGCAATCACTGCATCTCCAATTTCTGCTGCCGTTGTATTTTTTAGTGGAATTTTAGAACCTCTTGGTGTTGGATATATTGAGTTATTAGCAATTGTAATTCCAACAACATTTGCTGCATGTATGATTACAGCTTTCGTAAGTAACTTTTTGGGAAAAGATTTAAAAGATGATTCTGTTTATCAAGAAAGAATGAAAAAAGGCTTAGTAAAACTAAGAGGTGAAACAAAAGTAGAAATTAAAGAAGGTGCAAAACTTTCTGTTGCAATTTTTTGTATGACTATCTTCTCAGTTGTGACTTATGCAACATTAATTAGTGATAAAGTTGGAATCATTACGAATCCAACATTGCCAAGAAATGAAGCAATTATGGTATTTATGTTAGCTTGTGCAACATTGATTGTATTATTTACAAAAATTGACTCTGGTAAAATTATTAGTGCATCTACTTTTAAATCAGGGATGAGTGCTTGTATTTGTGTATTAGGAGTTGCTTGGTTAGGTACAACTTTTGTTGGTGCACATATCGATGAAATCAAAGGTTTTGCAAGTACATTATTAAGTCAATATCCTTGGATGTTAGCAGTTACATTATTCTTTGCAAGTATGCTTTTATATTCACAAGGTGCAACTACAAAAGCTTTAATGCCTGCTGCCTTAGCTTTAGGTGTTGATCCTGGTACTGCAATTGCATCATTTGCTGCAGTTAGTGCATTATTTGTATTACCAACTTATCCTACATTATTAGCAGCAGTTGAGATGGATGATACAGGTTCTACACGAATTGGAAAACTAGTATTCAATCACCCATTTATTGTTCCTGGTGTCTTAGCAATTGCATTAAGTGTTGTATTTGGATTCATCGTATCAGGAATGGTACTCTAATTAAAAAATTTATGGACTTCGTGTAAGATCAAACTTACACGAAAGTTTTAATCTAATTTAAATTTATATAAGGAGAACAAAATGACAAAGTTATTAAGAACAGTTGCACTATTTGCATTTATTGGAACATCGGTACTTTTAGCTAAACCTAATATTGTAATATTAGCTACTGGTGGAACTATAGCAGGAGCAGGTGATTCTGCTATTAAGAGTGAATATTCAGCAGGTTCAGTTACTATTGATAAATTAATAGCAGCAGTTCCTTCAATCAAAAAAATGGCAAATATTAAAGGTGAACAAATTTCTAATATTGGTTCACAAGAAATGAACTTTAAAGTTTGGTTAAAATTAGCAAAAAGAGTAAACGAATTACTTAAAAAAGATGATATTGATGGTGTGATTATTACACATGGTACAGATACAATGGAAGCAACTTCATACTTTCTTGATTTAACTGTAAAAAGTAAAAAACCTATCGTTGTTGTTGGGGCTATGAGATCTGGTTCATCTATGAGTGCTGATGGACCAATGAATCTATTTAATGCAGTTAGTGTAGCAGTAAATAAAGACACATATAAAAAAGGTGTTGTTGTTGTAATGAATGATGAAATTCATAGTGCAAGAGAAGTTACAAAAGTAAATACTTCTATGGTAAATGCATTTGCATCTCCAAACACTGGAAGAATTGGTACTGTTTATTATGGTGATGTACATTATTATATGACTAGTACAAGAAAAAATACATTTGATACAGAATTTGATATTGAAAAAATCAACTTTTTACCAAGAGTAGATATTGTATATGGTCATGCTGGTGGAAATGATGTTTTTGTAAAAGCATCAGTTAAAGCAGGAGCAAAAGGTATCATATATGCAGGTATGGGAAATGGAAATCCATATCCAACAACTCAAGATGAATTAGCACAAGCAGTTAAAGAAAATGTTGTTGTTGCTAGAACTTCAAGAGTTGGAAGTGGTAGAACAAATCTACATGGTGAAGTTGACGATCAAAAATATGGATTTATTGTAACAGATAATTTAAATGCACAAAAAGCAAGAATTTTATTAATGTTAGGTCTTACAAAAACCCATGACAAAAAAGAATTACAGGATATGTACTTTAAATATTAATATAAAAAGAGGAATTTAATTCCTCTTTTTTATATATTTAGATAATATCCCTTGCTTAAAATAAGGAAATAGTACCATGAAATTAAAAGTTTTTTTATTTTTAATAAGCCTTACATTATTAAATATTAATCTTTTTGCAAGTAACAATAAAAATATACTCATTATTAATTCATATCATAGAGGATTTCAATGGAGTGATGATGTATTAAATGGAATAGAATCGGCTTTAAATGATAAAAAAGTTAATTCTACAGTTTTATACATGGACTCAAAAAGAATTACATCCTCAAAGTATTACAAAAAACTAAAAGATCTTTATAAGTTACAACTTTCAAAAAGCAAATATGATTTAATTGTTGCAATTGATAAATTTTCATATGAATTTATTTTACAAAATTATAATGAACTATTTACAGATGAACCTATATTTTTCATAGGACTCGAACAGTTCTCTCAAGATGAAGTAAAAAAATATAATTTACAATCAAAAGTCTCTGGATTGCTTGAAAAAAGAGCAATTAGTGATACCTTAGAAATAATACATAAATTAATACCAAATCTAAAAAAACTTTATATTATAAATGATAAAAGTGAAAATGGAGATGACTCTGATCCTTTTATTCAAAATGAAATATATAATTTAAATGATAAATTTGAAGTTCAATATATAAGAAGCTCAACATTAGATGATTTAAAAGAAAAATTTTCCAAATATACTCCAAATGAAGCAGTCTTTTTTATTCGATTTTACAATGATAAATATGGAAAATTATATACTAATAACGAAATTTCTCAAATGATAAATTCTAGTAAAATTCCAGTTTTTTCAACAGATACACTTTTTATAAAAAAAGGATCAACAGGTGGAAAATTAGTTCCAGTAAAAGAAGTAGGAATTAAATCAGGAGAAGATATTTTAGGAATTTTAAATAATACCATTACTACCCCTACTATTCGAACAGCAGATAAATTTGAATATATTTTCGATTTTGAAAAAATCAAAAAGTTTAATCTTCATCCAGATATTTTAAAAATTGATTATAAATATGTAAACTATCCAAAAGATTTTTTAGATAGAAATAGACAATTTGTTGATTTTGTTTTTTTAATGTCTCCTTTCTTACTATTTTTAATTTTAGGACTCATTCATAACCTTTATCTTAGAATAAAAAGTACAAAACTTCTTAAACAAAGAATGGAGTTTGATAAAGTTTTATTAGATGCAATAAAAGCTCCAATTGTTTGGCAAGATGAAAAGGGTAAAGTAGTTGATTCTAATTCAAGATTTTGTGATTTTATGAATTTTCCATCTCCAAAAGAAAAAGGTAAAAAATTAAAAGATTATTTTCAAGAACATAATACAGAACCTATTTTTAAAATACTAAAACCATTTATAAATAATACGGTAGAGGGTAATCATATGGTAATCAAAGGAGATGATGATAAAGAGCATACATATCTAATCGATCAAACAAACTATACAGAAAATATTTTTAAAACAAAAGGGATAGTTACTGTTTTTACTGATATCACAAAAGAAAAACAAGCTGTTGAAGAAAAAAGAAAACATCAAGAATTTGCTATTCAACAAAGCAAATTAGCAGAAATAGGAGAAGTGTTTTCTTCAATTGCACATCAATGGAAAACACCACTTATTGAAATTGCAACAATTGCACAAGAAAGACTTTATTATGATAATAACAATGATTTTGACGAAGTAAATAACACTTATGCAAGTGATATTATGGTCCAAGTTAAATATATGACAGATACAATTAATAGCTTTCAAGAGTTTATAATGCCATCAACCCAAAAAATTGTATTTGATATAAACGAATCAGTTGAAGATATGTTAGAAATAATTCGTCATAACATGAAATATAATTATGTTAATGTAAAAATAAATGTGGAACCAGAAACTAATTTAATAATTTTTGGGTATAAAAATGAACTAATGCAAACTTTATTAAATATTGTTAATAACGCAAAAGACTCTATTATAAAACAAAAATCTAAAGGCAAAATTACACAAGGGGAAATATTTATAAACATAAAAAATATTCACAATAATATTCAAATAGATATAATAGATAATGGTGGTGGCGTTCCTCTTAAATACATCAATCAACTATTTGAACCATATTTTACTACAAAAAAAGATGGACATGGTATAGGACTATATATGGCAAAATTAATTATTGAAGATAAAATGGATGGTCAAATCACGGTTGAGAATGTAAGTGGTGGTGCAAAATTTAGCATTATACTGGAGTTAAAAAAATGAAAATACTAGTTTTAGAAGATAATGAAAGATTATGCAATTTAATAAAACAAGCATTAAGTAAAAGTGGGTATCAAGTTGATACTACTTATGATGGAGCAGAAGCTTTAGAAATGATTACAAATGGTTATTCCTGTTTTATTCTAGATATTAATGTTCCAACAATAGATGGAATTACAATTTTGGAATCCATAAGAATGTATCATAGCGAGGTACCTGCAATAATAATTAGCTCTAATCATGATTTAGAAAAGATTCAAAAGTCATATGAAATTGGGTGTGATGATTATTTAAAAAAACCTTTTTTCATGTATGAGCTTATTCAAAAAGTACAAAAACTTTGTCAAGTTAAATCTACATTGTTAGATTTGGGCAATGGTTATATTTTTGATTATAATAAACATTTTTTAGTTAAAGATGAAGAAGAAATTCAATTAGCAAAAAAAGAGATTCTTTTTTTAGAGTTACTTGCTAAAGATATTCATAGAGTTTTTAGTTTTAATGAAATTGAAGACTATGTATGGGAAGGAGAAGAAACATCCCTTATGAATGTTCGTGCACTTGTAAAAAGAATTAGAAGAAAAATTCCAGAAAAAGCTATCAAAATCGTAAAAGGAATTGGATACTCAATAGATGCAAGTCAAATTCCAGAACAACAATAATTTTATGAAATAAAAACTGCTTTACTTAAAGAATATCCTATTCCTTTAATAATAATTATACTGTTTTCAGGGAGTTTCTTTCTCAACCTTTTTATCATTGATCTTATATTTACGAGGGTTGTTTCTTCGCCCTCCCATACGTATTCTTCAAGCTCTTCATAGGTTACGACACGATGTAAATTATTTGAAAATAATTCCAAAAAAAGTATCTCTTTTTTTGTAAGTTCATGTTCAATTTCATTTTTAAATAATCGACGATTTATAAAGTCATATTTACAATCTTCACTAAATTTTAAAAACATTTTAGGAAGAGAACAGAGTTTTTTTACTTTTTGAACAAGTTCAAATATATAAAATGGTTTTTTTAAATAATCATTGCATCCACCTTCATATGATTTTTGTATTTTTTCCAAATCATGATTAGAACTTATAATAATAACAGGTGTTTTTGCATGATTAAATCTAATATATTCTAAAACAGTTATTCCATCTAAATTTGGAACATTTATGTCTAAAATAAAGCAAGAATAACCATTACCTAAAGCTTCAGCAGCTTCCTCGCCATCATAAAAGCAATCAACTTTATAGTTTTCACTAACTAAGGCTTGTTTTATCACATTGCTAAGTCTTTCATTATCTTCTAATACTAATATTTTCATCAATTTTGTTCCAGTTTTATAGTAAACATAGCACCACCATCTATATTTTCAACAGAGACTTGACCATTCATTTTATCTTCAATGATCACTTTTGTCATATACAATCCAATACCATGTCCATCTTCTTTTGTTGTGTAATATGCTCCAAAAATCTTATCCATACTTTTAGCATTTATTCCACCCGCATTATCTTTTATTGTTATTATTAACTTTTTATCTTCATTAAAAACTTTTATTTGTATTTTTCTATTTTTATAATCATTATTTAAAAGAGCATCTTTTGCATTATTTACAATATTTAGAAATGATTGCATAAACTCATTTTTATAGCCATATACATTTAAGTTTGTATTTTCTCTTATATCCAAATTTATATTAATACTATTATACTTAATATTGTGATGTATTATTTCAAGCATTCTTTCAACAGCTTCTTTTATATTAAACTCAACCTTTTTATTAGAGGGCATAATAAATTTTTGAAACTCATTTATAGTATTTGTCATATATGATACTTGATTCATAATATCTTTTACAAAACTATCATCTTCTTTTACTTGCTCACATTTTTTTGTATAAAAAAGTTCTTGTGCAATTGCTGTTATTTCTACAAGAGGAGATTTCCATTGGTGTGCAATTGAAGAAAAGACTTCACCTATTTCAGCTAATTTACTTTGCTGTATAATAAATTGTCTATTTTTTTGTTTTTCTATAGCTACTTCTCTTTCTTTTGTAATATCTGTAAAAATAGTAACAAAACCTTCAGATTTTGTTTTTTCATCTTTAAATCTTTCTTGTTTTATAAGAAAAATTTTCTTTTTTCTTTTACTATCAATAAAATTAAATTCATTATTTTCTTCTATGTTTAAATTATAATTATCTATTGCTTTTATAATTTTCTGAACATTTCTAATTTCATTAAAATCTTCAAGTTTTTTTCCATATAAATCATTACATTTCACACCTAAAAGATTGCAGAAAGTTTTATTGGAATCAACAACTACTCCCTTAAAATCTTGCCAAAATATTGGACTTTCAATTGCATTTAAAAGTGCTTCATCAAAGTCAATTCTTCTTCTTAAGTCTTTTTCAACTTGTTTTCTCATATAAATATTATGAGCAAGTCCTAATATTAAAAAAAGCAAAAAAGGTGAAATTGTAAATACAAAATTTATAAATCCCCTATGTCTTTCATAAAAGGTAGGTCTTTTGTTAATTAATTTGTAAGGAATTGATAAGCCGTCAACAGGAAGATAAAACTCACTTAATTTTTGAGAATCAAATATATAAGTTAAATCTTTATAAGTAATTATCTTATGAGATTTTTTATTTAATATATCTAAGGCCATTTCCCCTGATAGTCTACCAAAATCATTTAAATCAATTACTTTACCACCAGTTGCACCTTTTTTTATAAAAATAGAATCTGTTACAAAAATAGGTATTTGTGCATTTTTTATAAAATCTGCTATCTCTTGATTTTTATATAGTTTCCCATCTTTATTTTTATAAAACCTTATAAAAAGTGCCGCACTATTTTCTTCTTTTTTAGAAAATTTCTTTTTCAGAATTTCTAAATTATCTTCAATTATATATTCAATGTCAAACTTATTGTTAAAGTCCTTTATTAACTTTTCAATAAGTGGTTCAGTATGTTGTGCATTTGGACTTTTGTCATTTATAATATATAATTTTCTAATACTTGGAAAAATCGTTCTTATAATGTCTACATTACCTTTTAAATCTCTTTTTTCTAAAAGAGCTGATACTTTATCTTTTACGCCATAATGTTCTGCTTTTTTAACAGAAAAATTTTCTATTCCAACGGCAAGAATTGGTTCATTTTTAAAAAACTCTTTATAAATACTTAATACAAAATCATAAGCAAATCTATCAACTGCAATTATTAAATCATACTTTCTATTTTTTAATTGCACTCGATAAAGCTTTTCTAGACTTTCGTAATACTCTTTTGAAGTAACTCTTTTAGAATCCATGTACAAAATATTTACATCAATATTTGAATGGGGATATATGACTTTTTCAATGCCATTTATAATGCTATCACTAAATTCATAACCTTTGTGATATGAATTAATTATCAATATCGAACTATTTGAGAAAAGGAATGTCTGGAAGACTAAAAATATTAGAAGTTTTTTCATAGTAGAAATTATAGTCAAAATTTCTAAAAAATGGTGCCAAAGTGTGACACCATTTTTAAAGATAACTGTTTTATAGGATTACAAATCCAAGAGCAACTAAAGCTCCTAAATATATAGCTCCAAAAATAAAACCTAATTTCCACCAAGTAGCTTGTGATATATATCCAGCTCCATACCAAATAGGTGATGGACCTGTTCCATATGGAGTGATAATACCCATAAGACCTAATGATCCTACAAAAAGAATAGCTAGTGGTTGAAGCATTTCAACTGGAACTAAATTTGCTGCTATTCCTAAAAATAGTGGTAATAATGCTACTGTGTGAGCTGTAACACTTGCAAATAAGTAATGGAATAAGAAGAATAATACTAATAGTACAACTCCAATCATTATTGGATCCATTCCAACTAACCAAGTAGAAATTAATCCAGATGCCCATTTTAGATAACCAACTTCTTTAAGACCAGAAGCCATAGCTACAAGTGTTGCAAACCAAATAAATACATTTATTGCTGCTTTATTCGTAATAACATCTTCCCAATTAATTACATCGAATAATACAAGTAAACAAAGTACAGCAATAGCTGCAACTGTACTATTTACACCAATTTGACCACCAAAAATCCACATTGCAAGAGCCAACATACCTAAACATAACATTGTGATTTCTTTTTTAGTAATAGAACCCATTTCTTTAAGTTGTTTAGCTGCCCATGTTGGAGCTTCTGGTGATACTTTTTGTTCTGGTGGATATACTAAATAAGCAAGGTATGGTACTAATAAAAACAATGGAATCATAATAACTGCTAAAGTACCAAACCAACTACCCCAACTAATTGAGACACCAATATTTTTTTCAACAAGTGAGACTGCAAGTAAGTTTGGTGCAAGTGCTGTTAAGAACATAGAACTTGTCACACAAGTTGCAGCAATAGCTACCCAAGAGATATATGATCCTATTTTTCGTGGTTCATGATCTGGTAATGAATCAAACATTTGTGGAATATTAATAGCAATAGGGAAAATTGTTCCTGCACTTCTTGCTGTATTTGAAGGCATAAAAGGAGCAAGGATTCCATCTGCAAATGCTACTGCATATCCTAATCCTAAAGTAGTTTTACCTAATTTTTTAACCAAAATCAATGCGATTCTTTTACCAAGTCCTGATTTTTTGTAACCAAGAGCAAACATAAATGCTGCAAAAATTAACCATATAACCCCATTAGAGAAACCACTTAAAGCCCATTTTGCTGAAGCTTTTGCACTATCACCAACTAATCCAAATGTTGCAGAAAAAGCAACACCCACTAAACCTATTAGTGCAGGTGGAATTGGTTCTAAGATTAAACCAACAATTACTCCTAAGAATACTGCAAAGAAATATTGTGCATCTACTGCTAAACCTTCAGGTGTAGGAAGAAGTGCGACAATAATTGCGACTAAAATTGGAAGCGCCATTTTCATATTATTGCTCATAATAAACCTTTCATTTCGTTATTTATGAAATGATATATGTTTGATATGGCATTAGTGTGACATTTTTAAATTTATTTCTTTAATTTTATAATTTAAGGAAGAAAGAAGATAAAGAAAGTCTACTTTATCTCCTTTTGAGAGTCATTTAATATATAAATACTTATTTTAACCAACATATTCAATAATATTAACAGCAGCAGTAGCACCATCAGCAGCTGCACATACTACTTGTTTCGCTGCATCTATTCTTACATCACCTGCGGCATATAATCCTGGTACATTTGTTCTCATCTTTAAATCTACCACTACTTCTGTTGCTTCATTTACTTCACATAGGTAACTTCCATCTTCTTGTTTTAAGCTATCACTTAATACATCTCTTCCTACAAATGTAAATACTCCTGGTACTGCTAAATCTCTTATATCACCTGTCTCTTTACTTTTTACTTTTATTCCTAGTACTCCTGTAACATCTCCATATACTTCTTCTACTGTTACATTACTTACTTCTTCTATATTCTCACAAGCTTTCATATGTTCTATTGTACTTGGTGCTGCTCTATATGTATCTCTTCTATGCACTAAATATACTTTTGAACACATCTTTGAAAGGTAAACTGCTTCTTCTAAAGCTGAGTCTCCTCCTCCTATTACTGCTACTTCTTTATTTTTATAAAAGAACCCATCACAAGTGGCACAAGTTGATACTCCTCTTCCGAAAAATTCATCTTCTCCTTTAAATCCACCTTTTTTTGGAACTGATCCTGTTGCTAGCAATACTGATTTTGCTTCTTGTTTTGTCCCATCACTTAATTCTACTGTAAACACTTCACCTGTTTTTGTTACTTTAATTACTTGATTCATCTCATGTTTTAAGCCAAATCTCATAGCTTGAATTGGCCATGATTCCATCAAGTCCATCCCACTTATTATTTCTACTTGTCCTGGGTAATTCTCTATTTCACTACTTCCTGTGATTTGTCCACCTGGCATACCCATCTCAAACATCGTTACATTTTTTAATCCACCTCTTGTTGAATACAAACCTGCTGTTAATCCTGCTGGTCCGCCTCCGATTATCGCTAAATCTAACATCTTCTTCTTTCCTTTTAGTTAATTCTTTAAAAGATAATTTTTATCCTTTAATAATATTTGTCGTATTAAACACTAATATAGATTAAGTATGCAATTGATTTATTTTTTAGAATCTTTTTTTAAAGGAAATTTAATATTAGAAATAAAAAAAGGGCAAGAAAAAATCTCTTGCCCTTTTTAAAAGTATTTATTATTTATTATAATAAAGAGTTAATCTTATCAGAGAAAGCTTGTTTTGAAGCAGCACCAATCATTTGATCAACAACTTCTCCATCTTTCATGAAAATTACTGTAGGGATAGATCTAACACCATATTTAACAGCTAAATCTTGCTCTTCATCAGTATTTACTTTACAAATATTTGCTTTTCCTTCGAAATCACCAGCTAATTCGTCAATTACTGGAGCTAACATTCTACAAGGTCCACACCATGGTGCCCAGAAATCTACCATTGAGATTCCTTCTTTTACTGTTGCTTCAAAGTTATCTTGTGTCAATTCTATATATTTACCCATCAACGTTCCTTTATGTGTATTATTTCAAAAATTATACATACTTAAACTTTAAATAAACTTGTACTTTTTTGCATATAATCTTTAATAAATTATATTTTAGCTAGAATATTTGCTCTTAAATTATAATTGGAAATTTACATGGATATTAGAAAAGAGTATTTAGATTTTTTTAAAAACAAAGGACATGAAGTAATATCTTCTATGCCACTAGTCCCAGATGACCCAACGCTTCTTTTTACAAATGCAGGTATGGTTCAATTTAAAGACATATTTACAGGTGCTATTCCAGCCCCAAAAAACCCAACTGCAACATCATGTCAGTTGTGTATTAGAGCTGGTGGTAAACATAATGACTTAGAAAATGTAGGATATACAGCACGGCATCATACATTATTTGAAATGTTAGGTAACTTCTCATTTGGTGATTATTTTAAAGAAGATGCTATAGCTTATGCTTGGGAATTTATTACAGTTAATCTAGCCTTACCTATTGATAAATTATGGGTAACTATACATGAAACTGATGATGAAGCTTTTAATATTTGGAAAAAACATATTGACCCTACAAGAATCAAAAGATTTGGAGATAAAGACAATTTCTGGGCTATGGGTGATACAGGTCCTTGTGGTCCTTGTAGTGAAATCTTTTATGACCAAGGTGTTGAAAACTTTGGAAGTGATGAAGACTATTTAGGTGGAGATGGTGATAGATTTTTAGAAATCTGGAACTTAGTATTTATGCAATATGAACAAAGTAATGGTGTTCGAACTCCACTTCCAAAACCATCAATTGATACAGGAATGGGATTAGAGAGAGTTATTGCCATAAAAGAAGGTGTTTTAAATAATTTTGATTCGTCTAATTTTAAACCACTTGTAAATGAAGTAGCAAAATTAGCTAAGAAACAACCAACAAAAGAGACTATTGGTTCATATAGAGTAATTGCTGACCACTTAAGAGCTGTATCATTTATGCTTTCTCAAGGTATTTTATTTGGAAATGAAGGTCGTCCTTATGTAAATAGAAGAATTCTTAGACGAGCTGTTAGACATGGTTATTTATTAGGTTTTAGAGAAGCATTTATGTCAAAACTTGTTGATGTATTAATATCTATGATGGGTGAACACTATACAGATTTAAAAGAGCAAAGTTCATTTATAAAAGAGCAAATAGAACTTGAAGAAGAGAGATTTTTCAAAACTATTGCTTCAGGAATGACTTTATTTAATGATGAGTTAGTAAATACAAAAAAACTATTTTCAGGTGAAGTTGCTTTTAAACTATACGATACTTATGGATTCCCTTTAGATTTAACAGAAGATATGTTAAGAGAAAAAGATTTAAAAGTAGATATTGAAACCTTTGATAAGCTTATGAATGCCCAAAAAGCTAAGGCTAAAGCTGCTTGGAAAGGTAGTGGAGATGAAGCTAGTGAAGGTGATTTTAAAGTGTTACTTGAAAAATACGGGGTAAATGAATTTGTTGGATACGAAAATACTTCATATAAAAGTACTATCGTTACTCTACTTGATGAAAAATTCAAGGAAGTTGATTCTTTAGAAAAAGGGAAAACTGGTTGGATAATGCTTGATAAAACACCATTTTATGCTACAAGTGGTGGACAAAGTGGGGATATTGGAGCTTTAGAAGATAAACAACATATTGCGATTATTGAAGAGACTTCAAAATTCCATGGAATAAATCTATCTAAAATAAAAGTAGAAACTTCAAGTTTACAAAAAGGTGAAGTTGTAAGTGCAGTTGTAGTAAATAGATATGAAGTTGCAAAACACCATAGTGCTACTCACCTTTTACAAAGTGCACTTAAAATGGTTTTAGGTGATACTGTTTCACAGGCTGGTTCATTAAATGATTCTTCAAGATTAAGATTTGACTTTACTTATCCAAAAGCTATGACAAATGAACAAATAGAAGAAGTACAAGACTTAGTTAACTCTATGATTACAAGAGGATTAAAAGGAAGTGTTGAAGAACTTCCTATTGAAGAAGCTAAACAAAAAGGTGCTATTGCAATGTTTGGTGAAAAATATGGAGATATGGTTAGAGTTGTAAACTTTGACGATGTTTCTGTGGAATTTTGTGGTGGAACACATGTAAGAAATGCTCTTGATATCGGGAGTTTTTATATTATAAAAGAATCAGGGGTAAGTGCAGGGGTTAGAAGAATAGAAGCTGTTTGTGGAGCTGCTGCTATTAGATATACTAATTCTATAATTTCTAAAATGAATGAGATAGAAAGTGAAATCAAAAACACTGATGTAATCTCTGGTATTAAAAAACTAAAAGAGCAAATAAAAACTTTAAAACAAGAAGTAGTTGAAGCTCAAAGTGCCTCAACTACACCAATAGCTGAAGAGATGATTGGTGATACAAAAGTAATCGTTGATATTGTTAAAAATGGTGATATCAAAAAAATAGTTGATGATGCAAAAAATGGAAATGAAAAAGTAGCAATACTTTTAATCCAAGCAAAAGATGACAAAGTAATGCTTGTAGCTGGAAGTAAAAATACAAATATCAAAGCTGGTAATTGGATAAAAGAAATTGCTCCAATCGTAGGCGGAGGTGGAGGTGGTAGACCTGACTTCGCACAAGCTGGGGGAAAAGATGTATCAAAAGTAGATGAGGCAAAAGCAAAAGCACTAGCTTATGCAAAAGAAAATTTATAAGGCTTTAAAATGAAAGAGTTGTTTTTATCAATGCCAAATATAATTATATTTTTACATGTAATTTCTGCTGTATTATGGGTAGGAGGAATGATAGCTATTAGATTTGCTATTCATTACTCTATGCAAAATATAGAAGAGCCTAAAATAAAATTAGCAAGAACCTTAGAAAACCTACAAAGATTTTTTAATCTAGTTATTCCTGCTATTTTAATTTTATTAATCACAGCTATTATGATGATTTTAGGACTTGAATTAAAAGCAACTCCTTTATATAAGTTTGCAATGGCAAAAGAGATTATTTGGACTATTATGACTTTAATCTTTATTTATATTTATATAAAAAGAAACAAAGCTCAAAAGTATTTTGATAAGGGTGAATTAGCTCTTGCAAAAGCTACTTTAGAGCCAATAGCAAAAATATTTATACCTACAAATATCATATTGGGAGTTATTGCAATTTTTATAGGAGTTACACTAAGAGGGTTTTAATCCTCTTTACTCTTTAGCTCTTTTTTGATATATTACATAATTCTTTTAGGATATATCATGAGAACTATAATCTTTTCAATTTTCTTATTATTTTTCATAACTGCTTGTTCTACAAAAAATCCTTATACTCCGACAAAACCCCTATCTACATACAAAAATACTATGACATATAATAATATAAATATTTCAGATGCTCTGCTTGCTCATTATAGACAATGGCAAGGAGTAGGATATAAATATGGTGGTCAAACTAGAAGTGGAATTGATTGTTCTTATTTAGTCTATGATGTATATAGAAAAGAACTTAGAAAAAATATTCCAAGAACTACATATTATCAGTCAATAAGTGGGAAAAGTGTCAATAAAAAAGATTTAAAAACTGGGGATTTAGTATTTTTTCTTACAAGTAAAAAGGGCTCTAGACATGTGGGAATATATTTAAGCCATGGTGATTTTATGCATGTATCAACATCAAATGGAGTGATGATATCTAGTTTATCCAATCCATATTGGAGAGTTCACTATTGGAAAGCAAGAAGAATTTTAAATACTAATTAAAACCCTCCATACCAAAATATATATAATGGTATTGCTATAACAGAGACTACTGTACTTAAAAACACAGCCAAGCTTGCCTTTTCTGGTTTAGCATTTAATAACACTGCTAGAGTTACCGTATTACCAGCAAGAGGTACAATTGCAAAAAGAAATAAAACTTTATATAAATCTTCATTTAAAAACATAAAAAATGTTTTATCTAAATAGATAAATCCTACAATTGATAAAGGCCAAAAAATAAATTTCATAAAAAATGCTATAGAGATAAATTTCACATCAAAATTATCATCACTATTTTTTAAACCAATTAATCCCATACCAAGCATCATCATTCCTAAGATTCCATAAGCACCTTTAAATTGCGCAGTATAAGAACTTATAGCTTGAGGTATTTCAAAACCTACTAAGTTTAATATAATTCCTAAAATAAAAGCATAAAGAATTGGTAACTTTGACATTTTCTTTAAAGCTTGAGAAACTGTAAAATTACCCTTTGCTGTTACATAAAAACCTGTCGTACTTTCATATAATAAAGAAGTCAATACTGTAAAAATATAAATATCTGCTAAAGCAGGAGGAAAAAATATAATTGCAAGGGGAATACCAAAATATCCAGTATTTCCTGTCCCTGCTGAAAAGGCTAAGATATTTCCTGTAGGATCAGACCAAGAATTTTTAAACAAATAAAGTGAACCAAAAGCTAAAACTGAACAAAATATATATAAAAATATAGGTAAAAAAGCAACTGCAAAGTTAATCTTCACACTCAAAGTAGCTGAAAAAACTACAATAGGACCTAAAATATAAATAAGTAGAGCTGCTATTGATTCTCTTTTTACATGAAGATATTTTGTAGATAAATATCCCAAAATAACATTGATATAAATAGGGAATACTTTTAGTAAAATTAAAAAAAATAGACTCATAGTTTATTTGCCCTTCTTATTGTTAGTTTTATTAAGTATATAAATTATGTATGAAATATGTATGATATTATCTTATAGTATAAACTTATCTAAAATATAAAGTGCTATTACGCAAACTATATACATCTTTATTACAAATGGAAGATTTAATAAAAATACCTCTTTTGCTTCTACATTATATCTTGCTTGAATAGTCAAATTTAATCCACTAAAAGGTGAAGAAGAAACCGTAATCGCCCAAGCCATTAAAAAAGTAACTGCCAATAAAGTATGATTGAATTGAAGTAAAAAACTAGCAATTACAGCAATAGTAATGATAGGATGGATTCCAATAAAAGATAATATTATAAAAGTAAATAATGTAATAGAAGCTTCTATATAAGTAAACTGCGTAAATGGAACGCTTACATGGTATCCATTTAAAATCGTACTTACAGAAACTCCAAATAGACCAGCAACCAAAAATAGTGATATCTCCATCTTCATCTTAGGTAAATCACTTGTAATATGTTGTTTAAATAAGTGAAGTGTTTTTGTAAAATTTACTTTTATTAGTGAAATAAAAATAGTCAATAATAAAGAATAGATACTCACTAAAATAATAACTTTCAAGTTCTCTTCATAATATTTTGTAATCAAAATAAATATAACTAATAACACAGGGATATAAAGTGTCTCTAAAGAGATAGGATAACCTTGAAAACTCTCCAATTCAAACTTTTTACCAACTTCTAAGTAAGTTACTATTAAAGCTATAAAAGCAAGTATGATTCCAGTAAAAAAGATTGTTGATTTATCAAAGTTTGGCAAGTATGTTAAAGCAGCTGCAAAGGCTACAAAAAATGGTGACCAATAAGCATCCGAAGAGAAGGCTCTTGTAAGTACTATTAACTGTAGTTTAGATAGTGGACCTTTTTTATACATCTTATCTGCTATTAAAATCAAAGATGAAAGATTTATCACTGAACCAAAAAGATGCACTCCTAAATAGGTTTTAAAAAAAGAGCTTTTACCTGATTCTACTTTTGCTTTTTTTTCAAACTTTGGTGTGGCAATAAGTTTTAAAAAGGTAACTCCTATAAGTAAAGTAAGCAGATACTGATTTATACTCAAAGCTTTTATAATATTTATATCAAAACCTTTTATGTATGAAAATAAAAAGCACAATAAACTTAAAACCAAAAGTGTAACTATTATCTTCTTTTTACCTAAGGTAATAAAAAGTAATAAAAAAGCTATCCAAGCAAAACAACTTGCATAAATCAAAAGATTACTATCTATAAAATATGCAATATTTGTAAATAGAAAAGATAAAAATATCAATACTCCAGAAATACTATTTAACAACTGGAACCCTTTTAAAAAAGATTGATAAATAAATACCTGTAGCAATAAAAGCAATTCCTACAATATGATAAGGATGTAAAGACTCATTTAAAAATATGTATGCCAAAATAAATCCAAAAACTGGCATAAGATGAATAAATTGACCAGCCTTTGTAGCTCCAACTTCATATGTTGCACTGTTCCAAAAATAAAATGACAATACAGAAGGAAAGATTGATACATACATTAAAGTAAATAATAATTTATCATCATGCAAAAATCCATACTCAAATTTAAATCCAAATATTACGCAAACTAAAAATAGTATCACAACCCCAATAAAAGTAATAATAGATAAAAACTCTAAAGGCTTTATATCTTTTGGTTTAAACTTCAAATATATAGAATATATAGCCCAAGTAATACAAGCTAAAATAATCCACAAATCATATCTTGTAAACTCTAATTTCATTAAGGCTTCGTATTCACCTTTTAATAGTAAATATATAACTCCTATAGTCGATAGGAATATTCCAAAACCTTGTAGTTTTGTTATTTTTGTATTTATTAATATTGAAGATAAAATAATTATAAAAATAGGAATTGAAGAGTTTATTAATAAAGTATTTGTAGCTGTTAAATGCTCTACTCCCAAATAAATAAAAGTATTATAAGCACTAATACCCAAGGTCCCACAAAGTAAATATAATAGTGGATTTTTTTTGAATATAGCTATTAATCTTTTGCTATTTTTTATAGTATAAGGTGAAAGTATCAACACCACAAAAAACCATCTGAAAAATGATAACTCCATGGGTGAAATATCTGTAGAAACATATCTACCTACAACAACATTTCCTGACCAAAATAAAACTGCCAAAACCAAATAAATATAATATTTCATAAATCACACTTTGAATTTTTTTATATATAGTAATATCAAAAATGATAAAGTAGAGGTAGTAGCCATCAAAATAAATATTGGGCTTAAAGTATCATCATGGAAATAACTTGCTAAAAATCCAACAAATGAGGCAATAATAAAACCTATCACTCCATATAAAGAGTTTGTTGTAGCACTTATATCCCCAAAATCTTCAAGAACCAAAGCAATAGCATTTGCAAAAATAAATCCTAATGCACCTACATATATCATAATAAAAATCGCAACGCTTATTATGGTATTATGTTCATTAAAAGTGTATAAACCTATGGCACTTAATAACTGTAAAGATACTCCAAAACGAAGTAAAGTAAAGGTTGCATATTTTTTTAAGAAGTGCATATTTAATCTACTAAAAATAATCAAAGTAAATACATTTAATCCAAATAAAAGTGTAAAATGTTTTGCATCAACTCCAAAATAATCCATATAAATAAATGAAGACTTAGTAATATAAACAAACATCCCAGAAAAACCAAATCCACCAGCTAAAATAAGAAGTATCGCTTTTTTATTTAAAAAGATTCTTCCATAACTTTTAAAGATATTTTTATTTTTTGTTTTAGGCGAAGTCTCTGGTAATTTTGTAATAAAATAAATTATACAAAATGTATAAATAGCTAAAAATATAAAGATATACTTCCACGAATAAAAACTTAAAATCGTAGTTCCAATAATAGGAGCAATCATAGGTGCCACCATCATAATCATAGAGATGATAGAAAATACTCTTGCTGATTCTTTTCCATGATAAATATCTCTAATAATAGCATTTGTATTTACAACAGCAAAGCCACCTCCAATAGCTTGAAAAAATCTAAAAGTCCAAAGTTCATGGATAGATGAAGCTTGGGATATCAATAAAGAAAAAGTAATATATATACATAAACCTGTAAATATAAAAATTTTTCTTCCATATCTATCTGATAAAGGACCACCAATCAGTTGTCCAAGAGAAAAACCTAAAAGATAAATACTTAAAGTAATTTCAACTTCATCAATAGAAGTATAAAAATAATTTGCAATATTTTTAAAAGCTGGAAGATATACATCAATAGCAAGAGGAGTAATTGAACCCAAAATTGCAAGTATAAAAACGAAACCTTTTGGTAAGTTATATTTAATATTTTGTTTCATTTGCGTAAAATATCATAATTGAATTAAAAAGGAAGTTTATTGATAAGATTAGGTTCAAAATCACCCACTAGAGCTAAGATTCTAAAAGCTCATAATATAGAGTTTATCCAAAGTGGAGGAGAGTTTGATGAAGATACAATCACAACCCAAAACCCAAAAAGTTTCGCCTATCAAGCAACCTTAGGAAAGTTTGATGAACTATACAAAAGATATGGTATAGAAGAGTACCCTCTCTTAGTATCTGATTCAGTAGTAACAGCAAATAATTTATTACTACGAAAAGCAAAAGATAAAAACGACGCCAAAAGAATGTTAGAACTACAAAGCGGAAACCAAACCTCAGTAATAAGCTGTATGAAATACAAAAGCAAAACCCTAGAATTAATAGACATATCCATCACAACTTATATCTTTGAAAAGTTCGATAAAAAAGACATGCAAAACTACCTAGACTCAAATGAGTGGAAGGGAAAAGCAGGAGCTATTATGGTAGAGGGATTTTGTAAGCCATATATCAAAGAAGTGATAGGATATGAAAGTACTGCAATGGGATTATGTGTGGAGAAATTGAAGGTGTTTTTGGGTTAAACTTATGTTATAGATTTACAAATAAACATATAGTGTTGTATTAAATAAACTATAAATCTCTAAATTGGCATATTCCTATTATAATCTCTAAACTGCTCAATACAATGAATTAAAAACTCAATATCACTAGGATATTGTAACTTCACCTTATAATCTATTTGTTTTCCAGTATTATATAGTTTCAATGTAATAATATTAGCACTATACATTGAATGACTACTAATATCTTTATATTTTATCTCATCACCATTATTTACGAGTTTATTATTATATATAGTAACAAATTTTGATAATTTTTTATCAATATAATGATAAAAAATTATCATAAGAATACCTATTATTACTATTACGTATGGTGTTTTAAGTATAGGTAAGAATATAGAAATTAATACAATCCCTATTAGAAAAAAACTTACTCCTCTATTATTATATATAAGAAATTTTTCATCTACATGTGGTAACTCACTGATTTTATTAATTGTATTTATATTTATAGTTTCCGCATAATTTACATTCATTCTTTTTACTTTTTTAATTAAGAAAGATATCTTTTCATTATTATCTAATATATCAATTATTTTTTCTTTTGACAAAGCTGATTTAGTTAAAATATCTTTTTCTAAAATTAATTTTAAATATCTGATTTCATCTTCTGATGTTGTAAAATCTTTTAATGATCTTTTAGCAAGTTCATAAGAGTTTGAAACACCTATTTTCATTAAATCATAAATAATTCCACCTAATAAAGTTGTTGTCAAAAATTCTGTAACCATTTAATACCTTATAATTATTAAGATATTTTATCACAAGAATTCATAAAAGCCCAAAACTTCATATTTTTTACGAAATCAAGGCGAAGGAATTTTTTTGTGAAGGAGCTTACAACTAGTAAGTGACTGAGCAAAAAAAGTCCTTCAACGCAGAGTCCGTGAAAAAGATGGAGTTTTTATTTTACTTTATCAGCTAGTTGAGCAGGTAGTAATCCTAAAGACTCTTCCACCACTTTCGTATCCCCATGCACTATAAAATCATCTTCATATTCAAAGCTTGTCAATTTTACGCAAACTTTCTCTTCATTTAAAAACTCTAAAATAGCACTAGCTACTCCACCTTGTTTTTGTGAGTCTGAGAAAACATACCAGTCATCGTATTTTTTAGCTAACTCTTTTAGAGTATCTTTATCTAATGGTTTTACAAATCTTAAATCTAAGATTGCAATATCTTCACTATGAAGTTTTTCTGTCTCACAGGCTCTTCCAACTCCTGCTCCATAAGCTATGAAAAGTTTATTTGAAGTTCCTTCTTTTAGAAGTTCTGCCTTACCTAACTCAAAAGGTGAAGCTGGTGCACATACTTCTTTAAATGCACCTCTTGGATATCTAATAGCACATGGACTTTCTAAATCATAAGCAAATTCGAGACCTAATTTTAGAGTTTCATTACATCTTGGTGCAAATAAAACCATATTTGGAATAAATCTTAAAAATGAAATATCAAAAGCACCTTGATGCGTCTCTCCATCATTCCCAACTATCCCGGCTCTATCTATAGCAAAAACAACTGGCATATTCATCAAAGAAACATCATGAATAATTTGGTCAAATCCTCTTTGTAAGAAAGTAGAATAAATAGTAATAAAAGGTTTAAATCCCTCTTTTGCCATAGCTGCCATTGAAGTAATAGCATGTTGCTCTGCAATTGCAACATCCCAAAATCTTTCAGGAAACTCTTTCATAAGTTTATCTATACCTGTACCACTTGGCATTGCAGCTGTTACTCCAACTACATTTTCATGTTTTGAAGCTAGGTCTAATAAAGCATCAGCAAAAACAGCAGTTGCTGATTTTGGTGCTTCTTTTTTTACAAATGCTCCATCTTCCACATTAAAAGGCCCAACTCCATGCCAACACTCATGTTGACCTTCAGCTATTTTATAACCTTTTCCTTTTACAGTATGTGCATGAACGATAACTGGTTTTTTCATAGCTTTTGCTATTTCTAAAGTTTCAATTACTTCTTTTATATCATGTCCATCAATAGGTCCAATATAATCAACACCCATCTCTTCAAATAAAATTCCAGGAGTGATTAACTTCATAGCTTCTTCCATTCTTTTAGCTATATATGTTGTACCTTCTGGCATATTATTTTTTATAAATTTATCAACTTTTGTTTTAAAACCTTGATAATATTTTCCAGCTAATAACTTAGATAAGTACTTAGAAATCGCACCAATTGGTTTTGCTATTGACATCTCATTATCATTTAATATAATTACCATAGGGAGTTTTAAATCACCTATTTCATTTAGTGCCTCATAAACCATTCCAGCAGTCATAGAACCATCACCAATCATAACAACTGGCACTCTATCTTCTTTTTTTAGTTTGATAGCTTTAGCTGCCCCTACTGCTAGGGAAAGAGAAGTAGAACTATGCCCTGCTACAAAATAATCAGCATCACTCTCTTTTGGTTTTGTAAAACCACTAAGACCATTAAATTGTCTAATAGTTTCAAACTCTTCCCATCTACCAGTTATAAGTTTATGGGGATAACATTGATGAGATACATCAAAAATAAAGGGATCTTTACTTGAATCAAAAACATAATGCATACCAACAGTTAATTCAACTGCACCAAGAGTTGAAGAAAAATGTCCACCTTTTCTCGATACAACATCTATTATTCTATCTCTGATTTTTTGACTTACTTCTTCTAATTCTTTTGGCGATTTGTTTTTTATTTTCATATCTCTTCTTAATCTATTTTAATTTTTATAACACTTCATCCAACATAGAAAATACTTTTGTATTTTGTTCATTTGTACCAATTGTAATTCTTATTGCATTTTGTCCATATCCAGTTAAATCTCTAACTATAATACCCAGTTCTAAAAGCTTTTGAGCTACTTCTTTAGATACAAACTTATCAGCCATCTTGATAGTTATAAAGTTTGTATAAGAAGGAATATATTCAAAACCTCTTGATTTAGCATACTCTTCATATCTTGTCATCTCTTCAAAGTTTTTAGCAATACAAGTAGTTACAAACTCTTCATCTTTTAAAGCTTCAATAGCAGCTGCTAGAGTTAAAGTTGTGATGTTAAATGGTGCTCTTAATTTATAAAGAGTTTTTATAATCTCAGGTTGTGCAATACCATATCCAACTCTCATCCCACCCAAAGCATAAGCTTTTGAAAAAGTACCTAAATAGATACAATTTGGGAATTTAGTAATTAAATCTTTTGGTACTATTTTTTTATTTTCATCTTTAAATGCTGCATACTCTTGATAAGCTCCATCAACTACTACTAAAGTTTCACTATTAATTTGTTCTAAAAACTCATATACATCTTTTGTATCTACAGCTTCTCCTAAAGGATTGTTTGGTAGACATAAAAATATAACATCCGCACCATGTTCTTTGTATAAAGCTAAAAATTGTGCTAAATCATGGGTATGTGATTCTGTTTTTATTATTTTTGCACCTGTTTGTTTACCATAAATCTCATACATAGCAAAGGTTGTTTTTGCCATAAGTAATTTTGAATCTTTTTCACATTTTGCATGTACACAAAACTCTATAATTTGGTCACTTCCAGAACCTATAATTACACTAGATGAGTCTACATCAAACTTTTTACCTAAAGCCTCTTTTAACTCATACATAGAATCATCTGGATAAACAAACATATTTTTTGCTAACTCTTGAATTTTAGCAGTAACTTTTGGACTTGTTCCATATGGATTCTCATTTGAAGCCAATTTTATAACATCTTTTGGATTTACACCATACTCTCTAACAACTAATTCAATTGGTTTTCCAGCTTCATAAGTTGTAACATTTTCTAAAACTTCATTAAATTTCATTTATTTTCCTAAAATTAAATATCGTCTATTTCTTTAACATATGAACCTAAGAATTTGATAGATTCTTTATGTTTTTTAAATATCTCTTTTACATTTTCATCATCTTTATGCCCGTTAAAATCAATAAAAAAGATAGAGTCACCTTCAACAATATGTGATTTTATCTTAGTTAAATTGATTTTAGCCTTATCAAAATCAGTTAAAAATTCTACTAAAACACCTTGTAAATTTGGTAATTTTACTAAAATAGATGTTTTATCATTTCCACTTTGAGCATTTTCAAAGTCACTTATAATAAAAAATCTAGTTTTATTATTGTCTTTGTCCTCTATATTTTCAAATAATATTGGAAGATTATACAGTTTTGCACCAACATGTGAACAAATAGCAGCACTATTTGGTTCATTTAGAGCTAACTTTGCAGCCTTTGTTGTTGATTCTACTGGAATATGCTCCACCTCATCAAGTCCAAAATTTTCTAAAAATCTTCTACATTGTTCAAAGGCGATATCTTTTGAATATATCTTTTTAATGTCTTTTACTTTATCACAAGTAGTTGCAAGAGTATGATGTATATTTAGAACAACTTCTGCGATAATCTTTAAATCATAAGTGCTTAGGCAATTTATTGTGTCTGAGACTATTCCATTAGAAGAGTTTTCAATAGGAATAACTCCAAATCTAGCTTTTTTTGTACTAACTTCTCTAAATACACCTTTAATAGAACCAATTGAAATATATGAACTCATAGCCCCAAATCTTGCTTCTGCTGCTTGGTGAGTAAAACTTCCTTCTGGCCCTAAATAAGCAATATTTTCTGGTAATTCAAAATTTCTACTTATTGCAAATATCTCTAAGAAAAATGCTTCAATCGCAGCTCTATTTAATTTACCTTTATTTAGAGTATCAAGTCTATCAATAATAGCTTTTTCTCTTTCAGGTCTATAAATAGCTCCACCACTTTTTGCTTTTAAAAGTCCCACTTCATGAACTAAATCCATTCTTTTATTAATAAGTTCTAAAAGTTCATCATCAATTGCATCTAATTTTTTTCTTAACTCTAATAATCCAGCTTCACTCATATTTCACCTTTATTTAAAAGATTCAAAACTCCACCTATATCTTTACATATAAAATTAGGTTTATCTTTTTCATCTAAAGTAGATAGTATCTCTTTTTCACTTTTTATTTTTCCACTTAATACCAAACAAGAACTCATACCCAAATTTTGAGCTCCTATTAAATCACCTATCATATCATCAGAGACTATCATTATATCTTTAAAATCTACATTAATAATATTTTTAGCACTTTGAAAAAATCCAATAGAAGGCTTTCCAACTACTTTATAATCTTTATTTGTAGCAAATTTTATCATCTTCATAATTGCCCCAACACCTGGATATCTTCTTCCATCTTTTGAGTATATAGAAGTATCATGCATCCCAATTATGCTATTTACTCTTAAAGCAATCTCTATCATAGAAGCATAATCTTCATTTGTGTAATCTTTTTTAATAGAGACTATTAATTCTTTTGGATTTTCATAATCTAAAATATAGCCCAAATCAACCATAGTTTTTAAAAATTCATCTGCTCCAAAAGCTGCAACTGTTTTTTCTTTTGTTACAGTGTTTAAGATATAAAAAGGGTCAATATAGTTTTTTATATTAAAACCCTTGTCATTTAAAAACTTTTTAAAGTCTTCACTTTTAAATTTAGTGTTGTTTGTAATTACGACATAAGGTATGTTTTTTTCATTTAAAGTATCAATAAATTCTATTGCACCATTTATTGGGTCTTTATTAATATCATCAATTAATGTACCTTGTACATCAATGAAATAAGCCTTATTCATTTATTTTATAAATTCCTCTTCAAGTGCAATTATATCTTCGAAAGTTTCTCTTTTTCTTATAAGTCTATCTTGACCATTTTCCACAGCAATTTCAGCAACTCTACCTCTTGTATTGTAGTTAGATGCCATTGTAAAACAATAAGCCCCTGCACTATAAATTGCTACTAAATCATTATGTTCAGTTTTCGGTAGTTCAATATTTTTTGCAAAAAAATCACCACTTTCACAAATAGGTCCTACTAAATTACAATCAGATATATCTGAACTCTTATCAATAACTTCAATTTTATGATGGGCATTGTATAAAGCTGGTCTAATTAAGTCATTCATAGCTCCATCAACTATTACAAATCTTTTATTACCATTTACTTTTTCATATAACACTTTTGTGATAAAAGTTCCTGCATTTCCAACCATAAATCTACCTGGTTCACATACAACTGTTATATCAAGTCCAAACATAGTCTCTAGTACTGATTGTGCATACTCTTTTGTATCAATAAGTTTTTCATTATCATATACAATACCAAGACCACCACCAATATCCATAAAAGACAATTCTATATTTATAGCTTTTAAGTTTCTAACTAAATCAGCTACAATTTTTACAGACTCTTTTATAGGGTCTAATTGAGTTAGTTGAGAACCAATATGTAAATGAATTCCTACAGGGTCTAGATTATTAGAGTTCTTACATTGGATATACATTCTTTTTGCTGTATCAATATCAACTCCAAATTTATTCTCATGTAAACCAGTTGAAATATATGGATGAGTTTGAGGGTCAATATTTGGATTAACTCTAATAGAAATTCGAGCAATTTTATCTAACTCTTTTGCAATCATCTCTACTCTGTTTAACTCAGCATCACTTTCAACATTTATCATCAAAATATCTAAATTAAGAGCCTCTCTTATCTCATCATCTATCTTCCCAACACCTGAGAAAATAATCTTATAAGGAGCAATTCCAACTTTTAAGGCTCTTCTTACTTCACCAATAGATACACAATCAGCCCCAGCACCAAGATTTGCAAGGTGTTTAATAACAGATAAATTCGAGTTTGCTTTAACAGCATATGCAACCAATGATTTTCTAGCTTTAAAAGCATCTTTTAATTCAGTATATTGACTTGTAATATGATCAAAATCGTACACATAATAAGGTGTTTTATATTTGTTTGCTAATTCTTTAAAATTAATATTCATTTCATTCCTATGTTTTCTAAAATCTTAAATCTAAATTCCAAGAATTTAAATCTAAAACTTTTATTTTTAATAAATAGCTTAGAAGTGTTAGATTTTATCCTAGACCAAGGCGGAAAGTAAATTTTAGGTAGGAGCTTACTAAAGTAAGTGAGTATCTAAAATTTACTTGACAACGCAGGTATCGGTTAAAAGCTGACGCTTATAACCTATTTATCTGTACCGTTCCATGCAATTGTTGGACGACCCTCTTCATTGAACTCAACCGCTGGCATACCCATGATATTATAACCACAATCCACATAATGAATTTCCCCAGTAACTGCACTTGATAAATCAGATAACAAATACATCCCAGAGTTTCCAACTTCATCAGTTGTTACATTCTTTTTAAGTGGTGAGTGAGCTTCATTCCATTTTAACATAAATCTAAAATCACTAATTCCAGCTGCTGCTAAAGTTTTAATAGGACCAGCACTTATTGCATTTACTCTAATTCCATCTTTTCCCAAATCTTCAGCAAGATATTTTGTAGTCATCTCTAAAGCAGCTTTTGCTATTCCCATTAGATTATAATTTGGAATATATTTTGCCCCACCATAATATGTAAGAGTTAAAATAGAAGAGTTTTCACTCATTAATGGTTTTAACTCTCTTGTAACTTCAATAAGTGAATAAACAGATACATCCATAGCAATATCAAAAGCTGATTTTGTAATATCATAAAATCTTCCTGATAATCCCTCTTTTGGAGCAAAAGCAATAGAATGAACGATAAAATCTATTTGACCTAAGTCTTTTTCTAAAGAAACTTTTAGTGCTTTGATTTCATCAGGATTTGATACATCACAAGGATAAACTAAATCTTCACTGTCAAATTCAGCAGCAATAGGCTCAACTCTTTTTTTCAAAGAATCATTTAAATATGTAAAAGCTATCTTAGCACCTTGTGCAGCACACGCTTTTGCAATACCATAAGCGATAGACTTATTATTTGCAACACCTAAAATTACACCTTTTTTACCATTCATTATCATCTTATAACCCTTTTATGTTTTCTAAAATTTGAACAAAATCTTCTTTTACCCAAGAAGCTGTCCCTATTAATGCCCCATCAACTCCATCAAGTGAACAAATTTGTGCAACATTTTCTACTTTTACACTTCCCCCATAAAGAAGTGGTTTATCTATTTTACTTTTTATTACACTATGAACTGATTTTATATCTTCTGTTGTAGCAGTAACTCCAGTTCCTATTGCCCAAACTGGCTCATAAGCTAAAATAAGATTTTCATAATTTGTATCTATTCCAACAAATTGCTCATAAATATACTCTAAAGTTTTTTCTAATCCTTGCTCTTTTACTTCTAAAGGCTCACCAATACAATAAACTATTTTATATCCTAGCTCTTTATAAAAAGCATATTTTTTAGCAATCTCTTCTTGAGATTCACCTAAAATATGTCTTCTTTCACTATGTCCTATTAAAATAGTTTTGATATCAAATTCATCAAGTTGTTGAGTTCCTATTTCACCTGTAAAAGAACCTTTGTTTACACTATAAGCATTTTGTGCCCCAATAGTTAAATTAGAACTTGTTTCATAATTATCCAAAGATGTAGCTGTTGGGAAGATAATTACTTCCACATCTTTTTCTTTAGTTAAATACTCATTTACAAAAGAGATATACTCTTTAGTACTAGCTCTTGTATGGTTTGTTTTGAAGTTTGCTGCAATAATCATATTAATCCTCTAAAAGTAAGGCTTTTACACCTGGAAGGATTTTACCTTCGATTAATTCTAAAGAAGCTCCACCACCAGTTGAGATGAAAGTCATTTCATCTTCATCACCAGTTATTCTAACTAAATCAGCAGTATCTCCACCACCAACAACAGTTGTAGCAAATGATTGAGCAACCGCATGGGAAACTCTTGTACTTCCTTTTGCAAATTTATCCATTTCATAAACACCCATTGGTCCATTCCAAAGAATTGTATTTGCATCATTTAGTGCTAATTTAAACAGTTGTGCCGTTGCAGGTCCAATATCTAATCCAAACCAGTTTTTTGGTATCTCTTGAACAGTTACAAGTTTTGCAATTGCTTCTGCATCAAATGCTTCAGCTGCAACTACATCAACAGGTAAATAAAGTTTTACACCAAGAGCTTTAGCTTCATCCATAATCTTAATAGCTTCAGGAATCAAATGCTCTTCTACTAAAGATTTTCCAACTTCCAATCCTAAAGCTTTTAGGAAAGTAAATGCCATACCACCACCAATTAGTATTTTATCAACTTTTGGTACAAGATTATGTAAGGCTTCAAGTTTTCCAGAAACTTTTGATCCACCTACTATTGATACAAAAGGTCTTTTTGGGTTATGTACAATATGATGGAAAAATTTAATCTCTTTTGCTAGTAAAAATCCAGCTGCTTTATGTTGCATATCAAAATAATTTGTAATACCTTCAACAGAAGCATGAGCTCTATGAGATACTCCAAAAGCATCATTTACATAAACATCTGCCATAGATGCAAGTTTTTTTGCAAACTCTTCATCATTTTTTGTTTCACCTTCATGAAATCTAAGATTTTCTAAAAGTAAAATATCACCTACTTCTAAATTTTTTGCAATCTCTAAAGTATCATCTTGAACAATATTTTTAGCCATTTTTATCTCTTGCTTTAAAAGTGTATGTAATCTTTTAGCAATAGGTTTTAAAGAATATCTTTCATCAAAAGGCTCTTTTGGTCTTCCAAAGTGAGAAGCTAAAATAACTGAACAATCGTGATCAATACAATATCTTATTGTATTAAGTGCACTTCTTATTCTTCTATCATCAGTTATATTATTATCTTCATCCATTGGAACATTAAAATCACATCTAATAAATATTTTTTTACCAGATATGTCAATATTCTTAAGCTCTTGTAATTTCATTTATATCCTTAGTTTTTAGCTACGTAAACAGCCATATCTATTAATCTTGAAGAGTATCCCCACTCATTATCATACCAACTCATAACTTTTATCATATTCCCACCAATTACTTGTGTTAAATCTGAAGCTATAATTGTAGAGTTTGTATTTCCTACTAAGTCACTTGATACCATCATTTCATTGTCAACGGCTACTATTCCAGCAAACTCTTTTGCTTTTGATTCAAATAAAGCATTTAACTCTTCTTTTGTTGTATCTTTTCTAACTACAAAGTTTACATCTACCATAGAAACATTTGGTGTTGGAACTCTTACACTTTGACCATGTAATTTTCCATCAAGTTGAGGCATAATTAATTTCATTGCTTTTGCTGCACCTGTTGTAGTTGGTATCATATTTTGAGCCCCTGCTCTTGCTCTTCTTTTATCTTTATTATGTTTTACATCTAAGATATTTTGGTCATTTGTATATGAGTGAATTGTTGTCATTAAACCTTTTTCAATCCCATAAGCATCATCAATAATTTTAGCTATTGGTCCTAAGCAGTTTGTTGTACAAGAAGCATTTGAAACAATTAATTGCCCTTTATACTCTTTTTCATTAACACCTAATACAAAAGTTGGAGTATTATCTTTTGCAGGTGCAGACATAACTACTTTTTTTGCACCATTATCAAGATGTACTTGACAAGATTCTTGTGTTAAATATGCACCAGTACATTCTAAAACTACATCTGCTCCACAATCTTTTGTAAAAGTTAATTCTTTAGCATCTCTTGTTGAATAAAGCTTTGCAATGATTTTTCCCATCTTTAAAAATCCATTTACAACTTTTACATCTCCATTAAAAGTTCCATGAACAGTATCATATTTCGTGATATACTCTAGCATCTCAACAGAAGCTGTATCATTAATCGCAACTAATTCTACGTCATCTCTTTGTTCAATAATTCTAGCAACACATCTACCAATTCTTCCAAAACCATTTATAGCAACTTTTATAGCCATTTCGTCCCTCTTATTTTTATATATATTTTAGGCATTTTATCTAAAAGTTGCTATAATATAATTTAAGTATAATACAAAGGATTATATTAAGTGCAAATTGCAATTTTTGGTGGTAGTTTTGACCCGGTGCATATCGCCCATGAAACTATCGTAATAGAAGCTTTAGACAAACTTGACTTAGATCTAATTATTTTAGTTCCTACTTTTTTAAATCCTCAAAAGATAACTTCACATTTAAGCCCAAATGAAAGATTGTATTTATTGAGTAAAAATTTCAAAGATTGTGAAAAAGTTATAGTTAGTGATTATGAAATAAATAAAAACAGACCTGTATATTCTATAGAAACAATACAATATTTAAAAGAGTACTACAACCCTGATAAAACATATTTTATTATTGGTGCGGACAATTATGAAAAATTAAATACTTGGTATAAAGTTGATAAGATTTTAAATGAAGTAGAATTGGTTGTTGTTACAAGAAATGGATTTTGTAATGATATTTATGATAATATATTGACTTTAGAAGTAGATATTGATATAAGCTCTACTGAATTAAGAAATAATTTGGACTTAGAGTTTGTTCCAAATAAAATAAAAGATGATGTCAAAAAATTTTGGCACTAAAAAGGTACATATATTGACTAGAGAAGAAACAATTGTAAAAGTCTTAGAAGATAAGAAAGCAGTAAATGTTGAACTTATCAATCTTAAAGACAAAGATTATATTGTAGATTTTGTTGTTATTGCAACAACATTAAATGCTAAGCATGGATTTGCTTTATTAAACTATTTAAAAGAAGAATTAAAACCAGCTGGTGAAGAATTTTTAAGAGTTGATGATAATGATGATTGGACTGTTATTGATTTAGGAGATGCTTTTATACACCTAATGACAGAAAAAACAAGAGAAAAATATTCATTAGAAGAGTTCTTAAGTGAACTAGAGATTACAAGAGAGGGTTAATTCACCCTCCTCTCATAACTTTTCCATAATTACCTGTGGCCTCTTTTGCTCCACCCATGTAACCTGTAACTATTGCTAAAGTAAGTATTGCGGCGAAAATAATAATAATCCATTTCATTACATTACCTCCTTGGCCTCGATTCCTAATAATTTTAAACCTGTTCTTATTGATAAAGAAACTACACTTAGTACTTTTAAATAACTATTCTGTTCTTGTGTCTCTAATATCTTATGTTCATTATAGAACTTATGAACTGAAGATGCAAGATTATACAAATAATCAGTTATTTTTTGCATATCCCTTTTTTCAAAAGCTTCATTTATAACTGTTGGTAAAAGTAAAGCTTCATAAATTAAGTTTATACTATCTTCGTTTAAATCTCCAAATTTTTCATTTATTACATCTTTTGGAGTTAAGTTTGCTTTTACAAATACTTGATTTATTCTAGCGTGGGCATAATTTATATAAAATACTGGATTTGAAGAATCTTGGTTTTTTAAAGTTTCTAAATCAAATTCCAAGTGTGTATCACTTTTTCTTGTCAAAAATACAAATCTTAAAGCATCAGCACCAATTTCATCAGAAATATCACTCATAAGAATGAAGTTACCTTTTCTCTTACTCATTTTATAAGGCTCTCCACCTTTTAAAAGTTGTACCATCTGAGAAAGAATAATTTCTAATTTAGATGAATCATTTCCTAAAAACTCAATTGCAGCTTTTACTCTTGTAATATATCCATGGTGATCTGCACCCCAAATATTTATGTATCTATCAAAGTTTCTATCATATTTATTTTTATGATAAATTATATCACCAGCAAGATAAGTAGGGATCCCATTGTCTCTTACGACAACTCGATCACTATCATCACCATGTGCTGTTGATTTTAAAAATATTTTCTCATCTTTTTCATACAAAGAACCATTTTTTTCTAAAACATTTTTTGTATCTTCCCATGAAGAGTATAAAGAGTTTTCTGAGATAAAAGTATCAAACTCTATTCCAATATCTTTTAAATCTTTTTTTATGATTTTTAGAACTTCATCTTTAGCAAACATTGCCATTTCTCTAAATCTTGACTCATCATTAAAGATGTCATCGCCAAAATTCTTTTGAATCTCTTTTGCAATATCAACTAAATATTCACCTCTATAATAAGACTCTGGATACTCAACTGTTTCATTTAATAAAAACTCACGTCCAGCTAATGATACAGAAAGACCAAGCATATCCATCTGAGCACCAGCATCATTGATATAATATTCTGTTTGCACATCATAACCCAAGTGTCTTCCAACACGAGCAAGTGTATCTCCAAAAATTGCACCTCTTGCATGACCAATATGAAGTGGTCCAGTAGGATTTGCACTTACATATTCTAAAAGAATTTTTTCATTTTTATTTTCACCTTTTGCAAATGAGTTTTCATCTTCAAAAAGTTTTGAAATAAGATTTTCTAAAAATGCATTAGAAAGTTTAAAATTAACAAATCCTTTTACTGCTGTTACATTATCAAAAATCTCTGAGTCATTAAACTTATCAGCTAATTCTTGTGCAATTTGCATTGGATTTTTTCGTAATTCTTTAGCCAAAGAGAATGCAACAGGTGTTGCAAAATGACCTAAAGATATATCTTTAGGTTTTTCTAAAACTAAATTTTCTAATTTTAGTATTTCTTCTATATGTTTTTTAACTAAGGTTTGCAACTACTAATCCCTAAACTTTTTTTGTATCTTCTGCATTAACTGATTTTTCAGCTTTTTTATCTTCTATTTCATCTGCTTTATCAGTTTTAACTACTTCTTCTTCATCATCTTCTTTAACTGCTTTTTTAAAGTTTTTGATTCCTGAACCTAAACCTTTTGCTAATTCTGGTATTTTTTTACCACCAAAAAGCAATAAAACAACCAACGCAATTAATATCCATTCCATACCACCTGGCATACCCATAGTATTCTCCTATATTGAACTTGTCATAAAATTAAGAGGATATTATATCTTCTTAATCCTTAAATAAATTGTACTTATTTATCTAAGCAAAAAGTGAATAAGTTTATATCCTCCACCAGCTGCTACGATTGTCCCAAAAAGATTTAAGAACATACTTGTAGTTGCAAGAAAAATTGAAGTATTAAGTAAAAAGTAACTCTCAATTGCGAAAGTTGAATAAGTAGTAAAGGCTCCTAAAAAACCTGTAGTTAAAAAAGATTTTAAAGTATCTGAAACTGTATAATGTAAAAAAATTGCAAATAAAACGCCAATGATGAAACTTCCTACAACATTTACAGTTAAAACGCCCCAAGGAAATTCTGACTTCATAGATAAATTCATATTATGAGTTATATAAACCCTAGAAATTGCCCCAAAAAAGCCTCCACATCCAACTGCTAAAATTGTTTGCCATGATAATGTCATTAGAGCTCTTTTTTCATTTCTATTGATAATATTTCTCTCATTTTTTCTTCTGTGTCTTTGTACCAATTAGTCGATTTATCTGCTTGAACTGGTTCTAAATAGATAATCTTCACAATACCAGGATTTGCATCAAGTTTTTGGGAATCAAGAATATTTTTTGTATTTATTATTATTAATGGTTGTACGCGTAAGTTTAACTTGTTTGCAACCATTGCAGCTCCTGGTTTAAAAGAGCCCATAGTTTTACCATCACCTCTTGTACCTTCAGGGAAAATAGCGATTGGTCTATTTTTAGATAATCTATCTTTTGCATCTTTTATTAGTTTTAACAAACCAGTTTTATTTTCTCTATCAATAGTAATCATGTCTGGAGCTTTCATAATATGACCAAAAAAGATTAGATTTGTAATCTCTTTTTTACCTACCCAAGCTAAGTGTTTATTATGAAGGTGTTCTATTACAATGATGTCTAATAAACTTTGATGATTCATAATTACCATATCACATGTTTCATCCATTTTTCCAACTTGTTCAAAAGTGATACCTAAAAAATATATTTGAAGTCTCATCCAAAGTTTTATAATTTTGTGTACATGATTTCTAAAAGTATACATCCCAATAACAACAAATGCAACACTAATTGTAAATTGTATTAATACAATTATTCCTCTAATTCTTGCTAAGATCATTTTCTTTAACCCATCCAATCATACTTTTATCACCTTCTCCTAAAATAACCTTTACAAAGTCACCTCTTTTAATAGAAACTTTCACTTCATATTCTTTATCAGTTTTTTGGAAAATAGTTGATTTCTTTGTAGGAAGAATATAAATATAACTATCCTTTTTTAATATTTTTGTTTTATTAGGAATAGAATAAAGAAGTAATATAATGGCACTTATTAATGCAATAATTAAATAAATTTTTTTTCTCTTCCAAATATATATTATAAAAAACAATACAAATAAACTTCCAAAAACGACTCTTTTGTAAAATAAGATATTACTTTTATTTGGATTTAAATCTGTTTGTGTACTTACTAGTTCATTTTCCAATACAATTGGAATATTGATAGTTATAAATTTTTTCTGATCACTGTTATAATAAGAAAAATCAATCTTTTTAGTATGAACAGGTAGAACTAAATAGTATAATAGATTTTGTTCAGGATAGTTATCATCAATAGTTGAAACACCTTGTTCTTTCACATTTTTTATATAAAAATCTTCTAGATTAGACTCTTTTGCATTGATATCCATAATCGTGATTAATTCATCATTATTATATTGTTTTGTTTTATAAGCATTTATTACTAAATTCTTTGCAATTATTGAAGAAAAATTTTCTATATTTTTACCAATTTCTGTGAAAGAAACTTTTTTTGCTTGTATATTCTCAACTTCAATTAAAACATTACTTTTATATATCGCAACTTGAAAAGTTGGTATTGCAAAATCTGATTGACTTGCTTTGAAATAGAACATATTTTCAAAGGTTTTATCTTCAACTTCTGTCCAAGGAGATTGAGGATTTATTACATTCATATTTTTTGAATTAATAAACCTTGTTTCTATTCTGTCATAATCATCACTTGTTATTATTGCTTTTAAAATAATTTCAAATCTTTGATTTTTGAAAATATTGTTTGGAAAAGATTTATAACTTAGGTATATATTTTTTTCTGCTGATATATCTTGTGCATCTGGCTTTATTATTTCTTGATAATAATCTGGTTTTAATTCTTCTGCTTTAGTGCTATTATTAGCATCAAAAACCGAAGTTTCAGTGTTAGTTAGCTCAGTACTATTTTGTGATTCATTTGCGAATAATGTAAGTGAAATGAGTAGTAAATAAAAAATATTCTTCATATTTTTCCTATTTTTAAGAAGTAGAAAACTACTTCTTAATTATTTAAAAAACCTTCTAGCATCTTAACACCATCATCACATCCAAGAAGTATTTCAATTGCTCTTTCAGGATGAGGCATAAGTCCATAAATATTTTTTTCTTTATTACAAATACCTGCAATATTTGAAACAGAACCATTTACATTTGAAAGGTTCCCTTTTTCATCACAATATTTTAACAATATTTGATCATTTTCTTCAAGCTCTTTTAAACCAGCTTCATCTATAAAATAATTTCCATCATGATGTGCAATTGGAATATTAACTACATCATTTACTTTTAATTTATTAAGAAATTTATTGTTATTGTTTATTACTTTTAAATGGTTATATTTTGAAATAAAATGTAATGAACTATTTCTTTTCATAGCACCGGGAAGAAGTCCAGCTTCAAGTAAAATCTGGAAACCATTACAAATACCTAAAATCTTTCCACCATTTGCTGCATACTCTTTTACTGATTCCATAATATTTGCAAATCTTGCAATCGCACCTGATCTTAAATAATCACCATAAGAAAATCCACCTGGAATAACTATTAAATCAACATTTTCAGGTAATACATTCTCTTTATGCCATATAATTTGAACATTAGCACCTAATTTTTCAAATGCATATTTTGTATCATACTCACAATTTGTACCTGGAAATTGTAATACTGCTACATTCATAATTCTACTCAGTAATTGTAATATTGTAATCTTCAATTACAGTATTAGCTAGTAATTTTTCACACATTTTTGTAACTTCAATTTGTGCTTCTTCTTTTGAGCTAGAATTTAATTCTAAAATAATTTGTTTTCCAATTCTTACATCTTTAACAACTTCTTTAAATCCTAAAGTGTCTAACGCATGGTGTGTTGCTTTACCTTGATCATCTAAAACACCTTGTTTTAACGCTACATTTACGATTGCTTTCATTTATTACCTTCAATTTATATTTTTGCGATTATATCTAAAACTAGCTGAAGTAGTTTTTCTAAAAAAACTATTTCTTAATAATGCTACTGTTTAATCTGTTATGGATAGTTTTATATCCATTTAAAACCTCATTCTTTATAGAATCAGGAACTTCAACATTCAATTTTTCCCCAGCTTTTAAATCTTTTGCTTTTTCTTTCCAATTGTTTTCTTTAGCAAAGTTTCTAAGAATTTGTTTATCCATTGAGATAAAGTTTTTAGCATCAAAGTTCTCTTTTGAGATAAATCTTGAACTCTCTGGAGTTAAAATCTCATCACCTAAAATCCATTCACCTTTTGCATTCACAAATGCTTCAAGTTTTGTATCTACAACAACTATGCCATTATCTTGCGCATATTGAGTAAACTCTTTAAAAAGTCTTTCTAAACTAGAGATAATTTCAGGAAATTTTTCTCTTACATTTTGAGAATTTAGAGGAATATCTTTTACACCTTTTGTAGTTGGAGTAAAGATGGGAGTTTCAAATTTATGCCACTCATTTAAATCTGATGGTAAATTTAAACCATAAGGATCATTACCACTTTTTGTAGCTTCAAATAAAGAACCTGTTAAATAGTTTCTAAAAATAAATTCAAACTGTACAACATCTCCATTGATTTCAGCTTCTAAGGCTTTGCATAACTCCATTATTTGGCATCTTGGTGCTATACTTAAAGTAGGGTCTACATTTTCAGATAAAACAGCTGTTCTTATACCTGCTTTGTTTGCAAATTTAGCCCCACTATTTGAAATAGCTGTTTGCCAAACTCCCTTTTCTTCAATCTCTAAATTTAAAGGAATATCAAAAACTGAGCATCTATCACTTCTCACAAGTAATACTTTTGCTTCATCTCCTGGGCAAGTATAAAGATCAGCATTTTTTCCAATATAAAATAGGTTATAACCTAAATCTTCTAATTGTGCAATACCTTTTTGCGTAGTTGTTTTCTTTGATTGTGGCCAAAGACCAAGAGCTACAATATCACTAATATTCATTTATTTTCCTTTACTTATTTTTCATTTCTATTTATTTGTAATTATTAAACTTTTTAATATATCAACACCGGTTTTTAGTTGATTATCTTTAAATAGATCTTCATCTGTAATGATTTTTGTATCATCTTTTTTTACTTCTTTTTTTACTTCTTTTTCTTTTCCATCAACTTTTTCTAATTCACTTTTTAAATGTTTTTTTAAATCAGCTTCTTTTATCATAAAATCCATATCTGGAGCTTTTACAGCTTCACCTGGATAAGAAATAACATCAGGAGTAATACCTGTTGCTTGGATTGTTCTACCACTTGGTAAGTAATATTTTGCAATAGTTAATTTAATAGCTTCACTCTTATCAGAAGTAATTGGTAATACAACTTGAACAGAACCTTTTCCAAAAGTTTTTTCTCCAACTAAAATTGCTCTTTTATGATCTTGTAACGCACCACTTACAATCTCTGAAGCAGATGCACTACCACCATTTACTAAAACTATTAATGGTACTCTTGTCAATGTTTTTGAATAGTTTGCATTAAAAGTTTCTTCACTTGAAGCATCTCTACCTTTTTGTGAAACTATGATTCCTTTGTCTACAAATAAATCAGTTGTTCCTATTGCTTGAGTTAATAATCCACCTGGATTATTTCTTAAGTCTAAAATAATTCCTTTAGTAGCTTTAGCATCTTTGATTGCCTTAGTTAATCCATCTACAACATTTTTGTCAAAACTTGTAACTCTTAGGTATAAAATATCTTTTCCAATAGTTTTTGTTTTTACAGATTCTATTTTAATAATATCTCTTACAATCTTTATTTCTAAAGGTTTTCTCTCTGCTTTTCTAACAACAGTAAGTGTTATTGGAGTTTTAGGTTTTCCTCTCATTAAACTTACCGCTTCATCTAAACTCATATTTAAAGTTGATTTATCATCAATTTTTAAAATAATATCTTCTGATTTAATACCAGCTTCATATGCAGGAGTTCCATCAATTGGTGAAATAACAGTCAATGCTCCATCTCTCATTCCAACAGTAATTCCTAATCCACCAAATTCACCATCAGTTTGGATTTGCATCTCTTTGAAATACTTTTTATCCATATATGTTGAATGTGCATCCAATTCTTGCATTAAACCTTTTAATGCCTTATTTACGATTTCTTGTAATTTTAAATCATCTACATAATATTTTTCTACAGTGCCAATAACATTTGTTAATTTAGACAAAGACTCAAATCTACTTTGTTCTTCTTTTTTATCTGCTTTTACATCAGCGTGCAAAAAATTCAGTGAAATAACTAAAACTATAATTGATAATATAAACTTATTCATTTTAACCCCAGTGCTTTAATAGGTTTGTATTATATAGAACTTTTTATAAAAGTAAGATTTTATGAAAATTTTTGTACACTTATAACTAATTTTTTATAAGGTTAATCAATGAGTTTAAAAGACAATATGGATTTCGTAAAAGAGGGGCTTAGTAGTGAAGAAAAATTCCTAGAAAGCTTTGTTAGAGTTGAAAGAATTTTCAAAAAATATAAACTTATAATAATATCGGCTGTTGTGATAATTATACTTGCAATAGTAGCTATGTATCTTACTTCATATTTTAAAGAACAAAATACGGCAAAAGCAAACATTGTTTTTCAAGAATTATTGAAAAATCCAAATGATGAGAAAGCATTAGAGACGCTAAAAGGGCTTAATACAAATCTGCATGATATAGTTCTTTATAGTCAAAGAGATAATAAAAAAGATATTTCTATCAATGCTAAATTTTTTAAAGAATTATATGCATATGAAAAAGCCATGAAAGAACAAAATGTAAATAAATTAGGTGATCTTTCAATGGAAAATAATTTTTTATTAAAAGAGTTTGCAATATTTAATAAAGCATTAATTCTAGCAGAGAATGGGAAATATAAAGAATCAAAAGATGCTTTAAAATTGATCCCTGAAACATCACAAGTTAAAGATTTAGTTGCTTTACTAAATCATTACTTAATCACAAAATAAAGGTATATAATGAGACATTTATTAATTTTAATTTCAGCAATCATTCTATTTTCTGCTTGTTCTAAAAAGCAATATTTTGAACCAGAAGATACTTTGTCTTTTAATAAAAGTACTAAATCTATTGATTCAGACATTGTCTCATTTAATAGAGATGGTGCAACTTTAGATAATGGGCAATTTATTAGTGCACAAGGGGTTTCAAGTATAAAAATGCCTGAAGGTTTTCAATTCTTAAACCTAAGTGAAGGAAAAGTACTTTCAACAAATATAAAAGATAAAATTTATGTTGATAAAAAAGAGATAGTTACAAATACAGCTGTTGTTGCAGCATCGCTAAAAGATGATATTTTAGCAATAGTAAATAGTGATAATTCAATTATGGCTTATGACTTAAGAGATGGGAAAATCATTTTTAAAGAGTATTTAACAAAATCTTTAGCAAATGATACAAGAATTGCAGCGCCTTATTTTATGCAAAATCTTATTTTATTTCCAACATTAGATGGTAAGATTTTAGTTGTTTCTGCACAAAACTACAAAGTAGTTAGAAATATCATTGTTGATGCAGATAGTCAATTTAATAATATTATTTACTTAAATGTAGTAAATGACACTCTTATAGCAGCAAGTTCAAAAAAAGTTATCTCTGTTGGAGATGGTATTTTAAATATCAAACAATATGATTTAAGTGATATTATTGCACATGGAAAAGATATCTATTTAGCAACAATTGATGGTCAAATTATTAAAACTGATATTTCACTAAATGTAATGAATAGAAAAAAATACAAATTTGCTAAATTTTATGCCTTAGCTTATGGTGATTCTTTATATGCCTTAGAATCTCAAGGATATATGATAAATATCTCAGATGATTTTAAAACTGATAAAATATATGATTTTTCTTTTGACGAAGAAGATAAAGTAATAGTTTTTGGAGATACTATGTATATCAACAATGAATATGTTAAATTAAAGTAGAAACTTCTACTTTAATTTAATCATGTAAATATCTCTTCTAAATCCTCTTATTTATATAAAATAATTTAATTACACCAAAAATTCATTTTTCTTACTTTGTTCATATTTTAATATTAATAGAGTATAATTAATTGATTTATATATAAAATTATTAGATGATTAACAATTAAATAGGACTTTTAGTGCAATATTCTACAAAACCAATTTATCTACTTTTATTAATTATACTTTTAATTTCTGCTTTTTCATGTGTTAACTATTTTCTATCAAACAAGATAGAAGGATTGACTAAAAATAAATATTTGCAAACTTCAAATAGTTTAAAAAATCAAATTAAAGAAGCAATATTTAATAAAAAGAATTCAACTTTTAATGTTGCATTAGCACTATCAGAAGATAATAACTTCAAAAAGTTTTTAAAAAATGAAAAAGTTCCTTATCCTAGTTTAAATGTTGTATCTGAAAAAATAAAAAAATATAGCAACTTCAAAAATCTATGGATACATTTAATAGATAAGAATGGAATAAGTAAATATAGAAGTTGGACAAAAGAAAAAAATGATAATGTTTCAACAATAAGAAAAGAGTTACCAACTTTATTAAAGAACCCAAAAGTCGTCTCAATAATAAGTGTAGGTATATTTGATATAACTTTTAAAAATATTGTTCCAATTTATGATGGAAATCAATTTTTAGGTTTAGTTGAAGTAATTACAAAAATGAATTCTATTGCAGAAGAGTTTAAAGAAAAAGGAATTGATTTAATTATTCTTGCAGATAAAGAATTTAAAAATCAAATTAAAAAACCTTTTACAAAAGATTTTATAGGCGATTATTATGTAGCAAATTTAGATGCTAAAAGTGAATTAAAAAAAACCGTAAAGGAAAATATTGATGAATTTTTATCAATAAAAGATTATAAATTAATTGATAATCACATAGCCACTACATTTACATTAAAAAATGAAAAAGAATCCAATATTGGATATTTCATAATCTTTAAGCAAAAAAAAGAGATAGACTTAAATGATATCTATGAGTTTGACAAATTTATTAAATTTATTGGTATTCTTTTAACCTTAGCAGTAATTGCTATTTTTAGTTCAATTCATTTTTATAATAAATCAAAGTATACAACTGAATTAGAAAAAAATGTAAAAAGAAGAACTCAAGAATTAAACGAACTAACAAAAAAATATCACCAAATTTTTGAAGGCTCAAAAGCAATAAAAATTATATATGATCCAATAACATTAAATATAATTGATATTAATGCTTCTGCAATTAATTTTTATGGTTATAAAAGAGCAGATTTTATAAATTTAAAAGCAAATGACATATCAATGTCTACAGTAGATAAACAAAAAAAAGAATTCATTAATATATTAGAAAATAGACAAAATGTCTTTATTTCTAAAAATATTTTGTCTAATGGAGAAATAAAAGATGTGGAGATTTATGCTTCTGCAATACAAATAGATAAAAAGACTTTTGTTTATTCTATTATCAGAGATATAACAGATGAATTAAAAGAAAAAAATGAGTTTAATAAAAAACAAAAACTCTTTTATCAACAAGCAAAAATGGCCTCAATGGGTGAAATGCTTGAAAATATTGCACACCAATGGAGACAACCACTTTCAACAATAACAACAGCCGCAAGTGGTGCAAAAATAAAAAAAGAATTTGGAGACTTAGATGATGAATTCTTTTATGATTCAGTTGACTTAATAATAAGGGCTGCAACTTATCTTTCACAAACAATTGATGATTTTAGAGACTTCTTTAAACAAAGTAAAAACAAAGAAAATTTTAAACTTTCTACACTGATAAATACTTCTATAAAATTAGCCAACATTAAAAATACCGATATAGAAATAGTTACAGTTTATGAAGACTGCGAAATTCTTGGGTATAAAAACGAATTAATTCAAGTATTTCTCAATATCTTCAGTAATGCTAAAGATATTTTAAATACTACAAAAAGTGTTAATAAACTAATAAAAATAGAAATAGAAAAAACTAATAACAATATAACATTTTCTATTCTAGATAATGCAGGAGGGATAAAAGAATCAGATATTGAAAAAGTATTTGAACCTTATTTTACAACTAAACACAAATCTCAAGGAACTGGTATTGGTCTTTATATGAGTGAACAAATTATCACAAAACATTTTGGTGGTGAAATTAATGTTCAAAATATAAACTTTTTATATAAAGACAAAGAATACTTTGGAGCAAATTTTAAAATAAAAATACCAATTAGTTTAAACTCTTAGATTTTGATTTGCAATATTCTCCACTACAACTGTAGCATATGAAGCTTTGGGAAGTGTAAATTTTAGTTTACACTTTTTATTTTCAACATCATAATTTACAAAAATATCTTTTGGAAATATAATAGCATCTCTTCTTAAACCTTTTTCTTGAATATAAGTATCATCAAACTCTTTTTCAATAAGTTGTGCTTCATTTCTTGCTCTATAAACTTCTCTTCCACATAAAAGTCCTGTAGGAACAATTCTTTTATCTTCAAAGTCTTTTATTATCTTTTCATTTATTTTATTTGGTGTAAAAAACTTCAAATCATCAAGTGACTTCATTACTTCACCATCTAATAATTTAAATTTACCATCAGACATTTCAACTCTTTTGGCAAGCCATTTATTAAATAAATCACTTTGATAAATAGAAATTAACATCTTTTCTAGTTTTCTATCTCTAATTTTCAAATCACCATAAATAATCTTATTGGCTTTTTCAAGGTTTTCTTTCACATCTTTACCAAATCTTTGATACCCAAAGAAGTTTGGCATACCATTTTTCCCAAGTTCATGCAATCTTTTTTCAATAATACCCACATCACAAGATTCAACTTCGTGAAGATTTATTTCAAATGAGTTACCAATCAAATCACCAATATTTAGTTTTGTACTGTGTAAAAAGGTCTCTAATATTTTTATTTTTGGGTGTTTAAATTTTTTTATATCTTTTGCATATTTTCTAGGTATTGAGATGTGTTGAGTGGTAGTTGCATTTTTATCTTTTAATCCAGCATAACCTATTTCATTATCATATATATTTAGATTTCTAGCAAGTGAATCAATTAAATCCCAAGTTCCCAATCTCTCTTTTTCTATTTTTAAAATTATAAAATTACCTCTATTTGTAAATTTTATTGGATTTTCTGTAACAATAAAATCTTCTTTGTTTTGGTAGAACTTAAATTCTAGGGGCTTATAATTTTGTAAAAAAACTCTTTTCATCTCTAACCTTTTTAATAATTTTGACATAATACCCAAATTATTATTGATTTAAAAAGATTTTAGACATAAAAAAAGGCACCTAACCCTTTAGAGTGCCTTTTTTAACTGATTTAATTTTATTTCAAGGAGAACTTTAATCTTAGTAAACAAGCCTAGTGTTCGCGCTTCCTATTTACTTATAAATTTATTATACGATTATTGAGTTAACTATGAAACAACAAAAGGTTAACAAAAGGTTAACAAAAGATTATATTAGTATTAATGCTTAAAGTTGGTTTAATACTAGTAGTTGTAAAATAAAGAAAAACTGAAGAAAGGAGACTCAATGACTATATCAAATGATTATACTAATTATTTATATGTACCAGAAGAGCTTCAAGGAGTCAGGTCAAGTAATCCTTTAGAAAAGATTGCAACAAATAAAGAATTAACAAAAGCATCAGATGATCCTGCACTTTTAGCTATTTCTGAACAATTAAATTATCAACAAAGTGGATTAACTCAAGGTGTTGAAAATATCAATAGTGCTTTATCTTATTTACAAATAGGAGATAGTGCACTAGGGGAACAATCTGATATTTTAGACACAATTAGAGAAAAAACTTTACAAGCAGCAACTGATACAACAAGTGATGATCAAAGAAATATTATTAGAAATGATATTACTAAACTTTTAGAACAATTTGATAACATTGCCTCAAGTACTAGTTATGGTGATAACTCTATTTTGCAAAATAGTCGAGATGATAAAGGGGAAAGTGATACTTTTGATGTTCAAACAGGCACTGATTCTCAAGACAATACAACACTCAATCCACTTCAATCAAATACCCAAGGTTTAGGATTAGATGGATTTTTGCAAGGTGGAACATTTTCAGCTGATGATGCAAGAACATTCTTAGATACAATTGATCAAGCATCTTCAAAACTTCAAGATTTTAGAAGTGATATTGGTTCTACTGCACAACAATTAGAATCTTCATATACTTCAATGTCATCGCAAGTTGTAAATAATGGTTCAGCATTATCTACTATTTCAAATGTAGATTTTGCAAAAGAAGTATCAAGCTTCTCAAAACAAAATATTTTGGCTCAAATTGGTTCTTTTGGACAATCACAAGCTAATAATATCAATCAACAATCAGTATTAAGACTTCTTTCTTAAGGAAAAAGTCTTAACTGATGAATTTCCCCTTTTCTAATCACATAAAAGGATTTTATTATTTATCTAATAGATGAGGAAATAATTTCCAATGAACAAATATTAAGAAATCATATTTATCCAAATATGAAAGAGAATTACTATGCCTGTGAGCACTTTTCTCCTTCTTTATATATAAAGTTAGCCCAAGCAGGTTTTATTAGCACTATAGCTACTTTAGCAAACAATAAAAGCTATTTACTTCCAGAACTTCAGTTTGAATATGCCGTTTTGTACTTTGAAAATCTTCATATAAGTAAAAAAATAAAGAAGTTATTAAAAAAGAATACTTATTTATTTGTCAAAAATAAAGATATAAATCAAATTATAGAAAAAATAAATCAATTTCACAAAGATTCATGGATAAATCAAGATTATAAAAATATGCTTTTAGATATATTTTCTAATAAGCATGAGAATTTTGAATTATTGACTTTTGAATTATATGATAGCAAGAATGATACATTAATTGCAGGTGAAATCGGGTATAAAGTTGGCAAAGTGTATACAAGTCTAAGTGGGTTTTCAAGTAGAGATAAAAAGTACAATAATTATGGTAAACTGCAATTAGTTCTTTTAGGACAACTACTTGAAAAAGAGAACTATGAGTTTTGGAATTTAGGTCATGCATGTTTGCAATATAAGCTTGACTTAGGCTCTATTATACTAAAAAGAGATGATTTTTTGAACCAATGGTTAAAATTTACGAAAAAAGACTGAACTTATACTCAAATTTCATATAACTTTAATCTTTTTTTGAATATTATTACGCTCTTCAAACAAAAGGTGAGGTTGGAGAGTGGTCAAATCCTGCGGATTGTAAATCCGCCGCCTACGGCTTCGAAGGTTCAAATCCTTCCCTCACCACCACTAGTGGCTCGGTAGCTCAGTCGGTAGAGCAAAGGACTGAAAATCCTTGTGTCGGCAGTTCGATTCTGCCCCGCGCCACCACTAGTCACTAAATACTATTCAATACCTTTCAATACTATAAGACCCATTTCACCGAATCCCTATTGATATGTTAAATACTTTAAGATATACTTCATTACTAACAAATACTTTTCAAATGTTACCTATTTGTTGCCTTTTTGTTAAATATAATGTTGCCTTTTAGGAATAGTAATGAATAATGATTTTTTACATAGTACAAAGTATGATGGAATATATTATAAAGAGTTAAAGACTTTATTTAATGGTAAGCTTGATTTATCGTTTTATGTAGTTTATAGAAGTAATGGAAAACAACTAAAAAAATCGGTTGGTAAAAAGTCACAGATGATGACAGCTGCTAAAGCATTTCAAATTAAAAATGATATTCTCTATGAAATTAGACATGGTATAAACAATCATACTAAAAAAGATATAACCTTTAAAAACATAATTGATAAATGGGAAGATGATAAAAAAAATAAACTGAAAGCAATAACTACTGATCTTCAAAGATTAGATAACTATTGCTCACACCTTTATAATAAAAAGGTTAATGATATTAATACAAATGATATAAAAGATATATATAACAACCTATTAGCTAAAGGCTTGAGTGAAACAACTTTTAAAAAGATATTCTCTGTCATAAAAAGAGTGATTAATCATGCAATAGAACATGAATATATTACATCTGCTCCAAACATAAAATTAAACATATCTATTAAAGAAAAAAAGGTAACAGAAACCTATTCTGATGAGATGATAGCTAGATACTTAAATGTAATTGATAATTATCCATATAGATTAATGTCTAAAATTGTTAAGTTTATATTTTGTACTGGCATGAGAAGAGCTGAGCCATTAAAGATAAAATGGGAAAACTACTCTTATGAAAATAGTACAATAAAAATCATAGACGCAAAAAGTGGGCATGATGAAACCTATTTTTTATCAAATAGTGCAAAAGATATAATAGAATCTCAAAGAGAAACTACAAAAGTCTATATCTTTGAAGAAACACCAGGGATACAAATAACTATAAGTAAACTAGCATTTCATGCTAATAAGATGAAATTAAAGGCACAATTACCTGATAACTATAGACCTCTTCATAGTCTTAGACATCATTTTGGTACACTACTTGCCAGACATGGATTAAATGCTTTTAAAATACAAAAGATGATGACTCACAAAGATATAAAAACCACTCAAAGATACATTGATTTAGCAGATAAAGAGATTATAGATGATTTAAACATGATTGAGCAAAAACTAACTATAAATTGAGTAAAATAACCTAAATTTATTAAAAAGTTATAAATATGGATGTAAATTATATAGTTGATGGTAATGGAAATAAAACACATGTCATTGTTAAAATAGAAGATTGGAATCTAATAAAAGAAAATTCAAGTAATAGTTCTATAAATAAAATAGAACAATTTTCTAGTGATAAAAAAATAAACTTAATTATGAGTTCTTATAACTTATTTATGGACATGGTAGCTGATTTTGATGTTACTGATTGGCAAGTTCATTTCAAAAATGTATTTAAATATATGAATTATATTGAAGCTAAAGATTTTGGACTATTATATTTATTAAGAAATGACACATTCCAATACATATTAAGAAAAGAAAATTTATTAGAAATATCTCAAGAACTTTATGAAAATTATAAAGTTAGAACTCTTGATGACAAAATTTTAAGTGAAAATGATATAAAAGCTCTAAAAGATATTTTATTTAATTCTGCATCTTCAGACTCCTTAATAAAAGAGTTTAATAGGTTTTATAAAATAGGAGATAAAGTTAATATTAAATTTAGAAAAGATGCTGAAATAAAACGGCTATTTATATATGATACTTTAAGAATAATTCCTAAGTTTTTTAAAACATTTGTTTCAATGATTGAACCCAAAGAAAAGGAAGAAATTGAAAAAGTTTTTTCTGATACATCAGACATAGAAGAACTGTTATCTCATTATATCTATAACTCTAAAAATTTAACACAAGTACAACGTGCATTCAAAGAAGCAGATGAACGTATAAATGGTACTTTGTGGGAAAAATACATATTCATACAATAATAAAATCTTAATATAAGTGTTTCAAAGTGTTTTAAACTATTGACAAGTGCAATAATTACTGCTAAAATTTCATAAGTGTTTTAAAGTGTTATAAAATGTTTATTAAAAGGAGTAATTATGAATGACAATTTTATCACCCCACAAGAAGTCTCATGTTTAACAGGACATACAGTAAGTGCATTATCAAACCTTAGAGTAAAAAAAGAAAAATTCCCTTTTTATAAAGTTGGTAGAAAAATATTTTATAAAAAGACTGAAATTCTTGCCATTATTGAAAGTGGTAAAGTAGAAGTAAATCAAGGGGCATCAAATGTTACAAAATGATGAATTCTTGACAATAGAACAAGTTATTAACTTAACTGGCTATTCAAAACAAACCTTAGCAAATTGGCGCTCTACAAAAGAAATTTTCCCTTTTTATAAAAGAGGGAGAAAAGTCTTATATAAAAAATCAGAAATTGTATCAATCATTGAGAATGGAAAAGTTGAACTAAATCAAGGTGACAGATAATGGATTTATTTGAATTAAAAAATAAATTGAGAATTGAACTTGATAATGGACAAACAATTGAGAATTTAGTTGAATATGTTATTTGTGACTTTGATAGAACAAATACAATAATCACAAAACATTATGCACAAAGTATAAATATTAGACACGCAACAAAGAAAAGACTTATACGTGAGTTTATATTCGAATTATAATCTAAATTAGGAGGTGTAACTAAAAAGTAGAATTTGTATATAAAAGGACAGCAATGAAAAATATTAGGTGTTCATCTTACTAACTGCAATTAGCAAGATGAATTAAATTTATCATATGAGAAAGGCTCAACATGAATAAAAATATAAGTAACAATATATCAAATATTGTATTAACTGCATATAAAAATGCACAAAATGGGAAAACTTTAGATGTAAATAACATCATAAAAAGTTCAATAATTAGTGTAGGAATTAATATCCTAAAAAATGAATTTACAGGACAAACCAAAAGAACATCTAAAATAGAAAAAACAGTCTTTATAGGTGGGCTTTTATTACTTGGCTTAAATTATGTAGGGAACAAACAAACTCTTAATTATTAGGAGTATAAACATACTTTGGAGAGCTCTCTTAAAAAGCTCTCTAAAATATTCAAACAATAAGGTTGGACATGAGTAATTATAACATACCAAATAATAAAAGTACAATTGATACAGTTCATACTATAAATATTGAAAAAACTGTTTTATGTAGCTTTTTATTTGATTATAAACAATTTGACAAAATGCATTCTAAATTAAGCAAAGAATCATTTTATGCAGATGGTCACAAAAAGATTTTTGAATCTATGTTAAGGCTTCACAAACAAAATAAACCAATAGATGAAGAATTTATAAAAAAAGATTTGAACTCTGATGAATATGATCATATCCTTATAGATATTTTGTCATCAAATCCAATAACCAACTTATCCCAATATATAGAAACACTACAAGAAAATCATAGACAAAGAGAAGTTGATACAGCACTAAGCAAAGCACACCAACGAAAAGTAAAAGAAAACTTAAATAGCATTGCTTTTGGAAAAATATTAGAAAAAGAATTATCAAAGATTCAAAACCTTTATCAAGAAAAAAAAGAACATAAAGAGAGTAATAGTTGTCAAATAGACTTTACAAAGTTATCTCCCTTTTTAAGTAATTTGGTTAAAGATTTAATGCAAATAAATGACTACCCATCAAGTATGGCATTATCAACCGTCTTATCTTCAATGGCTGGATTAATTGGAGCAAGAGCTAAAATCACAAATGGCAAAAATATAACAGTATTTCCTGTAATTTGGAGTATTATTATTGCCCCATCAAGTCTAGCTGCTAAATCAACTTTATACCAATATACTAAAAAATGTATCTTTGGAAATATACAAAATGAATTATACGAAGAGTATGAAGGGAAACTTGAACAATACAAAATAGATATTAAAAACTTTAGAGAACTTGCAAAAGAAGATAGAAGAAATGAAGTTGAACCTGATAGACCAGAACCTAAACTTTTAGTATTTCAAAATGATGGTACACCAGAGGCTAAAATAAAATCATTACAAGACAATCAAAATGGTGGAATTATCTATTATGATGAAATGAGAGCAGAGCTTGAAAAGACAAATAATGATAAATCTTACAAGGCATTAAAAACATCCGCATTTGAGGGTGAGTTATTACATAAAAGATTAGTAAATGGTGGAAGTATCATATTAAAAAGACCTGTACTTTGTGAGGTTGGATTAATAACAGAACAATGGCTTTTAGAAGTTGCAAATAAAAATGACATAGCAAGTGGATTTATGGCTAGATATTTATTTAGTTATAACACCAGGGATGATTTTAAACCACTCCAAATAAAAGACTTCAATATCAATACTCATCAATATTCAGAGATAGGACAATTTGTAATTGATATGTTAGAAATAGATAGAGAAGAGCCTATTTTATTTAGATTGAATAACGAAGCACAAAAGTATTATATAAAATGGTTCAATGAATATAGTATAAGTGCTTATGAAACTGAAACAGATGAAGAGATAACCGCAACATATAGATTAACTACCTATGTACTCAAATTTGCTTTAGTTAGTTATATCTTTAATAGTGCATATAAAAAGATGGATATTATTAAGAGTGATAATATGTTAGAAGTTTCTTTAGAGTATGTAAAAGAAGCTATATATATTATGACAATATTTACTAATGAAAGTCATAAGGTCCTAGAACTATTTCAAAGAAATAAGATGTTGAACTATAAGATTGATAGTATCACTGTCAAACTACAAAAAAAGATTAGAAATACCAAAGAAAAAAGAATATCAAGAAGTGAAGCAACAAATAGCGTTAGAGGATTAAATAAAGAGAAGATTGATGAGCTTGTAGAACAAGGCTTATTTAGATTAGAAAAGATTGATAGAACTACATTTATTACGGAGGAAAATTAATATGAAATACTTATTAGATATAAAAGAAGAAACTACAGAGTCTTTTATTTTTTGGCTTAAAAAGTTTACTATTAATAAAGTTAATACAACTTCACAAAGACAAGTAGAAGACAAAGAAAAGATAAAAGATATATTAGCACAAATAGAATGTTCAAATACTATTGATGAATTAGAACATTACTTTAAATTAATGCGTAACAATGGCTTTAGTGGCTTTAATATATATCATCAAACATTAAAAAAACTATATGATTTTATAAAATTAAAAAATATCGAATCTCTTAAAAAGATAGATAATTCATTTTTAATTGAATATTTAAATCAAAGTACAAAATCCTTTAGTAATGCAACAAAGAAAAATTATAGAACAGTAATAACTATCTTTTTTAATTTTATTGATAAATATAATTACGATGAAGAGGATAAAAGATATAGCTATTATATTGACCTAAAAAATTGGGAAAGAAATAGTATTACTCCAGGTAAAAAAATGCCTATATATCTAAATGAAAGTGAATTAAAAGAGTTTTTTAGTTCTTTAGAAATTTATAAAAAACAAAACAATAGTACTTATAGAAATAGTTTTATATTAAAGCTAATTTTATTGACGGGATTAAGATCACAAGAAGCCATAAATGTTAAATATTCAGATATTGAAGAATACAACGAATTTTATAAAATTGGAGTTGTTGGAAAAGGCAATAAATATAGAGAAGTCTTACTTCAAAAGATATATTTAGAAAAGTATTTAAATACAAAGTATTTGGATAATAAAACTCATGATTTAGTATTTAAAAGTGATAAAGAAGAGAAACTAACTCAAGCATATATATCAAGAGCCGTTGAGAAAGTTTTAACAATGGCAAAAATTAAAAAAGCCAAAAAAGGTACTCATCTTTTAAGACATACATTTGCTACACAATTGTATAGAAAAAATAGAGATGTAGTACTAGTAAAAAATGCTTTAGGACACAGTGATATAAATACCTCAATGATTTATACTCATATTGATAATGAAGAATTAGTTAAAACAACTAACATAATGCATGATTTAATCTAAATACCTCAAATCACTACAGAATAAGCTCAAATGAGTGCAATTGTGGGATATGAGGAAATGAGAAATGAAATTGTATGAGGGAAAGGAAGAGGAAATGGGAAGAGGAAATGAGAAAATTGAATTCCATTTTTTATTCTGTTAAGTTCCTGCTGCTCTCTGTCCGACTTCCTGCTCCCTGCTCTCTGTTAAACTCTCTGTTAGTTCTGCAATAGTATTGCGGGTGTGCCATTTTTAGTCTCTTTTGTATTCTCTCCTATCTTTTTGTTTATGTGCTGTAATAGGACAGAAGCAGAACAATAAATTAAAAATATATTCCATTTTTTAATTGTCATCAATAAAAAAGTATATTTCTATATTTTATATAAAAAGTTAAACACCTAGAAAAGTTTTTCTTACTAAATAAAAATAATTTGATTCGATTGTTAGAATATTTTAAATAAATGAGATTAAGACAATTAAGACATTTTGTCTTAACTATGTCTTAACGAAAAAGGCATATATATAAAAATATAGAAGTGTAGTGTCTTAATGTCTTAATAATAAATAAATAATATCTTTTCTCCTATATATAGGTATCTATAAAGGTATATGAGATTAAGACGAAATTAAGACAATTAAGACATAATTAATAAGTTTTTTTACTAAAACTATTTTAAAGCATGAGATTAAGACATTAAGACAATATTTAAGGGCTATATATGAAAGATGTATTTTCAGGGTTTTATACTACAAGTCAAGAAGATTTAATTGAATTAGTTAATCAAGATAATATTTTATTTATTTTTGATACAAATGTATTATTATATTTATACTCATATACAAAAGAAACTAGAGATAATTTTTTTAAAATATTAGATAAATTATCTGGTAAAATATGGTTACCTTATCATGTGGGACTTGAATATCAAAGAAAAAGATTAGGAATAGTAAGAGATGAAAAAGCTATTTATAGAAAAATTAATACACACCTTGATAGTGTTAAAAAAATATTTGAAAAAGATTTAAAAGAATTAAACTTAAATATAAGAGAACCTAAATTATCTGATTTAACTCAAAAACTTAAAAAGAATATTGTAGAATTAATTGATAATTATCAAGAAGATGTCTCTGAGTTTGATGAAAAACAACCATGTGTAAACTCATCAGATGAAATAAGAAAAGAATTAGATAAATATTTCTTAAATAAGGTTGGAGTTAAGCCTACTAATGACTTTATTAAAGAAATCATAGAAGATGGTAAAACCCGATATTCTAACAAAGTTCCTCCTGGATATATGGATGAAAAAGATAAAAAAGGTTATCCAAATTTTTCATTTGAAAATATAGAGTATACTCCAATGTATGGAGATTTAATTATATGGAAACAAATAATTGAAAAAGCAAAAGATGAAAATATTAAGTCAATAGTATTTATAACAGATGATGAAAAAGAAGATTGGATTTATGAAATAGATTCAGGTGGAAAGAAAAAAATTGGTGCAAGAGCAGAATTAAGACAAGAGATACAAAAAGAAGCAGATATTAGTAATTTTGAAATACTTAGTACTACTAAATTTATGGAACTAGGAAAAACTAGTTTTTCTTTAGATATAACAGAAAAATCATTAAATGAAGCAGAAGAAAATATTTCTTTTCGTAAAAATAAAAGTTTAACTGATGCTATAAAAGATGTTGATATAAGTGGTGTACTATCTCTAGAAAGTACTAATGATTTTTCCTCATCAATTAGAAAATCATCTATAATGAGCTCTAACCTTAAACCAAAATTTCTGTTATTAATTGAAGAAATGACTGAAACTTTATTTATAAATAATCTTGTTGAAGAAATATCAAAATCTACTGATAAAATATCAAATGTATTTAGAGAGATTAAACTTAGAGAACATAGAGAAAATCTTAAAAAAATTCAAGAAGAAATAGGCAAATTAGAAAATAATAAAAATGATTAGTGCCTTTTTGTTGCCTTTTTATTTAAACTATTCATAGAAAACCCTTTTATATGGGTTTTTAAAACAAATGAAACTGCCCCGCGCCACCACTAGTTCAATCTACATTTTAATACAATCAAATTAAACAATTATCAACAATATATTTTATAAGTTTTGGGAATCTAAAAGTGGTACTCCCTAATGGATTCGAACCATTGGCCTACGCCTTAGAAGGGCGTTGTTCTATCCAGCTGAGCTAAGGAAGCATTTAAAGGTACAAATTATATCAAATATCTTTTATAATGTAATTAATGAAATTAAACAAGCCTATTAATTTAACACTAAGCTTTAATACATATTATATGAATTTATTTTATCATATTTAGCAAATAAATAAAACTTGCTACAAAACATCTATTATTAAAAAAGGAAAACAATGAGAGCATTATTATTAGTAGCGCATGGCAGTAAAAAAGACAAATCAAATGAAGAGTTTAGACATTTAGTAAAAGAAATAAAAGTACTTAATTCAAACAAGTATGAAAAAATAAAAAGTGCTTTTTTAGAATTTGCAGAACCTTCTATTGAAGAAGTTGTAAAAGAACTCTCTATAGAAAATGTTATTGAAATTAGTATTTATCCTTATTTTTTAAATTCTGGAAAACATGTGGTAAGTGATATTCCAAATATACTAATAGCCTTAGAAAATAAATATCCAAATATAAAATTCAAACTATTTCCACACTTTGGTTCATCACAAAAAATAAGCACAATAATATCAGAAGAGATATAAAATAGATCTATATCTCTTCGTAATTATTAGTTATTAAAAACTTTCCCATTCATCATCAGAACTACTCTGACTTTTGATTACTTCAACTTTTGGTTTAGATTCTTTTAAAGTAGTAGTCTCTTTTTTTACTTCTTTATTTTTATCAGAAGATTTTTCTACTTTTTTTACTTCTATTTTTTTTACAGGCACAGTAACTTTTGGTGTCTCATAATTAGAAATTTTTGCTTTTAAATCATTTTTCCCTCTAAACTCTTTTTCATTTGTAACTGTAACAATAAGTTTAGCTAACTCATCAGTTTCAACAGCAATTGAGTGAGTTGTATTAGATATAGCAACATTTTCTTGTGTTTGTTGGTCTAATCTGTTAACAGCATCATTTATTTGCTCAATACCAGCTCTTTGCTCTTTTGATGATTCTTCAATTGATTTTATTGTTTCTGTTGTTTTGTTGATATTTAGATGTAAGATTTCATAACCTTTAATCATCTTATCAGTTCCCTCTTTACCAGCATTTGTTTTTTGTGTTGCATTTTCAACTAAGGCTTTTATCTCTTTAGCTGCATCTGCACTTCTTGATGCTAGATTTCGAACTTCCGCTGCAACAACTGCAAACCCTTTTCCAGCTTCACCTGCAGTTGCAGCTTCAACTGCAGCATTTAGTGATAAAATATTTGTTTGGAAAGCTATTTGGTCAATCAATACAATTGCGTCAGCAATTGCTTCTGTTTGAGTATTAATTTCATCCATTGCAACAACAGTTGATTCAGCTAAAGTTTTACCTACATTAATTGATTCAACCAATTCATTAGAATATGTTGCCATTGTAGAAATATTATTTGTATTACTAACAATTGCAGAAGTTATCTCTTCTAGTGCTGCTGCTGTTTCTTCAAGTGATGCTGCTGTTGAAGTAGAGTTTCTATTTAATATATCAACATTTTTAAGTAGAACATCAGAACTTGCATCTAGTGTTAAACCATTTTGTTTATTCTCTTTTAACATATTGTTAATAATTTCTGACAGCTCATTTATAGCTACTTCAACTTTTCCTTGAGCATTTTGTATATTATCTCTAAAGTCAAGTTTTCCATAATTTGCTAGACAATCTAATATAATATTTGTATCTTTACCTATATTAGTTTCAAGATTATCTAACATTTCATTTAATTTATTTTGAAGTTTTTGTAAAGACTCATTTTCTGTTCTTTTTTCAACTCTATTGAATAAATACCCTTTTTCAATCTCTCCAACTACTCTTGTAACATCTTGAATTAACTCATCATCTTGTCTTATTAAAGATTTTGTTTTATCTAAATTTTGGTTTATTATCTTAGCCATTGCACCAATCTCATCATTTGCTGAGTCATCAAGATTATCAACATCAGGTTGTTCTTTATTTAAATATTTAAAGAATCCTAATAATCCATCTTGAAATTTATTTAAGGGTACAAAAATAGATTTGTTAGATAGCATTCCCATAATTGTCGCTAAGATAATCATAATAATAAAAATAATTACACAATTTCTTATAATTACTGATTTAATTTGAGCCTCAGTTTCATCATGCATTTGTAAAATTTTATCTTCAATATCATCCACATAAGCACCTGTTCCTATTATCCAATCCCAAGGACCAAATTTTTGAACATATGAGAATTTAGGTTGTGCAGCTTTTTTACCTGGTTTTGGCCATGTATATTTAACTAATCCACCCTCTTCTTTTGCATTAGCAGCTTTTACAATTTCTCGATACAAATATTTACCAGTCGTATCTTTTAAATCATACATACTTTTACCCACTGCACCTAGATTATTAGGATGTAAAACAATGACATGGTTGGAATCATTAATCCAATAATAACCATCTTTACCATATTTCATTTGTCCTATTGCTTTTAATGCTTCTTTTTTTAATTTATCAGTAACATTATCAACATATTCACCTGTTCCTACAACCCAACCAAATGGTTCAAAAAGTTTTACAAAAGATACCTTTTCTTGAGGTTTTTCAAAACCTGGCTTTGGCCAAACATAATCAACAAAGCCAGATCCTGATTTTTTTGCAACTTGTGCAAATTCGTAAAAAATTCTTTTTCCACCTTGATCTTTATATTCAGACATATCTTTACCATCTAGGTCTGGTTTTATTGGATGCATAATAATTTTTGCATCTAAGTCATTTATCCAAAAGTAACCTGTACTTCCGTATCTTGCTTTTTCTACAGAAGTTTTAACAATACTCTTAAGTTCTTCTTGTGAAACTTTTCCATTATACTTGTCATACTCCCCTTGCATGATTGATAACATAAATTCAGTTTGTTCTTTTAATTTAGCTTGAACTTCAACTTTTATTTTTTCAGGAGCTGTTCTTTCATGATAAGATTCTACTGTTTTCATGACTAAAGAGACATAGTTTTTTAATTCTTCTTCTTTAGTAGCATATGCACTTTCTTTAAATTTTTCTATTACTGTAGCAGATGTTTCTTGTAAAGAAATAACTGATTGCACAAGCATAACAGCAGAAACAATAACTATTGAACTTATAACTATAAGTAAAAGTCTTGCTTTTATCGATAATGATTTTAACATTAAATCCCCTTTTAATCTTTCTTCATAATTTGTAGCCAAATTGTAGCATAAAAACCTTTCCTTTTATTAAAATAACTTTAATGATTATTCTTACTATATTTTCTTTATTTTTTGTACTTAATTATCCTAACATAATGATAAATCCAATAGAATTAGGAACTAAATAAAGGAATTAAATTGAAAGTAGTATTAACCATAGCAGGAAGTGATTGTAGTGCAGGAGCTGGAATTCAAGCTGACTTAAAAACATTTGAAGCATTTGGAGTTTTTGGATGTAGTGTAATCACAGTTTTAACTTCACAAAATACAAAAGGTGTGACAAATGTTCAAGAAGTAAGTCCATCTTTTATAAAAGACCAAATTGATGCAGTTTTGGATGATTTTGATGTAACTTGCATAAAAATTGGTATGCTTTTTTCAAATGATATTATTGATATTGTCAGAGATTCTATAAAAGATTTAAACATACCTATAGTTTTTGATCCTGTTTTTATATCAAAAGCTGGTTCAAAACTTTTAAATGAGGATGCAATTGAAAATTTAAAAACTCTATTTCCATATTCAAAAGTTACTACTCCAAACTTATATGAAGCAAAAGAACTTTTTGGAAAGGATGCTTTAAAAAGTATTTCTAATATACCTTGTAAAGTTTTAATAAAAAATCATACAGAACAAATTGATAATAAAAAAGTCTCTATAGATATATTATTTTATAAAAGTGGGCAAAAAAAGATTTTTCAATCTGATTTTATAGATACCTCAAATACCCATGGTACAGGTTGTAGTTTTTCAAGTGCAATTGCAGCAAATTTAGCTCTTGGAAAAACACTTGAGGAATCAATTAGTATCTCGAAAGAATTTATTTTCCATGCAATAAAAAATGCACCAAATTTAGGTGCAGGGAAAGGTCCAATTGCCCATAAGTTAGCAGGTAAAATTATTAGTATTTAGTTAACTTTAAAATACTAATTAACATTTTTTTACTACCAAGGTATATATTATTATTTTATAATATACAATAATAAAAATCTAAAAGGATATCAAAATGCTAAAAGAGTTATTAAATACAGGCTTTGGAGCAGCAGCCATTATCAGAGAAAAAGTTGAAGAAGAGATAAAAGCCTTAGAAGAAAAAGGTAAATTAAAAAAAGATGATGCAAAAAGCTTTTTAGAATCCCTTGAACAAAAAGGTAAAGATGAAGAACAAAAAGCAAAAGATGAAATGAAAAGAATATTAAAAGAAGTAATTGATGAACTAGGACTTGCGACAAAACAAGACTTAGAAAAACTAAAAGAGGATTTAAAATAAATAATTATTCACCAAAAAGAGTATTAAGTGTATTTCTTTTTTTATTAACTATTTATTTAGTTATAAAAAGAAAAGATAGCTTTTTATTTTTAAAACCCCTTAAACCAAAAAAATTAAAAAATACTATTGTTGATTTGGGAGCTAGTTTTATAAAATTAGCTCAAGTATTAGCTACTAGATCTGATTTTTTCTCACAAGACTATCTTGATGAGTTAAAAAATCTTCATGATCAAATCCCACCAATGAATGAAAAAAGTTATGGAAAGATTTATAATAAAGCCTTTAAAAATCTTACTTTCAAGAGCTTTGATAAAAATGCCATAGCTTCTGCTTCAATTGGACAAGTTCATGTGGCATATTTAAATAGTGGAGAAAAAGTTGCTGTAAAATTAAGAAGAGATGGCATAAAAAAACAAATTTTAGCTGATATAAAAATCATAAGCTTTTTTAATTTTTTATTTAAACCCCTATTTTCACACTATACTAAAAACTCTATAGAAGCTGTTATTGTAGAATTTTCAAAAATGATTAAAGAAGAAGTTTCACTAAATAAAGAGTTAGCAAATCTAAAGAAATTTTCCCATGTATATGAGAATAGTGGTATAAAGTTTCCTAAACCATATGAAGAGTATTGTAGTGATGATGCTATTGTTATGAGTTATGAAGAAGGATTTAGATTTGATGATAAAGAAAATATCTTTAAACACAAAATTGACTTTAAAAATATTATTGCAAAATTAGTTGATTTTTATACTACCCAAATGCTTATAAATGGATACTTCCATGCAGATCCACATCCTGGAAATCTACTTGTAAATAAAAAAGGTGAGCTTATTTTACTTGATTTTGGTATGGTAAAAACTGTACCAAATGATAAAAGAATAGCAATAATTGAGTTAATAAAAGCAGCCAATGAACAAAATTATGAACTCTATATTGCTGCTAGTAAAAGGCTTGGAACCATATCATATGAAGCTCCTACTTCAGAACTTGCAGAATTTACTTCAAATATGTTTGATATATTTTCAAATGATAATTTAAGTAGTGAATCTATGCAAAAACTTGCCTTTGAGATTTTAGAAACAACTAGAAATATGCCTTTTAAACTACCAAGTGATGCTATTTATATCTTAAGAGTTAGTGCTATTGTAGAAGGATTAGGGACTACTTATATAGAAAATTTCAATGGAATAAAAGACATCCTACCAATCTTGCAAAATAATCTTCCAAAAGCCCTTGGGGCAAAAGATACAATAACGGAGACAATTATTGATGAAGTAAAAGATTTACCATTTTTTGTAAAAGAGTTAAAGAATGTAGTAAAAAAAGCTAGTGAGGGAACTTTACAAATTGAAGTTTCAAATAATCAAATTGAGTATTTAGCAAAAGAGTTAAAAAGTTATGTAAAAGGAATCACAAACTCTTTAATTCTAATTCTATCTAGCTTTTTTATTCTTTTATATGACAAAGATTTAAAAAGCTTTGCTTTAGTATTATTTTTAGCAGGTATTATAAAACTTTTTTACAAGTAATTTATACTGCCTGCTCAAAAAGCTCACTTAACGCTTCCATAAAAAGTGGATGATGATTTGGAGCACGGGCAACTCTATAATCCTTTATTCCTACCTCATCAGCTATCTCTTTATACTCCATTACAAGTTCAAATTCTGTTTCTGAATTATCTACTGTAAATGAGATAGGATAAACTAAAACTTTATCTCCAAGTTCTCTTAACTTGTCATCCATATAAGGTCTAAGCCACTCCATAGGTCCTAGTCTTGATTGATAAGCTACATGGATATCTTTGAATTTTATTCCTTGTTTTTCTAACTCTTTTTTTGCACATTCAACATTTGCTAAAATATGTTTTTGATATAAATCACCTTTGTCAATAACCCTTTGGGTAAGTCCATGGGCAGAAAAAACCAATTCAAACTCTTCTGAGTTATCTCCAACTAATCTCTCTTTTATTCTCTCAACTATTACTTTATTGTATTTTTCATTGTCATAATAACTATTTATAGTCTTAACAGGAGTATTTATCTTTGCCTTTTTTAAAGCCTTTTGAAAGTCTTCAATTGAAGACTTTGTCGTTGTACTTGAGTAATGTGGATACATAGGAAAAGCAATAATTTCATCATACTCTCTTAGTTGTTTTACTACTTCTTTTGAAAAAGGAGGAGTATATCTCATGGCATAAAATATATCTTTATCTTCCATTCTTTCATTTAATCTTCTAACAAGTCTTTTTGTATGTCCAACTATTGGTGATATTCCACCAAGCAAAGCATAGTTTTTTTGTGATTCTTTTGTTCTTAAACTTGTAATTAAAAATCCTATCATTGCTCTTATTGGTTGAGGAGCGCCTATTATATATTTGTCATTAAACATATTTGTCAAAAAAACTTTTACTTCATCTAAATTATTTGGTCCACCCATATTCATCAATACAACTGCTTTTTTCAAGCTTTATCCTTCTTTTCTAATATCATTTTTGTTTGTTTATGTCTATATGAAAACATATTATCAAGTTGCTTTTGCATAAAACCAGAAAAAATATTACCTATAATTCCAAAAGGCATTTCATACTCAATCACATCTTTTAGTTCACAAACATTACCTTTTTTTGTAAATATATGAGAATGTCTCCAAAATTCAAAAGGCGACTTAACAGCTGTATCTACTAACATATTTGGTTTTTTAATCAGACTAATTTCAACAGCCCAAAGAGTTGGTACACAAAATTTCGTAGTTTTTATTTGTAAAACTTTGCCTTCAGCTGGCACAAAGTCTTTACTTAGAAGTTCTACTTTTGTATCTTTTGGAGTAATCTTTTTTATATTATTTGAATCTAAATGAAACTCAAATAATTCATCTAATGAGCAAGAGATGAGTGATGTTTTTTCGTATCTTTTCATAATAACTCTTTTATATCATCTTCGATTTCACTTGGATTTGTTGAAGGAGAGTATCTTTTTATTACTTTTCCATTTCTATCAACTAAAAACTTTGTGAAATTCCATTTTATAAGACCTGTACCAAATAGACCTGATTGAGATGATTTTAGATATTTATATAAAGGTGAAGTATCATCACCATTTACATCTATTTTAGAAAACATGTCAAATTTTACTTGATAAGTCAATGAACAAAATTCTTTTATATCTTCATTTGTTCCTGGTTCTTGATTCATAAATTGGTTACAAGGAAAACCTAAAATACTTAAACCTTTTGAAGAATATTTTTCATGTAACTTTTCTAAACCTTCATATTGATAAGTAAAGCCACATTTACTAGCAACATTGACTATTAACATAACTCTATTTTTATATTTTGATAAAGATATTTCTTTATTGTCTATGGTTTTAACTTTAATATCATAAATTGATGTTTGTGAAATTCCCAGTATTGGAATAAAAAAAAGTAGTGTTGATAATAATTTATTCATAATAATCCTTCTATTTTGGAAAGTTTATCATCAAAATAAAAGGATTAGTAGTAGTTTTTTGTCAGTTTAAAGACTTCTTCTTTCTAAATATTCTCTAAATTCTTTAGCTCCATCTTTAGAACTTGTAACTACTGAATCAATATGTTCAAAGCTAATAGTCAATTTTGATTGTTCTACACTCTCCATTGACTTTATTTTGTCCACATTTACAATGATTGAACGATGGATTCTAAAAAACTTCTTTTTATCTAAAAGTTTTTCTAAATCACCAATCTTTCTTTTTACATATACATCTGCATCTTTTATACGAACAAGGACTTCATCAAGGTCTGCTTTTATAAAATATATATCATCAAGCTTGATTAGATATATCTTATTTCCTCTTTTTCCTAAAAGTTTTTCATCACTTGATTCATTTGATTGTTTAAAACTTTTAATTTTTTCTATTACTCTTTTTATATCATCACTTTCTATGGGTTTCATTAAATAATCTATTCCACCAATTTTAAAAGCCTCTATTGCATACTCACTATACGCTGTTTGAAATACTATAAAAGTCTTAGGTTCCATTGACAGAATAATATTTGCAAGTTCCAAACCATTCATTTGTGGCATTGATATATCCAAAAAGACTACATCAAATTTATTCTTTGTAGCTTCCACTAAAGCAAGACTTGGAGAATCAAAACTTACAATATCTTCTATTCCCTCTTCATTTAGAAGTCTTGTTAATCTACTAAGAGCTAGCTTCTCATCATCTACTATCATTACTTTCATCTATTACTCCTATATATTGTAAACTTCATTTTATCATTTTCTATTGAACTTTTTAAATACCCAATTTTCAGTATTTGTAATCTTTTTTGCAAGTTATTTAATCCTACTCCAAAAATAACTTTTGAAGTAATCTTTCCACTATTTGTTACTTCTATTTTTTTATCATTTACATTTACATCAATAATTAAACTTCCACCTGTAAAACCATGTTTTATTGCATTTTCTACCAAGAGTTGTATTGAAAATTTGGGTAAAAGCATATCATAGTATTTTTCATCACAATTTAAATTAAAAACTATTTTTTCATCAAATCTTATATTTTCTATATGCAAATATGTATTTAACATATCAATTTCACTTTTTAAATCAATCAAACCTTTTTTTGTAATTGCATTTCTTAAAAACTTTGATAATTTTAAAACTGATTCTTCTGCTTTTTTCTGGTCTTGATAAATTAGTTCAGAAATAGAATTTAAAGCATTAAATAAAAAGTGAGGATTTAACTCACTCTCCAAAGCTTCTAATTTCGTCTGTAAAACTTCACTATGGGCTATTTCATTTTTATATTTCATTGAGATGAACTGATGCAATATTAAACCAATCAAAAAAGTCAATAGTCCAATAGTAAAACTTATATCTAACCAATAAAAAGATATGAGTTTTACTATTGGGTATGTATCATCAAATAGAAAAAATGTTAAAGAAAAACCACACCAACCAGCTAAAAAAGAGAAAATGAAACTAATAAAATACCAATACTTTTTTTGAATATTTGGCAAAATATAAAAGTTTGAAATAGAGATAAATAAAAAGGAAAAAAAAGAGATAAAAAAAGCACATGAAGTACTAAAAGCTATAGTTGAAAAATATCTAATCTCTTCATTTATATAATAAAAAACTAAAGAAATCAAAAAACCAAAGAATATTCCTATAATGATTATATAAAGCCAATCTTTGTAAGAAATTTGTAATTCAAAGCTTTTCATTTAATTCCTTGTTTAATATACTAGCACCCAAAGCAACACCTGGCCAACCTTGACCAGCAAAGATTGTATCTCCCACATTATATAAACCACTAAAAGGTGTTTGACAAGAGGGAACTTGCAAAGCTGACTTTACATTTATAGCTCTTCCTCCACAATTTTCTCTTCCAATAAATCTTTGAAAAGTCAAACTAGTCGCAGAAAATATTTTTGTTATTTGTTCTGAACTTATGTTATCAAAATAATCTAAAAAATGCTCTAATATAAAGTTTTGCGTTAACTCTTTTTGTTTTTTATAATCTTCTTTTGACAAAACTTTCCAAGTACTAACTTTAGTATGAGTTGAGATAGTTATACTATATCCATTTTGGCTCATTTTTTTATCACTTAGTTTTGAAAAAGAGATAAAAAATGAGTTAGAGATACAATTTGGAATATCAATTTTTAAAATGATTTGATAGTGTTCTAAAAACTCTTTTTTACTATCAATTGTAAGATAAGTTGTAAAGGCACTTTGATCACTAAATTCAAACTTTTCATAATAATTTTTTATTTTTTTATCAAAAAGATTTTTGCTATCATAAATAGTTGTATTTAGCACAATATTTTTTGCTTGATATTCACCTTTTGATGAATTAATCAAATAATAATCTTTTAACTTTTTGATTCTTATTATCTCTTCATTTTTGTGAACATTTACCTCTTTTAGTATTTCTTCTATAATTGAACCCATGCCATTATTTACATAAAATACTTTATGAAAAGGGTAGGCTAATCCTAAGGCCATGGATAATAAAGAAACATCTTTTGATTTACTTTGAACGGTAATAAGAAGTTGAGCATCTATAAAACTTTGATACTCCTGTGTTATGTCTCCTAAAGTCTCTTTAATAAATGAACTTGCACTTTTAAGTAAATCCATCTTAAAAACTTTTATCATATCTTTAAAAGTAGCCAAAGATTTTATATAAGATTTTAGACTATATTTTGCAAAATGTATATCTTTGATTTGCCAAAACTTTTCATCAATATCTTTTATCTTTTTCCAAAAAATTCTATTATTTTCATTTGGATAGTTTTCTTGTATTTGTAACAAAAATTCTTCAAAATTTCTAACTCTATCTACTACTTTTTTATTTTGTATTGTTCTTATTGCAACTTTTGATTCAAAAATATCTGGAACATATTTGATTTTATCAAACATATTTTTTATAATATGATTTTCTTCGTATCCTACAAAAGTTGTAGCTCCTGCATTATAATAATTCCCAAATCTTTTAAAAGTACTAGCACAACCTCCTAGATTAGAATCTTTTTCAAAAAGAATATGATTTTTATCTTTATTCAATGCTGCTATTAAAGCCCCACCAATTCCTGAGCCAACTATTGCTAAATCATACTTTTGCATTTTTTGCCTCTTTAAAAACTCTTATTGCTCTATCTCTTGAATATTTCATCTGTACTATTGGACTTATATATTTATCTTTTAATGCACCCTCTACATGTATTAGTTTTGCATCCACATCTTTAAGTTCAGGAATCACACTTTTTATAAAAATAGCTTCTTTATCGAACTTTCCTGATTGTAAGTATGGATTTAAGATTCTAAAATATGGCACACTATCAGCCCCTGTACTTGCCGCCCATTGCCATGATCCTATATTTGAACTTGCATCATAATCAAGCAATTTTTTTGCAAAATAATGCTCACCTTTTTTCCAATCAATAAGTAGATTTTTGCATAAAAAAGAAGAGACAATCATTCTAAGTCTATTGTGCATCATTCCTGTTTTATTAAAGTGTCTCATTGCCGCATCTATTATTGGAATTCCCGTTTTACCTTCGCACCACTTTTGAAAATCTTCTTCATCTTCACTCCAAGTTATTTCTATGTTCTTCCAGTTTTCATTTTCACTTTTTGGAAAATGAAATAAAATATAGTTATAAAACTCTCTCCAAAAAAGCTGTCTTATAAATATTTCACTATTTCTTTTATTTGATTTTCTTATTTCATTAAAAATCATTCTAGGAGATAGAGTTCCAAATCTTAAATCAACTCCTAAATTTGAAGTTCCATCTTTATAAAATATATCTCTGTTTTTTTCATACTCTTCTACTTTTTCTTTAAAATCATCTAGCCTGTTTTGTGGTGTTTTTTTTAAAAACTCTGGTAAATCAGCTCTTTTAAATCCTAACTCTTCTAAAGAAGGAGTTTTATTTTCATATTTATATAGTTTTTGATTTTGATTTATTTGGGCTTCTCCTATTTTATCTGAGGAACTCAACCAAGATAATGATTTGTAAAAAGGAGTAAATACTTTATAAGGTGTTCCATCTTTTTTTAGATTTCTTCTTGGATTTATCAAATATGAGTCAAAATATCTTTTTAAAGGCAATATTTCATTTATCTCTTTATCTCTTTTTATAGCATATGAGTCAAAATCACTTGAACACAATACTTCATCAAAGCCCTCTTTTTTAAGCTTCATAAAAACATTTTTAGGAGTGTCAAAAAATATATATAAATCTAATCCAAGGCTTTGAAGTGATTTTTTTAAAGCTAATACTGCCTCATAAATAAAAGTAACTCTTTTATCATCAATATCTAGTTTTTGTAAAATATTTTTGTCAAAAATAAATATGGGCAGTACTTCATTGGATGCTTTTTCTAAGATTTTATTATCTTGTGTTCTTAGATCTCGTCTAAACCAAAGGATTTGTTTCAAAGCTATTTTCCTAGTTTTTATTTATATTACTAAGAAAAATAGCTAGTTAGTAGGTGTTTTTTGTTAGATTATATTTTTTTAGCTGATTTTTTATTTTTTCTTTTGAAATACATCATAAAACCAGTTATTGTAAATAGTGCCATCATTAAAGATGATAGTCCTAATATTCCTTGAACTAAAAGACCAAAATATTCTCCTGTATGAAGAGGAATAATACTTCTCATCAACCTATCATTTAAGGCTTTATCTTCAAATCTATCATTTTTTATTACTTCATTTGTTTTTGTGTTTAGTGTTATTTCACTTCTTGCCCTATCATGAATGGCATTTTTTGCAAAATAACTTATTTTTACTACATCACTTTTTTTGCCAATTTGCAAAGTAGCATTTTCATACTCTTTAACATTTTTATTAAATAATTGAATTGTTTTTTCTACATCATTATTTGATAGATAAACTATAGTTTCAGCTTCGTTATTTTTTGGTGCTGGCATTCTTTTTTGTCGTATAGGTTTTTCAACTCCTGAGACTTTGTATAAGCCATCTTTTACCCAATCATATGTCATAGCAACACCTGTAATACATAATAATAAATAAAAAGGTATTACCCACATTCCAATTGCAAAGTGCATATTAGATAAAAATGCTCTTTTTTTATCCTTAAAACTAAAAGTAAAACTTTTGAAAAATGAGTTTTTTATTCTTTTCCAATAAACATATATCCCACTAAACATAAGTACTAAAAGTGCAAAGGTAGAGATTCCGCTTAGTTGTTTCCCTACTTCTCCAATTATTAATCCCCTATGAATTCTTTCGATAAGTTTAAAAAATGAATATCCTTGGGTACTTGGTAAAACTTCTGCCGTATAAGGATTTACATAATAATTTATTCCTCTTCTTGCTAGTTTTCCCTCCCCATTAGATTTTACATTAATAGCTACAGATCTATTCTCATCACTTGAAAAACTAAATGCATTTATTTTTGCATCAGGAAATTTTTGCTCAAACTTTTCTAATATCTCTTTTGAAGATAGTCTTTTTGTACTTGGAACTTCTACTAAATAACTATCTTTATTTATATATTTTAATATCTCTTTTTGATAAGATAACATTGCTCCCGTTATTCCCATAATTAGTAAAATAACTCCAGCTGTTAAACCCAAAACCATATGCACTTTAAATAAAAATTTTTTATGCATTTAAATCCTTTTTTCTAAAATAAAATTTCTTTTGTAATATTTTTAAGGGTTTTACATCCCGTAAGTGCCATAGATATTTCTAACTCATCTCTTAGTATTTTTAAAATATGTGCCACACCTAAAGCTCCTGATGTAGCAAGGGCAAACATAATTGGTCTACCAATTAAAACAGCACTTGCTCCAAAAGCAAGAGCTTTTAAAATATCAGTTCCTCTTCTAATTCCACCATCTAGTAAAACTGGGATTTTTCCACCAACTGCCTCAACAATCTTTGGTAAAATATCAATTGTCGGAATAAGAGTATCTAAAGTTCTTCCTCCATGATTTGAGACAATAATACCATCAATCCCAAGTTCAAGTGCTTTTCTTGCATAAGAGGGGTGAGTAATACCTTTTAAAATAACTGGTAGTTTCGTATTTTCTTTTATAAATTTTATATCTGCCCAAGTAGGAGAATGTGCCATAACCCCATCAAAAATGCTACTTTGAGTTGAGTTTAAATCTAAAGTTAATTGTTTCATTCCTCGTAAATTTATAGCTTCTATATGAGAAGGTAAACAAAAGCCTGCTTTTTGTTCTTTATTTCTAATTCCTGCAATTGGAGCATCTATTGTAATTACTAGTGCTTTATATCCTAAGTTTTCAGCTTTTTTTATTAAAAACAAATTCTCATTCATATCAATTTGCATATATAATTGAAACCATAAAGGTGAATTGGAATGGGAGCTTACTTCTTCCAAAGAAGTGCTTGAAAAACCACTTACCATCATACAGGCTTCCATGGCATTAGCAGCTTGAGCACTTGCAATTTCACCATCACCATGAACTAATTTTTGATATGCAACCGGAGCTAAAAAAATAGGATGGGCATACTCTTGCCCAAATAGATTTAACTTTGTATTCCCAGCTTTTACATCTTCTAAAGTTCTACTTAGAAGATGTATTTTATCAAATGCTTGCTTATTCGCTCTATAAGTGATTTCATCTGCTGAAGCGCTTGAAATATAAACCCAAGCATTTGCATCTACTCTAGATTTTGCAAAGCTTTCATAATCATCAACACTAACAATTTCATTTGGTATGTAATCTAATTTTGGCTCTATAGTATTCACTTTAAAGTTCCGCCCATTCTTGAATTAACTTATGGTAATGAATAGATAGATTTACAGCTTCTTGTGTCTCTCCATACTTAGCTCTTAAACTTTGAATTGTATTATCAAGTTCAAATAATATACTTCTTTTCCATGCACTTCTAATCATACTTTGAGTCCACATAAAACTTACCATTCTTACACCGCTGACAACTGGTTCAACTCTATGTAAACTAGTAGAAGGATAGAGTATCAGATCACCTGCTGGAAGTTTCACTTCATGTGTTCCAAAAGTATCTTCTATAATCATTTCTCCACCTTCATACTCTTCAGGTTCTGTAAAAAACAAAGAGCAAGAAATATCAGTACGAAAGTTTTTACCAACTGTTGTATCATATAAAATTGAATTATCAACATGATTCCCATAGGCACCACTATTTTCGTATCTATTTATAAAAGGTGAAATTATATGATTTGGCAAGGCAGCTGAGACAAAAAGAGGATTTGATTTTAAAGTAGAAGTAATAATATCTCTTAAATGTTTTAACAAAGGATCATTTTCGGCTAGTTGTAGATTACTTTTTACATTAACAGCTTGACTACCAGCTGTTAGTTTTCCATCAATCCAAATAGCTTCATCTAAGAGTTTTCTACACTCTTTTATTTGTTCCTTTGTTAATACATTTGGTATGTGTAAAAGCATTTTATTCCTTTTTATAAACTAGTCCCAAAAAGGGGGACTAATTTTGATTAAAATTTATAACTATAAGTTAATAAAGCTGACCTTGCAGCTCCTGGTGTATATCTAAATCCATCTTTATTGGTATTTGCGACATACTCTTCATCTGCAATGTTGTAAACATTTAACTGCAAAGATGAATGTTTATCTATTTTATATGAAGCCATAGCATCAAATACTAAGAAGTCTTCTATTACTGTCATTCTTCCATTTACAGGAGTATCTTGTCCTGATTTTGATGATGAAACTTTTTGTTCACCCATATATGTGGCACCTAACCCAACAGTAAAGGCTGGCGTAAAGTTATAAGTACTCCATAAAGTTGCACTCCAATCAGGTGTAAATCTTAAAGCTGCACCATCATCACTTCTACCTTTTGCTTTAGATTTTGTTTTATCTTTAGCAAACCCTGCACTAATTGAAAATTTATCAGTAACTTGACCAACAATTCCAATTTCGATACCTTTTACCTCTTTTTCACCTTCTTGTGTATATGTTCCATCATCTTCTTCAGTTATTTGATTTTTTGCTAAAGTTCTATAAATAGCCGCTGTTAAAGATAATCTATTATCTAAGAAATCCCACTTTGTACCTAATTCAGTTGTTGTTGACTCTTCTGGGTCTTTATTTGGATTATCTAAACTTGTATCTCCTGTAGATAAAGTTAATGTTTTTCCACCTGGTTGCAATTGTGAAGTTGCATGTGATATATATATACTTCCATTTTCTAGTGGTTTATAAACAAAACCTAATTTCCAACTTTTTAAAGTACCTTTATCTTCTTCATCAACAGGACCATATGTAACAGGAGTTCCTCTTCTTCCTCCTGAGCTGTTAATACCTGATTCTTTTAATTTATATTTATCAAGTCTTCCTCCCCCTATAAACATAAATTTATCAGTTAAGGAAATAGAATCAAATAAATATACACCTGCAGTTTCAACCTCAACTTTAAGATTTTTAGGAGTAAATGATAAATCTCTTCCTGTAAGTGAATCACTTGGATTTGGATTATACAAATTTGCAGCTGACATAGCTCCTACATTTTTATAAGATTTTGATGTCTTTTTCTCTTTTATAAACTCTAATCCTGTACTCAAACTATGTGAAATACTCCCTGTTTCAAAGCTTGACGAAAGATTTGTTTTATTTACAATTATTTCATTTTCTTCCCACTTTTGATTAGAAAACCTATTAACAGTCCAAGAATTAGGATTATTTACATCTGTTACATCAGCAGAGGCTAATCCTCTTGTTATCATTCTTTGTTTCGTTTTTGAATATTTCGTAATATTACTTATTGTTGTAGAATCAGAGAAATCATGTTCAAATAATAAACCAAATGTATCTGAAGTAGCTTTTTCAAAATCAGATTTACTACCATAAAAGTCTTCTCTATCAGCTTTTTTAGGACTTATACCTGCAGCTTCTAATGCAAAATAAGGTACACTATTAAGCCCAATAGTAGGTACTCCTGCATCAGGGATATCATCTTGCTTAAATCTTTCATAATTGATTGTAGTTCTAGTGTTTGTTCCTATTCCAAACCCCAATGAAGCAGCTATTCCTGTTCTATCTATCTCTACAACATCTCTTCCTGCTACATCGCCTTTATGTTTTAGTAAATTTATTCTTAAACCAGTTGTTTCATTTAATTTTTTATTTAAATCAGCTGTTACCCTTCCATTTTCACCTGTACTATAACCCAGACTAACCTCAGCAGCATCTTTATTTTTAGGTGATTTTGTTACTTGATTTATATATCCAGATGAAACACCTCTTCCATTATCAGCTCCAACTGCACCTTTTGTAATCTCTACAGCTTCTGTATTATACATATCTTTTACAGAGTTTGAACTATCTCTTACTCCATCTTTATAAATACTTGATTGAGTATCAAAACCTCTCATCATGATATTATTTTTTTCATTTGTATTACCATTTTCACCTAAGTTTAAAGTAATACCAGGAGTATTTCTCAAAGCTTCTTGTAGAGTTGTTGCTTGTTGTTCTTTTAATACTTTTTCAGTTACTACAGAAATTGTTTGGGGAGTATCAATTAAATCTTGTGTGATTTTTGATGAAGAAGATTTATTTACTTTATAACTATTTGTATAGTTTTGTTCTTTTTCTTTTGTCTCTACTACATTTATGGGTAAAACTGTAGGATTCGACATAGTTGTATCCGCATTTAGAATAACTGGACTTGATAATAATACACTAGCTGTTACAACTGAAGCACCTAAATAGTTTGTAGTTTTATGTTTTTTACTTACGATATATTTTTCCACTCATTTCCTCCAAGAAATAAAAGTTTTAAATAGAAAATAATTTGACTATTTAAAAAGATTTGATTTGATTTTTTGGCTGGCTATATGTAGAAAAATTACTTTTGCTGGCTAGACTTTGTTTATTTGGTAAGTATTAGTTTATTTGATTTTGTTATTTTTAGATAATAAGCTTGTCCATCATGGATGATTTGAATAGAGTTTTCTTTTTGAAATATCTCTTTTGATTCAATCTTTCTATCTTTGTTTCCATTCATGCTAATACTCCATTTTCATTTAGTTAACACAGAGTTAATGAGGTTAACTAAAAGTTAATGGGATATTAACAAAGAGAAGCTTAAGTTTCAATTAAAATTGATAATCGTTATTATAATTATAATCTATTCATATCTTAATGCATCAATTGGGTTAAGTCTTGCAGCTTTTCTTGCAGGAAAATATCCAAAAATAACACCTATAAGAGTAGAAAAGAAAAATGCTATTAAAATTATTTTTTCGTTTATTATAAAGGGTAAATCAAAAGATGAAACACCAATATAACCTATACTAATACCTAATATTATTCCAATAATTCCACCAAGTGTAGATAAAACTATAGCTTCAACTAAGAATTGAAGCAAAACTTCACTCTCCATTGCACCAATAGCAAGTCTTATTCCTATCTCTTTTGTTCTCTCAGTTACAGATACAAGCATAATATTCATAATACCAATACCTCCCACAAGTAAACTAATTGCTGCGATTGAACCTAATAAATAAGTTAACATTTGTGTTGTAGAAGTCATAGAAGAAAGTAAATCTTCCATATCCCTTATATAGAAGTTATCACTTTCCCCTACTTTTATACTTCTTCTATCTTGCATCAAAAGTGTAATATCTTTTTTGGCTTTTTTGATGTTTTTATTTGAATTTACAGAAATAATTATAGATTTTACATCTTTATTTCCTTGAATCTTTCTTTGTAACATTCGTAAAGGAACAACTACTATCTCATCTTGATCTTGTCCAAAAGTTGAAGCTCCCTTTGACTCTAATACTCCAATGACATTACAGGAAAAGTTTTTTAGTCTTATTTTAGCTCCCACTGGATTTTCACTTCCAAATAGTTGTTTGACAATTGTGGTACCTAAAATACAAGATGATTTTCCACTATTTAATTCACTTTCATCAAAATATCTTCCCTCTTTTAGTTTCCAATCTTTTATTACAAAATAATCATTGTTTGTACCAACAACACTTGAGGTATAACTCTTATTTAAATAGATTAAATTGACTCCTGTACTATTATCAGGTGCTACTGCTTTCATATTATCAATTTGATTCTTTATTGCAGTAACATCATCAATCTTGAAAGCTTTTGCACTGTTATCAGTTCTAGGCCCTCCTCTTCTTTCTTGTCCAACACGAAGGATTAACATATTTGTTCCAAGTTTTTCAATATTTTCTTTTACACTAGCGGTTGTTCCATCACCTAGCATAACCATTCCTATAACAGAAGCAACTCCAATTACTATTCCCAAAACTGTTAAAATAGAGCGTAAGATATTTCTTCTTATCTCTTTTATGGCAATTAAAAAGGCTTTAAATAACATTATTTAAATCCTTTTTTCAAACTATCATCGATATGTCCATCTCTAAAATAAATTATTCTATTTGAATAAGCTGCCATCTCCTCTTCATGGGTTATCATAATAATTGTGATATTTAACTCTTCATTTAACTGTTTTAATAAATTCAATATTTCAACACTTTTTATACTGTCTAAATTTCCAGTTGGCTCATCTGCTAAAAGTATTAAAGGATCGGTTACTAATGCTCTTGCAATTGCAACACGCTGTTGTTGTCCACCTGAAAGTTGAGAAGGTGCATTATTTGCAACACTTTCTAAACCAACTTTTTTTAAAGCTTCCATTGCTAAGATTTTTCTTTGTTTTGTTGGAACCTTTCTATAAATTAATGGTAATTCCACATTTTCTAAAGCGCTTGTTCTACCTAAAAGATTGAAGCCTTGAAAAACAAAACCAATATAATTCTTTCTTATTACTGCTAATTGGTTTCTATTTAGTTTTTCTACATTTATGTTATTAAATAAATACTCTCCACTACTTGGAGAATCTAAGCAGCCTATTATATTCATAGAAGTTGATTTACCACTTCCACTTGCTCCCATTATAGATATGAATTCTCCTCTTCTTATAGAAAAATCTATACCATTTAAGGCATGAGTTATAGCTTCCCCTTTTCCATAGGTCTTAACTATATTTTTAAACTCAATTACTACTTCATTATCATTCATCATCACTACTTTGAGAAATAATTACTTCATCATCTACTTTTAAGTCTTTTGATTCAACACTTGTAACCGTACCGTTTGTATCCAAAATTTTTATTCTTATTCTTTGTGGTTTATTGTCTTTTAATATCCAAACATTCCCAAATTCTATTTTCCCTACACTTTTTGCTTCTCTTTTTACCATTGGTCTTTTAGGACCAACTATTCCAGCCCCATTTTTGTTATCTTTATTTATCAAAGTAGGCTTAAATCTTAAAGCACTATTTGGTACAAGTAATTTATCTTTTGATTCTTTTGTAATAATCTCTGCACTAGCAGTCATTCCTGGTCTTAAAAATAGTTTTTCATTGTCTACTAAAACTACAGTTTCATATGTAACTACCCCATTTACTTCTACAGGATTTAGTCTTACTTGTTTTATCTTTCCTTTAAATGTCTCTTTTGGATAAGCATCAACTGTAAAGGTGACATTTAGCCCTTTTTTTATATCTGCAACATCTGCTTCATCTATACTTACTACTAAATCCATTTTTGATAAATCTTTTGCTAAAGTGAATAATACAGGTGTTGACATAGATGCAGCAACTGTTTGTCCTACTTCTACTGCTCTATTTAAAACTATTCCATTAATAGATGATTTTACAACTGCTTTATCAAGATTTTGTTCATCAGTTTTTAGATTAAACTCTGCTTGTTTTACTTTTGCTTCCATTGAATCAAAGCTTGAAAGAGCACTTTCATAATCAAATTTTGATTCATCAAGTATATTTTGAGAAGGATATTTTCCACCTGACTGTTCATACATTCTTAATGTTCTAGTATAAGTTAATTTTTTACTTTTTACATTTACTTCATTTTCTTTTAAATTTGCTTTTGCAATAGTTAATGATGCTTTTGAACTATCTACTTGTGATTGTAATTTTGTAGTATCAAGTTTTGCTAATATTTGCCCTACTTTAACTTCATCATTAAAATCTACATATATATCTTTTATTGTTCCTGAAACTTCAATTCCAATATCTACACTATTTGTTGGTTTTAAATTTCCTGTAGCTGAAACTACTACTTCTAAATCACCTTTTTTGATTTTGGAAGTATCATAATGAAACTCTTTTTGTTCATTTTGATTAAACATAAAAAAATAAAAACAAAGTCCAACAATAATCAATAATAAAAATATTCCTATAAAAAGATTACTTTTCTTTCCTTTTTTACTTTTATATTTATCTAAATCATTTTGTAAAGTTTCATTCATCTTTTTATACCTTTGTTTTAAAATATAATTTAGAATATTGAAGTTTTATATCAATATTATTTATTGTCAAATCATATTCATTAATTTTTTTTGTATTTTCCAATATCTCTAAATCATAATCAGAACTCATTCCTGATTCATTTGAATTCCGATTAGCATTTATTAATTCATCATATAAATTTAAATTTTCTTTTATAATTTTACTTTGTTGTTCATAAGTATCTATTTGAGTTAATATTTGTTCATACTCATACAAAGTTTCATCTTTTATATCATTAAGTGCAATTTTTTGTTTAAGAAGTTCTAATCTTGATTTTTCTACTGTACTAGATTTATTTATATCATAAATAGGCATAGATAAATTCAAAGAAATAGAACCATTTTTTGAAGTTGATTGCGTATCACTTTGAAGATTTTCATTTCTTGAATATGAATAATTTGTTCCCACTGAAAGTTGAGGAAGATACGAGCTCTTTAACTTTTTATAAGAACTATCTAAAACTTTCACTTTAGAATTTTCATATTTAATATTCAAATTATTTTTCAAAAATTTATTTTTGTCTATTATTTTAAAGTCAATCAAATCTATTTGGTTATATTTTAAATTTGTATATTTAGACAATTCATATTCTTTGTCTTTTAGTGAATTTATTAAAGATATATTCTCTTTGTATTGAGTATTTTTTGACATAATTGCATCATTTAATTCTGTAATATCTGCATTTCCAGCTTCATATTGAATTTTTTTTAAGATTAACTCTATTTCTTTATTTTTTAAAGAGTATTCACTTTGTTCAATTTGCAGTTTTACTTTTTTAATTTCTAATAAAGTCTCGTAAATTGTCTCTAAAATTGCTTTATTTTCAATCTCCCAAGCTATTAGATCAGAGTTTAGCACATCTTTTGCATTCTTGATTGTAAACTCTATTCCTCCTGATTTATATATTGATTGAGAAAATCCAATTGAAACACTTTTTGTTAAACTATCACTTTCAGAATTAAAAGAATGACTTCTGTTTAATCCTGAGCTAATAGTAATTGGAGCTATCCAATCATTTTTTGAAGATTCATAGTTCTTTTGTATTATCTTCTTTTCTGTTTGTCTTAGTACTTTTTTGCTATCTTTTAACACTTCTAATTCATTTGCATTAAGTAATGAACAGAGAACTAGCATAATAATTAGTTTATACAAAAGTTACCTTTTTTTATTTGTATTATATAAATAATTAATTAATAGTTTATTAACATAATCAATTTGGATAATCATTATTAATATTATAAGATATTCTACCTTTTAGCAAAAAAAACATAAAATATCTTAAATTTTAATGATAATAATTATCATTTTATCATAAATTAAGTTTTCTTTTTGTAGGATTATGAGAATTATTATCATAAAGGATTAATTCATGTCTGATTTACTTTTGAAAAGAGAAATTAGAAAAGTACTTAGAGAATCTGGTCTTGAAAAGAGTTCAAGAATGGTATGTTCAATAGTTAAAGTTTTGAATATGAAACATAAGAATATTGATTCAACTAAAGCACATTTATTTGCAAAAGAGTTGCTTGCTTAATCTAAAGAAAGGAATAAATGAAAAAGATACAGAATCATGAGATATTGCGCTTTTCTCTGACATCTGACTTATGTTGATTATGATGGTATAACAATTATAATAAAATCTAAACCAAGCGTAACTTACGCATTTTAAAAGGAAAATAAAATATGAATAACACAAAAAAACTACTAATCTCACTTTCAGTTGTAACTGCAATTGCACTAACTGGTTGCGTTACGGAATCAAATACTGGCACTAAACAAGAAGTTGTTAAATCAAAAACAATATTAGAAGCTTATGCTAATATTGCAATTGATAATTATACAGATGCATTAAATGATGCAAAAGCTTTGGTAACAGCAATTGATAAATTTGCTTCTAATCCTACAGAAGAAAGTTTACAAAATGCAAAAAATGCTTGGTTAACTTCAAGAGAAAGTTATGGTCAAACTGAAGCATTTAGATTATCAAATGGTCCAATTGATGCAGAAGATGGATGGGTTGCAAAAAGTTATGATGCCTTAGAAGGACAAATTAATGCTTGGCCATTAGATGAAAATATGATTGATTATACAATTGATGCAAATGGTAAAAAAACCGCAGGTAATATTATTGATACTGTTGGAGTATTTAATCCAGGAGGAGAAGATGCAAAACCAGTTGATGTAACAAAAATTACTGCTAATGCTATTTCAGAATTAAATGAAGATGGTGGAGAGGCAAATGTTGCAAGTGGATACCATGCTGTAGAATTTTTATTATGGGGACAAGATCAAGATTATTCAAATTTCTTAAAAGATTCAATTACAAATGGCCCAATGACTGCAGGTCAAAGACCATTAAGTGATTTTACAAGTGATGGAGATGCTCCAAGAAGATTAGAGTATTTAAAAGCTGCTTCACAAAAAATAGTAAGTGACTTAGAAGTTGTAACTTCTGCTTGGGCAAAAAATGTTGATGGAACTAAAGGATTATATAGAGCTGCTATTTTAGATCAATTAAAAGGTGATAATGCATCAAAAAACATCTCTCAAAATGATGCTTTAAAACAAATCATTGCAGGTATGGGTGTATTTATGAAATCAGAATTAGCAAATGAAAGAATTGCAGTTGCTGTATTAACACCATCTGAAGAAGATGAGCATTCTTGTTTCTCTGATAATACGCATAGAGATATCGCTATGAATTATCAAGGTTTCAAAAACATTTTAACTTCAACTTATAATGGGAAAAAATATGGCCCATCTCTTTTAGATAAAGTGGATGGAGATTCTAAAGCAAAAATTGAAAAACTTATGAAATCAATTGAAGAAAAAATTGCCTTAGTAGACGAAACTGCAAAAACAAAAGAACATTTTGATTATCAAATAAGACCAACAAGTCCTATGTCAAAAGTGATTGTAAAACTTAAAAATGAAATGAGAAAACTTGGTGATACTATGGTTGATGTTGCTAGTGCAAATGGAATAAGCTTAACAAAAGATGATGTAACAGACGCAGATGAAACTAAACTTTAATCTCTTAGCATTTTTACTATTATTTACAACAACTCTATATTCAACTCAACAAGAGATGAATAATGAAGATTATGATAAATATATATTAGGAAGAAGTTTTTTTACTATTCCTTGGGTTGAGGCACCTAGTGCCACAACTGCAAGGGATGGTCTTGGACCTTTGTTTAATGCAAATGCTTGCATAGCATGTCACCCAAACACTGCAAGAGGTGTTTTATACAATAAAAAAAATGAAGCTTCAAAGTCTTTAATTCCAAAACTTTCAATTGACTCAGATAATTCAAAATTGCATAAAAATATTTTAAAAAGAGATGGTTTTATTCCTGATCCAATTTATGGTGCTCAAATATCTATAAGTGGGGTACAAGGTGTTCCATATGAAGCAAATGTAAATATTGACTTTGAGAAAATAAAACTTTTTTTTGACAATAAAGAACACTATATTTATAAACCAAAATATACTTTAAAAAATCTAAATTATGGTCATCTTACTAATTCAACAAATATATCATACAAAATTGCTCCAACGCTTTATGGAATGGGTTTGCTTTCAAAAATAGATGAAAAATCAATTCTTGCAAATGTGGATGAAAATGATTCAAATCATGATGGAATAAGTGGAAGAGCAAATTATGTTTATTCAAAAATTACAAAAAAAGAAGAGTTAGGGAGATTTACATATAAAGCAAGTGTTGCTTTTGTAAAAGAACAAATAGCAAATGCAGCATTTAATGATATGGGATTGACAACAAGTCTTTTAAAAGGTGAGAATTGTACTAAATCTCAAACTGCTTGTTTAAAAGCTCCAAAAGCTAGAGATGAGATAGATATTACAGATGAAAGATTAGATGCAATTACTTATTATTTAGAAAATCTTCCAACTTATACTCCAACAAAAAGTAAAAACTTTGAAAAAGGTATAGAAGTATTTTCTAAGATTGGATGTACTTCTTGTCATGTGCCCTCATTAAAAGCAAATGACGGTACAGATATTTATACTTTTTCGGATCTTTTATTACATGATATGGGAGAGGGTTTAAGTGATGGAAGAAGTGAGTTTCAAGCTTCAAAAAATGAATTTAGAACAACTCCATTGTGGGGATATACTGTTGAAAAAAAAGCTTATAGATTATTACATGATGGACGAGCGAATACATTTCAAGAGGCTATTTTATGGCATGGAGGAGAAGCAACAAAGGCAAAAGAAAATTATGTTGCTTTAAATAAAAAAGAAAAGAAACTTTTAATTGAGTTTCTAAAAGGATTATAATGAAAAAAATATTTTTGATACTTATTATAAGTTTCATGTCATTATTTGCAAAAGATACTATGCTTGATTCTATTTTAAAAAATGTTTCAATAGTAAATGTTGACAATACTATAAAAAATGCACAAATTCTAAAAAAAGATTATTCTGCACAAAACTTTACTACTTTCATAAAATCATGGAAAAAAGTTGAAGCATTTTATTTTGCAGGAGATATTGATGATAATTATATTGATACTCCAAGATATATTGATGTATTTCATAATCTAAAAGAAGATCTTAGTGTTCAAATGCAAAGAGTTATTGACTCAAAAGATGAACCACAAATTGCACTTTTTAAAAACTCATTTAAAACGGTAAATGCTTTAGAGTATGTTTTATTTAATGATAAAACAATTACAAAAAGAGAAAAAGCAATAGCAGATGTTATTGTTGATTCTATTATCTCTAAGTTAGATGATATAAAAGAAGTTTATGAGGGTTATTTAACTAGAACTAAAAAAGATGACCTATGGGAAAATAGTTTAGTTATGAATACTTTAATTGCTAGTACTTATAAACTAAAAGAGTGGAGAATAAAGGTTCCCCATAAAGAAAAAGAGTATATTTTAAGTAATAATACAAATGCAGCAATTGTAGCTATATTAGAAGCAAATGAAGAGATTATAGGTGAACAAAAATATTACAATTTTGCAAATATGGCGAAAGAAAATGGAGCAAAAAAAGAGACTATAGAAGCACAAGCTTTATTAAACAAAGCTCTTAAAAGCGCAAAAAATAATTCAAAAGATTTGTATGATGCAGTAAATGAACTTCATGTATCTTACTTTTTATCTTTGATTGAACAACTTAGTATCACAGCTAAAATTTTAGAGGCTGATGGAGACTAAGTTGAACGATTTAATGGTATTTGGATATCTTATAAACCCAAATAAAAGAATCTTTTGGGTTTATATTATTTCATCGATTTTAATAACATTTATATATTTTATCTATACAAAAAAAAGTAATAAAGTAATATTGTCATCAAAGTTATGGTTACATCCAAGTGCAAAACTTGATTACTCTTACTTTTTTTTGGGATACTTTATAAATGTTTTTTTATTAATACCATTTATTTTAAGTGCAAAATCAGTGGCTTTTGCTGTTTCAAGATTTTTATATCTAAATTTTGGAATGGTTCAAAACACTTTTTTTTCATATAAAGAAACCCTACTTTTATATACCTTAGCTCTTTTTGTTTGTAGTGACTTTACAAGGTATATATTACATAGACTTTTACATGAAGTAAAATTCTTATGGGAATTTCACAAAGTTCATCATAGTGCAAAAGTTCTAAACCCACTTACTTTTTACAGAGTTCATCCAGTTGAAAATATACTTTTTGGACTAAGATATAGTTTAAGTGTTGGTTTTGTAACTGGTATATTTGTATATTTTTTTGGAGCTATGATTGATATTTATATGATATTTGGTGCAAATGTATTTATTGTTATTTTTTCCCTTTTAGGGTCAAACTTAAGACATACACATGTACCAATCTCATATGGTAAATATTTAGAAAAAATATTTATTTCCCCAAAGCAGCACCAAATACACCATAGTAATAAACACTTTGATAAAAACTATGGAGGATATTTGGCTATTTGGGATTATATGTTTGGAAGTTTAAAACTCTCAAAAGATGTAAAAGTTTTAAAATTCGGACTTAGAAAAGAACAAATGAAAGAATACACAACTATTAGAGGTATTTTATTTTTTCCTTTCAGAAACTTATTTAATAGGAGACAATTATGACAAAATCGATTTTAATTGCAAGTTTACTTTTTGTAAGCATGTACAGTAGTGAATTAACCCCACAAGAAACCTTAGGTAAAAGCCTATTTTTTGATAAAAACCTATCAAAAAATAAAACTATGTCTTGTGCAACATGTCACAATCCTGATATGGGATTTAGTGACCATAGAGGAAATGGTGTTTCAAATATGGCATCATTGGGAGATAATGGTAAATCAGTTGGTGGAAGAAATGCACCAACAGCATCATATGCGAATCAAACACCAAGCTTTCATTATGACAAAAAAGAAAAAGCTTATGTTGGTGGACAATTTTGGGATGGGAGAGCTAGTACTTTAGAAGACCAAGCAGGAGGACCACCTTTAAATCCAGTAGAAATGGAAATGCCAAATGAAAATGAGGTTATGAAAAGAGTACTAGAAAATCCATATTATGTAAGTGCTTTCAAAGATATTTATGGAAAAGACATATTCAAAGATCCTAAAAAAGCTTTTGTGGCTTTGACAAAAAGTATCGCAAGTTTTGAAAGAACAACAGAATTTTCACCATTTGATTCTAAATATGATAGATATTTAAGAGATGAATATGACTTAACTCCACTTGAAGATTTAGGGAAAGCTCTATTTTTCTCAAATAATAATAACTCTTGTTCAACTTGTCATGTTTTAAAAGGTGAAGATAAAGAAGGTGAGACATTTACAAACTTTCAATATCACAATATTGGAGTACCTGTAAATCATGCTTTAAATAAAAAAAGTGGTACAAAAAGTGCTGATGAAGGATTATTGGCAAATCCAACAGTTACAGATGTAAATCAAAAAGGGAAATTTAAAGTTCCAACACTAAGAAATGTGGCAGTTACAGGTCCATATATGCATAATGGTGTATTTAAAGATTTAAGAACTGTTATTGAGTTTTATGATAAATATAATAATCAAGAACGAACAATAAATCCAGAAACTGGTAAAAAATGGGCTGATCCAGAAGTTGAAGAAACTATTGCGAAAGAAGAATTAAAAGCACAAAAATTAACTGATAGAAAAGTTGATGCACTTGTGGCATTTCTAAAACTACTTACTGATAAAAAGTATGAGCACTTATTAAAATAGTTTTATTTAGAAGAGTATAATCTACTCTTCTAAAACCTTTGTAAACTCTTCATAAAGTCCATTTTGAACTTCTCTTTCAAGCTCTAAAGTTATATTTATAGGTTTATTACCATCATAAGATTTACTATTACAACGTCCCAGATAAATAAAGGGTTGAACCTTTTTATCTTCATGGGAGATCTTTCTTACAAACAGATGTAACCTTGTTTTGTATTTTATATTTTGAGTTAGCCTTAATCCATCACTTTTATCACTACTCATATTTGGTTTACTTACATAAGTGATTAAGTTTTTACTTAAAAAATTGTTTTTATATTTTGATGACTTTGATATCTTATCTTTTTGTAGGGTTATAAACAAAAAGAAATCGTCCTTATGCTTTAGAAAACCACTTCCTCTAAAGGAAGTATGTATTTTGTCAAGATTACATACTAAAGCTATATTTAGCATGTTGTAATTTTCATGAAGTTTTAAAAATGGTAAACCATAATTCTTTTCTTTGAAAGTTTGTTTGTAAGTTATAATTCCATAATTTAAACTATGTTCTAGGAAAACTTTTGCTTCTTTTTTTTCTAATATCTTTTCAAACTCTTTTGTAATAAAAAGTTTTTCATCTTTTAAATCTACAAGTTTTAGATATCTTTGCACTTGTAACTTATCAAAGAACTCTTGATTTAGATATCTAAAAGAGTGTTTTATTGTATCTTTACAAACAAAATCTAACTCTTTATTTAGTAAATCAAAAATCTGTTTTTCATCACAGGATTTATGAGTCAATAAATACTTCAAAATAACAAACTCATAAACTCTTTTTATGGGTAATAAAAACTCACAAAATCTTATTGCTTTTATAAAATTTTCATCTTGGCATAAAGCTTTTATCTCATCTTTATCTTCAACTTTTTGTAAAAACTCGATATATGATTTTGACTCGGAAATAAAATCAAGTGGAGTAATGTGGCCACTAAAAGCAATATAATCTTCAAGCATAGGAATTTTATTTGAAAGCAAAGATTTAAATTCATAATATTTTTGTTTTAAATACCTCATCGAATAGAAATTCTCTTTTTCAATTTGTTCCAATACTCTTTTTTTAGATATCTCATCCATGCTAATAAAAGCATGAGCAATATTTGCAAAATCATTTGAAAGTGCAATTTTCAAACTCTCTTTATCTATAATCTTATCACCTAATAATCCAAAGGCTACCATATAGGCTCTATTGTGATTACCAATAAAATCTAAAATAGTCACGAACTCTTTGTTTTTATGTTTTCGTAAACCTCGACCAAGTTGTTGCACAAAGACTATTGAAGAGTTTGTTGGTCGCAAAAAAAGTACACTATTGATTGAGGGAATATCAATTCCTTCATTAAAAATATCCACGCTACAAATCACTTCTAAGTCATGATTATCATCTTCTAAGTTTTTTATATACTCTTCTCTTTTTTCTATGGAGTCACCACTTGTTAAGGCAATAGACATGATTCCTTTTTTGCTAAACTCTTCAGCCATAAAGTTTGCATGCTCTTTTGAAGCACAAAAAGCTAAAGCTTTTCTTTTCTTACCATCAAAGGAATAAAAATCCATCTTTTCAATAATATAATCGACCCTTTTATTTACCATCAAAGCTTTAGATAACTGTGATATATTTAAAATATCAATATTTTCATAATCAATTGATTCAATATCGCATATTCCATAATAATGAAAAGGTGAGATTAAACTATGCTCCAAAGCATCACTAAGCCTTATATCACAAGCGATATTTTCATCAAAGACTTCATAAATATTTCCCTCATCACTTCTATTTGGAGTAGCTGTAAGTCCTAATAAAAATTTAGGCTCAAAGTAATCACAAATTTTTTCATAGCTAGGACTTGTGATATGATGAGCTTCATCAACTATTATATAATCAAAGTCATCTTTTAAAAAGTTTTCATAATTTGAACTGAGCGTTTGAATAGTAGTAAAAAGGTACTCTTTATCAAGCTCTTTTTTATTTCCCGTATATAGACCCATAGTTTTGTTTGGAATAATCTTCTCAAAACTATCTTTTGCTTTTATTAAAATATTTTCCCGATGAACTATAAATAAAACTCTTTTAGCCTCATATGCTTTTACATCAAAAGCTGCAAGATAAGTTTTCCCTGTACCAGTTGCTGCAAGCACTAAGGCTTTTGTTTGTCTCTTATCTCTTAGGTGTTGTAAATTATATAAAGCCTCTTCTTGCATGCTATTTTGTGTAAAACTACTTTTATATGTGAACTCTTCTATTTGGTTTTTAAAATAAAAAGTTTCATACTCACTTATAAATGAATCATTCACTTCAAAACTTTGGTTAAACAGAGTATCAAATTCATTTAATACCTCATTTGTAAAAATATCATCTTTTTTTGAGATAGTTTTTATATTCCATTCCACATTGCTTTTAAAAGCACTTGCTGTTATATTTGAAGAGCCAAGAAGTATCTTATAATCATCTTCAAACTCAAAGATATATGCTTTAGTGTGAAAACCTTTTTGAAAATGACTTGTATCATAGATTTTAAGCTCAATATCTTCATATTCAAGTAGTTTTTTTAAGGCTTTTGGTTGGGTGAAGTTTAAATATGTGGAAGTTAGGATTTTGCCCTTAATTGCATTCTTTTGACAAAACTCCAAACTATCAAGTAAAAGTTGCACCCCTGAGAAGTTTATAAAAGCTACAGAGAAATAGTAGCTTTTACATGTTCTTAAAAGTTTTGTTAAATGGGTATAAAAATTACTATTAGACCCATTTGTAATAAGAGAATTCACTTTATTTTAGTTTTTCTTTTAGAATGATTTTACCTGTTTCTACACCTGGTTGATCATAGGTATTTATCTGTACAAATTTTCCTACAATTGAAGTTAATAACTCATAAGAGAACATTAGTTTTCCTATATTAAATTCATCTTGTGATTGGATAGTTATCACATCACAAGGGATATCATCTAATGTTCCTATTGCTTCAATTGTTGCATCAGCTTGTTTGTTTATCAAATCTTTAAATTTAATATCATTTAAATAATCTAACTCTTCCAACCCCTCCAAAGATAAATCAGGAATGGTCATCTCATCTTGAAAATCTTCTATTTTTATAAAGGTAACCGTCTTATCCCTTTTACCCTCAACTATTAGTTGTAAAAAAGAGTGTTGGTCAATCGGTCCTACTAATCCAATAGGTGTTAAGGCTTGTTTTGTTCCATTTATATTTATCTTTCCTAAACTCTCTCCCCAAAGTTGAACATACCATTTATTAAAACCCTCAAGTAAAAGGGAATAAGAAAATACAACATTTATATTAAATCTATTTTTATTTTCAACTAAGAATCTAGCTTTTTCCATAAGTAAAGAATAATATTCATCTTTAGAAAAAAAGCTATCACTTACTTCTTTACAACCACTTAATAACTCATCTATATCTAAACCCATAATTGCTAATGGTACAAGTCCTACAGTTGAAAATACAGAAAACCTACCACCCACATCTTTTGGGATTTCAAAAGTTTTAATATCCCTAGAGTTTGCAAAAGTTTTTAGCTTACTATCATTTTCTGTTATGCATATGGTATTTTTAGAATCTATATTTATAAGTGTGTGTAAGTATTTTAAAATACTAACTGTTTCAACTGTTGTTCCTGACTTACTTATTATTATAAAAAGTGCATCATTTAGATTTATTTTACTAATTCTTCTTTGTAAATCTAGAGGGTCTGTAGATTCTAAAAAGTGAAGTTTTTTATCATTTTCTTTATGTTGTAAAAACTTATGAATAGCAAAAGTTCCTAAAGAACTTCCACCAATACCTACAACAACTATGTCTTTTTGAGTTACCGTTTTTGCAAACTCTTTTATTTCACTTGTATCTTGATATGGAAGATTATAATAGCCTATATAACCCTTCTCTTTTTCTATTTTTTCAAATATTTCTTTATTTGATTTTATTTGATAAAAGTTTTTATTATATTTCATCTTATTTCGCTTTATTATAAAAATGATTTGTAGCTTCTACAAAACCATCAATACTTCCACAATCAAACCTTTTACCTTTGAACTTATATCCTATTACCATATTCTCTTTTGCTTGTATCATAAGAGAATCAGTGATTTGAAGTTCTCCATTTTTACCTGGTTTTGTATTTTTTATTATTTCATAAATATCAGGTGTTAAAATATATCTTCCAATAATTGCAAGATTTGATGGAGCATCTTTAGGATCTGGTTTTTCTACCATATTGCTTATCATAAAAATACCATCTTCTATCTCTTTACCCTCTATTACTCCATACTTATATGTTTCATCTCTTGGCACTTCTTCAATGGCTACGATTGAGCATTTGTACTTTTCATAAAGCTCTACCATTTGCGCTAAAACTCCACTTCCTTCATGGTCACATAAATCATCTGCAAGTATTACAGCAAAAGGTTCATTGCCTATTAAAGTTTCCCCACCTGTTAAAATAGCATGACCTAAACCTTTCATCTCTATTTGTCTTGTATATGAAAATGTACACTTTTCTATTACACTTCTTATTTCAGTTAAGTAGTGTTCTTTGCTTGTACCTTTTATTTGATGTTCTAACTCATAAGAAATATCAAAATGATCTTCTATAGCTCTTTTACCTCGTCCTGTTACTATTGCCATGGTATCCATGCCAGCAGCAATTGCTTCTTCTACTCCATATTGAATAAGTGGTTTAGTAAGTATTGGTAACATCTCTTTAGGTGTTGCTTTTGTAGCAGGTAAAAATCTAGTCCCATATCCAGCAGCTGGAAAAAGACACTTTCTAATAAGTTTTTGTTTCATCTTTTATCTCATTTGTTTATTTATTTTTAAGATTGTAACAAAAAAGGATTTATAAGATACTTGTAATAGGTGTTTCTAGAAAGTTTTAAGATAAATAAGAGAAGTAAAAACTCTCTTATTTATTGTATTTTTAGATGTCTTCTTTTCCAATGAACTCTTTTTCATTGGCATCTTCAATTATTTTGTTAGCAATTGTTGATGTATTATTTGCAACTTCTTGCGCTTCTGCTGCGGCACTTGCATTTGCTTGAGTTTGTTGGTCAAGCTGATTTACTGCATCATTTATTTGTACTATTCCAGTTTGTTGCTCTTTTGATGCTAATTCGATATCTTTTATAATAGCTAATGTTTTATCAACATTATCATTAAGTCCAGAGTATCCATTTATCATTCTTGTAGCTATTTCTTTACCCTCAGATGCTTTTATAGTAGCATTTTCAACTAAAAGTTTTATCTCTTTAGCAGCTTCTGCACTTCTTGATGCTAGATTTCTCACTTCTCCAGCAACTACTGCAAATCCTTTTCCTGATTCTCCTGCAGTTGCTGCTTCTACTGCTGCATTTAATGAAAGAATATTTGTTTGAAAAGCAATTTGATCAATTACACTAATTGCCTCATTTATTGCACTTACTTGTGCATTAATCTCATCCATCGATGTTGTTGTTTGAGTAGCCAATGATTGACCCTCATTTGCAGAAACTGACAACTCATTTGCATAGTTTGACATCTTAACTACATTTTCGGTATTACTAACTATTGTACTTGTAATCTCTTCTAAAGCAGCAGCTGTTTCTTCTAGTGAAGCTGCAGCTTGATTTGAAGAACTATTTAATGTTGTAATATTACCTAATAGGGCTTGTGCAGAAATATTTAATGAAACTCCTGATTTCTTATTTTCTACTAACATTGTATTAATTATTTCTGCTAATTTTGTCAATCCTACACTTGTTTTTCCACTACAACCTTCAATTCTATGTCTAAAGTCTAACTGTTGGTAGTGATCAAGAGCTACTTGAATCTTATTTAAATCTTCAGAAACATTAGCCGTCAAAACTTTTAACATCTCATTTAAAAGAGATTTCAATTCATTTAAACTCTCATTTGATGTATTTTTTGTTATCTCTTGTTTAAATATCCCACTATTTACTTTTGTAACTATTTTTTTAACTTCATCAATTAGTTCTCTATCTTCTTCTAATAAATCTCTTGTTCTAATGATATTCTCATTTACTACTTTTGACATAAGACCTATTTCATCATTTGAGCTTATTGCTATAGGTTTTACCTCAGCAGTTTCACGGTTAAGATAAGAAAAAAATCCTAATAAACCAATTTGAAAAGTGTTTATCATATTTTTAATATTATTTGCTAAATAAATTCCAAATGTAATCGAAATAATAAATGCTAAAATAGAGATTATCTCTATTGTTAGAGTTACACTATGTTCATCATCTTTAGCTTTTGCTGTTGCTTTTTTAACTAAATCTTGAATTTGTTTTGTCAAATTTATTACAAATTTATCTAAACCTAAAAGCAACTCATGAAGCTCTTCTTTCTCTTTTTCTATATCCTGAATATTTCCAGATTCTAAGTCATGCACTAATTTTGATATACCGATTTCAAACATTTTTTGTCTTTTTTCAAGTTCTATACACTCTTTTAAAAACTCTTCATATCTTTTTTTGATTTCATCATCACTACTTTTATTTATAGCCTTTGATGCTATTTCTTCACACTCTTTTATATTTTTTTCTGAAGTTTTTTCAATTTTCTCAATTCTTACTTTGACCTCTTGAAACTTTTCACTAAATACATCTTCAGCAGCAATTATTAACTCATAAGTTAAAACCTCTTCTTTTAAAATACCAGCTTCAATATTTGTAATTACTCTATTTAATGGAATATGAGATTCTGCCAACTCTTCAATTTCATGCCCTACAGCACTTATTCCAACATATGAACTTACTGATACTATTAATAAAGAAGTTAATGTTATTGCTAATAGTAAAAAGATTTTTATTTTTATTTTCATATTGTTAATCATTGTTTTTCCTTACTTTTCTAATACTATTCTCTTATTAAGAGGATAAGTTGGTCTAAAATTTCCATTATATAAATTTTGAAATTGTTCCAATTGTTTTTGTGATAAAGTTATTGGATTTTTCATCACATACCATTCTACGATTTGTGTACAAGGAGGTGTTGTAAGAGAACCTAAATAATGATAATAACCTCTATCTTTTGGTAAAAAATCATTTGGATTAATACTAAACTTATCACTCGCATTTTTAGCTCCAGCATCTTTAGGCATAAATTTTAATACTTTTTGTAATGAACTATTATAATCACCTAGTTTAAAGAATACTCCCACAACTCCCAACTCACCATCTTCTGCTTGATGAACCAAGTGTAATTCCAAGGGATAATATTCTCCATTTACAGTATGTTCACTTTTTGAGTGAAAATGAAATTGTAAAAGTTTGAATTTTTTACCTTGAAACAGTGCAGAACTTTGATTATCAGAATTTACTTGGATAGTATGTCCATTATTTACTATACTAATATCTGTATCTTTATAATCAAAGAAAAGATTTCCTAAAGAGTTTGTAGCAACAGTTGCTTCTTTTGCTATATTTATAGGAGATTGTCTTTCTCCATTTTCACAAGTTTGAAAAGAAGAATTAATTGTCCCCCAAAATTTAGGACCATTATTACCTACATAACTCCAAGATGCATGAGATTCATGTTTCTTATGTGTTTCACTAGAAGTTTTTGCTTCACCATTTTCGCTAGCATTTGCTGCTAATAAAATCCCACTTACAAGTAGACTAATTACATACTTTTTCATTATAAATCCTTATTTTAAGAATTTGTATTTCTCATAGGAAATACAAGTTATAATGAAAGTATAAAATTAGATAGTCAAGGAGTAGTCAAGATTTTATAGCCTATGCCATAAATATTGTGAATTATATTTTCGGGGATTTTTTTTCTAAGATTTGTTATCATTGTTTTTAGTGTTTGTTTGCTTGGCATGTCATAATCTTCCCAGGCTTCATAAAGAATATCATCATAAGTAACCATAGAGCCAACATTTGAAAAAAGGTAATTTAATATTTTTCTCTCCGTTGGTGTTAAGGAGATAGCTTGATCTGATTTCATTAAATTTAAGGTTTTAAAATGCCAGACATACTCTTTATTTAACTGTAAAATATGACTTGAAACTATTTTATATTTTTGTAACTCTTCAACTGCTATATTTACAGCTTCAAGTAACTCTTCTCTTTTTATTGGCTTTAAAATATATTTTGTAAGTTTTAATGAACTTGATTGAAGTAAATAATCTAAGTCTGAATGGGATGTTGTAAATATCACTTTTGTATTTTGATCTTTTTGTCTAATCTTTGAAACCATTTCAATTCCATTCATAATAGGCATATTTATGTCTGAGATTATTAAAGCAGGAGAATACTTCTCATAGGCTTCATATCCACTTTTCCCATTTTTAGCGATTTTTATATTATACACATCAGTTAATATTTCAGATATTATTTGAATATTTATAGATTCATCATCTACAACTAAAATAGTTAATTTTTCCATCTTTAGCCTTTCTTGAGTATATTTTGAATACTTTTTAAATCTTCTATCAAATTTTCATATTCATAATTAGAAAAACTATTATCAACTTTTTCTAATAGATTCTCTTCTATCTTATCTCTTAGAGAATTAATTAGTTCTTCTACTATCGAGTTTTTAATAAAATTATCCTCGTTGACATCGTTTATTAACTCTTCTATCATTTTATCAATCTGTTTATTATTATGATTTAATTTATCTTCATTTTTCTTTTTTAAGACATTGAATTCTATAGATTCAAATATTTTTTTCATTTCATTTTTTAAGTTACTTATCAATTCAGATACTTTTGTTACATCACTTACTTTTTCTATTTCAAAACAAATATCATAAACTTTCACTGCTTGTATATTTCCACTTACACCTTTTAGTTTATGAATAAAGCTATTAAAATCATCACTTTTTAGACTAAAGATTTCAAGTTGTGATTCTATATTACTGTAGTTTTTGTAATATTTTTTTATTAAAGACAAAGCCTCTTTATCATCAAATGACAATATCTCCATCAATTTTCTAAAATTTATTCCATATATCTTATCTAACTTATTATCATGTATCTTTTTTATATGTGTCTCTTTATAAGTTACTTCAAAAAATTCTGTTACTACACGTTCTAATTCTTCTTCTACGATTGGTTTAGGGATATGAGCATTCATACCAGCTTCTTTAGTTAACATCTTATCCTTTTGCATTACAGCTGCACTTAATGCAATAATAGGTATTTTTTTGTCAAACTCTCTAATTCTTTGTGTGGCTTCAAAGCCATCAATATTTGGCATTTGCAAGTCCATAAAGATAATATCATAAGAAAAATCTTTAGCACTTTTTATAGCCTCTTCTCCATCATTTGCAATATCTATAATAAACCCCAATTTTTCTAAAATTGCTTTTGAAACGATTTGATTAGTCTCATTATCTTCAACCAATAAAGCTCTTTTTTTATTTACTAATATAATTTGTGTTGATACTTCTTTATTTGTAAGATCTTTATTATTTTTATCAAAAATTGTATTATGCAAAGTTGATGGAGTAAAAGGTTTTTCCAGTAATTTTGTAACTTTAAATTCTTGTTTTTCAAAAAGATCTAAAATAAGCTTTTTATTATATGGTGTCACCAAAACAATATAATCTATTTCTTTCTTGATATTTTTTAATTTTTCTAAAAATATCAATCGACTTGTAGTTGAAGTATTCCAATTAATAATCAAACAATCTATTTTTTGTTTATTGATTATTTCTAAAGCATTTACTTCATTAGACTCAATAATAGAGTCTAATTTCCAAGAATTTAATATGTTTTTTATATACTCACTTTCTATTTTATTATCATCAATAATCAAAAATTTGTCATTATTGACAGCTTTATTTTTCTTCTTTTTGTAAAACTTCTTGATATATTTAAACTTTATCTCAAAATAAAACTTACTACCAATGCTTTCTTCACTTTCAACCCAAATCTTTCCATGCATAAGTTCAATTAATTGTTTAGTAATAGAAAGTCCTAATCCTGAGCCACTATATTTTCTTTTATTTGAAGTATCAAGTTGTTCAAAGGTATTAAAAAGCTTTTTTTGACCTTCTTTACTTATCCCAATGCCCGTATCTTCAATACAAAATTTTAAAATAACCTCATCTTCATTTATCTCTTTTATTTCACTTTTTAATGCAATATATCCATTTTCAGTAAACTTTATAGCATTTCCCACAAGATTATTTAATATTTGTGTTAATCGAAGAGAATCCCCAATTATTAAAGAAGGGATATCTCCATCTAATACAAAAGTAAATTCTAGTTGTTTTTTATATGTTTCATATCCAAAAAGATTGGAAATATTTTTAAAAATTTCTTCTAAACTAAAATCTTGCTCAATGATATCTAATTTTCCAGCTTCAATTTTTGAATAATCTAAAATATCATTAATAATACTCAACAAGGCATTTGAAGATCTTTTTGCTTTCTTTAAATAATCTCTTTGCAGTGGTTCTAATGGCATATCTAATATAAGAGATATAAGCCCAGTTACTCCACTTATAGGAGTTCTTATTTCATGTGACATATTTGCCAAAAATTCAGATTTTACTACATTGGCTTTTTCTGCATTTTTTTTAGCGCCTTTTAATTCTTCCAATAATTTGTTATTTTCTGTGACATCTATTCCTATAGTAGCAATATAATCCATGCTTCCATCAGCTTTTTGAACAAGCATATTTGACCATTCAAATACTTTTTCTTCGCCATCTTTAGAAATCCAACTATTTTTAAAGTTTTTTACTATCTCACCTTTATTTGCTTTTTTTACTATTTCTAAAACATTTTGTTCTTTTTCTTTTGGTAGAAATCTTGACCAAAAATATGGCTCACTGCTTATTTCTTCTTCTGTATATCCTACAAAATCTTGGGCATATTTATTTATCTTAATCATTCTTCCAGTATTATCAATTACTGCAATAATTGCATTTGCATTATCAATAATAGTTGAAATAAAATCTTTCTCACTAAGAATCTCTTTTTCTAGTTTTTTTTGTTTTGTTATATCCCTTTGGGAAGCATAAAGGTATTCTTCTCCATTTATTTCTATTCCTTTTGCATTGATTTGAACATCAATAATCGAGCCATCTTTTCTTTTATGTTTTGCTTCAAAAGAACTTGGAAAATCTATTAGCTCTTTTATTCTATTTTTTACCTCTACTTCTAAAATAAAGATATCCCAATCTACAATATTTAATTCCCACATCTCTTCATTCGTATATCCAAGTATTTTGGCAAAAGATTGACTAAATTCTACAATATTTCCTTCTTTATCTAAAATATGAATACCATCTGATGCATAATCTAACAAATCTTTATACTTTTTTTCAGATAAATATTGTTCTGTTATATCATAACTACTTCCAACAGATTTTATAAGCTCTGAGTTATGATTAAAATAGTGTTTACCTCTTCTTTGAAGATATTTTATATTACCCTTTTCGGTAATAATTGATTGAGTGATAAAGTATTCCCTTTTTTCATTTATAGAATTTTCTATCTCCTGTTTATATTCGTTTAACATATTTGTAGGAAAATATGTAAAAAGTTTTTCTAAAGTAATAACAGTACTTTTATCTTCTATTTCAAAGATATTATAAAGTTCATCACTAAAAGTAATTTTATTTGTTTTCCAATCAACTTCCCAAAAGCCTACCTTTGCAATATTTGATACTGTTTGTAAATTATTATTAAGTTGTGAGATTTCTTTTAGATTAAATAATCTATCCCCAAATAATTTAATTAAAATTAATGTTAAAAGAAATGTAAGAATAGCTATAGAAGTAGAAATAATAGTATATTTATATGCTAAATTTTTATTTTGTTCTTCTATATACTTTTGTTTTAATTTTAATACTAAGAATAAATTATCAGACATAGATGTCTCTATCTTTTTTGAAACATAAGTGTTAGTTACAATGATTTCATTGCCTAAAATTCTTTTATAATCTTTTGGGTACTCTTGTGAAATATTATACATCCCAGAACTATAAAAACCCCAACTTTTATCTTTTTCATAATGTACTAAAGGAAAGCCTTTTCCATCAAAAAGAATCATATCATATAAGGAAGTATTCATAAAATCATTTAGAAATTCGTTAAAAAAATAGTTTATAATTATAATACCATCAAATTTATTTTTATATTTTACAGGTAAAATTACTCTTAGAGTGGGATTAAATGGAATTTCAATTTCATTATTTTCTATATTTAGATCAATCTTTGGAAACCAGACTTCTTCCAAAGGTTTTGTTTTTGAAGTAATAAAATAATCTCTATTGGCTTTATTTTGGAGTTTTTCATTTGAAACTTTATAAGAAATACTGTTCTGCTTATCTCTTTGTACTCTTATTCTTTCTAAACCATTTTTATCAATATATCGAACTTGCATAAACCTTTTGTGGCTTTGAATATATTTTAAAAATATCTCTTCTACTTCATTTTTTGAATTGCTATTTTCCAAAAAATCATTGAAGGCTTTTATTTTTCTAAGAAATATTATTAAATGTTTTGATTCATTTAAAAATTCCTGTAAAGTGTGTTCTCTCTCTTTTACTTTGTTTAAAGCAACTCCCATAGCTATTTTTTGAACATTATCTAAAAAAAAGAATTTTTCTACAATAATATTTACAAAAGCTAATATAAAGGAGAATAATAAAAATATAAAAAAGAATTCTTTTAATTTATTTGATATTTTTTTCATAACTTAATTTTACCTGATTTTTTTGTAATTTTAAACTCAAGGTTATCTTTATAAGTTAAATAGAAAATATCAAGAATAAGGTTATACTCTAAAAACAAAATTCTTGAATAAAGTAAATACTAATGAAAAGCTACAAATTTATAATAAGTGGAAAAGTACAAGGTGTATTTTATAGAAAAAGTGTAACAACCAATGCCAATAGAGCTAAATTTAGTGGTTACATTAAAAACTTAGCCAATGGAGATGTTGAAGCTGTTGTAACTTGCAAAGAGAATAGATTAAATGAATTTATCACTATATTAAAAAGTGGTAGTCAACATAGTAAAATAAGCCATATAAAGCAGAGCTCAATTGGTGCTTTATATAGTGGTGAATTTCAAATCAAATATTAAGGATCTCTATTATAATAGTTGAGAAATTTTTCTTGTGATTTTTAAGAATTTTTCTATATCTTTTAAACTATGACAATGAAGAGGAGAAACTCTTATACTTCCTTTTAAATCAAAGGATTCAAGCATACGAGAAGAATATGGACTAGAAATAACTCTTTCAAATGTAATCACCCCTTGTTTTTCATACTCTTTTACTGCTTTTTTAAATCCTAACTTATCAAAACCAATTGCCATGATAAAATCTTTTTTTCTTAAATCTTCACAGTCTAAATAAACTTTTACTCCATTAATACTTCTTAATCCTTGTGTTTTTGAAGTTCCTTCTAACATAAAATACATTAATGCTCTTTCATGTAATTTTATACGAGTCATTCCCTCTTCAAAAAGTTCTCTTTTATTTTTACTTTTTAAATAATGCTTACCTATCCAACAAACATAATTAAGTACTTCTGTTAAAGCTGCAAAATGTGATGGAGATGGACTTCCCAATTCCCAGAAATCCTCTGGCTTTGCTATTAATTTATCATGTGAGAGTTTTGCTAATCTTTTAGAAGCATATCCCACTCCAAAACCTCTTGGACCAAAAAACTTATAAGGTGCAAAATTTAGACCATCTACAGGAACTTTTTTTATATCAATTATTCCATGGGGTGCATGTTGAACAGCATCTGCTATGATAAAAAGGTCTGGCTTTATTTTTCTACACTCTTTTACTATTTTTTGAGCATCTAATAAGGCTCCTGATATATTTGAAGCATACATAAATACTAAAAGAGAAGTGTTTTTATCAATAAGTTTCACTATCTCTTGGACATCTACTCCACCTGTTTTGGGGTTTGTTTTAGCAACTCTTACTTCTTTATTATTTTTATTTGCATAACTTACTACAGCATCATAAGAAGAAGGATGTTCTAAAGCAGTCGTAACAATATTTTTTCCTGCAACATTTTCAATCACTGCTCTTATCATATTAAACATAACAGTTGATGCAGTATATGAAGTAATAATACTTCCTGAATCAAAATTTAACATAGTTTTAATTGACTCATATCCTTTTTCTTGTATTTCCATCAACCATTTTGCAGTTTTATTTCCATGCTCTGGACAATCTGGGTACTCATCGATGTATTTAAATACTTTACTGGCAGCTTTTAATCTAAAAGCTCCGCCAGAATTATCAAAGAAAAGTCTTTTTTCTTTTGATTTAGGATCAATATTTATATGTGAAAACTTTTTTCTTATTTTTTTCAATAATTCAATATCAAATAGTTCTCCATTTTTTAAATTATCATTCATAATTATTTACTCCTAAGATTTAACTTTTATTTACTAGTACTTTTTGCTACATTTATAATATCTTGAATCCATACCATTGAATGAGGTGTTGTATTTATTTCATCCATGACTTTTTCTTCTATTTTTATTCTCTCTTGGACTGCTAATAAAACTGCCTCTAATTCTTCTTCTGGAAAAGTAACAATTCCATCATCATCAGCCACAACAATATCTCCAGGATTTACTATTTGTCCACAAATACTTACTGGAACATTTAAAAAACCAGGTCCAGTTTTAAATGGTCCTTTGTGTGATATTCCTCTAGCATAACATGCCAAAGTTGTAGAAGCATGTAGTTTGTCATAATCTCTGATTGCCCCATCAACAATAATTCCCACACCACCTAATTTTTCTAATTGTAAAGTTATTAATTCTCCTACAAGAGCATTAGTACAATTATCACCAGATTCTACTACTAAAAAATCACCTGGCTTTACTTTTGTAAGAGCTTCATAAATAGCAAGATTATCAGAGGGTCGCGTCTTTATTGTAAAAGCACGCCCCACAGTTCTAAAACCACTATCTATTCTTTTTAATCCAACAATTCCTGACATTCTCGAACGAGTATCACTAATTAAGGTTGTTGCTATATTTTCTAGTTTTTTTAACTTATCATTATTCATTTATTACTCTTCATTAATTATAGTTTTTTTAGATCTATTTCTAAAATATTTCAATATAGGTGTAATAAGTGTAATTGCAATCATTGCAATAATAATCCATGAAATATAACTTTGAAATAAATACCCGATTGAATCTCTTGATATTAACATCGCTCTTCTCAATGACTCTTCAGCCATTGGTCCAAGAATTACTGCAAGTACAGCAGGTGCAGTTGGAATTGATAATTTTTCCATTATAAATCCGATTAACCCAAAACACAACATTAACCCTACTTCAAACATGCTATTATGTACTGCATACACTCCAATTAAAGTCAATGATAATATCATTGGTGCTAATAAGGCTGAGGGTAATTTTAATACATGGATATAAGCTTTTGCGCCGATTCTACCTATAACAAACATTAGAATAGCTGTTATAAACATAGTAAGCATAAAGCCATATACAATATCACCATTTTCAGTAAATAAATCAGGTCCAGGTCTTAATCCATGAACCAATAAAGCTCCAAGAATAACTGCTGCAACTGCATTTCCTGGAATTCCAAGTGTAATTGCAGGAATTAGTGTAGCTGCTGTATCTGCATTATTTGCACATTCAGCTGCTGCAACACCTTCTGGTGCCCCATTCATATATTTTGATTTATCTTTATCTGATCGTCTTTGTTCATTCCAAGCTAATAAAGCAGCTACATTTCCACCTAATGCTGGAATAATCCCTATTACAATACCAATAGCAGAAGACTTTAACCAAACCATTGTCAATGAAAGCCAACGAAAGTTCTCTTTCTTTTGTTCAAGTTTAAGTCCATTGGCATCTGCTGAACTAGATTTTATAGCTAATTCTATTGCTGGAGGAATAGCATAAAGACCTGTTAATATAATAATTATATTAACTCCTCCTAGTAGTTCAGTTGTATCAAATACAAATCTTTGATCTCCTGTTGTAAAATCAATCCCTACCATACCTACAACTAATCCAAAACAAGCACTTAACAAACCTTTTACTGGATTATTACTCATCAATACAGAAATAGTAGTCAGTCCAAACAATGCCAACCAAAAATAATCAGCAGGACCAAAATTTATGGCAATTGATGCTAAAGGTGGAGCTAAAAGTAATAAGGCAATTGCACTAAACCCACTACCTATGGCAGAAGAAGCCAATGAAATATTTAAAGCCAAAGGTCCTCTTCCTTGTTGCGCCATTGGGTAACCATCAAATACAGTTGCAACACCCGCTGGAGTTCCAGGGATTCTTAACAAAATTGCAGGAATAGAACCACCATACATGGCACCATTATAAATACCTGCAATCATTCCTAATGCAGTCAAAGGATGCATTGTAAATGTAATAGGAATAAGTACCGCAATCCCCATTGTCGCAGAAAGTCCTGGTAATGCCCCTACTGCAATCCCAATAGTTGTACCAACAATCATTGCTATAAAAACTTCTACTGTAAAGACTAATGGAATAGCTGCCAAAATATGATTTAAAATATCCATTATGAAGCCCCCAATAATTTGTTCCAAATCTCAAGAGGAAGAGGAACTTTTAAAAATAAACTAAATACAATAAATATAATTGCAGTAAATAAAACTGTTGTGACAGCAATTCCCACCAAACTTCTATATCCCATACTTATAGATATAATTGGTATGGCAATAATTGTTGCTGTAAAAAATCCAATTAAGGTAATACCAATTACATATATTAAAGTAATACAAAAAAATACAAAAAATCTTTTACTTTCAATACTACCTTCAAATACATCTTTTTCTAATACTTGAGTTTTTCTTAATTCTAAAATTGATTGAATAAACCAAAATAACGAAAGCACACCTGCTATAGTTAATACACCATAAGGCATAATTGATGATGTTCCACTATAAGTACTTACTTCAAATATTAATCCCGCTAAGCATATTCCTACCAAACTTATTGATATAATAATTTCTAAATAAATTTTCTTTATCATTTCCCTTCCCCTAAATTTAAAGTAATAATAGAAGATATTAAATATCTTCTATTGTAAAAAAACTATTTTTTGGCCCAAGGGGTTTCATCCCAAATTTTTTGAAAGTTTTTTTCTGATTTTTCTAAATGCTCTGTAAACTCTTTAGCTGACATATATGTTAAAGGAAGACTTTGTTTTTTTGCTTTCTCTTGAAATTCTGGATCAGCTATTGCTTTAGCAACAGCATCAGAAATTGTTGAAACAATTTTTGGATCTATTCCTGCTGGTGCACCTATACCTCTATCTGAACCCATAATTATGTCAAACCCTTGTTCTTTAAAAGTAGGGATTTGAGGTGCTCCTTCCCATCTTTTTTCTGACATTTGTCCAAATATTGTTATTTTCCCATCTTTAAAGTCATCAATTGACTGGCTTATATTCATACTTGCCATCATGATATGTCCACCTAATAATGCAGCTCTTACTTTGTTATTACCTTTATATGGAATATGAGTCATTACAATTCCATTTTGTCTTTCAAATTGTAAAGCTGCTAAGTGATCATCTGAACCTATTCCTGTAGTTCCATAAGTTACAGCACCTGGATTTTCTTTTGCAAAGGCAATAAGATCTTTTAAAGTCTTAATTTTACTAGTTGCAAGCATAGAAAAAGCACCTGGATCATAGACAACATTAGCAACTGGTGCTAAATCTTTTAAAGAATATTTAGTTTTTCTTTGAATTGGGATTGTTAATACATTCGGTGTATTAATAAATCCAATTGTATAACCATCTGGTTTTGAATGAGCAAGCTCTGTAAAACCAATTTGTCCCCCAGCACCTGCTTTATTTATAACAGTAATTGATGTTCCAATATATTTTTCAATATATGGGGCAAGGGTTCTTGCTGCTATATCAGTACCACCCCCAGCACTATAAGCAACAATCATTGTAATCGGTCTATCTGGATACTTTGCCAGAGCAACAGTTGCAGTTAATGCTAAAAAAGCAGCTGCACTTAATATCATTTTTGATAAATAATCAAATTTTCTCATTTTCACTCCTTTATTGTGATTAGAAACTATAACATTGGCAAAATAAAAGTTCGCTTAATTTGCAAAAGTTCGATAAATGAACATTTTTAAAAGAAAAATAGATTTTTATGTCCAAAATAGCCTAAATATAGTAACTTCTAAATTTATCTAAAAAATAAGAAAAATAGATTTTATAAATATATTAAAATATTTACAAAAGAAAGTAGAATAAAATGTGTTAAAAGGATTATGAATTAAATTTTAGTGTTTTAAAAGTACTATTGCTTCAGTAGCATTATTTGCTGCATCAATTAACATAGGTAATACATACTCTTTTAAGTATTTAGCATTTTCCTCACTCATATAAGTACCAATAGTCATACAGCCAAGAATTTTATGGTGAGAGTCATAAATTGGAGCAGCAATAGCTAAAAGGCCATCTTCTAACTCTTCTTCTATTACTTGATAGGGTTGATTTCTTTCTGATTTGATTTTTTCAAAAAGTTTATTAGGATCTGTGATTGTTTTGGAAGTATATCTTTGCAAAGGAGTTTTTGTTAAGTATTCACGCAATTCTTTATCATTCATTTCTGCCATAAACAGTCTTCCTGTTGCAGTGTATGGTGCAGGTAATTTACCACCTACATGAATACCACCTTTTAAAATTTTAGAAGAATTTACTCTCATAATACAAGTAATATTTTCTCCATCTAAAATAGAAACTGCACAAGACAATTTGCACTCTTTTACGACCATTTTTACATATTTATAGGCTAAGTCTGTCCATGATAATGAAGCAAAATAACTATAACCTAAATTTATAATTTTAGGAGTAAGAGAAAAAAGTTTATCATTTTGAGTTGCATAACCTAAAGATTCAAGAGAAAGTAAAAATCTTCTTGCGCTTGAACGAGTAATATTAACTTTTTTTGCAACATCAGTTAGTGTCATGCTAGGATTTTCGTGGTCAAAGGCTTCAATAACACTAAGTCCTTTTAAGAAGGTTGTAGCTATATCTTTATTGATTTCATTTTCCAACATAATATCCTATATAATTATATAATTTTTTTGAAATGTTATTATAGTTAAAAAGACCTTTAAAAAATGAGTTAATAGAATTATTAGTTGATATAGATATTGTCTAAGTGATTGGTTGCGGAAGCAGGATTTGAACCTACGACCTTCGGGTTATGAGCCCGACGAGCTACCGGACTGCTCTATTCCGCGGTATGAATATTTTAAGTGTTCTTCTAAACTTTTTTCAGTGTATTACAAACAAACCAAATAGCAACTTAACTTTATTATCATTCCTATAAATAATTTTTATAGGAATGATATACTTTGTAAATTATTTAGCTTTTTTAGCTTCTGCTACCCAGCTATTTATTTTGTCAGCATTATTTTTAAGCCACATTTGAGCGTGTCTTTTAATATCAGTTTCTTTATTTTGACCTTGTGCCATAAGCATATTTTCACCACTTACATCATTTACATCTAATTTCATTATTTCTAATAATTTAGCGATATCTTTATAGTTTTTAAGTAAAGAGGCATTTGCTGCAAATTTTTGAGTATTTACATTAAATCCATAATCAGCACCATTTGGAAGTTTTGTAGACTTAGTTACGGGATGAGCTGAATGAGTTACTTGCAAAAATACTGTATCTTTACCAGGAACTAATCTTCCACTTACCCAATATGGAGTCCAAGTATAATATAAAATTGGTTTTCCACTTTTATATCTTGCAATTGTATCAGTGATGATTGAAGCATATTGTCCTTGATTATGTGTAATTGTATCTCTTAAACCATATGCATCCAATTGATACTCAATCACTTTTTCACAACCCCAACCAGCATCACACCCTGATAAGTCAGCTTTACCATCACCATTTGAATCAAATAGTTTTGCGATTTTTGGATCTTTTAAATCATTGATATATTTGATATTGTATTTATCTGCTGTTTTTTTATCTATTAGATAACCTTGAGCACAATTTTCAATATACGACCCAATAACAGCAATTTTTTCACTTCCACCAGCACCTTTTATTTTTTCATCATGAAGAGGAACCCATGCTGCTGCCATAATATAAGCATCTTTACTTTTTGCATTTTGAGCAATTGTTTGAAAAGCAACTTCATAACTAACATCATTTGTAATTTCTACATCATAACCTAATTTTTTTACTGCATCAGCAGCAATATACATTTGAAAACCTTCTTCTGCAATACTTGTCTTTAAAAATGTAACTTTTGCACCAAATAGATTTGATGCTAAAAAAATAGCCATTAAACTAACTAATATTTTTTTCATATTTATTTTCCCTTATTTATTAAGTTATAAACTAAACCAATTGGTCCTTGTTCATACCATTTATTTTTTTTCTTTTTATCTTTTTTACCCATCTCTTGAGTGATTCTATCTAGTATTACTGCTAGGATAACAATTCCTATACCACCAACAGCTGCAAGACCAATATCAAGTCTTCCAATACCTCTAAGAACCATTTGACCTAATCCTCCAACTGCAATCATAGAAGCGATTACAACCATTGATAATGAAAGCATTAATGTTTGGTTTATCCCTGCCATAATTGTAGGCATAGCAACTGGAAGTTGAACTTTAAAAAGCATTTGAGACGAACTAGCCCCAAATGATCTTGAAGCTTCAATCAAGTCCTCTGGCACTTGTCTAATTCCTAAATTTGTAAGTCTTATAAGTGGTGGTAAAGCAAAAATAATAGTAACTATAACACCAGGAACATTTCCTATTCCAAATAACATAACAATAGGAATCAAATATACAAAGGCAGGTGTTGTTTGCATACCATCTAAAATAGGTCTTAATATTTTTTCTACCATATCACTTTTTGCACTCCATATTCCAAGTGGTAAGCCAATCAGAACTGAAAACAGTACAGAAGTAATAACCAATGCCAAAGTAGTCATACTAGCATCCCAAGCCCCAATAAATCCAATAAATGTAAGTGAAAGAAAAGTTCCAAGTGCCATTTTTTTACTAGATACTTGTAAAGCTAATAAAACAAAAAATCCAATCACTACATAAGGTGAAAGAGATTGTAAAAAAGTTTCAATAAATCTCAAAATCACGTCAACAGGTGCTTTTGCAGATAAAAAGAATTCCCTAAAGTTTTCTACTGTCCAATTAATACCATCATTTACCCAAGAACCAAAAGGAATAATACTATGGTCAAAGGGATTTGTTATATCAAAAGATGGGATTGGAGTTGTATCAGGCGCAACATTTGACCAATCTACACTTGATGCTTTATCTGCTTGTGCTGTTGAGGCATTTCCCCATGGATCACTAGCCATTTATAGCTCCTTCATCAATTGTTTTTAATAGGGTTCGTTTTGAAATGACCCCTTTATATTTTCCATTTTCAGCTATAACTGCAATAGGAAAAGCTGATTCTGCAATAATATTTATAAAATCAGCAATAAATACCTTTTGGCTAGATAATCTAAAAAGCCCTTTATATAAAGCTTTTAAGCACTTGTAATATTTTGCGTGACATTTTCTGTGTCATTTTCGCCTTTAAATACATCAAATTGACCATCAAACTTGGCAATTTCTGAGGGAATAAATTTGTTGTATCTATTGATTAAAGTTTGAATATTTGCATGACCTAACCATGCTGCTATTTGATTCAAACTAAACTGTTGAGACTCAATCATATTTGTTGCAAAAGTATGTCTTGTCTCGTACATTCTTCTTTCAGGGATTTTAATCCGTCTTAATAAAGGTCTCCATTCATAAATGGTTAGATTAGATGATGAATAATGTCTCCCATTCTTTGTGCAAAAAACATTTTTATTCAATCCTGTTCTCTTTTGTTGTTCTCTTAGATAAGGCTCTAAAATATCAAATAAAGGAACATATCTAGTTGATGTACCTGTTTTTGTTGTTTGTTCTTTGTAGTTTCCTACTGTTGCATTAATATAGATTCTCTTATTTTTAAAATCTATATTTTGCCATTTTAGAGCAAGTAGCTCACCTGTTCTAATTCCTGTATAAAAAGCAACTGCTAAATAAGCCTTGAAAAAACCATTTGCATTATCAAGAATAGCTTTTACTTCTTCTTTGGTAAATGGTAAAATCTCTTTTTTCTTTGCCTTTGGTAAACTAATTTTATCAACAGGATTAGAATTAATCTCATCATCAATAAAGGCTTCATTAAAAATGCCTTTACAAATAACTAAATGGTCCTTCATCCCTTGAACTTTTATATCTTTAGTAAAGATAGCTTCTTTTATTTCAGATGCTTTAATCTCTTTTATGTCACGATCAGCAAAAAAACTATTCCAAAATCCAATATACCTTGAATACTCTTTTAATGAGTTAGGCTTCAAATCTCTTTTAGATTTCAAAAACAAATCGCTATAATACTTGAATAACTTTTTATTTACTTTTTCAAGTATGATTTCACCTGTTTTGATTTTATGCATCATTACAGGTATGATTTCTTCTTGTACTAATTTAAGATTCTTTTGGCTTTTTTCATACTTAGTTTTTTTTCTATATCTTTTGTTATTATGAGAGAAACTTATCCAAACAAATTGGCTGTCTTTCCGTAGGTATGCTTTTGCCATTGCTGTTTTCTCCTTTCACTAAGAAGTCAACCGCACTTTCATCAAATATTAGTTTACCACCATTTGGTTTAAAATAGTGCTCGCCTTGTTTTAAGTGTTTGATTTTTTTATATAATGTATTAACTGAATAGTGTGTTTTTTGGCTTAATTGTTTAATGTCATAATAGCTCATAGTTTTATTCCTCCAATAACTCTTTATTTTCGTAGATGTTGCCTATTACTTCAAAATTATCTCCACTAGGTATTAATTTGCCAACTCCACTAAATTTATTTCTTATAAATGTTGCATACCATATATATCCATTTTCTTCATCTTGTCCAACAATTCCATGTTTTCCTTGGATATTATCTGTCCATGAATCATCAACATATCCTTTATAATAAATAACAATATCACCTTTATAAATCTCAATATCATTTTTAACTTTTAGTCCTGTAAACTGACAAACAGCAACCAACTCAAAACTACATGGTATATTATTTGTAAAGGCTTTTAATTGCCCGTTTTCAATCTCTTTAAGAGTTAGTATTGTGTTTTTAAACTCTTTGCCATTACTGAATATGTATTTGAATTTTATTGGTGTCATTGTTTTTCCTCGTTATATTGTTCTATAAACACTTCCCCTAATGGTGTTAATTGTTTATTGGTACTACTTTTGCCATCAATAAGAAATCCACCTTTAGTCATTATGTAATATGCAGTATGACCACTCCAATATCCATTAAGTTGGTCGTTAAGATTTTTATGTAATTGCTTTTTCATAGTATCTATACTTTTAAGTGTACTTTCTCCACTCCAATTTTCCTCAAACATTTTTCTTATTATTTTTTCAATTAATAAATTCATCTTCCTCTCCCTTTCAATTTAAGTTCTCTTAGTCTTTCTCTTCTTTTTGCTGCATACTCTCTTTTACTTGCTCTTATTCGCTCTTTTTTGCAGTCTTTACACTCTGTGTCTCTTTTGCCATTTATATAAGTATAATTGCTCTTATGGAGTGTATTGCCACATTTACCAGTACATATATAAAACTCTTTGTTATTTTGCTGTTCTTTTATATGTAACTGCTGTTTTATACTTTTATTTGAAAGTATATTTTCTCTAAAAACATCAAAAGCAAGAGGTCTATAACTTGAACTTTTGTGTTCTTCATATCTTTTTTTGATGTAGTTTTCTAAATCTGTTGATAGGTTTAGGCTCATGCTACTTTCTCCTTAAACTTATACATCTAGGCTCTTTGCCTTCTTCTTTAATCCATTGCTTAACTTTTTTACCTTCATAAGTCCGTCTTAGTATTGAACACTTAGAATACTTTGAACATTTTAAGCAATTAATATCTTCAAAATACAAGCCCTCACTTCCATTACTTGGAAAGTATGGCTTTGAGTTTTGAGGTACTTCTGGGATATTTCTTTTTTGTTTGGGATTTTCTCCAAATAAGTTCATATCTTCTCCTTAAATAAAGTCAAATAAGCTAGTTGGACTAACTACCTCTTGCTTTTGATACAATGCTCTTAATATATGTCTCATAACTGTTACATTGATTGCATTTCCTGATATTTTGTATGCTTGTGTATCTGATACTATTAATATAATATCTTCATCTTTTAACCCTTGAAGTCTAAATGTTTCAAATGGTGTTAATCTTCTAATCATAAAGTTATAGATAACTCCAATATTCCCACTACACTCTAAAGTCTGTGCATAACCTTTTCCTACTCTTCCTCTTCTTATAGTTGAAGTAGGTCTTGATAAGTTTATGCAGTCATAGTCTTTTGCAGTTTCATATCCTGATTTTGTATTTGAGTTGATAAAGTAGCCTTGTGCATATCCATGAGTGCCACTTGTTAATGTATTTGATACACCATCTACACTCACTACGCTACTCGCTTGTGTATTTTGATTTATATATCCTACTTTTATATAATCATCAGTTGATCGATTACCGGATACAGTATTTAAACATGCAGCAACTTTGTCTCCACTTGTGGGATTAAAACCAAATCCATTACCTCTTTCCTGGTGTCTCTCTTTATGTGCAATAAACCCATCAATCATTTTTTGAGATAAAAAGTATTTCTCCGGTACCCACTTTTGAAGAACATCTTTAAGTCTTAATTCAAGTGGTATTTTTTCAGGTGTTTTGTATCTATGGTAAGCATTTACATCAAGAAAACCAATTATAAAAATCCTATCTCTATTTTGTGGATCTCCATAATCTTTTGCATTCATTCTTGATAAATGAATATAATAACCTTGTTTTCTAAAAGTGTCACATACAAGTTTATAATCTGCTCCACCATTTGAGGATAAAAGCCCGACTACATTTTCAAAGATGAAAACTTTTGGTTTCATTTCTTCTTGAACTCTTGCACCATGAAAGAAGTGTGATGATTTACTTCCTGTAAGACCTTCACGATTTCCACTAAGTGATAAATCTTGGCAAGGACTACCCCAAACAAATAAATCAATAAAGAATAAATACTTTTTTGCACATAGTTCTTTGATGTCATTATAAAATGTTTTAGGCTTACCATGAAACTTAAGATACTGTTGCCTTGCATATTTATCCCACTCACAAGCAAAGATTATCTCATGCTTTGTATTCTCATATTTAAGAGCAAATTCAACAGCAGCAAGTCCACCACTAAAAGCAGTTGCAACTCTTAGTGGTAGATTTGGTTTCTCATTTATACTCATAGTTTGTTCCTTGATTGTTTTATAAAGTTGGGTTTCGCCATGGCGAATGGGAAGGGAAGCGAAAGAGGTACTTGTATTTTCTAAAATTTAGAGTAAAAATATGAACTGCTTAAGCTAGTTTTCAATTAAGACACCTATCATTTTTTAAAATTTAACAAATCCCCTACCCCCAAATTGTTTCGGAGTTTTGTAAAATTTAATTTACACCTTACCTTCAATTTTCACTAAGTGAATTTAGAATGTAGTAAATATTTTGAAAGGAGCTATCATGTAAAGATATGGATTAAAATAAACAAAATGTGTTTTTTAATAATTTTGAGAATTTCATTTTTGTTATAATCATTTGGTTTTAAAAATATGAAATATGGGCCTTCAAAACTATGGCATAATAAAAGATTTGCTTTTAAAAAGTTGCCTTAAAAAAATGAAATTTGTTCAAATTTAGATGTGGTAATAAAATTTACCTTTTTCTAAAAACTTATTTATAGTCATAATCCTCTCCTTATATAATCTAAACAAAGCCTTGATACTCAAAACTCAATTTAAACTACATTTGATATAATCTTCAAGCACTTTTTAGTGTAAATTACAGATTTAAAGTTAAGAATATGAAGAGTTTATGGCTCTTCATAATTCTTTCTATTTCACTATTATTTTTTCTTTTTCGTAGCCATTAATAAGTGTCCTATCGCTCTATCTATTTGCACTCTTCTTTTACCTTTAACCTCTTCTCTACATTCAAATAGACTTTGAATACTTTTTTTTAAAGCTTTTTCTACTGACTTTTTCATACTTTTTCCTTTTATATTTTTTACTTAATTCTTTAATATTTTTCTGCATCCGTTAGAGTGATATTCGATTTTTCAATAAAATCATCAACCTTCCCATATCCTTCTATGAAATCAGTTTCTCCTCTTATCAAGTACCAACCAATATTTGCCTCGTGTTTTTCTTCTCTAGTTTCAAACCTATCGAAATCCAAATCATTAGAAACTTCATGGAAATGCTCTTCATATGCATCCATTAACTCTTCACTTAAGAACCCTTCTTTTATTTGAAACTCAATGTTTACTTCTATTTTTAAATCCACTTTTTTACACATCTTATTTCCCATCCTTTTCAATATCAAAATAACCAAGTACATTCAACAACTTAGTATATGTTTTGGTGTTTTCTTTTGTAACTTTAATTAGCTCTTTAGTTTGCTTATATTCTTTTTCAAACTGTGATACTTCCATTGCTACTTTTACGACAAGTAAGATAACAAGTATGCTAAAGAGCATATTGAAAAAATCTTTTTGTCTATTTAGTCTTTTTACTCTTCTACCTACTGCATCATCTATTGTTATTTCTATTTTTTCCATTTACAGTTTTTCCCCTTTTTTTTAATAATCATCTCTAAATATATAACCACAGTCTTTACACTCTTCTTCATAGATGGTAACTCCACCACAAAGAAAGTTATAAGAACTGCACTTTGGGCATTTTGATTTTTCTTTTATTCTAATATCAACATTAAAAAGTGTATTATCAGGTTGATTTTTTACATTTTCAATCTTTAGTAATAAAAGATTTAATAGCTTTTGCTTATCCATTCACTCTCCTTATATATAAATCTTTTAATGTTCCTAATCTGACTCCATTTGGTATTAATAATGGATTTTGTTTTTCTAAATCTTCCTCTTCATTTGTTCTCTTTAGTTCCTGCAGCTTATATGGTTTTGTGATCGGTTTACTTTTTATTATGATTGCTTTGCACATGGTTTATCCTTTCTTTAAATACATTTTGTATTTTTTATTTTCGATTCCAGTTATTGCAGTTCTAATCATTTTAAGAAGACTAAATTTATTTACTATCTCTTTAATATGTGTACCTATAAAACTGTAATCCTCTTCATAATCTTTTGAATAGATTTTTACTTTCTCATGTGTTTCTGTTCTACCATTTGCAAACAAATCAAGTTCTAAACCATTATTACAAGTGATAATAAATTTGTACTCATTAAATTCTCTTCTATCTTCATGCTCTTTATCTAAAATAGTGAACTCAAATTTTGCTGTTTTTACTTCATCAATATACTTTTCATTATCAAGATATATTAAAAGCTCTTTGAAATGTTTAACATCTAAGACCTTATCCCAAATCGACATTGAGTTTAAGTACAATTCATACAATCTATCATCATCTTTATATTTATCATAGAAATATAATTTATCGGATTTAATATCTTTCATATCAAATAAAATATCAGTTACATAATTTTCCCATGCTCCGAATTTTTTATCTCTAATAATTTTAAAATCTTTATCCCTTTCAAAAGTTACAACTTCATCATTTAAAAACTCTTCTAGTTCTTCTGATGTGTCTAATTCTTTTCCTAGCTTTTTGCCCTCTATTGTATCTTCATAAATTTCATCATTTAAAAACTGTTGTCTTATTGTTTCTGCTCTGTTTTTAATTAATTGATAAGTCTTTTCCAAATTATCTAATTTTCTTAAATCTTCATTGTAATTCTTTCTTAGCATAATTTAATCCTTTCATTTTTATAACTGGTTTAAATTCTAATTCTCTTGTTTTTCTTTTTCTAATTAATACCTACTTATCAGGGCATAAGATTTTATTTTTTTTACTCATATTTATCCTTTATTTTTTTGGTCCCGACATTCATGTCGCTACCAAGTTTTATTCCATATAAAAACCACCACAGTATTAAAAAAAATCGAAATCATCCTTTGTATTTGTAGTTTTGTGGTGGCTTATATATAGAATAGAGTCTTTTTTTTAAATAAGTTCTTCTATAAATATGTATAAATATTTATAAATAGTATTACTTTTTGTAATTTTTCTGTGTAAATACTTCACAAAATGAATGATTTTATAAAGTTACCCAGTGTGTTATAACAAATGTATTGACAGTGCACACAAAATTCTATATAATCCGTGTACATCAGAAGTTATTTCTTAGAGATTATTATTTAATATTTTCGTGGAATTAACTTGTTGTTCATGTTAGTTCATTTTTAAACTCCTAGGAATGTAAGAAGTGAAGATCTTACAGATACAGAGGTATTTAATCATTTAGAACACACAAAAAAGCGACTAAAGGGCCATTCGAAAGAATGGCTTTTTTTTTGCCTTGTTATTATTGAGTATTGGAAACACCTAGCTCCATTCCGAACCTAGAAGTTAAGCAATACATCGCCGATAATACTGCTTTTTTCAAGAGTGGGAATGTAGGTCGTTGCAAGGTTCAGTCGCTCAGCTTGTGTGCCTTTATAAGGCTGAATTAGTTTTTTAAAGGAAAATAACTAATGATTAATTTACCAACATTTTTAGGGAATAGAAATATTGCCCTAATTTTAATCTGTATAATTATAGCGTGGTGTTCGTATATCGGATTACCATTAATTTTAGGTACTTGTCTTACTCGCTATGTAGGAAAAGTAACAAACAAATCACTAGCTAGTGCTTTGATTAAAACAGTTATAGACTTTCTTCACAATTATTTATAACTGTCCCGACTTCGGTCGGGTTTTATATCCACTATTGAATTATCTAATATATAAATAACTCAAATATAAATAGCTCCAGCACTTTTCTTTTCTTTATGTATTACACATAAGAGAACCTTTGATATAATTATTTTGCTACAAACTTATATATAAAGGCTCACTTATGGATAATCCTTTGGCTAAATTAAATATTGATTACTGGTACCATGCAGTAACAGTATTATCAGGAGTTATACTTTTTTTCTCTCTCTTTATTGAAATTCAAGAAACAAGTAATAGCTTAGTACAACTTGTTTCATTAGGTTGTTTTTTAATTGGTCTTGGCGAATGGATAAATCATCCACTACAAACCAAACTCCACACACCAAATGAATTCATGCCAACAGGTGGCATTACATCAGGTCATCCTAGAAATAACAGATTTTTAGGTATTTGCTTTGTCATGATTGGAATTCTTCTTCTTTTTATAGGGTTTATTAGTTGATGTTTCTTCTTCTTTTTCATATACAATTGTTCCATCATTTTTGTGTCCATTACTAATTGCTATCATAAAAGCAATACCAAACATTGCTATACCAAATGCAGCAATTCCATCTCCTATGGTCATAATTTCTCCTTTATATTTATATAATTGAACTATAAAATCTATAACTCAAATATATAAATATTCCAACTCTTTTTTTTCTTGGTGAGCTGTACATAACCTCAATAAACAAAATCACTCTTTAACCTCTTTGGGCGAATGATACCTCCTAGATGATGTTTATCTTCATCTTATAGTTGGGGATTTTTAACATTGGATTGTTTTAAGAACTTCACTTTAAATATTAGTGATAATGAAATAATACAATTTGTATTCTTTGAGTAAACTTAAATTAATACAATATGTATTAATAAATATTTTTTATGATATAATTTAAAAAATATTTAATAAAGGTAAAGTAATGAGAGAACAAGATAAAATAATAATTAAAGATATTGATGCTAAAATAGATATATTAAAAAAGCATATGTTAAAAGGTGATTTTAAAATAAATAAAGAGAGCAAAGTTATAATAAATATGATTAAAATCAAAATAAATGAATTAGATGCCATAACAAGATTGGTAAAAACAGATGAATAAAACAGTTGAAATTATAAGAAATCTTTGTAAATATGAAAATAAAGATGAATCACTCCATGAAGTGTTTAAAAAAATTTTTGAAGAAAAGAACCAAATAGAACTTTTGAAGAAAAGAGCTCTTATAATAGAAGAGTGTGAGAGAGTCTTAAGAGTGATTGGGGCAGATGAAGATAGTTTAAAAGATATATATGAAGTGCTTTCTTTTCCAAATTTAAATTTGAGATTAAGAGATGTAAAACCTATCTTAGCTACTAAAGATGCAAATCACGCATCAACTGTATTTGCATTTTTTGAAAATATTGAAAGACCACATGATGTTGAAGACATAGTTAAATTTTCTGATGAACTTAGAGATGAAGCTGAAAACGATACCGAAGTCACTGATGAACAAAGAGTTATCATATTTGGGATTTGTGATGCAGTGGATGCAGCAAAAAAAGAGCACTCAATAACTGGAAATAATGCAATTAAAAAACTTTATGAGATACTTCTTGGGAAAATCTATCTGTACAAAATTGAACTTTCAAGTATAAAGAGTAAAGAGATACAGTATAAGTTAGAAAAGGTTTATAAAAAAGTAGAAGAGCTTAATAAAGTGATGGGTTTTTTACTAAGTATTAAGAATAATGTAAGTGAGTTTATTGGATTCTTTTCTTGATATTTAGTTACTTGTCCACCACCAAACAATCAAAATAATCCAAAGTATAGCACTTATCATAAATCTATATTTTAAGTGATGGAAGTTCAAGTATATAATCCTTTTCAACCTATATATTATTAAAATTCTCGGTATGAACCAATAACTTTTGCCATAGAAAGTTCTATAATATCATCACAATGTATATTAATAACTTCATAATCACTATTTAAGGGAATTAGCGAAATAATAGTTTCATTTTCATTTATTTTATATTTTTTAACACCGCTATCTTCATCTAATTTATAATGTACAATATCTCCACTATTTATATGTACTTTAGATTCTGATAAACAATATAAAATATCACCATTCGCTATTTTAGGAAGCATACTATCACCTTCTACTTTTACTGCATACATTCCTTCTTTATAAATATTGTCAGGAACATTAATAGGCTCATATCCATTTAAATCATAAATTGCAGGTTCGCCACAGTGAGCAAGACCAATTAATGGAATCTTTTTATTCATAGTTAACTTTTCTTCTCCCCAAAATAAATCATCATATGAAATTTTTAAAACTTCAACAAGTTTTCTTATTGATTCTTCTTTTGGAAATCTAGTACCATTTGCCCAGTGAATAACAGTACCTTTTGTTACTCCTAATAGTTCACCTAAGTTTTCCCCAGTAATATTTTTATGATTCATAATTCTTCTCAAATTATATGCAAATTGAAAATCTTCTAATTTTTTTTTCAAAATAATTCCTTCTTATAAAGTACAAATTGTATCAATTTTAAAAATACATTATGTATTAATTTAAACTTTCTTTAAAGATACATATCGTATCATTCTTAATGGAAAAAAATAAATTAAAAGAAATTTTGCAAATTTTTTACAAAACTTCAACTGTTAATGCAATTGTTAGGGGTGAAAGAAAACCTTCTTATGAGATTATCTTAACTCTTAATAATGATTTTAATATCCCATTTGATTCATGGAAAGATATTAAATCATATATTAATGAAACTATAACAGATGAAGAAAAAGAAAGTAAATATCCAAGCAAGGAAAAGGTGTCATGAAAGAATATAAATTTAAAAAAGATTCTAAGGATTCTAGGTTTTTATCACTATTTAGAAAATCTTTTAATAAAGATAGATTAAATAATAGTTTTACAGTAGCAGAAGCTGCTCATGAGTTAGGCATGAGTGAATCAACTTATGAAGCTAAATTGAAACCCTCGAACAACGAGAATGATATAACAGTAAGCGAATGGAATCAACACTTAGAGCTATGTGGAGATTTTTCTACTTTGGAGTATTTTGCAGGAAAACATGGCTTTGAACTTAAAAAGCTAGATGTACTAAAACATAGTAAAAATACAAATGAAATAAATATTCAAGTAGATGTTGCAATGATAGAGTTTGGTGAAGCTTTCAAAGAGTCAAAAGAATCTCTTATGGATGAAAAAGTAACTATGAAAGAAAAAATCAAAAGTATAACAGAAATAGACGAAGCAATAAAAGCACTTCAACAGCTGAAACAAGACTTTGAAAACAAAGAAACAGAGGAGGAATAGTCATGTGGTATAGAACTTGTCATGGTAGGGTTTGGATTCCTTGTGAAGAAACAAAAGAGTTAAAGAAACTAACTCAACTTATAACTAAAATGAGAACGAAGATGATACAGGCTTTAACAATTCCAAAAGAGGTGATGCAGTGTAAATAATTAGTATCTAAAAACTATTTAATCATACCGTTGATTTTTAATCAAGTCCTTCTTGTGTTGATACTAACACAGGAGGATAAAGCAGTTTATAAAAAAAGCTAAAAAAAAGAAGAAATTTTTAAGAGGGAAATATGAAGTATAAAATCCAAGTTAGCCAAGACCAAGCCATACAATTAGGTATAAAGAATATAAATCAAGCACATATATTTGACTTATTGACTACATCTGCTGTTTGGGCAAAAGCTGTAGCAATAGACAATGAAATATATTATTGGGTAGCAAGACAAACTATATGTAGTGAATTGCCTCTTTTAAATTTAAAACCTGATACAACTTATCGACACTTAAAAAGTCTTGAAACTTTAGGACTTATTGATTATGTTAAAAGTGGAAAAAGAGACTGTATCAAGATAACTGAATTGGGAAAAAAATATCACTCAAGCAATACAAATGATAAACTCGGAAATAAATCCGAAAAAATTGAAGAAGATAATAACAACGATATAACTAAAAATAGTAAAAATGACTATTATAACGATAGTAATAATCTAAATATAGACAAAAACACTATGTCGGAAATAAATCCGAATAATGAAAATGACACTATGTCGGAAATAAATCCGAATAAACTCGGAAATAAATCCGAAAATAACTCGGAAATAAATCCGACATATCCTACTACTATACATTATCCCTCTACTATATTATCACACTATGAAATTAAGCCTAAAGACATAATCACTTTTTATTATAAAAATATCTCACAACTACAAGAAAAAATAAAAGAAATAAAATCGATAAATGCAATGGCATTACTTCCACCTGAAGATAATCTTCAAATGCTTTTAATCGGATTAGAAAACTATTCTAAAGTTTTACCAGTTGATGAAAAATATATTAAATCACTTTTAAATTTTATTCAAGATAGAGCTTATAGAGATTATCAAGTAGCTAAAGAATTGAAACCAACACAAGGTAATAATAAAACCAATGACATGATTAAAAGTTATTTTAATAATCATAACCAATCTGATAAAGATATAGAAGAAGCGAGGATAATATCATGAGTATAAGACCAGATGATTTCGTAATATATATAGCAGAGTTGTTGAATATAAAAACAGAAAGCCAATTTACAATTGCAGATATGATTGAGGATATTAAGACAATACCTGTCGATGATTTACCAAAGTTTAAAGACTTTATTAAAAATAATTTTAGAATGGAAAAGTACAATTTTATGAATGGTGTTCAAAAGTTTAATAGTTTGAAACAAGACTTTGATTATTACACAAGACCTAGATTATCTGATAGTTCTAAAAAGAAAGTAGAAAATTATTCAGAATATTTATTTAAAAAAACATGTTGGTTGATGGATAGAATAGCTTGGCAGATTGAGGCAGAAGGTAAAGATATTAGAGATTTCTGTATGGAAAAAACAAAGGCAGGTGATAAATTATATTTTTCTGAATCTGATTTAAAATATCTTTTTAAGATTGGAGATAAGGTTGTAATATTTAATTTAGTTAAGAGAAATAAACCAAAGTTTGAAAGTGAGTTATTGAAAGTGATAACAGTACAAACTCTTATCAAGTATGATCCACGAAATCAAATAGAAAATAAAACACAAGACCAAAAAATCTTAGAACAAATCAAAGCGAGAAGTGCATGAATAATTTACCAAAAGACTTATTAGACTATGCAGGAGAGATAACTGCAAAGTATCCTGAGGTATCAAAGAAGATTGTATTGGAGATATTAGAAAATGCTCCACAAAAGATAGATAAGAAAGCATATGAGTTAGCTTTTGTTGTTCAACAAAAATTAGGATTAAGTTGTGGATATTTTTCTAAAGCACATAATAGAAACATAGATATTAAAGCTGATATTATCAAAGAAGGAACTTTTCTTTTTGTCAAATTGGATTGTGATATTAAAAAGTTATTAGATGAAAACTATATCTGCTGCAAGATAACACAAGAAGAAGCTGATAGTTTTATTCATACTGTTTGGTTGACTAAAAATACATTGTTAGGATTTTATAAATGAGTAAAAGAATATGTCCTATACATGGATTATTTGAACAAGAAGCAAATTATAAAGGCTGTCCACAATGTAGAAAAACTAGTGCAAAAGTTTATGATAAAACTCAAAGAAATCAAGACTCAAATAAATTTTATCATAGTAAAGTATGGAAGAATAAAAGAGAACAAGTATTAAATAATAGTCCATTTTGTGTTAGTTGTAAAAGACCTGCTGAAATGGTTGATCATATAATTGCAATAAAAGATGGTGGAAGTAAACTAGATGATGATAACTTACAACCGATGTGTAATAGTTGCCATAATATTAAAGAAAATCAAGAGGGAAATAGATGGAACAAGTAAGAGGGGGGTGGTCTTTTTTCTACAGTAAGAACTGTCTGAACACCGAGCATCCTCACAACTTTTTACACAAACCATTCTCGAGGGGTAGGGTATAAATGGAAAACTTAGACAAAATCAAAGATAGAGTTGAAAAAACAAAAGACTCTTATCGTGCCATAGCTAAAGATTATAACACTAGTCACACTCAAATCGCAAATTTTGTCAAAAAATATAATTGGGATACATCACATCGAAATTCCAAAAAAGTTTCCAATTTACAAGAAAAAAAGCATGAAAAAATACTTGGTAAAACTGCCTTAAGAAAAATGGATGAAATAAAAAATGAACTAGGGAATCAGTACTCACCGACAGATGAACCTATGATAATAATGGTTGCTAAGAGTTATGAAGAATATCTTTATCTTGCAGAACAAGTTCAAATAGAAGGATATACTTTACGAAGTCTTAAGACAGGTGGAACATATCTAAATCCAACATTTAATGCATATCAAGCTGTACAAAAAAATCTTATAACAGTATCAAATCAACTTGGGCTTTCAATATCAGCTAGAAAAAAACTTGGACTCAAATTTGACAGACCAGGACAAGAACAAAAAAGTATCTTTGATGTAGTTGCTGAATTAAATATGGATGATGAGGATCTAAATGATATTTGATGGTGAAGAGTTAAAACCATATTATGAAAAAACTTTTGAACGACATCAAAAGGACCTTTTAGCTGTTGAAAATGGAGAAAAACCACATCTTAGATTTAATAAGAAATTAGGAATAGCTTATATCAAAATCATAGAGCAGCTAAATCATTATAAAGGTGAATTCGCAGGACAAAATATAAAACTTGAAGCATGGCAAAAGAAAGCTATTGTGATTGCTTTTGGTTGGGAAAGATTAAATGACAAAAACAGATGGGTAAGAAGATTTAATACAGTCTTTTTCTTTATACCTAGGAAAAATGGTAAAACCCTTCTTGCCTCAGCTATTACAATAGCAGATAGTATAATAAGATTTGAAATAGGTGGGGAAGTTATTATATTTGCTACAAAAAACAAACAAGCAAAACTTGCATGGACGGGTGTAGAAAAAATGGTAAATGCTCATAAGGATTTAAAAGAGGATTGCATGACTTCTTATGGTGTTATTACTATGAAAAAAACTGATACTACATTTTCAACTCTTGGAAGAGATAGCGATACAGAAGATGGAAGTAATCCAACAATAGGTGTAGCAGATGAATATCATGCCCATCCTGATAATAGTTTGTTTGAAGTTGTAGAAAGTGGTCAGGGTTCAAGAATACAACCACTTATGTTATCAATTACTACAGGTGGATTTAAACTTATGAGCCCTGCTTTCAATATGTATGAATATGGGAAAAAGATATTAGATGGTGCAATTGAAGATGATACCTTTTTTGCTTTTATTGCAGAACCTGATAAAGATGATGATCCATTTGAAGAAAAGACTTGGATAAAAGCAAATCCAAACTATGGAGTATCTGTATCAAAGGATTATATGCAAAGACAAGCAAAGAGAGCATACGAAAGACCAGAGACAAAAAACAACTTCTTAGTAAAGAATCTAAATATATGGACCAATGCAGCAGAATCTTATATTCCTATCCATGAATGGAAAGAGTGCGAGGGTAAACTAGCAGATGAAACAAATATCAAAAAAGTACAAGGGTTTGATTTATCTGTTACAGATGATTTTACAGCAAAAGCTAAAATCTATAAGATAGATGATATTTACTATTTAAAGATGAATTACTATATACCAAAAGATAATGTACTTGAAAGAGAGCGAACTCTTAAAGTGCCACTTTTATCATGGGTAAATCAAGGATATATAACAGCAACACCTGGTAGTACTATTGACTATGATTATATTTATAATGATATTGAAGAAGATATCCCTGATACCAATGCAGTTGTATATGATGCATACAAAGCAAAACATCTAGTAAAGCGTATAGTTGATAATGGTTTTGAAGATTGCATCCCATTAAGACAAGGATATATCTCTTTAACTTCTCCTACTAAGTTTTTATTGGATCTTGTTAAGAGTAAAAAGCTTATACATAATGGAGACCCTGTTACTACTTGGATGATTTCAAATCTTACTATTTTATTTGATGCTGCAGGAAATATCAAACCTGATAAAACAGACCCAAATAGAAAAATAGACGGACCAGCTGCTATTATAAATGCACTTTCTTATTATGAAGCCACAGAAGAAAACAAAGAATCAGTTTATGAAACTAGGGGATTACGGTCTCTTTAGACAAATTTACAAATTCTTTTCCAAAACTTTCCAATGTCCATCGGGATGGACGGCAATTTTGTATGATTCTCTCATGGAAAAAATAAAACTATCAATCGCATTACTTTTTTTGTTTGTTCTCCTTTCAATAGTATTTAGTATTGGAACATTTTTTATTTATGCTAAAGCATGTACTTATGTGTTAGGTATATCATTAATTGTTTCAGTTTTATTGGTAGTTTTATTTTTGACTTTTGCTAATAAAGCAGAGGTTACAGAATGAAGAAATTCTTAAACTCATTTTTAGGAGCTGAAAATGTAAATATTAGTACAAGTGATACATCAGGGATTAGAAGTTTATTTGGTCGTTCAAGTAGAATCTCTCCTGCAACAGCACAAAGACTTGTAAATGTTTTTGGCTGTGTAAATATAAAAGCAAATGCCTTAGCAGTTATACCTATAAAAGTTTATAGAAGAACAGAAACAGGAAAAGTAGAAGCTAGAAAAAATCCTTTATATAAAATCCTAAGATATAAACCAAATCCTAACTTAACAGCTTTTGAGTGGAAAAAGATGTTAAGTCAAGATTTAGACCTAAGAGGAAATCACTACTGCCAAATCATATTTAATAGAGATGCAAGTGTAAAAGCACTTTATCCTTTAAAAGCTGACTTGATGAAAGTAACATGGGGACCAAATAGAACTAAAATCTATACCTATGATAATAAAAAAGTTCCTGATTATCAGATATTACATCTTATGGATGTACCTGATTCAGAAGGACTTATTGGTCTTACAAGAGTTGAAATAGCAAGAGAAACTTTAGAATATGCAGATAACACAAGTAAACATGGAAATAGAGTATTTAAAAATGGTGTATCTATTAGTGGTATTTTTACTAAAGAGACTGGAACTCTTACTGAACCTGCATTTAAAAGATTAAAAGATGATTTAGAAGATAAATTTGAAGGTGTAGGAAACGCAGGTAAAACTATGCTTTTAGAAGAGGGTTTAAAATTTACACCAGTTGAGATGAAAAATACAGATGCCCAATGGATTGAATCAAAAAAATTAAATAGAGAAGAGATAGGAGTACTTTTTGGTGTACCTGTTGATATGTTAAATGATTCTACAAATACAGCATATGGAAATCTTGAAGAAAAATCACAAAGACTCTATACGGGTACATTATTACCAATCATTATTTTATGTGAAGAGAGATTTAGATTAAACTTTTTACTTACAGAAAAACAAGAAGATGAAATATCAATCAAATTTAAATATAACGCACTTATGAGAGCAGATACAAAAACAAGAGGTGAGTTTTATAAAACTATGCATGGAATAGCAGGTTATAGCTCAAATGAGATAAGAGGTTTTGAGGATGAAAACGGATATGAAGGTGGCGATGAGTACTTCATGCAAACATCATATAACACAGTTAAAAATATTATAAAAAAAGGTCAGAATAATGAATGAATTATTACTTAATGATGAAATTGGTGATTGGGGAATATCTGCACAAAGATTTATTTCTCTATTAGCAGGGATGGATGGAGATGTAACAGTTAAGATTTCTTGTCCTGGTGGGGATATTTTTCAAGGAATAGAAATATATAACGCTCTTAAATCATACGATAGAGGTCAAATCCATGTAGTTATTACAAGTTTAGCTGCATCAATGGCTTCATATATTGCACTTGCAGGAGATACTATTTCAGTATATGACAATGCAACATATATGATCCATAACGGTTGGTCTTTTTGCGTAGGAGATCATAGAGCTATGAGACATACTGCTGATATTTTAGAAGGTTTATCTTCTATTCTAGCTAAAAAGTATATTTCTAAAACAGGTAAGAAAAAAGAAGAGATTCAAAAACTTATGGATGATGAATCGTACTTTTATGGTGATGAAATCTTAAAAAATGGTTTTTGTGACAGTATTATATCAACAGAAACAGATACTACAAAGCAGGAGGCTATTTCATTAAGTAAAGAGCAGTTTAAAGGGTGTAGTAAACATATGTCGGAAAATTTTAATAAAGATGAGTTCGTGCAAATGGCTGCAAAACTCACTAAAGATGGATTCCTTGCACAAGTGCAAGATGATGTTGAAGTTTTGGGGAATCAGGTGGCAGATACTGCTGAACACGAAAATAGATTAAGAGAAATAGAAATCATAAAAAAAGGAATGAACCTATGAGTTTAATTAAGTTAATAGCTGCGAGAGCAGAAAAATTTGAAGCAATGGAATCGTTGGTAAAAAACAACCCAACTATGGATGAGACTGTAAAGGCTCAATATAACCAAACAAAACAAGAGTTTGATGCATTATCAAGAGATATTGATATTTCAAAAGCAAAAGGGGATATGGATTCTTTTAAAGAAGAGGGTGTTTTACCTGCTGCCACTGCAAGAGCTATTGCAACTCCTGAGTATAAAAAAGGTTTCAACGCATATATTACTGGTGCTGAATTAGGTGATTTTAGAGCAACAATGACTGTTGGAGTTGATGCCGATGGTGGTTATATTGTTCCTGAAACATATCAAAAAACTGTCCTTCAAAAGTTAATTACATTTTCAAGAACAAGAAGTATTTCAACAGTATATGCAACTGAATCAACAAAAAATATTCCAGTTGAAGGTGATGCTCCTGCATTTACATGGATTGATGAGGGAAATGACTATGGTGTAACTGACTCAAAATTTGGAAATAAACAAATTGGAGCATGGAAACTAGGTGGTATTATTAAAGTATCAGAAGAGTTACTTCAAGACAATATGATTGATTTTGATGCATATATGTCTGGACAAATTGCAATTGGGATTGATAAAGCAGAAGCACCTGCTTTTTGTAGTGGTGATGGTACAAAAAAACCATATGGTTATTCAACTGGTCTTGTTGCAACAACTGAAACAACAACTGCAGCAGTTAATGCAATCACAGAAGATGAAATCTCATCTATTTTTTATGCACTTGGTGAAGCATATAGACAAAGAGCAACTTGGAGATTTAATAGTAAAACTCTTAAAAAGATTAGAGCTATTGAAAACGGAAATGGTCAAAAAGTTTTCAAAGATGAAATTAAAAATGGAACTTTAGAAGGTAGACCATATATTATTGATGAAAATATGCCTGATATGGGTGCATCTGCTAAATTCTTAGTATTTGGAGATTTTACATTTTATCACATTGCTGATAGAGGTGATATGTCTATTCAAAGATTAAATGAAAAATATGCAGACCAAGGTATGGTAGGGTTTAAAGTTAGAGTTAGAGTTGATGCAAAAAGAATGATAGATGAAGCATTTGTTGTAGGACAAAACGCTGCAGCGTAAGGATAAATCATGTTGAATGTCGAATTTTTACAGGGAATGAGTGGTGAAAAAGTTTTCAAAGTCAATTCTAAACATGACTTTGGAAACAAAGAAGCTATTAGATTGGTTGCAGCAGGTATTGCAAAACCAACTAATAAAAAAGCATATGAGACAGCTCTTAAAGAAATTGAAGAAGAAGAAACTATTCAAAAAGAAAAAGAAGAACAAGCTGCAGCAATACTACATAAAGATGAACTTGAAGCTGAGAGATCAAAACTTCAAATAAGAGTGGATGAAATCACTCACTCTTTAGGTGATGGTGAAAACTATTATAAATCATATGCAGGATTAGGTGAAAATAATGATAATGCTAATGACAATAAAAAAGATGATTTATCAAAAGATAACAATGAGGGAGAAGGTAAATAGATGTTAGTTCAAATAGTAGCACCAATATCACTTGACAAAGTTTTAAAACTAGATGATGCAAAATCTTTTTTAAAAGCTATTGGAAATAATGATGATGCAAATATACAAGAACTAATTAAATCAGCAATCAAAGAGGCTGAGGATATTACAAATAGACAGTTTGCAGATGCTACTTATGAGCTATATTTGCCTTGTATTCATTCTCATGAAATAAAACTTCCAAAAAATCCGATTATCTCAGTAGATAAAATTGAGACAATGGACCTAGATGGAGTTTATCAAGAGGTGGATTCAAGTACTTATTATCTTTATGAAAAACATGAAGTTGGGATTATTTATTTTGAAACAATCCCTTCTCTTGGGAAAACACATAAAAAAGCAGTAAAAATCACTTTTAAGTGTGGTTATGGGGATAATTTCCCTGAGGATTTAAGAAATTGGCTCAATGTTAGAGTATCTACATTAAATGAGTACAAAGAAGAGTTAGTAATAGGGACAATTGTTGCTAAAACAAATCATGTAAATAATGTACTTGATAGATATAAGATAAGAAGTTTGTGATGAGAGCAGGTTCTTTAAAACATAAAATTGAGTTTATATCAATGAAAAGTGGACGGGATGATTATGGCTCACCAACTCAAATCCCAGAATCATTTGAAATGGCTTGGTCAAATATTATTCCAATATCTGGAAGTGAAAAATATATGAGTAATCAGCGTTATTCTGAATCAACTCATAAAATCAAATGCAGATACATACCTGGTATAGATACGAAGATGAGTATTAAATATGGTGATAGAACATTTGACATTATTTCAGTAATAAATGTAGGTGAGAGAAGTAAAGAACTAGAAATCATAGCAAAGGAAATATTGTGATTGATTCAGAATTTAAAGGACTAGAAGAAGTTTTAAAAGGGCTTAAAAATCTTCCTAAAAATATTCAAAAAAATGTAATGAATGGTGCAGTTAGAGCAGGGTGTAAACCTATTGTTGATGATGCTCGTTCAAATATTGAAAATGATGATACAGGCACATTAAAAAAAGCAATAGGTGTTGTAAAAATCAATTCTAAAAATAAAAATATTATTAGTTTTGCAGTTGCTCCTTTAACAAAAAAAATGCATAAGATTCAAGATAGGAAAAATGAAAAACATTATAACTACTCAAATATTGTTGAAGAAGGAAGAAAAGGAAATAATTGGGCACGAAAAGAGTATGGAAGTTCAACATCAGTTCCTTCTCCATTTATGAGACCTGCATATGAACAACAAAGTAGACAGTCAATAGAAGCCACAGGTAAATATATAGAAGAAAGACTTCCAAGAGAAATTGAAAAGGCTAAAAGAAGATGAATTTTATAAATGATTTAGTAACGCATTTAGAAAATGACGCTGATATAAGCAATCTTATTGGAGAAAATATATATCCAAAAGTGATGCCACAAGGGTGTAGTAAACCTGCGATTGTTTATACCATTGTCAATGATGAAGATATTCAGTCATTACAAGGGGAAGTAAGCTATGAAGATGTAGCAATTCAGTTGGACTGTTACAGTTTCAAATACGGCGAAGCTTTTGAGTTAAAAGTTGCTGTTAAAAAGGCTTTGTATGAGTTTAAGCATTATCCATATGATTTAGTTTCTAGGGATATGCCTTATGAAGATGATACAAAACTTTATAGACAGATGATTGAATTTAAATTTAATATATAAGGAAAAAAGATGGCTAAAAGTAAAGCACCTAACGCAAGTGGGATTAAAATTTTAGTAGATACAGTTACAGCAGGTGTAGCTGATGGTTCACCAGTAGCAATTGGACATGTAGATTCAGTTGGAACAATTGTAGATAAGTCAAGAGATACTACAAAGTATACTCCTATGAATGATACTCAATATGATGAGATTATTGCTCTTGGTTCATTATCACAAGCTGCTTTTTCTATGAGTGTATTATATGATCCTGAGGGAAGTGAAGGGATTAATATTCTTGAAGATGCAATTGATGCAAATAGTGATGTTCAAATTATTATTGAGTTAAATAATAAGATAGATGCAACAGGAACAGGTACAACTATCAAACAAATTTGTGGAGTATCTAACTTCAAAGTTGATGGTGAGAAAAACGGAAAACTTAAATCATCTTTCAATGCTGAAAGAATTGGTTTAGCAACAGTTGCTGCTGCAACAGCAGGAGTATAAAAGAGGGGTTTTAGTAGTTCCCCTCCCAAATACTACATAAAAAAACTACAAGGAAAATATTATGTCAGATAGAAGTATGTTAAGTGATTGTTTTTTAAAAGATGAAGTTATTAAGCCTCAAGTTCTTGGTGGCAAAAAAAGTTTTAAAATTAGACAACTTTTAATATCAGAAGTTGAAATAGTAGAAAAACTAATGAGAGAAAAAAAGCAAAAAGAAGCAGTTCATTATGCTGTTGAGTGTTCTATGGTTGAACCTACATTTTTTACAGATGAAGAGTTGAAAAAACTTAATAGTGTTGGACAAGCTTTAATTTTTGAGATTTATAGTGAGATTCCTATGATTGGAAAATCAAAAAAAGAAAAAGAAGATTATAAAAAGCAATTAGAAATCCAAATAAAAGAGACTGCTAAAAAGCAGTTAAGTGAAGAAGATATTGAAAAAAAGTAAAAGAGGAACAAAAGTTTCTCTTTAAATTAGCATTGAACTTAGGTAAGACCGTTGCTCAGTTGAAAAATACTATGTCTTATGATGAGTTTATAAAATGGTTTGAATATTACAGAGAAGAACCATTTATGGCAGATAGGCTTGAATATCAAATGGCAAATCTGACTTATATAGTTTCAAGTGTAATGGGTGGAAATAATGAGTGGAATCAGTTCCTAATAAGAGATATAGGTGATAGTAGTTCTTCTAATGAGGATCAACTAGAAGAAAAAATAAAAGCTATTTTTGGAGTAAAAAATGGGTAGAAATACAATAGGAACAGTTTTAATTGATGTAAAAGCTGATACACAAAAATTAATATCTGGATTCGATAGAGCTGAAAATGCTGTTACTAAAACTACTACATCTATGAAAAGAGCAGTTGCAGGTTTTGCAGCAGCTTATATATCTTTGGAATCAGCAAAAGGTTTTACTCGTGTTGCTGATGATATGACAGCTGTAAATAGTAAGCTAAAGTTAGTTACAGATAATACTAAGCAACTATCAGAAGTGCAGGCTGCACTATTTGCAATATCACAAAATACAAGAACTGATTTATTAAGCAATGTTGATTTATATTCGAGGTTAGCAAGAAGTACAGAGACCTTAAATGTAAGTCAACAAGACCTCATAAATATTACTGATACTATTTCTAAATCAATGATTATAAGTGGTGGAAGTAGTGACTCTATGAATGCTGCTGTTCTTCAACTTTCACAAGGTTTGGCAAGTGGTACTTTAAGAGGTGAAGAGTTAAATTCTGTTATGGAACAATCTCCAAGACTAGCAAGAGCAATTGCTGATGGTATGGGTGTAACTATTGGAGAACTAAGACAGCTAGGAGCAGAAGGTAAAATAACAAGTGAAGCCATAGTAAAAGCCCTACAAAATCAAGCAGAAGGGGTAAGTAAAGAGTTTATTAGTGTAAATAAAACTGTTGGACAATCACTTTCACAATTAAATAACTCAACAACTATGATAATAGGTACATTTGATAAAACTTATGGTATTACAAAAGTTGTATCTGATGGATTTACTGAGCTTTCACAAAGTATTGATACATTAAACGAAAGTCCTGAAACAATAGGGTTTATCGCAAATGAGATTTTTAAAGTATCAACTGCAGTTGGAACAACAGTAGTCGCATATAAAACATACAATAGTGTTGTAAAAATGGCGACAGCTTATAACTTGGCATTTGGTGGAAGTTTTGGAGCTGTAAATAGAAGTATAGTGTTAAGTACAATATCTATGAAAGCATTAAATATTGTTCTTCGAGCTTCTATATTTGGGATTGTAGCTTTTGGAGTATATGAATTAACACAGGCATTTATAGAAAATGCAGAAAAATCAGAAATATTAGACGATGCATATAGTGGATTGAATGAAAATTTAAAACAACTTACTAAAAAACAACTTGAATATAGAAAATCACTGATAGCTACAGAATTAGCACAAGCAAGTTTAAATTTAGCCAATGCAAAAGCAGATGTAGCAAATAATGGTTTCTTTGAATCAGAAAATGAGAAAAGAAAAGACTTAGAATATCTTAATGAAGTAAGAAATAGATTTAACAATCTAAGAAAATCAAGTATTGAGGTAAAAGATGCTTTAAAGGGTATTTTAAAAGAAAATAAAGTAAAAGATATTACTACTCCAAAAGTTAAAACCTCAATAAAAGAACCAGATACAGAGTCAGAAATATTACATCAATTAAAATTAGAAGAGATAAAAAGTAATATAAATAGTACTGATAAATCAAATATAGAGTTATTAAAAAATCATCTACAATATACAGAAGATGCATTATCTTTAGCTGATGTAATGGGATTTAAAGAGTCTACTTTAAGAAATTTGCAATTAGAACGACTCAATACAATAGAAGAAATTAAAAAAGAACAAGATAAAAATTTAGACAATCTTATAAAAACTCAAAGTGCATATACTCAGATAATGGGAACGGGTTATGATAAATGGATTGAAACTGTAAATCAAAAACTCATAGAGCTTTCAAGTACAGGGATACTAACTGCACAAGAGTTACAAAATGTATATGATACTTTAGAAAACCAATATAAAACAGATAATCTAATCACAGCAAATGAAGAGTATATGAGCTTACTAGACTCACAAATCTCTTTAAGTGAATCTGCTCTTGATTGGAATGCAAACTTAGAAGGTGTTGCTAATACTATTCAAAATATTGCTAAATCATCTATGCAACTTAGTACCATAGAAAAGAAAAGTGAAAAAGAGAAATTAAAAGCACAAAATGAGTTTTATAAACTTACTAAAGATATATCAAAAGACTCAGAACAATACAAAACTGCTGAGATAAATCTTACTAAAAAAACAAAAGCTATAAATGAAGCTTCAATCCAATCGCAAATAGTAGGATATGGAACATTAGCAGGGGCTGTAAGTCAAATGTTTGATGAAGGTTCAAAAGATGCTGCTGCATTTCATGTCGTTGAGAGTGGACTTGCTATGGTTGCAGGTATTAGAGCGATTCTTACACAAGGAAGTGGTGACCCTTATACTGCTTTTGCTCGTATGGCTGCAATGGCTGCAAGTGTAGCTTCACTTTTAAGTTCTGCAAATATTGCTTTTGGTGGTGATAGTGTTTCTTCATCTTCTGATTCTTTTTCAGCACAAGTTGAAAATATAGGTACAGGAAGTGTCTTAGGTGATACAAGTAAAGCAAGTGAATCTATTACGAACTCTTTAGGGATTTTAGAAGATTATGCAAGACCTGAATTCCAACTTTTATCAAGTATGAATCAAAGCCTTTTATCAATAGATGAAAAGATAGGTGGAGTTTCAGCTTTACTTATCCAAAATGGTGGTTTTGCTTTTGGGGAAGGTTATACAGAGGTAAGTTTTGATGATAAGGGATTAGGAATAACTTTTCAAAATCAACTTGACAAAATAGCAACTGCAATAGATCCCGTATCTAATTTTTTAGGTGGAGCAACTGATAAATTGACAGGTGCGATACTTGGTGGATTATTTGGTAAGACATCTGTTAAACAGAAGCTTACAGATTATGGTATAAATTTTAACAATGCATTATTATCAGATGCAATAGAGCAAATAAACGGACAAGCTTATCAAACGATAACAACTAAAATCAAAAAAAAGTCTTGGTTTCATAGTTCTACAAAAACAAAAGTAAAAACATACTTTCAAGGTTTAGACGATGAAGTAGAAAGACAGTTTAGTTTAGTTTTGAGCAATCTATATGATAGTACCTTACAAGCAGGTGAGGCACTTGATACAAGCTCGGCTGATATAGAAAATAGTTTGTCAAATTTTATAGTAAGTATTGGGAAAATCTCTACAAAAGGAAAATCAGGGGAACAATTACAAGAACAAATATCAAATATATTTTCAAAGATAGGTGATGATATAGCTCAAACTGCTTTCCCTGCATTGACACAGTTTCAGAGTATAGGAGAAGGACTGTTTGAAACTCTCACAAGAGTTGCATCAGGTATGGAAGTTGCTGAGTATTATATAAATAGACTGGGTAATAGCTTTGAAGATATAAATTATAAAGATATTGTAAATAAACAAGGTGATGTTGGAGTTGAAGTTTTAACTCAGTCAATTAAAAAACTTGATGAAGCAGTATACGGAACTAACAATGGTGTAGTTCAGATGATAGAAAACTTCTCAGGCACTACAGAAGAACTTTATACTTTATATACAACTTTTGAAGATGTAAGAGATATGTTGTCTCTTGTAGGAAAAGAGTCTAAATATTTGACATCTGACATGCTTTTAGGAGCAGGGGGAGCGGATGAACTTTCAGGGGCATTAGAGGATTATTTTAAAAACTTTCTAAATGGTGAAGAACAGCTAACTTTTTATACTCAACAGATGCAAAAAGAGTTTGATAACCTAAATATAAGTATGCCTTCTAGTATTGAAGGGTTTAAAAAACTTATAGAAGGTATTGATATATCAACTGCAGAAGGTCAAGAGTTGTTAGGTCGAATAGTTTTACTTAGTGATGATTATAAAAGTTTGATTGATAATACAGAAGAACTATTTTATACGCAAGTACAAAACGCACTTGACCTTGATAAACTAAGTCTTGAACTCTTTGATACAGCAGTAAGTGCTGTTCAGAAAATGTCTGATAAGTTTACACAGCTAACTCAAAGTGTAGAAACTACAGTAAATAAACTATTGTCAAACTCAGATGGTGCAAATGCACAAGAAGAGCTTATAAAATCATTTTGGCAAAAAAGAGCAAGTATTGATACTCTTTTAGCAAAAGATGGAAATCTAACAGATAGTGAAGCATCAAATTTATCTTCTCTTATTTCTGATATTAATTCTCTTTCAACTTCAATACAAAGTGCACAAAATGGAGATAATACAGATATTACAAATACTTTAGTAAATGAACTTCAATCATTGCAAGATGGACTTGACCTTGATAATTCTATATTAAAAGTAAAAGTTTTAGACTCAGGTGGAAATGCAACAGATGTAGCAAGTGTAGGAGTAATAACTGCATTAGCTCAGGCACTTGCAGGAACAAATTCTAATCCTCTTGATATTTCTAATTTTTCAAATGGTGGAAATCTAACAGCAGCTAATGAAATTACTTTTAGAACATCATTTGAAGCACAAAGTGCTTTGACTTATGCAGATGAATTAGCAAAATTAAGAACAAATCTATCATATATAAATTTAAGCACAGTAGATGCAGGAGACTTTTTCACAAAACTACAATCACTAGATGAAAATGCCTTTGGAAATATGATTGAGTTCTTTAATTCAATAGGAGCAATCTCAAATAATCAAGTAATGGTAAATGGCCAACTAGTTGATTTACCAAGTTATGATGTGGGAACTTCATATGTACCATATGATCAAGTGGCAAAAATACATCAAGGGGAAATGGTACTTGATAAAAACTTCTCAGATAGTCTTAGAAGATATGGTATTCCAACAGGTGGTGGGAATATTTCTGTGGATATGTCAGGGGTAATAAATGAGTTAAAAGAAACAAGATATATCATAAGAGCACAAGCAAATGAAATAAAAAAACTAAGAAAAATGACTGAAAATATAGAATCATCATATTTATCAACAAACGAACAGGGAGCATAGATGTTAATAGCACCACAAGCAACTATTGATATAAAAAGTACAAATGTATCAGAATATGAAGCTGATATTGATGTATATGATGAGTCAGCTTCAAAAGTATATGCAGTAGATGAATTAACACAATTGGGTGATACTGTTTGGAAATGTCTAAAAGCAGCTACACAAGATATAACACCTGGTACTAATAATCTGATTTGGAAGGCAGAAAGAAAAACAAATAGATATAAAATCTTTGACCCAAGAAGAAGTTACTCAACGATAAATGCTCAAAGTATAAAATACACACTAAATGTAGGTGATGTTGATACTGTAGCTTTTTTTGGAATACAAGCAAAGTTTATAAATATAGTTGTTAAAGATGCAAATGGCGATGAGAGATACAATCATACTATAGAAGCAACTGTAAGACCTGTATCTAATTGGTATGATTGGACTTATGTCAAAGCACAAAGAAGAGCTGCAGTGCATTTTACAAAATTACCTATGATTTATAATGCAACGATGGAAATAACTATTGATAACGATTTAGCAGATGCTAAATGCACTCATATGGCATTTGGTACGAGTATGGATTGGGGAATAACACTTATAAATTCAAGTCCAACTTTAGGTACTAGAAATCTAATCTCTAAATCAAAAGAATCAGACGGAAGTGTTAAGACTGATAATTCCTTGACTTGGAAAAGAATCACAGCAAATGTCTTAGTAGATAATAAAAGAGTAGATAGTGTATTTGAACTTGTAGAGATTTATAACGGGGTTCCTTGCTTATTTATCGTAGATGAAAGAGAAAAAGGCTTTTCATCATTGTTGGTTTATGGGTTTTTTAAAGACTTTGACATACCTATAGGCTATCAAATGTCAGAGTATCAAATTGAAATCGAAGGAGTATCATAATAATGGCAGCATCACAAATAACAGAAACCATAACAGAATTAGACCCTGTTAAAATTCCTGTTGAAGGGCAGGACCCTGAAATCTTTAGATCAAATGCAGGATATGTTTGGGGGAAACTAAGAAGTATAGTTTTAAACCTAAATACTTTTAGGACCCAAGCAAATACAGTAGCAACAGAGATAAATAATAGTGCACTACAAGTAGCAGAAAATAAACAGTATGTTTTAGAATCAAAAGAAATAATAACAACCACAATGGCAAGTATGCCTGAGGGTTCTATTAATGATACTACAGCTAGTGGTACTACTACTTATTCTAGTAATAAGATAGATAGTTTGAATGAAGCATTGAATGAAGCATTGAATGAAGTATTAAATGATTCCTTAGCCTATAATTTAAATCAAACTAGTGGAGCGATAGCAACATTAAAAAAAGATTTAACTGAATCTATCTCAAAAGCAATCCCCATAGGTACACAATCATTGGAAGTTTTAGAATCTCCAAGACCTAACCAACTTATACAAAGTGGTGGTACTTTTAATAGAACTGATTATCCTGATTTATGGGCTTTTATTCAAACTCAAACAACACTATTAAAAAGTGATACAGATTGGCAAACAGAAAATGCAAATGGTATGTGTGGTTATTTTAGTACTGGTAATGGAAGTACAACATTTAGACTTATGAATTTGATTGATGCTACCTTAATAGGTGATACAAATGCTGGGGTTTATCATCCTGATGGTATTAAAAGTCATAATCATAGTGGTAGTACTAATACAACTGGGAATCATAGTCATAATTATACACATAAAGCTTATACTGGAAATACTGGTTCTGGTAATGGTGGATATGAAAATGATATTAATTCTAATACTAGTACTACAGGGAATCATAGTCATACTCTTTCAATTAATAACACAGGAAACACATATAACACAGTTCGAAGTATAGGGGCTTTACCTCTAATAGTAGCTAAGTAAAGGAAAATAATTATGAAAACAAATGTACATACAGTAGATGCAGTCACTAAAGAATATCTTTATACTGAAAAACTAGATTTAAAATTTTTGGGTAATGATTTACCAAATAAAACAACAAAACCATTGCCAATATTAATTGAAGATACAAAGTTAGTATTAGTAAATGATGAATGGAAACAAATACCACTTCCAAAAACAAGATATATATATGATGTAGATACTTTTGAATATCTCAATAAAGTTGATGAATTTAAATTAAAAGATAGTGACCTTTTTGATTTACCTGATAACTCAACAGAGATAGAACTTTGTAATTTATTAAATGATGAAGTAGCTATTTTTGATAAGAATAATAATAAATGGTTAGCCAAAAAAGACTATAGAAATAAAACTGTCTATTCAACTGCTGATAAATCTATCTCATTAGTAGATTATATTGGCGACATTAAAGAGGGATTTACTCTTCTTACACCAAAAGAGTTTGATAAATGGGATGCTCAATCTAATACATGGGTAGAAGATACAGACTTAAAAGAAAAAATGAGAGTATCTGCAATAAAAGAAAAAGCAAGAGAAATTATTGAAGCAAAATATCCAATCTTTTGGCAACTTAACAATCCTAGAATGGATAGTGCTTTTGCAAATGATTATGCTTGGATAGATAATATCAGAGACATAAGCAATAATGCTGAGAGTAATGGAACTTTGATTGATGATATTGATTGGGGAGTATGAGGATGATGGAGACAAAATTAATAGCTAGTAACTCAGCGTATGTTCCATTTATGTGGTTATTAGCTTATTTAAAACTTGATGTTGAAATGGTCACTATATTATGTGTCTTAATAGCTATAGACTATAGTTTAGGACTTATCAAGTCTATTAAGTTCAAAACCTTTCAATACAAAGTAATGATAAGTGGAATAGTTGCTAAGGTAGTTATCTTAATCATCCCTATATCTATTTCTTTTATGTTCATTGGAATAAAGTTATTTGATGTATTTGGTGGATATGTAAGTACTATTATAAAGCTTTTGATAATAGCTGAAACAATAAGTATTTTACTAAATGCAATAAGTATTTATAGTGGCGAAGAGATTGAAAAACCTGATTTAATAAACAAACTTACCCATAAGATAAGAAAGTTTATTGAGAAATTTTATAAGTTAATTGACTAAAGGATAAAAAATGAAATATATCTCATGTGGACTTAATGGCTGTACAGTTAAAAACATAACTAGAGTTTTATTTGACTTAATTATTTTTGTAATAACAATGACAATTTTTATGGAAGGGATTTATAACTCATTTCCTAATCCAATTCAGCTAGTTATATTAAAAATGTTATTAGCAAGTTGGGGTGGACTTCATGCACACTACATGGGAAAAGCTTTTTTTACAAAGATAGATTGGGATAAACCCTTAGTAGAACAAACAGGAGCTTATTATGCGAGGATTGCTTTATATATTGTTATTCCTTTGTGTTACTGCTTCGGCGGATAGATGCAATAGTTATGTTCAAGAAGTAAGAAGAGCCCACTACAAAGTTTTTGGGCTTGATTACCCATATTGGTATGCAGTAGGTCAACTTAGACAAGAGAGCAATTGTCGTGATGTTATCAGTCGTGATGGAGTAGGAAGTCAAGGAGTTGCTCAAATTACTTATAGATGGTGGCAAGGCTTTTTATCCAAAAAAGGTATTGACAATATAAGTTCAATAAAAAATCAGCTTCTAGCCCAAGCCTATATTATGAAAGATGCTAAAAAACAAGCATATAGTTCGCACCTTTGGGTTGCATACCAAGTTTATAATGGTGGAAGTCTAGTAAACAAAGAGATTACAAGGGCAAGAAATGAATTAGGTATAAGAGAAATACCACATGATATAGCAAAAAAGTACTGTAAAAGAAAAACTATCACTTTTAATAATGGTCAAAAGATAAACGCATGTGACATTAACTATGAGTATTCTGAAAAGGTTTATAAATACGGACAAAAATATAAACTCTTTTCAGATGGTAAATATATATTTTGGTAAGGAGTGAAGATGTGGGGAACAATAGTCAAAAGTGCTGTAGGATTTTTTAGTGGTTCTTCTATATATCTATATTTAGCAATAGTTGTTTTTATAGCTGCTATTGGTAGTGGATTTTATTATATGGATTATAAGATAGAACAAAAAGATAAAACAATATTAGAGTTTCAAGATGCTTTAACATTTACAGGAACAGAACTAAATAAAACAATTCTAACTAATGAAGAAAATCAAAAAGAATTTGATAAATATAAACTAGATCAGGAGAAAAGTTTAACAGCTCTTAGTGAACAACATAAAAAAGAGTTAAACGATGCAATAATATATGAAAAAATAAAAGGAGAAATAACCCATGTTAAAAAAAATGATGATGCACCTACTGCCCCTATCCTTATTGATACTATTAACAGGTTGTGGGACCAAACAAATTCAAACAACAAAAACAGTAACTAAAACTATCTATGTCAAACAAACAATACCAGGTGAACTATTAGATTGTAAAGACTTGCCAAATAAAAAAGAAAACTATGCCATGCAAAGTGATACTGCTACATTATTAACTGATGTTTGGGAAGTTGCGAATAGTTGTAAAGAGAAGTTAGAGAGAGTTAAGTCTTTGGTGAAAGAATAAATATTATGTAATTTAAAACTTCTAAAAGTAGATATTACAAATTGCAATAAAAATAGTATTTAAAATATTTTTTTAATATAATAATTTAAATGTGCTAAATATAAATAAAAAAAAATTGAAATTCAAAGGATATGTCGAAGCTTTTTAAAAGCTTAACAGTGTGAATTCACACGATTTAATGTAAAGGAAATTCATGAGTGTAGTAGAGAAAAAAGAATTAATCAAAATTCTTAAAACAGATATTGGTACAGAAGAGTTAAATTCTGTTAATAGTAGAGAGTTATATGAGTATTTGGGAATAAGTACAGATTACAACACATGGATTAAAAGAGCAATAGATAAATATGACTTTGTTGAAAGTGAAGATTATATACTCCTCAAAAATGGGGAGAATGGTAGTAACCCCAAAATAGACTACATAGTAACTATGGATATGGCAAAAGAGTTATGTATGGTTTCAAATACTCCTAAAGGTAAGCAAGTAAGAAGATACTTTATTGAAGTAGAAAAAGAAGCTAATAAACCTTTAACAGTAGAACAATTACTTTTAGAAAATGCAAAAATGATTGATAATCTACAAAACAAAGTCGTTATATTAGAACACAAAGTTGAGAAGAATGAGCCAAAAGTCTTATTTGCAGATAGTGTTTCTCAAAGCTATACATCTATTTTAATAGGAGAGTTTGCTAAAGCAATAAGTTCTGATGATTTTAAAATAGGTCAAAATAAACTATTTAAATGGTTAAGACATAATAAGTATTTAATATCTTCTGGAACTAGATTTAATCAGCCTTTACAACAACATATTGATAATGGCTATTTTGAAGTTATTGAAAGAACAATTAATAATCCAGATGGCTCTACGAGAATAACTGTTACTACAAAAATAACAGGGAAAGGGCAAGTGGCTCTAACTAAGAAGATTCGAGATTCTTTTTATTAGGCAAGGGTCTTTATTGACCCACCTTGTCTATATCTTCTTTAAAAGTGTGATTTTATTTGAAGCTTCAATAAAGCCTTGTATTCTATCAACTAAGTTATTATATTTCATAGTTACAGTTACTTCTTTATCTCTTGCTTCATTTCTTTTTCTTCGCTCTTCTTCTATTTGATTGACTGCGAATTTTTCTAAAGCACTTCCACCTGATTTTAAAACTTCAATATACTCTTTATAAAATTTTAAATTATTTTGAAGAAATCCATAATAACCACTATCATAGTTTTGCTTTAACAAATCATCTGCTTTTTTCATAATGATTTCTAGCTTTTCATCCTTAGTGAAATTTGGTAAGGCTAACATTTTTTTATGTTCTATTTTTAACTGCTCTAGTTCGTCTTCTAATCTTTGGATTTTCTTATCTTTTCTACTCATACCACTTTTAAGACCTGATATTACTTTTTGTAGGTCTTTGCCTTTATGCAAAGTTTCCAGTTGATTTTTCATTAAAAAAAATGCTTTTACCATATTTTTTTTAAATTCTTTAACTTTTGGATTATTTCTAAAATAAGTCATAAGTAAACTATATTGTTGTTCATTTAACTTATAATATGTAGCATAACCTTTTTGCCCTCTTGATAGCTCGGATTTTAAATCTAGTCTACCAAATTCTTTAAAATCATAAATATTATCTCTTATCAATTCTATTATATTTTTATGTTGCCTATCAACATTTTTTGCGATAATTAATGTCGAAACTGTTATTTGACCATCTGTAAATTCAAGTATATTTTCCATTTTTTTATCCTTTTAAAGTATAAATTTAAAAGAATGATATACTAAAAAATTATATTTGTCAAGAATATTGTAATTAATTATTATAGATATTTATTTGTTTATACTAAAAAAGTACATCGGTTTAAAACCGTCATACTTCTTTAGTAAGATTTTTTAGGGCTTCTTTAAGTATATGATAATTCTTTAACTCAGTTTTCAAATTGTGGTTTTTTATTAAAAGGTTAATTGATTTTTCTACTTGTTCAGTAATTCTACCATTAGAATTCATATTTCGTAAGCTTTGTTCTTTTATTCCTATTTCCTCAGCTAACTGTTTTGGAGTCAAGGAAAGTTCTTCACAAACTTTTTTTACAATATTGCCTTGTACTTCTTTTTTTCTTAGCGAACCAATAATATTTTCTTTTGCTATTCCTGCTTTAAATCTGAAAAAATTCCCTTTATCTCCTAAATATCTTTCTTTAACAGTATACTTTGTAAAAAAGTAAATAATAGGTTCAACATCAATAATGACTTCAATAATTATCAAATCTTTTTTGATTACATCAATAGTATCATAAACTTTAAACAGCTCATTTTTAATAGTTTGTTTAAACTCTTCTATAGAGTAAAACTCTGGTAATATACAATCCACCTCAAAGCCACTCTCTATTTCAATAGTTTCTAATACTCTTTTTTCTGACATCTTTTTTCCTTTGGTATCGTGATTATATTATTTTTATGATAACAAATAGTTAAGTTACACTATTTATCAAGCATAAAAAAAGGCACAACCGAAGTCATGCCTTTTTTTATAACTGATATAAATTATTGTATTCTATTAATTATAATGGAAGCGGTATAGGGTTTGCGTAATAAGTGAGTTGTAATCGCGTGACACAATTCGTGTCACAGTATACTAAGAAAACCAATAAATGATGAAAGTATGGTTGCCTTCTTTAGTATTTTGTAGCAAATAAAAGATTAGAGTCATTTTCATTTACAACTTCTTGTTTTATCAAAGAGTCATCAATATTTCCATCTATTTTTTTCTGCTCTTTTAAAGCATCAAGACTAAGTACACCTAAGTACTTATTATCTTTTGTAAGATAATATGCAAAATCTACATCATAATCATTTATATACTGAATTGCTGAATTGATTCCAAAACCATCTTTTTTTATAATTGTAGGATAACTTTTTTTAGCAATATGTGATGCAGTTAATACTGTCGTCACATCAACGCCTTTAAAAAATGATTTTACATAATCATTTGCAGGGTTATTAATAATCTCTTCAGGTGTTCCCACTTGAGATATCTCCCCATTTTGCATGATTGCAATTCTATCACCGATTCTAATTGCTTCATCTAAATCATGGGAAATAAATACAATCGTTCTTTGGTGTTCACTTTGTAGCGTTAGAAGTTCATCTTGCATCTCAGTTCTTATAAGTGGGTCAAGGGCTGAAAAAGCTTCATCCATTAGCATAATATCTGGATCATTTGCTAAAGCTCTTGCCAATCCCACTCTTTGTTGCATACCACCACTTAACTCATCTGGATAAGATAAAGTATGATGTGATAATCCAACTTGATCTAGTGCAGCTTGTGCTTTTTTATATCTATCTTCTTTACTAATTCCACTTAGCTCAAGACCAAATGACGCATTATCTATAATGTTCATATGTGGCATTAGTGCAAAAGATTGAAATACCATTGATATTTTTTTTCTTCTAATATCAATCAACTCTTTGTCATCTAAATTTGTAATATCGGTTTCATCGATAATTATTTGCCCAGAAGTTGGCTCTATTAGTCTATTTAGCAGTCTTACTAGTGTTGATTTTCCAGAACCTGATAGTCCCATGATTACAAATATTTCACCTTCATTGATTTCAAAACTTGCATTTTGAACACCAATAGTCATATTTGTTTTTTCAAAAATCTCTTCTTTTGAAAGACCATTTTTGAGCATTTCTAAAGCTTTTTTCGGTTTCTCTCCAAAAACCTTATATACATTTTTTATTGTGAGTTTTTTCTTTTTTTCCAAACTAATAACTAGCTCCTTTTAAAAATAATTTTCACCTACTTTAACAAATTAACAAAAACTAGGTTAAGCTACAATAAGACGGGGTTCTATTAAGAAAATTATTTGTATAGCTAATACCCATGATAAAGGCTATACAGTAAATTTCAAAATTTCTTTTATTTTCTGTTATCATAGTCTGTATAATTAATAAACAAGTCCATTTGATATAAATAAAAGAATCAAATAGTATAATTCAAAAATCAAAAATAAAGGATATTTTATGAATAAAATAGTATTAAAATCAAATGAAAACAAAAAGTTTAGTTTATATTGCCCTTTTACAAATGAAAAACTTGATAATGATAATAACTCTTTTGAAATATACGAAGGGGCAGGAAATTATTTATTTTCAATGTGTGAAGATTGCTTATTCTTTGATGCAGGAAATAATGATGAGATAGAAAGATATTGGAAAGACTCAGCAATAGAAGCAATAGAAAAATTTGTAAAAAATCACTCGGATGAAAATATTCTAATAATCGAAATAAGTGATAAAAATGATACTTATTATTATGGTTTTTTAAATGAAGAGAATATAGAACTAAATGAGGAAGAGATACAAAAGAAGTTTATTAAATAAACCTCTTCTAAGCAAAGGCAGGGGGTTTAAAAGACCCACCCACCTTGAAAAAGAACTCTACTATTTCTATCAGGTTCACTAGTAACAGGAGCACTATTTACATTCCAAGCAACTTGAACTTGACCAAAGAAGTCTTTATATGAAGCATAATATCCAACACCAACATCTTGTAAAGATTTAGCTTCAAAGCCTACATTATTATTTGCCATAAATGCTCTTCCCCTATCATAAAAGATTCCAACAGTGTTTGTTAGTGAGTTTATATCAGGCAATCTATATTTTCCTTCTATATTAAATATATATCCATTCTCAGCACTAACTTCACTATCTGGATATAATTTAACCCCATAAGCTCCCCCAATAGATAAATCTTCACTTCCATCTAGGTTTTTATGTGAAAGGGCATATTGTAAGTTTAATGAAGTATCTAATGAAAGTTTTTCAGTAAAATTAATACTATGTGATAAATCTATATTAATCTTAGAATAATTACCATTTGTATTAGCTCCTGCTTCATCATCAGCTTCTTTACTAGCATCATCAAAGCTTAACTTCCCATAGGTATAATTAAAACTAACTTTAGAAGATGATGGAAGATTAAAGGCTAAATAACTCTTGTCATAGTCTAATCCTAATCTTAAAGATTTAACATCTTTTTTAGTAGTATCATCTTGAACATTAATCTCATCTTTTAAATCTTTTTTAGCAATATTTAATGAAGCATTTAAATTCTCCAATCTTGTTCTTATAATTGGATAAGTTAATGTAGCATCTAAAGATGTAGAGTTACCCTTTGCATCAAGATTTGAATATTTATCTCCTAAGGCATAAGTTGTTTTAGAATAACTTAGTTCTCCTCTTAATCCATTTGACATCAAAGGAGCTGAATAAGCTAATCTACCATTTTTTAAATCACTCTTATTACTTAAAAGACCACTTAATGAGATTTTATCTCCTATTTTAAAAGGAGAGTTAATATTAACCCCAGCCATAACTCTATTTTTACCTGTATATCTACTTCCATAATTATCAGCTAAAATATATCCATCAAATCTTTTTGTTTTTTCTGTTGTAATAGAGAAATCAGAAGTTCCTACATCAGCTCCTGGCATAACATCAGCACTTGTTACTTTTACACCCGGGGTATCATTGATGATTAACATTGCTCTCTCTAAAGTATTAGTAGAAACTATATTATCTCTTTTAGCATCATCTAACATACCTTGAACAATACTATTTTTAACTAAAGAGTTGTTTTTTAAATTAAACTTTCCATAATTACCCTCAATAATAGAAATTTTAATAATTCCATTGTTTTTATTTATATCTTGTACAGGTAAATATGCCCTTGCTACAAAGTAGTTTCTACTTCTATAATATTTTGTGATTATGCTTGTTACTTCTTGTAGTTGATTAAAGTTTAGATTCTTTCCTTTATACTTATCTGTTAACTGATGTAGTTTTCTAAAACTAACAACTTTGTTTCCATGAAAGTCAAACCCCTTTACAAATATAGTTTTACCACTTTTATCATCTTTCATAACAGGAGCATATTTTTTTACTCCACCAATTTGCACTAAAGGAGTCTTTTTTTGTTTTACTTCTTTTGGAACTTTTATTTGTTTTACTGCATCTCCTATATTTGGTGTTGCTGCTAGAAGTGAACTTGTTGTTATTAGTGATAATGTTATTAGTTTAGTTAAAAATTTCATTTATTTTCCTTATTTCTTATTATCATTGATATAAAATTGTTCTTCTACTCCAGAAGGTAAATTAACAGCATTATTCACTAATGTGATAATAGAATTTTCACTAAGAGGAATTCTAACCTCAGAAGAACCTGTTTGTTCTTGAATCTCAGACAAAGATGCTAATTTTTTATTTGTGTTTGTTTCTACTGCTGAAGCTATGAAATTATTGCTTTTATTTGCTGTTGTAGTAGTTAAACTACTATTTTTAAAAGCAACTTTTTTTGGTAGATTATATTGAGTACTAGTTTTATTATCTATTGTTGTTATTATTTTTTGTATATTAGTATTATTGGTATTTGCATTCGTATTGGTGTTGTTTGGTGTTGAAACATATTTTCCTATTACCCAAGTAGTTACACCATCTTTTGTTACGAGTATTGGGTAATTGTTTTTAGGAAGAGTTTCATCAAGTTTTATATCCCATCCAGCATCTTTAAAGGTATTTATATCTTGCATTTGAGCAGTTGTCAAACCTGTTACAGTTTGATTGTTTTCATCCTCTCCTATACCATTTATTTGACTAGATGTTTCTTTATTATAAAATGAATTTGTAATTGTGGAATAAGAAGAGTTTTTTCCAACTAATCCTCCTACATAATTTCCACTTTCAGAAGAAACAGAACCAGAGGCATAAGAGTTAGAGATATTTGATTTATGATTCTTTCCAACCAATCCTCCTACATAATTTCCACTTTCAGAAGAAACAGAACCAGAGGCATAAGAGTTTTCAACAGTTGAATTGCTATTTGTAGAATCATTCTCTCCAACCAATCCTCCTACATAATAATTTCCTTTAACAGAACCAGAGGCATAAGAGTTAGAGATAGTTGAATTTCCATCAATATTATAATTATTTCCAAGCAATCCTCCTATACTATATCTTCCTTTAACAGAACCAGAGGCATAAGAGTTAGAGATAGTTGAAGTTCCCTCAAAATTATAATTATATCCAACCAATCCTCCTACATAATCTGTTCCTGTAATATTTATATTTGTTAATCCTACATTTTGAATAGTTGAATTTCGTGTATATCCAAATAGACCTACACCATCTTGAGAAGATCTATTTATATATAAAGAATCAATAGTATGACCTAGACCATCAAAGCTTCCTGTAAATCTGTTTGAACCATTTCCAATAGGATTAAATCCTTTTCCGCTATCCCAATTTTTTGTATCACTAGCATCAATATTACTTCCTAATACATAATGACCTGATAAATTTCCTTGCATTCCTTGTAAATCAGTTCCTGTTGTTGAACCTGCACTTCCAAGGTCAGTGATAACTTTCCAAGTAATCTCACTTCCAGCGCTTCCTTTTTTTGTAAAGAAATTATCTCCAGCACTTAGATTAACAGGTGCATTGATATGATAATCAGAATTTCCTCCATCATTTGAACCTTGCCCATAATAAAGAGCAAGTTTTCCATCACTTTTGGCATTAATATTTGAATTGATAAAAATATCATTGTATGCATTAAGAGTTAGTTTTGCAGTGGTATTCCAAGTAATAGTATCATTGATATAAATATTTCCTTCATCACTTCCTGTTGCATTATCTGTTTGAATTGAAGTATCTGTTCCATTTTGTAAAGCTGTTTCATAAGCTGTTGCATCACTTACTGTTAAGTTTGTTGGGTCTATTAACCAAGTTTTAGCTTTGATATTTGTATTTTTATCTATAGTAAAATCTTTTCCAGAAGTTTCCACAAACCCATCAGTAGCACTTATAGTACCACCAACTTGTGCTTCCCCACCATGGGCAAATAGTTCAACTTTACCAGTTAATCCATTCAAAGAATCAGCTTCAATAACACCTGTGTTATTAACTACTCCTTTAAGTAATTCATTTACTGCATTTGTTGTAAGATAAATCTCTCCACCATCTGCTTTTATTGAACCACTATTTTTTACAATAGAATCTAAGATTCCTTTTTTTACTGTTAGGTTTAATAAAGAATTACCATTTAGATTAATACTATATTCATCTGCTCCTACTAAATGGATCTTTCCTTTTACTGCTTTTATACTTCCTTCATTTGTTACTTCTTTTCCAGCTAAAACTGCATAGGCTTCATTTGAGATATTTATTGTTCCTAAGTTTATAACTGAGTTTGAAGAAGAGTTTTTAAAGTTATAGTTTCCTATATTAAAATCATTGTCAGAGAGTTTTGCAGTTGTTGCTAATAGACCAGCTGTATTAATACTAGCATTTTTACCAAATAAAACTCCATTTGAGTTTAATATCCAAACTTGACCATTTGCATTAAGTGCTCCATTAATAACAGATTTTTCATTTCCTATTACTCTATTTAATGTAATTGAAGAGCTATTTGGTTGTTTGAAGTTTACTGTTTCATTAGCTTTAATACCAAACTTTTGCCAATTGATAGTTGCCTTTTGGGTGGATTGGTTTATATTTGTGGTATTTCCATTTTGGGAAATATTTGCAGTTCCACTTGTAACTACTCCTCCGCTAGGAGCAGCATATGAGATAGTAACTCCAGCTAAAAGAGCTGATACTATCATACTTATCTTTCTTATAAATCTTGATTTATATTCTAGCGATTGATTCATTCTTATTTCCTATATATCTTTTTATACATAAATTATAAAACATGGAAATTAGAATGGCGTTAGAAAATAATTTTTTTTATTAATCTTTTAGGATATAGCCTATATTTATACTATTGTCTATATGTAAGTTTGGTAGTTTTTTTCTTATTCTATATACAAGTTCTCTTAAGGAATTAAATTTTATAGATGCCTCCACATTCCATAAGTGATTTATTAAGATTTCAGGAGAGATATAGGTGTTTTTATTTTGAAGTAATAACTCAAAACATTTTAATTCATTTTTTGTAAGTTTTATTAACTCATTATTCTCTTCTACTGTTTTATTTATTATATGATATTTATAAGTGGCTATTGTTATATAATCATTATTTTCTTCTACTTCAATATTTGTTTCACAAACCATCAAGATAGCTTCCAAATCCTCTTTTGATACGGGCTTAATAAGATATCCATTGGGTTTTGATAGTTTTGCCATTTGTAAGGTTTGACTATCTTTATATGAAGTAATAAATACAATTTTTATGGTTTTGTTTATTTCTCTTAGTCTTTTGGCTATTTGAGTGCCATCTAATGACCCCTTTATTAAAATATCCATAAAAACTAAATCAATATTTTCTTTTTTAATAAATTCAAAAAAACCTAAATAACTATTAAATGTAGCTTTTACAGTATGTCCTTTTTTCTCTAAGGAGTCTTTTAAAAACATCATCATAATTGCTTCATCTTCTAAAATAATAATATTCAAACGCTAATCTCTTTCTTTATTCTTCTGTTTTTTATAATATATATTCATAACTTAAAACAGTATAATACTTATTTTATTATTATATTACACATAAAATACGAGAAAGGTTTATTTTGAGAATATACTATTTAATTATTTTACTTGTTAGTTTTTCTTCTGTTTTTGCAACAGAAATTGATTTATCAAATAAAAATTTAACTTATGAAGGTAAAAAGATGAGTTATTTTGAAGATAAAGACTCATCTTATACTATAAATAAAATAAAAGAGCTAAATAATAAAAGCTTTACAAAACAAGAAAAAGAAGTTTTTCTTAGGTTTTTTACTGACTCTACTTATTGGTTTAAATTCGATGCATTAAATGAAACAAATAATAAATTAAAAAGATATTTTGTATTTGATACACCTTGGATAGATACCATTAATATTTATATATATGATAACCAAAATAGATTGACAACTTATAAATTGGGTACCTTATTACCTTTTAAAGAGAGATCAATGAAGATTAATCTTCTAAATCAAGCCCATAACTTCTCTAAAGGTAAATCAACTGTATATTTACAAATAAAAACAAGAGATCCTTTTATAATACCTTTTTCAATTTTAAGTGAAAAGAACTTTTATAAAAAAATAATGAATATGGATTTGATAGTAATAAGTACTTATAGTATTGTTTTTGCTATTTTTATTTTTAATATTTTAATATTTATTATTGCAAGATATAAGCCATATTTTTATTACTCTTTATATTTATTATCATATCTTTTGATGAGTTTAAGTTATGATAGCCATACTTTTAAATATATATTCTACGACTACCCAAATATTCAAAACTGGATGCAATCTCTTACTATCCTTTTCTACTTGATTTTTAGTTTACTCTTTGCTAAATCATTTTTAGAGTTAAAAGATAACTTTCCTAAAATAAATTCCTACACAAATTATATTTTGATTGGGCATATTGGAATATGTATTCTTGCTTCTATTTTAGGATATAAATATACTATTTTTTATGCCTCTTGTATTACTCCATTATTTAGTATCTATATGTTATTTTTAGGAGTTTACTCTTATTTAAAGGGAAATAAAAAAGCAGTATTCTTTACTTTAGCAACTATTTTTGGCTGTACTGGTGCCTTTTTAACAGCTTCAATTGCAGCTTCTATGATTGATTATAATTGGTACTTGTTTAAAGGAGTGGATATTGGAGTAAGTATAGACTCTATTCTTTTTTCTATTGCTTTAGCATATAGATATACTTCCTTGAACCTTATTTTAGAAAATACTAAAAAAGAAGTAACTCTACTAAATAAAAACTTAGAGAAAAAAGTTGAAGAGAGAACAAAAGAGTTAGATATACAAGTAAAAAATAAAACAGTATTATTGAAAGAGTTATCACATAGAATTAAAAATAATTTGCAAATAATAAGTGCCTTATTATATATGGATAAGGACAAAATGCTTAATGAAAAAGATAAAGATATTTTGGATGAAAATATAAAAAGAATCAAATCCATATCTATATTATATGAGAATTTCTTAGAAATAGAAAATCCAAATAAAATTGAGTTAAAAAAGTATATTGAAAAAATCATATCTGAGATCAAAAATAGTTATTCTTCTTTAAATATCTCATATGATTTAAAGATTCACAAAATCTTATTAAACCAAAATAGTCTAATCCCAATAGGGCTTGTGATGAATGAGCTAATATTAAATAGTGTTAAATATGCTTTTAAACAAACAGCTAATCCAAAAATTAGTATCTGCTTTTCTAAAGATGATAAAAATATAAATTTTATCTACAAAGATAATGGTATTGGTGCAAATATTGATAAAGTAGAAAGTGGTTTTGGATTTAGTCTTATTAAAACTCTTATCTCTTTTCAATTAAATGGAAAAATTAATTGCAAAAATAATGAAGGGTTGGAATATAATATTACACTTCCTAAGAATTCATTTCTTGATGAAAAAGTTTTAAAATAAGAGATTTTACTATTTTTTAACAAAGTAATTAAATACTATTAGTTTAATGATTATTTATCATTGAACCAATGTACATAATTAATTTACATTTGAATTAGTATTTTTTTACTTTGAGGGGTTTAATTTTGAAGCAGTAGATATTTTTATTCCAGCTTTGCTACAAGCATCTTTTATGTTTTCATTATTTTGTATTAATCTAATAAAAACTTCAACTTTATCTGTTAATTTTATGTTCGTTATTGACATGTATTCCTTTCATTTTTTATTTAATTTTAAAAATCTAAATTAGGGTATTAAATCTTTGTATTATTGTTTTGGTTGCGGAAGCAGGATTTGAACCTACGACCTTCGGGTTATGAGCCCGACGAGCTACCGGACTGCTCTATTCCGCGCTAAGTAAATATTATATAAAGTAAAATTAAGATTAAAGTCCCAAGGGAGTATTTAAAAATTAAAGAGCTTATAAATATTGAATTTATTTTAAAGTAGATGGTGCGGATGAAAGGACTTGAACCTTCACACCTTGCGGCACCAGATCCTAAGTCTGGCGTGTATACCAATTTCACCACATCCGCGCACATAAGCGTCTAAATAAGACAAAAAAAAGATTTATGTTAATTTAACAAAAATCTAAAAGTGGTACTCCCTAATGGATTCGAACCATTGGCCTACGCCTTAGAAGGGCGTTGCTCTATCCAGCTGAGCTAAGGAAGCACTTAAAAATAAAAATGGGGTAAGTAATGGGGCTCGAACCCACGACCCTCTGAACCACAACCAGATGCTCTAACCAACTGAGCTATACCTACCAATTTAAAAAATGGTCGGGGCGAGAGGATTCGAACCTCCGGCCCCCTGGTCCCAAACCAGGTGCGCTAACCAGACTGCGCTACGCCCCGAAACAACACTAATCTTTCGAAAAGTGGACGGAATTATATTAAGTTTTTAAACATTTGTCAAGAGTAAAATTGAGAAATGTGTACAAATTTCTCAATTTTAGCTAATTTTTAGTTTCAGACCCTAAAATTGAATCAATCCATCAATAGGTGAACTAGCTGTTGCATAAGGTTTTTTAGGGATTCTTCCCGCTTTATAACCCATTCTTCCAGCAAGTACTGCATACTTCATAGCTTCTGCCATTGCTATTGGATCTTTTGCCCCTGCAATTGCAGTATTTGTTAAAACAGCTTCAGCTCCTAATTCCATAGCTATGGCTGCATCACTTGCACAACCAACACCTGCATCAACGATTACAGGAACTTTTACTGCATCTTTGATAAATGCTATGTTATATCTGTTTTGAATCCCTAGACCGCTTCCTATGGGTGCAGCTAATGGCATAATTGCATCAGCCCCTGCTTCTTCTAATCTTTTTGCAATGATTGGGTCATCATTTGTATATGCCATAATTGTAAAACCCTCTTTTTTTAAGATTTCACAAGCTTTGATTGTCTCTATTACATCTGGATATAGAGTTTTTTGTGCATCACCTATAACTTCAAGTTTAATCAAGTCTATTCCAGTAGCTTCTCTCATAAGTCTAAAAGTTGTGATTGCTTCATCTGCTGTAAAACACCCTGCACTATTTGGTAGAAGTTTTACATTTGTATCTTTAAAATAATCTAATAAGTTCTCTTCATTTGGGTTCATAATATTAACTCTTCTAATAGCCACAGTAATTAGTTCACTTCCACTTGCTAGTGTTGCATCTTTTGTAGTTTGAAAATCTTTATATTTACCACTTCCTACTATTAATCTACTATTAAATTCATAATTACCAATTTTTAAAATATCACTCATTTTTTTCCTTCAATTTTGTTTTACAATATAATTTACGGTTCCAAGCTTTAAAAAGTGAAGCAGTTCACTTCTTATTTACAGCTTTCACCTATAAAATTTTTATATTCTTTACTAGCATTTTCTATATCAATAGATATAATTTCAGGCAAATCATAGCTATGATTTTCTTTTATTTCCCTTTGGATTTTTTTAAAGTTTTTCTTTTTAGTTTTGATTGAAAGAAGCTTCTCTTTATCCTCACAAAGTTCATCTTTCCAAATATATAAAGACTCAATACTACTTATTTGTATACAAGCTGCAAGTTTTTTATCAAGTAAAATTTTTGCTATAGTTTTGGCTTCTTGGATATCTTTACATGTTGTTTGAATAATACACATTTTCATAATTTTGTAACCTCATCGATAATATCTTGTGGAGTTAAGGCATAAGAGTTTTTAGCAAAATTACTTGCTGCAAAACTATGTGCCAAAGATGCAGTTATTGTTGCATCTAAAGAGTTATAACCTTGTGCTAAAAGTGAAACTATAAGTCCAGATAAAGCATCTCCACTTCCACCTTTGCTTAAATTTGGTGTGCCATGATTATTTATATATCTTTTTTCAGCTTTTGCGATAATCGTATTTGCACCTTTTAAAAGTAAAGTGACATTTGCATATTTTTTTGTAAACATCTCTACATATTTAAATCTATCATGTTGTAAAGTATTTACACTAATATCAGCAATATTACAAAGTTTTAAAAGTGCACAAAACTCTTTTGGATGTGGAGTTAAAACAAGTTCTTTATTTAAAAACTCAAGAAGTAACTCTTCATAAAATAAATCAGCATCTATAACTTTTGGGATTTTAAGAGCTAAAATACTTCTTATCTCTTCAATTTCATAATTTCCAAGTCCCATACCAAGAGCTACTGCTGTACAGTTTTCAGGTAAAAAATGACTTTGCATAATATGATATGGCAAGTTCAACTCTTTGTGGCAAACAGCAGTTACTAAACCAGCGCCAAATTTAAAAGCAGCATCACAAGCTATTCTTCCTGCCCCACACTTTTCACCCATGATAATACCAACATGACCAAAAGTTCCTTTATGCGAATTTTTATCTTTTCTAAAAGGAAGTTTCATATCAGATTTTTCTAATAAAAAAGTATTACTCTTAGCTTCATAAACTTCCCTTTGAACTCCTAAATTAGCGACAATAATTTCGCCCACATAGTTTTTAGATATATCAGAAAATAAAGACTTTTTGTAAGCACCCATAGTAATAGTTGTATCAGCTTTAAAAGCCACACTATTTATTTGTCCCAAACTGTTTATTCCACTTGGAATATCACAAGCTATTTTATAAGCATCAAGATAATTTACTCTTTTCAAAAGTTCAATTGAGTTCTCATCTAAGTCTTTATTTAAACCACTTCCAAATAAACAATCAACAACAACATCACAACTACACACAAAATCTAACTCTTCTATGCCTAAAAGTTTTACTCTTTTTAGCTGTAGTTGTGCCATTTGAGATTTTGCACCAAAAGGAAGATAAAGCTTTACATCAAATTTTTTATATAAAAGTCTAGCTAAGGCTATCCCATCAGCTCCATTATTTCCAGGACCACAGACAACAAAAATAGTACTTTCATCTTCAAACTTCTCTTCACAAAATCTTGCCATGCTAGATGCAGCATGTTCCATTAGTATATCTTCTGTTAAACCAAACTCTTCGTAACATCTTTTATCTAAAGTTCCAACTTCATCAAATACTTTTTTCATGGCATACTTCTTTATTTGTTTTTAAATTTCCATCCATCTTTTGATAAGATTTCTATTATTTTTTGTTTTACATCACCTTGTAACTCTATCCACTCTTCTTTAATAGCTCCACCGCAGGCAAGCTTTTTCTTTAGAAGTTTTAGTACCTCTTTTTTCTCATCTTCACTTACATAAAACCTACCCACTAAAGTAACTGGTTTACCTTTTCTTTTTTCATAGGTAAATACCAATTGATGAGAATTTTTTGGCTCTATTTTATTTGATGGCTTTTTTTTCTTACCTTCTTTTTTTGTATCAAAACTATCGCCACCTAATTTTGCACCCATTTCAAATATCATATTGTCACCTCTAAAATACCTTTACTCTTGTTTGAACATCAAGTTCATTTATAGATATAAAATCACTCACTTTATATTGCTCAACTGCGACTCTTCCTATCATAGCTGCATTATCACTACAATATTTAAGTTCACTTAACATCAAAGTTGTTCCATATTTTCCACAAAGATTTTCAACTTCACCTCTTAAGCAAGTATTTGCACTTGCTCCTCCTACTATTGCGAAGTTTTTAGGAGCATTTTGTTTAAAGAGTTTTTTTAACTTTTGCATGATATGTTCAACTGCTGTTTTTTGAAATGAAGCACAAATATCTGCTTTTATCTCATCACTTAAAGTTCCTTGTTTTTCTATCTCAACTCTAACTGCATTTTTTAAACCTGAATATGAAAACTCTATTTTAGGACTTTGTCTAAGAGGTACGGGAAAATCAAACTTTTGAGCATCTCCATTAAAAGAGAGTTCTTGAATAACAGGACCACCTGGATAACCTAAGTCTAACATCTTGGCAACTTTATCAAAACTCTCACCAAAACTATCATCCATAGTACTAGCTAAGATTTTCATATCAACTAAAGAGTTCACTTCTATAATTTGCGTATGTCCACCAGAAACTAAAAGCACAGTTAAAGGCAAAATTGAATCTTTTTCAATAAAAAGTGAATAAATATGTCCTTTTAGATGATTTACAGCTATTAAAGGAAGATTTAAAGAGATAGCCAAAGCCTTTGCCATAGTTACACCTTCCATAAGTGTAACAGATAGTCCTGGGGCATTTGTAACTGCGATTGCTTTTAGTTTTGGGAAATATTCTTTGCACTCTTCAAGTATTTTGGGTAAAGCTTCCACATGAAGTCTTGCAGCAAGTTCAGGTACAACTCCACCATAAACACTATGTTGAAGTTCTTGGGATATTTTTTTGTGATAAACAAGTCTATTTGTATCTATTCCAGTTATGGCTATAGAGCTATCATCACAAGAAGATTCGATACTAAGAATCATTTAGCATTTTCCTCACAAGTCTCTTCTCTTTTTATCCAATCTAGTGCACAGTCAAGTTTTCCAAATCCAGAAGCTGCATTTATATGTCCTGCATTTTCCATTATTTTCATACCAACATTTAACTCTGTTTGTAATTTTATTGCTTCTTCTATTTCCATATATGGATCATTTGTTGAAGCTGCCATTATTATCTCTTTTGCTTTTAAATCTTTTACAATAGGATATGGATAAAAACTTTGTGCTTCTTTTACGATTCTATTTCTACTAACAGGGGCTACTAACATAAGTTTATCAAGACTTATGTCAAGTTCACTACAAGTATAAAACCAAAGTACATTTGCCAAAGAGTGACAAACTACAATATCAGGCTTGAAATGTTTAATCTCTTTTTTTAAAAACTCTTTCCACTCACTTAAATCAGGGTTATCTCTACTTGGAAAAGCAGGAAAAGATACAATATAATTATCTTTTATCAAATCACTTGCTAAATGTGCTTGCCAATGGGGGAAATCACTTCCTCCCAAACCATGTAATATCAAAACTCTTTTATTCACTTTCTACCTTTTTTATTTACTTCTTACACATCTAACTAATTTTAGTTTGTGTCTACTATCATAATATGCTGTTCCACTTACAAAATACATATAATCAGCATAAAACCACAAAGTTCTCCAGTGAGCTGTACTTGCCCAATAACCGTCACTTAGACTATATTTAAAAGCTCTATTTATATTTTTTTTGGTATTTTTTTTATCAACTATTAGAGCAAACTCTTCAATATCTGGCAAACGCCAATCATCAAAGCCTGCATAAGATAACTTATCACAATAATCTTGGGCATCTGGATGAGTTAGATAATTTGTAACATTTTGTTCACTATCCATCCAAACTAATTTATTTGCATCATCTATTACGATATTTCTATCATTGTCTCTATGTAAAGAGGCTGCATTTAAAACTGCTATTAACGATATTATGAGTAGTAAATATTTCATTCTCTTATCTTTGAGTTAAATTTTCCTTTTTGAATTCTATCATTTGTAAGTTCATCAAAAAGTTCTATGTCTATTTTACCATTTTTTTTAAACACAAGTCCAACTAACTCTTTTTTTGACTCTTGAACTTCTTTCTCTTCTGATTTTGCATGGACTTTCCAGTTTTCAAACTTTGCTTCATAATCTTTAATTGTCTCTTTTTCAAACTTTGTTCTTGTAAAGATTAAGTATACAACTAAAACTAAAAGTATTCCAAAAGGAATCATTAAATCAAGACTCACAATAAGCCCTAACTTCTTTATCCCAAGCAAAGATTTCTTCTAATGAACTTGGATTTACATTGTGAAAATGATTTATTGCATCAAGGGTAATTTTTGAGATATCTAAAAATCCTATTTTTTCATTTAAGAATTTTGAAACTGCAACTTCATTTGCAGCATTTATTACTACACCTAAATTGGGATTTGTTAGAATTTCATCTTTTATGCCCCAGATTGGATATCTTTGTTCTTCTATTTTTTTAAACTCCAAAGTTCCAACTTCTACTAAATCTATATGTTTAAGTATATTTTCATCGACTCTACCTAAAACAGCGTATGAAATAGGAAGTTGCATATTTGCATTTGCAATATGAGCAGTTGTACTTCCATCAGTAAAATTGATAAGTGCATGAATTAGCGATTTTGTCTCTATGATTGCATCTAGTTTTGTTGTATCGAAAAGCCATTTTGCTTCAAGTAGTTCAAAAACCTTATTTGTCATGGTTGCACTATCTATTGTGATTTTATTCCCCATTGACCAATTTGGATGATTTAAAGCCTCTTTTATAGATACATTCTTTAACTTCTCTAATGGATAATCTCTAAATGATCCACCACTAGCAGTTATTGTCATAGAATCTATTTTTTTATCTTGTAATAAGTACCATAATCCAAAGTGTTCACTATCTATGGGAATAAGATTATTTTGGTCTATAAAAGCACCCGCTACTACTAATGATTCTTTATTTGCCAAAGCTACTTTTTTACCACACTCTATTGCTTTTAGTGTGGGTTTAAGTCCCAAAAATCCTACAAGTGAATTTACAACTGTTTTTGCATCTGATTGTTCAATCGCATTTAGAACTGCTTCTTCCCCATAAAATACATTTGTATGATTTACTTTTGAAATATCATCTTTTGAAGCAATTACTACGGTTTTTGGATTGAACTGTTTTATTTGAGCATTGAGTAATTCTATATTTTTCCCTGCAACTAAAACATCAATATTTAGGTTAAATTTTTGTGCGATATTTAGAGTATTAACTCCAATAGAACCAGTACTTCCTAATATTATCAAAGTATAGCTCTTAATAAAACTAACATCACAACAGAAGCAAATAAGAAACCATCTGTTCTATCTAATACTCCACCATGACCTGGTAAAATACTTCCACTATCTTTAACATCTGCTTCTCTTTTTAGATAACTTTCAAATAAGTCACCAAAAATAGATGAAATAGCAACTACTATAGAAATAACTAAAGTCCCCATATAAGTTATTCCATCAATTGCAAATATTGGACCTAAAATAGCTGCTAAAATGATACCTCCAGCTACACCCTCTAGAGTCTTATTTGGACTTGTTTCACAAAATTTTGTTTTCCCAAAAGCACGACCCACATAATAAGCTCCAACATCAGCAGAAGCTACCACAAATAACATCCACCAAAGAACTCCTATTCCATACTCATTATATAAAGTTAAAAGTGTTAGAAATGAGATAAGTGGATATAAGAAAGGAAGAAATACTTTTTTATCCATATCTCTTTTGTAAGCTAAATTAGAAGCAAAAATTACTAAAGCTATTAAAACTAATATTTCAGGATAAGGATAAAAATAAGCGATAATCCAAGTAATAGCGGCATATTGAAAGACTGTTGAATCTTTTACTTTAAAAAGATTCATCGCTTCATCAATACCCACGATCATAAAAGCACCAAGAAAAAGCCAAGTTACAAACATAGTATTTATATAACTTACTAGAATAAATACGGCAAATAAAACAAGTGCTGTTTTTATTCTCGTTGAACTTGAAGAAATTAACTCATACATTGAAAACCTTTGATTTTTTCATATTTTATCTTAAGTTTTCTTTCTATTTTGTAAATAAACTTTTTAAGGCTTATTTTGAGTATATTTTATTTAAATATGTACATCGATTGTATCATAAGGATTATATAAAACATTTGCCCCATTTTGAACTTTTACATTTCTTCTTTGAGTAAAATCAACTAAATATTTTCCACTAAAATCTGTTGAAAATTTTACACATAATTCTGCTGCTTTATATATAACATCTATGGGAAGGGTCTTTTTTGTATTTTGTACTATTACATGGGAAGAATTTGTACTTTGCATATGAAACCAAAAGTCACTTGCTTTTGAATTTTGAAGTAAAAATATATTTGAACGCTCATCCGTTCCTAGAAGTATTCTATACCCATCGAAGAAAAAACTCTCAAATGGTTCTTGTTTTTTTGTTTTTGTTTGATTTCTTTGTTTTTTAGGAAGTAAAAATTCTACTTCATCAATAGACTTACAAAGTTTTATATTTGAAATCATTCTATTTAAAAATTCAGATTTTTTTTCTAAATTCTCTTTTTCTATAGAAATATGCAAACTTTTTTGTTTTAGTTTTTTTGCTTTTTTAAAAAGGCTATTTGCATAAATAGAAGGATTACTACACTCACTTAAATCAATTTCTACAACACTTCCATCATAATTATTTAGTTTTGCACTTTTTTCATATGGTTTTATTAGGTGTAAATTACTCAAAATCAAATTTGCTTTTTCGTATAAAAGTTCTGATTCTTTTTCTAATTCATCTTTTTGTGGCAAAGTTTTTAAGACTTTTAATAATTTGGCACGATTTTTTTCTATTTGTGATATTTTTTGTTTTTTTAAACTGGCTAATAAACTTTGTTCTTTTTGAAGATAATTATTAAGTAAGAACTCTTCTGTGTCTTTTATCTCTTCCATTTTGGGTATAAAGGTTTGTTTTGGGATTTCATCTAATTTTTCACCAACTTTTACAACCCTAGAAGAGCTGAATTCATCTATATGTCTTAGGGCTTCTAGGATTATTTCATTTTCATCCAAAATGATGATATTTGTATGTTTCCCTGTAAATTCAAACTGTAAAACTGTAGTTAATTCTTTATATGAAGATTTTGAATTTACATAGATTCGAATAATCTTATCATCATTGTGCATTGTGATATTTTTTATTCTTGAGTTATTAAATCTTTTTTGTAAAATAGTATCAAAAGGTGCGATAAAATCTTTTTGTGATGAAATCTTTTCATCTTTTTTATATATTAAGCTATTGCTTTTTGCCATATCAAAATATATTACATTTCTGTCATTAAACTCAATAAAAATAGTGTTGTTTTCTACTCTTCTTATTTGTCTTATTATTTTACAATTTGCATTTAAATATTCAACAATATTTTTTATAGCATAATATTTCATTTGGTTCCAATTTATTTTAGTGTGTATTTGTTATATTTTAAAATTACTCGTTCTGCTATATCTATCATTTTTATATTTAAAACTTTAAATTTCTCATCTTTTATATTTAATAATAATTTATCATAAGTTATAGAATAAGGATATAGCAAAAAATAGATATATTCTTTTGATTTTGATTCTTTTCCTAGCTCCTTAAACCACATCGATAAAAGTGATATATAAAGCATAGAGGGATTGAAAGATACACCTTCTTTTAACTCCTTTGATAACTCTAAATTTAAAAAATTATAAGCTTGCAATATGGCAGAAATTGTATATGAATTTTTATTATTTAAATAATAGTCATTTTCTTTTGTAACTCTTTTTAACTCTTTTAAAATATCTTTAGAAGTATCTTTTATATAAATATTTATTTCATCATCAATTTCAAATTTTTCATCTTCAATATTTTCATAAGATGTTATAATGTCCTTACACAAGAGTAAGAGTGCTTCTGTTTTTATTTTAGATAAGTTAATAATCATACACAATTTTATCTAAAGTATTCTAAATAAGCACAACTCTAAAGTTTTTTAAGTCTAATTAAGTTAAAATATATAAATTTTATAAAAAACTTAATGAAAAAGGAAATTATTGGAACCGATTGGCGTATTAAATGATGGTCAAATTTATGACCTTCAAACTGCGGAAGCTTTGAATATTCAAGGAGAGGTAATAAAAGCCGATAACTCTAAAGAATCTTTAGAGATTTTAAGACACTCATGTGCCCATCTTATGGCACAAGCTATCAAAGAGTTATATCCAGAAGCTAAATTTTTTGTAGGACCTGTTGTAAGTGAAGGTTTTTACTATGATTTTAAAGTTGAATCAAAAATATCAGATGAAGACTTACCTAAAATTGAAAAGAAAATGAAAGAGTTAGCAAATGCTAAACTACCTATTGAAAGATACGAAGCATCAAGAGAAGAGATTTCACAAAAATTTAATAGTGACGAACTAAAACAAGCTGTATTATCAAGAATTACAGATGAGACTCTGACGATGTACAAACAAGGTGATTTTGAGGATTTATGTAGAGGTCCACATTTACCAAATACTAGAATGATAAGAAGTTTTAAACTAACAAGAGTAGCTGGTGCTTATCTTGGTGGTGATGAAAAAAATGAGATGATTACTAGAATTTATGGTATTGCATTTTTTGATAAACAAGAACTTTTTGATTATGTGAAAATGCTAGAAGAAGCTAAAAAAAGAGATCATAGAAAACTAGGAACAGAACTTGAACTTTTCACATTTAGTGATGAAGTAGGAGCAGGTCTTCCTATGTGGCTACCAAATGGGGCAAGACTTAGATCAAAATTAGAGCATATCTTATACAAAGCTCACCGAATAAGAGGATATGAACCAGTTCGTGGTCCAGAAATCTTAAAATCTGAGATGTGGAAAATATCAGGTCACTATGCAAACTACAAAGAGAATATGTATTTTACTACTATTGATGAACAAGAATATGGTATCAAACCAATGAACTGTGTTGGACATATTCAAATATTCAAAAATAATTTGGTATCATATAAAGACCTACCAAAAAAACTTTTTGAGTATGGGGTTGTTCATAGACATGAGATGAGTGGTGCAATGCATGGATTATTTAGAGTTAGAGAATTTACTCAAGATGATTCACATATATTTTGTACACAAGATCAAATAAAATCAGTAATCTTTGAAGTTTTAGAATTCGTTGATGCATTACTTAAACTATTTGATTTTAAATATGAAATCGAAGTTTCTACAAAACCGGAAAAAGCAATCGGTGATGATATTTTTTGGGAAAAAACTACAAAAGGTATCATGGATGCACTTGATGAAAACAATATCACATATGGTATTGATGAAGGTGGTGGAGCATTTTATGGTCCTAAAATTGATATTAAAATTCTAGATGCTATTGGAAGAAAATGGCAATGTGGAACTGTTCAAGTTGATATGAACTTACCTTCAAGATTCAATGCTGAATTTATCAATGAAAAAGGTGAGAAAGAACAACCAGTTATGATTCATAGAGCAATTCTAGGTTCTTTTGAAAGATTTATTGGTATATTAACAGAACACTGTGCAGGTGAGTTTCCATTTGTTATTGCTCCTACACAAGTTATTTTTGTACCAATTGCGGATACTCATAATGAGTATGCAAAAGAGCTACAAAAAGAGCTTTTACAAAATAGCATCGATTCTAAAATTTTCAGTATGAATGAAAGTTTAAACAAAAGAATCAGAATGGCAGAAAAACAAAGAGTTCCAATGATTGTAGTAATTGGAGATGAAGAAGTTGAAAACAAAACTGTAGCACTAAGAGATAGAAGAAAAAGAGAACAATCAAACATGGGTAAAGATGAATTTATCCAAATGTTAAATGAAATTAATAAAGGAAGTGAAATTTGAGTCGAGGAAATAAAAAAGACGATGTTATAATGAATGACGACATTACAGCTAAGGAAGTTAGATGTATGGGTGACGATGGTACTAACTATGGTATCATCTCAACAGCAGATGCTTTAAAAACTGCGGATGAACAAGGTCTTGATTTAGTTCTAATTGCGCCAGAAGGTAAACCACCTGTTGCAAAAATAATGGATTATAGTAAATTCAAATATCAACAAGAAAAAAAGAAAAAAGAAGCTAGAAAAAATCAAAAAGTGATTGTTCTAAAAGAAGTGAAATTTTCTGTTAAAATTGCTGAAAATGATATTAACTATAAAGTTAAACATGCAATTGAATTCCTTGAAAAAGGATTTCATGTAAAATGTAGAGTATTTCTAAAAGGTAGAGAGATGGCTCATCCTGAAGCTGGAGCAGAAGTACTTGAAAAAGTATGGCCTATGCTAGAAGATTATGGTGATAGAGATTCTGAACCAAAACTTGAAGGAAGATTTGTAAACATGATGGTTCTTCCTAAAAAAGACTAATTTCCACTTAAGTAGAAAGAGATAATTCCTCTTTCTACAAAAACTTCAAACTAACTTAAACTTATCTAAAGCTTATTTTTACTATAATCACAAACTTTTTCTAATATCGAAGAAGAATGCAAATTTAAGAAAGGAGAAATCCATGCCTAAAATGAAATCAGTTAGTGGAGCTTTAAAGAGATTTAAAGTGAAAAAAAATGGTTCAATTAAATGTGGTTCAGCATTTAGAAGTCACATCTTAACAAAAATGTCAAGAAAAAGAAAAGTGGCATTAAGAGGACCTCAAACTATTGATAGCACTGATGCTACAAGAGTTAGAAGAATGTTGTGTAAAGCGTAATTAATTAGATTTAATTACAAGTCCCTCCACAAGTATGTGGACAAGTTCGGCAAAAGCCGACACCAATATTAAACAAATATATGGTTAAGAAAGGAATAAAATGCCTAGAGTTAAAACTGGTATAGTTAGAAGAAGAAGACATAAAAAAGTTCTAAAAGCGGCAAGAGGTTTCTTCGCAGGTAGAAGCAAACACTTTAGAAAAGCGAAAGAACAATTAGAAAGATCTTTAGTATACGCATACAGAGATAGAAGACAGAAAAAAAGAGATATTAGAAAGCTATGGATTATCAGAATTAATGCAGCTTGTAGATTAAATGATATCAACTATTCAAGATTCATGAACGGTGTTAAATTAGCTGGAATTGAACTAGATAGAAAAATATTAGCTGATATGGCAATGAATGATGCAGCAGCATTTACAACAGTTGCAACAGCAGCTAAAGCAGCATTAGCAAAATAATTTTAAATTTGCAAAAATAAAAAAGGGGTTTGATTAATTTCAAATCCCTTTTTTTATGGACAATTTTTATATAAGAGAAAGTGCTTTTTGGTAATCTTCTTTTTTATTTAAATTTAAAAATTCATTTTCATCAAAAAACTCGATTTTTTTAAGTTCTATTTTTTTTAGTAAAAAGCCTATTTTATGATTATTTTCTTTTATCATTTCATTTATTATTGGCAGGCAAGCCTTATTATAAACTCCACATAAATTATGCTCTCTTGATGTTGTTGCAATTGTACTATTACTCAAACTTTCATCTATTAATTTCTCAATTGAGTCAATTTTTACAAAAGGAGTATCTACAGTTATTACAAATACTTTATCTGATTTTACAGTTTCTAAAATACTTTTTAAAGCTATCAAAGGTGAACTTTCATCACTAATATTGTCATATATAATATTTTCATGACTTTTTAAAAAATCGAATTTATTAGTTTTTGAAGATAAATAAATATCTTTAAAATGGGGTTTTAATCTATCAAATTGATATTGAGTAAGAGTGTTGTAATTAGAAAAAGGAAGAAGTGCTTTGTCTTCTCCCATTCGTGAGCTTTTCCCACCACAAAGGATTACACAAGGTATATCAAATTGTGGTGTTATCATTTATAAACTTCTAGGATCTGTAATATATCCACTTATTGCACTTGCAGCTGCAACGGCAGTATTTGATAAATATATTTTTGAACTTCGAGATCCCATTCTTCCAACAAAGTTTCTATTTGTAGTAGAAATACAAACCTCATCATCACCTAAGATTCCCATATATCCACCTAAACATGCTCCACAAGTAGGATTAGAAACAACTCCACCTGCATCAACTAAAGTATCAATATATCCAAGTTTTGTAGCTTCTCTTAATATCTTTTGAGTTCCTGGAGTTAAAATAAGTCTTACATGTCTTGCAACTTTTTTACCTTCAAGTAATTGGGCAGCCACTTTAAAATCAGATAATCTTCCATTTGTACAGCTTCCAATAAATACTTGGTCAACTCTAATATTATCTTCAACAGCTTGATTCACACTATGTCCATTTGATGGTAAAAATGGATATGCAATTACTGGATTTAAAGATTCTACATCTATAACAATCTCTTGACAATATGTTGCATCATCATCAGAATAATGAATTTTAGGTTCAGCTCTTAAACTGTCTCTGCTATCTAAGAACTCTTTTGTAACTTCATCATATGCAACAATACCATTTTTAGCCCCTGCTTCAATAGCCATATTACATAAAGAGAATCTATCATCCATGCTTAAATATTTAATTGAATCACCTGTGAATTCTAAAGCTTTATATAAAGCTCCATCAACTCCAAGTATTCTAATAATCTCTAAGATTAAATCTTTTCCAGTAATATAAGGACCTGGTTTTCCTTTGAATACTACTTTAATAGACTCAGGTACTTTAAACCAGTTTCCACCAGTAATCATTCCAAAAGATATATCAGTACTCCCCATTCCTGTACTAAATGCACCTAATGCACCATGTGTACAGGTATGTGAATCAGCACCAATAATAACATCACCTGGTAATACTAATCCTTTTTCTGGTAAAAGTGCATGCTCGATTCCCATGTCTTTTTCATCAAAAAATAGTTTTAAATCATGTTTTTCAGCAAAGTCTCTTGAAATTCTTGCTTGATTTGCCGATGCAATATCTTTTGCAGGAATAAAGTGGTCAAGTACTATTGCAAAACCATCTGGATTTGCTAGTTTTTCAAAACCACCCTCTTCAAATGCTCTAATAGAAATAGGAGTTGTAATGTCATTTCCAATAACCATATCAATTGGACTTCTTACAATCTCACCTGCGTAAACTTCATGTCCTACATGTTCGCTAAAAATCTTTTCTGTAATTGTTTGACCCATCTTTTCTCTCTTTATTAAACTTATCTTTTTTAATTTGCTCGATTATAGCTAAAATCTGTTTAGCTTTCAAAAACTCTATTAAGCTCTTTTTTTATCTTCTTTATATTGTTTATACTGCATATATAAAATTATTGCAATAGCAAAGTCAATAATTACATCTGCAAAATTAAATATAGCAAAATCAAAACCACAATGCCAATAAACATAATCAACAACTGCTCCATAAGTAAATCTATCTAAAATATTAGACAAACCACCTGCTAGTAGTATTGAAACAGGAATATAGTATTTCACAAATATTTCTTTATTTAAATATAAATAAATCAATATAGAAGCTATAAGTGTTAATTGTATAAATTTTAAATATTCACTCAAAAATTCAAACATAGAAAATGCAACACCATAATTGTATGCAAGAACTAAAGATATGCAATCACTTTCAAAACCAAAATTTAAAAATACAAAACCATATTTAATAGCTTGGTCTATTAAAACTAATAATACAAAAATTACTAGTGAAACAATTAATTTTTTATTCATAATTTTTTAGTTAAAAACTCTATTAATTTATCCATATATTCATTTACTAACTTTTTATCTCGACCTTCTATTAGAACTCTTAATTTATTTTCAGTTCCAGAGTATCTAATTAAATCTCTCATTCCCTTTGATTTGATTTCTGCTTGAAGTTCTTTCAAACCTTCAATTTTATCTAATGGGATTTTTTCATTTACTTTTATGTTTTTTAACACTTGTGGATAAAGTTCAAATTTATTTAAAGCCTCACTAGCTTTCTTACCACTTTCTAAAACATATGATAATACTTGAAGTGCAGTTGCAAGACCATCTCCTGTTTTTGAAACATCAGAGAAAATAACATGTCCACTTTGCTCTCCTCCAAAATTGATATGATTTTCTTTCATATTTACTAAAACATTTTTATCACCAACATCTGTTCTATTTAGTTTTAAATCAAATGAGTCTAGGTAGTCCTCTAAGGCTTTATTACTCATAACTGTTGCAACACAAGCTTCACCTTTTAAAAGTCCCTTACTGCTTAGATAGACACATAAGGCACCTAATAGTTTATCCCCATCAACAGTATCACCATTTTCATCTATTACAACAAGTCTATCTGCATCTCCATCTAATGCCAATCCAATATCAGCTCTCACTTCTTTTACAACTTTTGCAACATTTTCTGGATACATTGCACCACTTAATTCATTGATATTAAATCCATTTGGTTTTGCATTTATTGTAAATACTTCAGCTCCTAGTTCTTCTAAGATTGTTGGTGCTACTTTATAAGCTGCACCATTTGCACAATCAAGAACAATTCTTAGACCACTTAATGTTAAATCTTTTGGAAATGAACTTTTAATTGATACAATATATCTTCCAATAACATCATCAATTCTTTTTGATGCCCCTATTTCTTTTCCTGTTTTTTGAGCTTGAATTATCGCTTCTTCGTCAAAAAATAGTTCTTCAATTGCTTTTTCACAATCAAGTCCTAGCTTATTTCCATTATGATCGAAAAACTTGATTCCATTATCTTCAAAAGGATTATGTGAAGCAGATATCATAATTCCAGCATCACATCTCATTGATTCTGTTAAGAATGCAATAGCAGGAGTTGGCATTGGTCCTATTTGTATAACATCATATCCTACGGCCGTCAGTCCTGATACAAGTGCATTTTCAATCATATACCCACTTCTTCTAGTATCTTTTCCTACTAAAATTTTGTTTGTATATGAATTCTTTCTAAAAAATATTCCAGCAGCCATTGCTAGTTTCATTACAGTCATTGCATCTAAAAATGACCCCGCTTGTCCTCTTACACCATCAGTACCAAATAGTTTCATGAAAAATCCTAAAATTAAACTTAATTTAAACTTACTTTAAAGTTATTTGGCTAGTATTCTAGCCTTAAAAAAATTATAAAGAGGTTAAAAATGGCAAACCACAAATCTTCGGCTAAAAGAGCTAAACAAACGTTAGTAAAAACTGAGAGAAACAGATTTTATAAAACAAGAATTAAAAACATAACTAAAGATGTATTATCTGCAGTTGAGGCTAATGACAAAGAAAAAGCAACTGTTGCTATGAAAACTGCTAATAAATACATGCACCATTGTATTGCAAAAGGTATCCTTAAAAAAGGAACTGCTGCTAGAAAAGTTAGTAGACTACAAGTTAAAGTTAACGCACTTTAATAAAATTTTACTATCATAAAAATATGGTAGTTAATTTTATTTATTTGCTTATACATACTATAAAATATGTTACAAGATAAATTACAACTATTTATTGATAGATATGAGGAGATTAATGGATTATTAGCTTCTCCAGATATCTCTTCAGACATAAAAAGGATGACTTCACTTTCAAAAGAGCAGTCAGCAATTGAACCAATCGTAAATAAAGCTAAAGAATATATAAGTGTATTAAAGGATATTCAAGATAACAGATTGTTATATGATGATCCAGAGTTAGGTGAATTAGCAAAAGAGGAACTTAGAGATTTAGAGGTTAGAAAACCTGCTATTGAAGAAGAAATAAAAGTTCTTATGATACCTAAAGATCCTAATGATGATAAAAATATTTTTATAGAATTAAGAGCTGGTGCAGGTGGGGACGAAGCAGGAATATTTGTAGGAAACCTATTTAGAGCATACTTAAGATATGCGGAACTAAAAGGGTGGAAAGTTGAGATAATGAACCAAAGTGAGAATGAAGCAGGTGGATACAAAGAAATCGTAGCTTTATTTAAAGGTGAACAGGTTTATTCAAGACTAAAATATGAAAGTGGAACACATAGAGTTCAAAGAGTTCCCGCAACAGAATCTCAAGGAAGAGTTCATACTTCAGCAATTACTGTGGCAGTTATGCCAGAAGTTGATGATGTTGAAGTTGAAATTGATCCAGGTGATTTAAAAATTGATGTTATGAGAGCTAGTGGAAATGGTGGACAATCTGTAAATACAACAGACTCTGCGGTTAGAATTACGCATATTCCTTCAGGACTTGTGGTAACCAACCAAGACCAAAAATCTCAACATAAAAATAAAGATAAAGCAATGAAAGTTTTAAAAGCTAGACTTTATGACATTCAAATGCAAGAAAAAATGGACTCAGAAGGTGCCAGCAGAAAAGAGCAAGTTGGAACTGGTGATAGAAGTGGTAGAATTAGAACTTATAATTACCCACAAGGCCGAATAAGTGACCATAGAATTAACCTAACATTATACAGACTTGAAGCAGTTATGAATGATGGAGTATTTGATGAAATCATAGACCCATTAATCACAGATGCACAATCAAAAGCAATTGAGGCTAATGGATTATAATCCATTAGTTTCACTTTTTTATCTACTTTCGTAATCAAAATGTAATCATTTTAAACTACACTTTCACCTATTAAAATACAGTAATGAAAATATTCCAAAAATTGAAAAATTAAAAAGAGAGTTATAACTTTTTTTGATTTTAGTTATAGCCCTTTATCTTTTTACGCGAACGATTAGAGAAAAGGCTATAAATAGGATTAAAATATGAAAATAAAATGGAATTCAATTGTTGAAAAACTCGATTACGCTTTTCAGCCTATTATACATGCTCATTCTGGTAAAATTTTTGCAGTTGAAGCACTACTTAGAAATGTAGAGAAAATACCAAATATAAACTATATTCATGATATTTTTGATTTAGCTTATAAAGAAAACTACTTGTATGAGTTTGACCTACTTCTAAGAGAAAAAGCAATTGAAAAATTTTCGAGAATAAGTATTGAAAACTTACAACTTTTTTATAACCTTGATAATAGAACTATTCATGCGAAAAACTATACTAAAGGTAATACAAAAAAGATCTTAAAAAAATACAACCTACCTAAAAGTATAATCTGTTTTGAATTAAGTGAACGAGGCACATTAGAAGAGCAAAATGACCTAATTGATATGATACATAATTACAATAGTAGTAATTATAATATTGCTATTGATGACTTTGGAGTTGGAGTTTCAGGTTTAAAACTATTATATTTCTCACAAGCAGATATAATAAAAATAGATAGATTTTTTATAGAAAATATCAATGGTGATGCTAAAAAAAGACTATTTTGTTCATCTATTATAAATATGGCACATATTATGGGAATGAAAGTTGTCGCAGAAGGTGTTGAAACACTAAAAGAGTTTTACACATGTAAAAATATTGGGGCAGATTTTATTCAAGGTTTTTTCGTACAAAAACCAACTACACTAATTGATGAAATAAAGCCAATATATAAAGATATAGTCAAATACTTACTAACTGAAAAAAGAGCAGATGACAATGCCCCAATAGAACAAGAATTTATTCAAAATATTGTTCCTATTAATATTGATTCATCTTTGCACTCTTTATTTTTATACTTTAAAGATTACACACACAGTAGTTTTGTTCCTATAATAGACGATTATGATAACTTTATTGGTGTAATTTATGAAGTTGATATTAAACAAATTTCATACTCACAGTATGGATTAGCCCTAGCACAAAATAAATCATACAGTTCTAAAATAAGTAAATATGTTAAACCTGTTATTTCAATAGAAGCATCATGGGGAATTGACAAAGCCCTACAAATTTTTAATCAAGACCCAAACTCATCTGGGATATTTATTACAAAAGCAAATAAATACCATGGATTTATTGATTTAAGATCTCTTTTGCAACTATCCCATAAAAGAACTTTAGAAATTGCAGAAAACCAAAATCCACTAACAAGACTACCAGGTAATAATCAAATCGAACGATTTATTTACAATAGTTTAGAGAATAAGAATATTTATAAATCACATATTTTATATTTTGATTTTGATAATTTCAAACCTTTTAATGATACATATGGATTTAGGCAAGGTGATAGAGCAATACTTTTATTTTCAGAACTTTTACAAAAAAAATATCCTAGTGACACTTTTATAGCACATATTGGTGGAGATGACTTTTTTATAGGTATAAAAAATAATGATATAGAAGAGGTTTACCTAACTACAAAAGAGGCCTTAGATGAATTTAAATGGTCTGTGAAAAACTTATATAGTGAAACAGATAAGAAAAATGGTCATATAAAAGGAAAAGATAGATTTGGAGAAGATAGAATATTTGAACTTTTATCTTGTTCTTGTGCTATCATTGAGATTTCAAGTAATTCAAAAAAAGCAAATTTTGACTACACTTTAAATGTAATGAAAAAATACTCAAAGAATTTAGATAGACCTATAAGTGCTTCATTTTAAAATGTAATCATCTTGTAATTATTATAAACTATAATGTGCGACAAAATAGATGTTATACACAATGGGAAGGCTTAAATGATGTTAAAAGTTTATGAGACAAGAAGAGAGCAAATTCAAAATGAATTGCTAGAAATAGGTAATGTGGTAATCGAATCATTAAATGCAGCTTTAAAAGCTCTAAAAGATGAAGATTTCAAGGCTTTAAAAGATGCAGAGTTATCATTAAAAAAACTTACAATTAGTTCAAACAATATAGACAATTCAATTGTAACAGCACTTGCTTTATATCAACCAGAAGCAAGAGATTTAAGAGAGTTAGTATCTTATTTTAAAATTACAAATGAATTAGTAAGAGCTGGGGGAAATACAAAAGGTTTTATAAAAATATTTAGAACTTCTTTTAGTGAAGATTTAAATACTAAAACAATTTTAGAATATGCAATTCCTTTATTAAAATCAACACTACTTTCTCTTCAAACATCAATATCGATTATTAAAGAGTCTACTGTAAATCATATTGAAGAAAAATATCAAAGAGTTGTAGTAGAAGAGAGTAAAACTGATGATTTATACTCAATGATAGAAAAAAATATATTAAAACTAATTGCTAAAAATTTAGATTTATCAAAAGAGTACTTTGATATTCTAACTTCATTAAGAAAATTAGAAAAAATTTCTGATAGATCAGTTTCAATTGCACACTTATTACTTTTTGCTGAAAGAGGTGGGGAGATAGAAAGAAAATAGTCTTCACACTATTTTTTAACTTATGAAAAGAGCTCTAGCAAAAATAAACAGATACTTTAGAAGTAACTATGAAGTTCTAATAGCAATGATTTTATTCATTGCTATTATCATCTCGGGATTAGAATTCTCAAAAGCAATTATCTATATGCTTGAATTTATTGTTATAATGGAAGTTGTTAAAATGATTTCTGATTTTATAAAAAAAGAGAAATTAAGACTTCGATTTATAATTGATTTATTTATAATATTTTTAATACGAGATGTAATAATACAAGCTTCACATCCCAAAATGGACTATGTTGATATTGTTTTTTTACTAATTGTTATATTTATATTTTTTATTTTTAGGATAATGTCAATAAAATACTCTCCAGGAATACATAAAATTGATAACATAAGTGAGAAATCAGATGAATAATACAACAATATTGATAATTGAAGATGAAGTTGATATTTTAGAACTTTTAGAATATACCCTACAAAAAGAGGGTTTTGAGACAATTGGGTTTTTAAATGCATCTGATAAAGTTTATGAAGTTTTAAATGAAGAAGAGATTGATTTAATACTTATGGATAGAAATTTACCAGGAATAGAAGGAACTTCATTTATAAATGACATAAAAAATAAAGGTTACAATATACCAGTAATTTATGTTAGCGCAAAAGACCAAGATGAAGATATTTTAGAAGGTTTTGATAAACACGCGGATGACTATATTACTAAACCATTTAATCTAAAAGAGTTAATTGCTAGGGTAAAAGCTGTAATAAAAAGAACAAAAAAAGATATTGAAATAGAAAAAATAAAAGATATTACTTATAAAAAATCTAGTAAAAGTTTTTTTATAAATGATTTAAAAATAGATTTGACAACATTAGAACATGATTTATTCTTAGAATTTTTTAAAAACAAAGATATTCTTTTAAGTAGAGAGTATTTATTAGATACTGTATGGGAAGACTCATTAGAAAAAAAACTAAAAACTGTAAATGTGGCAGTAAAAAGATTAAAAACTAAAATCGACCCAAAAGGTGATAAAAAATATATAAAATCTGTTCGTGGTGAAGGATATATGTTTTGTTAAAAATTCACCAGTTTTTCCTTAGAAGTTTTATACTTATCTTTTTATCAATACTTATACTAATTTCAATTGTAATTTATTTTTGGTCTAAGACAATATATTTAGAACAAATTGAGAAAAATATATTAGCAAACATCAATACCCTTTCAATTGTACTTCCAAACTTAGATAATATTGATAAAAAAGTACAAGAGATCAAGAAAGCAACTAATCTTAGAGTAACCATTATCAATTCAAAAGGAAAAGTAGTTGCTGAAACAGACAAAGATAAAACGCTTATGGGAAATCACTTAAATAGAGAAGAAATAATTGATGCTAAAATTAGTGATTATGGTGAAATATCAAGATACTCAAATACTTTAAATAAAGATTTACTTTATATTGCAAAAGAAGTTGAAATCGATGGTAAGAATTATTACATAAGAATGTCTAGCGATATAAGTACTATAAAAGAGTATTTTATAAAATTAAGTCTTCAACTTATTGCTATTTTTTCTATTTTTCTACTTTTAGCTTTTGTAGTTTCATACTATATTTCTAATGAAATAAAAAAAGAAACAGATAATATCTTACATTTTTTAATTAGCCTTACAAAAAAAAGAGAGTCTATAAGCTTAAGTGTATTTCATACTAAAGAGTTTTTTACTATTAATAGATTATTAAATAAAGTTGCCCTTAGACTTCAAAAAAAAGAAAAAACAAAAGCTAAACATACAGCTAAGTTAAGACTTGCAAATAAACAAAAAGATGAAATAATTAGTGCAATTTCCCATGAATTTAAAAATCCAATTGCTATTATCACAGGTTATGTTCAAACTTTACAAAATGACAAAGATTTGCCTGAACAAATGAGAGATAAATTTTTGTCCAAGATTGATTCAAATGCAAATAAAATGACTCAAATAATTGATAAACTAAGACTTGCTTTAAAACTTGAAGAAGGAAAAGAGCACATTGAAAAAAGGAAAATACACTTAAAAGATGTTTGTACTTCTTTATGTATTGATTTAAAAGACAAGTACCCAAATAGAACTATTGAAGTAAAAGGTGATAATCATCTTCTTGAAGCTGATGAGACTCTGCTTTCTATGGCAATATCAAATTTAGTAGAAAATGCTTTAAAATATTCAGAAGATACAGTTACTATAGAAATTACTGATAAATATTTAAAAGTTATAGATTTAGGTATTGGAATATCTGAGATGGAACTGCTAAAAATCACAGATAAGTTTTACAGAGTCTCACAAAATGGTTGGAATAACTCTTTAGGACTTGGATTATTTATAGTAAATTCTATTCTAGTTTTACATAATTTTAAACTTGAAATTCACTCAGTTTATGCTCAAGGTTCTGAATTTATAATTAAATATTAAAAATCACTTAATTTAAGCCATTTGTAAGTATTACTACACTATTATTCCAGCTCATTAATTAAATCGGAGAACGTAGATGAAATTCACTCAAATGGCAAAAGCCACTGAAATTGATAGAGATTGGGTTATTATAGATGCAACTGATAAAGTATTTGGTAGAATCATTACTGAAGTTGCTACAATCTTAAGAGGTAAAAATAAGACTAATTATACTCCTCATGTAGACTGTGGAGATAACGTAATTATCATAAATGCAACAAAAGCAAAATTTTCTGGAACTAAACTAGAAACTAAAAATTACTATACACACTCAGGTTATTTTGGTAGTACAAAAACTCACAAAATGTCTGATATGTTTGAACAAAATCCTGAAAAGCTATATAAATTAGCAGCAAGAGGGATGTTACCAAAAACTAAACTTGGTAAATCAATGTTAAAAAAATTAAAAGTATACGCAGGTAGCGAACACCCTCACACTGCGCAAATTAAAGGATAAGACTAATGGCAAAAGTATACGCAACTGGAAGAAGAAAATCTTCTATCGCAAAAGTATGGTTAGAAGCTGGTAATGGACAAGTTTCTATTAATGGTCAAACTTTAGACGCATGGTTAGGTGGACACGAAGCTATCAAAAAAAGAGTAATGAGACCTTTAGAAGTATCTAAACAAGAATCTTCTGTAAATATCGTTGTTAAAACTCTTGGTGGAGGGTATTCTGCACAAGCTGATGCTGCTAAACATGGTATTTCAAGAGCATTAGTTGCATTTGATGAACAATTTAGAGCTGTTTTAAAACCTTATGGATTACTAACTAGAGATGCAAGATCTGTAGAGAGAAAAAAATACGGAAAGAAAAAAGCAAGAAAATCTACTCAATTCTCAAAAAGATAATTGGTATTTTATTATCAAACTCAAAGGAGCAACATTTGTTGCTCCTTTTTTTATGCACTTTTTTATAAAAAGATATTACAATACACCATGAAAAAGTTAGTCCTTCTATTATTCATTATTCACTATTGCTTATTCACTTATTTAAGTGCTAGTACCTTAAACTTATCAATAAGTAGTTCACCTATTAGATTAAACCCTATTTTAGCTAATGATAGTGCAAGTAGTGAAATTGCTGATTGGTTATTTAATGGATTATTTAAATATGACAAAAATGCAAATGTAGTCCCTGACCTAGCCTCTTCATATGAATTTATTGATAATACTCACTTAATAATAAAACTTAAAAAGAATGTACTATGGCATGATGGGGAAAAGTTCACAGCTGATGATGTAATCTTTACCTATGAAAAAATCAATGACCCAAAAGTTTTTACTACAATCAAATCAAACTTTAAAGAAGTAAAAAGCCTATCTAAAATAGATGATTACACAGTAGAAGTTGTTTATAAAAAACCCTACTTTAAAGCTTTAGAAATTTGGATGTTTGGAGTAATACCAAAACATATTTTAAAAGATGAAAAAGACCTAATGACTAGTTCATTTAATAAACATCCAATAGGAACAGGCTCATATAGACTTGATAGCTTTAAATTAGGAAGTGATATAAGACTTTATGCCTTTGATAAATATTTTGCAGGAAAACCTAAAATTGATGAATTAAATTTTAAATTCCTACCAGATCCTAGTACTTCATTTTTATATTTAAAACAAAACAAACTTGACCTTGGAAGCTTGACTCCCTTACAAATAGATAGACAAATAGATAAAGAGTTTAAAAAAAATTATCAAATCATAGAAAAACCAGCTTTTGCTTTTGACTACTTGGGCTTTAATTTAAAGAAGAAGAAATTCAAAGATATAAAAGTAAGAAGAGCTTTATCCTTAGCCATAGATAGAAAAGAGATAATAGATATTTTATTTTTTGGACATGGACAAGTTTGTAATGGTCCTTTCTTGCCAGGAACATTTGCTTATGATAATACAGTTAAACCTATAAAACAAAATATTGTTGAAGCAAAACGATTATTAAAGCTTGCAGGTTATGATGAAAATCATCCCTTGAGTTTTGAAGTGATTACAAATACAGGAAATGACACCAGAATAAATACCACTCAAATCATTCAATACCAATTAGCAAAGATTGGTGTTAAGATGAAAATAAGAGTCATGGAGTGGCAAGCTTTTTTAAATACAGTTTTTCATCCTAGAAATTTTGAAGCTATCGTATTAGGTTGGAGTTTAGCTCTTATGCCAGATGCTTATCCTTTATGGCATAGTGATTCTATGAAAAAAGGAAGATTTAATTTAGTGGGTTATTCAAATAAAGAAGTTGATGACCTTATTGTCAAAGGTTCAACTACAATTGATAAAAAAGAGTTAAGTAAAATATACAAAAAAATATTTCGTATAATTGCCCATGATACACCATATTTATTTTTATACATTCCAAACTCAATAACAGTAGTAAGCAAAAAAATAAAAAATATAGAACCATCTTTTATAGGAATAACTCATAATCAAAAAGATTGGATAAAAGAAGATGAATAATAAGGAAAAAATATTGGAAAATGTAATATTATTTGATTTAGACGGAACATTGATTGATTCAACAGATGCTATTGTATCTACATTTCATCACTCATTTAAAACTATGAATTACGAATTTACAGGAATTGATGAAGATATCAAATCACTCATTGGATATCCTTTAGAAATAATGTACATGGAATTAGGTATTGAAAAAGAGCTAGCTTGGGACTATGTTGCTGCGTATAAAGAGAGGTATAAAGTCATATCAACTAAAAAAACTCTGTTACTTGAAAAGGCAAAAGAAGCCTTAGAGTTAGCTAGTCAATTTGCAAGATTATCAGTAGTTACAACTAAAACAGGAGCTTACACTATTCCTTTATTAGAACATTTTGATATTTTAAAATATTTTGAAGTAATTACAGGAAGAGAACATGTAGAAAATCCAAAACCTCATCCAGAACCTATTTTAAAAACATTAAATCAAATGAATATACAAAAGGGCTCAAATGTTTGGATGGTAGGAGATACCCATTTAGATTTGATTTCTGCAAATGGAGCTGAGATAAATTGTGTCGGAGTATTATGTGGATATGGAAAAGAAGAAGACTTATGTGAACTTACTAGTCATATTACCGCAAATTCTTTTGAAGCAGTTGAACTAATCCAAAAATACACTCTAAAAGCTTAGTTCTAATTTAACTTGAATTATTAATTTTTTATTTAATTCAATTCTACCCACTTTTAAGAATTTGGCTATTTTTTAGAAAATAGCCTCTTGAAAAAAAACAATTTTTTCTCTTTTTTTCTCTTTTTTCAAAAGTTAAAATAGATTTTGCTGAAAATTTACTAATTTTAAGCCAAATTTAAGATTAAAAGCCATTTTTTGTACTTTTACTCTTTTATAGTACTCACAAGCCCCTTTTATAGGGCTAATAACCATTTAAAACAAGAAATATACACACTTAATGAATATAAATACAAGCTTATGTATGACTTAATGGTCATTTGCTCTATTTATTTTCTACAAAAATGTAAGTAAAAAGGTAGATATTCTTTACTCTTACTTAAAATATATAATTATATATATTGATTTAAAATTCACTAAAGATTTATAGGGATAGAATACTTACAGTTATTGTGACTTTACGAAAATTTTAGTCATAAAATATACTTATAGTTAATATTATAGGAGCTAATAATGTTAGAAATTAGATGGCACAGTAGAGCAGGACAAGGGGCAGTTACTGGAGCAAAAGGTCTAGGTTCAGTTGTAGCAGAAACGGGGAAAGAAGTTCAAGCTTTTGCATTTTATGGATCTGCAAAAAGAGGTGCTTCTATGACTGCTTATAACAGAATAGATGACAAGCAAATCATAAATCATGAGAAATTCATGCAACCAAACTTTGTATTTATATTAGACCCAGCATTAGCATTTACAGATGACTTTACAGCTAATGAAACGGAAGATACTAAGTACATAATTACAACACACCTTAGTAAAGAAGAGTTAATAGAAGCTATTCCAGCTTTACATGGTAGAGAAAGTAGAACTTTTACATTAGACTGTTTACAAATTTCTCAAGAGACAATAGGAAGACCTATTCCAAACACACCAATGCTAGGGGCGTTTATGAAAGTAAGTGGTATGTTTGAATTAGAGTATTTCCAAAATGCAATGAAATCAGTACTTAAAAAACTTCCTCAAAAGATAATCGATGCAAATATGATTGCTATTGAGAGAGCATATAATGAAGTACATTAAGGAGTAAATCATGAGTAAATCAATAAAAGATATGGGATGGGATGAATTAGTACCTGGGGCGGCACTTTTTTCATTTGATCAAGCAGTTGAATCTGTTCTAGCCCAAACAAATCCAGAAGATAGAACATATGCCGAGACAAGCTCTAAAAATCTTTATGTGGGGGATTGGCGAGTAATGAAGCCAGTATGGAATACTGAATTGTGTATTGACTGTCAAAACTGTTGGATTTATTGTCCAGATAGTGCAGTGATTTCAAGAAATAAAGAGATTCAAGGTATAGATTATACCCACTGCAAAGGTTGTGGAATCTGTGTTGAAGTATGTCCTACAAATCCAAAATCATTGATGATGTTTAATGAAACAGAAAAAAATGAATTAGCACTTACAAAGTGGCCTCTTAAAAAAGAAAAAGGTGAGAAATAATGAATAGCAAAGAAATGGAACTAAATAAAGTAGAAGTTTGGGATGGAAATACCTGTAATGCTCAAGCATTTAGACAAGCAGCTGTTGATGTACTTGCTGCTTATCCTATAACACCTTCAACAAATACAGTTGAAACTTATGCTTCTTTTCATGCAAATGGATATGTAGATGGCGAAATCATTATGGTGGAATCTGAGCATGCTGCAATGTCTGGCTGTGTTGGTGCAGGAGCTGCGGGGGGAAGAGTTGCAACTGCTACTTCATCACAAGGTTGTGCTTTGATGGTCGAAGTTTTATATCAATGTTCTGGTATGAGAATACCTGTTGTTTTATGTTTAGTAAATAGAGCTTTAGCCGCACCTTTAAATGTAAATGGAGACCATTCAGATATGTATCTTACAAGAGATTCAGGATGGATTCAACTTGACTCATTTAATGCTCAAGAAGCTTATGACTTAACTTTATGCTCTTTTAAAATCGGAGAACACAAAGATGTAAGACTTCCCGTTATCTCTAATCAAGATGGATTTTTGACTTCTCATACAGCTCAAACAGTAAGACCACTATCAGATAAAGTGGCTTATGATTTTGTAGGTGATTATTTGCAAGTTAATGCAATGCTTGATTTTACAAATCCAGTTACTCATGGAGTTCAAACAGAACATGACTGGCACTTTGAACATAAAGCTAAACAACATGCAGCCCTAATGGGTTCATTAACTGTAGTTGAAGAAGTTTTTGAAGAGTTTGAAAAAATCAGTGGAAGAAAATATAATCTAGTAGAGTCATATAAAGTAGAAGATGCAGATGTTGTAATTGTATGTTTAGGAACTACTTATGAAACAGCAATGATAGCAGTTGATGCCATAAGAGAAGAAAGCGGAATAAAAGCTGGTGTTTTAGCACCAAGACTTTTTAGACCATTTCCTCTTACACAATTGGCTGAAAAATTACAAAATGTAAAAGCTATAGCATGTATGGATAGAAGTGCACCTGGTGGAACGGTTGGAACTTTATACAATGAAGTTGCAGGAGCCTTATTTAATACCCAAGCTAGACCAGTACTTAAAAACTTAGTATATGGTTTAGGTGGAAGAGATATTATTGTAAATGAATTAAAAGAGATTTTTGTTTCTTTAAATGAAGAAGCAAAAAATGGAAAACTTAATGGGAAAATTCAAACACTACACGGTGTAAGAGGTCCTGAGTTAAGTTTTTATGAACACTAAGGAGAAAATATGAGTAATCAAAAAGTAATCAAAAACTTAAAAACATTTTCAACTGCGGCTGAAAGATTTGAGGGTTCTCATGTTTTATGTCCAGGTTGTGCACACTCAATTATTGTAAGAGAAGTACTAAATGCTACAAATGATAACTTAGTAGTATCAGCAGCAACTGGATGTTTAGAAGTTTGTACAGCTATATATCCTCATACTTCATGGGACTGTTCTTGGATTCATATAGGATTTGAAAATGCCTCAACTGCAATAGCAGGGGCTGAGACTATGAATAAAGTGTTAAGAAAAAAAGGAAGAATCGATCCATCAACTCCTGAACCAAAATTTGTAACATTTGGTGGAGATGGAGCAACTTATGATATTGGTTTCCAATGGATTTCAGGATGTTTTGAAAGAGGACATGACTTTATGTATGTTTGTTTAGACAATGAAGTTTATGCAAATACAGGAGGTCAAAGATCATCTTCTACTCCTATTGGTTCAAGTACAACAACAGCACCAGCTGGAAGTACTTCGTATGGTGAAAAAAGAAATAAAAAAGATATGCTAGCAATCATGGCCGCACACGGTTCACCATATGTGGCACAAGTTGCACCAAACAAATGGAAAGATATGATTAAAAAAATCCAAACAGGATTTGATACAAAAGGACCTGTATTTATAAATGCAATGAGTGCCTGTACAACAGAGTGGAAATTTCAACCACATGAGACAATAGAAGCCTCAGACTTAGCAGTTGATTCACTAGTTTTCCCACTATACGAAATCATAGATGGAACAGAGTTAAATATAACATACAGACCAAAAAATATAGTGCCAGTAAGAGATTATTTAGGTTTCCAACCAAGATTTAAACACTTGTTTAAACCAGAAAATGAGTATATCATAGAAGAATGGCAAAAAAGAGTAGATGCCAAATGGGAGTATCTACAAAAAAGAGAAGAAGCAAGAGTATAAAAGCAAAATTTTTGCTTTTATACTGCGTTGAATAGCGATTTTAAATCAGTCACATAGTTTACTATGCTCCTTGAATTTAAAATCACTCTTCGCCTTGCCTAAAAACAAAACTTTAGCTTTTTTATGATTTAATTAATTCTAAAACCTCTTAAAACATATTTATAGTAGTCTTTAAATTCTTTAAAAGCTATCTCATTATCATCATAACTATTTATATATTTTGGAAGTCCTTTTCTAATATTCCGATAATTAAAATTATTTTCTTTTCCACGTGTTTGACTATGTTCACTATCTGTTAAAAATTCAAAACTCGAATACTCTCCTAATAAAGCCTCTAAAGTAGATTCAGTATTACCATTATCTATTTTAATTTTGATTTTCCTATTTAATTCATCTTCTTTAAACCATTCACTAAATTTGTTTCCCAAAGATGATTTTTTATTATAAATTATGTAAGATTCAAATATAGTTGAATTTTTTTGTTTTAACATAATCAAAAAAATCATATATCCTAAATGAATTTTATTTTCTATATCCCAAGTAAAAATAATAGCATTCAATACAATGATACACTGTTCAATATCTCGAAGACTTAATTTAAAAAATTTAGCATATAACTCAATAATCTTAGCATTTTTATTTACATCATTATACGCATATTCATCCAGTGCAACATAAAAATTATCATCTTTTAACATATTATATTTTTCTAATAAAAATAAAATATAATCATAAACATAAGGTTCATCTAAAGTATACTCTCTATCAAAAAATCTTTTTAAATACTGTTCTGATTTAAATTTACTCCCATAAACTGCATTTATAGAATGTGATAACTGTTTTGAATCAGTTGCAATAATAAAAACTAAGCCTTGTATATCAAACAAGTGTTTAATACTTTCAAGTAATTCTATTGCATAATTTGGTCTGCATCTATCTAATTCATCAATTAAAATATATATAGGTAGTTCAATATTTGATAAAGAATCAATATAAGAAATGAGTTTTCTCATATTTTCTTTAAACTCTAAAATACTTTTTTTAGCAGTCATATGTTCTTCTAATGCGATTTCAGTTGCTTTTGACATTAAAGTAGAAATAGAAGTTTTAATTGAATCCTTGTCATCATCAATTTCATCAGCAGAATTTTCACTGCCTTCATTCTCATCCAATTCAAGTTGTTCTTTTAAATCTTCTAATGAATAACCTGTAAGCTTTTTACTAAGAGCTGCAACTAATATTGGTAATGAACTTTTAAACAAATCAGTAAGAAACTTTTTTGATTTAGTTTGTTTTGCAGTAAAAAATGATTTAAAGCTCTCATTTATCTCTGCAATAAATGCGAGTAGAGGCTCTTTAGTATAATCATTTTGCCATGCATCAAAATACATTACTTTATGATCTGCATTTTCAAGTTCTAATTTTAAATTTTTCAAGAAATAAGTCTTACCAAAACCCCATTCAGAATTTATATTTAAAACAAATGATGATTCTTTATTTGCTTTATAAACATTTGTCAAATACTTAATCAAGTATTCTGATTCACTCTTTCTATTTAATTTATCATTATCCCATATATTTTTATGCATAACAACTCTTTAACTTTTTATTTATAGTCACTATTTTAACCGTATGGCACTAAATCCTGCCTTTGATGAAGCTAAGAGTTTAGGCTTTTTTTTCGGGGAACAGTGAGGACTGTTTGAGGAGATAAAGTGCTAAATGCACTTTATTGACGAGTTCCACAACGCAGAAAAAAAAGACTGAAATCTTAGGTAGCTCTGCCTTCATCAATTCGGCAGTCTTTTTTGCTTACTTTTTCGAGACCAAAAAGTAAGAAAGCGGAGACCTTTAGGTCTTCAAGAGAAATTTACCCATCAGGTTATCTATCCATTAACTATTGATTATTTATCCATTCATCATCACCTGTTATACTTATCTTATAAGACGAATACGAACGTCTTCATTTGTTCTCCTAAAGAAAGAGGTCGCGAACCCTCTTTTTTTTTGCCCAAAAATCTACAAACTCAAAATCTATTTTCAAACTTTACTATTACATTTTTTTACAAATTTATAAACTTTTAGTTAAGTTATCTTTTTGTTAACCTTTGATTATTTATTCATTTATCATAAACCGTTATAATTTCTTTATAAGACGAATGCGAACGTCTTTTTTCATTTGTTCTCCAAAAAAAGAGGTCCACGAAGCCTCTTTTTTTTTGCCTAAAAATTCCCTTACTTTTGTCTTTTACAAAATTTCCAAAATAAATATTTATTTTATTTTTCTTACATTTTTTTCATTTAATATTTAGATAGAAACAAACAAAGGACGAAAAATGAAATTACAAATCTCAAAAATTTGCAAAAATGTTGCATTGGCTAGTTGCTTAGTTGCTGGATTAGCTATGACTTCTGTTGCTTCAGAAGTTGAAAAAATCCATTTCCTAATCCCTGGTGGTGCCGGTGGTGGTTGGGATGGGACTGCTAGAGGAGTTGGGGAAGCTCTTAAGAATTCTGGTTTAGTTGACGAAACTTCTTTTGAAAATATGTCAGGAGGTGGTGGTGGAAAAGCTATCGCTTACTTAATAGAAACTGCTGACAAACAACAAGAGACATTAATGGTAAATTCAACTCCAATCGTAATTAGATCATTACAAGGTGTATTTCCTCAATCATTTAGAGACTTATCTTTAATCTCTGCGGTTGTTGCTGATTATGGAGCTTTAGTTGTAAGAACTGACTCTAAATATAAAACTTGGGCTGATGTAAAAGCTGCTTTTGATAAAAATCCAAGAAAAATAAAAATCGCAGGTGGAAGTTCAAGAGGAAGTATGGATCACCTTGTAGCTGCACAAATCTTTAAAGCAGCAGGTGGAAACCCAACAAATGTAAGATATGTGCCTTATGATGCGGGAGGAAAAGCGCTTGCAGGATTATTAACAGGTGAAGTTGATATTTTATCAACAGGACTTGGAGAAGTTTTAGAAAAACATAAAAAAGGTGAAGTAAGAATCATAGGTATTACTTCTGATGAATCAATTGATGGAATCCCAAGTTTCAAAAGTATGGGTGTAGATGCATATTTTGCTAACTGGAGAGGTTTTTTTGGAGCACCAAACTTACCACAAGAAAAAATCGATGCTTTTGCAAAAGTTCTTGGGGATATGTACAAAACAAAAGAGTGGGAAACAGTTAGATCAAGAAATGGTTGGGCAAATTTATATAAACCAACAACTCAATTTAAAACATTCCTAGAAAATCAAGAAAAAACAATCTCATCTTTGATGAAAGAAATGGGATTTCTATAGGATAAATAGAGCTTTTGCTCTATTTATATAAAGGACAACAAATGACAAAAAATACAATAGGCTCAATATTTTTTTTAGCTTTTTCAAGTTTCTATTTTTATTCTGTATTTAGTATAAAAAAGATGCCAATGGCACAGTTTGAAGTAATGACCGCTTCTACATTTCCTTATTATATTGGATTAACAGGAATTATCGTATCAATAATTTTATTAATTTTATCACTATTAGAAAAAAATGAAGAAAACCTATCATTAACTTATTTAAGAAGTTTAGATTTAAAAACTACGACACTTTTTATTATACTTATGATTTTTTATGGGTTTACAATAAGACCATTAGGTTTTATTTTTTCTACAATGATATTTTTAGCAATAGGATTTTTTATCTTAAAAGAGAGAAATATAAAAAGAATATTTTTAATATCAGTTGGAGTATCTGTGGGATTTTATGTATTACTAAACAATGTTTTAGGGGTATATATAGATGCAGGTGAGTTTATCAATAATTTATTAGGAGTAAACTAATGTTAGATGGTATATTACAAGGAGCAGGAACGGCTCTTAGCGCATATAATATCCTAATGGTAGCAATTGGGTGTTTTGCTGGTACATTCATTGGTATGCTTCCAGGACTAGGTCCAATATCTGCAATTGCCTTGATGATTCCTATTACTTATGGGATGGAACCATCTTCTGGACTTATTTTGATTGCGGGAGTTTATTATGGTGCTATATTTGGAGGTTCTACTTCATCAATTTTGATTAATGCTCCAGGAGTCGCAGGAACAGTTGCTTCATCATTTGATGGTTACCCAATGGCAAAAAATGGACATGCAGGAAAAGCCTTAGCAATCGCTGCTTATTCTTCATTTTCAGGGGGAACTATTGCAGCTGTATTCTTACTTTTTGCAGCACCTGCTTTAGCATCTGTAAGTTTGAGTTTCCAATCATCTGATTATTTTGCCTTAATGGTATTAGGTCTTACAGCGGTTGCAGCCTTTGCTGGAAAAGGTAAATTCTTAAAAGCTGCTATTATGACTATCTTTGGTCTTATGTTAGCAACTGTTGGAAGTGATTCTGATTCTGGTATTGCTAGATTTACTTTTGGAAGATTAGATTTGATTGATGGAATCTCATTTTTACTTTTAGCAATGGCAGCCTTTGCTTTATCTGAAGCGTTAATGAATGTTTTAGAAAGTCACCAAACTACAAAAGAGGAAGAAGAAGAGCTTAAAAAAGATATTGGAAGTCTAAAACTTACACGAGAAGAAGTAAAAGAGATGATTCCAACTATTGGTAGGTCTTCTGTACTTGGATTTTTTGTTGGAGTTCTTCCAGGAGCAGGTGCAACAATTGCTTCATTTTTAGCTTATGGGATGGAGAGATCAATTGCAAGTGTAAAAGAAAAACTAAATTTTGGAAAAGGAAGTATTAAAGGACTTGCAGCTCCTGAAAGTGCAAATAATGCAGCTTGTTCTGGTTCTTTTGTACCTTTACTTACTTTAGGTATTCCAGGAAGTGGAACTACTGCTATTATTTTAGGGGCATTGATTTCTTATGGAATTCAACCAGGACCTACTATGTATGTGGATAATCCAGAATTATTTTGGTCAGTTATTATTTCTATGTATATTGGTAATATAGTACTCTTAGTTTTAAATTTACCTTTGATTCCATATATTGCGAAACTTTTAACATTGCCTAAGCAGTTATTGTTGCCATTGATTATATTCTTCTCACTTGTTGGGGTTTATTTGGTTACCTTTAATAACTTTGATATTTATATGATGACAGTTTTTGCAGTTGTTGCTCTGTTTTTAAGAATCGTTGACTTTCCAATGGCACCTATGATTTTGGGTTTTATTTTAGGTGGAATGATGGAAAACAATTTAAGACGAGCATTGACTATTAGTGATGGTTCTTTATCTTTTCTATGGGAAAGACCTATTACTTTATCAATATTAATCATCACGATAATTTTATTGTTAGTTCCTTTATTTAGTGAATTTTCAGCTAAAATTAGAAAGAAAAAAGAGAATTAAATTTCTCTTTTCTTTTAAAAGAGGTAGTAATGGATGATTTTAAAAAATATACTATTTTATATATTGAAGATGATGAAGGCGTAAGAACTATCAATTCCCGATTTTTAAATCGTATGTTTAATGAACTATATGAAGCAAAAGATGGAGAAGAGGGATATGAGTTTTATAAAAAATATCATCCAGATATTATTCTAACAGATATAAAAATGCCAAAGCTCGATGGCATATCTTTAGCAAAAAAAATAAGACAAAAAGACACAACTACAAAAATCATAATCTCAACAGCATTTAGTGAAAAAAGTTATTTGATGGATGCAATTGAGTTAAACCTAGAAAAATATATTATCAAACCCCTTACAAGTAGAAACCTCCTTCCTGCTCTTTCAAAAGCAGTAGAAGCTTTAGAAAAAGAGAAAGATTTTAAAATAATCTTGGGTGATAAATTTTATTTTGACAACAATACTTCTTTATTTTATAATAAAGGTCAAGTAATCAATCTAACAAAAAAAGAGTTATTGTTTTTGAAACTTTTAGTATTAAATAAAAATAGAATAGTCTCTTATCAAGAGATTGAACAACATGTTTGGGATGGAGAATATATGAGTTTAAATTCTTTACGAACTTCCCTTGGATTTTTACGAAAAAAGATTCCATTTAATTGTATTAAAAATATTTCAAATATGGGGTACAAACTAAATCTTGAAAAATAAGTATAATCAAACAGTAGAACAAGGAATAAAAAAGACTACTTTACTTAGTTCTACAATTATTATATTAATTGTCGCAACTATAATTGGTATAGTTCTAATAAAAACCGAATATAGCAATTTTAGAACTCATATAAAAAGTTTCAAAAATACATTAATAGAAAGGGAGATGTTTTATATTAAAACATCAGTTCAAAATCTTAAAAATGACATAGACTTTGAATCTCTTTCAATACTAAATAGCAAAAAACAAAGAATAAAAAATCAATCAATCATCGCATATAATTTAGCATATTCTTTATATAAATCTTCAAAAAACCTCTCAAAAGAAGACCAAATAGATCTAATATCAAAATCATTAAGAGAGATTGCCCAAGAAAAAAATGATATTAATTACTTTATTTTAAATACAAAAGGAACTCTACTCTTAAATACTGATTATCCTAAAAATGAAGGAATAAATTTCCTTGATTTTGAAGATTTGGATGGGGTGAAATTTATAAACAAAATGATAAATGCAAATCCTAATACTCAAAACTTCTTGGACTATAATTGGTACAGACCAAATAAAAGAATCACTTATTCAAGACACCTAAAAGAGTTGGGGCTAATAATAGGTTCTGCAAGTAATTTAGAGAGTAATCATGCGGAATTAACAAATAAACTTCTAAAAAAAATCACCTTGCAAGGTTTCAATAATGATGAGTTTATTTTTATTTATAAAATAAATAGTTTAAATAATATTATGAACAAAAGTAAACTTCTAATACAAAAAAATATCATAACTTCAGACAAAGAACTTGAAGCAGTAAAAAAACTTCTTATAAACACAAATTATGAGGCAAACGAAGCAACTTATTATGATTATAATCAAAAGTTGTTTTATGCTACATATATCAAAGAGTATAGATATTTTATAGCGGTGGGAGTAAACCTATCAAATATCAATCAAATAGTAAAAAAAGAGACTAAAATATCTTTAGATAACCTTTACAGAAATATTCTAAAACTAATCATCATCATTATAGTTATGACCATAGTCTTTTTCTTTTTTTCCTTACTTTTTACAAGAAAAATAGAGGAACTATTTAATCAGTACAGAAGCAAAGTTAAACAAAATGAAGAGAAATATGCCCTACTTTTCAACTATAGCAATGATGGTTTTATAATCTCTGAAATAATCAATAATAGTACTCGTATCTTAAGTCTAAATAATACTGCCCTTAAAACTATAGGTTATGAGTTAAGTGAAATATTATATAAAGACTTTTTTAATTTATTTGATCAATTGAGTTTAGAAGAAATCAAACAATCAAAATCTTTAGTCAAAACAGTAAAATTATTTACAAAAGATAAACAAACAAGAACGGTAGAACTAAATGCAATTATCTATTCCTATGAAAATCAAAATTTACTTTTTGCTTCATTGAGGGATATTACAGAGAGAACAATTCTAAAAGAAGAGAAAGTAAAACAACAAAATATATTAATCCAAAAATCAAAAATGGCAGCAATGGGTGAAATGATAGGCAATATTGCCCACCAATGGAGACAACCTTTATCTCAAGTCTCAGGTTTATTTTTTGATATTGAATCTGCTTATGATTATAAAGAATTAGATAAAAAGTATCTTCAAAATAGAGTTGATGAAGCAAATGATTTACTTGAATATATGTCAAAAACAATAGATGACTTTAGAAACTTTTTCAATCCTAATTCAAAAAAAGAACTCTTTTTTTTAAATGAAGCAATAGACAATGCACTAAAAATAGTAAAATCCACTCTAACTTTTCACCATATAGAACTTATTATAAATATTGAGAAAGATTATAAAATCAATGGGTATAAAAATGAATATTCTCAAGCAATTATGAATATCATATCAAATGCAAAAGATATTTTATTAGAAAAGAATATCCAAAATCCACAAATAAAAATTTATGCACAAAAAAATGAAAAGTTATGTTTACACATTGAAGATAATGCAGGAGGAATCGATGATACTATTATAAATAAGATTTTTGATCCTTACTTCACTACAAAATATGATTATGGTACAGGTATTGGACTATATATGACAAAAATGATTATTGAAGAAAAAATGAACGGAACAATTAGAGTAAAAAATTCTACTAATGGAGCAATATTCTCAATAGAGATATAAATAATTTGATTTTAATTACATTTTTTATAGATATCATATTTTATGAATCCAATAAAAAATTTAATACGAGGTAATAAGCTATTTCGTAAATATCATTTTGAAGAGTTTAAAGATGACCTACAAGAGCTAATCACAAATGGTCAGAAACCTAAAATCTTATTTATAAGTTGTTGTGATAGTAGAATAACAACTGATTTTATGGTAGGAAATAAACCAGGCGATTTATTTACTCTTAGAAACATAGGCAATTTTGTACCTCCATATAGTGCAAATGGAGACTTTCATGGTAATGCCTCTGCTATAGAATATGCAGTTTCAGTCTTAAAAGTATCAAATATAATTGTTTGTGGACATTCATATTGTGGAGCATGCCAAAGTTTATATGAAGATATTCCAAATACAAATGAATATATAAATATAAAAAAATGGCTAGAATTGGGTAAAAAAGCAAAAGATATGACATTAAAAACCAAGCATCTATATAAAAACAAGGAAGATTTATATAAAGCAACGGAAAAAAACTCTATAATATGCCAATTAGAAAATCTACTAACATACCCAGCAATAAAAAGAAAAGTTCTTACCAAAGAGATTACTATTCATGGTTGGTATTATAATTTAATTGATGGCTCAATAGAGTTTTATGATCACATTAATAATGAATATAAGGATATAAATGAATATAGATAAAACCTCCTTTACAAATGCAATTAATGACTTATTAAAAATAGTATTAACACTTGGCATTGGAGCATTAGGTTCTATCATTTTCATATATTTAAATTTACCCATTCCTTGGCTTTTAGGTGCTATTTGTGCAACTTCTTTTGCAGTAAGATATGATACTCTTCCACTAAAAAGTCCAAAAATATTTTCTAGCCCAGCAAGAGTCATAATAGGGGTAACCATTGGGAGTGCTTTTAGTCCTGAGATTTTAAACTACTTAAATGTTTATTTTTTCTCTTTACTTCTTGTTATACCTTTTACAATTATCACAATTTTATTTGGGATGTTTTATTATTATAAAATATTGAATTTTGACAAAAGAACAGCCTACTTCTGCTCTATTCCCGGTGGTTTAATCGAACTTGTGATTTTAGGAGAACAAATAAAAGCTGATACAAGAAAAATCACACTTGTGCAATCTTCTAGACTTTTATTTATAATTCTAAGTTTGCCTTTTATTATTCATTATGTTTTTAATGTAGATGTAAGTGGTAACCAAGTAATTACCGAAACATTAAGCCAAATTGATTTAAAACAGCTTTTTTATCTTGTCTGTATAGGAACAATTGGTGCAATTGTGGGAAAAAAACTAAATCTTTTTGCTGCTTTCTTAATGGGACCAATGTTTTTAAGTATTTTTGCATTTAGTATTGGTTTTGTTGATTCAAGACCACCAGATGAATTACTTAAATTTGTACAAGTAATTTTTGGAACAATCATTGGATTTACCTTTAAAGGTATAAAATTAGATGAAGTTATTAAAACTTTACTTTCTACCTTTGGACATTTTATTATCCTAGCTTGTATCACAACAGCTTTTACTTTAACAGTTAGTTATTTTTTTGACTTCCCAATTATGTCTATTTTATTAGCATTTGCTCCTGGTGGGCAAGCAGATATAAACCTGATAGCCATTATTGTGGGAGCAAATGTTCCATATATCGCTATTCATCATATAGTTAGACTTTTTTTAGTGATGAATTTAGCTAATATCTTTGCAAAAAAATTAGAATAAATATTTCTTAAATTTGAAGACTTGATTTCTTTTTTAAATTTATCTCTTCAAGTGTAATGTTTGATTGGTAAACTAAAACCTCAACCCCACTATTCATAGCCTCTTTTAGAGCTTCATTATATTTTGGGTCAATCTCTTTTGCAATTGTAAATGGCAATTTATCAGTTCTTTGAATCACATATAACATTATAGCCCTATGTCCTTCTTTTACCATAGAAACCAATTCATCTAGATGTTTTTTCCCTCTTGTTGTTACAGCATCTGGAAAAGCCAAAGAATCATTAATCTTTAAACTTACACTTTTTACTTCCACATAACACTTTTCATCTTTATTTTCTAATAAAATATCAATTCTAGAGTTTACTCCATATTTTTGTTCAGGAGTAAGAGAACTATATCCTTGTAACTCTTTGATAATACCATTTTTTATAGCTTCTATAGCAATCTTATTTGCAACACCTGTATTTGTACAAATCAAAATATCTTGCATCTTTGTGAGTTCCAAGGTATACTTTAATTTTCTTTTTGGGTTATCGTGAAAAGTTACCCATACAGGACAGTTCTCTTCTATACAAGAAGTCATCGCGCCACTATTTGGTACATGAGCTGTTATTTTTTCCCCACTATCTAAAATAATATCAGCCAAAAATCTTTTATATCTTTTTATCAATTTGCCCCTATAAAGCTTTTCAAATCTCATAATTATCCTTTAGAACTTTTTATCAAAATATTACTTACAAAAAACTTGGAATGGAACTTGCATATAACAGGACATGAATACAATAAAAGAATTTAATCAAAGTACACATATACTTAATCATGAAAAAATAGATACTTTACATAAAGAGTTCTTTGATATATATGCAAGTGCTGATATAAACTCTTTGGAAAGTATAATACAAAAATCAAAAGAATTACTACTTCATAGCGAAAGACACTTCCAAGAAGAAGAGTTTCTTATGGAAAGATACAATTATCCAACTATAAAAGAGCATAAAGATGAACATTACAAAGCCTTAGCAGAGATGGAATATTTTATAAAAAATTCCCACTCAGTATTTGGTAAAAAGATGTTGAAATCATACTTTATAGAAAAATTACCCGAATGGTTTGATTTTCATTTAACAAATATGGATAGTGATTTAGTTTGCCACTTAAATAAATTTGAGCACTAATCAAAGGATATAAAATGGACATACTTAAAAAAGCTTATGATTGGGCATACACATATGAATTTACACCAATAGAGATAGAATATGCAGGAAAACTAGCACTTAAGATGCTTGATGATTCTTGTCAAATGTCAAGCGAAGAGAGAAGAATGTTTTTTTATGTGTATGATGCAATAACAGATAGAGAAGATATTACTTTAGATGATGATATGAATAAACTTATACTTCTTGCACGAGATAGAGCAACAATTTATTCTAAACCAGAATTTGCAAATATAGTTCATGCTTGTAAAGAAGATATCATACCAAATATGCTCAAAGTTCATATGAAAGCATTTAAAAAAATGGTTAGAGAAAATCTTTATTAATTATAATATATAATCATCAATTTATTAACTTTAAGTTAAAATCCCTTTTATAACAAAATAGAAGGATATTATATGCCATTATTAGATAGTTTTAAAGTTGATCATACAATTATGCCAGCACCTGCAGTTAGAGTTGCAAAAACAATGAAGTCACCATCTGGTGATATTATTACAGTATTTGATTTAAGATTTTATGTACCAAATAAAGATATGATGAGTGAAAAAGGTATTCATACATTAGAACACCTTTTTGCTGGTTTTATTAGAGAACATTTAAATTCTCCTACTGTTGAAATCATTGATGTTTCACCAATGGGTTGTAGAACTGGTTTTTATATGAGTTTACTTGGAAGTCCAAAAGAAGAAGTTGTAGCTGCTGCTTGGAAAGCTGCTATGGAAGATGTTTTAAATGTAGCAAAACAAGAAGATATCCCAGAACTGAATATTTATCAATGTGGTACATGTAATATGCACTCATTAGAAGAAGCAAAAGATATTGCAAAAGATATTTTATCTCACAAAATTGGCGTAATGTCAAACGAAGAGCTTTATTTATCTGATGATAAATTATCATCTTTAGGAAACTAAGAAAGAAAATTTAAGAGATAGAGATATCTCTTAAAACTTATATGAATAAAGAAATTCAAACAATAGATGGTTCTAACACCCTATTTTCTACTAAATACAATCAACACTTTCATGACCTTAAAACTGGAGCCATAAAAGAGTCTTTAAATAAGCATGTAATACCTGCACTTAGGCTAAAAAAAGATTTAAAAAAACTAAAGATTTTAGATATTTGTTTTGGGATTGGTTACAACACTTTTTCTACTATTTATTATATTTTAGAAAACAATTTAGATATAAACCTAGAGATTTATTCTCCTGAGTTAGATGAAGATTTAATAAAAAGTTTGGATAAATTTACTTTTCCAAAAGAGTTTGAAAAAATCAAACATATAATAAATTCCATAGCCAAAAACTTTTTCTATGAAGATGAAAAAATCAAAATAGAAGTTTTTATTGGAGATGCAAGAAAATATATCAAAACTTTAAATGATATAGATATCGTATATCAAGATGCTTTTTCAAGCGAAGTAAATAAAGAGCTGTGGAGTGTGGAATATTTTCAAGATATTTTTAAACTTTGTAAAGATAATGCGATTATGACTACTTATTCTATCTCTTCAAATGTCAGATTATCTATGTATGAAGCTGGTTTTTTTATCTATGAAATAAATCCAAGTGGAAATAGAAAACAAACTATTGCTTTAAAAAGTAAAAAAGATATAGAAGCAAAATATATTGATATGGAATTAAAGAAAAGTAGAAATAAAGAGGCTAAAGCATTTTATGATTAGATAATTTAGTTTTGAACTAAACTATCTAGTATATATCTTTCCAAGTCTTTTCTTGGAATTTCATTTTTCATAGCTTTATGAAAAATCTCTTCTATTTTATATCTATACTCATCATAAGGAAAATATGGAAAATGAATCATCCAAGCTTTTCTTATAACTCTATTTGCCATTTTGTCTTTTATCCAAATTCTAAAGAAATTGAACCAAATAAAAATTATTGCAGTAAAAATAATAGAAACTACAATAGAAGCATGAGCATCAATTTTTGCAAAAATAGCATGTGCTAATAAAGATAAAGGTATCACAGGAATACAAACAATCATAATATATACAATATATGCTTTTCCTATACTAAGTCTAAATCCTAATTTTGCAGCATCCACATGCATTTTCTCATTATGTTGAACATTTGCTACTAATAAATCTTTTAATAAAACCGGTTGTTTAGATACACTAAAACAAAAATTTAAAATTTTATCTAACAAGTTCTTTCCTATTTTTTATTTATATATTGTGCTGATTTTACCCAAATTTTACTAATACCAATTTAAATTTCTTCATTATCAAAAAATATTTACAAAAATCATTGAGATAGCACAAAGTATAAGAGTAAGTCCCATAATAATATTTAATAATCTTAATTTAAAATCTGTATTAAAAAATCTAGTGACTTTACTTCCTAAAACTCCCCAAAAAGACAAAGATAAGTAGCAAACAATAAAATAAATTATGACAAAAAAAGTAAATAATTCAGATGACGAATACATAGAAACAACAGAGATACAAGCTATCCATGCTTTTGGATTTAACCATTGGAGTAAAAAGCCTTCGTAAAATTTTAGATTTATCTTCTCCTCTTTGTTTATTGTTAAACTTGCTTTTGAACTCAAAATCTTAAGCCCCAAATATATAATAAATGAAAATCCAAAAACCTTTATATACAATAAAATATCTGGATATGTATTTATTATCTTTGATAATCCAAACCCAATACATAATAACAAAAGAATAAAACCAATAGTTGCCCCTGAGATAAAACTAAAAGTTCTTGCAAATCCATTATTTATACTTGAAGTTATAATCATCATATTTACAGGACCAGGAGAAATTGACATCACTAATGAAAAAGAGAACATTGTCAAAAAAATTGTAAAACTCATATATTTTCCTAAATTAAATTTAGAAAAAGTATATATCTTTTTTAAAATAACTTATTGTACAAAATTGAGTTTGTATTCCATTGGAGTTGTTGCAACTATTTTTACGAAGTTTTTATGAAAATGGCTTTGATCAAAAAATCCACACTCTAAAGCAGTATCAACAATTGAGTAACCATCTTGAAGAAATTGTTTTGATTTATTTATTTTAACATTTATTAAATATGCTCTTGGTGTAAGATTCATATTAGACTTAAATAGTCTAATAATATAAAAAGGATTTAATTCAAAATATTTAGCCAAATCATCTAAACTAATATTTTCTTTATATTTATCATTCATATACTTAATAATCAATTCAAACTTCTTATCAATTAATGGAGTTTGACTCTCTTCTAAAAAAAGTGAAAAAAACTTTATAAAAAAGTTTATCAACGCATCTTCTTTATCCACAATTGAGTGTTCTTCAAATAAATATCTACATAAAAATAGATATTCATTGTAAAAAGATTCATCTTCTAATATATGTGTTGGTACATTTATATAACTTGTAATCTTTTCATCAATAAGTTTCTGAATATCTCTACACCAAGAAGTGTCCAAGTGCATCATATAATATTCATTTAGAACTTCACTACTTGCATTACAAGAGTGTACTTCATGTGGATTCATTATGCTTAATTTGTTTTTAGTTAACTTATATGATTTATCACTATTTGTGTATAGACTTTCTCCTTTTTTATTTACCCCCAAAGAAAAGCTATCATGAAAATGCTTTTTATAGTGAGTATTTGAATTAGAGTATCGCAGTTCTAAAAAAGGAAGATTTTTATTTTTAAATGTTTTTGTAAATATTTTTTTCATATGTAATTATATACAAAAGCATAAATAGATATATTAATTTGATATAATATTTTATGAAATATTTATGGCTTTTTATTTTTATTACTATTTTAATTTGGTCAGGAATTAATCCCAAAGATCAATTTACTTGGGCTTTAGAGGTATTTCCAGCTATTATTGGATTTATAATACTTGCCTATACATATAAATCTTTTAAATTAACATCCCTTACTTATACTCTTATTCTCATTCATTGTATTATTTTAATGGTAGGTGGTCACTATACTTATGCAGAAGTACCTTTGTTTGATACGATTAAAGAAGTATTAAATCAAAGTAGAAATAACTACGACAAAGTAGGACATTTTGCCCAAGGTTTTATTCCAGCAATTATTGCAAGAGAAATTCTTATAAGAAAAAATATAATTCCTTTTTCTAAATGGAGAAACTTTTTCATAGTCTGCTTTTGCTTAGCCTTTTCAGCCTTTTATGAATTAATAGAATGGTGGGTAGCCTTACTAAGTGGTGAAGATGCCGAAGCTTTCTTAGGAACTCAAGGATACATTTGGGATACTCAAAGTGATATGGGCTTTGCCCTTTTAGGAAGTATTCTAGCCTTAGTTTTACTTAGTAAATATCATGATAAACAGTTGGATAGATTAAAATTATCTATCCATTAATATTTCAGATTTATTTCTTAGTTTTTTTGTTAAAAACTCTTTTTCTTTTGGGCTTAAATCATTTTCTTTTATCTCTTTATCATTGTTTTTTTTACTTTGTTCCTTTATGATTTTTTCAGCCTTTTTTTTATCTTCTTTTTGAGGTTTAAAAATTGTAATAATCAAAGAGGCAGAAAAGGCAATATTAAATAAAATAATTGCCCATTTAATAGGTAGTAAAAAAGAAAGATATTGTAATTGATTAGTTAGTTTTAGATACTCAACTATATCTGCATAAATCCATTGTGACAATAAAACTATAGAGAGTAGTACAACAACAATAGTAAATCTTCTTCTAAACTTATAAAGTAGCGTCCAAAAAATGGCTGATTTAACTTGTCTAAACATATCTTATACCAAAAAGTCTAAACCTAAAATAGCTAAGGCGCCAACCAAGGTTTTTGTTTTTAAATCATCTATAACTTTTCTTTTTTCATTTGAAAGCATTATCTCTAACTCTTCATCGGTATAATCCTCAAAGGTTTTATGTCTCATAGCTAGTTCAGCTTTTAAGTTTAAAAGTGCTTTCTCTTGTATTTTTAAATCTATTTTATTTTTTACTTTGTCACTTTGTATTTTTGCAAAATCAAAAGATTTGTCAAATTGCTCTTTTGTTATATCTACTAAACCTGTAGTTTTTTCTTTTATTTTTGTTAACACTTTTAGTTTCCTATTTATTTTTTATATTTTAACCTATAAAAATTAACAAAACTATATCAAGTTAATTTTTTCTTATAAAATAGATTGAGTTTACTATTAGGGTAAGAAGTATAATTGCTCCACCAATAAAAGTATAAGAACTTGGTACTTCATTTAAAACCATCCACACCCAAATAGGTCCCATAACTGTTTCAATAATCATTAAAAGACTTACTTCACTTGCATTTATAAATTTTGTTCCACTAAATATTAAAACCCTTGAAAATGGAGTTATAATTAATCCCATTACGCCTACTACAAATAAATTATAAAAGTCAATACTAATTGTGTCACTTGCAAAATAAGCTATTATGGCCAATGATATTCCTGTGATTGCAGTTAGTGCTACACGATTTATTCTAGTATATTTTGACATTAAAACAAAAGATAAAGAGAATGTCATTGTACATAAAATAGCTAAAAGGTTACCTTTTAAATTACCCGCACCGACCTTATCATTAAAGATAATAAAAAGGCCAATAAATAAAAAGAAAGATGCAATAAGAACATTTATTCTTATTTTTTCTTTATAAAATAAATACGCAAAGAAAGATGTAAATAAAGCCCCTGTTCCTATGATAAGAACTACATTTGCAGCAGTTGTACTCTTTATTGCCCAAATAAAGAAAATATTTGCACTCCCCATTAATATCCCACATAAAAGAAAGATATAAAAAGATGTCTTGGTGACCTCTCTTATGATATCTCTTTGCTTTATTATTAGTAATAAAAGCATTGAAATAAACATAAATATTCCAAGATAAAAAGAAAATGTAAAAGGTGAAATACTAGTTAGTTTTATAAATAAAGATTCAAAACTCATTAGTAAAACGCCCAAAGCGGTTATTGTTATACCTTTTGTGTTGTTGTTCATATATTCTCGATATTGATTTAATTTTAATTTCGTAAAAAACGAAAAGAGACCTATTTAATTAAAGATTAAAATAGTCAATTTTGGTTTAATTCAAGGCGAAGTTGTAAATTTATGAAGGAGCTTACTATAAGTAAGTGAGTTTATAAATTTACAATTTCAACGCAGAAAAAAATAGGGGAAAACTTTACGCGTAAAAAGTGGCTATTTCTTTCTAAATGTTATAATAGTTGGCTTTGTTGTGCGGCACTACTATGGCGCAGGTACTTTGCTCTGGGTCTATTTGGAAAGTTTCACTTAGTGTTATTCCAAACTCTTCTGGTTTTAATAAATCAAAGATATCCCTACTTTGTTCTAAATCAGGACAAGCTGCATATCCAGGAGAATATCTACATCCTACATATTGTTTCATTTGAACATCATTCAAAGTATGCCCCTCTTTTGGTACTATATCAAGGTCAAGTCTTACTTGCTTATGAATTACCTCAGCTAATGCTTCTGCAAGTTCAACTCCTAATCCATGGACTTGATGATATTTTGAGAACTCACTATTTTGATAAAGTTCACTTTCATATGAAGTTATTTTTAATCCTGAACTAGCAAGTGTAAAAGCAACTACATCTAATCTATCATTCGCAAAAAAATCAGCTATACATCTATGTGGTGGTTTTGTTTGTCTTGGAAATTCAAAGACTTTTTTAGCTTTTTCAAGTGGTGGAACATTTTGTGCTTCTTTTAGACTATTAAAAGCGTACTCATTTCCAAAAATATAAAGCTTATTATCATGGGAAATACAAGGATAATATCCATAAATAGCTATTGGGTCAAAAATATCTTTTTCAAAAAACTCTTCTTTATATTTTTCATATAATGGTTTTACCACATTCTCTTCATGGGCCAAAAACTCATCTGCTTTCATAGCACCTTTTTTATATCCCCATCTTTGTCTAAATAAAACTCTATGATTTATCCAAGAAAAAATCAAATCTTTATTTAACATTGCAGGACTTTGAGTAACTCTTCCCCAAAGTGGAGGGAAGGTAAATTCAGCTTTTGGAGGTAATTCTATCTCTTCATAAGGAGGAATTATTACCTCTTTTTTCTCTTTTTTAATATCATCTTCATCTTTTATCAAATCAGCTGCAAGTTTTGTATTAAATGAATCACCTGATTCTATTCTTTGCATAGAAACAACACCATCAAAAGCATCCCTACAATAAAAAATCGGTCCATCATATAAAGGTCTACAATACTCATTTACAAAAGATTTAGTAAGTGCTGCTCCACCTAAAAGTACAGGTATATCTATACCTTGTCTTTTAAGCTCTTCTAGATTTTCTTTCATTACAGCAGTTGATTTTACAAGTAATCCACTCATTCCAATAGCTTGTGCTTTATGCTTTTGAACAGCTATTATAAATTCATTGATATCAGCTTTTATTCCTATATTTATTACTTTAAATCCATTATTACTTAAAATAATATCTACTAAATTTTTACCTACATCATGAACATCGCCTTTTACAGTTCCAATTACAAGTACTGTTTCACTAGCTTTTTCTTCTTTTGGTAAATATGGATTTAAAGCATCAACTGTTGCTTTCATAGTTTCAGCACTTTGAAGTACAAATGGTAACTGCATTTGACCTGAACCAAAAAGTTCCCCTATGATTTTCATACCATCAATTAGCCACTCATTTACTATAATTTCTGGATTTACTTTGTGTCTTAACTCATCAACTAATGGTATAAGTCTATCCTTATCCCCATCCAATAGAAGTTTTTTAACTTTCTCTATTGGTTCTAATTTTTGGTACTCTTCATCACTTTGATCTTCTTGTGCATCAACATTTGAGAAGTGGTCAATAAATTTAAATAAAGGGTCACCATCTTCTTGATTATTAAAAATCAAATCATCACAAGCTTTTCTATCCTCTTCTGTGATTTTATTTAGTGGCAAAATATGTTTAACATTTACAATAGCACTTGTAAGCCCTGCTTTTACACAATGGTCTAGATAGATAGAGTTTAGATAAACCCTAGCTTTTATATCAAGCCCAAAAGAGATATTTGAAAGACCTAAAGTGGTTCCAACTTCTGGATGAAGTATTTGAAATTCTCTAATTGCTTCCATAGTTTCAATTCCAGCTGTTCTATACTCATCATCACCAGAACCAATAGTAAATGTAAGCATATCAAATACTAAATCTTCAGGATTAAAGCCATGTCTATTTACACATAAATCATAAATTCTCTGCGCAATTCTGATTTTGTCCTCTTTTGTTTTAGCCATTCCAACTTCATCAATAACTAAACAAACAAGTGCTGCACCAAATTTTTTGGCTAACTTACAAACTGCATCAAACTTCTCTTCTCCATCTTCAAGATTTACAGAGTTGATGATACATCTTCCACCTATTTGTTTAAGTGCTGCTTCTAAGGCTTTTATTTGTGTAGAATCTGGCATCAAAGGAAGTGAAACTTTTTGAGAATAAAGTTCAACTACTTTATCCATATCACCAGTTTCATCTCGTCCAGCAAATCCAACACTCACATCGATAATATGAGCACCTGCTCGCACTTGTTGTTGACCAACAGATAATGTTCCCTCATAATTATTATCTTTTAATAAATCCCTAAAAGCTTTTGACCCAGTCGCATTACTTCTCTCCCCTATTAATAAAGGAGCTGGATCTTGTTTTAGGGGAACTGTATTAAATAATGAAGCCAAAGAAGCTTTCAAAAATCCACTTGGTGCTTTTGGTTTTATGCCTCTTACTTTATTTGCCAAAGCTTCAATATGTTCAGGAGTTGTTCCACAACAACCACCTAAAAATGAGACTCCATTTACTTCTAAAAAACTACTTTGTAGTTGAGTAAACTCTTCTGGACCCATTGGATAATATGAAACTCCACCTTTATTTTGAGGAAGCCCTGCATTGGCATGAACTGAAATAGGGAATTTGCAAACTTCACTTAATGTTTTTACATGTTTATGAACTTGTTTTGGTCCAGTACCACAGTTAAAACCTAAAGATAAGATATTAAAAGGGCTCATAATAGCTGCTATTGTCATAGCATCAGTTCCTATTAACATAGTTCCAGATAACTCAATAGTCACAGATACCATTACTGGAATTTCAGGATGAGTATCCGTTAGAGCATGAAGTGCTGCTTTTATTTGAAGTGGATCTTGACAAGTTTCAAGTAAATATATATCACATCCACCATCAGCTAATCCATTTGCTACTTCTTTATACCCCTCATACATCTCATCATATCTAATATGTCCTAATGATGGAAGTTTAGTTCCTGGTCCAATTGAACCTAAACAGAATCTTGGCTCATCTTCTGTCTCATACTTTTTACAAGATTTTTTTACAAGTTCGGCACCTAGTTTAGATAATTCATAGGCTTTTGAAGAGATTCCATATTCATCAAGTACCCAAGGCATAGTTCCAAAAGTATTTGTTGAAATTAAATTAGCCCCTGCTTTTGCATAGGCATCATGAATTCCTTCCAAAATTTCAGGAGCAGTTTCATTAAGAAGTTCATTACACCCTTCTAAGTCTTGGTTCTCATACTTCCATGCTTCAGGTTTTATCTCTGCATTTTGTAATTGAGTTCCCATCGCTCCATCGATAATCAATACTTTATTTTTTATTATTTTATTTATTTTATTTTTCATTTTTTTTGATATCTCTTATTATTTTCTATTCATTTTTAAGTTTTTACTCTACTAAAAAAATTGTTAAATCCCTGTTAAATTTAGGACTTTTGTGCTATTAATCTTATCACGCTAGCTTCACCTTGGTGACCAGTTCCTTCTTCTAAATTTGTAATTACTTCTTCTAATTTATGAATCTTTAATTCTTTTATGTTCTCTTTAAAATCATCCATACTATAAAGTAACTCTAAATCTTTTGGTCCACCGCTATTATTTTCAATTTGATTTTTTGAAAAAACCTCACATACAAAAAAACCATCTTTTTCTAAAGATGTTTCTATTTTCTTAATCAAAGTTTTTAGTTCATCTATTTTTAAATGTAAAAAAGAAAATAGTATAGCCCCATATTTTTTAGACACTTGCCAATCATTTATATCCATGCAAGCAGTTTTTATCTCTACATTTTCTATTTTGCTTTGTTCAAAAAGTTTATTTAAACCGATATCTGAAGCATCTATTGCCTCAACATCAAAACCTTCTTTTGCCAGAAAAATTGCATTTCTACCTTCTCCTTCTCCTAAGCACAAGACTGTTTGATCTTTTTTGAAGTTAACATAACTATTTTTAATAAATTGATTTGGATTAGTTCCATATAAATACCCATCCCTTGAAAATTTCTTATTCCATAACTCTTGTTGATTCATTATCTTCTCGTCAATATATATTTTTTAAACCGTATTTAATCATAAATAAACTTATTATATATTATAGATATTTTTTATACTAATAGATTCACTTTTATTTAATCAAAACTTGGATAGACTATTTATCAAAATTTATAATAGGAAAAATCAGATGACAGAAGCAAAATACATCTGGATGGATGGTAAGTTTGTTGATTGGCATGATGCAAAAGTTCATGTATTAAGCCACACTTTACACTATGGAAATGGTGCAATTGAAGGTACAAAGGCATATAAAACTGTTGATGGAAGATGTGCTATTTTCAAATTAAAAGAACACACAAAAAGATTATTGAACTCTTCAAAAATGACATTAATGGATGTGCCATTTAGTGAAGATGAGTTAAACAAAGCACAAGTTGAATTATTACAAAAAAATGGATTAAACGAAGGTGCATATATTAGACCTTTGGTTTATTTAGGATATGGAGTTATGGGACTTTACCATAAAGAAGCTCCGGTGAATGTATCTATTTCTGCTTGGGAATGGGGTGCATATTTAGGAGAAGAAGGTCTTAAAAAAGGTGTTAGAGTTAAAATAACATCAATGACAAGAACTCCAAATACTTCAGGTATGGGAAAAGCAAAAGCAGTTGCTAATTATCTAAACTCTCAAATGGCAAAATATGAAGCAGTTGAAGCTGGATATGATGAAGCACTTTTAAGAGATGACCAAGGTTATATTGCTGAGGCATCTGGGGCTTGTTTCTTTATTGTAAGAGATGGTATAATTATTACTCCTCCAAATGACACTTCTTTAGAATCTATTACACAAGCTACTGTTATTGACCTAGCACAAGATTTAGGTTATAAAGTAGAAAGAAGAAGAATTACAAGAGAAGAGATCTATATTGCAGATGAAGCATTTTTCACAGGAACGGCTGTGGAAGTAACACCAATTAGAGAAGTTGATGCAAGAATTATAGGAGCTGGAGAGAGAGGTCCTATAACAGAAAAACTTCAAAGTGGATATTTTGATATTGTTCAAGGTAAAAATGAAAAGTATGCTAAATATTTAACATATATTAACTAAGTAGAATTTTCTACTTAGTTGAAATACAAAAGATAAAACATAGTAGTTTTATCTTTTGTGTTTCATAAAATGGAGCAAAGAAATTTAAAAATATTTAAGGATATTAATGCCAATAGATAATGATTATTTTAAAAATAGACAACAAAACAAAAACAGCGGTGGGGGCTCTAATGGGGGAGGTTATCAACCTCCTTTTGAGCCACCTGAATTCTTTAAAAACTTTGGGAAAAAAGCAGGTTTCATTTATGCAATTATAATTGTAGTAATTATGTTATTTGTATTTAGACCCTTTATAATTATTGAATCAGGACAAGTAGGTATTAAAGTAACTGCTGGTAAATATGAAAGTATGCCTTTAAATCCAGGTTTTCATCTTTATATTCCTGTTATCCAAAAAGTAATTGTAATAGACACAAAAGTTAGGCTTATTAACTATAGTAGTGTTGAGCAAATGGGTGGTTATGATTCAGGTATTAAACTAAATCCTGCAATTAATATTCTTGATGCAAGAGGATTACCTGTGTCTATTGAACTAACTGTTCAGTATAGACTTACTGCTGATGGGGCTCCAACTACAATTGCTAACTGGGGTCTTTCTTGGGAAGAAAAAATTATCAACCCAGTTGTTAGAGATATAGTTAGAAATGTTGTTGGAACATATACAGCTGAAGAATTACCAACGAAAAGAAATGAAATAGCTGTTAAAATCGAAGATGGTATTAGAGCGAATATTGAGAAACTTGAAGGTAAACCTGTTTCACTTTTATCAGTTCAATTAAGAGAAATTGGTCTTCCTCCTAAGATTAAAGAACAAATTGAAAGAGTTCAAATTGCAAATCAAGAATCTGAAAGAGTTAAATATGAAGTTCAAAGAACTAAACAAGAAGCTGAGAAAAGAGCAGCAAAAGCAACTGGAGATGCAGAAGCAAATAGAATTGAAGCAAAAGGTAGAGCAGACGCTGTAACTATTGAAGCTAAAGCACAAGCAGCAGCAAATAAAGCTATCGCTGAGTCTTTAACTTCAAATCTACTTAAAATGCAACAAATTCAAGTTCAAGGGAAATTTAATGACGCGCTTAGAGAAAATAAAGACGCTAAGATTTTCTTAACTCCTGGTGGTTCTACTCCAAATATTTGGGTAGATACTAAAGATAGAGCTATTAATTCTGCAATAAACAAGTAATTTTATAAAGAGTAGATTTCTACTCTTTATATTTAAATACACATGTTATATAAAATATTTATATCAATCTTTATTCTGTTAAATTCTATAGTTTTATTAAAAGCAAAAGATCCAAAAAATAATATTGATTTAAATAATCTTAAATTAGTAAATCCAAGTAAAGAGCCAAAACTAAAAACTAAAAAAGATTATCAAAAAAAAGAAGATTTATTGACTAAACCAATAAATAAAAAAGTTGATTTAACTCCTAAAAATAAAGATAAAATAAAAATAGATGGTAATGTTGATGTAAATACAGAAGAAAGATCTATTGATGGTGTAAAAATTAATTTAGGCAAAAATTTTTAAGGTAAGAATATGAATAATATAGAAAATATTGCATGGAAAAAGATGGATGGTTTAATTCCTGTTATTACACAAGATTCAATAACAAATGAAGTTTTGATGTTAGCTTATATGGATAAAGAAGCGTTATCTCTAACTCTTACAACTAGATATGCGCACTACTTTTCAAGAAGTAAACAAAGAATTTGGAAAAAAGGTGAAGAGTCTGGTCATACACAAAAAATTGTAGAAATAATGCTTGATTGTGATAATGATACAATATTGATAAAAGTTATACAAGAAGGTGTAGCTTGCCATACAGGTAGAAAATCATGCTTCTTTACAAATTTAGAAACAAATGAAATTATTAGCGATATAGAAGTTAATACAACTAATAAATACTCTATTTTAGATAATTTATTTCATGTTATACAAGATAGAAAAAATGATGACCCTAAAAAATCTTATACATCTAAACTATTAAATGGCAAAGAAAACTCTATGCTTAAAAAAATTGTTGAAGAAGCAGGTGAATTTACTTTTGCAGTTAAAGATGATAATAGTGAAGAAATGATTTATGAAGCAGCAGATTTAGTTTACCACACAATGGTTGCATTAGCAAGCAAAAACATATCTCCTGATAGAATTAAACAAGAACTTGCTAGAAGATTTGGTATGTCAGGAATTGACGAAAAAAATTCAAGAAAAGAAGAGTAGTCTCTACTCTTTGTTTCGTATAAAATACTTTACTACAAAACTTAATACCATAAATATTATTAACCCAATTCCTACAAGAATCCCAATTTTATCTAAATACATTTTGTATCCTTTATATAAATATCCTAATTGTATAACAAGAAAGAAAATAAATCAACTTAATATAGTGTTATAAACAAATATAAGAGCTTCTAAATAAGAAAGATAGAATAATTTAATATCAAACTACGATATATAGAAAAAAGCATAATAGGAGAGAAGAGAATAAAAGAAATAAATTCTGATAAAAGTAATAGAAAATAATATCAAAGAATCCTGTTAGAAGAAATAAATAACAATAAAAAAAGGTGCAAAAAAAAAGCTCAGTGCTAAAAAGACGATGTCTAAATAGAACTAAGCTTAAAAATTACTCAAGAGTTGGCGACGACTTACGTTTCCACAAGGGGACCCTGCAGTATTATCAGCGATGAAGTGCTTGACTTCCGGGTTCGGAATGGAGCCGGGTATTTCCACTTCTCAATAATCACCAACAAAGTTGAGTATTAAAAGCAAAGAATGCTCTTAATACTCAACTCAATTGTCTTGAGTGTATATTAATGTTAAAGTCTTTTACACAACTTTTATTAAGTATGTACTTAATAAGATAGTAAACCAAGAAATATATAAAATAAGCCAAACGATCTATTAGTACTAGTCAGCTAAATGAATTACTTCACTTACACATCTAGCCTATCAACCAGCTAGTCTTGCTGGGATCTTCAGGGAAAGTTCATCTTAGAGTTGGCTTCGAGCTTAGATGCTTTCAGCTCTTATCACATCCGTACGTAGCTACCCAACGATGCTCTTGGCAGAACAATTGGTACACCAGTGGTACGTTCATCCCGGTCCTCTCGTACTAGGGACAAATCTCTTCAACTTTCCTACGCCCACGGAAGATAGGGACCGAACTGTCTCACGACGTTCTGAACCCAGCTCGCGTACCGCTTTAAATGGCGAACAGCCATACCCTTGGGACCTGCTCCAGCCCCAGGATGCGATGAGCCGACATCGAGGTGCCAAACCTCCCCGTCGATGTGAGCTCTTGGGGGAGATCAGCCTGTTATCCCCGGCGTACCTTTTATCCTTTGAGCGATGGCCCTTCCACACAGAACCACCGGATCACTATGACCGACTTTCGTCTCTGCTCGAGTTGTATCTCTTACAGTCAGGCTGGCTTATGCCATTATACTCAACAAGCGATTTCCATCCGCTTTGAGCCAACCTTTGCAAGCCTCCGTTACTTTTTAGGAGGCGACCGCCCCAGTCAAACTACCCACCAGACATTGTCCTGAACGAGGATAACTCGTCCCAGTTAGTAACTCAAATATTCAAGGGTGGTATCTCAAGGGTGGCTCCCTATGTACTTGCGTCCATAGTTCATAGCCTCCCACCTATCCTGCACATGAATATCCAAGCTACAGTGTCAAGCTGTAGTAAAGGTGCACGGGGTCTTTCCGTCTTTCCGCGGGTAGGAGGAATTTTCACCTCCACTACAATTTCACTGGATCCCTGGTTGAGACAGCTCCCATCTCGTTACGCCATTCATGCAGGTCGGTATTTAACCGACAAGGAATTTCGCTACCTTAGGACCGTTATAGTTACGGCCGCCGTTTACTCGGGCTTCAATCAAATGCTTCGCTTACGCTGACATCATCAGTTAACCTTCGAGCACCGGGCAGGCGTCACACCTTATACATCCTCTTGCGAGTTAGCAAAGTGCTGTGTTTTTGGTAAACAGTCGGGAGGGACTCTTTGTTGCAACCTCTTCCGCTTTTGAGAGTAAATCTCTATACAGAAGTAGGCACACCTTATACCGAAGATACGGTGCTAGTTTGCAGAGTTCCTTAACCAGGGTTCTTCCACGCGCCTTAGAATACTCATCCCACCCACCTGTGTCGGTTTACGGTACGGGCAACAAATAATATACTTAGTGGCTTTTCTTGGCACGACAGTATCATCGATTCTGAATTGATTCCGAAAAATCGCAACAGCCTGTAAGATCTCGGTCGAATGTGTCCCGGATTTGCCTAAGATACAACCTACATCCTTCGAGCCACTATTCCGTCAGTGACCTCGATTAACTCTATGCGTCCCCACATCGCGCTTATTTGTTGGTATTGAAATATTAATCAATTTGCCATCGTCTACCCCTTTCGGACTCGACTTAGGTCCCGACTAACCCTACGATGACGAGCATCGCGTAGGAAACCTTGGGTTTTCGGCGTTGAGGATTCTCACCTCAATTATCGCTACTCATGCCTGCATGCTCACTTCTATCCGCTCCAGCACTCCTCGTCGGTATACCTTCAACGCTGAATAGAACGCTCTCCTACCACTTGTACAAGTACAAGTCTAAAGCTTCGGTGTACATCTTAGCCCCGTTATATTTTCCGCGCAAAATCACTAGACCAGTGAGCTGTTACGCTTTCTTTAAAGGGTGGCTGCTTCTAAGCCAACCTCCTGGTTGTCACAGTAACTTCACATCGTTTTCCACTTAGATGTAACTTTGGGACCTTAGCTGTTAGTCTGGGTTGTTCCCCTCTCGACGATGGATTTTATCACCCACCGCCTGACTCCTATGATTACGCATATAGTATTCGAAGTTTGATAGGGTTTGGTACCGCGGTAAGCAGCCCTAGCCCATTCAGTGCTCTACCCCTATATGTTACGACATAAGGCTATACCTAAATATATTTCGGAGAGAACCAGCTATCACGAAGTTTGATTGGCCTTTCACCCCTATCCACAAGTCATCCCAAGACTTTTCAACGTCAGCGGGTTCGGTCCTCCACTGGCTCTTACACCAGCTTCAACCTGCTCATGGATAGATCACTTCGTTTCGGGTCTGCAGCATCTGACTATGTCGCCCTGTTAAGACTCGCTTTCGCTACGGCTCCGTACTTGACTTAACCTTGCCAGACACCACAACTCGCAGGCTCATTATGCAAAAGGCAGTCCGTCACCCTGTTGCAAGCAACATAGGGCTCCGAATGATTGTAAGCTAATGGTTTCAGGTTCTATTTCACTCTCCTCGCTGGAGTACTTTTCACCTTTCCCTCACGGTACTTGTTCACTATCGATCTGTAAGTAGTATTTAGGATTGGAGGGTGGTCCCCCCAGATTCAGACAAAATATCACGTGTTCCGTCCTACTCAGGATACCAATAGAGCTCTCAAGAGTTTCGTATACAGGAGTTTCACCTTCTATGCTATACCTTTCCAGATATTTCTACTACTCTTTTAAGTCTCACATTATGGTCCTACAACCCCCAATGCAAGCATTGGGTTTGTCCTAATCCGCGTTCGCTCGCCGCTACTTACGGAATCTCGTTTGATTTCTCTTCCTCTGGCTACTGAGATGTTTCACTTCACCAGGTTAGCTCCCCGCAGGGTAACATATATCTCTATATGCTGGGTTGTCCCATTCGGAAATCCTCGGATCAAAGCTCTTTGGCAGCTCCCCGAGGCTTATCGCAGCCTAATACGTCCTTCATCGCCTCTTACAGTCTAGGCATCCACCATTAGCCCTTAATAGCTTATAATTTGTATAACTATATTTCTATAGTTACCTTTTTGATAATTATTCCTTGGCTACTATCTTATTAAATACAATATTTAATAAAACAGTAATTGTGTGTTTAAATTGTTTTCTATTTTGTATTAAAATAAATCTCTTTATTCTAATTCGAAAAAATTTTAAAGACTTTAACATTAAATTTTTAAATAACATTTAGGATAAATCCTAATATTAATACTTCTCTTAAGTACTAATATTAAAATTTACTAATTTCTATTCTACTTTGGTTTAGGTGCTAATGTTGGTGGAGAATAGCGGGATCGAACCGCTGACCTCCTGCGTGCAAGGCAGGCGCTCTCCCAGCTGAGCTAATTCCCCAACAAAGATTATCTTCTTCTCATGGTGGGCCTACCAGGACTTGAACCTGGGACCTCACGATTATCAGTCGAGCGCTCTAGCCAGCTGAGCTATAGGCCCATTCTTCACCTATTATTTTCAATAACCTTTACAAACCGAATATGATATTGGATATTTACCCATTTTATTTTATTTCTTGAGATTAGAAACGAATCTAATCTCATTACTCTGAAAGGAGGTGATCCAACCGCAGGTTCTCCTACGGTTACCTTGTTACGACTTCACCCCAGTCGCTAAATCCACTGTGGAAGGTAGCTATTTTAGCATCCCCGCTTCGAATGAATTCAACTCCCATGGTGTGACGGGCGGTGAGTACAAGACCCGGGAACGTATTCACCGTAGCATAGCTGATCTACGATTACTAGCGATTCCAACTTCATGTAGTCGAGTTGCAGACTACAATCCGAACTGGGAGGCATTTTTGAGATTCGCTCCACGTCACCGTATTGCTGCTCTTTGTATACCCCATTGTAGCACGTGTGTAGCCCTGGTCGTAAGGGCCATGATGACTTGACGTCGTCCTCACCTTCCTCCTACTTGCGTAGGCAGTCTCGTTAGAGTTCTCAGCCGAACTGTTAGCAACTAACGACGAGGGTTGCGCTCGTTGCGGGACTTAACCCAACATCTCACGACACGAGCTGACGACAGCCGTGCAGCACCTGTATGAAAGCTCCTGCAAGCAGGCACCAATTTATCTCTAAAAAGTTCTTTCTATGTCAAGACCAGGTAAGGTTCTTCGCGTATCGTCGAATTAAACCACATGCTCCACCGCTTGTGCGGGTCCCCGTCTATTCCTTTGAGTTTTAATCTTGCGACCGTACTCCCCAGGCGGTACACTTAATGTGTTAACTGCATTACTGCAAGGTCTAGCCTCACAACAACTAGTGTACATCGTTTAGGGCGTGGACTACCAGGGTATCTAATCCTGTTTGCTCCCCACGCTTTCGCGTCTCAGCGTCAATTGTGTTCCAGTAGATCGCCTTCGCAATCGGTATTCCTTCTGATATCTACGGATTTTACCCCTACACCAGAAATTCCATCTACCTCTCCCACATTCTAGGTTAACAGTTTTGGAAGCAGTTCTATGGTTGAGCCATAGGATTTCACTTCCAACTTATTTACCCGCCTACACGCTCTTTACGCCCAGTAATTCCGAGTAACGCTTGCACCCTCCGTATTACCGCGGCTGCTGGCACGGAGTTAGCCGGTGCTTATTCATATAGTACCGTCATTATCTTCCTATATAAAAGGAGTTTACGCACCGAAATGTGTCATCCTCCACGCGGCGTTGCTGCATCAGACTTTCGTCCATTGTGCAATATTCCCCACTGCTGCCTCCCGTAGGAGTCTGGACCGTGTCTCAGTTCCAGTGTGACTGATCATCCTCTCAAACCAGTTAGGTGTCATTGCCTTGGTGAGCCATTACCTCACCAACTAGCTGATACCGTACAGGCCAATCCTAGAGCCATAAATGTTTCCCTTGCAGACTTAGGTCTTAAAGGCATATGGGGTGTTAGCAGACGTTTCCATCTGTTATCCCCCTCTCTAGGGCATGTTACCTATATATTACTCACCCGTGCGCCACTTAGCTGACAGTTAAAGCAAGCTTTAACCCGTTCTCGTTCGACTTGCATGTGTTAAGCACGCCGCCAGCGTTCACTCTGAGCCAGGATCAAACTCTCCATAAATGTTTAGTTTAATCATGACTAGTGTCTAACTCTTTTATCTAATCTTCCTAAAAAGATTAATTGCAATTGTTTACTGACATTACTCATTGTTTTTTTAATAGACGAGAATTGTATAAATTCTCTTGTTTTATATCATATTCGGTTTATAAAAGTTACTTACTTCTTAAAACCGTAGTTTGTTAAAGAACATCAACCCTTTGCGACGTTTGTCACTCAAATTGGACGGGAATTATAATAGGTTTTTTTGCCTTTGTCAAGTGCTGGGAATTAAATTTAGCTTAAATTTTGAAAAAAAATATTTTTTGCACTAATTTTTCTTCCCATATTCGATTTTATCGCCATTTTTATCATATAAGGGATACTTTATTTCATTTTTACTCATTTTTGAAATAATTGCTTTTTCTAAATCTATATTATGCGAATAACAAATTCTTAGCAAATAAACTGCAATATCTGCAATTTCTTCTTCTAAATGCTCTTTTTTTGCCTTATCTAAATTTAAGCTTTGGTCTTCATTTAGCCATTGAAAAATTTCAACTAGTTCTGCTGTTTCTACACTAAGTGCCATTGCTAAATTTTTTGGATTGTGAATTTTATCCCAATCCCTTTCTTTTGAGAATTTTAAAATCAGTTCTTTTATTTTGTTCATGTCCATAATTATTCCTCTAATCTTTTGAATTCTTCTATTATGTCATTAATGTTTTCACTACCAACAGAAATTCTAAGTATATCTTTAGGTAATCCAATCTCATCCAAGTATTTTTCACCCTCTTCACTTTTTATATAATCATAGTGAGCAAGATATGTATACGGCATAAGAAGAGTAAACTCTGTTCCTAGACTAGGTCCCTTTGCAAAATTTAAATTATCATATATAGTTTCAAATGATTTATTAAAAGTTACAGAAATAAGTCCTGTATATGAATTATCATCTTTCATTATTTGTTTATACTCAAATTCATTTTCATCATTTAAACAATAATATATCTTATCTATATAAGAACACTTTTTAAAGTATTCAACTAAAGCTTTTGTATTTGAACTAATTCTTTTAACTCGTCTTTCATAATCTTTTATTTCAAAAGCCATTCTTTGGATATCTTTTATATATGCTTTATCGCAATGTTTAAAAAACTCAACATTCATATGAGATAGTTTTGATTTTTGATTCAAAATAATTGCACCCATTAGAACATCTGCATTACCTGAAGCAAATTTTGTAAGAGACTCTACATATATATCTGCATAATCATTTAAATTTACATTATATGGTGTTGCCAATGTGGAATCAACAACCAAAGGAATATTATATTTTTTGCAAAGAGAGTTTAATCTTTTCATATCAACACATAATAAAAGAGGATTTGTAGGAACTTCTGTGATTATTGCACTTACTTTAAAGCCGTTTTCTTTTAAATACTCTTCCAATAAGTCTAAGTTTTTTACATCACAAAAGACTTTTGATTGTTCATAATAGTGTTTTACTATATTCATAGTATCTAAATACAACCAACCAAGTTGAACTAGAATATTTCTTCCATTTCTTCTTTGAATATTTTTTATACCTTTAACAACACCATACATTGCGTTCATACCTGAAGGGGCTAAGGTAATATTTTCTTTTGGTTGATTATAAGCTTTTGCTAAAGTTGAAACTACTAAATCAAAAGCAATTTTTTCTTTTTCTTTTTCTTCTATATGTTTTGAATTTATCAATCCAATATTATATAAATAATCTTCTGCAAGTCTAGATGATAAATTATAACCTACATGTTGTATAAACATCAAAACTCTTTGGAGTTGACAAGTACCATTTCTTACTAAAATTACACCAAAAGGCTCTGTAATCTCTATTTTATTATGTATATAATATTTATCACTTAAAATATCTACAGCTTTTTGGGAGCTTAAAAGTACCACTTCATAAGAATCACTTATTTTATATTTTTCTTTTATATATTTTGCAAGAATTCTTAAATATGGATGCATAGTAAATCTGGGATAACCAGACTTTATTTTTTCCATCGCTTCGCCAAAACCCTCTTCATAATCAATAACATCTTTGAGTTTTGGCATACTTACACTTACCGCATGAACATTATTTTGTGGTAGTGTTTCACCACAATCTATAGGCTTAAACAAACTATTCTTCATCTATTTTAAGGCTTGCTCAATATCTTCTATTAAATCTTCAACATTTTCTAATCCAATAGAGAATCTAACTGTACCATCACTTATTCCAATGGCAGCTAGTTCCTCTTTTGAAAATGATGCATGTGATATTTTTGCAGGAATTTCTACTCTAGAATCAGGACTTCCAAAAGAACATTTTTCACCAAAGATTTTTGTATTTTCAATAAATTTTTCTGCAAAATCTTTATTTATAAACTCTGCACAAAAAACTCCTGGAATATAATCCATTTGATAAGTTGCTAGTTTGTGTTGAGGGTGCGATTTTAAACCTGGATGCATAACAGCTTTTATAAAACTTTGTTTTTCTAAAAATTCAGCTATCAATATAGAGTTTTTTTGATGTTCTTTCATTCTTATTTTAAGAGTTGGTATTCCTAAGCTTATTAAAAATACATCCATTGGATTTTGACTTCTTCCATGGGCATTTGCATAATAGTGAAGTTCATCAGCCAATTCTTTTGTTTTTGCAACAATCGCACCAGCTACTACACTTCCATGTCCTGAGATATATTTAGTAGTAGAGAAAAGAGAAAAATCAGCACCCATATCAAGTGGCCGTTGTGAAATAAAAGTTGCGAGTGAATTATCAAGAGCAAAAAGAGCATTATATTTTTTTGCCAAAACAGATACCATACCTATATCAATTATTTTAAGACCAGGATTTGTGGGTGACTCACATAACACTAAATCGATTTTATTATTTTTTAGAATTTTTTCCAATTCTGGTTCACTTAAGAAATCAGCAAAATGTACTTTTATATTATATTTGCCTTGAAAAACTTTTAATAATCTAAAAGTTCCTCCGTAACAATCAGATTCTACCAAAACTTGAGAGTTTGCTTTTAAAACTGTTTCAAATAAAAGTGATACTGCACCAATTCCTGTATGTGTACATACACATCCTGCTCCATTTTCTACTTCTGTAAAAAGATTTTCTAAAGCTTCTCTTGTAGGATTATCACTTCTTGTATAATCATATATCTTTTCACCATCTTGTTTTTTTAAATCAAAAGTTCCTGTATTATATATAGGAAAGTGTGAAGCACCGTACGGATCTTGAATTGTAGCAAAATCTTGTAGATGAGAAAGTTTTGTTTCTAAGTGTTTTTTCATAATAAGCCTAATAATTTTTTGTTTATTATATCTAAGGATTTATAATCATTTGATATAAGTTAATTAATTTTTTATTATGATGTTATAAAATGAGTAGTTTTGAAGAGGAATATTTAGAGTTAATAACTCTAAATATTCTTAATAATTATTTTGCTGTTGAACAAGCAGATACACCAGGAGGTGTAGTTGGTTGAATAGAAGCATTTTCAGCTTTTTCGCTTACATTATCAATAAATTCAATTAATGTTTCAGTTGCTTTCATATATCTTTTTGCAGAAATTGATTCAGGATGGAAATAAACGATTGGTTTTCCATTATCTCCACCTTCTCTAATAGCAGGTTCAATTGGAAGATTTCCTAAAACAGTCGTTCCATACTCTTTAGCTAAAGCCTCACAAGTACCCATACCAAAGATATCAGACTCTGTACTACATGTAGGACAAATAAATCCACTCATATTTTCTACAATCCCACCAACTGGAATATGAAGTTTCTTAAACATATCTAAACTTCTTCTTGAATCATCAAGGGCTACATGTTGTGGAGTTGTAACATTTACACCACATGTTACAGGAACGCTTTGAGCTAATGTTAATTGTGCATCACCAGTTCCTGGAGGCATATCAATAAATAAAATATCTAATTCTTCCCACAAAATATCTCTTAGAAGTTGTTGGATTGCTTTCATAATCATAGCACCTCTCCAAATAAGAGCTTGTCCTTCTTCCATAAGTGATCCCATAGACATAACATCTACTCCATAAGCATGGAATGGTTTTGCTTTATTTCCTATTACTTCAACTTCTTTACCTTGTAATCCGAACATTCGTGGAATATTTGGTCCATAAATATCAGCATCCAAAATACCAACTCTCTTACCTTGCATTGCAGCAGCTACTGCTAAGTTAACAGTTGTAGTTGATTTTCCAACTCCGCCTTTTCCTGAAGATACCATTACAAAGTTTTTAATTTGTGGAGCAATATTTTTTCCACTAACACTATTACTAGTTTGCTTAGGAGCTTCTGGTTTTTTTACTTGTAAATCTAAATTTGTAACACCAATATTTTCTAATACTTTTTTAATATTAGTTCTTAATTCATGTTCCACTTCTTGTGCACTTGAAGTTATTTCTACAAGTACACTTACAGCAGTACCATTTACTTCAACATTTTTTAAAAATCCAAACTCTACAATTGATTTTGTAAAACCTGGATAAATTACTTTTTCTAATTCTTTTTTTATATCAGCTATATTTGCCATCAAGATTTCCTTAAACTTATTATTCAATTTTTCGCATTATAGATAAAATAGGATAATTTTTATCTTAATTGTAAATCATAGTTTTTTTACCATGATTTATAATTAATTTTACTAGATATTTCAAAGCCATCATCCTTTTCATTTAATGAAAATTCATGGCTTTGACAACTTTTTTTATTCATTATTTCGATAATTTCTTCTGCTTTTTTTAAAGCAACTTCTCTATTATAGTATTCAAATTCTTCATCAAACTTAAATCTTCTTACACAATGACAAGGTTTAAGTACTTTTACTTTCATTAATTAGCTTTATATAGCTGCTTTCATAGCTTCACCATGTTCTTCAACAATCTTTTGAGTAATCTTATATGAACAAAATTTTGGTCCACACATTGAACAAAATTCTGCTTCTTTAAATACATCTTGTGGAAGTGTTTCATCATGGTATTCTTTAGCACGATCTGGGTCTAAACATAATTCAAATTGTTTATTCCAATCAAAGGCATATCTAGCATCAGACATTTCATCATCTATATCTCTTGCACCTTTTCTTCCTCTTGCAATATCAGCACTATGAGCTGCTATTTTATACGCAATAATACCTTCTCTAACATCTTGGGCATTTGGTAAACCTAAGTGTTCTTTTGGTGTAACATAACAAAGCATACTTGCTCCATGCCATCCACCAACAGCTGCACCAATTGCAGATGAAATATGATCATAACCAGCTGCGATATCAGTAGTAAGTGGTCCTAAAATATAAAAAGGAGCTTCATGACAATACTCTCGTTCTAATTTCATATTTCTCTCTATTTGATTTAAAGGCACATGCCCAGGTCCTTCAATCATAACTTGAACATCTTTTTCCCAAGCTCTTTTTGTAAGCTCTCCTAAAATCTTTAATTCAGATAATTGTGCTTCATCAGAAGCATCAAATAGACATCCTGGTCTTAAACTATCACCTAATGATAAAGAAACATCATGTTTTCTACAAATATCTAAAATCTCATCAAAAGCATCATAAAAAGGATTTTCTTTGTGATAATGCATCATCCAAGCAGCCATAAGTGAACCACCTCTTGAAACTATTCCCATTTTTCTTTTTGCAACATGAGGCATAAATTGTAATAAAAATCCTGCATGAATAGTAAAATATGAAACACCTTGTAAAGCTTGTTTTTCTAAAACTTTTAACATAACTTCAATAGATAAATCTTCTATTTTATCTTTACAATCATGCAAAATTTGATAAATTGGAACTGTTCCAATAGGTACAGTAGAATGTTCAATTACTGCACTTCTAATAGAATCAAGGTCACCACCTGTACTTAAATCCATAATAGTATCAGCACCATGTTTTAAACAAACATCAACTTTTTCAACTTCCCCTGCTATATCTGAAGCTAAAGCAGAAGAACCAATATTTGCATTAATTTTACAACTTGATGCCATTCCTATTGCCATTGGTTTTAAATGTCTATGATTTACATTTGCAGGAATAATTAATCTTCCCCTTGCAATTTCACTTCTAACCAATTCTGGTTCAATTTTTTCTACTTTTGCAACATATTCCATTTCAGGTGTTATCATGCCTTTTTTTGCATAATACATCTGTGTTCTTACTTCATCATCTTTATGATTATCTAACCAATCTCTCATAAAATATTCCTATCTAAAATTTTCCCTGATTATATCAAGTTAAGTTTATAAAAACTTAATCTATTAAATTAATTTTATCACAGAAAGAAATAATTAATAAAATGTATATTTTATATGCACAAGATAATTTAATATACTACATTAAATGAAAAAAAATTGGTATAATGTATAATAATAAAAAATTTATTAACACATTTGTTAGTAATATTATAAAACTTGATATTAAAGAAAAAATAGAATCGCTACCACCTTTACCAAATAGTGTTATTGAGTTAGAAAACTTTAGAAGACGACCAGAAAAAGAACCTGTGGAACTGCTAAAGATTATTGAGCAAGATCCACTTATTATTACAACTCTTTTAAGAGTTGCCAACTCTGCAATGTTTGGTTTTAGAAGTGAAGTGGAAACTCCAAGCCGAGCTGTAAACTTACTTGGAATAAACTTTACTATTTCTATTGCCCTTGGTTCAGTTGTTCAAGATTTAATAAAATCAAATTTAAATGCCTATAATATATCAACTGATGATTTTTTAATGGCATCAAATTTGGCATCTAATATCATAAATAATTGGGTAGGTGAAATTGACTTTGGACTAAAAGAAGACCTATTATTACCTGCGTTTTTACAAGAAACGGGTAAGTTTATTATTTCTGAAATAATTCAAGAACAAAATAAAACTGAAGAGTTTCAAGAAGCATTAAAAACAGCAGAAGGAAGCTTATCTAGTATTGAAGAAGCCTTTACTGGATTTTCTTGTTCAAGAATTACTGCAAATATTTTTAAACATTGGAATTTAAGTCATAATCTTATTTTTACTATTGGATTTGTAGGTAATGTTGAACAATGCCCAGAAGAATATCAACGAAAAGTTAAAATACTTGAAGTAGTAAAAATTTTAACTGATATAAGAAATCCATTGGGCGATGAACATATTGAAAGAGCTTTACAATTAGCGACTAAATATAATCTTGAAATTGAACCTTTAGTAAATGCTATTGATAGGATCAAAGAAAAGATGAGTGAACAATAATTTTAATTAAAATTAACTAATTTCCTAACTTAAATTTTTCATAAGTAACATTAGTTATAATTTGTAACTTTTTTACACAAGGGGTATTGTTGTCTAAAGTTACTTTATTAATATTATGTGCCGGAAATTCTACTAGATTTGGACTTAATTGTAAGAAACAGTGGCTAAGAGTGGGAGATATTCCACTATGGCTATTTGTTACTAAAAGAATTACTTCTTACTATAATTTTGATAATGTAGTTATTACATCTTCAAAAGATGAACTATCTTATATGAAAAATTTTTCTGATGAATACAAATTTATTTTAGGTGGAGATACAAGACAAGAGTCTATGATAAATGCTTTAAAAACAATTGATTCTAACTATGTAATGGTTACAGATGTTGCAAGAACTTGTATTCCTAAAGGTGTTATTTTAGATCTTATTTCAAATAAGGAAAAAGCTTCTTGTATTGTTCCTGTTTTAAATGTAACAGATACTGTTGTATTCAAAAATGAAACAATTAATAGAGATGAAGTAAAACTTATACAAACTCCCCAGCTTTCAAATACAAAAATTCTAAAAAAAGCTCTTGATACTGATGTTTTTTTTACAGATGACAGTTCAGCAATAAAAAATATAAATGAATCAATTTTTTATGTAAAGGGAAGTATAGAAAGTAATAAATTAACTTTTCAAGAAGATCTTAAATTAACCCCTTGTCTTAAAGGACCTTCAAATAATTTCTTTACAGGATTTGGAATAGATATTCATGCTTTTGAAGAGAATAAACAAATGGTACTTGGTGGAGTTAAAATTGATAGTAATGTGGGATTTAAAGCTCATAGTGATGGAGATGTATTAATTCATTCTGTGATTGATGCACTGTTAGGTGCATGTGGAGCAGGTGACATTGGAGAATTTTTTCCAGATACTGATAATACATATAAAAATATTGACTCAAAAGTATTGCTTGAAAAAATAGTAAACTTTATTTATAATGTTGGATATGAAATAGTAAATGTAGATTTTACAATCCTTGCACAAAAACCTAAAATAAACCCTTTTAAATTTGAAATTAAGAAGTTAATGGCACAACTATTAAATATTGATATGCAATATGTTAATGTTAAAGCAACAACTGCTGAAAAGCTTGGGTTTGTAGGAAGAAGTGAGGGTGTTACAGTCCATAGTGTTGCAACACTAAAATATTTTGATTGGAAAAATAAATGAATATATTGATAATAGAAAATGAAATTTATCTAGCACAAAAAGTTGTTTCAAGAATACTTGATGATGGTCATTCTTGTGATTTTGTTGAGATGCCAAATAATAATTTAACCAAAGATTACGATATGGTTTTATTATCAACTTCACTTCCTAGTGAAATGGTAAAAAAAACTATTCAAAAATATAAAAACTCTATTATAATCTTGCTTGTTTCTTATATTAGTGATGAAACTGTTACTGAGCCAATAAATGAAGGTGCAAAAGATTATATTATGAAGCCATTTATTATGGATGAATTAATAAGAAAGATTTACCACTATAAAGAGTGTAGACAGATGAAACAAGAGTTATCTACTCTTAAAACATATGTTGAGTTTTTACTTGAAGAGATAGATACAACTGGCGTTAATATATCACATTCTTTGCCAATGCTTGTGGAAACAAATTCACAAAGATGTACTGATAAATTAGCTTTTGAAATATCAAAATCTTTAAAATTACCAATTAGATTTATAGCCCTTGATAGTCCAACTTGGCAAAAAGAATTATCAACAATTACTAACAAAGAAGTAGTTTACCTAACTGATTATCATTCATTAAAGAAAAGTGCGAAGGATAATGTTTGTATTGCAATAGAGCATAAAAACTGTATTATTAGCTCTTTAGAAAAAGAAGTTGATTTTCCTTTTCCTAAAATTGAATTTATGAGACCTGATATGTTTATGTTAAATAATAATATTATGACCATAAATGATTATGTTAAGATGATGGTTATATCATTTCAATCAAAATATCCTGATACAGAATTATCGAAAAAACTTGGAATTTCAAGGAAATCACTTTGGGAAAAAAGAAAAAAATTAGGAATTGAGAAGAAGAAATAATGAGAAAAGCCTTTTTAACTCTTTTTTACAGTGGATTATCTCCTAAAGCTCCAGGTACTGTTGGTAGCTTTGTTGCCTTGATTATGGGTCTTGCTCTTCTACAATATATCCATGTATCAACACTTTTTTTACTCTCTCTTTTAATTTCAGTTATTGCTATTAAACAAATCAATATCTATGAAGAAGAAGTTGGTATGCATGATGGAAAAGAGATAGTAATAGATGAATTAGCTGGAATGTGGCTTGCTCTTTCTATCTGTGGTATTACAAATGAAAACATGGCATATCTAGCACCTTTGGCATTTTTGTTCTTTAGACTTTTTGACATTTGGAAACCATCTATTATTGGTAAAATTGATAAAAATGTAAAAGGTGGTTGGGGAGTTATGGGTGATGATTTAGTTGCTGGTCTTGCAGCTGGTATTGCTTCTGCTGGAGTGTATCAACTATTATTAAAGTTTGTTCTTTAATTAATAGTGTTTTTTATTCATCTGCACAATTTTTGCAGATAGTTCTATAATAACATTTTTATAAAATTTTGAAATACTAGTTTGTTCTTTAAAGTCTTTAATTCGAAAGGCCAATACTAATGTATTAGACTCTCCTGACTCAACAGTAGCACTTCTAGGTTCTCCTGTAAGTCTCATCATTTCACCAAATAGCGCTGGTTTATCAATGGTAGCAATTCTAACACTTGATCTTGCATCTATTTGTTTTTTTCTATTTATATAAAGTTTACCTTTTAATAAATAATATATATAATTTCTAGTAGTTTCACCCTCTTGAAATATGATTTCTTTATTTTTGTATGTTATGATTTTTGCTTCTGTGATTATCTCTTCAATCTCATCTTTGCTTAAAATAGAAAAAAACGGTATTTTTTTACTTATTTTAAGTAACATTTTCATTGCATCAATTTCTTTTTTGTTAGTAACATCTGTATTATTTTCTAGAGTTTCCATTTTCATCCTTAAATATACAGTTTATTTTATTGCTTTTATTCTTCACAAAAAGTGAAGAATAAAATTTACTTTATCATCTCTGCAAATTGTTTAAAGATGTACTTAGAATCATGTGGTCCAGGACTAGCTTCTGGGTGATGTTGAATTGAATAAATGTTCTTATTATTATATCTCACACCTTCAATTGTATTATCAAATAAGTTTTTATGAGTTACTTGAGCTATTTTTACAATATCATCAGGAACACTATAATTATGATTTTGTGCAGTTATTTCAACTACACCATTATTTGCAACAGGATGATTACCACCATGTTGTCCAAACTTTAATTTATATGTATCAAAACCATGTGCAATAGAAAGCATTTGGTGTCCTAAACAAATTGCAATGATAGGAATATCAGTCGCAATTAATTTTTGAACTTCTTCTTTTTCTTTTACTAAAGTAAGGGGATCACCTGGTCCATTTGATAAAAATATTCCACCAATCTCTTTTGCTTCATATCTAGCTATTAAATCATCAGCTTTAAATGATGAAGGTACAACTTCAACTTCAAGACCAGATTCAACTAACTCATTTAAAATATTTCTTTTTACACCAAAATCTATAACAACTATTTTTTTATCACTCATTACTGCTTTATTGTAAGAAAGAACTTGATGATTCCAAGCTCCATTTTTATGTATATATGGCTCTTTTGTACTAACTTCTTCTATATAATTGATATCTTCTATTCTAGGACTTGCAGCTAATTGTTTAGCTAATTCTTCTTTGTCAGAAATTTCTGTAGATGCAATCATCATCATTGCACCTTCATCTCTAATCATTTTTGTTAAATATCTTGTATCAATATCTTTAATTCCCAAAACATTGTGCTCTTCTAATAAAGAACATAAATCACTTTCACCTCTATAATTAGAGTATTCGTGATGATAATTTCTAACTATTACACCTTTACAAAAAGCTGTACTACTTTCCATATCATCTTTATTTACTCCTACATTCCCAATTTCTGGCATAGTAAAAGTAACAAATTGCCCAGCATAACTTGGATCTGTGATTATTTCTTGGTATCCAGTTAAAGATGTATTAAATACAATTTCACCAACTGTTGTACCTTTTGCACCAAAAGAATTTGCTTCTAGAAATGTCCCATTTTCTAAATATATCCATACTTTTTGCATATTACATTAACCCTCTTTTTATTAACTCTTCTTCATATAATCTATGATAAACAATATCATACTCATCTGTGCCTTGTATCAATTTTCTTTTATAGTTTTTAATTTTTTCATACACTGCATCATCTGCTTTTTCAAACCCATCTAAGAACTGACTAATAGAATCAAAAATTACATTTTTTACTTTATTATCTGAAACAGTATAATGAATATAATCCTCTTCCCAAAGAAAGTCTAATAATTGATGTGAGATATCTGAATATCTATCTTCATTATTTAATATCACTCCAAACTCATTTGCAAGTCTTTTTTTAGTCATCCAAAAAAGTTGTCTATAATCAGCATTTAAGAACTCTATTTCTTCTGCTTGTTCTGCTAGTATCTCATCAACTTTTTCATCTAAATCATGCTCTTTTTCGATATCTATATCTAAAATTCTTTCCACTTCTCGTGTGATTTCTTCTTTAGTTTTTCTTACTTCTACAAATTCACAATTTACCAAATCTCTTGATATTCTTCTTGCGATATAAGGTGTATGATGTAATTTCATTTTCATAAATGTTATCCTCTAATTATAGTATCGTCTCTCTCTGGTGATGTAGAGATTATACCTACTTTTACACCAGTTAATTCTTCAATTTTATTTATATATTTTTTTGCATTCTCAGGTAAATCTTCAAATTTTCTAGCACCTGCTAATTTATCCCACCCTTCAAACTCTTCATAAATAGGTTTTACATTATTTAAATCAGATGGCATATAATCTATTCTTTTTCCATCTAAATCATAAGCAACACAGATTTTAATTTTTGGGAAACCATCTAAAACATCAAGTTTCATTAAAGACAATTGATCACAACCATTTAATCTAGCAGCATGCTTAACAGCAATAGCATCGAACCAACCACATCTTCTTCCCCGTCCTGTTGTAACACCAACTTCTTTACCAATATCAGCAATTTTTTGTCCATCTTCAGTAAAATCTTCTGAAGGGAAAGGTCCATTTCCAACCCTTGTTGTGTATGCTTTTACAATACCAGTTACAATGCCTATATCTTTTGGTGAAATTCCAAGTCCTGTACAAGCTCCTGCACTTACACAAGAAGATGAAGTTACATAAGGATAGGTTCCATGATCAATATCTAATAAAGTACCTTGAGCACCTTCTAATAATATTTTTTTGTCATTATCAATTGCATCCCAAATCATATTTGTAGTATTTGCAATAAAAGGTTCTAATTTTTCTTTATATGAAGTTAATAATTCTATTAATTCTTCTTTATTTGGAGTAGCTATTTCTAAAACATCAAAGATAGCTTTACTTTGTGCAAAATAATCAATTATTCCACTTGCTAATTTACTTGGATTTAAAAGTTCCCCTACTCTAAAACCAGTTCTACTAATCTTTTCAGCATAAGCAGGACCAATTCCTTTTCCTGTAGTTCCAATAGCTTTATCACCTTTTAGTCTCTCTTTTGCTTGGTCAATCATAGCATGATAGGGAAGATTTAAATGTGCTTTATCAGAAATGAAAAGTCTTCCTTCTAAGTTTTTAAATTGTTCCATCTCTTTTATAATTGATGATGGGCACAAAACGACACCATTACCAATTATATTTATTGCTTTTGGATTTAAAACACCAGAAGGAATCAAATGTAAGGCATACCTAACTCCCTCAACCCAAATTGTATGTCCTGCGTTATGTCCACCTTGGCTTCTACAAACAACATCATAATTTTGGGCAAGCATGTCAACCATCTTACCTTTACCTTCGTCACCCCATTGGATTCCTACTATTAAATCAGCTTTACTCATCTTCCTCAATCCTCTAAAATTTTTAATAAATTATCTGTATAAAGTGCAAAACCTAGTGAACTTATTCCATCATCACTATATTTCCCACCTTTACATATTACAAAGTTATTGTGTATAACTCTAAAATAAACATCATCATAATACTTTAAACTTCCATGATATAATGGAGCAATTACTAAATTATCATACTCAATTTGAGATGCAGTATTTAAAAGTTTTTCTAAATGAATTTTTATTTCACTTGGAACTAATAATATACTTTGTTTTAAATCTTCAATACTTTTTACTCTAATTAAAGAGTTTAACCAAGGTATATCTAAATCAAATAATTGCGCTATTTCACCATTTTTAAAAAGTTCAATATCTATTTTTAACTCTTTTGCTACAAGCTTTGGAATATTGATATTTGATAACTGTAAAATAGGTTGAACATTAATACTTTTTAAAATATCTGCTGTTAAATTTAAAATATCACTTATGTTATCATGGTCTATCCATTCACATCCTATTTGATACTGCTCTTTTGATGGATAAGAAAATATAGGTTGAATATAAAACCATTTTTTGTGCTTTGTAGTTCTTCCTAATCTTTTTGTAATAATTCTTACCACATCTAAAGAAGAATCTGCTCTTAAAGATACTTGATTATTTTGAATATCTGAAAAACTAATTAATTTTTTTTCATCTTCTATTGATTGATGTTGAGAATATGAGAAATTAGGAGTAACTATCTCTTCAAAGTTATTAGAATATAGTATATCACTAATTTTACTTTCTAATTCTCTTTTTAATTTTGCAGTTTTTCCAAAATAAAGACGACTTCCTTTTGGTATCTCATGAGCATAAATCATTCATTACCTTTAAAAGTAAACATTGCAAATACTTTATTTGCCGTCCCATCAAATTCTCTAAGACCTAATTCATCCATTGCTAACTCTACTGCATTTACGGCCCAAGCAGCTTCAAAGTCTTCTACAAGTCCCATATGATTGATTCTAAAAATAGAATTTTTTATATGATCTTGACCACCTGCAATATTTACATTATATTTTGTTTTCAAAATTTTTCTAATAGCTGGTGCATTTTCTGTATAAACTGTTGTCATAGCATCAGCTGGTGTTTTTGGATATATTTCACAACCAATGGCTTTTAAAGCTTCTCTTGAAGCTTTTGCTCTTAAGGCTGTTTTCTTATATAAATCATCAAATCCACCATTACTTTTTATATGTGTTAAAATCTCTTTTAATCCAATAATTAAAGTTGTTGCTGCTGTCCAAGCTGTTGTATTCGTTTTTTGTACTTTTATCTCTGTTGCTAAATTAAAATAATACCCTTTTAAAAGAGTTTGGATTTTTTCAACAGCTGCATTGCTTAATCCAATCATTGCAAGACCAGGAGGAAGCATTAGTGCTTTTTGACTACCAGTAATTACAGCATCAAGATTTGTTGTATCAATTTTTTCTACACCAACGGCAGTAATTCCATCAGCTACAATCATAATATCTTTATTAAATTCTTTTACTTTTTTTGCTAGTTCTTCTACTGGATGTCTAAGTCCTCCAGCACTTTCACATATTTGTATAAAAATGGCATCAATTTCACTGTCATTTCTTAGTGTTTCCATTACTTTTTCAACACTAACAGGGGTGTTCCATTCATTTTTTATTTCAGTATATGGTAGGTCATAAGCTTTGCAAATTTTTCCAAATCTCTCACCAAATTTACCTGAGTTAATTGTAAGAGCTTTTTTATTCACTAAATTTAAAATACAAGCTTCCATTGCACCTGTTCCACTAGAAGCAAGCATCACAACCTCATCCATTCCGTATAATTCTAATAATAATTCTCTAGTTTGTCCAAAAATAGATTCAAACTCTGGTGTTCTGTGATGAATAGTAATATCAGCCATAGCTTTTCTTACAAATTCTGGTACTGGAGTAGGACCTGGAGTCAATAACATTTATTTTCCTTAATTTTCTTTCATTTGAGTAAAACGATAGATTTTATCTAAAAATATATTATTAATTGGTTAAACACAAATTAGGAAATTTATATTAAAGTTTGTGAAAAAAACTTGACAAAGCTAATATTATTCTATACAATCTATATATAATATTACTTTTTTTAAAAAGTAATAGATAAAATTAAAGGATAAACATGTCAAAAGTATTAAAAGAAAAAAAAGTTGCTAAAATAGCAAAAAAAGTTGCTACAAAAGCTACAAAGAAAAAAGCAGATGCTAAAAAATTAGCTAAAAAAATTACTAAGAAAGTAACAAATTTAAAACTATCAAAACCAAAAAAAGCTAAAACTGCTGCTAAAAAAATCGCTAAAAAAGCCTCTTAAATAACATTTGCCTAAAGAATTTATATTTTTTAGGCAATTTTACTTGACATTTATTACTAATTAGTAGTATAATTCTCACATGGATTCAAAATGAACTAGATTTTATTTTGTAATCTTTCATAACTATGAATTATAAAATTCTTATAATGTTTTCAGAAGTTGTTGCTTTGAAAAAAGTTAAATACAAATACTACTAATTAGTAATTAAAAAGGAAAAAAATGAATATTGTAAAATTAGGACTAATCTCTATCTTAACAGCAGGTGCATTATTTGCAGGAACTTATAATGTTGATGTAACTCACTCAAACCTTGGATTTAAAGTTAAACACTTAATGATTTCAAATGTAACTGGAAAATTTGATAAGTTTAATGGTTCTTTTGTTTTTGATGAAAAATCTAATACATTGACAAGTTTAAAAGGTACAGCTCAAGTTGCTTCTATCAATACTGAAGATGCAAAAAGAGATGGACATTTAAAATCTGCTGATTTCTTTGATGCTGCAAACCATCCAGAATTAACATTTGATTTAGAAAAAATTGAAGGTGATAAAGCATATGGGAAACTTACTATTAGAGGTATTACTAAATCTGTAGAATTTGATTATGACAATAATGGAACAGTTACCGATCCTTGGGGAAATAAAAGAGTTGGTTTAGAATTATCAGGAAAAATCAATAGAAAAGACTTTGGTCTTAACTGGAACAAAGCATTAGAAGCTGGTGGAGTTTTAGTTGGAGAAACTGTTAAAATCAATATCGAATTAGAAGGTGTTTTAGCAAAATAAAGCATCCAGATGTTACCAGGTTATTTACTTGGTAACATCTAAATAGTCGAACTTTTTAAAAGAGTTTAAAATATATAATAATATTTAAGGAATAAATTATGATATTAATATTTGTAGCAAGTTTAAATGAAAATATGAAATTAGCAAAAAATTTACAAGAACAATTGAAAAATGAAAATCTAAATAGTGAAATAATTAATTTAGTTGAATTAAATCTACCTATGTATGATACATTAAAAGAACAAAATGATGGTATTCCCACAAAGATTAATGAATTATCAGAAAGAATGAATAAGGCAGAAGGATTTATATTTATTTCACCTGAGTACAATTTTTCACTACCACCAGTATTAGTAAATACCATTGCTTGGCTTTCAAGAATAGGTGATGACTTTAGAGCACTTTTTACTCTTAAAAAAATACAATTAGCAACACATGCAGGTAGTGGTGGGCAAGATGCTTTAAATGCTATGAGAACACAATTTACAAGACTTAATGCAATTGTATTACCAAGAGAAATTCTAACAACATATACAAAAGCATTAAATCTTGAGAGTTCACAAAGAATTATTAGTCAGTTTGCTAGTGTAGTAAAAGGATAAATTATGTTAAAAAAACTCTTAAAAGAGAATATGGGAACATCAAATCTTGGTTGGTTGGAGAGTCGTTTCCATTTTAGTTTTGCAGAATATAGAAATCCAGATAATGTAAATTTTGGAGTTCTAAGAGTGATAAATGATGATATTATACATCCAGATAGTGGTTTTGGTACTCATCCACATACAAACATGGAAATAATCTCTTATGTTATTGATGGAGAGATTACTCACAAAGATTCTATGGGAAATGAAGAGACCCTTAAAAGAGGAGAAGTCCAATATTTAAGTGCAGGAGATGGTATTTATCACAGTGAATATAATCTTAACAAAACTAAAGATTTAAGACTTTTACAAATTTGGATTATCCCACCTAAAAGTTCTTTACCAAGACTTTACGGTTCAAAAAGATATTTAAAAGAAGATAGAGAAAACAAATTATTAAATATAGTCTCTTCAGAAAAAGGTGATGCAGAAATTAAAATTCACCAAGATGTAAATTTTTATGTAAGTGAATTAGAAAAAGATAAAACAATTGAGTATAAAATCGATAAAGATAGACAAGTTTATTTTGTACAAATTGAAGGTACTTCAACAATTAATGGCATTGAATTAAATTATGGTGATGCTATGGAAATCACTAAAGAAAATGAAATTACTATTAGTGCTATTTCAAATTCTCATTTCTTATTTATAGAAATGAAGGAAGCCTAGGCTTTATTTATTAAAATTAAAGGAAAAAGAATGGTAAAAACTTATGGAGAAAGAACAGATAAATCGATGAGAACGGTTGTTAGATTAGAAAAAGCATCACTCAAAATAACAAATAAAACTCTTTCTTACTTATCTCAACATGGACTTACTTTTAATCAATTTAAAGTTCTAGAAGTCCTATACCATAGGGGTGATTTAAATATAAGTTCTATAACAAAACTTACTATGAGTACTCCTGGAAATATAACTGTTGTAGTAAAAAATTTAAAAAGAGATGAATGGATTACTTCAATAAAAGATCCAAATGATAATAGAGCATCAATTTTAACAATTACACAAAAAGGTAAAGAAATTATAGAAAAAGTATTTCCGGAACATTCAAAAAATTTATATAAATATATGGAAATACTAAGTGACGAAGAATTAGATACTTTATACAACTTAGTTAATAAAGTTTACAAAGCGAATTAAAGGAAAATAATGTTCCCAAGTTTATATGTATCACATGGAAGTCCTGCCTTATCAATAATGGAAAACAGTACTACTTCATTTTTAAAAAATTTATCATCAAATTTTGATAAACCTAAATTTATCTTAGTTGTTTCAGCCCATTGGCTCACTAAAGATTTGAAAATATTATATGAAGAAAGTCCTCATACAATACATGATTTTTATAATTTTCCAAAAGAATTATACGAGTTAAAATATGAAGCAAAAAGTGACTTAAAAAAATGTGATGAAATAATAAATTTAATTGAAAGCTCTGGAATAAAAATAGAAAAAGATACTTCAAGAGGTGGATTTGATCATGGAGTATGGTCACCTCTGAGTTTAATATATCCAAATGCAAATATTCCAATTATTCAACTGTCTTTACCTTTAAATTTTGATTCTAAAAAACTTTTTGAACTAGGAGTTGTTTTAAATAAATTAAGAGAAGATACCCTAATTATTGCAAGTGGTGCTATGACTCATAATATTATGAACTCAAATTGGGAAGATGAAAATGCAAAGCCTACTTCGTATGCAAAAGAATTTAGAGATTGGGTTGTTGAAAATATTCAAAAAGGCAATGTTGAGTCTTTATTAAATTATGAAAAAGAAGCTCCAAATTTACAAAAGAATCATCCCTCAAAAGAGCATTTTTTACCTTTATTTGTAACTTTTGGTGCCTCAAATAATCATATTGGAGAATCCTTACATAACATTTATATGTATGGAAACCAATCTATGGATACAATAATATTTAAGAAATAATCGATTAATAATAGTATTGTAGACTTTTATTGTTGGTTTTTAGAATAACAAGTTTTAGGTTCTTATTTATTATATAAAAGGAGTACATATGAATCAATTATCAATTATCCCTATAGAAAATGGCCCTTTGAAAATTTCAAACTTAAGTAATAAAACTTTAAAAAATATAATATTTTATGACACTTTGCCCATTACATTAGAAAAAAGCATTTTTATTTGCAGATGTGGAAAATCTAAAAACCAACCTTCTTGTGATGGAACTCACTTAAAAGATAATTTTACTTCAGAAAAAAAATTAAATGAAGAGATTATTCAAGTTTATAATTCAAAAGATGTAACCGTAACTTTTAATCGCTCTATTTGTGCAGGAAGTGCACAATGTGTTAAAGAGTTTCCGACCATTTATAGCTCGGAGAGTTCACAAGACTGGATTAACTTAGATGCAGAAACAACAGAAGAAATAATCAAGTCAATTGAAGCCTGTCCGTCTAGTGCCTTATCCTATTCAATAGAAAATGAACAAATTATGCAAGATTATGAGAAAGAAAATATCAATATACTAAAAAATGGTCCAATTAGCGTAGTTGGAGCAGTTGATTTAAAAATTGAACACTGGTCATCATTTGCTAATAAAACTAAATTTACCTTATGCCGTTGTGGAGCATCAGAGAATAAACCCTTTTGTGATTATTCCCATGCTTCATTAAAAGATGACTCATACACTTTTTAAAAGTCATAAAAAAAAGTTTAGATTTTACATTAAACAAAGGTAGACAAGTATATTTTGTACAAATTGAAGGCTCTTCTACTATAAATAGTATAGAAATAAACGAAAGAGATACTATGGAAATAACAAAAGAGAGTAATATCCAAAAAGCAATTGAGAACTCTCATTTTCTTTTTATTAAGATGAAAGAAGCATAATTATTTTATTAAGCTTCTTTCTCTATTAATTAAAATGGCAATCCACCATTAATATTAATTGAATACCATCTATTGTAGTTTTTAGCATCTGAATAAGTGGCAAAAGCAACTAACTGAACAGTTCCATTTCCATCACTTGCTTCACTAGTAATAACTCCATATCCCATATTAGCATCTCCAGGAATTTTCTGTAAACAAAAACCTGCAGTACTATTTCCTTGTAACAAAAAAGGAGTATTAAGTTCTGCTCCACTTGAACTATATGTACCATCATAAATCGTTCCATCTTTCTTATACAGTTTAATGGTTACGCTAGCCCCAATATTATTAATATTACTTACATTTAAACAATAATTTGCTGTTGGGTAATGCATCCAGTTTGGGATAATTGCACTTCCTGCAAATAATGTTGAATTTAAAAAAAACAAAAACCCCACAGAAATTATTTTTCTAAAATATGATTTAGACATTTATTCTCCTTTATAATTTTTAATTAATTATTGTATCTTACAAAACTATATAAATTCTACGCCTTTTTCACCTTCTGCAATTTCACCAATAACATATCCATCAGTATTAGCTAAAACGGCATCTACATTTGCAGGGTTTACAACTAAAACCATACCAACACCCATATTAAATGTTCTATACATCTCTTCTACTTCAACATGTTTAGACATAAATTCAAAGATTGGTAGTACTTTTATTTTACTTCTATCTACTACTGCTTTAAAATTATCTGGTAAAACTCTTGGCAAGTTTTCAGTAATCCCACCACCTGTGATATGAGCTAAAGCATTTATGTTCTCTTTGTTTGCTTTGAACTCTTTTACATAAATTCTAGTTGGCTCTAATAATACGTCTTTTAATGGTTTTCCTTGAAAATCATCATCTAAAGACATAGCAAGTTTTTCTAATAATAGTTTTCTTACAAGTGAAAAACCATTTGAGTGAACTCCTGAAGATGGAAGTGCAATCAAAGTATCTCCAATAGAGATTTTATCTATTCTATTTAACTCATCTTTTTCAGCAATCCCAACACAAAAACCAGCTAAATCAAAATCACCTTCTTTGTACATTCCTGGCATTTCAGCAGTTTCCCCACCTACAAGGGCACATTCACTTCTAATACAACCTTCAGCTATTCCTTTTACAACTTGTGTAGCTTCTTCAACTTCTAGTTTTGCTGTTGCATAATAATCTAAGAAAAATAGTGGCTCACCAAAATTACATAATAAATCATTTGTACACATAGCAACTAAATCAATACCAACTGTGTCAAACTTTTTAGAATCAATTGCTAATTTTAGTTTTGTTCCAACACCATCAGTTCCTGAAAGTAATACTGGTTTTTTGTAACCACTTGGTAACTCAAAGGCACCTGCAAAAGAACCTATTCCTCCAAGTACTCCAGGGATCATTGTTGATTTAACATATGGTTTAATATTTTCAACAAATTGATTTCCTGCGTCTATATCTACACCAGCATCTTTGTAACTAACTGTGCTCATTCTTCACCTTTTTTTTTATTTTTACAATTAAAGTAATTATCTTTTATTAATTTAAAAATTTTTCGCTATTATAACGAAAATTTAATAAAATAAAAGGACTAATAATGTCAAGTGTTGAAAACAAAAACTTTGCTTTTAATGAAATGATTGTTCATGTTCCCCTGTGTACGCACAAAGAACCTGAAAATATTTTAGTTATAGGAAACTGTGACGAAGAATTAAAACAAGAAGTTGCAAAACATAAAGTAAATGTAGAATATGGGGATATTTCTTTATTAAACTCTAAAAATGAAAAAAATATTGATGTAATAATTTTAACTGATATAAATATTGATGAAATAGTTTTAGCAAATATTCAAAGAGTTTTAAAAGATGATGGATTAATTTCATATAAAACTGATAGTTATTCTAAAGATGCAGATAGATTAAAAAATGATTTAACAATCACAGGAGCTAACTTTTGGATTTGTATGCCCTATAGTTTTGGACATACAACTTGTGTATTAGCATCTAAAAAATATCATCCAACAGCTGATATTATTTTACAAAGATCTGATTTACTTGTGGACTTAAACTACTATTCTACAGAGATTCAACATGCATCTTTTGTATTTCCAACTCATATTCAAAAAGAGTTAACAGGTATTGCAAAGCGATAAGCTTTGTAGTACAAAACTCCTTCCCCTTTTAAATTAATCAATTTTATTGTAAAATCTAATAATGAATAATGAAACATTTAAATATGCTGTGGCATTAACAGGTGGTATAGCCACAGGTAAAAGTACAGTTTGTAGTCTTTTTAAGCTACATGGTTTTTTAACAATTGATGCAGATAAAATAGCACATAAACTTTTAGACAGACATAGTAGTAAAATAGCTTCAATGTTTGGGCAAGAGTATGTAGAAAATGGAAAGGTTCTTAGAAAAAAACTAGGACCAATCATATTTTCAAATCAAAAAAATAAAGAAAAATTGGAAAGTTTTATTCATCCTTTAATAAAAGAAGAGATAGAAAAAGAGTCTAAAATATTTGAAGAACAGGGTAAACCATATCTTATAGATATTCCTTTATTTTATGAAAAGATGAATTATCCTATCAAAAAATCTTTAGTAGTTTATACACCAAAAGAGATACAAATAGATAGATTGATGCAAAGGGATAATATAGACAAAGAAGAAGCGAAATTAAAAATTTCAAATCAAATGGATATAGAAGAAAAAAAGAAATTAGCAGATTTAGTAATTGATAATTCAACAAATTTAAGAAATCTTCAAAAAGAAGTTGAACGAGTTATAGGAGAACTTATATGACATATACAAAATACAGCGCCAGTGGAAATGACTTTGTAATATTTCACACACTAATAAAAAAAGACTATTCACAAGATGCTATAAATCTATGTAATAGAACTGAGGGTATTGGTGCAGATGGACTAATTGTTATTGTTCCAAATCAAACAGCTGATTTTGAATGGCTTTTTTATAATAGTGATGGTAGCGATGCTGCTATGTGTGGAAATGGTACAAGAGCAGTGGCACACTATGCTTATAATAATGGCTTAGCTCCTTCAAATATGAAATTTCTAACACAAGCTGGATTTATACAATCAATTGTTGATGGAAATATTGTGGAAACACAAATGACTAAACCAATTGTAATAAAAGAAGAGTTTGAACAAGAGGGTTTGACTTGGTATTTAATTGATACAGGAGTTCCTCATTTAGTAACAATCGTTGATGATTTGGATAAATATGCCCATGACTTATGCGCAAAAATGAGATACGAACATAATGCAAATGTAAATTTTGCAAAAATTGAAGATGAAAAAATATTTGTTAGAACCTATGAACGAGGTGTTGAGGGTGAAACTTTAGCATGTGGAACAGGAATGGTTGCATGTTTTTTAAGAGCAAATACTTTAGGATTGGTAGATAGTAAATCTTTCGTTTATCCAAAAAGTAAAGAAGAATTAACAGTGAGTATAAAAGATGGTGAGCTCTTTTTCAAAGGTGCAGTAAAAAAAGTTTTTGTAACAGAGATATAAAAAATAATATGAAAAAAATCTTATTTTTACTTTCAACTTTCTTTCTAATCAATAGTTATGCTGCAACTACTGGTTTCCCAGATGAATATTATGATATGAGAGCAACTACTAAAAAGCAAGACTACTTTTTTGACTACTTATATCCATACATTGAACATGCTAACAAAAAGATATTAAAAAATAGAAAATTTATCTTAAAAATGAGATTAGATAAACATTTTAGTAGAAGAATTGAAAATATACAGAGGCTTGATTTAATAGCTAAAAGATACAGAGTGGATAATATTTATGATTATAAAAAACTTTTACTTAGAGTAAATATTATACCACCCTCTTTAGCTTTAGCTCAAGCTGCTGTTGAAAGTGGTTGGGGAACAAGTAGATTTGTTAGAGAAGGAAATAATCTATTTGGACATTGGACATATGGTAAAAATGGAGAAAAAGGAATGGTTCCTCTAAATAGAGATCCTAATGCTACACATATGGTAAGAATATTTGATTCATTTGAAAATTCAATCTATTCATATATGTTAAATTTAAATAGAACAAATGCCTATACTTCATTTAGAATGTTGCGTTCTCATTTCCAAAAAATGAGAAAAAAATTATCTGGTTTAGTTTTAAGCCAAACCTTAATAAACTACTCTCAAATAAAAGAAAGATATCTAAAAATATTAAAAAGTGTAATAGAAAGAAATGACCTAGAAGAGTATGATAAAAAATTCTACAAAAACTTAAAAAAGGATAATAATGAAATTTGGAACTCCCTTAAAATCTAATTCAATTAAAATAATGCTACTTGGAAGTGGTGAACTTGGTAAAGAAGTTATAATTGAAGCTCAAAGATTAGGTATTGAAACTATTGCAGTTGATAGTTATAACAATGCTCCTGCACAACTTGTGGCGAATAAAGCATATACAATCAATATGAAAAATGAAAATGAAATATTAGATGTAATTAGAAGAGAAAAACCTGATTATATTTTGCCTGAAGTTGAAGCTATTAATATTGATGCTTTATTTACTGCTGAAAAAGAAGGATTTCATGTAATCCCAAATGCCGAAGCTGTAAATAAAACAATGAATAGAAAAAACATACGAGAATTTGCAGCTGAAGAGTTAGAAATACCTACAAGTAAATATAAATTTGTAAAAAGTTTTGATGAGCTAAAAAGTGCAGCAGAATATATTGGTTTTCCTTGTGTTATTAAGCCAGTAATGAGTAGTTCTGGACATGGTCAAAGTATTGCAAAAAGTACTAAAGAATTAGAAAAATCATGGGAAATTGCAAAAGAAGCTAGAGGTGATGCTAGTGAATTAATTGTAGAAGAGTTTATAAAGTTTGATTATGAAATAACTCTTTTAACAGTAAGAAATGAAAAACAAACTATTTTTTGTGCACCAATTGGACATATTCAAAAAGATGGTGATTATATTTTTTCATGGCAACCAATGAAAATGAGTGATAAAGCAATCAAAAAATCAGAAGAGATAGCTAAAAAAATCACTGATGGTTTAGGTGGTAGAGGTATTTTTGGAGTTGAATTATTTGTAAAAGGTGATGAAGTTTATTTTTCTGAAGTAAGCCCAAGACCCCATGATACAGGAATGGTAACTATGATTACTCAATCTCAAAGTGAATTTGCACTTCATGTAAGAGCAGTATTAGGATTGCCTTTAAATTATATTCAATATGGAGCAGGGGCAAGTGCTGCATATAAAGCTGTAGCTGATACTTTTAATCCTATTATTGATATTAAAGATGAAGCATTCAGTGATAATTCATTTGTAAGAGTTTTTGGAAAACCACAATCACATGTGGGAAGAAGAATGGCTGTAGCACTTACTTTTGATAAAGATTCAAGTGATAAAGCCCTTAAAAATGCAAAAGAGATTATAAAAAATTTCTCTGATTGCTAAAAGACTCTCTACTTTTGTAGAGAGTTAATATTAAGATTTTTTCAAAAAACAAGTTTTTAAAAAAATTCTAACTCCATTTACTTTACCTTCAATGTGAGTTGGATCATCACCTAAAGATATTCCTTTTACAACTGTTCCTCTTTTTGCAGTAAATCCAGCACCTTTTACTTCTAAGTCTTTTATAATAGTTACACTATCACCTGAGTTTAAAGTAACCCCATTACTATCTTTTACAACTTCACCAGTAGTAAGTCCTGCTTCTGCCCACTCTAAAGTTTCAGGTTCTAAATACATCATCTCAACTAAATCTTGAGCCCAACCTTCATCAATTGATAAGTTCTTTAATAATCTATAAGCAACAACTTGTACAGCTGGAGTTTCACTCCACATAGAATCATTTAAACATCTAAAGTGATTTGAATCCATTTTTGACTCATCTTCAATTTGCTCTTTACATGTAGAACATACTACGATTTTCTCATCTTTTGGTGCAACTTCAATTGCCTCAAGACCATCACTTGCTCCACAAAGTTCGCAAACACTACCACTTCTATCTAAAAGATCCTTCTCTATACTCATTAAACTTCCTTATTCTTTTTTCGTATTTTAACATCTTTTTCAAAAAATAAACAAAAATAGATAAACAAATACTCCAGTTATACAACTAAGTAGTAAAAATATAAAAGTAATCTTTCCCTCTCGTATATGATTTGAAGCTTTTATCTCTTCTATTTTTCCATTTTGATATAAAAGCATAGATTTGATAAATAATCTTATCCATAAAACAGCAGCAATCAAAGCAATTATTATATGAAAAATTAAATATCCTACTAAAAAGCCATGTGGCATATCACTTTGTTTGGCAAACTCAAAAAAGCCACCATCAATTCTAATCATAATTTCAAAAAATACCAATACCAAAATTGTCAAAACTAAAATAAAACCTTGAGAATAAAAGTGTAATTTATACTGCTTATTTTTAGCAAGAAATATACTACCCATCACAAGAAAGGGCAATACAGAAAAAAAGACTAACATCACATTCATATGAAGTGGTATTATATTATTACTTACAGTTTCCATTTAAGTCCTATTTATTGGCTTTTAAATCAGATCTCAAAGCTAGTTCAGCTGGATAAGGATTTAAAAATTTTTGTTTTTTTAAGTATTCGATATCATATCTACTTATATATATTTTGAACATCTTAACTATGGTTATAAGAGGAATAATTCCATCTTTATACTCGTCCATACTTACAAGTAATAACTCTTTTTCTTCTTTTGAAATATGCTTTTTAAAATATCCAAAAATATGAAGCAAGACATTGTAAGTTTTATTAATAGTACTTTTTTCGCTTATTGCTTTTAAAAAACTTTGTTTGTATTCAGCTAAAATTTCTTCTAAAGGCTTTTTCTCATGATTTGCAACAATATGGCCTAATTCTTTATAAAATTCTTGAGATTTTGCATAAATTAAATATTTATATGAAGTATGAAACTCTACTAAATCATTAAACTCAATATCTTCTTTTTTTAATAACTCATGTAAATCTCTATAAGCAAAAATTTGCATTAAGAAGTTCTCTTTTAACCAAGCATCATTAAGTCTACCCTCTTCTTCTAGGGGTAAATAAGGATAAAATTCTTTTATTCTTTTTGCAAAAAGTCCAACACCCTCTTTTTTACTTGGGGCATTTTTTTCTTGGTAAACTTTTACTCTTTCCATTCCACAGGTAGGTGATTTTGATTTTAAAATAAATCCACAAATATCATCATTGGCTATTTGTTTTGCACAAGAAACAGAGATATCATCTAATTGTTTAGTTACATCTTTTTCCCCATTTGAAGTAGTAACTTTTATATCTTCACCATTTCGAACCAATCTAATAGTCTCCCTTGGTGTACCAAAAATAATACTCTCAGGACAATAAGGCACTATTTCAAAATATTTTTGAAGTATATTAACCACAAAAGCATCTCTTGAATGAGCTCCATCATAACGACAGAGATTTCCTATCAAACATGATGATATTCCTAATTTCATAATCTTTCCTTACCTTTTTATAAAAGATTATACATTAATTCAAAAGTTTTTCATATGTCTATAAGAACACTCTATGCCCTATTTTTTCTTTTTTAGTTTCTCTTTTAAAATTATTTTACCACTTTCAACACCTGGTTGATCATAGGCATTTATAAATAAAAATTTTCCAACTATTGAAGTTAGTAGTTCATATACATACATTAGTTTTGCTAAACTAAATCCATCAACTTTATCCATAGTGATAGTATCACAGGGAATATCTTGTAAATCATGTACTGCTTCTATTGTTGCGTCTGCTTGGTGATTTATAAGCTCGGAGAATTTTAAATTATTGATATAATCAAGTTCCTCTAAACCTTTTAATTTTACATCAGGAATTTTTGAGTTATCAGCGAAATCTTTTATTTTAATAAAAGTAACCGTTTTATCCCTTTTCCCTTGAATAATTAGCTGTAAAAAACTATGTTGATCTACAGGTCCTAATAAACCAATTGGTGTCAAACCTTGATGAGTATTATCTTTGTCAATTTTCCCTAAGCTTTCTCCCCATAATTGCACATACCATTTATTAAATCCCTCAAGTTCTGAAGCATAAGAAAAAACTACATTGTTATTAAACTTATGTTTGTACTCTGCCATAAATCTAGCTTTTGTCATTATTCTTTTATATAAAGCTTCTTGTTCAAAATATTCGCTATAAGCCTCTTTACAACCATCTAATAATCTATCAATATCAATTCCAACAATTGCTAAAGGTACAAGTCCTACAGTTGAAAATACAGAAAATCTTCCACCAACATTTTTTGGTATTTCAAATGTTTTTATATCATTACTTTGGGCAAAATCATTTAGCTTACTATCCGTCTCTGTTATTATCAAACAATTATTTTTATCAATCTTAACTTTTGAATAAAGATATTTAAAAACACTTATTGTCTCAATAGTTGTTCCTGATTTACTAATAACGATAAATAGTGTATTGTCTAAATCTAATCTTTCCAATCTTGTATTTATATCAATTGGATCAGTTGATTCAAAAAAATAAAGCTTTTTATCAAAGTTATGGGTTCTAGTTAAAAAACTATAAATAGCAAAAGTTCCTAAAGTACTTCCACCTATTCCAATTATTGCTATATCTTTTTGCTTGACAGTTTGAGCATACTCTTTTATTAAAGTTGTATCTTGAAAAGGTAAATTATAATAACCTATATCTTGCTTCTCTTTTTTTATACTTTCGAAAATCTCACTATCAGAAACTCTTGGACTAAAATTTGCACTATAATTCATCTTTTATCCTTTTATACTTTGTGTTACTATCTCTTGAGCTTGAGCTAAAATAAGCTCCAAATGCTCACTACTTATAAAACTCTCAGCATAGATTTTATATATATCTTCTGTACCTGAAGGACGCGCAGCAAACCAACCATTTTTGGTAACCACTTTTAAGCCTCCAATGGATGCTTTATTACCCTCTGCTTTGGTAAAAATATTTTCGATAAGTTCCCCTGCAAGCTCTTTTGATACTATATCTTCAACACTTAGACTTTTTAGTTTAGCTTTTTGTTCTATCGTTGCGGGGGCATCGATTCTTTTATAGTATGAAGTTCCATTTTTCTCTTCTAACTCTTTATAAATAGTTCCAGGGTCTTTTTTTAGTTTTGAAGTAATCTCAGCTGCTAATAAATTTAAAATTATTCCATCTTTATCAGTTGACCAAACACTTCCATCAAATCTTAGAAATGAAGCTCCAGCACTCTCTTCTCCTCCAAAGCCTAAAGTTCCTTCATAAAGACCATCAACAAACCATTTAAAGCCAACAGGTACTTCATAAAGCTTTTTATTAAGCATCTTTGTAACCCTATCTATCATAGAACTTGAAACTACTGTCTTCCCAATGCCTAAGTCATCACTCCAAGGTCTATTTGAAAATAAATACCAAATAGCAACAGAGAGATAATGATTTGGATTCATAAGCCCAACACTTGGAGTTACTATTCCATGTCTATCAAAGTCAGGATCATTTGCAAAAGCTAATTCATACTTATCTTTTAAGCCTATTAATGAAGCCATCGCATCTTTTGATGAACAATCCATTCTAATCTTACCATCATGGTCGCAAGTCATAAAAGAAAAAGTTGGATCAACTTTATCATTTACAATTTCAAGATTTAAACCATAAATCTCTTTTATCTTTTTATAAACTTCTATTCCAGAACCGCCCATTGGATCAACGCCAATTTTAAGATTTGCTTTTTTAATACAATCCATATCAATAATAGTATCAAGAGCTTTTACATAAGGAGTTATAAAATCAAACTCTTCTATAAACAAAGAACCATCTAACTCTTCAATTGGGACTTTTTTTACATCCTTTAAACCATTTGCCAAAATCTCATTTGCTCTATTTTCTATGATAGTTGTAATATCACTATCTGCTGGTCCACCATTTGGTGGATTGTATTTAAAGCCACCATCACTTGGAGGATTGTGGGAAGGAGTTATTACAACTCCATCATTTAAAATTTCACTATTTTTATTTGCTTCTAAAATAGTAAAGGAAATTACAGGAGTGGGAGTAAAGTTTTTATTTTGGGCAATTTTGCATTTTACTTTATTTGCTACAAATACTTGTAATGCTGTTGTTTGAGCAGGAGTTGAGAGGGCATGAGTATCTATTCCTATATATAAAGTTCCAGTTATTTTTGCATTTTTTCTATATTCACATAAGGCTTGAGAAATAGCTAAAATATGGTCTTCATTGAAACTCTTTTTTAAAGAACTTCCCCTATGTCCAGATGTACCAAAACTAACTTTTTGACTTACCTCATTTATATTTGGCTTATTTTCATAATAAGATGAAAGTAGTTTTGGGATATCCTCTAATATCTCTTTGGGTGCTTTTTTTCCTGCTAATTCATTCGCCAAAATAATCTCCTTTTATTTTATTTTTGCCAGTGCCTCAATACATAACTTAGTAATCTTATCAAAATCACCACTTTTTATAATATCTTTTGGAATAATCCATGTTCCACCAACACATAAAACATTTTTTAAAGATAAAAAGTCATTTAGATTTTCTAGATTTACTCCACCTGTGGGACAAAACTTCATTTTTGGGAAAGGTCCTTGAAAAGCTTTTAAAATATCAACTCCTCCACTTATTGTTGCAGGGAATAATTTACAATTATAAATACCATTATTTTGAGCAAGCATAACTTCTGAAGCAGTTGCAATTCCTGGAATAATTGTCATCTTATATTTTTTTGCACTATCTATTAACTCTTGAGAAATTCCAGGAGAAAATACAAATTTTGCACCCACTGCTTTTGCTTCCATCAAATCAACATTATTGCAAACTGTTCCAGCTCCCACATTCATAGATGGCATCTCTTTTGAGATAAGATTAATAGCTTTAAGTCCAGCTTTTGTTCTTAAAGTTATCTCCATAATATTTATTCCACCCTCACTTAAAGCTTTTGCTAAAGGCAATGCATCTTTTATATCATCAAGGGCAATAACTGGTACTATTGGTGATATTTTCATTACATCATTTGCATTCATAAGTTTTCTTCTCCTACAAGTTTAAAAATAGTTGCTCCGGTTTCACTTGAACTTACATTTTCTCTAATACTTGAAAATAGTTCTCGTCCGAAACCATGTCTGTTTTTTTCTAAATTTATCTGTTTAACTTCTCTTTTTTCTAAAACTTCTTTATCAATTAGAAGTTTTATTGTGCCATTTTTTACATCCATCTCTATCATATCACCATTTTCAATTTTTGCTATAAGTCCACCTTCAATAGCCTCAGGATAAAGATGTATTGCAGAGGCAACTTTTCCAGAAGCACCTGACATTCTACCATCTGTTATAATTGCTACTTTAAAACCTTTATCTTGTAAGGCTCCAAGGGGAGGCATTAGTTTATGAAGTTCTGGCATTCCATTTGCCTTTGGCCCTTGATATCTTATAACTGCAATAAAATCTTTTTCTAATTTTCCTTGTACAAACTCTTTTTGTAACTCTTCTTGTGAATTAAATACAACTGCTGGTGCTTTTATATAAAGATACTCTTCTTTTAAAGCTGAAGTTTTTATAACACTTTTACCAAGATTTCCCACTAAAAGTTTTAATCCACCCTCTTTTGAAAAAGGAGTTTTAGCACTTGAGATTACTTCTATATTCTTAGAAGTTTTATTTCCATCATTAAAAATCAGTTCATCATTTTGTAAAATTGGCTCTTTTATAAAATTATCTAAACCATATCCAACAACTGTTTGAACATCATTATGAACTAAGTCTAAGTCAAGAAGTTGGGCTATAACTACACTCATTCCACCCGCATCTCTAAAGTGATTTACATCTGCACTTCCATTTGGATACATTTTACAAAGTAATGGCGTAACTTTTGAAATATCATCAAAATCTTCCCAAGTAAGAACTATCCCAGCTGCTTTTGCCATGGCAATTAAGTGAATGGTATGATTTGTTGAACCTCCTGTTGCCATAAGTCCAATAATTGCATTTACAAAAGTTTTTTCATTTACAATATCTGATATTGATATTTTTTTCTTACATAGGTTTATAAGAGTTTGGGCTGATTTTTTTGTCAAAGCATATCTTAAAGGTGTATTTGCATTTACAAAAGAGCCATTAGGAAGTTGTAACCCCATCATCTCCAAAAGCATTTGATTTGAATTTGCTGTTCCAAAAAAAGTACAGGTTCCACAGCTATGATAAGATGCCTTTTCCACTTCAAAAAGTGCTTTTTCATCTATTTTGTTTTGGGCAAACTCTTGTCTCACTTTTGCTTTTTCTTTATTTGAAATACCAGAAGGCATAGGACCTGATGGTACAAAAATAGCTGGTAAATGTCCAAAACTCAAAGCTCCAATCATTAATCCAGGTACTATCTTGTCACAAATTCCCAAATAAAATGCTCCATCATAAGTATTATGGCTCAGGGCAATTGCAGTTCCCATAGCTATATTATCCCTAGAAAAAAGTGATAATTCCATGCCTGCTTGTCCTTGAGTTACTCCATCACACATTGCTGGAACTCCACCTGCAACTTGAGCAGTCGAACTATGCTTTAAAAGCTCTTTTTTTAAGATATCAGGATATGCAGCATAGGGTTCATGGGCTGATAACATATCATTATAAGCAGTTACAATTCCCATATTAAAAGATTTCATATCGCTTAAATAAGCTTTTTCTTCATTGGTCATTGGAGCAATAGCATGGGCTAAATTGGCACAATCTAAAGTTGCTCTATTTACACTATTTTTTTTAGCTTCATTTATTCTAGATAGATAAATCTTTCTACTTTTTTGTGATTTTTTTATTATTTTGTTTGTTACTTCTTCTATTATTTTATTCATGAGTAATAAACCTTTATTTTTTTATCAGTTTGATTTAAAACTGAACTAATTGGATATTTATAAATATCATTTGTATTTATAGCACTATTATATACTTCAAGTTTTTCTTTTCCTTCTATATGTAATATTATATTTTTAGCTTCTAAAATTTTCTTTAATATTAAACTCATTCTTGTATAAGGAACTGTTGTTGGTTCAATTGAAATACAAAAATTTTCATTTGTTAAATCATAAGCCTCTTTTAACCTTTCATTATTAGGAAATAATGAGGCAGTGTGTCCATCAGTACCCATACCTAAAACCAAAACATCTACTTTTTCAAACTCATTTTCATATATTTTTGAAGAGATATTTTGGGCAGACTCTGCACTTATTCCTTTTACATAAAGTCCAATAAAATGGGCTTTTCTAGCAAGATTCTTAAGTAAGTTTTCTTTTACTAAAACCTCATTACTATCTTTAGAATCATTTTCAACCCATCTTTCATCTACTAATCCTATGGTTACCTTTTCCCATTGAATATTTATATTTGAAAGTTTTTGAAAAAATAGTTTTGGAGTATTTCCCCCTGATACTAAAAGCGTCGCTTTCCCCTCAGTTTCTATACTATTTTTTAATATTAAAGCAATATCAGAAGCTAGATTTTGAGCTAACTCTTCACTTGAAAAAAATTCTTTAAATTCATTCATCGTTCCAACTTCTTCCATCTTTTGCGATTAATTGAATAGCGGCACTTGGTCCATCACTTCCAGCTGTATATGTTTTCATAGGTGAGAGATTCTTTTCCCAACCCTCTATAATCTTATCTGCCCATTTCCAAGCAGTTTCTACCTCATCAAGTCTCATAAAAAGCGTAGGATTAGAGCGAACCACATCTAAAATAAGTCTTTCATAAGCATCAGGTTTTCTATCACTATTATGGGGTGAATTTAGTTCTAAATCCACTTGTTGAAGTTTCATACTATCACTTAATCCTGGGATTTTATTCATAAGCTTTAACTCAATACTCTCTTTTGGTTGCAAAGTTATTACTAATCTATTTGCATTTATTGAAGTCTCATCTTCACCAAATATAGAGTGTGGAATAGTTTTAAACTGAATTACAATCTCAGAATTTCTTTTTTGAAGTCTTTTTCCACTTCTTATATAAAAAGGTACTCCATTCCATCTCCAATTATCTATATCAACTCTAATAGCTGCAAAAGTTTCTGTATTACTCCCCTCCTCTTTTCCATCAAGATACCCTGGAACTGTTTTCCCATCTGAAGAACCAGCTTTATATTGAGCTCTTACCGTTTTTGTTTTGATATCTTCATCATTTATATTTCTAAAAGAACGCAATACTTTTACTTTTTCATCCCTTACACTATTTGCTTCAAGTGAACAAGGAGGCTCCATAGCGATTAAACAAAGTAGTTGCATAAGGTGATTTTGAATCATATCCCTCAAGGCTCCATACTCATTATAATAACCCCAACGATTCTCAACACCAACACTTTCTGCAACTGTTATTTGTACATGGTCTATGTGGTTAGAGTTCCAAAGTGGAACAAAAAGTCTATTTGAAAATCTCAAAGCCATGATATTTTGAACGGTGTCTTTACCTAAATAGTGGTCAATTCTATATATTTGGTCCTCTTCAAAATATTTTAAAACCTCTTTATTTATCTCTTGTGATGATTTTAAATCCCTACCTAAAGGTTTTTCTAGTACAACTCTTGTTTGTTGACTTATTAAATTCCAGTGATTTAATGACTTACAAATAGTTCCAAAAAAATCAGGTGAAGTTGATAGATAATTTATTCTCTCTCTATCACTATGTTCATTTAAAATAGTTTGCAATTTTTCATATGATTTTTCATCTGCAAAGTCTATAGTTACCATAAGAAGTTGTTTTTTAAAGATTTTGAAAAACTCTTCATCAATCTTTTCTTCACTTAAAAATTCATTTAATTTATCTTCTATAAGCTTTATGTGTTCATCTATGCTTATCTCTTTTCTTGAGACTGTTATTATTCTACTTTCACTTGAGATATAGTTATCTTTACATAGATGATAAAGTGCAGGCATAAGTTTTCTAAATGCTAAATCACCATGTCCACCAAAAAGTATAAAATCACATAGATTATTTTTTGTATTCATTTTATTTCTTTTTATTCTCTAAATTATAAAAATAGTTTGTAGCTTCAACAAAACCATCAACACTACCACAATCAAATCTTTTTCCTTGGAATTTATAAGCCATTACCATGCCTTTTTTTGCTTGTGTACATAAAGCATCAGTAATTTGTAACTCTCCATTTTTACCAGGTTTTGTATTTTGAATTACTTCAAAAATATCTGGTGTTAAAATATATCTTCCTATAACTGCCAAGTTTGATGGAGCTTTATCATTATCAGGCTTTTCAACCATATTTGATACCATAAAAACACCATCTTCTATTTGATTACCTTCTATTACCCCATATTTATGTACATCTTCTTTGGGTACTTCCATACAAGCTACGATACAACACTTATATTTATTATAAAGTTTTACCATTTGAGCTAAAATACCATCACCCTTTGGATTTACACAAAGGTCATCTGCTAAAATTACTGCAAAAGGATTAATGTCTCCTACTAAAACTTTACCCTTATAAATAGCATCTCCTAAACCTTTCATCTCATTTTGTCTAGTATAAGTAAATGTACATTTATCAATAATATTTCTAATATCAGCTAACATTTTCTCTTTTGATGAACCTTGTATTTGATGTTCTAACTCATAAGAAATATCAAAATGGTCTGTTATAGCTCTTTTACCTCGTCCTGTAATAACAGACATGATATTACAACCAGCTTCCATAGCCTCTTCAACTCCATACTGAATAAGTGGTTTTGTAAGAACTGGTAACATCTCTTTTGGCATAGCTTTTGTTGCTGGAAGGAATCTTGTCCCATATCCAGCTGCTGGAAATAGACAAGTTGTTATTGTTTTATCTTTATTGTTCATTTATTTATCCTTTTTTCTTTTTTAAATTTTGCCTTTTAGCCACATAATTTGGTATGGCTCTAATTTTATTTCTTTTATTTTTTCTGCTTTTTCTTCATTATTTGGCATACAGTTTGAAGAAAGTATATCACAAAGTGGTAAGGAAATAGAATCAGGTAACTTACATATAACTTCTTCATTTGAGAAATTGTGCACTGCAACTATTCTATTTTCATTGCCACAACATGATTGGTCTATAACAAAAAGTCTATCATCTAAATCTAAAATTTCAAACTCTCCAAATGGATTAAATGCTTCTTCACTTATTCTTATAGAAATAAGTCTTTTATAGGAATCAAACATAGTTTTTGCAAGAGTTCCTTGAGTTGAAAGTTCATTCTCTAACCAATCAATATTATATTTTTCTCTATTTATTGTACGATTTACTCCTGTATGTTTAACTCCATCATGATAATTCCTAGAACCAACAAGAGAGTGGAAATAAATACCCGGAACACCAGGCATTGATAAAACAGCTGCTTGGGTTACTAACATTCTTTTTATACTTAAATATTGATCTTCATTAGGGTTTGTCAAAGCATCAATATAAGAACAATTTAGTTCATATGGCGTTTCACTTCCATCTTCTTCTGCCCTATAAGATACTAATCCTCCATGCTCTTTTACAGTTTTTACTAGATACTCAATCTCTTCATCTTCTAGAATCCCTTTTACTGGACGCATTCCTATTCCATCATGACTTGCTGTAAAATTGAAAAAACAAACCTTATCATTTGGTAAGGTCAAGGTCTTAGCCCATGCTGTTAATTTTGTAGTATTTGAGTTTAATATTGAGTGAAGTAATAAAGGAGGTAAAGCAAAATTATATACCATCTGAGCCTCATCGTCACCACTTCCAAAATATGAAATATTTTCATTATGTGGAACATTTGTTTCTGTGATAATTATAACCTCGGGTGCAACTTCATGAAGAACTTCTCTCATTAGTTGTATTAACTCATGGGTTTGAGGAAGATGAACGCATGAGGTTCCTATCTCTTTCCAAATAAAAGCTATGGCATCAAACCTTATTAAAGTAGCTCCCTTTTCAATATAATAAAAAAGAGCATCTAAAACATTTCGTAAAACCCTATGACTTTTATAATTTAAATCAACTTGGTCTTTACTAAAGGTTGTCCAGATATTTTTTATCTTTCCCTCATCATCAATAAATTCACTTAATAGCGGCGTTGCTCTAGGACGAACAACCTTACTTAAATCAATTGAAGGATCAACATTGATAAAAAAGTCTTGAAAATATGGATCACCTGCTAAATATGCTTTAAACCAATCAGAAAATTGTGAGATGTGATTTATAACCCCATCTACCATTAGTCTATAATCTTTACTTATTGATTCTATTTCTCTCCATGAACCCATATGAGGATCAACTGCATTATAATTTACAACAGAAAATCCATCATCACTTGAATATGGGTAAAAAGGTAAAATATGAATAGAATTTATTACACCTTTTAGATGGTCATTCATAAAGTTATTCAAAGTCTCTAATGATGGCTGATGAAGTTTTGATACTTGGTCGCCATAGGTTATTAAAATAATATCTTTTTGACTTAAACGATAATCTGTTGATTTAATTCTTTGTTTATATTTAAAAATCAAATCAATGATATCATTAACAGCCCTTTGGGCAATCTCTTCTGGATAAAGTTTATGAAGTCTTTTATTTATTGTATGTTTAGGATCTGATATATGTTTTGGACCTTTCATTCATTATCCTCCTTTACATATTTATTAAATTTTGCAGAAAAATCAGGCATAACAGAACGAACTGTAATCCAAGGAGATAAAGATGGAATTCCCATGGGATCCTCATAAAACTCATCTGCTGCAGCTTTTATAGCATCTTGAAAGGTCTTTACAGCCTCTATTTCTTTTTCCCTATTATAATCTAGTGCGTTTAATTTACTCAAAGCATTGAATTTTGATATTTCAAATCTTGATTCTTGAAAATATGTTGCAAGTAGAGTTTTAAAAGAACTAGAAGAAAAAACCACTCCTTCTTGAGCCATAACTCTAAAAAGGGTCTTAGCAATATCATTTGCCATCTTATAAATACCACCACCCTCTTCTTGACTACTTAGTTCTTGATGCTTATGTTCATAAGTTTCCATTATCTCTGTTTGACAGATTCTTTTATTTGAAGTATTTTTATATACTTCACTTAATGTAGAAACTTCTAACCCCCAAGTGGGAGAAATACCAATACCTCGACCAAGAGATCTTATAAATGAAAACTCACCTGATAAAGAGTACCTAAAACTCTCCATATAATCCAAATACCTATTGCCTCCATAAACCTTTTTAAGTGAATTTATCAAAGGAGTATAAAGCAACCTTGTAGCTCTACCATGAAGCTTATTTGTAACCCTTGAGTAAAAACCTTTATTAAATTCAAAATCAAGTGCTGGATGAACTATTGGGAAAAAAAGTCTTGCTGGAATTTCTCTATTATAATTTACAATATCACAATCATGAAGAGCAAAAGCATAGGCATCTTTGTCTGCTAATCCATAACCCATCATTGTCCAGACATTTCTTCCTTTTCCCGGTGTTTCAAGTCCAGGAAATCCCTCTTTTGTCAAATCAGAATAAAGCTCTTTTATCTTTGGCCCATCATTCCATAAAATATCAACTTCACAAGGAAGTTTTGACATAAGTTCTTTGACCTCTTCAAACTGCTCTTTTGTAGCTTGATCAAGTCCTAAAATAATCTTATAAAGATATTTCACACTTTTTAATTCTTCTATGATTCTATGCATAGCTGGAGTTTGAAACTCTGAATATAAAGCAGGCAATAAAAGAACCATTCTTCTTCTTTGACTAAATTTTAAAAGCTCTTTTTCCATATCTTCAAGTGTTCTATTACCTAACTTTTGTAAAGTAGTTATTACACCATTTTGAAAAAAATCAGACATCTTTATCTCCTTAATTTTTTAATATAATCACAATATCAAGCATATTATTATGGGTGGGACCTGGTTTTAAAAGTTGATTTAATTTATCAAAAAAGATATTTGAATCAAAATCTTCCATGTATTTTTTTATATCTAAATTTAACTCTTGCACTTTTTTTACTGTATCTTTATCAATTATTGCACCACAAGCATCAGAATTTCCATCTATCCCATCACTTGCACCACTTAAAAATATTATATTTTCATCTTTTGGATAAGAGTTTAGAAAAGATAAAACTAAGTGTTGATTTCTTCCACCTTTACCATTTCCACTAACATTTACAGTTGCTTCTCCTCCAAAAATAAAACAACCCTCTTTTTTTTCTTTACAAAATTGCAAAAGATTTTTACATACAAGTTCAACATCATCATCTATTTTTTCATCTACTATGATTGGATTTAGATTTTTCTTTTCTAAAATATTTTTTGCCTCATTTAGCAAAATATCATTTGAACCTATTAAATAATGTTTTATATTTGAAGATTCACTTTTAGGGGTTTCTAAATCTTTTGATTTAATAGCTTTTTGAAGATAGTTTTGCACAGAATTTGGTACTTTTTCAAATATATTATATTTTTTCAAATCATCAAAAGCATCTTGAAAAGTTGTACTATCAAAATAAAGTGGTGCAGAACCAATAGCTTCTAAATTATCCCCTAAAACATCACTCAGAGTTAAAACTACTCCTTTTGCTTTTGTAAATCTAGCTAATCTTCCACCTTTTACTTGAGAAATATGTTTTCTTACACAATTTATTGATTCTATTGGCATTGAATTTTCTAACATAAGTTTTGTTGTTTCTTGAAATTCTTCAAGACTTATTTCATCTGCAGGGAGTTCTACTAAAGCAGAGTTTCCACCTGATAATAAATATATAAAAAAATCATCTTCATCTAGGGATTCAAACTCTTTTATTAAAGCCTTTGCACCTTTTACACTCTTTTGACTTGGTAGAGGATGGGTACTTTTTATATATGTGAGATTTTGTTTTTTGAAATTATTTTCATAAGCTCCTACTAAGAGTGCTTTATCTATTTTTTCTTCCATGATTTCATATAATGCTTCAGCCATACTAAGAACTGCTTTTCCAGAACCAAAGATATGAATTTTTTTATTTTTTGGTATCTCAAAGAATTCACTATTCACATAAAACTTATCATTTACAAACTTACATTGTTTTTTAATAAGTTTTTTTGGATGAATCTCTTCTAGTATTGATGAAAATATATTTTCTAGTTGTTCTTTATTTAACATTTAAAATCCTTTTTAAACTATTATTCCAGCCTTTTGGCCCAATAAATCTTGATTTGGTGAGATTATTTATTTCACACTTGATAAATGAACCATCATATTTTTTTATTAAAATTGGAATATCTACACATTTTAACATAGTGATATCATTTTCGCCATCACCTAAAGCAATTGTTTTAAAATTTTTATTATATAAGTTATCATAATACTTTTTCATCTCCAATACAGCTTTTGCTTTATCTTGTCCAAAAGTAATTAAATGATAAAATCTTCCCCCTTTTACCACATCAAAACCATCAGTTAAAACCAATTGTTTCAACTGTTTAGCTTTTGTTTCATCTTTTAAAATAAAAGGCTCACTAAAAGTTCTTTTTCTTGCTTTTTTTGCTTTATTTTTGGGAAGTCCCGTATATAAAGAAACCTCTTCATCATTCATTTCATGAAACCCTTGGATGGGAAACTTTTTTGAGTATTCTTTAAATGCACTAATTGTAGTATCGTAATTTTTCCCTAAAGAAATAAGCTCATAAGTTTTTTCTTTTGGAATAAATATTCCAGCACCATTTTCTATAACAAAAGGAAAAGAAATATCTAATTTCTTTTGTAATTCAACAACCTCATCTTTTGTTTTACTTGTGACGATTATTAATGGTATTTTTTGCTCTCTTATAAAATCAAGCATCTCTTTAGCTTCATTGAACTCATAAGTTTTATGATCCAAAAGTGTTCCATCTAAATCTGTAAAAATTAAATAGTCCGTTTTAGTGTCTTTTTGTAACATTACTTTAGTATATCTTATCCTTATATTTAATTTAAAGTTTTGTCTGTATAAATTTTATACAATCTATAATTATACAAAAAAAATTTATTTATATTCTACAATAATTAATAAAATATTACTTTTTTAAATGTTATGATAGAATTTGCTACTATTATTTTAATTAGAAAAAGAACCAAACAAATGCATATGAAAAAATTTTTAATTGTCTTTTTATTTACTTTCATATCATGGGCAAATGCATATGAAAAAAACACTCAAACCAAAAGAATAGTATATATAGTTGATAATCTAGAAATTCCTTTTTGGCAAATCATGGAAAAGGGAATTAAAAATAGTTGTGAAGACTTGGGTTACAAATTAAGTGTACTTGATTCTCATAATAATCATAAAAAAGAATTAGAAAATACTGTAAAAGCTATAACAGATAAAGTTGATGGAATTATACTTTCTCCCATAAATTCATACTCTGCAGAAATAATTCTAAAACTTGCAAAAGAAGCAAATATTCCAGTTGTAGTTTCTGATGCCGGAACAAAAAATAAGAGCTATGTATCTTATATCTCTTCAGATAATAAACTTGGAGCATATAATCTTGGTATATATCTTACAAATGAATTATCTAAAAAAGGTTACAAAAATGCAAAAGTTGGAATTATAGCTCTTCCACAAAAAAAGCTCATTACCCAAGCCAGAACAGCTGGTTTTATAGAAGCATTAGAAGAATCTCCATTTAAAAGTGCTGATTTAAAACAAGTTAAGACAAGAACAGAAGAAGAAACTTACATTTTGGTAAAAGATATGATAAAAAGTTATCCAGATTTACATGCAATTTGGTTGCAATCTTCAAAAACTTATAGAGCAGCTATTAAAGCAATAAATGATTTTAATAAACAAAATGAAATATCACTAATTACTTTTGATTTAGAACCTGAATTTTTAGAATTAATCCCTAAAAATATAATATTAGCAGCAGCAGTACAGCAACCTTTTATTATGGGGAAGTTAGCCTTAGAACAAATAAATAATTATATAAAAGGAAAAAAAGTTCAAAAAGAGATACAACTTCCAGTGAATATAATTACAGCTGATAACATAAAACAAAAAACTTATTTTATTGAACACAATGTTTTGGGCATTGAAAGTAACTAAAAGATGAAAAATACAGAATATTCATTATTAACAAAACTTGGATTAATAATTATTACTCTTGTAGTAAGTATTATGCTAATTAATTCAACATATAACTATCAAAAAACAAAAAATTCTATTTTAAAAGAGATGAAAGATGACTCAAAAGAGTCTATGCTTTCATTAAAAAACAATATTTCAATACTACTTGCGTCTTATTCTCCAAATGAATATGAAAAAATTGTAACTAATGAACTTAAAGATAAAAATATTTTTGCAATTGTGATAAAAGATTATAATTTAGGAAAAGTATTAGGTAAAAATGTTTATATAAGTGGAAGAATAAAAGACAAAAACTCTATTATCGAGGACTATGATGATAAAGATGAAGAACAAAATAAACAATTAGCAAATTCATTTTTTTCTAATAGTTCAAACATTACTGACTCTTCAAATAATCTCCTTGGTACCATTACCATTTACCTTAGTGATTCAGCTTTAAATGAAGAGCTAGATGCAATAATATATGATACTATTATAAATACTATCTTCTTATCTATATTATTGATTTTATTTTTATATCTAAGTATAAAATACTATATATTAAAACCTATTTCAAATATTATTGATGCAATTAATAATGATAATAGTCATGGAATACCAAATAAGCCTATTCCTTATTCTAAGAGTACAGAAATAAATGAACTCTCTTCAAGTATTAATAAAATGATTTTATCTATAAAAGATTCTAGAACTGTTTTAGAAAAAAGTCAACATCGCCTTGAATATCTACTTGATCTTAGTCCTATTTCCATAAGAATTACAAAAAAAACTAAAAAAAATAAAGATTATGTAATTTTTGCTAATGATGCCTATTCTAAACTATTACAAGTAAATAAAGACAATGTTTATGGAATGAATCCAAAAGATTATTATATAAATAAAACTGCTTATGAAAATATTGAAAAAGAACTACTCAATGGAAATAGTATTTATAATATGACAATGGAAGTAAAAATAAACAATAAACAAGTTTATGTACTAGCTTCTTATATGAATATTGAATATGATGGTGAAAATGCAATTATTGGGTGGTTTTATGATATAACAAATGAAAAAGAAAATGAAGCAAACTTGCACAAAGCATTAGAATTACAAACTACTATTTTTGATAACTCTGGATATATGATAATAAGTACAAATATAGATGGAGTTATTCAACAGTTTAATAAAGAAGCTGAAAGAATTTTAGGATATAAGGCAAAAGAAGTTGTAAATATTCATACTCCCTTACTTTTTCATCTAAAATCAGAAATTAAACAAAGAAAAACATATCTATCAAAAGAGTTAAACATTAATATAACATCAAGTTTTGAAGTATTTTCAGCCAAAACAGATTTGGGATTAAAGAATGAAAATGAATGGACAGTTATCTCTAAAAACGGAGAACATATTCCAGTACTTATAACAATTACTGCTTTAAAAAATAAAGATAATGAAACCTATGGATACATAGGAATTTGTCAAGATATATCCCAACGAAAATTATTAGAATCTCAATCAAAACTAGCTTCAATGGGTGAAATGATAGGAAATATCGCCCATCAATGGAGACAACCACTTAGTATGATTTCAACAATTGCAAGTGGGATACTAGTAAGAAATGAATTAGTTGAAAAGATTTCTCCCCAAATAGTTTCTGATATGGAAAAAATTATGGGACAAACTAATTATTTATCTCAAACAATAGATGATTTTAGGAATTTTATAAAAAATACAAATCAAAAAGAAAAAATCTCAATTGTAGAAACACTTGAAAAAGCATTAACTATTTTAAAACCATCGATAAATAACAATCATATAAATTTGATTACAAATTTTAAAGATGATTGTAAAATTGAAGGGTTTCAAAATCAAATTATTCAAGCATTTATTAATATTATCAATAATGCAAAAGATGCGATAAAAGAAAGACTAAAAGACAATGAAGAGAAGCTTATTTTTATTGAAACACAGAAAATAAATAATCAACTTATATTAGTAATTAAAGATAATGCAGGGGGAATAGATGATACTATCATGCATAAAGTTTTTGAACCATATTTTACAACCAAACATAAAAGTATAGGTACAGGTATTGGATTATCTATGTCACACCAAATAATTACAGAATATCATGATGCCTCTATAGAAGTCTTTAATAGCACTTATACTTATAACAAAAAACAATACACCGGTGCATATTTTCAAATTACATTCAATAATTTTTGTGATATCTAAAAAAGTGAGTTTATTATGTTAATTTATCTTATTATCTTTGTTATTCTTGGATTTGTCCTTGCAAAATTTATAAAGAAACCTAAAGTGGCTTTTTTAATTGCTTTAATTATCTCTATTGCAATTGGTATTTTTTACGCTCCCATGTGGGGAATAGTTAGTTTAGGGGAGATGGCATTTGGTTATTTTGCCTTTATTTTTACAAAAGATTAAATTTTTATTTAGGATTTATTGATGTCAGATTTACAAAATGAGATTATTGGATTTGTATTTGTTGCAATTGCAATAATTGCTTTTGGGTATTATAAGCAAAGAATTGAAAATAAAGATAAATAAGAGAACTCTCTTCTTTATCTTTATTTAAATACTTAAACTAAAAGCATTTTTACTCCAACGCAAGCTAAAAAAACAGCAAAAGCTACTTTTAATTGCTTTACATTAAGTCTATATGCTAATTTTACTCCTAAAGGAGCAAATAACATAGTCATAGGAACAAGTGCGATAAATCCAATCCAATTCACATATCCAGTAGATCCTACAGGTAGATTTGGAGCACCCCAACCAACAATTATATAACCAATAGTTGCTGGAATACTAATAACCAAACCAAATATTGAAGCTGTACTTACAGCTCTATGTATGGGATAAGAAAAAAGAGTAAGTAGAGGAACCATAAGAGTTCCTCCTCCTATACCCAAAAGTGAAGCAAAACCACCTAATAATAATCCAAAAGTTGATTGCCCAAAATTACCAGGTAACTGCTTAGCTATAATTATACTTTTGAAACTACTTATTATCATATGAATAGAAACTACCAATAATAAGATGCCAAACATAAATTTCAAAGTTGAAGCATCAATATATTTAGAAGAAAAAGAACCTATAAGTACTCCAATGATAACAAGAGGTACCCATCTCTTAGTCAAATCCCAATCTATTCCACCTTTTTTATGGTGTGATCTTGCAGACATAATAGAAGTTACTACAATTGTAGATAGTGAAGTACCAATTGATAGTGGAATTGCAACTGTAATATCAATATTTAAATAAATAAATATATGATAAAGCATTGGCACTATAACAATACCGCCACCAACTCCTAATAAACCTGCTAACAAACCTGCTATTACACCAGATGCTAAAAGAATCGGCAACAGAACTAATAATTCATTCATTAATTTTTATCCTTATTTATTTTTATAAATTTGATGCTTTTCCATCACTTCGAGGGTCACTTGCACCCTCTATTTTTCCATTAGGATGCCATACTATTGCACCTGCATGCCCAACAGCAGAATCAAGAGATGATAAGATTTCTACATCATGTCCTTTTTTTATCAAATCTTCTTGACAATCAAGTGGAAAACGAGATTCTAATTTTAAACTTTCAGATGAATTTCCCCAAGTTCTACCTAATAACCATCTTGGTTTATTAATAGTAGTTTGTAAATCATCATTATAGTATGCATATCTTGAATATACAGCGGCTTGGGTTTGAGGTTGTCCATCTCCGCCCATTGTTCCATACGCCATTACTCTTCCATCATTAAATAAAGCAATAGCAGGATTTAAAGTATGAAAAGGTTTTTTATGTGGCATCAAAGTTTGAATATGTGAAGAATCCAAAGAAAAACTGCAACCTCTATTTTGCCAAACGATACCAGTCTTAGGTAACATCAAACCACTACCAAACTCATGATAAATACTTTGAATAGCACTTACAACTCTACCTTGGGAATCAACAGCTCCAAACCAAGTAGTATCACCAGGCGCTGTTTCTTTACTCCAAGCTTTAGCTTTTTGTAAATCAATTTTTTCACTTAATTTATCTAAATATTCTGGTTCCAACCAAGCTTGTAGTTTTTCTGGACTTGCTGAAGTGTCCATTTTTGCCCTATGAGAAAAAGCTATTTTTGTAGCTTCTACTAACAAGTGTACATGATTAGAAGAATCCAATTGGGGTAACTTTTCTACCCAACGATCAAATAATCCCAATATCATCAAAGAAGCGACCCCTTGTGTAGGAGCTGAAGCATTAAATAATTTTGCTTGAGAAGTTTGCAATTCTAGTGCCTTATTCCAACTTGCCTGATGATTATTTAAATCATTAAGAGTTATAAATCCTTCCCTTTTTAAAAAGTCATTTGCAATATCTTTTGATAAAGAGCCCCTATAAAAAGTGTCAAAGCCTTCTTGGGAAATCCTTTTTAATGTTTCACCCAATGATTTTTGAACTAAAATCTCACCCTCTTTTGGAACTTCTTTATTTGGATAATAAACATCTGCAAAAAAACTATCAGCTTGAAGTTCAGCTTGTTTTTCATTTAATGTATCACTTAATGATTTAGTTACTTTAATACCACTATTTGCAGAATTTATAGCTTCACTAAGAAGATTTGAAGGGGTCATTTTCCCACCCCAAGTTTTACTTTTTTCAAAAGCTAAATCCCAAGCAGAAACAGCACCAGCTGCTGTATTTGCAGCTAATTTTCCCCTAAAAGGTATTTCATTTAATCCTTCATATAACTCTTTTTTTACATCAAATCCAGAATACCCAGAGGCTTCTATAAAAGAAACACCCTCTTTTGGGTCATAAACTAACCAAAAGGCATCTCCTCCAATACCTGTCATGTGAGGATAATGTATTGCTAAAGAAGAAGCAACAGCAATTGAAGCTTCAATTGCATTGCCCCCTTTTTTTAGTATCTCAAGTCCTGCATCTGAAGCTGCATGGTGGGGTGATACTACCATGCCTTTTTGTGAAGTTTGTGTTTTAAGTAATTTATTCATATTTATTTAAATATCCTTTTTAGAATTTTATTATAATTAGTTTATATTTTTCTTACATCCATCCAATTGCTTTTGGTAACCATAAAGCAATATCTGGGAAAAGCATCACTAGCCCAATAACAAAAATCTGAATTCCAATAAAAGGTAAAACACCTTTATATATCTCCATAGTCTTTATCTCTTTAGGAGCAACCCCTTTTAAGAAAAATAAAGACCAACCAAAAGGTGGAGTTAAAAATGAAGTTTGTAAATTTAGTGCAACTAAAATACCTAGCCATATCATATTTATATCCAAAGCATGAAATATAGGTAAAACCAATGGCAATACAATATAAGATATTTCAATCCATTCTAAAAAGAAACCTAATACAAAAAGTACAAACATCATAAAAATAATAGAACCCCACATTCCCCCTGGAATTGCGGCGAAAAGATCTTCTACTAAATAATCTCCCTCTAATCCTCTAAAGCTCAGCCCAAATATTTGAGAAGCCAATAAAACGAACATAATCATACCAGTTACTTTCATAGTTTCGTATAAGGTTTCTTTTAATACATCCATGCTAAGTCTTTTACTCAAGAAAACTATCACAAGTGAACCTATTGCTCCCATTGAAGCAGCTTCAGTAGGAGCTGCAAGTCCTCCAATGATAGAACCTAAAACTGCAAATATCAAAAGAAAAGGTGGTGCAACTGATTTTATAAACTCTATCCATAACTCTTTTCTTGAATAAGATTCTCTCTCTTCAATATCAATTGGTGGCACATGTTGAGGGAAAAACCAACTCAAAAAAACAATATATAAAATATACATGCAAGCTAAAAGTAATCCTGGGATTAAAGCAGCAGCAAAAAGAGGCCCTATGGCTTCTCCACTAATATCTGCCAATAATATAAGAACTAAACTAGGAGGTAAAATTTGTCCCAATGTTCCTGAAGCACAAATCGTACCACATGAAACACTATGACTATAATTTCTTCGTAAAAGTGTAGGAAGTGAAATCATTGTTAGAGTAACAACTGTTGCCCCTACAATTCCTGTTGATGCACCCATAAGAATACCCACAACAATAATTGCGATAGCCATTCCTCCAGGCTTTTTACCAGATAAAAGTCCTAATACATCAAGCATCTTTTCTGCTATACGGGATTTTTCTAAAAGTATTCCCATAAAAACAAATAAAGGTACTGCCAAAAGTGTATAGTTAGTCAAAACTCCAAAGATTCTTGCAGGAAGTAAATTAAATAGATTCATATCTACCCCAATTGCTCCAAAAAACAAACCAGCACCTGCTATTGCAAAAGCAACTGGAACTCCTGCTAAAATCAATGTAAAAAGAGATACAACCATTAAAATTGCTAATATTTGTGGATCCATAAATTATAACTCGCTTTCTGTTTTTGTTATGGCTTTTAATAAAACTGCTAATCCTTGAATAAAAATAAGTATAAAACCTAAAGGTATAAGTCCTTTTACTAAGTATCTATAAGGTAATCCCCCAGGATCAGGTGAGACTTCATTATTTGCATAAGATTGCAATACATAATCACTTGATAAATAAATTATAAAAGCAGAAAAAGGAAGAATTATTATTAAAGGAATTAAAATATTCATCCATCTTTTTACATTTTTACTATAACTGTGATAAAAAAGGTCAACTCTTACATGTTCTTTTTGTTGGAAAGTATAAGCAGAACCAAATATTGCAATTGCTGCTAAAAGATGCCATTGAAACTCTTGTTCGGCAATAGAACTTATATGAAAAAAATATCTAAAAAGAACATCCCCAGCAACTAATAAAACTAAAATAAAAATTAGCCAAGAAGTTATTTGACCGATACGCATTATAAGCGTATCAAGTCTATTTGCTAAAAGTGCTAACTCTTTCATTATTTCAACTTAGTCATAACCACTAATTCACTTTTATCTTGCCAACCATCATGAATAGTTTTAAAGTTAAAGTAACTCTCATGAACTTTTTTAACCAAAGGATCTTTTGCAGTAAGCTTGTCATAAGTTGAAAAAGTAACTTCTCTTAGTTTTTTAATAACTTCATTTGGTAATGTTTTTACAATAACACCTTGATTTTTTACCAAATCATCTAATGCTTCTGAGTTATTTGCTTCAGACCAAGAAAGTCCCATAAGATTACACTCAGCTGCAACTGTTTTTACTATTGCTTGAATATCTTTTGGTAGTGTTGCCCAAGCATCTTTATTAATCAAACACTCAGTTGTATTACTTGGTTCTCCCCATCCTGTTGTATAGTAATATTTAGCAGCTTTTTGGAATTCCATTCTTCTATCTTGGAACGGTCCAACAAATTCTGCTGCATCAATTACACCTCTTTCTAAGGCGGGGAAAATCTCTCCACCTGGTAATAACTTAACACTAACACCTAATTGCTCAAGAACTTTTCCAGCAAGTCCTGGAACACGCATTCTTAAACCATCTAAGTCTTTAACACCATTTATCTCTTTTTTGAACCAACCAGTCATTTGAGTACCTGTATTTCCAGCTGCTAAACCAATCACATTAAATGGTTTATAAACCTCATCCCAAAGCTCTTGTCCACCACCAAATTGTAACCAAGCATTTGTACCTTCAAAAGTCATACCAAAAGGAACTGCCGTGAAATATTGAGCTGCAAATGTTTTACCTGCCCAGAAAAATGAGTTACCCCAGTTCATCTCAATCGTACCTTTTGATACAGCATCAAAACCTTCCATTGCAGGAATTAATTCACCAGCTGGATAATGTTTGATTCTCAATCTTCCATTAGTTAACTCTTCAACTCTTTTACAAAAATAACTTGCACTTCCAGGTCCAGTAGAATAAAAAGGAGCCCCTGCTCCATAACAATTTGTCATTTTCCATCTAAACTTTTTTGAAGAATCTGCACTAGCAACTGATGGAATTGCTACTGCTGCTGTAATTCCTGCTAAACCAGTTTTTTTAATAAAATCTCTTCTATTCTTAGTCATTCTTTTTCCTTAATTTATATAAATTTTAATCGAGACTTCTAGTAGATATTGTTTATGATAAAAATACTTATGTCCTCGAAACAACATAAATCATTCAAACAATAGATAATTTAAACTGAGAAATCCTATCATTATTTATAATAAAATAATAATTTTATACTGTATATTTTTTATACAATATAAGAATTTAATTACATTTAAGTTATTTAAATATAATTAAAAATCATATAAATAAAACTATACTTAAACTAATATTTTATTTTATTTTATTTTTGTAAAATCCCTTATTTAAGGGGTTTAATATTTTATAATATTCAATAAATTTACAATAAAATGTTCAATAAAATATTTTTAATGTTTTTGTTACATCTTTAAATGATACTAATTTTATACATTTAAAAGCATTAATTACTTAGCAATGTTAAATCAAGAAATAATAAATAATTTTTTATATTGTTGAAAATACTCAAAATAATTATGCCATTATAAAATTGATTTTATTTCTGAAATTGTTTATTTAAAGATTTTTTGAAGAGGAATTTATTTTAAAAGAGTTTGTGAGAATTAAAGCTTTCTATTTTTTTCATATCGTATTTTAAAAGGTATTTTTTTACTTTGCTCTGATTTATTCTTCGCATAAAAATATATTCCTACTATACATATAATAAACAAGGAACTACCTAATATATTTATCATCTTATATCCTTTTTCCAAATAAATTTTTTGATGATAAATATTAACAAAAATAAAAATGGATTCTTGGAAATATTACAAAATGTAAGAAAAATAAAAAAATGAATCTCAAAAAGTATTTATAGAATAATTATATATTATCATTAGTTTCTAGTTTGATCATTTCAAAATAATCAAAACCCAAAAAACCTGATTTCTTTATAAGTTTTAGTTCATCATTTACTTTAAATTTTGATGTTTCAGTATAGTATCTCTTAGTTTTTTTAGTTTTTAAATTAACTAAAATAAGATAATCTCCTCTTGCAGTTGATGTAAAATCATGAACACCTTTTGACGATACTTTATATATTTGTTTACTTATTATATTGCTATCATAATTTTTATTTAAATATTTTGGCAAAGAAAATCCAATAATTGTAAATACAATTATACTTATAATATACAAATTGTCTTCTCTATTTATTTCTAAATATAATGGTTGATTTCGTTTCAAATACATTACCCGATTATTTTTAAAAAGATTTACTTTTATAAAAATGAATAAAGCAAAAAATATAATTGACACAAGAATTTGTAGACAAGTAAATAAGTAACAATCTATAATTTCAGAATTCCAACTACTAAACATAAAAAATGCACTTATGGAATAAGTAAGTAAAAGATAATAAGGGACTGCTTTTCGCAATACTTTTCTCCATTATATTAATTACATTATCATAACAAAAAGTATATAAAAAAATTATAGGATTCAACAGGGGCACAGTCTCCTTTTACAAGTAGAATGAAATTCAATTTTCATTTAGATTAAGATTCTAAAATTTTTTGAGTTTTTTTAATAACTCAAAGGAGTTGTTAAAATGATAGTAAAATTTAAATCAATCAAAAACTGCAAGAAGGATATCTATTATTTAATGAAGATAAACAGCAAAATCGAGAAATAAGTGTGAAGTTAATTTTTAAAGAAATAAAAAAAGCCCGATATAAACACTCAAATAAGTGATTATATCGGGCTTCTTTATGGCACGCCTGGTAGGATTCGAACCCACAACCACCCGGGCCGAAACCGGGAGCTCTATCCAGTTGAGCCACAGACGCATTTAAAAATGGATTGGAATAGTATCACAGCTTAGCTTATAATTGTTTTATAAAATAATTATAAGCCTATTTTGTGATAGTATCGATTATTATTAATATAAAGAATATTATACCTAAATAACCATTTACAGTAAAAAATGCCTTATCTATTTTTCTAAAATCTTTATTTACTAAGTAATGTTCATAACTTAACATCACTGCACTAACTATTACTGCTAAGTATGCAAAAGCCCCACTATTAGAGTTTATTACAAATAAAAGCCAAAATAAAACTGTAAAACTATGTGCTATCTTTGAAAATAGCATTGTATTTTTTGCACCAAAAACACTTGGAACAGAATGAAGTCCTAGCTTTTTATCCACATCTATATCTTGAAGTGAGTAAAGTAAATCAAAACCAGCAACCCAAAACATCACCCCAATACTTAGACAAACTGACCATAATGTAATAGTTTCACTAACGGCTACAACCCCAGCTATGGGAGCAAGTCCTAAAGAAACCCCTAAAATAAGGTGAGCAAAGTAAGAGAATCTTTTAAAATATGAGTATGAACCAATCACTAGTAAAATAGGAACAGATAAGATTAAAGCAAGTTTATTTACAAAAGCTGCAACAATTATAAATCCTGCTGCATTAAGAAGAGTAAAAGTCAAAATTGACTTAGCAGATAATCTTCCATCAACATTTGGTCTATTTTCTGTTCTTGGATTTAAAGAATCAATATCTCTATCTAGATATCTATTAAATGCCATTGCAAAATTTCTAGCTGTAACTGCTGCTAAAATTCCTAAAAAAAACAATCTCCATCCAAACCACCCATTTGCTGCTACAACCATCGCTATAAATATAAAAGGTAGTGAGAAAATCGAGTGTTTGAACATAACCAGTTCACTAAAATCATTAAGTTTTTTCATTATATTATTCATGTGGCGTATTTTATCAAATAAATTATTTGAAAGATATTTTATATTTAATTGTTTTATGAGTAACAATCAAATATTATAATATAATCTTTTCATAATAAAAGGACGGAAATAATAATGGATCCAAAACATATAGATAAAATTGAATTAGTATATTTAAAAAAAGAAGACCACAACTCTATCTGCTCTTTGATGGAAGATGAATATCGTCATCTTGATGAATCATCTTGGAGTAAAGAGGAGTTTGAAGCTTTAATTGAGAAATTTCCAAATGGACAAGTTGCAATAAAAATTGATGGTGAGTTTGCAGGTTTTGCACTTAGTATTATAGTTGATTATACAAAATTTGATGATACTCACAGTTATAAAGATATTACTGGTAACTATACCTTTGACACACATAATGATAATGGGAATATGCTTTATGGTGTAGATGTTTTTATTAATAAAAATTTCAGAGGACTAAGACTTGGTCGAAGATTATATGACTTTAGAAAAGAGCTTTGTGAAGAGCTTAATCTAAAAGGAATAATTTTTGGAGGAAGAATCCCAAATTATTCTAAATATGCAGACAAAATCACACCAAAAGAGTATATACAAAAAGTAAAAGAGCGAGAGATTTATGATCCCGTACTTAATTTTCAACTATCAAATGACTTTTTTGTAAAAAGAGTAATAAAAAATTATCTCGAGGGTGATATTGATAGTAAAGAGTATGCTTGTTTACTAGCTTGGAACAACATATATTATGCAAAACCAACCATAAAACCAATGGCACAAAAAAAAGTCATAAGATTAGGACTTATTCAATGGCAAATGAGACTTTATAAAAACTATGAAGAAGTAATCGAACAAGCTGAATACTTTATTGATGCAGTATCTGGATATAGAAGTGATTTTGCACTTTTCCCAGAGTTTTTCAATGCTCCTTTAATGGCTGAGTTTAATCACTTAAGTGAAGCAGATGCTATACGAGAACTTGCAAAATATACAGAAAGATTTAAAGAAGACTTTTCAAGACTTGCCATTGCTTATAACATAAATATTATCACGGGAAGTATGCCAGAACTTGTTGATGGAACACTAAACAATGTAGGTTTTGTGTGTAAAAGAGATGGTGAGATAGAAAAATATGCCAAAATACATGTAACTCCAGATGAACAAAAAGTTTGGGGACTAAAAGGCTCTGATAAAATCAAAGCCTTTGATACAGATTGTGGAAAAATTGGAGTACTAATTTGTTATGATAGTGAGTTCCCAGAGTTAAGTAGACTTCTTGCAAAAGAAGGGATGGATATACTATTTGTACCATTTTTAACGGATACTCAAAATGGTTACTCAAGAGTTAAAATTTGTGCCCAAGCAAGAGCTATAGAAAATGAGTGTTATGTAGCAATTGCAGGTTGTGTAGGAAACTTACCAAAAGTTGAGAACATGGATATTCAATATGCCCAATCAGCAGTATTCACTCCTTGTGATTTTGCATTTCCTGCAAATGGTGTAAAAGCTGAATCAACACCAAATACTGAGATGATACTTATAGCTGATGTGGATTTAGAGCTTTTAACAGAACTTCATAGTGTAGGAAGTGTAAATAATCTAAAAGATAGAAGAACAGATATTTATGATGTTATAAAAGTAGAAAAAAACTAGGAAATTTGAGTTTTATGAAAGAAATAGCAATCATAGGAGCAACAGCTTCAGGTAAAACGGGCTTATCAATAGATATGGCCCACAAAACAAACTCTATAATCTTATCTTTAGATTCACTTTCTGTTTATAAAGAAATAGATATAGCCTCTGCAAAACCTACACTTAAAGAGAGAGATGGAATCATCCATTTTGGCATAGATGAAGTTTTTGTAAATGAAAGTTTTGATGTGGTTGAATTTTTGCAATGTTATAAAAAAGCTAAAGAATTCGCCAGACAAAAGGGCAAAAATCTTATTATCGTAGGTGGAACAGGCTTTTACCTTAAAATATTAATTGAAGGTATAAGTGAAGGTGTAGGAGAAGATGTAAAACTTGATATGCCCCATGAAAATATTTATAAAATGCTTTTTGACTTAGATAAAACATATATGGAAAAAATAGCTTCTAATGATAAATATCGTATACAAAAAGCTTATTCTATTTATAAAAAAAGTGGCTTGACTCCTAGCCAATATTTCATAGAAAATCCAAAAAAACCAATTTCCCCAAAGCTTAAACTTTTTGAGATATATTGGGATAGAGAAGAGTTAAAAAAAAGAATAGCTCTTCGTACAAAACAGATGATAAAAGATGGAGTAATAGATGAAGTTCTTTTTTTAGAAAAAAAATATACAAGAAAACCAAATGCGATGAGTTCTATTGGTATTCTTGAGACATTAGAATTCATTGATGGTAAACTTACAAAAGAACAACTAGAAGAAAAGATATCCTTAAATACTTCAAAACTAGCAAAAAGACAAAATACTTTTAACAAATCACAATTTAATCAATTACAAGAGACAAATATTATAGAGAACTTAAATTCAGATATTCTTAAGTATTTTACAGTATAATCCCAATCTTATTTTAAATATCTAATAAAGGGCGACAAACGAGACTCGACCTTTTGTTAAATATTACATAATTAAAAGGAAACAAAGTGAGAAAAGAAATTCACCCAGACTACAAAGCTTGTGTTGTAACTTGTTCTTGTGGAAATACTTTCGAAACAAAATCAAATGTTGAAACAATGAGAATCGATATTTGTTCAGCTTGTCACCCATTCTTTACAGGTGAGCAAAAAATCGTTGATGCTGCGGGTAGAGTAGAGAAATTCAAAGCTAAATACGCACAAAAATAAGACAACAAGTCTTATAATGCTAACTTTAGTTCCAACTCCAATAGGAAACTTAGAAGATATTTCTAAGCGTGCACTTGATGCCCTATTGGAAGCGGAACTTATTTTTTGTGAAGATACAAGAGTAACAAAAAAACTTCTAACACTTTTTGCTTCAAAATACAATCTAGATTTTCCTTGTACTGATTTTAAATCATTTCATTCACATAATGAACAACAAGTTTTAAAAACATTATCAAAAGATATCTTTGAAAAAAATATTGTATATGTAAGTGATGCTGGTATGCCTTGTGTTTCAGACCCAGGAGCAACTTTAGTAGAATATGCCATACAAAATGATATAAAATATGATGTTATCCCAGGAGCCAATGCAGTTTTAACAGCCTTTGCCATGAGTGGATTTGAACATACAGAATTTACTTTTTTTGGTTTCTTAGCCCATAAAGGTGTTGAGAGAAAAGAGAAACTACAAAAAGTAATGAATAGTGAAATTCTACCAATTTTATATGAATCACCACATAGACTTTTGAAACTTTTAGAAGAGTTAAAAGATATTGATGAAAATAGAACTATTTTTTTAGCAAAAGAGTTAACAAAACAATACCAAACAACTTTTAAAGATAGTGCAATAAATCTTTATACTAAAATTAAAGAAACAACTATAAAAGGTGAATGGGTAGTAATCATTGAACCCATTTCAACTACTGGAAAAAATCTAAGTTTAGAAGATATAAAAGAGCTTGATTTAGCACCAAAAGTAAAAGCAAAACTTTTATCTAAATTAACTGGTGAAAAAATCAAAGATATCTATCAAAAACTTTTAGATGAAAATTAAGTTTAAAATCTTTTTATAAAATTCTTCTTTTCTTTTTCCATTTTTTGTCTTCATTATTTATTTCAACTTTACCCTAATTATATGGCCTGATTGGAACAAAATGTTAAAATAATTTTACAAAAGATATTTATTAACATATTTTAGATAAAATCCCCCTATGATAATATATGGCAAACAAATAGTTTTATACGTTTTAGACAATCACCCTTCAATCATTGAAGAGGTTATGTTTTCTAAAGAATTAGATAAAAAGATTTTTTCAAAGTTTTTAAAACTTGGTAAAAAAATAATCAGACTTGATAACAAAAAAGCCCAATCTTTGGCAAAAGGTGGGAATCATCAAGGATTTTTTCTAAAACTTAAAGAAGAATTCGATTACACACCTATAAACGAAATGAAGCAAAATAATTTTATAGTAGTACTTGATGGTCTTACGGATGTAGGTAACATAGGAGCAATTACAAGAACTGCTTATGCACTTGGAGTAGATGGAATAGTTGCAGCTGGAGTAAAATCTCTTAATGAATCAGGGGTTATACGAACTAGTTCTGGTGCTATGCTTGACATGCCCTTTTCTTTGTATCCCAACTCTTTGGATCTTGCAAATGAGCTAAAGCAATGTGGTTACGCACTTATTGGTGCAACTATGAATGGGACAGATTTAAAAAAATATGGAACGATAACAAAAGAAGATAAAGTTGCTCTTTTCTTAGGAAGTGAAGGGGAAGGTTTATCTAATAAAATTATTAGTAAATTGGATTTAAAAGTATCAATTGGTATGGAAAATAATTTTGATTCTTTAAATGTATCTGTTGCAGCTGGTATTTTAATATATAATTTAATGAAATAAAGTAAAAGAGTAAACTGATGATAAAAAAAATTTTAATTTCTGTTTTTTTAGTGATAAGTCTTAATGCAAATGAATTGTTAAATCAAAAAATTGAAAACTTCATTGGTACTCATAGCTATCTTACACATAAAAATTTAGTAAATTTTATTTTTAAAAAAGAGTACTTGTTTACTACAGTTGATGGACTTAACTATCAAACTATTTTAAAAACTTTAAAAGAAAATGGTTTATTAACTCTTGCATTTAATGCACCTAAAGATATAGAAGTTACTTTTAAAATAAATAGTAGCCCAACTAAATCTTTAAAAATTTTAAAAGATACATTAAAGTCACTTGGATACTACTACTATTTTACAAAGCATACGGTTTATGATGGAACTGAAACTTTAACTTGGACAATAAAGTTAAAAACAGAAGCCGCCATTGATCCTTTAGTCTTATCAAATGAGCTATTTCAACATGATTGTAAAGTATTAAATATAACAAAAGAAGAAAATGATAAATGGGTATATGAATTAGATACAACAAATGCATCTTTATATGATGCGACATATGTATCAACAAATGAAAAAGTATCTTTTTCTAAACCTTTATCTCCATATTTTATAAAAATTGATAAAGCAAGTACAATATTCATAGCAAGTAAAACACTTAATAGTTGGCTTCCTTATGTGGTATTTTATGATGAACATTTGAATATACTAAAGGTTTCAAAAGAAGAAAAAGTATATAGAAATTTAACACTTTCTATACCAGAAAATACAAGATATATTAAAATAACAGATTTGTACACGCTATTTAACATAAAGCGTGGATTAACCGTACTAATCAAGGAGTAGTCGTGTTCCCAGAAATTGAATTTGAAAGAATGAAAAGACTTCCAAACTATGTGTTTGCAGAAGTAAATAATATAAAAATGGAAGCTAGAAGAAAAGGTGAGGATATCATAGATTTTTCTATGGGAAATCCTGATGGTCCAGCACCACAACATATTATTGACAAGTTAAAAGAGACAGCAGATAAACCAAAAAACCATGGTTATAGCGCAAGTGCAGGTATTTATAAACTAAGACTTGCTATTTGTAATTGGTATAAAAGAAAATATGGGGTTGATTATTTAGACCCAAATAAACATGCCGTTGCAACAATGGGAAGTAAAGAGGGATATGTTCATTTAGTGCAAGCTATTGTAAATGTAGGAGATGTAGCAGTTGTTCCAGATCCTACATATCCTATTCACTCATATGCTTTTATGCTTGCAGGTGGATGTATTCATAATTTTGAATTACCATTTGGTAGAGACTTTAAAGTTGATGAAGATGAGTTTTTTGCAAGATTAAATAAAACATTAAGAGAATCAATTCCAAAAGTTAAATATGTGGTGGTAAATTTCCCACATAATCCAACTTGTGCAACCGTTACACCTGAATTTTACCAAAAATTGGTTGACCTTGCTAAAAAAGAGAGATTTTATATTATCTCTGATATTGCTTATGCTGATATTACTTTTGATGGATATGTTACACCGTCAATCTTCCAAGCTGAAGGTGCTTTAGATGTTGCTGTTGAGTCATTTACTTTAAGTAAATCATACAATATGGCAGGATGGAGAGTTGGTTTTATTGTTGGAAATGAAAAACTAGTAGGTGCTTTAAAAAGAATCAAATCATGGCTTGACTATGGTATGTTTACACCTATTCAAGTAGCTGCAACTATTGCACTTGATGGACCACAAGAATGTGTTGCACAACATATTGAAAAGTATCATTATAGAAGAGATGTAATGATTGAAGCCTTTAAAGATGCAGGTTGGAATATGGATGTGCCAAATGCTTCTATGTTTATTTGGGCAAAAATCCCAGAAAAAGCTGCACATCTGGGAAGTATGGAGTTTTCTAAACAACTTCTTACAGAAGCGAAAGTGGCAGTAAGCCCTGGTATTGGATTTGGTCAGTATGGAGACCAATATGTAAGAATTGCTTTAATTGAAAATGAAAAAAGAATTAGACAAGCAGCAAAAAATATAAAGAAATATTTAAATAGTTTATAGGATAAGAAATGTTAAAAATCGCAATTATTGGTGTAGGAACTGTTGGAGCAAGTGTAGCAAACATATTAAAAGATAATAAAGATATTATTACTTCGCGTGCTGGAATTGAAATTGTTCCTACTATTGGTGTTGTAAATGATTTAAGCAAAAAAAGAAATGTAACTATTGAATTAACAGATGATTTAGATAGAGCTTTAAATGATGATTCTATTGATATTATTGTTGAACTTATGGGTGGGGTTGAAAGACCATATGAAATCATTAAAAGAGCACTATTAAAAGGAAAACCAGTAGTTACAGCTAATAAAGCTCTTCTTGCATATCATAGATATGATTTAGAAAAACTAGCTGGTGATATTCCATTTGAATATGAAGCAGCAGTTGCTGGGGGAATTCCTATAATTAATGCCTTAAGAGATGGATTATCTGCAAATAATATAGAATCAATTAGAGGTATTCTAAACGGTACTTGTAATTATATGCTAACTAGAATGATAAATGATGGTGTTGATTATGATTCTATATTAAAAGAGTCTCAAGAGTTAGGTTATGCAGAAGCTGATCCAACTTTTGATGTTGGTGGATTTGATGCAGCCCATAAACTTCTAATCTTAGCTTCAATTGCTTATGATGTTGATGCTAAACCTGAAGATATATTAATAGAAGGAATTCAAGATATTGATACTCCAGATATTGATTTTGCCAATGAGTTTAACTATTCTATCAAACTATTAGCTATTGCAAAAAGAGTTGGTAAACAAATAGAACTAAGAGTTCATCCTGCATTTATTCCAAAAAGTGAAATGATTGCAAAAGTTGATGGAGTAATGAATGGTATATCTGTAATTGGTGATAAAGTTGGTGAAACTATGTATTATGGACCAGGAGCTGGTGGAAATGCAACTGCAAGTGCCGTTATTGCAAATATTGTAGATATTGCAAGAAGAGGTAAAGGTGCACCAATGTTAGGATTTGAGTTTGATTATAAAGCAAACCTAACAATCATGCCAAAAGATGAAATTGAGACAAAATACTATTTAAGACTTAGAATTGAAGATAAAGTAGGTGTTTTAGCAAAAGTTACTAAAATATTAGGTGAACATGAGATTTCTATTGAAAAAATGATTCAAAAACCATACAATACAACTTGTGCCCATCTTTTACTTTCTACTCATGTTTGTATAGAGAAAAATATAAATAAAGCATTAAAAGAAATAGAAAATTCTGGTGTTGCAACTACTAAACCAGTTATGATCAGAATAGAAGATTAATAAAATTTAAATTAAAGGCTTCAATTGAATAAACCTCAATATTTGATTGAAGAACCTATTCCAAAACTTATAAAAGAATTAGCAATACCTGCAAGTACTGGTATGTTTTTTAATACTATGTACAATGTAGTAGATACATTTTACGCAGGTTTAATTTCTACAGAAGCAATTGCTGCATTATCCCTATCATTTATGATATATTTTTTAATTACAGGTTTTGGATATGGTTTTTCATCAGCAATTAGCGCACTAATTGGTAACTCTTTTGGAAAAAAGAAAAATCACCTTGCATCAATCTATGCCCATAAAGGAATTGGTTTCTTAGTTATTCTAGGAGTTATATTCTCTATACTTGGATATTTTGCTTCTCCTATGTTATTTAAACTACTTGGAGCAACAGATGCTTATCTTGATATTTGTTTACAATATATCAATGTAATACTTTTTGGTACTATTTTTTTTATGGCCAATTTTGCACTTAATGCAATACTTGTATCAAAAGGAGATACAAAAACATATAGAAACTCTTTGATTTTTGGTTTTTTTGCAAACTTAATATTAAATCCTTTGTTTATGTATGGTTTTTGGATTATTCCAGAAATGGGAATAGCAGGTATTGCCTTCGCAACTGTTTTAGTTCAATTCATAAACATGTTTTATATGCTCTACAAAGTTCTACAAACAAAAATAATCCATTTTGACAGGTTAGAGTACTATTTACCAAATTTAAGAGTTTATAAGGCTTTTTTTAAGCAAGGAATACCTTCTAGTTTAAATATGCTAACCATGGCTTTTGGTTCTATTATTCTGACTTACTTTGTAACACAATACGGGTATAAAGCAGTTGCAGGATATGGAATTGGATTTAGAGTTGAACAACTTATGTTACTACCAGCACTTGGACTTAGTACTGCTGTTCTTTCACTTGTATCAAATAATTATGGAGCAAAACAATTTAATAGAGTAAAAGAGATTGTTATGTTGTCATTAAAATATGGCTTTATGATATCAACATTTGGGATTATATTTTTATACATTTTTGGGAAAATTATAGTTGCTCAATTTGATGATGATATAACAGTTATAGAATATGGCTTTAATTACTTACTTGTTGAAGTATGGATATTTTATGCTTATATTATTTTATTTATTTGTGTATCAACTCTTCAAGCTATAAAACAACCTAAGATGATATTTTATATAGGAATATATAGACAACTTATAGCTAAAGCAATAGTTTCATATATCATTGTAAGCTATTTTAAACTTGATTATATTTATTTGTTTGTGGGTATGTTACTTATGATTTATAGTGCAGCTATATTTGCTTATTTTTATACTATGTATAAGTTAAGAGTATTATGTAATATAAGAGTGTAGAAGACTACACTCTTTAAAAAAAATAGAATTTATTATTTCATCTCTTTTTTCTTCATACCTTTCATATCTTCACCACCACATTTACCTGCTCCACATGAACCTGTAGCTTTATTTCCAGATTTCTTCATCATATCATTATTCATATGATCTTTTTTCATCATCTGTTTTTTAGAATCACCACATTTACCAGTTCCACAAGAACCAACTTTTTTCATCTCTTCTGAGCTCATGCCTTTTTTCATCATAGTTTTGTTAGAGTCTCCACATTTACCCGCCCCACAAGAACCAGTTTTACCATCTGCAAAAGATACACCAGCTGTAAATAGTAGTCCAGCTACTAACATAATAATATTTTTCATTCTTAAATCCTTTATTGTTTTTTTATTTTATAAAATCTTTGTGTAATTTATGTGTAGAGTTATCTATTTTAATGTGACAACTCTTGTTCTAATATTTTATCTCTTTTTTTTAATGCTAATATAAAAAATACAGATGGAATAATTATAAGTGTAAGAAAGGCTGAACTTATCATTCCTCCTATCATAGGTGCTGCAATTCTTTGCATAACTTCACTTCCTACACCATCTATATACATAATAGGAACTAAGCCTCCTAAAATAGCAAATAAAGTCATAAGCTTTGGACGAAGTCTCAATACTGCCCCTTTATATATGGCATGAAAGATATGTTTATCATCATCCAAAGAAATACATTTATCTTTTAACTCAAGCATTGCTTCATGTAAATATACAAGCATCACAATTGAAGTTTCTGCTGCAACTCCAAGTAAAGCTAAAAATCCAACAATTACAGCAATAGAAATATTAAAATTTAAATAATCCAAATAAAATATCCCACCTGTTAGGGCAAAAGGAAGTGTAAAAAATATTATTGCTGTATATGTGATATTTCTTAGTGCAAAAAAGATAAGTATAAATATAATCACAAAAGTTAAAGGAATAATATAACTTAACTTCTTCATTGCTGATTCCAAATACTCACTTTGACCTGCCCACTCATAATAAAAACCACTTGGTAATTTTATCTCTTTTAGTAATTCTTGAGCTTTATCTTTATACTCTTTAACTGATACATCATTTTTAGGAGTAATATATATAAAGTTTACATTTAATCCCTTTTCTGATTTTATCACAGATGGTCCTTCTTCATATTGAAGCTTTGCAAACATTCTTAAGGGTTGAAAACCTAGTTTTGTTTTTACTTGAAGATTCTCTAAAGAAGTTATATCTTCCCGTTGAGTTGTTTCATATCTCAAGCTAATAGGATATCTCTCTAAGGCATCAAAATATGTAGATATTTTAGCTCCTGCAACACCTAAAGAGACTGTTGACAAAATATCATTTTTTGTAATTCCATATCTTGATAACATCTCTTCATCTAAATCTATATTTAAATAGTATCCTGAATTTATTTTATCAGAAGATACAGAGAGTGTTTTATCAAACTTTTTAAGCCTTTGTTCTATTTTTAAAGCTACAGATTCTAATTCTTGATGATCGTTTCCATATAGTTTTATTCCTAAAGGAGTTCTAATACCAGTTAAAAGCATATCAATTCTTCCTCTAATTGGATATGTCCAGGAATTAACTAATCCTGTAACTCTTAACTTGTCATCCATCTCTTGCATTAATTTTTTATAAGTCATTCCCTCTCGCCATTGGTCTTGAGGTTTAAACTGTACTATTGTCTCTATCATAGCTAGTGGTGCAGGATCTGTTGCACTATCTGCTCGCCCTGCTTTCCCAAATACTGTTTGTACTTCTGGAAATGATTTTAAAATCTTGTCTGTCTTTTGTGTAAGCTCTTTTGCTAAATCAATACCAATACCATAAGGAGTTACTGGCATATACATAAAAGTTTGTTCATTCATCATTGGCATAAATTCCCAATTCTGTTTTTTATAAACTGGATATGCTAAAATCAGGGTTCCTATAAATAAGGCAACTACTATATATCTAAATCTAAGTGAAAGTTTTAACAAGGGAGAATATAGAGCTATAAAAAATTTATTTAAATAATTCTTTCTTTCATCCATAATTTTTCCGCGTATGAAGAATATCATAAGAATAGGTACCAGTGTAATAGATAAAATGGCACCTGAAATCATAGCAAAGGATTTAGTAAAAGCTAAGGGAGAGAATAATCTTCCCTCTTGTCCTGTTAAAGCAAAAATTGGTAAAAATGAAACTACAACTAAAAGCAAGGCAAAAAAGATTGGTCGACCTACTTGTTTTGCTGATTTTATAATTATTTCTATTCTTTGTTTATTACTAATATTTTCTTTGCCTTGTAGATATTTATGGGCATTTTCTACCATCACAATAGTTGCATCAACCATCGCACCAATTGCAATGGCAATTCCCCCTAGACTCATAATATTTGAACCCATTCCAAAAAACTTCATGCAAAGAAAAGTAAATAGCACAGTTATTGGCAAAGTTATAATTATAATCAAGGCGCTTCTAAAATGAAATAAAAATAAAGCAGTAACCACTATGACAATAATTGATTCTTCCAGTAAAGTGTGTTTTAATGTATCTATAGCTTTATCTATTAATGAACTTCTATCATAAGTCTCAACTACTTCAACATCATCCACATGAAGTGTTTTTAACTTCTCTTTTACTGCTTTTATAACCTTGTATGGATTTTCGCCAAATCTTACAACTACGATTCCACCAACAGTTTCACCTTCACCATTTAAATCAGCCATTCCTCGTCTGTTTGATGAAGTAATATTTACATCTGCTATATCTTTTATTTTTAAAGGAGTTGAACCAAAAGTTTTAACTGTAATATTTTCTATATCAACTACACTTTTTAAATAACCCCTTGCTTGAATCATGTGTTCATAACCATTTTCTAAAATGATTCGACCACCTTTTTCATCATTATTAGAGGTCAAAGCCTTTTTTACATCATTTATACTTAAATTATATTGCACTAATTTATCTTGATTTAGTGTTATTTCATAGTTTTTGATAAATCCACCAACTGAAGCTATTTCAGATACTCCATCTACTCCTAAAAGAGCATATTTATAATAATAATCTTGAAGTGTTTTTAATTCATCCAATGACTTAGTTTTTGATTTTAAAGCATATTCATAAGCCCAACCAACACCTGTTGCATCAGGACCAATTGCCACATTAACACCATCAGGAAAAGTTCCTTGAAGCTGAGACAACTGCTCTAATATTCTATTTCTAGAATCATAAATATCCGTACCATCTTTAAATATGATATAAATAAGAGCATTTTGAAATGAACTCATAGCTCTTACTGTATCAATATTTGGTAAACTCATCAAATTTGATATTAGAGGATAAGATACTTGCTCTTCTATTGTCTTTGGACTTTGTCCTGCCCATTTTACTTGTACAATTACCTGAGGAGGTGAAAGATCAGGTAAAGCATCTAAAGAACTATTTTTTACTGCCCAAAAAGAAGCAACTGTTAAAATTAGCACAGAAAAAAGAACTAAAAACTTATTTTGTACGCTTTTATTTATTATATATTCAACCATTATTTTTTACCAATCATTGTCTTCATCTTCATACAAATTATTTGTCACAGCATCTGAATCTAGTAAAAATAAGGCATTATCTATTACCTCATCACCAACTTTTAGGCCATCTTCTATCTCATATTTTCCAGAACTTATTTGTTTTGCGTCTATTAATACTGGTTCAAATTCATCTTTTGATATGTATTTGAATACATAATACTTTGCACCCTTTCTTAAAACCGCCGTTTTAGGAAGTGTTAATACCTTTTTAGAACTTGTTTTAATTATAGCTTTACCAAACATATTAGGAAAAAGTGTTTTATCTTTGTTTTCTATTACAAATCGTACATCTATAGTTTTACTCTCTTTATTTGCATAAGGATAGATATAGTCAACTTTTGTTTTAAAGGTCATATCTCTTCCATCAATTTTGATTTTAGCATCCATATTATTAGTTAAAAATGCCAAATCACTTTGATAAACTTTTGAGATAAACCAGAGTTTATTTATATTTGCAATTTGCATAATAAGTGAGCCTGTTTTGACATAAGAGCCTTCATTTATCTTCTTATTTAAGATTATTCCATCAAAAGGAGCATAAAAAGATATATCTTTACTTTTTAGTTGAGAAAGGTTGACATCTAAAGAATCAAGCTTTTCAAGGGAACTTTTATACATAGCTTTATTTATAGATTTTGTGACTTCTATCTCTTTTTTTATGCTTTGGATTTTATCTGAGTACAAAGAAAAAAGTTTATCTGCTTTTTTCACTTCCATAAGATTTTTATTTGCATCTAGCTTTGTGATATAACCATCAAATCTAAGAACTATGTCCTTTATACTCTCTTCTGCAAATAAAGTTTCCCCATAAAAGCTTTTTGTCTCATAAACACTCTCATCTTTTACTTTAACAATCTTTTTATTGAATAGTTGATTTGCATCTAAAATCTTCGCATCTAGTGAACTTATGAATAACAATAATAAAAGTAATTTAAATATATTTTTCATCTAATTTTTCCTTGAGTATAATAATAAGCTTGCGAATAAGCATCAAAGTAGTTTTTTACCTCGTCATATTGAGCAATTTTGTTTTGTATGATTTTGTTTAGATTTTTTAGTATTTCATCTGATTTTATAAGTTCTAGACTATTGTATTTTTCTATTGTTTTTTGATTTTCTTCTTGTAAAGGTATAATTAGATCTTTTAAAAGTTTATATTTCTTGATTGAGCTATCTAAGTCATTTTGCAAAGAAGCAATTTTTATCTCAAATCTCTTTTTACTATCATCAAGTTTATCTTTAAATTCTCTTGCTTTAATCTTTGCTTGTAATATCTTTATATTCTCTTTTCCATAAAAAGCAAGGGGAATACTAAGTGATACATTTGCATAATCTTTATACTTGTCATCCCTTTGAAAATATACAGCACTTACTTTTATATCTGATAGTTTTTTTGCATCTTCAAGTTGGGCTTGTTTATTAAATTTTTCATTATTCTGTTCTAGTATCTTTATTATTGGGTGTGTAGAAATATCCTTTGAAAGAATAAGCTCTTTTACATCTAAAGAGACATCTATACTTGTGATTTTTTTATATGTTATCTCTTCTAATTTTAAGTAATTGTTTTTGATAATATTTTGTAAATTCTCTTTTTGAATCTCTATTTTTAAATAATCTGTTTTTAGATTTATAATCATGCTTTGATTTGATTTATTACTTTCATATAAAGAAGTAGTTAAATCTTCTAGGCTTTTTATATTTTTTTGATATTGATTAAGTAGTAAATATTTGTTTTCTAGTATTTTTATACTATATAAATACTCTATAAGTTTTGATTTTAATTTTAGTTTTGCATCTTCGTAATTTAGATTTGAGATAGCTTTATCTTTCATAGCTATCTCTTCTTGTAGCTTGATTTTCCCATTTATAGGTATATTCTGTGAGAAACCTATATATTGTCCTTGCATAGGCTCCAAATCTCTTCGAGAAGTGTCAAACTGCAAGTCGTTGGCACCAATGGTCAAAATAGGATTATCCCACTTATTTGATAGCTTAATTTGCTCATTTGCTATTTGTATAGATTTTTCAATAGCTTGTAGGTTTTTATTATTTACTATTGCACTATTTATTATATTTTCTAAGCTTGTAGAAAATGAGCTTGTAATTATCAAACAAGTTAGAATAAAGCTATTTCTTAACATTAGATGTTTACGCTCCCTCTTACAGTATGAACTTTCCCATCTTCTGTTTTAAATTTTAGTTGGTACTGCCAAGTTCCACCCATAGCAAAATTTACACTTGCTTTAAATTTACCATCAACAATTTTTCCTTTTACTTCACTCTCCATATATGGCATTCCAGGCATCTCTGGCATAAAGAACTTTATTTTTACTTTTGTATTTGATAACTTTGCACCATCTTTTGATAACTCTATGATGATTTCATTGCTTCCCATTACCAGTGATTTCTCACTACTTAGTTTTACATCATACCCATCTTTACTTCCTTCTTGAAGTAGTGGATTTGCATGAACTAAATTAAATGCTACTATCAAACCAGCGAATAGTTTAAAGATATTTTTCATTTTTGAACTCCTAAATTTTAAGTTTGGGAATTCTAGCTATATAGTGTGGAGTATGTGTGGAGATTAGAAGTTTAGAGTTATTGTTGTACTTTCATCATAAATAGAATTAATATCTATTTTTATATTGTATTTTTTACTTATTTCACTAACTATACTTAATCCAATACCAAAGCCACCTTGGTAGCTTGTTGCTCTATAGTATCGTTTAAATATATCATTTATCTTTGTTTGTTTTATACCTATACCAGTATCTTTTATAATAAGTTTATTATTCTTTAGAGTAATAAAGATTGTTCCATTTATTTTATTATATTTTATTGCATTTGAAACTAAATTATTAAATACTCTAATAAAGTCTTCTTTGAGTATTTTATAACTATATTCTTGGATATCTAAATTGATTTTTATCTTCTTTTTATTTGCTAAAGGTTCAAAATACAGTAGTTGTTCCTTTATAACTTCACCAAGAGATATCTCTTTTAAATCTTCTTTTTCAAAATCTTTTTGTAAAAAAACATATGTCAAGTCTTTGTAAATCTCAGAGACTCTTTTTGCGCTTAATCTTACACGCTCAATTTGTTTTGGGTTTAAATCTTTACCTTCTGTAGACATTAGTATTGCACTAATTGGAGTATTTAATTCATGGGTTGTATCTTTTATAAAGTTATTTAACTTATCTCTTTCTTCTTTTATTGGCTTAATAAAAAGTTTTGCTAAATAAAATCCAATAAAAGCAATAATTGAATATATAAGAAAAAAAAGCACTATTATGTTTATTTCTAACTCTTTTATTTGTTTTGAATAAAAATGCTCTTTTATGGCAATAGCATATATTCCTAAGTGCCCAAAAGTAGACTTGTCAACTAATATAAAACTATTATGTTCCTCTATAATATCTTTCTTTAAATCTATTTTTTCATCAATATTGCCATAAACTTTTTTCCCACTATTATCATAAAAAGCCAATTTATAATCTTTTGCTTCAAAGTCTCCTGATATATCTATTTTTGTTCCATTCATATGTGCAACTATTATTTTTGAAGCAATTTTTGAAGCAATATTTTGCATTCTTGATTTTGTCAAATCAAAATAGAGTTTTTGTTGATTTTCAAAATACAAAAATGCTATTAAAGCCATTAATATAAAAGATGAGCCTAGATATAAAGATAAAAACTTATAAAAAGTATTTTTCTCATTTACTGTTAAATCTATAACCTACTCCTCTTATATTTGTAATCATATTTTCTTCTAGAATTTTTCTAAGATTTTTTATATATGTTCTTATAGTGGAAGCATTTGGGCTCTCTTCATATACCCAAACATTTGAAGACAACTCTTCTACACTTATTATTTTATTTTTATTTCTTATAAAATACAACAGAACTTCTATCTCTTTTTTTGATAAATGAATCTCTTCACTCTCTTTTATCACTAGTAAATTATCTGCATCTAGTACCATAGTAGTTGATAACTCAATTTGATTTGAAGAAGAGATATTAAAAATCCTTTTAATATTATTAATTCGTAAATCAAGCTCTTTTAGTTCAAAAGGTTTTTTTATATAGTCATCACAGCCACTTTGAAAACCTCTTTCTATGTCATCTGTTAAGTTAAGTGATGTCAGGAAGATTGCAGGAGTTTTAATATTGTTTTTTCTCAAATCAGAAAGTAAATCGAAACCTCTTATTTCTGGTACATTTACATCTAAAAGTAGTAAATCGAATTTTTGAGAATATAATAACTCTTCTGCTTCATTACCGGCAAAAGTACTTACAACTTCATGTCCTTTTTCTAATAAATGCTCTTCTATAATTTCATTTAAAATCAAATCATCTTCCATCAAAAGTATTTTCATCTAGTTCCTTTTACAAAAGTAATTGTAGCATAATATATTTTTTTGCATTTTATTTCTCTTATCTCTCCTGCACACTTTTTACACATAGTCTTGATAAACTTTTACAAAGAAAGGATATATTATGTTTGGATTTATGAATATGAATATGACACTATTTCATGGCTTTGGAATGCTTATTTTTTGGGCAATTATTGTTTTTTTGATATTTTCAATTTTTAGTAATAAAGATACAAAAAGTGAAAATGATACTCCCATTGATATCTTAAAGAAAAAGTTTGCAAGAGGTGACATATCAGAAGAAGAGTATAAATCAAGAAAAAAAATACTGGAGGAGAATGAATGAAAAAAGCAATATTATCTTTAATATTTATTGCCATATCTACTTTTGCAAATGGAAATAAAACAATGACTGTTTATAAATCACCTTATTGTGAGTGTTGCGAGAATTGGATTAATATTATGAAAACAAAAGGCTTTGATATAAAAGTCCACCAAACAAACAATATGAATGAAATCAAGAAGAAAGCAGGTCTTCAAGCTGGACAAACTTCATGTCACACAGCCTTTGTAGATGGTTACTTTATTGAAGGGCATGTTGATTACTCTGCTATTAAAAAAATGTTGGCTGAGAAACCTGATATTTTAGGAATTTCTACTCCGGGGATGCCATTGGGAAGTCCAGGTATGGAACAAGATAATATTAAACAACACTACAATATTATTTATGTAAAAAAAGATGGTTCGCAAGGAATTTATGAAAAACATTAAAAAAAGTTGTAAATATAATTTACAACTTTTTAATTTTTAATCTCAATGAATTTAAAACAACACTCACAGAAGAAAAACTCATAGCAATACCTGCATACATTGGATTTAACATAAGTCCAAAGATTGGGTATAAAATCCCTGCTGCAAGTGGTATTCCTAATATATTATAAGTAAATGCCCAAAATAGATTTTGTTTCACGATTTTCATCGTCTCAATAGATAAATTAATACTTTTAATAATAGAACTTAGTTCATTATGTACTAAAATTATATCTCCAGCATCTTTAGTGATATCAGAACCAGAGTTTAAAGTAATCCCAATATTTGCTTGTTTTATAGAAGGAGCATCATTTATTCCATCGCCTATAAACATCACTTTTGACTTCTTTTGTAGCTCTTTTATCACTTCATATTTTTCAGTTGGTAAAACTTCACTATAAATCTTTTTGATCCCTAATTTATCAGCTATTTTAGCAGCTGTGATTTTATTATCACCTGTTAATAAAATAGGCTCTATATTTAGCTGTTTTAGCTCTTTTATAACACTTACCGCATCTTCTTTTAATTTATCTTCTAAAGAAAAAGAACCTATTGTTTTTTTATTTATGGCTACATAAATTAGCCCATTTGATTTTTCTAACTCTTCTAAATAGAACTCTTCATGGTTTTTGTCTATTTGAACACTGTTTTCATCTAATAACTTTTTATTACCTAAAACTATCTCATCACTATCAAAAGATACTTTTATACCTTTTCCAGGGATAATATCTATATCTTTTATCTCTTTGTTTATATCATACTTTTTATCTTTGATAAAACTCACTATTGCTTTTGAAATAGGATGTTCACTATAGTTTTCAATTGAACCTATTAGTTCAAAATATTTTTCATCAATATTTGTTTTTGAAACAGTTATTTCACCTTTAGTTAAGGTACCTGTTTTATCAAATACTGCATATTTTATCTCTTTTATCTCTTCTAGTATTTCTGGATTTTTAATCAAAATCCCCTCTTTTGCACCACGACTAACAGAACTTACTATTGCAATTGGCGTTGCTAGTCCTAAAGCACAAGGGCATGAGATAATCAAAACACTAATTGAGGCTATTATTGCTTTTTGGAAATCTCCAAATACAAAACCCCAAACTAAAAATGCTAAAATAGAGATAAAAATAACAGAAGGTACAAAGATATTTGCTACTTTATCTGCAAATCTACTAATTGGTATTTGTTTACTTTGTGCAGTTTTTAGAAGTGTAATTATCTTAGATAGTGTTGTATCAGAGGATTCTTTGCTAACTTCTATTTTTATAGTTCCATTGCTATTTAAAGTTCCAGATAATACCTCATCAGCAAGTTTTTTAAAAACAGGCATTGATTCACCTGTTATCATTGAAGTATCAATATCGGCATTTCCTTCGATGATAATACCATCTGTTGGTATTTTCTCTCCACTTTTTACAAGTACTATATCTTTTGGTTTTAAACTACTTGCTAGCACAGTTTTTATATTTTTGTTTTCATCTATCAAATTAGCATTTACAGGGGCTAAATTCATAAGTTTTTTTAAAAAATCACTCGCTTTTAGTTTTGAGTTTTCTTCTAAGTATCTTCCTAAAAGTACAAAGGTAATAATTACAGAGGCCCCATCAAAATATAGAAATCTTAAATTCTCAGGGAATAAGTGTGGAAAAAAGACTACAACAGTTGAATAAAAGTATGCAGCACTAGTTCCTAGAGCAACTAAAACATTCATATCATAGTTTCTATTTATAACTGACTTTATTCCAAGTTTATAAAATCGTAGTCCACAATAGAACTGAACAATTGAAGCTATTAAAAATACTAAATATTTTGTCATTTGTTCATTAAATATATTCAGAAACATTAGACAAAACATAATAAGAGTTAAAGTAATAGAAGTGAAAAATATCTTTCTTAGTCTTTTAAAAGAGAGTAATTGCTCTTCTTCTAGAGCTTTTAGATCTTCTTCTGGCTTATAACCTAATTTTTGTATATCACTAGTTAGTTTTTCTTTTGAATAAAGGGAATCATCAATAATAAACTCCCCTTCACTTGAAGCAAAGCTTACGTTAGCAGAGATTACTCCCTTTTTTTTGTTTAAAAATTTTTCTATCCCACCTGAACAGTTAACACAAGTCATACCTGATATATTTAAATTAATTTTTTCCTTTGCCATAATTTAGCCTTTAATCTAATATATCAAATCCTAAGTCTTTCATCTCTTCTTTAAAATTATTCTCTTGTTCATCAGAAGTTATCTCTACTGTTACTTCTTTTGGAGTTTTTGTTAAATCAACATCTATTGTTCCAAAGTCATCTTCTAAAGAAACTTTTATTAGATTTTCACATTTTGCACAATTTATTTTGTCTGATTTATATGTTTTTTTCATTTTATATCCTTTTTGTTATATTTTAACATCAAAGTATGGAAACAGTGTGTAGTAGATATTTAACAAAGAGTATCTTACTCTTTGTTAAAGTTTTTCTCGCATGCTATTTTAATTCTTTCACAAACAACCTCAACACCAAGTACACCCATAATATCGTATACTGATGGAGCTTGAGTAGAACCAGTTAGTGCCAATCTTATTGGTTGAAAAAGTTGTGGGAATTTTAATTCAAACTCTTCAATAAATGGTTTTGTAACTCCTTCATAATCAATGCTAATATTTAAATTATCCGCATTTTCTTCAAGTAATTTTACATAATTATCTAAAATTTTTAAAATAGTTTCATCTTTGATAAACTTTTTAACACCCTTTGCTTCATACTCACTTGGTGCATCTAAGATAGCTCCAATTGCATTTTTTAATTCAACTAAAGTTTGGGCTCTCTCTTTTGTCAAGTCTAAGATTATCTCTTTTTTATCATGTCCACTAATATGGCAATCAAAAAATTCTAACTCTTTTGCTAATCTTTCATTTGATACATTCTTTATATAGTGTGAATTTAGCCATAAAAGTTTCTCTTCATTAAATGCAGAAGCAGATTTGTTGATATGCGTTGGATCAAACAGTTCTAGCATCTCTTCCATAGAAAAGATCTCTTGATCTTTATTTGACCAACCAAGTCTTACTAAGAAGTTTAGAAGTGCTTCTGGAAGAAAACCATCTCTTTTGTATTGCATTACATCCATAGCACCATCTCTTTTAGATAGTTTTTTACCTGATGGATTATTTATCATAGGGATATGGTAAAACTTTGGTGGTTTCCATCCTAATGCCTCATAGATAACTATTTGTTTTGGTGTATTACTTAAGTGGTCATCACCTCTAATTACATCAGTCATTCCCATTAGTGCATCATCAATTGCAACAACAAAATTATATGTAGGAACTCCATTACTTCTAGCTATAACGAAATCATCAACTTCATTACTGCTAAAATTCATAATAGATCTAACTCCATCAATGAAAGTAATAATTCCATCTTTTGGTGCTTTTATTCTAACAACTGGCTCTATGCCTTCAGGAATAGGAGGTAAAACTTTTCCATCTTCTGGTCGCCAAGTTCCATCATATCTAGGAGTTTGTTTATTTGCCATTTGAGTTTCTCGTAAAGTTTCTAATTCTTCTTTACTCATATAACAAAGGTATGCCTTACCTTCATCTAATAGTTGATCTATATATTTTTTGTAAATATCATTTCTTTTTGATTGATATTCTACTGTTCCATCATAATCTAAACCAACCCATTCAAAAGCTTCCATAATAGCACTTAAGGCATCTTCATTATTTCTTGCTGTATCTGTATCTTCAATTCTTAGTCTAAATTCACCTTTATTTCTTCTTGCCCATAAATAGCTATATAAAGCTGTTCTTAATCCACCAATATGTAAATATCCTGTTGGACTTGGGGCAAATCTTGTAACTGTCATTAATCTATTCCTTACTTATTTAAAATTTTTTAAAAAAAATATTCCTGATGCGATAACAAATACTGCCAAAAATATAACCATTGCATAATCAGCTACTCTCATTTGAGTCCTTTTCTTTGAGTTGTCCACATGCAGCTGAGATATCTAAGCCTTTTGATTCTCGTATTGTGCAAAGCAAACCTTTACTTATTAAGTAGTTTTGGAATTCTACCATTTTTTTGCTTTCTGGTCTTTGATATGTAGTACCTGGATATGGATTAAAGTATATAAGATTTACTTTAGCTTTTATTCCATCAAGTAGTGATAAAAGTTTCTTAGCACTTGCTATGTCATCATTTTTATCTTTTATAACAAGATATTCAAACATCACTTTTTTTCTTGCATCTACTGGGAACTTTTTAACAGCATCAATAATTGATTTTATATTGTAAGCTTTATTCATAGGAATTAATTCACTTCTTAGTTCATCATCAACTGCATGCAATGAAATTGCAAGTTGTATTCCTAGATTTTCATTTCCTAGTTTCTCTATTTTTGAAGAGATTCCTGAAGTAGAAACTGTTTGTCTTCTTCTATTTATATATAGACCTTCTTCTTCTGAGAACACTTTTACAGAATGGACAAAATTTTTATAATTGTCTAATGGTTCACCCATCCCCATGAAAACTATATTTAGTGATTTGTTTTCATCAATATTATTATCTCTTTTCATATTTACAATTTGAGCTACTATCTCACCAACTGTAAGATTTCTAACAAATCCACCTTTTGCTGTTAAACAAAAAGTACAGCCAACTTTACAGCCAACTTGAGTAGATATACAAACTGTATGCTTTTCACCTTTTTCAACAACACCATCATCACCAATTTGTTTTTCACGCATTAGTAAAAATACTGTTTCTACAGTATGTCCATCATGAAGTTTAAAAAGATATTTTATACTTCCATCACTACTTTTCTCTTTTTTTATAATTTTTAATATATCAATTGCATAGTTTTCTTTTAAATCTTCTTTTAAGTCATTTGGTATGTTTCTCATCTCATCATAAGATGTAGCATATTTTTTATATATCCAATTATAAACCTGTTTTGCTCTAAATGATGGTTTAAGTTTCTCTTTTAATTCATCTAAAGTAAAGTCATATATTGATTGCAAATTTTTCCTTTTTTGTAATGTTTCACATGAAACATGAAACATTTTTTATTTAATTATATTTTTCTCTAATAAATACTTCGTGATTGTTTCCATTGCTTTTTGGTGATTTTGTTTAAAATCTTCATGGGCATTTTTATTTGTATAGTTTGTCACAGCAAATATCCCTGCAACTGGTATTTCAAACTCACGAGCAACTTTTACAGCAGAGAAGAACTCCATGTTTTCAATTCCTATTCCATATTCATTATACTTTTTCGCTATTTCTTCATTTGTAGTAATATAGTTTGAACTATTTACTATAGTGTCATTTCTAGTCATCTTGTTTTCTGACTCTAATACATTATCAAGTGGAGTATAAGAGTTGTTTTCCAAAAAAGACAATTCTAAATTTGCAGCACGCTTTGATTCGAGAATATCTAAAATATTATGATTACCATAACTACCTGCTGTTCCTATAAATAAAATAAATTCTGGCTTATTAAACAGACATCTTCTAGTAAGATTTATAGCCATATCAACTAGCCCTATTCCCATAGGTTCTGCGAATTTGAAACTTTCGATGTTTCCAGCACAAATAATCATTTACACTCCAATTTGTAATTTGTAATTATAGAAAGCTTTTGATGTGATACTTCAGGGACGGGTACATCTTCTTTTTTTAAAGATGAGCTAAGTTTCATTGAGGTCATTTGGGCTCTATAAGTATGCATAATATTATTTTCTAAACTTATAGTTTTTATTTCACAGTCCTTGTGTAAATCATTTGAAAGGACTTTTACATAATTTTCTACCCAATTAATTGCTTCAAGTCTTACTAAGTCTAAAATTACATTATAACTATCATCTTTAACTCTCCACGATAAATTATTCAAAGTAACAGAAGTATCTCTATTCTCTTTCATATTAGTTATCATAGAGATGAATTCTCCCATAGAAAAAGCATCATCTGTTTCTATTTTATAACTAAGTTCTCCACTATATCCATATATTTTTGGTGTATTACTAGCTTTTTGGTATAAAGGTCTTACATTAAATGTTCCTAGTTGCTTTTCAACTTTATTGTAAGCTTTTATCTCTTTGTTAAAAACTTCTAATCTTTCTATAACATTTTTTTCTTTTTCATCTTCAATTATTATTGAAATATCTGCACTCAAAACATTGGGAATCAAATCTTTTGTAAATTCTTTACTAAAATCAACTTCAAATGCATAAAGAAAAAATGGTAAAAATAAAAATAAAATCTTTCTCATATTAAATCCTTACTGGTATATTATTATCTCTTAAATAGTGTTTTAAATCCATAATATCTATTTCTTTAAAGTGGAAAATTGAAGCAGCTAAGGCAGCACTTGCTCCATGTTCAAAGGCTTCTTTCATGTGCTTCATAGTCCCAGCACCGCCACTTGCAATAACTGGGATATCAACTATGCTTGAAATTTGTTGTGTAATATTTAATTCAAATCCACTTTTTGCACCATCTGTGTCCATAGAAGTTAGAAGTATTTCTCCTGCTCCTCTATTGTAAACCTCTTTTGCCCAAGCAAGTGCATCAAGTCCTGTATCTTCTCTACCACCTTTTACAAAGACATGGTAAGAGCCATCAGAAACTTTTTTAACATCAATTGCCACAACTATACATTGACTACCGAATCTTTTAGAACTCTCATCTATAAATCCTGGATTTACAACTGCACTTGAGTTTACAGAAACTTTATCACAACCTACATTTAGAAGTTTATAAATATCATCTAAAGTTCTTATTCCACCACCTACAGTTAAGGGTATAAAGACTTCTTTTGCCACATCTTTTACTATATGAACTATTGTATCTCTATTTTCATGACTAGCTGTTATATCTAAAAAAGTAATTTCATCTGCACCTTCATTGTTATATCGTTTTGCAACTTCTACAGGGTCACCTGCATCTTTTAATCCTACGAAATTAACACCTTTTACAACTCTTCCATCTTTTACATCTAAACATGGAATTATTCTCTTTGCAAAATTGCTCACTTTTTGTCCTTATTCATTATTAAGTTTTTATCTTATCTAAATGTAAGTTAAGTTCATATATAATCTTTGCTCTTATGGAAAAAATAAAAGCTAAAAAAAAATATGGTCAAAACTTTTTAAAAGATGACACAGTCTTATCAATGATCATCCAATCGATGCCCAACAACAATAATCATATTGTAGAAATTGGGCCTGGATTAGGTGATTTGACAAAAAATTTAGTCAAATGCAAAGATGTAACGGCCTATGAAGTTGATACAGATCTATTTGCTATACTAAAAACTAAATTTGCTATCCCGATAGATAATGGTTCTCTAACACTCATCCACGCTGATGTTTTAGAGTCATGGACAAAGCAAAAAAGTTTACATAATAGTAAATATGATCTTATCGCTAATTTACCGTATTATATTGCGACAAATATAATACTAAGAGCATTTGAAGATGAAGCTTGTGAACACATTATTGTAATGGTTCAAAAAGAGGTAGCTGAAAAGTTTTCTGCCAATGAAGGGGATAAAGAGTTCTCTGCATTGGGTGTGATATCAAAACTTTGCTCAATAGAGTCAAAGATTTTATTTGATGTTCCACCAGAATCTTTTGATCCACCTCCTAAAGTTACATCTTCTATTCTTTATATAAAAAAGGATATGTCAAAAACAATGGATAAGAACTTTAATAGTTTTCTAAAGGCTTGTTTTCAACAGCCAAGAAAAAAACTATCTAAAAATGTCTCATCTATTGTTCCTAAAGAGACTATTTCTTCTTTATTTGAAGAGCTTGAAATTAATGATAACATTCGACCTCATGAGCTTAGTGCATCTTTGTATAGCCAAATATATACAAAGGCAATAATAGATGGAAGAGAACAAAACAGTACAGAATGATACTCAAGTTGTAGAAAAAACTGCTCCAGAAGCAAATAATAATACTACTGCAAAACAAGAAACTACAGGACCTAGCCCTAAAAAGCCAAAACCAAAAAGACCAGTTAATAAAAGAAAAAAAACAGTTGTTCCTAAAATGGAAGATAAATCAGGTGAAGGTTGGATAACAGACCTTAGAAAAGCTCACGTTATCAATGAAAGAATTCATAAAGAAAGATTAAATCCACATAATAAATTAAACCTTTCTTCTACTCAAAAAGTTAGAATCACTCCACTTGGTGGATTAGGTGAAATTGGTGGAAATATGATGGTAATTGAAACTGAAAAAAGTGCAATTATTGTTGATGTTGGTATGAGTTTTCCTGATGAAGATATGCATGGAGTTGATATTTTAATTCCTGATTTCACTTATATTAGAGAAATCAAAGATAAAATTGCAGCTGTTATTATCACTCACGGACACGAAGATCATATTGGTGCAATGCCTTATTTATTTAAAGAGATGCAATTTCCTATTTATGGAACATCACTTCCATTAGAAATGATTGGTTCAAAATTTGATGAGCATAAAATGAGACAACATAGAGGTTATTTCCATGCAATTCAAAAAAGAACTCCTATAAAAATTGGTGATTTTGAAATAGAATGGATGCATATAACTCACTCAATTATTGATGCTTCATCTTTAGCAATTACTACTGATGCTGGTACAATTATCCATACGGGTGATTTTAAAATTGACCATACTCCAATTGATGGTTTCCCATCAGACTTACATAGATTTGCACATTATGGTGAAAAAGGTGTTTTACTTTTAATGTCTGATTCTACAAACTCACACACAGCTGGTTTTACAAAATCTGAATCAACTGTTGGTCCAACTTTTGATACTCTATTTTCAAAAGCAAAAGGTAGAGTTATTATGTCTACTTTCTCTTCGAATACACACAGAGTTGCACAAGCAATTGAACATGGATTAAAATATGGTAGAAAAGTATGTGTTATTGGAAGATCTATGGAGAAAAACTTAGAGTTAGCAATGGCATTAGGATATATCAAATTCCCAAGAGATCAATTTATTGAGCCACATGAAGTTCATAAATATGATGACAACCAAATTTTAATTGTAACAACTGGTTCTCAAGGTGAATCTATGAGTGCTCTTTATAGAATGTCAATACATGAACATAGACATATTAAAATTAAGCCAGGTGATCAAATTATACTTTCTGCAAAAGCAATTCCTGGAAATGAAGCAAGTGTTTCTCAAATCATTAATCATCTGTTAAAAGCTGGTGCTGAAGTTGCATATCAAAACTTCTCAGAAATACATGTTTCAGGACATGCTGCTCAAGAAGAACAAAAACTTATGCTAAGACTTGTTAAACCTAAGTTCTTTATGCCAATTCATGGTGAATATAATCATGCTGTTAAACATCAGCAAACAGGTATTTCATGTGGTGTTTTAGAGAGAAATACTTATATTATGAGTGATGGTGAACAAATAGAAGTTACTCCAAAATATCTTAAAAAAGTTAAAACTGTAAAAAGTGGTAAAACTTATATAGATAATCAACTTAACAATAAAATTGCAGATGACATTATTCTTGATAGACAAACAATGGCAAACGAAGGTGTTGTTATGATTGTTGCACAAATCAATGAAAATGATAGAAAACTTTCAGATAAAACTAGAGTTACATCATTTGGTTTAGTTCCAGATAATCAGGATAGATTCTTTGCAAAAGAGATTGAAGACTTATTAGAAACTTTCTTTACTAATGCAAAAGAAGGCATCTTTAAAAATAATAAATATTTGGAAGATGAGATTAGAAAAGTTGTGAGAAAACATTGTGTTAGAAAGTTCAAAAAATACCCTATGATTGTTCCTACTATTTTTGTTTATTAAGGAAATAAAATGAATTATAACGAGATTGCAAAAGAGGTTTTACTAACTGAAGCGAAGGAGTTAGAAAGAGCCTCTAGGGATAATTCTTTTGATATGAATGCTGCAGTTGAACTTGTTTATAATACAAAAGGTAAACTAATCGTTACAGGTGTTGGTAAATCTGGATTAGTTGGTACAAAAATAGCTGCAACACTAGCAAGCACAGGAACTAGTTCTTTTTTCTTACATCCTACAGAAGCTATGCATGGTGATTTAGGAATGATTGGCAAAGATGATACAGTTTTAGCTATATCATACTCTGGGGAGAGTGAAGAATTAATTCAAATTCTTCCTCATCTAAAAAGATTTGATATACCAATGATTGCTATGGCAAAAAATCCAAACTCTACTTTAGCTAAATATGCTGACATATTTTTTGATATAAATGTTACAAAAGAGGCTTGTCCATTAGACACAGCTCCAACTTCTTCTACAACTTTAACAATGGCTATGGGTGATGCATTAGCTGTTTGTTTGATGAAAAAAAGAAATTTTCAGAAAAGTGATTTTGCTTCATTTCACCCAGGTGGAAGTTTAGGGAAAAAACTATTTATTAAAGTTTCTGATTTAATTAGAACAGAAGAATTACCAATTGTTTCACGTGGAACTCTATTAAAAGATGCTATTATAAAAATGAGTGAAGGTAGACTTGGAAATGTTATAATTACAGATGATAATAAAGTCATTGGTGTGTTAAGTGACGGAGATTTAAGAAGAGCTTTAATGAATGATAATTTTTCATTAGAGTGCAAAGTTGAAGAGATTGCAACTATAAATCCAAAAGTTTTAAACAATAAAGATTTATTGGCTAGCGATGCATTGAAAATTATAGAAGATTATAAGATACAACTTTTAGTTGTTGTTGATGATAGTAATAAACTTGTTGGTGTATTACATATTCATGATTTAATAGAAGCAGGAATAAAGTAGGTACCATGAAAAATCAAACAGAAATAAAAGAAGACAATACGAGATTAAACAAATTTATATCACACAATAGTAAATACTCAAGAAGAGAAGCTGATGCAATTATTGCAGAAGGTAGAGTAAAGGTTAATAAGAAAACAATTACTGACTTATCAACAAAAGTATTAGATACTGATATTGTTGCAATAGATAATAAACCTATCAAATTTGAAAAAAACAAGATGTATACTGTTCTAGTTTATAACAAACCAAAAGGTGAACTTGTAACTAAAAATGATCCCCAAGGTAGAAGAATTATATTTGATACTCTAGGAGCTAAATATAAACACTTTTTACCAATAGGTAGACTTGACTATACAAGTGAGGGAGTTCTGCTTCTCACGGACAGCGTAGACGTTGCAAATGGGCTTATGCATTCTGACTTACAAAGAGTATATAAAATAAAAGTAAGTGGTCCTATAAATAAACAAGTTGAAGATGCGATGTTACATGGCCTTGAACTTGAAGATGCAACTAAAGGTGCTTGGAAAGATAGTAAAGTAAAATCAATGAACTTTGCACCTTTCTTAGGATATAAAATTGATTCGGTTAAAGATACTTTTTCTAAATTGAAAGTTGCAATTACAGAAGGTAAAAATAGAGAATTGAGAAGATTCTTTGCTCACTTTGGACTTGATGTAATGGATTTAAAAAGAGTTGAGTACGGTGGAATTAGTTTAAATAATTTACCCACTGGTAAAAGCAGATATCTTACAAGAGAAGAGTACAAAAACTTAAAAGATTATTTGCATTCAAAAGATAATGACTAATCTAAGTTCTATTCTTCGTCCAAATACTCTTCAAGACTTTGTAGGACAAGATCATATAATATCAAAAAATAAAGTCTTATATAAACTAATCATAAAAGGTGAGATTCCTCACCTTTTTTTTTATGGTAAACCTGGAACTGGAAAAACTACTTTAGCAAAAATTATCGCAAAAACTATCAACACAGATTACTTCTATTTCAATGCAACATCTTTAAAAATTGAAGACTTAAGAAAAGTATTTAGTAAATATGATAATAGTCTTATTAAACCAATTGTATTTATAGATGAAGTACATAGATTATCAAAAAATCAACAAGAAGTCTTACTTCCAATTATGGAAAGTTATCAAGCAATAATTATAGGAGCTAGTACAGAAAACCCATTTTTCACTTTAACAAGTGCAATAAGGTCCAGAAGTTTCTTATTTGAATTTTTACCTCACTCAAGAGAAGATTTAACAAAAATATTAGAAGTTGCACAAATAAAACTAGATACAAAACTTAATGATGAAACAAAAGAGTATTTAATAAATAGTTCATCAGGTGATGCAAGAGCTATGCTAAATCTTCTTGAATTTGCTTTTAAAGTTGATACTAGTGTTTCATGTGAAACATTAAAAGAATTAAGACAGAATGTAATAGGAGATGGAGTATCATCTTCAAATACACATTATGACTTAGCAAGTGCAATGATTAAATCAATTCGTGGTTCAGATGTTGATGCAGCGCTTTATTATCTATCACGACTAATAGAGGGTGGAGAAAGTGTAGAGTTCATCACAAGGAGATTGGTCATACATGCCAGTGAAGATATTGGAAATGCAAATCCAAATGCACTAAATCTTGCTGTTAGCACTATGCTTGCAACTTCAAAAATTGGTTATCCAGAAAGTAAAATTATATTGTCTCAATGTATTATTTATTTAACTTCATCCCCAAAATCAAATTCAGCATATGAAGCAATAAATAAAGGAATAAGTGAAGTTAAAAATGGTAAAATCTTAGATATACCAAAAAATATAGACTCTTTTCACAAAGATTATTTGTATCCCCATAACTTTGGTGGTTATGTTGAACAAAAGTATTTAAGTGAACCTTTGAGCTTATATGAATCAAAAGGTATAGGTTTTGAAAAAACCCTTGATGATTGGATAAAAAAAATAAAGGATAAGTAATTGGAATATTATAGTTGGATATTGGCGTTTCATGTTATATCAGTTTTGTCTTGGATGGCAATGTTGTTTTATCTACCTAGGCTTTTTGTTTACCATGTTGAAAACAGTGAAAAAAAAGACTTTGTTGATGTAGTAAAAATTCAAGAATATAAAATATATAAATATATTGGTATGCCAGCAATGTGGACAACTATTATAAGTGGTGCTGCAATGATATATTTAGCTCCAGAACTTTTTAAATCAGGTCCTTGGTTACATGCTAAATTAACTGTCGTATTTTTACTTATTATGTACTCATTTTCTTTAGAGTATTTTAGAAAACAATTAGAAGAAAACAAGTGTAAAAGAAGTGGTAAATTTTTTAGAGCTTACAATGAAATACCAACTTTATTATCAATACTTATTGTAACTTATGTAATTGTAAAAGTTGTTTCAATTACATTTACACTAGCTATGATACTTTTATTTTCATTTATAATTTATATGATAATGAAACCAAAAAGAGTAAAAAATGCATAATGACAACTTTGATAAATATTATGTACTTGATACAAATATATTATTAGAAGATGCAAATAATATATTTAAATTATCTGATGATAATAAAAATCTTATTATCCTTCCTGAAACAGTTTTGGACGAAATTGATGCTAAAAAAAGTGGTTTTGACGAGATAAATTTTCAAGCTAGAGAGTTTGCAAGAATCTTAGAAAACTCAACTATTCTTTTTACAAAAAGTGAAGATGACTTCAAAATTGTAAGATTAAGAATAGATAACGAATCTCCTATTTCTATAGATGTAATTTCAAAACTTGAATATCAATTTGTTACAAAAACAACAGCTCCTAATATTGCAAATGATAGAAGAATATTAGAAATAGCAAAGTTTACTACAAAATTTTATAATAAAAATTCAACATTTCTCTCTATGGATATCATGGCAAGAACTAGAGCAATATCTTTAGATATAAAAGCTGAATCATTAATTGGTTCAAATAAAGATGAATTTATTCATGAATTTATAAAAACTATTCAAATAAAATTTGAAGATTTAGAGACTATAGAAAATAGAGATATCAAAGAACTTGATAATGAATATAAAGTTTCAAATTTCTCTTATTGCTTTAAAGTTAAAGGTTCAGATCAAGTTGTACTTGCATCAATTCAAAATGAAAAGATAAGAGTATTAAATGAAGATGAAGTAAGAAATCAAATAATAGCTCCATTAAATAAAGAGCAACTATTTTTTTCAAATGCAATTATTCAACACTACTTTAATGTTTTAATTATAGAAGCCAAAGCTGGTTCTGGTAAAACACTTTTAGCATTAAGTGGAGCATTAAAATTAGTAAAAAATAAACAATACCAAAGAATCATCTATATAAGAAATTCAATTGAATCATTAGACAAAGGTGAAGATGTTGGATACTTACCAGGGCTTGAAGAAAAGTTCAAAATTTACAATCATCCACTAATGGATAGTATTGATCATATAGTTCGTTCTGAATACAAAAAAAGAAGAGCAACTAAAAGTAAAGAAGAGCAAGAAATAGATGAGCAAGAACTAAAAACTAGAGTTGATCAAATGATACAAAACTATTTTATTGAAACTATGTGGGTAGGAGAAATGAGAGGAAGAACATTATCAAATGCATTTGTAATTATTGATGAAGCACAAAACATGTCAAATAAAACAATGCAAATGGTTCTTTCAAGAATAGACAATACTTGCAAAGTTGTAATACTTGGAAGTAACAAACAAATAGATAACTTTTATGTAAATAAATATACCAACTCACTAACTACACTTTTAAAGTCTACAAAAACAGAATCTTCATTAGTAAATATATTTGCTATTGAGTTACAAAAAGTACTTAGAGGTCCTATTACTGAATGGGCTGAAAACATATTTTCTACTAAAAATAAATAATCAAATTTTTAGCTTAATTTTGATACCTTTACATACTATAATATGTAAAGGTATACAAAATGAAAGTTGTAATTTTAGATAGATCTACTTTAGGTTCAGATATGGACTTAAGTGTTTTAAATCAATTTGGGGAACTCGTTTGCTACGATTACACAAATGAAGAAGAAACAATAGCACGATTGAAGGATTGTGATATTGCAATTACCAATAAAGTTCTTATAACAAAAGAAGTTATTGATGCTACTGAGTTAAAATTGATTTGCATAAGTGCAACTGGTATGAATAATGTTGATGTAGAGTACGCTAAACATAAAGGTATAGAAGTTAAAAATGTAGCTGGGTATTCAACGTCAAGTGTTGCACAATTAACAATATCTTTTGCACTTAACTTTATACAAAAAATGGATTATTATTCTTCTTATGTAAAAGATGGTAATTGGCATAAATCAAAGATTTTTACTCATATAGATAACCCATTCATGGAACTTGATGGAAAAACTTGGGGAGTTATTGGTTTAGGAAATATTGGTGAAAAAGTCGCACAGATTGCAAGTGCATTTGGCTGTAACATAAAATATTACTCAACTTCTGGTATGAATTATAATGCGAATTATGATGCAACTAATCTCACAACATTAATATCAGAATCAGATATTATTTCAATTCACTCACCATTAAATGAAAAAACAAAAGATTTGTTAAACTATGAAAACATGAAATTATTAAAAAATGATGCAATTGTTATAAATGTTGCCCGTGGTGGAATAATAAATGAATATGACATAGTAAAAATATTAAAGGAAAAAAATATTTACTTTGCAATAGATACGGTTACAACTGAACCAATAGAAGAAGATTCTCCTCTTAATGAAGTTCTTGAAAATGATAATGTAATTATTACACCACATATTGCTTGGTCTTCTATTGAATCAAGAAAAAAACTTATAGAAGGTATTTATAATAATATAAAAGGATTTATTGATGAATAAAGATACTTTAAAATCATTGTTACAATATAAGTCAAATGAAATGATTCCTTCAACACAATTAATAAGAAAAAGCAAACTAGTATTTGATTCTATACACAATGATAAGATAGAAAAAGCTGTTATATTAAGAGATGGGAAACCATCTTTTATTTTAATGGACTTTAAAAAATATGAAGAAATTGTTAATTACTTTTTAAATAATAATATAAGTATTGATAATGAACTAGATATGTTAGAAGAAATCACAACTGTAAATAAAGAGATAAATTTACCTAAAGAAGTTAATAAATCTTTTAATAAAGTAAAAGAAGAAAAAAAATCATCTCTGTTAGAAAAACTTGATAGCATTGAGGGAATAATAATCAACGATAAAACAGATGTACAAGAGAATTTAAAAGACTTTTGGGAATAACATGTATGACGTAATAATTGTAGGTTCTGGTGGTGCTGGATTAAGTGCAGCATTAAGTGCTAAAGAAAAAACAAATAAAGTACTTGTTATATCAAAAACCTACCCTACTCACTCACAAACAGTTCAAGCACAAGGTGGAATAAATTGTGTTTTAGACTATGAAAATGATTCTATTTCTAATCATATAAATGATACTTACAAATCTTCAAAAGAATTAGGCAATATTAATACTATAAAAAAAATGTGTGAAAGTGCTCAAAAAACTATAACTTGGTTAGATGAATTAGGAGTACCATTTTCAAGAGATAATAGTGGGAAAGTAGCGCAAAGATATTTTGGTGGAACAAAGGCCAAAAGAACTTGTTATTCTTCTGATTATACTGGTCTTAAAATTATTCATACTTTATATGATAATTGTATTAAAAATAATATAGAATTTTTAAATGAACACACTTTAATTGATCTAATTATAAATGAAAATAAATACTTAGGAATAAAGGTTTTTAATCTACTAAGTGGTGAAGTAATTGATTTATATTCCAAAACTCTTATAGTTGCAACAGGAGGCTATGGGAATATATATTCGACCCATACAACAAATAGTGTCTCAACTACAGGTGATGGGCTTGTAATTGCTTTTAAACATGGAATTACACTATCAAATCTAGAATTCATACAATTTCACCCTACTGCACTTAAAGGTACTAATACTTTAATTAGTGAAAGTGCTAGAGCAGAAGGTGCTTTTTTGATTGATGATGAAGGAAATAGATTTGTAGATGAATTAACTACAAGAGATGAAGTAGCAAGAGCTATTAAGATAAAAATAGATAATGGGGAAAATGTATATTTAGATATGCGACATATTAATGCTAATATAATAAAAGAGAAAATGCCCCAAGAACATAAACTTATAAAAGACATTATGAATCTAGATGTTCATAAGGATTTGATTCCTATTGTTCCTGCAGTGCATTATACAATGGGTGGCATTTTAACTGATGTTTCATGTGAAACATCAATAAAAGATATCTATGCCTGTGGAGAAGTCGCGCAGAATAATACACATGGTGCAAATAGACTAGGAGGAAATTCCCTATTAGAAATTATAACTTTTGGCAAAATAGCGGGAAATAATGCTGCTGAAATATCCTTAAAAAAAGAGACAAATATTCCTAATAAAATAGAATTCAATGTAATAAATCTCATACTAGAAAAAAAGCTTGGAAAGTCTATTTATAAAATAAAAAATGATTTAAGTGAAGCAATGTTTAATTATGCAGGATTATATAGAACAGATAATGATTTAAAAAAACTTCATCTTTTGATTAAAAAATTTGAAGAAGAATATAAAAATACTGGAATAGAAAATAAAAGCAAAAAATATAATAAAAATATCGTTGATTATATTGAATTAGGTAATTTATTAATTTTATCAAAACTTGTATGCCAATCTGCACTAAAAAGAAGAGAATCAAGAGGTTCACATTTTAGAAAAGACTATAAACAAATAAATAAAGAATATCAAAAGATATCAACTTTTCAAAATATTAAAGAGAGATTTGAATATAAGCTTGAAGAAGCATTATGATAATAAGTATAAAGAGAAGAAATGATAAAGAAAATTATATGAAACAATATAAAATTGATAAAGAGAATATTTCTACTCTTGAAGCCCTAGAATATATAAAAGAAAACATAGATTCTACCTTAACTTACAGAAGTGGATGTAAAAGTGGAATTTGTGGTTCATGTAGTATTTTGGTAAATGATAAAGAAGTTTTAGCCTGTAAATGCAAATTAAATGATGATATCACAATAAAACCTCTAAAAAATGGCACTATTATAAAGGATTTAGTTGTAGATTTAGAACAAACAGCAAAACTTTTATATAAAAGTAAGGCATTTATTGAAAAATTTCAAGATATTAATATAAAAAAAGAAGATGAAAAACTAATAGATTTACAAAGTACCTGTATTTTATGTCAAAGTTGTTATAGTACTTGTCCAGTATATAGTGTAAATAAGGACTTTCTAGGTCCATTTGCCCTTACAAGAGTACTTAGATATGTAAATGATAAAAAAGAAGCGAACAAAGCCCAAAAACTCGATGCTATTCAAGTAAATGGAATATGGGATTGTACCTTATGTGGAAATTGTACAATTTCTTGTCCTCAATTTATAGATTCTAAAACTGACATTATGAATCTAAGAATGAAGTCGATTCAAAATGGATATTCAGATCCAACAATTCAAAGTAATGATTTCTTAAATGAGTTCAATAATTATAATGATTTTGATACTGGATTTAATCCAAATTCTTTTTAATTATTTGTCTAAAGATTTTTTTAAAACATCTCTAAAATGGAAATAAGGATCATCTTTCATCTTATTAGCTAATATAATTTTATCTTGTAATTCTTTATTATTTTCATAATACAAAGCAATAGATTCTTCTATAATTTTGCTTTTAGTTTTGCCACTATTTACACTTAATTCTGTCAAATATTCATTAGTTTTACCATCAATTGACATTCCTATCTTTACACGACCAATTTTTTGAATTGGTCTTCCAACTTTTCTTTTTTCCATCATACAGACCTTATATAATAGTATCTAGATAATTATATCTAGATATATCTAAATTAATCTAGACATAATTAAAAAATAGGATATTTTGATGAATTTTTACTAAAAAACATAAAATATTAGCTATTAATTTTGAGTATAAAGAGTAAGTTTGTTTAGAAGAAAAGATTCAATTAATTCATCAATACTTTTTTCGTTATTTGATATAAGAACTTTAGTTTTTTCATTAAGAAAAGGCCAAATATATTCTTTATCATTTAAAACAATTACATAATCAATCCATTCAATTACATCTTCTTTTCTATCAAAAAAATCACATGAAATTATTTGTCCATCATTTAAAATTACATAAGCCCATGAGTTATTTTCTTCAATACTTGAAATAATACATTCATGTCTATTATTAGAATCAGTTGGAATAAGTAGTGTCATTTATAACCTTTTAAATAAGATAATTTTTGTTGAACCAGTAAGAAAAAATATACAAAGACCAAAAATGTTGTTTGAATTTATTATTTTTAGCAAGATTATAAATCATAATAACATAATCTTCATTGAATAAATTTGTTTGATAATTAACATTAAGAATAGTTTTTAATAAGTCTTCACCATGACTATTAAAAATCCATTCATTATATGGAGAGTTAAATCCTTTTTTAGTTCTATTGATAATTTTTTCTGGAATATATTTACTAGCAATCTTTTTTAACAAATATTTATTTGTATCTCCAGTTTTTAATTTAGTATCAACACTAAATAAATAATCAACTAACCTAAAATCTAAAAACGGTGTTCTTACCTCAATAGAGTTTGCCATGGAAATTCTATCAACTTTAGAAAGTAATGACTGACCTAACCAAATTTTGAGATCAATATAACTCATCCAATCAACAGGATCTTTTTTTGCTTTTTCTTGTTTGAAAGTAGGAAGTCGTTTAAATAAACGTTTTTTTTGTATAGTAGTATATATTTCACCAAAAGAGTTGTAAATATTTTCATCAGTAACCACTCTACGTAAGTATTCACTCTCTTTAGTATTATTTTGCAAAGCAGAGATGATGTCTTTTAAAAATCCATCTTGATCAGCTGATAAAGATTCTTTAAACTTATAGTATTTTAGAAATTTTGAATAATTGTCATATCCTAAAAAAAGTTCATCACTACCCTCACCACTCAAAACAACTTTTATTCCTTTTTTATTAATTAGTTTTGTAAGACAATATAAAGGGAAAGCAGCACTATCAGCATGGGGTTCTTCTAGGGCATCAATAACTTCATCAAAGACATCAATAAAGTCATTTCTAGATACCTCTAAGGGATGATGTATAGAATTAATATCTTTTGATACTAAAGAAGCATAATCAAGCTCAGAATAGCTTATATGGTCACTATATCCTACAGAGAAAGTGTTGATACGCTTTCCTGTAATATTTGTATACAAAGAAGATATAAGTGAACTGTCAATTCCTCCACTTAATAAGCTCCCTACTTCCACATCTCCTACAAGTCTAGACTCAACACTTTTAAATAAAAGCTCTTCTATATCATTTAAAGCTTGCTTTTCATCAACAACTTTTTTGTAAGTATTGATTTTATAATATTTTTTGATAAATAACTCATTATTAGACACAAGCATATAAGAAGAGGCTTCTAATTTATTAATATCATTATAAAAAGTTAAATCATTTAATGAAACAAAATATTGTAAATATTGAGATAAAGCAACTTTATTTAATTTTGGAGTAAAACCCAATATTTCTATTATAGATTTAATAGAAGAAGAGAAGATAAATTTATTATCTTTGAAATAATAAAAAAATGGTTTCTTCCCATATCTATCCCTAGCACAAAAATACTTTTCTAGTTTTAAATCAAAAATTGCGAAGGAAAACATACCATTTAATTTATTTAAAAACTCAATTCCATACTTTTGATATAACCTAATAATCACTTCCGTATCAGAGGATGTTTTACAAATAAGATTTTCAACTTTTATTAACTCTTTGTAATTATAAATTTCACCATTAAAAACAATCAAAATATCATCAAATATCATAGGCTGATTGGCTTCATCATCAACATCAATAATAGACAATCTTGTATGACCAAATTGATAATTCTTATGATTGAAAACCTTAGAATAATCTGGCCCTCTATTATTCATAATAGTTAAGGCTGAGTCAAAATTGTTTGAAATAAAATTAGAGCCTAATATTCCACACATATTATAATCCAAAAAAAGAATTGATTAAAAGTATATAAACATAAGTTAAAATCACAAAGATAAGGGAACTAACTAAAACAGAAAAAGTTGCATCAATGGGTTTACACTTATATAAAGAAGCAAGATTTACATTATTAACAGCAAGGGGAACAAGTAATTCCATAAATATAATCGCACTAACCATAGCTGGTAAATCAAATAAAAAGATAACACAAAGACCAACAGAAGGTAAAATAAAGTGTTTAAACAAAGAGATATTAAGTGCCAAATGCCAATTAGCCGATTTGATTTTAACGTCGGACATAAAGATTCCAAATATTACTAACTGCATAACAATAGCTGTATATGCTCCCATTGTGAAAAATTTTTCAAAGTCTGCATTAATATGTAAATCATAATAATTGAATAGTATGGCAATAAAAGTTACATGAATTGCAGGCATTTTAAAAATTGCTTTTAGAGAAGATTTTATATTAAATTTTTCTCCTGTAAAAAAATAAACAGAAAATATATACATATAAAATATATTAACAATATTAATAATAGAAGTATAAGGAACACTTTGTAAACCAAAAATAGCTATTCCTAATGGAATACCTAAATTACCAGTATTACCAACTAAAGATGAAGCCAAAAAAATAGATTTATCTTGAACATCTTTTTTAAAAAACTTCAAAGAATAAAAATATACAATAACTAAAACAAGTAAAAGAGATATTCCACTAACTACAGGTGTAAGAAGAAAATCTTTACTAATAGGAGCTCTAGTTAATCCCCAAAACACAAGTAAAGGCTGAAGAAAATATAAATTTAATAATACTAAAGTTCTTTCATTTACTTCACCTTTAAAAGATTTTTTAAAAACAAAACCAATTAAAATAAACAAATAAATAGTAGCAACTGAGATTAAAGCTTGAATGAAATATTCCTCATGATAATTTATGAAATGTTATCATAAGGAACATTAATTAAGAAAATTTAAAATTTAAAGCATCATACCTTTTATCATAAAAAAGATGGTAGCAGATACAAAAGCAGCAGCAGGAACAGTAATTATCCAAGCTGCAATAATTTTTTTAATTGCATCTCTTTTAACATATTTTATTCGTTTAGCTGATTTGAACTCTTTTCTCTCTAGTTTAACTTTTTCATCTTTTTCATCAATCAAATTGTATAATTCAACTATTCTTTTATAATCAATTTTTGACTTAGAATCTTTAGCAGCAAGTTGATTTAATTCCAATTGATATTTATCAAGTTGATTTTTATCTTTTTTAAACTTACCTCTGATTTCTTTTAAGAATTTTTCTTCAGATGAATCTAACCATTCCCTTAAAAAACCAACTCCAAATACACCACCAACAGCAATATGAGTAGAAGAGACTGGAAGTCCTAGTTGAGAAGCAATAATAACAGTAATTGCAGCTGCCATTGCAATAGAAAAAGCTCTTACTTGATCAAGCTCAGTAATTTCTGAACCAACTGTTTTTATAAGTCTAGGACCATAAAGTGCTAAACCAATAGCAATACCAATAGCACCAACAGCCATAACCCATAATGGAATACCAACTTTTGATGAAATTGTAGCATTCATTACAGCATCATTAATAGCAGCCAATGGACCAATAGCATTTGCAACATCATTTGCACCATGGGCAAAAGATAATAAAGCAGCAGCAAAAATCAAAGGAATATTAAACAAACTATTTACACTTATTCTATTATCTGTTAATTTTAATGATTTTTTTGCAATCAAAGGTTTAACAAGAATAAAAACAACAATTGAAATAATAAGACCAAGAATTAAAGCAGTAACAAAATCTACTTTAATAAGATGTTTTAAACCTTTTAAAATAATATATGTAGAAAAAGCCCATGTCATAAAGGCAATTAATAAAGGAACAAATTTCTTTGCTGAATCTAATTTCTCATCTTTAAACATAATATTTTTTTTAATAAAATATAAAAACAGTGCAGCGATAACACCACCTAAAATCGGTGAAATAACCCAAGATGCGGCAATCTTACCCATTGTTTCCCATGAAACAATGTCAAAACCAGCAGCTGCAATACCAGCACCCATAACTCCACCAACAATTGAGTGAGTAGTAGAAACAGGAGCACCAATTGATGTCGCAAAATTAAGCCACAAAGCAGCAGATAATAAAGCAGCTGTCATAGCCCAAACAAAAATTTGTGGATTAGAGATTAGAGCTGGATTAATAATTCCTTTTTTTATAGTATTAACAACATCACCACCAGCAACTAAAGCACCCAGAGCTTCAAAAATAGCTGCAATAACAATAGCCCACATAAGTGTCATAGCTTTGGCACCAACAGCTGGCCCCACATTATTAGCAACATCATTTGCACCAATATTCATTGCCATGTAAGCACCAAATACAGCACCAATAATCAAAAAGCTGTTATTAGGTAGTTCCTCATGTGAAGAATAACTCCACAAAAATACAATAACTATAAACAATAATGCAAGAGAAAGTTTTGCAAAACTAGGAAGAGACTTGTCTCTTGCATCATCCATTTTTTTTATGGTATTAAAATCCAAAGATATCCTTTTGTAACCATTTTGTAATTTTTAGTAGTTAAAATATTACCCACTCTCTAGTTACATAAAACTTAAACTAAACTTAAATTTTTATACCTTTTAGTATTAACTTATAATTAAAGTATATAAATTATTCTAAAATAAATCTATATTAATAAATTGTTAATAAAAAATTTACTTAAGTACTATTTAAGTGCTTTTATATATAATAGTAATAAATTATAGATAAAGGAAAGAATATGACTATAAGAATTATTACAGAAAATGAATTTCCAGAAGTATCTAAAATGAAAAAAAAATTTAATATTTTTAGCGTTGTAGGTATAAAAAATGGAGAATTAGAAAGTGTTGAGTTTTTTGGTAAAAATGGAGTGTTTAGAGCATTTGGTAGAAATACTCAAGAAGCTTATAAGAAAGCAACAAAAGTTGTTAAAAGATACTATAAAGAGAAGAGAAGAGATTAATCTCTTCTTCTTCCTCCACCGTTTCTATCTCCACCGCCACTTCTGTTTCGGTTTCCACCGCCACCATTTCGGTTTCGATTACCTCCACCAAATCTTCCTCTTCTTTGACCACCTCGACCTCTTGAATCATCGCCTCTGTCGTCTTTTAATCTTTCGAAAAGTTTTTTAATATCAATTTCTGATTTACCAATATAATTGTTACCTTTTACAATAGTTGCATCAGATAAAATTGACGCTAATTTAAAAGCAATAGTTGATAAATCAAATTCTTCTTTTAAACTTTCTACTAGTGAAATACCAGAATCATAAACTTTTTGTTCAGAAATTTTACCTCGTAAAGTACTAGTTTTTTTCTCTTTAACAGAGTCAATATTAGGAATAACTTTCGCTTCCATTTTTCCACCAGTAGTTTTTTGAATCTTTTGAATCATTCTAAACTCATGTGGAGTTACAATTGAAATAGCAACACCCTCTTTTCCAGCTCTCCCTGTTCTACCAATTCTATGTACATAAGATTCAGAATCAAATGGTAAATGATAATTAAATACATGAGATACATCATTTACATCTAATCCTCTTGCCGCCACATCTGTAGCAATAAGTACATCTAAAGCACCTTTTTTGAAAGATCTAATTACTTCTTCTCTTTGTCTTTGTTCCATATCTCCATGAAGACCTTTAGCCATATGTCCTTGAGATACTAGGTAAGTTGATAATCTATCAACTTCCTTTTTAGTGCGACAGAATATGATAGATTTTTCAGGATTTTTGAAATCAAAAAGTCTGATTAATGCATCATCTCTCTCATATTCATCAACTACATAAAATAATTGAGTAATTTTAGAGTTAGTCATTTCTGCTTTTGTAACAGTAATAAACTCTGGTTCTTTTAAAATGTTTTGTGCAAGTTTTTTAATTGCAGGAGGCATTGTTGCTGAGAAAAGAAGAGTTTGTCTATCTTTTGGTAAATAAGTAAAGATTTCTTTAATATCATCAAGAAATCCCATATCTAACATCTCATCAGCTTCATCTAAAACTACGAAAGATGGTTTAATATCAATCTTTTTACCTTTTAATAAATCAATTAATCTACCAGGAGTAGCAACAATAATTGATGCTCTATCTATATTTTTTAACTGCATAGAGTAAGATTGACCACCATAAACAGTTGCTGTGTTCATTCCTGAACTTTTACCGAATCTAAATAATTCGTCAGAAACTTGCATTGCAAGTTCTCTTGTTGGAACAATAACTACAGCTTCAACACCAGAGTTACCTTTCATCATATTAATCATTGGAAGACCAAATGCAGCTGTTTTACCAGTACCAGTTTGCGCTTGACCAACCATATCTTTACCACTTAAAACTACAGGAATAGCATCTTCTTGAATAGGACTTGGTTGTATAAAACCTGCGTCATCAATAGCCTTTTGTAGTTCTTGTTTAAAATTGAAATCTGAGAAATTCATTAATTACCTTTGTGTATTTTATATACACGTATATATTTAAAACTAAAAGTTTGAAACTTGATAAAACAGTTTAGTTATAAAAGTGTACAGTAACTAAATGAGTGAGTAATAAGTATAATTGTGTATATTTGCTGGATTATACATAAATTTGTATTAGTTTAAGCTTTAACAAAAGAGTTTTATGCTCTTTTGTTAAATATCACCTAAACCTTTGTAGTGTTCTAAGTATTTTGTATCGTAATTATTATCATTGAAATCTTTATTTCCCATCATCTTAATGTGAAAAGGAATAGTTGTCTTGATTCCATATACTTCAAACTCATTTAAAGCTCTTTTCATAATTTTGATAGCTTTTTCTCTATCTCTTCCCCAAACGATTAGTTTCCCAATCATAGAGTCATAATAAGGAGGCACTACATAATTTGTATAAATGTGAGAATCAACTCTTACATTTCTTCCACCAGGAACCATCCATTGAGTGATTTTTCCAGGACTTGGTAAAAATGTATTTGGATCTTCTGCTGTAATTCTACACTCTATTGCATGACCTCTAAATTTAATTGTTTCCTGAGGAGGAACTTCTTCTCCTTCTGCAACTTTAATCATAAGCTCAACAATATCAATTCCTGAAACCATTTCAGAAACTGGATGTTCAACTTGAAGTCTAGTATTCATCTCCATAAAATAAATATTTTGTTTATCATCAGCTAAAAACTCAAAAGTTCCAGCACCTTCATATTTTAAATATTTAGTAGCTTTAACTGCAACATCATGAAGTTTCGCTCTAGTTTCATCATTTAATAAAATAGCTGGTGATTCTTCAATAACTTTTTGATGTCTTCTTTGTAGTGAACAATCTCTTTCACCTATATGAATGGCATTTCCATGAGAGTCCCCTACTACTTGAACTTCAATATGTCTTGGATTATTAATAAATCTCTCTAAATACATAGTACCATCACCAAAAGCTGCTAAAGCTTCACTAGAAGCTGCTGTAAATAGTTGGTCAAATTTATCTTCTGATTCAATAAGTCTCATACCTCTACCACCACCACCAGCTGATGCTTTTGCCATGATTGGATAACCTATTTCACGAGCTACTTTTCTTCCTTCTTCCACATTATGAACAGCACCAGTAGATCCAGGAACAACAGGAACCCCTGCTCTTACCATCTCTTCTTTTGCTTTAGATTTATCAGCCATTTTTTCCATTACTTCAACAGAAGGACCTATAAATTTAATATTGTGCAATCTACAAATTTCTACAAAATCTTGATTTTCAGATAAAAACCCATATCCTGGGAAAATTGCATCACAGCCAGTCATTTCAGCTGCTGTAATAATTGCAGGAATATTTAAGTATGATTCACTTGATTTTGCACCACCAATACAAACTGCTTCATCAGCATGTTTTAAATATGAAGCTTCTTTATCCCCTGCACTATAAACTGCAACTGATTTCTTACCCATTTCTCTAATAGTTCGAACTGCTCTTTGAACAATTTCTCCCCTATTAGCTATTAAGATTTTTTTAATTTCTGCCATATTTAATCTTTCTTATAATTTTTCTACAACAAATAGTGGCATATCATATTCTACTGGATTAGAATCTTCAACTAATACTTTCACAATTTTACAATCAAATTCTGCTTCAACTTCATTCATGATTTTCATAGCTTCTAAAATACATAAAGTTTGTCCAGCTTTTACAGTATCCCCTACTTTTACAAATGCAGCAGACTCAGGAGATGGTGAAGCATAAAAAGTTCCAATCATTGGAGAATTAATTGTATCTCCTGTAATAGGTGCTGCTGTTTCATTAGTAACAGAAGTACTTGCAGCAATAGGTGCAGGTGCTTGAGCTACTTGAACTGCAGGTGCAGTAGTTGTTACAATTGATCCTCCATCAAAACCAGTTTGCATACTAATTTCAAATTCGCCATCTTTGATTTTTAATTTATTTAAATCACTTTTATCAAAAACTCTAATTAATTCTTTTATATCTTTGAATTCCATCTCTAGCCTTTATTTTGAAAATTTTAGGGTATAATACACAAATAACTATAAAAATGTAATAAATTAAAAATTTATAAAATTTGACAATTTTTAACATAATTTGTACATTTTTAATGAAAATTTTAAGAAAACTACTGATTTTTTAGAAAAATTGTTGATTTTTTAGAAAAATAAAAAATGCTTTAGGATAAAAAATGATAAGTGATAAAAACTTTATAAATATTGCACATGAGATAGCAAGTGCTTCAAAATGTGTATCAAAACAAGTAGGTGCAGTAATAGTAAAAGATGGAAGAATTTTATCAACAGGTTATAATGGAACACCAGCTGGATATATAAATTGTAAAGAACATTGGAATGATGAATATACAAAGGACCATCATGATTGGTCAAAAACCTATGAAATACATGCAGAAATGAATGCACTAATTTGGGCTGCAAGAAAAGGTATAAGCATAGAAGGAGCAACTATTTATGTGACTTTAGAGCCTTGTAGTGAGTGCTCAAAAAACTTAATCGCAGCAGGAATTAAAAGAATTGTTTTCCAAAAAGCATATGAGCATACAGCTTCAGATATTGTTTCAAAATTCTTAAAAGACAACAAAGTAGTAATAGAACAAATAAATTAAATGGCTCACAAAGACAACAATACATTTTATAATAAAACCATTAAAAAATATGGCATAAGTGCAAGGGGAGTTCACTGGAATTCTGAATTTTCCCAATATAAAAGGTTTGAGATTTTAACAGAGTTTATAAAAGATGAAATTAAAGACTCAACTATAATAGATGCAGGATGTGGTTTTGGAGAGTATTATAACTATTTATTTGATAATAATTTAAAACCAAAATCTTACATTGGTATTGATTGTGAAAAACAAATGATAGAGTTAGCTAGTAAAAGATTTTTGAATGTTAAATTCTATCTTGTAGACATTCTTTTAGATGAATTAGAAGAAGCAGATTATTATGTATGTAGTGGAGCTTTAAGTATTCTAACAAAAAATGAAATTAAAACATTTATTAAGAAGTGCTTTAATTCATCAAAAAAAGGATTTATTTTTAACTTTTTAAAAAATGATTCCTTGACTAATATTAAACCAAAAGATATATTATCACACATCAAAACACTAACAGAAGATATAACAATAAAGGATAATTATTTAGACAATGACTTTTCAATTTTTATGAAAAAATAGAAATATCATATTATTGTTATACCAATTTTATATAATTTACCATCAAAAGAGGAGTTTTTATGACTATAGGACTATTTATACCTTGCTTTATGAATGAGCTTTATCCGCAAAGCTGTATGGCAACTTTAAAGCTTTTAGAAAAATTAAAATTTAATGTAGAATATCCAATGGAGCAAACTTGCTGTGGACAACCAATGGCAAACTCAGGTTGTAGCCAAGATATTGAAAAATTAGCACACAGATTTGTAAATACTTTTAAAAAATATGACTATGTAGTAGCACCTAGTGGTTCATGTGTAACCATGGTAAAAGAGCATTATGAGCCATTTTTTAATGACAATAAAGATTATAATAAAATCAAAACATCAATATATGAAATAACAGAATTTCTACACGACATTGCAAAAATTGATAAATTAGATTCAAAATTTAATTACAAAGTTGGAGTTCATAATTCATGTCATGGACATAGAGTTTTAAAACTTGGAAGTGCAAGTGAACTTAACATCCCACATTTTAATAAACTAGAAAATCTTTTATCACTTGTTGAGGGAATAGAACTAGTTAAATTAAATAGAGAAGATGAGTGCTGTGGTTTTGGTGGAACTTTTTGTGTAACAGAAGAAGCAATATCTGTTGCAATGGGAAAAGATAGAATAAAAGACCATATGGATTCAAATGTTCAAATTATGACAGGTGCAGATATGTCATGTTTGATGCATATGCAAGGAATAATGAATAGGGACAAAAATCCTATCAAAGTTATGCATATAAGTGAAATACTTTTAGGAGAAACGATATGAGTCATCCAGAAGAAGCAGCAAAATTTGTAGCCAATGATGAGAGAATGCATTGGCATGACAAAGCATTATGGTTTGTAAGAGAAAAAAGAGATGTCTCAAGTAAAGGAATACCTGAATGGGAAAAATTAAGAGAATATGCAAATAATATAAAAACACATACTATGCATAAACTTGATTTTTACCTAGAAGAGTTTGAAAAAAATGCAATAAAAAAAGGTATAAAAGTTCATTGGGCAAAAGATGCCCAAGAACATAATAAAATAGTTCATGAAATCTTAGCTTCACACAATGTAACAAAACTTGTAAAATCAAAATCAATGCTAACAGAAGAGTGTCATTTAAATCCTTATCTAGAAAGTAAAGGAATTGAAGTTATTGATACAGATTTAGGTGAAAGAATTGTTCAACTTAGAAATGAACCACCTTCACATATAGTACTACCAGCGATTCACCTTAAAAAATCTGATGTAAGTGATACTTTTCATGAACACTTGGGAACTGAAAAAGGAAACGATGATCCTACTTATTTAACAAGGGCGGCAAGAGCTAGTTTAAGAGAAGATTTCCTGACAGCACAAGCAGGACTTACGGGTGTAAACTTTGCCATAAGTGAAACAGGTGGAATAGTTGTTTGTACAAATGAAGGAAATGCAGATATGGGGGCAAGTGTTCCTAAACTTCATATTGCTTCTATGGGTATAGAAAAAACTATTCCGAGACTTAAAGACTTATCAGTATTTACAAGATTATTAGCACGAAGTGCAACTGGTCAAGCTATTACATCTTATACATCACATTACCATGGTCCAGTGGAAGGTGGAGAGATGCATATTGTAATAGTAGATAATAAAAGAACTCCAATATTAGCAGATGCCACTTATCAAAAATCACTTAATTGTATTAGATGTGGTGCTTGTATGAATACTTGTCCAATCTATAGAAGAAGTGGTGGTCACTCTTATAAATATGTAATTCCAGGACCTATTGGTTCAAATTTAGGAGCATTTAGAAATCCTAAAGAACACAAGTCCTTACCTTTTGCTTGTACCCTTTGTGCTTCATGTACAAATGTATGTCCTGTAAAAATTGACTTGGATTCACAACTTTACGCCCATAGACAAGACCTTGCTAAAAAGCATTTAATAGACACAAAAAAAGCAGTAGCTATGAAGATAACTTCATGGGTAATGGATCACCCTACACTATTTAATATAGGTGGGAAAATCATGAGAAAAGTAATTCCAATGTTACCTGATTCTATTATTTACTCAAAAGCAAATGTTTGGGGAAAACAAAGGGATATTCCAAAGATGCCAAAAAACTCTTTCAAAGAGTTATATAAACAAAGAAAGGATTCATAATGTCAAGTAGAGATGAGATATTAAATGCTATTAAATCAAATAATGTAGTAAAAGATGAAATCCTTCCTGAATATGATCATTTTGGAATAACTTTTGAAAATAAATTAGAAAAATATGCCCAAGTCATAAAAACTGTAGGCGGAGAATCTATTATAACAACAAAAGAGAAACTTGATGAAACTATAAAAGATCTATATAAAGATGAGTTAGGGCAAGTTTATTCAAATGTGGAATTTTGTTCATTAAGTAATTTTGATGCAAATGCACAAGATGATGCTCACAACTTAAAAGATATAGATTTAGCAATAGTTAAAGGAAATTTTGCAGTTGCTGAAAATGGTGCAGTTTGGTTAAAAGATGAGAATAATAGACATAGAAGTCTTTATTTCATAGCTCAAAATATCATAATAGTAGTAAATAAAAATGATATTGTAAATAATATGCATGAAGCTTATACAAAAATAGAGTTTGAAAATAGTGGATATGGTGTATTTGTTTCAGGGCCTTCAAAAACAGCAGACATAGAACAATCACTTGTAATAGGAGCACATGGTCCAAAATCTGGATATATCATTTTTGTAGATTAATGATATAATCAGAACAATATGAAAAAACTTTTATTACTATACTTTATAATCTTTCTTACATCTTCTTTTGCGAACAATAATAAAGAAGTTTTATTACTCCATTCGTATCATAAAGGGTATAAATGGAGTGATGATATATCAAAAGCAATCGAAGATAAATTTGCCTCATATGGTAATATAGAACTTACAACTAGATATATGGATACCAAAAGAGTTGTTGGAGGCATATATCTAAATGAACTTGCTGAACTCTACAAAAAACAATTTGAAAATAGAAAATTTGATTTAATCCTTGTAAGCGATAATAATGCCTTTGAATTTATTATAAAGTATCATGATTATCTCTTTCCTAATACTCCTGTACTCTTTTGTGGTATCAATAACTTTGATAAAACTCTTTTAGAAAAAAAGAATATAAAAGAGTATATGTCAGGAGTAGTAGAACAAGTTGATTTAGAGAATAACTTTAAATTGATACATGAACTTCACCCTAAGATGAAGAATCTTGTTATTATAAATGATAAGTCAAAAACAGGTTATGCAATAAAAAGAGATTTAAGACTTATAATAAAAAAATACAAAGATCAATTTAACATAGAATACATAGATCAATTAGATATGGAGACTTTAAAAAATAAAGTTAAAAATTTAAATAAAGATGATGTTTTACTTTTTTTGCTTCTTTTTAAAGATAAAGCAGGGAAAAACTTTACTTATAAAGAGGGTTTAAAACAAATAAAAGAAATAAGTAATAACCCTATTTATGGACTGTGGGATTTTTATCTAAATTATGGAATTGTAGGTGGATTAGTAACATCAGCAACCGCACAAGGTAATAGTGTTGCAAATATGGCTTTACAAGTTTTAAATGGAAAAGATATAAAAGATATTCCTATTTTAGAAAAATCTCCCAATCGATATATTTTTGATTATAACGAACTAAAGAAATTTGATATTTCATTGAATAATATCCATGAAAAATATACAATTTTAAATGAACCAAGCTCATTTTATAAAAAATATACAAAATTTATAGTTATTGTTTTTTCTATAATTTTTATTCTTTCAATCATGGTTATTAGTATGAGAGCCAATATACAAAGAAGAAAAAAACTTGAAAATGACCTTTCAAATCGACTAAAGTTTGAGAAAGTTCTATTAGACACCCTACCTAATGCAATATACTATAAAAATAAAGATGGTAAGTTTATTGGTTCAAACTTAGCTTTTGCAAAATTATTTAACATCACAAAACAAGAAGTTATTGGAAAAACTGCCTTTGACTTTTTTCCAAAAGATATAGCTATAAAAAACATAGAAATAGATGAAAAGATTCAAAAAAGTCAAGAAACAGATACCTCTGAGATAGTCTTACACTTTGCAAACTTACAAATGAAATATTTTATTTTAAATAAAGCTCCATATGAAAATATAAATGGAGAAGTTGGGGGTATTGTTTGTATTATGGATGATATTACAGAGAGAGTTCAACAAAAACAATTCTTAATACAACAAACAAAATTAGCAGAAATGGGAGATATGGTAGCAGCCATTGCACATCAATGGAATGAACCACTAGTTGAACTCTCAGCCTTAGTTCAAGATATACAAACTTCACACATGCTTGAAGAACTGCAAACGCAGGATGTGCAAAGTTTTGTAAAAGATTCAATGGTTCAAATTCAATACATGTCACAAACTTTAAGTGATTTTAGAAACTTTTTAAAACCCTCAACTAAAAAAACAAATTTTTCTGTAAAACAATCTTTTGAAGATATATTAGAAATTGTAGGAAAACAACTCTTCTATTTGAATATTAACATTGAAATAAGTTACCAAGAAAATAATAATGATTTTCTAGTATATGGATATAAAAATGAATTTAAACAAGTATTATTAAACCTTTTAAATAATGCAAAAAATAAAATATCAGACAATTCTTTAGAAAATAAATGCAAAATAATAGTTAATGTTTACACAAATAATAATTACACTATAATAGAAGTAATAGATGATGCAGGTGGAATAGATGAAAAAATAATACACTCTATTTTTGACCCCTATTTCACTACAAAAAAAGATGGTACAGGGATTGGATTATACATGGCAAAAGTAATTATTGAAGATAAAATGAAAGGACAAATGTTTGTCAAAAATGATGAAAACAAAGTTATATTTACAATAAAAATTCCCAAAATGAAAAAGGTTTTACAATGAAAATCTTACTTCTAGAAGATAATACAAAACTTAGTCAAACCATATCTAAAAGACTAGGACTAAAAGGATATAGAGTTGATTCATTTTCTGATGGACAAAAAGCATATGATTCAATATCAAATGGTTATAATTGTTTTTTATTAGATATAAATGTTCCAAATATAGATGGAATAAAAATTCTCAAAAAAATTAGAGAATATTATATAGAAGTACCTATTATAATAATTAGTTCAACTGTAGAACTTGATATTATTAAAGAAGCATATGATTATGGATGTAATGACTATTTAAAAAAGCCTTTTTTTATAGATGAATTAGAAATAAAGATTGAAAAATTATGTAAAATTACAAATAATATTATTATGTTTGATGAAGAGTATTATTTTGATTTTAAATCCTCTTTATTAAAAATAGATAAAGAAGAAGTAAGACTTACAAAAAAAGAGAGACTTCTATTAAATCTTTTTTTAACTAAAAAAAATGAAGTAATTACCTATGCTGCGATAGAAAACTATGTTTGGGAAGGAAACTTTGTTTCACTTGAATCAATAAGAAGCTTGATAAGACGACTTAGAAAAATATTAATAAAAGATTATATCCATACAGTAGTCGATACAGGCTATATATTTAAAATATAAATTTTAGCCTACTTTAAAAAATTAAACTTAAAATATCATTTCATTATCATATTCACAAGTTACAATTTATATGAACAAATAAAAAAGGAGAATATATGAAAATGTTTGGAAAAACAACGAAGTTAATAGTGGCTTCAGTACTACTTGCGGGGATGAGTACTGCTTCATTAGCTGCTGATAAAGTATATAAGTGGAAATTAGCGACAACTTGGGGACCAACGCTACATCCATTTATTGACTCGCCTACAAAAATGGCAGAGTTGGTAGAAAAAATGTCTAATGGGAGACTACAAATTAGAGTAGATGCTGCCAATAAACATAAAGCCGCTCTTGGTATTTTAGATATGGTTAAAGGGGGTCAATATGAGATGGGGCACTCTGCATCATATTATTGGAAAGGTAAAGATATCAATCTTTTACCATTTACAACAATGCCATTTGGTATGACTGCACCTGAGCAATATGCATGGTTCTATTACGGTGGGGGAATGGAATTAATGGAAAAAGCTTATGCACCACATAAAATGCTATCTTTTCCTGGGGGAAATTCAGGAAACCAAATGGGTGGATGGTTTAGAAAAGAAATCAAATCTCTTGATGACCTAAAAGGTCTTAAAATGAGAATCCCAGGTTTTGCAGGGGAAATTATGGCAAAACTAGGTCTTACAGTTACTAACATTGCTCCAGGTGAACTATATACTTCACTTGAAAGAGGAACAATTGATGCATTAGAATGGGTTGGACCTGGAATGGATATAAAAATGGGATTCCATAAAATTGCACCTTATTACTATACAGGTTGGCATGAACCAGCAACTGAATTACAATTTTTAGTAAATAAAAGAGCATATGATAAACTTCCAAAAGATTTACAAGAGATTTTAGTAACAGCAATGAAATTAAGTTCATATGATATGTATATCCAAAACTATGATATGAGTGCAACAGCTTGGGAAGAAATGAAAAAAGATTACCCAAATATTCAAATTAAAACTTTTCCAAAACCAGTTATGGATGCTATGAAAAAAGCAAACAAAGAATTAAGAGAAGAAATGGTTAAAGGACATCCTTTATTAAAAGAAGTTTTAGATTCTCAAGATGCTTATCAAAAGAAAGTTAGAGAATGGACAAAAATGTCAGACTACTTATACTTAAAAGATAATTTATAAGAAGTTTGTTTAATCCCTTTTTTAAGGGATTAAACCTTTTATATATTTAGATAAATGTACTTATAAAGTATATTTATCTGACTTATTTAAAAAACCCAAAGGAATTTTATGCTGTTAAAACTAGAAAAAGGTTTCGATAAATTTGCTGATTTAATTGGAACTATTACTTCTATTGCTATGGTACTTATGATTTTAAATGTCTTTTATGATGTTGTCATGAGATACTTTTTTAGAGATGGAAGTATTGCAATGCAGGAGATGGAGTGGCATCTATTCTCTGTAGTTATACTTTTAGGAATGTCATATACTTTAAAAGAAGATGGTCATGTAAGAGTAGACTTAATCTATGATAGATTAACTGATAGAAAAAAAGCTATGATTAATATGACTGGTGTTATTGCTTTTATATTACCAATCGCAATACTTGTAGGATTAAGTTCAATTAATAATGCCCATGAAGCATACTTGTCAATGGAGCAAAGTGGCGATCCAGGGGGATTACCTTATAGATGGATTGTTAAATCTTTAATTCCTTTATCATTCTTACTTTTAATAATAACATCAATTGGATACTTTATTAAAAATTTAAACATCTACAAAGGACTTCACCCATCAGATGACTATAACCTAAAAGGTGAAATATCAAACCTAAAATGTGATTTAGAACAACATAAATTTCACACTATTGATATCGATGAAAGAGGAGATTCTAAATGATTGGTGTAATCATGTTTTTTACAGCATTATTTATGCTGTTGATTGGATTTCCCGTTGCTTTTACATTTGCTGCTGTTTCAGTATTTTTTGGAATAATAGCAGGAATAGTAGAAATAGGTTTTGATGGTAGTTTACATAGCTTGATTGAAGGTGTTCATGAAGGTATCTTGATGTTTGATTATATGCCTTTTAGAATTTTTGCAATTCAACAAAATACTATTTTAATGGCTATTCCTATGTTTATTTTTATGGGTATTGTTTTACAAAAAACTGGTCTTGCTGAAAAATTACTTGAATCTATGGGATTTTTATTTGGAGAGATTAGAGGTGGAGTTGCAATCTCTACTGTACTTGTAGGAACACTACTTGCTGCTTCTACTGGTGTTGTTGGGGCTTCTGTTGTGGCTATGGGAGTTATTTCACTTCCAGTTATGATGAAATATAAATATAATATTCCTCTTGCTGCTGGAACAATATGTGCTTCTGGAACATTAGGACAAATTATTCCTCCTTCTTTAGTATTAATCATATTAGGTGATGTATTCCAAGTTCCTGTTGGTGATCTGTTTTCATCTGCTGTTTGGCCAGGACTTGCTCTTGTTGGGGCTTATATTCTTTTTATATTAATTGTTTCATATTTTAAAAAAGATATGGCACCAGCTATTCCAAAACATGCAGATATGGGAACAAAAAAACAACAAATAATACAGGCACTTATTGCTATTATTCCTTCACTTACTCTTATTGTTTTAGTTTTAGGTTCTATTTTTGAAGGTGTTGCAACACCAACAGAATCTGCTGCAGTTGGATGTTTAGGAGCAATCTTTCTATCTTTTATGTATAGAACTTTTACAACTGCTATGGTAAAAGAAGCCGCTTTAGAATCTGTTAAAATCACATCAATGGTATTTGCTATTTTAATTGGAGCAACAGCGTTTTCTATGGTATTTTCATATACAGGTGGAGAAGATATTGTTCATGACTTTATGTTGAACTTACCAGGTGGTGATGGAAAATGGTCATTTATAATATTTACAATGTTAGCTATATTATTTTTAGGTTTTTTTATTGATTTTATAGAAATTTCATATATAATAGTACCAATATTAATTCCTGTTTCACAAACATTAGGAATTGACCCAGTATGGTTTGCTATTTTGATAGCTATGAATTTACAGACATCTTTCTTAACCCCACCGTTTGGGTTTGCACTCTTTTATTTAAAAGGTTGTGCCCCAGATGGAGTGAGGACAATAGATATTTATAAAGGTGTTTTACCATTTATTTTAATACAAATAGTTGTATTAGCACTAGTTGCATTCTATCCACAAATATTTGGAATGAGTATTACAAACTAACAAAGAGGGATTATGTCACAATTTTTAGAACTGTTATTAAATATAATTTTAAAGCATCGTGACATAATGCACTCATTTATTAATGACCCACAACAAAGAATATACACAGTACCCAGACTAGAGTAGATAACTCTTTTTGATTTATTAAAGTTATAAAAAATTAAAAAGGATTTCGAATGTTAGAGGGGAAATACAAAGATTTTTTAGAAAGCATTTCTAAAAATATTGAACATAATAGGATTTTTACAGATAAACTACATACTTTAGTTTATGGGACTGATGCATCATTTTATAGACTACTTCCAAAAATTGTAATAAAAGCAGACAATTCAGATGAAGTACAAGTTATCATAAAAGAAGCATATAAAAGAGAGTTACCAATCACTTTTAGAGCAGGGGGAACCTCTTTATCAGGACAAGCAATTAGTGATTCTATTTTGATAATTACATCAAGAAAATTTACTAATTTTAAATTGGCAGAAGATAAAAGTTATATAAGCTTAGAACCAGCAATTACAGGGGAACAAGCAAATAATATATTAAAAGAATTTAATAAAAAAATAGGTCCAGATCCAGCAAGTATAAATGCCGCTATGATAGGTGGAATTGCTGCAAATAATGCTTCAGGTATGTGTTGTGGAACTGCACAAAACTCATATAAAACACTAAAATCAATAAAACTTATTATGGCAGATGGGACAAGACTTGATACAGCCAGTGAAAAATCAAAGAAAGAGTTTAAAAAAGAGCATGGAAAACTTTTAAATGATTTAAAAGAATTATCAAAAATCACTAAAGATAATAAAGAGTTAAGTAAACTTATTGAAAAAAAATATAAGATAAAAAATACCTGTGGTTACTCTTTAAATGCCCTTATTGATTATGAAGATGAATTTGATATTTTGTCTCATTTAATAATTGGAAGTGAAGGTACTTTAGCCTTTATTGAAGAGGTAACTTATAACACAGTTGAAGATTATCCAAATAAAGCAAGTGCTTTAATATTTTTTGAAAATATCAAAGATGCCTGTGATGCAGTAGCAAAACTTAAACTAGCAAAAGATGATAAAAAAATAGTTGTAGATGCTGTTGAACTTATGGATAATAAGGCTTTAAAATCTGTACAAGATAAAGAGGGTATGCCAGAGTATTTAAAAGAGTTCAATAATGAAGTAACAGCTTTATTAGTGGAAACAAGAGCTAGTAAAAAAACAAACTTAACTCAACAAACAAAAGAGATAGAGACTCTTTTAAGTGAATTTACAACTGTAAGAGAGATAGAATTCACTTCAAAAGTAGAAGAATATACACTTTTTTGGAAAATAAGAAAAGGTCTTTTTCCAGCTGTAGGAGCTGTACGAAAAATAGGAACAACAGTTATTATTGAAGATGTTGCTTATCCAATAGAATCTTTGTCAGAAGCAACATTAGAACTTCAATCTATGTTTGAAAAACATGGTTACCACGAAGCACTTATTTTTGGACATGCATTAGATGGAAATTTTCACTTTGTATTTACACAAGATTTCAATGACGAAAAAGAGATTAAAAGATACGATGAATTTATGAATGATGTTACAAATTCTGTTGCCCTAAAATACCAAGGTAGCTTAAAAGCAGAGCATGGTACAGGTAGAAACATGGCTGCATTTATAGAGTTAGAATGGGGGAAAGCTGCATTTAATATGATGGAAAGTATTAAAAATATATTTGACCCAAGTGGTATTTTAAATCCAGGTGTAATTATAAATCATGATAAACAAGCCCATTTAAAAAACCTAAAACCATTGCCACAAACAAATGATTTAGTTGATACATGTATTGAGTGTGGATTCTGTGAGCCGATGTGTCCTTCAAATGCCATTACTTTTACTCCTAGACATAGAATTGTAGCAAATAGAGAAATAAGTAGATTAAAATCAATTGGTGAACAAAAAGAAGCTGATGAATTAAAAGAAGCATATGTATATGATGGCTTAGAAACCTGTGCAACATGTAGCTTATGTTCAACTGCTTGTCCAGTTGGAATTGATACTGGAGCTCTTACGAAGTATCTAAGACATGAAAGAATAACTCCAACTCAAGATAAGATTGCAACATTTATTGCAAATAACTTTTCTACAACATTAAGTGCTATGAGAGTAGGGTTAAAAGGTGCAAATCTTGTTCACAATTTAGTAGGTACTTCTTTAATGAGTGGAATGACAAGTAGCTTTAGAAGACTTCTAGGAATACCAAAATGGAGTGCAACATTACCAAGTGGTTTAAGTATAAATAAAAAATTTGTAAATAAAGCAAGTGATAAAAAAGTAGTCTATTTCCCTTCTTGTCTAAGTAGAACTATGGGACAAAGTAGTTTTTCTCAAGAAGAGAAAAACCTATATGATACAACAGTTGAAGTTCTTCAAAAAGCAGGTTTTGAAATTATATTACCAAAAGAGCTTGAAGAGTTATGTTGTGGAATGCCTTTTTCTTCAAAAGGATTTAAAAAACAAGCTGAACATAAATCAATACAACTAGAACAAGCTTTAATAGATGCAAGCGCTAACGGTGAATATCCTATTCTTTGTGATACTAGTCCTTGTACTAAAAAGATGCACGAAAGTTTTATTAGCGATATCAAGATTTATGAACCTATTGAATTTTGTTTAGACTATGTAGTAAATGAATTAGAACTTACAAAAATAGATGAACCAATAACAATTCATTCAACTTGTAGTTCAAGAAAAATGGGTATACATGAAAAATTTATTGATCTTGCAAAATTATGTGCAAATGAAGTAATAGTTCCAACAGATGTAAAATGTTGTGGATTTGCAGGGGATAGAGGATTTAATTTCCCTGAACTAAATGATTCAGCACTTAACAAACTAAAAGAGCAAACATCAAGAGCAAAACTTGCATTTTCTACATCAAAAACTTGTGAAATAGGTTTAAGTGAGCATTCAGGGCTTGACTATAATTCGATTTTATATTTAGTAAATAGATGTAGTTCTACAAAAGTTTAAAAACACAACTTTCATCAAACAAATATTTTACCAACTTTGTGGTAGAATATTTGCTTTATAAAAAAGGATTAAACGATGAAAGATAAGCAAATTAAACTTTTTGCTAAAAGAGTTCTTTTTACTTTGATGGCAACATTTACATTTTCAAATGCACAAATGATAGATGCCTTAGCTTTAACAGTAAACGATGAACCAATAACTACAAATGATATAAATGAAAAAATGGCAGAAACTAAATTGAAAAAAGCAGATGCTGTTAGTGAATTGATTGATGAAATTTTGTATAATCAAGAGCTTGAAAAACAAAATATAACAGTTGATATTTTTGAAGTTAATGATTATTTGGAAAAATTAGCTGCATCTAATGGTATGGATTTATATACATTCAAATCAATCCTTAGACAAAAGAATAAAGACTTTGATAAGTTTGAAGAGAACATAAAAAAAGAGATTATGAAGAAAAAACTTGCAGCAAAGCTAGTAAGAGGGAATATTCCAGTTGCTACAGAAGAAGATTTAAAGATTTATTATGACAATAACCAAGCAATGTTTACGACTGCATCAAAGATAAATGTAACACAATATGCTAGTAAGAATAAAAGATCTTTAATAACAATATCTCAAAACCCAATGGCAATTTTAAATGATGTTGTAAAAAAAGACTTTACTTTAGAACAAGATAAATTAAACCCACAATTAAAATTCCTTTTAAATGATACACAAGATGGTACTTTTACACCAATTTTTACAGCAGATAGAACCTTTGTAATGTTTTTTGTAAAAAACAAAAGTGGAGTTACAACTCTAAAATTTGATGAAGTAAAAGAGAAAATTTTTAATGCACTAATGGGTGAAAGAGAACAAAAATTCTTAAAAGAATATTTTGAAAAATTAAAATTAACAGCTGATATAAAAGTGATAAGATAAAGGAAATAGATGTTTGAAGTAATAATAGGTCTTGAGGTACATGTACAACTGAACACAAATAGTAAACTTTTTTGTTCATGTGCAACTAGTTTTGGAGAAGATCCAAATACAAATGTATGTCCTACTTGTTTAGGTCTTCCAGGTGCTCTTCCTGTCTTAAATAAAGAAGCAGTGCATAAAGCAATTATGCTAGGAACTGCATTAAAATCAAAAATTAACCAAAAATCTATTTTCAATAGAAAAAATTACTTCTATCCCGACTTACCATCTGGTTACCAAATATCTCAATTTGAAGTTCCAGTTGTAGGGCTTGGAGAATTAGTTATTGATTTTCCTGATGGAAGCCAAAAAACTATTGGAGTAACAAGAGCTCACCTAGAAAATGATGCGGGTAAAAGTATTCATGCAGGAAGTGAATCTCATGTGGATTTAAATAGAGCTGGAACACCTTTACTTGAAATAGTAAGTGAACCAGATATGAGAACTGCACAAGAGGCAATTTTATATCTTAAAAAACTTCACTCAATAGTAAGATACCTTGGAATTAGTGATGCTAATATGCAAGAGGGAAGCTTTAGATGTGATGTTAATGTTTCTATTAGACCAAAAGGTGATACAAATCTTTATACAAGATGTGAAATTAAAAATATGAACTCATTCAAGTTTATTGAAAAAGCAATTGCTTATGAAGTAAATAGACATATTGAAGCTTGGGAAGATGGAATTCATGATACTGAGATTGTACAAGAAACAAGACTATTTGATCCAGAAAAGGGTGAAACTAGATCTATGAGAGGTAAAGAAGATGCTGCTGATTATAGATATTTTCCAGACCCAGATTTAAGACCTGTAATTATTACAGATGAAATGATGGGAAAATATTCTCAAATCCCAGAACTTCCAGATGAGAAAAAAGCTAGATTTGTAAAAGAGTATGGAATCAAAGACTATGACGCAAGTGTTATTACAAGTCAACTTGAGATGGCTCACTTTTTTGAAGAGATGTTAGAAGAAGGAATTAGTGGTAAAAATGCAGTTACTTGGTTAACAGTTGAACTACAAGGAAGATTAAACGATTCACTTACAACTTCACCAGTTGATGCTAAAAAACTAGCAACAATAGTTAAAAGAATTGAAGACAATACTATCTCGGGAAAAGCAGCTAAAGAAGTACTTGATTATCTAATGGAAAATGATACAAATGTTGATAGTGTTATTGAAAAGCTAGGATTAAAACAAGTATCTGATGATGGTGCTTTACTTGCTATGATTGATGAAATTTTATCTAATAACCAAGATAAAGTTGAAGAATACAAAGCAGGAAAAGAAAAAATGTTTGCCTTCTTTGTAGGTCAAACTATGAAAGCTAGTAAAGGTACTGCAAACCCTCAAAAAGTAAGTGAACTTTTGAAACAAAGATTAGCATAAACAAAGTAGGGAATCTCTACTTTGTAAATTTTATTTAAATACCTAATAAAAAAATTATTTATCATCACTTCTTTCAATATTTAACAAAAGTTTTTCTAATAAATCATAAAAAATAGTTATCTCTTCTTCTGAGAGATTTGCTATAGTCTTTTTCCTAAATAAATTAAGTATTTCTTCTGTTTTATTTAAAACATCTTTTCCAAAAGAAGTTAAAGTAATAAACTTTATTCTTTTGTCCTCTTTCGTATATTTTCTTGTAATATAACCTTTTCTTTCTATAACATCTAAAGTCCGAGATACGGTTGTTTTATCTTTTTTAAGATATTGACTAAGTTCATTTTGAGAAACTTTATTGTTGTTATCAATAACTTCAAGAATTGCTCTTTGTTCAGGTGCAATATCAAATTCTTTTAAATCGTTTGATAAAGATTGGTTAATTTTATATGCAGTTTGTGTTACTTTGTGAGGAAGAGATACCTTTTTTATATCTTTCATTAAAACTCCTTGCATAATAGTTGCGTATACAACTTTATACTTACCTTAAATATTTTTTTTTAATCTAAAAAATAAAGCAAAAATATTTAAAAGCAATATTTAGCTATTATTTCTATATTATTTAATTTTATTGAAGGTATTTTATGAAAAGAATCGCAGTAATAGGAGCAGGGAAATGGGGGCAAGCCTTACATTTTGCTCTTAGTTTAAAACAAGAAGTTTATATAACATCAAGAACAAAAAAGGATATTAAAAACTTTGTTGATTTAAAAACTGCAATGGAATGTGAATACCTAATAATAGCTATTCCAGCCCAAGAGATAAAAAATTGGTTAAAAGAAAACTTTATTTATAAAGGACAAAAAGTACTTGTAGCATCCAAAGGGATTGAAGCATCAAGTGGAAAATTTCTTAATGAAATATATGAAAAGTTTGTACCAAACAAAAATATTGGTTTTATTTCAGGTCCTTCTTTTGCAGCAGAAGTTATAAAAGCCTTACCAGCAGCAATAGTTATAAACTCAAAATCAAAAAAATTATATGATGAATTTAGCCAATTTTTTCCAGAATATTTAAAAACTTACCACTCAAAAGATATAATTGGTGCAGAAATAGCAGGTGCTTATAAAAATGTATTAGCTATAGCAAGTGGTATTTGTGATGGCTTAAAACTTGGAAATAATGCAAGAGCCTCTTTGATTTCTAGAGGCTTAGTAGAAATGGCAAGATTTGGTAAAGAGTTTGGGGCAAAAAAATCTACTTTTTTAGGATTAAGTGGAGCAGGTGATCTATTTTTAACAGCTAGTTCTACTATGAGTAGAAACTATAGAGTAGGGCTAGGCTTAGCACAAAATAAAAAACTTGAAGAGATTTTAGAAGAGTTGGGAGAAGTAGCAGAAGGTGTTAAAACAGCAGAAGCTATATATAGACTATCCAAACAATACAATATCTATACGCCAATAGCAAATGAAGTAAAAAAAATACTTGATGGCAAAGAACCAATAGATAGTTTAAAAGACTTATTAAAAAGTTAAAATGCAAATAATCCCTTTTACTCATTTAGCCTATTCAATTTTACCCCTTTTTATTGTGTGGTATTATTATAAAAAATGGACAAATGAAAAATATGAGATAATCACCTCCACTATTAGAATGGTAATACAACTTCTAATAATAGGGTATTTCTTAATTTATTTGTTTAAAGAAAAAAATGATTTTGTTGGTTTATTAATCATAATTTTTATGATTACAGTATCAACTTGGATTGCTTTAAGAAATACCCAAGATAAATCACTTAATCACTACAGCAAAATATTTTTATCAATTGCAATATCTGGAATAATACATCTTATTTTAATCATAGCTTTTGTACTTGACTTACATACTCTTTATGAACCAAGATATGTAATACCAATAGCAGGAATGATATTTGCAAATACAATGAATGCACTATCTTTAGCAATTGAAAGGTATGAAAAAGAACTAAGTAGAGATGTTTCTTTTGAGAAAGCAAGAGAAGTAGCCTTTAATGCCTGTTTAATACCCCAAATAAACTCTTTACTTGCAGTTGGACTGGTTTCCCTACCTGGAATGATGACAGGGCAAATACTCTCTGGTATTGACCCTTTGATTGCGGTTAGATATCAAATCATGATTATGACTATGGTTTTATCAAGTGCAGGGATTAGTGCAATAATATACTTCACACTAAAAAGAAAAGATATCTAATTTATAAATCCTTGTTTTTATGAATTTCACCCCACAAATATAGTTGTTTTAATATTGGTTTTAATGTTTTCCCATAATCAGTCAAGGAATATTCAACCTTTGGTGGAACGACAGGATAAACTTCACGATGAACTATTCCATCTTCTTCTAACTCTCTTAACTTTTGTATCAACATCTTTTGTGTCGTTCTTGGAAGAAGTCTTTGTAATTCACTAAATCTTTTTGTTTCACTTTTTAAATACCATAAAATTAGTATTTTCCACTTTCCAGCTAAAGCATCAAGTGCTGTTTCTACAGGACATTTTTCAATAATTTCTTGAAAATCTTTATCAATTCTTTTAGTCATTGTTCACTCCATAGTATCTTTTTAGTAAGTACATTTACTTTTAGTAAGTTCTTGACCTTTTAACACATTTTAACTAAACTTTCTAAATGTTAACTTTAAAGGAGTAAAAATGGGACATGTAAAGATTTTAAAAGACAACTGTATCAAATGGGGAAGTATGATACTAGTTTCTTTTGTATTAATGACAAATGCAAAAGCAGGTGATTTACCAACTTTCTTGGATAAAAAAGATATTTTAAACGCAAACTTTGAATGTCTTGGAACAACAACTAAGTATTCGAAAGAAGAACAAAAATATGTAGACATCCTTTGGGATGAAACATTAAAGTATTTAAATGCTTATGCAATTGCCTTAACTAATTCTAAGGAGAATAATTGCCGAAATTCCGATGAAGCAATGTATGACACAAGTGCAGGTATCAAAAAAATGTGTATTATGGATAGAAGAGATATGAAGTTAATGGTAAAAAATATTTATCAAGTTATAAATAATCCAGATAAAGCAAAAGCCTGCTTTAGTGCAAGGGAAGATGTAAATTGGATATATAGTCCAGGAGGAGAGTTAGAAGAAAAATCTCCAGTTGCAAAATGGCTAAAAAGAACTACTTATGAAGAGTTTTTTAACAAAAAAGTGAAGAATAAAGAAGTAAAAAAATTAGGACTTGAATTTACAAAGAACTTCTATAAAATGGTAACAGGAGATGAAGTAAAAATGCCTTTAGTTTTCCCTTATGATATTAGTGCTAACTCACTTCCAAATCTTTGGGCATCGGTTGGTTGGTTTCCAATGTATGCAGAAGAGAGCAAACGAAATGAAAAAAACTTCTTAAATATACGAGGAGGTTATGCATATGGGGAAGTATTTGGACCATGGGGTTTACTAAGAGTTGAAAAAATAAATGGACAAGAAGTAGGTGCAGAAGTGGGTATGACAGTTCAATCTGTTAATACTTTTTACCCATATCACAACCATGCTATTTCAGAGATTTATTATAATATGAGAGTTCCAGCTTGTGTAAAAGAGTTTAAAAGTTTTGCAATAAGAGAAGACTCACCTTTATTAAAAACTGTAGAAGTAACTGACAAAATGAGAAAAGTTCAATTTGATTCAGGACAAGCACATGAGCATGATATGTGGCTAGATAGTAGTTATAAAAAAGATCCACTTATGTATTTTCACCAAAATACAATACATGCTTTTGAAGTTGATGGAAATTGTGAAGCAAAACCAGAAGAAAGAGCAATAGTATCGGTTTGGGCAAGAAGTAATGCCAATGATAAAAGAAATGATTATGGAACAACATTATTGTGTGAATCAGCAAAAAATCCTAATACACCTGCGAAAAGAGGCGAGATGATTCAATGTGAATTAACACACACAAAATGGTAATAGTATCTTTTTAGATAGTACATTTCTTTTTTGTAAGTTCTTGCTAGAAGATAATATTTATGATAAACTAAAAAAAACAAAGGATAATTATGAAAGCATATATAGTAGAAAAATTAGAAGATAAAAAATTTCAATCAGGATTAAAAGAAATAGACATCCCTTCAATTGGAGAAAATGAAGTTTTAATAAAAGCGACATACTCTTCACTTAATTACAAAGATGCATTAAGTTCAGTTGGAAACCCAGGAGTAACTAGAAATTTTCCTCACGTAACAGGTATTGATGTTGCAGGTGTAGTTGAAGAGTCAAACTCAAATAAATTTTCTGTAGGAGAAAAAGTTTTAGTAACTGGTTATGACCTTGGTATGAATACAGATGGTGGTCATCAAGAGTTTGTTAAAGTTCCAGATTCTTGGGTAGTTAAGATTCCAGATAATATAACAGACAAGGAAATCATGACTTATGGAACAGCTGGATTAACAGCTGCTTTAAGTGTAAATGAATTACTTAATAATGGAATTACAGAAGGAAATATTTTAGTTACAGGAGCTACAGGTGGAGTTGGGAGTATTGCAATAAGTATATTACATAAACTTGGATTTAATACAACTGCGATTAGTGGTAAAGAGGATAAAATACCATTCTTAAAAGATTTAGGTGCAAGTGAAGTTATCCTAAGAGGTGACTTTGATGTTGAAAATAAAAGACCAATGGGAAGTGAAAAGTTTGATGGAGTAATTGATACAGTTGGTGGAAATATTTTAGCAGAAGCATTAAAAATAGTTAGATATGATGGAGTGGTTACTTGTTGTGGATTAACTTCTTCTTTTGCATTAAATACAAATGTATTTCCATTTATTTTAAGAGGTGTTAGACTTATTGGTATTGATTCAGTTGAATGCAAAATTGAGAAAAAAATTGCTGCTTGGGAAAAAATTGCAAGTGATTTTAAAATAGAAAATTTAGCACAACTTACAAATGAAATATCTTTGGATGAGATAAAAGATGCATATGATGCATTACTTGCGGGTAAAGCTTCAGGGAGATTTTTAGTAAAAATATAATATTATAGAGTCTAATTATTCCAAAATAAAGAGACTCTATGAATATAAGAAAAAAAGTAATTTATAGTTTTATAGTTTTAATCCTATTTATTCTTTCTATTAGTTCTCTTAGTTTAATAACAACATATCACATGAAAGAGAACTCTAGTTTTGCAAAGGAAGTTTCAAAATTAATCATTATCCAAGAAGATATGAATGAACTTATTAATTTAGCAACAGTAGAAAACTCCAGCAATAATTTAAATGAAATAAAAAAGAATTTCAACGCTTATGAAAAAAACTTTGAACATTTAAAAAGTGAAATTCTTAAAAAAAATGAAAAAGATTTTGTAGATAGTATTCTAACTAATATTCGTCAAAATAAATATATTACAAACTATTTAAATAAACTATTTGTAAATGAACATACTATTGAATTAATTTTTGATGAAGTATATAATTTTCAAAAAAAACATATTTTCAATAATAATTTATTCAAAAATATCTATCCAAAAGAAAATGATACACGAAATACATTACAAGACCTTATCTTTCAAACAAATAATCTTTCATTAATCCAAGAGTTTGGTAACTTGAAATATTATAGTAAAGAGACTCTTTACCAACACAAAGATGAAGTAAGATTCAAAAAATGGCTAAATTCTATAAATAAAATCATGCAAGAATTAAATAAAGATGAAGAAGATTTATTAAACTTATTTAATAACTACAAAAAGACAGTAAAAGAAGTTGGTACAGTAGCTATAAATATAAACCTTATAGAAAATCAAGAAAAAACATTAATACAAAAACTTATTTCTATACTAAAAGAAAATAAACAAGTCTCTATTTCTATTGAAACAAAAATAGAAGAGATTACTAGTCAATTCTTAAATAAAGTATCAACATTAGAGTTTATTTTAGTGATGAGTATTATTTTAATTACATTTATTTTGACCTTGTATATTACTTCAAGACTTACATTAATAATCAAAAAGCTAAAAATTGGTGTACAAAAATTGAAAAATGGAGACTATAATGTAAACATAGTCATAAATGAAGATAAAGAGTTTAATGAAATAGCTAAAACATTTAATAATATGTCTAAAAATATTAAAGAGAACCAAGATACACTAGAAGAAAAGATAAAAATAAGAACAAATGAACTACAAACCGCTTTAATAAATATTCAAAATCAAAAAGATATTTTAGAAAATTTATCAAATAAACTTGCAAAATATCTCTCTCCTCAAATATTTGAATCTATTTTTAGTGGAAAACAAGATGTACAATTAGAATCAAAAAGAAAATACCTAACAGTATTCTTCTCAGACATCAAAGGATTTACTGACTTAACAGATACAATAGAAACAGAATCCTTAACTCAACTTTTAAATGAGTACTTGGATATTATGTCAAGTATTGCCATAAAACATGGAGGAACCATAGATAAGTATATAGGTGATTCTATTATGATTTTCTTTGGAGACCCACTTTCAAATGGTAAAGTGGAAGATGCAGTTTCTTGTATAAATATGGCTATTGAGATGAAAGAAGAGATGGGACGATTGAGAATTAAATGGCAAAAAGATGGAATAACTAAACCCTTTCACATAAGAATGGGAATAAATAGTGGTTATTGTACAGTTGGAAATTTTGGTTCTAAAAATAGACTTGACTATACGATTATAGGAGGAGTTGTAAATTTAGCTTCAAGGCTAGAAGCAAATGCAAGCCCCGATGAGATTTTGATCTCAAAAGAAACATACATGTTTATTAAAGATAGTGTAAAATGTACTAAGAAAGAAGAATTAAATGTAAAAGGAATATCTCATCCTATACAAACCTATGAAGTACTTTCAAATAGTAGTAATAGTACAATTATAGAAGAGCAAAGTGGATTCAATCTGATTTTAGATTTAAATGAGATTGATAAAAGTAATGTTATTAGTACTTTAAAAAATACAATTTTAAGTATTGAGAAAAATAGTTAAAGATTTTTTAGGTAAAATAATCAAAATATATAACATATAAAAAAGAGAGTTTCATGCAACAATTTTTAGTAGAAGCAAAAAAAACAAGCAGACATATCTCTACACTTAGTGGTGAAATAAAAAACAAAGTTCTAAATCAAATGGCTGAAGCTATTATTGAACACTGCGATTATATAATTAGCCACAATGAAAAAGATATGGAAAATGCAAGAGTAAACAACCTAGATGAAGCATTAAAAGATAGACTACTTCTAACAGGTGATAGAGTAATGGCTATGGCAAAAGCTATAAAAGAAATAGCAGCACTAAAAGAACCAGTAGGAAGAACACTAGATGGTTGGGTTACAGAAGATGGTTTAAATATTCAAAAAGTCTCTATTCCAATTGGAGTTATAGGTATCATTTATGAAAGCAGACCAAATGTTACAAGTGACACAGCAGCACTTTGTTTTAAAAGTGGAAATGTTTGTGTTCTAAAAGGTGGAAAAGAAGCAGAACATTCAAATAAAGCAATAGCAACAATTTTACGAAAGGTATTAGATGACAATGCTCTTCCACAAAATGCCATTTCATTACTTCCTGATTCTTCAAGAGAAGGTGTAGCTTTTTTAATAAAACAAGATAAATATGTGGACTTAATAGTTCCAAGAGGTGGAGAAGCCTTAATAAAATATGTAAGTGAAAATGCTACTGTTCCTGTTGTAAAACATGATAAGGGAGTTTGCCATACATATATTGATAAAGATGCAAACCATGAAAAAGCAATAGCAATATCTGTAAATGCAAAATGCTCAAGACCAAGTGCATGTAATGCTTTAGAAACACTTCTAATTCATAAAGATGTAGCTGCATATATTTTGCCACCATTACATGAGGCATTTATGCAAAATGGTACGGAACTAAGAGGTTGTGCGGTTACAAGAAATTTTATTGATATACATAGTGCAAGTGAAAATGACTATGATACAGAATACCTAGCAAACATCTTATCTATAAAAGTTGTAAAAGATATAGATGAGGCAATAACGCATATTGCAAAACATGGTTCGGGTCACTCAGAAGCAATAATAAGTGAAAACTACAGTAGTATAAATAAGTTTTTAGATGAAGTAGATTCTGCTTGTGTATATGCAAATGCAAGTACTAGATTTACAGATGGTGGAGCTTTTGGACTAGGAGCTGAAGTTGGTATTTCTACAAATAAACTTCACTCAAGAGGACCAATGGGGATAAATGATCTCACAACTTTCAAATTTAAAGTTTATGGGAACGGACAAATAAGATAGGAACGCTCCTATCTTTGTGATAAAGCTAACTTTACAGCCAATCCACCTAACACAAAAGAAGTCAAGATATTCATATACTTTACGATACTTGGTTTTTGTACTAATTTTGCACTTAAAAGATTTCCCGCGATTCCAATAGATGAAAAGACAATAATAGTCAAAGCCATAAAAACTAAACCTAAAATTATCATTTGCATAGGAACACTTCCATTTTGAGGACTAACAAATTGTGGTAAAAAAGCCAAGAAAAATATAGAAACCTTTGGATTTAAAATATTCATAAAGAAGCCTTTTAAATAGAGTTTTTTTAGCTCATTTGATGAGTTTTGCACTGATAAATCAAGGGGTTCATTTCTATACTTGAAAGCTTGAAAAGCAATATACAATAAATAAGCAGCACCTGCAAATTTTACAATATTGAAAGCTATTTCTGAAGTTTTAAAAATCACAGATATACCAAAAGCTGCTGCACTTGTATGAATAATAAGACCTGAGCATAAGCCTAAAGTGGTAACAATAGCTGCTTTTTTACTTTTTGTCATACCTTGGGTTAAAACATAGATATTATCAGGACCAGGAGCCAAACACAATAAAAATGAAGCAAATATAAACATGTAAAGATTTGTAAGTTCTATCATTAATTTCCTTTTTTAAATTATAACTACTCTTAGCTTTAACAAATACAAACACTAGCAAATGTAATATAAATACTTTTTTGATATAATCACAATAAAAAAGCGAAGAAAATGATAAATAAAAGTATTTTTAGAGAGTATGACATTAGAGGAATTGTAGGAGCTGAACTAAATGAACAAAGTTCAAAACTTATAGGTTATTTTTTGGGATTAGAAACTATAAAAAGAACCAATGTACAAGAGCCAGTGGTAGTTATTGGTTATGATGCAAGAACTCACTCACCTGAACTATTTAATTATTTAACATCTGGATTTAACAAAGCTGGTTGCAAAGTTTTAGGTATGGGAATGGTTGCAACAGGAGTTAATTATTTTGCTTCTTTTCAAGAGTTTGATGGAGAGAAACCAAATGCTTCTGTGATGATAACAGGTAGCCACAATCCAAGTCCTTATAATGGCTTTAAAATAACTATTAACAATGCACCATTTTTTGGTGAAGATATTTATTCTATGGGTGAAGAAATCACAAACAATGAAAATATGATTATCGAAAATGCTAATACATATAAAGAAATAGATGTAAAAAGTATCTATAAAAACTATATGATAGCAGAATTTGCCCACTTAAAAGGTATGAAACAAAAGCTAATTATTGATTGCGGAAATGGTGTTGCGGATACTGTTTTAACAGATATTTTAGATGCCTTAGAATTAAATTATGATGCACTATATTGTGAACCAGATGGAACTTTTCCAAATCATCATCCAGATCCAAGTGAAGAAAAAAATCTAAAAGATGTAATTGAAAAACTAAAAGGTGATTATGAGTATGGTTTTGCTTATGATGGAGATGCTGATAGAATTGCATTTTTAACTAAAAATCATAATGTAAAAGGTGACATCATGGCACTGCTTTTTGCAAAAACCATGAAAAACCCAGTAATCATTGGTGAAGTTAAATGTACTCAAATCATGTATGATAGAATCAATGAAAGTGGCACTGCTGTTATGTATAAAACAGGGCATTCAAACCTAAAAGTAAAACTAAAAGAGCTAAATGCAGATATGGCAGCAGAAGTATCTGGACATATCTTTTTCAATGATAGATATTATGGTTTTGATGATGCTATTTATGCTACATTTAGACTTTTAGAACTTATTTTTAATGGCATGGATATAGATAAAGAGATAGACTCATTACCAAAGGTATATTCAACAGAAGAGATAAAAGTAGAGACAACAGACGAAGAAAAATTTGATTTAATGCACCAAATCAAAAAAAATCTAATAACAGTAGGAGATGATTTTCCTAAAATCTTAGATATCATAGAAGTTGATGGAGTAAGAGTAATATTTGAACAAGGTTGGGGACTAATAAGAGCATCAAATACAACACCCGTACTTGTTACAAGATTTGAATCAACAGACCTAGAAGTTGCAAAACTTTATGAAACAAAACTAAATGAATTAATAATAAGAAGTAAAAATGAACTTAGTAACTCTTCAAACTAAACCTAGTACAAACTTTCAAGATAATTTGAATCATCTTGAAGAACTTATTTTACAAACACCAAAGGACTCTTTTATTTTAGCTCCTGAGTTATGTCTTACAGGATATGCCTATGGACGAATAATAGAAGCAGGAAAGTTTACAAGAACAGCAATAGATAAGCTAACCCAACTCTCAAAAGACAGAACTATAAGTCTTACTATGACAAATAAAGAGTGTGAAGAGTACTTCAACACTTTTTATATTTTTCATAAAGGTAAAATAATACATAAGCAGTCAAAAATAAAACTTTTTGCGATAAATGATGAAAATAAATATTTTGAAAGTGGAAGAGAAGAAGACATAAAGATATTTGAAATTGATGGTTTAAAAATAGGTGTTCTTATCTGTTTTGAACTTAGATTTTTAGACTATTGGCAAAAACTGCAAGGTGCTGATATTATCCTTGTGCCAGCTATGTGGGGTTCAAAAAGAAAAGAAAATTATGAAACTTTATGTAGAGCCCTAGCTGTTGCAAATCAATGTTTTGTAATAGCTAGTGATAGTTCTGATGACTCTTGTGCTAAAAGTTCAGCTATTATCACTCCTTTTGGAGATGTAACGATAGATGATAACAAAGAACTTATCTCTAAGAATATTGACCTAAAAGAGATAAAACTCATGAGAAAATATTTAGATGTGGGCATAAAATAATATGAAGGTTTTATTTGTATGTTTAGGAAATATATGTAGATCACCACTTGCAGAAGCTATTGCAAAAGAGTATGCCAAAAAAAATGATTATAACATAGAAGTTGATTCTTGTGGAACAGGTTCTTGGCATATAGGGGAAGCACCTTGTCCTGATTCTCAAAAAATAGCAAAAATAAAAGGTCTTGATATCTCAAATTATAAAGCCAGACAAGTAAAAAAAGAAGACTTTAAAAAGTTTGATTTAATAGTAGGGCTTGATTCTAAAAATATCGCTTCGTTAAGAGAATTAGGATGTAAAAATCCACTCTTAATAGGTGACTTTGGATATGAAGGAAAAGATGTTCCTGACCCTTATTTTTTTGATGGGTTTGAAGGTTTTGATAAAGTTTTTGAGATGATTGAAACTTGTATTAAGAATCTAATAAAAGAAAAGATAGAAAAGTAAGCTCTATCTTTTTATAATTTCTTTTGCTTTTTCTACCCATTGTTCTTCTATAACTCTATTATCAATAGAAAAGTATTCTTCTATCCAGTCAATATTCTTTTCGCTCCACTTAGCAATTTGTTCTATATGAAAGATTCCCAAAGCATTTAGTTTATTTTCCATTTGATGGTCGATTCCTTCAATTGCTTTTAAATCATCTTTCCCTGTAGGTCTTGGGTTTCCTAAAATAAAAGGTTTATTATATATATTTCCTGGTTTTCTCAAAATAGGATTTATCTCATAAGAGACTTGTCTTTTTTTGTATCTTAGTTTTCCTATTAAGAATCCTATATACATTGCAAGTATAGCAACAGATAGTAACCAAAAAACTATTTTTGAAGCGATTATCAACATACTTATTCCTCTATTATCTTAAATTCAACTCTTCTATTCTCAGAAGAGTAACCATTTTTATTATTTGGTACTAAAGGTTGAGATTCTCCATAACCTTTAGCACTTATTCTATCTTTAGGAACACCCAGTTTTTCTAACTCTTTTTTTACACTTTTTGCTCTTTCTAAAGATATCCACTGATTAACTTCAGCTTCACCTTTAGCATCAGTGTGTCCACCTACTTCTATCTTAACATCTTTATTATTTAATAAGATCTTTGCTATTTGCTGAACAACTTTAAAACTTTCATCTGTTATATCTGTACCCAATCTTTTAAAATATATTTTATCTTTAGATACGACTTGATTTATCTCTTCTTGAGTTTTTATATTTTTATTTATTTTAGGTTCAATTATTTTTTCTTCTGTTTTTTTAGGTTGAATTTTCCGAGAAAGTTCTTCTATTTTTTTATCTTCTGGTATTATTACTTTTGGTGTATCTGAAACTTCTTTTTTTTCATCTATTAGAACATCACCATTTTCTATTTCAGGTTTTTCTAATTCATCGACTTTCTTTTGGTCTTCATTTGTATCTTCTTCAATAACAGCATCATCTTTTTGCTCTTCATTTATTATAGGTTCAACTTCTTTTTGTTTTTCTTCTACAAATTCATGTTTATTGTTATCTATTTTTTCCAAAGGAATTATTTTTTCTATATTGGAAGGAGTGTAAAAAGTATTTGTTCCAAATTTATCTTGATTTATATATAAATATACACAAGCAACCATAATTGCTATTAGAAGAAATGACAAAAAAATTATTTGTTTTAGAATACTCATGCAACTCTCTTTAGTTAAATCTATTAATTGTATCTAAAAAAATTATATTTTTCAACAAAAAATAATAATATTAATAACAAAATAAACTAATTCTTATAATAAATAATTAATTTAGTATTTAATTTAAAAAGAAATATTATTATAATTTGATAATTCTATTAAATTCTTATCAGGATCTCTTATATAAATAGACTTTATATTTCCCATTGCACCTGTTCGAGAAACTATTCCTTCTATGATTTCTATATCCTTTGATTCTAAGAACTCTTTTACTTCTTCAACCGGAGTATCCACTACAAAACACAAATCAGCACTTCCTTCTTTTACATTAAAAGCTTTTGGCTCAAACTCATGACCTAATTCATGAAGATTTATCTTTGACTTTCCAAATTTTAAAGCAATTCGTGAGCCTTTGAAAACTTCTTTTTCCATGCCTAAAATTTGAGTATAAAATTTTACAGTGACATCTATATTTTTGACAGTTAGTACAAAATGGTCTAAGTGGTTTATTTTTATCATAAAAAATTATAGCAAAATAAGTTAATTTACTAGTATAAGTTATATGAAAAATTAATTTTTTTCATATAACTTTAAAATCATATTATTCCATTTTCCTTCTTTTGTATCTTGTGTTTGCCAAAGATTATTTTCTAGTTCAATAAACTTTTTACTCTCTTCTGTTCCTATGTCAGCAATAGCTTTTAAGGCCATAGCTCTATCTTGCCAAAGTTTTGCATTTCTATAAATACTTGTTAAATATAAAAATTCTTTTTCTCCACCTAATAAACCTACTACTGCAATAGATGCTAATCTCAAATATTCATCAGAATTATTATTATAAGATTTTACGAAATCAAGTGCTTTTTCATTATTTGAAAAACCTAATTCATACATATTTATATAATTTAAACTATCTTTTGTATTTATACCAGTTTCTATTTTATTTACTATCTCTGTAACTTTTTCATCACTTAATTGGTAATTGAAATACGCCTTATTAATTTTTGCTACAACTTCTTTTACCATAAGCATAATAGGTTCATTAAAACAAGGATCAATAATCTCTTCTGCTGCCCAAATTGGTACTTTCCCTCTTTTTACTACAGATGTAAATACTTTTTCTTCATTACCTATATTTGCTGTTACTTTCAACATAGAGATTGTAACAATAGGAGAAAATCCAGAACTTCTATGAGTAAATATTTCAAACTTCTTTAAAATCAGTGATTCTTTTGATTTATCATTAAAGTTAATTGGTAATTTTCTTGCTTGAAGTTCACTTTTTATTGCATTTGACATAAAAATATATGACTCAAGGCTTTTATCGTCTTTTTCCAAAAATATTGCTTTTTCAAAGATTCCCGTTACTATTTGAGGTGTTTCCCCTAGCCCATCCTTAAAACTAACATTAATATTGTCTTTTTTTTCTAAAGAAGGTACATAAACATTTTCAGATTCTGAAACAGTTTTTAATGATACTTTTAAAGTACAAGCTTGAAAAGAAAAAATAATAGTTAAAACTATTGTAATTTGTCCCATTAATTTAAATTTATTTTTCATTATTTCTCCTGTTTGTTTAATATAATTTAGTTATATTAAAATTTTATGTATATTACCATATAAACTAATAATGAAACTTAATATAACTAAAAGGTTTTAATAAAATAGAAATATTATATATCTTAATTTTAAAGGCATTTACACATATTGAATAGGTAAATAATAAGTTGCTTCAAAAAGTCTATCTTCATTTAGGAAATGATTCTTTTTAAATATTACATAGGGTGGATTTGTTGTTGTTTCAAAACCACTTTTTGGAAGCCACTCCTGATAAGCCCATTGTATAAATCTTAGAATATCTCCCATCTTCCCTTTTATCTCAAAGCTTGCATATAAAGCCTCAGGAGTATAAAATATAGGAAGACTGGTATTTGATAAATCTACTTCACCTTTTGGAATAATCCCTGCCACATAAAAACACTCATTGTGAGGAGTAATTGTAGGATTATCATGATAGATTCCTATTTCATCATATTTTGTTATATTATTTGTATAGACCCAAGCTTGAAGTTTCTGCCAGATTTTTATGACATCTTCTTTTAAATATCCCCTTTGTCTTATATAGTAAGTTTTTAAAGCCTTTGATTTTACTATTTTGGGTTCAATATTTTCAAAATCTTTCTTTTCATACAAAAGCATTGTAGAGTTTTTTAATATGTTGGTAGAATACTCTTCACTTCCACCACTTCTCCATGCCTTTGGTGTTTGATGAAATCTCTCTTTAAAAGCTCGTATAAAAGAAGTTTGAGAAGAATACCCACACATAGAAGCCACTTGAGTTATAGTTGAGTATTTATTTGTAAGAAGTAGACTTGAAGCCTTTTGCAATCTTATTGATTTTATGGTTTCATATATATTTATACCCATAACCTCTTTAAATAATTTATGCAAGTGAAATTTACTAATACCAAAGTTTAATGCTAAATCATCAATATTGATATCTGTATCAATATACTCATATATGTAATACATCGCATCATTTGCTATTTGAACATTCTTGTTATAAGTACTTCTTTTTTGCATCTTTTTCCTTATCTTTTATAATCTTAACATATTATGCACATATTTTGAACAAAAATAGATAACTTTATAACCAATATATGTAAAGAATAAAAAAGATTTAAAAGCTAAAATCTTCATAAAATTTATAAGGAGTAGTTTAATGAAACAAAATGATTTATTATTAGCAGTTTTGGTTACCTTCATTTGGGGTGTAAATTTTTCAGTAATTAAACTAGGACTTATGTCTCTTGATCCTTTCATCTTATCTGCTATGAGATTTTTATTGTGCGCTTTACCTTTAGTATTTTTTGTAAAAAAGCCAAAAGTTCATATAAAATGGCTTATTTCTTATGGTTTACTTTTTGGAGTAGGACTTTGGGGAATGGTCTCTTTAGGAATCTATTTTGGAATGTCAGCGGGAATGGCTTCCCTTGTACTTCAAATGAGTGCATTTTTAACTGTAATCCTAGGAGCTGTATTATTAGATGAGACTATTGATATAACAAAAAAGATAGCTTTTGCTATATCATTATTTGGATTGTTATTGATTATTAGTGTAACAGATGGTTCTGTTACAGCATTTGGTTTGATATTTGTGTTAATAGCTGCTGTATCACTTAGTTTTACAAATATCATTATAAAAAAAGCTGGTACTAAAAATCTATTTTCATTTATGGTTTGGGCAAGTCTGTTTTCACCTATTCCATTGTTTGTTTTAGCTTTTATTACCCATGGACAAATAGTGTTTACAAACTTTTTTGATAATCTTAGCAATATGGCAATTTTTTCGATAATGTTTCAAGTCTATCCAACTACACTTTTAGGTTATTGGATATGGAATACACTCTTACACAAGTATCCAGTATCAAGTGTGGCACCTCTTAGTTTGCTCATTCCTATATTTGGAATAGCTGGGTCATATTTTATTTTTGATGAAAAGATTGGACTTATAAAAATAGTAGCATCAGGGCTAATTATATTAGCCTTATTAATTAATACTTTTGGGAAAAGAGTATTTCTAAAAAAATACAAAGGAGTTTAAATGGAAGAGTTATATACAGTTTCACTATTAATTTCAATCGCAGCTTTTGCACTAACAGCTGCAATAACACCAGGGCCTAATAATGTCTTGCTTTTATCTTCTGGTTTAACCTTTGGATATAAAAGAACACTTCCACATGTATTTGGAGTATTTTTAGGTTTTGGGTTAATGGTTTTACTTGTAGGCTTAGGTATTGGTATTGTTTTTGAGAGATTTCCAATAGTACTTAAAATACTAAAAATAGTAGGAATACTTTATCTTTTTTGGATGGCATATAAAATAGGAAGTAGTAAAGGTCATATGAAAATAAAAGAGAAACATAAACCTTTTACTTTCACACAAGCAGCACTTTTTCAATGGGTTAATCCAAAAGGTTGGATTATGTCGATGACTGCAATGTCTATTTTTGTAACTTCAAAAGACAATAGTATAGGTCAAGTGATTATCATAGCTTTTATCTTTTTACTTGCAGGAGTTATATCTTGTAATGCTTGGGCAATAGGTGGAGTTGCTTTAAAAAGATTTATAAAAGATGATAGCCATGTAAGAAAATTTAATCTAATCATGGCGATACTTTTAGTTTTATCAGTTCTTCCTGTTATAATTGAATACTAGTAATAAGGCTTATGCCTCGTTACTAATCTCAAACTCTTGTATCTCTTTTAGTGTTTGCATCCAAGGCAAAGTAAACAAATGAGTTTCAAGTTCAGCTCTTATGTCATCTGGAATTCTAACTGCCTCTTTTGTCTCAAAATTATAATGAATAAGTACACCTTTTCCTGTTGTACATAATTTGCCCTCTTGATAAACTGCATGAGCCATCTCTAAAGATGAATTGCCTATTTTTGTAATAGCAGTTTTAATAATAACTGGCTTACCCCAAAATACCTCTTTTAAAAAATCAAAAGAGCTATGTGCCATGACTAGATTCCATTTTTTGATATCCACTTTTGGCATAAAGATATGGAAAATAGGGTCACGAGCTGATTCGAACCATACTCCATAAGTGTTATTATTTATGTGCCCTAAAGCATCTGTTTCTAAAAATCTTGGTCTTATTAGTTCTGTGAACATTTTGTACCTCTTAATTAAATATAGTCGAGTAGTTTAACTAAATGTGTTTAGGATTTGTTTAATTTTAAACTTTAAAGTATTTCTCATTAAAATACATTACTTAACTAAATTATAATCATAATTGAAACCAAATAATATTATTTTTTAGATAAAATCTAATCTTACTATAAAAGCTTAGGATTAAAGTTGATTAAATATCTTTTATTACTTACCTTGTTCTTTACTACTTTATTTGCAGAGCAAACTATATTAATAGATAATAATTCAACAATAGAAAAATTTAAAATCTCTACATATGAAGATAAAACTTCAAGTTTGACTATTAAAGATATAACATCCATAAAAGAGTTTAAAGAAGTTGGAAACAATGTAAGTAATGGATTTACAAATTCTACCTTTTGGTACAAACTTACTATAAAAAACAGAAGTTCTCAAACTATCCAAAGATATTTAAAACTAACAGAAAGTATTATGGATAAAATTGACTTTTACATATACTCAAATAACAAAATGATTAAACACAAAAAAGAGGGTGTGGGATATTTTAAAGAGGGTCAAAAGAATTATTTAGAAAGACCAGTTATAGAGTTTGATTTAAAAAAAGATGAAACAAAAATAATGTATATCAAAATAAGTTCTTTGTATCCAATGTTTAATTCATTTCAAATTTATGATAAAAATGAACTTGATAAATTTGAACGAGAATATACAACTATTTATGCATTTTTGATTGGATCATTACTTTCACTTGCTTTATATAACTTAATGATATTTTTTTATACTAAAGACATCTCATATATTTTTTATGTTTTATATTCTTTGTCTTTTATATCATGGCAAACTTCAATGAGTGGAATATATCCCTTTGATACATTTTCAGATACTCAATCTTATTATTTTATAGGTGTTAGTATTCCTCTTTTGGTTGCATTTTTAATTTTTTTTACAAACCATATCTTAGATATAAAAACTATGTCTAAAAAATATTATCATACTTTAAATTTTATAGGAGGTTTTTATATAATTCTAGCTATTTGTAGTATTTTTGCATTTGAACCTTCAATTTTAGTTATGAATGCAACTACAACTTTTGTCTTACCTTTTCTTCTTTATATGGGATATATAAGTTACAAAAGTGGAAATAAAATAGCTATTTTTTATCTTTTAGCTCAAGTGGGATTTTTATCCATGAGCACACTTTTTTCCCTATCATCTTTTGGATTCTTTGAATATAGCTTTTATTCAAGACATGGAATAATGGCGGGTTCTTTTATAGAAATGATTCTATTCTCTTTAGCTTTAGCATATAGAATCAAAATATTAGAAAAAGAAAAATTTATTATCATGCAAAAAGCAAAAGATACCTTGGAAATAAATGTAAAAAGAAGAACAAAAGAACTAGAAGAATCAAAAAAGAAATTAGAAATACTTGCAAATAAAGACTTCCTATCAGGCCTTTTAAATAGACGCCCACTTTTTGAGATGAGTAATAGACTAATAAGCCTTGCCAAAAGAGATAATACGATTATAAGTGTCTTACTTTTTGATATAGATAAATTTAAAGATATAAACGATACTTATGGACATAAAGAAGGAGATGAAGTTATAAAAGCTTTTTCAAAAATCCTCAAAAAAGAGAGAAGAGATTCGGATATAGTTGCAAGAATAGGTGGAGAAGAGTTTGTAATCTTACTTCCATCAACAAAACATAAAGATGCTTCTATAATAGCTGAAGAGATAAGGCAAGAAGTGGAAACTTTGCAAGTGCAAATAGAGAATCTTAATATTTATTTTACTGTTAGTTGTGGAGTCTCTTCTTTAAAAAAAGAAGATAAAAACCTTGATGACATTATTGCAAGGGCTGATAAAAGACTTTATATGGCTAAAAATAATGGGAGAAATATTGTAGTTGATAGGGATATTTGTCTTGAAGAATAAATTCTTCGCTTTCTCACTTTTTCGTGGCAAAAAGTAAGACAAAAAGCCACCCGCCGAATTGTCAAAGGCAAAGCTTCCCTCCCAGTTCTAAATTTGTTTTCTAGTCTGCGGAACTCGCAAAAAAGAGTGAGTTTATCACTCTTTTTCACTCAAACAGTCCTCGACTTTTTCCGAAAAAAATTTAAAACTACTCGGCTTTGACAAAGGCTGGGATTCCTTTGGTGTCTTAGATTATACTAGGAAACAAGATTTAATTGATATTGTTCTTTATTACTTTTATAAACATCTTCAACTGCAATTAAACATATAAACTTTTGTAATTTATCTTTTACGCTTTGATAAATAAGTTTGTAATGTATGTTTTTTTTCATTAATTCTAATACTGTTTGCCTTATCATTATTTCACTAGTAGCAATCAATGACAATTGAGAAGAATTAAATTTATCTCTTAATCCACTTTCTATATTTAATATTTTATATACTAATTTAGTATACACCATATACAATTTTTCAGGGCTTTTACTTCCTTGATTTTTTGCATATTCTGTTAACACTTTTAAAACATTAGTCTCATCATTTCTTATAATCTTTGAGTTATTTCGTTCCATAACAAATTCTCCTTAAGAATTTACTTTTAATTTAAATTATTTATTAAATAATCACCTATATACAAATAAGATTTAGTTAATTTAAAGAATATTGAAAGGATTGTGAGTTATAATTCATTTGGCAAAACAAATTAATCACACAATTAAATTCATTCAATATCTTTTTAATTGTGTGTTTTACTTTCTACTTAACTTTTCCACTTTAACCTCCAACTCTTTTATTTTAAGTCTATTTAATAAACTTATTAATTATTATAGCAAAATTCTTATTCATTCACAATAGTAAAATGATACTTTTTGTAACTAATTTTAAATTTATTGTGTAAATTATAGATATTTTATTGTTTTTAAAGAGATTTTATGATTTTTATTTTTGTTAAGGTCAAGGCGGTGTTTGGATTTTATGGAGGAGCTTACTAGAGTAAGTGAGTCTATAAAATCCAAATGCCAACGCAGAGATTGGCAAAAAGAAAGATTAGAAAATCTCCTTTTTAGAAATCGTCGAAATCGATAGAACCCTTAGAATAGTTCAGAACATTTCCTTCGAAGAAGTTCGTTCTTTGGTCATTGAAACTACTATAACCATCTACCCATGGAATAGGGTGTTTTACATTGTATTCTGGTTTATATCCTACTGCATCTAATCTTTTATCTGCTAGGTATTGGATATATTGTGTGATGATTGCATCTGTGAAACCTAGGATTTGACCTTGAGTAATATATGATCCCCATGCAGCTTCTAGTTCTACAGCTTTTCTAAACATACCTCTTACTTTTACTTCTAATTCAGGAGTAAATAAATCAGGTCTTTCTTTTCTTGTAGAGTTAATCATGTTTTGGAAAAGTAATAAATGTGTTACTTCATCTCTTTGGATGAATTTAATCATTTGTGAGCTTCCTAGCATCTTTCCTGATTTACCAAGGGCATATATAGCTGCAAAACCTGCATAGAAGTATAATCCCTCTAAGATTTGATTTGCAAACATTGCTAAAACCATTTTTTCATCTGTAATATCATCAGATAAGTTATCATAAACAGCTGCTATGTAGTTATTTTTTTCTCTTAATTGAGTATCAGTTTTCCATTTGTCATAAATCTCATCTGTATTATCAGAAATTGACTCAACCATAACTGCATATGATTTTGAGTGATTTGCTTCTTCGTATGATTGTCTTGAAAGACAAGCATTGATTTCTGGTACTGTTATATAAGGATTGATATTATCCATCAAATTATTTGTTTGTAACGAATCCATAAAAATTAGCTGGGATAATACTAAATCATACATTCTCTTTTCAGCAGGTGTTAGGTACTTATAGTCCTTTGCATCTCCTGTCATCTGAACTTCTCTTGGGAACCAAGTATTTGCTTCCATAGTATCCCAAAGATTTAGAGCCCATTGGTACTTCATTTTTGTGAAGTTTATCATACCATCTGGATTACCACCAAAAATTCTTCTATCGCTTAAACTCTCTTTTGATTCTGGATTATATATTGTTTTTCTAGCCACTTTTTTACCTTATATTATTTTTATCATTCAATAGGAAAATCAGGTTATCTTATTGACAACCTGCACACTCCATACTTCTATCTTCTACATCATTTGAAGCTTCAGGTGATTGACTTCTTAGGTAATAAGTTGATTTTAAACCTAACTGCCAAGCTAAAGTATAAATCTGATGCATATATTTTCCACTTGCTTTATCTAAAGAAAGGAAAATATTTGTACTTTGACCTTGATCTATCCATTTTTGTCTTACTGCTGCTGCTTTGATTATATCCAATTGATCTACTTCATAAGCTGGTGTATAATAAGACCAAGTTTCAGGGCTAAGTTTTGGAACAACTACTGGAATAAGTCCTGATAAGTTCTCTTCATACCATTTTCTTTTATAAACTGGCTCAATAGCTTGAGTAGTTCCAACTAAAATAGAAATAGATGATGTTGGAGCAACTGCCATTAAATAACCATTTCTCATACCATCTTTTTTAACTTGTGCTCTTAGTGCATCCCAATCATAACCTGTATCAAATAAATCTTTTTCTACTAATGCATTAACAGCTTGTGGTGCATGGTCATGTGGCATAATACCTTTTGACCAATTTGAACCATCAAAAGTAGGGTATTTACCTTTTTCAACTGCAAGTTCTGCACTTGATTTGATAGCATTATATGAAATTGCTTCCATAACTTTATCTATTTTTTTCAAGTGGTCAACACTTCCCCAAACAAGTTTTTCTTCCGCTAACATTTGAGCTTCACCCATAACACCAAGACCTATACTTCTTGATTTTAAATTTGTAGCTTTTACTTTTCTAAGAGGGTAGAAATTTAAATCAATAACATTATCTAACATTCTAATAGCAGTTGGTACTACTCTTTCAATATCTTCTTTTGTATGAATTTTACTTAAGTTTACAGATGCCAGATTACAAACAGCTGTATCACCATCTGTTTTTTCTTTTTCAACTATAAAGATTTTTTTACCACCAATAGAATCAAGAGCTGTTATTTTATTAGCTTTTTTTACGATTCCTGAATCTACTGTTAATGTATCTTCTTCATCATGTACTTCTATTGTACCATCTTCAAACTCTAGCTTTATCTTGTATTTATTTGGGTTTGTATTTTGGAATATCTCTGTACATAAATTTGAGCTTCTGATATGTCCAACATGAGCATTTGGATTTGCTCTATTTGCATTATCTTTGAAACATAAAAATGGAGAACCTGATTCAAAATATGAAGTTAAAATTTTCTTCCATAAATCTTTTGCTTTTATTCTATCTTTTACTATTGAGTCATCATGTTCATATTCGATATATCTTTTTTCAAAAGCATCCCCATGAAGTTCACTTAAATCTTTTACATCATTTGGATCAAATAGTGTCCAATGTGAATCTTCCATAATTCTTTGCATGAAAAGGTCACAAATCCAAAGAGATGGGAATAAATCATGTGCTCTTCTTCTCTCTTCACCTGAATTTTTCTTCAAGTCAAGAAAATCAGAAATATCCATGTGCCAAGGCTCTAAATAAACTGCGATTGCACCTTTTCTAGTACCTAATTGGTCAACTGCAATTGCAATATCATTTGTGATTTTTAAGAATGGAACTGTACCACCAGCAGCACTTTTATGTCCATCAATTGCTCCACCTAATGATCTAATTTGGTTCCAATCCCAACCAATACCACCACCATATTTAGATAATAGTGCCATCTCTTTATAACCATCAAAAATACCTTCAATATTATCAGGACTTGAACCTATATAACAAGATGATAATTGATGTCTATTTGTTCTTGCATTACTTAATGTTGGAGTTGCTAACATAACTTCAAATTTAGAAACAACATCATAAAACTCTTTTGCTCTTGCTTGTTTATCATCTTCATCTTGTGCTAAGAACATAGCAATACCCATAAACATATGTTGTGGTAACTCTATTGGGTCAGAATTTTTATCTTTGATTAGATATCTATCATATAAAGTTTTAATACCAAGATAATTAAATTGTAAATCTCTCTCTGGTTTTAAATAGTTATTTAAATCTTCTAAATCATATCCTCTTTCAAGTCCAGGAATCATTCTTCCTGCATCTTGTGCAGTTTTTATATAATCACTCATATGAGAATAAGCTTCACCTTTTACACTATTTGTTGTTCTACCAACTCTGTGATATAAATTAAATATAAATAGTCTAGCTGCCACAAAAGTCCAGTTAGGAACATCAATATCAATTTTTTCAATAGCTGTTTTTATTAAAGCATCTTGAATATCAGATGAACTCATTCCATCTATGAATTTAATTTGAGCATCTAGTTCTAATTCACTTTGAGAAACCCCTTCTAAACCTTCAGTTGCTGCTATTGACATCTTTTGGATTTTAGTTATATCTAAAACCTCTTTTCTTCCATTTCTTTTTTGGATCATTAAAGCCATCGTATTACCTTTGATAGTTATATTTTCTTATTTAAAAACTCTTTTAAAAATTGCATCTACATTTTTAGTGTAGTAGTCAAAATTAAAACACTCTCTTATTTGCTCTTCTGATAAAGAATTTCTTAACTCTTCATCTCCTAATAAATATTGTAAATATAAAGATTCACCTTTTTCATTTGTGCTAGGTTTACCTTGTTGTATCTCTTCCCATACTTTCATTGCATTTCTTTGAACTATTCTATAAGCATCTTCTCTTGAAACTCCAGCTTTTGGAAGTTCTAATAATACTCTTTGTGAAAATACTAATCCGCCAGTTAAATTTAAATTCTTCATCATATTTTCTGGCATAACTGATAAGTTAGCAATTACACTGTTCATTCTATGAAGCATAAAATCACTTGTGATAAATGCATCTGGTAACCAAAATCTCTCAGTTGATGAGTGTGAGATATCTCTTTCATGCCATAAAGCAACATTTTCCATAGCAGGAGCTGCATATGATCTAATCATTCTTGCAAGTCCAGTTATATTTTCTGTTAAAATAGGATTTCTTTTGTGTGGCATAGCAGAAGAACCTTTTTGCCCTTTTGCAAAATACTCTTCAGCTTCATAAACTTCTGTTCTTTGTAGGTGTCTTACTTGTACTGCAAACTTTTCAACAGAACTTGCAAGTAATGCTAAAGCAGTTGCAAGTCTTGCATATCTGTCCCTATGAATTACTTGATTTGAACAAGGCTCTGGTTTAAGTCCAAGTTCTTCCATTGCATACTCTTCAAGTTCAAGTGGTGCGTGGGCAAAGTTACCCATAGCTCCAGAGATTTGACCCACAGAAATCACTTCCATAGTCTCTTCAAGATTTTTAAGATGTCTTGATACTTCATCATACCAAACAGCTAAAGTCAAACCAAAAGTAATAGGTTCACCATGAATACCATGACTTCTTCCTACCATTAAAGTAAATTTGTGCTCTTCGGCTCTTTTTTTAATAGACTCCATTAACATCTTCACATCTTCAATAATGATTTTTAAAGAATCTCTCATTTGAATTGCGACACCAGTATCAACAGCATCTGAAGAAGTCATACCATAGTGAAACCATCTTGACTCAGAACCAAGTGATTCAGATATGCTTGTATTAAATGCAATTAAATCATGCTTTGTAACAGCTTCGATTTCTTCTATTCTCTCAACAGAAAAAGTAGCATTTTTAACTATCTTTTCACAATCTTCATCAGGTATAAGTCCTATTCTATTCCAAGCTTTTACAGCTGCTTTTTCTACTTCAAGCCAAGCTGCATATCTTGCCTGTTGAGTCCACTTTGAACTCATCTCTTCTCTTGCGTATCTTTCAACCATTAATAAATTCCTTATAGCATTTTCTACATTTTTATCATAAATTTCGATTTTTTTTAATATGATATGTTATCTACTTTAGTCAAAGAATCTTATTAATTTTTGGTTAATTTTTACTTAATTTAAGGATATAGTTTTGCCGTTTATACTAAAAGAATACCCCGCACTTTCTGGAGAAAAAATCCAAGTGCATTTAGTCAAGAATTTAAAGATAAAGACCTCTACCGCGCAAAAGTCAATTAGTAAAGGAAGAGTTTTTGATGAAGCTTTCAATACTTTAAAGTACGGAGACATCATTGATTCTGATTTGATATATATGGCTCAATTTGAAGGTCATACAAGAGGCTTAAAACCCCTATTTCAAACCAATTACTTTGCTATTTTTGAAAAGCCCTCTGGAATTGTTGTTCATCCAATCAGTAAAAATACTGAATACTGTTTATTAGATGAAGTTCGCTATCACTTCGGGCCTGATGCCAATTTGGTACATAGAATTGATGCAGAAACTTCTGGATTAATCATGTGTGCCAAAGATAGGGACATAGAATCTAAGCTAAAATTAATGTTTGAAGAGAAAAAATATCAAAAATCATATTTAGCCATAGTAAGAGGTCATATAAAAGAGTCCGTTATTATTGATACTTCTATACAAAAAGAGGGAAAAAATATAGGAGTAAGAATGGCGGCAGGGGCTGAAGGAAAAAAATCTAAAACAATAATCAATCCAATAAAATATAATGAAAAAAAAGATTTGACTTTAATAGAAGCTATTCCCGTAACTGGAAGACAACACCAAATAAGAGTGCATCTTTATTCAATAGGTCATCCAATCTTTGGTGATCCAATATATGGTGTTGATGATGATTTTGCAGATGCTTATTTAGATAGACTTTTAGATGACAAAAGAAGAGAAGAAGTTAGTGGTTCACATAGATTATGGCTTCATGCAAACTACTTGGAGTTTAATTACGAAAACGTTTTATATAAAATCTACTCTCAAAACAAAGATCTTTATGAGCAGTTTTTAGAAGATAACTGATTTTATGAGGCTAAAGAACAATTAAAACAGTTAGATATATCATTGCACTTTGCACAAGCAGGTGCAGTTTTACCAATACAGTCATATAGGTACTTTTTCCATCTTACATCTGAGGGTTTTAGTTTTGCTAGTGAGCTAAAATTTGCACTCATAAGTTTTCCCATCTCTTCCCTAGTTGGTAATCCTAAATCAGAATAAAGATGTCCCATCTCTATAGAAGTTTTTGCTATAAGTGGAGCTAAAGTAGCTTTTATTTGTTCAGTATTGGCATGTTTACTTAAAAGGTCTAAAACCTCTTTTTCCATAAGTTCTAAATCTCTCATATCAAACTCCTTTATAAGTTTCTAATATCTTTTCTTATATATCACAATATTCAAAATCCATTCCCTCTGGTCTTTTTAATCCCTCATTATCTGCTAAATATAAGTTTTTTAACTTTTTTAATTCAAAAAAAGAGTCTGGTAGCTTTTCTACACTATTATCTTCTATATCCAACTCTTCAAGATTTTGCAGTTTTCCTATGTTTTTAGGAAGTTCAATCAAAGAATTTGAACTAACACTTAAGTTAGTTAGATTAGTTAAATCACATACCTCATCGGGAAGTTTTACTAGAAAATTATTATCCAAAATAAGTATTTTTAAATCTTCTAATTTACTTACATTAAAATCTAAAGATTTTAGAGAATTATCACTTAAATCAAGTTTTATGAGCATATCATGGGATTCTAAAGATGGTAAATCATCTATTTGATTTCCCTCTAACAATAATGTTTGTAACTCATCTATTTGGGAAATAGATTTAGGTAACTTTGTTAAATTGTTAAATGAAACATCAAGATAATACAAAGATTTCATCTTAGAAAAACTATCAGGTAATTCGTCTAATTCATTTGTATCTAAAGAAAAATATAAAAGTTTTGATAATTTTCCTAATTCAACATCAAGTCTTTTTATCTTATTTGCTGCTAAAGTTAGCCTTGTCAGGCTTTTTAAATCATATAACTCTTTTGGCAATTCTTCTAATCTATTACCATTTAGATTTAAAATCAACAATTTTGAAAGCTTGCCAATACTGCTTGGTATCTCACTTAAAAGATTATTTTCACATTGTAAATTTTTTAAGTATTTAAATTCACCAATACAATTAGGTAGTTTCTTTAATCTATTATTTGATAATTTCAATACTGTAAGATTTTGTAATACACCAAAGGATTCAGGAAGTTCTCTTATTTTCTTTTTTGATAAATCTAAGTGTGTCATACCATTTATATCATCAATATGTGTAGAGATATAAGAGTTTAAACCATTAACATTTACCCATTTAATAAAGTCTTCTATTTCACTTCTCATTTTATCCCTTTAATCTATCATTCATAGCATCTATTAAAAATGAAATCTCTTCATAATCAACAAAACCAAAATCGACCATATTAAACAATGCCATAAGAGGTTTTCTACAACAGGTTTTATTACATCCTGTTACTAGCTTTTTAGCTTTTTTATATGGAAGATCCGTATTTTCAAATATTTTTACTGCATCAAGAATCGATTTCTGTCCACACTCACAAATAAGTTTATTTTTTAAATCTTCCATGTTATATCACTTTAAATAAGGATGTTCTTCTAAAAAACTCTCCACATCTTTCATAGCCAAGCCTATCTCTTCACTAAGTTTTGGCAACTTATCATATTCTGTCCAAATTGTATCTTCAACTATATCATGTACGACACCAGCTTTTTCTATAACTTTTCTTTTATATTTTGCTAACTCTTTTTTCTTCTCTTTTTGCTCTTCTGTTAAATCTGCCATCTTCTAGTCTCCTTTTCTGTTTATTAAAGTGCATATAAATTCTCTAACTTTAGCTCAGGCTTTTCACCTAAATAAAGCAAAGAAAATTTTCCATCTTTTTTAAACTTATAACTCTCATAGAGTTCACTTATCTCTTTTATGTCTTTTGGGATAAAAGCAAATATTTTCTTTAACCCTCGATAATACAAAACTCCTCTTAAAAGCTTTTCAGCATCTAAGTAAGATTCATTTTGCATAAGCCAAGGTGAGATTTTTATATATCTTTTATTTACTACATATGAGTGCATAAAACCACTTGTTGTTGAAAGTTTCAAAGAGTTTGTAAATACGCAATCTTTTTTTATGTACTCTTCTCTGTCATCTAAAAAGACTTCCCTATCTATTTTTCTAGAGATATCGTCATAGTTTTCTCCACTTACTTGTTTCGCAGTTGAATTTGAAAAGTTAAAAGCAACAGCTTCACCACTATGTAAATATCTTAAAAACTTTGAATGTTCTTGAAAATTAAAAGCGGTAAAATATGAAGCTAACTTATCTTCTATTAGTACATATATATTCATACTTGACACATTTTGCACTAATAACTTAATAAGTCGTGTAAGTACATCTTTGTGTGTATCCAAAGCTTTAATTACATTTATAAATACATGTTTACTAAAAGCATAAGCACTAACTACCCCCACAATTTTACCATCTTCATAGGCAGCAAAACAGTATTGAGGGAATATCTCATATGTTTGTTTTAACAATTCCAAGTCAAAAAGAGTATCACTTTCTAATATACTAGAAAGTTCTTCCTCAAAATCATTTCTTAAATATCCAACGAACATAAGTATAACTCTTCCAATTCTTTTATTTCTAACACTTTTTTTCTATTTGTAACCATTTCTCTAACCAATGGCAATAACTTTTGTAGGCTCTCTTTTGTAGGAGTGATTCCTAAAGTTTGTAAGTGAAAAAGTAAAGTAGATGTTCCAGAGTGTTTTCCTATAGGGAAATATCTCTCTAATCCAACTTCCATTGGAGTAAACGGCTCATAAGCACTTTTTGATTTCATCATTCCATTTACATGAATACCAGATTCATGGGAGAAAATATACTCTCCAACAATAGGTAAATTAGTATCTATTCTTCTATTTGATGCTAATCCTACTGTTTGAATAAGTGCTTTTAATTTATCAGATTTTATTTGTGTATCTTTTCCAAGAAGTCTTGCCAAAGTCATCAATACTTGTTCAAAAGAGGCATTTCCCGCGCGTTCACCTAACCCAATAACGGTAGTATTAGCACTTTTTGCTCCTGCTTCATAACCCGAAATAGCATTTGCTGTCGCCATACCAAAATCATTATGGGTATGCATTTCAATATCAAGTAAATCTAACTTTGTAAGCTCACTAATATTTTGATAAGTTTTTGTAGGAGTTAATATTCCAACTGTATCACAATATCTAAATCTATTTACACCAAGACTTTTTCCTAATGCCAAAATCTCTTTTAAAAAGTTCAAATCAGCTCTACTTGAATCTTCTCCTCCAATGCAAACAAATAAGCCTTCTTTTTTTGCATGTAGAATCACCTTTTCAAGTTGAGATAAGACTTTTTGTTTATCTCCACCAAATTTCACATCAATTAAGATATCTGAAACAGGAATTGATAAATCAACTGATTTGAGCCCACACTCTAAAGAAGCTTCCAAATCGCTCATTGTTGCTCTATTCCAACTCATGATTGGAATAGGAAGATTTAAAGCTAAAATCTCTTTTAGGTCTTCTTGTTCTTTTTTTCCCATTGCAGGAATTCCAACTTCAAGTTCATCTGCGCCCGCTTCATAAAGTTTTTGGGCAATATCTAATTTTTCTTTTGTATTAAATGCTACATAAGGTGCTTGTTCGCCATCTCTTAATGTTGTGTCATTTATAAGAAACATTATTTTGCCTTTTGTTGGATTAAAAGTATAGATGCAAAATCTATTCCATTACTTTATACACTTATCATATCAAGTGCATGAATTTTTGATAAATCCTCTTTCTCAAGATTTTCATAAGCATATACAAAACAGCAAGGTTTTTCTTTGATAGTTTTTTCTATTTGCCAAAATTCATCAAGGGAATTTACAATATAAACATTATCAGCTCGCAATGATTTTAAAGGGAAACCAATAGCTCCATGACAAGTAGTTACTGGATAAAGCTCCAGTAATTCATTATTTATAGAAATGGGTCCATTTCCTTTTAAAAGGATTATTTTAGGATTATTTTTCATAGAATAAGTTAGGAATTATCCTAACTCTTTCTCTGATTTTGTATCAACAGCGAAGAAATATTTTTGCGCTGCTGCAAAAACTGATTTTTCTATTGGTTGAAGAGCATAAGAATCATCAGAAATCAGATTGATTTGTGCCAATTCATCTTGAGGACATCCTCCAATTTTTTCTGTTAATAAAATATCAACATCTTTTAAAGTATTTTTGATCTCTTCAATTGGATATGAACCATCACAATCTTCAGGACCTTTACAGTACGCATTTTCAACTTTTCTATGCATTACAAATTTGATAGCTTTGTCACCAACTTCGTAAATTAGGAACTCTGTAGCATTACCAAAGTGTAAATTTACTGTTCCTTCACCTGCTGTTGTAACAGCTACAAGTTTAGTCTCACCAGTAGAACTTAATTCTTCTTTACTTGCTTGTTCTATTTTGATTCTATCATTTGCAGCATCAAGTGCAGCTCTCCAGTTTTCAATAACTTCATGTTTTTTAGCTCTTGCTTCCATATTATATTGATCTTGTAACTCTTCCCAAGACATGTTTTGGAAAACATCAGGAGTAAACTCTTCTCCTCTATCTTCACCAATCAGTCCAACAGCATCTGCTCGACATTGTCTACAGTGAGACATTAGTTTCATATCCATACCACATGCTTCTTGAGCTGCCATTACTTCTTGGTCAGTTGCACTTGCTTGTCCATTTAGTCCATAATATGTACCATACTCTTCTTTTGAAAGAAGTGGCATAATGTTGTGTAAAAATACATTTAGCTCTTTTAGTTTTTTAGCAACATTTACTAACTCTTTATCATTAACCCCAGGGATTAAAACAGAGTTTGCTTTTACTAAAATGCCTCGCTCAGTTAGCATTTTAATACCTTTTAGTTGTTGTTCTAAAAGAATTTTTGCACCTTCTGCCCCAAATACTTTTTCATGATTCCAGTGAACCCATGGATAAATCTTAGCACCAATTTCTCCAGTTGGATCAACTGAATTAATAGTTACTGTTACATGATCAACATTGTATTTAACCATCTCATCAACATAATCAGGAAGTCTAAGTCCATTTGTTGATAAACATAGTTTTTGGTCAGGTGCTTTTTCATGAAGCATTCTAAAAGTATCAAATGTTTTTTTAGGATTTGCTAGTGCATCTCCAGGTCCTGCTATTCCTACAACTGAAAGTTGTTGAATATCACCACCAACATATAAAACCTTTTTAACTGCATCTTCAGGACTTAATTTTGCTGAAGTAACACCAGGACGACTCTCATTTGAACAATCAAATTTTCTATTACAGTAGTTACATTGGATATTACAAGCAGGTGCAACAGCTACGTGAATTCTCGCATAGTGTTGGTGAGCACCCTCAGAATAACATGGATGGTTGTTAATCTTATCCATAACTTCTTGTTGTAATTCCTCTTGTGTACTACTAGATGTACAAGAACAACTCATAGTATCTCCTTTTTTTATTTCTGTTTTACTTTATGCATATAGCGTTCCATAAAATTATTAGGAATGAAATATGCATCTATACTCTTTATTAAGGAGAAAAAATGATTCCAGTAATTTTTTATGAAAAAGTTGGATGTGTAAATAACACCAAACAAAAGAAGAGATTAAAAGACTTTGGCTTCAATGTTATTAGTACAGATTTATTGAAAACAAACTTTTCAAAAAACCAACTACTTAACTTTTTTGAGAATAAAAGTATAAAAGAGTGCATAAATCCAAATGCCCCACTTGTAAAAAACAAGGAGATAGATTTAGATAATACTTCTGATGAGGAGTTACTAAATCTTATGATTTCAAATCCTATTTTAATAAAAAGACCTCTTATAACAATTGGTACAAATAAATTTTGTGGATTTGATTTAAATAAAATTTTAGATTTTAAACTAAGGGAGTTAAGATGAGTATACAAGATAGTATAAAAGAGCAACTTCTCCAAGAAGTATTTTCAAATATAGATAATATATATGATTTTATGGAGACAAGATTTGATATGGATAAACACTGTGATGAAGATATAATTAAAAAGTTAAATGAACTCAAAGATGTAGTTTATAAGGTATCAACACTTAGTGACCTATCATAAACAAATAGGTGATGAGTATTAGTTTTAGTCAATTAATTCATACTCATCACTTATTCATTCATATTAGTTCATGGTCATTTCTAACATTTTTCCATTTATAATTTCTGCAAACTCTACTCCATAATCATAACATTGGGCAAGTTCTTCTGTTGTGGGTATTAGTTTTATTTTTAAAGAATCCATTGGAGGAACTCTAAAGTTTAGGGATTTTAATCTATGTAAAATCATATCAATAGCTTCACCACTCCAACCATAAGAACCAAAAGCACCTCCTGTTTTTCCCTTTTTTTCCAACAACATCATACATGAGAGCAGATCCCAAACAGGTTTTGGGGCATCTGCATTAATTGTTGGTGTTCCTATTAAAACACCATCACTCTCTTCAAGTATATTTATCATATTTGATTCTTCAATAGAGGCTAAATCATACACATTGGTGATGATTCCATCAACACTTTCCGCACCTTCAAATATAGCTTCGGCCATATCTTTAGTATTTTTGTAACTTGTTAGATAAAAAATAGACAAGATTTTTTTACCATGTGCACTATCTTTATAATTATCTTGGCTCCACTTTCTATAATAATCAATATATTGTTTTGGATTATTCCTTAATATTGGTCCATGAAGGGTTGCTATCATATCAATTTCAAGTTTGTCATAAAGTTTGATTGCATTTAAAGCATAAGATTTAAAGGGTCTCATAATATGGTCATAATAGTATTTAAAAGCGTAGAAAAAATCTCCAACTAAATCATCAAACAGTCTTCTATCGTGATAATGACTTCCAAAAACATCACCTGAAAATAGTAATTTATCCTCTACCACATATGAACTCATAGTTTCTGGCCAATGTAAATATGGCGTTGTAAGAAATTTGATTGTTTTATTACCTAAGGTCAAACTTTTATTTGTCCAGACTGTCTCAAAATCAATATTTTCGTTTCTTGTTATTGCTTTTAACATAGGTGTTGCTTGGGGAGAGATTAAAACTTTTGCCCTTGGAGCTCTATTTATTAATTCAGGAATTGCTCCTGCATGGTCTGGTTCTAGGTGATGAGAGATGACATATTTAATCTCTTCATAAGAACACAAAGCTTCAATCTTTTTGAAAAATTCATCTTGAAACTCCAGTTTTACAGTATCTAGAATAATCACACCTTCATCTGTTTTGATTAAATAAGCATTATATGATGAGCCATTGGCTGTTTTCATAATAATATCAAAAGTTCTGATATCTGGATCAAATGATCCTATAAAATAAATATTTGGTGCAATTTCTATAGGTTTATTTGAATACATGTTATTAACCTATCAACCTTCTCATCCAAATGGGAGGGTTCTCTTTCATTTTAATTAATTTTTGTAGAATTTCTTCTATCTTTTCATTTTCAGCACTTGCTTGCATTGGAAATATTTTTGAAGCTTTTACCATCAAAGAGGCTTTTGGTCCGATTTGTTGAACATATAAAATATCACAACCTTCACAACATTCAATTTTGTAATTAAGTTTCTCTATTTCATCTTCAATCTCAATTGAAGAATCAACTGATTTTACAAAAGTATAATTATCATCTTTTATTTCATAAATATAAAACTCTTTTGCCCAACCAAAATGTTGGTTTACATGAATATTATCTTTAGAAGCAAATGCAATTCTCATAATATATATAACCTAACTCTTGGGTCAATTACCTTTTCTAAAGTACCTTTTATCATTTCATAGGTTCCCGTACTTGCAATCGAACATCCAACACAGGCACCTTGATAGGCAAGTCTTAGTTCTATTTCTGGTTCATTTACATAATCTATTAGTAAAATATTCCCACCATCTTTTAATAAAATTGGTCTAATAAATCTATCTAAAGTATCATTGATGATTTCTAGTTGTTTTTCCATGCTTTGAGCTCTAAAATGCTCATTTAATTCCACATTGGTTGCTAGATCTTTATCTATACCTGTTAATTGAATACTTGCCATTGCATGACCGTTTTTTGCAGCTTTTAACATACAGTCAAAACCTTCTCTTACCCCATCTAAATTTTGTCTATCTTGAAGTAAAACAAGAGCCAATCTAAAGGCTGCTTGGGTATGATTTTTTCTAACTGCTTTTCTAAAATACTCTTTTGCTTTTTCTATATCTTCTTCAACACCAATTTTTGTTTGATACATAAGTGCCAAATTAAAATTTGCAGAATCATTATCATAAGAACTAGCTTTTTCAAACCAATCTTTGGCTATAGAATAATCCTTCTCTACACCTTCACCTTTTAAGTACATCAAACCTAGATTTGTCATAGCTTGGTCATTTTTTAGTTTTGCTTCTTCTTCCCAAATACTATAGGCTTTTTCAAAATCTTTGTTTTTGTATGCAGTTAATGCTTCCCTATGTTTCATAAATCTTCTTCCTTCATTTGGCTTTGGAATTTCTCTGTTTGCTTCTAATTCTCTTTTTATATGTTCTTCTAAATATGTATGTGCAAGTTCAACTGCCTCATCAAAATCTTCGCTTGAAGCTTTTATATCAAAATCAAAAAATTCTACTAAAAAAGCATCTCCAACTTCATTTTCTCCACTATATGTTTCAAAGGGATAATCTAAAGATAGATAATATTCTAAATTCTTTTCCATATTCAACTCAATTAGTTTTTATCACACTCACATGAGCAAGATGTAGTTCCAGAGTCCAATAAACTCTCACAATTGTCTTTTGTAACAACTTTGCACGACTTGCTTAAAATATTTCTATATATATCTTCTATTGTTAAGTAAGTTTTTGCTGCACTATAAACTTTTACTTTATTTTCATTTAGATGATTAAAAACACCTTCACCCATATGATAAAAAATAGTACTTTTTGCACCTAACTCTTCTACACATTTTGCTGTTTCAAGCCCATTTCCACATCCAATATTTTCTTTTACATTAAAATATCCAGAACTTAAATCTAGTAAGGCAAAATATGGAGCATTTCCATATAAATCAGAAATTACCGTTGAGTCTTCTTTACTTAAGGGTATAGCAATCATTTTAAATCCTTTAAATCATTATATTTTTACCATGCAAAATCCATTCCACAATAAAAAAAGGAACGCTTATTGCATCTATAATAATTAAATGTCAGGGTAAGAGATTATCCTCTTTAGTGTTTTCCTACAAAAGTAGATAACAAAGGAACTAAAATGGTAAATAAAAAACTAATACAAGAGTTATTAAGCGAAAGTGCCTGCTCTCATAATAAAGAAAAAAAATCATCATGTGATAAACCAAAACCAGGGGCTACTAGTGGTGGATGCGCTTTTGAAGGGGCTCAAATCGCGCTTTTCCCTTTTGCTGATGTAGTACATTTAGTTCATTCACCAGCCACATGTATAGGAGCTTCATGGGAAACTAGACAAACTCTAACTTCACACCATGGGGAAAATAATACAATTACTGGATATACAACAGATGTAAATACAAATGATGTAATTTTTGGTGGAGATAAAAAACTAGAAGATGCTATTAATTACATAGTGGAAAATAAAAATCCAAAAGGAATTTTTGTATACGAAACTTGTGTAACTGCAATGATTGGTGATGATATGGATAATACTTGTAATAGGATGGAAGAGAAACATGGTATTCCTATAGTTGTTATTCACTCTCCTGGGTTTGTTGGTGGTAAAAACTTAGGCTCAAGACTTGGAGGAGAATCAGTTTTACACCAACTAATAGGAACAAAAGAGCCTGAAGAGATTCACCCTTTTGGAATAAATTTAATTGGTGAATACAATGTTACAGGTGACATGTGGCAATACACTCCAATATTAGAAAAAATAGGGATAAAAGTAGTTTCAACCCTAGCAGGTGATGGAAGAATAGAAAATATCCAAATGGCACATAGGGCAAAACTTAATGTAATTGTTTGTGCTAAATCACTTATCTCTCTAACAAGAAAGATGCAAGAGAGATACAATATACCATATATAAGTATCTCATTTTATGGAAAACGTGATACAACAAATGCAATTATGAGTATAGTAAATGCCTTTGGAGATGAAAAACTTATCAAAAGAGCAAAAGAAGTCATAGAAGAGGAAGAGACAAAACTTGAAAAAGCACTAATTCCATATAGAAAAATACTTGAAGGGAAAAAAGCTATTTTAAATACAGGTGGGAATAAAACTTGGTCTATAGCATCTGCCTTACAAGATATAGGTATAGATGTGGTTGCAACAAGTGTAAAAAAAGCAACCTTAGAGGATAAAGAGATTTGTGCAACATATGTAAAAATACTTATGAATGACCCAGGAACTGAACAAGCAAAATTAATAGATGAACATAATATAGATATTTTATTAGCAGGTGGACGAAGTTTATATACAGCTATTAAGAAAAAAGTAGCCTTTGTGGATGTAAATCAAGAGAAAAAAGTAAGTTATGGGGCATATAGTGGACTTATAAATTTAGCAAAAGATGTCTCTAATGCAGTTAATAACAAGGTATTTAAAGTAGTCGGAAGTCCAGAACCTTGGAATTAAAAAAAATCACTTAATTAATTGTATTTTATCTAATATTAAGAAAGTATTAATATAATGTTATTATGACTTTGTTAAAGGATAAATATGATTAATATGACAAATATAAATAATTTCAATGCCTTTGCTAATATATCAAATACACTTAATACCAATCCTAAAAGTTCAACTTTAGAAATAGAAAAAGATGAAGTTAATGTACAAATTACTGCTTTTACTAAAAAAGTTGAAGGTGATTATTCTACATATAGTGCAGCAGAATTAAGTGAACTCTCTTATAATGAAATAAAGAAAAATTATGAAGAGATTAAAAAGGAATTAGAATCTAGGATGAAAGAATCTCAAGATATTCTAAATTCTGAATCTTTTAAAAATTATCAAAAAAGATCTCTTATTAGTAATCCCTCTGAGATAAGAGGTGGTTCTAAAGACCATGAAGTATATTTGAATGAAGTTACATCAAAGTTTATGAATGAAGATAAAATCACTGATAATATGCTTGATAAGCAATACGGAGAAGTAACAAGAGTAAATAAAGAGACACAAGACTTACTTAACTTTAATGATAAATTTAAAATTGTTAATTATTTTGATAATGACGAAATAAATAGAGCGATATATTCTAATTATGAGGATAATGCTCAAGTTTTCTATGACTATTCCGATCCTGCTGACTTAGATGGTTCTGATGGTTTTTTTGCAGGAAGTTCTTACTCTATCCAAGGTACAGATCTTAAACAAATTGTACAATCAATTGAAGATGCAACTGAATTTATGGATGCTCATGGATTTATATCATCTGATAAACAATTTGATAGTCAATATGGTTATAATCATGGCTTTATGATTTCAGGAAAAGAAATAACAATTTCTAATAAAACATTTAGCCTCTATGAAGTCAAAAAAAGTGTAAATAATGATTATTCAAAAAATGAGAATAATCAAATTAAAGAGAATACAGAAGTAGATTCAAAAACAGAAGAAATAAAAAATGAAGATACTAAACCAGATTATAATACCTATTCAGCTGCTCAATTAAGACAGATAACTTTTGATGAAGCTAAAAAAAATTATGAAGATTTAAAAAAAATTTTAGATGACTCTTTAAAAAATATTTCTAGTCTTAATAAAAAAGATACCGATAATCTACTTGCTTTTAAAGCCCAATTAGAAAAAGTAGCTTACTTAAAAGATGATACTTTAAACGAAACAATATACAATAAACTTCAAAATATAGAAGATCCTAAAGTGGCAGTATGGAGTAATTTAGCTATTAATGAAAATATAGAAAACCTTCAAAATGGAAATCTTGATTCCATCATAATTGATGGGTTATTATTCTATCCAAGTGATATTCAAAAAAATGAAGATAACAAAGATAATGCTGAAAATCAAAAAGAAGATAAAAATTCTCCAAATACACAGCAAATGGATGCAAACCCCTTAAATCTTGATTCTATTATAGCTATTGTAGAAAAATCAGCTAAAAATGCAGGTCAAACACCCCCAAAAACCTATAACAAAAATATTATAGAGGCATATTCAAATTTTATTTCTCAATACAATGAGATCAAAAATAATCTATTTTCTTAGATTTATATAAAAAGCCGTTATAATTACTTTTATAAAATAAAGGGAAAATATGGATGAAGAGAAAATAAGGAACTATTTTTTTTATTTGGCTTGTATAGTAGTTATTATTGCCGGAGTAAAAATAGCCAGTGAAATTGTAATTGTCTTATTTTTAGCAATCTTTATCTCATCTATAATATCGACTTTAATAAAAATTTTAGATAAAAGACATATTCCTAAACTCATCTCTTATTTATTAGTACTTGGGTTTTTTACACTTATTTCATTACTTTTAGCTTACATTGTAAATATCTCATTAAAAGACTTTATAACAAATCTTCCAACTTATGAAGAGAAATTACAACAAACTATTGTAAATATTATTTCATTAGCAGAAAACTATGGCTACTCAATTGATAAAAAGACTATTTTAGATGCTTTAAATCTAAACTCATTTTTTGGAATTACTACAAACCTAATTGGAAGTATTGGTACATTTTTATCAAAATTTTTACTTATTATCATTGGTATAGGATTTATTTTAGCCGAATCAAAATCTTTTGAAAAAAAGTTAAAAATACTTTTTAGAAAAGAGAGTGATAAAATAGAGCATTTCAACCTTTTTTCAAATAATATACAAAAATATTTTTTAGTAAAAACAGCAACTAGTTTTTTAACAGGATTTTTAGTGGCTATAACTTTAATCTTTTTTGATATTAGCTACCCCATACTTTGGGGAGTAATTGCAATGCTATTTAATTTTATTCCAGTAGTTGGGTCTATAATAGCAGCAGTTCCAGCAATACTTTTATCTTTTTTAACAAGTGATTTAAATACTACTTTGATATTAATAGTATTATATCTTGCAATAAATATTTTTATAAGTAATATTATTGAACCGAAATTTATGGGAAAAGAGCTTGGTCTTTCTCCTTTAGTTATATTTTTCTCATTGATTTTATGGGGTTGGGTATTGGGAATAGTAGGGATGTTTTTAGCAGTACCTATTACAATGACATTAAAAATTGCCTTTGATTCAAATAAAACTACTAAATGGATATCCCTACTTATGTCAAGTGTAAAAGAAGGATAAAAATAATTATCCTTGATTTCCTAATACAGCTTTCATTAAAGTTGCATTATTAGTTAATTCAGTATTATTATCATACTCCAAAGGAGCTTGTTCATAAGGTACAGGCTCTAGATTACTTGAACCTACGTCTGTAAATTCTCCTTTCATTAGGTCATCAAATTCAGAATCCTTTGGAATATTAAATTCACCATTAGTATCTGTTTTAAAAATACCAGAACTAAAACCACCAGTTATTTCCCCAATTGTTGCCATAAGTAACTCCTTATAATTTATGTTAAATATTTAAAAAGAATAAAATCTTTATCCTTCTTTTTCCAATAAAGCTTTCATTAACTCTGCATTTTTTTGCAAATCATAACCTCGCTCTTCCATCCAGTTAGCTACTACTTCTTTTTTATACTTCAATTCATTTTCTGCATAGGATTTATATTCTGCTTCCTCATCCCAATTTCCATCCTTATCCAAAAAAGGATGTTGGAAATAACCTGTAAGTGGAATTTTTATAGGTATGGGATTTTTTGGATCAGAACCATCAAATCCATCAAGATAGACAGTTTCAGGAGGGCGATAAGTAGCTTCAGAGCTTATAACTTTAAGTTTTTCACTAAAATCACCAAATTGAGTGTTTTCTGGAATATTTAAATCAATCGGATTTTTGTTAGTATTAGTTGTTTGAAAAAATCCAACATTAAAACTATCCACAACATCATTAATTCCAGACATAGTTACTCCTTAATTACAAAATTATTATTTAAATAATACAAAATTATAAGAACACTTACCTTAAAATTAGATTAAAATGATTATTTTAGAGATTATTTGGTTATTTTAATTTTAGGAACACTATTTGCATATATACTAAAAATAATATAGGAAATATCATGGAAAGTATAAGTGCAAAACCTCTACAACTAAACCCTATCAAACTATCTCAACCTATGGGAGCGATGCTTTGTTTTTTAGGGATAAAAAACTGTATGCCACTTATGCATGGAGCGCAAGGTTGTGCTTCATTTACAAAGGTGTTTTTCACAAGACATTTCAATGACCCAATAGCAGTTCAAACAACAGCTGTAAATGATATAACAGCTGTAATTGATGGAGGAGATTATGCCATTTCAGAATCAATTAAAAATATCACTAAAAAAGTACAACCTGATCTTGTAGGTCTTTTTACAACAGGTCTTACGGAGACAAAAGGGGATGATATAAAAGGAGCTTGTTTACTTGTCCAAGACCAACAAAAAATGGTCTATGTAAATACTCCTGATTTTGAAGGTTCTATTGAAAGTGGTTTTGCAAAATCTATTGAAGCAATCATTGACCAACTTGTTGCAAGTGCAAGTGAAGTTGATGTGAATAAAGCAGTAATTATTCCAAATGTAAATCTAAAACCAATAGAGATAGAAAAAATCAAAGACACAATCGCATTATTTGGTTATGAAGTTTTATCTCTTCCTGATTTAAGTGATTCATTAGATGGTCACTTAGGATTAAAGCAAGGTGCTTTAAGTAGTGGAGGAATAACCGTAGAAGATATAGAGAAATTAGGAACTTGTTCACTAGCTATTAGTATAGGAAGTAGTGTAAAAAAAGCTGGAGATAAATTAAAAGCAAAAAATGAAAATATGAAATTACTACATTTTGATTCTTTAGGTGGCTTAGAAGATAGTGATAAGTTTTTCAAAGCCCTTTGCCAAATCAAAAATATCTCAACTCCCCATCCAAGTATTGTTAGATGGAGAAAAAGATTACAAGATGCCATGCTTGATTCTCACTTTGCAATTGGAAGTGCTTCTGTTGTATTAGCCCTTGAGCCTGACCAGTGTATAAGCGTTGCAAATACAATTATTGAAGCAGGGGCAAATATAAAAGCAATAATAACTACCCACAAAAATGATTTACTAGATAATATAGAGTGTGAAAATATATTAATTGGTGATTTTGAAGATGTTGAAAAATATCTAAAAGATAGTGATGTATTAATATCAAACTTTCATGGAGAAAGATACACAATGAGACATAAAAAAGCTCTTATGTTAAGAGGGTTTCCTGATTTTGAAGGAGTTGGTAATCAACTAAAAAATGATGTTTTATATGAAGGAAGTACTTACTTACTTTTTGAGTTAGCAAATCTAATAAATCATCATAATCAAGGGGCATTTCATGGGCATTAATTTACAAAGACCAATAGTAAAAGCATTAGGTTTAGAGATGATAAATGGAAGTACAAGATTATTAGGAATTCCAAAAGACAGAATACAAGTTGTAATTTCATTGCCTGATATTAAAAACTTTAATGAACAATTAGATGATGCAATAAGCTTTTTTAAAAATAGAGCTGAAACTTTTGTTATCACAATGAGTAGCATTGATGAATGTGAAGAAATAATAAAAGAGTTCGAACTAAAAGATAGCCTAATCTCAAGGGAATACAAAGAGTTTTCAAAAACTTTTAGTATAAAAGATGAAAAAAATCAACTAAAAAAGTCTTTAATGATAATTGATACAAATTGTCAAATAACACATAAGGAGATATTATAAATGGAAGTTAAGTATAAAAAAGAGTTTTATATTTTAAAGCAAAAAGAGAGAAAAATTGACTCTGAAGCACCAGCTGTTAGAGTTGAAATGTTAGATGGTGAATCAAAAGTTATAGGAATGATGGCACCTAAAATTCAAGTAATGCTTAGCTCTCCTAATATAAAAGATTATAACAATGGTTTACATGACATTTTAAAAAAATTTGAATCAAAAATCTTAGTTTATATGATAACAAATAGCCCTATTAGTGATATAAAAAAAGTTGCATCTGTATTTGGATTAGAGGAAAGTACTCTCTCAAATGACTTTAATAAATTTTCTTTGAAATTTGGAATAAATTTAAATGAAAGTTTAATTGCAAAATCCGTATTCATTATAGATAAAGAGGGTGTAATAAAATACAAAGAGATACCTTCAAATGCTGAACATAAACTCGATTTAGATGAGTTTGAAACAGCATTGGAAGAAGTTATTAACTTCAAAGTAAAAGGTCATACTCATGAGAACTGGATGGGAGTATGAAAAACTTATCTAGTGAGTTAAAACTATGGTTAAAAGAGAATAACTATGATGAGAATGATTTAAATCAAGCAGGCAAGTATGGGAATTCTGCTGTAATGAAAGCAGCAAGAGAAGGAAAAAATAAACTTGTAAGTGAGTTACTAGAGTTAGATGTTGATTTAAATATGAAAAATGTAGATGGTAATTCTGCACTTTGGAATGCCTGTTTTGCTTCATCTTATGAGTGTTTTGAGTTATTAGTAAATGCAGGAATAGAAATTGATTCAAAAAATGTAAATGATGTAACAGCTTTAATGTATTGTGCAAGTGCAGGAAAAGAAGATTTTGTACAACTTCTTTTAGAAAAAGGAGCCAATAGTTCTTTTGAAAACCTTGATGGTTTTAAGGCTATTGATTTAGCAGTAACTCCAAAAATCGTAAAAATGTTAAGAAATGCAAGAGTTTCATAACCAAACAGACATAACAAAAAAGAATGCTTTCACTCAAACCCAATTTATAAATTGGCAGACCCAAGCAAAAGCATATAAAACTTATCCAAAATTTTATAGACGATATAATCTCGATGATTATGAAGAATTAAGATTTATAAAGAACTTTGGAAAAGTCACTTACTCAAAAAAGTATGGAAAAGATGAGGTAAAGTTAAGAGTTAATCCAAGTGCTGGTGGACTTTACCCTTGTGAAATTTATATCCAAATAAGAGGGATAAAAAAATTCTTAAATGGAATTTATCACTATGAACCACTTGAAGATTCTTTAACTTTAATTCATGAATTAAGTAATGATGGCTTAGAAAGTTATATGAATATAAAACAACAAAAATTTATCTTCTTACTTAGTAATGTTTATTTCAGAACTTCATGGAAGTATGAGAAAAGAGCTATAAGGTATCTATTACTTGATACTGGTCACCAATTAGGTTCTATTTATGCTTCACTTGTATTAGAAGATATGGAACATCTTTTTAACTTTAAGTTTAAAAAGAAACAATTAAATAAAGCCTTCTCATTTGATAAGTATGAACATTTTGTAGCTTCTATTTATTCAAGTGAGTATAAAGACATAGAAACAAACAAACTAAGAGATAATATACCTTTTGTGCCCCCTTGTGATTATTATATAAAAGAACCATTTATTGAAGAGTTTTATTCACACTCTTATCATAAAAGTTTTGATAACTTAAAAATAAATTTTTTAAAAGAGTTATCAAAAGAGAATCTACAAAGTGCTATAAATAATAGAAGATCAGTGAGAGCCTTTAAACAAGAAGCTATCACTAAAGAAGAATTTGAGACTGTATTAAAAGATGTTTTCATAATTGCAAGAAAATATAATATAGAAATCTTTTTTATAAACAATCTAATAATTGGACTGAAAAAAGGGATTTATAAAGAATTTCAATTACAAGAAGAGGGTAATTTTAATGATATTTCAACAACTTTAGCCTTTAATCAAAAAATAGGGGGAACTTCAAGTGTTACTATTTTTTTCACTTCAAAAATAAGAACAAACTACTCTTTAGCTCTTATACTTAGTGGTTTTTTAGCACATATCATATCTTTAAGAGCAACAAATCTGCAAATAAACTCCACTGGAATTGGAGCTTATTTTGATGATGAAATACAAAATACTTTAATCACTTCAAACAATATCTTATATTTAATGGCGGTAGGAAAATGAGTAAAGAGACTTATCATCAACTATATAAAAAATATGATCTTTATAGAAGTGATATTTATATGTTGTGTGAAGAAAAACCTGCTGAAATTTTATTTCTTTTTGAAGAAGTTTGTGATGAACTAATAAAACCACTTCCTATAAATAATCAATTACCAAAAGAGTTTGTACAAAGCGCAAAATCATTTACATCTCAAAATACTTTTACAAATGTTTACTTTGCAGAGCTCACAAATAGGGCATTTTTCCTAAGTGACCTTATAGATTTTCTGGCACTAATTAGAAGTAAAAAAACTACTTAATTTTTTGTGGAACACTATTTGCATATATCTATTTAAATTTATTTTAGGACAAAAAAATGAGCAGTATTAAAATCACAACAAATGACTCTCAAGAAGGTACTATAAAAGTTGCTTTTGCAACTACTGATTTAGAGAACATTGATTCTCACTTTGGTAGTGCAAAACAGTTTGCTATTTATGAAATAAGTAAAGAGCAATCAACAATGTGTGAGATAAAAAAAGTACTTGAAAAAGATACGGATAAAACAGTAGCGCTTTTAGAAGGTGTTGACATTGTATATTTTACAAATGTGGGAGCAATAGCAGCTGCAAAACTTATCAATAATGGAATCTTCACTATTAAGTATAAAGAAGTTGTATCAATAGATGAAGAAGTAAAAAAACTAAAGGATATGTTAAATACAAATCCTCCTCCTTTTATCAAAAAAATTATAGAAAAAAAGGCTTCATAATGGATAAAAAAGAACTTTTCAAAATAACACTAATTGGACAAGTAAGAGCGCTTGATCAGTTTGGAACATGGGTTAATAAAAGTGATGAAGACTTACTAGTTGAGAAATATGTAAGAACAAAAGAGGATTTAAAAAATATTCCTATTATTGCAGATATAGATGAAATGCAAATCAAAGATATAAGACTAGTATTTCAAGCTGTTGCTTTAGCCTTTGAAAAAATGACAGGGGTTATGTGTTCAGTTGTAATGGAAATGAGTCATGAAGGTTTTGGAAGAGTTGTAGTATTTGCAGGGAAAATTGTTTTATGTGAGAAATTTTTTAAAGATGCTCATAGATTCTCTTTTAGAACTTACGATGACTTACTAATTGAGGGTGAAAAATATCTTCTAAAAGCAGAAGAGACTTATAACAAATATAAAAACGTATAGATTAAAAGGAGACATAAGTATGGCAAATATTGGAATTTTTTGTGGAACAGCAGGTGGAACATCTATGATTGTTGCCCAAGCTTTAGCAGAAGCTTTTGAAGTAGAAGAAGTGATTAATATGGAAGAAGATTTTGATGATATAGATCAAATGCTTGAACATGATGTTCTTTTTATTGGAAGTTCAACTTGGGGACAAGGTGATGTATATTTTGAATGGGTTGATCCTTTACTTGAAATTGAATCAGACGGCATAGATTTTTCTGGAAAAACTATTGCCTTATTTGGTGCAGGAGATAGTGTAAAACATGGTGAACACTTCTGTTCAGCTTTAGGGAAATTATATAAAACCTTTACAGGTGCTGGAGCAAATGTTGTTGGTTTTGTAGATGCCAGTGATTATAAGTATGAATACTCACAAGCAGAAATAGATGGAAAACTTTGTGGTTTAGCAATTGATGAACACAATGAAAAAGATAAAACAGAAATAAGAGTATCAAAATGGATTGACTCTTTAAAAGAAGAAATTCCAGCTTAAAATGGAATATTTTAAAGGATATAAAATGAAAACAGTAGAAGAATTTTATAAATTAAGAGATACAGAAGATTTTTTTAAATTTTTTGATATAGATTTTGACCAAAAATTAATCAATGTAAAAAGATTTCATATGATGAAAGAGTATGGAACACTTATAAAAAAAGGTTTAGCAGAAATATCAGATGAGAGTAAACTTTTAGAGTTTTTAAAATTTTCATTACTAAGAGTTTATGGTGATTATAAAAATGGTCATGCTCCAAGTGCAGCTGATGTTTGGAATATGTATGAGACTGGGAAATTAGAAGGTTGTTCTTCTTGTAGTCCAAGTCCAACAGGTACAGGAGGAAGTTGTGGGTGCTAAAGATGGATTTACACATAAAGATATCGTAGATGCGAATACACCTCTTCATGATAGTGTAACAGCAGGTCGTTCAGGAAAAGATGAAGACAAACCAAAGTTTGGAATAGGTCAAAAAGTTAAACTTCTAAAAGAGATAGTGAATGATGGAACCTATCCCCATGCACCAATTGGTACACAGTTGATGCCAGCAGGTGCAATTGGATATATAAAATCAATGGGTGAATTCTTGCAAGTAATTCGTGTATATGAAGTTCACTTTTTAGGTCTTTTGGATGTCCCAGTAGAAATAGTAGGGTGTAGAGAACATGAACTTGAAGCTATGGAAGATTATAGAGATGAAGTTGAAGAAGAGTTAGAATTTATGCGTAAGCATAGAGAAAAATATTACTCAAAAGATTAAACTCTTAACCAAGTCAGATGAAAGAGTTTTTTTGAACTTTATCATATGGCTTGGTTTGTATGAAGAAAACAAGCTAAAAAAGGAGACAAAATATGGCAAAAGTTATTTTTATGCATTTTGATACTGTTACTGATGGTATTTATAATGCAAAAATTGGTGAACCAATTTCAAGATTGGCTAAGGAAAAGGGTGTTCCACTTATCTCTGATTCAAAAGATTATGCAAAAAGTTTAATCTATGTTGAAAATCTTGCAGATGAAGAACCAACAAGTTATATGGAAGATGAAGAGTTAGATGTATTAGTTAAATTGGGAGCAATCACTTCTGATGAAGCTTTGCAATGTCAACAATTTACAATCAGTCCAAAAGTTAGAATTGCACCAATGATGTTAATCAAAGGTGATATTTTAGTAAAACCATACAAATTAAAATAACAATAAGTTAATCAGTATAAAAAAGCGAATTCATTCGCTCTTTAGGATTTTGCTACTTTTAAGGATTTTTTATAAATCCTGTTAAAAAGTAGATAAAAAATGAAGGTCCCTTTAAAATTGGGACAATTTAAAAGGAAAATAAATGACAACTAGAGTAGAAATTATAAACGATTTTTTAGCAATTAATGTTAAACCAGGGAGTACAATTCAAGATGTTGTTGAAGCATCAGGTTCAGCTTTACCTTTTGGATGTAGAGATGGAGAATGTGGAACATGTGTAGTTGAAATTGAACAAGGTATGGAGTTTATTTCTCCAATAAATGACAAAGAAGTTAAAGTAATCAAAGAGAATTGTGCAGGTACAGCAACTGATAAAACAAGATTGTCTTGCCAAATGAAAATAGTTAAGCCTAATGGTGTTATTAGAATTAAGTATTAAAAAATATACAAGGAAATGTCCAAATTCTTTTTGAATTTGGGCAAAATATCATAATGGCACAAACATTATCAACCTCGGCTTCACAAAAGCAAAATCTTAACTTATCTTTGAAATTGTGGCTACCAATGCTACAATCTTCACTTCAAGACCTAGAGAAACATCTAAAAAATGTCTCTTATGAAAATCCATTTTTGGAAATAAAAAAACCAAAAGAGTTTTATGCAAACTTTATGCCACAAGGAACTAGTGGGGAGTTTATCGAATCTTTGGCAATTTATAATGAATCTTTAAATGATGTAATAAGTGAACAAATATGTGCCCCAAATTTTTCGACTCCAAACTCTCAAAAAGTAGCTATGGAAATCATTTGTGACATAAATGAAGAGGGATATTTTGAAGGAGATATAGAAAAAATAGCTCAAACTTGTAATGTATATAAAGAGTATGTTGAGTCTATAAGACAAAGATTTTCACTTCTAGAACCAAGCGGAATTGGAGCAAAAGATTTATCAGAGTCATTTCTTTTTCAATTAGATGCCTGTGATAAAAAAATTGATGATGAATTATATAACTTCATAAAAAAGATTATTAAAGATATTTCTCATTTGGATAAATATGCAGCACACCATAGGTTTGAAGATGCAAAAGAGGTAATAAAATACTTTAATAATCCTCCTGCTATAAATTATATGAATGACAATGTACAAATAATTCCTGATTTTTTTGTGGATATTGGCGAAGATATCAATATCAAAATAAATCATGCTTATTACCCAGATTTAGAAGTAAAAGATGCTTTTAATTCTAAAAATGAGGGAATAAAAGAGAAATTAAAAGAAGCAAGAGATTTAGTAAACTTATTAGGTTTGAGAAAATCAACTTTATACAAAATAGTTCTTTTGATTGTAGAAAAACAAATTTCATTTTTTGTGGGTGGTGAACTAAAACCCTACTCTATGCAAGAATTAGCAAATGAAATTGGTTTTGCAGAATCAACAATTTCAAGAGCTGTGGCAAATAAGTATATTGAGTGTTCTTTGGGAACATTTCCTTTAAAACATTTCTTTTCAAATGCAGTTAACAATAAAGATTTATCATCTTCAGAGATAAAAAATTATATAAAAAGTCTCGTTGAATATGAAGATAAAGAAACCCCACTAACAGACCAAGATATTTTAGATGCTATTCAAGATAAATTTAACCTAGAAATGGTAAGAAGAACTATTACGAAATACAGAAAGATGTTGGATGTTCCCTCTTCAAAAGAGAGAAAAAAGCTTTACAAAGTAGAAAATCTATAGCTTTATTCTACACTAATAAAGCTCATTATCTCATATCAAATAACATAAACTAACTACTAAATAGTTTGTTTTTAAGATAACATAAGATATTATTTTTAAAGTATATTAGAAAAATAATTTAGAATAACATAAAATAATTTTAATAAAGAAGGAATATAATGTTTAATTTAGGCAAAACAGAAGAAGAATCTGCCAGATTAACTGCAATGGATGAAAACTATGCAATTATTTCATTTAAACCAGATGGAACAATAATACATGCAAATAATAATTTTCTAAATGTTTTGGGTTATAAATTAGAAGAAACAGCTGGTAAGCATCATAGAATGTTTTGTGATAAAACATATGTAACTACAAAAGAGTATACTGAATTTTGGGAGAGTTTAAATAAAGGGTTATCTCAAATAAATGAATTTGAAAGAATTAGAAAAGATGGTACTTCTGTTTGGATTCAAGCTTCATATACTCCTGTAAAAAATAAAAGTGGGAAAGTGACTCGTGTTGTTAAGTTCGCGCAAGATATTACTGATGCAAAAAATGTAATAAAAGCTGCTAATAAGGCAATTGATATAGCAAAAACAGGTATTATGAAACAAACTATACAAGAAAAAACACAAAATGAAGGTATAGAAAATCTTAAAAATGGTATTAATGACTTATTTCAAATTGTATCTACTAAAGTAGATGGTGATTTAAATAAAATATCTGATGCTTTATTGTCTTTTCAAAAGTTAAACTTTACACATAGAATAGAAGGAAACAATTTAGGAGAAGCAGCTAATGGCCTAAATAATCTTGCCAATGTTATAAATGAAATGTTAGTAGAAAATAAAGCAAATGGATTAACGCTCGATAAGGGTTCAAATTTACTTTTAGCAAATGTTGATAAATTAAATCAAAGTTCAAATGAAGCAGCAGCAAGTTTAGAAGAAACAGCAGCAGCCTTAGAAGAGATAACTGCAAATATTAGAAACAACACTCAAAATATTGCAAAAATGGCAAGTAATTCAACTAATGTTACAACTTCTGTGTCAAATGGGGAAAAGCTTGCAAATCAAACAACAGTTGCAATGGATGAAATAAATGAGCAAGTTAAATCTATCAATGAGGCAATTAGTGTAATTGACCAAATTGCATTTCAAACAAATATTTTATCTCTAAATGCAGCAGTAGAAGCTGCAACTGCGGGGGAAGCAGGTAAAGGCTTTGCCGTAGTTGCACAAGAAGTAAGAAACCTAGCTTCTCGTTCTGCAGAAGCTGCAAAAGAGATAAAAACATTAGTGGAAAATGCTACTTCAAAAGCAAATGAAGGCAAAAATATAGCTGGAAATATGATAAAAGGATATAAAGAGTTAAATCAAAATATTCAAGAAACTATAAATCTAATTTCAGATATTGAAATGTCAAGTAAAGAACAACAAACAGGGATAGAACAAATAAATTCAGCAGTAAACCAACTTGATCAACAAACTCAACAAAATGCAATGGTTGCATCTCAAACCCATGATATAGCAACAACAACAGATACTATTGCTAAACTTATCGTTTCAGAAGCAAATGAAAAAGAGTTTATTGGTAAAAATGATGTTAAAGCAAAAGAGATGAATCAAAGTGCTAAATAAATAATAACTCCAAAAAAATTATAACACTGTAAACAACAGAAAATAAAGGGAAAGATTTAAACGCTTTCCCCTCTTAAAACAATAAATAAAACTCTACATACTCCTTTTGAATAGTATTGATTTTAATCAATACTGTTTTTGTCCTATTTAGATAATATTCTAAAAAAAGGACCACATATGTTTAATATAAAATCATTATATTTTAGAATGACAATAATTCATTATCTTGGAATGTTATTATTACCTATTAATGCACTCTTTTTTACAACAAATACAACTTCACAAACAATTCAAATTGTTATTGCAATAGCTTTAATTTTTCATGAACTAGATGAAAGAAAAAATGGTAAAAAATTATCAAAAGAATTAGTAAATTTTCTTAAAAATATGGATAATAAAGATGCAAAACTTAAAATAAATACTTCTTTTGCAAGTGAATACTCTGAAATAAAAAATATTATTGATACTAGAGATAAAAAACAAAAAATCAAAGAACAAGAAGAATTCTTATTTATTACAGAGGCAAAAGATATCTTAGAACAGGTCAAAAATGGTACATATAATAATATTATTCAAGTAAAGACTTCAACTAAAGTACTTGAAGAATTTAAAATAGTTGTTAATGACATGATAATAAATACAAAAAAACATTTTGAGATTATTAATAATATTCTTAATGAATATACTAATTACAACTATACAAATGATTTAATTTTAGAAAATATTTCAGATGATGGAGAGTTTATAAATCTATCAACTTCAATTAATGAACTTAAAAATGCTATTACTTATATGTTATTGGAAAATAAAAAAAATGGTACTACATTACAAAAATCATCTAAAATTTTATTAGATAATGCTTTTAAACTAAATAGTTCTTCAACGGAAGCATCTACAAGTTTAAAAGAGACAACGCTTGTATTAGAAGAAATCACACAAAATGTTAGTAAAACTTATGAAAAAACAATTCAAATGTCAGAATTTGCAAACGCAGTTATAAAATCTGCAAATGAGGGAGAAACCCTTGCAAATAAAACCAATATTTCCATGGATGAAATTAATGAAGAAGTAAATTCTATAAATGAAGCAATAAGTATCATTGATCAAATAGCGTTTCAAACTAACATTTTGTCATTAAATGCTGCCGTTGAAGCTGCAACTGCAGGAGAAGCTGGAAAAGGCTTTGCAGTAGTTGCTCAAGAAGTAAGAAATCTTGCAAATAAAAGTACAGAAGCTGCAAGAGATATAAAAAAACTAGTTGAAGCTGCAAATCAAAAAGCCAATGAAGGAAAAGCTATCGCAAATGAGATGATAGAGGGATATTCGAATTTAAACATTGATATTGATAAAACTATAGAACTCATTAGTGAAGTAGCAATTACTTCTAAAAAACAACAAGAAGGTATAGTTCAAATTAACAATTCCGTAAAAGTTTTAGAAAAACAAATTTATACAAACTCAGAAATATCTTCTAAATCAAATAAAATTGCAACTGAAACATCAAATATTGCAAATACTATTGTTGAAGAGACAAGTAAAAAAACTTTTGAAGGAAAAGAAAGTATCTTTGAAAATATATGTGCTTAAGCTTTTATATTAATTAATAAAAAACATCTTTATAAAATTTTGATATTTAAATTTGTTTTTTGATTTTTTCTTTAGATAATACAACATATAATAGTAGTCACACCTATTTTAAAGAAAAAAATATGACTACACCAAATATTATTATGCTTTCTATTTTATCTTTTTTAATATTTTTGTTAATAATAAAACTATTTAAAGCTTAAAATGATGAATCTACTTTTCCCATATAGAAAATATAATTACATACTAAAAGCCTTAGGAATTTTATTAATCATTACTATTATTAGTCACATGTTTAGAAACTCTTTAGACATCATAAACATAGCACTTATACATATTATTCCTGTTATTGGAGTAGCTATTCATGGAAAAGGTAAAGCTACTTTTTTTATGACAATTCTTTGTGTAGTTCTTCTAAATTTTTTATACATTCCCCCAATATATAGCTTTTCTGTGCACAATGAACTCTATATTTGGAGTTTTTTGATTTTTGGAATTGTTGGGTGGATAATTACTTATCAAGCAAAAAGCATAAGCAATCAAATGAAACAAAATGAATTAAGAGAGAGTTTATTACATATTATTTCCCATGATTTAAGAACTCCCTTATCAACTATTCATGGAAGTATTAATTTAATATTATCAAACAATGAGTTAACTGAAACAAATAAAAATAACCTACTAGAAGATATAAATTATGCTTCTATTAGAATGGAAAGACTTATTACAAATATTCTTGATAGTACTAGATTATCAAGTGGCAATATTAATTTAAAACTTCAATGGTGTGATTTCGAAGATATTGTGGGAGTTGCTTTAGATGAATTTTCTCAAAAACAAAGTGACGAAAAAGTAATAGTAAATATTGAAGAGACTGGTCTCTTTTGGGGAGATAATACTTTACTTACTCAATTAGTAGTAAATTTACTTGATAATGCATTTAAGTATTCATCTACCAATGCAAAAATAGATTTTGAAGTCTTAGATTGTAATAATTACATAAAAATTCAAGTATTTAATGAAACAGAATTTATAGATGAAGAAAAACTAAAAAATATATTTGATAAATTTTATAGGGTAGAAGATACCAATGATATCTCAGGAAGTGGTATTGGTTTGGCTATTTGTAAAAGTATAGTTAAACTTCATAGTGGAGAGATAAAAGCTATTTCACAAAATAATGGCATACTAATAGAAATAAACCTACCAGTATTAAAAAGAGCAAAACTAATATGAAAGAGTTAATACACATAATTGAAGATGATTCTTCTGTAAAAAGATTATTAGAAATAACATTTAAAGAGTATGCTTTTAATTTTATTTCAAGTGAAAGCAAGAAAAATGCTATAATGATGTTTTTAAGTCATAACCCAAGTCTTCTCATAGTTGATTTAGGACTACCAGATGGTGATGGAAAAGATTTAATAAAACAAATTAGAGAAATATCAAAAGTACCTATTATCGTTTTAACAGCAAGACATGATGAAAAAGAAATTGTGGCAGCTTTAGATGTTGGAGCAGATGATTATATTACGAAACCATTTTCTGTAAATGAGCTATTGGCAAGAATAAGGGCAAATTTAAGAAGAAATATTGCAAAAGAAGAGATTGATAATAAATTCATTTGCAATGACTTAGAACTAGATATAAGTTCAAGAACTATAAAATTTAAACAAGAAGTTCTTAAATTAACCCCTATTGAATATGAGTTATTAAAATATTTTATGATAAATGCAAACAAGACCCTAACCCACAAACAAATTTTAAATGAAGTATGGGGAACAGGTTATCAAACTGAAATGCAATATTTAAGAACTTATGTAAATACTTTAAGAAAAAAGATAGAACAAAACAGTACTAGACCCAAATATATAAAAACTGAGTCTGGTATTGGCTATAGATTTTCTTATAGTGAGAATTAGGATTAATAATTAGTGGAACATAAATATGTAAGATCTATATTTTTAGGATATGTACTGGTTATATTTTTTGGAGCCTTAGTACTAGCCTTACCAATTTGTCATAAAGGTCACTTAGCCTTTATTGATGCAATTTTTACTGCTACTAGTGCTACATGTGTAACAGGGCTTATTGTTACAAGTACTTCTGAAAATTTTACTTTTTTAGGTGAAGTCATTATCTTGATTCTAGTCCAAATTGGTGGGATAGGATATATGTCATTGGTAATCATTTTCTTTTTATCACTTAGACAAAGATTAGATATAGATGAAAAAAGAGCCATGAGGCAATCATTGGATTTACCAAATATGCATGTTAGAAGATTCTTAAAGAAGATTTTTGCAGTTGTATTAGTTATTGAGCTTTTAGGTGCGATTGTTTTAACTACACAATTTCTTAAAAAGTATGATTTTTTAGACTCCCTTTGGTATGGAATATTTCATAGTGTAAGTGCTTTTAATAATGCAGGTTTCTCTTTATTTACAAACAGTTTGATGGGATATCAAAGTGACACTATTTCTTTAGTTACTATTTGTATTTTAGTAGTATTAGGAGGAATGGGATATTTTGTTTTAATTGAAATTTATGAAAATAGAAGATTTGCAAAAAGATTTACTATTCATACAAGAATCATGATTTACGGAACTATTATTTTAATTGTTATGGGAATGGTTTTATTTTTATCTATTGAGTGGAACAACCCAAAAACTTTTGGAGGCTTATCTGTTTATGATAAATTACTAAATGCCTTTTTTCTCTCCATTAACTTTAGAACCAGTGGGTTTAATAGTATTGATTTAGCAGGATTAAAAGAGTCTTCTCTTTTCTTCTCTACTTTGTTTATGATGACAGGAGCAGGGCAAGGAAGTACAGCAGGTGGTATGAAAATAACTACTGTTGCTATTTTAATTATTACAGTAATTTATATCTTAAAAGAGAGTAACCAACAACCAAGTATTTTTAAAAGAACAATTGAACAAAAAATTATCAATAAAGCCCTAGCAATCATCCTTTCATCCTCTTTTTTCGTACTTTTAGCCACTTTAATATTAGTGGAAACACAAAACTTACCTTTTTTAAGAATTTTATTTGAAGTTGTTTCTGCCTTTGGGACAGTTGGAGTATCAACAGGTAATGGTGATATTCTAAGTTTTTCTCAAGAATTTGATACCTTTGGAAAAAGTATTATCATAATTATGATGTTAGCAGGAAGACTTGGAGTCTTTGCCTTTGGTTTAATTTTAGTAGGAAAAGCAAAAACAAAACATTTTAAATACCCAGTAGGAAGGATTATTATATGAAAACAATCGCAGTTATTGGATTAGGAAAATTTGGATCTTATATTGTAAAGAGTTTATCAAGGTTAGATGTAAAAGTAATAGCAGTAGATAATGACGAAAAAAGAATTCAAGAGATAAGCGAATACATTGATAATGCTTTTGTTCTCGATAGTACAAATAAACAAGCCCTAGAAGATGTTGGAATATACAATCTTGATACGGTTATTGTTAGTATTGGTGAAAATATAGAAGCAAGTATTTTAACAGTAATGGCACTAAAAGATTTAAATAATCAAAATATTATTGCAAAAGCTATCACATCAACTCATGGTGAAATATTATCAAAAATTGGTGCTTTTAAAATAATCTATCCTGAAAAAATAGCGGGAAGAATGTTAGTAAATAAACTTATTGATAATATGACTATAGAAGAGATAGACATAAGTAACAATATAAAAATCATAAAACTAGTAGCAAATGAAAAATTTATCAATAGAAGAATTTATGAGATAAAAGAAGAGTACAAAAAACTTAAAATAGTCTCTTATAAATCAGATGGAACTTGGGTTTTAAATATTGACTCCTCTTATAAAATAAAAGAAAATGATATTTTAGTTTTTATAGGAGAAGCTAAATATAGTAAAGAGTTTTGTAAAGAATTCTAAAATTTAATTAAAATAAAGCTCACATTTTAAATCAACCTATGGTTGATTTTACTAAAACTTACACTCCAAAATAACAAAATTTACAAAATTTGTAGTAAAAAAACAATTATGCAAACAAGATAAATTTTATCCTATTTTCAACTTATAAAAAGAATTTATCCACCCAAACTCCTATTTTACGGGGAATTATAAAAATATTTAAAAAAAATATTCTTTTTTTCATCTTGTGGAACGCAATATGCAATTATCTATTTGTAATTAATAATATTAAAAGGAGACAATATGTCAGATTTAAGACAAATAGCGTTTTATGGAAAAGGTGGGATTGGTAAATCAACTACATCTCAAAACACATTAGCAGCAATGTGTCACTACTATGCAAAGAAAATTTTAATCGTTGGGTGTGACCCAAAAGCGGATTCAACTAGACTTATCTTACATGAAAAAGCACAATCTACAATTATGCAATTAGCATCTGAGGCTGGAACTGTTGAAGATTTAGAATTAGAAGATGTATGTAAACCAGGTGCTGGTGAATTTCACCCAGACAATACTGATATTACTGAAGGTTATATTAATTGTACAGAATCAGGTGGTCCTGAGCCAGGTGTTGGATGTGCAGGTAGAGGTGTTATTACAGCAATTAACTTCTTAGAAGAAGAAGGTGCATATGATGATGAGTTAGATTTCGTATCTTATGATGTTCTTGGAGATGTTGTTTGTGGTGGATTTGCTATGCCAATTAGAGAAGGTAAAGCACAAGAGATTTATATCGTAATGTCTGGTGAAATGATGGCTATGTACGCAGCTAACAATATTTCTAAAGGTATTTTAAAATATGCGAATACTGGTGGAGTTAGACTTGCTGGTTTAATTTGTAATGCGAGAATGACAGATAAAGAGTATGACCTTGCTAAACACTTAGCAATGCAAATTGGTACTCAAATGATTCACTTCGTACCAAGATCTAACCATGTACAAAGAGCTGAATTAAGAAGAATGACAGTTGTTGAATTTGCTCCATCTTCAGATCAAGCTATGGAATATAAAGAATTAGCTAGAAAAATCATCGCTAATGATTTAAAAGTTATTCCTGAACCATTAGAAATGGATGACTTAGAAAATCTATTAATGGAATTTGGATTAGAAGAAGAAGTTGACGAAGAAAACTTAGGTAAAAAAGCAGAAGAAGCTTAAAAAATAGTAAGTATTAAGCTGTATGTTGGTGAATTCTTTCGCCCTTTAGGATTTGCTTCTTTAAAGATTTTTTATAAATCTTGTTAAAAGAAGTCATAAAATATAGGTCCCTTTAAAAATGGGACATTTTAAAAGGAGAATAAAATGTTTGTATGTGGATACCACTTCCCAGCTGATATGGGTAATGATGTAAGTTTTGATAAAGTAATAGAAAAAGTACAAGATGGAATTGATGCTACAGGTAAATCTGTAACTGTTTCAAGTGAAACAAGAGAAGGTGTAAAGTTAGAAGAAATTTCTATCCCAGAAGGTTCTTTTTTACATACTGCCTTAGTTGATTATTATACTAATACTGAGTGTAAAGAAAAAGATGGTTATAAAATGGTTTATTATACTAATAAATACCAAATTTCTGAAATCTCAAAATCTGTTGATGGTGATGAAACTAAAGCTATTTGTAAAAAATTAGATGACATGAATCTATATAGAGTAAAAGTAGCATAAACAAAATTATAAAAAGGACAACTCGTTGTTCTCTTTAGGAGTTGACAACTTTTGCGGATTTTTTACAAATCCTTGTCAAAAGAAATTATAAAAATAAAGTCCCTTAAAAATTGGGACAATTTATAAGGAAAAAATTATGGGACCAGAAACATTAGAAAGTCTTCAAAAGCAAGCAATTGCAGAAGTACTTGAAGCTTATCCAGAAAAAGCGAAGAAGAATAGAGCAAAACACCTTGGAACTGATAATCCAGAAGGTGTAAAAGGTTCTTGTGATACTACAAGAAGTAACAAACAAACAGTACCAGGTGTTATGTCACAAAGAGGTTGTGCATATGCAGGATCTAAAGGTGTTGTTTGGGGACCAATTAAAGATATGATTCATATTTCTCATGGACCAATAGGTTGTGGGCAATATTCAAGAGGTGGAAGAAGAAATTATTATATAGGAACAACTGGTATTGACACTTTTGTTACTATGAACTTTTCAACTGACTTCAATGAAAAAGATATCGTATTTGGTGGAGATAAAAAACTTAAAAAAGCGTTAGAAGAGATTGATGAATTATTCCCATTAAACAATGGTATTTCAATTCAATCAGAGTGTCCAATTGGTTTAATTGGAGATGATATTCAAGCTGTTGCAAAAGTTCATAAAAAAGAGACAGGTCATCAAACTGTTGCTGTATCATGTGAAGGGTTTAGAGGGGTTTCGCAATCTCTTGGTCACCACATCGCAAATGATATGATTAGAGATCATGTTATGCCTGATACATCACATAGAAAAGATTTTGAATCAACTCCTTATGATGTAGCAATTATTGGAGATTATAACATCGGTGGAGATGCTTGGTCTACAAGATTAATCTTAGAAGAAATGGGATTAAGAGTAATTGCACAATGGTCTGGGGATGCAACTTATAAAGAGTTAGCAATCGCACCAAAAGCAAAATTAAACTTACTTCACTGTTATAGATCTATGAACTATATTTCTAGACATATGGAGCAAGAGTTTGGTATACCTTGGATGGAATATAACTTCTTTGGACCTACAAAAACAACCGAAAGTTTGAGAAAAATTGCATCATTTTTTGATGAAAAAATTCAAGAACAAACAGAAAAAGTTATTGCTAAATATACTGCTATGACAGATGCAGTTATTGCTAAATTTAGACCAATATTAGAGGGTAAAAAAGTTATGCTTTATGTTGGTGGATTAAGACCAAGACACGTTATTGGTGCTTATGAAGATTTAGGGATGGAAGTTATTGGTACTGGTTATGAGTTCGGACATGGTGATGATTATAAAAGAACTAAAGAAGATTTAGGAAGATCAACACTTATTTATGATGATGCGAATGAGTATGAGTTAGAAGAATTTGTTAAAAAATTGAGACCTGACTTAGTTGCAGCTGGTGTAAAAGAGAAATATGTATTTCAAAAAATGGGATTACCATTTAGACAAATGCACTCTTGGGATTATAGTGGACCATACCATGGGTATGATGCATTTGCAATTTTTGCAAAAGATATGGATTTAGCAATGAATTCTCCTGTTTGGAATCATACTAAAGCACCATGGGACAAAGAAGTAGAGGGAGCGTAATATGCAAGATTTAGATAATATAGTAAACGGACAAAAACTGTTTTTAAAACCTGAATATCAAGAAGTTTTAAAAAACAAAAAAGAATTTGAAGGTTCAATGGGAGCAATTAATCCTGCTAAAGTTGAAGAAATTCAAAAATGGACTGAGTCTTGGGATTATAGAGAAAAAAATTTAGCAAGAGAAGCAATTACTGTTAACCCTGCTAAAGCTTGTCAACCTCTTGGTGCTGTTATGGTAGCTCTTGGATTTGAAAATACTATGCCTTATGTTCATGGAAGCCATGGATGTGTTGCATACTTTAGAACATATTTTACAAGACACTTTAAAGAACCAACTCCTTGTGTTTCAGATTCTATGAGTGAATCTGCAGCGGTATTTGGTGGATTAGCAAATATGAAAGATGGTTTACGAAATTGTAATGCTTTATATAAACCAGAAATGATTGCTGTATCTACTACATGTATGGCAGAAGTTATCGGTGATGACTTAGGTGCTTTTATTATTGGAGCTAAAGATGAAGCTGAAGGTGAATTAGACAATGTTTTAATTCCTAATGCACATACTCCTTCATTCGTAGGTTCTCATATTACAGGTTATGATAATATGATGAAATCTATTTTAGAGCAAGTAAGTACTGAAAAAACTACTGTTGATGAAGAAAGAATTAATATTATCCCTGGATTTGAACCTTATTTAGGATCATTAAAAGAGATTAAAAAAATATCTAAAATGTTCGGTGATAAAATCGTAATGATTGGTGACCATGAAGAGCAATGGGATACTGGAGCTGGTGAGTATAAATTGTATGCTGGTGGAACAAAAATTGAAGACCTTAAAGGTTCAATTAATGCGAAAGCAACAATATCTTTACAAAAATATTCATCAATAGCAACAGCTAAAACTATTAAAAACAAATGGAAACAAACTTATGAAACTTGTAATCCAATTGGTTTAAGTGGTACTGATGCATTTGTTATGAAATTAGCAGAATTAACTGGTAAAGAAATTCCAGAAGAATTAAAACAACAAAGAGCTAGACTTGTTGATGCTATGCAAGATTCTTATCCATATATGCATGGTAAAAAAATTGCAATCTGGGGAGATCCTGACTTTTTATTAGGTATGGTTTCTTTCTTAGTTGAAATGGGTGCAATTCCAACTCATGTTGTTTGTCATAATGCTCCAAGAAAAAATTGGGAAGCAGAAATGAGAGCAATCTTAGATAAATCAAACAGATCTGACGAATGTAATATTTGGCCAGGTAAAGATTTATGGGCATTAAGATCATTATTATTCACAGAACCAGTTGATTTCATGATTGGTAACGTTTATGGTAAAGAACTTTATAGAGATACAAAAACTCCACTTATTAGAATTGGTTTCCCAATTTTTGATAGACATCACTTACATAGATACTCTATGAGTGGTTATGAAGGTGGTATCAACCTTTTAACTTGGATTACTAATGGTATCTTAGACCAATTAGATGAAGAGACTAAAGATATAGCTGAAACAGATTATTTCTTCGATTCAGTAAGATAGTCTAACATTATTTCAAATCATATTAAGACCAAGAACTTAGGTTCTTGGTTTTTTAATTTAATCTATACACTTAAAATTATCATCAGTAAATTTAAATATAATTGTAGGATTCATCTTTAAAAAAGGGGATACCTATGAAAAAAGAAGAGTTTAAAAGCCACTTTGAGTTTGCTGAACAGAAATATACTTTTTATGATCTAAAAAAACTTCAAACCTCAGATTTAACAAAAATAAATAAACTTCCCTACTCAATTCGTATCTTATTAGAAAACCTACTTAGGAATTTTGATCAGAAAATGATTACGGAACAAGATATAAAAGAACTTGCTTCTTGGAAAAAGAAATATGAAACTCCATATGAAATTCCATATCATCCAGCAAGAGTTATTATGCAAGATTTTACAGGAATACCTGCAATTGTTGATTTAGCTTCTATGCGAGATGCTATTGCAAAAGAAGGCAAAGATGCATCACTTATCAATCCTTTGGTACCAGTTGATCTTATTGTAGATCACTCTGTACAAGTTGATTTTAATGGAACAGAAGATAGTTTAGATAAAAATGTACAAATGGAATATAAAAGAAATGAAGAAAGATATTCTGTTTTAAAATGGGCTCAAGTAAGTTTTGATAATCTTCGTATTGTTCCTCCAAGGTCAGGAATTTGCCATCAAGTAAATCTAGAATATTTAGGACAAATTGTTCAAAGAGAAGAAAAAGATGGAGAGAAAATTGCTTATTGTGACACATTAGTTGGAACTGATTCCCATACAACTATGATAAATTCTATTGGGGTAATGGGTTGGGGAGTAGGTGGAATTGAAGCAGAAGCCGTAATGTTAGGGCAACCTTATTATATGCCAATACCTGAAGTGATAGGACTTCGTTTATCAGGAGAGATAAAGGAAGGAATTACAGGAACGGATGTAGTATTAGCTATAACAAAAATACTTCGTGAATATAAAGTTGTAGAGAAATTTGTTGAAGTATACGGACCAGGACTAAAATCTTTAACATTACCAGATAGAGCCACTATATCTAATATGTCTCCTGAATTTGGTTCAACTATGGCATTTTTCCCAGTAGATGATGAGACTTTACGATATATGAAAGAGACAAATAGAGCAGATCAAGCACAATTTGTTGAAAGTTATACAAAAAACAATATGCTTTTTTATGATGAAGAAAATGAACCTGAATATACAGATACTATTGAATTTGATCTCTCAAGTGTAAAACCAAGTATAGCAGGACCTAAAGAACCACATCAACATTTATTCTTAGACCAATTGCAAAAAACTACAAAAGAAGAAGCAGGAAGTTACAAAAGTGTAGACATAGAACTTGAGACAGAAACAATAGCTTTAAAACAAAGTGATATAGTAATTGCAGCAATTACCAGCTGTACAAATACCTCAAATCCCTTTGTTATGCTAGGAGCTGGTCTTATTGCAAAAAAAGCTGTAGAACTAGGTCTGTCTATAAAACCATATGTAAAAACAAGTTTAGCTCCAGGGTCTAAAGTGGTCACTGACTACTTAAAAAGTGCCCAACTTGATAAATATCTAGATAAATTAGGCTTTAATCTTACAGCTTATGGCTGTACTACTTGTATAGGGAATTCAGGGCCTTTAAAAAAACCTATCAATGATGCTATCATTGAAAATAAACTTTCAGTTGCTTCAGTGCTTTCTGGAAATAGAAACTTTGAAGCGCGAATTCATCCTTATGTAAGACAAAACTATCTAATGTCTCCAATGCTAGTAATGATTTATGCAATAGCAGGAACTGTTGATATTGATTTATACAAAGATCCAATTGCTTTTGATAAAAATGAAAATCCTATTTTTATGAAAGATTTATGGCCTCAAAATGATGAAGTAAGAGAACTAATTAATAAAAATGTTACTAGTGAACAATATAAACAAAGATATGCACAAATTTTACAAGGTGATGAAAATTGGAAAAGTTTACCAATAACTAAATCAGATACTTATAAATGGATTGAAAAGTCAAGCTATATTAAAAAAGCACCTTTTTTTGATAATTTTACTTTAAATACAACAAAAAAAGAAGATATTCAAAAAGCTAAAATATTAGCAATGTTTGGAGATACTGTAACTACAGATCATATCTCTCCTGCAGGAATAATTCCACCTGAGTATCCAGCAGGTAAATACTTGCAAGAAGAAGGAATAAAAGTTGAAGAGTTTAACTCTTATGGTTCAAGAAGAGGAAATCATGAAGTAATGATGAGAGGAACATTTGCTAATGTTCGTATAAATAATAATCTTGTTTATCCAAAAGAGGGTGGTTTTTCAAAATATATGCCAAACGAAGAAGAAGATTATATCTACAATATTGCGATGAAATACAAACAAGAAAATTCTGCAAGTGTTATTTTAGCAGGAAAAGAGTACGGAACAGGTAGTTCAAGAGACTGGGCAGCAAAAGGAACATCACTTTTAGGAGTAAGCGCAGTAATTGCTCAAAGTTACGAACGAATCCATAGAAGTAATCTTGTAGGTATGGGTGTCTTGCCTTTACAATTTATAGATACAAGCTGGAAAGACTTAGGATTAGATGGAAGTGAAACAATCGATATCTTAGAAATAAGTGAGATAACTCCAAGAACTATTCTACAAGTAAAAGCATATAAAACAAATGGGAAAGTATTGGAATTCCAAGTATTATGTCGCCTTGATACGCAAATAGAAGTTGAATATTATAAAAACAACGGTATTTTGGAATATGTATTAAGAAAAATAATAAAAGAGAAGTAATTCATTATATATTAAAGTATATAACGGTATGCTTCTTGCATATTGTTTATTGATTTTCATATTTTTATGATTATCGCTATATATATTAATATATAAGGAGTCCTTTTGGAATTTCGATCATCTTTGACTTTGTTAAATTCTGACACAACTTTTTTGTTAGAAAAAAGGATACAACTTCTAGTAGCTATTGAACGAGTAGAATCAATAATTAAAGCTACAAAAGCACGTCAAAAAATTTTAACACATTTAACAAAGATGACTGATTTTGATACAAGAGCTCTTAATCTATCCAAAGGATGATTATGCAAATAAGTGCAAGGAATCAATTGCTTGGAGTTGTTGAACTAGTTCAGCAAGGGAATGTAAATTCTGAGATCTTTGTGAAACTAAATTGTGGATATACAATAGTTTCAGTAATAACAAATAATGCAGTTAAAAAACTTGATTTAAAAATTGGAGATAAAGTAACTACCATATTTAAATCAAGCTCTGTTCTTGTTACTACAGAAATAACATTGAATATTAGTGCAAGAAATAAACTTCAAGGAATAGTAGAAAATCTCTATTTAGGCTCTGTTAGCGCAGAATTAGAGATAAACATAGGGAATAAAGATAGTGTTGTTGCTGTAATAACCTCCAGTTCAATAAAGAACTTAAAAGTAAAAATTGGAAATCAATTAAGTGCAATTATAAAAGCAACAGATGTAATGATAGGAAAATAAGGAAAAACATGAAAAAAATAGTACTAGGAATATTAGTTGTAAGTTTAAGTTTATTTGCAGGACAAATCAATATTGCAGTTGCTGCAAATGTAAGTTATGCAATTGGTGATTTGATTAATGAGTTTAATAAAACAAATCCAGATACAAAAGTAAATGTTACACTTGGAAGTAGTGGAAAACTAACGGCACAAATTAAAAATGGTGCCCCTTATAATATTTTGATGGCTGCAAATATGAAATATCCAGAAGCTTTATATAGTGATAAGATTGCTATTACAAAACCAGTTATTTATGCACAAGGAAGTTTAGCAATTTTAAGTATTAAAAAACTAGATATGTCAAAAGGAATAAATCTAGCAAATGACAGTTCAGTAAATAAAATTGCTATTGCAAATCCAAAAACTGCCCCTTATGGTAAAGCTGCAGTTGAAGCTATGAAAAATGCAAAAATTTATGACGAAGTTGTAAAAAAATATGTTTATGCCGAATCTATCTCTCAAACAGTAACTTATGCCACAACTGCAACTGATATAGGATTTATTGCAAAATCATCTTTATATAGTCCAAAAATGAGTATGTATAAAGAAGGAGTAAACTGGGTAGATGTAAATCCAAAACTTTATACTCCTATTAATCAAGGAATTGTTATTATAAAAAATGCAAAAGACAATAAAGAAGCAAAAGCATTTTATGACTTTATCTTAAGTGCAGATGCAAAAAAAATATTTAACAAATTTGGATATTTAGTACCATGAATAAAATAGAAGCTATCATATCTCAAATAGACAATATTGATAATCTCAATATTGTGCAATTTGATTTTTCAGGAATTAAACTCAAAATGATGAGTTTAGATCTTAATGAAAATATTAAAATCGGTCAAAAAGTTATATTAGTGGCAAAAGCTACAAATATTATCTTGGCAAGAGATTTTGAAGGTATGATTAGTTTCTCTAATCAAATAAAAGCAAAGATTGAAAGTATAGAAGAGGGTAAACTCCTTTGTAGTGTGACAATAAAAGCTAAAAATTCATATTTCCAATCAATTATAACCCAAGCAAGTGCAAAAAAAATGAATCTAAAAAAAGATGATGAAATTAATATTTTTATAAAAGCAAGTGATTTATCTATTGAGGAAGTAATAAATGTTTGAAACTTTGAAAGCTATAGAATTTGGTCCCTTTATACTCTCATTTAAATTAGCATTTATTACAACTTTAATTTTATTTGTTATTTCATTACCTCTTTCTTGGTATCTCTCACAAACAAAATCAAAATTGAAACCTTTTTTAGAAGCAATTACAGCTCTTCCAATAGTTTTACCTCCTTCTGTTCTAGGGTTTTATATTTTGTGGGCTTTATCTTATAATTCTCCAATAGGTGCCTTTTTTGAAAATACTCTTGGAGTAAAACTAGTATTCAATTTTTATGGGCTTGTAATTGCTAGTTGTTTTTACAGTCTGCCTTTTATGGTTCAACCCTTACAAAGTGGTTTTGAAAGTATTAGTAAAAATATGATTGAAGCTAGTTATATATGTGGTAAAGGGAAAATAAAAACTTTATTAAAAGTTGCCTTACCAAATATAAAACCAGCTCTTCTTACAGCAATAATTGTAACCTTTGCTCATACAGTAGGAGAGTTTGGAGTTGTTCTTATGGTAGGAGGAAGTATTCCAGGTGAAACAAAAGTAGCTTCAGTTGCAATATATGAAATGGTAGAGATTATGGATTATAAAAGTGCCCATATTTATAGTGCTATTATGGTAATAATAAGCTTTTTAGTACTTCTTAGTGTTTATATCTTCAATGGCAGAAATAACAAAAAGTTTGGGATATAGGTTATGATAAAAATAGATATTTTTAAAAAACTACATGGTTCAGATGGACAGATGAATTTGGATGTAAATTTAGAGATTAATGAGAGTGATTTTATTGCATTAGCAGGATTGAGCGGGAGTGGTAAAACTACACTTTTAAGAATACTTGCAGGTCTAGAAGAAGCCAAAGGTGAGATAAAAATAGGTGAAAGCTATTGGCAAAATGAATCAATTTTTCTAGCTCCACAAAAAAGAGAAATAGGTTTTGTTTTCCAAGACTATGCACTATTTCCAAATATGAGTGTGATAGATAATCTTTTATTTGTAAAAAAAGATAAAGACTTAGCAATAAAACTTTTAAAACTAACCGAAATGCAAGAGTTAAAAAATAGATTACCTAACACTTTAAGTGGTGGACAAAAACAAAGAGTTAGTCTTTGTCGAGCACTAATGAATAAACCAAAACTTTTACTTATGGATGAGCCTTTATCAGCCTTAGACCCTCAAATGAGAGTAAAACTACAACAAGAGATATTAACACTTCACAAAGAGTTTAATACAACCACAATAATGGTAAGTCATGATCCAAGTGAAATGTATAGATTATCAAATAGAGTTATAGTTTTAAATCAAGGTCTAGTTATAAATGATGGAAAAGCTAAAGATATTTTATTAAAAACAAGTGGTTCTCAAAAATTCTCATTTGAGGGAGAATTACTTGATATTATAAAAGTTGATGTTATTCAAGTAGCAATTGTATCAATAGGTCAACAGCTTGTGGAAGTTGTTATAAGTAATGATGAAGCAAAAAATTTAAATATAGGACAAAAAGTTTTAGTAAGTACAAAAGCTTTTGCCCCATTAATAAAACAGATTTAAAATAAAAGGATAAAAATATGTTCATTCTAACAGATAATGAACTTCAACAATATATAAATGATGATATACCTTACTTTGATTTAACCACTTATCTTCAAGGACAATCAAATAAGAAAGCAAAATTAAGTATCTTTACTAGAGAAGATATTATTGTCTCTTGTAGTGAAGAAGCAAAAAGAATTGCTGAGCTTTTAAATTGCGAAGTGAAAAGTTTTGTTCCATCAAAAACTTTTATAAAACAAAATGATGTAATTTTGGAGTTTATTGGTAAATATGAAGATGTTCATAAGGCATGGAAAGTTTGTCAAGTATTATTAGAATATAGTTGTAAGATGGCAAGTAATACTAATAAAATGAAAAGAGAAATAGAAAGCGTAAATAAAACTTGTGAACTTTTATCCACTAGAAAAAGTTTTCCTTTTGCAAAAAAATTATGTATAAAATCAATTATAATAGGTGGAGCTATACCACATCGTTTAGGATTAAGTGAAAGTATTCTTCTTTTCCCTCAACACAGAATAGTTTATAAAAATGAAAAAGACTTTTTAAATGATATAAAAAGATTAAAACAAAAAGCCCCAGAGAAAAAAATAGTAATAGAAACTGAAACATATGAAGATGCAATAATTCTAATGCAAAATGAAGTAGATGTAATTCAAATTGATAAAATAAAAATTCCTATATTAAAAAAAATCATTCAATATAAAAATGAGAATTTTCCAAGCGTAAGCATCTTAGCTGCAGGTGGAATAAATTTATCAAATGTAAAAGAATATGCCTCTTTAGGCGTTGACGGTATAGTTTCAAGTGCTATGTACTCAAGTGGTATGGCAGATTTTGGAAGTAAAATGAAATTACTTCCAAAAGAAAATTAAACTTTATACTCTCCTAAATACTTACCTTTTGTATCTATGATATGCACAGCACATGCTAAACATGGATCAAAAGAGTGTAGGACTTTTAAAACCTCAAGAGGTTTTTCTAAATCTTTTATTTCAATACCAATTAAAGCTTCTTCATATGCACCTCTAATTCCATCACTATTTTTGGGAGTTGCGTTCCAAGTTGTTGGGGCAATGATTTGATAATTTTTTATTTTGGAGTTTTCTATATTTATACTATGAAGCAAAACTCCTCGTGGAACTTCTAAAAAGATATATCCACTTGCATCTTTTTCTAGTTCACTAAAATTGTATTTATCCCAAGTATTCGTATCATAATATTTAATATTTTGAATCAAATTAGAAACTAGTTTAAAAATATATTCACAAATATATTGGCTCTCAATAGCCCTTGCACAATTTCTTCCAACAGTTGAGTTAAAATCTTCTAACTTCAAAGAAGTCTCTTTTAAGAACTCATCTACAAAAGAGTTTATGGCAGTGTTATTATTTAAATAACTAATAAACAATCTTGCAACTGGCCCTGTTTCCATAGTCTTTCCATCATATCGAGGAGCTTTTATCCAAGAGTATTTATCATCTTTATTTTTAGTTTTTAAAGTTCCATCATCATTTAAATCAGTATAAAAAGGTTCTTGTTTTTCATCATCGCTATACCAAGCTCTTTGTACTTCTTCTTTTATTTTATCTGCATCAAACTCTTGTATATTTGAAAAATCTTGTTCAAAAATTACTCCACCAGAGAAAAGTTTCATCTCTTTGTTTATAGGGTAACCACCCACACTTAAAAAATTTCCAGCCGTTTTCCCGCTTTTAGATTTTATTTCATCTTTATAAGCAATTGCTAAAAGTCTCATATCAGGTAAATAAGCCCGATTTATAAAATCACTTGCTTCTTTTATTACAAAAATAAAATCATTTAATCTTTGGGGGTTTAACATATCAGCAACACTTGTAATACCACCTACAACCAAAGATTGAGGATGGGGTGTTTTCCCTCCAAAGATAGCTATGGCTTTTGAGATTTTTATTTGAAATTGCAAGGCTTCAAAATAGTGGGATAATAAAATCAAGTTTTGTTCACTACTTAACTTATAATCACTATGCCCCCAATATCCACTATTAAAAGGTCCTAATCTTCCTGCATCTATAAAGTTTTGAAGCTTTTCTAAAACTGCTTCATAATGTGTATTTGAGTTTCTAAAAGGTTTTTGGCAATATTTGTGAGCTTCTTTTGTAGTCTCTTTAGGATTTGCCTTTAATGCACTTAACACATCTACAAAATCAAGTAAGTGTAACTGATAAAAATGGACAACATGATCTTGAATAAACAAAGCCATAGACATCAAATCTCTTATTATCTTTGCATTTTCTGGAATACTTAAAGAGTAAGCATTTTCAACAGCATTAATAGCTCCTCTAAAGTGTGAATTTGTACAAACTCCACATACTCTTCCAGCTAATAATCCTGCATCTCTTGGATCTCTATTTTGCAAAATTATCTCAATACCTCTAAAAAGTTGACCACTTACATAAGCTTCTTTTACAATACCATTTTCATCCACTTCAACTTCAGCTCTTAAGTGCCCTTCAATTCTAGTAATGGGATCAATAACAATCTTTTTCATTATTTTTCATCCTCTTTTGTTTCTGTATATACTCTCTCATTTGCGAATTTATCAAAAAATCCAAGCTCAGTACAACCCATACAGCCATGTCCAACTTGCACAGGCCAACTTGTTCCTTGGTTAAACTTCATAGATGGACAATTTACATTGGCATAGGGTCCTTTACAACCCATCTCAAAAAGACACCAACCATTTTTGGCCCCATCATCTCCCCACTCTTTTACAAATTCACCAAGTTCATAATGACCTCTTCTTTCACAATTATCATGAACCCTTTGCTCATAAGCCCAAAGTGGACGATTAAATTTATCTAAAGCTGGCAACTCTTCAAACATCATATAAGAAAGTAGAGTTCCTACTATATTTATAGGATTCGTTGGACAGCCTGTGATATTTATAATATCATCTCTATTTAAAGCTTGGGCAACTCCCACAGCTCCTGTTGGATTAGGATAAGCAGATACAACTCCTCCATCAAAAGCACAAGAACCAACTGCTAATACAAGTGCTGCATCTTTTGCACATTTTTTTAAAAGTTCAACTCCCGTTTCACCTTTTTTACCTATTCTCAAATATTTTCCATCAAGGGCTAAAGGAACAGCACCTTCAACTATCAAGACATATTTACCTTTATCATTTTTAATTATATTTTCTAAAATAGTCTCACTCTCATCACCACTTGCACTCATAAGTAACTCATGATAATCCAAAGAGATATAATCAAATATCAAGTCCTCAAGAACTGGATTTGAGGATTTTATAAAGGCTTCACTATTTCCACTACAATCACTAAGTTCCAACCAAATAATTGGAATCTTATTTAGATTCTTAATTCCCTCACTTACAACATCTTCAAAAGCTGGATTTAGTTTCATACTAGCTGTTACCATTGAGATCCAACTATTTATTTCACCTTTTCCAATATCAAGCATTTTTAAAGCTGATTCTAGATTCTTTTCATCCATGTCATTTTTAGGGTGTAGTTTTTTAAATTTATCTACACTTCTTTGACTTCTTTTTAACTCTTCTTCTAATTTTATCTCTTCTAAAGTTTTTTTAGGAGTTTTATTATCTATTAAATCTTGTGAAGCAATGATAATATCATCAACCTCTTTTTTACATCTTCCACAAACTCTTCCTGCCTCACTGAACTCTTTCATTGAAGAAAAAGAGTCAATCTTACATGAGACTATAAGACTTTTTAAATCATCATAATAGATATGTTTACATGCACAGACCAATTTCCCCCTTGGGCTTAATTCTCTGTTTTCATACAAATAGTTTAAATCTATTACACTATTTTCTTTTATGACTTTTTCTAAATATGCTGTATCAATATTTGAATTAATTCCTATAAATCTTATGAGTTTTTTATCTTTTAAGAAGTATTCATCAACTCTTTTTTTATCTTTAGACTCAATAGCAACTTTTTCAAAATCTTTATTAAAATCTGAAGAGCAAATTTCAACTAAAGTAAAATCCCCAATTTTAAGCATGTCAACGGCAACATCAAGTTCAAATGGCTTTGATTCTTTTTCAAAGATATGGGATATTGCAACATTTGCTTGAGTTGTACACTCTTTTACATGACCTGCTACAAAATTATCTTTTACAACTTCGGCACACTCTCCAACTGCATAGATATTTTCATCACTACTTTGCATAAACTCATTTACTAAAATACCTCTGTTTACATCAATAAATTTTTCGAAGGGTTTTGCATTTGCTTTTATTCCTATTCCAAAAACAATAAAAGGATTTTTTATATTTAGTTTTTTTGTTTTTAAAACTTCTATTTTGTTATTTCTAATTTCGGTATCAACAATCTCATCTTCATAAGAGATTTTTACTTTTTTGTTTTTTAGAAAACTCGTTTGCATTATTTGCATAGATTCATTAGATATATACTTATCATATAAATGTCTGCTTCTTATAAGCAAAGTTATGCTTTTTACATCACTCATTTCATTTAAAGCATCTAATAACTCTAAAGCAATGGGTCCACTTCCTACAAGTACTACTTCATTTGTTTTACAATATTGTTCTATCTTTTTACAATCATTTACATTTCTAAAAACAGAAACATTTTCTAAAGTTGTATCTAAAAGAGTTATGGGAGTAGAGCCTGTGGCAATTATAAGTTTATCGTAGTCATAAGTTTTGTCATTTGAAAGAACTTGTTTTTTATCTTTATTGATATTTGAAATAGTTTGATTAAGTTGTAAGTTTACAGCACTATTTAATTCTAGTTTTATGCTTTCAACATCAGTCTTAGTATCAATTAGTCTACAAAGATGTATCCTATCATAAGGAATATATTCTTCATCACTGAGCATAGTAACACTGCATGATGAATCTACATTTAAAATATTATTTGCTAAATAAACTGCGGCAATTCCTCCACCAATAATAACTATTTTCATTTGATATCTCTTTTTTTGAATTATTTAATGATAACAAAAGATAAGTTACTCTTTAATTACTTAAAACTCTTAATTTCTTAAGGAACACTTCTTGCATATATATTAGTCAACCTTTTGTAGTTAAATTTTAAAGAGTAAAATTTCCCCAATTTTACTCTTTTTTTACAAAGGAATTGAATAAGGAAAAGTATTTATGACAGAAGCAACTCTAGAAGCAACTCATAATTTTGCAAAAAAATTTTCAACTTACAAAGAATTTTATATTAAACACAATGACCTGATTTTTTCAAAACTTGGTCTTGGTACTTTTAATAAAGAACCTTATAAAGAAGAGAATTATGTTTTTCACTATATAGAGGGTGTTAAAGAGGCTGTTAAAAATGGCATAAATTTAATAGATAGTGCTAGTAATTATAGATATGGTCAAAGTGAAAAAGAGATTGGTATTGCATTAAAAGAACTTTTTGAAGAGAAAATAGTTACAAGAGAAGAACTAATTATTTGTTCAAAGGGTGGTTTTATTCAACTTGAATATCCATTTCCAAAGAATCCATATACTTGGATTGAAGATAATATTATCAAAACAAAACTCGCTACAAAAGAAGATATTGAACTAGACCAACACTGTTTAAGTGCTGATTTTATAGAGTGGTCGTGTAAAAAGTCACTTGAAAATATGGGAATTGATAAGTTTGATATTTATTATTTGCATAATCCAGAAATACAAATACAAAAGAATGGATACAAAAAATTTCTAAAGAAAGTTGAGTCTATTTTTAAACGATTTGAAAAAATGGTAAAAATGGGCTTTATAAAATATTATGGAGTTGCTGTTTGGAATGGATTTAGTGATAAATCTACAGGTGAACATATCAATTTAGAAGATTTAGTAGAAATTGCACTTAAAGTTGGTGGAGAAAATCATCATTTTAAATATATTCAAACTCCTTTTAATATTGCAAAAACAAACATATATACAATGCCAACACAAATGGTAAAAGGTGAAGAGTGTACTTTATTACAAGCTGCACATAGGCTAAAAATTGGTGTTATTAGCAGTTCTTCATTACTTCAAATGCACCTATTCAAAAAATCATTTAAAGCAGAAACTGGTTACTTATTAGATAATAAAATGGTTTTAGAAAATGACATTCAATTAGCACTTCAATTTGTAAGATCAACTCCTGGAATCATAACTTCACTTTTTGCATCAAAAGTTCCAGTTCATATAAAAAGTAATCTAAAAATAACACAAATAAAAACAACTCCAAGAGCACACTACGATTTAATGTATAGAGTCTAATAATGATTTATGATGTAGTTGTAGTTGGTGGTGGCGTTGCTGGACTTATGGCAGCAATAGAAGCCAAAAAAGTTGATAATACTGTAGCCCTCATCACAAAAGGAAATATCTTCAAATCAAATTCTGCTATGGCAAGTGGTGGAATAAATGCAGTTTTAAATCCTAAAGATTCTTATGCAATAAATTCTCATATTGATGATACTTTCAAATCATCAAAAAGTTTAGCAGATATAAATGCTATAACTTTCATGTGCAAAAATGCTTCTAGTATAATCTCAAAACTTGAAGAGTATGGAGTAAATTTTGACAAAGATGAAAAAGGAAATATCTTACAAAGACCCTTTGGTGGAGGCTCGGCAAATAGAACTTGTTATGTGGGAGATAAAACTGGTTTTGCTATAACGCAAGCACTTATAAAAAAAGCAAAAGAAGTTGGTATAACTTTTTTAATTAATACTTATGTTTTAAATCTAGCTACCCATGAAAACTCTATTTCTGGGGTAGTTTGCCTAAGAAGATCAGACACTTCTGTTTTAGTATATCCTGCAAAAGCTGTTGTTCTTGCTGGTGGTGGCTATGCTGGAATATTTAGAGGAAACTCTACTAATGCACAAGATTATACGGGTGATTTATTAGCTGTTTGTTTAAGAGCTAGATTAGTTTTAAAAGATATGGAATTTATGCAATTTCATCCAACTGGAATAGCAAAAACAAATTATCTTGTAACTGAAGCTGCTAGAGGAGAAGGTGGTTACTTAGTGAATAGTGATGGTGAGCGATTCATTAATGAACTTGAAACTAGAGATAAAATTGCAAAAGCAATACTTGAACAACAACAAAATGGAAAAGAAGTTTTTATTGACTTAAGACATTTAGGATATGAAAAAATTCAAGAAAAATTACCCTCACTATTTAATGCAGCTTATAATCAAGTGGGAATAGATATTAGCAAAGAGTTATTAAAAGTAAAACCTGTGGCTCATTATAGTATGGGTGGAGTGGATACAAATATGGGTGACACTTCAATAAAAGGACTTTTTGTATGTGGAGAAATGGCGTCAAATGGAGTACATGGAGCAAATAGACTTGGAGGAAATTCTCTTTTAGAGGGAACTATCTTTGGGGAACTAGTAGGTCAAAAAGCTTATAAATATACTCACTATAAAGAGTATTTACCAATTGATTATAATACGGTTATAAAAGATATTCAAAATATAGATAAAATTTTTGAAGGTGATACTACAAAAAATTTTAATGCAATTAGAATCTCATTAGGAAAAGTTTTATTTGAAAAAGTAGGAATTATAAGATCTGAAAAGAGTTTAATTCAAGCTTTTGATTATGTAAAATATCTAAGAAGAGAGTCATATTCACTTCATTGCATAAATAAAGAAAAAACAAATAATGTTGAACTTATTTCCATATTGGAACTAAGAAATGCCCTTGAAATATCTGAAGCCATAATACTTTCAGCACAGAAAAGAAAAGAGAGCCGTGGAGCTCATTTTAGAGAAGATTATCCAAATGAAGATGAGAATCTTAAAAATCATATTTTAATAAAAGAGATTCAAAAAGGTTACTTTAGATTAAGATATGAAGATAATTCATTACTTACAAAAATAAGAAATCTATTTATAAATAGATTGGACTAAATTAAAAAAGGAGAAGAAAATGGCAAAAGTTATGTTAAGAGAAAATGAGGGCAAAATATATTTTTATTTTGCGAAAAAAGATATGGAAGAAATTATAGAAACTGTTGAGTTTGATAGTGAAGAAAATTGGGGTGGAGAGTGTGAACTTTCAAATGGTGAAACGTGGTGGATTCAACCAGGTCCTAAAAATTTACCAAAAGAAGAAGTTTGTAAAAAACTTAACAACTAAGCTTAGTTTGTATATTTTATATACAAAATTACATATGAATTTGTATTCAGTATGTTATACTATTATTAAAAAGGATTTTTCATGTCATTATTTGATAATACAGCCTGTAACTCATGTTTAACTCTTAGAGAATTAACAACACTTTATGAAATTTCAGCAGTAATATCAAATCATTATGATTTGGAAACTTCCCTTGAAAAATCTATAAAGATTTTAAAAAATAGTTTGAATCTTACAAACTGTACAGTTCATATTTTAGAAGATGATTTACTTACAGTATTTGCTTCAGTTGAATTATCAACTATTCAAAAAAAACTATCAGTTTATAAAGTAGGCGAAGGAGCAACTGGTGTTGCTGCTTTATCTAAAGAACCAGTTGTTGTGGAAAATATTCACAATGATTCATTATTTTTAAATAAATCAGGGAAAAGAGATTTTTCAAATCTTTCATATGTAGCTGTTCCTTTAGTTGTTGAAAATGAAACTGTTGGTGTTTTGGGTGCTGCTCTTACTAAAAGTACGGAAATAGGATTTGAAGATTGTGTAAGAATACTTACAATTATTGGTTCAATATTTGCACAAACTATCTACTCTTATCAATTAAATATAAAAGAAAAAGAAAGATTAGAAGATTTGAAATCATATTATAAAATGGAATGGGACTCAAAGGTTCACAACTTTGGAGATATCATTGGTGATAGTCCAAAGATGAAACAAGTTTTTCAAGTAATACAAAGAATAGCCCAATCAGAGGTTACAATATTAGTAAGAGGAGAAACAGGAACGGGTAAAGAACTAGTTGCTGCTGCAATTCATAAAAGAAGTAAAAGAGCAAATGAACCTTTTATTAAATTAAACTGTGCGGCTATTACTGATACCTTACTTGAAAGTGAACTTTTTGGTCATGAGAAAGGTGCTTTTACAGATGCAAGAGAGACTAGAAAAGGAAGATTTGAATTAGCAGATAAAGGGACATTATTCTTAGATGAGATAGGTGATATTTCATCTTCTGCTCAAGTAAAACTTCTAAGAGTCTTACAAGAGAGAGAGTTCGAAAGAGTAGGTGGAAGTAAGACTATTAAAGTAAATGTTAGACTAGTTGCAGCAACAAATAGAAATTTAGAGCAAATGGTTAAAGAGGGCAAATTTAGAGAAGATTTGTATTATAGATTAAATGTAATTCCAATTGATTTACCACCACTTAGAGAAAGGGGTGATGATATAAAACAACTTGTTAATTTCTTTTTAGAACGAGCAATTAAAAACCATAAAAAGAATGTGAAAATATTAGATGAAGCAATGGAACTTTTAGCTTCTTATCCATGGCCAGGAAATGTAAGAGAACTAGAAAATACTATGGAGAGAATTGTTTTAATGGGTAATGAAAATGGCATAGATAGTTTTGATATGTCACTTCTTCTTCCTGCACTTGAAAAAGGAAAATTAGAAGATAAACCAATAGCTTCATCAAAACAAGCAAGCCACAAAAAAAGCTTAGAAGATATGGAAAAAGAAGCTATTAAAGAAGCTTTAATTGCAAATAACTTTAACCAATCAAGTGCTGCAAAAGAGTTAGGAATAACTCTTAGACAAATGGGTTATAAAATCAATAAATATGGAATAACAAATGAAATACAAGAATGAAGAATTTGAGCTTATTGATGAATTGATAGATGTGGGATATATGGCTGAAGATATTGAAGCTATAGATTTACAAGACAAAGAACTAACTTTAAAAAAAGCAAGTCCAAATAGAATGATTCAAATTTTTTTATCATTTCCAAATTTTGAAGAGTTTAAAGAAGAGATTATAGCTTTTGATGAGTTTATGAATGATGCAAAAGTTGAAATTTTTACTTATATAATATTTGATAAAAAGATTGATTTTGATTATAAGTTTAAAAAAATACTTCCTGTTTTTGATATCAATGAAGATTATGGAAATATGTATGGAACAAAAATAATAAGCGGAACTTTAAAAAATTGTTTAACAAAAGCCCTGTTTTTAGTTGGAAAAGATGGTGCTATATATCATATTGATATGCCAGAAGATTTATCAAAACCTTTAGATATGGAAAGAATAAGAATCGAATTAAATAAAGTTTATCAATCATATACAGGAGTTGGTTGCCACGGTTAACAAAAAATAGCTACAAGACTCTCATCTTGTAGCTAATTGATTTTATTTTATTTTTATTTTTTATATTGTTAAGTCAAAAGACCATCCAAATTTTAAATTTATTTACCAATCTTATTAGCTATAAATTCAAAATCACATTACTTAATGGTATAAATTAGACTTCACCATTCTTTTTAAAGCCCTACCATAAGTTCCATTTTTGTAGTCAATTAGTACAGATTTCATATCTGTCTTTGACCCTCTCATTAATAATTATTGATTTACTATTTAAAGCTTGTTTTTCTCCATTTTCCCCATAATAAGCTATCCATTTTCCATAAGCTAAAAAGGCAACAAAAAGAGAAAAAATGAACCCTCCTTTCTTTTAATCAAAAAATTATATAAAAATTTTGTGGCAAAATGATTGGATTTTAGTCTTTGTAGAATATTTAAAAGGTTTTTATTTCATATCCAAAGTGTTGTGAAATTATCATTCCCTCTGGAAGTTTTACTCTTAATCTTTTAATCATAGATCTAATTCCAACTGAAGTTGTCATTTCTCCTTCCCAAACATAATCTTCTATATACTCTAAAGGAGTCATTTTATTTTCATGTTTAATTAAAAGGGACATAAAGCGTCTCTCTTTTCTTGTAAGTTTTACCGCTTCTTTGTTTTCATCAAATAATGTTTCTGAACTTAAATTATATGTATAATTAGCCAATAGCTTTTTTTCTTCTCCAAGATGACATAGTTGTTTTATTTTTGTCTCTAACTCATACATGTAAAATGGTTTTTTTAAAAAATCATTGCATCCATTTGAATATGCTTTTTTTACATTTTCCAATTCAAAGTTTGCACTTATAATTATTGCAGGAGTTGTTTTATCCCTATTTCTTATCTCTTTTAACAATGAAATTCCATCTATATTTGGGACATTTATATCTAAAATAAAACAATCAAATCCATCTATACAATGATCAAGAGCAGCCAATCCATCATTAAAACTTGATACTTCATATCCCATATCTTCTAATTCTTCTGTAATTAATTCTAATAAACTTTCATTATCTTCTAATACTAAAACTTTCATCTAATCTCTCTCTATATTCAAAGGTAGTAATATCTCTATATTTGCACCATTTTCTGTATTGAAAGCGTTTATTACACCATGCATTTTATTTTCAATAATAAGTTTTGCCATATACAAACCAAAGCCATCACCATTTTTTTTATTAGTATAAAAAGCTTCAAAAAGATGTTTTAATGCATCAGCATCAAATCCTTTCCCATCATCAATTACACTTAAATTAATATAAGTTGCATTTCTAGAAAGTAAAATCATGATTTTTCCACTCTTTTTAAACTCTCTTGATAATATAATTGAATCTTTTGCATTGTTTATTATGTTTAGTAAAACTTGTTTAAACTCATTTGGATATCCAAAAAGACTATATGAACTATCTAAGTTATTAACATATTCTAGTTGAATATTGTTATATTTTAATGAACTATCAAGTATTGTCTCAATTTCATTAATTCCTTTATCAATATCAAAAAGTACTGGTTTATTAGATGGTTTGATAAATTGTCTAAATTCATCTATTGTATCACCCATATAAATGATTTGTTTCATAATAGTATCAAAAAATCCATCCATATTCTCTTTACTTAATTTATCTTTTTTGTAATAACTTTGCATTTTATGGGCAACTACTGAAAGTTCAATTAGTGGTACCTTCCATTGATGCACAATAGCTGAAAGCATTTCTCCAACTTCTGTTAGTTTTGATTGTTGGATTATAAACTGTTTATTGATTTCAAGTTGTTTCTTTTCTGTTATATCAGTAATAATTGTTACTGTTCCACTATCTTTTCCATTTTCATCATAATATGTTTTACTTCTTGCAAAAAAGGAATTATTATTATAAACAAATTCAATATCTTCATCAATAGATATTTTTTCTTTTGTTATTACTGTGCAAAATGGTTTAAAAACATCACAAATATAAAGACCAATTCCATCTTTCCCATTATAAAATATTTTTGAAAAAGATCGATTATGACCTCTAATATATCCATTTATATCAATCCAAAACACTGCACTTTTTACATTATTTAAAAGAACTTGTTCTCTTTTATTTTCAGCTATCAATTGTTTTGACAATTTATCTCTTTTATAAATATTTATAAGTGCAAGAACTAAGAAAAATAGAATAAAAGGGGAGATTATAAATATTCTATAAATCCAAATTTTATATTTTTCAAAAAATGTTTCTGGTTCATTTATAAAAATTGAACCTGAAGGGACTAAATTTGTATTTAAGCCATATTTTTCCATAACTTTATAATCATAAACATATTGGGTATGTGCCAATATTGGTTTTGTATAATCAACTTTCTTACCTTGCATAATTTCAACAGCCCTTTTACCAGCTTCATAGCCAACATAATAACCTCTCAATAAATGACCTCCAATAACTCCTTTACCTAAGTGATAATCAGTCATAGAAAATACAGGAACAGGAGAGTTATTTAAAAGTTTATTGACTTTTAAAAAAGGTATATAGTTTTCATTTTCATTAAGATATAAATTTCCAAACCAAACTGCACTATTTTTTGGAAGAGTTTTAAAATCTTTATAGATTTGAGAAATATTCCCATCTAAATATAATTTATAATCAATTTTATTTTTAAAACTATCTAATTTTTCTTTTAGTATTTTATTAATCATTTCAGAAGTATAAGTTTTATCATTTATAACATATAAATATTTTAAATCAGGCATTACTTGCAAGATTGCTTCAATGCCACTTTTTAAAGGTTTATGCTCCAGTATTAAGCTAATTTTATCTTTTAATACTTTAGTAACATCAATACCCGGATTCATCTCTTCAATTCCTGTAAAGACTAAAGGAGTATTTTTAAACAGTTCATTTTTATGTTTTAACACAAATTGAACAGCTGCATTATCTGCTGCGATAACAATATCAAATTTTTGTTTTTTGAATTTTTCTATGTAAGCTTGTCTAATAAGTTTGTGATACTCTTTATTTTTATTTCTTTTATTATCTAAATATTCCGTAGAGAGTTCATAATCAGGAAGTACTTTTAAAGAATCATCAATACCTTTGGAAATATTTTCACTCCAAACTAAGCCTTTATTATATGAGTGTAATAATAATATATACTTTGATGATGCACTTAAAGAAGAAACAATAAAAAATATTAAGAATAACTTTTTAAACATATAAGCCTTTTTTATAAAATATAACTCTATTTTAACATATCCAGTAGGTTTCTTCAAATAGAAGAAACCATAAATTTATTGTTCTTGAAGATATTTTTCTATTTTCATTCTTTCATCTTTTGTAAGCCCAGCTTGTGGTGCCATATTATTTAAAATACTTGGCCATACATTTGGGATAAATTCCTCTTTATGATGAATATCATGACATATACCACATTTCGCCTCAAACATATTTTTACCTTCTGCTATAATTTTAGTTTTATCATTTGTTAAAGAATCACTTATAATATAACCTTTTATTAAAACTTCAAACCATTCATTATCATACTCATCAACTTTTTTTCCGATAATTTTATAATCAGCAAAATCTTTACCTTCAAAGCCAGTGATTAAGAAACCTGCCTTTTCATAAACAGTTGGACTATCTTCAGGAGCATAACCAATAAATTCTACTTTTGTTAGGTTACCTTCTTTTGAAAGAACTTTTAAGTGCGAAGCCACAATTAAATCACCAATAACCTCTTTTTTATTTACATCTTTATACAATTTTGTATTTTGAGATAAATATGCTGTATCAGCAGCTACACCAAGTGTAACAACTGATACTAAAACCAATAATATTTTTCTTAAATTTTTCATCTAAGCTCCTTTTATTTTTGGAGCTTTAAATATTCCAATAGCTGGAATCTCTCCATCAAATTTTTCAATTTCAACAAGCGCAGTTGCTTGATTTCCTTGAGCAAGACTTGAAGTTCCTTCATCAGGAATTAATACATTAACATCACCATGTCTACATAAAGTACCAGGTTCTCCTGCTTCAGTTGGATCATACCAAGCTCCCTCTTGCATTCGTACTGCACCTTTTTTTACAAATTCAGTTACTACTGCACCCGCTAAGATTTGCCCTCGTCCATTAAATACTCTTACAACATCACCATTTTTTATACCACGTTTTTTTGCATCATCAGTATTTAACCAAATAGGTTCTCTTCCATTTACTTCTTCAAGATGTCTAATCCAAGTATTATTCAATTGAGAGTGAAGTCTATATTTAGGATGTGGTGTAATTAAATTCAATGGATATTTTTCAGCTTTTTTAGAACCTACCCATTCCATTGGTTCAAACCACATAGGATGTCCTTTACAATCATCATAACCATAACTTGCCACTTTTTTTGAGAAAATCTCAATTTTTCCAGATGGAGTTCCAAGTCTATTAATAATTGGATTTTTTCTAAATTCTTCAAATCTTATGTATTTTTTTGCGATTTCTGGAGTTTCAAATTCACAAAATCCTTTTTTCCAAAATTCATCAAAAGTAGGCATTTTCACTCCAGAACTTTGTGCTTTTTTATATGAAACTTCATAGAAGTGTTTAATCCATCCCATTTTGTCTCTACCTTCTGTGAAAGCATGAACATGCTCTTTAGAGAAATGTTCTAATATTCCAGTAAAAATATCAAAATCATCTTTCACTTCTGCATATGGTTTAGATACTTGTTTCATAGCAAAAATAAAACTATTTGAATGAGCTTTTGCAATATCATTTCTTTCTTGCTCTAGTGTTGAAGGAAGAATAATATCTCCCATTCTAGCAGTTGCAGTCCAGAAGGCATCTTGTACAACAAATGTTTCTAATTTTCTATATGCTTTAATCATTCTATTTCTATCTTGGTGATGGTGGAAAGGATTTCCTCCTGCCCAGTATGCCATTTTGATATCTGGATATTTGATTATTTTCCCATCAAATTTTATCTCTTTTCCTGGATTTTCTAAACACTCAACAATTCTAGAAACAGGGATAACTGGAACTTTATTATCTTTCCATGGTCCATCAATTATTGTTTTTCTTCCTATTCCACCAAGTCCAGGAGAAGCAGAAAGTCCATTTTTTTCACTTTTAGAACCTTTTTCACTTTGAGCATTTCCTGTTGCAGCAGCTGGCATTGGAACACCATTTCCAGAATAATGATAATTACAAGAGTATCCCCCACCAGGTAATCCAATATCTCCAAGCATAGTTGCAAGAGTAATTAACATCCAGTTTGGTTGTTCCCCATGATGAGCTCTTTGTGTAGACCATCCTCCCATTAACATTGTTCTTTTTGAAGCAAATTCTTTTGCTAACATTTTAATTACTTCAGCATCAACACCACAAATTTTAGATGCCCATTCTGGAGTTTTTTCAATCATATCTTCAGTTTTACCAATTAAGTATTGTGAAAATTGTTTAAATCCATAAGTACATTTTCTCAAAAATTTCTCATCATGTAATTTATTAGTATAAAGATAATGAGCTATTCCAAGCATCAAAGCGACATCCGTTGTAGGATTAATTTTAATATGCTCTGCATCAAAATACATCCCAGTATTATTATAAACAGGGTCAATTATATAAAATTTTAATCCTCTTTTTTTAGCTTGTGCTTTTAACTCTTTTAAATAAGTATATGTTTTATGATCTGGAACACCCCATGCAATTTGATTTGTATTTACAATATCAGCACCCCAAAATACAATACATTCAGAATTTTCAATTAATACTGGATAAGCAGTTGGTCTTGCAGTAGATTCATCTGTTCCTACAATATAAGGAGTAATTTGTCTAATAGCATGTGTTGAATATGTACAAGTTCTTGAAGTGTATCCACCTGTTAAATGAAGCATTCTTCCTAAAAGTGCTTGAGGATTATTTAATGATCCTACACAATACCAACCATAACTTCCTCCATAAATGGCTTCATCACCATAATCTTTATGTGTTCTTTTAATTTCATTAGCAACTAATTCTAAAGCTTTTTCCCATGAAACACGAACAAATTTATCTTTACCTCTTTTTGATTTATCACTTTTATATCCATTTTTAAGATAATCTTCTCTAACACACGGGTAAAGAATTCTATCTTCTGCATATGTTCTTGCTGGAAGTGCGTTTATTAAAGAAGATGGATATTCATCACCTTTAAATGCTTCCACACCTTCAAATCTTGAGTTTTTATCTCTTGCTCTAAATGCGCCAAAGTGAGAAGCACTCATCTCTAAAGGTTTATCATTAAATAAACTTTCACCAACTAATGGTATTGCATGAGCTTGGACTACTGCAGCTGCAGCAACTGTACTTGATTTTAAAAATGTACGTCTATTCATTCCATTTTCCATTTTATTCTCCTAGATTTAAAATTAATTTAATAACTTAAAAATTAATGAATTAATTTTTTAGTTTAATAATTTAATGTAATTGTAAATTAATGCTGTGGCGAAAATGTGGCAAAATAGTAAATTTAAAATCATAATATTAGGGAACGGTTTTTGCATAGTAGTTAATTAAATATTACTATAGGATATTTAATGGAAGATATAGTAGAAAAATTAAAAAATGGATCGATGGTACCATTTCTTGGTATGGGTGTCTTTGAAAAAATACAAGCAAAAGATGGTAGTCAGTTGCCATATGATAGTGATTCGATGATTTTAGCTTTAAATAATGGAAGAGCTATGAGCCCAAGACTTATGTATGAATATTCAAGAGCTGCTATGAGTTTAGAGCAGAGAAAAGGTAGAGAGTTTATTATTCAAATGACAAACCACATCTATAGTTCCAAAGAGTATGATTTACCTAAAGTTTATACTTGGCTAAAACAAATCAAACCCAAATATGTAATTGATACAAATCTAGATGATAGTTTACAAAAAATCTATAGTGATGTTGAACACTTCTTAATAACTGGGCTTTCTAGAATAACTGCTGATTATGATAGATTTATTATTTATAAATTTGATGTGAGTAAAAATGCCTATGAAAAGATAGAAAAAGAGGCTTTAACTTTAGATTTGCCAATTTTATTTAAACCTATGGGCTCAACAAAACCTGAGATGAACTTTATCATCTCTGATGCTGATTTTGTGGATTGGTTAACAGAAGCTATGGGTGGATTTGCTATGCCTCCTATTTTAAAAGATTTTAGAAAAGATAAAGAGTACCTTTTTATGGGTGTTGATTTTTCAAAAGATACTTTTAGAATGGTTGCAAATGAAATAACAATGGATTTAAAAGGTGGGTTTACTATACTTAATAAACCTGAATTAACAAAAAAAGAGGATAAATTTATCAAAACTCATAATTTAGAAAATTTAAATTTGAGTTTAAATGAGTTTATAAATAGCCATGTCTAGTAAATTAAAATCATGTGACTTTTGTGGGAAAGAGATAAAAGAAGTTAAAAAAATATTTTCAAGTGAAAAATCAAATATTTGTGATGAATGTATCTCTATGTGTTCAAATGTTATGGAAAAAGAGACAATAAAAGAGGCAAAAAAAGAGTTCCAAAAAGGTCTTAGTGTTCCTATTAAAATAAAAGAACATCTTGATGAGTATGTTATAGGTCAAGATGATGCTAAAAAAGTTTTAGCAGTAGCTTTATATAATCATTACAAAAGAATCGATAAACCAATTATCAAAAATGTTGAACTAGAAAAATCAAATATCATGCTAATAGGTCCAACAGGAAGTGGTAAAACTCTACTTGCAAAATCACTTGCTAAAATCATGGATGTACCCTTTGCAGTTGCAGATGCAACAGCTTTAACTGAAGCTGGATATGTGGGTGAAGATGTGGAATCTATACTTTCAAGACTTTTGGCAGCTGCTGATTTTGATTTGGAAAAAGCAAAAAGAGGTATTGTTTATATCGATGAAATAGACAAAATAGCCAATAAAAGTGAAAGTGCCACAAGTGGTAGAGATGTAAGTGGAGAGGGTGTTCAACAAGGACTATTAAAAATTCTAGAAGGGGCAGAAGTTTATGTTCCAGTAAAAGGAAGTAGAAAAAACTCTTCAGCTGAAACAATAATTTTTGATACTACCCATGTCTTATTTATCTGTGGTGGCGCTTTTGTTGGATTGAGAAAAGATGAAAACAAAGAAAAATCATCTGTCATGGGATTTTTAAATAAAGATAACAAACTAAAAGATAAAAAAGATATAGAAGCAAAAGAGCTTATCTCTTTTGGATTGATTCCTGAGTTTATTGGTAGAATTCCAGTAATTGCAGAACTTAACAAGCTTTCAAAAGAAGATTTAATAAGAGTTTTAAAAGAGCCTAAAAATGCCATCACAAAACAGTATGAAATACTTTTTGAGCTTGATGGAGTAGATTTAAAATTTGAAGATAAAGCCCTAGATGAAATTGCAAATATCGCCTATGAAAAAGATGTAGGAGCTAGAGGACTTAGGGGTATAATTGAAAAACTTATGTTACCATTACAATATACAATACCATCAGAAGAGAACTTAGGTTCATGTGTAATTACACAAGAGTATATTTGTAATAAAAAAGATATAGATTTAATCTATGAAAAAAGTACTCAGAAAAAAGTCTCTAAGGAGATAAACTACAATGATATTAAAAAGCAATCTACAAATATGTAAAGCTACAAAAGAAGATTTCCCAAGCATTGTAAATCTTCTTCAATCATTATTTTGCATTGAAGAAGATTTTACTTTCAATGAAAAAAGACATGAAGAAGGTATCAAATTATTATTAAATAATCGAAGTGCGGAAGTGATTCTTGTAAAATTTGAAAATGAAGTAATAGGAATGATAACTATTCAAAAAATTATTTCAACGGTTATGGGGACAAAAGTAGGACTTATTGAAGACTTTGTAATCAAAGATGACTATAGAGATTTAGGAGTAGGAACTTATCTTTTAGAGTATATAAAAGATTATGCTAAAAAAAACTCATTGACAAGATTACAACTTGTTTGTGATGAAGATAATACTACAGCCAAAGAATTTTACACAAATAAAAAATTTAAAAGAAGTAATTTAAATGCTTGGTACTATCATGTAGAAAACTAAAGCAATAGTGGAACACTATTTGCATCTTATTTCTTATATTTTTATATAAGGAAAGACAATGGCAGTTAAAATTACAGAAGAGTGTATAAGTTGTGAAGCATGTGCTCCAGAGTGTCCAGTTGCAGCGATTTTAGAAGATGGCAATGCTAAAAATCCTACAGATGTATTTTATGTAAAACCAGAATCATGTGTTGAATGTGTTGATCATGCAGATAAACCAAGATGTGCGGAAGCTTGTCCAACAGAAGGTGCAATTGTATGGGACATGCCTTATACTAGTGAATTCTCAGATTATTATGCAATGGGTAACGATGAAGGCACTTATAAAATTAGAGAACATAAAACAAAAGGTCTTATGCTTCCAAGCGTAAAAGAGCAAAAATTTATTGCTGACATTCCAATGGAAGATAGAGAATCTTACGCAAATGTAGGACAATTTTAAGATTAAAACAAAGACGTTAAAGTCTTTGTTCTAATCAACACTCTTTAAAGAGATTAGAAATTTTGCACCTGTATATTTTTTATTCTCATACTCATATTCTACATTTGAAACTTTTATTTCTCCACCCATTTTTTTAATTATTGAATAAGACATATATAAACCAAGCCCTGTTCCATTAGATTCATGTTTTGTAGTAAAATATGGTTCATATATTTTATTCATTATATTTGCAGGTATTCCATTGGCGTTATCTTTTATACTTACACAAATAGTATCTTTATCTTGTGTAACTTTAATAAAGAGCAATCTCTCTCCATCTTTTTTGTTTTCTGTTAAAGCATCAACAGCATTATTTACTATATTAATAAGAGCTTGAAGTACTTGATTTTGATTTCCTTTTACCACTTTTTTTAAATTATTAGTAAATATGAACTTAACCTGAGAACTGTGTAAAGAATGAGAAATAAGTCTATTTAAATTCTCCATTAACTCTTTTATATCAAACTCTTTTGAGCTCTCTGCATCTTTAATAAAAGATCTAAAGTCATCAATTGTTTGAGATAAATAATTAGCATTTGCTATAATCTGCTTTGAGTCTTTTAAAACCTTAGTATTGTTTAATTTTCCAATCTCATTATAAATACTCCAACTACTACTTATTGTCGTAATTACACTTAATGGTTGCCTCCATTGGTGAGCAATATGTCCAATCATCTCACCTAATGCTGCCATTTTAGATTGTTCAATCAAAAGTTTTTCTTTGTTCTTTACCTCTGATAAGTCAATAATAGAAGAGATTCTAATAAGTCTATCATTCAATTTTAAATTAGTACCTCTTCCTAAAGCAGGGATAATCTTTTTTTCTGAACTTACAACATTTAATTCAAAAGGTTCACTACTATCACTTGAAAAGGTTTCTTTAATTTTTTGTTTATATTCATCAGATACAAACTCTAAATAATCTAATCCTATCATTTCATCTTTACTTAAATTAAAAAGCTTTAATGCTGACTCATTTGCATCAATACATATTCTATTTTCAGTGATGATAATTGCTTCTAATGTCGAATTAATAATACTTTGTACATTATGATATGATTTCTTTAGTTCATTATTATATTTTTTTAAAACAATTTGCCTATATATAAAACCTATAACTATAAATAAAGTTATTAATAAAATAATTATCAAGATTTTATAATCTAGTGTTTTTTCTTTAACAGTAGTTTGAATCCAATTTGAATAAATATCTTTTTTCTCTTTTTGTGTAATTGAATCTATTGATTTATTAATTATTGATAATAAAATTGGATTATTTTTTTGTACTAAATAACGATGTTCAAAATCAAAAAGTGTACTTCCTGAAATCTTTAAATCACTTAAATGAAGTTGAGAAATATAAAATACTGAAGTTGCAATATGTCCAATAAAAGCATCTGCTCTGCCTTTTTCAACTAAAATTAAAGCTTCTTGGATATTGGAAGTTTCTAATATCTGGATAGCTGGATAATTTTTTTTGATAAAATTATAACTTGTATAATGTTTAGGAACAGCAATTACTTTATTTTTTAAATCATTTAAACTATTTACATAAGAATACTTTGAACCAGTTATTATTACCATGGGAAACTTTGAATACATTTTAGAAACAAGCCCCAAGGACTCTTTTTCTGAACTTGAAGTAACAGAAGGAATTAAATCTATTTCTCCTTCATTAAATTTATCCAAAACATCTTTCCAAGACCTTGAAGGAACAAATTGAAACTTAAGACCTGATCTAACACTTATTATTTTAAGAAAGTCTCCTATAATACCTTGCATCTCATTATTTTCAATAATAGACAAAGGCATCCAATTTATTTCACTATATTTTATATTAGGATTACTCTTAATATATTTTATTTCTTCTTCAGTAAAGTTAACATATTTATAATCAGCATTATCTTTAGCAAATATAATCCATTTATCCGCTATTGAGTTTAACTCTTGAGTGGAAATTTTATCTAAGGCTTTTTCTATTATAGAGTTTAAAATAGGATTATCTACATTAACTCCAAATCTTAAATCCTCTTTTTTGATTTTTGTAAACTCATCTATTACTTTTAAATTTGTAAATGAATTATCTTTAATTACTTCTTCTCCTTTTGTATAAGAAGATACAAAATAATCTGCTTTTCCTTCAATAACTGCTTTGATTTTTTCTAATGCCGTATCAAATTCTAAGACATTTATTCCTTGTTTTTTTATATCATTAATATAAAAAATACCTTTAGTCACAGCTAAAGTTTTTCCCTTTAAACTATCCGCTCCCTTATAGCTTTCATTATCTTTTAATCCAAAAATAAAATTAGGTATTTCATAATAAGGCTTTGAAAATAAAGTAAAAGATTCCCTCTTTTTAGTATAAGATATATTACAGATAATCTTTACATCTTTGTTCTTAAAACTGTTCAAAGCTTCGGACCAAGGTAATGCATTTATCTTAAAAGTTAAACCTGATAAATTTTCAATTCTTTGAAGAATATCGATAACTAGACCTTTTGAATTGCCATTTTCAATATAAGAAAAAGGAGGGAAACGCATTGATATAGCAATATCAACATTTGGGTTATTTTTTATCCACTCTTTTTCTTTAAAACTCAAAGAAAGTTCTTTCTGTGAAGGTGAAGCAAATAGATATGATGTAAAAAAAATTATTAAAAAAATACTTTTAGGTATTTTTCCCATTATAAGCCTTAAAATAAATTATAAATTTAATATATTACCTTTTTTTTATATATAAGGAATTAATTTCTGTTTATTTTTTATTCATTTATTTATATTATAAAATATTGACAATTATATTTCATTAGGTTATATTTCATTTATGGAAAATAAATTTAATATTAATGGCAATTTTTGGGTAAATAAAGATGAAAAAGGCTTTATAGGTAAAGGAAGAGTAGAACTTTTAAAAAATATCCAAATATATGGTTCTATTTCAAAAGCTGCAAAACAAATGAAGATGAGCTATAAAGCAGCATGGGATAGTGTAGATATTATGAACAAACTTTCGCAAGAACCTTTAGTCACAAAAGTAACTGGTGGTGTTGGGGGTGGAGGTACAGTTATAACCACTTATGCAAAAGAGATTATAAGTGCATACGATGAGTTAATGAATCTTCACGAAACTTATTTAAAAAATATGAGTAATCTTTTTGATAATCTTGTTATAAATCTCAAAAATGAAAAACCGGTTTTTTCAAAACTTGAAGGTAAAATCACTAATATATTATCGAAAAATGAAACTTGTGAAATAGAGATTACCTTAGCTTCAGAACAAAAGCTAATAACAATAGTTAGCACAGAGTTTTTAGAAAAAAGAGAATTAACTCTTAATAAATCTGTAAAACTCTTAATTGAAACAAGCTCAATAGTAATTACAAAAGGTATAAACTCAAATAGTGCAAGAAACTCTTTAAAAGGAATAGTTGAAAAGATTAATGATGATGGAATTAATACTTTTTTGAGTATTAGATGTGGAGAAAAAGATTTAATAGATGCAAAAATTACAAATTCAAGTTATAAAAATCTTGGAATTAAAATAAATGATAATATTTTTGCTCAATTTAAAGCTTATAATATAAATATAATCTAATACAATAAAGTAAGATATGCCAATACTGCATATCTTACAAATTTAGCAACTATTACTAAAGCAAAAAAATATGTGAATTTGTATTTTAAAACACCAGCTATTAAAGTAATAGGATCACCAATAATTGGCATCCAAGATAGAAGTAGTGACCAGCCTCCATATTTATCAAAAAAAATTTTTGCCCTATCTATACTCTTTTTAGAGATATACTTTTTATTTTCTAAATACTCTTCACCTTTTAACCCAAGAAAATAATTTACACATGAGCCTAAACTATTACCTAAAGTTGCTACAAAAAGCAAAAGAGTTAAATTATATCCTTGTAAAATATCATAGACAAGAACTGCTTCACTAACCATTGGGAAAAATGTTGCCGAAACAAAACTTGAGAAAAAAAGAGTTAGATAAATCAAACTATTTTTCTTTTTCTTCTAAATCTTTTAACAGGGATTTGAGATATTATAACTCCACTTAAAATTGTTACACTAGCAATCAACTCTTCAATACTCAATTTTTCTTTTAATATAAAAAATGCCAAAATCATTGTAAAGATAGGAATTAGATTTATGTACATTGCCGCCTTTGAAGCTTCAATTTTAGTCAAGGCATAATTATATAAGCCATAACCAGCCAAAGTAACTACAACACCTAAATAAACTAAAGATATAACAGAATTTTGAGTAAAAACTATATCTCGCGTCATATATTCATATATAAAAAAAGGAAAAAAGAAAATAGCTCCTGCAAACGCTTGAATTGCAGTTATAAAAAGAGCAGGATATTTTTCTATTAAATGTCTAGCAAGTATTGTATAAGCTGCCCCACAAGCCATAGCACACAACTCTAAAAAATTGCCAAGCATAGGATTTGGTGCACCAAAAGTTACACTACCTTGTACACTTAACCAAATAGCTCCAATCATTGCTATTACAGAACCAAATAAAAGTTGTCTTGAAACAAGCTCTTTAAGAAAATAACCAGCTCCCATTGCAGTAATAATAGGCATCAAAGAGGTAATCATTCCAGCTTGAGATACAGAAGTATAAGTTAAAGCTTTAATTTCAAAGATAAAATATAATGAGGGTTCAAAAATACATAATAAAAGCATATATTTTATATCACTTTTTTCAAAACTATATTTTGAAAATCTTTTTATAAAATAAACAAAACACAAAGAAGCTATCAACATTCTAAAAAATAGAACTGTAAACTCTCCTAAATCTTGCATCGCTATTTTTAATGCAATAAAAGAGCTACCCCAAATAAACATTGCAAAGATTAAGGAAAATATTCCTATGAGATTAAAATTTTTAGTCAAATTATCACTTTTTTTTAAAATAAGGATAGAATTGTACTCTTCTATAATTAAAAGTCAAGTTTTCAATTTATAAGAATTTTAAGTTTATTAGGATAAGATTACAACCCTTAAAGAGAAGCACAAAGAGTATAAAGTACTTTTTGTGCTCTTCTTTAGACCTTTACAATCATATCTGAAGACAACGCCCCAGGATGGGAACATAGCAAGGCACCTTCTTTTATGGTGTGTTTAGGTATCTGGAGAGGAGTGCTATTAGCACTTCTTTCTTACTTAAAATCCGAAAAATCTTCATCTAAAATCAAAACTTTTTTTGTATGTTTATTATAAATAAATCTTTTATCCCCATTTTTAATAGCTTTTAAAATCAAAATTTTTATCTCTTTATCAGTTTTTTTATAGGTTTTCATCAAAGCTGTAAAGTCTACTAGGGATATAAATTTCTTCTTTGGACTCAAGGGTTTTAATTGTGGTTTATAAATTGCACGCATTTCATTAAAGGCACTTTGTAGAAGTTTTATCTCTGAATCAAATACGCTTATAATCTTATCTTGATTTTTTTCTAGTCTTTCAATCTCTTCTTGGTACTGTCTTCGTAGCCATTTTACTGACTTTTTCAAAAGAAGAATTTGTTCATCTTTTGTTTCTATTACTTTTTGGATATAGATATTTTCTTCTTCTTTTCTTTGGGCTACTTCTTCAACCGAAGTGGAATAACCCTCTTTTTTAGTATTATCATCCCAAAGGTAAACATAGGTTTTTCCAGATTGTTTTATTGACTTTAGTTGATTACTTTTTATTCTATAGTGAACACCTTGTAAAGATATACCAAGTATCTCTGCCGCTTGTGCTGTAGTTACTAATCTTTCCAAGGTTACAACCTATAGTTTATCTGAGTCTATTTCAATAACCGTATGAACATTTCCACGAGGTTTGAAATCAGCAATAACTTTTAACCATTTAGGCTCCAATTTCTCCATTAAAGTATCAAAAATCTCATTTGCTCCATTTTCATGAGAAACTTCCCTAAGCATAAATGAATTTATATATAATTTTAAAGCCTTTAATTCTATAACTTTTTTATTAGGTGTATAATGTATAAATATTGTTGCAAAATCAGGATAACCACTTCTTGGACATTTTGCCATGAATTCTGGTAATTCTATATTTATTACATAATTTTTATCATTTTTGTTTGGCCAAAAATTCTCTTCTTTGTTAATATCAAATTCTACTATCTCTTTTTCACCATATTTCATTGTTTCTTGCCTTTTGTTTAAAAATTTATTTAAATAATATAAGTACATGATTTTATCAAAAATATTCTTACAAATGTTATACTACTATCATTTCATGCTATTATATTATTAGAAAAACTTATTTTATGGAGCTTTATTATGAAAACAGATAATTATGACATAGCTATTATTGGTGGAGGACCAGGGGGAATTGCTACAGCACTTGAAGCTGCAGTTCATGGTATCCAAAATATCATACTTATAGATAAAGCTGATAATCACTCAAGTACTATTAGAAAATTCTATAAAGAAAATAAAAGAGTTGATAAAGATTGGAAAGGTAAAAGTGTGCAAATAGAAGGGAATATTCCCTTTATGGATGGAACTAAAGAGTCAACCTTGGATTTTTTTGACAAACTTCTTGACCTTGATAAGATTGATACTTTATTTAATACAGAAGTTGAATCAATAATTAAAAATGAAAAAGAAGATGAGTTTTTAATTAGTACAGGAAGTCAAAGTTTCAAATCAAAAGCTGTCGTAGTTGCAATTGGTAAAATGGGTAAACCAAATAAGCCAGATTATAGAATTCCCCCTTCTATAAAAGCAAAGGTAAATTTTAATCTTGACGGCTGTAGTGAAGGGGAGAAAATATTAGTAGTAGGTGGTGGGAATAGTGCTGCTGAGTATGCATATGAATTAGCTGATGAAAACAATAATGTAACACTTGTTTATAGAAAAGCACAATTTACAAGATTAAATCCAGAAAATGAAGAGATTTTAAGAACCTATAATGGACAAGAGAAATTAAGACTTAGACTAAATACAAATATTATCTCATTAGAAAATGAAAAGGGTAAAATAAAAGTTAATTTTGATGATGGATATTTTACTTTGTTTGATAGGATAATATATGCCATTGGAGGAACTAGTCCAATAGATTTTCTAAAAAATTGTGGAATAAAATTAGATAGTGAAAATAAACCAATTTACAATGAACACTACATGACAAATATACTTTTTTTGTATGTTGCAGGAGATATCGCTTTTAATACAGGAGGGTCAATTGCCGCATCATTAAATCATGGTTATCACATAGTAAACTCATATATGAGAAGAACAGGAAAAATCTACGCTCATACAGACAAAGTAGAAGAGTTTCTTAAAAATAATCCAGAGTTTAAATAAAATGATGAATATAAAACTTGTTTTGCTTGTTTCTCTTACTTTGTTTTTCTTTGCAACAAGCTCAGTTTTAGCAAGAGCTGCATTAATAAATAACTCAATTGACCCTTACTCTTTTACATTTTTTAGGCTTTTTTTTGGAGCTTTGACTTTATTAGTTATTTTGTCTTTTAAAGAAAAAAAACTAAATTTAAGCCTAAATAAAAATTGGCATACTTCCTTTTTACTTTTTTTATATGCTATTTGTTTTTCTTATGCTTATATAAATTTAGATGCGGGACTTGGAGCTTTAATACTTTTTGCAATGGTACAACTGACTATTATAATTACAGCCTTGATAAAAAAGGAGCGTATTGATATTAGGAAAGCTTTAGGAATAAGTTTAGCTTTTGTAGGATTGATTTACTTATTATATCCAAGTGAAGGTTTTGAAGTATCACTTTATCACTCTATTTTGATGATGATATCGGGTGTTGCGTGGGGACTTTATACAATCTTTGGAAAGAAATCATCAAATGCTACACTAAATACAACCGATAACTTTACAATATCTCTTTTTTTTGCGATTATATTTTTTGCATTATTTGTTCATAATGTAAAGCTTTCAAGTTATGGGATAACTTTAGCATTTGTTTCAGGAGGCATAACTTCTTCTATTGGATATCTTTTATGGTACCACTTACTTCCAAATATGAAAATTATAACTTCTGGGATTTTACAACTACTTATTCCTCCCCTTGCTATATTTTTAGGAGTATTATTTTTAAATGAAAAAATAACTTCTACTTTGATAATTTCTACAATTTTAATACTATTTGGAATATTAATATCAATATATAAAAAAGATAAATAAACTATTTTTTTATTTATTTTGTATCTTTTATGTGTATAATAAAAAGCAAAAAATAATCAAAAGAGTCATTATGAAAAAGTTTATATTATTGGGAATTTCAGCCACTTTCTTATTTGCTACACAATTTATTACAATAGGTACAGGTGGAGTAACAGGAACATATTACCCAACTGGTGGAACAATCTGTAAGTTTGTAAATAAAATAAAAGAAAAGACAAATATTAGATGCTCTATTGAATCAACAGGAGGTTCTGTTTATAATATAAATGCAATAAAAAGTGGTGAACTAGATTTTGCAATTGTTCAGTCAGATATTGTTTATCAAGCATCAAAGGGTATAGGGGAGTTTAAAGGTGAAAAATTTCCTAAATTAAGATCAATACTTGCTATTTATCCAGAATCATTTACTTTAGTTACAAGAAGAGATGCAAATATAAATGGCATTATGGATATAAAAGGGAAAAGAATAAATATAGGAAATGTAGGATCAGGTAATGAAGCCACTGCATTAGCTCTATTTAAAGCCTTAAATATAAAAACATCTGATTTATCTTATGTTGGAAATCTAAAGTCTTCAGCAATGCCAGATGCCCTAAGGGATAATAAACTTGATGGATACTTTTATATGGTTGGGCATCCAACAGCTAATATTAAAGATGCCTCAAACTCTACAGATACTAAAATTGTCCCTATCATAGGAGCAAAAGTTGATAAATTTGTTAAAGAGCATCCATACTTCACAAAAACTGATATTCCCGGTGGAATTTATAGGGGTAACCCAAAAGAGATACCAACTTTTGCTGTAAAGGCTGTATTAGTTGCAAATTCTACGATGAGCGATAAAGCTGTTTATACCGTAGTAAAACAGATTATGGAAAACTTTAATGAATTTAAAAAAGCCCATCTAGCACTTACACCTATTACCAAAAAATCTTTTTTAGAAGGATTATCTGCTCCATTACATACTGGTGCTAAAAAATATTTCAAAGAGATTGGATTGATAAAATAATTTAAAATGAACAAAACCCAATTTTTTATAGATGAAAAAATTCCTTATATTGAACTAAGATACTCTAAGACCAAATTAAACTATAAAGAGCACTTGCACGATGATTTATCAATAGGTGCTTTAGTTAGTGGAAAAAGAGAATATACAAATAAAAACAATAAATATATAATTGCAAAAAATAGTTTAGCAATAGTAAATCCAAATATAATTCACTCTTGTAATAATATCACTAGTGAAGAGACAAGTTATTATATGCTTTATATAAAAAAACAATGGCTGTTTAAAATACAAAAAGAGTTAAATCCAGCTTTAAACTCTTTTGTTCCTTTTTCTAAAGAATTTCTTGAAAATAAAAAAGAGTATGAAGATTTTATTAAATTATGTGAAGTGATTTTTTCTTCTGAACTCTATTTAGAAAAAGAGGTTTTATTATTGGAATTTATTTCAAATTTATACTTAAATCATTGTGATTTTAAAATAGCTTCAAAAGAGAGTTATAAAACAAAAGTAAAAGATATTATGGAATATCTAAATAAAAATGTTAGTGAAAATATATCTTTAGATGAACTATCAAAAAAGTTTAATCTTTCTACATTTTATATTATCAAACTTTTTAAAAAGGAGTTAGGAATATCTGTATATTCATATTTTATAAATCTAAAAATTGAGTATGCGAAGGTACTACTAAAAAAAGGCATAAGTATAGTAGAGACTGCTTTAGAGTGTGGTTTTTATGATCAAAGCCATTTGCATAGAAACTTTTTAAAAATCGTAGCCTTAACTCCAAAAGAGTATCAGGACAACTTCGTACAATAAAAATATTTTTTATTTGTATAGACTTCTAAAAAGGAAGTTTATGAATATAGATATTTTTATACAAGGTTTTATTCCCCTAGCGCTTGCACACTTTATTGCACTTCTAAGTCCTGGTGCTGATTTTTTTATATTAGTTTCAAGCTCTTCAAAAAATGGAAAAGCAGCAGGTATTCTTACAGCTTTTGGTATTGCTTTTGCAAATGGACTTTATATTTTATTTGCTCTTTTTGGAATTTTACTTATTCAAAATAATCAAATACTTTTTATAAGTATAAAACTAGTAGGTGCTCTATATTTATTATACTTATCTTATCACTTGATATTTTCAAAACAAAGGGAGTTATTTAAAAATGATAAAAATATCAAAAGAACAAAAGAGTTATTAAAAAACTTTCTAAAAGGATTTTTATCAGCAATATTAAATCCGAAAAATTCAATATTTTATTTCACTATGTTTTCTATTTCAAGCACGCATAAAATACCCTTGGATTTTCAGATAATTTATGCCTTTTGGATGTTTTTTGTAGTTTTATTTTGGGATATTTTTATCGTATATTTAATCAATTCAAAAAATAATAGAGTTCTAATACAAAAATACTCAAATAAAATAGAGAAGATTTCAGGAGTGATTCTTTTTGTATTAGGTTTTGCAATTTTGATAAGTCTATTTTAAATAAAATAGACTTTAGTCAAAAATAGATTTTACATTCATATTTGAAATATACTTTTCTACTTTTTTTCTACTTTCAGTCAATAAGTCAATTACTTTGTCTTTTTTCTTTTGAGAACTTCTAAATAAAGGTATAGATACACTAATAGCTGCTAAAACAAGATTATCTTTGATAATAGGAACCGCAATACACTCAACTTCTTTCATTCCTTCTTCTCTCTCTGTTGCATATCCATTTTGATCTATTTTTATAATATCTTCATACAAGTCTTTAATAGAGGTAATAGTGTTTTCTGTTCTTCTTTCAAGTTCACCAGGAAACACGTTCTTTAACTCTTTAAATGAGTGTTTATAAAGTAATGCTTTTCCAAGTGCACTACAGTTTGCAGGAAATTGTACACCCACTGAAGTTGCTAATTGAATGGGATTTGAAGCATTTACTTTTTCCACATATAATACTTCATCCTTATCAAGAACTCCCAATTGGCAAATCTCATTGCAACTTGCTACTATTTTATTCATCTCTTCTTTTATAAACTTCACAATTGCATTATTTTTATTTACAGAAGAGGATACACTTAATATTCCAATATAAATAGAGTACTTTAATGTTATCTCATTGTAAGCTAGATAATTATAATAAGCCAAGGTTTTTAATATAGGAGATAAACTCGTCTTTGGTATCTCCAAAAGCTTAGAAACTTCAGTTAAGGTATAACCCTCTTTGTTATTAGAAATTAACTCAAGAATATTGATAATTCTAGAAGTTGTTGAATGTAATGCCTTCAATATTTCTCCATATAAAATTTATTAAAAATTGCGTAGTAAAAATATTATATCATATTAAAATATAAAGCTAAGAATTTAAAAATTCCAATAAATTTGCCTTGACAAAACAGTAAAAAAACATTAAACTTATCTAAACGTATATAAGTTCATATACTTATATAAGTACTATATAAAAAATAAGGAGAGTTTTATGGGTAAAATTCAAGGGGTATTTCCACCTTTAATAACTGTATTTAATGAAGATTCAACAATAGATATTGATTCTATAAAAAAACACATAGATTTTTTAATTGAAAAAGGTGTAGATGGGGTAGCCATTTTAGGTACAACAGGGGAATTCTTCTCACTTTCATTTGAAGAAAAGAAATTTTTGGTTGAAAACATATTAGCACATACAAAAAATAGAATAAAAGTTATAGTAGGTGTTGGAGAAACAAATTCAAGTAAAGCATTTAAATTTATAAACTATTTAGAAGATAAAGATGTAGAAGCATTATTGGTTATCAATCCATATTTTGTTGTATATGATGAAGAAACTATTATAAAATATTATGGTGAAATATGTAATAGAACATCTAAAAATGTACTAATTTATAATTTCCCAACATTGAGTGGATTTGATTTTACATATGATATTGTTAGAAAAATCGCCTTAAAAAATGACAATTTAATAGGTATAAAAGAGACTGTTGAAAATATAAAACATATTGAAAAAATGTTAAAAATAAAAGATGAGAAAAAAGATTTTTCAGTTTTTTGTGCTTTTGAAAGTCAAGCCATAGATGCTTTAAATCTAGGTGTTGATGGATTTATCAATGCTACAGTAAACTTTGCACCTGAATTTACTGTAAATACATATAAATATTTTAATGAAGGAAATGAAGAACTTACAAAAGAGTACTTTGATAAAATGAATAGTGCAATGAAAATTTATACATATAGCCAACCTCTTTTACAAGCTTGTAAACAAGCTGTATATTTTAGAGTACTAAAAGAAAATAAACATGAAAAGTTACCAGCATATTCTTTAAGTGAAGAAAAAAAGCAAGAACTAAAAAGTGATTTGCAAAAACTTAATATCTTATAATTAAAAGGTAAATTATGGAAATGTCAAAAAGAACAATTAAAAGTATCAGAGCTTATGTAGTAAGCGGTGGAGGGGCTGATTACCATGATCAAGGTGAAGAGCATTGGATTGTTAAACAAATATCAACTCCTATGAGCCTTTTCCCTGAATATAAACAAACAAGAACAAGCTTTGGAATTAATGCCCTTAAAACTATTGTAGTAGAAGTTGAAGATAATACTGGAAAAGTAGGTTTTGGTATCTCAACTGGTGGTTACCCTGCAGCTTGGCTAGTGATGAATCATATAGATAGATTTATTGTAGGCCAAAATCCCTCAGACACCGAAAAGATGTGGGAACAAATGTACAGAGGAACACTTTATTATGGTAGAAAAGGTATTGTTATGAATGCTATTTCTGCTGTAGACCTTGCCCTTTGGGATTTACTAGGAAAAATAAGAAATGAGCCTGTTTATTCTATGATTGGTGGAAAAGTAAGAGATGAATTAGAGTTTTATGCCACAGGTCCTAGACCAGATTTAGCAAAAGAGATGGGATTTATTGGTGGAAAAATGCCACTTGTATATGGTCCAGCGGATGGTGAAGAAGGATTGAAGAAAAACATAGAATACGCAAGAAAAATGAGAGAAGCAGTTGGTGATGATTTTATGCTAATGTGGGATTGTTGGATGTCACTAGATCTTCCATACGCAAAAAAACTTATGCATGAATCTGAAAAACTAGGTATGAAATGGATTGAAGAGTGTTTTAACCCTGATGATTATTGGGCTTATAGAGACTTGAAAAAAGCAGCTGGTAATACTATGATGGTCACAGGTGGAGAACATGAAGCTACTAAATATGGTTTCAAAATGTTAATTGAAATGTGTGATTTAGATATATTACAACCAGATGTTGGTTGGTGTGGTGGTATGACTGAACTAATCAAAATAGGTAATCTCGCAGAAGCAGCAGGTAAGTTAGTTATTCCACATGGAAGTGGTGTTTATAGCCACCATTATGTTATTACTAAGCTATCATCACCTTTTACAGAATGTTTAATGATGGCACCAAAAGCTGATAAAGTTTTACCACAATATTATCCACTACTATTAGATGAGCCAGTTCCAGTAAATGGGAGACTAAAAGTTTCTGATAAACCAGGGTTTGGTGTTACTTTAAATAGAGAAAATCTAGTAGAAGTAAAAAAAGAAGCTTAACTCTTAACTATGTGAGATAATTTCTTATCTCACATAACTCTTCAAAAAAATTAATCTAAATACTTTATATAAAAATGAAATAATTAATTGTAATAGTTTTTATAGAATTTGTAGTTTTAAATAAGTTACCTTAAAAGGTAACTTATTTTTATAGATAGATTATTGTTTATTTAAATCGTATTGTAAATATACAACTTTAGTTTGTAAGAATTCTTCTAAACCATGTTTACCATCAGCTCCACCAATACCAGATTTTTTCCATCCAGCGTGGAAACCTTGCATTGCTTCAAAGTTTTCTCTATTGATATATGTTTCTCCACATTTTATCTCTTTGCAAGCTCTCATAGCTATATCAAGGTTTTGTGTATAGATTGATGAAGTTAATCCAAACTCACTATCATTTGCTAAAGCAATAGCTTCATCAAGTGTATCAAATGTTACGATTGGAAGTACTGGTCCAAAAATCTCTTCTTTGATAATATCCATATCTTGTTTTACATCAATTATTACTGTTGGCTCATAAAAATATCCATCATCTCTATCGCATCTTTTACCACCAGTTGTAATAGAAGCTCCTGCTGCAACTGCTGAATCTACTAATTTTTGAACATGAGTAATAGCATCTTCATTAATAAGTGGTCCCATATCAATTTTTTCTGTTAAAGGATTACCACAAGTTAAAGCAGCCATAGATTTTGTAATTCTTTCACTGAACTCTTTTGCAATACTTTTATGTACATAAACTCTTTCAGCACAATTACAAACTTGTCCATTATTTGTAACTCTAGAATTTTTGATAGCTTCAACTGCAATATCAAGATTAGCATCTGCCATAACAATCGCAGGTGCTTTCCCACCTAATTCTAAAGATACTTTTGTTACATTTTTAGAAGCTGCTTCCATGATTTTAACACCTGTAGGCACACTTCCTGTAAAACTTACGATTCCTACTTTTTCATTTGCTGCAAGTTCATTTCCAACAGTTGAACCAGATCCAGAAACTAAGTTAAATACACCTTTTGGAAGATCTATTTCATCAACTAATTTTGCAAATTCAAAGGCATTGTTTGGAGTTTCACCACTTGGTTTTATAACAATAGTATTACCTGTTAAAAGTGCAGGAGCTAATTTTCTTGCAATTAAGAAAAATGGGAAATTCCAAGGTAAGACACCAGTTGCTACTCCTATTGGTAATTTAAATAAAAAGATATTTTCATTTGGTCTATCACTTTGGATTATTTCACCTTCATATCTTCTCGCCCATTCAGCCATATAATCCAAATAATCAGCAGTGAAATTAACTTCAACTTCTGCTAAACCTAATACTTTTCCTTGTTCTTCAGTGATAGTTTTTGCAAGCATATCACTATTTTCTCTAATTTTTTGTGCAATTTTTCTTAGGTAATTACCACGCTCTACTGCTGGTAATTTTCCCCATGAATCTTGTGCATTGTGTGCTGCATCAATAGCAACTTTTGCATCTTCTGCATTTCCTTTTGGGATATAAGAAATAATCTCTTTTGTTGAAGGATTAATTACGGGAGTTGTTTCACCTTTATTAGAAACAAACTCTCCATTAATATACATTTCATAAACTCTTTTTTCTGACATAATTTTCTCCTTATTAACTTTTATATATTCAAATAATTACAAATAAAATTTTTATTTCCACCATAATGCAATTTCTGGAAATATAATTAACACGACAATTGCTAAAGCCTGTAACATTATAAAAGGTATTACAGCTTTAAATATATCACCTAATGAGACATCTGGCGGAGCAACAGTTTTTAAAATAAATACACCCGTTCCAAATGGAGGGGATAAAAATGCTATTTGCATATTTAAAGCAAACAACACACCAAACCAAACAGGGTCATAACCTAAGGCAATAACAATTGGCATAAAAATAGGTATTGTTAATAAAACAATTCCAACCCAATCCAAAAACATACCTAAGAAAAATAGAATTACCATCATTAAAAATATTATATAAATAGGAGAACCACTTCCATGTGCTAATATTACACCTTTAACAAACTCAATTCCACCCATAAGATTAAATACACCTACTAATAAAGTAGCACCTATTCCTATCCAAATAATAGTACCGCAAGTTTCTAGCGTTTTATAAGCACTATCAACCATCAATTTCCAAGTAAGTTCTTTTCTTAAATAAACAGAAAGAGTAATACCCAATACACCAATAGCAGAAGATTCTGTAACTGATGCTATACCCATATAAATACTTCCTAAAACACTTGCTGCAACCAATAATGGTAGAATAACTTTTTTTAAAGACTTAATCTTCTCGCTCCAAGGAACATACTCTTGTACTGATTCAGGCACCATACTTGGATTTAAATATCCTCTTATTAATACATACGCTATATAAAATCCTGCAAGCATTAAAGCCGGTAAAAATGATGCTGTAAACAAATCTGAAATTGAAACATTTGCTGTTAAACCAAAAATTATCAATACAATAGATGGAGGAACCATGGTTCCTAAAGCACCACCAGATACAACAACCCCAATTGCAAGTTTTTTATCATAACCCATTTTTAACATTTGAGGCAGAGCAATCATTCCTAATAAAATTGTTTCACCACCTATAATTCCAGACATTGCAGCTAAAAAAACTGCTAGAACTATAGTTTGTATAGCAACACTTCCTCTTATATTACCACTAAAAGATTTCATAGCAGCAAATAAGTCCCTTGATATATTTGACCCATCAAGTATGGCGGCCATCAATACAAACATGGGCACGGACACAAAGGCATAAGATGTAACAAAGGCATAAACTCTTGTTGATATTAAACTTGAAGCTTGGGGTCCAATCCAAAAAAGCAAAAAGAATCCAGCAACCAAGGCAGTTATAAATGCCAAAGGTAATCCAAGAATCAATAATCCAATTATCATTCCTAGCATCAATAAACTACCAGCTTCTATTCCCATAGAAGAAATATTAAGTAATTCAAACATTATTTTCTCCTAAGTATAGAAATAAATTTAACAAGTACTTGTATAAGCATCAATATTAAAACCACAAATAAAACAAGTTTTGATATTGCTGGAAAAGGTGGATTCCATGCAGAACCCGAAGTTTCCATATAAAAAGCACCCCATGGCTTAAACCAAGAACTTTTGAAAAGTAAAAAAGCTGAATAGTTCATAAATACTAAACAAATTATCAATAATGTTGAGATTAAAATATCAACATAATACTTGTATTTTTTTGATAGCATATCATATAAAATAGTTATTTTTATATGTCTATCAATTGTTAAAGAGTGTAATCCTCCCCAAATAAATAAAATACCTGCAATCAAAGTTGTTGTTTCTTGAACCCAAGAAGTAGGTGAATTAAGTACATATCGAGAAAAAACCTCATAACAAATAATGATAAAACAAACTATATAAAAAATACAAATCTTTCGACCGATTAAAATTATTAATCGGTCAAGTTTATTATATTTCAGCTCAGTATTTTCCATTAAATCATTCCATTATCTTTTAAAAACTTAGTAATAAGATCATAAGCTTCTTTTGCATTAGGAGATTGTGTAGACATTTTTTCCCACTCACCTTGTGCAATTCTCCTAAATTTTATTTTTTCTGATTCTGGCCAAGTTACAATAGTATAATCTTTAGTTTCTGTTGCTCTTGCAGCTTCTGCTTTATCAGAAAGTTTTATTGTAGAAATAATTTGTCTCACATAATCTCTAAAAGAAACTTTAATTATTTCTTGATAATTTTTTGGCATTTTATTCCAAGTTTTAGTATTAATAGAAAGATCCATTAAAGGAATAGAATGAAAACCTGGGAATATAGGAAATTTAGCAATTTTATTAAGTCCTGCTTGAGCATTTACAGCTAAAGTAGATGCATCCGCTGCTTCTATAACCCCTTTATCTAATGAAGTAAATACTTCACTATATGGTAAATTTACAGGCGCTGCACCTGCTGCTTTAAATACTGCTTGAACAAGACCCTCAGGTGCTCTCATTTTCAAACCTTTTAACTCTGCAACACTTCTTATTGGTTTTTTTGCAACCAATGATTCTAAACCATTTGTCATAGCAGAAACAAATGTTACACCATAAGGATTCATCAATTTATTCATAAATTCATTTCCTCCTCCATATTCCATAAACAAAATTAAATCATTTGGATCACTCCATGCACCAACAGTATTTCCCATTAAAGCAAATGCTGGATCTTTACCAGAAAAATATGCAATTGAAGAAATTTCTCCATCAAGAACACCTGCACCAATTGCATCTAATGTTTCAGTATATTTTACAATACTATTTACAGGTAAAACTTCTATATTAATATCAGAATTAGTCATTGTAGCAACAGTTTTTGCCCACTTCTCTTGTAACTTAAAATTAATAGACCCTGATGGATCTGCAGATTGTAGTTTTAAAGTAAATGTACTTGCCCCTTGCAAGAATGTACCAAACATTGCTATAGCTAAAGATAGCTTTACTAATTTTTTAAACATTTTTTCCCCTTTGTTATATACTTTAAAAAACTGAGTTTAAATTTCTTATATTATTTTAAACTACTGTTTAATAAACTTAAGTATTATATGTTAAAGCTTAAACTATACTTATATAAGGACTTGTTCTTATATAAGTACAAATAATGAGTAATATCGATTTTTAGGCTATCTTTTAGCAAAAAAGTAAAATTTTTTTTAAAAGATAAACAAAACTTTAACGTAAAATAGACTATTTTACAAAAAAATTATACATAATTTTGACATTTTTGATAATTCCGCTTTATTTGACTTACATTTTTGTAAGCTATTTTTATTTAGAAGTTAAAATTGTAAGATAAGCTTGTTCTTGATATTTATTTAGTGCTTCTGGGTACTCAATACTATTTTTTCTCTCAAAACTTCCCATAGCTTGAGCGGATACCAAATCAACTGTACATTTGGGATTTAGTTGGATTAAACTCTCCATTTTGAAAGTAACTGCACCACCTGCAAAGTTTCCTTTTTTTGCTCTTTTTTTGATATATACTTGTTCAATATCATTTTCGGTCAAAAACACTAATAAGTCATTACAATAACTTCTTATAGACTCTTGGAGTTCATCATCTTCCAAAGTGATTTTTTTAGTTTTTAAATCTTTATATTCGCCATCAATCTGAACTGCTAAGATTGTTTGATTTGCTTTTAGTTCTATTCCACATATATTCATTTTATTATTCCTTTTAAATGTCCCATTTAAAAGGGACATTAATCATATGATTTGTAGAAGTATAAGATAAATTTTTAAAGTGGATTGATTTTATTGCAGATTGTTATATATTAATAAAGTTTCCCATATAAATCCATATATGTAAGATAAACTCTTAGGTCAAATTCATATTGATGATAATTAGGCTCCATAAAGCAACATAAACTATAAAACGCCTTATCGTGTTCTTTTTCCTTTAAATGAGCTAATTCATGCACTACAATCATCCTAAGAAACTCTTCTGGAACATTTTTAAACAAAGTTCCTATTCGTATCTCATTTTTACTCTTAAGCTTCCCACCTTGAACCCGAGAAATAATAGTATGCAAACCCAAAGCATCATTGATAACATTTATCTTCCCATCATAAATCACCTTACTAAGAGGAAGTGACTTTTTCAAATAACTATTTTTAAAATCCATAGCATAAGAGTAGAGTGCTTTATCATTTTTATAATCATGTGAAGTTTTGTATTTATTTAATAAATACTTATCCAGCTTTTTATTATCTATTAGCTTTTGTATTTGCAAAATTATATCTTTAGGATAATGTTCGAGGTATTTTAGTTTTTTCATATTAGAGATTATATGCTATCTTGGCTTTATTTAAATATTTGATTCAACTATATATTTAGCTCTTTCATAAAGTTCATCAAAGGTAATTATTTCAGGTGAATTAATATTCTTCCTAAATAATTCGAATGAACGATATTTATCTTCATTAACTCCAAATTCTGATATAAATTCATCTAACTTTCCGATAATTAAAAAAGAACTAGGCAAAAAATTAAAAATTTCTTCTCCCGTTAAATTTCCAGTTTTTTTATTTTTTATTTCTATTTTCCCATAATATTTTTTTAAATTTGATGATATTGTATTCTGAACTTGAGAAACACCTCCTGCTAATTCGTCCGAAATAGCCCAACAATCACCTCTATAAGACATTTTCATTTGTTTTAATAAATCTGTTTTGTGTGTTTTAATTTCAACAAAACAAAGTGACTTTATAAATCCTGATGTTTTTAATAGTGCATCTGTTCTTTTTCCATTAGTATTAAAATCAAAACCACTAGAATATTGTTCAAGTTTTTCTTCAATAACCTTTTCATTAAAGATATACGATAATCCATAACCAAAAATCCAAGTATTTTTTTCAAAAAAATTTTGCCAATCAGATTCTTTTAAGTTATCATTATTAAGCATAGATTTAAAAATATTAAGTTGTTCTTTTCTATAACCTATAGAAACAATATCTTTCTCTGTTAATTGACTATTCACAATTTTATTTATCAAGTTTGGATTTTTCTCTAAATAATTTAATACCGTATCATCTGTGATATTACTTATATTATTCAAAGCCATATCTATTGGAATTGTAACTTTTCCTTTTCCATTTAATGGTATACCTTTTAATGCACTAACAAAATTTATTAATAAATCTAATTGTTCACCATAAATGACCATAGATTCTTTATGTGCATTTCCAGTTTTTGTCATCCATCTTTGAATTGTTAAAGTATTAATATTTCTAGTATCTTCATAAAAATAAGCTTTTATTTCTTGTTGTTTATTATCTGTTGTTTTTAAATCAATTTCAATTCCATCTTTAGTTTCTACTCTTTTATGCATTTTATGATCAGGACTTTCACCGAATTTCATAGAGACACCTCTACTAAATCGTATAAATTCTTTACCCTCAACAAAGCTAGTATTTTTAAATTGAGGACTTACACTTAAAGTATTTTTTTCAAGCTTATTAAAATACATATATTCTTTATCTTCTTGTGTCATCATATGATTATCCTATATTTAATTAATGAGTATAACAGAATTTATATTAGAAAATTTTTTTCTATAGGAATTTATTATTTTGATTAAGTTCAAGGCGGAGTGGAATTTTTAGGAAGGAGCGTACTAAAGTACGTGAGGAGTAAAAATTACTCCTCCAACGCAGAAATTGATTAAAAGAATCAATTCCTAAACGTCTAGGTGTTCTACGTCTTTTGCGTGCTCTTCGATATAGTTTCTTCTTGGCTCTACTTCATCACCCATAAATAGTGTGAAAGTATCAGATGCAATTGTTGCATCATCAATAGTAACTCTTAGAAGTCTTCTTGCTTCTGGTGTCATTGTTGTTTCCCAAAGTTGCTCTGGATTCATTTCTCCAAGACCTTTATATCTTTGGATATATGCACCTTTTTTAGCTAAAGTTTCTATTTCATCAAGTATTTCTACTAAATCTCTTCCTTCAAATACAGTTAAATCTCTTTCTACTAATTTGTTATAAATATAAGTAGCTTCACTAAAATATGGTGAGGCAAAAAGTTCATCATCTATTAGTAACTCTTCTAGACCTTCATTTGTTTGAACGAAAAGTTGAATACTTTCATCAGTTAATCTTTTTGATAAAATATTATATCCCTTAGCTTCAAGGAATCCTTTTACTTCTTCATATAAAGCTTGATAATCTAAATTTACTAAATTTGAATTCTCAATTAAGTGTTTTAAAACTTCTGCTAAAGAGTATCTTTTTTCTAATTGTTGTAACATACCTCTATATCTAGAAACTGTTTTAAATAAATCCACTAAATCATTATATCCAAGACCTTGGAATTCAAATGATTCTAAACCATTTTCAATTAAAAAAGCAGATAAAGCATTGTCATCTTTTAAATATGTCTCATTTTTACCTTTTTTATATCTATAAAGAGGTGGTTGAGCAATATATAAATAACCTTTTTCAATAACTGGTCTTAAAAATCTAAAGAAGAAAGTTAAAAGCAGTGTTTGAATGTGAGATCCATCAACATCGGCATCCGTCATAAAAATGATTTTATGATATCTGATTTTTTCTTCATCAAAATCTTCACCAATACCACAACCAAGAGCTGTAATCATGTTTCTAATTTCATCAGATTTTAAAATCTTATCAAGTCTTGATTTTTCTACATTTAAAATCTTACCTTTAAGTGGTAAAATTGCTTGATAAACCCTATCTCTACCTTGTTTTGCAGAACCTCCCGCAGAGTCCCCTTCTACTAGATATAATTCTCTAATAGCTGGATCTTTACTTTGACATTCTGCTAGTTTACCAGGAAGAGTTCCTACTGTCATAGCATCTTTTTTTCTAGTCATATCTCTAGCTTTTTTAGCTGCTTCTCTACCTCGTGCTGCCATTAAAGCTTTATCCATAATTGCTTTTGCTTGTGCTGGATTTTCTTCAAAGTATTTATCTAGTTGTTCAGATGTTAATCTTTGGCAAATAGGTTTTACATAAGAACTTCCAAGTTTACCTTTTGTTTGACCTTCAAATTGAGGTTCTGGAACTTTTACAGAAATAATTGCAATAAGACCTTCTCTTACATCATCACCTGTGATTTTTGTATCTTTTTCTCTAGCTGCTGCATTTTCATTTAAATATTTAACAATACTTCTTGTAAGTCCAGCTTTAAATCCAGCCTCATGAGTTCCCCCATCAATTGTTCTAATATTATTTACAAATGATAAAGTTTTTTCAACATAAGTATCGTTATACATAACAGCAATATCAACTTCTACTCCATCAACATTGTCATTAAATGCTACTGCGTCTGATACGGCTGTTGCAGTATTTATATCTTCAACAAACTGTTTAATACCACCTTCAAAATGATAAACTTCTGTTTTTTTAGTTATTTCATTTATTAAAGTAATTGAGATAAATGAGTTTAAATATGCTACTTCTCTAAATCTTTTTGCTAAAACAGCAAAATCATAAGTATTTACTTCAAAAATAGAATCATCAGCTAAAAATTCAATAGTAGTACCAGTTTTTCTAGGACTTTCTCCAATAACTTCTAAAGGAGCTTTTGGAATACCTTTTGAAAACTCTTGATAATGAATTTTTCCTTCTCTGTAAATAGTCATTTTAACTTCTTTAGATAAGGCATTTACAACAGAAACCCCAACTCCATGAAGACCACCAGAAACTTTATACGTATCTTTGTCAAATTTACCACCAGCATGAAGTACAGTTAAAACAACAGTAGCAGCTGAAATTCCTTCACCTTCATGAATAGCAGTTGGAATACCTCTTCCATCATCTTCAACTTTGATCCAATGATCTTTTGTCATAGTAATTTTTATATTTTTACAATATCCAGCCATTGCTTCATCAATAGAGTTATCAACAACTTCGTAAACCATATGATGTAATCCATTAGTGTTAGTATCACCAATATACATACCTGGTCTTTTTCTAACAGCTTCAAGACCTTTTAAAACTTTAATATTGCTAGCACCATATTCTTGGCTCATTAATTATCCTTTTTTATTTGTCTAACACAATTGGCATTACAATTGTAAAAAATTTATCATCTTCTAAATAAAATGGTAAGTTAGATTCATTGAATCCAACTACAACATTTTCATTATTTGACATGCTTAAAAAATCTAATAAATATTTAGCATTTACTGCTAAATAAAAATTTTCACTAATATTTAAATCAATATCAATTTGAGTTTTAGATTCTGTATCTTCATCTAAAGATTCAAATACCATAGAATTTGGAGAAAAAGTAATTTTGATATTTGAAAACAAAGATGTAACTAGTTTAATAGAATCTATTAAAACAGCTTTTGGTAAAGTTAAATTATATTTTAAAGTATTTGGAATAATTCTTTCATAATCTGGAAATTTCCCATTAATTAGTTTTGTAAAAAATTTAGAATTATCAGTTTCTACTACTAAATTTGTATCATCATAAGATATTTTTGCATCATCTAAAAATAGTTTTTGTATTTCTATAATTGCTTTTTTTGGAATAATAAATTGCGCTTCATTATTTGAAATATTTTGTAAATGAGAAATAGCAAGTCTTCTTGTATCTGTTGCTACAAAATTGATTTTAGAATTTTTAATATCAATTAATGCACCATTTAATTCAAATTTTGGATTGTTGTTATCAATAGCTGGTGTAATTTTTCTAATACTATTTACTAAACTAATAGTTGAAATATTTAATATATTTAATTCAGTATTCATAATTAAATTAGGATATTCATTAGCATCATACATTGGTAATTTAAAAGTTGATCTACTTTGTTTTATAACTAAATTATTATCTATAGTTTCAACAGTAATTTTGTCATTTTTTAATCTTTTAATAATACCTAATAAATTACTTCCGTTAACTGTACCTTTTCCATCTGTTGATTCTTCAATATCATTAACATAAGATTCTAATCCAATTTCATAATCTGTAGCTTTTAATATTAATTTAGAATTTATTACTTCTAAATATATATGTGAAGTAATAGAACTAGAATCTTTTTTTTCTAAAAATGGTTGCATTGAAGAGATTATATTTTCAAAGATATTTTTAGCAATGATAAATCTCATGTTATCCCCTTTATTTATTATTTTATTTAGTGGTAGTAGTAGACTATGTGAATAGATGAAAACTCTTGGTTTAATCCGATAAAATCAACTCTTGGAAGAGTGATTAAAAGATTAAAGATATTCACACCTATTCACATAATGGTTTAAAACTTTTCTACGACTATCCTCTATTTATGATTTTATTTTTTAAATTTTCTATTATAAGTTTAAAATTTTCATCTTTTTCAATTAACTCATTTGCTTTTTTAATATTATGAGAAATTGAACTATGATCTTTCATACCTAAAAACTTAGCAATATCTGGCATAGAGTTATGTGTTAATTCTCTTGCTAAATATATCACTATTCTTCTTGCATTTGCAACAATTGCTGTTCTTTTTTTAGATTTAATATCACTTGGTTTGATATTAAGTTCTATTGCAACGATTGTTATTATATCAGGAAGTTTTATATTTTCTTTTGTTTCTTTAATTTGCTCTTTTAAAAGGTTTTGTACCATAGGTAAATTAATCTCTTGGTTAAGTAAGGCTGCACTTGCATTTATTCTAATTAGTACACCTTCTATTTCTCTAATAGAGTTATCAAGATTTGTAGCAATATAATTTACTATTTCCCTATCTAAATGAATGCCATTTAATTCAGATTTTTTTTCAATAATTGCTATTTTTGTCTCTAATCCAGGAATTTGAACATCAGCTGTTAAACCCCACTCAAATCTTGATTTTAATCTATCCACAAGGCCTGCTATTTGAGATGGAAGTCTATCTGAAGTCATGACAATTTGTTTTTCAGCATTATGAAGTTCATTAAAAGTGTGAAAGAACTCTTCTTGAGTTTGTTCTTTTCCACTTAAAAATTGAATATCATCGATTAGTAGGACATCACATTTTCTATATTTACTTCTAAAATGTTCCATATTTTTGTTTTTAATTGCAAAAGTAAAGTCATTCATGAACTGTTCAATTGTAACATAAATAATTGTTCTACCATGCTCTATTGCATCGTTTCCAATTGCTTGAAGCAAGTGAGTTTTACCTAAACCAGTTCCACCATAGATAAATAAGGGGTTGTATTGAATACCTGGTTTTTTTGAAACGGCAAGGGAAGCATTAAAGGCCATTTGATTTGATGAACCAACTACAAAAGAATCAAAAGTATATGATGGATTTAATATAGTGCTTTCCACATCTGATTTTCCTACTTGTTCTTTTAGTATCTCTTTTTTAGTCTTCTTCTCACCTGTTAATTTTATTTCAACAGTTGGCTTAGTACCATCTATTGTCTCAATACAGTGTTGAATGATTTTTGAATATTTGCTTTTTATCCAGTTTGCAATGTATTTATTAGGAACTTCAAAAATAGCTATGTTATCGTCAGATGAAATTTTTTTGTAAATAAGTTGTTTTAGGTATCTGTCATAGTCTGATTTTGATGTTTCATTTTTTAAAACTGATAAAATCTCTTTTGTTGTCAT